>CAWCGU010000006.1:0-2996101 GCA_963795195.1 uncultured Thermoleophilia bacterium
ACAGATGCGATCTAAACTGGACCTGACCCGCCTCGGTAGACAGTTTCCGGCTCGCCTGGCGGGCCAGCGGATTCAACCTCAACTACGGCGCGTTAGACGAGGATGATTCGGCGGCGTCCAACACGGGGTCCAAACTGAGCGAATCGGAGCCGATCTGAGCTTAGGTGAGGTGGCTTGATCAAGGCAAGAGCGCCTGTCACGCGCTAGAACGGTCGGGCTGGGGGCCGAGCGGTCGCTGGTTCAAATCCAGTCGCCCCGACTGTTCACAGCCCATTCTTTCGGTTTGGGCATCTCGCCCGGACTCGCGAGTACCATGGCGACATGGCGCGTGAAGCTCAATCCGTCGAGGATCTCGACGAACTTCGCGGGCAATGGCTTGGCCGTCTCGATGAGAATCTCGAACGAGGCAGCTTCACGCCCGAGGAGTTGACCCAGCTGGCGCGCCGCTACCGCACCCTTGCTGAGACGGCCGAAAGTCGCGGGCAACGTCAGGCGGCGCTCAGCGCCGCCGACCGCTTCGAGCGGGCGGCTCGCGACCGGATTGCCGCCCGATAGACGCTGTCTTCTATCGGTCAGACGGTTCGGCTGTCCGGTGTAGCTCGGCGGCTATTTCCTCCTGACGGGCGAGTAGGCGCTCGAGACTGCGTTCCGTGTCCTCAAGCTCGGCGACGAGCAGCGACCAAGTGGTCTCGACGCGGCCTGGATCGAGGAGTTGCTGCTCCGCCCAAAGTGCGGCCAGCGATCGCGCCTGCGCCGTCGCGCCGGGAGCCTCCCTGAAAACGATCTCGATCGACTCGTCGAGCAGGGCCCGCGTGTGGTCGTCGTCTTGGCCGCTGTCGATCAGCCCGCGGTGGTGGGTGAAGATCGCGGCATGGGCGATGCCGATGATCTCCACCATCGACTCGACTCTTCTCAGCGGGTCTTCCGCAGGCCGATCCATCTAACTGAGTCTGCTCGGTGGTCCGGCGGTGGGTTCGTTTGCCAACTCGTGCGGGCATTTTTTGTACCGAGTTGGTCCCGAACTGAGCATTTCTCAGAACAACTGAGAGGAACTCAGCGCAACCCGCCCCTGCTCAGAGGACCTCACAAGCCCGGGATAGTCAGAGTTCTCAGTCCGGAAACCGGGGCCGATTGGGCAGAATCCACGTGGCGCCGCCCGCGGCGGCACCAGCAACTACGATGGACCAGGCGCCGCAAACCGCACTACAAAGCGGAAAACCGCCACCCGGGCCGGTAGCTCAGTTGGTTAGAGCAGCGGACTCATAATCCGTAGGTCGAAGGTTCGAGTCCTTCCCGGCCCACTCATAGAGCCAAATCTGGGCTTCACGGATCGAAGCGTGTCCCGAACATGGGTCAGCCCAATTGCCTTACACTCGTCACGTCTGCCACGGACGCACGGGGAGGAACCGTGCTCGGGCATGGATTAGCCCCCTGAATCAGCCTTTGCCTCGGCAGTTGGCGCGGGCATCACGAGGGGAGACCCAATGCTCGCCACCTTTCTGGGCCACGTGCGCTCGAACGTCGTCGCATACGCCGCACTGTTCTTCGCGCTGACGGCACCCGCCACGGCGTCGATCATCAATGGCGCTCTGATCCAGAACGGGTCAGTGACCGGGGCAGACGTGAAGAACGAGTCGCTGACCGGCGCTGACGTTCTCAACGACTCGCTCAAGGGCGATGATGTACACGAGGCGAGTCTTGGAAAGGTTCCCTACGCAGGTACAGCTGATTTCGCGCCACTCGCGATTCAAGCAGAGGATGCACAGTACGCCGAAAATGCCGACCGACTCGACGGCGAGGATTCGACGGAGTTCCTCGGCGCCCCTGTAGTCGTGCGGCAGCACACCGTTCCAACGTTGCCGCAGTCAACCGCAACCGGGGCCGCTGCATGCCAAGCCGGCGAGCAGGTCGTCAGCGGCGGCATGGTGCTTTTGGGTCCTGTTTCAGAGAGCTCCTCGTTTCACGCGATCGCTGACGGCCCAGCCGTCGTTTCATCGGGGCATTTCGCATTCCCCAACGACGGCGAGACTCCCACACATTGGCTGGTCACAATCACAACCGACGACCTTGCGGCCACCACCACCCCGGGGTTTTTGGTCTACGCGCTCTGCTCTCCAATTCCAGGCTAGTCAACGCGTTCTCGCTTGCCGCGGCGATAAGGCCCCGTTTCGGCGGGGCCTTATCGTTGAAGCATCACGCATAGGAAGGGGCTCATAATCCGTAGGTCGAAGGTTCGAGTCCTTCCCGGCCCATTGGAAAAAGCCTGCAAAACGCCTATATTCGTGGCGCTGTTCTTAGGCGAACACCGAACTTCGTCCCAATTTTATCCCGAATTCACGCTAGAATCGTGGGACAAAGTTGTCTGTCGGGTTCGGGGCATGTCTTCCAGCGCAAGGGAAAGCGCGGAACGGTCTGGTACGCCAAAGTCCGGCTCGCCGACGGGCGCCAGGTTCAGCGGAAAATCGGGCCGGTTTGGACCGGTAGGGGCAGACCGCTCGACGGCCATTTCACGAAGACCGGCGCCAAGCGCCATCTCGACGAGTCTCTGGCCATGGCCCGTCAGGGCACGTTGCCCGGAAGCGTGCGCACCGGCAAGACCTTCGCGGAGGCGGCCGAGGAATGGCTCGTGTACTGCGAGCACGTGCGCGACTGCAAGGTTTCGACGCTTCAGGACTACCGCAACGGCGTCCGCGTTCTGAACCGTGACTTCGGTTCTCGCAGGATCGAAGAAATCACGGCCGGGGAAATCGAGCTCTGGATCAGCGCAAAGGAGGGCTCGAACCGGACTCGCCAGAAGTACCTGATTCAGATCGGGTCGATCTTCAAACGGGCGATGAGGGTCCATGGGCTGGCTCGCAATCCGGCCGACCTCGTTGAGCGCCCCAGGGTTCGACGGGCGGCGACGATTGATGTCTTGCGCCCGGACGAAGTGCTAAGTCTCGTGGCCAGCGCAGAGTCTCCACAAGATGCCGCGATCTACCACACCGCGGCGCTCGCAGGACTGAGGGTGGGGGAGATCTTGGCGTTGCGTTGGCGCGACCTCGACTTCAAGCGGCGCACGATCCACGTCCGCGAGAATTGGACCGCGGGCAACACGACAACGCCGAAGGGCGGCACGGAGCGCGCTGTTCCGATGGCGGATGAGGTTGCCCAGCGGCTTGCAAGGATGGGCCAGCGGGCCCACTTCGTCCACGAAGACGACCTCGTGTTCTGCACTACCGGCGGGAGGCACCTGGGCTACAAGAGCTGGTCCGACCGGATACCCGCGCAGCGACCGGCGCGCGCAGAAGCCTCGCAGAAGGGGGAATTATCTGCGGCCCTTCGCCTCGTACATCAACCCGTCCGCTCGTTCGCGCCACTGTTCGGCCGTTTCCTCGCCGTCCCAGCAGGCGATTCCTGTTGTGCAGCTTCGCCCCAAGGGGGTCACAGCGTGAAGCCTTTCCATCACCTGCTCGACTTCAGCGGAGGGGCAGTTCGGAATCAATACCGCGAACTCGTCACCGCCTACGCGGGCAAAGACGTCCTCGACCCGCAGGGCTGCCGCCCAGGCGCTCGCCGCTGATTTGAGGAGTCGGTCACCGGCGACGTGACCGTGCTGGTCGTTGTAGCTCTTGAAGTCATCGATGTCGATGGTGGCCAGGCAGAGCGGCCAGCCCTGCCGTTTGGCGCGAGCCATCTCGCGTTCGACCTGTAACTCGAAGAGGCGGAGGTTCGCAACCCCGGTTAGCGGGTCCTCGTGTGCGAGATCGTGAAGTTCACCCTGGGCGCGGCGCAGCTTCTCCTCGGTCGACCTGCGCCCGGCCACGATCTCGTGCATCACCGCCGCGGCAACTGCAAGTACGAAGGTCCCCAGCGTCCATCGAGTGATCGTCGAGAAGCCGCTCGGCTCCTCGACCAAGATGAGGACCAGTCCCCAGCTGCTGGCGACCCAGCCGACGTGAGCGGCGACGGCTCGGCCCACGAAGAAGCTTCCAGCCACGAGCACAACCCAGATGAACATCGGTGAGTAGACCCCAGTGGCGACCCCCGCGAAGTACACGCAGAGGCTGATCAAGCCGGTACCGGCGGCCAGCACCGCGTGTACGGTCCATATCCGTGCGTGATTCGCCCAAATCAGGCTCGCGCTGCCGACAACTGCCGCCGACCCCGCGATCGCGAAGAGCCCGACGGTGTCGGTTTCGGCCGGGTGGGGCAGCAGGAGGGATATGAGCACAAGCAGCCCCCCTGCGAGGTAGAAGACGCCGAGAACGCACGACGTCATCGACGGGTCGTGAGCGCCAGTTCGAAGCCAGTGGCTGATGGTCATGTTTGGCATCGTTCTTCGCCATCGGCAGGCGGGGCGCGATAGGTGAATCCAAGAGCCACTCGCGCCTAGCGCCTGCCGCGATTGCATGCCGCACATGCCGGACGTAAGTTGGCCAGCGAATCGCTCCCGTCGTCGACAATCGGGATCAGATGGTCGATATCGGTCGCGAATCCGCCGCATCGCCAGCAGACCCGCCCGAACGTCGCGAACACGCGCTCGCGCTGCCGTCCCCACGGCCTGCCGCGAGGTCGGCGGAGCTGGCACTGACTGCACCGGCTCCCGGCGTCGATCAGACAGCCGCAGGCGATGCAGGGGCGGAGCACGACAAAGCCACCCGAGCAGGCGGGCCGGGGCGGGCTGATTCTCGACGCGGTCTACGGCCATGCAGAGAGCGATCACGGCGTCGATCCGGTTCGAGGAATGACGCCTGCCGGCGTGAGCGATCCGCGCTCCGCGCTGCCGCTGGGAACACGACAGATCCTTATGAGGGGGTGGGAACCCGGATGGGCACCGAGACGGGAACGTGTGACGGCAACTGAGCGCAACTGAACGCCGCCCCTTCAGCAGGCGGCAGGCGTGAGAAGCGGTCTAGCCCGATCTCATAATCCGTCGGTCGGAGGTTCGAGTCCTTCCCGGCCCATGCGCGCTTGCCGAGGGTTGCGAACTCGTAGCCGGATGGCTGACGCCCCCTTTCACACCCAGCGCGACGGATCAAGGTTCCTGTTAAGCCGCGCCTCCCGCCGCCGGATTGAGTCGTCGCCTTCGCGGGTAGTTGCGCCCTATCCCAAATGAATGGAGACAGAAATGAGTGATGGAACCGTTGATGACGCGAAGGGTCGTGTGAAGGAGGCAGCGGGCGATCTGACCGACGACCAGAGCCTGAAGAACGAGGGCAAGATCGACAAGGCGACCGGCAAGGTCAAGGACGTCGTCGGTGATGTCGCTGACAAGGCGAAGGACGCCGTCAACAGGGACTGACGCCCGTCGGACCGCTCCTGCCCGGCCGGATATGTCGGCCGGCCGGGCAGATTCTCTCCGCCATGTGAGAGGGCTCGCTATGGCGGCGAGGAGATCATCCTGGTGGAGGCTCCGCCGCCACCGCCTGCAGCCGCGCCCCCGCCGCCGGCTCCGCAGACGGCCCAGCCGCCCAGGCCGGCTCCACCACCGAGGCCCGCGCCACCACCCACGCCGGTCCCGGTGCCGACTGCCGTCGCCGCGCAGGCGACAGCGGCGGCTCGCCCTCAGGCCCCACCGCCTCGGTCATTCTCGCCCACACCAGCCGCGAGGGCGCCCGCCTCGTCGCCCGCTCGAAGACTGTCCAGCGGTGGCGCCAGCACCGGCCTGAAGATCGCCGCGGGACTGATCGCTTTGGCGGTGGGTGCTGTCGCCGCGGTCCTGTTGCTGGGTGGTGGGGAGGATGACGACGAGGCGGCCGCCGGAGGCATCAACTTGGCAGCGGTCGAGCGTGAGCTCTCTTCGCAATTCGCCCCCGGCACCGTCGAGTGTCCAAGCGACGTCCAGGCCGCTGCACAGGTGCGCTACCAATGCACGATCTCGGGCCAGGTCACGGGCAGGGTCTCCGTCACGCAGAAGGGGTCGTCCGTCCAATACGACGGCAAGGCGACCGGCGACGGCCTCACCCTGGAGAGCTCGGGAACCGCCAGCGTGAGGGGCGCGCGGACCAGGTAGCCAACCGCGAACTGCCGCCTGACACGGCAACGCTGCGATGATCCGAGCAGATGCTGGTCGAGATCCTGATCGTCGTCGCGCTGATCGCGCTCGTCTTCGGCTACCGAAAGCTCCCCGAGCTCGGTCGCCGTCTCGGGACCGGCGCGCGTGAGCTGGGGGAGTCGGTCTCCTCGATGGTCGGCGACAAACCCGACGCCGAGTCGCTCGGCCGTTCTGCCGGAAAGGGCATGCGCGAGCTCAAGGAACTCAAGCAGGCGGTCACCGCGCCTCTGGACACTGAGGCCAAGCCGAAACAGGAACAGGAACAGGAGCAGGAACAGGAGCAGGAGCCCAAGCCGAAATGACGCCGCTCGTTACGCGGCGGGGGATGCTGGGGACGGTCGCCGCGCTGATGGCGAGTTGTTGCTTCGGGTTTCTCGCTGCGCCCCCATTGCGTCCGCGCAGTCGACCGTCTGGCTCTGCCAGCCCCCAACAGCTGGCGGACCCCTGTGACACGGACCGCACCTCGACCGCCTTCTACGCGGACGGCCTCGAGCTGATCGAGCAACCACGGACAGCGGGACGCCGGCCGCCGATCGATTGCTTCTACGTCTATCCAACGATCACCGATCAGGTCGGCCCGAACGCCAACCTCGAGATCGGCCAGGAGCACCGGGGGATCGCCAACGCGCAGGCTTCGCGGTTTTCGGAGGCCTGCAGGGTTTTCGCCCCGATGTATCGGCAGGTGACCGTCCCGGGGCTGATCTACGGGATGGCCAGCGGCGGAGTCGACCCGGCCGCCCGGCAGACCGCGTACGCCGACGTTCGCTCGGCCTGGCTCGACTACCTGCGTAACTACAACCACGGTCGCGGGGTCGTCCTGGTGGGCCACTCGCAGGGAACGGGAGCGCTTGTCCGGCTTGCCGCAGAGGAAATCGATTCGAATCCCGCGGTTCGCCGCCGGCTTGTCTCGGCCCTGCTGATCGGCGGCAGCGTTGCGGTCCGAAAGGGTCGTGACGCCGGCGGGGACTTCCGGCACATCCCGGCTTGCCGCTCGGACCGCCAGCTCGGCTGCGTCGTCGCCTACAACTCCTACCTGTACCCGCCGCGGGAGAGCGCTTTGTTCGGGGGAGACACGGAGCGATCGGCCACACACGAGCACCCCGAGCGCCTCGAGGTGCTATGTACGAATCCGGCCTCGCTCGGGGGAGGAGCCGCTTTCCTCGATGGCTACGTGCCGACCGAGCGGATCCCGGGCTTCGTCGGCTCCCAGACCGATCCACCGCCCGATGCGTCGACTCCCTGGGCGAGCTTTCCCCGCCTCTACCGGGGCAAGTGCCGTTCTGAGAACGGCTTCAACTGGTTACAGGTAACGCCGCCCGACGATCCTGCGGACCCGCGCCCCCGGGTTACGGAGTCACTGGGCCCCGACTGGGGCCTGCACGTTCTCGACGTCAACCTCGCCCTCGGCAATCTCGTTGATCTGGTCCGGCGCCAGTCGAAGGCCTACCGGACTCGGCGAGCTCGGCGCTAGGCCGGGCCGGCAGATTCTTCGACACTGATGCCGCGGGCCTCGGCTTCGAGCTGCAGCGTCACGGCGCGCACCATCTCAACGATTTCGGCCGGCGCCTTCTCCGGCGAGCCTGCGTCGAAGGGGGGCTGCGGGTCGTACTCGATCGCAAGCTGCACAGCCTGGGCCATCTCCGGCCCGAACAGCAGGTCGGCCAGGTGCAGCGCCATGTCAATCCCGGACGCGACCCCCGCCGCGGTCACGACCTTGCCCTGCTCGACGACGCGCTTCGGGACCGGCGTGGCGCCGAGCTCGCCGAGGGTTTCCATCTCCATCCAGTGCGTCGTCGCTTCGAGCCCGTCGAGGATGCCGGCCTTGGCAAGCACGAGCGAACCGGTGCAGACCGATGTCGTAAAACGCGTCTTCTCGTGGACCTCCTGAACCCAGGAGATCAATCGCTCGTCCTCGAACAGCAGTCGCGTCCCGATCCCGCCGGGGATCAGCAGGATCTCCGGTTCAGCCGCGTCTTCCCAGCGGCCCTCAGTGAGGATCGTCAGCATCCGGTTGTCTGATCGCACCGGCCCGGCCTCGGGGCCGAGGAAGCGGACCTGAGTCCCGGGGATCGCGGAGAGGACCTGGTAGGGGCCGATCGCGTCGAGTGCCGTGAAGCGGTCAAAAAGGGGGATTGCGACTTCCATCTGGACTACCTCGATTCCATTCGTTGGGTTCAGGCCGCGCTGGTCGGATCTCCCCCAACCAGTGGCCGCTGCTCGGTCCAGCCGCGTTCAGCCTCGAGCTGTGCGGCGAGCGAGAGGATCGTTTCCTCACCGTTCTGCCGGCCCACCACCTGCACGGCCAATGGCAGGCCGGAGACCGAGAATCCGGCCGGGACCGAGGCGGCGGGCTGCCCGGTCTGGTTCCACATGCCCGGCCAGGGAACGACCTTGGCCATGCCGGTCAGCGTCCATAAGGGTCCGCGGCCGTCCCAGCGGCCCAGCTCGAAGGCGGGCATCGAGGCGAGGGGGGTAATCAGTGCGTCGCACTGATCGAAAAGAGCTCCCAACCGCGACGCGTTCGGCGCCTCCTGCGCCTGCGCCCACGGCAGCGCAGGGCGCAGCGCCCGGCCCCAGCGGGCCCAGGCAGCGGTGCGACGGTCCAGCCGCTCCGGGTGCGGGAGCGCGTCGGCGTCGTCGGCCACCCCCGCCAGCAATCGCACCGTGGTGCTCGTCATCGTCAGCCCGTAGCCGGGGTCTCGCTCGGTCACCTCGTGTCCCAGCGAGCGGAAGATCTCCGCGGTTTGCAGTACGGCAGACCTGACTTCGTCATCAATCTTGACCCCCACGAGGCCCTTGGGCACTTCCAGCGAGTAGGCGATCCGCAACTGGCCCGGGGGCGTGGAAGCGGCCTCCAGGAACGAGCTCTCCGGCGGGGCAGGGGTGTCGGCGTCGATCTCATGCGCGCCGGCCGTGGCGTCAAGCATCAGGGCGGAGTCGGCGACGCTGCGTGTCTCCCATCCAGCCACGCTGAGCCCGTGCCAGTGGCTGGCGTACGGGGCGAGGCTGATGCGGCCGCGCTGCGGCTTGAGCCCGAAAACGCCGCAGAAGGCGGCGGGGATGCGAATCGAACCGCCCCCATCGCTTGCGAGCGCCGCCGGAACCAACCCGGCGGCGACCGCAGCGGCGGACGCGCCTGAGGACCCGCCGGCCGAACGGGTCACGTTCCAGGGATTGCGCGTCTCGCCGAAGGCGGTTGATTCAGTGGTCGCCATCGCCGCGAGGGCCGGCAGGTGGGTCTTGCCGACGACTATCGCGCCGGCGGCGCGGACGCGGCGGACGACCTCCGAGTCCACCCGTGCCGGCGCGCCGTAGGCGGCTGTCCCGTGGGTGGTGATGTCGCCCGCGACGTCGAAGTTGTCCTTGATCGCCACCGGCACGCCGAGCAACGGAGGCGGCTCCTTGCCTCGCAACTTGCGCTGCGCCGCCTTGGCATCCTCGATCGCCTGCTCGGCGTAGACCGAGCGAAAGCAGTTGAGCTCGCCGTCGAGCTTCGCGATCCGAGAAAGTGACAACTCGACCAGCTCACGCGCCGAGACTTCCTTGGCGCGCACCAGCTCGGCTTGCCGGGCCACACCTGCGTACGCGAGATCAAGTTCGTCCACAGCCCGCAAGTCTATGTATCCGGGCTGGCTACTCTGCCCCGCGATGGAGCCGACCGAAAGCGACAGTGGCGCCAACCGCCTGCTCCTCTACGGCCTGCCCACGTTGGCCGTACTGGCGCTGGTGGTGATCATCCTGCTCGTCCTCGACACCGGACCCTTCGCCAACGACTCGCTGAGCGAGAGTGAGTTCCTGGCCCAGGGTGACCAGATCTGCCTCGAGGCGCGCGAGGAGTTCGCGCAACGCCAGCAAGAGCTGCCTCAAACCGCCAAGGAAGCGGCCGATCTCGCCGAAAGCCTGCTCGGAATCTCCCGGCAGGAGCTCGAGGCGATTGAAGAGCTTGGGGCTCCCGACCAGCTCCAGAGCGCGCTGGATGAGTATCTGACTGCGAGGGAAGCCGGGATTGCGCTGCTGCGGGTAGGAATGGAGGCTGCCCGCAACGACAATGTCCGCGGTTATACGAAAGCGCAGATTGAGCTTGCCTCCGGCCAGGGCGAGCGATCCGAGCTGGCAGAAGCGGTCGGCTTCAGCGAGTGCAGCCGACCGCTCAGCGCCGACAGCGCTGGGCAGTCGCTGGACCCGCCGAAGTTCGATCCGAGCGAGGAGTAACCGAGCGCGACGGGAACGGACGCCGCCTAGCGTCGAAGCAGGCTGCGTCGCGACTGCTTGCGGGCGAGCCAGCCGAAACCGAGCGCCATCGCCAGGTTGGAGAGACCGGCAAACCACATCGCAGCCCTCGCACCCGGGCGGCTGAAGCCCGGCGAGAACGACCAGACGACGTCGGTCGCGATCTCCGTCCCGCGCAGCCAGGCCAGCGCCCACCAGTCGGCGGGCTCGCCGCGCTGCTCGGCGATCAGATGGGCGGCCGCGAACGTCAGCCAGATCGGCCCGCAGCGGCGGAAGAGCTGTTCGGCGTCGGGCATCGGGTCTTCGTGACCCAACACGCGCAGCGTTGCTCCCGGGGCGAGCAGGGCACCCGACCCAAGTGCCAGGTCGAAGACGATCATGTTGCGGTTGGTCAGCCGCAGCAGCTGTTCGGCGCTCGAGTCCACGTCCGCGATCCAACCACATTGGGCCTGCCGATGGGTTGGCGAGTTTGCGTTCCGACGCACGTCGCGGGAAGGGAAAGGTCGAGCCGGGGCGAATTCCCCGGCCATGAGTAAGACCGCCACTCGATCGCGCGCCAACGGCAAGCGCGACGGAAAAAGCCTCTCGTCGTACATCACCGAACGCTTCGATGACTTCTCCCGCTCGCAGAAGGACGTAGCCCGCTACATCGTCGATCATCTCGACGAAGCCGCCTTTCAGACCGCCGAGGAACTGGCCCGCCGGGCCAACACCTCCTCCTCGACTGTCGTGCGCTTCTCACAGGCGCTCGGATTCGACGGCTACCCCGAGTTGCAGCAGGCAGCCATCGAGGAATACCGCAACCGCGCGCCGTCGGGTGACTCCGCCGGGTCGCTCTTCGACTTCGACCACAGCGAGTTCGAGGCCTCACTGGCCGCCGATCACGCCAACGTCGAGGCGACCGTCCGCGCCCTGACGCGCGAACAGGTCGAGTCTTCCGTGCGGGCACTCGCCAGCGCGCGTCGTGTCGTGCTGGTGGGCGTCGATCAGATGGCGTTCTTCGCCAGCTACCTGCGCCACCTGCTTGCCTTGCTCGATATCAGGGCCGAGGTGGTCGCAAGTCCGCGCCAGGAGTCGATCAACCGGCTCGCAAGGGTGGACGAAGACACGCTTGTCGTCGCATTTTCGGCTGGACGCGCGCATCCGCTGATCGTGAGGGCGATGAAGCTTGCCCGCCACCGTCGCGCACCGACGCTTGCGATCTGCGACGCGACCCTCTCCGACGTCGGTGAGCATGCCGACCACACGCTCTATTACTCCTCGAACAGCCCCTCGTATAGCCGCTCGAACACAGCGTTGCTTGCCGTGGTCCAGTCGCTCGCCTACGGGGTCTACGCCCGAGACAAGGGCGCGTTCAAGGACCGCATCCGCGCCTTCAAGTTGAAGTAACGCAAAGGTTCAGCCCAAACCTAAAGGGGTCTGACCCCTTTAGGTTTGAAGTGACGCGAACGTTCCGGGTCAATCCGGCCTCTATATTGGGGCCGGATGGCCGAGCGCGGAACATTCCGGGTCAAGACGGGTCTCGCCGAGATGCTCAAGGGCGGGGTGATCATGGATGTCACCAACGCCGCCCAGGCCACGATCGCTCAGGACGCGGGAGCCAACGCGGTGATGGCGCTCGAGCGCGTCCCGGCTGACATCCGCAAGGAGGGCGGGGTCGCCCGCATGGCCAACCTCGAGGTGATCAAGGCGATTCAGGAGGCGGTCACGATCCCCGTGATGGCCAAGGCGCGAATCGGTCATTTCGTGGAGGCCGAGATCCTGCAGTCGATCGAGGTCGACTTCATCGACGAGTCCGAGGTGCTGACGCCGGCGGATGAGCGCCACCACATCGACAAGAGCGCGTTCGAGGTCCCGTTCGTCTGCGGGGCGACGGAACTGGGAGAGGCACTGCGCCGGATCGGCGAAGGCGCCGCGATGATCCGCTCCAAGGGTGAGGCCGGCACCGGCAACATCGTCGAAGCGGTACGCCACATGCGAGAGATCACCCGAGGCATCAAGCAGCTTGCAGCCCTGCCACCCGAGGAGCTGGCCTCCGAAGCCAAGGAGCACCGCGCACCGATCGAGGTCGTTCGTGACGTCGCCGAGCGCGGCTGGCTCCCCGTTCCACTCTTCTGTGCCGGCGGCATCGCCACGCCGGCCGACGCCGCATTGATGATGAAGCTTGGCGCCGAGGGCAACTTCGTCGGGTCCGGAATCTTCAAGTCTCAGGATCCCGAGCGCCGAGCTCGCGCGATCGTCGAGGCGACGACGCATTTCGACGATCCCGAACGGGTCGCGGCCGCCTCGCTCGAGCTGGGCGAGCCGATGCGAGGCGATGACATCGCCGAGCTGGCCGAATCCGGCGAGTTGCTCCAGCAGCGCGGCTGGTGAGCGACGGCCTGTCTCAAACGGGCGGGAACGATTCGATCCGGGTCGGCGTGCTCGCCTCGCAGGGAGATTTCGCGGCGCACATCCGCATGCTGCGCGCGCTCGGAGCCGAGGCGACCGAGGTCCGGCGCCCGCAGCAGCTCGACGGCCTCGACGGCCTCGTGATCCCCGGTGGCGAGTCGACGACGATCATGAAGGCGCTGGTCCGTGACGGCCTCGACGAGGCGATCCGCGACTTCGCCGGCGCCGGGAAAGCGATCTTCGGCACCTGCGCCGGGATGATCGTGCTCGACAGCACCCGCCTCGGCCTGATGGACATGACGGTCGAGCGCAACGCCTTCGGTCGCCAGCGGCAGAGTTTCGAGGCCGATCTGCTGGTACGGGGAGCCGGACCCGAACCGATGCGTGCGGTCTTCATCCGCGCACCCTGGATCGCGGCGCATGGCGCCGACGTCGAGGTGCTCGCGAAGGTCGATCGGCATCCGGTGGTGGTGCGCCAGGGCGGTCTGCTCGCCTGCGCGTTTCACCCGGAGCTGACCGACGACTCGCGGTTGCACGCGATGTTCATGGCGATCGTGTCGAATAGCGAGGGGAAATCAGCGACCAGACAACTCAAAGGAGACGCTCAGCGTGTTGATTGACCCCAGAGTCCGGAACCTCGCCAAGATCCTGGTCGGCTACTCCGCAGGCGTCGGCGAGGGGGACACCTGCGTGATCGCGGGCCCGACGGCGGCCGAGCCGCTGGTTGCCGCTGTCAACGCCGAGGTGCTGGCGGCGGGCGGCCACCCGATCGTGATGATGTCCTACGAAGGTCAGGAGTCCGATTTCTTCCAGCAGGCATCCGACGCCCAGCTCGAATGGATCTCGCCTCCGGCCGAGTGGGTGGCCAAGGAAGCGGACTGCAGGATCGCGATCGGCGCCGACACCAACACGCGCGCCCTCTCACAGATCGATCCCGAGCGGCAGACCAAGCGCCAGGCGGCGATGCGACCGCTGATGGAGGCGATGCTGAGCCGCGCGGCGGCCGGCGAACATCATTGGGTCTACACGATCTTCCCGACCAACGCCTATGCCTCGGATGCGGAGATGAGTCTCGCCGACTTCGAGGATTTCTACTTCCGTGCGTGCCTGGCGGACGACCCCGATCCGCTGAAGGCCTGGAAGCGGGCCTCTCAGGAATGCCACCGGCTCGCCGAGTGGGTCGAGGGGCACGAGGAAGTGCACATCGTCGCCCCCGGGACCGACATCCGGCTCGGCATCGCCGGGCGCAAGTTCATCCCTTGCGACGGCGAGCACAACATGCCCGACGGTGAGTTCTTCACCGGACCAATCGAGGATTCGGTTGCGGGCGAGGTCAGCTTTCACCTGCCGGCGATGGTCGGGGGGCGGGAGGTGGCCGGCGTGCGGCTGCGCTTCGAGGCCGGCAAGGTCGTCGACGCGAGTGCCGAGCGCGGCGAGGACTACTTGATCAAGCTGCTCGACACCGACGACGGCTCGCGCCGTTTGGGCGAGCTCGGGATCGGCACCAACTACGGCATCGATCGCGGCACCCGAGACGTGCTGCTCGACGAGAAGATCGGTGGGACCGTCCACATGGCTGTGGGCGCGAGCTACCCCGAAAGCGGTGGGACCAACGAAAGCGCGGTTCACACGGACCTGGTCTGCGACCTGCGCCAGGGGGGGCGCATCGAGGTCGACGGCGAGTTGCTCCAGGAGAATGGCAAGTTCGTCGTCTAGAGCCCTTAATCGAAACTCAATATTTCATCGGCTCCAACCGAAACTTCTTCTGATCTGAGCGGTTATGGACGTGGGGCCAGGGTCGCACGCCCGAGCCCAACTCAACGGCGTGCGATTCCAACAGCCCGCACCCAGGCCTACGCGGCCCGGGGGCTAGCGGAGGGATGCGAGACTGACGGCGGCCGGCGAACCGGCCGCCGTCGTCGTGTTCAGGGACCTATCGTCGGCGTTCGGCCTCCGCGCACCTAGTATCTGGTCCATGTCCGGACACTCCAAGTGGGCGTCGATCAAGCACAAGAAGGCGGCGACCGACGCCAAGCGCGGCAAGCAGTTCACCAAGCTCGCCCGCGCGATCACCGTTGCCGCGCGAGAGGGCGGGGGAGACCCCGACGGGAACCCGACGCTCGCAACGGCAGTCCAGAAGGCGCGGGACTTTTCGATGCCGAAGGACAACATCCAGCGGGCGATCGACCGGGGCACGGGAGAGGGCGAAGACGCCGCTGCGATCGAGCGCGTGCTCTACGAGGGCTACGGCCCCGCCGGCGTGGCCGTTCTGGTTGAGGCGATGACGGACAACCGCAACCGCGCGGGAGCCGACATCCGGCACGCCTTCGACAGTCACGGCGGCAGCCTCGGCGAACCCGGGTCGGTCGCCTGGGTTTTCGAGAAGCGCGGAATTGTGCTCGTCGATGCCACTCGCTATGACGAAGAGGAGCTCTTGCCTGCGATCGACGCCGGCGCCGAGGACGTCGTGCCCGACGGTGATCTGCTGAAGGTGATCGCCGAGCCCGCGGTGCTGAGCGCCGTACGGGCCGCGCTCGAGCAGGCCGGGGTCGAGGTGCAGGAGTCAGATCTGGCGATGGAGCCGAAGAACGTGGTCGAGGTCACCGACGAAGCCGAGGCCAGGCGCCTGATGCGCTTGATGGAGGCGCTCGACGACCACGACGACGTCGACACGGTGCATGCCAACTTCGACATCCCCGAAGAACTGCTCGAAGAAGCCGCGGCCTAGAAGAAGACGATCACGATTAAGGCGAGCAGCACAGCCGTCGCGGCCGTGATCACCACAGGGCGCCCGCCGCGGCCTCGGATCGTGAAGAGGAAGGCCAACACCGTGCCCAGCGCGGCGATGATGCCGCTCAGCCAGCCGAGCACGACGGTCATCGACTTCTCGGTCGTTGATCCGTTGTAGCACTCGATGATGAAGGCGCCCGTGGCCGCCTGCTCTCGCTCGAGGGCCGCGGTGTCGCTGCAGACATTCAAGTCGGCCGCCTCGATGGCGACGATGATCATCACCGCCGCTCCGAAGGCGAGAAAGAGCGACAGCAGGCCGGCGCCGACACGAGCAGGGCCGCCGGCGCGATCGCCTGAGGACGCGGGGGCGGGTCCCGGCAGGTTCGGCACGGACGGAGTCGCGACTACAGCGGGAGCAGTGGCCACAGGTGAGGCCGCGGCCGCCGCCGAGGTGGCGGCAATTGTGGCGTCGGGGTCAAAGACCGTCATCGTCGTCGAGCCGATGCGGATCTCCTCGCCTCCGGAAAGGGAAACAGGCCCGGTCATGCGGTGGCCGTTGACAAAGGTGCCGTTGGTCGAGCCGAGGTCTTCGAGTGCGACGCGTCCGTCGGGCAAGGGGCTCAGCGCCGCGTGCTCGGACGACGCTTCGTCATCGGTGATCGAGAGGCCCGCGCCGAGGTCGCGGCCGATCACGAACCGGTCCCCGGTTATCGTGACTTCCGTGGGGCCGCCGGGGCCCGCTGTCACTCGCAGTCTCAGCATCGGCTCATACCGTATGTCAAAAGAGGCATCCGAGTGCGCTTCCAGAATCCTTGAGGATGATCGTCGTCATGGGAATCGACCCGGGTTTCACCAACACGGGTTTCGGGGTCGTGCGGATGGCCGGCAGCAGCATGCGGGCGATCGACGCGGGAGTGATCGAAGTGCCGCCCGGGTCGCGTCCTGAGGATGGCCTTACCCGGATTCGCGAATCCCTCACAGAGCTGATCGGCTGGCATAAGCCGGAGGCGGTTGGCCTGGAACAGCTTTACTTCGGCAAGAACGTGCGCACGGCGATCGGCGTCGGGCAGGCGCGCGGGGTTGCGATTCTGGCGGCCGCGGAGCAGGGGCTCGAGTGCTTTGACTACACACCGCAGGAGGTGAAGCTCGCGGTCTGCGGGACCGGCGCCGCCGACAAACAGCAGGTCCAGAAGATGGTCGCCGTTCTGCTCGGGTTGCCGCGACCACCGAAGTCCGACCATGCGGCCGACGCCCTTGCCGTGGCGATCTGCCACGCGGCGCACGCTCGTCCGATCGCCGTCAGCCGCGAAGCCGAGGCGAAGGCCGTCGCGCCGTTCCCCGGTGAACGTCAGGAGGGCATCTCGGCATGATCGCCTCGGTGAGCGGCAAGGTGCTGGTGCGGCGACCGGACCACGTCGTAATCGAGTGCGCAGGGGTCGGCTACCGGCTGGCCGTTTCCGCGGAGACACTGCGGGCGGTTCCGGCCGCGGGCAGGGAGGCAAGCCTGCACGCCCATCTCGTCTCGCGCGAGGATTCGCTGCAGCTCTACGGCTTTGGGACCGAGGAGGAGCGCGAGCTCTTCCTGCAGCTGATCTCCGTCTCGGGGATCGGGCCGAAGGTTGCCCTGGCGGTGCTCTCCGGCGGCGCCCCCCGCGATCTGATCAGGGCGATCGCAGCCGAGGACTCGAAACGCTTCCAGGCTGTGCCGGGGATCGGCAAACGCACCGCGGAGCGGATCATCGTCGAGTTGCGCGACAAGGTCTCCGGCGAGCTCGGGCCGGAAGCCTCGGGAGCGGCCAGGGCGGTCGCAGAGCCGAGGGCGGAGGCCCGGGAGGGCCTGCTCAACCTAGGGTACGCGCCGGTCGAGGCGGAGCGCCTGCTCGATGTCGCCCAGGGAGAGTCCGCGGAAGAGCTGATTGGCAGTGCGCTCCGGGCTGCCGCCTCCGAAGCCGGTGCCGGTCGATGACGATCCGTCGGGACCCGAACTTCACAACCGACGACGACGCGGACCTGGACCCCTCGGCGGATCAGGGGCTGACAGTCCGTGACCCCGGCGTGGGCGTCGACGCCCGTTCGGGAGTGCGTGAGGACGATCTCGATTTCTCGCTTCGCCCTTCGACGCTCGAGGAGTTCGTCAACCAGGAGCAGGTGACCAGCCAGCTGGCCGTCTTCATCGAGGCGGCCAAGCGGCGCGAGGAGCCACTCGATCACGTGCTGCTGGCCGGTCCTCCCGGACTCGGCAAGACGTCGCTCGCAAACATAATCGCGCAGGAATTCAAGGCGCCGCTTGTACAGACGGCCGGCCCGGCGCTCGAGCGCAAAGCGGACATCGCCTCGTTTCTGACGGCGCTGGAGCCGGGCAGCATTTTCTTCATCGACGAAATTCACCGCCTCAACCGGGCGATCGAGGAGACGCTTTACCCCGCGATGGAGGATCGCCGGCTTCCGGTCGTGCTCGGGCAGGGTGCGGGGGCGAGGACGGTGACCCTCGATCTGCCTCCCTTCACCCTGGTCGGGGCGACGACCCGCGAGGGCTTGCTGACGACGCCGCTTCGGGACCGCTTCGGTCTCACGCACCGGCTCGAGCACTACGACACGGATCACCTGGCGCAGATCGTGGCGCGCTCAGCGGGGATCCTGGGCGTCGAGATTGACCCCGAGGGGGAAGTGGCGATCGCAGAGCGTTCGCGCGGCACCCCCCGAGTCGCCAATCGGCTGCTTCGCAGAGTCCGTGACTACGCCCAGGTCCAGGGCGACGGCACGATCAGCGCCGAGCTTGCTCAGCAGGCGCTGGGCATGCTTGAAGTCGACCCCGCGGGCCTTGACCGCCGGGACCGCACGATTCTGCGCGCGATCGCGGTCAAGTTCGGCGGCGGCCCCGTCGGTCTGTCGACTCTGGCTGCGGCCGTCGACGAGGAACAGGACACTCTCGAAGACGTCTACGAGCCCTATCTGCTTCAGCAGGGCTTCATCAAGCGAACCCCCCGCGGTCGCGTTGCCACGGAGAGAACCTTCGAGCATCTCGACCTTCCGGTCCCGGACCGCGCGGCGAGCTTGTTCTGAGCCACCGTCCGCCCCCGGCGCGAAACGAATCGCCGCCCCGATAGCCTTAGACCGTGCCTTTCTTCATCTGTCCTAGCTGCGGCCATCGGACGCAGAGCGGGGAGCGAACCGCTGGGTTTACCACCCGGGCCAAGGGCTGCCCGAGTTGCGGCTTCGGCTTCATCTTCGAGCTGCTGGACGACTACTACCCGGCGCCGAACGCCGCCTTCTTCACCTGCGACAACGACGCACGGGTGCTCGATGCCGGCAAGGGCTCCTTCGAGCTGACCGGGCTCAAGGACGAGGACGTGATCGGGCGGCCGGTGCGCGAGGTGCTCGGCCTGCAGTGGGCAGACCCGGGCGACGGCGGGCCCGAAGCCGACACCGACAAGAACGGCAGCACGGATCCGATCGAAACGACCCTGGAGTGGGGCGTGCGATCGCTCGGCAAGCGCGTCTCCGTGAACGCCGAGGGTGACCTCCCGGCAAGTGCGGTCGCCGACCTCTTTCCCGCCTACGACGACGACGGCGGGCTGCTGCTCGTACTCACCCCTCAGTAGGCAGCAGGACAGACGATCTTGACCAGCCGACGCCGCAATCTATTCGTCCTGCTGTTCGTGGTCGCCCTGACCGGCTGCTCCCTGCTGGTGATCTTCAACAGCAGCACGAAGCTCGGCCTCGACCTGCGCGGTGGAACCGAGCTCGTCTACCAGGGTGAGCCGACGCCGCAGAACCCGACGGTCAGCACCGAGGACCTCGAGCGCGCGATCGACATCATGCGCAAGCGCGTCGACACCCTCGGCGTCTCCGAGCCCGAGATCTCCACCGTCGGCGAGACCCAGGTCTCCGTCGGCCTTCCCGATGTATCCGACGTCCAGCAGGCGATCGACCAGATCGGAACGACGGCCCAGCTCTTCTTCTACGACTGGGAGCCGAACGTCATTCCCAATCCGACAGCACCCGACAGCGCCGACCCGGCCGAGGCCGGCTTCCCTCGCCTCTATGACGCCGTCAAGTTCGCCGCCGAGCAGAAGGAGGTCAGCGAGGAGGACTGCGCGGACGTCTGCAGCGTCAACGGCAGCCGCTTCTACCTGTTCAACAAAGCCAGCCTGCAACTGCTTTCCGGGCCGGGGCGCAAGCAGGCCGACCTTTACACGAGGTTCGACGACGAAAAGCCCGAGAACAGCAAGGTGTTCGAGGTCCCGCAGGGCACGATCGTCGTCGAGGAGCGCCCGCAGGACGATCCGAACACCGACGACGACGAAAGCGAAGGCGCAGCCGAGTACTTCGTCCTCAAGGACGAACCCGCCCTCTCGGGTTCTGACATCAAGAACCCGGAGCAGGGCAGCGACCCGAACACGAGCCAGCCCAACGTCACCTTCGAGTTCACCGACGAAGGACGCGAGAAGTTCGCCAACGTCACCAAGGAGATCGCCGAGCGCGGGCGGGCATCGGCACCGCCGGGCATCGTCAACGACCAGCAGGCCGAGGGATTCTCAGACCACTTCGCCGTGATCCTCGACGGTGAGGTCGTCACCCGCCCGATCATCAACTTTGCCGAGAACCCGGCCGGCATCGACGGTCGGACGGGCGCCCAGATCGCCGGCAGCTTCACGCTCGACGAAGCCCAGAACCTGGCGGAGTTCCTGCGTATCGGCGCCCTGCCGATCGAGCTCACCCTGATCAGCCAGTCGACCGTCTCCGCGACGCTCGGCGAGGAAGCGCTCGACCAGGGCCTCAAGGCCGGCCTGATCGGGCTGTTGCTGGTGCTGCTCTTCCTCTTCTTCTATTACCGCCTGCTCGGGATCATCGCCGGGCTCGGGCTGCTCGTCTACTCGATCTTCTTCTACGCGCTGATCGAGCTGATCCCGATCACGCTGACCCTGCCGGGGATCGCGGGAATGATCCTCACGATCGGCGTCGCCGCGGACGCCAACATCATCATCTTCGAGCGAATAAAGGAGGAGTACCGGGCCGGACGCTCGATGGCCTCGGCGATCTCCGAGGGCTACCGCAAGGGCATCGGAACGATCATCGACGCCAACGTGATCACGCTGATCACGGCGTTCATCCTGTTCGTGCTTGCGACCGCCGGCGTCAAGGGGTTCGCATTCGTCCTCGGCGTCGGGACGATCGTCTCCCTGTTCACCGCGGTCGTCTTCACCCAGGCGATCCTGGGCACATTCGGCCGCTCGAAGCTCTTCCGCTCCCCGGCCCTGCTCGGAGCCGGCGAGCAACGGGTTCGCTGGCACTTCGACTTCGCGGGCGCCAGCAAGTGGTTCTTCTCTGTCTCGGGAGCCATCCTCGCGATCGGGGCAGTCTCGCTGGCGGTCAACCAGCTCAACCTCGGCATTGATTTCGAGTCGGGGACCCGAATTCGCGCCAGCCTCGAACAGCCGGCTTCCGTCGACGAAATACGCACCGTCCTGACCGACGCCGGAGTCCCCGACGCGGACAGCGCCAAGATCACCGCGCAGGAGGACCCGGAGTTCGGCGAGAACGTCTTTCAGATTTCAACGGAGGAGCTGCAGCCGGACGGAGTCGGCGTCGTCCGCGACGAACTGGTGAGAACCTACGGCCTCGTTGGCGAGGGCTTCGACTCGAGCTCTGTGGGGCCGACATTCGGGCAGCAGGTCGCCGAGAGCGCCGTCTACGCGATCCTCTTCTCGCTGCTCGTAATCACCGCCTATGTTGCGATCCGGTTCGAGCCCAAATACGCGATCCCGGTTCTGATCGCGCTCATCCACGACATTCTGATCACGGTCGGCGTCTACTCGTTCGCGGATAGGGAGGTGACGAGCGGCACCGTGGCCGCGTTCTTGACCATTCTGGGCTACTCGATGTACGACACGATCATCGTCTTCGACCGCATCCGCGAGAACGTGCCGCGGTTGCCGCGTGCCGCCTTCACGCAGATCATCAACCGCTCGATGAGCGAGGTGCTGACGCGTTCGCTGATCACCGGTCTCTCGACCGTCTTCCTGGTCACGGTGCTCTACCTCTTCGGCGGGGAGACGCTCCAGGACTTCGCCTTCGCGATGATGGTCGGCGTCGCCTCCGGCACCTACTCTTCGATCTTCATCGCCGGCCCGGTGCTGTCCGCCTGGAAGGAGCGCGAGCTCACGTACAGCAACCGACGCGCCGCCATCAAGGAGTCGATGGGCTATGTGCCTGCGTTCCCGGAGGAGAACCTCGTAGAGAAGATCGAAGCCGTCGGACATGTCGCGGACTCCGAGCGCATTGCGGCGGCAGCCCAGACAACGGCCGCCACGACCGCCCCGGCGTCCGTGCTGACCCCTCCGCCGGAGAACGGTGAGGTGGATGAATCCTTCCCCGAGGCAGTCACGCCCGCGCCCGAGGCCGAGGGGGCGCCCGAAGACAGTCCCCCGGAGCCACCCAAGCCGCCCAGGCCAAAGCGCCAGCAGCGCGCTCGCCGCAAGCACGGAAGGAATCGCTGATGTCCCTCCTCGTCTTCTTCATGACCGGCCTCGCTCTCTGGCACTTCACGGTCTTCGTGCCGGATCGCTTCTGGGCGGGCATTATCGGCGCCCTGATCGGAGCTTGCACCGGGGCGATGGTCGTCGGGGCGATCTACCAGATCGCCTCCGGCCGGACCATCGGGGATACCGACCTCGTCACGGTCCTCGTCGCCATCCCCGGGACCCTGCTCGGACTCGCCGTCGTCTACGCGATCGGCGCCCGGCAGGAGCTCCGCACCCAGGCGTAAGCCTTCGATGCCAGGGCTCGCACTCGCGATGTGGGCCGTGCTCGCGATCGCAACCGTCGGCGTTCGCGTCGCCATCCACCGGAGCCGGACTGGGAGCAGCGGGCTGGCCGGCGCCAATGCGCCGCCGAGCGCGACGCGCCGCCTCGCCGAAGGGGCCCACGTCGGCGCGCTCTGTCTCGGTCTGAGCGCGCCGATCCTGGTGATGGCCGACGTCCTTGACCCCATCGACGCCCTCGACGAGCACCCGGTGCACGCCGTCGGCGTCGCCCTTTTCATCGCCGGCACGGTTGGCATTGTGGTTTCGCAGTCGGCGATGGGAGGGTCGTGGCGGATCGGCACTGATCCCGCCGAGCACACCGACATGGTCACGACCGGCCCCTTCGCTTACGTGCGCAACCCGATCTTCACTTCGCTCCTGCTCGCTTTGCTCGGCCTCGCCATGGTCTGCCCGAGCGTCGTGGCCTTGGCTTCGCTCCCAACCCTCACCCTTTCGGTCGAGCTCGAAACCCGGAAGATCGAGGAGCCGCACCTGCTCGAGACCCACGGCGAGGCCTACGCGGGGTACGCCCGCCGCGTCGGCCGGTTCTTTCCTGGTGTCGGACGGCTGGCATAGCTGGGCTTCCTTGCTGACGCCTCGGTGCGCCCGTTGGCTACGAGGCGTCTTGAACGGCAGCATCGAGGGAGGGGGATCGGGGCCCCGGCCTGGGCCCCAAGGCGCAGGCCAGGCTCGAAAGTGGGGGTCTGTGACTTTCCGTCGAACTCTCCGGCGGAACTTCTCACACCCCCGAATTCGGCCTGATTTCGCGTTCGAGCGCAATCCAGTTCCAGCATCCGGAACTGGATTGCAGATGAACGCGACCGCGGGGACGATCCGGCGTTCTTGCGCAAGCGGGTACCGGTTGCCGGTACCGAGACGCGTTTTAACGCGGCAGACGGCTCGGCGCGCGTTGTTTGTGGATATTTCGTTGCCGTGGCAACAGCCAGGCTGCAAACAACACCCGCGCCACGGCGTCAGCCCAACCGCGGCCTGGGGCTCTCCCTCCTTTGGTGCCCGCCGGTAAGACCTACCGCATCTCATCCCGGACCGGGCGCCCAGCAAGAAGGCCTCCCGAGCAACAGCCGTCAACGCACCCCGCCCGGGCGCCAGCGACAGGGGCGCCCGAACTCCACCGTTCTAGGCCACGCTCAGCCCCACCTCGGGTGGATTGCGCAGCGTCTGCAGGACGGTGCAGTAGCGCTCGCTCTTCTCGATCAGTTTGCTGATCTCCTCGTCGCTTGCGGTCGGCGCGTCGATCTCGAAGCGGACGTCGATCGAGGCGAATCCCACCGGCGCTTCGCGCGAGAGGCCGAGGGTTCCGCGCAGGTCCACGTCTCCCTCGACCAGCACCTCGATCCGCTCGGTCTCGATTCCCATCGCGGTCGCGACCATCTGGCAGGTGACCTGCGCGCAGGCCGCAAGCGCCCCCAGCAGCAGGTCGCCGGAGCAGGCTCCGGTTCCCGGTCCGCCGACGCCGGCGTGAGCCTGCCCCTCTTGGATGATCCGTCCCAGGTCAACCGAGCAGCTGACGGCTTCGCCGGCTTGCGATCCTCGAGCCGAGAGCCGGACCAGTGCGGCCTCCGGTTCGGCGTTGTAGCGCTCCTTGAGCGGCTTTTGAATCTCCTTCAAGTCCATTCCGTGACTCCTTGCTCGCGGTTCCGTCGGGGGCCAAACCTAGCCTGGTGACATGGCTCTCGCGAACAACGCCTCAATCGAGTTCGCGATCGAGCCCTACGACCTGGCCGCGGCCAGGGCCCTGAGCACCTCGCTTGAGGTCTCGGATCCCGTCGCCACGGTCCTCGTCCGTCGCGGCTACGCGACCCCAGAAGCAGCGAGGGAGTTCCTCGAAGCGGGGGAGACCCACGACCCTTTCGAGTTCGAGTCGATGGAGGAGGTCGTCGGCCGCATCCTTGACGCGGCTCACGCGGGCCAACCGATAACCGTTCACGGGGATTACGACGTCGACGGTGTCTGCTCGACGACAATCCTCGTCGCGGCGCTGCGGGACATCGGGGCGCACTGCGACTGGTACCTGCCTTCCCGGCTCGAGGACGGCTACGGGCTCAGCGCCCAGGGGATCGAAAGACTGGCCGCGCGCGGCACCCGCCTGCTCGTCACGGTCGACTGCGGAATCGCCAGCCCGGATGAGGTCGCGCTGGCGCGCCGGTCCGGGATGGATGTGATCGTCACGGACCACCACGAGCCGGGGGAACGGCTGCCGGACTGCCCGATCCTTCACCCGCGTCTCGACGGCTATCCGTTCGGTGAGCTCTGCGCAACGGCGGTCGCGCACAAACTCGCCTGCGCGCTTCGCGAGCGAGCCGACGCCGACGCCGGCGACTGCCTCGGCGACCTCGACCTGGTGGCCCTGGCAACGATCGCCGACATGGTGCCGCTGGTGGGCGAGAATCGCGCCCTCGTGCGTGCCGGTCTGGTGGAGGCCCGCCGTGCCCGGCGCCCCGGCCTGCGAGCCCTGATTGGGGTTTCCGGCGTTGACCCCGCCAGGCTCGACGAGACCGACTGCTCATTTCGCCTGGCGCCGAGAATCAACGCCGCCGGCCGGCTCGGCCGAGCCGACGCCGGGGTTGAGCTGATGCTGACGGCTGACAAGGTCCGCGCCGAAGCGATCGCGGCTGAACTGGAGTCAGCCAACCAGGAGCGCCGCCAGGTCGAGCGCGAAACGGTTTGGGCGGCTGAATCACGCCTGCGGGAGGCACCGGGTGGTGCGGATGCGCCGGCGTTCGTCGTGGCGGGCGAGGGCTGGCACCCAGGCGTCGTCGGCATCGTCGCCTCCCGCCTGGTTGACGCGCACGGGAGACCCGCGGTCGTGATCGGTATCGACGAGGACGGAATCGGTCGCGGCTCCGCGCGGAGCGTTCCGGGGTTTGACCTGCTTGCCGGCCTGCGCGCCTGCGACGGGCACCTGCGTCGCTACGGTGGCCACGCCGCGGCCGCCGGCCTTGAGATCGCAGCCGCCGAGGTAGACGCCTTCCGCGCAGCGCTCTGCGCCCACACAGATGAACAGCTGGGCGACTCGGGACCGACGCTCAGCGAGCGGGTAGACGCGGTGGTCGGGGGTGAGAGCCTCGGGATCGAAACAGCGGAGGAGCTTGCAAGGCTGGGGCCGTTCGGAGTCGGCAATCCTGAGATCAGACTGCTCGTTCCCTCCGCACGCATCCGGGATGTGACGCCGATGGGCGAGCAGGGAAAGCACGCTCGCTTCAGCCTCCTCAGCGGCCCCAAGCGGGCGCTGGGGGTTGCTTTCGGGGTCAACGGCAGCCTCGCCAAGGCGGGCGAAGGGCCGCACGATCTGAGCGTGCGCCTCGAGGTCAACCACTGGAACGGCGGGGTCGAGCCCCGCGTCGTCCTCGGCCGCGTCTATCCGCAGCGCCTGCCCGCTGGGGGGCCAGCCGCGTTTTCGGATTGCGCCTGTGCGTCACCGGCCGGCGCCGCCGAGTGGTGGGATCGTGTTGACGCGGAGCAGGCGGCCGAACTCGGTGCTCCTCAGGGTGCGGAGCACGTCGCCGCCGTTGGCCGCGTGGCGAAAGCGCACAGCAGGTCGCCGATCGCCCTGCTCGCCGACCTCGTTTCCGCGGGGGAGCCGGTACTGGCGATCTGTGCCGACGCCCTGAGGCGGCGTGGCCTCGCGCAGCGAGCGGTGCCGCCCAGGCGGTTCGGGGCGGGCGACGCGGTGATCGCCTGCGGCCGCTGCAGCGCCGAGGCGCGAATAGCCGGGATCGGGGAGGTCCTCGCGGCCGGCAGCGGCCTCGTGCTGACCGACTGGGGGGCGCTCTCAATGGATCCGCACCTGGCCGCGGACTTCAAGCGCGTCGTCGTGATCGACCCGCCCCCCACGCAGCAACTACGGGCGCTCGCGGGTAACGGCCGCGGCGAGCTTTATCTGAGCTGGGGTGAACCCGAGGTGGACTTCGCCGTCCAGCTCCAGGGGATCGAGTGGCCGTCTCGCAAGTCGCTGGCCAGGCTCTACGCGACGCTGCGGGAAGAACAACCGTCAACCGCGGACGAACTACGGTCGCTGCTCGCCGGAAGCGGCGCAACCCCCTTGACCGCCGAGCAGGCCGCCCGCCGACTTCGCGTACTTAGCGAGCTTCACCTCGTGGCCTGGGATGGAACACGCTCCGCCGGGCGCCTGAGGGTCGTATCCTCGGAGGGGACCGACTTGGAGCGCTCCAAGGCATACCTCGCCTATCGGGCGCAGCACGAGGAGGGCGTTCGATTTCTAGAGAGTCAAAAACCCCGGAAGTAGAGAATCCCGCCAGCGACAGCCCGAGTATTCCCGGGCCGGATCGTCACGGACACACCCGGGTGGGCGTCAGCGCCGTGACTGCGGCGTCCCCGGCTCCGCAGGAAGCCGTCACCGAGCAGATGTCGACCGCCGAACGTGCCCTGCTCGGCGACCTGCTGGCCGTGATCAGCGAACACAGCTCCTCCTCACAGCAGCAGGTCGACCGGCGTCTGCTCGAACGCGCCTTTGCCTTCGCCGCCGACCAGCACGCCGACCAGCGCCGCCGCTCCGGGGAGGATTTCGTGATCCACCCGCTGGAGGTGGCGAAGATCTGCGCCGGCCTGCGTCTGGACACCGAGACGCTGTGCGCGGCCCTCCTGCACGACACGGTCGAGGACACCAGCACGAGCATCGACGAGGTCAGGGAGACGTTCGGCGAGGAGATCGCGCGCCTCGTCGATGGCGTCACCAAACTGACCGGCCTCACCTTCGCCTCGCGCGACGAGAGCCAGGCTGAGAACTACCGCAAGATGATGGTGGCGATGGCCGCTGATGTGCGGGTCATCCTGATCAAGCTCGCCGACCGGCTGCACAACATGCGCACCCTCTCGGCGCTGCCCAAGCAGAAGCAGCTCGAGAAGTCCCGCGAGACGCTCGACATCTACGCGCCGCTCGCCCACCGTCTCGGCATCCACGCGATCAAGTGGGAGCTCGAGGACCTTGCTTTCGCGATTCTGCATCCGCGTAAGTACGAGGAGATCAAGAAGCTCGTCTCCCAGCAGCGCGCCGAGCGCGAGCGCTACGTCGAGGGCGCCGGCCGTTTCCTGCGCAAGGAGCTAGGGAAGGTCAGCATCGAAGCCGACATCTCCGGGCGCGCCAAGCACTTCTACTCGATTTACTCGAAAATGACGCGCAAGGGCCGCGAGTTCAATGAGATCTACGACCTCACCGCGATGCGCGTGCTGGTCGACTCCGTCAAGGACTGCTACGGCGCGATCGGGATCATTCACTCGATCTGGAAGCCGCTTCCCGGGCGCTTCAAGGACTTCATCGCGACTCCGAAGTCGAACCTCTACCAGGCACTGCACACGACGGTGATCGGCCCCGAGGGCCGGCCGCTTGAGATCCAAATCCGCACCGCGGACATGCACGAGCTGGCCGAGTATGGCGTAGCCGCCCACGTCATCTACAAGGAGGGCGCCAAGGGCAACGGCGCCGGCAAGGAGAAGATGACCTGGCTCGGGCAGCTACTCGAGGCCGAGGGCGAACAGGACGCCTCCGAGTTCCTGGAGGCCCTCAAGGTCGACCTCTTCGAGGACGAGGTCTTCGTGTTCACGCCGAAGGGTGAGGTCAAGAGCCTCGCCGCGGGTGCGACTCCACTCGACTTCGCCTACGCCGTCCACACCGATGTCGGCCACCGCTGCGTCGGAGCCAAGGTCAATGGGAAGATCGTGCCGCTGCACTACCAGCTCGGTTCGGGCGACATCGTCGAGATCCTCACCTCCAAACAGGAGCGCGGGCCCTCTCGCGACTGGCTTGCACTCGTACGCACGAGCCGCGCCCGCAACAAGATCCGCGCCTTCCTGAAAACGGAGTCGCGGGAGGACGCCGAGCGCCGCGGCCGTGAGGCGCTGCAGGAGGAGGTCCGCAAGCGCGGCCTGCCGTCGCAGAAGATCGCCGGGTCGGCGCTGCTCGCCGAGGTCATTCGCGAGGTGGGTTTCCGCAAGGGCGACGATTTCTACATCGCCCTCGGTAGCGGCAAGATCTCACCGAAGACGATCGCAAACAAGTTGCTGCAGCGCCTCAAGCAGGGCGAGTCCGTCGGCACCGAGCAGCTGCCCAAGCAGAAGCGCACCCAAGGTGTGCTCGAGGGCGCAGACGAGCGCAGCCGCCAGAGCGACGAGGCCTCCGCCTACGGGATCAAGGTCGCCGACGTCGACGCCGAGGTGATGGTCCGGCTCGCGAAGTGCTGCCGCGCCGTTCCCGGCGACGAGATCGTCGGTTACGTCTCGCTGGGCCGCGGAATCACGATCCACCGCAAGGACTGCAAGAACGTCGCGGCGCTGATGCGGGCGCCCGAGCGCTTCACTCCGGTCTCGTGGGAGGGTGACAACACGACTTCCTACCGGGTTGAGATCGAGATTGATGCCTGGGACCGAACCCGCCTCCTTGAAGACTTGTCGAGGACCTTCTCGGAGGCAGGGATAAACATCCTCGAGGCCAACTGCCAGACGCGCCTGCCGATGGTCAAGAACCGCTTCGTCGTGGAAGTGGGGGACGGCCCGCAGCTCAAGCAGTGCATCACTCGGCTGCGCAACGTCGAGTCGGTCTTCGACGCCTACCGGGTTACGCCGACGGCCTAGCCGCAAGGCGGCTATGCGAGCGCGCCGGCCGCCTCCCGCGTGCTGCGCCCGAGCGCCCAGAGGAAGGCGACCATCAGTAGGCCCGCCGCCGCGATCAGGCTCGCGCAGGCGGCAATGAAGGCGCCGTGGCCGCGCTCCCAGTCGGTGATCCCGAGCGCGCCGGCGAGCGCCACCCCCACGGCGACGATGTAGGCAACCGCCAGCACCACCGCCCCGAGCCCCAGGTACTTGCCCCAATTGCCCGCGTCGGGACCGCTGAACGGGGAGCGCTGAAAATCGCGCCGGTTTCCGATCAGCGCCGCGGCGATCGTCAGCGAGGCCCAGCTGATCGTCACCAGGTAGCCGCCCAGCACATCGCTTGGACGGTGCCAGCCCGCGGCAACCGTGGCCACGCCGATCGCTCCGCCGTAGGCGATGGCCAGGAACGCGACACGGTCGCGGAGCGTGTCCGGCGCAACGATGGCGGCGGCTACGCCGACGCTGTAGGCGACCGTCGTGTGTCCGCTGGGGTAGCTGCGGTAGTCGATTGGCGAGAAGACGAGGTCGGGCCTGGTGAGAATCACGTGCTTGAGGATCTCGGTGGTGATGACCGCGCCGATGATCACCGTCGCGGCGACGAGCGCCAGCGTCCAGCGGCCCCTCGCAATCGCCTGTACGACGATTGCGCCGATCGCGAGCGCCAGGGTTCCCACGCTGATCGTCGTCAGCAGATTTTGGGCGAACTCCGTCCCCTTGACCGTGGCTGCCGCCCTTCCTTGGAGCGCGGCCTCATCGATCCGAGCCCCGAAATCCGTGTGCACGAAGAGCAGGTAGGCCAGCGCGACGCCGGCGATGCAGAGCAGCCCCAGCCCGATCAGCGGGAAAGGCTGGATCGCCTTGGACCGCCCGGCCGATCGCGCCGACGGCTCGTTCGCGATCAAGCGAGGCGCTCGACAGCGCTGCGTATCTGAGCGCCCGTCTCGGCCGCGTGGTCATCGCCCGTGTACTTGCGACGAGGCCAGAAGAATCCCTTGAGGCCATCCTTTCGGATCCTGGGAACCACGTGGACGTGCAGATGCGGGACCGACTGGCTGACGATGTTGTTCATCGCCACAAACGATCCCTGCGCGCCCATCGCCTCGGGAATCGCCCGGGACAGCTTCTGAACGTTCTCGAAGTAGGGCCCGACGATTTCCGTCGGCAGGTCACCGAGCGCCTCGAAGTGCTCGCGGGGTACCAGCAGGGAATGGCCGTGGAAGAGCGGCCTGATGTCCAGGAAGGCAATCGAGATCTCATCCTCGAAAACGATCTCGGCGTCGAGGTCACCCGCGACGATCTGGCAGAAGAGGCAGTCGGTCATCGCCCGCCGTGACTAGGCGACTACGGTCAAGGACCGGGGCTCGATGTGGATGTCGAGCTCACCGTGATCGCCGATGTAGTCGCCGTCCACCTGGACCGGGAATGGACGCAGCGCGCCGTTCTCGTCTTTCGAGATCGATTCGATCCTGGCCTCGGTAACGTCTCGAAACTCGTCGATGTGGCGATGGCTGCGAGCGCCACCGAGCGTCTCGATCAGGACGCGGCTCATCACGAAGGGCATATCGCGCTGGGTCGCCCTGCGCAGCGTCGCGATTGCCAGCGCACCGTCATCGAGCGAGATGTCTTTGGAGAGCGTCACCGGCTGATCGCGAAAGAAGGTGAACGGATCGGTGTTCTGGACGATCGAGGTGACCCCTTCGGTCTCCTCGCTCGGGGTCTTCACGCGCATCCGCACGGGATTGCGCAGGTAGTGCCTGTAGAAGCCGGAGATCGCGGCCCACGTGTAGTAGTAAGGCCCGATCCGCGACTTCAGCTTCGGGTGCGCGTCCACGCGCTTTGCCGCGGTCGCGTCGAGCCCGGCGCCGCAGGAGAAGACGAAGCGGCGACCGTTGGCGACCCCAAGGTCGATCTTTCGCGGGTGGAAGTTGTCGGCGAGTCCAAGCAGGTGCTCGGTCGCATCCACGACATCGTTGGGGATGCCGAGCGTGCGGGCGACGACGTTGGTCGAACCACCGGGCAGAATCGAGATCGGGACGTCGGTGCCGGCAAGACCATTGGCAATCTCGTTGAGCGTGCCATCACCCCCGAAAGCGACCACCACGTCGTAGCCGCCCTCGACCGCTTCACGGCCGATCTCGGTCGCGTGGTTTTTGGCTTCGGTCATCACCGCTTCGACCTCGTAGCGGCCCTGCAGCGCATAGACGACCAGGTTCTTGAGCCGGTCAGACACAGTGGTCGCGTAGGGATTGACGATGATCAGCATCCGTTTACGCGTCGAACGAGCGGGCGACGCAGACGAGAACCCCGCAGCGTGGGGATCACGGCGCGCGATGCTCGAGGGGGTGGGGCCGACGGCAGAGGACACTGACTCAAACGTTAGTTGACAGAGCGCTGGGCGCTAGGCCGGCTGGGCGCCGTCGACGCCGCGGGAGACGACGCCGGGCGGCCTCCCCGCAAGCTCGGCGACGGCGCGGTAGGCCATGTCCATCGCCGTGTCGGCGTAGGCCCGTGGAGCAGAGTCTGAATTGGCGATCGCGATGCGGCCGAATCGCTGGCGCGCGATGTGGCTGGGCAGTGGACCGTCTGGCCAGAACTCGTCCCACGGTCGCACGTACTCCATGGCGTAGCCGTGCGCCCAGCGATTGACCGCGATCGCCTCGATGTCGGCGGCGGGATCGAAGTCCCCGCCGGCAAGGATCCGGCCGAGCTGGTCGCGGGTCGCCCGCTCGATCTCCTCGAACGACGTCGTGATCAACTCCGAGCGTCCGGCTCGACCGCCCTCCCGGGGAGGCATGCCGGCCTTGGTGAGCGCCTTCGAAAGGTGCAGGACGATCGGTTCCTCCGGGCTCTCGGGGTACCGGTAGTCGCCGATCGAAACGGGGAAGTCGATCGCGACGCCGAGCCAGTACATGCTGGGAGAGCGCGCGTAGGAGAGCTTGAGCTTGTCGAGCGCTGACCAGTTGCGAACCGCGACGCTGGTGTACATCAGCGGCAGCCTGGTCGCGAACGAGAGAGCGTCGCGCTGCTCGGTGGGCAGCTCTTCGCAGAGGTAGGGCACCATCGAGTTGAAGCAGGCCATCACCGAGTAGCCGGCTCGCACCGTGCGCAGTTCGCCGCCGCCGCTGACGTACGCAACCTCGACCTCGCGGGCGCTGTCGGGGTCGCCGAGGTGGCGAACCCGGACGACCGGGCTGCCAAGCCGGATGCGCACCTTGCTGCGTTCGTCGTCCAACCGTGCGTAGTCCAGCGGCGTCGTCGAGATCGTTTCCATGCCGGTGCCCGGAATCGCCTGCGGTATCAGCCGCCGGATCAGCGACCGGGCGATCCCGGCGTTGCCGTCGGGGAAATGAAAGATGTACGGGTCGCCGTAATCCCAGACCCTGTGCTCGGTCGGGGAGTTCGTGCGGTATGGGCGCGAGTAGTCCAGACCCAGCCCCCGCAGCCCCGGGTAGTCGTCCGCCCAGGCGTCGATTGCGCCCACCGCGTCGATCCCGTAGCCCCACTCATCGTCCGGCAGGTTCTGCAGGTAGCCGAGCGCCCCCTCGGAGACGCCGAGCACATCGCGAAGGAACTCGAGGTAGGTCAGCTCAGTCAGCTTTTCCTTGATCTCGGTGTCGGAAAGGCCCGGGTAGGGATTCGAAGGGCTCTCGTAGAGGCGGATCAGGTCATCACGGGTGACGGCGTCAAGCGGCGCGGCCCGGAAGATGTCGGCCTTGCTGTCCCCGAAGACGAGTTGGTCGCTGCCGTAGGTCTCGCGGTCGAAGAAGACCCCGCGCCGCAGTCCGTGCCGGGCCTCGAACGAGCGATCGAAGTAGCGAAGGAAGCGCTGCGGCTCGATGCCGATGTCCTCAATCAGCGCGCTGGCTGGGGAGAGGTAGGAGCGCGGCTCGTAGATGGACTGTGAGCCGCCGTATGAGATCAGCGTTCGCGCGCCTGAGCCGGCCATCGTGAACTCGTTACGTGAGGCGTGACCGCCCGGCTCGTCGAGCGGATCGAGGATCAGGATACGTGCGTCGCGCCCGTAGGCGCGCTGAAAGTAGCGCGCCGCGGCCAACCCGCTGATACCGGCGCCGACGACGACCAGGTCGTAGCTCTCGCCGGTGTCCACGGGGGTGCCGGCCTGATCCCAGAAGCTGCCGTCGCGAAGCTGATGTGGCACTGAAAAGGCGGCGTCGGTCTGGCCCCGCAGCCCGGTCCGCGCCTCCGGGCTTGCGCCCGGCGCGGTCGGGTGCGGGCCTGCGGCGGCCGTCGCCGCGGGCTCATCCTTTTCGCCACAGCCCGGCAGCATCGACCCCAGCGCCAGTGCGCCCGCGCCGACCGCCATCCCGTCGATGAAGTCGCGCCGCGTGATCGGGCGGTCCATCCCCAGCTCTCTGTCGGATCGGCCCTGGGCCCCCATCGCACTATTGTCGGGTTTCGAACACGACGACGTCGCCATCAGTCCGCTCGACGACTCGGCCCTCGTTGACGAGTATGTCCACGTGGCCCACAACTTCGGAGAGGGTCAGGAACGCCTGCGTGACCGCGACGTTCCCCCAGAGGTCCTGGGCCAGCTCGAACGCTGTGCGGGGCTTTTCGGCAATCAGGCGGTGGAGCTTCTCGGCCCGGCGGCGGTGCATCGCGAAGCGGTCGTCGATCAGCGAGCGATGGTCGGTGACCGGCTCGCCGTGGCCGGGAAGCACGATCTCGGCCGCAAGCTCGCGGGTCATGGCGAGTGAGGCGAGGTAGCTGACAAGCGCCTGCTGGCGCTCCATCGAGCCGTCGAGCGGACGCGAGAGCAGGGGGTTGGACGAGATGTGGGCGATCAGGTGATCGGCGGCGAGCAGGATGCTGCGCTCCCGATCCCAGAAGAGCGTGTCCGAGGGGCTGTGGCCGGGGCGGTGCTGGACCTCGAGCTCGCGCCCGCCCACCTGCAGAACCTCACCGTCGGCCAGCGGCCTGGTCACGTTGACGTGCGATCCCCAGGCGCGAAAGCTCTGAGAGACGCTGCGCAGGGCTTGGACCATGTCCTCGGGGATGCCGTAACGCAGCATCAAACCCGCTGCGAACTGGTCGTCGCGCTCGACGTCCTCGCTGAAGTCGGCCAGCCGCTGCGCCGCCACCCCGAGTGCCGCTACCTCCGCGCCCGAGCGTGAGGCGATGATCTCGACCAACCCGAGATGGTCGATGTGCTGGTGGGTGACGATGACGAGCTCGATCTCCTCGATTGAGTGGCCGAGATCGGTGAGCTGGCGAGTCAGCTCGTCGAGCGCCTTGCCGGAGTTGGGGCCGGTGTCGACGAGCGTCAGCGGCTCCCCCTCGAGCAGGTAGCAGTTGACGCGACCGACGGCGAAGGGAGTTGGGATCTGCAGGCGCTTGATCCCGGCTTGGCCGGCGCGCTCGAGCGCCTCCTCGGCCGTCAACGACAAGGCACGCCGCCTCCTTCGCTTCGCGTCCGGGGCCGGCGCGGCTGGTGAGCCCTCATCCGCGAATCAGGGCAAGCATCTGGTCGCGCTTGGACTCCATGTCCTCGCGGGAGACCAGCGACTCGAGATTGAGGCGCAGCAGCGGCTCTGTGTTAGAGGGGCGCACGTTGAAGTGCCAGTCCGGGTAGTCGACCGAGACGCCGTCGAGCCAGCTGACGTCGGCAGCGCGGTGAAGCTCGGCGATCTCGTTCATCTTGGCCTCCGGATCGCTGACCTCCGAGTTGATCTCGCCGGAGATGAAGTAGCGGTCACGGAATTCTCCGACCAGTTCGGAAAGTGGCCGTCCTTCAATTGAGAGCAGTTCCAGAACAAGCAGCGCGGGGATCGTCCCGGAGTCGGCACAGTAGAAATCGCGGAAGTAGTAGTGCCCCGAGACCTCGCCCCCAAAGGCGGCATCGTGTTCGCGCATCGCTAGCTTGAAGAAGGCGTGGCCGACGCGATTGACACGGGCCGTGCCACCGGCGGCGCTGACGGCGTCGGCGACGGCGCGACTCGCGCGCACGTCGTAGAGGATGGTCGCCCCGGGCTGCTTGGCGAGCACCAGCCGGGCGAGTAGCGCGGTCAAGAAGTCGCCGTCGATGAACGCCCCCTGCTCGTCGATGAAGAAGCAGCGGTCGGCGTCGCCGTCCCAGGCGACGCCGAGATCGGCCTTCTCGGTGAGGACGCGGTCGATGATGAACTGCCGGTTCTCCTCGAGCAGCGGGTTCGGCTCATGGTCGGGGAAGTCGCCGTTCGGCTCCCAGTAGGTGGTGACGAGGTCGAGTCCGAGCTGCTCGAGCAGCGGGCCGACCATCGGCCCGGCCATGCCGTTGCCGCCGTCGACGACGACGCGCTTGGGGGTGATCGCTGCGGGATCAATCATCGACAGCGCCCGTTTCCCGAACTCCTCGTAGATCTCAACCTGCTCGACGCTGCCGCCGCCCGGTGGCTCGCCGAGGCCAGCCCCGATCAGGTCACGGATCTGGCCGATGCCGGTATCGCCAGACAGCGCCAGTGCACCTTCGCGGACCAGCTTCACCCCGGTGTAGGCCTTGGGGTTGTGCGACGCCGTAACCATGGCCCCGCCGTCGAGCTCTCGGGAGCCGACAAGGAAATAGAGCATCTCGGTGCCGACCATCCCGGCGTCGAGAACGGTCACGCCCTCGCTGAGGAGCCCATCGCACAAGCGGCCGGCCATCTCCGGGGCCTGCAGGCGCATGTCGCGACCCAGGCCGACCTTCAGTTCCGCCGTCGGCTTGTCGCGGAGACTGGCGAGCACGCGCGCGAATCCCCGTCCGATCAGTTCGGCGGTGTCTCCGTCCATGTCCTCCCCGTAGAGGCCGCGGACGTCGTAGGCCTTGAAGATCTCCGGGTTCACGAGAGCCCTATGCGAAGTGCCTTGTAGCTGTCGCCCAGCGACTGGTTCATCACGCGAGTATCGCCAAGCACAGGCATGAAGTTGGTGTCACCGCCCCAGCGGGGAACGATGTGCATGTGGATGTGGTGGGCGACGCCGGCCCCGGCTGCACGACCCTGGTTGAATCCGACGTTGTACCCCTGCGGCTCGTAGATCTCGTCGATCACGCCCATCGCCCGCTGGGCGAGCGCAAACATCTCGGCGGATGTGGCCGCGTCGACGTCCTGGATCCGGGCCACGTGCTCGAAGGGTGCGACCATCACATGCCCGTTGGTGTAGGGGAAGAGGTTCATGATCACGAAGCTCCGCTCACCGCGGTGCAGGATCAGGTTTTCGACGTCATCCTGCTCACGCGGCTTCGTGCAGAAGATGCAGCCGTCTTCGTCGTCCTTGGCGCCGGCGACGTACTTGAGCCGCCAGGGCGCCCAGATTCGCTCACTGGCCATCGCCGTGATGCTAGTGCTCGGCTCTAGAGCCAGCCACGGCGGCGGAAGAAGGCGATCATCGCGACCATCACGACGACCATTGCGCCGACGACGACGTAGAAGTCCTCGGTGTCGCCCTCGCCGGGGACGCCGACGTTCATTCCCCAGATACTCGCGATCAGGGTCAGCGGCAATACGACGACGCTGAAGGCGGTCAGCACGCGCAGGATCTCGTTGACGCGGTGGGAGATCACCGACTCGTTCGACTCCTCGAGCGCCTCGACGACCTCCTTGTAGTTCTCGAGCATGTCCCAGATGCGCTCGTGGGCGTCGACGATGTCGTCGAAGTAGATCTCGAGGTCGATTTCCGGGGCGAGGAACTTGCCCTTTGACTTCTCGAGGTCGTGAAGCACGGTCCGCTGCGGCCGGATCACCTTGCGGAAGTTGATGATCTCCTGTTTGGCGTTGGAGATGTCACGCACGATCTCCTCCGAGCGCCCCTCGAAGATGTCGCCCTCGAGCGCGTCGAGCTTGTTGCCGATCTTGCGCAGCATCGGGAAGCAGTAGTCGAAGCTGTCGTCGACGATCCGGTAGAGCAGGAAGCCGGAGCCCTTGGAAAAGAGCGTCTCGCGAAGCTCCTCCTTTGCTCGGCAGCGCTCGAACAGGTACTCGACGGGCTGAAGCGGCTGGTTGGGGATCGTGATCAGGAAGTCCGGGCCAACGAAGATGTCGAGCTCGCCCGCGTTGAGGCGACCTACGGAGCGGTCGAAGACCGGGAAGTGCAGGACGATGAACAGGTAGTCGTCGTACTCGTCGATCTTGGGTCGCTGGTTGCGCGAGAGTACGTCCTCGAGGTCGAGGGCGTGGAAATCGAAGTGCTCCTGGATCCAGGCGGTCTCCATCCCGGTCGGGCGCTCGATATTGATCCAGCGCAGGCCTTCGCCCTGGACCGTCTCGACATTGGGCGTGCGTGGCTCAGCGGCGGGAACGACAAGGTCGCCGGCCCGAAGGGCCCTTCGCAGCCTGGGGCGAGGGAGGCTCGGCATCCTGGGGGCTTTCGTCGAGGGCGCACATCACAGGCACAAGAGTACGTCACCGGGCAAACGTGACTGCAACGCAACCAGCAGAGGGGTCAGGCCCCAAAGGGACAGAGCCCGGGCCGTTGGTATAGTCCCGCGCACATAGACCCGCACATCTAGAGGAGTGGAGGGACTGGCCCGTCGAAGCTCCGGCAACCCCCCCAAGGCTTTCCAAAGCCGAGGGGAAGGTGCCAATTCCATCAGGTGAGAGCCTGAAAGATGTGAGTGGAAGTCCCAGTCACGACCTCTGCTCACACAGCAGAGGTCTATTTCGTTCAGGACAACGGAATTCGACGGGACAAGGAGACAAACAAGAATGGCAACGGAAGCCCTCAGATGTAAAGAGTGCGCCACCGAATATCCGCTCGAGGCAAAGTACGTCTGCGAGCAGTGCTTCGGCCCGCTCGAGGTCGCCTACGACTACTCAGGCCTCGACGCCGATTCCACGAAGCGCAAGATCCAGGCAGGATCACACGGCATCTGGCGATACGCCGACTTCCTGCCCTTCGACGAGGAGGGAATCCGCGAGGCCAAGCGCCATACGCTCGAACCGGGGCTGACGCCACTCGTCAGGACCCCGATCCTTGCTGAGCGGCTGGGGCTGGGGGAGGTGTTCGTCAAGAACGACGCCGCCAACCCGACCCACTCGTTCAAAGACCGCGTGGTCGCCGTGGCGCTGGCCAAGGCTCGCGAGCTCGGCTTCGAGACGGTCGCCTGCGCGTCCACCGGCAACCTCGCCAATTCGGTTGCCGCCAACGCCGCCGCCGCTGGCCTCGAGTCCTTCGTTTTCGTGCCCGCCAACCTCGAGGAGCAGAAGCTGCTCGCAACGGCCGTCTACGGCACCCGGCTCGTGGGAGTTCGAGGGAACTACGACGACGTCAACCGGCTCTGCACGATCCTCTGTGAGGAACGCCCGTGGGCCTTCGTCAACGTCAACCTGCGGCCCTTCTACGCGGAGGGCTCGAAGACACTTGCCTACGAGACGGCCGAGCAACTCGGCTGGGAGCTGCCGGACCGCGTGGTCTGCCCGATCGCGTCCGGCTCGCTGTTCACCAAGCTGGGCCGGGGGTTCAGCGATTGGATTGAGCTGGGAATCGTCGAGGGTGAGCTGCCGACTTTCAACGGAGCACAGGCGGCGGGGTGCAATCCCGTCGCCGAGGCGTTCGAGGCCGGGCACGACATCTGCCGCCCCCAGCGCCCTGAGACAATCGCCAAGAGCCTCGCGATCGGCAACCCGGCCGATGGCCCCTACGCGCTCGATCTCGCCCGCTCCACCGGCGGCAGCATCGAGGACGTCACCGACGACGAGATCCGCGACGGGATTCGCCTGCTGGCCGAGACCACCGGGATCTTCACCGAGACCGCGGGGGGCGTCACCGTGGCGACCCTCGCCAAGCTCGCCGCTGCGGGCCAGATCGACCCCTCCGAGCGTGTGGTCGTCTACATCACCGGGGACGGGTTGAAAACGCTGGACGCGACGCGTGACTCGTTCGCGATGGAGGAGATCGACCCCGATCTGGACAGCTTCGAAGCGGTCGAGCACACGCCTGCGCCGGTGAGCGCGGCGACGGTTGTCTGACCGGTTCATCTAGGCTTCAGCCGATGCCGGTCACAGTCAAGATCCCCTCGCAACTGCGGGCTGCCACCGAAGGCGAGTCTGAGATCCACGTCGAAGGCGCAACCGTGGGTGAGGCCCTTGACGCCGTCTTCGAACAGCATGACGGCCTGCGTGAACGCATCACCGAAGACGGCGGGCTGCGCCGCTTCGTCAACGTCTACGTGGCGGGAGAGGACATCCGCTTCCGCGACGGTCTTCAGACAGCCGTAACCGAGGGCGACGAAGTCACGATCCTGCCGGCGGTCGCCGGCGGCTGATCAGCCGGGCGCCACCACGCCGGCGCCCCCTGGTATTCCTGAATTGATGGACGCGGTCGACAAGGTGGTGATTCTCTGTGGCGGGCGCGGCACGCGCCTGCAGGAGCACACGCGGACGATCCCGAAGGCGCTGGTTGAAATCGGCGGTCGTCCAATCCTCTGGCACGTCGTCCGCATCTACGCGGCTCAGGGGCTGCGCCGATTCGTGCTCGCGACGGGACACCTCGGCGAGCAGATCGACGAATTCGTCGATTCCCGCCCCTGGGACGAGGAGGTCGAGGTCGAATGCGTTCAGACCGGCGCCGATACGCCGACCGGGGCCCGAATCAAGCGCGTCGCCGACCGGCTTGACGGCGGCACCTTCTGCGCCACCTATGCCGACGGCGTCGCGGATATCGATCTCCAAGCCCTGGTCAACTTCCACCGTCGCCACGGTGATACCGCGACGATGACCGTCGTCAGGCCGCTGAGCCAGTTTGGGGTCGCCCAGATCGACGGGGATGGGCTTGTCACCGGATTCGAGGAGAAGCCGCGACTCGACCACTGGGTGAACGGCGGCTTCTTCTGCTTCGAGCCCGAGGTACTTGACCTGCTGACCGACGAGAGCGTGCTCGAGCAGGATCCGCTTCGCCGCCTGGCGGCAGAGGGCCGACTGCGCGCCTACCGGCACGACGGATTCTGGGACTGCATGGACACCTACAAGGACGCCGTCACGCTCAACGATCTATGGGCCGGCGGCTCCGCGCCCTGGGCCGTCTGGGAGCGGATCCAGGCAACCAGCGGTGGCTGAGCGAGTTCTCGTCACCGGCGCCCAGGGGTTCGCGGGCTCGTGGCTCGCCAGGGCGCTGCTCGAGGACGGCACAACCGTGCTCGCCTTCGACCGCGGCGACCCGGCGCTGTCGGGCCTCGAGCTGCAGGGGATCGCGGCCTCGGTCGAGGTCATCAGCGGCGATCTGACCGACGCCGAGCTGCTGAGGACGACGATCTCCGAGCGACAGATCGACGGCGTTTTCCACCTCGCGGCGCAAACGATCGTCGGCACCGCGAATGAATCTCCGGTTCCCACCTTCGAAGCCAACATCCGCGGCACCTGGACCCTGCTTGAAGCCTGCCGGCTGGGCCGGGTCGGCGCGGTCGTCGTCGCCTCTTCCGACAAGGCCTACGGGGCCCACAAGGATTTGCCGTACCGCGAGGACGCCGCTCTTCAACCCACCTTCCCATATGACGTCAGCAAGGCCGCGACGGATCTGATCGCGCGCAGCTACTGGCATACCTACGGGCTGCCGGTTGCCGTGACCCGCTTCGCGAACATCTACGGCGGCGGCGACCTCAACCACTCGCGCCTGATTCCCGAGGCCGTCAGCGCGGTGATCGACGGACGCCGGCCTGTGATCCGCTCCGACGGCAGCCCCGAGCGCGACTACCTATACGTCGAGGACGCCGCTCGTGCCTACCTCGCGATCGCCGCTGCGCTCGAGGACGGGCGGGCCGGGGGAGAGGCATTCAACGCCGGCGCCGGCCGGCCCTACTCGGTGCGGCACGTACTCCAGGTGCTGTGCAACGCGTCGGGGGCGGAGGTCGAGCCCGACATTCGTGGCATCGGCAATCCGCCCGGGGAGATCGATCGCCAATACCTCGACTCCGCGAAGATCAAGCAGGTGACGGGCTGGGAGCCGGAGGTGGATCTCGAGGAGGGCCTGCGACGCACGATCGATTGGTACCGCGAGCACCCCGAGGCACGGGCCCCGGCATCCTGAGGCGGCCGTGAGCGACCACACCGCGCTGACCGACTGGCTTGCCCGCTACGAACGGGCCTGGCGTACGGCGGGGGCCGATGGCCTCGGCGAGTTGTTCACGGCGGACGCCGTCTACAGCATGTCGCCCTATGAAAAGCGGCACCGCGGTCTCGCGGCGATCGCTGAGCTCTGGGAAGCCGAGCGACAGAGCGCGGACGAGGACTTCACGATGCGCACCGAGGTCGTCGCGGTCGAGGGGGACGTGGGCGTCGTGCGGGTCGAGGTCGACTACCGCGATGCTCCGGTGCGTGAATACCGCGATATCTGGGTGGTGACACTGGGAGACGATGGACGTTGCCGGGAGTTTGAGGAGTGGCCGTTCTGGCCCGAGCAAGGCCATAGACCGGACAAATCGGATTGACCTCAGGCAGTTGGCGCCCGATGCGATGACGTCGAAACCAGGCGAAGGAGAACCGATGACAGCGACGCAAGCAGACAAGGGAGAGGCCTTCAGGGCGCTCCACGAGGGCGAGCCCTTCGTGATTGGAAACCCATGGGACGCGGGATCGACTAAGGCGCTGACATCGCTTGGGTTCAAGGCGCTGGCGACGACGAGCGCAGGATTCGCGGAGACCTTGGGGAGGCTTGACAGCAACGTGACTCTCGATGAGCTCTCCGACCACGTTGCAGACCTGGCCACGGCCACGGACCTGCCGATCTCGGTGGACCTCGAAAACGGCTTCGGTCCGGAACCCGACGATGCCGCGAAGGCGATCACGCGGGCGGCCGAGGCCGGCGCCGTCGGGGGGTCGATCGAGGACTGGGATCCCGACGATGGCCGGCTCTACTCGATCGAGCACGCAACCGAGCGAATCGCGGCGGCCGCGGAGGCGGCGAGGGGCCTCGGGTTCACATTTACGCTCACTGGACGTGCGGAAAACCACCTTCGCGGCAACCCCGACCTCGACGACACGATCGCCCGCCTGAGGGCGTACGGCGATGCTGGGGCGGACGTGCTCTACGCGCCCTGGCTGCGGACTAGCGAAGAGATCAAGGCGGTCTGCGACGCGGTTCCCAAGCCGGTCAACGTGCTCGCGCGCCCGGACCTGACGTCTGCCCAGGTCTTCGAAGCGGGCGCGCAGCGCATCAGCCTTGGATCCTGGCTGGCGATGGCTGCGCTGGCGGCGGCGGTGCAGGTGGCCACGAAAATTCGCGACGAGGGCGACTTCTCGTCGCTTCCCAGTTCGGTGCCGCTGGCGGAGTGGCTCGGGGCTTAACCGGGCCCGCGTCACCACAGATCGCCACGATGTTCCCCGGTGAAGGCGCGCCCGACAGGATTCGAACCTGTGGCCTCCGCCTCCGGAGGGCGGCGCTCTATCCAGCTGAGCTACGGGCGCTCGTGGCGTCAGCTTAGAGGCTAGGACCGGCGCCGCCGTAGAGTTCGCGCGGGGGCGTGATCGCAGTCCCCGGGCAGGCCTTCTCCCCGTTTTCAGTGCGGGTGGTGCTCCTCGGCTGACCGGCGGCTCGCAGCTGCGTGCGGCTGCGAGCACTACGCTCGGCCGATGGACCTTGATGTCGTCTTCCTCGGCACCGGCGGAAGCGTGCCGTCCGCACGTCGCTCGACGGCGAGCGTGCTCGTGCGGCGCGGGGGAGAGAGGCTGCTGTTCGACTGCGGCGAGGGAACTCAGCGCCAGATGCAGCGCTCGACAGGGCTCGTCCAGCTCGACCTGATCTTCCTCACCCACTACCACCTGGATCACTGGCTGGGGCTGCTCGGACTGCTCAAAACCTATGACCTCCTCGGCCGCGAGCGCGGCCTCGAGATCCTTGGCCCCCCCGGGCTCGAGGAACTCTTCAAGACCCTCTGGCGCCTGGTCGGGCGCCTGTCCTACGAGCTGACGCTGACCGAGCTGCAGCTCGGAGAGGAAGTCGGGCTCGAGGCAGCGACCGTGACCCCGTTCGCCGTCGAGCACTCAACCCGAGCGCATGGCTACGCGCTCGTGGAAGAGCATCGGCCGGGGCGCTTGGACCCCGATGAGGCGGTGCGACTGGGCGTGGATGCCGGGCCGGCCTTCAGCGCCCTGCAGCGCGGAGAGACGGTCACCGGTAAAAAGGGCGACGTTTCGCCCGACCAGGTGATGGGTGAGGCGCGCCAGGGCCGCAAGCTGGTGATCACCGGCGACACCCGCCCCTGCGAGATGACCCGCCTCGCTGCCCACGAGGCCCAGCTGCTGATTCATGACGGCAGCTTTGCCGACGACGAGGAGGAGCGGGCCGGCGAGACCGGCCACTCGACGGCCCGTGAGGCCGCCCGCCTGGCGGCTGAGGCCGAGGTCGACATGCTTGCGCTAGTTCACATCTCCTCGCGCTACAACATCGCCGCAGTCCTCGAGGAGGCCCGAGAGGAATTCGACGCAATCGAGGCCCCCAGGGATTTCGACCTGGTCGAAATCCCCTTCCCCGAGCGAGGCAAGCCCACCCTGATCCGCAGCGGCGCAAGAGAACAAACCACACCGAACGTGCCGATTGACCCCGCATAGGGTGTACTCCGGGACGGTCGGCGTATGGCTCGGCTGAAGCGGCATCCGAGAGGCATCAAGGCAGAGTGCTACTCTGGCCGCGTCGGTTCCTTTAACCCGGTCCTGAGAGGCCAAGAAGGGGCACGCAGATCAGATGACTCACTCGGAGCGCCCGGAAGGGGCGCTGCCTGAGAAGCTTGTACTCGACCGCGACGACCTGCGCCGCACCCTGCGACGCATCGCCCATGAGATCGTCGAGAAGAACCCGGCCTCGGGTGACGAGCAGGGCGTTGCCGTCGTCGGGGTCCATACGCGCGGGGCGATTCTCGGCCGTCGCCTGCACGCTCTGGTCGGGGAGCTGACCGGCAGCGAGGTTCCGCTCGGCGACCTCGACATCTCGTTTTACCGCGATGACCTCGGCCGCGGCCCCGCCGACCAGCCGACCGTTCACGCGTCGCACCTCGATTTCGACATCAGCGGCCGCACCCTCGTGCTGGTCGACGACGTCATGTACACGGGGCGCACGACACGGGCGGCCATCGAGGCGCTCTTCGACTACGGTCGCCCCGAGCGGGTCCAGCTCGCCGTGATGGTCGATCGCGGGCACCGCGAGCTGCCGATCAGGCCCGACTACGTCGGCAAGAACCTGCCGACCTCCCGTTCGGAGCGGGTCTTCGTGCGCCTCGAGGAGATCGACGGCATCGACGAGGTTTCGATCGGCCCCAACACCGCTGCCGCAACCAATGGCAACTCCCCACAGCCGAGTCCCACCGAGGAGGCGAAATGAAGCACCTGCTGGCCGTTGGCGACCTCGACCGCAGCGACATCGAACGCATCTGCGAGCGCGCAGGCAGCATTTCGGAATCGCTCGGCAAGCGCGATATCAAGAAGGTGCCGACGCTGCGGGGCCGCACCGTCGTCAACCTCTTCTACGAGTCGAGCACCCGGACCAGCTCCTCGTTCGAGCTGGCCGCGAAGCGCCTCTCCGCGGACGTCGTCTCCGTCAAGTCGGCCGGTTCCGCCGTCGACAAGGGCGAGTCGCTCAAGGACACCGTGCTCACGCTCTCGGCCTATGACCCCGCGGCGATCGTGATCCGCTCCCCCGACGCCGGCGCCGCCGAGCTGATCACCCGCTGGACCGAAGCCTCGGTCGTCAACGCCGGCGACGGCAAGCGCGAGCATCCCAGCCAGGCGCTGCTCGACGTTTTCACGCTGCAGCGCCACCTCGGCTCGCTCGAAGGCAAGCGAATCTGGATCGTCGGCGACATCCTCCACAGCCGCGTCGCCCGCTCGAACGTGCTCGCCTTCGCGATGATGGGCGCCCAGGTCACGGTCTGCGGTCCACCCACCCTGGTTCCGCGGGAATTCGAAACCCTGGGCTGCGAGGTCACGTACAGGCTCGACGACCTCGGCGACGCCGACGTCGTCTACGCCCTGCGCATGCAGAACGAGCGCATGGGGGAGAGCTTCATGCCCTCGCTTCGCGAATACGTCGCCAACTATCAGATCGACGGCCGGCGACTGGGCCCTCGCCAGCTGCTGATGCACCCGGGACCGGTGAACCGGGGCGTCGAGCTCTCCTCAGAGGTGATCGACGGACCCAGCTCGCTGATCGCAGAGCAGGTGGCGAGCGGGCTGGTCGTACGGATGGCGATCCTCTTCGAGCTGATGTCCGGCAGCGATCGACCCGACCCGGCCGAGAGCAAGGCCGGCGTTCCATCGCTCTCCGAACCGACCCGGTCGATCGGACAACCCGCATGAAGCAGGTCTCGTCACTCGACTGGCGCCGGCCCCAGGGGACCGACCTACTGCTGGCCGACGCCCGGGTCCTCGACCCACGCGCGGGCATCGACGGGATGCACGACCTGGTCGTCCGAGGCGGCGAGATCGCCGAGCTTCGTCAGCCGGGTGGAAGCGAGGAGAGCTCGGGCCTGGAGCGAATCGGCGCCGAGGGCCTGATCGCGATGCCGGCGTTCTTCGACCCGCACGTGCACCTGCGCACCCCCGGCCAAGAGGACAAGGAGGACCTCGAAACCGGGACGAGGTCCGCTGCCGCCGGCGGCTACTGCGGGATCGTTGCGATGGCGAATACCCGGCCCCCGGTTGACTCGGTCGCGCTGATCAGTTCGCTGCGAGAACGAGCCGGAACGGAAGCATCGGTGCCGACCGGGTTCCTGGCCACGGTGACCCGGGGCATGGAGGGCCGCGAGCTCACGGACATGGCCGAGCTGCGCGACTCGGGGGCGCTCGGTTTCTCCGATGACGGGTTGCCGATCGCCAGCGCGCGGATGCTCCGCCGAGCCCTTCAGTACCAGCGACTCGTCGGCGGCACGATCGCGCTGCACGAGGAGGACCCCGAGCTGTCCGGCAAGGGCGTCATGCACGAGGGCGCGGTCTCCGCGGCGACGGGCCTGAGCGGCATCCCCGGCATCTCAGAAGCGACGATGATCGCCCGCGACGCCGCCATCGCCGAGTACGAAGGGGGCCGGATCCACGTCCAGCACCTCTCGGACGCCGGTTCAGTCGAGGCGGTGGCTGCTGCAAAGGACCGGGGGGTGCAACTCACCACCGAGGCGACCCCGCACCACCTCACCCTCACCGACGAGGTGGTCCGCTCGCTGGATTCCAATTTCAAGATGAACCCGCCGCTGCGAACCGAGGCCGACCGCCAAGCGCTGATCGAGGGTCTTCGGTCCGGGGTGATCGACTGCGTCGCCACCGACCACGCTCCGCACACCCTCGACGAGAAGGAGGTGCCCTTCGAACGTGCTGCGATGGGCGTGACCGGACTCGAGACGGCGTTCGCCGTCCTCTACACGGAGCTGGTCCTGCCCGGAGTCATCGGCCTCGAGCTGCTGATCGAACGGATGACCGCCGGCGCCGCGATCGTGGATCTCGAGCCGGCAAGCCTCGCCATCGGCGCTGAGGCGAACATCGCTCTGGTCGATCCGTCCGCCGAATGGGAAGCGGGAGTGGACGGCTGGGAGAGCCGCTCGCAGAACTCCTGCTTCGCAGGACGCAAGCTGACGGGCCGCGTTGTGATGACGATCGCCGGAGGTTCGGTGGCGTATCGCCAGCGGGCCTTTGCACTGGGTGTGGCGTGAGCAAACTCGACCCCAACCGGACGACCCTGGTCGTCGTCGATGTCCAGGAGGCCTTTCGCAAGGCGATCCCGGACTTCGACGGGATCGCAGAGGCGTCAGCCGTGCTGGTGCAGGGAGCCGTTGCGATCGGGATTCCGATCGTTGTCACCGAGCAGTACCCACGGGGCCTGGGGGAGACCGTCCCAGAGCTGGCCGAACACCTGCCCGAGGGCGTGCCGGTCCTGGAGAAGACCGCCTTTTCCGCCGCCGAGGCCGACGGGTTCGATCTCGCCGGGCGCTCCCAGGTGCTCGTCTGCGGCATCGAGACCCACGTCTGCGTAAACCAGACGGTGCTGGACCTGCTCGACGCCGATGTCGAGGTGCACGTCGCTCGAGACGCAGTCGGCTCGCGCACCGCGGCCAACAACGAGGTCGGGCTGCACAAGCTGGAGGCCGCCGGGGCAACGGTGACCAGCGTCGAGACCGCCCTCTTCGAGTTGCTGCGCCGCGCAGGCACCGACCAGTTCAAGCAAGTACAGGCGCTGGTGAAGTAGATGGGCGAGGGTTTCGTACTGCTGGAGGACGGCACCCGATTCGACGGTGAGCTCTGTGGAGCCGAGGGAACGGTTGCCGGCGAGGTCGTCTTCAACACCGCGATGACGGGCTACCAGGAGTCGGTCACCGACCCGTCCTACGCCGGGCAGATCATCACCTTCACCTATCCGCTGATCGGCAACTACGGCGTCTTCGCCGCGGCGATGGAATCCGACCGCGCCCACGCCCGCGGGGTGATCATGCGGGAGGGCAAGAACGGCGAGGACGCAGCCGATGCCGAGGGTGGCTGGCTCGACTGGCTGCGCGACTGCGGGGTGCCGGCGATCACCGGCGTCGATACGCGCTCGCTTGTTCGCCACATCCGTGACCAGGGAGCGATGCGAGGGGGGATCTTCGACGCCGGGACGGCAGTGAGCGAGGCGCGCGAGCGCGTTGCCGCCGAACCCTCGATGGCCGGTGCCGACTTCGCTCGAACGGTCACGCCCGATGCCCCGATCGAGTTCGCCGGAGATGGCCCGCACGTCGTCGGTATCGACACGGGCATCAAGCTCTCAATCATTCGTCAGTTCCGTGAACGGGGCTGTCAGTTGACACTGCTGCCCTGCACGGTCTCGAGCGCGGAGGTCCTGGAGCGAAACCCGGACCTGGTTTTTCTAGCCAACGGCCCGGGCGACCCGGCTGCGCTCGACTACGTCGTCGAGACGGTTCGCGGCGTAGTCGGCAAGCGACCGGTCGTCGGCATCTGCCTCGGCCACCAGCTGCTCTGCCGTGCGGTCGGTCTAGAGACCTTCAAGCTCCCCTTCGGTCACCGCGGCACCAACCACCCCGTCAAGGAACTGGCCAGCGGGCGCATCGACATCACCTCCCAGAACCACGGCTTCGCGGTCCAGGGGCCCGGGGGTGAGCCGAGCATCGAGGGCGACGACCCGGTGCGCTGGGAGACCGACTTCGGAGCCGCCGAGCTTTCCCACCTCAACCTCTATGACCGCACCGTCGAGGGCCTCGTGCTCAAGGACGTCGCCGGGTGCACCGTTCAGTACCACCCCGAGGCCGGGCCGGGTCCTCACGACGCTCGCCATCTCTTCGACAGCTTCCTGGAGCTGGCGGCGTGATTTGGCCGCCGCCAAGTCGCGCGCTCGAGGGATCAGTTGTGCGAATGGAGCCGATCCAGCCTGAGCACGAGGAGCCGCTCTTCTCGGTCTCAACCGACGAAGAGACCTGGGTCTGGACGGACCGTCGCGTGCCCGGTGACAGGGCGGCGTTCGGATCCTGGTTCGACGAACGGCTGACGGCCTCCCAAGCCGCCGAGGAATGGTGCTTCGTCACGGTCGCGCAGGATCGTGATGAGCCGATCGGCAGCTCCTCCTATCTCGCCATCCGGCAGATTCACGACGGCCTCGAGATCGGCTGGACCTGGCTGACCCCCTCGAGCTGGCGAAGCGGCGCCAACGTCGAGGCGAAGCTGCTGATGCTGGGGTTCGCGTTCGAGGAGCTGGGCTGCATGCGCGTCGAGTTCAAGACCGACGCGCGCAACGAGCGTTCTCGTGGCGCCCTTGCTGCGCTGCCGGCGAGCTTCGAAGGCATCTTCCGCAAGCACATGCAGATGCCCGTGGTCGGCGTTCGCGACTCGGCCTACTTCTCGATCACCGATGAGGATTGGCCGGAAGTTGAAGCCAATCTCCAACGGCGCCTCGCCGCGCGAGCCGGCGCCACTGAAGCCGCAGCAGCCCCGGGCGCGGAGCGGCTGATCACACGACTCGACGCGGCTTTCGACTGCATCGAGCGCGGAGACATGGAAGGGCTGACGGAGATCATCGAGGAGATGGCGCACCCGAACCTCGTCTTCCGCTCAGGGTTGACAACGGCGCTGGACGGCAAGGAGCACGTGGGTCACGCGGGGCTTCGCGACTACTTCAGGGACTTTATGGCGACCGTTTCGATCACCTACACGGAACGCGAGTATCGACCAGTCAGCCCAGGGATCATCCTTTTCCTTTGCACCGCCGAAATGCGAGGGAAGGGCTCCGGGGCGCCGGTCCGCCAGCCGATCGGGCAGGTCATCGAGTACTCCGGTGACTTGATCGTGAGAACCACCAGCTTCACCTCGCAGGAAGACGCGAAGGCCGCAATGGAGGCCCTTGCCAATGCCTAGGCGCGACGACCTCCACAAGATCCTCCTGATCGGCTCGGGTCCGATCGTGATCGGGCAGGCGGCCGAGTTCGACTACTCGGGCGTCCAAGCCTGCAAGGTGCTCAAGGAAGAGGGCTACGAGGTCGTCCTCGTCAACTCGAATCCGGCGACGATCATGACCGACCCGGAGTTCGCCGACCGCACCTACATCGAACCGCTGCTTCCTGAGGTCGTCGAGAAGATCATCGAGCGCGAGCGCCCCGACGCGCTGCTGCCGACGCTCGGCGGCCAGACCGCGCTCAACCTGGCAGTCGAGCTCGATAAGCGGGGAGTGCTCGACCGCTACGAAGTTGAGCTGATCGGCGCCGATATCGACGCAATCAACAAGGCGGAGAACCGCGAGCTGTTCCGGACCACCATGGACGAAGCCGGGCTGCGCGTCCCGCGATCCGAGATCGTGACAAGCGTCTCCGAGGCGGAGCGCGCGCTCGCCGACGGCCGGATCACACTGCCGGCGATCGTGCGTCCGGCCTTCACGATGGGTGGACACGGCGGCGGCGTCGGGGAGACGGCAGCCGGCCTGGCCGAGATCGTCTCTGAGGGTCTCGCAGCGAGCCCGGAGAACCAGGTGCTGGTCGAGGAGTCGGTGCTCGGCTGGGGTGAGTTCGAACTCGAGGTGATGCGCGACCACAACGACAACGTCGTGATCGTCTGCTCGATCGAGAACATGGACCCGATGGGAGTGCACACCGGCGACAGCGTCACGGTCGCCCCGGCGCAGACGCTCACCGACCACCTCTACCAGGAGCTTCGAAACCAGGCCCTGCGCGTGATTCGCGCGGTCGGGGTCGAAACCGGAGGCTCGAACGTCCAGTTTGCCGTCAACCCGGACACAGGCGAGATCGTTGTCATCGAGATGAACCCGCGCGTTTCGCGCTCCTCGGCGCTGGCCTCGAAGGCGACCGGTTTCCCGATCGCAAAAATCGCCGCTCGGCTCGCAGTCGGCTATGCGCTCGAGGAGATCCCGAACGACATCACCCGGGCGACCCCGGCGGCCTTCGAGCCGACGATCGATTACGTCGTCGTCAAGGTTCCCCGCTTCGCGTTCGAGAAGTTCCCGGGTTCGGAGGGGAAGCTGACGACCCACATGAAGTCCGTCGGCGAGGCGATGGCGATGGGGCGCACCTTCAAGGAGTCCTTCGCAAAGGCGATGCTCTCGCGCGAGCTCGACTCACCTGCCGAGTTTCCCCACGACGACGTGGCCCTCCTGGAGCGCCTCGCCAGCCCCTCCTGGGACCGATTCGACCTCGTGCTCGAGGCCTTCAGGCGCGGCATCGATCCCGCCGACGTGCACGCCAGCACCAAGGTTGACCCTTGGTTCCTCAGAGAGCTCCAGGCCCTGGCCACCGAGGGCGACGGCACTGCCGGTCTCGTACGCGGCTTTCGCTCCGTCGACACCTGCGCCGCCGAGTTCGAGGCCCAGACCCCTTACTTCTATTCGGCTCACGAACGAGTGGGCGTTTCCGAGGTTCGGCGCGGTGACCGAGCCTCAGTGATGATCCTCGGGGCCGGCCCCAACAGGATTGGGCAGGGGATCGAGTTCGACTACTGCTGCGTTCACGCCGCGATGACCGTTCGCGAATCGGGACGCGACGCCGTGATGGTCAACTGCAACCCGGAGACGGTCTCCACCGACTATGACACGTCCGACCGCCTCTACTTCGAGCCGTTGACCGCGGAGCACGTGCTTGCGGTCGCCGAGATCGAACAGCCAGAGGGCGTGATCGTCCAGTTCGGCGGACAGACGCCGCTGAAGCTCGCGAAGGCGCTCGAGGACGCAGGGATCCCGCTGTTGGGCACCCCCGTGGACGCGATCGACCTGGCCGAGGACCGCGGTCGCTTCGGGGCGCTGCTTCGCCGCCTCGGCATCAAGCACCCGCCCTACGGGACCGCGCTCTCAGCCGACGAGGCGCAGGTGATCGCCGAGGAGGTCGGCTTCCCGCTGCTGGCTCGACCCTCCTATGTGCTGGGCGGCCGCGCGATGGAGATCTGCTACTCGACAGACGGGCTGGCCGCATATCTCGAGGCGAACGTCAAGGCCGACCAGGAGCACCCGCTGTTCCTCGACCGCTTCCTCGAGGACGCGATCGAGGTCGATGTCGACGCGCTGAGCGACGGCGAGGACGTGCATGTCGCCGGGATCATGCAGCACGTCGAGGAGGCCGGCGTCCACTCCGGCGACTCGGCCTGCGTGTTGCCCCCGATGAGCCTGGGCGAGGAGATGCTTGCCCAGATCACCGGGACGACGAGGCGGATCGCGCTCGAGCTCGGCGTCATCGGCCTGATCAACATCCAGTACGCGGTCGCCGGCGGCGAGCTCTATGTGATCGAGGCCAACCCGAGAGCCTCGCGCACGGTGCCGTTCGTCTCCAAGGCAGTCGGCGCCCCCGTCGCCAAGATCGCCTGCCGCCTGATGCTCGGGGAGTCCCTGTCCGAGCAGCAGAACCTCCCCGCGATGCCGACCGGCCACATCTCTGTAAAGGAAGCCGTGCTGCCCTTCTCCCGCTTTGCCGGCGCCGACTCGGTCCTCGGTCCCGAGATGAAGAGCACCGGCGAAGTGATGGGCGTGGCCCGCGACTTCCCAACTGCGTTCGGCAAGGCCCAGGCGGCCGCGGGCGTCGAGCTGCCGCGCTCCGGCACCGTCTTCATCACCGTGACCGACACCGACAAGCCGGCTGCGACCCAGCTTGCTGCGCGCTTCTCAGACCTCGGATTCCGCATCATCGCCACGGGCGGCACGGCCCAGGCGATCTCCCGGATGGGGATCCCCGTCGAGTCGATCAAGAAGATCGGCGAGGGCTCTCCCAATGTGGTCGACTACATCACCCGAGGCGAGGTCGACCTCGTGATCAATACGCCCACGGGCAGCGGCGCACGCTCGGACGGCTACGAGATCCGCACCGCGGCGGTTCGCCACGGCCTGCCGTGCATCACGACGATGACGGGCGCTTCCGCCGCCGCCCGTGCGATCTTCGCTCAGCACGCGGGGGGGGTCGACGTGCGATCTCTGCAGGAACTGCACGAAACGGCTGCCGAACCCGCGAGCCCAGTCGAGCCGTGATCGGGGCCGACGATCGCGTGATTGCGCCGCCCGGGCGGCGGCTCTGCCAAGTGACGGGAAACCGAGCTTCCGGCAGATACCGGATCTTCGGAGTTCGCGACGCCGACGGCCCGATGCCCGCGGCTGGGCAGTTCTACATGCTTGCGACTGAGGCGGGATGGGGTGGGGATGCGGGGCGTCCGTACTTACCTCGGGCCTTCTCATTCGCATCGGCGAACGGCAGCAGCAAGGGGGTGCTGGTTGAGTTCGTCGCGGAGGCCGTGGGGCCGGGGACGTCGCGGTTGACTTCGGTGCAGGACGGGGACGGCATCTGGCTGACCGGGCCGCTGGGGCGCCCGTTTTCCGCGCCGAATGAGCTGAACCCCGAAGCCGCGGGAGCAATCCTCGTCGGCGGGGGGATCGGGATCGCCCCGCTGGCCGTCTGGCGCCGGAGCCTGGTCGAGCTCGGGGTGCCCACGCGGACACTGCTGGGGTTTCGCGACGAGGCTCACTCCGGCGCAACCGAGCTGTTCGACTGCTCCGAGATCCGGCTGGCGAGCGAAGACGGGCACGCGGGTCACAAGGGCTACGTCACCGATCTGCTTTCGGTGCTGCTGGAGGGCGACGATGCGGCGACGGCTGTCGTCTACGCCTGCGGTCCGCCCGCGATGCTCGAAGCGGTGAGGGTCATGTGCCTGGAGCGGGGGGTGGTGGCCGAATTGGCAATGGAGAGCCCGATGGCCTGCGGGTTCGGGGCCTGCTTCGGTTGCGCCGTACCGCTGGTGGACGGGGGCTACATGCGTCTGTGCGCCGACGGGCCGGTGGTCAGGGCCGACGCGATCGCTACTGCGCTGGTCGCGGGAGCGGGGCACCGGTGAGCTCCCAATTGAGGACATTGACGAAATCCCCAACTATTCGGGGCAACGTCAGGCTCGCGACGGCGAGGTCATGAATCTGAGCGTCGAGATCGCGGGCTTGCGCCTCGAGCACCCGATCCTCAACGGATCCGGCACCTTCGATGTAATCGCAGCACGGCGGGCTTTCGGAGACGCCCTCCTGGAGAACTTTCCCTTCGCAGCCTTCGTCTCCAAAACCATCACTCCCCAACCGCGCGCCGGAAACCCACCGCCACGCCTCTTCGAAACCCCGAGCGGGATGATCAACTCAATCGGCCTGCCGAACAAGGGCCTGGAGGGCTTCCTCGCAAAGGACCTTCCCCAGCTCGCCGAGCTGCCCGTCCCCCTAATCGTCTCCGTCATGGGAACCAGCACCGAAGAGTTCACCGAACTCGTCAACGGGGTCGCCGGCCGCGACGAAGTCGCTGCAATCGAGCTGAACATCTCCTGCCCTAACGTCAAGTCCGGGCTGATCGTCGGCGAGGAGCCATCCGAAGCGTTCGGCCTCGTCGAAGCCCTGCGCCCGCTGACCCAGAAACCGGTGATTGTCAAGCTGACGCCGAACGTCGCCGCGCCTGAATCCGTCGCCGTCGCCGCGCAGGAGGCCGGCGCGGACGCCGTCTCCCTGATCAACACGGTCAAGGCGGTGGCGCTCACCCCCGGGGGGACCGAACCCTGGCTCGGCGCCGGCTCGGGCGGGCTCTCCGGTCCGGCCGTGCGGCCGATCGCGTTGGCGCAACTTCAGCGCGTGGCTGCGGCGGTCTCGGTGCCGGTGATCGGGATGGGCGGCATCGAAAGAGGGGCCGATGCGTTCGAGTTTCTGTGCTCCGGAGCGACCGCCGTCGCCGTCGGAACCGCCAGTTTTCGCGACCCGCTGGCGGGCATCACAGTGAGGCTCGAGCTCGAGCAGCAGCTCGAGCAGAGATCGATCGGCGACGTCAATGAGCTCTGCGGTGGAGACCGAGTTGTACCTACGGCCTCAACCTCTAGTTGAGCTTCACCCGAATTCCGTCCTAAAACGCAAACTCATGCGTGAGCAAGCCCGTTGCACAGTTATACTGCCGCCGCCGATGGCCCCCTCGCTCGAGACATCGCCCGCCACCGCCGTGCCCGAGCGAACACACGACCAGCGCATGAGGGCGCTGCGGAAGGCCAACGACATTCGCACCGCGCGAGCCCAGTTGAAGCGCGATCTCAAGGCCGGGAAGACCCGAATCGAAACCCTACTGCTCGATCCACCCGAGTACGTGATGTCCGCGAAGGCGATCGACATGATCCTCGCGGTGCCGAAGTATGGCCGCGTCAAGGCCAACCGCATCCTCAGCTACTGCCGCATCTCGCCGAGCAAGACGATCGGCGGACTCTCACAACGGCAGCGGGCGGAACTCGTCGTACAGCTCCGCAGGCGCTGAGACACCGCGCCGGGCGGTGTCCTCGGCCGCCGGCCTCGGTGGTCGTCCTGTGTGCTCGCCAGGCTTGCTCTCAGCACCTGCCGGGGGCAAAGTGAAGTCTTGCGGGCTTGAAAGGATTAGGCCATGTCCAAGGTGTTCGTGATCACCGGTCCCTCCGGCGTCGGCAAGGGCACGCTGATCAGGCGCCTGCGTGATCGCGTCCCCGATCTCGAGCTTTCGGTTTCGGCTACCACCCGTGACCCTCGCCCCGGGGAGGAGCCAGGGAGCGATTATCACTTCCTGAACGCCGAGGAGTTCGCCCGCAGGGTTGACGCCGGCGATTTCCTCGAGCACGCCAGTTACAGCGGCAACCGCTACGGAACGCTTCGCACCGAGGTGGAGCGCAGGACCGCCGCCGGACATCCCGTGGCACTCGAAATCGAGGTCCAGGGTGCCCGCCAGGTCCGGGAGGCGATGCCTGAAGCGGTGCTCATCTTCATCGCGCCGCCGGATCCTGCGGCTTTGCGCGAGCGGCTCGAGGGCCGCGGCACGGACTCCAGCGACGCGATCATCCAGCGGCTCGAGGTGGCTATCGAGGAGCTCGAAGCTCAGCTCGAATTTCGCCACGTGGTCATCAACGACGACATCGAGCGTGCGGCGAACGAGCTGGAGGAAGTCGTCCGCTCGAGCCTCGCCTGAGAGATTCCGCGAGGCGAGTCCCTACACTGCTGCGCTCATGGTCAAGCCCAGAGTCGACAAGTTGCTCGAGCGCACCGATTCACACTTCGCCGCCGTCATCGTCGCGGCGAAGCGCGCCCGTCAGCTGAACAGCTACTACCGCGCCCTCGGTGAGGGAACCTACGAAGAGTTCACTCCGCCGATGATCGAGACTGAAAGCGGCAATTACCTCACGATCGCGCTCGAGGAACTTGCCCACGACAAGATCAAGTACTCGTACCGCTTCTAGCGGGCGGGTTCTTCCAGTCCCGAGCGCCACGTAACGGCGGCCCCGCCCGGGGCGTACGCTTTCTGACATGCGCCGCCTCCTCTGCTCCCGGCAGCCACGCACCCGGAATCACCGGCAAAACGCTTACTTGGCGTGGCTGCCTTCCGCGTCCGGGGGCGGCTGATGGCACGCATCCTGCTGGGCGTCAGCGGCGGCATCGCCGCCTACAAGGCGCTGGAATTCGCACGACTCGCCACGAAGGCCGGCCACGGCATCCGTGTGCTGATGACCCCGACGGCGACGCGTTTCGTCGGAGCCGCCTCGTTCGAGGGGATCGTCGGGGCGCCGGTCCTGATCGACGAGTTCGACCGCGACCCGATGCGAGGAGCGTTCCCCGGGGACCAGCTGCCGAATCACGATCCGATCGGTCACCTCCAGGTCGCCCAGGATTCCGACGTTTACCTCGTTGCGCCCGCCTCGGCCAACACGCTGGCAAAGCTTGCCTCCGGGATCGCCGACGGAATGCTGACGACCGCTTTCCTCGCCTGCCCTGCTCCAAGACTGGTTGCCCCCACGATGAACAACCGCATGTTCGAGGACGAGGCCACCCAGGCCAACCTCGAGACACTTCGCGCCCGCGGCGTCTCGGTGATCGAGCCCGATACGGGAGCCCTGGCGTCTCGCGGCGAGCACGGCGTCGGCCGCCTCCCCGATCCCAAGCGGCTGCTTGAAGAGGTCGAAGCCCTGCTCCCCGGGGCGTCCGGCGCCTGGGATGGCTTGCGCGTGCTCATCAGCGCCGGCGGCACGCGCGAGGCGATCGACCCCGTGCGCTTCATCGGCAACCGCTCGAGCGGACGCATGGGGATGGCCCTGGCGCAGCAGGCCCAGGCCCGCGGGGCCGATGTCACCCTCGTTGCCGCCAACGTCGCCCTGAAGGCGCCGGCGGGGGTGCGCCGCGTGGACGTCGAGTCGGCGGCCGAGCTCAAGCACGCACTGGAGAGCGAATTCGGAGGGTGTCATGTTCTGCTGATGGCCGCCGCCGTCGCCGACTTCAGGCCGGCGCAAGCCTCGGCTGGGAAGATCGCCCGTGAAGAGCGTGATGGGGGCATGGAGATCTGTCTCGAGCCGACCGAGGATGTACTTGCGGGTCTGGCGGCGAAACGAGCGGCGGGGCAGACGATCGTCGGCTTCGCAGCCGAGCACGGCGGGGACTGGATCGCTCGGGCTCGCAGAAAGCTCGGTCGCAAGGGAGCGGACGCGATCGTCGTCAACGACGTGTCGCGACCCGAGATCGGATTCGAGAGCTCCGAGAACGAGGTGGTCGTGGTCGAGGCCGACGAAGAGACGCAGGTTCCGTTCGCCTCCAAGAGAGAGGTCGCGGACGCGATCCTCGACCGCGTCGAGCGCCTTCGCGGCGGAGTGCTCGGCAAGGCCTGAATCGACCGATCCGACCGGCTTACACTGAGGGTGTGCCGGAGCACGTCGCCGACGACAGTCTCTACCTCCTTGTTAAGAAGGGCATGGCGCTGCTCGAGAGCGGTGACTTCGAGCAGGCGACGGTCCCCCTGAGCCGGGCGGCGAAGCTCGCGCCCGAGAAGAGCTCGATCCGCGAGGCGCTCGGGCGCGCCTTGTTTCGCAGCCGCCACTTCCCCGAGGCCGCTCGAGAGTTCGAGGCCGTGCTCGAGCGCTACCCGGTCAACGACTACGCGCACTTCTGCCTGGGCCGGGCGCTTTCGCTCTGCGGCGAGCCGGACCGGGCGCGGCGTCACCTTGCGATCGCATCGAACCTGCGGCCGGAGCGCCGCGACTATCGCATTTACCGCGAGCGGCTCACTCGGCGGTGAGGGCGCTCGTCCAGCGTGTCAGCCGCGCGTCCGTCTCCGTCGAAGCAGAGGTTGTGGCTGAGATCGGGCCGGGGCTGCTGGTCCTGCTCGGGGTCGGCGACGGTGACGACGAAGCCGCAGCGGACCGCCTCGCGGCAAAGGTTTCGAGCCTGCGGATCTTCGAGGACGGGGATGGAAGAATGAACGAGGCCGTCGGGGAGCGCGAGGTGCTCTGCGTCAGTCAGTTCACCCTCTACGCCGACACCGCCAAGGGAAACCGGCCGAGCTTCACCGGGGCGGCTCGCCCGGGGCTGGCCGAGCGTCTCTATCAGCGGTTCTGCGCGCAACTTGCGTCCAAGCAGGGGGTCTTCGGGGCCACGATGGCCGTCGAGTTGGTCAACGACGGCCCCGTGACCCTGCTGCTCGAGACCTAGCCTCCGGGCGTCTCCAACGGCTGTTTCAGGCACGCGGGCCACGGCTATACTCAGCCACGCTTGTTCCAAAGCACCCGAACCCCTTTCGAGAGGTGGGCCCGGGCCCGCCTTTTTTTTGGGCCCGGATGCGGAGGAGGAGTGAGAGGACAAAATGCCGGAATTGCAGGAGAAAATCGAAAATAGCATCGCTGAGCTGGATGGATCGATCGAGTTGATAGCACTTGAGCGCCCTGGGCGAGAAACGCTGCGGCTCTTCATCGACCATCCCGATGGCGTCGACCTCGCACTTTGTGAGGCGGTCACACGTCAGCTGGGGGACCTGCTCGCCGACTATGCAATCGAAGTTTCGTCCCCGGGACTGGATCGGCCGCTGACCAAGCCGGAGCATTTCCGGCGCTTCCTGGGCCACACGGTTCGCGTTCGTACCCGCGAGCAGGTTGAGGGCCGGCGGAGCTTCACCGGGACCTTGACGGGCGCGGATGACCGCGTCGTGACGGTTGAGGACGGTTCGGCGACTTTCGACATCCCGCACGCCGGCATTCACCGCTCAAACCTCGTCCCAGAGGTGCCCAACTGATGCCGGAGGTGAAGCAGTGAGCCGCGAGATCGTCGAAGCGATGAGGGCGCTCGAGCAGGAGAAGGGCCTTGCCCCCGAGACGCTGATGGCTGCGCTTGAAGATGCGCTTCTTTCGGCCTACAGGAAGACGCCAGGGGCCGCCAGATACGCACGAGTGGACCTCGACCGTGAAACTGCGGACTTCCGCGTCTTCGAGCTGACGCTGCCCCCTGAGCTCGAGGAGAAGCTTCTCGAGCAGGCCCGAGCCGCCCAGCTGGAGGAGTCGCCGGAGCCGGAGATCGATCCCGAGACCGGCGAGCTCCGTGAGCCCGAGGACCCCGTCCTCGATCCGGAGGTACTGGCTCCCTACGAGGACCAAATCACAAGCAGGGACGTCACACCCGACGACTTCGGCCGCATCGCCGCCCAGACCGCCAAGCAGGTGATCCTGCAGCGCATCCGCGAAGCCGAGCGCCAGATGATGTTCGAGGAATACCAGGACCGCGTCGGCGAGCTGGTCACCGGAATCATCCAGCAGTCGGACAACCGTTACACGCTGGTCCAGTTGCGCGAGCGGGTAGAGGCGCTGCTGCCGCGCTCCGAGCAGGTCTGGAACGAGCGTTACGACCACGGGCAACGAATCCGCGTCGTCGTCAGCGACGTCTCCGGCGAGGGCAAGGGACCCAGCATCGTCGTCTCACGCCGTAACTCGGAACTGATCCGCAAGCTCTTCGAGCTCGAGGTGCCCGAGATCGCCGACGGGCTCGTCGAGATCGTCGGTGTCGCGCGCGAGCCGGGGTTCCGCTCAAAGATCGCGGTGATCTCCCATGCCGACGGCGTCGACCCGGTCGGCGCCTGTGTCGGCCCGCGCGGTTCGCGGGTTCGGATGGTCGTCTCCGAGCTTCGGGGCGAGAAGATCGACATCATCCCTTACAACGACGAACCCGCTCGTTTTGTGGCCAAGGCGCTGTCACCGGCCCGAGTTCGCGAGGTTCTCGTCGACGACGAGGACAAGCAGGCGACCGTGATCGTTCCGGACGACCAGCTTTCGCTGGCGATCGGCCGTGACGGGCAGAACGCGCGTCTGGCGGCCCGTCTGACCGGTTGGCGGGTGGATATCAAATCCGAGACCGAGTTCAGCCACGAAGAGGACGAGATGGAGTTCGAGGACGGAGAGGAGGCCGATGGCCGGTGCGCCGCCGTGCTCTCCGCCGGGCGTCGCTGTCCGAACGCCTCGCTGCCCGCGTCTCGCTACTGCGGTCTGCCCCAGCACCAGGCCCTGGCCCGCTTCGACACGAATCAGGTGACCGTTGTGAGCACGCTCAGCGCCGAGGAGATCGACCTGCTTGCGAGCCCTGAGGGCGCAGATGGCGAGGTCGCGGCGCTCGTCGAGCGAGCCAGCGCCGCCCTCGCCGAAGCCGAGGCCCAGGCCGAGCCTGTCGCAGCGGAGGAGCCGGCGGCCGAGACTCCGGGGGAGGAAGCCGCTGTCGCCGAGGAGGCCCCGCAGGCGGAGGTCGCCGAGGAGGAAGCGCCAGTCGCCGAGGAGCCCTCAGCCGCGGCCCCCGAAGACGCCCCTGAGCCGGCAGCCGCCGGGGAGCCCGACGACGATGCAGGCGCCGAGGAACCTGACGACGACGAGGACGCCGAGGACGAGCCGGACCAGGTTGAGCCCGACCCGGAGCCCGTCGCCGTCGAGGCGGACGAGGACTAACCCCCGCGGATGGCGAAGAAGCGCGTCCACGAGATCGCGAAGGAGCAGGGAGTCACCAGCAAAGAGCTGCTGGCCAAGCTGACCGCGGCCGGATTCGAGGCCAAGGCGGCCGCCTCCAGCGTCGATGAAGCCGACGCTCTGAAAGCCCTTGGAGGATCGGGTGGAAACCCCGGGCCCGCGCCGGCGCAGCCTCCGGCGGCAGCCCCGAGTTCCGCAGCTGCGAGACCCGCGGCAGCAGCGGCGCCCAAGCAGGCTGCTTCGGCGAGGCCCGCCGCCCCACAGGGTGGTGCGGTACCGGCCCCCGCTACCGGGGGCGGCTCCAAGAAGCGGCGTCGCGTCGTCATCGACTCACAGGCTTCGCGACGCGATCAGATGGGGCCGCCGCCGCCTCAACGTCCGCCTCGCCGCCGCGGTGGCCGCCGCCGCCGCCCACTGCTCGAGGAGCCGCCGCTTGAGCCGAGAGAGGTCGTCGAGCCTGACGCCACCAAGGTCAGCTCCGGCGCCACCGTCAAGGAGGTTGCCGAGACGCTTGGCCTCTCCGCGGCTGAGGTCATCAAGACGCTGATGCAGATGGGCGAGATGGCGACGATGACCCAGACGCTCCCGGACGACACGATCAAGATCCTCGCGGAGCAACTTGACCGCAAGGTTGAGATCGTCACCGCCGCACAGGAGGTCGTCGAGGATCCCGCAGAGGACGACGCCGAGGCAGATCTGGTCGACCGTCCACCTGTGGTCACGATCATGGGTCATGTCGATCACGGAAAGACCTCGTTGCTTGACGCAATCCGAGAAACCGAAGTCGTTGCAGGCGAAGCCGGCGGGATCACACAGCACATCGGCGCATACCAGGTGCGTGCCAACGATCACACGATCACGTTCATCGACACTCCCGGACACGAGGCGTTCACGGCGATGCGGGCCCGCGGCGCAAGCGTCACCGACCTCGCTGTGATCGTCGTCGCCGCCGACGACGGTGTGATGCCTCAAACCGTTGAAGCCATCGACCACGCCAAGGCCGCCGCCGTGCCGCTATTGGTGGCGGTCAACAAGATCGACAAGAACGGCGCCGACCCCGACAAGGTGCGCGGCGAGCTTGCGAACAAGGGTTTGAATCCAGAGGACTGGGGTGGAGACACGCTCTTTGTCAACGTGTCCGCCAAGACCAGGGACGGACTCGACGACCTGCTCGAATCGATCGTCTTGCTGGCTGAGCTTGAGGAGCTGAAGGCGAACCCGAACGCCCCTGCCTCCGGAGCAGTGATCGAGTCGCATCTCGATCCCGGCCGTGGCCCGGTCGCCACGCTGCTGGTGCAACGAGGCACCCTCAACATCGGCGACGCCGTCGTCGCCGGCCAGGTGCACGGCAAGGTGCGCGCGATGATGGATTTCACCGGCACACGGCAGCAGAGCGCCGGACCGGGAGACCCGGTCGAGGTGCTCGGCCTCGACGGCGTCTGCGATGCCGGCGAGCACTTCCACGTGGCCGACAACGAGCGCAGGGCTCGGCAGGAGGCCGGCGAACGGGGTCACCGCGTCAAAACCGAGGCTTTGGCCCGCCAGTCAGCCCGTCACGTCACCCTCGAGGAAGTCTTCTCGAAGGCCACTGGCGGCGAGCTCAGCGAGCTCAACATCGTCCTCAAGAGCGACGTTTCGGGTTCACTGGAGGCACTTCAGGACGAGATTGCCAAGGTCCCCCAGGACCAGGTCGCGGTCAACGTCATCCGTGCGGCGGCGGGAGGAATCAACGAGTCCGACGTGATGCTGGCGGCGGCATCGAACGCCGTCGTGATCGGCTTCAACGTTCGCCCGCTCGCTGACGCGCGTCGCGCGGCGGCGGCCGAGGGCGTCGACATCCGCACCTACGACGTCATCTACAAGGTCACCGAAGAGCTGCGCGCGGCGATGGAGGGCATGCTCGAGCCCGAGGACGTCGAGGAACGCGTCGGCGAGGCTGAGATCAAGCAGACCTTCCAGGCGTCCCGCGTCGGCCGGATCGCCGGCTGCATCGTCACCGAGGGCAAGGTGCTGCGCGGCTCCCAGCTGCGGCTCGTCCGCGACGGTCTGGTCGTCTGGAGCGGGAGGCTCGGATCGCTGCGGCGCTTCAAGGACGACGTCGCCGAGGTCACCGAGGGCCAGGAGTGCGGAATCGTGCTCGAAGGCTTTGCGGACGTCAAGGAAGGCGACGTTCTGGAGTTCTTCAGGACCAAGCAGGTCGAGAAGACGCTGTAGGCCGTTATGGCTTACGTCTGTCTTCTCGAGGTTCACCTTCACATCAACGAGTCACACGGGCTCAAGGAAAAGCGCAAGCTCGTGCAGTCGGTGAAGGCCCAGGCTCGAAAGCGCTTCGGGGCGTCGGTCGCCGAGATCGACGGCCACGATACGTGGCAGCGGTCCGTGCTCCTGTTCGCGCTCGTCGGCGGCTCGGAGCTCGGCGCGCATGCCGACGACCTCGAGCGCTTCATCCGCTCACGTTGCCCGGACGGGTGCAGCGTCGAGCGGCAGCTGCTGACCTTGGAGGACCTCAAGGAGTAGCTGGACTAGCATGTGGGCCATGGCCGGCGCCCGTATGCGGCGCGTCAACGAGGCCCTTCGGGAGGTGATCGGGGACGCGATCGCCACTGAACTCCAGGATCCGAGGATCGGATTCGTGACTGTCACCGGCGTTCAAACAAGCCCCGACCTGCGTACCGCAAAGGTGTTTTTGAGCGTGCTCGGAGATGATGAGCAGCGGGAGGCTACCTTCGCCGGGCTACGCTCGTCCCACGGCGTTCTTCAGCGCCGCATCGCCGACCAGACCCACATGAAGCGAACTCCGACCCTCACATTTCACTACGACGACACCGCAGAGACCGCCGAGCGGGTCTCCCGTCTATTGGATCAATGAGCGACCACGAGGCCGCGCTCGAGGGGGATCTGCAGGCAGTTGTCGAGGAGCTGCGGGGGGCAGACCGCTTCCTGCTGACCACCCACGAAGGACCCGACGGAGACGCGCTCGGTTCGATGCTCGGGATGCACGCGATCCTGACCCAGCTGGGCAAGGACTCGGTGATGTTCCTCGGCGCCAAGGAGTTCCCGCTTCCCGTCGAGTATCGCTTCCTGCAGCTCGAGGAGGTCTTCCACGAGCCGCCCGCCGATGTCGCGGAACGCCTGATCGTCTTCCTCGACTGCGGAAACATCGATCGCATGCCGGTCGACTGGCTCCAGCAGGAGGGCTCCCAGATCGTCAATATCGACCACCACCACGACAACACCCGCTTCGGTGCCGTCAACCTGGTCGACTCCAAGGCTTGCTGCACCGCTCAGATCGTCTACGAGGTCGCCCAGCGACTCGGCGCGGAGATCACGGCGGAGATCGCAAACGCCCTCTATGTCGGCCTCGTCACCGACACCGGCCGCTTCAGCTACGAAAACGTTGATGCCCGCGCGCACAGGCTGGCGGCCGAGCTGATCGAGGCGGGCGTCGATGTGGGGGACACCTACCGCCGGCTCTATGAGCGGGTGCCGCTCGAGAAACTGCGCCTGATCTCGCGCGCGATCGCCAAGATCGAGCGTCGCGAGGATGGTCGCCTGTCGGTGGTCTACCTGGCCGACGAGGACTATCAGGCCACCGGGTCAAGTGAAGCTCTTTCCGAGGGGATCATCGACTACGTGCGCAGCCTCAACGGAACCTCGCTCGCTGCGGTGATCCGCGACAAGACCGACGACTCCCGCGCCGCCCGCAAGGTAAGCCTGCGTTCCGCCAACGGCGGAGTCGACGTTTCCGCGATCGCCCGCGAGCACGGCGGCGGCGGCCACAAGCGTGCGGCCGGCTTCTCGACCGACCTCAGCTACCCCGAGCTGGTCGAGTTCCTCAGTGCCAAGGTTCGCGAACCAGCCTGAAGGCTCCGGCGGGGTGCTGCTCGTCGACAAGCCCGCCGGCGTCACCTCACATGACGTCGTCGCGCAGATCCGCAGGGAGCGAGGCGGCAAGGTCGGGCATGCCGGCACGCTTGACCCGTTCGCCACAGGACTGCTCGTGGTACTGCTTGGGCGGGCGACCCGGCTGCAGCGCTACCTGCTCGAACTGCCCAAAACGTATCTGGCGATCGCGCGCCTCGGCTGGCGCTCCAGCACCGGCGACCCCGACGGTGAACTGACCGAGACGGGCCGGATTCCGGCCGAGCTCAGCCTGCCGACGGGGCGGGTGATGCAGCGGCTGCCGATGACCTCGGCGGCGCGGGTAGATGGGGAGCGCCTCTACAAGCGCGCTCACCGGGGCGAGGTGATCGAGACGCCGGAGCGTGAGGTCGAGGTCCACCGAGCCGAGCTGCGCGGCGCCGATCACCGTCGAGCCGAGTTTGAGATCGAATGCGCCTCCGGCACCTATGTGCGCACGCTGATCGAAACGCTGGCTGACGCCTACTGCGAGAGCCTGCGGCGAACCGCTGTCGGCCATCTGAGCCTCGCTGACGCCGGGCCGGACCCCATCTCGGCCGATGCTGCACTCTCGTTCCTGCCCGAGCGCCCGCTAAGCAACGACGAGGCCGCCAAGGCCGTTCACGGCATCGCGCCGGTCGCCGGCAATGAGGCGCCAGGTCCGCTGCGGTTGACCCACGATGACCACCTGCTGGCCGTCGGCCGCGTGGATGATGACGGCCTGCGTCTGGAGGTCGTGCTTGCCCCCGCGTCACACTAAGGTGCCCTGATGGCGCCGATTCGTGTCACCCAGCTTCCCGACGCCCAGCCGCGTGAGCGGCACGTGGCCATCGGCACCTTCGACGGCGTCCACCTCGGCCACCAGGCGGTGATCGAGGGCGCAGACACCGTGCTGACATTTGAACCCCATCCGCTGCAGGTGGTGCACCCGGGGGCGACGCCGAAGCTGATCATGCCGTTCAGGATCAAGCGCGACATGATCGAGGGGCTCGGGGTCGAGGAGATCGTCGTGATCCCGTTCGACGAGGAATTCGCGAAGATCGAGGCCGACGAGTTCTGCTCCCAGGTGCTCGTCGAACGGCTGGGCGCCAAGCAGGTGGCGGTCGGTGAGAACTTCCGATTCGGCGCCAAGGCGAAGGGCGACCCGGCGATGCTGAGCTCGCACGAGGAGTTCTCCACCAGGGTCGTGCCGCTCGTCGAGGTTGACGGAGAGACCGTCTCATCGACGCGGATCAGGGCGCTGGTGGCGTCCGGCGACATGAGGGCCGCACAGCGTTGTCTGGGCGCTCCATTCATGCTCGAGGGAACGGTGGTGGACGGCGATAAGCGCGGACGCACAATCGGCTTTCCAACGGCCAATGTCGTGCCTGACGATTCGCTCCTTTCCCCGGGCCACGGGGTTTTCGCAGCCTTCGCGAACGGGCACCCGGCGGCCGTCAACGTCGGCGTGAGACCGATGTTCGGGACCGGCCGCGAACTGCTCGTCGAGGCCTACCTGATCGACTTTGAAGGCGACCTCTACGGCCAAACGCTGCGGGTTGCCTTCGTCGACCGTTTGCGAGGCGAACGACGCTTTCCGAGCGTTGAGGATCTGATCACGCAGATGCACCTCGACGTGGCTGAGGCCCGAGAGCTCTGTGCTAGCGTCTTTTCGCGTTAGGCGGCCATCGTGGCCGCCGAATTTATGGATAGACCCATTGACGAACAAACTTTGGACGAACGGAACTTGAGATGTCGCTGACCAAGGAAAAGAAGGCAGAGCTGATCGAGCGCTTCGGTCATGGTGATAACGACACCGGCTCTCCCGAGGTGCAGGTTGCGCTGCTGACCGAGCGCATCAACGAACTCACCGAGCACATGCGCTCGCACCGCAAGGACCACCACTCGCGCCGAGGCCTGCTGATGCTCGTCGGCCGCCGCCGCCGCCTGCTTCGTTATCTCGAGCAGATTGACCTCGACCGCTACCGCGCGGTCGTAGCCGAGCTCGGCCTGCGCCACTAGGCAAGTGTTGTCGGCGCGGAGGCGTAGCCGACGCGAGCTGCTGGTGGCCGTGGTGGCGGTGTGATCGCTGCGGGCGAAAAGGCTCCGGAATTCAAGCTCCTCGACCAGGACTTGAAGCGTGTCAAGCTCTCGGAGCTGCTTGAGAACGGGCGCGTACTGCTCTGCTTTTACCCCGGCGACTGGAGCCCGGTGTGCAGCGACCAGCTTTCGGTTTACCAGGAGGTGATCTCCGAGATCGAGGATCGCGGCGTTCAACTCGTCGGCATCAGCGTCGACGGCGTCTTCTGCCACCAGGCGTTCCGCAAGCACCTCAACTTGACGATGCCGCTGCTCGCCGACTTCCATCCCAAGGGACGGGTGTCCGCGCTCTACGGCGCCTACCGCGAGAACCTGGGGTTCGACAACCGTTCGCTGGTCCTGATCGACGCCGACGGGACCGTCGCCTGGTCGCATGAATCGCCCAGCGACCTCGAGATCCCGGGCGCCAACCTGATCTTCGACGCCCTGGATGGCTGACGCCTCTTCTCAGGCGAAGGGGCGGCTGCTCGAATTTCTGCAGCCGGGTCTTGACGCTTGGAACACGGGCGACCTCGAAGCAGCGCTAGCTGACATCGATCCCGAAATTGCCTGGCACACCGCCGGGGTTTTCCCGGATATCGACCCTGTGTACCGCGGCCACGACGGGCTGCGGCGCTTCTGGGCCACCTTCGTGGAACCGTGGGAGAGCATCGTGCTCGACGTCGTCGAGGTGCTTGGTGAATCCGGCACCACCGAGGACGGCAGAATGCTGACCCACTCGCGCTTCCGGGCGCGGGGCAGGGAGGGCATCGAGCTCGACCTCGAGGTCTTCCAGCTTTTCCTGGTTCGCAATGGCCTGCTGGTCGAGTTCCGCGTCTTCGCAGGTCGCGACGAAGCGCTCGCGGCGACCGGCTTTGACTGAGCTCGGCAGCGCCGCCGTCCCGCCTGTTGGCGAGGACGACCACCTGCGTGGCGAAGGAGCCGAGCTGATCCTCTACGCAGACCTCGCCTGCCCCCACTGCGCAGCGGCCTGGCTCAAATTGACGGAACTGCCCGTGAGACTCTGCTTTCGCCACTTCCCGATGGCCAGCAAACACGCCCGCGGCCCCGCACTTCACGCGGCGGTGGAGGCCGCGGGACAGCAGCACGAGGATGCTTTCTGGTCAATGGTCGACCGGATATACGGAAACCCGGGCCGCCAGGACGACCCACACCTGTGGGGCTGGGCCCGGGAGCTCGATCTCGAACTCAGCCGCTTTGACGACGGCCGCCGTTCTGATCCGGTCGCGAATCGAGTCAAGCGGGACTTCAGATCAGGAATTCGGGCCGGCGTGACCGGCACACCGGCCGTATTCATCGACGGCCTGCTCGTCCACCAAGACCCCGTGGCAGCCCTGAAAGCCACCGCCAACTCGCCGAACGTCCGTACTGACCGCGCATAGGGGGTACTCCAGGACGTTCGGCGATGGTTGGGCCCGGAGCCCCGCTACCATCCTGCGCAATTACAAATCCGATGCAATGGGTCCCCAAACCGGGGGGCCGAAAGGAAGTACAAATTTCATGAGCATGTTTGAAGTTCGCCGTGTCGCGGTCGAGGTCGGCGGTGAGGAGATCTCCTTCGAGACTGGCAAGCTCGCTCGCCAGGCCAGCGGAGCGGTCATCGTCAAGTGCGGTGACACCCACGTTCTCGCGACAGCGACCGCGGGCAACCCGCGCGACGTTGATTTCCTGCCCCTGACCGTCGATGTCGAGGAGAAGCATTACGCCGCCGGCAAGATCCCCGGCTCCTTCTTCCGCCGCGAGGCTCGCGCAGGCGAGAAGGCCACGCTGACCGCGCGCATGATCGACCGCCCGCTTCGCCCGCTCTTCCCAAAGGGGTGGCACCGTGAGACCCAGCTGGTTTCGCAGCCGCTCTCGGTTGACCACGTTCACCCATATGACATCCTCGCGATGAACGGCGCCTCCGCCGCACTCGCAGTTTCCGAGATCCCAGTCGCCGAGCACGTCGGCGCGGTTCGGGTCGGCAAGCTCGACGGCGATTTCGTCGTCAACCCCCCCGAGGACCGTCATAACGAGCTCGAGATGGACCTTGTCGTGTCCGGCTCTGCGGACGCGATCCTGATGGTCGAGTGCGGCGCCACGGGCGTCACCGAGCAGGAGGTCCTCGACGCCCTCGACATCGCCCACGGCGAGATCAAGAAGATCGTCGGCGCGATCGAGGAACTGCGCCAGACCGCCGGCAAGGAGAAGCTTGTTGTGGAGGCCCCCTCGATCGACGAGGGGCTGCTCGAAGAGATCAGCTCCTCCCACGGCCAGGCGCTGGTCGACGCAATCGCCACCGAGGGCAAGCTCGAGCGCTATGCCGCGATCGATCAGGTCAAGGCCGACGCCGTCGCCGCGCACGCGCCCGAGGGTGACGACGATGAGTCAGCGGCCAAGCGCGCCGAAGTCAGTACCGCTTTCGACAAGATCGAGAAGGACACGATCCGCAAGGCGATCGCCGTCGACAAGAAGCGCCCCGACGGCCGCGCCCAGGACGAGATCCGGCCGATCGAGACCGAGGTCGACATCTCGCCGCGCTCGCATGGCTCGGCGCTCTTCACCCGGGGTGAGACCCAGATCCTCTCCAACGTCGCCCTCGGGACGACGCGGATGGACATGAAGGTCGACAACCTCGGGCTCGAGGAGACCAAGACCTTCTGGCACCACTACAACTTCCCGCCGTTCTCGGTCGGGGAGGCCGGCTTCATGCGCGGCCCCAAGCGCCGCGACATCGGCCACGGTGCGCTCGCTGAGCGTGCGCTGCTCGCGACGATTCCGAGCCAGGAAGACTTCCCCTACGTGACCCGGGTCGTCTCCGACACGCTCGAGTCCAACGGCTCCTCGTCGATGGGGTCGGTCTGTGCGTCCTCGATGGCCCTGCAGGCGGCGGGCGTGCCCGTCACCGAGCCGGTCGCCGGAGTCGCCATGGGCCTGATCAAGGAGGAGGACAGCTACATCGTCCTCACCGACATCGCCGGCGTCGAGGACCACCTCGGCGACATGGACTTCAAGGTGGCCGGAGGCAAGGACGGGATCACCGCCCTGCAGATGGACATCAAGATCACCGGCGTCACCTTCGACATCCTCACCGAGGCTCTCGAGCAGGCCCGCGTCGGCAGGCTCTTCATCCTCGGCAAGATGGCGGAGGCGATCGACGGGCCGCGCGAGCAGCTCTCCCAGCACGCGCCCCGGATCGAGTCGATCAAGATCGACCCCGACAAGATCGGCGCCGTCATCGGCAAGGGCGGCGAGACGATCCGCGGCATGCAGGAGGAGTTCGGCGCCGAGATCGACATCGAAGACGACGGCACCGTGCGCGTCTACGCCGCGAACGGCGACCTGGTCGACGGCTGCATCGCGCGGATCCAGTCGATGACCAAGGAGGCCGAGATCGGCGACCGCTACAAGGGCAAGGTCGTCAAGACGACCACCTTCGGTGCCTTCGTCGAGCTGACTAAGGGCACTGACGGCCTGCTGCACATCTCCAACGTCAAGCCCGGCGAACGGGTCGAGACGGTCGAGAGCGTGCTCAGTCAGGGCGATGAGCTCGATGTCATCGTCGCCGAGGTCGACAAGGAGCGCGGCCGCATCGGCCTGCGGCTCTCCGACGACCCGGCGATCGAGGGCAAGAGCAAGGAGGAGCTCGCCGCGATGGGCGCCACCTCGGGTGGCGGCGGTGGTGGCGGCAGCCGCGACCGTGGTCCGCGCCGTGACGGGGACGGAAGCCGCGGCGGCCGTGACGGTGGTCGCGACGGCGGGCGCGGGCGCGATCGCCGCCGTTGAGCGTTCTGCCTGAAGGCGTCACCCTTACCGAGCTGGACAACGGCGTCCGGGTCGTCACCGAGGCGATGCCCTCGGTGCGCTCGGTCGCCCTCGGCCTTTGGGTGAGGACCGGCTCGCGTGATGAGGAGCCGGCCCAGGCCGGCGTCTCACATTTCCTCGAGCACCTCCTGTTCAAGGGCACCAAGGACCACTCGGCGATCGAGATCTCCGAGTTGTTCGACGGCATGGGAGCCGCGGTCAACGCGGCGACAAGCAAGGAATCGACACACCTGCACGCCCGCTTTCTGGACGCCCACACAGATCGCGCCTTTCAGCTGATGTCGGAGATGCTGCTGGCGCCGACCTACCCGGAGGTCGATTCGGAGCGTGAGGTCGTCTGCGAGGAGATCGCGATGTACGAGGACGAGCCGTCGGATCGCGTCCACGACGTGCTGGCCGAGGCCGTCTTCGGCGAGCATCCGCTGGGCAGGCGCGTGATCGGCAGGGCCGAGGTGATCGGCTCGATTCCTGTTCCCGACATCTCCGCGTACCACCAACGCCGTTACGTCGGCGGCAACCTCGTGGTCGCAGCCGCGGGCAACGTCGAGCATTCGCACCTCGTCGAGCTCGCTGAGCGGTACGTCAAGCCGCCCGAGGGCGTCCCGGAACCCGCTCCCGGTGAGAGCAACGGCCGCACGCCGACTGCGAGCTTCTACCAAAAAGAAACCGAGCAGTACCACATCTGTCTGGGGGCGCCCGGAATCTCACGAGGTGACGACCGTCGCTTTGCCCTTGGCGTGCTCGACTCGATCTTCGGTGGGTCAACCTCATCACGACTGTTCACGGAGGTGCGCGAAAAGCGCGGCTTGGCCTACTCCGTCGGCTCGTACAGCGAGCAGTACATCGACGCCGGGACCGTCGCCACCTACGTCGGCACCCGCGAGGACAACGTCGACGAGGCCCTTGAGATCATCGGGCGTGAAATGGCCGAGCTGGCCGCAAGCGGAGCCGGGGGAGAGGAGCTCGAGCGAGCCAAGGAGCACGTCAAGGGCCGCATGGTCCTCGGCCTGGAATCCAGCGGCGCCCGCATGGGCCGCTGCGCGCGCTCGACGCTGTTCGGGACACCGTTGCTTTCCCTCGACGAGATGCTCGCCCGGGTCGACGCGGTCAGTGAGGACGAACTGGGAGCGCTTGCGGGAGAGCTGTATGACCCCGCCAGATTCTCGGCCGCCTGCGTCGGCACCGACGAAGATCGCTTCCGCACCGCGCTCGAGGCCGTTCGCCCCGAGCTGATCGCGGCATGATCGCCGTCGCCGTCGCCGGCGCCGCGGGGCGCATGGGAGAAACGGTCTGCGGGGCCGTCGGAGGCGCCGCTGACATGGAGTTGGTCGGCAGGGCCGACCCTGCTCTCGACGCTCCTCTTTCCGGCGTCCTCGCCGATGCTGAGGTGGTCGTCGACTTCTCGCTAGGCGACGCGGTCCCAGGCAATGTCGCCGAGTGCATGCGCGCCGGCGTCCACGTGGTCGTCGGCGCCACCGGCTTCGACCTCGACGAGCTGAAGCGCAGCGCCGAGAGCGAATCGACGGATGGCGCGCGATGCTTCGTCGCGCCCAACTTCGCGATCGGGGCCGTGTTGATGATGGAGGTCTCCCAGCGGATCGCCGAGCACATGCCCGAGTGCGAGATCGTCGAACTGCATCATGACCGCAAGCTGGATGCGCCCTCGGGAACCGCGAAGCGGACCGCCGAACTGATCAAAGCAGCTGGAGGCACTGTCCACGAGCCGATTCATTCGGTGCGGCTGCCGGGCTTCGTCGCCCATCAGGAAGTGATCTTCGGCGGAGAGGGTCAGACGCTCTCGATCCGCCACGACTCGATCGACCGCAGCTCGTTCATGCCGGGAGTGCTGCTGGCGGTGCGACGGGTGGTTGCGCAGGACGAGACCTTTCTCGTCGGGCTCGAGAACTTCCTCTAGGCGCAAAGAGGTGGGGGACGGTGGGCGGGCTTATTCGACGTGGTCACGGCCTCGCCTCTACCCGTCGCGGGGCGTGATCCGGAAGATCGAGACGACTTCAGCACTCTTGGACTCGGGGTGGACCACATAGGCGCTGGGACCGCCGCCGAACCAGCCGGCATTCTCGTTGTCGCCGACGAAGATCCCTGGGTGGTGTTTGCCGTCGCCGTCCTCGACCCAGACCGAGTCGCCTTCTTGGAATCCGTGGACTTCAGGTTCGTTCATGGCCCCAGACTAGTCCCAAGGTCCAGTCCTGCTCGGGGAACGAGAGCTCGGCTCGGGTGGCGTCGATGCGAGCCGGGGTGAACTGACCGCCGGTCAGGTAGCGCTCCACGAAGGCTCGCACCCCGCGATCGCGGCTGGCCAGGACGCTTCGCGGGGCCTCGATGGAGCCGTTGACGAGCCTGGGCTCGTTGTCAAGGCCGCGTGCTCGCGGCGACTGGCGAACGTCGTCGGTTGTGTGCAGCGTCAGGTCCAGATGAGTGCCGCCGGCCAGTTCGACCCTGAGCCGCGCGGGGGTGCAGTAGACGTTGAAGTTCGCAATGCGCACCGTGATCTCGCCCGCCTCACCCTCGTAGACCGCGTCCTCACTGGAGCCGAGTCCGCGTCCGGAAGTGTCGGCGCCGGAATTGGCCAGAGGCCTGCCGGAAAGCGGATCGCCTGTCGCAACGAAACGCCACGCCCGCGAGCCGCGGCGGACGATGTCCTTCTCCCAGTAGCCGGCGCGCCCGCCGTGCTTCCCTTCTACACGGAGCGTCCGGTGGATGCTGCCGGTGCCACGTTTGGCGATCGAGATCGACGAGGTGATCCGGCCGGGGATCTTTGGCTGCTCTGTCCACGGCTCGGCGGGGATCTGGATCAGCGGGTCGGCGAGGCCCCGCTGGTCCTCGTAGGCGTAGTCGAGGAAGAACGAGTTGTGTCCCGAGATGTCAAAGTCGTAGAGCCGGGTGAACATGTCGCCGAAGCGGTTGATCACGAAGACCGTCGAGCCGCTTGCCGAGATCGCACGGGAACGCAGGCGCCCGCGGTGCGGAGCGCACATCTCGTAGCTCTCGTCGGAGGGAAGCCAGGGGTCCATGTAGGTGAGCCGCCGGCCGCGGCGCGAGAGCTGCCAGACATGCGAAACCTTGCCGCTGCCGACCGTGTGGGCGTTGCCGGCTGGATCCGTGAAGGTGACATCCTCGATCGGCGAGGAGACCGACCATGACCACTTCTCGCCAGGCGGCAATGCGCGCCCACCTCCGGTCCAGAAGAGCGGCCCCCAGCGCACGGTCCAGTTGAACAGCGCCGGATCGCCCAGCGCCCCGTCCATCGTGAAGATCTGGCGCTCGGAGTCGATCGCGATCAGCTCGTCGTCATCGACAGAGATCCCACGCGTGTCACCCGCGAAGCAGCCGGGCGTGGGGAGGGGCGCCCAGGGCTGCTCGATGCCGGTTTGCTCGGCGTTCGACTTGAAGTAGATCTGGCCGTCGCGCACGACGAACCAGTAGCGGCGGTTGAAGGTCGCGGTTGTCGAGCGCAGGTGGATCGCCTCGGGGAGATCGGAGGGTGCGGTCGTCGGATCACCGGCTGCCAGTCCATTCCCCTCGTCCGCTGCGGATCTGACGACTTCGAGCTCAGGGGTGCCGGCGGTCCCGGTGCTCAGCTCCGGGCAGACCCGAGGGGCGGACTGCGCGATCAGGATGCCAAGCGCGCCGTCGAAGATCAGATCCTGCGGGTAGGGCTCCGCGGTGGCTGATGCGACGCGAACGACAAGCACCGAGAGCATCGCGACTGCCAGAACGGCTCGCATCTGAGGATTGGTGGAGATTGGCGAGTTGTACTCGGTATGCGGAGAGAAGTCGCCAATCACTACTGTCTCGCCGATGACCGATTCTTTTGCTGCCCTCGACGCAACCGCACAGGCTGAACTGGTGCGCAACGGCGAGGCGACGCCGGCCGAGCTCGTTGAGGCGGCGGTGCAACGGGCCGAGCGCCTCAACCCGGAGCTCAACGCGATCATCCACGAGTTCTACGACGAGGCTGTCGCCGAGGCGAACGGCGATCTGCCCGACGGCCCCTTCAAGGGAGTCCCATTCGTCTTCAAGGACCTCGGAGCCGGTTACGCGGGCCAGCCGATGCACCTCGGCAACCAGGCGCTCAAGGACGCGGATTTTCGCCTGCCGATGGACACCTTCCTCGCCCAGCGCTTTCGCGCCGCCGGCTTCGTCGTCATCGGCAAGACCAACACTCCCGAGTTCGGGATCCTGCCCACCACTGAGCCGCGCGCCTACGGCGCCAGCCGTAATCCCTGGGACCCCTCTCGATCCACGGGCGGCTCCAGCGGCGGATCCGGAGCGGCGGCGGCCGCCGGGATTGTTCCCGTCGCTCACGCCAACGACGGAGGCGGCTCGATCAGGATTCCCGCCAGCGCAAACGGGCTGGTGGGGCTGAAGCCGACTCGAGCGAGGACTTCGCAGGGCCCGCTGCTCGGCGATTCGATGTCCGGGTTGACGGAGGAGCTGGTCGTGTCGCACTCTGTCCGCGACACCGCTGCGATCCTCGACGCGGTCCACGGGATGGGGCCCGGAGACCCGTACACCGCGCCCGCTCCGGCGCGGCCATACGTGGAAGAGCTCGGCAGCGATCCCGGCAGGCTGAAGATCGGCTTCTCGAGCACTCCGGCAGCCGAAGTGGACGTCCACCCCGAGTGCGTCGCCGCACTCGAGGCGGCGACGAAGCTGCTCGAATCACTCGGCCACGAGCTCGTCCCGGCCTCGCCGGTGGACATGGCTGTTGCGGTGGGAGGCGACGAAGGCGTCGACATCTTCGACTCGTTCCTGACCCGCTGGAGTGCGGGCCAGGCGCAGCTCGCCGAGCAGCTCTCTTTGATCGTCGGCCGTGAGCTGACCGCCGACGACTTCGAGCCGCTGACCTGGACGCTGATCGAGATCGGCCGTACCCGTTCGGCGCCGCGGTATCTGCTCGACGTCGGCATGCACCAGGGCCTTTCGAGGATGGTGGCGGGCTGGTTTGAATCCGGCTTCGACCTGCTGCTGACCCCGACGATGGCGGAACCGCCGGTCCCGCTGGGAACGCATGATGATTCCGGGCCGGACCCGATGGACGCCTTCCACCGCGCCAGAAGCCAGGGGGCATTCACGGCGCTTGGGAACATCACGGGCGCCCCCGGGATCTCGCTGCCGATGCACTGGACGCCGGAGGGCCTGCCGGTCGGGATCCATCTCGCCTCGAAGTTCGGGCGGGAGGATGTCCTGATCGCGGTCGCCTCCCAACTCGAGGCGGCGCAGCCATGGGCGGATCGCCGCCCGGCGCTGTTCGCCGCCTGAACCTCGCCTGCCGCGTTCGCGCTGCTCGTCGGCGATCACGATCGATGCGCGATCCGCGAGATCGCCGATCGGGTCGTGCTTGCGCGCCGGGCGCACTAGATACCATCGCCCCCACCATGAGCGCAATCTCCGGCGTGATCACGGCGATGGTCACCCCTTTCGACGAGGGGGGCGGCGTCGATTTCGACGGCGCCCGTGCCGTCGCGCGATACCTGGTCTCGAATGGATCTCACGGCGTCGTCGTCGCCGGGACCACGGGAGAGTGCCCGACGCTGAGCGACGACGAACAGATCGAGCTGCTGCGGGCCGTGCTCGAGGAGGTCGGCTCCGAGGCGACCGTCATCTGCGGCACCGGAACGAACGACACCGCGCACTCGGTGGGCCTCACCGAACGCGCGACCGAGGCGGGCGCCATGGGCGTGCTCGTTGTCACCCCCTACTACAACAAGCCCAACCCCGCCGGCCTGAAGGCGCATTTCGCGGCCGTCGCTGCCGCCACGCCCTTGCCGGTGGTCCTCTACAACATCCCCTCGCGCTGTGTGATCAACGTGCCACCCGAACTGCTGGCCGAGATCGCCGCCGCCAGCGAGAACGTCGTCGCCGTCAAGCAGGCCAACAACGACGACCTGGGGCCGATCGAGGGATTGGACATCCTGGCCGGCAACGATGAGATCTTCCTGCGCACGCTCGAGGTGGGGGGCAGCGGCGGAATTCTAGTCGCCTCGCACCTTGTCGGGCCCGAGATGCGGCAACTGTACGACGCCGCCGTGGCAGGTGAAATGGGTCGCGCGCGTGAGATCGAGGAGCGCCTCCAGCCGATTTACGAAGCCACCGCGGTGACCTCGAACCCGATTCCCGTCAAGGCAGCGCTCGAGATGCTCGGAATCTGCTCCGCCCGCCTGCGCCTGCCGATGATCGAAGCCGATGACGAACAGCGTGCGGAGATCCGTACCGCGCTCGAAGCCCACGGGTTGCTGGCAGCCTCTGCATCTTGAGCAAGGTTCGGGTGTTGCCCCTGGGCGGACTGGGGGAAATCGGCAAGAACATGACCGTGGTCGAGCACCAGGGCCGTCTGGTGATCGTGGACACAGGCCTGATGTTTCCGACCGCGGAGATGCTGGGCATCGACCTCGTGCTCCCCGATTTCTCCTGGCTTCGCGAGCGGGCAGGCGACATCGAAGCCATCGTGCTCACCCATGGCCACGAAGACCACGTCGGGGCGCTGCCGTACGTGCTGCGGGAGGTGGGCATTCCGGACGTCATCTACGGCGGTCCGCTGACGATCGGCCTGGTTCGATCCAAACTCGAGGAACACAAGATCAGGGACGCACCGCTCGAGGTTCTCGACGCCGGCGAAAAGGCCGAACTGGGTCCTTTCGGGCTGGAGATGATCCACATGACCCACTCGATCCCAGACTCACGCGCCGTTGCGCTGACGACGGATCTCGGCACCGTCCTGATCACCGGCGACTACAAGTTCGACCAGACGCCTGTCGGGGGCAGGGCAGCGGACGTGTCACGGCTGGCCGAGCTCGGCCGCGACGGCGTGCTCTGCCTATACGGGGACTCGACAAATGCCGATCGTCCCGGCGTCGCTCCATCGGAATCGAGCGTCGGTCCGGCTCTGCTGGAGACCTTCTCACGCTGCTCCGGGAGGATCGTCGTCACCTCGTTCGCGTCAAACGTGCATCGGGTCCAGCAGGTGATCGATGCCGCCGTCGAACTCGACCGGCGAGTCGCCCTTGTCGGCCGCTCGATGCGTAAGAACTTCAACATCGCCTCCAACCTCGGGATCGCCAACGCCCCAGACGGGCTCTTCGTACAGCCACGCGAGATCGAGGACTTCCCGGATCACAAGATGATCGTGATTTCGACCGGCAGCCAGGGCGAACCTCTCTCGGCACTGCGGCGCATGGCGAACGGCGAGCACAACGACGTCGAGCTTCACTCCGGTGACACGGTCGTCTTCTCGGCCACGCCCGTGCCGGGCAATGAACGCGCGGTGTCAGAGACCGTGGACCGCATCTTCCAGATCGGCGCCCGCGTGATCACCGCCGCCGATGCCCCGATCCATGCCTCCGGCCACGGCTGGCAGGAGGAGTTGAAGCTGATGCTCAACCTGACCAAGCCGCGCTACGTGATGCCTGCGCACGGCGACTTCAAGCGGATCAGGCTGCACGCGGAGCTTGCCGAGGCCGTCGGTGTGCCCCCCGAGAACATCTTCCGCGGCGAAAACGGGTTGGCTCTCGAGATCACCAAGGACGGCGCGCAGTTCGGCGAGGACGTCGGGGCGGGCGTGATCTTCGTCGACGGCGTCGACATCGGAGAACCCGATGATGTCGCCCTGCGCGACCGCCGCACGCTCTCTGCCGACGGACTGTTCATCGTCGTCGCGACGATCTCCTCGACGGACGGGAAGTCGGTGGCGCCGCCCGAGGTCATCTTCCGGGGCGTTCCCTTCGTCGACGAGGCCGACGACCTGGTCGAGGATCTGCGGGAGGTCGTCGTCGGCTCGCTCGGCCGGGCTGCAAAGGGCAAGGTCACGCAGATCGACCTGCTCGAGGAGCACCTGCACGACGACGTCGCCGCCTTCGTCTACGACCGCCTGCGACGCCGCCCGATGGTGTTGCCGGTCGTCGTCGAGGTTTAGCCCCGTACCGGTCGACAGCGCACTCTCGTCTAGGCGAGGCCTTCGGCTTCGTACTCGCGCAGGAACCCTTCGAAAAGGCGGCGATGGCCCTCCTCGTCGTGGAGGATCTCGATCACCATGTCCTGGGTCACGGGGTCGACCTGATCGGTGATCTCGATGATGCGGTTGTAGTGGTCGATCGCGCCGGACTCAGCCTCGATCACGCCCCGGATGATGTGGACGATGTCGGTCTGCTGGTCGGGTGGCTGCAGGTAGGACTGCTCGGCCCTGAACTCCAGCGAGCCGGGGACTACCCCGTAGAGCTCCTTGATGCGCTCGGCAAAGCGGTGGGCGTGGCCAAGCTCCTCCTGGACGTCCCCGGACAGAGATTCCTTGATCTCCTGAGCACGAACGCCGTCCGGGTTCACCGAGTTGGTGATGTAGTTCATCACCGTCTCGATCTCCATCCAGTAGGCCTGCTGGAGCAACTCGATGATCTGCTCGCGCTTGTCAGTGTTGGCTTCGGAGAGGATTCCGCGGGTATCTGTTCTAGTGGTCATGCTTCTTCCTTACCCCGAGCGGCCGGGGTGGAAAACGGAGGGTCGCCGCCGGGCTCCGCGGGCTCGGCGAGCGGTATCCGCACAGTGAAGCGTGCCCCGCCTGCGGGCGACGCGCCGGCCTCCACCTGACCGCCATGCGCGATCGTCACCGCCCTCACGATCGCCAGCCCGAGCCCGGTTCCACCGCTGCCGGCGACGTCGGCGCGGCCGGCGCCGTGGACGAACCTCTCGAAAATCTGTTCACCGAGTTCGGCGGAAAGGCCGGGGCCGTCGTCGGTCAACTCGAGGACTGCCTCATCGCCGTCGATGAGAACACTCGCGAGGATCGATGTTCCTGCCGGCGTGTGGCGCAGGGCGTTGTCGATCAGGTTGGAAATCATCCGGTGGAGCTCGTCGGGGTTGCCCTCGATCGGAGCCGGCCCGGCCAACTCGGCGGTGAGGTTGTGCGCTTCAGCCAGCGGCCCGGCTTCAGCCAGCGCGGCCCGCGCGATCGCCGTCAGCTCGCAGCGGACTTGCGGCGCCTCGCGCCCGGCGTCGGCCCTGGCCAGCAGCAGCAGGTCGGAGACCAGGCGGCTCATCCTCCGCGAGGAGCGCAGGGCGGAGGCGATCATCTCGCCGCGCTCGTCGTCGTCGGCCGTCCCGGAGCGCGCCAGCGAGGCCTCGAGCAGCTCCAGGTTGGCGAGGATGCTGGTCAGCGGGGTCCGCAGCTCGTGCGAAGCGTCGGCGACGAACTCCCGCTGGGCGACCACCATCCCCTGCGTCTCCGCTCGTGCATCGTCCAGGGCACTGAGCATCCTGTCGAGTGTGCGGGCAAGCTCGGACACCTCGTCGTCGGTCGGCGGCACCGGCAGCTTGCGGGACGGATCGCGGGTCGAGGTGATCTCACGCGCCGCCACCGTCAAAGCCGAGATCGGTCGCATCGCACGACCGGCCACCGCGACGCCGGCCAGGGTGGCCAGGGCCGTGCCCGCCAGTACGCCGCCCGCGAGAAACAGCCAGAGCCTGCCGATCGTCTTGTGCAGCCCGGTCGTATCGCGCGCGTACTGGACGTAGAGCGCCGGAATTCCGATGGCAGACGACGCGACCGGCACCGCGGCGACTCTCAGATCGCCCTCGTCGACCAACTCGATGCGCGGTGGGCCGAGGTCGGGCTCGATGGGGCTGCCGAGCACGGGCTCCCCGTCCGAGGTGACGATCCGAAACGCCGCCGCATCGCCGAACATCGACTCCGGGTTCAGCCTCACGTCCAAACCCTGCGCCGTCAGCACCTGGACGTCGAACGACGCCTGGCTGGCAGCGCTGCGAAGCTCGTCGTCGAAGTCGTGTTCGAGCCGATCGGTGACGAGCCGGCCGATCACCGCAGCGAAGATCAGCAGGATCGCCATCGTCAAGAAGGCGGATACAGCGGCCAACCGCCAGCGGATAGAGATCCCATCGCCGCGCACGAGCAGGGCTCGGAAGCGCCGGCGAGTCCGCTCCACGGCGATCAGTCCTTGAGGACGTAGCCGACGCCGCGCTTGGTGTGCAGGAGGCGAGTCTCGCCACCCTCCTCGAGCTTGCGGCGGAGATTGGAAACGAAGACGTCAATCGTGTTGGTCATCGAGAATGGGTCATAGCCCCAGACATCTTCGAGGAGGCGCTCGCGGGAGACGACCAGCCGTTCGTTGCGCATCAGGTACTCGAGCAGCTCGAACTCGCGGTTGGTCAGGTCGATGTCGCGATCGCCGCGCGCGACCTCACGTGTGTCCGGATTGAGGCGCAGGTCGGCGACGATGATGGCCGCCGAGCCGCGTGGCGGGCGTCGCCTCATCAGCGCGCGGGAGCGGGCCAGCAGCTCTTCGAGCTCGAAGGGCTTGACGAGATAGTCGTCGGCTCCCGAGTCCAAACCCTCGACTCGGTCGTCGGTGCCCGAGCGGGCAGTCAGCATCAGAATGGGAACGTCGCTGGTTTCCCGCAGGCGGCGACAGACTTCGACACCGTCGAGACGGGGGAGACCCAGATCCAGCACGACGAGATCAGGGAGGAAGTCGCCTGCCTCGTGGAGGGCCTGGACCCCGTCCGCCGCAGTGCGCACCTCGTGACCGGCCTGACGCAGGGCCCGCCTGACGACGTCAGCGATCTCGACGTCGTCCTCCACCACGAGGACGCGCCCCGTTGCCGTCGAAGTTGTGGCTGACTCGACCAACGTGCAGGCGATGTTAGGCCCATCTGGGCATGAACGGCCAACTATTTAGCGGTCGTTTACCCCCGGCGGGCGCTGACGCCCAAAAGGGAGAACGGCTCCGGCGTCGAAGCACCCTTCGTGTTGTCGACACGCAACGGAACAAAGAAGCGCAAGCCTGCGCCGCGGCGTCCTGCGACGCCGGCCAAGCGTGCAAAGCCGCGACCCAAGGTCGCCAGGCCGCCGGCCGTACGCGCACGCGCGGCGATGGAGGAGCGACTCGAGCGCCTGGAACAGCGCCACTTCGACCTGATCGGCCTGGCGCTGATCGCAGCAGCGATCTATCTCGGTTTTGTGCTTTACGGCGACTGGGAGGGCGGTCGGGTCGGATCTTGGGTATTGGCAGCGAGCGAGTACGTCGCCGGAGCCGCCTCTGACTGGATACCTCCCGTGGTCGCCGCTTGCGGACTGGCCCTGATTCTGCGGCCGTTCATCCCCGCTCCCGGCGCCCTGAACGCCGGAGCCCTGCTTTTCGTCTGCGGCGTGCTCGCAGCGCTGGCCGCCGAAACCGCCGGCCTCGGGCCATCCGAGCCTCCGCGCACCGAGTACTTCGACCCCGCCTACATGCGGGCTCACGGGGGGGTTTTCGGCGAGGCCCTCTACTGGTGCACGACGACCCTCTTCCAGCGACTCGGCGCGAACATCATCGCGGTGCTGTTGATGGTTTCGGGCGCAGTCCTCGCCACCGGGGGCACGATTGCCGGCGCACTGCGGGGCACCGGCCGGGCGGCGGCCCGGGCGGCCAAGGGAACGCGCGAGCTCACCACCGCGGTGATCGCCCGACCGGGGGCGATGGCCGACGCAGGCAAGCGGACACCCGGGTTCCCGACCTCGCCGACCAGCCGACTGCCGGGTGACAGCTTTGCCACCGAACCCCTGATCCCGGCGCCTGAACCCGAACCCGCGGTCGACGATTTTGCTTTCGAGGATCCCGGTGCGGACGACGACGAGGCGGTCCAGCCAGAGCTCGACGACGAAGCGCACGAACCGGTCCCGCTGCCGCCCGAGCCCGAAGGCGGGGAGATCGGCGTCGCTCGAACCCCGATGGGAGCCAAGCGCGGGATCACCGAGTCCGAGGAGCGCGACTATCAGGAGCCTCCGGTCACTCTGCTCGCCAAGGGTAAGGGCGACTCCGGGCCGGACACACGGGACCTGGACTCGACCGGCCGGGCGCTACTGGAGGCCCTGGGCCACTTCGGAGTCGAGGCGCGGATCATCGGCGTCGTCAGCGGACCGCACGTCAGCCGCTTCGAGTTGCAGCTTGCGCCCGGGACGAAGGTGGGCGTGATCTCAAAGCTCAAGGACGATCTGGCCTACGCTCTCGCCTCGACAGACATTCGCATCCTCGCTCCGATCCCCGGCAAGCGGGCGGTCGGAGTCGAGGTGCCCAACAAGCGCCGCAAGATCGTGCGGCTGGGTGACATCTACGGGGGGCGCCCCAAGGGGGCGTCGCCGCTGCTCGCCTGGCTCGGCAAGGACGTTTCCGGCGAGGCCGTCTACGCGGACCTCGCCAAAATGCCGCATCTGCTGGTCGCGGGCACCACCGGATCCGGGAAGTCCGGCTGCATCAACGCGATCCTGACTTCGATCCTGATGCATGCCTCACCCAATGAGGTGCGGATGGCGCTCGTCGACCCGAAGCAGGTCGAGCTCAATCACTACGAGTCGATCCCGCACCTGCTGACTCCTGTCGTGACCGCCCCACGGGTGGCCGCCAACGTGCTGAGCAATCTGATTGCGGAGATGGAGACCCGCTACGGGGTGATGGGCAAGGCCAGAGCGCGAAACCTCGTCGAGCTGAACAAGGCACGTGCGAAGGCTGGCGAACCGCCGCTGCCTCACATCCTCTGCGTGATCGACGAGCTCGCCGACCTGATGATGGTCGCACCCGCTGAGGTCGAGGACTCGATCATCCGGCTGGCGCAGAAATCGCGTGCGGTCGGCATCCACCTCGTGCTCGCCACACAGCGCCCGTCCACCGACGTGATCACCGGAATGATCAAGACCAACATCCCGGCTCGGATCGCCTTCTCGGTCGCGTCTCAAGTCGATTCCCGGGTGATCCTGGACACCGGCGGCGCCGAAAGCCTGCTCGGCCAGGGCGACATGCTCTTCCGGCCGATCGGCACCTCGAAGATGAAGCGGACCCAGGGTGCCTTTGTGACCGAGGAGGAGATAGCCCGCATCACCCGGCACTGGTCCAGGCAGGGAGACCCCGAATTCGACGTCGAACTGCTCGAAGCTCGCGTCGAACCCACGGAGTCCGAGGAGCGGGAGTTCTCACCCGACGAGGATCCGCTGCTTACCGAAGCGGCTCAGGTCGTGGTTGAGAGCGAAACCGCCTCCGTTTCGATGATTCAGCGCCGCCTTCGCGTCGGCTACACGCGCGCCGGCCGCCTGATCGACATGCTCGAAAGCCGCGGAATCATCTCCGGCTACGAGGGGTCCAAGCCCCGTCAGGTGCTTGTTTCGGCCTACGAACTACCGCATGTGCTCGGCACCGCTCCCGCAGATGTCGAGGCGACGCCCGGGTCCAACGGTGAGACCGAGGAGCGCGAGACCGTCGCCGCTCCCGACTGACGCCCTTTCGAGGCAGGATTGGCGGCCGCTAAGCGTCAGACCCGCTCGCTTGGCCAGAATCTGAGCCACGATGGGTTACGAGAGCCAGTCAGGAAGCATGCCGATAGGCGAGGTCTTGAAGGCCGCGCGCCAGCGCGCAGGCCTCGAGCTCGCCGACGTCGAGGCTCAGACCAAGATCCGTACCCGTTATCTCCGTGCCCTGGAAAGCGAGCAGTGGGACGCCCTCCCAAGCCCCGTCTACGCCCGCAGCTTCCTGCGCACCTACGCTCAGTTGCTGGGACTGGACGCGGACGCGCTGACCGACGAGTACAGACTCCAGGTCGTCAACCCGAGAGCCGCCGGGCACTTTCCGATCAGCGAACCGATGCTGAGGACGCGGAGGCGGGCGGAGGAGACCGGCCGAGACTGGACGCCGGGTCGTGGATTGGTGATCGGCCTGGTTGTTGCGGCCCTGCTGACAATCCTCGTCGTGCTCGGCTTGACCGGGGACGACGAGGCCGGAAACGAGCCGTCGAAGCGGCCGCAGGTGGAGCGTGAACGTGGCGAAGGCGGCGGCAATAGATAATCCAGCGACCATCATGGAACTGACCACGACAGCGCGCAGCGACACACGATGAGCGCCGACGGCGTGCGTGCCGGCGTACTCGTGACCGGAACAGAGGTGATCACGGCGCGGATCACCGATCGCAACGGTCCCTGGATCTCTGAACGGCTCGGGGAGCTGGGTATCGAAGTGGCCAACATCCTCTGCGTCGGTGACCGCCCCGACGACCTCGAGGCCGGGCTGCGGTTCTTCGCCGAGCAGGGATTGGACCTGGCGATTACGAGTGGTGGGCTGGGGCCGACGGCGGATGACCTGACCGCCGAGATCGTCGGTCGGTTTGCCGGCAGATCGATGATCCTCGACGAGGGCATGGAGGCGAAGATCGCGGCGATCCTGGAGCGCTTCGCGCGTCGTTTCAAGATCGATCAAGACTCGTTGCGGGCCGCCAATCGCAAGCAGGCAACCGTCCCGGAGGGCTCGGTGACCATCGATCCGGCCGGAACGGCCCCGGGCATGGTGGTGGAGGCCGGAACGATGACCGTGATCGTGCTGCCCGGCCCGCCGCGTGAGCTGCACGAGATGTGGCCGGCCGCGCTGCAAACCGAATCGGTCAAGTCGGTGCTCGCGCGCTCAGAGCCCTATCGCGACGCCTCACTGCGGCTCTTCGGCGTTCCTGAATCGGAGATTGCGCGCACACTGCGCGAAGTCGAGGCCGACACGGACCTCTCGGAGCTTGAGATCACGACCTGCCTGCGGCGAGCCGAGCTGCACATCGACGTGCGCTATCGCGAAACCGCGGAGGAAACCGCGCAGTTGCTGATGGAACGCATCCGCGGCGCGCATGGGGCGGATGTCTTACTCAGATGACGGTTCGAGCCTCGACGATCAGCTGGCCGAGCTGCTGCCCGGCCGCACGATCGCGACGGCGGAGTCCTGCAGCGGCGGCCTGCTGGCCGCGCGACTGACCGAGCGCCCTGGCGCCTCCGCCTATGTCGCCGGCGGGATCGTGGCCTATTCGAACGAGGCCAAGACCGCGTTGCTGGGCGTCAGCGCGGCCACGATCACCGAGCATGGTGCGGTCTCACCAGAGGTCGCTGAGGCGATGGCCGCGGGAGCACTCGAGCGTTTCGGCGTGGATCTCGGCATCGGCATCACCGGTATCGCCGGCCCCGACGGCGGCACGGAGGAGAAGCCCGTGGGGTACGTGTGCGTCTGCGTCAAGGCGGCCGACGGCGCCACGATGGCCCGCGACCTCGTCATCCCCGGCGACCGCGACGACATCCGCGACCGCACCGCCAGCCTTGCCCTGCACATGCTGCGCCGGCTGCTTCGCGGTGAGGAGCTGGCGTTCGGGTAGTAGCCCGGGCCTCCCACGCGGACCTCTGATAGAAGCAGAGGATGCGTGAGTACCTCCTCATTCACGGCGGCCACCACACCAAACGGTGCTGGGATCGCCTGATCCCTCACCTCGAAAGGCTCGGGCACAGTGCCGTCGCGATCGACCTTCCCGGCCGTGGGGCCACGGCTGACTGCCTGACGGCGGCCACTCTCGATGACTGCGTGACTGCGATCGACGAGGCGGTAGATGGTTTCGCGACGGCCCCGACGCTGGTCGCGCACAGCATGGGTGGGGTGTCGACAAGCCAGTACGCCGAGGAGCAGCCGGGGACGATCGCGGGGGTCGTGTACGTCTGCGCAGTCGTGCCCGCCGCCGGCGCGAGTGGATTGGAGACGCTCGCCGAAGCCGGTCCCGACAGCGTGCTTTTGGGCGATGGCGTCTTTAGCTTCTTCGAAGACAGAGCGGCCGCGAGGATCGATCCTGACGCGGCCAGGAAGGCGTTCTACGGGCACTGCCCCGAGGACGTAGTCGAGGAGGCCGTCTCCCGCCTCGTACCCGAGGCAGTCGCTCCTCTGGCGACGCCCCTTCAGCTCGGTGCCGCGTTCGCCTCCGTGCCGAAGCACTACATCGGTGCGCTACATGATCGGGCTGTGCCGCTCGCGCAGCAGACGAGAATGGCGAAACGCGCGGGCGCGACGTTCGACTGCCTCAACGCCGACCACTCTCCCTTCTTTTCCGCCGTCGACGAGCTCGCTGCGAAGCTGCACGAGCGCGGCGGACCCAGCCCAGCGAGGCGCTAGGCGTGAAAGCGTTCCGCGGAACGCCCATTTTCACCCATTTGGGGTATGCGACGGGTCGACCCGCAACCATGCAAGCGACACGATTGCGAGAGTCGCGTCCATCACAACTCGAAGCCGTCACGCACTCGGCACAAATCGGTCTTGTTTCGTTCCGATGGCCCGCGTAGCGTCCCCACGGTGACCACGGATCGGCTCAAGAGCCCGCGGGCGCGCCTTTTCGCCGCCCTCGACCTGCCCGACGACGTTCGAGGGGAGATCGTGGCCTGGCAGCGGGCTGAGCTCGTCGATCCGAGCCTTCGCGTCAGCAAGCCCGACAACCTGCACGTCACCCTCGTCTTCCTCGGCTATCAGCGCGAGCGGGATGTCGAGGCGATTTCCGAGCTGATCAGCGCCCTGCAGAGTCCTGCCCCGAAGCTCCGGTTCGAACCCGAGCCCGTGCCGAAGGGGCGCAGCAAGGCGCACCCGTCGCTGTTCGCGCTGGCCGCACCAAGCGAAGGGGCCGTGGCCCTGCAGGCGGAACTCGAGGCGAGTCTCGTCGACGCCGGCTTTCACAAGCCTGAGAAGCGCCCCTTCTGGCCCCACCTGACCGTCGCACGGGTCAAGCCTGAGAGCAGGGGTTCACGCAGGCCGGCCGAGGTCAGAAAACGTCCTCGAAACCTCCCGGAAAGTGTCGTACGTACGTTCGATTCCGTCCGAGTCTCTCTTTACCGTTCAAACCTCCGGCCACAGGGCGCCGAATACCAGCGCCTGGCCTCCAAAGAACTGAAGAAGGTGAGTTGAAATGGCAGATACAAAGCGCGCACAACTGAAGGAAGCAGGGCTCACCAAGGAGCAGAAAGCCAAGGACGCGGCTCTCGAGGCGGCCAAAACCCATATCGAGCGGGAGTTCGGCGCGGGTTCGCTGATGAAGCTCGGCGAGGGAACTTCGGTGCCGGTCGACGCGATCCCGACGGGCGCGCTTTCGCTTGACTTGGCGCTGGGAGTGGGCGGGATTCCCCGCGGCCGCATCGTCGAGATCTTCGGCCCCGAGTCCTCGGGCAAGACGACGATGGTCTACCACATCATCGCCCAAGCTCAGGCACGCGGCGGCGTCTGCGCCTTCATCGACGCCGAGCACGCCATCGACCCGATCTACGCCAAGCGCATCGGCGTCGACACCGACGAGCTTTTGATCTCCCAGCCTGACTACGGCGAGCAGGCGCTCGAGATCGTCGACGTGCTGGTTCGCTCGGGCGCCATCGACGTCGTCGCCATCGACTCGGTCGCGGCGCTGACTCCGCGCGTCGAGCTCGAGGGCCAGATGGGGGAGCAGCAGGTCGGCCTACAGGCGCGGATGATGTCGCAGGCGATGCGCAAGCTGACGGGGAACCTCAACCGCGCCAAGACCGTCTGCCTGTTCACCAACCAGATCCGCGAGAAGATCGGCGTCAGTTTCGGCTCGCCGGAGACCCAGCCGGGAGGCCGGGCGCTGAAGTTCTATTCCTCGCAGCGACTCGACATCCGCCGAATCGAGACCCTCAAGGAGGGCACGGAGGCCGTCGGCAACCGGGTCCGGGTCAAGGTCGTCAAGAACAAGGTCGCCGCCCCTTTCAAGCAGGCCGAGTTCGACATCGAGTACGGCGTCGGGGTGTCGAACGAGGGCTGTGTGCTCGATCTCGCGCTGGAGCATGACCTCGTCCAAAAGTCAGGCTCGTTCTTCTCCTACGGCGAGCAGCGCCTCGGTCAGGGCCGCCACAACGTCAAGGCCTACATGTCGGACCACCCTCAGCTGACCGACGAAATCGAGGGCCTCATCTTCGACCGCCTCGGCATCGACCGCCCCGCGAAGCCGGAGCGCGCCGTGGATGCCACGGAGCCGGTCGTCGGAGCGCCTTCCGGGGACGCCGAGACCGAAGCCGAGCCCAAGGCCGCGTAATCCGTGGGCGACGATCCGCTGCGCCTGGCGATCGGCGCTCTGACCAAACGGGAGCGCAGCTCGAGTGAACTCGCCGACTGGCTGCGAAAGCGAGGCGTGATGGAGCAGGACGTCTCCGCCACGATCGACGAGCTGATCGCCATCGGGGAACTCGACGACGGGCGCTTCGCTAGGCGCTACGCAGAGGACAAACGCGAATTGAGCGGCTGGGGACCCGAGCGCATTCAGGAAGCGCTGCGGGCGCGGGGAATCAGCGCAGCCGAGGCCGAGGCTGCCGCACAGCAAAGCTCAGATCAGCAACTTGAGTCCGCGATCGCATCGCTCGAGCGCCGCAGTCGCGGGCTTGACAGCGAGGCGGACCGCGCCAGCGCGCTCGCCTACTTGACTCGCCGTGGCTTTGACTATGAGCTGGCCTACGAAGCCGTACGGACCGGCGAGCGTCGCGCCGCCTGAGCGCCGGCAGGGTTGCGACGCGGGCGCCGCGGGTCTACGATGGTCCTGCGGTCATGGCCGCCGAAGACACGACACCTGCTGATTGAGAACAACTGGATGGACCTAATTCTTGAACTGATCACCCTCGCGCGACGGAGGCACGCCTCCTAGCTCGAGGGATCGCGCCTCCGGCGCTGATCTGACTCACCACAGATATCGGCATGTCGCGTGCCTCCGGCAGCTCTGGCCGCTTGGTCGTTCACAGAACGTCGGCGTACAGAGACACCAGAGCAGCCCCCGGTGGGGCGGAGAGAAGGCGACGATGGAGATACGGGTACCGGGCCTCGGGTGGTGGCGCCGCCAGCAGCAGGCTGCCGCTGACCCGCCGCCGGCGCAGTCGCCGCAGGAATTTGAAGGCCAAGCCGTGGCGGAACCGTCACCGGTAAGCGTTCCGGTTACGGCCGCGGCCGCGGCGCCCGTTGCGGTCGCGCCCGTGAGCGCGCCGAGCGTTGCGGCCCACGACGAGCTTCAAGCCCGCCGCGAGGAGATCGCTCGGATGGAAGAACGTGCGCTTCGCGATACGCATTCGATGGAAATTCAGCGTGAGGACCTGGACCGCCGGATTCGCTCCATGGACGACCGCGAACGCACGCTCGCCAATCAGGCCGAGGAGCTCAAGCAGGCTCGAAAGCGCCAGTTGCGTGAGCTCGAGCGGATCTCGGGGCTCTCCGCCACCCAGGCCAAACAGTTGCTGATCGCGGAGGTTGAAGATGAGGCTCGCCATCAGGCCGGCCTGACGTTGCGACGGATCGAGGAGGAAACGCAGCATGAGGCCGAACGGCGGGCGCGAAACATCCTCGCGGTCGCCACGCAGCGGCTTGCCTCAGAGCACGCAAGCGCAACGACCACCCGATTGATCGAGATCCCGAACGATGAGATGAAGGGCCGCATCATTGGACGTGAGGGCCGCAACATCCGCGCCCTGGAGAGCCTCACCGGCGTGGACGTGATCATCGACGAGACTCCGAACGCCGTCGTCGTCTCGAGCTTCGACGGCGTCCGCCGTGAAGTCGCCCGGTTGACGCTCGAGCGCCTGATCGCCGACGGCCGCATCACCCCGGTGCTCTGCGAAGAGGCCTACGAGCATGCCAAGGCCGAGGTCGAGGCGGCCACGGTTCAGCGCGGGGAGCAGGCGGTGCTCGACGCCCGCGTCCACGGGGTCTCGCCCGAGATCGCCAAGCTCCTCGGGCAGCTGTCGTTCCGGACAAGCTACGGACAGAACGTGCTCGACCATCTCGTCGAGTGCTCGCACCTCGCGGGCATGATCGCCGAGGAACTTGGCGCCTCCGTCGAAACGGCCCGGCGGGCCGCCCTTCTGCACGACATCGGCAAGGCCGTCACCCACGAGGTCGACGGTCCCCATGCGCTCGTGGGCGGCAAGCTCGCCCGCCGCCACGGGGAGTCAGAAGCCGTCGCGCACGCAATGGAATCCCATCACGGCGACGTCGAACCCCGCACCGTGGAGGCCGTGATCGTGCAGACGGCGGATTCCCTTTCCGGCGCCCGGCCCGGCGCCCGCGGGGAGGCGCTGGAGCAGTACGTCACACGGCTCAAGGATCTCGAGGAGATCGCCCAGCGGCAGAGCGGTGTGGAGCGCGTCTACGCGATGCGCGCCGGGCGCGAGTTGCGGGTGATGGTCGATCCCGGTGCTGTCGACGACGAGGAAACCGCCCTGATCTCGCACAAGATCGCGACGGCGATCGAGGGCGAGCTCGAGTACCCGGGCCGGATCCGGATCACCGTCATTCGCGAGAACCGCTCGACGGCATACGCAGAGTGAGCCCCTGTTCGACGCCCCTGAGGCGCTAACCGCCACCCTGCCGCGGTAGGATCGCGGCCGCATGGAACAGACCCCGTTCTACATCGCCGGCGGCATCCTCGTAGCGATCGCGCTGATCATCTCGTTCATCGGCCTGCGCGACGAAGAGTTCCCGAAGTCCAGGGGCATGCTGCTGGGAGGCCTGGCGCTTATCGCCTTCGTGGTCGTCGGCACCGCCGCCACCGCCGTGATCAACGCCCGCGACGAGCAACAGCACCGCCGCGCCGAGCTTGCGGAGGAGGAGAAGCTCGCTGGCGAGGAGTCCGCGGAGGCCGAGGAAACCGGCGCGGAGGGATCCGACATCGCCAGCCCAGACGAACAGGCTGCTGCTCAGGAACAGCAGGACGAAGGGGAAGCGACCGGCAGCGAGACCCTCGAGATCAGCTCACCCGAGGACGGCAGCCTGGTCTTCGAGCCCTCTGAGCTCGAAGCCGTTGCCGGCGAAGTGACGATCGACTACACAAATCCTTCCGCGGTTCCCCACAACGTGGCGATCGAGGACCAGGGCGGCGAAACCCTGTCGGAGGGCGAGATCATCGGCGACGGGGCGGTCAGCACCGCGAGCGCCGAACTCGAATCCGGCACCTATGCCTACTACTGCGCCGTCGCCGGCCATCGCGAAGGCGGCATGGAAGGCACGCTCACCGTCGACTGACGTACGGCGGGATCAGAGCCCGTGGTTAGGCCACTGCGGGATCCGCCCCTCCTTGAACGCACGGGCGCCGATTGCATGTGAGTCGCTTCGCATGAACATCGACAGGCAAGCTTCGGCCTCCTGGCGCAGCCGTTCCTCGTAGGTGCGCCCCTCGTTTCGGACCATCGTCTCCTTGTCTGAGCGAATCGCGCCCTGGGGGAGCGTCGCGATCTCCTGGGCGAGCTCGAGCGCGCGACCGAGGGCCTCGCCCTCTGGGACCACCTCGTTCGCGAGGCCGATCCGCAGCGCCTCCTCGGCGCCGACCGGCACGGCCCGTGATGATCATCTCCATGGCACGGGCGTAACCCACGGCGAGCGGCAGGCGAACCGTCATGCCGTCACCGGCAACGATGTTCCAGCGCCGCTCGAGCGCTCCGAAGATCGCGTTCTCGGCGACGATGCGGATGTCGGCCAAGAGGGCGTTCTCGAGCCCGGCCGCCACAGCCCAGCCGTTGATCGCCCCGATCACGGGCTTGAAGACGTCAACGCGGCGGCTGTAGCCGCAGTCGCCGGGAGAGTTCATCGACCAGCTTCGGTACTGGTCCCAGTTGTCCATCGTCGTCTCAGCCGCATCGGCCAGGTCCCAGCCCGCGCAGAAGGCATCGCCGGCGCCCGTGATCACCATGACGAACTCTTCGTCGGCGTCCCGGAACCGCTGCCAGGCGTGATGAAGCTCGTAGTTCATCTGGCGGCTGACCGCGTTTCGCTGCTCGGGGCGGTTATAGGTGAGCACGGTGACGTGCCCGTCGCGCTCGTACTTGAGGGTTTCGTATTCCATCTGCACTCCTTGGTAAATCAGGGGTCAGACCCCTGCGGGGTCAGACCCGCGGAGGTGATGGACGGGAAGCTACGCTCTCGAGAGATGAAGCGCTACCACGTCACCACGTTCGGGTGCCAGATGAACGAGCACGACTCGGAGCGCATGAAGGGGATGCTCGAGTCGCTCGGCTATGCGGAGGCCGGCGAGCGCTCCGACGCCGACCTGATCCTCTTCAACACCTGCTCGATACGCGAGTCCGCCGACTCGCGCTTCATCGCCCACCTCGGCGAGGCCAAGCGGCTCAAGTCCGAGAATCCGGCACGCGTCGTCGGCGTCGGCGGCTGCTGGGCACAGTCGGTCAAGGACGAGGTCTTCGAGCGCTTCCCGTTCGTGGACGTGGCCTTCGGCCCCGGTCAGATTCACCGCCTCGCCGAGTTCCTCAACTCCGACTCGCTGACCGCTCAGGGCTACTTCGAGTTCGAGGAGCTTTCCGGCGTGCTGCCGATGAAGCGCGGCCGCGACTTCCAGGCCTGGGTGCAGATTTCCCAAGGCTGCAACTGCGTCTGTTCCTACTGCATCGTGCCCTCGACCAGGGGAAGGGAGGTGAGCCGGGCCCCTGACCTGCTGCTCGATGAGATCGCCGGCCTTGCCGCCGACGGCGTCCGCGAGGTCACCCTGCTCGGCCAGAACGTCAACAGCTACGGCCGCGACCTGCCGTTCGACTCGCGCGTCACGTTTGCGGAACTGCTTCGTTCGATCGACGCCGTCGAGGGAATCGAGCGCATTCGCTACACGAGCCCACACCCCAAGGACATGAAGGAGGATGTGATCCGCGCCCACGCGGAGTGCGCCTCCATCTGCCAGCACATCCACCTGCCGCTGCAGTCCGGATCGAGCCGCGTGCTCAAGGCGATGCGCCGCACCTATAACCGCGAGCGCTACCTGGACCGGGTCGCGTTGATCCGCGAGCACGTTCCCGACGCGGCGCTGACCACCGACATCATCGTCGGCTTTCCCGGGGAGACCGAGGCCGAGTTCGAGGAGACCATGGAGGTCGTCGACGAGGTCGGCTTCGACAGCGCCTTCACGTTCATCTTCTCGCCTCGCCGCGGCACCGCCGCGGCAGATCTACCCGGCCAGCTTTCGCACACCGTCAAGCGCGAGCGCATGCAGCGCCTCGTACCGCTGGTCCAGCGCCGCGCCCTGGAGCGCTCACAGCGGTTCATCGGGCGAACGCTGGAGGTGCTAGTCGAGGGACCGAGCCGCAACGACCCGGCGCGGCTGCGCGGCCGCACGACGCATAACAAGACGGTCAACTTCGATGGCACCGCCGAACCGGGTGAGCTCGTCGAGGTCGAAATCACCGGCGCCACGTCGACGACGCTGTCGGGGGCCGAGCGCCTGCTCAGCCGAGTCTCCTGAGCCTGACCCTGGGCCTGAACCTGAACATCCTCGCGATCTTCGGGCCAACCGCGGTCGGCAAGACCGGCGTCGCGATCGCCGTCGCAGAACTGCTCCGCGAGCGAGGCGAGGACCCGGTCGCCGTCAACTGCGATTCGATCCAGGTCTACCGCGGGCCTCCAGATCCTGAGCGGCGCCGCCAGCGCGGAGACAGCGTGCCAGCCTCGAACATCGCCTGGTCGGCACCGTCGCGGTGAGCGAGGAGTTCTCCGCCGGCCGCTACGCCGTGGCTGCGCACACGGAGATCGATGCCCTGCTCGCCGCCGGGCGCCGCCCCATCGTGGTCGGCGGCACCGGCCTCTACCTGCGCGCCGCATTGGCGGAACTCGAACTTCGCCCCGCAGTTCCCTCCGCGGTCAGAACCGAGGTTGAGGCCGACCTCGCGGCCGAGGGGAGCGGGGCCCTGCACGCGGAGCTCTCACCCGAGCTCGCCTCGGGAGTCCATCCTGAATGACCGCAAGCGAATCGCGCGGCTCATCGAGCTGCAACGGCTCGGCATCGCGCCGCATCCGTCGAGCCAGGGCCTCTGGACCGCGGACCTGCGCCATCCCACCGTGCTCGTCGGGCTCACGATCGACCGCGACGCGCTTGCAGACCGAATCGACAAGCGCGTCGACGAGATGGTCCGCGCCGGCGCCGAGGACGAGGTCCGGGCCGCCGAAGCCGCGGGAGCGTCACGCACCGCACGCGTCGCGATCGGCTTTCCCCAGCTCCTCGCCGACGACATCGAGGGGATGAAGGCTGCCCAGCGGGCGTTCGCGCGCCGCCAGCTCACCTGGATGCGCAGGATGGAGGGAGTCAAATTGATCGACCGCAGCGGCCTCGACGACGCAGAGACCTCAGAGCTGATCGTGAAACTCATAAGCTCGCCTGACCAATGACCGCGGCTGAGCTGGTGGATCAGATGATGGACGCTCTCGCAAGGACGGAGTATCCCGAGTTGCGAGCCGTCTTTGTTGACGGCGCGAAAACGGACCACACCGGAACGAGCGAGTTCGCCAGGTTCATCAGCGAATCGATCGACCCCGGGATGGTGGTCGACTTCAGCCAGTACCGGGGGCTGGTGCCCGACCAGGAGCGCTTCCGCCACGGTCGGCAGGGGTTTCTCGAGACCTGGCGCGTATTCCTCGCGCCCTGGAGTAGGTTCGAGGTCGCCCAGGCGCAGGTCGAGGAACTGGACCCCGGGCGGGCCCTTGCCTGGGCGATCTGGAGACTCAAGGGCGAGGCCAGCGGCGTTGACGTCGAGCTCCCCACCTGTGCGATATGGCACACAAGAAACGACCGCTTCGTAAAGATGCAGGGGTTCGCCGACGTCGAAGACGCGCGGGAGTGGCTCGGCTGAGATGCGCTTCGAGAAGTGGACAGCTCTCGGCAACGACTACATCGTCGTCGAGGCCACCGAGCTCCCGTGGGAACTGACGCCCCAACGCATCAAACGCGATCTGCGATCCGCACTTCGGAGTCGGCTCGGACGGCATCTTGCTGCTCTCGGAGGTCGGCGACGAGCGCTATGTGGCTGAACTGCGGATCTTCAATCCGGATGGCTCCGAGGCCGAGCTCTCAGGCAACGGCGCGCGCGAGGCCGTGCTCTACCTCAGGGACGCCGGCTGGACGAGCGACGACACGTTCTCGGTGATCACCAAGGCCGGCGCCGTGACACCGACGATCACGGGGACCGACACCGTCTCGATGGCGATCGGACGTGCTTCGGTCCAGTCAAAGGACTACCCGAGCGGACCCGCCGATGGGCGCGGCACCCTGACCGCCGGCGGACGCGAATGGAGCTTTCAGCACGTAAACGTCGGTAATCCGCAGTGCTCGATCAGCGCCGGCGACGAACTCGAGAGGCTCGACCTCGGAGCGATCGGCCCCGATATCGAGAGCAACACCGCACTGTTCCCAAGCCGCACCAACGTCTCGTTCATCCGCATCGAAGGATCGACGGTTTACGCCCGGATATTTGAGCGCGGGGTGGGGGAGACGCTCTCTTCAGGCACCGGTGCCAGCGGTGCCGCCGTGACGGCTTTCCTGGCTGGCTCTTCAAGCCCCATCCAGGTGATCCTCGACGGCGGCGAACTGACTGTTGAGGTCACCGCGGACCTCGACGTCACCCTGGTCGGTTCCGCGGAACCGCTTTACACGGGCGACCTCTCCGCTGCATTGCTGCGAGCACTCGAAAATGTCTGAAGGACGCCCCTTTCCCAGCGCCCTCGAGCTGCTCGAGGAGATGAACGCGCTCTTCGACGAGTCGGACTTCAAGACGGTCAGAACAACGCTCGAGGAGCGGGCCACGAGTGAACAGGCGCGCGCTGCGCTCGGCGGCTTCCAGGACTTCCAGGAGCGGGCGGTTGACCCTGACCTGGTGATCGACTACAGGGAGCTGGGGCCGGAGGGAATCACTCCCGGCGGCAGCAGCACGTACCGCGGCTGGGACGGGTGGCTCGAACACTGGCGGGTCTGGTTCGAAGCCTGGGACGCAATCAAGACCGAGCAGCGCAACCTCGAGGAGATCGACCGCGACAGGGTGTTGATCTGGTCAACCGGCTGGGTGCGAGGCCGCGGCAGCGGCGCCCAGCTGCCCTGGAGCTCAGCGTTCTCGATCTGGACCGTGCGCGAGGGCAAGATCATCAGGATCGACGGCTACCCGACGCGCGAGCGGGCGCTTGAGGCCGCTCAAGCCTGAATCGCTACAAGGGCTACCAGGAAGCTCGGCTACCCTCTCGCGCTTCATGGCTCTGACAGACCCAGCAAAGCGCCTCGACGCGATCCCCCCGTACGCCTTCGCAGAGCTCGAAAAGCGCATCGTCGACAAAAAGGCCGCCGGCATCGACGTGATCAGCCTCGGCATCGGGGATCCCGACCTGCCGACCTATCCGCAGATCGTCACGGCTGCCCAGGCCGCCGTTGCCGATCCCACGACCCACCAGTATCCGTCCAACCGAGGGCGCGACGAGTTCCGCGAGGCATTCGCCCGCTTCTATGGTCGCCGCTTCGGCGTCGAGATCGACCCCGGCTCCGAGGTGATCCCCGCGATCGGCGCCAAGGAGTGCATCTACAACCTCTGCTTTGCCTTCCTGGACCCGGGCGACGTCGCGCTTGCGGCCGACCCCGGCTACCCCGTCTACACAGCCGGCCCGACGCTCGCAGGTGCCGAGCCCGTACTGCTGCCACTTGTCCCCGAGCTGGGCTTCGTGCCCGACCTCGACACCGTCGACGAGTTCGCCTGGGGCAAGGCGCGGCTGCTCTTTCTCAACTATCCGAACAACCCGACCGGCGCTGTCGTCCCGGAGGGCTTTTTCGAGCGCGTCGTCGAGCTGGCCCGCAAGCACGAGGTGCTGGTGGTCCACGACAACGCTTACTCGGAGACCACCTACGACGGCTACGTGGCGCCGAGCTTCCTCGCCACCCCCGGGGCCAGGGACGTCGGAGTCGAGGTCTTCTCGCTCTCCAAGGGCTTCAACATGACCGGCTGGCGCTGCGCCGCGATTCTCGGCAATGCCGATGCCGTCGCCTCCTACTGGCGGCTCAAGACCAACGTTGACTCGGGTCTGCTTCGAAGCCGTGCAGCTGGCCGGGGCTGCAGCACTCGAGAACTCGGACGAGCCACTGGCAGAGATGAACGCCATCTACGCTCACCGTCGCGATCTCGTCGTCGATGCGCTCGCCGCGATCGGTGTCGAAGTCACGGCCCCGAAGGGAACGATCTACATCTGGGCCCCCGTTCCCGAGGGGCACAGCTCGACGACTTTCGCCGAGCTGGTGCTCGAGGAGGCGGCAGTCGTCGTCTCGCCGGGGTCGATGTACGGCCCGAGCGGCGAGGGCTTTTTCCGAATCTCCCTGACCACGCCCGACGCGCGCCTCACCGAGGCCGTCGAGCGCATGCGCGAGCACCTCGGGCGTAGCTGAGCCGTTTGTCCGGCTAACGCCGGGCGGTGACTGTGCCGATGGCAGGGGCGGGAGCGGCCCCTGCGGGCTTGTACTTGCTGCTGATGATCGAACTTGGAATCACACTCGCCCTGCTTTGCGCCCTTCTCGGGAACATCGCCATGCTCTGCAAGCACCGCGGCGCCGTCGCCGCAGCGCAGGTCAGCTTCAGAGCACCCCTGCAGAGCGCCGCCGGCCTCTTTCGCTCGCGCTGGTGGTTGATCGGTTTCACGATCGCCCTCGGCTCCTGGGTCCTGCACGTCGGCGCGATCATGGTCGCTCCGCTCTCACTCGTGGAAGCCGTCGTTGCGGGCGGCCTCGTCCTGCTCGCCTACCCGGCCGAACGCTGGTTCGGATTCAAGCTGGGACGCCGCGAGTGGTGTGGGCTTGCGCTCGCTGCCGTCGGGCTTGCTTTGCTCGCCCTGACCACCGATCTCGAGGCCACCGGCAGTCACTCGGGCTACTCCGTTGCGGCGATGATCTCGTTCGAGGCGGCGCTGGTCGCCGTCGGCGTCGCCCTGCTCGGCTCCGGGGCGATCGATCGGGTCCAGCATCGCCACGGCGAACTTCTGGCGGTGGCGGCGGGCCTGCTGGTCGGAGTCACGCACGTCGCCATCAAGGCGCTGAGCGGGACCGTGCCCGGCGACATGACCTCGCTCCTCAGCCCCTGGATCGTCGTCGCGCTTCTCGCGGCGGTGCTCGGCTTCTTTGCCCTTGCCCGTGGCCTGCAGGTGGGGGACGGGCTGACCGTGATCGCGCTCTCGAGCGTCGCCGCCAACTGTTCGGCGATCCTGGGCGGCGTGCTGGTCTTCGGCGATCCGATCGGTGACGACCCGTCCGGCATCGTCCTGCGCAGCGCCGCATTCGCCGCTGTGATCTTCGCTGCGGCCCTGATGCCTGGGCCGGTTCGCGCCGCCCGAGCCGCGGTCTGAGCGCTCAGGCGGGGGCGACGGAGGGCAGCTTGCCTTCGGCCTCGAGCATGTCGCGAATGCCCTCTTCAAGGCTCCGAGGTGAGTAGCCGAGCTTCTCGACCGCTTTGTCCTGCTTGGCCCAGAAGGTGACTCCGTCGGAGGAACTGATCAGCTCACGAAGGTTCGGCGGCTGACCCATCACCTTGCCGACCGCGGCCCCGAACGGAGTCATCATCTTGATCATCGGTGTCGGGATGCTCACGCGCGGCGGCCTGCGGCCCGAGACCTGGCGACCGACCCGATCAGACCGCGCATCGTCGTGATCTCCCCGCCGAGCACGTAGGACTCTCCGACCTCACCCTTGTCGAGGGCCAGTATCACGCCCATCGGCGACATCTTCGACGTGGACCATGTTCATGCCGAGGTCGGGGAAGGGGAGGGCGGGCAGGCGGCCCTTGAGGAAGTCGTGCATCTGTTTGCCCAGCGCCGAGTGATCCTTGGGCCCGTAGACGCCGCCGGGCTGGACGATCACGCACGGCAGCCCCATCGAGATCAGCTCCTTGGCGACCTGATGCGCCTCGTACTTGGTCTGCTCGTAGTAGGAGGTGAAGCTCTCACCCGGGTGCTCGTAGGTCTCGTCGACCACCTGACCGTGTGTGTTCCCGAAAGCCGCCACGGTTGACACGTAGACGACCTTGGGCGCCTTCGCCTGAAGCGCCGCGGCAAGCACGTTGCCCGTTCCCTCGACATTTGCGACCCGCATCTGCTCGTGTTCGGACTCGGGAATGCCGACCTCGTAGATCGCCGCCCCATGGATCACAGCCTCGGCGCCGTCGATGCCCTTGGCGAGCGCGTCAACGTCTGTCAGTTCGCCCGGCCAGATGCGACAGCCGATCTTCTTCAGATCCGCGGCCTTGTCGGGGTTGCGGACCAGTACGCGAACGTCGTCGCCCCGCTCGATCAGCTTGCGGGCGACGTGGCCGCCGATGAAGCCGGTTCCGCCTGTCATGAAGATCCGTTTGCTCATGTCCTAACCCTATCTGCGCGCCAAATCCGGGGGCAACAGGCTACGCCTGGCCAGCCGGCTGGTCGGACGCATACACTGGACCGAGTGTCACGATCGACCGGCAAAAGCACCAACCCGGCCGCGCACAGCCGGAGCAAAGCGGGGGTCCAGAACCGCCGTGCGCGGCAGCGAGCGCTCGCCGTCGCCGTAGCGCCGGACACCGCCGCCGAAGATCCGCTGGCCGAGCTCAAGGAGCTGCTGCGCACGGCCGGCGTCGCCACGGCAGGCGAGATGATCCAGCACCGCGACGCGCCCGATCCCGACCGCTACCTCGGCCGCGGCAAGCTCGAGGAGCTCAAGACCGAGATCAAGCGTCAGAACGCGAATCTCGTGGCGGTCGACGACGAACTGTTGCCGCGTCAGGAGCGAAATCTCGAGAAGGCGCTCGACGTACCGGTGATCGATCGCACCGCCGTCATCCTCGACATCTTCGCTGACCATGCCCATTCGGCCGAGGGCAAGCTTCAGGTGGAGCTTGCGCAGCTCGAATACAACCTCGCCCGCATGCGCGGCCTCTGGACGCACCTCGAGCGCCTCGGCGCCGGCCGCTTGGACGGGGGCATCGGCACCAGGGGGCCGGGTGAGTCCCAGATCGAGACAGATCGCCGGCTTGCCCGTGACCGCATCTCGAAGCTGCGCCGCCGCCTGCGCGAGGTCGAGGCCAACCGCGGCGTCATGCGCGCACGGCGCGCTTCAAGCGCGGTGCCGCAGATAGCTCTCGCCGGCTATACCAACGCGGGGAAGTCGACCCTGCTCAATGCCATGACGGGTGCCGCGGCCGGGGTTGGGGAAAGGCTTTTCCACACACTCGATCCGACGACCCGCTCCTACGAGTTCGGCGGGCGGCAGTACCTCCTCACAGACACCGTCGGCTTCATCCGCAAGCTCCCGCATCAGCTCGTCGAGGCTTTCAAGGCCACGCTGGAGGAGACGGTGCTCGCTGATCTGATCCTGCACGTCGTGGACGCTTCGGAGCCGGAGGCGCTACGCCGCGAGTCGATATCGGCCGTCACAGTCGTGCTCAAGGAAATGGGCGCCGACGAAGCCCCGCGACTGTTTGTCTTCAACAAGCTCGACCTCCTCGGCGAGGAAGACCGCCGCTCGCTGCTGGTCGAGAACCCAAAGGCGATCGGAATCTCGGCAGTAACCGGCGCCGGCCTCTCCGAGCTTCGCGCACGCATCGAGGTCGCGTTCTCCGAGTCGCTTGAGCCGATGGAGCTGCTGCTCCCGTATCAGGAGGGCGGACGCCTCTCGGAGCTTTACGAGCTCGCCGGCGACCTCGAGCGCGAGGAGACCTCCGACGGCGTCCGGATTCGCGTCCGGTTACCGCGCGCACTCAGCCACCGCTTCAGCGAGTTTTCGGTAAATGGAGCTCCGGTTCCGGCGCCTGAGTGAGGCCGCGCTCGTTCCCGAGCGCGCCCACGACGGCGATGCGGGATTGGACCTGCACGCGGTCGAGGCGGCCCGCCTCGCGCCAGGCGAACGCGCGAGCGTCGGCGTCGGGCTCGCCGTCGAGATCCCGCCGGGGTACGCCGGCCTGGTGCTGCCGCGCTCCGGACTGGCGGCGCGTCACGGGATCGCGCTCGTCAATGCGCCGGGTCTGATCGACTGCGGCTACCGAGGTGAGATCAGGGTGCTGCTGCTCAACACCGATCACGAAGCCACCTTCGAGATTGCCCCGGGCGACCGAATCGCCCAGCTGCTGATCACGCCCTACGCCCAGGTGGAGCCCCTGGAGGCCGCGGAGCTGACCGACAGCATCCGCGGCGAAGGCGGCTTCGGCTCAAGCGGTCGCTAGGGCCGAGTTGCCCCGAAGGTGAGGACCGTCGAACCGACGTGGGCCTCTGTGGGGGGAATCGCGCGGCGGCGGTGGATGCTCAGACCAGCCGCCGCCGCCGCCGCTTCCAGCTCTCCGGGCTTCACCCGGGCGAGGCGCTCCACCCAGATCGACTCCGCCAGATCGCCGGTGGGGGGCACCGCCCTCCGCCTCCTCAGGACCTCGAGGCCTCCATCCGACGCCTCGCGGACCTCCATCGGGAGGCTGGTGTACACCCAGCCGTCGCGCTCGAGCATGTCAGGCAGCAGTTCGACTCCGCCGGAGTAGTTGCCCGCTTCGGCCGCTGCTTCATCGAGCACCGCGAAGACCGCTACGCCCCCGGGCTCCAGAGAGCCGGTGATCGAGTCGAGCATCCGCTGCCGATCGGCTGCTGAAGCGATCAGGTGCGCGAGCTGCATCGGCGCGACAACGAGCTTGAATCGCCGGCCGAGGTCCAGATCGCGGGCGTCCGCCGTCAGCGCCTCGACAGGGACGCCTTCACCTTCGGCCCTGGCTTCGACTGCACCGACGAGCCTCGGATCGCAATCTGCGGCAGTGACTGCAAACCCCCGGCGCGCGAGGTGCAGAGCCACGCGCCCGCTGCCGCAGCCGAGCTCGAGGATCGGTCCGCCGGCTGCCTGCGCAAGCTGAGCCCAAAGCGGCAGATCGGCGGCGTAGGCGCCGTTTTCGACATCGCTCCAGACGATCGGGTCCGCGAGCCGGGCCGCAGCCTCGCCGGGCTCGCCGCCGCCGGTCACTCCGGGACGAGCGCAGGAGCGATCAGGCCGAGAGCGCCGGGAAGCAGCGTGGCTTTCAGCGGCGTGTCGACGAAATGATCACCGTCGGTATAGACCGCGAACGGTCGATCCGTGGTGACCTCGATCACCGCTCCGCTCAGGACCGTGATCTCCTCCCGCCCGACGTGGGCCCCTTTGAAAACACCGGGAAAGCCCCGCAGGAAGGTCAGCTTCGGGACGTCCGCCGTGCAGATGACGTGGAAGAGGCCGTCGTCGAGCTCGGCCATCGGCGCGATCATCATCCCGCCGCCATAACAGCGACTGTTGGCGATCGCGACCGAGTATCCGGTGAACCCGAAGGGCTCGCCGTCGACCCTGAGCTCGAAGCGGGCCGGCTTCCAGGCCGCCAGCGCCCGCAGCGCCGCGTACAGGTAGACAGCCTGGCCGCGCACGAATTTCGCCTCATTTGCGATCCGGTTGGCGTCCGAGTCGAAGCCGAAGCTGGCGAGCCCGAGAAAGCGGTGGTCGTTGACCACGCCGACATCGATTTCGCGGACGTGTCCGGCGGCCAGCACGTCAACCGCGGCAGCGATGTCGCCGCGGGGAATGCCGAGCACGCGGGCCAGATCGTTGCCGCGACCGCCCGGCAGGATGCCCATCGCAGACCCGGAACCGGCGAGCGCCCCGCCGATCATCCCGATCAACCCGTCGCCGCTCATCACGACTGGGATCTTGTCGTCCGCGACCGCCTGGAGTGCTGCCTCGCGGCCGTGTTCGAGATCGGTCGTGCGCACGAGCTCGAACTCGATCGCGTGCCCGCGCAGGGCTTCTTGGGCGTCCGGCAAGAGCCTGTCGGCGCCGCCCCCTCCTGCGGAAGGATTGGCGATCAGGACGATCGGCTTCTCCAGCATCGCGCCGGACCTTATCGCCGCAGCAAAGCGTCTATACGCTGTCGACGCTTGACCGACGCCGCGTTTGATCACACACAGGCCTGGGATGGGCCGCTCAGCCCCGGCGGTCCCGACCCGTCGCGCTTCGAGACGATCCGGGACGACGTCACTTTGGCGGGGGAGCGGCTCGGCGAAGGCCCGGCCCTGGTCTTGCTCCATGGCCTCTCGGCAGGGCGCCGCTACGTCCTGCACGGATCCAAGGTGGCACCCCGCAGGGGTTTGTCCGCGATCGCCTACGACGCCAGGGGACATGGCGAATCCCGAGGCGGGGGCCAGCACTCGAGTTATGACTACCCGACGCTTGCCGGCGACCTGGCTGCGGTGATTGCTGAGCAAGCGGGCCAGGGCCGCGTGATTTTGGCCGGCCACTCGATGGGAGCGCACACCTGCGTGGCGTACGCGCTCGAGAGCGCCGACAGAGTGGCCGGGCTCGTCCTGATCGGACCGGCGACGCGCGCGACCCCGCCGCTTCCCGAGACACTGGCGTACTGGGGCGAGTTGGCGAGCGCGCTGGACAACGGCGGGGTGGACGCGTTTCTCGAGCGCCTCGGTGCCGACTACGAGCCCGAATGGCGCGAGCGCGTGCTCGGCTTCACACGTGAGCGCATGGCGATCCACCGGGACCTGCAGGCCGTCGCCAGAGCACTGCGCGAGGTGCCGGCGTCGCTGCCGTTCGAGGGACTCGGAGAGCTTGAGTTTCTCGACGTCCCGGCGCTCGTGGTCGCCAGCCACGACGCGGCCGACCCCGGACACCCCTATGCGGTCGCCGAAGAGTGGTCGCAGCGACTCCCGCAGGCTCGCCTGCTCAGCGAACCCGACGGCGCGGCGCCACTGGCCTGGCAGGGCGGCAGGCTGTCGCGGGAGATCCTGCGATTTGCAGCCGAGCCGCCGGTGCGCGAGCGCCTCGGGGCGTAGCCTGGGAAAGTGGCTGCGCTGGATCTAGGAGAGGGCGCTCCGGACTTCTCGCTCGCGGGGACCGACTCACGCACGTACCGTCTGTCGGATTACCACGGGATCGGGGTGATCCTGGCGTTCTACCCCGGCGACTTCACTGCGGTCTGCACCCGCCAGCTCTGCGCCTATCGCGATGACTCCGATCGGCTGGCAAAGCTGGGGGTCGAGGTCCTCGGCATCTCCCCGCAGTCCGTCGACTCCCACGAGCGCTTCGCGGCCAAGCACGGCCTGACCGTACCGCTGCTCGCCGATACCGAAAAGCTGGCGGCACGCGCCTACGGCGTCCTCGGGCCGATGGGCATCGTCCGTCGTTCCATCTTCGTGATTGACGCCAACCTGATCGTCCGCTACCGAGACATCAAGACCTTCGGTCTCACCTACGCCAGCGCGGCGCAACTGGAGATGGCCGCGTCGTCCCTTCGCTGACCCGCCCTCAGCGGTCTCGCAGGCGCACAACGAGCCGCAGGCCTGACCAGGTCTCGTCGATCGCGCAGACCTTGTTGTCAACCATGCCGTGCGCCAGTCCCACCTCTCTGGCTACGTCCTCGGTCATGTCGGTTGGGACGCCGGAAGCCCGCTTGGGCCAGGCGATCCAGAGGCCTCCGTTGGGCTCGAGCGCCTGCGCCAGCGCCTCGTAGCGAGATTCGAGCCTGGAACGCTTGACGAAGAAGGCGACGATCACGTCGAGCGGACCGCGTACCCGGCTGCGCACCTGCACACCCTCCGGAAGCCCTCCTAGAACCGCTGCAAAATCTTCCGGCGCATCGGCGAAGGCGACGCGGGCGCCCTCCTTGATTCCGAGCTTGCGAGGCAGCGGAGTTCCCGAATAGCCGGCCACGGCCGAGAGGAATATCACGTGATCTCAATATCCTTGCTTGCGATGCCGATCGACGAAGGTCACGCGATCCACTACGCCGCGGTTTCCCGCGGCACTCCCGTCTATTCCTCGGACGAGGTCCAGGTCGGCACCGTTGACGAGGTGCTCGACAACTACCGCGAGCACATTCTCGACGGCATCGTGATCGAGACGATGGACGGTGAGGTCCGATTCGTGGACGCGCCGGAGGTCGCCCGCACGGCCGAGAAGGCCGTCACGCTCGCCATCGACGCCAAGGCCGCGGCGGCGCTTCCTGCCCCCGAAAAGGCACCGCCTCAATTCTCGCCGCGCCGCGGCGGGCGCCTCTCGCGGATGTTCGGCGGCGGCTGGAAGAAGCACTAGGCCCCTGACCGCGTCCCTCAACCGGGGGACCCACAACTGGGGGAGGCCGGTCACACCAAACTAGAGCCGTTCGGAGGATTGTCCGCGGGTCCCAGCTGATCGAGACTGCGCTGCGTCAGTAGTCAACGGGCCACACGGCCCTTCAGGAGGGATCGAACAATGGAAAGCAAATCACGCAGGCGCGTCTCAAGCGCCCACGTACTGGCCGCCGTGGCCATCTTCATGGCGATCGGCGGAAGCGCATATGCCGCAAAGAAGATCGGGCCAAAGCAGCTGAAGGCCAACGCCGTCACCACCAAGAAGATCAAGGACGGCGCTGTCAAGACGAACAAGATCGCCAACAACGCCGCCACGGGCGCCAAGGTCGACGAGTCGTCGCTCAGCCAGGTGCCCTCAGCCGCCGCGGCGGACACGGCGACCAACGCAACCAATGCGACAAACGCGACGAATGCAACCACGGCGGCCAATGCGACGCAGTTCGACGGGCGTTCGGTAGCGCAGATCCGCGGCACGCAGATCGGCAAGAGCGTTGGTACTCCCTCGGGTCTCGATGACACCAATTTCGGACTGGTCGGCACACTCGACGGCAACCTGCTGACGGAGCAGGCCCCGATTCCGGCAGGTGGAGCAACCGTCACGGCGATCGCCGCCGTCACAATCGACAACACCGTCGCCGCGATCCGCGCAGCGCAGTGCCGCCTCGAGGACGACGGGGGCCCGATCAGCCAGACCATGAGTGTCAACTTCCAGACGGCCGGCTTCTTGGCCATGACGGTGGTCGCCACGAAGAGCTACGCGTCGGGTGCGCCGAACATCGGCGTCTACTGCCGCGGGTCCGACAACGACGGTGACGTCGAGTTCCATTCAGGCAACCTGGCGCTGACGGTGGCGCCGACCGGCTAGCACGGTCGCTCAGACCATATGGATGGACCGTGGGCGGCTCGCAAGGACACGCGAGCCGCCCGGCGGTCTTTGACGGCAACAAACCGAAATGCAACAGAGTCCAGACAGCCGCCCACCAGATGACAGCGCCCATCCGCTGATCACCTTCGCCTCGGCTACATTGGCGGGCAAGGTGGCTCGAACGCGAGAAGGACGCATCTCGGTCTACGTGGCCGACGATCATCCGATCTACCGCGAGGGACTCGTCGAGGCGGTCAAACGGCGCCCGGACCTCGAGTTCATCGGCGAGGCCTCCGATGGGCGCACCGCGCTCGAGGAGATTCAATCGCTGAAGCCCGAGGTCGCCGTTCTGGACTTGATGATGCCCGAGCTGACGGGGTTCGAGGTTCTGCACGCGATCCAGCGTGAGGCCCTCGACACCCGCGTCGTCGTCCTCTCGGCGGCCTCAGACAGCGAGGCCGTCTTCAAGGCGGTCGCCGAGGGCGCCGTCGCCTACATCCCCAAGGAAGCGGACCGCGAGCGCGTCTGTGACGCAATCGCGGCGGCCGCAAGGGGAGAGGTGGTGCTCTCACCCGAGATTCAGGCGGGTCTCGCCAGTGAGATCCGTACCCGTGGCAAGGAGGAGAGGGTGGCGCTCAGCCCCCGTGAGCAGGAAGTGCTGAAGCTGACCGCCGAGGGCCTCTCCGCACCGGAAATCGGTTTCCAGCTCCACGTCAGCGCAGCGACCGTCAAAACCCACATGCAGCGAGCCTATGAGAAGCTCGGCGTGTCCGACCGCGCCGCGGCGGTCGCCGAAGCGATGCGGCAGGGCATCCTGGAATGACCCGGTGAACCCGAGGACCTACGAGCAGCGTGAGCTCGTCTACCTCGCTGTCTGCCGCGTCCTCGCCGTCGTTCTCTTCTTCTGCCTTCTGGCGATCGAGGGCGGGGAATCTGACACCGCGGTCCTCGTCGTCGGCGGCGTCGCGACGCTCTACACCGCAACGACGCTGCTGATCGCGGCGACCTCGTGGTGGGAGCGGATCGACGCTCGCTGGCTGATCCCGCTCGACCTGATGATGATCGGCGCGGCGGTTGCGGCCAGCGGCGGACCGGACTCCGCCGTCCGCGTTGTCTTCTTTGCATGGGCGATCGCGATGGCACTGCTCTATCCGCCCAAGACGGTCCTCGCCTGCGCGTTCGCCGCGATGGTTGTGTTCACGTTGTTTGCGATCCCGTTCCTCGACGACACTGGCGTGGCCGGCGACGAGGACGTGAAAGGCCTGGGCCAGGCCTTGCTTTCACTGGCGTGGATCGGGCTTGTCACCTTCTTCACCGCGGATGCCTTCCAGCGGCGCAGCGAGCGCATCCAGAGCCTTTCCGACGCTCGCCAGCACTTGCTCTCGGAAACGCTCAACGCCGAGGAGCGCGCCCGTAGGAGGCTCTCGCAGTCCCTTCACGACGACGCGCTGCAAGTATTGCTCGCCGCCGGCCAGGACCTCGACGCCGGAATGCGCGGAGACCGGTCGATGCTGGAGCGCGGCCGGGAAGAGATCCGCCTCGCCGTCCACAAGCTCCGCGAGACCGTTCGCGGATTGCATCCGGCGGCACTCGAACACGGGGGCCTCGCCAGCGCCATTGACAGCGCCGTCGAGCGGGCAGCGCAGCGCGGCGGATTCAGCGCCGACGTCCGCCTCGACTCGAAGGCATCCGGCGTCAGCGACGCCCTGCTGATCTCGATCGCGGGCGAGCTGGCGACCAACACAGCCAAGCACGCTGAAGCGGACAAGCTGACGGTTATGTTGACCCGAGGCGAGGACGAAGTCGTGCTCGAGGTGGCAGACGACGGCCGCGGGATGACGCCGGCACTGCGCGAATCCGCGCTTGCCGAAGGCCACATCGGTCTGGCCTCCTGCAGGGAGCGGGTCGAAGCCGCGGGCGGTCAGTTTTCGATCGATTCAGCCCTGGGAGCGGGAACCCACGTGCTGGTCAGGCTTCCGGCGGCCGCTTCGAGCAACGGGGCGAGGGCGGGTGACGGGCCCTGAACCTCGATTTTTCGTTCGAGGGGACATAACCGTTCTTATCGAGCGCAGCTCCCGAAACTTGGCCCTCCAGGCGTGATCCACGCCTGAAACGCCCTCAGACGCCCCTCCATGCCTATTAGTTCTGCGACGGATCGTCGGGCATCCGAGCAATCAGGCGGAACTGGCCGCCTTTTCGCTCCAAAACGGCGCTCCAAAGCTCCTCCGGGTCGTCCGGGAACAGCTCTGCCGGCAGGGGCGGCTCGATGATCCAGGAATCGAGCTCGATCTCGGCCTCGAGCTGCCCGGGCGCCCAGCCTGAGTAGCCGGCGTAGACGCGGCCTCTTCTGACGCTCTCTGAGAGCCCCTCCAGCTCTGTTTCGGCTCCTGCCAGGCCAACATCCGCGGTAACTATCCAAGCGGCGGCCTGAGGGTCCGAGAACTCGGCAAGCAGCACGATCGCGTCGGGCCGCACGGGCCCGCCGACGTATACCGGCTCGCCGCCGGCGATTTCCGCAAGTTCGGGGACGATTTCGCCAGCCGGCGCCTCAGACGGCCGATTGAGCACGATTCCCATCGCGCCTTCCTCGGAATGTTCGGTGATCAGCACGACGGTGCGCGCGAAATTCGGATCCACGAGCGCCGGTGTGGCGACCAACAGATTTCCGCGCAGCGAGTCCTCCATAGGCCCATTCTCCCCTGCCGTGTCTATCAGCCACCTAAGTTGACATAACGCGGCCCGGCTTGGGCCGGTCCCGGCACCTCTCTAACCTTGGAATCCACTTGGTCTTCGACGTCACAGAGCACGACTTCGAGCAGAGGGTCATCGAGCGCTCCCGCGAGCTGCCGGTTGTCGTCGACTTCTGGGCCGAGTGGTGCGGGCCCTGCCGCACCCTCACCCCCGCGCTTGAGGCCGCGGCCAACCGCCGCGAGGGCGCCGTCGAGCTCGCCAAACTCGATACCGATGCCAACCAGCAGCTCTCCGCCGCCTTCGAGATCCGCGGTATTCCCGCGGTCAAGGCCTTTCGCGACGGCAAGATCGTCGCCGAGTTCACCGGAGCGATCCCGCCCGCACAGGTCGAGGAGTTCTTCGACAAGCTCGTTCCCTCCGAGGCGGATGCGCTGGCCAAGGCCGACGACGAAGCGTCGCTTCGCCGCGCCCTGGAGATCGACCCGCGGCAGGCCGAAGCCGCGGGGAAGCTCGGGCGCCTGCTGATCGCGCGAGGCGACAACGAGGAAGCCGCCGGGCTGCTGGAGAGGTTCCCCGGAGATTTCATCGCCGAGGGCCTGGCGACAAGGGCTCAACTCTCCAGCGAGGGCGCTGGGTTGTCCGAGCTGCTGACGGCCGCCTTCTCGGCATACGACGGCGGCGACTTCGAGACGGCGCTGGAGCGCCTCCAGGAAGCCCTCGAGGCCGAGGACGATCCGGAGCGACGCGACGCGACCCGCCGCCTGATGGTCGGCATCTTCACCGAACTCGGCGCGGACCACCCCCTGGCGCGCGAGCACCGCCGCCGGCTGGCCGCGACCCTGACCTAGTGGGCCGCTAGCCAGATGGGCGATCCCGGGGGCGTCAGCGCCCTGACCGCGTTCGGCGCCGGCATCATCTCGTTTCTGTCTCCCTGCGTGCTGCCACTCGTCCCCGGCTACCTGGCCGCGGTGACCGGGGTCACGCCGGACGAACTCGGAAATGCGGGCTGGCGCCGTGTGCTGCCCCCGGCGCTGCTTTTCTGCGCCAGCTTTTCGCTGCTCTTCATCATCGTGCTTGGCCTGCCGGCGAGCCTGCTCGGAGAGGCGCTGCGCGACCACCGCGACCTGCTCAACACGATCGGCGGAATCCTGATCATCGCGATGGGAATCCTCTTCATCGTCTCAAGCAGCGGCCGCTTCGCGCGCGAGTGGCGAATCGATGCGCTGATGGAACGGGCCGGCAAGGGCGGCCCGATCGTCGCGGGGGCGGCCTTCGCACTGGCCTGGACACCGTGCATCGGACCGACGTTGAGCTCGATCCTGCTGCTGGCGAGCACCGAGGGCTCGGGCGACGGCGTCCTCCTGCTGGTCGTCTACTCGCTCGGCCTGGCGATCCCGTTCATCGGCGCCGCTGTCGCCTTCAATCGCGCCACCACCGCCTTCGATGCCGTCAAACGGCACTACGGGCTCGTGATCGGAATCGGGGGCGCGGTCCTGATCGCGATGGGAATCCTGATGCTGACCGGCGGCTTCACGACCCTCAACATCGAGGCCCAGAAGATCACGCGGGACCTTGGGCTGGACTTCTAGCTCGGCTCGTCCCGCTCACGCTCTCGAGGCGCTCCAACCTCAACGGGCTCTCCGATCTCGATCGGAATGCCCACCGCCTCCACCTCTTCCAGCTCCTCCCCGTCGCCGTCCTTCGAACAGACAATCCGGAAGCGGCCGGTGCCGATTTGAGGGTCGGGTACCACCGGGAGGCCGCGGATCGAGTCCCAGTCGAGGCGCTCGACCTCGTAGGGGTTCATCCGCACCTCGCTCGCCGGAAACGCGCAGGTGGCGTTGTGGTGGTCGATCGCCCTTGAGATCGCCTCGAGGTTCTTTGCGGTTGAGCTCACGCCGCCCAGTCTGACGGAAGTTCAGCGCAATTTGACGGCGTGTGAGCGCCTGTCGCTGAAGCCCCCGTCGTTGCTGCCGTTGACCAGACAGGCGACCTTCTTGCCGCGCAGGCGTTGGTTTGGCCGGAAGAATTTGCCCGAGAAGACCGCCCGCGTGTAGTCGCCGCCCTTGACGATCACCCAAATGAGCCCGAACTTCACATCGACCCCGCTCCAGCGGCCCTTGTGACAGGCAAGGCCCCGGTTCGTACGAGTCACGAACGGGCGCCCGGTGTTGTACGGGGCGAATACGGGATCCGGCTCGAGGATGAAGTCCTTCTGCGTGCTGACCCGCGCGTAGAGGCCTGGAGAATCGCGGCGTGCGCAGCCCTTGCCGGAGCTGACGACGCCGGCCTGCAGCCAGCCGCCGGCGCCGTCGGAGACGATCAGCGGGCCACCGCTGTCACCTTGGCAGCTGTCCTTGCGGTCGCCCGCCGCGCAGATCTCGGTATTGAAGCGAACGTTCGGATAGACGTCCTTGCAGAGGGCCTCGTCCGTGACCGAGACATCGGCCTCGTAGAGGATGTTCGACTGCTCCGGGCTGCCGAAGGCAATCGTGCCGTAGCCGAGCACCAGCGCCGGTGTTCCCGGCGCAGTCAGTGCCCCATCCTCGGGTCCGGCAAGCTCAACAGGGGCGGCGACCGTCACGGGATCGGAGAGGCGCACCTGGGCGACGTCGTTGTAGATGTTGTATCCGCGGAAGGTGAAACCCGGCTTCTGCGCGACCCTGGCGACGTCGATGCGCTGCCCGTCGCGGTGGCTGAGGTCCCAGCGGCCGACGACCACGTCGAAGCTCGACGGCTTCGAACCCTGGACGCAGTGGCCCGCGGTCAAGATCAGCTTCGGCCTGATCAGCGAGGCGCCGCAGAAGTGGCCGTCCTCCGCCGGCTCGTCGGATTGGACGAGCGTGGCGACCCACGGGAACTCCCCCTGATCTGTGGGCTGGCCGTTGACGATGTAGGGAACCCGATCGGGCTGCTGCGCCCCGGCGCCGGTCGCTCCCCAGACCAGCAGCGCAACCGCGATCAGCGTCGCCATCGCCAGCGCCGTGGCCAGACCGACCACAGACGCGCTCATCCCTGCCCGCAACCGCTGCTCCAAGACACTTCCTTTCAACCGTTTCCAGGACATCCCTGCTGAAAGCGTCCAGCAAGCAGGGTCACTATTACACGTCGGGCCCGGCGAAAAAGCCGGGCCCGACGGTTGCATCCGGTTTGGCGTGCGCACTCGTGAGCGCCCGCCGCGGCGTCCTACTTGGTGCTGAGCACCGTGCAGAGGTCGCTGCAGCCCAGGGCGTTCTTGGCCTCGGCCGTGAGGTCCCACTCGCGGCCGCTGATGAAGGGACCCCGGTCGATCACGGTCACGGTCACGGTGTTGTTGCCGTGTCGCATCTTGACCCTGGTGCCACAAGGCAGCGTCCGGTGGGCGACACCCATCCCGGTCGCCGAGCCACCGCAGGCGGTGGCACCGCCCCCGCCATACCACGAGGCGACGGCCGCGCGGTAGACGTTGAGGAGACCGGCCTTGTCTTTTGAGCCGCCGGCCAGGCGATCACCCTTGGCGACGGCCGCGACCTTGTAGGTGCCGATGCCGTTGGGGTCGAAGTCGACCTTGAAACGGCCGGAGCCGTTGGTCCTGGTCGTGAACTCCTGTCTGCCGACGCTGACGACGACCTTGCGGTTCGGCGTCTGCGGAGCAACCCGTCCGTTGATCGTCGTGCCCTGGCCGGCCATGATGTGGCGGTCAGCCGGCGCGACGTCAACGGCAGAGCGAACGCGCACGCGGGTCGCACGGGTGTTCACGTCGCCGGGAGCGGCGGCGCGCCACAGACCCGTCTGGCGCGGCTCGATCTCGGCCCGAAAGCCGCCGGCGGGACCGAGCGCGACCTTGCGCTGCGGGCGCCAGCTGGATTCGCCGGCGGGCAGGAACTGGATCTGAGCCCGGTTGCCGTCGAAGTTCGGCACCTTGCCAATCAGGCGAACGGAGTCGCCGACGTCGACGCTGCCCTCCGAGGCGCGCATCTGGCCCTTCGGCGACGCGATCGCGTCTTCGAGGGTGATGCTGGTTGTCATTGCAAAAGCGGCGGTCGGCAGCAGAGAGAGCGCAGCCAGACGCCTACGGGTGACGCGTGAGCGTCCCAAGGGAATCACTTGCCTTTCGTCCGCCTGCGGGGTTAGCTGTCGGGCTCGCTCGGCGCCTTCAGTGGCGCCCGGCTACGGAACGTGAATCCGGCATTCCCCGATTGGGAACTCACTCACGAATTCACTCCGATTCGCCCCTGCCGGATCCAAAATGCATCTCTGGGCCGGCGCTGGGTCCCCCACTCGCACCGTTCGGCGCGACTCGGCGGGTTGATTACGAACTTGTGTTCGGACCGACACCGTAGGGTGAGCAAAGTGTCAGTTCCGTGACCGTCGTCACACATACAGACCCCCAGCCACGCACGAGGCACCGAAGCTGGGAAGATGGTTGCAATGCCCGACCGACTGACTGGACTCGACGCGTCATTCCTGCACCTAGAACGTGGCGGGGCGCACATGCACGTGGCCTCGACGATGACCTTCGAGGGCCCGGTGCCGGAGTACAACGAGTTCCGGGCGCACCTGGCTTCACGCATGCACCTCGTCCCCCGATTTCGCCAAAAGCTGCGCTTCGTGCCACTCGATCAGGGCCGGCCGGTCTGGGTCGACGACCCCCACTTCAACCTCAGATACCACCTACGTCATACCGCGTTGCCGGAGCCGGGCGGCGAGGACGAACTGCGCACTCTTGCCGCGCGCGTCTTCTCGCAGAGCCTCGACCGCTCCAAGCCGCTCTGGGAGATGTGGCTTGTGGACGGCCTGCAGGGCAATCGCTTCGCGATCGTCGCCAAGAGCCATCACGCGCTCGTCGATGGAGTCTCGGGAGTTGACATAACGACAGTTCTCTTCGACGTCTCCCCCGACCCCGGGGAGAGCCCCGAGCCCGAGGAGTGGGTTCCTGAGCCTGAGCCCACCGAGGCCCAGCTGCTCGGAGACGCGCTCCTCGAGCGCGCCACGAACCGCGACGAACTGACCCGGGGCGTGCGGGCGCTCGTCCGCCGGCCGCGGGCGGCCCTCGGTGCAGTCGGCGAAGCGGCCGCGGCGATCGGCTCGCTGGCGGGCGCCAGCTTCGCTGCCCCGCCCTCCCCCCTCAACGTGCCGATCGGCCCGCACCGGCGCTTTCGCTGGGTGACAGCCGACCTCGACGAGTTCAAGCGGATCAAGAACGCGCACGGTGGCACCGTCAACGACGTCGTGCTGACCGTCGTCACGGGAGCGCTCGGGCGCCACCTGCGCTCGCGCGGCGCCTCGACGTCCTCGCTCGAGCTGAAGGCGATGGTCCCGATCAGCGTTCGCGCCGAGGAAGAGCACGGGGCGCTCGGCAACCGCGTCTCGGCGATGATGGCCACGCTGCCGGTTTGGTGCGAGGACCCGGTCGAGCGCCTCGCGATCGTGCGTTCGCGGATGGGCGACCTCAAACAGTCCAAGCAGGCCGTCGGAGCCGAGATGATTACCGAACTGGCGAACTTCGCGCCGCCGACGATCATGGGTCAGGCGGCGCGCCTGCAAACGCGCCAGCGCCTTTTCAACCTGGTCGTCACCAACGTCCCGGGGCCGCAGTTCGCCCTCTACCTGCTCGGTCGCCGCCTCGAAGCGATTTTCCCGATGGTGCCGCTGGCGCTGAACCAGTCCGTCTGCGTCGGAATCATGAGCTACGACGGCCAGATCAACTTCGGCCTGGTCGGCGACTACGACGCGATGCCGGATCTGGACGCGCTCGGCTCCGACCTCGAATTCGAGATCGGGCGCCTTTCGAAGGCGCCGAAGAAGCGCAAGCCCGGGCCAAAGGCAAAGCCGAAGCCGGGCACCAAGGCGCGCGAGCGTGCTCGCAGCAAAGCCTGATCAGTCAGGCGCCTCGCGAATCAAGTCTCCGGAAATCACAATCCAGACATAGACATATTTGCCTATAGCAGGATGAACTCAGCCGACCAGCCTTCCGCGAAGTTCGATGATCCGGGCCACGGACTCCTCGAACTCGTCGCGATCCAGCTTGCCCTTGCGCAGCTTCGAAGCCAGCGCCTCGGAACCCTGGAGTCCCGCGTCGTCGGTATAGAGGGCGATGTCCATTCCGGCCGCGGCGCTCAGCACCGCGAGCTTGCGGGGTGAGCCGAACGGAGTCGCGGCGGGCGTGCCGAGCGCATCGGTGACGGTCACACCGTCAAACCCGTGGCGACCCCGTAGCTCGCCGCTGACGATCTCGCGTGAGAAGGCGGCCGGCGTGCCGGGGTCGAAAGCGGTGTAGATGATCGTGTTGACCATGATCAGGTCGACGCCGGCCTTGACGGCGGCCCGGAAGGGAAGCCCGTCGACTTTGCGGAGATGCTTCCTGGAGTCGTCGATCGTGACCGCTTCGAAGTCGGTGTTCACGGGGGCAGCCCCAAAGCCGGGGAAGTGCTTGGCGGTCGCGGCGACGCGCGACTTCTCGATTCCCAGGGCGAAGGCCGTCGCCAGCCTTGCGACCCTCTCCGGATCGGTCCCGAAGGCGCGCCCGTCGTCGTCGAGGTTGCTCCCCGGCCGGGCGACGTCCGCGACCGGCGCGAGGTCGACGTTGACGCCGAGACCCTCGAGGTTGCGACCGGTCGCGACGCCCGACTTGGCCGTGGCCTTCAGTCCGGCGTCCCCCAACTCCTCGGCCGAGGCATCCGGCGGGCCCGGCAGGCGCTTGACGAGCCCGCCCTCCTGGTCGACCATGATCAGCAGCGGCTCGGGAACGGGTCGGTCGATCTTCTGAAGTGAGCGCGTCAGTGACCGGACCTGCTCAGAGCTGGTCACGTTCTGGCTGAAGATGATCACCCCGCCGACATCACCCTTTGCGATTGCCGCGCGCAGCCAGCCGGGCACGCTCGTGCCGGAAAAGCCGACGACGACGCGCTGGCCGGCGAGCTCCCGGACGCTCAGCTGCTTGGCGGCGAGCTGCGCGGGCGTGGGAAAGAAGGCCGACTGCGCCGTGACTTCCTGCTCGTCACCGCTTGCAACCGCGGTCGTCAGACCGGCGCCGAAGGCGACGCAGGCCGCCAAAACCAGGCGCCGACGCCGCGCAACCACGGTTGGATCCCGCCGAATCACCTCGCTCACGATAGGCGAAGGCGGTCACGGCCGTGCTCACCACTGTTCGACAAATTCTTCTATGCCGCAAACGGGAGGATCAGCTGCTCCGGCCGGCGCGCGGCCTCGATTGCAGTCGCGTAGGCGCCGTGAAGCGTGTTCGGCGGCAACGGGATCGTCACCCCGTAAGCCTGTTGCATCGCACGGTGGAGGGTCTTGCGAAAGACCCGTCCGTGCCAGCGCCGCCGGCCAGGCTCCTGACCCACGTGCAGGTGGACAAGCTCGTGTAGCAGCGTTTCCTCGAGGTCGCACCGTGCCGCCCCGGGATATGTGGTCACCGAGAGGCGCCACTGCGAGGGCACCGCGAAGCCGAGCCGATTGGGCTTCCGGCTCGCCCGCCTGACCTTCAGCGCAGGCCGGCGGTCCGTCAGCGGCCCGCCGGCGAACACCGGCAGGGAAAGCAGCCGCTCCATCTCCGCTGCGAGGTCGAGGATCTGCTCTGAGGGGCGCGCGATCATGCGACCACGCTAGGACGGCGGGCGGCGGATCGGGCTAGGCGCTCTTGGCGCGGCTCTCGGATTCCTTCTTGATGCCGCCGTAGAGCTGGCCGACGGCCTGCTTGGCGATCAGGGTGCCGAGGTGGCCGATAACCGGATACTTCGGCTCGGTGTGGACGGAATAGACCATCCGCGTCCCGCCCGTGACCCCGCTGAGCTCGACGACGCCGCGGTGGTTCTTCATCGGCGCGCCGGAGACGAGCTCGTAGACGAAGCGGTGCGGCCGCTCGAACTCGGTGACACGCTCGCGAAGCGGGGGGCCGACAACGGTGAGCACGCGGACTGCTCCGACGCCGTTGGGGTCGGGGCTCCCCTCGGGGTCAAGCTCGGCCCCGCGAATTGGCGTGAAGTTCGGGTAGGCCCGGTGGTCGGTGAGCACGTCGAAAACAGTCTCCGGCGGAGCGGCAACGATCTGGTCAATGACGAAATCCATGGGCGGGGACCCTATACGGCGCGCTACACCTCCGCCCGCTCAGCGATGATTGGCCGATGAAACACCGCTACAGCCTCACGCTCGCTTTGATCGTGGCCCTGCTGATCTTTCAGATGGCTGCGCCCGACGAACCGTGGTCTCAGGCAACCGCCATCGGGATGGAGGGCGCGTTGCTGGTGCTGATCTTCCACGCATCCGGAGTTCACCGGGCGATGCGGCGCGGCGCCGAGGCGGCGGCGATCATCGCCGCAATAGCCGGGCTGATCACCCTGATCGGCGTCGGCGACGAGGCCCCGGAGGCCTTCCGGCTGATCAACGTCGCGCTGGTGGCGCTGGCGCCCGGGGCCGTCATCTTCGGGGTGCTTGCCAGCCTCAAGGAGAACCAGGGGGTGACGCTCCCGGCCGTCGCCGGCGTGCTCTGCGTCTACCTGCTGGTTGGGATGGTCTTCGCGTCGCTCTACAGCGCCGTCTCGGAGCTGGGAAGCGGGCCGTTCTTCGCCGGCGACGACCCCCAGACGATCTCCGATTTCCTCTACTTCAGCTTCACGACGCTGACTACTACGGGCTACGGCGACCTCGTGCCGATCGGCAACGTCGGCCGCTCCTTTGCGATCACCGAGCAGCTGATCGGCGCGATCTACCTCGTCACGGTGGTGGCGGTGCTGGTCAGCAACCTGCGACCCCGCCATCGGCCCGCGACTTGAGCGCTGGAGCCACAGAGCGGCTGCGCCTGGCGCTTGCGCAGGTCAACCCGACGGTCGGGGATATCGACGGCAATCGCCGCTTGGTCGCCGAGCGCATCGCCGAGGCACGCGAGGCGGGAGCACAGCTGCTGGTCGCCCCCGAGCTGGTGCTCAGCGGCTACCCGCCGGAGGACCTGGTGCTCAAGCGTCATTTTCTCGACGCGGTCGGAGCGGCGCTGCACGATCTCGCGGCCCAAACACACGGCATCGTCGCCTTGGTCGGCTTCCCCGAGCGCGACGCCTACGTGCACAATTCGATGGCCGTGCTCGCCGACGGCGAGGTCAAGGCTGTCTACCGCAAGATCTTGCTGCCGAACTACGGCGTCTTCGACGAGCGCCGCAACTTCGAGCCCGGCGACTCGCCAGCGCTGATCAGCCTCGGCGGGACGTTCGTCGGGCTGACCATCTGCGAGGACATCTGGTTCGCCGGCCCTCCATCCTCAACCGAGGCTCATTCGGGAGCGCGGCTGATCGTCAACGCCTCGGGCTCGCCCTACCACCACGGCAAGGGCAGCGAGCGCGAGGGGATCGTCGCCGCACGCGCACGTGAGTGCGGGATTCCGTTCGCTCTCTGCAACGCCGTCGGCGCTCAGGACGAGCTCGTCTTCGACGGCCAAAGCCTTGTCGTCGACGCAAGCGGCCAGACGATCAGCCGCGCCTCACAGTTCAACGAGGAACTGCTCGTCTGTGATCTCGAGCTGCCGCCCGCCGAGGTTGAGAGCGGTCACGCGGGCGGGAAGAGCGCCAGCGTGATCGCGGTTGTCGACACATTCGCCCCGCAAGCAGATCCGATACCCGCCGAGGTCGCCCCCGCCCTCGAACCCGACGAGGCCGAGGTCTATGCGGCTCTGAAGATCGGGCTTCGCGACTACGTCGAGAAGAACGGCTTCAAGCACGTCGTGATCGCGCTTTCGGGCGGGATCGACTCAGCGCTTGTGGCGCTGATCGCGGTTGACGCGCTGGGGGCGCCGCGAGTGAGTTGTGTGGTGATGCCGTCCCCACACTCCTCTGAAGGAACGCAGGGGGACGCCCGCACCATCGCCGCCAACCTCGGCGTCGAACTGATCGAGATCCCGATCGAGGCGGGGATGGACGCCTACGGCGCGATGCTCGCCGAGCCGTTTCGCAACGCCGAGGGTGATCCGGGACTGGCCGAGGAGAACGCCCAGGCGCGCATCCGCGGCAACCTCGTGATGGCACTTTCGAACCGCTTCGGCTGGCTCGTGCTGACCACCGGCAACAAATCAGAGTTGTCGGTCGGCTACGCGACGCTCTACGGCGACATGGCCGGCGGGTTCGCGGTCATCAAGGACGTCTTCAAGACGCTGGTGTTCCGGCTCGTCAGACACCGCAATGAGATCGCCCAGGGGGAGCCTCCGATCCCCGCCTCGGTACTCGAACGGCCGCCTTCTGCCGAGCTGCGCCCCGATCAGAAGGACGAGGACTCGCTGCCCCCGTACGACGTTCTGGACGGCATCCTGGAAGCCTACGTCGAGCGCGACCAGGGGCGCGATCAAATCGCGGCGGCGGGTTTCGATTCCGAGACGGTCGATGAGGTCATCCGCCTCGTCGACCGGGCCGAGTACAAGCGCCGTCAGGCGCCGCCCGGCATCAAGATCTCGACGAAGGCGTTCGGGCGCGATCGGCGGCTGCCGATCACCAACCGCTTCGGCGGCTGACGGACTGCCTCAGACGAGGTCCGGGTCGGTCATGACCTCGACCATGGCCGGACCGGGGTGCGCCAGCGCCTGGGCAATCGCCTCGTCGAGCTTGTCGCGCTCGGTGACCCGAATCCCGAGTGCGCCGCAATTGGTCGCGTAGTCGGCGAAATTCGGGTTGTGCAGCTGTGTCTGCCAAACCTCCCACTCCCCCGCCCTCTGCTCCTTGGCGATCTTGCCGAGCTGGCCGTTGTTGAGAAGTACATGTGTGATGCTCATGTTGTGCTTGACGGCGGTGGTCTGCTCCGCCATGTACTGGGCGAAGCCCCCGTCGCCGCTGACCGCGACGATCGGCCGCTTTCCGCCGGTGGCCGCCCAGGCGCCGATCGCCGCGGGATAGGCGAATCCGATCGAGCCCAGATAACCCGACATCAGCACGCGCTGTGAGCCGGAACACTCGAAGTAGCGCCCGAACGAGTAGGCGTTGTTGCCGACGTCAACCGCGATCACGGCGTCGTCCGGAACGAGGCGGTTCATCGCGGCGAACACGGAGGCTGAGTTGATGCCGTTGCCGCGATCGTCGGCCTCGCGGTTGCGCTTCTCGGCGCGCCAGATCTCCCAGCGCTCGACGAGCTGCGCGGCCTGATCCTCGGTTTCCAGCCCGTCCGGAAGGCCGTCGCAGAGCTCGGCCACCGTAACGCCGATCTCGCCCCAGACCGGTACGTCGACGGAGTGGAACTTGCCGAGCTGCATCGCGTCGAAGTCGACCTGGATGATCGGGTGGCCGGCGTAGATGCCGGTGTGGTTCGAGAACGATGCCCCGAGCACAAGCAACAGATCGGCCTCGTTCATCACCCAGCTTGCGACGGGCGTGCCGCTGCGGCCGATCACCCCGGCAGCGAGCGGGTGGGTCTCGGGTATCTGGCCCTTGGCCTTGAAGGTGGTGATCACCGGCGCGCCGAGCCTTTCGGCAAGCGCGGTCACTGAATCCATCTCGAAGCGGGCGCCGTGACCGACGATCACGACAGGGCGCTTGGACTTGCCGAGCAGCTGGAGGGCCGCGGCCAGCGACTCCTGCGGCGGTGAGATCGTCTGCGGCGTGATCCGGCCCTCGGGTCCGCCAGGTTCGAGCTCCTCCGGAGCCGGCAGCGTCTGCACCTCGTCGGGGAAGATCAGATGGCTGACTTCGCGCCGCAGCAGAGCGCTCTTGCAGGCGAGGTTCATCAGCTCGACCGGCTTGGAGTCGCGCAGGACGGACTGGCTGAAGGCGGCTACATCCCCGAACGCGCCGACCAGATCGACCTCTTGGAACGCTCCCGGGCCGAGTACCTGCGTGTCCACCTGCCCGGTCAGCGCCAGCACGGGGGCGCGGTCAACCTTGGCATCCCAGAGGCCGGTGAGCAGGTTGGTGGCCCCCGGGCCTGCGATCGTCAGGCAGGCCGCCGGCCTACCGGTCAGCTTTCCGTAGGCCGACGCGGCAAACGCCGCTGCCCCCTCGTGGCGAATACCGATGTACTCGAGTTCACCGGCTTCCTCTCGGCGTCGCAGGGCGTCGGCAAGCCCGAGGTTCGAGTGCCCGACCATCCCGAAGACGTGGCGGACCCCCCAGTTCACCATCGTCTGCGCCATGCGATCGGTGATCGTGTCGACGTGGACGTCCTCGACCACACCGACGAAGATCTCGCCGTCGCGGATCTCCAGCGGGTAGGTGATCGCCTGATCATCGAAACCCGGCGATTTGCCGTCGAGCGGGCAATAGTCGAAGCCGTGCCAGGGGCAGCGCAACAGGCCGTTCTCGATCGAACCCTCACCCAGTGGTCCGCCCTGATGGGGGCAGTGGTTGTCGAGCGCCGAGAACTGGCCGTCGTAATGGACGAGAGCGACGCTCTTGTGGCCGGCGGCGACGGTGGTGACGCGTCCTTCGGGCAGATCCTCGACTGCGAGCACGCGGTGCCAATCGGTCTGCGCGGGCTCGCCGTTGCCGGCCCCCCGTCCGTTCTCGCTCATCCGGTCACTCCTTTGCCTCGAGGGCGTCTCGCCGCTGACGACAGAAGTCGAGCGCGGCCGCGGTTTGGTCGTCCGCCGTCTGCAGATCGGCATAGCCGATCTCGGCGCCAACGAAACCGGTCGCGTTCCAGACCGAGCCGCTGACCCCCTGGTCCCACGGGCCCACGTAGAGGTAGGGCTCGTCGTGGTGTTCGTCCCCCGGGGAGAAGCCGTAGTTGGCACGGCGCCCGCTCTGCTCGTCGCCGGCCTCGATCGCGATGTCGAAGTGCTCGGGCCAGAGCCACGCGTCCGACGGAGCGCCGCCCGGCACTGCTTCCTCACGGAGCACCCCGAGTACCGCAGCGCCGAATTCGTACCAAGCCCCGAGGGCGCCGGCGGCCTTATCGTCGATCGCCAGCGGCGAGTCATCCAGGTCAGCGCCACCCGGCAGCAACCCGGCGACGAGCACCGCGCCGGCCGCAAGTGACGTAAGTCGCACCCGCCGCTCGTCTTCGCCGCGACGGTAGATCAATTCCGCACCCTCGACGCGAACCTGGCAAGCGACCCCTTCCACCTCGAACGGAGGCGTCCCGAAACCACCGTGGGTCGCGGACAGCGCAATCTCATTTTCAGGCTTGCGCGCGGGCGCGACGATCTGTTCGGCGACGGTGTGCAGGGCAGCGCGGGTGGCGGCGAACCCGTCGGGCAGCGGCGGCAGCGGAGAGCTCGGAGAACCAGTCGGCACCGATGTACCAGTCTCGCTCTTGCCCGAAACGTTACATCCGGCCTGTAACGCGTCAAGGGCCCGTGAGACAGTGACCACAGTGCAAGCCCCGGGTTTCGAGAACCTGTTGATCGTCTGCGCCGTGGCCTTTGCCGCCCCCTTCCTGCTCGGGCTGGTGCCGCGCCTGCTCCTGCCCGCGGTGGTGCTCGAGATCGTCGCCGGGATCGTGATCGGCCCGGCGGGCCTGGGCTGGGTGGAGGTCGACCAGGCGATCGAGGTCATCTCGGTGCTCGGGCTCGCCTTTCTGCTCTTTCTTGCCGGCCTCGAGATCGACTTCGACCGCCTGCGAGGAGGACTGCTGCGCCTCGCAGGGGGCGGCTACTTGGTCTCGTTTGCGATCGCGGTCCTGGTCGCGCTGGCCCTCAAGGGCGCCGACCTGGTGGAGACGCCGCTGCTCGTTGCGATCATCCTGACTGCGACCTCGCTCGGGGTGATCGTGCCGGTGCTGAAGGACTCGCATCAGCTTGAGTCCCGGTTCGGCCAGCTCGTCCTGGCCGCGGGCTCAATCGCGGACTTCGGTGCGATCATCCTGCTTTCGCTGTTCTTCACGGGTGAGGGCGGGGCCGGCTCGACGGCAGTGTTGATCGGCGGCTTGGTCGTGCTGGCGCTCTTCGTCTACGTCGCCACCAGAGCGGCCGAGCATTCCGGGCGGATCTCTGCCGACCTGCTGCGGCTTCAGAACACGACGGCACAGATCCGCGTGCGCGGAGCGATCGTGCTGCTTGTTGGATTCGCCGCAATGGCCGAGTCGCTGGGTCTCGAGGTGATCCTCGGAACATTTATGGCCGGCGCGCTGCTGAAGCTCGCCGACCACGACGAGGCGATGAGCCACCCCGATTTCCGCCCGAAACTGAACGCGATCGGCTTCGGGTTCTTCATCCCGGTGTTTTTCGTATCCAGCGGCATTCGCTTCGACCTCGACGCGTTATTCGCCGACAGCGACACGTTGATCATGGTGCCGATCTTCCTCGCCTCACTGCTTGCCGCTCGTGGGCTCCCCGCCCTGCTCTACCGGGGCTATCTCCCCGGCAATCAGATTCCGGTCGCGGCGCTGATGCAGGCGACCTCGCTGCCGTTCATCGTTGCTGCGACGGCAATCGGGGCGGACCTGGGGTTGATCGACGCGGCCGAAAGCGCGGCCCTGATCGCCGCCGGGCTGGCCTCGGTGATCCTCTTCCCCCTGATCGGCGTGACGATGCTGCGCAGGGGAACGCACTTGCCGCCCCCACCGCAAACCGGCGCCGGCGACGAGAGCCACCTGCGGGCGATGTAGCTGGTGAACCGCTAGCCGACGGGGCGGACGGCAACGGTCACCCGTGAGACGGCGAGCAGCCTGCCCTCGTCATCGCTGAGATCCACATCCCAGACCCAGGTGGTGCGGCCGCGGTGCCGCACGATGCCCGCCGCTGTTATGTGACCCTCCGTGACGGGTCGCAAAAAGGTTGTCTGCACCGACTGCCCAATCGCCGCCATGCCGTCGTTGGCAACCGCGCCATAGGTCGCGTGGGATGCCAGATCCTCGGCCAGCGCACTGTGGACGCCGCCGTGCAGGATCCCGAACGGCTGCAGCAACTCGCCCCGGATTTCCAGCCTGGCGCTGGCGCTCGACTCGGATTCCTCCAGGAACTCGACTCCGAGCAGGTCGGTGAAGGTGCCGGTGTCGCTCATCCCTCAAATCTAGTCGGAGGCCAAAACGGGCGCTCAGCTGCCGTTTAGGAATCTCCACTCAACTAGGCTTGCGCGCCGATGGCACTAAGCGACGATCAACGCGCCATGCTCCAGCTGCTGCTGGAGCGTGGCCAGAACTACGACGACCTTGCCGAGCTGCTCGGCATCGAGCGTGCTGAGGTTCGGCGCCGAGCTCGCGCCGCGATGACCGAGCTCGGTGGCCGCGATCCCGACGGGGACATAGCCCTCACCGACTACCTGCTCGGAGAGGCTGATCCGATCGCACGCGCAGACGCCGTGCGCCAACTCGGCTCAGACCCAGAGACCCTCGAGCTGGCCCGTGAGCTCAGCGCCAAGCTTCAGCTCGTCGCGCCCGACGCCGATCTGCCGGACCTGCCCAAGGGCAAGGGCCCGAGCACGCCCGCGCCGAAGGGAACGGGTGAGGGCGGCGGATCGACAAGCCCACTGAGCAGCGTCTCGCCGAAGCAGGCCCGGATCTGGGCGGCGCTCGCCGCCGGAGCGGTTTTGCTGGTCGCGGTCGTGCTGGCCATTGCCGGCGTCTTCGGCGGCGACGACGAACCTGCGGATACGGCCTCTGCCACAACCGAAGAGACGACACCGGGCGAGACCGAGTCCGGAACGCCAATCGTGCTCGAGGCCCAGCAAAGGGGCAGCGACGCCGCCGGGTTGGCCACTCTCGGCTTCAGCGGGGACAGCGACCAGCCCGCGATGGACCTGCAGCTCTCGGGCCTGCCGGAAGCTCCGAAGGACCAGGCCTACATCCTCTGGTTCCTGACCGACGACGAGAACGGCTTCCCGCTCCCGGCGCCGTTGCCCGTCGCCGAAGACGGCTCCTTCAGCGAGCGCTTCGCGCTGGCTGAAGTCCTGCTGGCGATTCTGGGCGCGACCAAGCAGCTCGATGTCGGACTGGTCGATCTCAAAGATCTGCAGACCGACCTGACCACAGCCGTCGAGGATGGCCAGGACACCCTCCCCTACCAGGGTGAGAGCATCTTGCGCGGCGATCTGCCTGAGGTTCCGGGTGGCGCCGGCGGTGGCCAGGGCGGCGGCGCGCAGGACGAGGGCGGGCAGTAGTCACCTGGCCGAAGCGAGACTTGGACGGATTTGCACACTCCAGTGGGTAAACCCTCCTAGTTTCATCCGCGCCCCCTTGGTGGGGCCCTTGATGCTGCCGTTACGGCGCCTCGCGGCTCAGTGGCGCCCGGGGCCGCAGGCCAAGCGCGCGCCACGAGCCCACGGCGCCCGGGCCACACCCAGAGCTGCGCCTACCCCGGCAGCAGCTTCCCGGGATTCATGATCCCGGCCGGATCCAGGCGCTCCTTGACCGCCCTCAGCGCCTCAATGCCCACCTCCCCCACCTCAGCCGTCATGTAGGGGGCGTGGTCGCGGCCGACAGCGTGGTGGTGGGTGATCGTGCCCTGGGCGGCGACGATGGCCTCGCAGGCCGCTGCCTTAACCGCCTTCCACTGGTCGATCTCTTCGCCGATCCGGCGCGGCGCGGCGAAAGTGAAGTACAGCGACGCGCCGTCGCGGTAGGCGTGCGAGATGTGGCAGTAGACGATCCCGGGAGTGCCTTGGTCCTCGAGCGCCTTCTTGAGTGCTCCGGCGACGCCGCGGTAGAGCTCCTGCAGGCGCGACCAGATGTGCGATGTCTCGAGCGTCTCCACGAAGTAGCCCATGTCGAGCAGTTCCTCGCGAAAGTAGGGGCCGTCGTAGCGGCCGTGCTCCCAGGCCTCTCCGGCCCCGGTTCCCAGCGACAGCGCCCCGTGGCGCCGCAGTGCCCGGGTCGCAAGCGCCCGGCGGCGCCCGATCGATTCACGCTCGCCGTCCCAGCCGCAGATGATGATGCAGCCATGGCCAAAACGGCCGGTGGACATCAGTTTGCCGAGCACCCGTTTTCCGATGCCGTCGCCGGCGAGGGAGAGCGAGACTTCGGTCTCCATCGCGTCCGAGAGGCGCAGGACGTCGGGGAGGTGACCGGCCTGGCTGAGGGCCCGCACGATCTCGCAGCCGCTCTCCCAGTCCGTGGCCAGCCAGGCCTCGTGTCGTTTGTGCGCCGGGTTCGGGCGAACCTTGACCGTCACATCCGTGATCACACCGAGCGTTCCTTCCGAGCCCATCGCCAACTCGCGCAGCGCCGGTCCGGCAGCAGTGTGGGGACTTTGCAGCGTCGACAGCTCGCCAATCGGAGTCGCCATCCGCAGCGAGCTGACGAGCGTGTCGAAGCGCCCGTAACCGCTAGATGCTTGTCCGGCCGAGCGGGTGGCCGCGAATCCACCGATCGAAGCGTGCTCAAACGACTGCGGGAAGTGCCCGAGAGTGACCCCCTTGGCATTGAGGGCACGCTCCGCGGCCGGACCAAGCAGCCCCGGGCCAAGCCTCGCCAGCAACGAGCGATCATCGACCTCGACCCAGTTGAGGCGCTCCAGATCGAGGCTGACGACGGCCTTGTGACCATCGCGGATCGGATTGATGCCGCCGACCACGCTCGAGCCGCCGCCGAAGGGGACCACGGCGATGTCCGCCCGGCTGCAGGCCTCAAGCACCGCTGAGACCGCCTCGGCATCGGTCGGATAGAGCACGGCATCCGGCATCGCCTCCAGGGCCCCGGTGCGCAACCTGATCAGGTCGGGATAGCTGCGCCCGGCGGAATGCCGGGCTCGCCCCTCGCGCTCGCGGTCGATGTTGCCGGCGCCGCCGACGGCCTCGACCACCGCGTCGTCAATCGCGCGACGGCGGGGCAACTTGAGGTCCTCCAGCGCGATCGGCTCCTGCGGCTCGACGCTGCCGAGACGCTCGCGGAGCATCGCCTTGGCGCCATCGCCCAGCGGCTTGCGCCTCTCGGTCACTCCCCACGCATTCCAGGTCAATCTTGCCCCTCCGTTTCCATGGCCCTCTCGAGCCCGTCGAGCGCTTCGTCAAGTGTGCGGCCGGTGCCGCGGTTCAGCATCGGGGAGCCCAGCTTCGAGAGCCCCCTCACCTTCTGGCGTGCCGTCAGAGTCAGCTTGGTCGAATCGTTCTTGTCGGCTAAATCGAGCTCGAGGCTGCAGGAGTGCAGGATTCGCTCGAACGGAGTGCCCTCGATTTCCTGCTCCCAGACGAGGCTGCTTTCCGACTTGGCCTGCGTCTGCCGGTAGTCAGCACGCACGACATTGCCCCGGTCGGTTTCGAGCACCATCGTCCAGCGCGGCCTGCGGGTTGTGTCGCGCACGTCCTCGACCCTCACGCAGCGTGGCCACCAGCGCGGAAGGTGGTACGGGTCCGCGAGCAGCTTCCAGACGTCGCTGGGAGCGGCCGCAACCAGACGGTGGCGGCTGACCCGGGCCAGGGCGGCCTCAACCCTTCAGCCGCCGCAGGTCCCGCACGAGCAGCAGGTGCTTGAGGTGCGAACAGACTGCGGCGAGGCTCTCGAGGTTCTCGACGGCCTCCTTGCGACGAGCCTGGCTGCGGGAGCGCAGAGCCGGGCCGAGCAGCTGCTCGAGCAGCGCCGATTCTCGATCGGCCGAGGTCCTGAAGACGCGCAGGTTGCGCCCGGCCACGCCGAAGCGCGCCAGCTCACCGGCTGCCCGCAGGATCTCCGTATCGGTCTCGTCATAGCTGGCGACGCCGTTCTCGCGGTCCGGCTGAACGATCCCGAACTCCTCGAGCTCGCGGAGCAGAGTCGCCGAGGCGCCGGTCTCTGCGAGCACCTGCTCCTCGTCGAAGCGCGTGCTTGAATCGTCGACGCTGACCGCGCGCCGGCGGGTCGCCTTCTGCGCCTCGGGCTGGCGCATGATGTCGCCACCGCCCGCCACGAGCTCCTGGCGGATCACTCGCAGCGGCAGAAACTCGTCGCGCTGCAGCCGCAGGATCGTGCGCAGGCGCTCGACGTCGGCCTGACTGTAGAGGCGGTAGCCGCCCTGCGTGCGCCGCGGCGAAAGCAGCTTCTGGTCCTCGAGGTAACGGATCTTCGAGATCGAAATGTCGTCGAACTCGTTGGAGAGGATCTGGGCGACGGCGCCGATCGTCAGAGCCTTGCGGGGACGTGAACCGCGATCGCGCGATCCCATCTCGCTGTCGTGCCTCGCAGAAATGCCCATCGACCCGTCCTCAGCGCTCCAGATAGCTGAGCTTGAACTTCCCGATCTGGATTTCGTCGCCGTCGGTGAGCTTGTGTGACTCGATCCGGCGGCGGTTGACGTAGGTGCCGTTGAGTGAGCCGAGGTCATCGATGTAGTAGCCGTCCTGTCGGCGGACGATCAGCGCGTGGTTGCGCGACACGGTCACGTCGTCGAGAAAGATCGCGGCGTCCGGAGTTCGGCCGACGCTGACCCTCTCCTCGTCGACGCTGAAGCTCTCCCCCGCCCGGCCGCCGCCGGAACGGATGACGAGCGCAGCGCCGACCGATTCCACGACCTCGTCGATGTCAACCGGTTGCAATTCGCCGGTTTCGTCGACGGTGTACGTCATCGTCGTGGGCTGCTCTTCCCCGCCGGTCTCGCGCGCGAGGTAGGCACCGCACTTCTGGCAGTAGTTCGCGCCTTCGGCGTTGACGAAGCCGCATTCCTGGCAATGGAGGGCCATGCTGAGGCGGTCGCGCTAGGCGGCCTCGCCCTCGCGCGGGCCGCGGCCGGCGAGGATGTTGGTCAGCATTTCGACGTCGTCTCCGGTGATCAGCGCGTCGCCCGCCTCGCGCTTGGTGCGCAGGCGGTTGACCAACTCTGCCCGCAAGATGTCGATCTTGCCGTGCAGCATGCGCCGCTGGTAGGAGACCTCATTCTCCTCTTTGGTCAGGTCGTCGATCAGGGCGCGCAGCTCCTCATCGCTCATCGAACCGACGTCTGGAAAGGTTTCTTCCATGTCAGGCATCATATATCTAGCTCCAAGAAAGGGTCAACCAGAGGTTGAAGGTTGCAGCGGACCTCGCAGACCGCGTTGGACGTAGAGCAGTGTCGCACCGATCGAGAAGACCAGGCCGGCCACCAGCGCCAGGTCGCAGACGACGCTGTCGATCACCTGCGCCCAAAAGAGTGAGGCGAGCACCAGTGCGACGCCGATCCGGCCGACCCAGTTGATCTCGATGTCGACCCCCCGCTTGAGCCCGACTCGGGCGACGATCAGGGTCACGACCTCGCGCGCTGCAAGCACCAGCAGCGCCCAGCGCGGCAGCAACTCGAAGTGCCAGCAGACGATGACTCCCGCGAGAACCGTCAGGCGGTCGACCACCGGGTCCAACAGGGCGCCCAAGCGGCTGTACTGGCCGGTTGCGCGGGCAACGAACCCGTCAACGTAGTCGCCCATCGCGATCGCGAAGTAGATCAGCGCCGCCGTCGCATCCCGTCCATCCCCGGACCCGAGCGCGATCACGAGGAAAACGGGAATCGCCGCGAGCCTTACATAGCCGATCAGGTTGGGAAGAGTCAGCGGCCGCAGCGGCTCGCCTGCACGGGTCGCACCCGGGTCGGGTCCCGAGCGGTCGATTCCGAACAGCCGCCTCTTCGAGACCCTTGCCACGGAGATCGCTCAGTCGATCGATTCGAGCAGCGTCAGGACCTCGGACACCGCGCCCCCGAGCGGCAGCGCGCGCTCCTCGCCGCTGCCTCGCAGCTGAGCCTCGGCCTCCCCCTTTTCGAGGGAACGCTTGCCGATCACCAGCCGGAGCGGGCACCCCAGCAGCTCGGCGTCGGTGAGCTTTTCGCCAGGCCCGGCGTCGCGGTCGTCAATCAGACACTCAACCCCGGCTTCCACGAGCTCTGCGGCCAGCGCGTCGACGGCGCCGGCGACGGCCTCGTCGCCCTTGCCCAGGCCGGCGAGGTGAACCTGCCACGGAGCAAGCGAGCGTGGCCAGACGATGCCCTTGTCGTCGGCACGCTGCTCGATCGCCGCGGCCATGATCCTGGCCGGCCCGATTCCATAGCTGCCCATTACGATCGGGCGCTCCGCCCCAGCCTCGTCGAGGTAGGTCGCGCCAAGCGGCTCTGAGTAGCGCGTCCCGAGCTTGAAGATGTTGCCGACCTCGATCGCAGGCTCGATCTCGATCACGCCGCCACCCGGTGCGATGTCGCCGGCCTCGACCGAACGCACGTCCAACTCCTCGAACTCGAAGTCGCGTCCGGGCTTGATCCCGATCAGGTGGGCATCGGGCGAGTTCGCGCCCCCGAAGAACCCTTCGCCCTGGATCGCGGCGTCCTTGATCACCGGCACCTTCGCGGCCACCGGCCCGATGAATCCGGGCGGGCCGATTTCGGCTTCGATCTCCTCCGGCGTCGCCTGCCGGAAGTCGGCGCCGAGCGCGTTGCGCAACTTGATCTCGTTGAGCCGGTGGTCGCCGCGCACCAACACCATCACCATCCCGCGACCGTCGACCACGACCGGCAGAGCTTTCATGGCCGCGCCCGCGGGGACTCCCAGGGCGCCCGAAACCTCTTCGACCGTCGTCAGCCCGGGAGTCGGCACCTCACGCGGCTCATCGAGCAACGGCGGCATCTCCACCGGCTGCGCCTCGGCCGAGGCGACCTCGACGTTCGCGGCGTAGCCTGCCGCCAGCGCAACCTCGTTCTCACCGGCGGGGCAGGGCGCCATGTATTCGTGCGCGCCGGAACCCCCCATCATTCCGACATCGGACTCAACCCGGTACCAGCGCAGGCCTGAGCGGTCGAAGATGCGGTCATATGCCTCGACGTGAAGCTCGTAGGAGTCATCGAGGCCCTCCTCGTCACGGTCGAAGGAGTAGGAGTCCTTCATCGTGAACTCGCGCGTGCGCAGCACACCGGCGCGGGGCCGCGGCTCGTCACGCTCCTTCGTCTGCAGGTGCCAAAGGATCAGTGGCAGGTCACGGTAGGAGCGGATCTCCTTTGCGATGTGGAAGGTCAGCGCCTCCTCGTGGGTCATCGCCAGCACCATCTCCGCTCCCTTGCGGTCCGAGAGCTTGAAGAGCTCGTCGATCCCGTAGCGCCCGGTCGTCTGCCAGATCCCGGCCGGCTGCAGGACGGGCAACAGCACCTCCTGGCCGCCGATCGCCTCCATCTCGGAGCGCAGGATCGCCTCGACCTTGCGGTGAACTCGCTCTCCTGCGGGGAGGTAGCTCCACAGACCCGCTCCGAGCTGGCGAATCAGGCCGGCGCGCACCATCAGCTTGTGTGAGATCGCCTCCGCTTCGGCGGGGGCGTCACGCAGGGTCGGCAGGAAGTAGCTGGAGAGCCGCGTCATCGTCGCGGCCTGAGCCTATCCAGCGACGGTCAACGCCGAGGGGCGCGCTTGACGCGGGCCACGCGCGGCTTGCCACCGACGCCACCGTCAGCCATCGGCGTGACCGTGACACGGGCGCCGGTCCTCGCCGGCACGCGCCGCATGCTGACGCGGGTCTTGGTCGTGATCGAGTGCCGGGTCTTGCCGTTGGCAAGCTCGAAGAAGACCTCGTAGCGATCTGAGTCGCTGTCCCGCGCGAAGCTTGCCGTCAGCACCTTCCCCCGCCGCACCAGCTTCAGGTTCTTGATCGGTCCCGGTCTGGGCGCGGGCGGAGCCTTGTAGCTGCCGACGACGAGTCGCGGCCCGGCGCGGCCGTCGGCATAGGTCACGAAGGCGACGATGTCGCGCTTCTCGCTCGACCCGGGTGCCGGCTCGAAGGGGATCTCGCCCGAGACCTTGCCATCGCGGCCGGCCGCAGCCGAGACGCTCGCCTGAGCGTCGCTGCCGATCGGCCCGTTGATGGAGGCACCGTCCTCGGTGAAGCGAACCTGCTCGCCGTCCTCGAGCTCGCCTTCGTAGTCGAGCACGTACTCGCCGTCTTCCTTGGTGACATCCGCTTCGAGCTCAGGCGGCGTGCCCGCGCCCACCGTGAGTCCAGTCACCGGCACGGAGCCGCTGTCGACCGTGAACAACCACTTGCCCGCCTTCGGCGATCCGATCGCGATGTTGGCCACGTGGTACTGCAGCGAATCGGCGATCGAGACGTTGTTGGCCTGATCCACCTCGATGTTCTCCCGATCAACGCCGTCGTAGATGATCGTGCGTCCACCAGGCTCCTGGAGTGTGAACTTCGGCAGCGCACCGACGCCCTCGACGCTGACGACCGCCGTCTCCTGGCCCGGCTCGATCCGGAACGTTCGACCGTTGTCCGGATCCGGCTCGCCGGCGGCGCTTCGAGCCTGTGGGCCTGCGGCGCCACTCGACGCGCTGGACGTGATCGGCTTGCCGTCCGCGTCGACCGGGTAGTACTTGGGTCCGGCCTGACCCGGGTCGACGTACTGCTTGATCTCGCTCAGGTCACACCCCCAGAGGTACGGCGTCCAGTCGCCGTTCCACTTGACCCAGCCACCGAAGTCCGGGCCGGTGCCTCGGCGACAGGCACCCGCTCCGACGCCCGAGACCCGAGCCTCGGCCCCGTCACAGAAGATGTCGCCGACGCAGGCCTGGACCCAACCCCAGGCATCGAACTGCTTCTTGCTCAGCCGAGCTTCGAAGATGACGCGGCCATCGAGCGTGACGAGGTCCTCGAAGTTGAGGAAACCGTCGGCACGGACGTCCAGGTAGCCGTTCGTCCAGATCTCGACGCTGGCGTTGACGTCGTACTCGGAGCCCGGCCTGCCCGTGAGGACATCGCCGAGGATGTCGACTCCGCCCTTGGCGAAGAACACGTCGGGCTTCGGATCCTTGTATGCCGCGAAGCCGGCCTTGATGAAGCCCTTGGCCAGGCGGATCCCGAGCACTTTCGGCCCGAGGTTGAAGTTGACGGAGACGCAGAAGGCCGAGGTCGGGTAGCCGTAATCGACGGCGATGTCGGGGATGGTGTCGAACCCGAGTCCGGTGACGTCACGCCAGTACGACATGTCGATGATGTCAACGCCGGTCCTGACGCACTTCGACTCGTAGCCCTCCGGCAGGAACTCGAGATCGCCCGTGATCCGCGAGATGAAGACCTGCGACATCACCTGGAGCCCGTCGGGTCCCGCCTCGCCGTTCGGGCAGGAGTTGCCGAACTCGTTCGAGAGCGTCGCCTCGAGGTGCGCTGACGCGAACGCGCCGTTGAGGATGCGAACCTGCCCGCAGATTCCGATCGCCATCGGGTCCGTCAGTTCGCCGCGACCCTCGAAGAGCCAGTTGCCGTTGCCCTGATACTCGATCTTCAGGAGGTTGATCCAGACCGGGTCGAGAGGCACGTTCTTGACCTCGAACGAAAACGGCTCCAGGACCCCGGATGACTGCGCCTCCGAGCTGCCGAGCTCGAAGAGAGGCTGCTTGTCGGGAACGCGTCCGCCGAATTCGGCCGGCAGCTCGGGCTTCAATGTCAGCGTCGCGATTCCGGTTTTGGAGAGCTTTGCAGCCGTGACATCAAGCAGGCGGATCGTCCCCAGAGTGGCGTTGGGCGCCACCTTCAGACCCGTCAGCTTGCCGCCGGAATCGACCGTCCAGTCCACCTTGCCGCCGGACTGCGTCTCGACCGGCGTGTCACCCGCACCTACGCCCCTGACGATCGCGCTGGGCACGTCGACATCGACCGAGACGCTGCTGCCGGACTTGGTCGCGGTGATCGTGATCGGCCCCGCCCCGATCACGGTCAGGCCGATGCCGTTGATCGTCGCCTTCTGCGGAGTCGTGTAGACCTCCTTGTTCTTGCCCTTCTTGAGGAAGGTGAAGCAGTTCGCCTTGGCGACGACCTGGCCGACCTTGACCTCGGGCCGCGTCGTCTCACACAGCGGCGGCGCCACCTCGATCGGGATCGTCTCCGTTGTCTGAATCCCCTCGTCATCGGTCAGTCGCAGCTGCAGCTCGGTCACCCCAGGCGTGTCGAACGTGAAGCTCGGGTTGTCGCCGAGGGGCTGGAAGCCGGCACCCGGCTGAGCCCACTCGTACTTCACGATCGTGCCGTCAGGGTCCTCGGACGTGCGGGCGTCGAAGCGGACAGCGCGGTTGACCGGCACGAAGTAGCGCCCGTCGGTCTTGCCGATCGACGTGTTTCCGTCGATCACCTTGAGGCCGACCTTCGGGCCGGCCACGGGCCTCACCTCGACCTCGCGCTGGACGACGACCGCGTGGTTGTCGTCATCGGTGAGACGCACGTTGAGGCGGATGATCTCGGCCTGGCTGCCACCGAGCTGCGGCAGCGTGAACACGTGGGTCGTGCCACCCTGGACAAAGACCCCGTCGTTGATGGAGTACTCGCGCTTGACGATCGTGCCGTCGAGATCCTGCGAGGCCGAAGAGTTGCCGATCACTCGGGTCCCCGGCCGGTAGTAGGAGCGGCCGTCGTCTATCTCCTTGGTCAGCTGCAGGTCGCCGATCGGGGAGTCGCCCTCGGAGCCCAGTCGCACGAGCAGGGCCCGATCGTCGAGCGGCATATCGTCGTTCTCGGCGCCGGCGACGACCACCTTGGTCGAGGTGACCGGAACGATCGCATTAGGCCGAGTCTCGGTGCTGAGGCCGAAGTTCTGCTCGACCGCGGCGGCCCCGCCGGTCGCGAACTCCGTATCGGGCTCCCCCGCTGCGGTCAGGCGCCCGAAGATGCTCTTGTCGTCTGTGGGGTCATAGCCGGCGACCGTGATCTCGCCTCCGGGCATGACCGCGAGATCGGTCGGGAAAGGCTCGAGTCCGAACGGCGCAAACTCGATTACGCCGGCCGGAGGCGAGGGAGAGAAGCTGGTGTCGACCTCGCCCTCCTCGTCGAGACGCGTGACCTCGAACTGGCCGCCGCCGGCTCCCGCGATGACCCGGTTCTGAGCGTCGATCGCCATCCCGCCGAGCGAATCCGTGTCGAGCGGCGTCGTTGCCACGCCGGGGTCAGGGCCATTGTCGTTGTAGTTGGCGTCCAGGTCGCCGGCATCGTCGAAGCGGGCGACGAAGGTGCCCCCCGGCCCCGAGCCCATCGCCAGCGGGATGCCGTGGTCGTCGAGGACGAGCTCGCCGACCGTGTTGGTGCCGGCGATCGCAGGGGTCGCGATTCCGTCACCAGAAAAGCCGGGGTCCGGAGCGCCGTTCGGGCTCAACCGGGCGACGATGAACTCGTTGCCGGGTCCGGCTCCGAGCGCGCTGAAGTAGATCTTGTCGTCGGCATTGGGCCCCGTCTGGTTGACGGCCAGGCCGCCGACCCGGTCGACGTTGAGAGCCCCAAGTGGGGTCACGTACTTGTTGAAGGACGCCATGCTGGGAAAGCTCTGGTCGATGGCCCCCGCGGCCGTCAGCCGCGTCAGGAAGGCACGGTTGTCCGCCCCCTGCTCGGCCTCGCCGGCCACCAGCAGCCTGCCGTCGTTGAGCGCGACGACCCGCGAAGCAGCCGCGTTGTCAAAGGCGAAGGCGCCGACGAAGGCCCCGTCTCCGCCGCCGAAGCTGGAGTCGAGCGCCCCGTCCGGCGTGAACTTGGCAACGAGGAAGCCGTCGCTGCTCTCACCGGCGGCGACGATGGACCCATCCCCGAGCTCGATTACGTCCCTGAAGATCGACTGAGTTCCGAAGACATCGCCCTCATCCGTGAAAACGCCGGCGAGGCCCACGTTCGAAAAGCTTGGATCGACATCCGCCGGGCGCGCCAAAGCGGCCCCCGGCAGCACAATCGACGCAGCGCTCAGCAACCCGGCGAGGATCGCCCCGAGTCGCCCTCCTCGCCGAGTCATTTGCTCTGCAAACCCCGCATCAAGTTCATGCCCATCTTCGCCCCGACTCCGACGATCTTATGGGTGCAGCGGCGAGAGTCAATGCCTCAACCCCAATATCAGGGAAAAGATCAGGGATCGGATTCGATATACGGTCTGTGCGCATGGAGGCAACGTCGGCCCTCGAAGAGCGCCCACCCAGAACCAGACTGATCGAGCGGGAACCAGAGCTCGAGGCGATCGCACGGCTGCTGCGAGCCGCTGGCGGCGGCGAGGGCGGCTTCGGGCTGATCGAGGGGGTGCCCGGCATCGGTAAGTCGGCGCTGATTAGCGAGTCGCGGTTGAGCGCGGAGGCCCAGGGGTTCACCGTCATCGCCGCGCGCGGGCGGGAGCTGGAGATCGATTTTCCGTTTGGGGTCGCGCGCCAGCTATTCGAAAGTGTCCTCGACGGGCTGAGCCCGGCTGAACGAGACGAGATCATGGCCGGCGCGCCAGGCCTTGCGGAGTCGGTCTTTGCCCGCGGCGGCGCGGGTGTCCAGGTCGACCCCGGTTACGGAATCCTCCACGGGCTCTTCTGGCTGACGTCGAACCTGGCCGATCGCCGGCCGCTGCTGATCACGATCGACGATCTGCAGTGGGCCGACCCCGCCTCGCTTCGGTTTGTCGGCTTTCTCGCCAACAGGATTGACGGGTTGCCCGCGCTCGTCTTGGCTGGATCCCGAGGCGCTGGAAGTGACGATCGCACTGCGACCCTGCTCGACGGTCTGCGGCTGGACCCCTCGGCCTCGTTTGTCACGCCGCCGGCGCTCAGCCGGGCTGGCGTGCGGAAGCTTCTGGATGACGCCGGCGGCGCGGAGCTCGCCGCGCTCGCCGAGGTCTGCCATGAGCTCACCGGCGGCAACCCCTTCCTGCTCCGGGAACTTGCGCGCGAGATCCGCGCGGCGTCGCCGGACAGCAGGCTCTCCGAGGTCAACATTCGGGAGCTCGGCCCGGAGCGCATCGGCACGGCGGCGCTGGCGCGAATCCAAAGGCTGCCCACCGGGGCCTCCGCCCTGGCAAAAGCTGTTGCGATCCTAGGCGACGACGTTTTGCTCGAGACTGCGAGCGGCCTCGCGAACCTCGAGACTGCAGCGGCGTCGAGTCTCGCCGACCAGCTCGACGCCGATGACGTCTTCGCCGGCGGACGCCCGCTTCGGTTCCAGCATCCGATCGTGCGCTCTGCCGTCTACCTCTCGATACCCGAAGCGGAGCGATCGCGTGCACACGGCGCGGCGGCCGCCCTGCTTCGCGAGCGCGGGGAGCCCCTCGAGGTCGTGGCCGGCCAGCTCCGCCACACCGAGCCGACAGGGGACCAGGAAACCGTGCGCATCCTCGCCGAGGCAGCCGACGACGCGATCGCCCGCGGTGCCGCCGAAACCGCCGCCGATCTGCTCTCCAGGGCGCTACTGGAGCCCCCACCCCCCGAGCAGCGCGCCGGATTGCTGCTGACCTGCGGCAAGGCGCTGAAGCAAGCCGGGCTCGAGACTGCGATCGAGACCCTGGAAGCCGCCGTCAAAGCGGAGCCGCCGCCGGGGCTGAGGGCGGAGATCGCCGCCGAGCTGGGTGAGCTCTTGAGCGTTAACGGCCGCGACGCTGAGGCGATGCCGATCCTCACAGCGGCCCTCGACGCCGCCTTGGATGCAGGCCTCGACCAGGCTGCCGATCGAGTTCGCGGAACGATGCTCGTGCTCGCCAACGCCTTTCCCAGCACCCGGCAGGCTGTCTATCCGTACATGGAGCAGGCACTCGCGGCGACTGAAGGAACGGACGTATCGCCCGTGCTGATCGCGCACACCGCCCTGGAACACGCCATTGCGATCGGCACAGCCGCCAGCGCGGCCGAGCTGGGGCGCCGCGCCCACGAGGCGGGGCTGATCGAGCTGGTCACCGCAGACGTGCCGCCGGTCTACATCGGAGCCGCGGGACTCTGGTGCTCGGACCTCTACGCCGAAGCGGATCACTGGCTGACCGTGGCCCTCGACGACGCCCGCCGTCGCGGCTCGCCGATCGCTTTCGTGCTCGCCTCGGGCTTCCGGGCTGTAAATCGCCAGCGAGCGGGCCGGCTCGCCGCGGCGGAATCCGACGCCATGGCCGCGCTCGGAATCGGCCAGCACGGCGGCTGGGCACACGTGGGCCTCGTCGTCTCGGCCGCAACGATGATTCACATCCTGGTGGCGAGGGGTGAGCTCGACGCATCCGATGAGTTCGCGGCGATGCTGGAACACGGGGAGGTACCCCCCGAGCTCAGTCTCACCCAAAGGCTCCGCCATGCCGTCGCCGAGCTGCGCCGGGTACAGGGGCGAACAGCGGAGGCGATCGCGCTGTTCGATCTGCTCGCCGGCTGGGAGCGGGCCTGGGGGGCCGGCACCGATTCCTGGGTTCGCTGGCGACAAGGAGCTGCGCTTGCGCACCTCGACGCCGGGAACGAGGAACGCGCGGCCGAGCTCGCCCGCGAAAGCGTCGAGATGGCCCAAGCCTACGGCGCGCCCGGCTACATCGGCTCCTCGTTGCGAGTCGCGGCGACGGTCGGGGCCGGCGAATCTCCGGTCGAAACGCTGCAGGAGGCCGTGGCGATCCTCGGGAGCTCGGAAGCAAGACTCGAATACGCGCGTGCGCTGCTGGAACTCGGGCGAGCGCTCTCCTCCGAGGGATCGAACGAGCTCGCGCGTGAGCCGCTCGCCCAGGCGCAGGAACTCGCCCGTGAAACCGGGGCGAGCGCGATCGAGCGTGAAGCCCTCGACCAGCTGGTGGCCACCGGGGCACGACCGCGGCGGCCACGGCAGTCCGGCGCCGCGGGACTGACCGCCGCCGAATTGCGCGTCGCCGAGATGGCTGCGGATGGACTGTCCAACCGCGAGATCGCCCAGGCCCTGTTCGTGACGCAGAAGACGGTCGAAACACACCTCGGCCGCTCCTACCGCAAGCTCGGTATCCGCTCGCGCGGCCAGCTTGCGGGTCGTCTGGACCTGGCCGCCTGACCAAATCGACTACGCGGCATCGGCACGTTCGATCAGACCGCCGAGTCCGTGCCAGAGTTGCGCTGTCGCAGCCGCCACGACGTGCTCGCGGGGCACCTCACGGTGGTCGTACCACCAGCCGGCCAGCCCGTCCGTCGAGGCCCTCGCAGCTTCGGCCAGCATCTGCGCCGCCAGTCCTCGCTCAACTCCCTTGAGGATTGGTCCTGGGGGAGCGACGGCATCAATGACCGCGGCGATTGCGATCGTTGCGTTGCCGCGCACGCGTTTGTGGACCGTGTCGATCTCCGGGTCCGGCGGCGGGTCGCGGAAGATGAAGCGCCAAACGAACGGGTCCTCCTCCATGAACTCGAAGAACGCCTCCGAGGCTGCCCGCACCAGTTCGTAAGGCGTCGCCCCGGGGATGAACCGCACCGAGCGCTCGATCAGGGCCCGTCCGTGGACTTCGAGCAGCGCGACGTAGAGCTCGCGCTTACCGTCAGGAAAATGGTCGTAGATGACCGAGGCGACAACCCCTGCGCGCGCCGCGATCTCCCCCATCGACGCGCCCTGGTAACCGCGCTTAGCGAAGACCTCCAGCGCGCCCGCTTCAATGCGCCCGCGCCGCGCCTCGGCGCTGAGGCGCTTGCGAGCTGGCTTTGCTCCCTGGACACCCATGGTCGGGCCAAACCGAATGGCCGTTCGGTAGTGTACGGTACTAACCGAATCACTATTCGGTCTAGATCAAGGGAGGCAAGAAGGAATGCGGCGAAGCGGAATCATCAGGGCCGGGTTGCTTGCGCTGGGCCTCCCCCAGCTCCTGATCGGACTTTGGGCGACCCTTGATACCCAGGGGTGGTTCAAAAGTTTCCCGGGCCCCGGCGCAAGCGACTGGCTGCCGGTCTATGGCGGCTACAACGAGCACCTCGCGCTGGACGTCGGGGCGACCTTCGTGGGGATCGGCGCCGCGCTGGTTCTCGCCGCCGTCTGGATGGAGCGCCGCGCGGTCCAGGTTGCGCTAGTCGCATATTTTCTGTACTCCCTCCCTCACTTCATCTACCACCTCGGTGCCGACGACGCGCTTCCCAGCGGCGAGCAGATCGCCAGCGGCACCGCGCTGGCGCTGGCCACGATCGTCTCCGCCACTTTGCTGGCGATGACTCGGCAGCCTGCGCTGAAGGCCAAGGGACCGGCCGCCTCCTCTGCGAATGGAGCCGCGAGGATCACACCCAAGACGAAGGGCGTCTTCGCCCGATTCGGCAACTGGTACGCAAAACGCTCCTACGGCGGCGAAGTGACTCCAGGGGCGGTCTTCGCCAACCACCCGAAACTCGCCGCCGGCTACGGCGCGCTCGAGCTGGCGACCGAGCGCTCTCACCTGGTCGACGAAAAGCTCAAGGCGCTGGCCGAGATCAAGACGGCGGCGGTGGTCAATTGCGAGTGGTGCATCGATTTCGGCTCATTCATCGCCCACAAGCACGGCATCCCAGACGAGCAGCTTTCGGAGCTGCCGCGCTACCGCGACAGCTCCGCCTACAACGAGCTCGAGAAGCTGGTCCTCGACTACGCCGTCGCGATGACCCGCACCCCGTCAGAAGTCGACGACGACCTCTTCGGACGCCTACGCGCGCATTTCGACGACGCGCAGCTCGTCGAGCTGACGAGCGCAGTCGCCATCGAGAACTTCCGGGCCCGGTTCAACGGCGCCACAGGAATGGCCGCTCAGGGATTCGCGGAGGGAATGGTCTGCGTGGTTCCGGAACCGGCCGTCGCCGCACCCGCCTGAGGCCAGATCCGCTTCCAGTGCCTGCCATGGCCGCCGATTCGCTGCACCCCCCGACCCGCCGGCTGATCCGCCCCGGGACCCGGTGACAGACACCGACCCGCCCGTCTGCGACGCTACGCCCGGGTGAAGCGGCGGCTGACCGTCGGCGAGGCTTCCTCGTCGAGCAGCACCTTGTCCGTCTCGCCCGACTCGGCAGCCTCGTGCTCCATCTGAGCGATTCGCTCCGGCGTCAGCTCGCCGGCATTCTCCTCCTCGATCTTCTGCAGCCATTCGGCCCCTTCGGCGGCCTTGGAGGGATCGACCTCGACCTCTCCCCCGCGCCCGACCGACTTGTCAATTTCCTCGAAGAGCGCCTTGACCAGGTCGTCCTGGGGAACCTTGCGAAGCGGTTTGCCGTGGGCGAAGATCAGGCCCTCGTTCTTGGCTCCGGTGATGCCGAAATCGGCGTGTGAGGCCTCGCCGATCCCGTTGACCGCGCAGCCGAGCACGGCCACCTCGATCGGCTCGGTGTAGGCCTCGAGGCGGCGTTCGATCTCGGCGACGACCGTGTCCATGTCGAACTGCAGGCGCCCGCAGGTCGGGCAGGCGATCAGGACGGGGCCGCGTTCGCGCAGCTGCAGCGCTTTGAGGATCTCCCAGGCGACCTTGACCTCCTCCTCGGCGTGGAAGGTCGAGAGGCTGATCCGGATCGTGTCGCCGATCCCGTCGGCGAGCAGCGTGCCGAGGCCGACCGACGACTTCAGCGAGCCCGACCACTTCGTACCGGCCTCGGTGATCCCGAGGTGAAGTGGATATGGAATGCGTTCGGAGAGCCGGCGGTTGGCCGCGATCGTGTTGGGAACGTTGGTCGACTTGATCGAAACCTTGAAATTCTCGAAGTCGAGCGACTCCATCAGCTCGACGAACTCGACCGCGGCCTGGACGAGCGCCTCGACCGGCTGGTCGCGCTCGAGCTCGTGCAGATGCTTGGGAAGCGAGCCGGAGTTGACCCCGATCCGCATCGGCACGTTCGCGGCGGTGGCCTTGGCGGCGACCTCGGCGACCTTCTCGCGGCCGCCGATGTTCCCAGGGTTCAGCCGGATGCAGTGTGCACCTGCGTCGATCGCCTTCAGGGCAAGCGTGTGGTTGAAGTGGATGTCCGCGATCACCGGGATCGGCGACTCCTTGACGATCGTCTTCAGCGCGACGATGTCGTCATCACGGGGCACCGCGACGCGGACGATGTCGGCGCCGGCCTCGGCGACCTTGCGGATCTGATCCATCGTCGCCTCGAGGTTGGCGGTCTCGGTCTTTGTCATCGTCTGCACGACAACAGGCGCGCCGCCGCCGATCGGCACGTCCTTGACCCAGATCTGACGCTTGGAAGCCATGCCTACAGGGTACGCGGCCTTAAGGTTCCGCCGGTGAACGACAGCGAACTGACCGAGCGGGGGCACCTCGCCTTTGCGGAGCGAGCCCGCGACGGTTCCCGCTTCGACGGCGGCGCGATCGACGAAGACGAGGAGCTGGTCCTTTACGCGTCGGGCACCAGCGAGTTCCCCGTGCTCGTCAACGGAGCCATTCCGACAGGCTCGCCCGACCCCGTCGCGGCCCTCGAGCGCGCCCGCGCATTCTTCGCAGAGCGCGAGCGCGGCTACACGCTGATCGTGCGCGACCTGCCGGATCACGACCGCGAGTGGGAGGCAGCTATCGAGGCGGCTGGATTCCCGCTGCTGCTTCCCCGTCACCCGGTGATGGTCTGCGACGCGACGCTGCCAGGCCGAGCGTTCCCCGAGGGCGTCACGCTCCGCCAGGTCATCGATGAGGCTGGGTTCGAGGCCTTTCGCTCCGTGCAGGTCGCGGCGTTCCCCGCCATCGGGTTCCCGGCCGAGGAGGTGGCCAAGGTCCTCACCCCCGGATACGTGCTGCGCGACGACGCCGTCGCCTGGGTCGCCTGGATGGACGGCGAGCCGGTTGGCGCCGCGATGGCGATCCTCGACGACGGAATCGCCGGCGTCGTCTGGGTCGGCACGCTCGAGCGGGCGCGCGGGCGAGGGATCGCGGAAGCCTGTACGCGTGCCGTCACAAACTCCGGCTTCGAGCGTGGCGCGCAGGCGGCGTGGCTCGAAGCATCCGTGATGGGCGAGCCCGTCTATGCGCGCATGGGCTACCGGCACCTTTTCGGGTACAAGCTCTACGTCAGCGGCACCCCCGAGGCAAACTGATCTGAGCCGCAACTTTCAGGCCCGGCGGCGGTCGTACTTAGACTGATCGTGAAATCGACCGAGGAGAGTCCCGCGTGAACAGTCGTAGTCGTCATTTGACAACCGCAGCCTGCGTGGGGATTGCCCTGGCCGCAAGCGCTTTCGCCGCAACGTCGGCCAGCGCCGCCTTCCACCTGATGAAGGTCAGTGAGGTCTTCCCCGGCACGGCCGCGAACGCCGGCGACGACGCCTTCATCGAGCTGCAGATGTTCGACGCCGGGCAGAACCAGGTCGCGGGTCACAAGGTCGACTACTACACGCAGACCGGCACGCTGCTGGGCTCATCGACGCTGACGGCGAACGTCGCCAACGGCGAAACGCAGCGCACCGTCCTGCTCGGAGACACGCTCGCGGCGGGCAGCCCGGACACTGTCAACCAGTTTCTCGGCGACGCGCTCTTCCCGGGCACGGCCGGCGGTGGCGCGGTCTGCTTCCCCGACGCCTCACCGGTCGACTGCGTCTCGTTCGGCAACTTCACGGGGGCCGCGATGCTCCCGGGAGCGTCGGGCACTCCGATCGCAGCAGCGGGCATTCCCGCAGGCTCGTCGATCTCCCGTTCGATCACTCCGAACTGCGCGACGCTGCTCGAGCCCGCCGATGACACGGACAACAGCGCAGCGGACTTCACGGTTACAACGCCGAGCCCACGCAACAACAGCGTGACGCCCACGGAGGTCGCCTGCACGATCGGCCCGGACCCAGACACCGACCCCCCCGAGACGACGCTGACGAAGACGCCTCCCAATCGACTTCGGCGCAGCAAGGCCGTCTTCAGGTTCAGCTCCGACGAGGAGGGCGTGACGTTCGAGTGCAAGATCGACAAAAAGCCGTTCAAGCCCTGCACGTCGCCGCGCAAGGTCAAGCGCCTCAGGGAGGGGCGACATGCGTTCAAGGTGCGCGCGACGGATGCGGCCGGCAACGTCGATACGACTCCCGCCCGGGACCGCTACAAGGTCGTCTAGGAACGCGAACCCCTGAGCACGCCGGCAAGCTCGACGAGCTTGCCCTGGAAGGTCACGAAATAGAGGTTGCGCCGCGGAAATGGGCCCCTGCGCCCGTGGCCGAAGCTGACCGCGCTCGGCCCGAGCGGCGGGCTCGTGGCCAGCGTGCAGATCTCGCGCCGTTTGTTGACTCGCCAGATCTCGCCGCCCGAATTGGCCGCGACGTAGAGGCGGTCGATTCCGTCGCGCGTCATGCCGTCGGGGCCTGAGGCGATGTCGCTGACAGGGGCATTCGTCCAGGTCTCGACCTGGCTCGGATCGGCCAGCGCGACGCGGAGGATCGCCGCGGGCTGGAAGGTCTGAGCGGCGTAGATGTACTCGCCGGCCCGGTCGACTGCGAGCCCGTTGGTTGAGAATCCGCTCGCCCAGAAGTGCTCGACCTCGCCTCCGACGATGCGGTCGATCCCGAGACCGACGTCATCGGAGGCGTAGACAGCGCCGTCCGGAGCGGTTACGAGGCCGTTGCCCATCGCCAGGCCCTCGGCGAAGGTCTGGTGCTGACCGCTGCGGATATCGACGCTGATCAACTTCGCCATCGGCGCGAGGTTGCCGATCAGGCCGCCCGGGATGCTGTTGCCGGAACTGACCAGCAAAGAGCCGTCATCCATGAACGTGAGGCCGCCGGGCGACTCGATCTCCTCCACCAGAACTCGCGGCTCGGCCCCCGGGCGGTTGAGCACCATCAAACGATCGCGGCCCGCATCCGTGAAATAGAGCCGCCCATCCGGCCCTGCGATGATCGACTCGAGCGTGCTGCCGAGGTCGACGAGCGTTCGGGCCTGAGGCTGCAGCGGGCACGGCGGCGCCGCGGCAGCAGGCGCTGACAATGCGCTGATCGAAGCCGCCACCATGGCGGCGAAGTAAGACTCCCCTTCGCATCGGGGAAAGGCTAACGGCGGAGCGGGTCGCGGGCGCCGAATGCCCGCCTTCGGCTAACCGCCGTAAAGCGCCTCGATCTCCGCCTCGTACTTGGCGTCGATCGGCTTGCGCTTGAGCTTCATCGTCGGTGTCAGCTCGTCCCCGCCGGGTAGCCAGTCGGTCCCGAGCAGCTTGAACTTCTTGATCTGCTCGACGCGCGAGAGGTCCTGGTTGGCCTTCTCGATCGCCTCTTCGATCGCGGCGACCGTCCTCTCGTCGCCGGCGATCTCGTCGAGGGAATCGCCCGGTAGTCCGGCCTTTCCGGCCCAGCCCGGGGCGAAGTCGGGATCGAGCGTGATCAGCGCGACGTTGTAAGGGCGCGCGTCGCCGATCGCGACCGCCTGGCCGATCAGCGGGCTCGAGGTCTTGATCTTGGCCTCGATGTTCGCCGGCGACATGTTCTTGCCGGCGGCGTTGATAATCAACTCCTTCTTGCGGTCGACGATCTTCAGGTAGCCGTCTTCGTCGAGCTCGCCGATGTCTCCGGTGGCCAGCCAGCCCTCGTCGTCGATCGTCTCGGCGGTCTTGTCGGGCAGGTTGCGGTAGCCGACCATGTTGGCCGCGCCACGCACGAACACCTCACCGTCCTCGGCGAGCTTGATCTCGAAGCCGGCCATCGGCGGCCCGACGCTGCCGATCTTGACCTTGCCCGGGGGGTTGACCGTGGCTGCGCCACAGGTCTCCGACATTCCCCAGAGCTCACCGATCGGGATCCCGATCGCATGGAAGAACTCGAGCACTTCTACGGGTGTCGGTGCGGCTCCGACGTTGACCGAGACGGCCTTGTCGAGCCCGAGCATCGTCCGCAGGTGGGAGAACATCGCCTCGTCTGCCTGGGCAACACCGGCGGCAAGCGCCTCCGGCACCTCCTCGCCGGCCTGCTCCAGCCGGACCTTCTGGATCGCTGCGTCGAGCCCCTTCTGGGCGGGCTCGCGCTGCTCGTCGGGCATCGAAGCGATCTTTGCCTCGAGCCCGGCCTTGAGCTTCTCCCAGATACGCGGAACCGCGAAGAACCAGGCCGGCCTGACCCGTGGAAGGAACTCGATGATCTGGCGCGGATCGGGGCAGATCGTGATCGAGAGCCCCCTCGAGACCGGCACGTAGTAATGGGCGCCGCGCTCGGCGATGTGCGCCGCGGGCAGCCAGGAGATGATTCCGCCGCCCTCGTCGGGAAAGTCGATCACATCGTCGATCCCGGAAACCAGGCTCATCAGATTCCGGTGGGAGAGCTGCACGCCCTTGGGCGGGCCGGTCGTGCCGGAGGTGTAGATCAGCGTGAGCAGATCGTCGGGGCCGACTTCGTTGACGGTCTCGCTGATGTCAAAGCCCTGCCCTGACTCCTCGAGTTCCGCAAAGGTCATGTCTCCACCGTCGCCGTCGACGACGATCACGGTCTCGATCTTCGGCAGGTCGGCGCGCGCCGCGTTGAAGGTATCGAGGAACGGCGCCTCCACGATCGCGACCTTGGCCTCGGCGTCGTTGACGACGTAGGTGATCTGCTCAGGCGACGATGTCTGGTAGATCGAGAACGGCACCCCACCGAGGGAAACCACGCCGAGGTCAAGCGGGATGAACTCCCAGCGGTTGTTGAGCATCAGGGCGACCGTGTCGCCCTTCTTGACGCCCAGCTTGGCGAGCCCGCCTGCCAGTGCCGCGGAGCGATCGCGGATCTCGTTCCAGCTCAGCTCGACCTCACGCTCGGGATCGCTGAGCGCGATCTCGTCACCCAGCCGCTCGGCGGAGGCGAGGAACGCCAGCGCGAGATTCTGCGCGTGCAAGTCGCGGCCGGGCCCACCGGTGACGTAGCGCTCTGCGGTCTGCAATTCCATTTCGTCCCTCTCTCCGTTAAGTGAGTGTGCGGCTTGAAACTACCGCAAAGTCCGCGCCGCGCGAGGGCTACCTGACCTGGAACCCCTCGCCGCTGAAGCGCTGGATGTCGTTGGTGAGCCCGATCATGAAGATCACCAGCACGAAGACGAAACCGATTACGCTTGCGCGCTCCATGATCGCGAACGAAACGGGTCGTCCGCGCACCTTCTCGACGAGGCTCCAGAAGATGTGGCCACCGTCCAGTGGCAGGAACGGGAAGAGGTTGATCAGGGCCAGCGACAGGCTGATGATCGCGAGCAGCTTGAGCGCGGTCTCGGTGTTGAAATCAAAGGCCTGCTTTGTGGCCTCTGTGGCGCCGACGACGCTCGAGAGTTGCTCGCGTTTCTCGGCCTTGAAGAGCTGGGCGAACGTCGAAACCGTCTCGCTCGTGATCAACCACATGAAGTCGGCTGACTCACTCGCCGCCTGGCCCGCTCCTTCGATCGGTTCGGTCCCGTAGCTGAACCCGAGGCGATTGCGTTCGAACTCCGCGTCGTAGACCGGTGTGATCGTCAGCTCGCGGTTCTCGCCGTCGCGCTCGATCGTGATCGTCGCGGGGTCCTCGGCGACGCAGCCGTCTGTCGGCTCGGCGGCGCAGGCGTGGGAATTGACCCGCTCGACGAACAGGTCGAGGCGCTCGCCGAGGGAAAGCCCCTCCCCACTCTCACCGTCGACCGCAAGGATCCGATCGCCGGGCTGCAGGACCGCCGCGGCGGGCGAGCCCTGCTCAATTTCATCGACCGTGTTGCTCGGGGTTTCCGCTCCGAGGGCCAGAAAGAAAAGCAGCACGAAGCAGACGAGCAGGTTCATCGCGGGTCCGGCGCCGATCACGACGATCCGCTTCCAGACGGGCTGGTGGTAGTAACCCCGCGCAGCCACCTCGGGCGGCAGCTCCTCGTCGGGATTCATCCCGGTGATCTTCACGAAGCCCCCGAGCGGGATCGCGCCGATCCCATACTCGGTCTCCCCGCGCTTGATCGAAATCAGCTTCGGCGGGAAGAAGAGGAAGAAGCGCTCAACCCGCATACCGGTCGCCTTGGCGGCCATGAAATGGCCGAGCTCGTGGAGGACGATCAGCGCCATGAAGCCGAGGATCGCGAGTGCCCAGCTCATGCGGTCACCAGCTCGGCTGCGTGGTCGCGGGCGGCCGCGTCGACCGCGAACAGGTCGTCGAAGTGGGTGGGGGTGCTGGCGGGGATCGCTTCGAGGGCGCCCTCGACGATTCGCGGAATCTCCATGAAGGGAATGCGTGACTCCAGGAAGGCGCCAACGGCGACCTCATTGGCGGCGTTCAGGACACAGGGCGCCGTGCCGCCTGCCTGTCCCGCCTCGCGGGCCAGGCGCAGGCACGGGAACGAATCGAGATCAGGCTGCTCAAAGGTCAGTTCGCCGACCGCGGCCAGATCGAGAGCTTCGACAGGCACGTCGGCGCGCTCTGGATGGTGAAGTGCCCAGGAAATCGGAACGCGCATGTCGGGGAGTCCGAGATGGGCAAGCGAAGCGCCGTCGTTGAGGTGGACCATCGCGTGGACGATCGACTGCGGGTGCACGAGCACGTCGATGCGCTCGTACGGAACGTCGAAGAGATGATGCGCCTCGATCACCTCGAGGCCCTTGTTGATGAGCGTGGCCGAGTCAATCGTGATTTTTCCGCCCATTGCCCAGGTCGGGTGGGCGAGCGCCTCGGTGAGGGTGACGCCGGAAAGATCGGTCCGACCGCGGAACGGGCCGCCGCTGGCTGTCAACACCAGACGGTCGATAGTTCCCGGCTGCTCAGCGCCGATCAGCTGCGCCAGCGCCGAGTGCTCCGAGTCGACGGGCAGGATCCTGGCCCCGGTGGCCTCGGCGAGGGCCATCACCAGCTCGCCTCCGACGACGAGGCTCTCCTTGTTGGCGAGGGCCAGGTCGATTCCCTCGCTGAGCGCGACGACTGTGGGCCCGAGGCCTGCCGAGCCGACGATCGCATTGAGGACCAGGTCTGCGTCAGACGCAGCAACAAGCTCACGGATACCTTCGTCGCCGCCCAGCACCCTGCCGCTCCACGCGTCGCTGGCGGCGGCGGCCGCATCGGCGGCGGCGAGCGCAACCGTGGGCACGCCGTGCTCACGTGCCGCCTCGACAAGCGGCTCCCAGCCGCTGTCAGCGGAGAGCCCGACGACCTGGAGCTGATCGGATGCCGCCACGACCTCGAGTGCCTGCACGCCGATCGACCCCGTGGCGCCCAGAACCACGATTCGCTTCATGGTTGTGAGGATAGGGACGAGGGTGAAGGGGGACTAAGGGGGTGCGCGGGCATTCGCGTGTGGCTGGGGCCACGGTCCCGCGCCGGGGCGTGGTGGCGGACGGGTCGCCAGCGGCCGCCGGGCGTGAATCGGGCGTTTCGTCCCTCGGAGGGGGCGCGGATCGTGAGAGTGCACTTTGGGTCTATATGCGACCCAAATCGCACGCTCACCGGAACCTGACCGACTCCGAGTCCCGAAATCGGACAGTCGCGGCGATTGCGGCACCCCAGTTTGGGTCGACCTCGCACCGGCAGTTGATCGACGCGGGGGTGTCACACGAGACCATCAAGCGCTGGCTCCGCTCGGGCCGGCTCATCCAGATCTTCTCAGGCGTCTATCTCCTCGGCCACGAATTCCCGCCTCTAAATGCTCTAGAAGTGGGCGCCGCACTTGCCTGTGGCCGGAGCGCTCTCGTGGGCCTCACGCACGCCGTCGGTTGCTGGGACCTGCTTCCCCGCCCGCCACGGAGCCAACCAATCAACATCATCGTGCCCCCAGACCGGATCGTCAGGCGCAAAGGAATCAGGTCGCATCGGCGAACCCTCCACCCCGCCGAGCGCGGTGCCCGCAACCGCCTACCCCTCACCAGCGTCACGCGCACGCTCTTCGACATCGCCCCGATCGTCCCCACCGGCGATCTCGAACTCGCATTCGCGACTGCCGTCGGAAAGGGCTGGACCGACGTTCGGCGCGTAACCAATCTGCTCGCGCGCCACCCCGGCGAACGCGGCACCGGCGCGCTAAAGCGCATGCTGGTGAGCGACCCGGCTTTCACCCGCTCGCGGGCCGAACGCCGGCTGCGCGCGCTGGTCCTTGCGTCAGGCTTGCCCAGACCCGAGGTCAACGTCCCGATCGGCCCCTATCGAGGCCCGTGACCTGGGCCAACCTGCAACGCGACGTCGCCGGAACCATCTCACTGATTGCCGCCGTTCTCCGGGACAGGCCGGCGCTTCGAAGCTAGGCCGTCGGCCGCCACCCCTCAGTACACAAACGCCTGGGCCAGGTAGTACCCGGCCACGATCGTGAACAGCACGGCGTCGAGGCGATCGAGCACTCCCCCGTGCGGCCCGAACAGCTGTCCCGAGTCCTTGGTGCCCAGGTCGCGCTTGATCATCGACTCGAAGAGGTCGCCGATCGGCGCGAGCAGCGCGATGCAGAAGCCCATCGCCAACGCGTCCAGCCCCGGCAGCCAGTCCTGATAGAGGCCGGCGAACCAGAATCCGAGCGTACCGCCGATCAGACCGCCGATCAGACCCTCGACCGTCTTGTTGGGCGAGAGGCTCGGGGCCAACTTGATCCGGCCGAACAGTCGCCCCGCGCCGTAGGCGCAGGTGTCGGCGACGAACGTCGCGACGAGCACGTCGATGATCAGGGCGTCGCCGTGCTCGGGGAGGTCGCGGAGCAGCACAGCGTGGGCGAAGGGGATGGCGATCCAGGCCAGCCCGAACACGGTGACAGCCAGCGAGTACGCAACTCGCTGGCGATCGCTTCGCATCGCGCCTGCGAAGAACAGCACAGGGAACCCCGCCATGAAGATCAGCACCAACTCGTACTGATCCCCGTAGTGGGCGCCGAGGATCATCGCGCCTGCGATCACGAAGGCCACCGGGGTCATCGGATGTGCGCGACGCGCCATCCGGAAGTACTCCCCGAGCCCGACGATCGCCAGCCCGATCATCGCCAACGTGAACGGCAGCTCGCCGATGACGACGATCGTGATCGCGAAGGCAACCCAGGGGATTGCCCAAAGCACTCGCTGCGTCGTCTCGCCACCCCCGGGGCTCCGAAGGCGTGGCGCCTCCCGACCGGCCTGCGCCGGCCTTCCTCTCCGCGGAGTCGGCATCGGTTCGACAGTAGTTGATCGCAGCCCCCCTGAGCGGGCGCTTGATTGCTCCGTCAGCGGGAGCCGAATCGGCGCCGGCGCGTCTCGTACTCGGCGAGCGACGCCTCGAACGCCTCGCGGCTGAAATCGGGCCAGAGCTCGTCGCGAAAGACCATCTCCGAGTAGGCGCACTGCCAGAGCAGGTAGTTGGAGATTCGCTGCTCGCCTGAGGTTCGGATGAGCAAATCGGGATCGTGCATCTCCGGTGCGTAGAGACCCCTTGGTGAAGACCTCCTCCCCCCCGCCCTCGTAGCGCTGGGCGGCGTCGAGGATCTCCTGGCGGCCACCGTAGTCAAAGGCCACACAGAGCGTGATCCGCTCGTTCGCGGCGGTCGTGGCCTCCGCCCACTCCATGCGCTCGAGCAGCTCGTCGCCGACGCGGTCACGGCGGCCGATGAATCGCATCCGCACTCCCTCCTCGTGCAGCTCCGGCGTTTCGCCGTCGACGCGCTCGGCGAACATCGCCATCAGCCCCTGGACCTCTTCGTCAGAGCGCGACCAGTTCTCGGTCGAGAACGAGAACACGGTCAGCTCGGCGATCCCGAACTCGACGGCGTCCTTCAATCTCGCCTTGACGACGTCGGCGCCGGCCCTGTGGCCTTCGATCGTCGGCAAGCCCTGAGCCTCGGCCCAGCGGCCGTTTCCGTCGGTGATGATCGCGACGTACTTCGGGGCCACGGTTCGCGCGCCCTCAGACCTCGAGGATCTCTTCCTCTTTGCCCTTCAGCAGACCGTCGATCTCTCCGACCGCCTTGTCCGTCGCCTTCTGCAGTTCGGCTTCGCCGCGGCGCTCCTCGTCCTCGCCGACCTCGCCCTCCTTCTTGAGCTCACGCAGGTGGTGCATGCAGTCGCGGCGCACGTTGCGGATCGCGACGCGCCCCTCCTCGGCGACACCGTGGACGACCTTGACCAGGTCCTTGCGGCGCTCCTCGTTCAGTTCCGGGATCGCGAGCCGGACGACGTTGCCGTCGTTGGACGGGGTGAGACCGAGGTCCGATTCCATGATCGCCTTCTCGATGGCGCCGATCGACGACTTGTCGTAGGGCGTCAGCGTAAGCAGCCTCGCGTCGGAGGCTGCGACCTGGGCGAGCTGCTTGAGCGGAGTCTCCGCCCCGTAGTAGTCCACCGAGATGCGGTCGAGCAGGTGGGGTGAGGCGCGGCCGGTGCGCACGGTCGCAAGCTCGTTGCGGGTCGACTCGACGGACTTGCCCATGCGCTCGCGGGCGTCGTCGAGAAACTCATTGACCATCTCCTCCATCGCGGAGGCATCCTAACCGCGCCTAGACAGGCGTGCTTACAAGGGTGCCGACGCGCTCGCCGCCAACGATTCGCTCGATGTTGCCTTCGTCGGCCATGTTGAAGACGTGGATCGGCAACTCGTTGTCCATGCAGAGCGAAAGCGCCGTGGAGTCCATCACCCGCAGACCCTGCTCGATCGCCTCCATGTGAGTGATCTCAGGTATGAACGTCGCCGCCGGATTCGCGATGGGATCGGAGTCGTACACCCCTTCCACCCCATGCTTGGCCATCAGGATCGCCTCAGCATGGATCTCGAGGGCGCGCAGCGCGGCTGCGGTATCGGTGGTGAAGAACGGGTTCCCGGTGCCGGCCGCAAAGATCACGATCCGGCCCTTCTCCAGGTGGCGGATCGCACGGCGCCGGATGTACGGCTCGGCGACCTCGGTCACCTCGATCGCCGACATCACCCGCGTGTGCGCTCCCTGCTTTTCGAGAGCATCCTGCAGGGCCAACGCGTTGAGCACGGTTGCCAGCATTCCCATGTAGTCGGCAGTGGCCCGGTCCATCCCCGCTGCCGCCCCGGAGAGTCCCCGGTAGATGTTGCCCGCGCCCACGACGATCCCCATCTCGACCTGATTCTGAGTCACCGCGGCGATCTGGCGTGAGATCTCCGAAACGCGGCCGGGGTCGGTCCCGTATTCCAGCGAGCCCATCAGGGCTTCGCCGGACAGCTTGAGAAGAACGCGCTGAAAGATCGGCTGAGGGGAATCGGCCATCGGCGCGCAAGGGTATCCAGACGGGAAAAGCTGGATCGTCGCCGCTGCGTGGTGATGCCCGACAGCCCTTACCGCCGCTGCTGCTGCTGCTGCTGCTGCGCTAGACCATATGACCCGGTGAACGTCCGGCCGGGCAGATAGCCATAGGTCGGCACCCGCCCAGAAGCGGGTGAACAAGTGCGCCGCAGCTGAAACCTGCGGCGCGACCCAAACTCCATAGGAGGGCGCCGACATGGCGAAGGCTAGGACCCTTGTGGGTCTTGACGTGCATGCCGCAAAGGTGGTCGCCCTCGCGGCTGCATCGGCGCTGCTGGCGGCGTCGATCGCGGTAGCCGATCGTGGCTCCGGGGACAAGGCGCCCACGGCCAGCGTCAGCAAACAGGTCAAGAAGCTCTCCAAGAGGGTCAAGAAGCTTCAGAAGCAGCTCAACTCGGTTCGCGGGGACGTCAACAACATCGAACTGAAGGCCGGCCCGCAGGGACCGGCGGGGGCGCAGGGCGCGCAGGGCGCGCAGGGGCTGGTCGGGCCCGGCGGAACCGAGATCGCCACAACCGCGCGGCTCACGGGCGGCAACTTGATCGTTCAGGACGCCACCGACGCCGGCGTCCCGGTCCCGATCAGCGGTGGCACCTACACGCAGGGCGCCAACGAGATCACGATGTTCCTGTTCACGGTCAGCTTCCAGGGGCCGGCGGTCTGCACCAACCCAACTTCGAGCAACGTGACCGTGGATGCGTCGGGTCCGGTCCCGAACGTGCCCGCAAACGAGGGGTTCATCACGATCAGCCCCAATGCCACCGAGACGCGTCACCAAACGCTGCAGTCCTGCCTTCCGGCGCCCGGCGTCGACACCGTGCGCAACCTCACGGTGACCGCGCGCAACAGTTGCGACCTCAACGGCGAGGAGTACGTCCTCACCGACGTCAAGGTCGACGTGCTGACCTTCGGTTAGCAGCCGCGCCCGGAATGCCGCTCACTGCGGCCGCGGGCACGCCGTAGCGGCCCGCGGGCGCCGGTCCAGCGCCTACTCCTCGCCGACGCGAAAGCGGGCGAATCGCGCCACGCGGATGTTCTCACCGACTGCAGAGGCAAGCTCGGCGCGCATCTGCTCGATCGTCTTGGACTCGTGCTTCTCGGCGTTGACGTGGGTCTGCTCGAGCAGTGCGATCTCGCCGGCCCACTTCTTCAGTTGGCCGTCGACGATGCGCTCGATCACGTTCTCGGGCTTGCCGTCCTCCTTGGCCTTCGCCTCATGGACCGCCCTCTCAGCCTCACGCATCTCCTCGGGGATGTCCTCGATCGAGACGTACTCCGGGTCGGCCGCCGCCGCATGCAGGGCGACCTCATAGGCGAACGCCTTGAAGTCGTCGTTGCGGGCGACGAAGTCCGTTTCGCACTGAACTTCGACGAGTGTCCCGACCTTGCCGTTGGAGTGAATGTAGGAGGCGACGACACCTTCGCCGGTGCCACGACCCGATCGCTTCGCCGCCGAAGCCTGACCCTTGACACGCAGGATCTCGACCGCCTTGTCCATGTCGCCGCCGGCCTCCTGCAGGGCACCCTTGGCGTCCATCACGCCCGCGCCGGTGCGCTCGCGCAGGACCTTGACGTCCGCTGCCTTGATATCGGCCACGATCATCTCTCCTCTCCGGCCGGAGCCGTACCGCTCGCCGGCTCGGCGTCAGCGGTAGCCGCCTTGGTTTCGGCCTCGGGTGATGGAGGTGGGACCGCGGGGGGCGGCTCTTGCGCCGCGACGACCGGGGCCTGCGCCTCCGGGGCCGGTACGGCCTGCTGCGCAGCGGCCGCTTGCGGCGCCGGCTGAGCGGCAGGCGGCGGCGCTGCCGCCGCTGCCGCCTTCTCTGCCTCGATACGGGCAGCCTCGGCGGCGGCCGCCGCTTCGACCTCCACCCGTGCAGCCTCCTCGCGCGCGCGCTGCTCCTCGGCCTCCTTGCGGGCTCGTTCCTCCTCGGCACGGCGTCGCTCCTCCTCCTCGTCCTTGCGACGCTGCTCGGCCTCATGCCAGGCCGCGACGGACTCCTCGATCGCTGAGCCGATCGTCGAAACCACCGCGTTACAGGAACGGATCGCGTCGTCGTTGCCCGGAATCGGGTAGCTGACGGCGTCGGGATCGACGTTCGAGTCGACCAGGGCGATAATCGGAATCGCGAGGCGCTCGGCCTCACGAACGGCGATCTCCTCCTTGTTGAGGTCGATGATGAAGACGGCCTGCGGCAGGCGCTTCATGTCACGAACGCCGCCGAGGTTGTACTCGAGCTTGGCGAGCTCAGCCTCCATCGACATCCGCTCCTTGGTGGGCAGCAAGTCGAGCTGGCCGTCTGTCTTCAGGCGAGTCAGGTCGTGGAGTCGGTCGATCCGTTTCGAAATCGTGTTGTAGTTCGTCAGCAGACCGCCGAGCCAGCGCTGGTTGACGTAGGGCATGCCCGTCCGGTCAGCCCACTCCTTGATCGTGTCCTGGGCCTGCTTCTTGGTGCCGACGAACAGCACCGTGCCGCCCTTCGCTGCCACCTCGGCCGCAAAGTCGCGCGCGTTCGCGAGCAGCTTCTCGGTCTGCATCAGGTCGATGATGTGAATCCCGTCGCGCTCGCCGTGGATGTAACGGCGCATGCGTGGATTCCAGCGCCGCGTCTGATGACCGAAGTGAACTCCGGCCTCGAGCAGCTCCCTGACTCCTGTGTCTGGCAAAAGGGCTCCCTTTGTTGGATTTGGTTGTCTCCGCCGGCGCTACGGGGACCCGGGCTCATTTTGACCCGGGCAGGGCCCTTCACTTCCGGCGGGGTAGGCGTTGAACTGGTTGGCGGCGCATTGTAGGGGCGTGCGCCTGCGTGGCCGTGCCGAGGCGTGTTTCCAGGAGGATTGCGGCGCTCGCGCCCGGGCTTCCTAGCCCTGCTTGGCGCACTCCAAAGCGCCCAAAAGATCCTCGGGGAGCTCTGAGTCGAAAACCAGTTCGCGCTCTTTAAACGGGTGCCTGAACCCGAGTCTTGCCGAATGCAGGAACTGTCGCGCGAGTGCGTGCCGGCCGGCCGTTCCATACTGCGGATCGCCGGCGACCGGGTGGCCGATCGCGGCGAAGTGGGCGCGGATCTGATGGGTGCGACCGGTTTCCAGACGCGCCTGCACGAGGCAGTCGGCCGGCAAGACCTCGAGCACCTCGAAGTGAGTGCGGGCTTGGCGCTGGGCGCTGCCCGAAACCGCCATCCGGGTCCGGTCGCGATGGGAGCGGCCTATCGGGGCGTCAATCGTGCCCGTGCGTGAGGCGAGCCTGCCCTCGACGAGCGAAATGTAGACACGCTCGAGCTCCCGTGCCCTGACCATCACTGAGAGGCGCCGGTGCGCCTCCTCTGTCCGGGCGACGACCATCAGGCCGGAGGTGTCCTTGTCGAGACGGTGCACGATGCCCGGTCGCGTGTCCTCCCCGCCCCCGAGAAGGTCCCCGAGGACGTCGACGAGCGTCTCGCCCCGGTGCCCCGGCGCCGGATGGACCACCAGGCCGGCGGACTTGTCGATCACGGCCAGCCATTCGTCGGAGTGCACGACCCTGGTCATGCCGTCATGCCGAATCCGGTGCCGGCTCCGGGGGCGCTCGCAGGGTGGTTACGAGCAGGACGACTATGCCGGCGGTGATCGCAATATCGGCGATGTTGAAAGCCGGCCAGCGGGGCGGATCGATGAAGTCGATCACCGCGTCGATTCGGGCGCGGTCCGCGAGGTTGCCGAGTGCGCCGCCGGCCAGCAGACCGATCGTCAGCCAGAGCCAGGGGCGCGTCGGCGTGAGCGCAAACCAGACCAGCAAACCCACGATCGTGATCGCGGTGATCACACCGACCAGCGATTCGCCGCCGAAGAGGCCGAAGGCGATCCCGGGATTCGTGATGAAGTCGAACTCGAAGCCGAGCCAGAGCTCCACCGGAGCCTCTCCGGCAAGGTTGTCGACGGCGATCTGCTTTGTGATCTGGTCGAGCGCGAAAATGCTTCCGGCGACGAGCGCGAAGCGCCGCCAGCCCTCGAAGGCCGGCTCCACTAGGTCCCCACTAACCCTCGATGACGCCGACGAGGATCCCGGAAACCAGGTACAGGGCGAGGATCGCGACGATCGGGCTGAGGTCGAGCATCCCCATCGGCGGGATCACCTTGCGGAAGATGTTGAGATAGGGGTCCGTCAGCTCGTGAACGAACTTGACGACGACCAGCAGGGCGCGGTTGTGGGGAAGCCGGGGCACCCAGGACAGCAGGATGCGGATGAAGATCACGATCAGGTAGACCGTGAACAGCGCGCTGACGTAGTCGGCGACCTCCTGGCGCCCGAACTCGGCCAGCACCGTCAGGCCGCTCAGCGAACCCGCTCCAGGGACGCCTGCACCGCGGCCGCGAGAGCCGCGGGGACGCCCGCGCTGTCGAGCGCGTCGAGCCCCGCCTCCGTGGCTCCTCCGGGCGGTGCGACCGCACGGCGAATGGAGGCGCCGTCGCGCTTGCCGAGCAGCGCGGCGGTTCCCGCGAGCGTCTCGGCGACGAGCAACTGTGAGAGGGCGGGGTCCAGACCCTCGTCCACGCCGGCCCCCGAAAGCGCATCGGCGATCAGGGCGACGTAGGCGGGCGAACACGCCATCACCGCCATCGCGGCGTCGATCTTGTCCTCCGGCAGTTCCACGACCGTGCCCAGGGCGCCCAAGAGCTCGCCGAGCTCGGCAGCGAGCTCGTCACCCATGTTCAGGGGAGGCGCATGGCAGAGCACACCGTGCCGAACCTCGACCGGCTGACTGGGCATCAGCCGCATCACCGGCGTTTCTGGAAACGCCTCGCTCAACCGCGCCAGGGACGTCGCGGCAAGCATCGAAAGGACCGCCGCCGGCTTTGAGCTCGGCTGCCACGGTGTCAAGTGCGGCGGGCTTGACGCCGAGCACGATCAGTTCGGCCTCCGCGGAGAGAGCCGCCAGGTCCTCGGCGACCGATCCTCCGACCTCTTCCGCCAGCGAGCGTGCCCGTTCGGCGTCGAGGTCGCAAAACGACATCGACTCGGGCCCGCCCTCTGCGGCCGCCCAGCCACGAGCCATCGCGGCAGCCATATTTCCCGCACCTGCAAAGCCCAGCTTCATCGCAGCCGAAGCCTAGTGGGGCCCCGGCCGCAGGTCAGCTTTGGTTGAAGAAGCCGCGCTCTACGAGCCGCGCCTTCTCCTCGGCGCTGACCTCGACGTTGCGCGGAGTCAGCAGGAAGGTCTTGTCGGCGATCTTCTGCATCCCGCCGTCGAGGGCGTAGGTGAGCCCCGAGCCGAAGTCGATCAGGCGCTTGGAGAGTTCGGCGTCTGACGTCTGCAGGTTGAGGATCACCGGGACGCCCTGCTTGAAGCGGTCGGCGATCTCCTGGGCGTCGTTGAAGTTGTTGGGCGTGACGAGGTGCACCTGAACGTCGATACCGCCACTGCCGCCTCCGTTCTCGACCGGACGCAACATGCGTGTGCTCGTCGGAGCCTCGTCGTCACCGAAGATGTCGTCGATCTCGTCACGCGGTCTGCGGCGCTCAAGCCGGCGGACGTTGGAACGGCGCGGCTGGCGTGTCTCGAACATTTCTTCCTCCGCCGCGACCATCTCCGGCTCATAGGGGTCATCAGCCTCGTCGTAGCCATGGTCCTCGGCGAGGCCGAAGTAGACGAGGGCGCGGTGCCATGTATCGCGGATTGCCATATCGAGCCGGGTTTCGCCTCAGGGAGACGGATTCCTTTGGCGCATTATCGCTCTCAAAACGCAGGAATGTAAAGGCTGGTACCAAGCCGGATGATCGTCGCACCCTCTTGCACGGCGACTTGCCAGTCCTGGCTGGTGCCCATCGAGAGCCTTTCGAGACCGTGCTCACCGGCCAACTCGGCCAGGGCGCGGAAGAACGGGCGCGAGGCCTCAGGGTCCGTGGAGAATGGCGGCATGGTCATCAGCCCCACCACTGGCACGGGGCAATCGGCGATGAACGGACCGAGCGCGGTTGGCGTCAGGCCACCTTTTGATTGCTCTGCGGCGAGGTTGACCTCGATCAGGACCTCGGTATCCGAGCCGCCATGACGCTCGAGTTGAGCAAGGACGCTCTCCGTGGCGACCGAGTGGATCAAGCGAACCCTTCCGGCCAGATCCTTGACTTTGCGGCTCTGCAGGTTGCCGATGAAGTCCCAGGTGAATGCGTCGCCCCACCGCTCCTGTTTTGCGCGCAGGTCCTGAACCCGGTTTTCGCCAACCAGCGAAACACCGGCCTCGGCCAGAATCCCGAGGTCCTCGAGCGCCACATACTTGGTGGCGGCGAGGATCTCGACCTCGTCCCCCGCAAGCTCGCGAACCCGCTCGAGGTTGGCGCGAACGACCGCCGGATCCAGATCCCGAATCAGCTCAGCCACGCGACCCCACCCTGGCGGCCCGCGCGCTCGCCCTCACGGCGGTACGAGTAGAAGAGCTCGGGGTTGCAGCGCGTGCAGAGCTCGCTGACCTCGACCTCGCCGACGCCGGCGTCGGCGAGCAAACGCTTGGCGATCGCGCGCAGGTCGAGCATCCTCTCGTCCGCCAACCCGTCACCCAGCCGGGCGAACTGCGAGAGAACCTCGTTGCCCACCTCGTAGCAGCATGGCCCGATCCCCGGCCCGACCGCCGCCGAGGTCGCCCCGACGGCCGCGACCCCGGCCTCGATGATGCCCGCGGCGAGTCCGCGCCAGCCGCCGTGCAGCATCGCCACCCCACCTGGTCCGGCAACCGCAATCGGCAGGCAGTCCGCAACGAGCACGAGCGGGGTGAGGTCGCCGGAAGCGACCGCGTTACCGTCGGCGCCGGGCAGCTCCGCGCCGGGATCCTGCCGCCGCTCGTGCCGAAGCACATCCGCGCCGTGCACCTGGCGCGCACGGACGATTCCCTGCGCCTCGCGGCCGAGCGCGGCGGCCAGGCGAGCGCGATTCTCGCCCTCGCGCATGTCCAGTCTGGTCCCGAAGGCCGCCCGGGCGTTTGAGAGGTTCGCCTCGAGCCAGCGCACCCCGTCTGCCTCACGCCACCGCATCAGGCTCCTCCCGCCGGGCCGCCTCGATCGCCAGCGCCAATTCCTGATCGCGCCCGGAGACTTCGCCGTCGAGCTTGGCGCGCAGGGCTTCGCCGAGGCCGCGACCGATGGCCGGGCCCTGCGCGACGCCGGCAGAGAGCAGGTCGTCGCCGTCGATCTCGAGCGCGACCTGACTCCAGTGATCGACGTAGTCCTCGATCCAGGAAGCACCCATCGCGCGGGCCAGCAACAGCACGACCCCGCTGTGCCCGGAGGCCGCTTCGACGACCTGCGACGGTCGTGGACGGCGTCACCTTGGCGAGCTCGCGGGCACGCTCGCGCGGTTGGTCGCGCCTTCCGGCCTCTCCGGGAACGTGGCCCAGCGCAGCGGCCTGCATTGCCGCTGATCGATCGGCGAGCTCAGACCACGGCGGGCCCTGTAGGAGGCGCATGACGCCTTCGATCAGCTCATCGGTGCCCGGCGGGAGCCTGAGCACTCCCCATTCCTCGAGCAGCTCGAAGCCTCGAAGCGCCTCAGGTTCGGCGGCGAGCTTGGTCATCTCGGCGTCGACGCGGTCAGCCGAAACGGTCGAGAGGTCCGCTCTGCCAGCCAACGCCTGGCTGCGCTCGTCGAGATCGAGTCCCAGGCGCGCACCGTAGCGCGCCCCTCGGAGCACGCGCGTCGGGTCGTCCCTGAACGAATCGGGATGCATGACCCGCAGCAGCGAGGACTCCAGGTCGGCGAACCCGCCGAGCGGATCTATCAGCTTCGGCTCCCCGAACAGCGGCACCGCCATCGCGTTGACCGTGAAGTCGCGTCGCGCCAGGTCCTCCACCAGCGTCGCCGGCTCAACATCGGGCAGGGCACCCGGTGCGGAATAGCTCTCGGCTCGCGTGGAGGCGAGATCGACGCGCCTGTCGCCGCTGCGAACGATCGCTGTGCGAAACCGATCGTGCTGGACAATCTCACCTCCGAGCTTTGCGGCGATGTCGGCGACGTCGCCCTCAACCGCCACGTCGAGGTCGGGGCGATCATTTCGAACGAGGGCGAGGTCCCGCACTGCACCGCCGACGAGGTAGATGCGAGCGTCGCCCGCGGCGCAGCGCAACGCATCCAGGTCGAGCCGCGCCACCCGCGAAAGCAGCTCGGCGACCTCTCATTTCGACCGTTGGCGGCATGGTTGGTCTCGTAGCATGACGGCGATGAGTCGCCCCAAGACCTTCGGGTCCCTGAGAAAGGTCTGGCGCTCCTGGCCGGTCGACCGTCGTCTCTCGGCGGTGGCGACAATCGCTCTGGTCGCGGCCAGCTTCGTGGTCGTCGGCTACACGACTGCAAAGCGGCCAGGCGACAAGGGCTGTCCTCCTCCGTGTTCGCTCGACCTGCGCGCCCGCGAGGCGCCCGAGACCCGCGGGACGCCCGCCAAGCAGCGCGATCAAACCGTCAACTGGCCGATGTTCGGTTACGACGAAGCGCGCACCAAGTACTTCCCGACCGACGGGGTGAAGCCGCCCTTTCGTCCGATCTGGGGCTGGGATTCCGGCGAGCTGCTCGAGTTCGCGCCGATCGTCGTCGACGACGTGCTTTACGGGGTCAAGAACGACGGCACGATGTTCGCGCTCGACGCCCGCGACAACGGCAAGGTGCTCTGGCAGAAGTCAGCCGGAAAGCTGGCCGCGATGGCGCCCGCATATAGCCACGGCGTTCTCTATGGCGTCACCCTCGAACCCGGCAGCGTCTTCGCGATGCGGGCCAAGGACGGCAAGATGCTCTGGCAGCGCGACATGCCGGGGCGTGTCGAGTCCTCGCCGGTCGTTCACAACGGCAGGGTCATCGTCGGCTGCGAGTGCGCGGCGGTGTATCGCCCTCGACGTCAAGGACGGGTCCGAGGTCTGGAGCACGTCGACCGCCGGCGAGGTCAAGGCCGCGCTCGCGATCTCAAGCGGCATCGTCTACGTCGGCGACTACGCCGGGCAGATGTACGCGCTACGCGCCGCCGACGGCGGCATCCAATGGACGTCGTCGGGCCAGGGATCTAGCTTCGGTGTCGCCGGCCGCTTCTACTCGACGCCCGCTGTCGCCTACGGCCGTGTCTACGTGGGCAGCGTTGACGGCCGCGTCTACAGCTTCGACGCCCGGAATGGCGAGCTGGCCTGGAGCCAGTCGACCGGCGACTGGGTCTACGGCGGCGTCGTCACGGCCGACCCGCCGGGCGCCCCGCCGACGGTCCTCGCCGGATCCTTCGACAACCACGCCTACGCCTTCGACGCCGCCAACGGCGAAGTTCGCTGGAGCCGCGACGTCGGCGCGATCATCTCCGGCGCCGGCAGCGTCATCGGCGACATCTACTACGTCGCCACCCTCGGCGATCGCACCTTCGGCCTCGACGTGGCCAGCGGCGAGGTGCGCTTTGAGCGAAACCGTGGCCAGTACAACCCCGCGATCACGGACGGCAAGCGCATCTACTTCACCGGTTACTCGGGGATCACGGCTTACGTTCCCAAGAAGAAGCAGGACCAGAGGGCGCGGGGAAATGGCAACAGGAGTTCTGACGGAGCCGGCCAGCCCGCCAAACCGGGCGCGGGCGGCGGCGGCGAGCGAAGCGCAAACCAGGGCCAGGGCGGTCCGGGCCAGGGCGAGAACAGCAGCAGGGGCCCAGGCCAGGGCGATCGGGGCCAGGACGGCCAGAGCCAGGACGGCGAGGGGCCGGCGAAGAACCAAGGCAGGGGCGAGGCACAGAGGGCTGGCGCTCGCGACGGCCGCGGGCAGTCCTAGCGGCGGACTTCGGTGAGCGTGCACTTGGGGTCGCTCGACCCAAATCGCACTCTCCGTTTCGAGCCCGGATTTCGTCCACCCGGGCGCTTTGGGTCCCGCGCCGGCGCTCTTGGTGCCTTTGCTGCTGCCGTTCGGCGCGCCGCACCCCACCAGCGGCCCCGACGTCAGCCCCGCCCTCGCCCGCGCCCCGGCCTCCCAGCCCGCTCAGCGAGCCGTGTCGATCTCCCGCACCGGGATCCCGCAGGCCGCGAGGTGTTGCTTCGCATCGGCTACACGGTAGGTCCCGTAGTGGAAGATCGACGCGCAGAGCACTGCGTCGGCCCCACCTTCGGTGATCGCCTCGGAGAGGTGGCGCAGCTCGCCGGCCCCGCCTGACGCGATCACGGGGATCGACACCGCATCCGCGACCGCACGGGTCAGCTCCAGCTCGTAGCCGTCGTTTGTGCCGTCGCGGTCCATGCTGGTCAGCAGCACCTCCCCCGCCCCGCGCTCGCTCGCCTCTCGGGCCCAGGCGACCGCGTCGCGGCCCTCGACCCGCTCGCGACCGCCCTTGACGTAGACGCCGTATTGCGCAGGCCCGGCAAGAGCGGACGCGTCAGCGGAGGATCCTGACGACGCTTCCTTCTTCGCGTCGATCGCGATCACGACGCACTGGGCCCCAAAGACCTCGGCCAGCTCGGTGAGCAGCTCTGGACGCGCCAGCGCCGAGGAGTTCACGGAGACCTTGTCGGCGCCGGCGTCCAGCACAGCCTGGGCGTCCTCGACGGACCGAATCCCGCCGCCGATCGTGAACGGGATGAAGACGTTGTCGGCCGTGCGCTTCGCCAGCTCCACGATCGTGTCGCGGGCCTCGTGCGAGGCGGTGATGTCGAGGAAGACCAGCTCGTCGGCTCCCTCGGCGTCGTAGCGCTCGGCCAGCTCGACCGGGTCGCCGGCGTCGCGGATGTCGACGAAGTTCGTGCCCTTGACGACGCGCCCGCGATCGACATCGAGGCAGGGAATGACCCGCTTGAGGACCACCGGCCTAAAGTTCAGCCTCGGCGCGCGCCGTCGAGCGCTCGCCCGGCGAGCTCCCAGGCTCGCGCCCTTTCACGATCGACGAGGTTCTGCGGGAATCCGCGCGACTTGCGCAGCAATCCCAAGAACTCCTTGCGCTCGGCGTCCGTCAACGCGGCGCGCGCCGCCGTGCCCTTGCGGTAGACGAACTGTCCCGCGATCATCACCTTCGCCCAGGGAATCCTGCGGGCTGCGGTGATCACTGTGGCGGGACCGGGCATAGCTGAGAATGTATCCCCCCGGTGGCTGCCTGATTAGAGCCGGCGCTGCATCAACACGAGATCGATCCAGCGCTCGAACTTGAAGCCGACCTCCGGCATGCGGCCGACCTCCTCGAAACCGAGCCTGCGGTGGAACTCGATCGACCCCGTCGTCTCGGCGTCGATGCCGGCCACCATCGTGCGCATGCCCGCGGCCGCAGCCCGCTCGATCAGTTCGTTCACAAGCGCCCTGCCGATCCCGCGGCCGCGGAAGCCGTCGCGGACGTGGACGGTGAGCTCGACCGTGAAACGGTATCCCGAGCCGACCCGAAAGCTCCCGTAGGAGGCGAAGCCGACCACCTCGCCTCCGAGCACCGCGACGATCACCGGATAGCCGTTGCCGGCTCGCTGGGTGAACCACCCACGGCGCTCGGAGAGATCGACCGGACCGTCACGCCAGACCGCGGTGGTGGTGACGATCACCTGATTGAAGATCTCGCGGATCGCCGCGACGTCAGTGTCGGCGGCGTCTCTGATCTCCACTGCCTGTCCGCTCATGCCGAGGTCGCGGCGTCCAGCGCCGCCTGGCCCTCGGCGACGGTGAACCGCTCCTCGTAGAGCGCCATGCCGACGATCACACCGGCAAGGCCGGGGAGTGCTGCGGCCGCCAGAGCCTTGAGGTGATCGAGCGAGCCGATCCCGCCGGAATAGATCAAACCGGCGCCGCCGCCCGCGGCCGCGGCGGCCACGCCATCGAGCCCGTCGAGCACCGGGCCGCTCAGCATTCCGTCGACCTCGATCGGCGTGTAAATGAAACCATGCACTCCCTGGTTGACCATCGCCGCGACGAGATCCCCCGGCTCAGTTGTCCCCTCTTCGACCCAACCGGAATGGGCCACGTGGCCGCCGCGTACGTCGAGGGCGACGCGGATGCGTTCGCCGTGTGCCTCGACCAGGGCGCCGACCATCTGTGGGTCACTGAGCGCGGCTGTGCCCAGCACCGCCCACTCGGCGCCAGCCGCCAGCACATGGTCGACCGAAACCGAGTCGCGCAGTCCGCCGCCGACCTGGACCGGCACACCGACGCCGCGCACGATCCGCTCGACATGGTGGGCGTTGAGGGGACGGCCCTCGCGGGCGCCGTCGAGGTCGACCACATGCAGTGCTCGTGCACCGGCGTCGACCCAGCGGATCGCGGCGGCGAGCGGATCGTCGTCGAAAACCCGCTCGCGCTCGTAGTCGCCCTGAGTCAGCCGCACGGCCTTGCCGTCGCGGATGTCGATGGCCGGGTAGAGGATCACGCCGGCACGGGAGAGCTGCAGAGCGCGGCAAAGTTCGAGAGCAGGCGCAGGCCGGCCGAACTCGACTTCTCGGGGTGGAACTGGACGCCGTAGACCGGTGGTCGGGCAACCGCGCAGACGAAGGTCTCACCGTAGCCGGCCGTGCCGAGCGTGTCGTCATCCGCGCCCGGGACGGGGCAGAAGGAGTGCACGAAGTAGAAGGGCGTGTGCTCGCCGAGGCCTTCTACCAGCTCAGCGCCGCCGCTCCAGCTGACCGGGGACCAACCGATGTGCGGGAGCTTGAGGCCGTCGGCGCGTAGCTCTCGCACCTCGCCCGCAAGCAGTCCGAGTCCGTCAGAGCCCTCGATCTCTGTCGAGCGCTCGAACAGCAGCTGCAGGCCGAGGCAGATGCCGAGCAGCGGCTTTCCCTGATCGACGGCGGCGTCGATCAGCTCGTCGAATCCGCGGTCACGAATGCGCCGCATCGCCTCGGGGAAGGCACCGACGCCCGGCAGGATCAGCCCGTCACAGCCGGCCGCGATCTCCGGATCGGTGGTGCGCAGCGCCTTGACCCCGACGTGCTCGAGGGCCTTTTCGACGGAGCGCAGGTTGCCCATGCCGTAGTCGAGTACGGCGATTCGCGTCATCGCTATTACCTACTCGGTCAGCGTGCCCTTGGTGGAGGGCACGCCCGTCTCTTCGGGATCGATCGAGGCAGCCTCCCGCAGGGCGCGTGCGAACGCCTTGAAGCAGGCCTCGATCAGGTGGTGGGCGTTGGAGCCGTAGCGGGTTCCGAGGTGCACGGTCAGCTTCGCGTTTGTGGCCACAGCTCGGAAGAACTCCTCGGAGAGCTCGGAGTCGAACCCTGCGATCGAGACGTGCGGCAGGTCGGACTCGAACAGGCAGAACGGCCGCCCCGAGATGTCGAGTGAGCAGACACCGAGCGCCTCATCCATCGGTACCGCGGTGGAGGCGTAGCGGCGGATGCCCGAGCGGTCGCCGAGCGCCTTGTCAAGGGCCTGCCCGAGCGCGATGCCGACATCCTCCACCGTGTGGTGTGCCCCAGTCTTCAGGTCTCCGTCGGCGCTGACCCGCAGGCCGAGCCGCCCGTGGCGGCCGAGCAGGTCGAGCATGTGGTCGAAGAAGCCGACCCCGGTCTCGACGACGACCTCGCCGCCGTCGAGATCGACTGCGACGGAGACCTTGGTCTCCTTGGTCTGGCGGTTGATTTCAGCGCTGCGGGTCATGGGGCTCTCCGCTCCTTGAGGGGTCAGACCCCAGGGGTCAGACCCCTGGGCACGACAGACCTCTGGATGTGTCGGTTCCTCTATACGTTCTCTCCGGCGCGATACCTGGCTGATTCTCCATGCACCGGCAGACCCTCCGCACGGGCGATCGTGTTCACCGTTGGCGCCAGGGCCCGTGCGGCGGCGCTTGGAATGGTGACGATCGAGGTGCGGCGCATGAATGTACCCGGCCCAAGCGGCCCCCCGTAGCGCGTGGCGCCGCCGGTCGGCAGGACGTGATTGGAGCCGGCCGCGTAGTCCCCGAATGCGGTCGCGCCACCGGCGCCGAGGAAGATGCACCCTGCCAGCCGGGCACGGGCCGAGATCTCGTCAACGCCGTCGAAGGCGAGTTGCAGGTGCTCGGGGGCAAAGGCGTCGACGAGGTCGAGCGCGGCCTGGATTCCGGTCGATTTGACGATCGCGAGGCAGGCCTCGGTCACGCTCGGCCTGCTCTGCGCGATCTCGATCACGTTTTGCTCGACGAGGTCGAGCAATCGCGCATCGGGCGAGACGATCAACAGCGGGCTGTCCTCACCGTGCTCGGCCTGGGCGCACAGATCCAGGGCAAGGGCCCACGGATCGGCGACACCGTCGGCCACGATCGCGAGCTCACTGGGCCCAGCGACGCCGTCGATCCCAACACGCCCGGCGACGATGCGCTTGGCGGCGGTCACGAAGCGGTTACCGGGTCCGGCGATGACGTCGACCCTGGGCACGGTCTCGGTGCCGAAGGCGAGGGCGCCGATCGCCTGGGCGCCCCCGATCGCGTAGACCTCGGTGAGGTTGAGGATCTTGCAGGCGGTCAGCACGACCGGATTCGGGCGCCCACCCACACCGGGTGGCGTAACGACGGCGAGGCGCCCAACCCCGGCGACCAGCGCCGGGATCGCACACATCAGGACCGACGAGGGATAGGCGGCCCGGCCGCCGGGGGCGTAGACGCCGGCACGCGGAACGGGATCCTCGCGAATCTCGATGCGCTGGCCGTCCGGCATGTCGATCACGGCGCCGCCGGGTGCGCCCATCTCGGCTCGGGCCACCTCAACGATGTTCTTGGCAGCGGTCTCGAGCGCCTCGCGAACGCCGGCGTCGATCATCCCCGGCGCGGCCTCGATCGCCTCGGGGTCTACGCGCAGGTCGTCGGGAACGTCGTCGCCGTAGTGCTCGGCGACCTCGCGAACTCCCTCGTCCCCACGGGTCGCGACCGCTCGCAGAATCCGCTGCACGTCGCCGCTGACCTCGGACAGCGTCGGTCCGAACGAGCGAACCTCGGCCGCCATGCGAGGAGCGTCGAGGCCATCCCATTCAACGCGCTTGATGATCACGGTCGGGTCACCTCCCTCAGATCTCTCACCAGACCGTCGACCTCCTCAGCTCGAAGCTTGTGGGAAATCCGGTTGGCGACGAGGCGGGCGGTCGACTCCGCAATCTCCTCGCGCACCTCGAGATCGTTCTCTTTCAGTGTCCGGCCGGTGTCGACGAGGTCAACGATGCCATCGGCAAGCCCCGCCAGCGGGGCGAGTTCGACCGAGCCCTTGACCTCGATCACCTCCGCCTGGCGACCGGTGCTCTCGAAATAGCGCTCGGCGGTGCGCGGGTACTTGGTCGCGATCCGCATCGCCCCGAGGCGCCGCTCGGATTCGCCGAGCCGTTGATCACCGGCTCGGCATGCGAGCACCATGCGGCAGGCGCCAAGGCCGAGGTCGAGGAGTTCGTAGACGGCCCGGTCTGACTGCTCGGTGAGCACGTCCTTTCCGACCACACCAAGGTCGGCTGCGCCCGCCTCGACATAGGTGGGAACGTCGGACGGTCGCATCGTGATGATCGTCAGGCGGCGGCCGTCCTCCCCCTTCCAGGCGACGTCGAATACAAGGGAGCGGGAGCCGGCGCGCAGTGGACCCGTGTCGGCGCCGACCTCGTCGAGCATGTCGAGGGTCGGCTCGAAGAGCGCACCACCGGGCACGGCGAGCTTCAACGACCCGCCCGGGCGGGTGCCCAGTGTCCCGGCGACCGACTGGCCCATCATCACTGCCCCTCCTCGGCCTGAGCGATGTGCAGGCGCTCCATATAGAGAGCGAACCCGGCGGCGGGCAGGGGGCGGCCGAAGCGGCCCATCAGCTCGTCGTAGCGACCGCCTCCGCCGATGATGTGGCCGAGCGCGGGGTCATAGACCTCGACGATCGCGCCGGAGTAGTAGCCAAGATCGCGCAGCAGGCCGAGATCGAGCTGTACGCGGTCGGCCACACCGGCCTGCTCGAGCGCTTCGTAGGTGACCGCCAGCCGCTCGATGGCGCGCCCGGCCGCTTCGCCCCCGAGTTCGCGTGCCCGGTCGAGCACGGAGGCGTCACCGCGCAGGCCCGGAACTGCGACCAGCGCCGCGCGCGCAGCCGGGTCCAGGTCCAGCTCGGCGGCCTGTGTCTCGAGCCCGACGAAGTCGTGATTGGCCAGCGAGGCCAGCAACTCCTCGCAGGGCCCGGCATCGACCCCGAGTTCGCGCAGCAGCTGCAGATACAGGTTGGCGTCGCCGAGGCCGATCACCGCGCGGTCGAGCTCGGCCGCGTCGAGCGCGGCGGAGAGCACGGAGACGACCTCGACCGTCCCGGCCGGCGCCTCCAGCCCGATCAGCTCGACACCCGCCTGACGGAACTCGCGCATCTGGCCGCGCTGCGGAGTCACGGCCCGGAAGGCGTTGCCGATGTAGTAAAGGCGCAGGGGCAACTCCGCCTCGCCGTAGCGGTCGGAGACGAGGCGGGCGATCGGCAGCGTCATGTCGGAGCGCATCGCCAACAGCTCCCCGGACTCGTCGAAGAATCTGTGTGAGGAAACTGGGCCGCGGCCGGGAGCGTCGGCCGCCAGCTCCCCGCGCGCAAGCACCTCGTCGTACTCGATCGTCGGCGTTCGCACCTCGCCGTATCCGCGCGCCTCGAAGACCTCGGAGAGCGCGCGCTCGAGGCGTCGCAGCTCCCGCATTTCGTCGGGAAGCACGTCGCGGGTGCCGGGTGGAATCGGGTGGATCATGAGCTGGTCTCGCTGCGCCCTGCGGTGGGCGCGGGATTTGAAGGACCCAGCCTACGCAGGCACGCGATCGGTCGAGACGCGCTCGATGCGAGCGCCGAGGTCTCGCAGACGCGAATCGATGCGCTCGTAGCCGCGATCGATCTGGGCGATGTTGCCGATCTCCGAACTGCCGTCGGCCGCCAGCGCCGCGATGAGCATCGCCATTCCCGCCCGGATGTCCGGGCTCTCGAGCCGCTCCGCATGAAGCCGGCTCGGACCGCTGACGATCACCCTGTGGGGATCGCACTGCGTGATCCGAGCGCCCATTGCGTTGAGCTTGTCGACGAAGACGAGCCGGTTTTCGAACATCTTCTCGTAGATCAGGATCGTTCCGCGCGCCTGCGTGGCAAGGGCAACGGCGATCGAGGTCAGGTCGGCCGGGAAGGCGGGCCAGGGGCCGTCGTCGATCTTCGGGATCGCGTCGCCGAGGTCATCGCGGACCTCGAGCACCTGGTTCGGCGGACTAGTACGTCGCGGCCCTCGACCATCGCCTGAAGACCCATGCGCCGGAATTGGCGCAGGATGGTGATCAGATCCTCGGGCTCGGTGTCGCGGATGCGCAATTCGCCACCGGTCGCGGCGGCGGCGGCCATGAAGCTGCCGATCTCGATGTGGTCCGGGCAGATCGTGTGCTCTGCACCCGAGAGCCTGTCGCGGCCGTGCACGGTCATCACGTTGGAACCGATCCCGTCGATGGTCGCGCCCATCTTCGCCAGCAGCCGGGCCAGGTCCTGGACGTGGGGCTCACAGGCGGCGTTCGAGATCGTCGTCGGGCCAGGCGTCAGCGCCGCGGCCATCAGCGCGTTCTCGGTGCCCATCACCGAGGGCTCATCCATGAAGATCCGGCAGGGACGCAGTCCGCCGGCGGGCGCGCGAACCTCGATCAGGTCACGATCGCCGTCGGTCTCGGCGCCCATGTCGCGAAAGGCGTCGAGATGCGGATCAAGCCGGCGGCGGCCGATGAAGTCGCCGCCGGGCGGCGGCATCTTCGCCTCGCCGAAGCGGGCGAGCAGCGGGCCGGCGACCAGGAACGAAGCCCGGATGCGGGCCGCGGCCTCCGTGTCGACGTCGCCGTTGACGTTGTCGGCGCGCAGGCGCAACTCACCGTTTCCTCCCCACTCCGTGCTCACACCCATACGCTCGAGCAGGACCACCTGCGTCTCGGTATCGAGGATCCGCGGGACGTTGTGGAGAACCAGCTCCTCGTCGGTCAGCAGAGCGGCCGCGATGATCGGCAGGGCGGCGTTCTTGTTGCCGGCCGCGACGATCTCGCCCGCGATCGGAACTCCACCTTGAATGACGAACTTTTCCATGGAAATTGGGAGTTTTTGGGCTTGAAAGAGGGTCCTGAGAGGCGGCGTTGCGGCGCAGGCCGAGGGCTGAACTAGCCTAACAGTGACTTTGATTCCATCCTGGCGGAAAGCAGCCACATCAAATGAGGCCATGGGGTGAAGCGCCGCTGGAAGATCCTGATCGGCGTCGTCACCGTCTTGGCCGCGCTGTTGGTCGTCAACTCGCTGATCATCGGCAGCCAGACGAAGGGCGCCGAGGTCACGATCGACGGAGGCGAGATCCTCGAACTGCCCGGCGGATCGGTGCAGGTCTACGAGCAGGGGCCGACCCATCCTGAGCCCCCCCACGCCCCGATCGTGCTGCTGCATTGCTACTCGTGCTCGCTGCACTGGTGGGATGAGCTCGCGCCCTACCTCGCCGAGGATCACCGCGTGGTCCGCATCGACCTGCTCGGCCACGGCGGCTCAGAGAAGCCGAAGAGCGGCTACTCGATGGATGAGCAGGCCGCGCTCGTCGCGGGGGCGCTTCGCCGGCTCAAGGTCGAGGGCGCCGTCGTCGTCGGGCACTCGCTGGGCGGGACGGTGGGAGCCGCCCTCGCCTCCCGCGCCACCGAACTCGTCTCCCGGCTCGTGATCATCGATCAGGCGCCCGACAACGGCTACGGACCCGGTCTCGGCCTGCTCGCGAACCTGGGCTACCTGCCGGTCATCGGCGAGGCCATGTACCGGTTCACTCAGGGCTTCCCGGGCAGCTCCGCGCTGATCAAGAGCGGCTACTCCGACGCCTTCGCGCCGGACTTCGACATCGACAGCGGATTCCCCAACCCCGACCAGGTCGTCGAGGATCTGCGCGCGATGACCTACACCTCGTTCGACCGTTCACCGACGGCGGAGGACGATTACACCGAGGAGATCCCGCTCAACGAGCGCATGGCCGACACGCCCGTGCCGCTGATGGTGATCTTCGGGGCCGAGGACCAGTTCTACGACGCCGAACCGTCACTGGCCGCCTACGACGAACTGGTCCCGGGCGTGATTACGGAGGAGATCGCCGGCGCCGGGCACTCCCCGAACGTGGAGAAGCCCAAGGAGACGGCGGCCCTGATCCTCGGCTTTGCTGCCGACGCCTCGGTGGCACCGGCGTCAACTGGGGCTCCCGGCCGGGCTAGTCCTGCAGCTCGCCCTCCCAGAGAGCAAACGCAGCCCCCTGCGGATCGCGCGCAGCCACAATCCGGCCCTGGGGCATCGCCACCGGATCGTTGAGCGTCGCCCCACCGCCGCCGGTCAGCGACTCGATCGCGGCGTCGAGGCTGTCGGTGGCAAAGTACGGCAGCCAGTTGGGCGGCATTCCGGCGTGGGCCTCCATGATGCCTCCGTTGGTGCGCTCTCCGTTGGAGATGATGTGGTATTCCGGCCCACCCTCACCCGTGGGCATGGCGGAGAACGTCCAGCCGAAGAGTCCGCCGTAGAACGCTTCGGAGGCCCCGATGTCGCCCGTGTGCAGCTCGTTCCAGGTGAGCGCGCCGTGAGCGTTGACGATCTGGGCGCCGATGTGGCTGCCCGGCTCCCAGACGCAGATCGCAGCGTTGCCCGGATCGAAGAGCACGCACATGCGCCCTGCGGTCGAGCCGTCACCCGCGGGAATGTCGAACGCATCCATCAACGGGTTGCCGCCCAGCTCCTTGGCCTTGGCGACTGTCTCGTCGACCGAGCTCACCGTGACGTAGTTGTTCCAGTGCGGCGGGACGCCCATTTCGGCCTCCTGCTCCATCTGGCCGGAGAGCGCGCAGGCGGCGTGCTCGCCCAGCCGGCAGAAGGTGTAGGTGCCGCCGCCTTCGACCGGCATGTCCTCGTACGCCCAGCCGAAGATGCCGGCGTAGAAGCTCTTCGCGGCTCCAGGATCGGTGGTCGAGAGGTCGACCCAGCTGAACGTCCCTGGCGCGTGTTCCGTTCTGGTTCCCATTTCGAACTCCTCGGGGGGTTGGGGGCGGTCCCGCGACCATATCGCTCATATAGATTCAGCCGCATGAGCGCGCCGACGATCGTGGTCCTGGACGGCGATGAGACCGGGCAGGAGTTGCTCGACCAGTCGCTGCGGCTGCTCAAAGCCGAGACGATCCGCATCGATGTCGAGCTGCAGCGCTTCGACCTCTCGCTTGAAAACCGGCGTGCGACCGGCAACGAGGTCTGCTCGCAGGCGGCGGCGGCGATGGCAGCCGCGGGCCTCGGCCTCAAGGCCGCGACGGTCACACCTGAGGGTGCTGACGATGTCGGCTCCCCCAACCGCTTGATCCGCGAGGGCGTCGACGGCAAGGTGATCGTGCGCACGGGACGCCGTATTCCCGGCGTGACGCCGGTCGCCGGGGTCCACCACCCGATCTCGGTCTGCCGGATGGCCGTCGGGGACGCCTACGGGGCCGAGCAGTGGCGCGAGGGCGAGGGCGACGACGAGGTCGCCTGCCGCACCGAGCGCATCACCCGGCCGGTCTGCCGGGCGGTGTCAGAGCACGCGTTCCGCACCGCAGCGCGCATGCGGGGCCGCGTCTACGGTGGCCCCAAGTGGACAGTCAGCCCGGTCTACGAAGGCATGCTGAAGGAGGAAATGGACGCGGCTGCCGAGCGGCACCCCGAGGTGCCCTACGAACCCGTCCTGATCGACGCCACCCTGGCCGGCCTGGTTTCAGGCGCCGCCACCGACCCGCTCGTGATCCCCTCGCTGAACCGCGACGGCGACCTGCTCTCCGACCTGGTGCTGCCGCTGTTCGGCTCGATCGCCGGCGCCGAATCGGTGCTGCTCGGTCTGGATGACGAGCTGCGCACGACCGTGGCGATGGCCGAGGCGCCGCACGGCACGGCTCCAGCGCTGATGGGTAAGGACGTCGCCAACCCGATGGCGATGATCCTCGCGGTCGCCGCGGTGCTGCATTACGCGGGCGAACAGGGCCACGAGGAAGCGGAGACGGCCTCGAGGGCGATCTACGAGGCGGTGCTGGAGGCCACGGCCGCTGGCGTACGAACGCTGGACCTCGCCGGCCAGGCGACGATGTCGGGCTTCACCGACGAAGTCATCGGCCGGGTCGAGGCGAAGCTCGCGGCTTGGGACGCGCTGGGGACTACGTAGCCGCGCCGTCGATCGGCACGCGCGGCTCGCTCGGCAGCCGCCTCCACTCGACGATCTTGCCGTCCTTGATCAGAAAGGCGGTCATCGCCAGGTGACCGGCGCCTTCGCCGCAGCTTCCCAGCCCGGGGCGCTCGCTCAACCGGAAGGTCGCCTCGGTGAATTCGCCGTTCGGCGTCGCCTCGATCAACTTGGCCCCACAGGGAAGCGACTCGTTGAACCGGCGTGCCTCGTCGAGGTCGTCAATCCGCAGCAGCGCCGGCCCGTTTTCGGCGACGCTCGGAATCGCGAAGTATTCGGCCGCGGAGTCGACGTCGCCCTGCGCGAGTGTCTCGACCCAGCCCTGAATCACATCGACGTCCTCCGCATCGGCGCCCCCCGGGACCTCGGACTCGGTGATCGTCCCCGGGATCGTGGTCTGCTGAGTGCCGTCGCCGCACCCGGCGACGGCAAGGGTCGCGAGCAGGGCTGTCGCAAGCACGACTGGGGAGAGTCGGAGCATTGCGATAGTTTCGCAACGTGCGTTCGCGGGGAAGATCGCGAGGATGAGTGCCCCGACCCGGGAGGAGGCATGGACGCTGCTGTGCGATTGGACGCTGTCCGATTCGCTGCGTCGTCACGCGCTCGGCGTGGAGGCGGCGATGGTCGCCTACGCAAGGCGCTTTGACGAGGACGAGAATCTCTACGCCGTCACCGGCCTGCTTCATGATCTCGACTACGAGCGCTACCCCGACCTCGACACGGGTCATCCGCGGATCGCGCTAAAGGAGTTCGAGCAGCGCGGCTACCCGCGGGAGCTGATCGACGCCGTCGCCGGCCACGCGGAGTTCCTCGGTGTGCCGCGCGAGACGCAGCTCGCCAAGACGTTGTTTGCCGTCGACGAGCTGTCGGGCTTCGTCGCCGCCTGCGCACTCGTGCGGCCCACCGGAATCGAGGGAATGCAGCCGAAATCGGTGAAGAAGAAGTTGAAGACGCCGGCCTTCGCGGCCGCCGTCGACCGCGATCAGATCCGGCAGGCCGCCGATGAGCTCGGCGTCGACTTCGACGAGCACGTGGCGACGGTGATCGAGGCGATGAACGAACGAGCCGAGGACCTGGGGTTATGGAAGCAGCAACCGTAGACCCGCAACCCAACTCGGCGGGACCGCTCGCACGGCTCAAGGCCTCGCCGCCCATGATCGGCGCCCTGGTGGTGCTCGCGATCGCGATCGCGCTGATCGCAACCCAGGGACTGCACGACGTCGCGCAGCGCGGGCTCAACGGCCTCTCGCTCGGCTCCGTGTTTGCGCTTGGCGCCGTCGGCCTGACCCTGGTCTACGGGATCCTCAAGCTCGTCAACTTTGCCCACGGCGACTTCCTCACCTTCGGCGCCTTCATGGCCTTCCTGATGAACGTCACCTGGGACGTGCCGCTTCCGGTCGCAATCGTTTGGGCGATGCTGACGACTGCGGTGCTCGGGCTTTTCCTCGAGCGCGTGATGTGGAGTCCGATGCGGGCCCGGAAGGCCGGGCTGCTGCAGCTGATGCTGATGTCGATCGGGCTGGCCTTCGTACTGCGGGCGGTCTTTATCTACATCTGGGGAACCGAGATTCGCTTCCTCAATGTCGACCGCACCGCAACGGTCGAATTCCTCGGACTCTCGATCGGGCGCACCCAGCTGATCGTGATCGTGATCGGTTTCGTCGTACTCACCGCGATCGGGCTGATGCTTCGCTACTCGCACCTGGGCAAGCAGATGCGGGCGCTTTCCGACAACCTCGAGCTCGCCGAGACGAGCGGAATCAACACCGAGCGCGTGATCCTGTTGACCTGGCTGTTCGCCGGCGCCCTCGCGGGCCTCGCCGGAGTCCTGGCGGCGGCGGTGACGACGGTGTATCCGGAACTCGGCTTCGAACTCCTGCTGCCGATCTTCGCCGCCGTTGTGCTCGGCGGTATCGGCGACGCCTTCGGGGCGCTGGCCGCCGGGATCGTCCTCGGCGTGATGATCGAGTGGTCGACGCTTGTGGTCGACCCACGCTGGAAGATTTCTGTCGGGTTCGTCGTGCTGGTGATCGTGCTGATCGTGCGCCCGCAGGGGGTCTTCGGGAAAGCGCGAGCGATATGACCGCGCTCGCGGCCGACATCGGCGCTGCCCTGCCGCTTGCGGTCACGCTCGACTTCCTGCAGAGCCCCGGCTTCTGGGTCGGCGTCCTCGTGATCGCCGGCACCTACGCCCTCGTCGCGCTCGGCCTGCAGATCAACGTCGGCTACACCGGGATCGTCAACTTCGGACAGGCTGGGTTCATGGCAATCGGCGCCTACGCGATGGCGATCCTGGTGCTCGAGACCGACATCTCGTTCTGGCTCTCGCTGCCGATCGCGATCGCGTGCGCGATCGCCTTCGGCTTGCTCGTCGGGCTCCCCTCACTGCGTCTGCGAGCCGACTACTTCGCGATCGCCACGCTGGCGATGGCGGAGATGGTGCGGTTGTTCGCACAGAACGCACGCGAACTCACGGGCGGCAACCAGGGCCTCTTCTGCAACAACGAAACCGGCGAGTGTTACGACGAGGCCTGGCTCAACGTCTCCGACACGATCGCGGGGTGGTTCGAGGGCTGGGGGAGATTCTTCGAGGACTCGCTGTTCCCGCTGCTGCTCGTCGTCTGGGCAACCGTGATCATCGCCACCGTCGCACTGATCTTCATCCAGCGCACGCCCTGGGGCAGAGTCCTGCGGGCCGTCCGCGAGGACGAGGACGCGGTTCGTGCGCTGGGCAAGAACCCGCTCGTCTTCAAGCTGCAGTCGCTGGCGATCGCCGCTTCGCTCGCCGCGATCGCCGGCGTCTTCCTGGCCCTCAATCTGGGTGCCGTCCACCCCGTCGGCTTCGAGCCGCTGGTGACCTTCTTCGCCTTCGCGGTCCTGATCCTGGGCGGGCTGACCAGCTACTGGGGTGTGCTCTTCGGCTCGATCCTGTTCTGGACCGTGCTCGAAGGGACGCGCTTTATCGAAATCTTCGAGCAGGAAACCGACCAGGCGGCACTGCGCCTTGCGATCACGGGCATGGTCTTGATCTTGCTGATGGCGTTCAGGCCACAGGGCGCCGTTCGGCAAGCGCGAGGAGATGGTCCTCGGTGAATGAGACCGCGGCGGCCGGCCGGCCGATCCTGCAGGTGCAGGACCTGGTCAAACATTTCGGCGGGATTCGCGCCGTCAACGGAGCCAGCCTCGAGGTGCGCGAAGGATCCATCACCGCACTGATCGGGCCCAACGGCGCCGGCAAGACCACGCTCTTCAACGTGATCACCGGCTTCTATCGCGGCGAGTCCGGTGATGTGCGGCTGGGCGGAGAGACGGTTTTCGGCCGCGCGCCCTACACGATCGCGCGGCGCGGAATGGTGCGGACGTTCCAGATCACGAAGGCGCTCGCCAAGATGCCCGTGATCGACAACATGATGCTGGCGGCGGGCGATCAGCCGGGCGAGCGTCTGAGCAACGTGGTGTTTCGCCCACACCGCTGGCGCAGTCGCGAGGCCGAGGTACGTGAGCAGGCTGTCGAGTTGCTCGGACTCTTCAATCTCCAACGCCTCGCCGGCGAGTACGCGGGCACGCTCTCGGGTGGCCAGCGCAAGCTGCTCGAGCTCGCCCGGGCACTGATGACCCGACCGCGGCTGCTGCTGCTCGACGAGCCGATGGCGGGAATCAATCCGACCCTCGGGCGAACGCTGCTCGATCACATGCAGGAGTTGCGCGCGGAGCACGGGGTCACCTTCCTGTTCATCGAGCACGACATGGAAGTCGTCATGAACCACTCCGACCGCGTGATCGTGATGGCTGATGGCCGGGTGATCGCGGAGGGCGAGCCGCACGAGGTGCGCAAGGACCAAGGCGTGATCGACGCATATCTCGGGGGGCCGGGCGAGTGACCGGGAACGGGAGCAAGTCCCTGCTCGTCAGCGAGGACGTCGTGGCCGGCTACCTGCCCGAGGTCGACATCCTCAACGGCGTCTCGATGTCGGTGCGAGAGGGCGAGATCGTCACCGTCGTCGGCCCCAACGGTGCCGGAAAGTCGACCCTGATCAAGACGATCTTCGGGCTGCTGCACCCCAATCGGGGGCGGATCACGTTCGAAGGGCGCGACATTTCCTCTTTGAAGCCCCACTCGATCACGCGCCTCGGGCTCAGCTACGTGCCGCAGCTCGACAACGTCTTCCCGAGCCTCAGCGTCGAGGAGAACCTCGAGATGGGCGCGCTGGATCGCAGCGGCATGGCAGAGCGCATGGGCGAGATGTACGAGCTCTTCCCACGGCTCGGCGAGCGACGCTCCCAGGCGGCCGGCACGATGAGCGGCGGCGAGCGGCAGATGGTGGCGATGGCGCGTGCGCTGATGCCGGGGCCGCGGCTGCTGTTGCTCGACGAGCCTTCGGCGGGCCTCGCGCCGGCCTTCGTCGAGGCGATCTTCGAGCGCATCGAGCGGATCAATGCCGCCGGCGTGACGATCCTGATGGTCGAGCAGAACGCGCGCAGGGCGCTGGCGATGTCACACCGCGGCTACGTGCTCGACCTCGGCGTCAATCGCTTCGAGGGGCCGGGCAAGGAGTTGCTCTCCGACCCCAAGGTCGCCGAGCTCTACCTCGGCGGCACCGCGCGCGTGGACCGCCCCGACGAAGCCGTGGCGGCAATCGGTCTCGACCCACCCCCGGAAGACGAAGCGGCCGGGAACTAGTCCCGGCCGCTTTCGCATTCCAACCGCGGCGCGGTTGCGCCGCGGCTCACGTCAGTCGATCGCCACGTCGACTTCGTCCACGATCTCCAGCTTGCCGTTCGTGAACTGGTAGACGTCGTAGACGCCGGCCGTCGGATCGCCGTTCTCGTCGATGTCCAGCTGGCCGGAGGCACCGGTGTAGTCGATGTCCTCGCCGTTTTGGAGCGCCTCGATCGCAGCCGGCAGCTCCTCCCAGCTGTATTGCTCACCCTCGGGTGAGGTGACGTCAGAGAGAACCGCAGCCATCTCTGCCCCGTCCGTGGAACCCGCCGCCACCGCTGTCAGGTAGCAGAGGATCACGGCGTCGAACGCCTGGGCGTCGAACGTCTGCCGATCGACGTTCGCCGGCTCAGAGCTCGTGTAGAGCTCGTCAAACGCAACCGACGCGGTCTCCTCGTCCGGGAGGCCTGGCGCCGTTCCGCGCATGCCCTCGGTGGCATCCTCGCCCACATCCGCGGGCAGGCTCGACGACGCGAGCCCGTCGGTCGCGAACACGGTTGCCGGGTCCACCCCGGCGCGCACGAGCGCCGGACCCATCTTGGCGAAGGTCTCCGGGAAATCGACGATCACGGTCGCATCCGGGCTACCGCCGGCGATCTCCTGCGCCTCCGAGTCGTAGCTCGGCTGCTCGGGGTCGTACAGCAGCGCCTCGCCGTTGATGCCGATCTCGCCGCCCTTTTCCTCCCAGGCTTCGATGAACGTGCCGGACAGGCCCTCGCCATAGGCGTCGTTGCGACCCGCGACGTTGACCACCTGGCCCGCAGCGTCGCCGCCGAGCTCCTGCTCGACGTAGTTGGCAAGGGTCGGGCCCTGGAACGTGTCGGGCGGAGAGGTGCGGGCGAGCAGCCCGTCGTCGTCCAGATCGGTGATCGCCGGATCGGTGGAGGACGGTGAGATCAGCAGCACGCCATCGCGCACGGTCACCGAGCGCGACGTTGCGATCGTGTCAGCCGAGGCCCAGGCGCCCGCGATGCAGCTGGCGCCCTCGTCGACCATCTTGCGCGCGACCTGAACGGCTGCCTGTGAATTCGTCTCGTTGTTCTCAAACAACAGCTCCACAGTGTGATCGGCGCCGGATTCGTCAATCGCGGCGTTGATCTGCTCATACGCCAGCTCCGCCGCCTTCTGGCCGGGCGGGCCGTAGTCCGCCAGATCGCCGGTGAGAGGGATCGAATTCCCGATCGTCAACTCAAGCGACTCTTCGCCACCGCCACCACTGCCACCACCATCGTCACCTTCATCGTCATCGCCACAGGCGGCGAGTCCGAACGACAGGGCGAGCACGGCTGCCGCCGGCAAAACAAATCTCCACCTACTCATACATCTCTCTCCTTTTTGACTGCAAACGACTAACCCATACCCAAGGTGCAACGAGGCCAACTCTATTCCGCCCAGGAGATCCTTGACAACTCGATCGACATATACGAACATGTGTTCGATGACCGTCGTCTCTGTGTCCATCCCCCGTTTTGCGCTCCTCGCCGCCGCCGGCAGCCGCCAGGAGCTCCTTTCCCGGCCTGTCGCGATCGCCCCGGAGCCGGGTGGCGAGGGAGCCGTCGGCGTCGTCTCGGGACCCGCGGAAGCATTCGGGATCAGGGCGGGAATGCGGCTTGGCGAGGCGCTCGCCCGCTGTCCCGAGCTGGTGCTGATACCCGCCGACCCCGAGCGGGCCGAGGCCGTCTGGGAAAAGCTCTTGCGCAGGCTCGAGGGAATCGGCGCCGCAGTCGAGTCCGAGCGGTCAGGCGAAGCCTTCTTCGAGGCAGACGGCCTTCGCGGCCTCTGGGGCGGTCAGAGCCTGGGGTCGGGCAGAGTCGCCCAGGAAATGGCCGACGGCCGAGTGATCGCGAAGGCACGGCGGGCACTCGGCACCCCGGCGCGCCTGGGCGCCGGGCCGACGCGCTTCTGCGCCTACGCGGCGGTACTGCGGGCCGGCGCCCGGGGCAACGGGGACGGCCGGCGCGGTCGCGGCGGGCCGGTGATCGTTCCGGCGGGCTCCGAGCGCGCCTTCCTCGCCCCGCTGGAGGTGACGGTGCTGCGCGAGCGCCTGCCGGCCCCGGCGCGGCTGGCCGACGATCTGCCGACGGCGCTGGAGCGGCTCGGCGTGCGCACCCTCGGCGAGCTGGCAGCGCTACCCGGGGCCGCGGTCGCCGACCGCTTCGGTGCGGCCGGCCTGCGAGCCCTCGCCCTGGCCAGCGGCGAGGATGAGCCGCTACGGCCCCGCCAGCCCAACGAGGATCTGGTCGAGCGTCTCGAGCTGCCCGATTCGGCCTACGGCTCACAGCTCGATCGGGCCCTCGAGCTGCTCGTCGACCGCCTGCTCGCCCGGCGCGACCGCAATGGGCGCTCGTTTCGGCGACTGCGGCTGGAAGCGAGGCTGGCCGCGGGGGGTGCCTGGCGCAGCGAGGCGACGATGCGGCAGGCCAGCGTCGATCCACTGCGGCTGCGGCTGGCCTTGGCGCCCAAGCTCAGCGAGCTGCCGGCGCCGGCGGCGACCTTGGGTTTGCGGGTGCTGTCGTTCGGGCCCGCCTCCCACGAGCAGCCGACGCTGATGCGATCCGACCGCGAGCGGCGGCGCGAGCTGCTTGGTGAGGCCGTCAGGCATGCGCGTGCGGTGGGCGGGCGGGACGCTGTCTTGCGGGTGCTCGAGGTCGACCCCACATCCCGCGTACCCGAGCGCCGCGTGGTCCTGACCCCGTTCCCGGAGTCCTAGCAGGATGCCCGGCAACGGCGAGGGATCTGCCGCAAGCATCTACTGGCCACAGCCCGTGGAGGTCGAAGCCGACGCGGATGGAGTGCCGCAGAGCGTCGAGCAGGTGGGGGTAGAGGCGATCCGCGAGCAGTGGCTGGTCGAGGACCAGTGGTGGACGCCGCGGCCGCTGAGCCGGCGCTACTTCGACCTGGTGCTGACCGGAGGGCGCTGCATGGTCGTCTTCTGCGAGCCGTTCCCCGGCGGCCGCTGGTACAGCCAGCGCGCATGAACACCCCCAACGCACCGAACGTCCCGCAGTACACCCTATGGGGGGTCAGTTGGGACGTTCGGCGGGATTTATGAGCTACGCCGAGCTGCATGCCCATTCAGCGTTCTCCTTTGGCGACGGCGCCTCTTCGCCGCAGGAGCTGGCGGAGGCTGCCGCCGCTCGCGGCTACGAGGCGATGGCGATCACCGACCACGACGGTGTCTGGGGTGCGATGGAGTTCGCCCAGGCCTGCGAGCCACTGGGCGTGCGAGCGATCGTCGGCGCTGAACTGACCGTGCACTCCGGGCTGAAGCGACAAGTGAATCCTTCAAACGACGGCGAGCCGTCGCTGATCGAGGGCGAGCTGCCGAACTGCCCGCCCGGGTGCTTCCACCTGACGCTGCTGGTCGCAAACGGGACCGGCTGGAGCAACCTCTGCCGGCTGCTGACCGCCGCCCATAGCGACACGCGTCCCAAACCCGGGCGCGAGCCCCTCCCCCCCGTCGTCTCGCTCGGCCGGCTGGAACAGCACAGCGACGGCCTCGTCTGCCTTTCCGGCTGCGCGGCTCACGGGGCGCCGCCACGGCTCTTCCCGCGTCTGCTCGCCGCCTTCGGCCGCGACGACTTCCGGGTCGAGCTGCAGCGCCCCTTCTGGCGCGACGACAACGCCCGTAACCGCCGCCTTGCCGAGCAGGCAAGGCAGCTGGGTGTTCCCATCGTCGCCACGGGGAACGTGCACATGCACGAGCGCTCGCGCGCCGCCCTGCAGGACACGCTTGTCGCCACCAGGCTCGGGCTCACGCTCGAGGAGTCCGAGCCGCAGCGCCGCGGCAACTCATCGGCCTACCTCGCCTCACCGGAGCAGATGGCTGCACGCTTTAGCAAGTACCCGGACGCAGTCACGGAGACGACAGAGCTCGCCGAGCGGCTGCGCTTCGACCTCTGCAGGGAACTCGCCTACCGCTACCCGGGCTCGGAGGACCCGGGGGCCGACAGGGCACTGTCGGAGATCTGCCGGACGCGGCTGGAACACCGCTACTCGGGGCTTCCGGAACACGGAGAGGCGTCGCGACGGCTCGAGCAGGAGCTGGGAGTGATCCACGGGCTGCGGCTCTCGGGCTTCTTCCTGCTTCACCACGACATCCTCGAGCTCGCCCGCGAGGTGGCGATCGAGGTCCGGGGGCGAAATTCGGCACGGATGCTGTTGCCGCCGGGGCGCGGGCGCGGCTCGAGCGTCAGCTCGATCGTCTGCTACCTGACCGGGCTCTCACACATCGATCCCGTCAAGGGCGGGCTCTTTCTCGGTCGCTTCCTCAACGAGGAGATCACCGAGGCCCCGGACATCGACCTCGACTTCCCGCGCGACATCCGCGAGCGGCTGATTCCACGCATCCACCGCCGCTACGGCAACGAGCGCTCGGCATTGGTCGCCGCCTTCGCCTGTTACCGCTCGAAGGCCGGGGTGCGCGACTTCGGCAAGGCGCTGGGATTGCCGGCGGGAGAGATCGAGCGCGTCGCTCGCACTGTCGACGTTCACGCCCGCCCTGACCACGAGGTCGAGACGGTCGGGCTGCACGACGCCCACGACTGGGTGTTGCCGCCGCGCCGCGGCGGGCTCGAGCGCGACCTCGCCGAGGTGCTCGGGGAAAGCCGGGCGCGCTCGCCACGCTGGCGGGCGCTGGTACGGCTGGTCCAGGAGTCATGGGGTCTGCCCAGGCACGCCTCTCAGCATCCCGGCGGGATGATCCTCTCGACGCGGCCGCTGATCGACATCTGCCCAGTGCAGCCGGCCTCGATGGCCGGCAGGCAGATTTCCCAGTGGGACAAGGACTCCTGCGCGGACGCAGGGTTCCTGAAGATCGACCTGCTGGGGCTGGGGATGCTGTCGGCCGTCGAGCGGGCCGTGGATGAGATCGCACGCACTCGCAACGAGCGCATCGACCTCTCGCGGATCCCGCTGGACGACCCGCGGGTTTACGACACGATCCAGCGGGCGGACACGACCGGCGTTTTCCAGATCGAGAGCCGCGCGCAGATGCAGATGCTGACGCGGACGCTGCCCGAGTCGCTCGACGACATCACGGTGCAGGTGGCGCTGGTGAGGCCCGGCCCGATCCAGGGCGGCGCAGTCAATCCGTACATCCAGCGCAAGGAGCGGCTGCGTCAGGACCCGGGCTACGAGGTCCCCTACGAGCACCCCTCGCTGGAGCCGATCCTGCGCGACACACTCGGCACGATCGTCTTCCAGGAGCAGGTGATCCAGGTTGCGATGGCGCTGGCCGGCTTCAGTGCCGGTGAGGCAGAGGGCCTGAGGCGAGCGATGAGCCGCAAGCGCTCCGAGGCGGCGATCCTCGCCTACCGCGAGCGCTTCATCTCGGGGGCTCAGGACCGCGGCGTCGAACTCGCGGTTGCCGAGCGGGTCTTCGAGCAGGTCAAGGGCTTCTCCGGCTTCGGCTTCCCCAAGGCCCACGCCGCCGCCTTCGGCCTGCTTGCCTACCAATCGACCTGGCTGCGGGTCCATTACTACCCCGAACTGCTCGCCTCGCTGCTCAACGAACAGCCGATGGGCTTCTATCCGCCGGATCCTCTGGTCCACGATGCGCAACGGCGCGGGTTGATCATTCTTCCCCCCGACGTCAATCACAGCCTCGTCGAATGCCGCGTTGAGCCTGGCTCATCTCACCTTGCCGGGGCGGTGAATGGGCAGTCTTTTCCGGTTCGGATTGGGTTGGGTTACGTGGACGGGGTGCGTGACGATGAGATGGAGAAGGTGGTTGCGGAGCGGGAACGTGTTGGTCCGTACGCAGATCTGGGAGAGCTGGCGTCGCGGTCCGGGGTCAGTCGCGATGCACTTCAGAAGCTGGCGTGGTCCGGCGCCTGCTCGGGACTCGAGGGGAACGTCGCGGAAGTCTGCGGGGATTCGCGACGGCGAGCCCTGTGGCGTAGCGGCGTTGCTCGGGGGGCCAAGCGGGTTCGGGGCGGGGAGCAGCTGGCGCTGCCGTTGGATGTGAACGCGGCGCCTTCGTTGCGGGAGCTCAGTGATTGGGATGTGGTGGTTGCCGACTATGAGTCGACGGGAATGTCGATTGGGAAGCATGCGATGGAGCTGATTCGGCCCAGCCTCGAGGCTGGGTATCTGAGCAGTGCCGAGCTTGGCGGCGGGCGTCATGGTGAAAGCGTGAGGGTGGCGGGGCTGGTGACCGCGAAGCAGCGGCCGGCCACCGCGAAGGGGATCACGTTCATGACGCTCGAGGACGAGTTCGGGACGATCAACCTGATCGTGCCCCGGCCCGTCTACGAGCGCCACCGGCTGGCCGTGCGGACGGCGCCGATGGTGCGCGCACGCGGCCGCCTGGAGCTGCATGGGGTCAACGTCAACGTGCTGGTCTCCGAGCTGCACCAGCTTCAGCGGCCCGACCTGCCGCTTGCTGATGTGCGCGCGATCGAACCGCCCAGAGAACGTGAAACCGAGCGTGAGGCTGGCCGCGAAACTGAAGAATTGCAGGTGAAACGTGTCGCCGCGGCTGGGTTACATAACCCAGAGACGGGTATTAACCCCTCATTGGCCGAACTCACTGTCGCCCTACCGAAGGGCCACAGCTTCGGCCGCCGGGGGCGCTGATCAGGTGCCCGCTGCAACATCGATTGCAGAACATACGTTCCGTCCGAGACAAAACGTAGCTTCCCCCCAGATGAGAGAAATCAAGCGACATGTGATGGCGCGCCTGGCAGGCGGGATCGACCTTGTTATCGACTTCGCAACGCTTGGCGAGTACGGGCTGGAGCCCGTCGCCACTCTCGATGCCGGCTGCGAGGGACCCGGTCAGACGACCGGTTGGGAGGCCCTCGCGCCGGCTCGCCGAGGGCGGTGCGACGCGGCCAGTAGCTCGACCACTTCGCTCACCCTCAGCTGACGGCCGACAGCCGGCGCTCAGCTGCGGCGTCAGCTCGCGCGGCGGCGGCGGCCAGTGAGAAGCGGGACGCCGCTAACGGTTACGACGCTCGCGTCGGCGCGCAGCGTCCGCTTCGCGCGACTCGCGGCTTCGTGGCTCGCCCGCTGCCCTGGAAGAGCGGCCTTGCCCCCCGGGCCGCGAGCTTCCACTCGAGGGCGCGGCGGCGCTCGGCGCAGATACGTGGTCGGCGATGAAGCGATCGTAGCCGAACAGCAGCAGCATGACCCCGATGATCGCCCCGGGCAACCCGCCCAGATCGAATGCCTCGTTGTCGCCGATCCCGAGCAGCTCGGTGAAGATCAGGAAGCCGACGAGCGAACCGGCGATGCCGAGCCCGATCGTCATCAGAACACCCATGTTCTGCTTGCCGGGCAGCAGCGCGCGGCCGAGGAATCCCGCCGCCACACCCAGTATCGCTGCACCGATCACGCGCCCAAACCTACCCCAAGTCGGCCTCACCGCGGTCAGCAGCGGCGAGCAGTTCGCGTCCAGCCTCCAAAGCCGAGCCGATGTTCGCGGGGTCGAGGTTGGCCGGAGTGTCGCTGGGCCGGTGGTAATTGGGGATGACTCCGCCGTCACCCGCGACGAAGGTGATAGCACGGCCACCTCGGGCCATCACCGCGGTCGTGTCGTAGGTGAGCCCGATCGGGCCATCCGCCGGCGCCAAGCCGATGTCGGGCCGGTCGCGCGCGATTCGCCCCGCGATTTCCAGCAGCGCCGGGTCGGCGTCCCACTTCTGGACAATGCCCTCGCGCCGGATGAAGCGCAGGGTGCCCGGTCCGCCGACGCTGTCGAAGTTGACGAAAAGCCAGCCGTCGGTGTCGTTCTCCCGCAGGAACGCCTGCGCCCCGAGCAACCCTGACTCTTCGCAGCCACAGATCAGCAGGACAACGCGTGTCGATGCCAGAGGCCGCTGAACGAGTTCGACCGCGAGGCGCGAGGTGACCGCTATCCCCGAGGCGTTGTCATTGGCGCCTGGGACGTCGACCCCCCTGAGTTCGCGTTCGAGCAGCAGCGCCAGGTTGGCCACGGCGGTCATGCGTGCCACCGAGACCAGGCGCCGCCCGATGCGATTGCGGCCGAGGAGCGGCTCGGCAGCGCCGATCAGGATCGAAGCGGCTTGGACCGTGATGATCCTGCTGAGGTGACGATTCAGCGCAGCATGAAAGAGCAGACCGCTTCGCGACGTGTCGAGGTGGGAGACGAGGCAGAGGGTCCGCTCCGGCCGTCGGCGAGGCTCAATGGTGGCGACAACGTTCTGGCTGCAGCGACGCGAAAGCAACCTCGAAAGAGGCGTATGGACGAGCCCGCCTTCGCTGCTCAAGGCCAGGGCTGCTGCCGCGGCGAGTGCGAAGCGCAGGCGCGGGTGCCGGGGTAAAACCGCGCACAACGCGGTTGCGGCGAGGATCAGCCCGTACGGCTGGCTGAAGCTTGAATAGCCAGAGAAGGGCTCGAGGCGGGCCTCCACCCCACGCTGCCCCAACTCGGAACGCATCAGTTCGGCGGCGATCGCCTCGGCGCGGCCTGTAGGTCGCCGCGGGCCAACTTCCTCGGCGAGCGCCTCAATCCACTCGAGCGCTTGATCGAGACCCGGATCGGCGTCAACAGTCGTCGCCTCGGGCGGCATCGGGTGATCCTAATCACCCTTCGTCCAAAAGAAAGGGCCGCCCCGAAGGACGGCCCTCAATCTAAGACCGGCGGCGACCTACTCTCCCAGGAGGTTGCCCTCCAAGTACCATCGGCGCAGAGAGGCTTAACGGCTCTGTTCGGAATGGGAAGAGGTGTTTCCCTCTCGCTATAGCCACCGAAATTCAACGAGACCGCAGGGCCTCGACGAGGCTTGAAAACTGCACAAGAACTGCCGCAAGTAATAAAGAATCCGTCAAGCCCTCGACCCATTAGTACCGGTCAGCTGAGGGCATCACTGCTCTTACACTGCCGGCCTATCAACCTGGTGGTCTACCAGGGGTCTTACTCCCTCAAGGGGATGGGAGAGCTCATCTCGAGGTTGGCTTCCCGCTTAGATGCTTTCAGCGGTTATCCAGTCCGCGCGTAGCTAGCCTGCGATGCCCCTGGCGGGACAGCAGATACACCAGAGGCGCGTTCATCCCGGTCCTCTCGTACTAAGGATGACTCCTCTCAACTCTCCAACGCGCGCGGAAGATAGGGACCGAACTGTCTCACGACGTTCTGAACCCAGCTCGCGTACCGCTTTAATGGGCGAACAGCCCAACCCTTGGGACCTACTCCAGCCCCAGGATGCGACGAGCCGACATCGAGGTGCCAAACCGCTTCGTCGATATGGACTCTTGGAAGCGATAAGCCTGTTATCCCCGGAGTACCTTTTATCCGTTGAGCGACAGCCCTTCCACTTGGAACTGCCGGATCACTAAACCCAACTTTCGTTCCTGCTCGACCCGTCGGTCTCGCAGTCAAGCTCCCTTAATGCTTTTACACTCTACGTACGATTTCCAACCGTACTGAGGGAACCTTTGGGCGCCTCCGTTACATTTTAGGAGGCGACCGCCCCAGTCAAACTGCCCACCTGACACTGTTCCGACCCCGGATTACGGCGATCGGTTAGAAGTCCAGAACACCAAGGGTGGTATCTCAAGGGTGGCTCACCGACAGCCGAAGCCGCCGGGTCAAAGCCTCCCACCTATCCTGAGCGAGATATCCCGAACTCCAATATCAAGTTGCAGTAAAGGTTCACGGGGTCTTTCCGTCTTTCCGCGCGTACTCGGCATCTTCACCGAGACTGTAATTTCACCGAGCTCCTCGTTGAGACAGCGCCCAAATCGTTACGCCATTCGTGCAGGTCGGAACTTACCCGACAAGGAATTTCGCTACCTTAGGACCGTTATAGTTACGGCCGCCGTTTACCGGGGCTTAGCTTCACCGCTTCGCTCCGAAGAGCTAACGACTCCGCGTAACCTTCCGGCACCGGGCAGGCGTCACCCCCTATACGTCGTCTTGCGACTTAGCAGAGGGCTGTGTTTTTGGTAAACAGTCGCTTGGGCCTATTCACTGCGGCCCCCTCAGGCTCCACCTGTACAGGCTTCACCTTACCGGGGCGCCCCTTATCCCGAAGTTACGGGGCAATTTTGCCGAGTTCCTTAACGAGGATTATCTCGCTCACCTTAGTGTTCTCCACTTGTCCACCTGTGTTGGTTCTCGGTACGGGCACGAGCATCCTCCCTAGAGGTTTTTCTTGGAGGCATGGCTTCAGGGACTCGCCGGCGGTCAAGCCAGCTGGTATCGCACCTCGCGTCATAACGCCGCGGTGGGTTTTCCAGTCGCGACTAGCTACGTACTTACCCCAGGACGACCATCGCCTGGGTTCCCTTAGCCTTCCCCGTCACCCCATTGGTAATAGCGGATGCGACGTGGTACAGGAATATCAACCTGTTGGCCATCGACTACGCCTTTCGGCCTCGCCTTAGGTCCCGACTAACCCTGAGCAGACGAACTTTACTCAGGAAACCTTGGACAATCGGTGGAGGGGATTCTCACCCCTCTTGCGCTACTCATGCCGGCATTCTCACTTCCCGCCGCTCCACGGCTCCTTACGAGGCCGCTTCATTGCTGACAGGAACGCTCTCCTACCACTCAGGCGATCCGCAGATCTTCTGAATCCACAGCTTCGGGGGCATGCTTGAGCCCCGTTGAATTATCCGCGCCCGAACACTTGACCAGTGAGCTGTTACGCACTCTTTCAAGGGTGGCTGCTTCTAAGCCAACCTCTTGGTTGTCTATGCATTCGGACATCGTTTCCCACTTAGCATGCACTTTGGGCCCTTAGCTGGTGGTCTGGGATGTTTCCCTTTCGCCTACGGAGTTTATCCCCCGCAGACTGACTCCCGGACTAAACGTAACGGTCTTCGGAGTTTGCCTGACGTCGGTAACCTGGTAGGGCCCCTAGGCCAAACAGTGCTCTACGGCCGAAACGCAATTATCCGAGGCTATACCTAAATATATTTCGGAGAGAACCAGATATCTCTGGGCTTGATTAGCCTTTCACTCCTATCCACAGGTCATCCGCCCAGTTTTCAACCTAGGTCGGTTCGGTCCTCCACGAGGTCTTACCCTCGCTTCAACCTGCCCATGGATAGCTCGCCCAGTTTCGGGTCTAGCGCATGTGACTGATTCGCCCTATTCGGACTCGCTTTCGCTGCGGCTCCACTCATCGCTTAACCTTGCCACATACGACTAACTCGCCGGCTCGTTATGCAAAAAGCACGCCGTCACACCACGAAGGTGCTCCGACCACTTGTAGGCACGCGGTTTCAGGTACTATTTCACTCCCCTTCAGGGGTACTTTTCACCTTTCCCTCACGGTACTAGTTCACTATCGGTCACCAGGGAGTACTTAGCCTTGGAGGGTGGTCCCCCCGGATTCAGACCGCGTTTCACGGCAGCGGTCCTACTCAGGTACTCAATCGACAGATCAGTGCGTTTTCACCTACGGGACGCTTGCCCTCTTTGGTGCGAGGTTCCACTCGACTTCGGCTAACACCTGATTTGGTAACTGTCGCCGGACCAGACACGGTCCGGGCATGAGCCCTACGACCCCAAGCACGCAACGTGTGTCTACTTACACGCGCTCGGTTTAGGCTATTCCCCTTTCGCTCGCCACTACTCGGGGAGTCTCGGTTGATTTCCTTTCCTCGAGGTACTGAGATGTGTCAGTTCTCTCGCTTGCCTTCCTACACCTATGTATTCAGTGCAGGATGACGCCGCATTACCGGCGCCGGGTTTCCCCATTCGGAAATCCGCGGGTCAAAGGCTGTTCAGCGCCTCACCGCGGCTTATCGCAGCCGTCCACGTCCTTCATCGACTCCTGGTGCCAAGGCATCCACCGCGTGCCCTTACTATCTTGACGGTGAGCTACCACCCGCTCGTCGAAACGGACGGATGGTTAGCATTACATTCTTTACTACTTACATTGGCTCTTGTGCAGTTTTCAAGCTCCGCCGAGGCCGCTAGACGGGGGATTCCCATCACTGCGGTCTCTCAAAACTGAGCAGTGCCACCGCCGGCGCCCGAGGGCTCCGGCCTGCGCCATGTCCGGTCGACGTATCTAGGTTGAACTAGATGTCTCCCTAGAAAGGAGGTGATCCAGCCGCAGCTTCCGCTACGGCTACCTTGTTACGACTTCACCCCAATCACAAGCCCCACCTTCGACGGCTTCCTCCCTTGCGGGTTGGACCACCGGCTTCGGGTGTTGCCTGCTTTCGTGGTGTGACGGGCGGTGTGTACAAGGCCCGGGAACGTATTCACCGCGACGTTGCTGATTCGCGATTACTAGCAACTCCACCTTCATGGAGGCGAGTTTCAGCCTCCAATCCGAACCGAGACGCCCTTTTTGGGATTCGCTCCACCTCGCGGTATTGCATCCCTCTGTGGGCGCCAATGTAGCACGTGTGTAGCCCTGGATATAAGGGGCATGAGGACTTGACGTCATCCCCACCTTCCTCCGGTTTGTCACCGGCAGTCTCCCATGAGTCCCCAACTAAATGCTGGCAACATAGGACAGGGGTTGCGCTCGTTGCGGGACTTAACCCAACATCTCACGACACGAGCTGACGACAGCCATGCACCACCTGTGATGGTGTCCCGAAGGAAAGATGTGTTTCCACACCGGTCACCAACATGTCAAACCCAGGTAAGGTTCTTCGCGTTGCGTCGAATTAAACCACATGCTCCGCTGCTTGTGCGGGCCCCCGTCAATTCCTTTGAGTTTTAGCCTTGCGGCCGTACTCCCCAGGCGGGGCACTTAATGCGTTAGCGACGTCACGGAAGGAGTCGACACCTCCCACAACTAGTGCCCATCGTTTACGGCGTGGACTACCAGGGTATCTAATCCTGTTCGCTCCCCACGCTTTCGCACCTCAGCGTCAGTACCGTCCCAGCGAGCTGCCTTCGCCATTGGTGTTCCTCCTGATATCTGCGCATTCCACCGCTACACCAGGAATTCCACTCGCCTCTTCCGGACTCTAGCCCGACAGTTTCCATTGGCCTTCAGAGGTTGAGCCTCTGACTTTCACAACGGACTTACCGGGCCGCCTACGTGCGCTTTACGCCCAATGATTCCGGACAACGCTTGCCCCCTACGTATTACCGCGGCTGCTGGCACGTAGTTAGCCGGGGCTTCTTCTGGAGGTACCGTCAGTACGGTCGGCTGTTAACCGCCGCACCTTCGTCCCTCCTGAAAGAGGTTTACAACCCGAGAGCCTTCTTCCCTCACGCGGCATTGCTGCGTCACGCTTTCGCGCATTGCGCAAGATTCCCCACTGCTGCCTCCCGTAGGAGTCTGGGCCGTGTCTCAGTCCCAGTGTGGCTGATCGTCCTCTCAGACCAGCTACCCATCGTCGCCTTGGTGAGCCGTTACCTCACCAACAAGCTAATGGGCCGCGGGCCCATCCCAAAGCGGAGGCCGAAGCTTCCTTTACTACTCACACTGATGTGTGTGCAGCACATCCGGTATTAGCCCGAGTTTCCTCGGGTTGTCCCAGTCATCGGGGCAGGTTACCCACGTGTTACTCACCCGTTCGCGGCTTCGCCCCAGGGCAAGCCCTGGTTCGTCGCTCCACTTGCATGTGTTAGGCATGCCGCCAGCGTTCGTCCTGAGCCAGGATCAAACTCTCCGTAAAAAGTGACTTGAGGGTTTCAATCCGTACTCCCCGGGGTTAAGCGGGTGCACGGTTCCTCTGTCTTAGAGAGTCTGTCATGCCTGATCTCAAGTCCTCCAAACATCGGAGGTCTTTCTTCAATCCGGCCCCTGAGTACACAAATACAACGGGGCCGGCATGACGGGTTACTTCATTACTGCATCAAAACCGCGCCTGCACCTCGGATTGCTCCGTGGCACGCCGGCGCGGATTCGGGCATGGTCGTGATCCCAAAGGCCGAAGCCTCCGGATCACGCGCACTGCTCAGTTTTCAAAGACCGCTGCGCAGCGGGTAGAGGGCCTCTCTTGCCCGGTGCGCGACGCCCAGGACGAAGTCCCGGGCGGCCCATCAGTATAGCTCGCCTAGAGCCGACTCTCAAGCTTTCAAAGCAACTCTTCAGCGAGCGAGGTCGCGCAGTCTAACGAAGCGGCGCTTGCCGACCTGGAGCACGGCGCCGGACAGCTGCTCCCCAGGTACATCCAGGCTGTCGCCGGGCACGGCGACGCCGTCGAGCTTGACCCCACCTTGAGCGATCAGCCGGCGCGCCTCGCTCGTTGCTCATTGCGAAGACTGCGGCGATCAGCGCCGGCAGATGGATGTCGCCGGACGATCCCGCATGCCCCCTCCAGGCGTCCGCTTCGACCTCCTCGATGTCGTCCGGAATCTCGCCGCGCTTGTGGATCGAGTCGAAGCGCTCTTCCGCGATGGCTCCGGCGCCCTCAGCCATGGAAACGGTCGGCCAGCCGCCGAGCCAGTTCGCGCTTGGCTTCGTTGCGGGTGCCTGGCTTCGTCCAGTTCCTCGCCCAGCAGAAGCTGGAAGTACTGCCCCAGCACGTGATCGGGGACGCTCATCAGCTTTCCGAACATCTCCTCGGGCGGATCCGTCACCCCGACGTAGTTGCCGAGCGACTTGCTCATCCGCTGCACGCCGTCGGTCCCGGGCAGGATCGGCGTCGTCAGGACCGATTGAGGCGACTGGCCGAACGAGCCCTGGACGTCGCGGCCGAAGAGCAGATTGAACTTTTGGTCGGTCCCCCCCAGCTCGACGTCGGATTCGATCGCGACGGAGTCGTAGCCCTGCAACACCGGATAGAGAAGCTCCAGGACGAGATCGGCTGCGCGGCGGCCATCCGCTTGGCGAAGTCGTCGCGCTCGAGCAGGCGGGCGACGGTGTCGCCTGGCGATCCCGAACAGCTCGTTGCTCGGCATGTCGAGCCATTCGCTGTTGCGGCGTACCTCGGTCCGCTCGGGATCGAGCACCTTGAACGCCTGCTCCTGGAAGGTCTGGGCGTTGGCATCGATCTGTTCATCGGTCAGCACCGGTCGCTCAGCCGAGCGACCACTCGGGTCACCGACGCGAGCGGTGTAGTCGCCGATGATCAGCACCACCACGTGCCCCGCCTGCTGGAACTGGCGCAGCTTCTCGAGCACGACGACGTGACCGAGATGGATGTCGGGAGCGGTGGGATCGATGCCGAGTTTGATCCGCAGCGGGCGGCCAGTCTGCGCTGCCTCGGCGAGCTGCTCCGCCAGCCTGCCCTCGGGCAGGGCCTCGACGGCGCCCTTGAGAAGGCGTTCAGGTTCGATGTCGACCATAGGACCAATGCTAGACTCGACCTCAGTCGGCGGGGGTGCGACCGCCCGAGCGCTACCCGCTCAGCCGGACGAGGAAAGTCATCCCGTCCCACTCTCACACCCCCATGAGCACGCGAAATGGCACGTCCACCTAGCGAGCTGCGTCGGCAGCTGAAAGCGCTTTCAGGCGCACGTACCGCCAGCAGGCGGGAGCGTGAGCGCGCCCTCGAAGCAACCGACGAGACCGACGGTTCCAACGGGTCAGGGACTCCAGGTCCGGCACACCGTGGGAGGTTTCGAGGACGCCAACAGGGCCCACGCCTGAAGAAGCTGCGACTCGCGCTTGTGCTCTGCGGGCTCGGCCTACTGGCGCTCGTCTCCTGGATCTTCGGAATCATGATGGCCGTCGCTCAGGATCTGCCGTCGCTTGAGGATCGTGCCCAGTACGCCAACGCGCAGAACTCGGTCGTCTACGACGTCGACGGCAAGCGGATCGCGACGCTGACGGGCCAGGAGCGCCGCATCTTCCTCGACTCGAGCCAGATTTCCCCGACCGTCAAGCAGGCCGTCGTCGCGATCGAGGACGAGCGCTTCTACGACCACCGAGGGATCGACTTCCTCGGCATCGGCCGCGCGCTCTACCAGGACGTGCTGGCCGGCAGCGCCGTCCAGGGCGGCTCGACGATCACCCAGCAGTTCGTCAAGAACGCGCTCGCAGGCACAAAACAGCCGGACTGTGCTCCAGAAGCTGCGTGAGGCAGCGCTCGCCTACCACATCGAACGCCAGTGGTCCAAGGAGAAGATCCTGACCGAATACCTCAACGCCGCCTACTTCGGTCAGGGCGCCTACGGCATCGAGGCAGCTGCTCGCACCTACTTCGGCTGGAACCATCCCGACTGCGGTGGAGGTGGAGACACCCCCTGTGCCTCGGTGCTGCTGCCTGAGGAAGCAGCGATGATCGCCGGGATCATCTCCTCCCCCGAGGGCAACAACCCCGGAGCCGACCCCGAGGCTGCGGCCTTTCGGCGTGACCTCGTGCTCCAGAAGATGCTCGAGCAGGGTGTGCTCAGCCAGGAGCAGTACGACACGGGCATCGCGGCCCCGGTTCCGACCGAACGCCAGATACAGCAACCGACCGAGGACTCCAAGGCGCCGTTCTTCACGACCTGGCTGCGCTCTCAGATCGTCGGCTTCTACGGCGCCGGCGAGGCCTATGGCGGCGGCCTGCAGATCCAATCGACCCTCGACCTCGACTTCCAGGACGCCGTCCAGGAGATCGCAACGTCGACGCTTGCCGGAATCGAGCCCACTGCCGCAATCGTCGTGCTCGACAACAACACGGCCGGGGTGCGCGCGATGGTCGGCGGCTCCGACTACGAGCGCTCCCAGTTCAATCTGGCGACGGACGGTCTGCGCCAGCCCGGCTCAGCGTGGAAGCCGTTCACGCTGATCACGGCGCTGACTCAGGGCCACACGGTTGACGACTACTTCGTCTCCGAGCCGAAAGTCTTCAAGTTCAAAGCACCCGGCTACAAGAAGAAGCAGCTGTTCGCTCCCGTCAACTACGGCGACGCTTATCGCGGCTCGATCTCGCTGGCGACCGCAACCGCCTACTCCGACAACTCGGTCTACGCGGAACTCGGCCTCGATGTCGGTCCCGAGGCGATCGCTGAGACGGCCTACTCCATGGGCATCCATACCGAGCTCTCGACCAACCCCGCGATGGTGCTCGGTGGCCTGGAGACCGGCGTCACACCGATGGAGATGGCGCACGCCTACCAGACCATCGCCCACGACGGCGAACTGGTCAGCGGCACCCTGGGGTCTCCGGACGCGGGCCCCGTTGGCATCACGGAGGTGACCGACGGCGACGGCAACCCCGAGGAGACCAACAAGGGGATCTCGGGCGACAACGAGATCGTCACCGACCAGGTGATCCCGCCCGGCGTCGCCGCCGTGACCCGCAACACTCTTGAGTCGGTGGTCGAATACGGAACCGGCACCAACGCGAACTACGGCGGCTACGCGTGGGGCAAGACCGGCACGACGGACAACAACGGCGACGCCTGGTTCTGCGGCGCCACGGAGGAGATCACCACCTGCGTCTGGGTGGGTCACCCCGACTCCAACAAGTCGATGGCATACGAGTACGGCGGCTCGCCGGTCGACGGTGGCACCTATCCGGCCGACATCTGGCGCGAGGTCGTACTCGCCTACGAGGCGCTCAAGGCGGAGGAGGGCCTCGAGAACCCCGACGGCGCCTCCGAGGACACAACTGACGCCTACGTTCCGCCCGCCGACACTTCGGCAGTGCCGGAGGCGCCGGTTGAGGCCGCCCCGGTCGAGGAGGCGGCGCCGGTCGAGGAAGCTGCTCCCGAGCCAGCGGCCCCCGAACCAACCGCACCGTCAGGCGGCGGCACTTCCTCCGGCGGCGGCGTCTCAGCCGGCTGAGCGAAACCCGGCCGGCCGAGAAAGAAAACGACTTCCCGTGGCGCAGAACCGCCACGGGTAGTCCACGGCCTTGGTGATTCCGACCCTCGGTCCCGTTACGACCTCGATCGGCGAATCGTCCCCTGCCGGCTTGCTTAAGTCGAATGGGGCATCCAGCAGGCTGGTTCGGTTCATCTGCAGGCCTATACCGAGCGCCTGGGTCAGCTTGCCAGGGCCGGAGCAGAGGCCGCGCAACTCGTCGCATCCGCGGCGCTGCTGCATGCGCTCGATGCCCCAGCGTGGCTCGAGTGCGCGAATCAGCACCGCAGCGGCCTCCCCCTCCGGCTCGGCGACGGCGTTCAGCAGGCAGTGGACGCCGTAGGAGAGGTAGACATACGCCAGGCCCGGCGGCCCGAAGAGCACCTCAGTTCGCGGTGTCAGGCCGACGTAGGCGTGGCAGGCGGGATCGTCACGGTTGTAACTCTCCGTCTCGACGATCGTCCCGCCCACTCTGTCGAAGCACAGCGAGCAACCGATCAGGTCACGCGCAACCTCGTGCACGGACCGGTCGAAGAAGGGAAGGTCGAGCGGTTCGCCGCTCAAGCGCGACGCTCTGCCAGCGCCTGCCGCGCCGCCACGATCTGCTCGGTCACCCGTTCTGAGGAGGTACCACCGGGAGAGCGTTTGGACTCCAGCCAGTTCTCGGCGGCAAGCACCTCGTAGTACTCGTCGTCGAGCAGGTCCGAGTGTTCGGCGAGCTGCTCTCGTGTCAGCTCCGACAGCCTTACTCCCTCCGCCAGCGCCACCCGCACCAGCCCGCCGACAACACCGTGGGCCTCCCGGAACGGCATCCCGTTTCGCACCAGCAGGTCGGCAATGTCGGTGGCCGCGGGGAACTCGTCGGAGGCCGCGGCGGCCAGGCGCTCGCGATTGAAGCTGATTCCGTCGAACATCCCTGCCGCGGCCTCGAGACAGACCTCGAGCGTCTGCGCGGCATCGAACAACCCCTCCTTGTCCTCCTGCATGTCCTTTGAGTAGGCGAGCGGCAGGGCGTGGAGCACGCCGTGGAGACCGGCGAGCGCGGTGACCACGCGTGGCGCCTTTGCGCGCAGCAGCTCGGCGGCGTCGGGGTTCTTCTTCTGGGGCATGATGCTCGAGCCCGAGGAGAACTCGTCGGCGAGCTCGCAGAAGCCGAACTCCGCCGTCGACCAGATGACGAGCTCCGATCCCAGCCGGGAGAGGTGGGTCGCGCAGGTAGAAGCCGCCGACAGGTAGTCGAGCGCGAAGTCACGGTTGGAGACGGCGTCGAGCGAGTTGTGAGTGACCGAGGCGAACCCGAGCTCGCGAGCGACCATATCGCGGTCGAGATCCCAGTTCAGCCCCGCCAGCGCCCCGGAGCCGAGTGGCATCTCGCGGGCGCCCTCGTGAGCGGCCCTGAAGCGGTCGAAATCACGCTGGAACATCCAGAAATAGGCGAGCAGGTGGTGGCCAAGGTAGATCGGCTGCGCTCGCTGCAGATGCGTGTAGCCGGGCATGCGCCAGTCGGCGTGTGCCTCCGCCAGCTCAATCAACTGCTCCATCAGCGCGCCGAGCAGCGCCACCGCGCGCTCGCAGCGGTCGCGCACGTAGAGGGCCAAGTCCGTGGCCACTTGGTCGTTGCGCGAGCGCCCGGTGTGGATCTTCCCCCCCACCGGCCCGGCGATCTCGGTCAGGCGGCGCTCGATCGCCATGTGCACGTCCTCGTCATCGAAGAGCACCTCAAAGCGGCCATCGCTGAGCTCCTTCTCGACCTCGTCGAGGGCCGCCAGCAGCTGTGCAAGCTCCTCGTCGCTGAGCACGCCCGTCGCCCGCAGAGCGCCGGCGTGTGCGCGCGACTGGCGCACGTCGTACGGCCAGAGCACCATGTCGAAGCCGATCGAGGCGTTGATCCGCCTGAACACGGGATGCTGTGAGTCTTCAAACCGCCCCATCGCGGGCAGGATAGGGTGCGCCCCCTTGAGGGCACTGGTCACAGGAGCAACCGGCAAGGTCGGTAGCAGTGTCGCCCGCAAACTGGTGGAGCGGGGCGACGAAGTCGTGGCGCTCGTTCGCGATCAGCCCAAGGCGCGAGAGCTGCTCCCCGCAGGCGTGGAGCTGGCGGTGGGCGACGTCACCAACGTCGGCTCGGTGCGCGCCGCGGTTGACGGAGCCGAAGCAGTCTTCAACTGCATGGGCATCTATGAGCAATGGCTCCCGGACCCTGAAGTCTTCAACCAGGTCAACGCCGTCGGCGCCGCCAACGTGATCGCGGCCGCTCGCCAGGCTGGCGTCAAGCGGGCCGTCCACACCTCAACGTTCGATGTCTTCCATGCGGAGACCGGCGGGACGATGAGCGAGAAGGACCTCGCCGACTACCCGAAGGGCACCGCCTACGAGCGCTCCAAGCAGCGGGCCGAGGAACTCGTCCTCGGCGAGGCCCGCGCCGGGATCGAGGTTGTGATCGTCAATCCCGCCGGGGTCTATGGCCCGGGGCCCTGGGCGGAGGCCGGCCTCGACAGCGGCATCCGCGATGCGATCCGCGGGCGCCTGCCCGCCGTCCCTCCCGGGGGAATGACGCTCGGCTACGTCGATGACGTCGCCGAGGGGCATCTCGCCGCCTTCGACAGAGGCCGCCCCGGCGAGCGCTACATCCTCGGCGACGGCTTCGCAACGATGTCAGAATTGTTCGGCGCCGCCGTCGCCGAGGCGGGACGCGGACGCGTGCCGCGCACGATGCCGCGGGCGATCGCCAGGGCAGTTGCCGGCGGCGGCGAGGCCCTCTCCCGCCTGATCCGCCGCCCGCCGCTGATCGGGCGCGGGCAGCTCCATTTCCTGCTCTGGCAGGCGCACGTGGACAACAACAAGGCCCGCGAGGAGCTCGGCATCCAGTTCGTGCCCTGGGATCAGGGGATCCGGCGGACCGTCAGGTGGATGGCCGAGGAGGGTCGGATCTAGATCGACCAGTTGGGCTGCGTGCGTGATGGCGCACTACCCCACCGCCACGCCGCAGGGCTCATTCGCGCCGCTGATGAAGCTCTGGTTGGGCGAGCTCCCGTCGAGGTTCGCGCGGCCGATCGAGTTGGCGGCACCACCCTTGTTCGCCCAGAAAACGTGGTTGGAACTCACCGCGACACCGCAGGCCTCAACACTGCCGTTGACGATGTTCATGTTCCCGGTGCCCGCGATCGTGGCTCGCTGGATCGCCTGGGGATCGGTGTTGGCGATGAAGATGTGCGTGGAATTGACCGCGACACCGGTCGGGTTCGTTGGTGGGTCCGGGTCTCCCCCGCCGCCGTTCGGATCGATGAAGCCCGTGTTCAGCCCGGTGCCGTCGAGGTTGGCTCGCCCGATCAGACCCGGGTGGACCGCGTTTCCGTCGTGGCTGAAGTAGAGGAAGTTCGAATCCAGCGCGATGAAGTCCGGATCCGGAGCGCCGAAGCTCTGGATGATCATCTGGTTGGAGCCGGAACCGTCGACGGGGCGGCGGTTGACGCTGTCGTTCCCGTATTCGCTCCAGTAGACGTGGCTGCCGTTGACCGCGATGCCGCAGGGCTGATCCCCGGTCGTGATGAAGTTCTGGTTGACCCCGGTGCCGTCGAGTTTGGCGCGGCCGATCGAGTCGGAGCTTTGGTTGGTCCAGTAGATGTGGTTCTCGTCCATCGCGACGCTGCACGGCCCCGACGCGCCGGTGATGAAGTTGTGGTCGACGCCCGTGCCGTCGAGGTTCGCCCGCCCGATCGTCGTCCCGGAGCCGTTGCCGTAGTTGCCCCAGAGGAGCTGCTCTGTGATGAAGAAGCCGTCCGTCGCGGGGCTCGGGTCCGAGACGCCGTGGGGGTCGGTGGCGAAGACCTCGAAGGTGCGGTTGCCGACGGCAAGCGACGCCCGGAACGGCGACGAGCACGGGAAGAAGCCGCCGAGCGTGTCGCCCTGCTTGGAGAGCCGGCAGCTGAAGGTCGACCCGGGCGTTGAGGAGACGAAGGTCCAGGCCGGGCCGTGATCGGAGGATGACTCGGCCGGCCGTGAGGTGATCGTGGTCTCGGGGCTCGTGTCGATGCTGAAGGTGCGCGCCGCGGAGCCGTGCAGGCCCGCGGTGTCCCTGGCGATCACCCTGAAGATGTAGTCGCCGGAGGCCAGCGGCCCGGAGGTGAACCCGGCCGGGTCGTTGCAGTCGGCCTCGCTGACGACGACCGCGGCGGCGAGGCCGACCGAGCAGGTGAAGCGAGCGCTCTCGGAGGCGCTGTAGGTGAAGGAGGCGGTCGGCTGGCCCGGGTTGCCGGCGAAGTCCGGGCCCGAGGTGATCTCGACCGTCGGCGAGGTCGTGTCGACCGTGAAGGTCCTGGTGGCGGGCGGCTTCTCGAAGACCGCGTCGTCCTTGCCCTTGGCGCCGGGGACGAAGCCGCGCACGTAGAGGGTGTATTCACCGTCGGGCTGCGACGGGTAGGACTTGGGGCTCGAGCACTCCGAGTACTTGAGCTTGCCCTGGCTGCCCTCGGGCTGCAGGGCGCAGTCGAACTCCGCGTCCTTGCGATTCGCCTTGAAGGTGAACGGGCTGAGCTCGGTGACGACGCCTTCGGGCCCGGAGGTGATCTCGGTCTTCGGCGGTCCCTTCTTGTCGATCTTGAAGACCCGTGAGGCCTTCTTGCCGACGTTGCCGAAGGCATCAAGCGCGATCACCTCGAAGCGCCAGCTGCCCTCCTTGAGCTTCTTGGAGGGCTTGCCGCTGGTGCAGTCCTTGAACTTGTCGTCGGGGCCGGGCTTGTCGTTGCCGAAGATGAAGCGGCACTGGAAGCCGACCGCGTCCTCGGGGCCCTCGAAGTAGAGGGACGGGGTCTGGTCGGAGGTCACCTTCTCGGGGCTCGGTGGGATGATCTTGACGTCCGGGCCGTCGGCGTCGACGATGAAGGGCAGCGACTCGGCCGGGGTCTGATCGACGTTGCCGGCGGCGTCGCGGGCGGCGGCTGTGTAGACGTAGGTGCCGGACTTGTCGTAGAGGCCGTCGTCGGGCTTGAGGTTCAGCGTGGAGTTGCACTTCTTGGGGAAGGCGTTGACCTGCTTGAGCGCCTTGCCCTGGATGCCGAGCTTGCAGACGAACGGGGAGGCACCCACGATGGTCCCCACCGGGCCGACAGCCTGCTGCTTGAAGACCAGGTTCTGCTGCCCTCCGACGGTTCCCAACGGAGACTCCGTGATCAGCGTGTCCGGGGGGACGGTGTCGAGGGTGAAGCTACGGGTGTCGGGGGTCGGGTCGACGATGCCGTCGGAGTCGATCGCCCGAACGTAGAAGGTGTATCCGCCGTCTGCGCCCAGATCGGTCTTGCTCAGCGTGTGCTGCTTGTTGTTGCAGTTCTTCCAGATGATCGACTGGGTGACGTCGAGGGTTGGGGAGTTCTCGATCTGGAACTCCGTCAAGAATCCACATTGGAACTTGTTGACACCCGGGGCGTTCGCCGGTTCGGCTCGGAACTTGAAGGTCTGGGGTGTGTCGTTTGTGATGCCGGTGACGCCGCTGGTGATCTTTGTGTTGGGCGGGTCCGCGGGGCCCCAGTCCGGGCGGAACTCGTTCTCCGGCGTCGTGGTGATCTGCTGCTCGTTTGAGCCGTCGACGTTCATCACGAAGATCTCGGAGTTGCCGGTGCGGGTGGAGGTAAAGGCGATCTGCTTGCCGTCGGGCGAAAACACCGGCTCCGAGTTGCTCCCCGCGCTCTCCGTCAGCTGGATCGCCCCGCTCCCGTCGAGGTTTGCGCTGAAGATGTCGATGCCGGCTGCGGTAAGACGCTGGAATGCAATCCGGTTGGACGCTGGTGACACCGAGGGCGCGGTCGCATTGGAAAAAAGTTCGTAGGTCTTCCCGCCATTTGCCGGGGCCGCGCCGAGTCCGCCTCCAACGTGCGAGAAGACGAGGAGCTTTCCGTCCGAAGTGAACTCTGCGTCTCCGCTCGGCACCGGTCCGTTGAACGCCTCCCAGCATTCGCCCGATGTCTGGAAGGCACCGGAGCTGAGTTCTCCACCAGCCTTCGCCTCAACAAGCCTGAGCTTGGCGTAGCCGGCAAAGCAGCCACCGCCGATATCGGGGCCTCCCGAGGGGGGATAGCACTTCCCGTCGATGACCGTCCATCCCCACTTGTAGCCGTTGCCCCCGCCAATCAATGGGTCATCCGGACTCGAGCAGGGGTGGTAGTCGTAGGGCTTCTCGTCGCCGGTGCCAAACGGTTTGTCCGGACCGGGAGGGTCATAGCCGCCATAGCCACCGCCCAGGCATGCGTAGATATCGCCGTAACACATCACCGGCATGTCAACGTTCAGGCAGGGATGTTCCTCGGTTTTGGGGTAATCGGGCCCGTTCGCGCCTCCGGATTCTCCCAGCGCTCCACACGCCGTGTAGTCGTCTCGCAGGCAGTCCTGGTCCTTGTCGGCTGCGAACTCCAGACCAGACCGGGGCCGGTAGGTGACGAGGTTGTATCTGGACGGACAGACGCCCGCGGTCGGACCAGCGTGTACGGGAGGATGCGGTGGACAAGCCACCGGCGGGTCCGCAGTCTTGCTCCTGAAGAGGATCTTCGAACCGCTCTTGGTGAAGTACGGATCGAATGCCAGGTCGTGCGTCTTCGAGAAGATCTCCGTTTTCGTGCCGTCGTAGAGATAGCAATAGTTCTTCTGAATTTCCGGTCGGTGCACCAGGATCTGGTTCGTTCCGTCTACGTTCGCCATCCAGACACTCGGAGCGCCGGGCTCAAGACGCGTGGAGTGGTAGGCCAGCTTCTTCCCGTTCGGCGAGAACGCAGGCGCGCCCGTGATCCCCTTGTCGTCGATCGTCTTCTTCTGCTTAGTGCCCGAAGGGCTGATCGTCCAGATTTCGTTGCCGCGCTCGTAGGCGATCCGGCCGTTCTGGCCCTTGTAGGTGGCGTCGGACGCCGCTGGAACAGCAAGGGAGATCAGCAGCAAGACAGGCATCGCCTTGATTGCTCGCACCCCGCTGCTCATCGTGCGCCCACGTTCCCCGCTCTCGCCTCTCGACTTCATGGCTTGAAGGTCACCCTTCGGCTCGCACTGGATGCTCGTCCCATGTTGCAACCTCTTTCCTGTATCCCGGGTCGGTCGCCTCCAGTGACTTCCAACCGTGTGACGACCATAAACGGAACGCTCGACGCAGACTGTGACCCTCATCCACTTGTTGTCAAGGCGTATCGCCTTGATCTTCCCCCGATATTTGGCAGCTCAGCCCCTGCCCAGGCCCAGGCGATCGCTTGCGGCTCCCTTCGACGAGATGCCGAATATGTCCCTGGTCTGCACCTTCACCTCAACAGTTCCGCGCTGGTTGGCAACCACCGGCAGCTTGAGACCGGATCCGGTCGGAAAGTAGAGGTATTCGCGCCCGTCTGGCAGCGTTACTTCGACTCGGTAGTGGTCACTGCCGGCGACGTCGGCCCAGTCGGCACGAAGGCCCGACGGGGTTCGATTGAGATCGAGACCTGACGGCCTGTCCGGTCGCCTCGCCTTCGGGCTGGTGTAGGTGTCGACCTCGACGATGTCCACCGGCAGGCCCTCATCGTCTGTGATGTACGCGGTGATCGTCCGCTGCTCACGCAATCCGGGGAACGGCGTGAAGTCCTTGGACACCCGAGTGAAGGTCTCCTTTCCGGTGTAGCCAACGCGCACCGGAGTCGACGAATTGCGACGGGTAGAGAGAACACGCTCTTGGCCTCGCGGCAGGTCCGCGTTGATGGTCCGCAGCAGCTGGCCGCCCGACGCGCCGCTTTCGTAGAGGCTGACGGTAAGTCCTGGCCTCTCCTCGATCTTGACGTCGACGGCGCGATTCTGGCCAGTGCCGCGAACGGTCCCCGTGACAGTCGGCGCGGAGTCTCCGACTGCGATCACCGGGTCCAGAATCGGACTAGAGCCTTCGATGGCCCGCATCGTCCAGGTCCCGGGAGCGGGGTCGGCAACCATGGCGTGGGTGATGTCGCGCTCGCGGTCGACCACGGTCACGTTGTCGGCGCCGCTCAGATCCCTGAAGTCCGTTTCGGGGTCCTCGGGAGGCGCGGTCTCAGGGTCTGCATCGACGATTCGTCCGTCTGGGCCCTCAAGCACGAAATGAGGGAGTCCATCGGTTCCCGGCCCGGAGACGATCACACCCGGCGTCCCGGGCTCCACGACGAAGGTCTCTGACCCGACGGCGCGCGCCGGATCGGCAGAGGCGTGCGCCACGCCGCCACCACCGCCGCCCGACTCGCGGCCGCCTGCCGCCGCGGCCGAAAAGGTGTTGCCGACCGGGTTGCCATTTCCGTCGAGGTAGGTCACGTAGGTGTTCGAGCCGCCGGCGATCTGGACCCTGACGTCGTCGACCTCACAGCCCCACACGTACGGGGTCGGAAACTCACCGTAGACCCAGGACGCTCCCGGCTTCCACCCGCCGATGCGCAGGCAAGCCGCTACTCCCTTGCTCGAGAGCAGGCCCTCGGCGCCGGCGCACATCGTCCAGGGGATGTACAGGCACGCCTTTACCGCACCGTAGGCGTTGAACTTCGGGAACTTCGCCTCAAAATTGACGTGCCCCTGAAGCGATGCGACGTCCTCGAACTCAAGCTTCCCTTTGACGTCAATCATCACGTACCCGTTCGAGTAGATCTCGCTGAGCAGAGTCACCGGAATGCCGATCACATTCACGTTTCCCTTGATACGCAGGACATCCGAGCGGTCGGGATAGAAGGCGGCTCCGACGCTCACGGTGCCCGTCGCCAGCGCGAACCCAAGCACCTTGGGCCCGAACGTGAAGTCGAAGTCACCGCAGACCGCCAGCGTTGGAACGCCGTAGTCGTAGTGGACCTGAAACACCTCAAATGACTGGTAGATGGAGATCAGCAGCTTCTCCCAATCCTCCAGGACCCCGTCCCCGTCCTCGACGTATTCGAGGACGGAAATTGTCTTCTGGCCGACATGATCGACACACGACGCGGTGGGCTGATAGATCGGAGCGCCGCTGGCGTCGACCTGCGGAGCTTCGACCTGCACGCCGATTCGCTGAATGAAGAACGTCGGGCCCGCGGGGATTCCCGGACTGCCGAATCCGACGTCGGCGCGGCCGTAGGCGAACTGACCGTTGATGATCGCCAGCTCACCGCTGACGCCGAAGCTTCCCTTGGATCCGGGCAACGACATCGATGCCTTGGCGTAGAACCCGTCCGTCACGCGCTCGAACTTGAGATTTGCGAAGTCGAGGTCTCCGAACATCGACGCACCCGGCACATCGAATTTCGGGAAGACGCTGCCTCCGGCCTTGAACGTCGCGGCCTTCGTGGCGTTCGATCCGCCCAGGGAGGGCGGAAGTTTGAGGTTGGCCACCAAGTTGATGACGTTGGGCGTTCCGGGGACCTGCGGCTTGCCCTTGAAGTCGAGCTTGATGCCGTCGAGGTTGACCGTCTTGGGACTGAGACCGTTGAGATCCGTGCCCTTCAGTTTCCACGAGAGCTTGCCGTCGGCGATCTCGATCAGCTCACCGCCGGTCTCGATCCTCGTGGCGACCGTCGCACTGCCGGCCGTCAGCGTGGTCGGATCGTTCGTGGTCGGAAAGTCCGTGACCTTGAAGTAGGTCGTCTTGCCGGTCGGTTCGATTTCGAGGCCGTTGACGGTTCCCTTCCCCGTGACGAAGTAGGTCCGCTTGGCAACTTTGCCCTTATTGGCGCCGGCGCTGTACTTCTTGATGACCCGATCGATGCAGTCTGCGTGGATCTGGAGTTTGCCCACGTTGACTTTTCCGCCCGTCTGCTCGCTGAGCGCACACGCAGCCTCGACTGAGACTTTGCGGGTGACGGTGTTGCTCACGCCCCCCTCGGAGTCGTTGGCCGCAGCCGCGTAGGTGATCGAGCCTGGCTTGCTTGCTACGAAGTCCTTGGTGCCGTCGAAGTCCGTGCCTTCGAACGGCCCGACCGTGCCGTCGTCATTGGTGTCGAAGGTCCAGAATGTCGGCGAGCCCTCCTCTGGGTCAGATCCCACACCGGTCAGTGAGAGGGTGGCGCCGAGGTCGACCTGCACCGGCTGCGCCGCCGTGAAGCCGCCGACTTCCAGACGCGCAGCGGTCGGTGGCTGATTCGCAAGCACCTCCACGACGACCTCTCTGGTCGCCTGGGCGCCGGTCGGAGCGGTCACGATCATCGTCACCGTCCAAGGCTCTCCAGCGGGGGCGAACGGGAAGGTCGTCTCGATCGTCTTCCCGGTCTTTTCAGAAACAGCGCCGCTTAGGCCCTTCCACTTGAAGGTCAGCGCCGCGTCGGGGCCGTCCGGATTGCTGGCTGACCCGGTCAGCTCTACCGTGCTTCCGGGACGAATCGGCGTGTCGAGAGGTGCGCTCACCTTCTTGACCGTGGCCGAGAGTCCCGTCGGGGGCGCCGCCTCCTTGCCGAGACGGAAGACGCGCGGGAAATGGTCCAGTGGGTCGTATTCGGTTGTGGCCATCACGGGCTGACCGGTTTCCACTTGGTTTTCGACCACCGCTTCGCGGCCTGCGACTGTGGGCTGGAAGGCGGCTACGTGCTCGAAACCCAAATCTGGTGAGACTGGATCAAAGCTCGTATCAGGCGCTCCCGTCGAGGTCAGCCTCATCGCCGTCGCCGCGGTTTCACCGCCGTCGATCGCGTAGCCGGCGCCGAGATAGCGATCGCCGAGCACGTTCGTGAGCCCGGTCAAGCCAAAGGCGCCGTCGGGCAGTGTCAGCAAGCGCCGCCCCGGAAGCGACGGATCCCCGAAACCGTTGACAAGCGCACCGCCGGCGCTGATCTTGGCGATCATCGGCGCGACGCCCTCGCCGGTCCCGTCGACCTCGCCGACGACTGCGATGGAGCCGTCGTCGTTCAGCTCGAGCGCGGTCGCCCGTGCCGAGAGCACTGTCACGCCCTGGGTGAAAACAAGCTCACGCAGCCCTGGGGCGGGGCTGCCGCCGAAAGCGGCATCGAGCTCACCGGTGAGCGCCAGCCGGGCGACGAGTGCGCGCTCACCCGCCGCAGGACCGGGAGTGTCGGCGTCAATGGCCAAGATCGGCCGTCCCGCTGGATCGGCGGAGACATCATTTACTCGCGTGCGCTCGCTGTCGATTCGGAAGAGGCTCACGCCAGGATCGGGACTGGGGTCGAAAACCGCGTCTGGTGTCGCACTCGCACCGGTCAGCTTGACCACGATCGCGCGCGAGACGGTCACAGGTGTGGCGGGCTGGGTATAGCCCGCAACCAGGATTTCGGATCCGGCTGAATTCGTTGCCAGGCCGGTCAGGCGCGCACTTTCCACTGCGAGGTTGAGCGGAATCCCCACCGTCCGCCGACCCGTGCCGCCGGCGAACGTCGTGTCCCTGTTTCCGTTGAGCCTGTTCCACCTCTCCACCGCCCACTGGGTGGACCCCCCGTCGACCTGGCTCCAGCTGACGAAGAGGTTGCCGGTCGCTGGATCGCGCTCCAGATGGGGGTCGCGGTATTCGACCGGGTCTTCCGGCGTCGGCCCGAACGTCCTTAGGCCTTCGCTTCCGAATGTTGCCTTCGGCTGTCCGTTGTGATGAAGCGCGGCAACCCAGATGTGACCGTTGGGGGTGTTCGCGTTTGGACTCGTGAAGTTGCCGGCGACGAAGACGCCACCGTTGCCGCCCGGGATCGTGGCGATGTCGGTGACGATTCCCGGGTCCGTCCCGATTGGCTCCGCAATTCCGTCGGGTGCCGCAAACGTGCTGTCGATCTGATTCGGAAGCGCCGATGCCTGCGATGTCAGCAGTAAGGTCGCGGCCGCCGTCGAAAGGCAGGCTGCCGTCGCCGCCACGCGCCATCGCCTGGCTGACGAAAACCCAAACCCCTTCTCCCCAAACCCCAGCACCCCCTTCCAGAGTAGCGTAAATTCCAAACCCAAGCTGCCATCGTTGACTTTCTCGATATCTACCTTGGACGCCTGCGGGCGCCGTACGGCTACGCGACCGGGGCGGCGGCGCTGACGGCTATACAGACCCGATCGACTTCTGCCTCGCTCATGCTCGGATAAAACGGCAGCGCCACCGAGCGCCCGCCCGCGGCCTCGGCTACCGGGAACTCGCCTCCCCTGAAACCGAAGCGCTCGCGGTAGTAGGGCATCAGATGGATGCATGGCAGATACGCCTTGGCCTCGATGCCTCGGGCCATCAGCGCCGCAATCACCCCGTCGCGATCTGCGCCGACCGGCAGTTGAACCACATAGACAAACCAGCTGCGACGCCCCTCACCTCGATCCGCGCAGGGAAGCACCAGCCCATTGGGGTCTCCTTCCCCCGCCCGCGCCCCGCCGGTGACGGTCAGCCGCTCCGCGTACATGTCCGCCACGGCCGCGCGCTGGGCGAGCCTCTCAGCAAGCCGCTCGAGTTGGGCCACGCCCAGCGCCGCCGCCACGTCGGAGAGCCGGTAGTTGAAGCCCAGGCGATCGTGGTCCATGACGCCCATGTCGGGCGACCGGCCCTGGTTTCGCTCGCTGCGAAAGCGGGCGCCGATCTCCGGGTCCGTGGGGATCAGCATGCCCCCCTCCCCCGTCGCCAGCTGCTTGTTCGGATAGAAGGCAAAGGTGGCGAGGTTGCCGCGTGAGCCGAGTCGCCGGCCCTCCGAATCGACGGCTCCGATCGCCTGGCAGGCGTCCTCCACCAGGCCGACGCCGTACTTCGCCGCCAGAGCTTCGAGCTCGGCGATGGCGGCGGGATAGCCGAAGATGTGCACGGGAAGCAGCCCGGCGGCGCCGTTGTCGAGCGCATCCGCCGCCGCCGCGGGGTCGATGTTGAGCGTGACCGGGTCGATGTCGCAGAAGACCGGCTCGGCGCCCTCGTAAAGCAGGCAGTTCGCCGTCGCCACGAAGCTCAGCGGTGTGGTCACGATCCGCTCGCCTGCCCCCCAGCCCAGGGCGCGCGCGCCGAGGTGAAGCGCGGTCGTGCCGCTGGAGACCGCAACAGCATCGTCGACACCGAGCCAGGCCGCGAACTCCCGCTCGAAACGCTCCACCATCGGACCGAGCGAGAGCCGGCCCGAGCGCAGCACCTCGAGCACCAGCTCCTCCTCCCGTTCGCCGAGTTCGGGTTTCGCCAGCGGGATGCGCTCCATCTCACTCATTCGCTGGAGACTGCCGGAAACGCCCTCGCCATGGTCGCGACAGGGCCGCGCTTCAAGTGCGGCGAGGCGCTGGGCTGCGGCGACCCGACGAGCCTCCAGGTCGTGCTCATGTCAATTAGTGCGCGCACGCTCTGCCGCTCGCGCAAAGCTGACGATCCGTGCGATCAGTGCGTTGTATCGCTGATGCGCCGTCAACGGATTCTCAGCGGCGAGCGACTCGTACAAACGATGCGAGGGCAGCTCCCCACCCGGGGGAACTGTGACGCCTATCGATCGCAGCCGCGGGGCGGCCATCGCGACCAGCAGGGCCGGCTGACTGTCAGCACCAGCCTCGAGGTCCGCCAGCCCGGCTTCGACGAGATCTGCGCAGGGAAGCCCGGCGAAGCGGTCGCTGAAACTCATCGCGAGTCCGCCGTCACGGCGGGTGCGCGGCGCGGCTGGAAGGCGTACTCGAGCGACTCGACCAGCGCCTCCCACGATGCCTCGATGATGTTCTCGGAGACACCGATCGTGCCCCAGGAATCGTGGCCGTCCGAGGAGTCCAGCAGCACCCTCGTAACCGCGCCGGTGCCGTGGTTTTCGTCGAGGATGCGGACCTTGTAGTTGACGAGCTCAATGTCGGCGAGGTGCGGGTGATGCTCGGTGATCGCCTGGCGCAAGGCGGTGTCCAGCGCGTTGACCGGGCCGTTGCCCTCCGCGGTGCGGACGTAGCGCTCCTCGCCGACCCAGATCTTGATCGTGGCCTCGGTCTCAACGGCTCCGCCACGTCGCTTCTCGGTCGTCACCTTGAAGCTCTCGAACCTGAAGAGCGACTCATAGTGCTCGCTCTCACGCCGAAGTAGCAGCTCGAAGGAGGCATCGGCGGCCTCGTAGTGATAACCGAGGTGCTCGCGCTCCTTGAGGCGATCGACCACTCGCTTAGCCGTTTCCTCGTCGAGATCCAGCCCGGCCTCCTCGGCCCGGCTGAGGACTGTGCCCTTGCCCGAGAGCTCGGAAACGAGGATCTGGCGGCGGTTGCCGACCAGCTCGGGCTCCATATGCTCGAAGGTCTGCGCGTCGGTCTGGATCCCGGCGACGTGCATCCCTCCCTTGTGGGCGAAGGCGTTGCGACCCACGTAAGGACGATCGGGATCCGGGGTCAGGTTGCAGAGCTCGTCGAGGAAGTGCGATGTGTCGGTCAGCAGCGCCATGCGCTCCGGGCCGACGCACTCATAGCCGAGCTTCAGCTCGAGCGCCGGCAGCACCGAGACCAGGTTGGCGTTGCCGGTGCGCTCCCCGTAGCCGTTCATCGTTCCCTGGACCATGCGGGCCCCGGCCTCGACGGCCGCCAGCGAGTTGGCGACGCCACACTCGGCGTCGTTGTGTGTGTGGATTCCGATCTCAGCCCGCTCGCCGAGGGCTCGCACGACCGCGGTGCTCGCCTCGGCGACCTGGCTGGGCAGACTGGCGCCGTTTGTGTCGCAGAGCGTCAGGTTCTCCGCTCCACCTTCGAGCGCTGCGGAAAGGCACTCGAGCGCGTAAGCGCTGTCGTCCCGATATCCGTCGAAGAAGTGCTCGGCGTCGTAGACGACCCGCTTGCCCTCGGAGAGGCAGAAGGCGACGGAGTCGCGGATCATCGCCAGGTTTTCCTCGCGAGAGACCTTGGTGACCTTCTCCAGGTGAAGCCCCCAGGTCTTGCCGACGAGCGTCACAGCCGGGGCGAAGGAGCCGACCAGAACCCGCAGCGCCTCATCCTCGGCGGCCTCGACGTCACGCCGGCGAGTCATGCCGAAGGCGCAGACCGTGGCGGTTTCGAAGCTCTCCTGCGCGAGCAGCTCGAAGAGCTCAACCTCCTTGGGGTTGGAGCTGGGGAAGCCGGCTTCGACGTAGTGGACGCCGAGCCGGTCGAGCGCGTGGACTACGCGGACTTTCTCGGCGGCCGACAGCGACATGCCCTGCCCCTGCATGCCGTCGCGAAGGGTGGTGTCGTAGAGGTGAACGGTGGTCACAGTGATGCCTTTCTGGTTCGAGCCGGACGAATGAAACGGAGCTGGGGCCTGATGGCCCGGAGGCGCGGCTGGCCGCGCAGGCCGCCGACCGCTAGGCGGTCGCGGCGCCCCTAATTCGTCCGATCTGCTCGAAGCTGCGAAGCATCTTCAGGAAACTTTACTCGCCTCTGCGACGGGCGTCTGGGCGGGCTCGACCACGTCGAGCCACTCCAGATACTCCTCGGCGCGGCCGTAGAGGGCATCCTCGAACTTCGCCTGGATCACGCGGGTGATCTCGCCGGGCTCGCCGATCTCGTGGTCGTCGATCTCGCGCACGGGCACGAGCTCCGCGGCCGTGCCGGTGAGGAAGATCTCGTCGGCGAGGTAGAGCTCTGCGCGCGCGATGTCGCGCTCGGTCACCGTGTAGCCGAGGTCGCGGGCGATCTGGATCACCGACTTGCGGTTGATGCCGTCGAGGATGGCGGCGACGTGCGGCGGCGTCAGGATCTCACCGTCACGGATCACGAAGATGTTCTCGCCGGAGCCCTCGCAGACGAAGCCGCGCTCGTCGAGCAGGATCGCCTCGTCGTAGCCGGCATTGGCCGACTCGGTCTTGGCGAGGATCGAGTTGAGGTACTGGCCCGAGGCCTTCGCATGCGGGATCAGGCTCTGAGCCGAGATCCGCCGCCAGGACGAGACCTTGGCGCGAATGCCGCTCGCCTTGCCTTCCTCGCCCAGGTACGCGCCCCAGGGCCAAGCCGCAATCGCGACCTCGATCGGCGAGTTCTTCGCATACAGCCCCATCTCGCCGTAGCCGCGGAAGACGAGCGGCCGGATGTAGCAACTGTCAAGGTTGTTGCGGCGGATCAGCTCGTGGGTCGCGTCGCGCAGAACGTCCTGCTCGAAAGGCATCGGCAGGTAGTAGAGCTCCGCCGACTTCGCCAGCCGGTCGAGGTGGTCGCGGTGGCGGAAGATCGCGGTGCCCTTCTCCGTGTCGTAGGCGCGGATTCCCTCGAAGACGCCGGTGCCGTAGTGAAAGCCGTGCGAGAGCACGTGGACCTTGGCGTCGTCCCAGGCGACGAACTCACCATTCATCCAGATGTAGTCGGACTTCTCCATGCTCCCAACCTGCGTCGAGGTGGGAGAATTATGCCCGATCAGACTCGGCTGAAGTGAAGCCCGGCTTATCGCCGGGCCTCGTAGAGGACGTTGAACGGGTTCTCATCGATCGGCGCACGCTCGACGGACCGGAAGCCGGCCTCGCCGCAGAGCTCGCGCACCCTCGCCTCCGGCATCCCGCAGGTCCCAAGCCCCTCGCCTCCGTGGGCAAGCGACGTCGTCATGCAATAGAAGACGCTGAAGCCGTAGAACATCGCCGCCAGCGGCCCCGAATTGTCCTCGTGGCGGTCGGCGCAGTTGATCTCCAGCATCAGGTAGCTGCCGTCGTCCGTCGTGCCTTCCGGATCGCCCGCAGCAGCCCGCGGGGATCGACGGCGTCGTGGATGACGTCAAACGTAGTGACCAGGTCGTACCTGTCGGGAAGCCCCTTCGAGACGTCGAGCAGCTCGAAGCTGACCTGATCGGCGACGCCTTCGGACTCAGCGTTCACCCTGGCCCGCTCGAGCTGGCCTTCGAAGTCATCGAAGCCGACGAAGCGGGAATTCGGATATGCCTTCGCATAGGCGATCGAGGCCGCCCAGATCCGCAGCCGACAAGACTTTGGACGCCGCGGGCATCGGCGCCGCGGGGAGCGTCGCAGGGTTGGTGGAGGGTCCACTGACCGAGACCTTCAAGGTGGTGGCCGGGATGGTCGGCTGCCCAGCCCTGGTCGTCTGCGGCGAGAACGATCTGATCACGCCTCTCGCTTGGTCAGAGGCGCTCACCGAGGCGATCCCGGACGCACGGCTTGAGATAGTCGAAGGCAGCGGCCACGGTCCGGCCAGCCGCCACCCGGTTCGCTTCAACATACCTGCTGCGCGAGGTCGTCGAAGGTCTCTAGCGAGGCTCAGCCGGCGAGCGCCGAGAGGACTGCGTCTGTCATTTCAGCGGTGCCGACCGCGACCTCAGCCGGCGGGCCGCTCAGCGACGATATGCCTGCTTCGACCCAGGCCAGGTCGGGAGTCCGCAGGCCGCGCTCGAGCACGGCGTCCACCGCGGACTCGACGGCCGCCGCGTCGTCACCGCGGTCGAGACCGTGACGCAGCATCATCGCCACAGACAGGAACGTGGCTAGAGGGTTTGCGCTGCCCTTGCCGGCGATGTCGGGTGCGGACCCGTGGACAGGCTCGTACATGCCTGGGCCATCGTCGCCGAGACTGGCCGACGGCAGCATTCCCAATGAGCCGGTGAGCATCGCCGACTCGTCGGAGAGGATGTCGCCGAAGAGGTTCTCGGTGAGGATGACGTCGAACCGCGAGGGATCCGAGACCAGTTGCATCGCGGCGTTGTCGACGAGCAGGTGGTCGAGGGTGACGTCGCCGTAGTCCGGAGCGATCCGCTCGACGGTCTCGCGCCAGAGCCGAGAGGTCTCGAGCACGTTCGCCTTGTCGACGGAGGTGACCTGGCCGCGGCGGCGCTGAGCCGCCTCGAAGCCGACGCGTGCGATGCGCTCGATCTCCATCACCGAGTACTCGCAGTTGTCGTGGGCGACGTCGCCGTCGCGGCCCGAGTCGCCGAAATAGATGCCACCCGTCAGTTCGCGGATGACGAGCAGGTCCGTGCCGGCGATGCGCTCCGGGCGCAGCGGGCTGGCGGAGAGGAGCGCCGGGCTCGGCTTCACCGGTCGCAGATTCGCATAGAGGCCGAGGCCCTTGCGCAGGCCGAGCAGGCCCTGCTCGGGACGCGGGGCGCTGGGGTCGGTGGTGTCCCACTTCGGGCCACCGACGGCGCAGAGCAGGACCGCGTCGGCAGCGCGGCAGGCGTCGAGCACCTCATCGGTGAGCGGCGATCCGTGGGCGTCGATCGAGGCCCCGCCGACGAGGTGCTCGGTGACCTCGAAGCCGCCCACGGCTTCCATCAAGCGCACGGCGGCGGCACCGATCTCGGGGCCGATCCCGTCGCCCGGGAGCAGGACAATCGAAGCGCTCATGCGGTCAGGCCGGTTTCCGGGCCGAGATGTTGAGGCGGACGTACTCGAGCGTGAGCGGACGCGTCATCGAACCAAGCACCGCGTCGACGAACTCGTCGTGAAGCTCGGGCGGCAGCCTGTCGAGATGCTTGGAGAGACCGACCGAGCGAATGAACTCGCGAGGCTCGGGTGGCACGACGGTCTTCTCTTCGAGCCAAACCCGGCCGAGCTCGAACCCCGACGCCTTCATCCGGGTCTGCGTGTCGGCGACCGAAGCGAAGTAGGTCGCGGGCTGCATCGTCCGCAGGTAGGCGGAGAAGCGCTCGTCGCCGCCGACGGACTCGATTGCGTCCTGCCAGTCCGTGACGTTGCCCTGACCTCCGCACTGCGCCTCGATCACGCCCCCCGGCTTCAGGGCGGCGAAGAGCCGGTCAAAGAGCCGGCGGTGATCGAGCATCCAGTGAAACGTGGCGTTGGAAAAGATCGCGTCAACCGGCTCGTCGAGCTCGAGTTCGAGCAGGTCGCTGACGAAGAGCTCGACGCGGTCGCCTGCGTCTGCGAGGTTCTTGCGGGCCTGCTCGACCATCGACGGTGCGGCGTCGACGCCGATCAGCTTGCCGTCGGGTACCAGGGCGAGCAGCAGCTTCGTCACCCTTCCCGAGCCGCATCCGGCGTCGAGAAGTGTCTCGTCGCCGCGCAACTCAAAACGCGACATCACCTCCCTGCCCCAGGCCTCCTGCGGGTCGGCGACGCGATCGTAGGTCGACGCTTCCCAGTCGACTGCCTCGCTCATACCGACGTCGTCACGGGCCCGAACCCAGCCTTCCCGCTGGCCTCGAAGTCGTCGATGGCCACGGCGTTCTGCAAGGTGATACCGATGTCGTCGAGGCCGTGCAAGAGGCGGTGCTTGGTCTGCTCGTCGATCTCGAACCGAACGACGCCCTCGGCGAAGTCGACGGTCTGATCGTCGACGTCGATGCGCGCCTCGCCCGCCTCGGCGATCGCGCGGCAGGTGTCGGCTTCGAGGATCACGGGCAGCAGACCGACCTTCATGCAGTTGCCGTAGAAGATGTCGGCGAACGAGGGCGCGATCACGGCCTCGAAGCCGAAGTCCTGGATGGCCCAGGGAGCGTGCTCACGCGATGACCCGCAACCGAAGTTGGCGCCGGCGACGAGGATCGGATTCGCTTCGAGCGTGATCTCACCGTCCCGGATCCAGTCGTAGAAGAGGAACTCGCCGAAGCCGGTGCGCTCCACCCGCTTGAGGAACTGCTTGGGGATGATCTGGTCCGTGTCCACGTCTGCTCGGTCGAGGAAGGAGACCTTCCCTTCGATCACGTCAATGGGTCTCATTGCCAACTCCTGATGTCGACGAAACGCCCTTCAATGGCGGCGGCGGCTGCCATCTGCGGGCTGACCAAGTGCGTGCGCCCCCCCTTGCCCTGACGCCCCTCGAAATTGCGGTTCGATGTGGAGGCGCAGCGCTCGCCGGGCGAGAGCGTGTCGGGGTTCATGCCGAGGCACATCGAGCAGCCGGCGCCGCGCCAGTCGAAGCCGGCGGCGAGGAAGATCTCGTCGAGACCCTCGGCCTCAGCCTCGGCCTTGACGCGCGCCGAGCCGGGGACCACCATCGCGCTCAGCGTCTCAGCGACCTTGCGGCCCTTGACGACCTCGGCGGCTTCGCGCAGGTCGCGGATCCGCGAGTTCGTGCAGGAGCCGATGAAGACGCGGTCGAGTTTGATCTCCTGCATCGGCGTGCCCGGCTCGAGCGCCATGTACTGCAGTGCTCGCTCCTCGCTCTCGTTCTGCGGATTGGGGACCACGGCGCTGACCTCGACGACCTGGCCGGGGTTGGTGCCCCAGGTGACCATCGGGGAGAGCGCCGAGGCATCGATCTCGATTTCGGCGTCGAAACTCGCGCCGTCCTCGGTCGGCAGCGCGCGCCAGCGCTCGAGCGCCGCGTCAAAATCCCCGGGTGCCCCCGGGCGCCCCTGAACCCACTCGAAGGTCGTCTCGTCGGGAGCGATCATTCCGGCGCGCCCGCCTCCTTCGATGGTCATGTTGCAGATCGTCATCCGGCCCTCCATGGTCAGGCTGCGGATCGCCTCGCCCGCGTACTCGACGGCGTGCCCGGTCATCCCGGCGGTGCCGAGGCGGCCGATCGTCGCCAGGATCAGATCCTTCGGGGTGACGCCGTTGCCCAGCTCTCCGGAATAGTTGATCCGCATCGACTTGGGGCGGCGCTGCACCAGGCATTGAGTCGCCAGCACATGCTCGACCTCGGAGGTGCCGATCCCGAACGCCAGTGCGCCGAAGGCGCCGTGCGTCGAGGTGTGAGAGTCGCCGCAGACAATCGTCATCCCCGGCTGGGTCAGCCCCAGCTCGGGCCCGATCACGTGAACGATTCCCTGGCGCTCGGAGCCAAGCGAGTAGATCGGGATCCCGAACTCCTCGCAGTTTCGCTCCAGCGTCTCGACCTGGACGCGTGAAAGCTCGTCGGCGATCAGACTGGCGACCGCGGTGCCGTCGGTGGGAACGTTGTGGTCCGCTGTCGCAACGGTCTTGTCGGGGCGGCGCACCGGCCGGCTCTCGAGACGCAGCCCGTCGAACGCCTGGGGTGAGGTCACCTCGTGGACGAGGTGCAGGTCGATGTAGATGAGGCCGTCGGCAACCTCATGGGCCTCCCAGATCTTTTCGAACAGCGTCTTCGGCATTCGTCAGCTCCTTCTCAATCCGGCGGCGACGACGGCCAGGAGTTCGGCCGGCTCGTCACCTTCGTTCTCGAAATGATGAGGCAGGTCGGCGTCGAAGGTCACGGCGTCGCCTGCTTGCAGCTCGTAGCGCTCGCCGTCAACGGTCAGCACGGCGCTGCCCCGGTTGACGAAAATCGTCTCACGACTGCCCGGTTCGTGGATCGGCGGGTCGGCTGCGCCGCCGGTGGCGGCGCCGCCGTCAAGCAGGTGGCGCGTCAGCTCGGCTCGCTGCCCCGGCAGGCTCGGCGTCAACTCTTCGACCCGATGGCCGCCGCGGCGGCTGCTGCGTCCGCTGCCGCTGCGCACAACCACGACATTGCTGCCTTCGTCAAGCCGCAGCAGCTGCGAGAGGCTCAGTTCGAGCCCGGCGGCGATCTTGGTCGCCACGATCAGCGTCGGGCTGGTCTCGCCACGCTCAACCTGTGACAGCATCGGGGCTGAGACGCCCGAACGCTCAGCGAGGTCTCGCAGAGAGAGGTCCATGGCCTCGCGAAGCGCCTTGACGCGCTCGCCGACGGCTGGAATTGCGGCGGAGGTTTCGATCTGTACGGCCATCCTGGGTGTCGTACGCTATCACGTACGTTTGTATTGTGCCGCTCTCGGCACACAACAGGCGCATTCGTAGTGCCACAGGTCACACTCCGGCGGCCACCATCGGCGCATGGGCGAACTGAGTGGATCCGGTACCGGTGCTCGGCTCCAGACCATCACGGAACGACTCGTGGGCGTCGCGGCCCGGCAGTTTGGGGTGATCAGCTTTGCGCAGCTGCAGGCCTGCGAGGCGAGCAAGGGGATGATTGCCCGTGCGACCGCCCGCGGGTGGCTTCACAAGGTCTTTCCGCGGGTCTACGCGGTGGGCAATCCGTCGCTCACGGTTGCGGGACTTCACGCAGCGGCGCTGCTATACGCCGGGCCGGGCGCCGCCCTCAGCCACGTCAGCGGCGGTTGGTGGCTCGGGATGCTTTACAACCGCCCAGGAGCCATTCACGTCAGCACCCCTCGACAGGTTGCTCCGCTCAAGGGAATCTGCCTGCACCGCCCCAAGGAACTCGGGCGCATCATGCACGCGGGACTCCCCGTGACGCCCGCCGCCCGGGTCCTGCTGGATATCGCCACGCAAGTGCCCTTCAACGATCTGCGCACCGCTCTGGCTCAGGCGGCGCACCTGAGGTACCTCGACCTTGCCGCGGTTCAGAGAACGCTCGGCCGCGGCCACACGGGGGCGACGGTCGTGCGTGAAGCCATGGCTCGGCACCTGCCGCAACTCGCAAGAACCCGCAGTGGCCTGGAACGAGCGTTTCTGTTCCGCTGCGAGCGCCACGAGATCGCGATCCCGGAGGTCAACGTCCGGGTCGGCCGGTGGGAAGTAGACGCGCTATTTCGCGACGCGGGGCTCGCCGTGGAGCTCGATGGTGATGGCGCTCACGGCCACGAGGTCGCCGTCGATCGAGACCGGCGCAAGGAACTGGATCTTCGCGCCGCAGGGCTGACGGTCGTCCGCTACAGCAACGACCAGGTGAAGAAGACACCCGAAGCCGTGGCGCGAGACCTCACCAGCACCCTGGCCGCACTGAACTGAGTGAGCCTGGTGTCGGTACTCGCGACCAGATCAACACGGAACCCTGCGCGTTCGTGTTGCCTTTCATGTGCGTACGGCGGATGCGATCCGGTAGCGCTTCGGGTCAAAGGCCTGGGTGCGGTGCCTGTACTCGAGCGTCTGGCCCGGCCAGTTGTTGGTCACCCGCCCGGACGGAGTCCGGTACCAGCTGTTGCAGCTCTCCCAGACACTGCCCGAAAGGCGGCCCTGGATTTCGGCGTTGAAGCCCCGCTGGACTTCCGGCAGCAGATCGAAGTAGGCGTTGTCACCGGCGGCAAGCACCCGTAGCGCTCCGAGCACGTAGCGGATCTGGCTCTCGAGCATGAAGATGATCGAGCCCGCGGCGAGGTTCGTGTTCGGGCCGTAGAGCATGAACATGTTGGGGAAGCCGGTGACCGACATCCCGAGATACGCCTCCGCGCCTTCGCGCCAGACCTCGTTGAGTTCGGCGCCCCCGAGGCCGCGAATCTCCATCGGCGCCAGAAAGTCATTTGCCTGGAAGCCCGTGGCGAGGATCAGCGCGTCGACCTCGCGCTCGACGCCGTCCGCCGTGCGCACACCGCGGGGCGTGATCTCGGCGATCGGATCGCTGACAACCTCGACGTTCGGCCGCACCAGCGTCTGGAACCAGTCATTTGAGATCACGATCCTCTTGCAGCCCATCGGGTAGCCCGGCTCGAGTTGTTTTCGCAGCACGGGATCGGCGACGTCGCGGCGCAGCTTTCGCATCATGTCGGCCCGGTAGTAGGCCAGACCGAACCGCGCCTTCGTGAACATGAACATGAAGATCTCCAGGCGCGCATAGATGACTCCCCGGCTGAGCTTCTGGATCCACGGGGCGCGGCGGATGAGAGCTCGCTGCCAGGGCCGAACCGGGTGGTCCGGCTTCTTGATGATGTAGGGCGCGGAGCGCTGGAAGACGTGGAGCCGCTCCGTCCTCGGCGCGATCTCGGGAATGAACTGGGTCGCGGTCGCGCCGGTGCCGATTACGGCGACACGCTTGCCGTCGAGCTCGTAGCCGTGATCCCAACGGGCAGAGTGGAAGCTGTGGCCCTCGAAATCGTCGAGTCCCGGGATGTTCGGGAATGAGGGCCTGGAGAGCTGCCCGGTCGCCGAGACGAGCACGTCGACCTCGAGGTCACCCTCCCCCGGTCCGTTCAGCGCCAGAACCCATTGGCCGGAGCTCTCCTCGAAGACCGCCGACTCGACCTCGGTGCCGAGACGGATGTGTGGGCGAATTCCGAACTCGTCGGTGACTCGCTTCAGGTAGGCGAAGATCTCGTCGCGCAGGGGAAAACGACGGGTCCACTCGAAGTTGGGCGCAAATGAGAACGAGTAGAGGTCCGAAGGCACGTCGCAGGCCAGGCCCGGGTAGGAGTTGTCGCGCCAGACGCCTCCAACCTCGTCGGCCTTTTCGATCACCGTGAAGTCGTCGAAGCCCGCTTGTTTGAGCTGGATCGCGAGACCGAGGCCACCGAATCCCGCCCCGATGATCGCCACGCTAGGCGCGCGGCCGCCCATCAACGTGTCTGACGCGTCGGCCTGATCAGGATCTCGTTGAGCGAAACGTGATCTGGCTGGCCCACGCTGTAAAGGACGGCGTTGGCGATGTCTTCGGCCTGCAGCAGATCGCCGATCTGCTCGCGCATCTTCTCGGTGGCGTCAACGACCATCGGGTTGGTGTTGTGGCCCTGCAGCTCGGTGTCGACGAACCCCGGCTCGATGCAGGTGACGCGGATGTTCAGGTGCAGGCACTCCTGCCGCAACCCCTCGGAGAATCCGGTCACGCCCCATTTGGTCATGTTGTAGACAGCCGATCCCATCGCCGCAGTGCGGCCGGCGACCGAGGAGACGTTGACGATGTGCCCGCCGCCACCGTCCCGCATCACGGACACGGCGGCGTGCGTTCCGTAGAGAAGTCCGAGCAGGTTGACGTTGATCATCCGCCTCCACTCGTCGGTGTCGGCGCCCTGGACGAGGCCGAGCAGCATCACGCCGGCGTTGTTGACGAGGATTTGCAGCCCGCCTAGTTCGGCGACGGTCTTCTCGACCATCGCGTTTGCCTGGGCCTCGTCGGTTATGTCGGTCTCGATCGCCAGTGCCCTGCCGCCGTCGGCATTGATGCGCTCGGCGAGGGCGCCGATGCGGTCGCTTCGCCGCGCGGCCAGGGCCACCGCTGCGCCCTCGCCGGCAAGCACCAGCGCGGTCGCCTCACCAATGCCTGAAGAGGCGCCGGTCACCAGCGCGACCTTGCCGTCGAGGGAACCCATGGGCTGGGACTATACGTGCGCCCTACGGCCCGGGAGTCGGAAGCGAAGCCGCCTCCTCGGTGACGCCCTCGGCCTCGCGCACCGCCGCGCCCTCGAGTGCGTTGGAGAGCGCCCGGATGTAGGCCCGCGCCGACGCTTCGAGGATGTCGGTCGCGACGCCCTGGCCGGACGCCAGGCGGCCGTGCGCCTTCAGCATCACGGTCACCTCGCCGAGCGCGTCCTCGCCGCCGGTGACCGCCGCGACCGTGTACTGACGCAGCTCGGCGTCAACGTCTGTGGCGTCATGAATGGCTCCGAAGATCGCATCGACGGGGCCGTCACCGCCCGACTCGCCGACCGCTTCGTCGCCGGACGGCAGCTTCACCGCGACCTTGGCGTGCGGCGGGCGTCGTGACGACGCCTCGACGTCGAACCAGGCAAGTTCGTAGCGCTGGGAGGAGGCGCGCACCTGATCGGAGGCGATCGCCTCGAGGTCCAGCGCAGTCACCTGCTTCTTCTTGTCCGCGATCTCCTTGAATCGCTTGAAGGCATCGTTGAGCGCGTTGCCCTCGACGTTGAAACCCAGCTTGACGAACGCGTCTTTGAGCGCGTGGCGACCGGAGTGCTTGCCGAGCACGATCTGCTCGGGCTCGGCGCCGACGTCGGCCGCCGGGATCCACTCGAACGTCGTCCGCTCCTTGAGCACACCGTCCTGGTGGATGCCGGACTCGTGCGCGAACGCGTTGCGGCCGACGACCGCCTTGTTCGGCGGCACCTGATAGCCGGTGAAGCGCGTGATCATGCGACTGGTGCGCGCCAGCTCCCGGGCGTTGACATTGGTGTCGAGCCCGTGGACATCGGTCCGGGTCCGCAGCAGCACGACGATCTCCTCCAGCGAGCAGTTGCCGGCGCGCTCGCCGATGCCGTTGACGGCGCATTCGACCTGTCGCGCCCCGGCCAACACACCGGCGTAGGAGTTGGCGACGGCGAGGCCGAGGTCGTCGTGGCAGTGGACGGAGAGGCGGACGTCGCGAAGCGACGGTGCCAGCCGGTACAGCCCCTCGAAGAAGCGCGTGTACTCCTCGGGCGTCGTGTAGCCGACGGTGTCGGGGATGTTGACGACCGTCGCGCCTTCCGCCACGGCGATCGCGCAGACCTCCGCCGTGAACTCGACGTCGGCGCGTGTCGCGTCCATCGGTGAGAACTCGACGTCGTCGCAATAGGACCTGGCCAGCCTCACGGCCGCCCGCGCCTGCCCGACGACGTCGTCGCGAGTCGTCTGCATCTGGTGCTCGATATGGATGTCAGAGGTCGAGATGAACGTGTGGATGCGCGGTCTCTCTGAATCCTTGACCGCGTTCCAGGCGGCGTCGATATCCGCCTTGTGCGTGCGCGCCAGCCCGGCGATCACCGGACCCACGACGTTGCGCGCGATCGCTTCAACCGCCTCGAAGTCGCCGGGAGAGGTGATCGGAAAGCCGGCCTCGATCACGTCGACACCAAGCCGTGCGAGCTGCTGCGCGATCTCGACCTTTTCCTGGGTGTTCAGCGAGATCCCGGGGGACTGCTCGCCGTCGCGCAGCGTCGTGTCGAAGATGTGGACGCGGTTTTCGCTTGGTACGTCGTTGGGGCCACTCATGACCTGATCTCCTTCTCTAGAAACTACCGATGACTCTGTGCTCGCGGCTATCGCGCCGCCCGGCGATTACTCCCCCCAGAGGGGGAGGAGAAGGAGAAGCGCCAGGCTGGAAGGCGAATGCGTCATCTGCAGGCAGAGTAGCGGAGCTTGAGGTTTTTGGGCGGCTTCGAAGTCGAACCGCGGCTGCGCTCACGGGTAGAGGAAGCAACGACGCACGTGGTCGTTGACCAAGCCCACAGCCTGCATGAACGCGTAGCACACGGTTGGGCCGACGAAGCGAAAGCCGCGGCGCTTGAGCTCCTTGCTCATCTGCTTCGATTCGGGCGTCTGCGCCGGCAGCTCGCTGAGTGCCCGCCAGCCCCCGAGCAGCGGCTCACCGTTCACGAATCCCCAGACGAATTCGCCGAAGCTTCCGTACTCCTCCTGCACCTCGAGGATGCGAGCTGCGTTGTTGACCGTGGACTCCACCTTGAGTCGGTTGCGGACGATGCTGGGATCCGTCAACAATCGCTCGACCGTGTCGCTTTCGAACCCGGCCACAGCGGCGGGATCGAACTGTGCGAAGACCCTGCGATAGCCCTCTCGCTTGCGCAAGATCGTCGCCCAGGAGAGCCCTGCCTGCGCGCCCTCGAGGGTGAGCATCTCGAATAGGTGGCGATCCGAATGCGAGGGCCTGCACCACTCCTCGTCGTGGTAGCGAACCATCGCCTCGTCGGCGCCGGCTACCCACTCACAGCGTTCCATCGGCCACAGAATAGGCAGGGACTCACACCGTCGCCGGGAACCAACACCTGATGGAGGCTGCCCGGATCCAGGCTCGCGCCGTGGCCAAGGTGATGATCGTGGTCCTGGCTGCGATCGCCGTGGCCTTACTGCTCGCGCTGGTCTTCCTGCGAATCGAGACGACCTTGCGCTGGGTCGTTGCGGCGATCTTCCTGGCGCTCGCCCTCGCCCCCGCGGTCGGCTGGGTCGAGAACGCGAGCATTCGCGGCCGCGGCCTGCCACGCTGGCTCTCGATCCTGTTCGTCTACCTGGCCGCGTTCGTGTTCTTCGTATTCGTGCTGCTCCAGGTGATCCCGCCGATCGTGAGCTCGATCGAAGACCTCGCCTCGCAGCTTCCGACGTACATCAAGGACTTCGAGCAATGGGCTGAGCAGAACCAGCAGTTCCGGGAGCTCAACGACAAGTACGACATCACCGCGACGCTGACCGAGCAGGCCAAGCAGCTGCCTTCCGACCTCGGCAGCGCAGCCAGCGAGGCGGGCTCGATCACGGTCACACTGGCCAGCAATCTGATCGCAGGAGTCACCGTGCTGGCGCTGGCCTTCTTCCTGCTGCTCGATCGCGGCAAGCTGTACATGAACGCCGTCAGCCGTCTGCCCGCCGACGCCGCCGCACGCGGCAAGAGGATCGGCCAGGGCGTCTACCGCGTGGTCCGCTCCTACGTGACGATGACTCTGCTGTTCGCCGTCGCCGCGGGCGTGTTCACCTGGGTGATGATGGAGATCCTCGGGATTCCCCTCGCGATTCCGCTGGCGGTGATCGTCGCCTTCTGCGACCTGATTCCACTGATCGGGCTCACGATCGGCGGCATCCTGGTCGCGATCGCCGCCGGAATCCACGACTTCCCCGGCGCACTGATCGTCTGGGGCGTGGCCTTCATCGTCTACCAGCAGGCGCAGGACCGGGTCATCCAGCCGATGGCCTTCAGGCGCGGAGCGGTCAAGCTGAACCCGGCGGTCGCGATCGTCGCGATCCTGGTCGGCGCCGAGCTACTCGGCGTGCTCGGCGCCCTGATCGCGGTCCCGGTGGCCGCCTCGATCGGCGTTATCGCGGCGGAGCTGATTCCGGCGAAGCCGGTGGATCCTGAGGATCGGGCTCCGGGGGATGACCCGCTGACGCCGCTCCTCCGGACCTTCGTGAGCCGCTCCCAGCCACGTGGTTCGGCGTAGCGCTGCTTGGCCCGCTCGAGCTTCTCGCCGCGGTAGAAGACCCTGGCCCAGGGCGACTCCGGGCGAGCCAGCCGGAACGCGCCGACCAGGCTCACGAAGGGGATGCAGGAGCCCGCCGAGGCCCATCAGGTACTTCTCCTTGGAGAAGTTGACGAGCGCCAGCAGTATCGCCGGAAGACCGAAGGAAGCCGACGACGGCGAAGACGCCGTTCTCGACGTCCCTCGCGACATCGATCCAGGCGGCGAAGCCGATCAGCAGGATCGCGCCGAACGCCGCCGCGACCATCACCGCGTCGATCGACCGCCGCCCCTTCTCGGACCAATACACGTCGCTGAGGTTGAGCCAGAGCGCAAACTCGTCGTAGGTCAGCCCCATGCCGAAGCCGAACAGGATCGCGATTACCTCGATCCACGGGGACTCCGGGTTCAGCCCGATCGCGAGATAGCCCGTGATCGTCATCAGCAGGATTCCCCAAACCAGGTGGTGGATGTGGGTCCCCCCCACCTCGACGTTGCCGGGCCACCAACTCACCTCGGCTTTGATCATGTGAGCCGACGTTCGGATGAAACCGAAGCTGAGCAAGAAGGAGACGAACAGCAGAAACTCCGGCAACCGGTCGGTGTCGACGATCGCCCGGTCAAAGAGGCTGCCGATGCTTGCCAGCGGCGCGATCTGAAGCGCAGAGGCGCCCACGGCTACTGCGCGACCCGGGGAACCAGCAGCTTGCCGACCACCGGCAGGTCGACGAAGCCCTCGATCATGGCGAACAGCAGACCCAACCCTTGGAATCGCCGAGGGGTCTTCGACGATGATCGAGCGCGGCAGCCACTCGGGCTGGAACTTCTGGTTGAAGTCACGCAACGACTCGATCTGGAAGTAGGGGTTGAGGACGTGTGCGAGCCAGCGCTCGAAGCGCTCGAGCGGGCCGAGCTTGCGCTCCTCCGCAAAGAGCCGGCCCCAGGCGGCGAAGTTCATCGAGAGGCGGCGAAACCCCTGCGCGCCGAGGGATAAGGAGCAGTTTGCGATCAGGAACTCTGTGATCCCGTTGGGGGCGCTCGGGTCGCGCCGCATCAGGTCGAGCGAGTAGCCGGGATCGTCGCCGTAACACGGAACCAGGCGCAGGAAGGCGAGCGGGCGATCCCCGGCGTCGAGGGCCAACCCGATCAGGAAGTCGGGCTCCGTGCCCTCGACGTCGCGCGCCAGCTCCATCGTGAAGCCGCGCTCGGCCTCATCGCCGCGCCAGCGGGCACTGATCTCGTTGAGCCGGCGGATCAGGTCCGGGCTGGCTTCGGTCTCCCGGATCAACTTGAAAGTGCATTGCTTGCCGACGCGGTTGGCCGCCGAGCGAACCTGCTTCATCTCCGGTCCTTCGAGCGTGAAGCGGTCGCAGCGGATGATCGCTTCGTCGCCGAGATAGACGCCGCGCAGGCCGTTGCGCTCGTACGCCGGCAGGTTGTCTTCGCGCGCGGAGAGAAACGCTGCGCTCCAGCCGCGACCGCGACAGAAGGCGAGGAACTCACCGACCGTGCGGTCGAGCGAGTCCGGCGGACCGATCGGGTCCGCGGATGCCAGCGCATACCCACCCATGTAGGCGTACGGCACGACCGAGCGGCCGTCCGAGGAGAAGAAGTAGCTCTTGCCGTGAGCGAGCGCGAAGTAGGCGAGCGTGTCGCTGCCGTAGCGGCGCACCAGTTCCTCAACTCTGCGGCGCTCCTCGGGGTTGGCCTTGCGCCCGTCGACGATCGGCCGGAATGCCAGGACCAGCACCACGACGAGACCCAGCACGCCAAGCGCCAGCAGGGCGTAGGGAAAGAAGTCCGCGAAGACCCGGTTCTCAAAGGTGTAGGGGCCGTCAAGTCCGAGCAGGCCCCCGAACACCGTTTCCAGGATTCCGCCCAGGCTCAGCGACGGGTCCAGGTGATTGCGCTCGATCAGCAGCGAGACGGTGCCGAAAACGAAGACAACCAGTAGGTACACCGGCACGAAGAACACCAGGGTCAGCAGCGAACGCGGATCGTTTGGAGCAGCGAACTCCTTGCGGTACCAGACGAGGGCCAGCAGCGCGGCGGCGTCGACGATCGCGATCAGGGGATCCGGGCCCTTGAGCAGGTGCGCGACGAAGCCGAAGGCGAGCAGCACGCTGGCGAGCAGCCAGGCCGAGCGCTTGCGGCGCGCAACCTGGCGGGCGATGAAGAGCAGCGCGATGCCGACGACAATCGCGATGACGTGCGTGGCTGCGCGGCCTGAGACCCCGAGCAGAGGGTCGATGCCGAGGCTCTCGCGAACCACAGGCAGGGTAGGCACGAACGAGAGCAGCCCGATGACCGCGACGAGCCAGGCGAGGACGCGGGGGATGTGGCGTCCTGCGTCCGGCAGAGGCTCGGCCGCCATTTCAGCCGGCTCGGAGCTTGAAGGATCGGCGGGCTCGGCCGCAGCCGCGCGCGCCTCTCCGGCCTCGGGCGCGGACGCGAGATCGGCCGCCGTCGGCAGCCCCGACGCGGCGCCCAGCAGCCGCGGCGTATCGCCGAGCGGTCGCATCGTCGGGAAGAGGATCACCTCGCGAATCGAGGGCACCTCGGCCAGCAGCATCACCAGGCGATCGATGCCGATGCCGAGCCCGCCGGTCGGTGGCAGCCCGTACTCGAGCGCGCGAATGTAGTCCTCGTCGACCGACTCAGCCTCCTCGTCCCCGGCGGCCTTGAGGCGGGCCTCGGCCTCGAAACGACCGCGCTGGTCGACGGGGTCGTTGAGCTCGGAATACGCATTGGCAAGCTCACGGCCCGCCACTACGAGCTCGAAGCGCTCGGTCAGGTCTGGGTCGTCGCGATGGACCCGGGCCAGCGGGGAGGTCTCGCGCGGGTGGTCGAGGACGAAGGTCGGATCGATCAGCTTGTCCTCGGAGGACTCGTCGTAGACCTCGCTCATGATCTTGCCCGAGCCCCACTCGTCCATGTAGTTGATGTTCATGTCGTCGGCGATCTTGCGGGCCTCGGAGAGCGGCATCGACGGATGCATGTCCAGCCCGGCGTTCTCCCTGATCAGCTCGGCCATCGTCACGCGGCGAAACGGCGGCGCGAGGTTGACCTCGTGCTCGCCTACCTTGACCCGCGTCTTGCCGACCGTCCGGGCCGCGCCCGAGACGATCTCCTCGACCAGATCCATCATGTCGTGGTAGTCGCCGAGCGCCTGGTAGGCCTCCAGCAGGGTGAACTCGGGGTTGTGTCGGGTGTCGAGCCCCTCGTTGCGGAAGACCCGGCCGATTTCGAAGACGCGGCCCATGCCGCCGACGATCAGGCGCTTCAGCGGCAGCTCGAGAGCGATGCGCAGGTACATGTCGATGTCGAGTGCGTTGTGGTGCGTGATGAACGGCTTCGCCGCGGCGCCGCCGGCCGAGGTGGCGAGCACCGGTGTCTCGACCTCCTGGAAACCCTTGTCGGTGAGCGTTCTGCGGACCGACGAGATCGTCGCCGAGCGCACGTCGAAGATCCGCCGTGACTCGGCGTTGACCATCAGGTCGAGGTAGCGCTCGCGGAAGCGTGTGTCGACATCGGTCGGGCCGTGGCCCTCCTTGGGCATCGCCCGCAGTGACTTCGCCAGCAACTGGAAGTCCTCGACCTTGACGGAGAGCTCGCCGCGCTTCGTCGTCATCACGACGCCCTCGGCGCCGACCCAGTCGCCGAGGTCGAGGTGGCGGAAGATGTCGTGACGCTCTTCGCCGAGCCCATCCAGAGACGCGAACAGCTGGATCTCGCCGCTGGCATCCCGGATGTCGGCGAAGTCGAGGCCGCCGTGGCGGCGGATCAGCATCACGCGTCCGGCGATCTTGACCTTCTCCTCGGTCTGCGTGGCCGGCTCGAGATCCGAGAACTGCTCGCGAATCTCGGCGATCGAGCGGTCAACGTCATAGCGGACGGGGTAGGGGTCGATGCCTCGCTCGCGCAGCCTCTCGATCTTCTCGAGGCGGTGCTCACGCTCGGCCTCGATGAAGGAGGCGCTGCCCTCGTCCTCGGCCCCGACTTCGGGCGCCTTGGCTTCCTGCGCCTGCTGGCCGGGATCCTCCGTGTTCACGCGGGCAATCCTACGTAGCTGACAGGATCCCCGGTCATGGCGGAAGCGAACCGGCTCGACGCTGTCATCGCCCAGGCGAAGACCGACCGCGGCAGGCTCGACTCGAACGCGCTCGGCCCCTGGAGCCTGACCGCGCTCGGAATCGCCAGCGTGGTCGGCGCGGGCATCTTCGCCACGACGGGGACGGCGGCCGCGAAGTTCGCCGGGCCGAGCGTGATCTTCACCTTCCTGCTGGCCGGCGTCGCCGCCGCTGCGATGGCCCTCTGTTATGCCGAACTGGCTGCGATGATCCCGGCCGCGGGCTCGACCTACAGCTACGCCTACGCGATCTTCGGGCTATTTCCCGCCTGGTTCATCGGCTGGGACCTGCTGCTCGAGTACCTGCTGGCGGCCTCGACCGTGGCGGTCAGCTGGAGCGGCTATGCGGTCAGCCTGCTCGACAGCATCGGCATCCACCTCTCCAGCGACTGGACGGCGGCTCCCTTCGGGGAGGGCGCGGGGGTAATCAACTTACCCGCAGTTCTGATCGTGGCCGTCACCGTCGGGCTGCTCGTGATCGGGACCCGCCAGTCGGCGACGGCCAACAACCTGATGGTCGCGATCAAGCTGGCGGTGCTGATCCTGTTCGTCGTCGTCGGCGCGACCTATATCTCGAGCGCCAACTACGACCCCTTCATCCCTGCATCCGGGTACTCCGGCGCCGAGGGCGGCATCCTCGGCATCCTCAGCGCCGGCGGGCTCGTCTTCTTCACCTACGTCGGCTTCGATGCGGTCTCGACCGCCGCGGCGGAGAGCCGCAATCCCCAGCGCACGATCCCGATCGGCCTGCTCGCGACCGTCGCGATCTCGACGGTCCTCTACGTCGCCGTCGCCCTCGTGCTCACCGGGATGGTGCCGTTCGAGAAGCTCGACGTCGCCGACCCGATCTCCGAGGCGGTCGGATCGGTGGGTCCCAGCCTCGACTGGCTGAAGGCGGCGATCAACGTCGGCGCCGTCGTCGGGCTGGCGGGAACCGTGATGGTCACCTTCTACGGGCAGACGCGCATCTTCATGCGCATGTCCGAAGACAAGATGCTGCCGGGCGCCTTCGCCCGGATCAGCGATCGCACCAAGACGCCCGTCTTCTCGACGGTGGTCTGCGGCGTCGTCGGCGCCGTGATCGCGGGGATCGTCCCCCTCAACGTGCTCGCCGAGCTCGTCTCGATCGGGACGCTGCTCGCCTTCCTGCTGGTCTGCACCGGCGTGCTCGTGCTGCGCCGCCAGCGGCCGGAGATCGAGCGCCCGTTCCGCGTCCCCCACCTCAACCTGATCGCGGGCGTCGGCATCGTCACGGCGCTGGCGCTGATGGTGACGCTGCCGATCGACACCTGGATCCGGCTGGTGATCTGGCTCGGCGGCGGCCTATTGATCTTCTTCGGCTACGCGAAGGCACGCAGCGAGGCCCACCTACGCGACGGCGGCCTCGGCGGCGCCCTGGCCGCGGGCCAGAACGACTAGCCCCGCGGACATCACCCCGAGGCCGACCAGGGAGACGATCACCCCGAAGGTGGTCTCGTGGAGCGACTCCTCGAGCAGCGTCACTCCGAGAACGACGCTCGCGAGCGGGTCGAAGATCATGCTCGTAGCCATCGCCGGTGAAAGGGCGCCCGTCTGCAGCGCGAGCTGGCTGAGCGTCATGCTCGCGTAGCCGACGACGGCGAGCGCGTAGACGTGCCAGTTCTCGAAGATCTCGAGGAAACCCTCATCGAGTTGGTCGACCACCGCCTTGGTCAGGGCAGCGCTGAGCCCGAAGAGGATGCCGGTGGCGGTGCCGAGCAGCGTCGCCCGCATCGCCGGGGCGCGGCCGCGGGCGGCGACGAAGAGTGCGGCGCCGAGTGCCAGGCAGACGCCGCCCGCCACGAGCCACTGCTCGAAGGGCGCGTCGTCGCGCCCACCCGAGGGATTTGCGAGCACGAGGAACGCGGCGAGCCCGCCGGTGACCGCGAGGGCTGCGATCACCTGCCGGCGTCCCACCTGCTGTCCCGTCCAGCGCTTCCCCATCGGCAGGGAGAAGACGACGCTCGTGGCCAGCACCGGCTGCACGACGACAAGGCGCCCGATGCCGAGCGCCGCCGCCTGAGCGATGAACCCGAGCGCGTCGGCGGCGATCCCCGCCAGCCAGACGGGCTTGCGGGCAAGGCGCAGCAGCAGTCCCGCCGACGAGGCACCGTCGGGGTCGTCCGGCTCCTGCATCGCGGCTCGCTGCTGGAGCACGGTGCCAAGGGCGAACAGCAGCGCCGCGACGAGAGCGAGGGGAACGGCCACCGCGCGACCCTAGCCCAACGAACGCCGAACGTCCCTCCGGGGGAGCTCAGCCCACCGCCACGCCGCAGGGCTCATTCGCGCCGCTGATGAAGCTCTGGTTGGGCGAGCTCCCGTCGAGGTTCGCGCGGCCGATCGAGTTGGCGGCACCACCCTTGTTCGCCCAGAAAACGTGGTTGGAACTCACCGCGACACCGCAGGCCTCAACACTGCCGTTGACGATGTTCATGTTCCCGGTGCCCGCGATCGTGGCTCGCTGGATCGCCTGGGGATCGGTGTTGGCGATGAAGATGTGCGTGGAATTGACCGCGACACCGGTCGGGTTCGTTGGTGGGTCCGGGTCTCCCCCGCCGCCGTTCGGATCGATGAAGCCCGTGTTCAGCCCGGTGCCGTCGAGGTTGGCTCGCCCGATCAGACCCGGGTGGACCGCGTTTCCGTCGTGGCTGAAGTAGAGGAAGTTCGAATCCAGCGCGATGAAGTCCGGATCCGGAGCGCCGAAGCTCTGGATGATCATCTGGTTGGAGCCGGAACCGTCGACGGGGCGGCGGTTGACGCTGTCGTTCCCGTATTCGCTCCAGTAGACGTGGCTGCCGTTGACCGCGATGCCGCAGGGCTGATCCCCGGTCGTGATGAAGTTCTGGTTGACCCCGGTGCCGTCGAGTTTGGCGCGGCCGATCGAGTCGGAGCTTTGGTTGGTCCAGTAGATGTGGTTCTCGTCCATCGCGACGCTGCACGGCCCCGACGCGCCGGTGATGAAGTTGTGGTCGACGCCCGTGCCGTCGAGGTTCGCCCGCCCGATCGTCGTCCCGGAGCCGTTGCCGTAGTTGCCCCAGAGGAGCTGCTCTGTGATGAAGAAGCCGTCCGTCGCGGGGCTCGGGTCCGAGACGCCGTGGGGGTCGGTGGCGAAGACCTCGAAGGTGCGGTTGCCGACGGCAAGCGACGCCCGGAACGGCGACGAGCACGGGAAGAAGCCGCCGAGCGTGTCGCCCTGCTTGGAGAGCCGGCAGCTGAAGGTCGACCCGGGCGTTGAGGAGACGAAGGTCCAGGCCGGGCCGTGATCGGAGGATGACTCGGCCGGCCGTGAGGTGATCGTGGTCTCGGGGCTCGTGTCGATGCTGAAGGTGCGCGCCGCGGAGCCGTGCAGGCCCGCGGTGTCCCTGGCGATCACCCTGAAGATGTAGTCGCCGGAGGCCAGCGGCCCGGAGGTGAACCCGGCCGGGTCGTTGCAGTCGGCCTCGCTGACGACGACCGCGGCGGCGAGGCCGACCGAGCAGGTGAAGCGAGCGCTCTCGGAGGCGCTGTAGGTGAAGGAGGCGGTCGGCTGGCCCGGGTTGCCGGCGAAGTCCGGGCCCGAGGTGATCTCGACCGTCGGCGGGGTCGTGTCGACCGTGAAGGTCCTGGTGGCGGGCGGCTTCTCGAAGACCGCGTCGTCCTTGCCCTTGGCGCCGGGGACGAAGCCGCGCACGTAGAGGGTGTATTCACCGTCGGGCTGCGACGGGTAGGACTTGGGGCTCGAGCACTCCGAGTACTTGAGCTTGCCCTGGCTGCCCTCGGGCTGCAGGGCGCAGTCGAACTCCGCGTCCTTGCGATTCGCCTTGAAGGTGAACGGGCTGAGCTCGGTGACGACGCCTTCGGGCCCGGAGGTGATCTCGGTCTTCGGCGGTCCCTTCTTGTCGATCTTGAAGACCCGTGAGGCCTTCTTGCCGACGTTGCCGAAGGCATCAAGCGCGATCACCTCGAAGCGCCAGCTGCCCTCCTTGAGCTTCTTGGAGGGCTTGCCGCTGGTGCAGTCCTTGAACTTGTCGTCGGGGCCGGGCTTGTCGTTGCCGAAGATGAAGCGGCACTGGAAGCCGACCGCGTCCTCGGGGCCCTCGAAGTAGAGGGACGGGGTCTGGTCGGAGGTCACCTTCTCGGGGCTCGGTGGGATGATCTTGACGTCCGGGCCGTCGGCGTCGACGATGAAGGGCAGCGACTCGGCCGGGGTCTGATCGACGTTGCCGGCGGCGTCGCGGGCGGCGGCTGTGTAGACGTAGGTGCCGGACTTGTCGTAGAGGCCGTCGTCGGGCTTGAGGTTCAGCGTGGAGTTGCACTTCTTGGGGAAGGCGTTGACCTGCTTGAGCGCCTTGCCCTGGATGCCGAGCTTGCAGACGAACGGGGAGGCACCCACGATGGTCCCCACCGGGCCGACAGCCTGCTGCTTGAAGACCAGGTTCTGCTGCCCTCCGACGGTTCCCAACGGAGACTCCGTGATCAGCGTGTCCGGGGGGACGGTGTCGAGGGTGAACTTGTGCTTGGCGGCGGACGAGTCGTACAGCCCCTCGTCGTCCTGGGCCCGCACGTAGAACGTGTAGCCCTCGTTGTTCTCGAGGGCAGGATCGTTGTAGACCTTCGGCGATTTGCACGGCTTGAAGTTCAGAACGGGGATCGGACCTGGCGATGGATCGCTGTCCGCCTTTAGGGCGCAGGAGAATGTCGAGTTGGGCTTCGTCGAGTGGAACGTGAATTGCGGCGTCGTATCGTTCGTGAGGGCACCTGGATCACTCGTGATCTTGGTGTCGGGAGGCTTGAGCGGCTCCGTGGAGACCTGCCAGTCGGGTGTCAATTCGTCCCCCGCCAAGTTTGTGACACGAACCGCGGGACCCGAGCCATCGGCCTTCACGGTGTAAAGATCAAAATCTCCATCCCGGTTGGACGCGAACGCGATCTTCTTCCCATCTGGGGAGAAGACGGGATCGATGTCTTCGGCCGCGTTGTCGGTGAGAGCCTCGAGGCCGCCACCGCCGAGGTTCGACACATATATGTCACTTTGGCCGTTGGAGTTGAGCACGTAGGCGGCACGCTTGCCGTCCGGAGAAGCTGAAGGGGTTCGGCCAAGGAACGACAAGGTGAACGAGTTGCTAAAGGCCAGAGTCGAGGTTGAAGGAGTTCCCCAAAAGGGAATCGCCGACGAACCCAGGATGAACTTCTGGGTGCCCGCGATGTACTCGGGGTCCTCAATCGTCTGCGCCGCTTCGACGTCCTTCCCAAGCTGGACGGGAACGCCAGGCGAATTGGCCACTTTGACCGTTCTGACCCCGCCTACGTCATCGGGACCAGGTCCGAGGTAGTACTTCTCGTAATCGAACACGGAAAAGCCGTTGTCTGGCGCGACGAGACGACAATACGAGTTGGAAATGTTCGAATACTGTGGCGGACAACTACTGGAGTTGTGGTCGTTCGGTGTATCGAGCGGCAGCGTCTTGGGGTACCCCTCGTACGGGCAATCCCGACCGGTGACTGTCTCTGAGAAGACGATCGACTTGCCGTTGGGCGAGAAGTAGGGGTCGTCGTACCTGCTGATCACCCCGCCGAGCTCACCGTCCACGCAAGTCACGGGCCACGCGCTGTCCCACGCGACCGTGGTGGACGGGCTACCCGATCCATCCGCGTTCGCAATCTGAATCCGCTGCTCAAGAACCGGCGGAAGGTCCTTGTACAACACATCTACGTCGAACACGAGTTGCGTGCCCGATGGGGAGAAAGCAGGCTCGCTGTAGGTCCACCCGTAGATTTCGCTGATCGTCGTGCCGTTCGGGTTGTAGGGCTTCTGCTTGCGCAGCACCTTGGTGCCGGAGCCGTCCGGGTTGACCCAGAACAAACTGCCGCGGTTTTCGAATCCGATGTGACCGTTCTTGCCCGGGTAGGCGGCATCCGCCGACATGGGGGCAAGCAGCAGGAGACCCAGCGCCGCCATCGCCGATACACCCGTCACCCCGCTTTGACCCCGTCCCATCATTTATTCCCCGCTGCCACCTTAGCGGCACTCGGCGAGCGCCGCAGCGCTCCCGGTGACCACGTGATCGTCACGTTTCCCCTCATGGGTCGAACCTACGGTGCGGACCCGGCCCCGACCGTGGGGCGCGTCACAGAGTGGGAGTGGTTCTCGTCACACTCAGGCAACACCTGCCGAAGCGGGTGCCGGCGATGACACGGTCACCGGCGGCAAAGTCGCAGCCGCTCTCGCCGAATGGCGGGCCCCGCCCACTGCCGAGGCGACCGACCGCAAAGATCGGGGAAAACTTCAGGGTGGAGCCACCGCAGACATCGGCCGGGCCTGGCATGATTCGATCCATGCAATTCGCGAGCTAGGGGCTCGCGTCAACTGGGAGTCGGGGTTAATGGAGAACATCGCGCCTGCAAATGGCCGGCGAACCCGTCGGTTCGCAATGGCTGCGCTTGCCGTGCTCGGCATGGTCGCCGCCTTGGCGCCGACGGCGTTCGCGGATCCGCCCGCAAACGACGCCTTCCTCTCCGCGCAGCAACTGAGCGCAGACAACGCGGTGGCGGCAGGCGACACTCGCGAAGCGACGCGGGAGGCGCCGTCTGAACCGAACCACGACAACGCCGGCGGGTCCGCGTCGGTCTGGTATCGGTTCAGTCCCGTCGAGAACGGCGCCATCGAGGTCAACGTCTGCAGCGCCGACTTCGAAACGGCGCTGGCCGTGTACCGGGGTGACACGCTCGGAGCGCTGACGCCGGTCAAGTCGAACGCGTGCCTGGTCACGACTCCCGTGACGGGCGGACAGCCGTACAGGATCGCGGTCGACGGCGTCGGTCCGGCGAAGGGCCGCTTCACGCTGCGGTTCAAGTCCTGGATCGCACCGGCCAACGACGCCTTCGCGAGCGCGGAGCCGCTCGCCGGGTCCTCCGTCAGCGTCGACGGCGACAACCGCGGCGCCTCACGTCAGGCGGGTGAGACTGACCACTATCCGGGCCGCGATGCGTCGGTCTGGTACACGTGGACGCCGAGCGCGATGGGCGGCGTCCACATTGACGTCTGCACGCCGGGCGGAGCCGAGGACCTGCGCGTCGCGATCTTCCGTAGCTCGGTGCCTGGGGGCAGCTCCCTCGAGACACGGGCCTGCGAGGCCTGGTTCAGCATCGCGAGCGCCGACGTCGGTTTCACCTACCGGATCGCCGTCGACGGCACGCGCAGCGCGTTCAACCTGCGACTCGACTTCTTCGCAAAGCCGGCCAACGACGACTTTGACTCGGCGTTCGGCAATCAACTGGCCGCCAACGGCGACATCGTCGCGGTCGACACACGCGGCGCCTCGCGCCAGACGCCGCCCGAACCGAATCACAGCTCCCAAGCCGGCGACGCCTCGGTCTGGTACGCGTGGGTCCCGACTGCCGATGGCGTCGTGCGAGTGGACACCTGCACCGAGGAGTTCGACACCTACGCAGCGATCTACAGCGGGCCGAACCAGGCCTCGCTGACCCCTGTCGCACGCCCGTCGAACTGCGTGCTGGAGATTGCCGTGGTCCAGAACACCGTGTATTGGATCGCGGTGGAGACCCGGGCCAGCGACGAGGTTCGCGGAACGTTCGAGCTGCAGCTTGAGTTTTTCCCGCGACCACTGAACGACGACTTCGCGCTGGCGCAGAATGTGGCCGCGGCGGAGACCGTCGTCACCGGCGACACCCGCGGGGCGACCCGGGAACCCGCCGAACCCACCTCCCACAGCGGGCAAAGCGCCGGCTCGGGCACGGTCTGGTACCGCTGGCAGGCGCCGATGACTGGCCGTGCCCGCGTCGATGCATGCGATTCGTTCAACGCGCAGACCGGAGCATTCCGCGTCGCCGCATATGTCGGTGGATCGGTTGGCACAGCGGTGAAGCAGGCCGGGGGACTCTGCGTTGCCAGCTTCCGGGTCGTCGCCGGCAACTTCTACCACGTGGTCGTGGAGGGCGCCCGAAACGGGGTGGGCAGCTTTGCGGCACGGTTCGACGTTCGCGTGACGCCGCCCAACGACGACTTCGCGAACCCGCAGCTGCTCACGAGCGAGGCCGACGTCTTCTCGGGAGACACGACCACCGCCACGTACGAGCAGAACGAGCTGGAGGCGCCGGACCCGCTGCCCGACGGGTCATCGGTGTGGTTCAGGTGGGTTGCCCCGTTCAGCGGAGCGCTGACGCTCTCCACCTGTTCCGTTGAAACGGCGTACGACACGACACTGCGGGTGTTTCGCGGCAGCGCTATCAACGACCTCACGCACCTGGGCTTCAACGACGACGCCACCGATTGCGGCACCCAAAGCAAGCTGCGCGTCGATGTTGAGGTCGGCAGCGAGTACCGAATCGTCGTGGACGGAAACCAGGGCAGCGTTCCGGCCTCCGCTCGTCGCGGCGCCTACCAACTCGACCTGACGCTTGTGGACGACGTCGCGCCGGAAACCGAGATCACGTCAGACGAACCGCAGGCGACCCTGACGGACGACCAACTGGAGATCGAGTTCGAGTCAGACGACGCGAACGCCACGTTCGAGTGCGCAGTCGACCCACCGATGACCTTCAGCCCATGCAGCTCTCCGGCGACGATCCAGGGACTGCCCGAGGGCGGAAGCCAGATCCTGGTGCGGGCGATCGATCAGGCCTCGAACGTCGATATGTCCCCCGCCACGATGTCGGTCTACGTCGACACGGTCGCGCCGACGACCGAGTTCGTCGCCGCCCCACCGAGCCACAGCAACGACACGACCCCGACCTTCGGGTACACGTCAGATCCGGGCGCAGAGTTCGAATGCCGCGTCGTCCCGGCGGCGTTCAGCCCCTGCAATGAGCCCATCCCGCACGACTACGCCGACGCCGGCTTCACCACCGCTCCGCTCGCCGACGGCACCTACACCTTCGAGGTGCGCGCCCGCGACGAGGCGGGCAACCTCGGGCCGATCGCCGAACGCGAGTTCACCGTCGACACCACCCCGCCGACCGCGACGATCGACTCCGGCCCGACGGATCCGGCCGACACGACGCCGAGCTTCCGCTTCTCCTCCTCAGAGCCGAACTCCACGTTCAGCTGCCGGATCGACTCCGGCCCCGTCTTCCCCTGCTCGGATCCCTCCTCGGTCCCGGGTTCTCAGGCGGAGCTGACCAGCGTCGCCCTCGCCGACGGCGCCCACAGCTTCGCCGTGCGCGCCAGCGATGCCGCGGGCAACCCGGGGCAGTTCGCGACGCTGGCCTTCGCGATCGACATCTCGGCGTCCACTCCGCCCGGCGGGGACGATCCCCCGGACGGGACCCCGCCCGGGGCGACGGCACCCGAGACGGTCCTCGACCTCAAGCCCAAGGCACGCGTCGTGACCCGAGGCGTCACCAAGAAGATCAGGTTCGGCTTCAGCTCACCGACCGCGGGAGCGACCTTCGAGTGCGCGATCCAGCGCAAGAAGACCCGCAAGGCGAGCCTCGCTCCCGCCTCCTTCGGTCCCTGCAAGTCACCCAGGAGCTACAAGAAGAAGCCCGGGATCTACCGCTTCAGCGTCAGGGCCGTGGCGGGCGGACTGCCCGACGAGACGCCGGCAACCGTGACGTTCGCGATCTTCCGGGCGGTGGGGCGATGAAGCGGCTGTCTCTCACCGGGTTGCTGTTTGTGCTCGCCTGGGCGAGCCTGGCTGCGTCAGCCCAGGCAGCGCCGCCGGGGAACGACAATCTCGGGGCTGCGCAGTTGATCTCGGCAGACACTGCAGTTGCCGCCGGCACGACCGTCGACGCAACTGCCCAGGGCTCCGAACCCGTCCATGTGGCGGGCGGACCGCGGGCCTCGGTCTGGTACCGCTTCACAGCACCCGCAGCGGGAGTGGGCGCAGTCGAGATCGACGCCTGCGACGCGGACTTCTCGTCTGTGACCGCCGCGTATCGGGGAGATTCGTTTCTCACCCTGACCCCGGTTGAGTCCGGTGCCTGCGAGATCAGCTTCGCCGTCGTGCCCGGGCAGATCTACAGCGTCGCCGTCGACAGCTCCGACACCAGTCGCGGCCAGTTCACCCTGCGGCTCGAGTCCTGGCCATCACCGCCCAACGACAACTTTGCCCTGCCGGACGTGGTCACGGGGCTGAGCGTCAACGTCGACGGCGACACCCGGGGCGCCTCGAAGGAGAGCGGCGAGCCGGACTTCGCGGGTGACAAACCGGCCTCGGTTTGGTACCAATGGGAAGCGCGGTTCACGGGCGCCGTGCACATCAAGGCCTGCGACGGGGCCGGCCAAGGCCTGCGGGTCCTCACCGCCGCCGGAACGAGCCTCGGCGCCCTGAACGAGGTCAGCAACCGCCTCTGCGAGGACTGGGTCGAGGTCACCGCAGGCGCTACCTACCGCATCTCCGTGAGCGGGGCGCGCCGGGCCTTCAACCTGCGGCTCAGCGGTTTCACCCGGCCTTCGAACGACAACTTCGCCGGCGTCATTCCGCTCGGTGGTTCCGCCGTTCAGATTACCGGCGACAACCGCGGTGCTTCGCGCGAGCCAGACGAACCGCTGCACGGCTCAACTCCCGGCTCCGCGAGCGTCTGGTACAGCTGGGCGACCACGGCGCCAGGCGCGGTCGAGATCGACGTCTGCCGCAACGACGTCGACCTTGAGGTCGCCATCTACTCGGGCGTGGCGCTGAACTCGCTGACCCCGGTCGCCGACCCCTTGGTCTCGCAGCCGGGCCAGTGCCATCTGCGGGTGCCCGTCCTGGCTTCCACCCCGTACCGAATCGCTGTGCAGACGCGGGGGACGACGGAGCTCAGAGGCACCTTCCTGTTCGACCTCAGGTTCGTCGGCAAGCCGGGCAACGACGATTTCGCAGCGGGTCAGGTGATTCCCGGGACGGCCGAGACCGTTGCGACGGGCGACTTGCGCGGTGCCTCCCGGGAAGGCTCCGAGCCCGACCACGACCCGACCCAACCCGTCGGGTCGGGGAGTGTCTGGTATCGCTGGACCGCCCCGCTCGATGGCCGTGCTCTCGTCAACGTCTGCGACGACGTGGGCAGCGACGCCTTCGGCGTGGCCGTGTACCAAGACAGCGGGGCCGGACTTACCAGCCTCCAGCAGCGCGGCGCCGATCGCTGCGCCACGCCTTTCCTCACGGACCCCGGCGTCACATACCACATCGCAGTCGAAGGACGAAGCGGCGACCTCGGGACGTTCGTGCTTCGGATCCTGGCGGGGGTCCCACCGCCGAATGACAACTTTGCAGCCGCCCGGCCGCTGAGTGGCAACCAGGTCACCACCAGCGGCGACAACCTGCTCGCAACTTACGAGAACAACGAACCGGAATCCGGCGTTGCGAATCCGGCCGGCAGCGTTTGGTTCACCTGGACGGCCGCGTCCGCGGGGACGCTCAGCCTAGATTTATGCGGGAGCAGCTTCAACTTCCGGCCGCGGGTCCGCGTCTACACCGGAAGCGCGCTCAATGCGTTGACGAGCCGCGGCCTCAGCCTGACCCTCTGTACCGGTACGCCACCAAAGATTGCCGTCGAGGCCGACACCACGTATCAGCTCCGGCTTGATGGAAACCGCCTCAACCCCAGCCAGGCGCAGCGCTTTGGCGAGTACGTGCTCAACCTCGCGTTCGTCGACAACACGCAGCCCGAAACCGAGATCACGGCCCCAGCGCCGCGGCCGGTCTACGGCCCCGATATCGCCGCATTCGAGTTCACATCATCGGAACCAAACTCCACGTTCCAGTGCGCCCTGGACTCGGTGGTGTTCGAGCCCTGCACATCACCCAAGGCCTACCCGGGACTTGCGGCCGGCGGGCATGTCTTCCGCGTACGAGCCACCGACCCGGCCGGCAACGTCGACCAGTCTGCGGCGACGATGTTCTTCGAAATGGACGTCGATGCCCCGCTGACCACGATCCTGGGCGACAACGTGGCGCTCACTCCCGACGCAACCCCGACCTTCCGGTACCGCTCCGAACCGGGGGCCGAGTTCGAGTGCCGCTTGGACGGCGGTCAGTTCGCGGCCTGCAACCAGCCCGCCGCGGTCGGGCGCGACGGTGACCGGGAACTCACCACCGCTCCGCTCGCCGACGGCACCTACACCTTCGAGGTGCGCGCCCGCGACGAGGCGGGCAACCTCGGGCCGATCGCCGAACGCGAGTTCACCGTCGACACCACCCCGCCGACCGCGACGATCGACTCCGGCCCGACGGATCCGGCCGACACGACGCCGAGCTTCCGCTTCTCCTCCTCAGAGCCGAACTCCACGTTCAGCTGCCGGATCGACTCCGGCCCCGTCTTCCCCTGCTCGGATCCCTCCTCGGTCCCGGGTTCTCAGGCGGAGCTGACCAGCGTCGCCCTCGCCGACGGCGCCCACAGCTTCGCCGTGCGCGCCAGCGATGCCGCGGGCAACCCGGGGCAGTTCGCGACGCTGGCCTTCGCGATCGACATCTCGGCGTCCACTCCGCCCGGCGGGGACGATCCCCCGGACGGGACCCCGCCCGGGGCGACGGCACCCGAGACGGTCCTCGACCTCAAGCCCAAGGCACGCGTCGTGACCCGAGGCGTCACCAAGAAGATCAGGTTCGGCTTCAGCTCACCGACCGCGGGAGCGACCTTCGAGTGCGCGATCCAGCGCAAGAAGACCCGCAAGGCGAGCCTCGCTCCCGCCTCCTTCGGTCCCTGCAAGTCACCCAGGAGCTACAAGAAGAAGCCCGGGATCTACCGCTTCAGCGTCAGGGCCGTGGCGGGCGGACTGCCCGACGAGACGCCGGCAACATACACGTTCTCGATCCTGGCGGCGGCCGCACGCTAGGCGCAACTACGGAACGAGCACAACCTTGCCGATGTTCTTGCCCTCGCCGAGGAAGCGGTGGGCGTCGGCTGCCTTGTCGAACGGAAAAGCTTCGGCCACCACCGGGCTCAGCTTTCCGGCCTCAAAGTCGGCGGCGAGCGGGTCGAGGGCGCGATCGAGGCTGCCCTCGGAATCCCACCACTTGAGCATGTTTAGCCCGAAGACACCCTTGTTCTCGTTCATGATCGCGAGGCTCTTCCACCACGGCATCGTGGCTCGGGGCATCGCGGTCAGCGCCTTGACGACGGCCTTCAGGTCGCGGCTCTCGCCGGTGCTGATCTCAGAGCCGCCGAACATGATCAGGCGCCCGCCGCTGCGCAGGCTTCGGTAGCTCTTGCGGAAGCTGGAAGGCCCGACGGCGTCCATGACCACGTCCACCCCGCTTCCCTTGGTGATCCGCTTGATCTCATCGGCGAAGTTCGTACTGCGGTAGTCGATCGCGTGCTCGACCCCCTGCTCGCGGATCGCGTCGTGCTTGCCGGCCGAAGCCGTGCCGAAGATCTCGGCGCCGATGTTGCGGGCGATCTGCGTGGCGGCGATGCCGACGCCTCCGGCCGCGGCGTGGATCAGCACCCGGTCGCCCTCGCGCAGGCCGCCCATGATCACGAGGCCCGCGTATGCGGTGGCGTAGTTGACTGGGATCGCGGCTCCCTGCTCGAAACTGAGGTCCGCAGCCAGCGGCAAGACCTGGCCGTGGTGCACGGACACCTTCTCGGCGTAGCCCCCAAAGCGGGTGCCGGCGATGACGCGGTCACCAACGGCGAATCCGCTGACGCTCTCCCCGACCTGATCGACCTCGCCCGCAACCTCGTAACCGACGACGCACGGCGTCGCCGGAGCGTCGGGGTAGGTGCCGTTGCGGGCCATCGTGTCAGCGAAGTTGATGCCCGCAGCCTTGACGGCAATACGCACCTCACCGGGGACGACGGGCGGGTCGGGCCGCTCCTCGACTTGAAGGACCTCGGGAGGCCCGTGCTTGCTGATTACGACGACGCGCATGAACCGCGGAGCCTACCGCCGCTGAGTATGCGGGCAATATCAGGGAAAACCTCGGGGTGCCCGATGTCACAGACGGCCCTTTAACCTGCAAGTATTGTGACCGTCCAGTCTCGCTGACGGACACAAGTACGCAACGGGGAGCATGGGTGGCTAGAACCGACGCATCGAACGTGTCCGCAATCGCGTGGCGGGCGCGTTCGCTCGCACTTACGATCGCGATCGCCGCCGCCATGACGTGGGTCCTCGCCCCAATGGCGAGTGCCGCGCCCCCCGCCAACGACGACTTCGAGGACGCCCAGGTGCTGAACGGGCCGGTCGCGGTTGTCGCCGGCGACACAAGGGAGGCCACGCGCGAGGCAACGGTGGATGTCACCGAGCCCGATCACAATGACGCTGGTGGCCAGGCCTCGGTTTGGTACCAGATCACCCCGTCCGTCGATGGCGCCATCGAAGTCGACGTCTGCGACTCGAACTTCCCGACGGCGATTGCGGCCTACGCCGGAACGGAAGAGAGCACCTTGGGCGACCTGACTCAGGTAGAGGCCTCGCTCTGCGAAATCGACTTCCCCGTCTGCTGTGGGCAAATATTCTGGATCGCCGTCGATGGCGACGCTGGCCTCCCACCGGGGCGGGGCACATTCACGCTGCGTCTGCAGGAATGGGAGGCGCCCGAGAACGACTTCGAGCTCACCCCTGAGATCGTCACCGGTTCGGCGGTCAACATCGACGGTGACAACCGCGGCGCTACCAGCGGGCTGAGTGAGCCCAACATCTCGTTCGAGCACAACGCCTCGGTGTGGTATCGCTGGACTGCGCCGGCTCTGATCACCGGGGCACAAATCGAAATCTCGGACTGCGACCAACACCGGGTGGGCGTCTTCCGGGTCACCAACCTGGGCGATCCCTGGGGGTCCGACACCTCGGTCGGTGTACATACCTGTGAGGCCCACTACGCGATCACCGCCGGCGCCACATACTGGATCGGGGTGGACGGGCCGCGCGGGACATTCAATCTCCGGATCGACGGGTTCCAGCCGCCGGGGAACGACAATTTCGCGAACGCGACAGCGCTCCCGAACGGCGTCACGCCGACCGGGTCGACCGCCACCGCGACCGGAGACACACGCGGCGCGACCCGCGAGCAGTTCGAGCCAGGCAGCGGCCAAACAACCTCGGTCTGGTACTCGTGGGAAGCCCCCTTCTCGGGCGGACTGGAACTCGACGTCTGTACCGACGACAGCCTGGTCAACTCAACGATCTACACCGGTCCTAGCGTTGGCGAGCTCACTCCCGTCAACAGCTTCTCCGCCTGCCTGATTCGGATACCGATCTCGCTCGGGGTGCACTACCGGATCGCAGTCACAAACGTGACTTCCAACTCGCACACATTCGACCTGCAGCTCCACGCTTACCAGAAGCCCGCCAATGATGACTTCGCCGATGCGGTGCTGCTGAGCGGATCCGAGGCCACGGCGAGTGGCGACACGCGCGGGGCTTCCCGCCAAAACGCCAGCGGCGAGCCGCTCCACCAGCCTTTCAGCAATCCACTGGACGGTTCGGTCTGGTACCGCTGGGTGGCGGCGGGGACCGGGCGAGTGCGGATCGACGTCTGCCCGAGCACCGTCGACTTCGAGGAGACATTCCGCGTGGCGGGCTACACCGACCCGCCGCCCGTCGCGGGCTCGCCTCAGTTCTCGGATCTCGTCCAGCAGGCCACCGGTGTCTGTGTCGCCACCTTCAGGGTCACCTCGGGGACGACCTACTTCGTAGCAGTGGAGGGGCGCGTCGGCGACCGCGGCAGCTTCGCGCTTCGTCTGCGCAACTCGACGGGTACTCCGGCCAATGACGACGTTGTAAACGCGACCCCCCTGAGCGGGAACAGCGGAACCATCAACGGGAGCTCCGCCGGCGCCACCTACGAGCAACTTGAGCCCGCGCTGACGTCGTCACCGCTTCCCGAGGGAGGATCGGTGTGGTTCTCCTTCCTCGCCCAGCGCAGTGGCAGGATCACCGTGTCCACTTGCGACAGCGCGGCGAACTTCGACACGACGGTCGCCGTCTTCCTCGGAGATCAGCTACCCGACCTGACCCTGCTGGGGCGCGACGACGACGGCGGATCCTGCGGGCAGGGCAGCCGCGTCGAGGTCCAAGTGGCCGCCAACACGCACTACAAGATTGCGATCGACGGCGACCTCAGCAATTCCGACATCTCGCAGTGGCGCGGTGCCTACAAGCTGACCTACGCGTTCGTTGACGACGTCGGCCCCGATACGGAGATAACGACCTCGGAGCCCACGAGCGTGCTCACAGAACGGCAGTTCCTGGTGGCGTTCAGGTCACCGGACGAAGTCGATTCGACATTCCAGTGCTCCCTGGACTTCGCCGCCTTCACGACCTGCACAAATCCCAGGACGCTGACCGGCCTGACCGACGGGGAGCACACCTTCCAGGTTCGCGCTGTTGATCCTTCGCTCAACGTCGACACGTCTCCGGCCGAGGTCACGTTCACCGTCGACGCCTCCCCGCCCCAGACCTCAATCACCCATAGCCCGGGCGATAGGACCACGGACTCGACGCCCACCTTCGGCTATCGCTCCTCCGAGGAGAACTCGAGCTTCGAGTGCAGGATCGACTCGGCTCCTTTCGTGCCCTGTAACGGGGTGAGCATTCTCGAGGGCGCCGACGCGGAGTTCACGCCCGTGGCGCTGGGCGACGGCCCCCACCGCTTCGAGGTCAAATCGAGCGACGAGCACGGCAACGTCGACGACACGGTCGCCGCGCGCGAGTTCACGGTCGACGCGACGCCGCCGGTCGTGACGATCGACTCGGGGCCCGCCGACGTTCGCGACCAGACGCCGACCTTCCGCTATTCGGCCTCAGAGCCAGGCGCCGAGTTCAGCTGCCGAATCGACGCCGGCCCGGCCTTTCCCTGCTCGGATCCGTCCTCCGACGCGGCCTCACAGGCGGAGCTGACCACGATCGCGCTCGCCGACGGCAACCGCACCTTCGAGGTGCGCGCGACAGACGCCTCCGGCAACAGAGGCGAGTTCGTGATGCTCGCCTTCCGGATCGACCGCAACGCCGCCTCAGCGGATGGCAGCGTCGCGCCCGAAACCGTGCTCGACAAGAAGCCGAAGGCGCGCCTCGTGACGCGCGGGGTCACCAAGAAGCTGGGCTTCACGTTCAGCTCGCCGACAGCCGGGGCCATGTTCGAGTGCGCAATCCAGCGCAAGAAGAGGCGCAAGGCAAGCCTCGCTCCCCCCTCCTTCGGTCCCTGCACGTCGCCGAAGACCTACAAGAAGAAGCCCGGCATCTACAGGTTCAGTGTCCGGGCTGTTTCAGGCGGGCTGCCGGATGAAACGCCGGCGACCTACACGCTGACGATCCTGCAGCCGGCGGCGCCATGAGGCCCGCATCCCGCATCTGCCTGCTCACGGGGCTCGCCTGGACGGCGATCTCCGCCTCGGCCCAAGCGGCGCCGCCCGGCAATGATGCCTTCGCCATGCCGCAGTCGATCTCTGCGGCAGGCGCAGCGGTTGCCGGCGACACGCGCGAAGCCAGTCGCGAGGCCGGTGAGCAAAATCACAACGCGGCAAACGGCACCGCGTCGGTTTGGTACACGCTCACCACCACCGCGGCCGGCGCCATCGAGATCGACGTCTGCGACGCGGACTTCGACACAGCCCTCGCGGCCTACCAGGGCACCACGTTGGCGAGCCCCGAAGTCGCGTCCGATGAATGCAAGATCGCGTTCCCGGTCCTCGCCGCACAGACTTACCGGGTCGCGGTCGACGGCGCCGGCGGCGAGCGTGGCCGCTTCACACTGCGACTGCAGTATCGCTCCGTTCCCGGCAACGACGCATTCGCCGGGGCACCGCCTTTGACTGGCGCCTCCGTCAATGTCGCCGGCGACTCGCGCGGAGCCTCACGCGAGGCCGGGGAACCCGTCGTGGTCCCCGGGGCAACCGCATCGGTCTGGTGGAGCTGGAACTCGCCCGTTACAGGCGCAGTCAGGTTCGACGTCTGCGACGAGGAGGAGAGGGAGTTGACGGTCGCCGTCTACACGGGAACGAGCTTCGGCACCCTGGTCACACACGCAAGACGGGAATGCAACGGCTGGTTCGGCGTGACCGGCGGCGCGGACTACAAGATTGCTGTCGAGGGCGATCGAACGACTTTCAACCTACGGCTGAACGCCTTCGCCAAGCCTGCCAACGATGACTTCAGCGGAGCTGCGGTGTTGACGGGAACCGCGGCGAGCACCAGCGGCGACAATCGGGGGGCGACTTTCCAGAGTGGCGAGGGTAACCACGCGGCCGGAGCCGGCACCACCCCCAACGGCACGGCGTCGCTCTGGTACTCGTGGACGGCGCCTGTCGATTTCACCGGCACGATCGATGTCGACACCTGCGGCGACCTCGACGTCGACCTCGACGTCGCCATCTACACCGGTTCCGCGATCAACGCGCTGACTACCGTGGCAAGGACCAGCGACTGCATCACCCGGGGCGCCGTCAGCCCGGGGGTCACCTATCAGATCGCGGTCCAGGTCCACCAGAGCAGCGTCCCCGGACTCGGAGGCGAAAGAGGCACCTTCGAGCTCGGTCTCCGTGCCTATCCAAAGCCGGGCAACGACGACCTCGCCGCGGCTGCTCCGCTCAGTGGCGCCAGCGTGACCCTAGCTGGGCAATCCCGCGGCGCGACCCGGCAGACCGGTGAGCCGAGCCACACCGTGGACGGCACCCTGGGCGACGCCAGCGTCTGGTACACGTGGCAGGCACCGACGGGCGGCTCAATCAGGATCACAGTCTGCGACGACGACGTCGTCAGCCGGTTCAACGTCGCCGCCTACACGCAGACGGGCACAACCTTCGTCAGCCTGATGGCCCATTTCCGCCGCACTTGCGCGATCGCCTTCCCCGTGACGGCCGGCAACACCTACCACATCGCCGTGGAGGGCCGGCGGGGCGACGCGGGCACCTTCGGAATGCGGCTTGCCTACAGCCAGCCTCCGGACAACGACAACTTCGCCGATGCGAGGGAGCTCAGTGGGACCTCGGTGACGACGACCGGCGATAGCTCGCTTGCCACGTCCGAGCCTGTCGATTCGACCGGCGGGGCGAGCACGGCCGGCAAGTCGGTCTGGTTCCGTTGGACCGCCGCCCAGCGCGGCAGCGTGTTGCTCAACTTCTGTGGCTCAGACGAAAACGTCAATCGGCGCAGCAAGATCTACAGGCTCCAGGGCGACGGCAGCGTCTCGTTTGTGAGCCAGAACGCCGCCGGCAACTGCACGGCCAGCCCCACAGCGATCCCCGTCGCCGAGAACGACACTTTGATGATCGTCCTCGACGGCATCTCGGGCAGCAACCCCGCCAGCGCCGCCGGGCCATACGTGCTCAACCTGACGCTGGTCGACGATGTCAATCCCGTCACGGAGATCACGAGCCCGCTTCCGGGCGACGATGTTCTCCCGGGAAGCCACCGCGCGACCTTCTTCTCGCCCACGCACTCGAATGCGACGTTCGAGTGCTCGCTGAACGGCGCGGCGTTCAGCGCCTGCACTTCGCCGCTCGCATTCCCGGGCATTACGGGCGGTTCTCACACCCTGCGGGTACGCGCGCTCACCTCGCCGAGCAACGTCGACACGTCTCCGGCCGAGGTCACGTTCACCGTCGACGCCTCCCCGCCCCAGACCTCAATCACCCATAGCCCGGGCGATAGGACCACGGACTCGACGCCCACCTTCGGCTATCGCTCCTCCGAGGAGAACTCGAGCTTCGAGTGCAGGATCGACTCGGCTCCTTTCGTGCCCTGTAACGGGGTGAGCATTCTCGAGGGCGCCGACGCGGAGTTCACGCCCGTGGCGCTGGGCGACGGCCCCCACCGCTTCGAGGTCAAATCGAGCGACGAGCACGGCAACGTCGACGACACGGTCGCCGCGCGCGAGTTCACGGTCGACGCGACGCCGCCGGTCGTGACGATCGACTCGGGGCCCGCCGACGTTCGCGACCAGACGCCGACCTTCCGCTATTCGGCCTCAGAGCCAGGCGCCGAGTTCAGCTGCCGAATCGACGCCGGCCCGGCCTTTCCCTGCTCGGATCCGTCCTCCGACGCGGCCTCACAGGCGGAGCTGACCACGATCGCGCTCGCCGACGGCAACCGCACCTTCGAGGTGCGCGCGACAGACGCCTCCGGCAACAGAGGCGAGTTCGTGATGCTCGCCTTCCGGATCGACCGCAACGCCGCCTCAGCGGATGGCAGCGTCGCGCCCGAAACCGTGCTCGACAAGAAGCCGAAGGCGCGCCTCGTGACGCGCGGGGTCACCAAGAAGCTGGGCTTCACGTTCAGCTCGCCGACAGCCGGGGCCATGTTCGAGTGCGCAATCCAGCGCAAGAAGAGGCGCAAGGCAAGCCTCGCTCCCCCCTCCTTCGGGCCCTGCACGTCGCCGAAGACCTACAAGAAGAAGCCCGGCATCTACAGGTTCAGTGTCCGGGCTGTTTCAGGCGGGCTGCCGGATGAAACGCCGGCGACCTACACGCTGACGATCCTGCAGCCGGCGGCGCCGTAGCCCTGCGCCGTCAGGTCTAGAGGTCAACAGCGCGACCCTCGATGAAGCCGTCACCCTTGGCGATCTCCTCGACCACCGCAAGTGGGACGGCGGCATCCGTCGTCAGCGCCATCACGGCCTCGTCCGGCTTTGCTTCGGCGCCGACGTAAGCCGAGGCGATGTTGACCCCGTGCTCGCCGAAGGCGCTGCCGACGCGGCCGATCATGCCGGGCTGGTCGGCGTAGCGGAAGATCGCTAGGTGCTCGGCGAAGGGCATGTAGATGCTCTGGCCCCAGACTCGCACCAGATACGGCACGTTCCTGGGGCCGACGCCGGTGCCCGCGACCTCGAGCTCCTCACCGTTGCGACCGGCGACGCGCACCACGATCAGCTCGGTGAAATCCTCGGAGACCGTCTCCTTGACCTCAACCAACTCGATGCCGCGATCCTCGGCCATCGCCGCGGCGTTGACGAGATTGACGGGCTCCTCGGTGTGACCGGTGAGCGCGCCTACCAGCACTGAAATCCCGAGCAGTCGCGTGTCGTGCTCGGCGATGCGGCCGTGGAACTCGACCTGGACGCGGCCGCTGACGCCGCCGGCGAGGCCGCTGACCAGCTGGCCCAGCTTTTCGCAGAGCGGGATGAAGGGCGCCAGCGCCTCCATGGTCTCGGGTCTGACCGACGGGATGTTGACCGCGTTTGTGACCACGCCACCGTTTAGCGCGGCTCGCACCTGCTCGGCGGTGACGATCCCGGCGCGGTCCTGGGCCTCGGCCGTGGAGGCGCCGAGGTGTGGCGTCAGGACGACGTCGTCGCGTGCGAACAATGCGTGCTCGGTCATCGGCTCAGACGGGAAGACGTCCAGCGCCGCGCCGCCGACCTTGCCCGACTCGAGGCCGTCAAACAGCGCGTCGAGGTCGATCAGCTCGCCGCGGGCGCAGTTGACGATGCGCACCCCGTCGCGCATCTTCGCGATCGCCTCGGCGTTGATCCAGTTGATCGTCTCGGGTGTCTTCGGCAGGTGCAGGGTGATCAGGTCGGCGCGGGCGTAGAGCTCGTCGCTGTCGTCCAGACCCTCGATCCCGAGCTCGCGAAAGCGCTCAGGCGCGACGAACTTGTCGAAGGCGACGACGTCCATGTCGAAGGACTGGGCGCGCCTGGCGACCAGCTGGCCGATGCGGCCGAAACCGATCACACCGAGCGTCTTGCCGTAGAGCTCGTTGCCGCCGAAGCGAGAACGCTCCCATTTGCCGGCGCTTAGTGATCCGTGCGCCTGCGGGACGTTTCTGAACAGCGCCAGCGCCAGCGCCAGCGTGTGTTCGGCGGCGGCGATCGAGTTCGACTCCGGAGCGTTGGCGACGATGATGCCCCGCTTCGTCGCCGCCTCGATGTCGACGTTGTCGACGCCGGTTCCGGCTCGGCCGATGGCGCGCAGGTTCTCGGCCTTCTCGATCAGGGCAGCCGTCAGCTTGGTCGCCGAGCGGATCACGATCGCGTCGAACTCGCCGATCCTCTCGGCAAGCTCCTCCTCCGACATCTCCGTGCCAACCTCTACGTCGAAGTCCTCCCGCAGCAGGTCAACCCCGGCGTCAGCGATCTTCTCCTTGACGAGCACCTTCGGCTTCATGGCGCCGACCTTCAGGACCCGACGGGCTCGGGGGCGAGCCCTGCCTCGGCGAAGACCCTCTGCGCACCGGCCGCGCCGGCACCGGGCTCGACCTCATGGCCGAGGTCGCGCAGGGCGCTCTCGAGCGCTGTCAGCGCGACGACGATGTCGAAGGCTCCGTAGTAGCCGCAGTGGGCGACGCGCACGATCTTGCCCTTGAGGTGGTCCTGGCCGCCGGCGACGGTGACCCCATAGCGGTCGCGCATCAGCTTCGGCACCGCGGCGCCGTCGATCGAGTCGGGCAGGCTTGCGGCGGTGACGGCGTTGGCGCCGTCGTCGTCGGGGCCGAAGCGCTCGAGCCCGAGGCTCTCGACTCCCGAGCGCGCCGCCTTGGCAAGCAACGCGTGTCGGGCGAAAACGTTCTCGAGACCCTCCTCGAGGATCTGGCTCAGCGCGACGTCGAGCCCCATGAACAGCGTCACGGCCGGCGTGAAGGCGGAGTTGGCGGGCTTGGAACCCTGCCCCTTCGCGGTCTTGGCCCAGTCGAAGTAGTAGCTGGACCCACCGTTCTCGGCGGCGGCCGCAAGTGCGCGCTTCGAAGCCGAGGCAAAGCCGAGCCCGGGCGGGCACATCAGCGACTTCTGCGAACCCGAGACGACGACGTCCACGGCCCAGCGGTCCTGGGGCAGGTCGATCGCGCCGAGGCCGGAGACGGCGTCGACGCAGAGCAGCGAGTCACGGGCGGTGACGACCTCATTGAGCGCCTCGATGTCGTTGAGCACGCCCGTCGAAGTCTCGGATTGGGTCACGTACACGGCTCGAGCCGGGCGACCGAGCGCAGCGAGCTCCTCATCGAGCCTTGCCGGATCTACCTGCGTCCCCCACTCGAACTCGATGTGCCGGGTGTCGGCGCCGTAGGCGTCGCAGAGCTGGGCCCAGCGCTGACCGAACTTGCCGCACGAGGCGACGACCGCTGGTTGACCGGGCGCGATCAGGTTGGCGACGGCTGATTCCATCGCGCCCGTGCCCGAGGCCGCGAAGCAGAGCACCTCGTTATCGGTCTGGAAAACCGTTCGCAGGTTGGCGAGAACCCGCTCGTAGACCTCGATGAATGCGGGCGCGCGGTGGTAAAGGATCGGCTCCGCCATCACCTGGCTGACGGCGGGAGGCAACGGCGTCGGCCCCGCGGTCATCAGATACTGCTTGGCGTAGATGTTCGGCTGCTCGCTCATCGCTCTCGGGGCTCAGGATAGGGGGGTGCCGACGCGGGCCGCGATCCCCGACAAGGGGGACGCGGCCGACGCGGCATCAGTGCGAACGGCGGGGCTCAGCCCCAGACGAACGGCGGGTACTTCGTCGTCATGAAGAGGACGTAGCCGCTGCCCCTGGCCATCCAGCGCTGGATGATCAGGTTGATGTTGAACATCCCCTCCGGGAACTGCGCCGTGAAGAGAATCGCGAAAAAGGCGATGATCAGAATCGCGTACTGCAGGTAGCTGAGCATCGCGGCGACGAACAGGTAGGGAAGCGCGACCAGCCAGGCGAACAGCGGCCGCCAGCGCGAAACCCGCCCATCCTCGGGGTATTCGATGCCGAAGTGCACGGGGTACTCCGGGTCGTCGTCGAGGCTGAACGGGGGGTAGCGATCGGTCATCAACAGCACGTAGTTGTTGACCCGGTAGGTCCAGCGCAGCGATCCAACCATGAAGTTGAAGATGCCGCTCGGGTACTTGCCGGTGATCAGGACCGCGAAGAACGCCCCGATCCAGGCGAAGAAGACGCCGATGTAGACGAAGAACAGGACAAAGAAATGCGGGATCGCGAGCAGCCACTTGACGAGCGGCATGAAGCGGCTGTACTGATCCTGGCGCTCGATGTCGAGAACAACCGGGTAGTCGACCTCGGGCGCGGCCGCCACCGACGGGGGCGGGGGCGGAGGCGGGGCCGCAGCAGGCGGCGGGGGCGGAGGCGGCGCGGGAGGCTGGGCGTTCATGACTGCTCCTTGTTGATCCACGGCATCATCGAGCGCAGGTCGCGCCCGACGGTCTCTACCTGATGTCCCGCCTGCTCTTCACGCAGGCGCTGGAAGTTTTCTCCGCCGGCTCGGTTCTCGGCAATCCACTCCTTGGTGAACTCGCCCGACTGTATGTCGGAGAGGATCTTGCGCATCGCTGCGCGTGTCTCGTCGGTGATCACCTTGGGGCCGCGGGTCATGTCCCCGTACTCGGCGGTGTTGGAAATGGAGTGGCGCATGCCGGAAATCCCCTGCTCATACATGAGGTCGACGATCAGCTTCAGCTCGTGGAGGCATTCGAAGTAGGCAAGCCTTGGGTCATAGCCGGCAGCGACGAGAGTTTCGAACCCAGCCCGGACGAGTTCCGTGGCACCACCGCAAAGCACCGCCTGCTCGCCGAAGAGGTCTGTCTCGCACTCGTCCTTGAAGGTGGTCTCGATGATCCCCGCGCGGCCGCCACCGATGCCGCTGGCGTAGGCAAGCACCAGGTCGCGTGCGCTGCCTGTTTCGTCTTGGTGGACGGCCATCAGACAGGGGACGCCGCGGCCCTCGGCGTACTGGCGGCGGACGAGGTGCCCGGGGCCCTTGGGGGCGACCATGCCGATATCGACGCCCGGGGGCGGTTCGATCAACCCGAAGTGGATCGAGAGGCCGTGGGCGAACATCAGCGTGTTGCCGGGGGCGATCCCGTCGCTGATCTCCTCGTTGAAGATGTCAGCCTGCCGCTCGTCGGGCAGCAGGATCATGATCACGTCGCCGCGGCTGGCCGCGTCGCCGACGTCGAGGACGGTCAGGCCCTCGGCCTCGGCCTCGGCGCGGCTGGCGGAATCGGGACGCAGCCCGACGACCACGTCGATGCCCGAATCGCGCAGGTTGAGCGCGTGGGCGTGGCCCTGGGAGCCGTAGCCGAGGATCGCGACTGTCTTCCCCTCGAGCAGGGAAAGGTCGGCGTCAGCGTCGTAGAGAACCTGATCGTCAGCGCTCATGCGGCGAGGATGCTAGTAGAACCCGGTCACCGCAGCTCCCGGCGAAGCAGCTTGCCAGACGCTGTGCGCGGCAACGCTTCAATGAACTCGAATCGCTTCGGAACCTTGAAGCGAGCCAGATGCTCCGCGCAATGGCCCCGCAGCTCCGCGGCGGTCGCGTTTGCCCCCGGCTCGAGTACGACCACGGCGGCGATCGCCTCCTGCCATTCCTTGTCGGCCCTGCCGACCGCGGCGGCATCGGCGACCGAGGGGTGGCGCATCAGCACCTCCTCGATCTCGGCGGGCAGCACGTTCTCGCCGCCGCTGACGATCACGTCGCCGAGCCTGTCCTCGACGTAGAGGAAGCCCTCCTCGTCAATCGAGCCGAGGTCACCCGTGTGAAGCCAGCCTTCCTCGTCTGCCGTCCCCGGAGCGACGGTCGGCCCCTGGACCAGAATCTCCCCCTCCTGGATTCGCAGGTGCGTGGTCAGCAGCGGCCGGCCCGCCGAACCCAACTTGCGCTTGGCGTCGGTGGGCGAGAGCGTCGTGACCTGCGAGGCAGCTTCGGTGAGCCCGTAGGTCTGGACTACGGTGGCCCCACGCGCGTTGGCCTCCTCGAGTACGTCGACGGGCACCGGCCCGCCGCCGACGAGAATCGCGCGGGGCCCGGAAAGGTCGACCCCCAGGTCCATCAGCCGCCGTAGCTGCGTCGTCACGAGCGAAACCAGCGTCACCCCGTCCTTCGCCAGCGACTCGCCCATGCGATCTGGATCAAAGCCGTCGTGAATCACCATCCCCGTGCCGTAGATGACGGAGCGCATCACGATCGAGAGGCCGGCGACGTGGTGAAACGGCAGGCAGCACAGCCAGCGGTCACCCGGGTCCATGCCGAGGTTGAAGGCCGACCCGACGGCGCTGAAGAGGTGATTGCCGTAGGTGAGCCCGACCGGGCGCGAGCGCCCGGAGGTCCCGCTCGTGAGGATGCGGCAGTGGATCGCGTCGAGGTCGTGCTCACCGAGCAACGGCAGGTCAGCTTCGGTCGCGCCGGTCGCGTCGGCGTTGTCGATCACGAGCGCTGGAGCCGCTCGCTCGAGCTCAGCCGCGCGCTCGGGCTCTGAGAGGGCGCGGTTGAGCGGGTACGCGACCGCGCCCAACAGCATCAGCGCGTGCAGGATGATGACGGCTTCGGCCCCTGGGGCCAGCTCCAGGACGACGATGGAATCGCGCCGCACGCCTCGCGCCCCGAGCCGCCGCGCAGCGCGACTGGCCTCTCGCTCGAGCTCGGCGTAGGTCAGCGTGACGCCGTCGGCGATCACCGCCACGCGGTCAGGGCAGGTCTGGGCGCGCTGGGAGAGCCAGTTGTCGAGCAGCACGCTTGGGGAGACTAGGTGACCCAGAGCTGCGCGGGGCTGAGAGGAAAACGCCCGTGCGCGACCCGGCTCTCGGCACCCGCTGGTTATCGTTGCGGCCCATGTCCATCCCCCACAAGGACTCTCCGCCGCAAGCTGAGCTCTACGCGCCGATCGCGTGGGAGGACGGCCGCGGAGTACAACGACATCCTCTATGAGCGCGGCGATGGGATCGCCAAGGTCACGATCAACCGACCCGAGGTGCACAACGCCTTCCGGCCGCAGACCCTGGCCGAGCTGCGCGACGCCTTCGCACGGGCCCGCGACGACATCGAGGTCGGCGCAATCATCTTCACCGGCGCGGGTAGGGACGCCTTCTGCTCCGGGGGCGACCAGCGGATCCGCGGCGACGATGGCTACATCGGCGACGACGAAATCGCCCAGCAGGGCATCGGCCGGCTCGATGTCGGCGAGTTGCACGTCCAGATTCGCCGTTTGCCGAAGCCGGTTGTCGCCATGGTTGCCGGCTACGCGGTCGGCGGCGGCCAGATCCTGCAGCTGGTCTGCGACCTGACGATCGCCGCCGACAACGCCAAGTTCGGCCAGACCGGCCCGCGGGTCGGCAGCTTCGACGGTGGTTTCGGCGCTGGGCTGCTGGCACAGATGATCGGGGTCAAGAAGGCCAAGGAGGTCTGGTTTCTCTGCCGCCTTTACGAGGCCGATGAGGCAGAGCGCATGGGGTTGGTGAACGTCGTCGTCCCGCTCGAGGAGCTCGAGCGTGAGACGGTGCGCTGGTGCCGCGAGATGCTGGCGCTGTCGCCGCTCGCTCTGCGCCTGCAGAAGTCGAGCTTCAACGCCGCCGAGGACGGGTTGACGGGGCTCCAGCAGCTCTCGCATGACGCGACCCTGCTCTTCTACATGAGCGAGGAAGGCCAGGAGGGCCGCAACGCGTACCAGCAGGGCCGCAAGCCCGACTTCTCGAAGTACCCGAAGAGACCTTGAACGCGCTGCGGATTTGGGTCATGGCGGCCAGGCCGCGGACCCTGCCGGCAGCGATCGCGCCGGTTCTCGTCGGCACCGCGGCGGCATACGAGGTCGCCGACGAAATCCGCATTCTGGCTCTGGTCGCCGCGCTGATCGGCAGCGTCTTCATCCAGATCGGAACCAACCTCGCAAATGATTACTCCGACGCCAAGCGCGGCGCCGACACAGAAGACCGGCTTGGACCGGTGCGGGTCACCGCTCAAGGGCTCGTAGCCCCGCAGCGCGTCCTCGTCGCGACCTGGCTCGCGTTCGCTGTCGCCGTGGCGGCCGGCATCTACCTGACGGCCATCGCCGGGCCGCTGATCCTGGTGGTTGGCGCGGTCTCGATTCTCGCGGGAGTGCTCTACACAGGCGGCCCACACCCCTATGGATATGCCGGTCTCGGCGAGCTGTTCGTCTTTCTCTTCTTCGGCCTGGTCGCGGTCAACGGCTCCTACTACGTCCAGCTCGAGGAGCTGGACTGGATTCCCTTCGCACTCTCGATCCCGGTTGGACTGCTTTCGACGGCAATCCTCGTCGTCAACAACGTGCGTGACCTCGATACCGACCGCCGGGCCGGAAAGAACACGCTCGCGGTGCGACTCGGGCGCCGGCGGACGCGCCACCTCTACGTGACGCTGGTCGGCGCCGCCTTCGCGCTGATCCCGCTCGCCATTCTCGTCACCGATGTCCCCGAATGGTGTCTCGTGGCCATGATCGCGGCGCCCTTCGCCGAACCGCCGGTCGCAGCCGTGCTTTCGCGAACCGATGGCCCCTCGCTGAACGCGGCGCTGGCGGGTACGGGCAAGCTGCTGGCGATCTTCAGCGCCCTGCTGGCGGCCGGCCTGGTCGTCGCCGGATAGCTGATTGATGGCACCCTTGCGGCGATGAAGATCGCCGGACTCGAGACAATCCCGTACGCGCTTCCCTTCAGCGAGCCCTACGTGACCTCGCGGGGACGGCTCCACCAACGCGAGCTGTTGCTGCTGAAGCTGAGGACGAGCGGCGGCCCAACGGGCCTCGGCGAAACGGTCGCGATGTCGCTGCGGGGCGGGCCCGGGCTCGCGGCGATCGAAAGCGAGCTCAACGACACCTGCACCCCACTGCTAACCGGGCTGAAGCTGACCGCCAACAACCTGGCGGGGACGATCGCCGGAGTCGCAGCGACAGGGGTCTCGCCCGCGGCGCTGGCTGCTGTGGACCTGGCCCTGCACGACCTGCTGGGGCGAATCGAGGGCGCTCCCGTGTGGCAGCTGCTCGGCGCCACCGGCGCCTCGCCGGTGCGCTGCAACGCGACCCTGGTCGCAGGCGAAGCCGAGGCGGTGGCGGACGAGGCCGAGCGCTGGGTCGAGGACGGATTCGACACGGTCAAGATGAAGGTCGGGGTCCCCGGCGATGTTGCCCAGGTGGCCGAGGTACGGGACCGAATCGGGCCCGGCGCACGCATCCGGGTCGACGCCAACGGCGCCTGGTCCGCCGAAGAGGCAATCCAGAAGCTGGAATCGATGGCACGCCATGGGATCGAACTCGCCGAGCAGCCGGCGGCAGATATTGAAAGCCTGGCCCGAACGCGGCGGGCCGTGAACGTGCCGATAGCGGCCGACGAAAGCGTCACGACGCTCGCAGAGGCCCACCGGGCGATCGACGCGGGCGCCTGCGACATGTCTACGGCGAAGCTGGTCAAGGTTGGGGGCATCGCCGCGGTTCTGGAGCTCGGCCGCGAAATCCCGATCTACCTCTCCAGCGCCCTCGATGGGCCGCTCGGAATCGCCGCGGCTTTTCACCTCGCCCAGGCGATGCCGCGACTCGCGCCGGCAAGCGGTCTCGCCCAGGGGCTGGCAACGCAACGTCTGTACGCAGCGACGATCGCCCGCGTCGGACCCGAGCTGGAGGGGCCGATGCTCAGCGCACCGGACGAACCGGGCCTCGGTGTCGAGATCGACGAGCTTGCGCTCGCTCGCCTGCGGCTTCGCTAGGGAGCCGGCGGCGGGCAGAGCCGGAAAAGCTCCACCAATCCAGCGATGCCGCGCACGCGGATGGCTCCGGCGCGCTCCCAGTTGAAACGCTCTCGGCAGGCATCGTGAACCGGGCGTGTGGCGAGCAGCTCGTCGGCGCCTGCCAGCGGCAGGAGGCGAGCCGTCAGGTTGACAGTGCCTCCGAAGTAGTCGCCCTCGCGGATGATTGCGACGCCGTGGTGGACGCTGGCGTGGACCGGGAGCAGCTCCTGGCTCGGCATCGCCGCGATCATGCGCGCGCCGGCCTCCACCGCCTCAGCCGCGTCCGAATACACCAGCATCGCTCCATCTCCGAGCAGCTTCGTGAAACGAAATCCGCTGCCGCGCTCCGCCATCACAACCTCGACGAACCGGTCGATTGCCGCTACCCCGGCGTTGTCGCCATGGTGATCGACAAAGCGGGTGAACCCCTTCAGGTCGCAGAAAAGAAGCGCGACCTCAACAGCGCCGGGCAGCGGAGCGCTTGTACCGATCTCGGCGTCCCGCACCGCCGCCTGAGCGATTTGGTGCTCCACCCAGCGGCGATGCACGCCGACCAGCAACGGATCGGTGATCGGCAGGAGGGTCGAGAAGGCATCCTGGATCGCGGCCATCGCCGCCGGCGAAGTCTCGAAATCGGAGCGTAGGCGGGGCTCGACGAAGCTCCTGAAAATCCCGACTTCGGTCTGCGCAATGCGGGCCAGCATGCGCCCGTAGACGCGAGCCACCTGGACGGAGAGCTCGGGCAGGTAGATCTCGGACATCTGGCCCAGCACGACAAAGGCATCGGCCTCGGGCTCCGTGAAGGCAGGCTCATCCGGCTCAGGCACGCGCAGGCCGAACGAGCTGATCAGCAGGGCGAGCTGATCGGTGGGCACGCCGCCCCGCGCTTCGATGTCATCTGCGCTGACCGTGCGCAGCGCCTTTTCGGGGGAAAGCACTCCCTCGAAGACCGCCGCAATCGGGTCACCGCGCTCCAGCGCACGCTCAATGATGTCTTCGGCGATGCCGATTTCTCGCAGCCTCGCGGCGATCTGCGAGTAGTCCGTGTCCGTGTCCTCCGGGCGCTCCATGTGACGGCATCTTCCCTGAAGTAGCGTTCTCAGCCAGTGGATCCGACCAACGCCAACACCGCGCTCGCCTCGGCGATGGTCGAGGAGCTGGCCCGCTGCGGCGTGCAACAAGCGGTCCTCTCCCCCGGTTCGCGCTCAGCCCCCCTGGCGCTGGCGCTCTGGCGACAGCCGGACATCGAGGTCAACGTGATCCTCGATGAGCGATCTGCGGGCTACCTCGCGGTGGGAGCGGCTCAGGCAGGGGCGGGGCCCGTGGTCGTGCTCTGCACCTCGGGAACCGCCGCCGCCAACCTACACCCGGCCATCGCCGAGGCTGACGAAGCCGCGGTGCCGCTGATCGTGATGACGGCGGACCGTCCGCCGGAGTTGCGTGGCATCGGCGCGGGTCAGACGATCGATCAGCTGAAGCTCTACGGATCGGCGGTGCGCTGGTTCTGCGAGGTCGGCACCCATCCGGCTGACGACAGTGGGCTGCTGCACTACCGCTCGGTGGCCTGCCGTGCCTTCGCCGCCTCGCGCGGCGAGCCCCGGCCTGGCCCGGTCCACCTCAACGTCGCCTGGCGGGAACCCCTGGCTCCAAGCCAAACGGGCGACGGGGTTAATGCGACGAGCGAGCTGGCTCTGCACGGGCGTGGCGGCGAGCGGCCGCTGACGACTGTCGTCCCAGTGGCAGCTGAGCCAAGTGACCAGCTGCTCGGCGCTCTGGCCGAGCGTGTCCACGCCCATCCGCGAGGGGTGATCGTCGCGGGGCGGCAGACCGACCCGTCGCTCGGCGAAGCCCTCGCGTCGCTGGCCCGTGTCAGCGGCTACCCGATCCTGGCCGAGCCGACCTCGCAGGTGCGAATGGGCCCTCACGACCGTTCGGCCGTCATCTGGGCATACGACTCGATCGCCCGTGCCGCGCCCTCCGAACTCGCGCCCGATGTCGTCCTGCGCTTCGGTGAGATGCCGACCTCAAAGGCGTTGCGGGAATGGCTGGTCGCGGTGGCTCCAATTCAGCTCGTGGTGGCGCTTCACGGCTGGAACGAGCCGGGGCGCGTCGCGGGGGCGATGATCAGAGCCGATGCGACGAAGGTGGCATCCGGTCTCGCCGAACGGCTGGGCGAAGGCTTCGACCCCGACGGCGACTGGCTGAGAACCTGGGTGGACCGCGGGCAGCGAGCAGCGGGCGCCATCGAGGCGGCGCTTGGAGCCTCGGGCGTTTCAGAACCGGCGATTCACGCCGAGCTGGGCCGGCGCTACCGCAGCGGCGAGCTCGTCTACACAGCTTCGAGCATGCCGATCCGAGACCAGGAGGCCTTTGTGGCGGCGGGCGCCGCGGATGTCGTCTTCCTCTGCAACCGCGGCGCCAACGGCCTCGACGGCCTGATCTCCTCGGGAGCGGGGGCCGCGATTGCCTCGGGGCGCCCGAGCTGGATCGTCACGGGCGACCTCGGTTTCGTCCACGACGCGGCAGGACTTGACGCGGTGGCAGCCTCTCCGATTCCGATCCGCGTTGTCGTCATCAACAACGGCGGCGGCGGGATCTTCGAGTTCCTGCCCCACGCGGAGCTGGTCGAGCGCGACGAGTTCGAAGCGCTCTTCGGGACGCCGGCGGCCACTGGACATCGAGGCGCTCACAACGGCGAACGGTCTGGAGTACAGAAAAGCCGAGTCGCTCGCTGACCTGACTGCGCCGTCGGAAGGCAGCTGCGTCATCGAGGTTCGCAGCGATCGATCCGCTGAACGTCGCGGTTCACCGGGAGATCGCCGACCGCGTCAAGCGCGGCGCTCAGCCAGCCAGCAGCGGCAGCGTCGCGCCGAGCTTGACCTCGGTCTCCGCAAGCTCAGCCGCCGGGTCTGAGGCGGCGACGATCCCGGCGCCCGCGTAGAGGTGGGCGGTGCGGTCGCGCAGCAGGGCGCTGCGCAACGCGACGCAGAACTCGCCGTCCTCGGCCGCATCCATCCAGCCGACCGGTCCGGCGTACCAACCGCGATCGAGCCCCTCGAGCTCGGCGATCGCCTCGAGCGCCGCTGCGCGGGGCTCACCACCGACGGCAGGCGTCGGGTGCAGCAGCCCGGCCAGCTCGACTGCTGACCGCGGGTCGGTGAGCTGTGCGTGGATCGGCGTCGCCAGGTGTTGGATGTTCGCGACCTTGATCAGCTCCGGCTCGTCGGCGGCCTGCACCCAGACCGAACGCCGGCGCAGCTCGCGCGCGATTCTGCGGACGACGACCTCATGCTCGGCATCGGTCCTTGTCACTGCGCAGCAGTTGCTCGCCGAGGTGGTCGTCGACTGACGGGTCGGCGCTGCGCCGGGTCGAGCCGGCCAGCGCGACGGTCGCCACGCCGGCGCCGCGGCGGCGCACCAGCAGCTCCGGGCTGGCGCCGAGAAACGCCGCCTCGGGCGTGCCCACGCAGAAGCAGAAACAGGATGGGAAGAGCTCGCGCAGCGCGCCGTAGAGCGCAGCGGAATCGTGGGCGGCCGGAGCTTCGACGACGACCTCGCGGGCGAGGACGGTCTTCTCGAACGCTCCGGCTCTGATCTGCGAAACGGCGGCTGCAACGGCGGCCTCGTAGTGGCTCGGAGGGCGCGTGCTTCGAACCGTGGTTCGACCGCTCGGAGCGCGGATCGATCAGTGGCAGCGTTGCAGGAGGCAGCAAGGGAGCGAAGCCGGGCAGAAATAGGGGGTCCGTCATGTTCCGTCGAATAGTTCGACGCCTCGTGACGGACCCCCCGCGAAACCGTGCGCGATCGTCAGGAACGTGCGGTCGCCATGTCGGAGCACAGCAGACCTCCGGCAAAACCATCAGCGCCGGCGGCAGGCTCGACCACTGCGCCTCGGTGCCGCCGTTCGGGTCGAACGCAAACCCGCCGTGCCAGACGGGTCCGGCGCCGGCAGGCAGGTCGCTGCGGCTCCTCGGCGACTCGATCCTTCAGCAGCTCTGCGCACGCGGCCGCGACATCGCCGAAGCGCTCCGGACCGCGCGAAATCGCCTCCGATGCGCTGCCGAGCCCCGCCAGCGCGAAATCTGCGTCGGGCTGCTCCCAGCAGAACCAGCGATCGGAGGCGCAGGCGGGATGCGAAGACGGCCGCAGCTGGGTCGACCGACTCGTCGAGCTCAACCGTGACGCTCAGCAGCCGGCGGCCGTCGGGGGCTGCTCTGAGAGTGCTCCAGGGCGGCGAGCGCGCCGTGGAAGCGTCAGCAAGCACGTCATGTCAAACCGTAGCGTCGTCGGCCCGGCTCGGCGTTCGCGCTCCGGGGTCGGGCTGCTCACGGCCATGACCCAGCTTCAGCGCCGGCCTTGCGCGACGGCGTCAGGCGTCCGGCCGCGAGCGCCCGATCGCGATCTCGCCCGTGCGGGCCATCTCGATCAGGCCCTGCGCCCTGATGATGCGCTCGAAATCGTCAACCCGCTCGGCGGTGTCGGCGATCTCGATCGTCAACGAGCGCCGCGAGACATCGATGATCTTGGCGCCGAAGATGTCCGCGAACTGCATGATCTCAGCGCGGTTTTCGACGGCCGCGGAAACCTTGAAGACCGCCAGCTCACGGGCCACTGTCTTATCGGGCTCCATATCGCGGATCTTGATCACGTTGACGAGCTTGTGGAGCTGCTTGGTTACCTGATCGATCGGGTTCTCGGCACCGTCGATGGTGAGGGTGATCCGTGAAATCTCCGGATCCTCGGTGGGCCCAACAGCGAGCGTGTCGATGTTGAAGCCGCGGCGGCTGAAGAGTCCGGCGATCCTGGCCAGCACTCCGGGCTTGTTCTCGACCGTAAGGGTGATGATGTGCTTGCGACCGGTGAGGCGGTTCTGCTCGGCCTCGAGGTCCTCGAGCCTGATCAGGTCTGGAGTCCCGGCTTCCATCAGCCGACCATGTCCCGTGCCGCAGCGCCGGCGGGGATCATCGGGTAGCAGTTCTCTTCGGGCGTGACCGGGACATCGAGCAACACCGGGCCGTCGGTTTCGATCGCGCTGCGCATTGCGGCTTCGATCTCGTTCTTGTCGTCACAGCGCATCCCGGTGGCGCCGAACGCCTCGGCCAGCTTCACCCAGTCCGGGCTGGGGCCCATCTCGACGGAGCTGTAGCGCTTCTCCCAGAACAGCTCCTGCCACTGCCGGACCATGCCGAAGTAGCCGTTGTTCATCAAGAAGACCTTGACGGGGATGTCGTGGCGGACCGCGGTCGCGAACTCCTGGCAGTTCATGATCAGGCTGCCGTCGCCGGCGATGCAGACGACGTCGTCGTCGGGGCAGGCGACCTTGGCGCCGATCGCCGCCGGCAGACCGAAGCCCATCGTCCCGAGGCCGCCCGAGTTGATCCACTGGCGCGGGCGCTTGAAGTCGTAGAGCTGAGCGGTCCACATTTGGTGCTGGCCGACGTCAGAGGTGACGATCGCGTCGCCGCCCGTCGCCGCATACATCGCTTCGATCATCCGCTGGGGCTTGATCTCCGAATCGGTTGAGTCCTCGTAGGCGAGCGGGTAACGGCTCTGCCAGTCACGGATCTGATTCCACCAGGACTCCAGCCGGCCTGAATCCGCGTTCAGCGACAGGTACTCCTTCGTCAGCTTGGGCAGGACGTCCGCGGCGTCGCCGACGATCGGAATGTGCGCCGGGACGTTCTTGGAGATCTCGGCGGGGTCGATGTCGATGTGCACGAACTTGGCGCGGGGGGCGAACTCGGAGAGCTTTCCCGTGATGCGATCGTCGAAGCGGGCGCCTACGCAGACGATCAGGTCGGCCTCGTCCATCGCGTAGTTGGCGGCGCGCGTGCCGTGCATGCCGAGCATCCCCAGCCACTGCTCGTCCGGAGCCGGGAACGCGCCGAGGCCCATCACGGTCAGCGTGACGGGGAGACGGTCGGAACGGCAGAACTCGCGGAACTGCTCGGAGGCGTTGGCGTTGACGATGCCGCCGCCTCCGTAGATGATCGGACGCTTGGCGTTGGCCAGAGCCTTTGCGGCGATGCGGATCTGCTTGATGTTGCCCTCGGTGGTTGGCTGGTAGCCGGGCAAGCTTGGGCGTGCCGGTCGCCGGCTCGTACTCGATGTCGGCTCGCGAGAGGTCCTGCGGTACGTCGACGAGGACGGGTCCGGGGCGGCCGGTCGAGGCGATGTGGAAGGCCTTGTGGATGTACTCGGGGATCTGGCGCGGGTCGGTGACCATGAACGAGTGCTTGACGATCGGCAGCGTGATCCCGGTGACATCGGCCTCCTGGAAGCCGTCGGTGCCGATCAGGTCGGTGCGCACCTGACCGGTCACGAAGACGGTCGGCACCGAATCGAGGTGGGCGTCGGCGATCGCGGTCACCAGGTTGGTGGCGCCGGGGCCGGAGGTGGCAAGCGCGACCCCGACGTTGCCGGAAGCCTTGGCGTACCCCTCGGCGGCGTGGCCACCTCCCTGCTCGTGCCGAACCTGGATGTGGGTGATCTCGGCGTCATACAGCGCGTCGTAGGTGGGCAGGTTGGCGCCTCCGGGAATCCCGAAGACGTGTTTGACGCCCTCAGCCTTGAGGGCCTCGCAAAGTGCGTCGGCGGCGCGCATCGGATCTAGAGTAGAAGAAAGGGCTCCGTGGCCGCGGTCGAGATCGGCCGCTCAGGGATCGAGCACCTTCCGGAGCTCCACTGACAGGGCTAGTCGGCCAGCGGGGAGGAATCAAGCTCAAGCTCACCCGGTCGCCACTGGGTTCGCGGAGCGATCGCCCGCGGGATCACCCGGTCTGCGTGACGCCCGATCGCGGTCAGCATCGAGTGGACGAGCTCCTCGCCGAGGTGGTGCGGCTCCAGCCCCAGGTCGAGCAGCTTCGTATTGGCCGCGTTGTAGTAGTGGCGCTCGAGCTCGACGCGAGGGTTCGGGACGCTCTCGATCCTCGGCTCATAGCCGAGGGTGGCTGCACTCGCCTTCACCAGCTCGGCCAGCGCAAGCACGCTGAATTGCTCCGTGAACTGGTTGAAGACGCGGTATTCGCCGAGCTCCGGCGGGTTGTCGAGCGCCAGTTCGACGCAGGCCAGCGTGTCGCGGATGTTGAGAAAGCCTCGCGTCTGGCCTCCCTCGCCGTGAACCGTCAGCGGATGACCGATCACCGCCTGCACGCAGAAGCGATTCAGCACGGTGCCGAAGACCTCGTCGTAGTCGAAGCGCGTGGCCAGGCGCTCGTCGGTGGATGTCTCGTCGGTTGCGATGCCGTAGACCACCCCTTGGTGCAGGTCGGTTGAGCGCAGGCCCCAGACGCGGCACGCGAAGTGGATGTTGTCTGAGTCGTGAGCTTTCGAGAGGTGGTAGATCGACCCCGGCTGCTTCGGGTAGGGAAGCCGGTCGCGGCGGCCCTTGTGCTCGATCTCGATGAACCCCTCTTCGATGTCGATGTTCGGTGTGCCGTACTCGCCCATCGTGCCGAGCTTGATCAGGTGGCAGCCCGGCACCCGGTCGCGGATCGCGAACAGCACGTTGAGGGTCCCCAGCACGTTGTTTCGCTGAGTGGCCACGGCGTGGCGGCGCGAGCGCATCGAGAGCGGTGCAGACGGCTGCTCGGCGTAGTGGATGATCGCCTCAGGACGAATATCGTCGAGCAGCCGTTCGATCAGCTCGCCGTCCTCTGTGGACCCGATCTCGAAGCGAATCTGGTGGCCGGTCAGCTGAGCCCAAGCATCGGTCCGGTCCGCCAGCGAGCTGATCGGCGTCAACGAGCCGCTGCCCAGCTCCTCGTGCCAGCGACGCCGCGAGAGGTCGTCGAGAATCGCGACCTCGTGATTGCCTGCAGAGAGGCGCATCGCCGTCGGCCAGCCCAGATAGCCGTCTCCGCCCAGAACGAGAATCCTCATCGTCCGTGATTGTGGCGCGTAACGTTCGCGGATTCGTGTTTCCGCCGGAGCTGACCGCGATCCGCATGCTCGGCCTCGCCCTCGCGGCGGGCATGCTCGCCTTCGCGGTCCTGAGGCGCAGGCGGCTGCGAAACGCCGACGTGCTGATCCTGGTCGTGCTCGCCTTCGGGCTGGCGATCGTCTCCGGCACGGAGCTGACCGACTCGCTCCTCGAGGCATTCTCGTTCGAGCGCGAGAACGGCTCGCGAATCGTGGGTGTTGCAGTGTTCGCGATCCTGATCCTGCTGCTGCTCGTGATCCGAGCGCTCGCGCAGGGCTCGCGGATCACGCGGGAGCTTTCGGGCGTACTCGAGGGCCTGGCCTGGGAGGAGTTCCGCTCAGCGGGCCTGCCGCAGCGATTCAGCGGCCGCGTCGCCGTGGTGATCCCCGCATACGACGAAGCGGAGGGCATCGGCGCCGTCCTCGCGGCGGTGCCCGCCCGCGTCTGCGAGCTCGAAACCGCCGTGCTGGTCGTCGACGACGGCTCACGGGACGGAACCGGAGAGGTCGCCGGACGCCACGGCGCTTCGGTGGCGCGGCACGTGATCAACCGCGGTGGCGGGGCCGCACTGCGCACGGGTTACCGGCTGGCCGTGGACTCAGGCGCGGAGATCGTGGTCACGCTCGACGCGGACGGCCAGCACCTGCCCGCGGAGATGGAGCGGCTTGTCGCCCCGCTCGTGGCCGGGGAGGTTGACGTCGCACACGGCTCGCGGGTGCTGGGCGAAACCGAGGGCGGCCACTTTCCGCGAGAGCTCGGGATCGTCTTCTTCAACCGCCTCGTCTCGCTGCTGACACGCACCAGGGTCACCGATTGCTCGAACGGCTACCGCGCCGTGCGCGCCTCGGTGATCCCCCAGCTGGTGCTTCGCCAGGAGCAGTTCCACACATCGGAGTTCATGATCGAGGCGATCAAGCGCGGTATCCCCGCGAAGGAGGTGCCCGTGACGGTCGCCAGGCGCACCCACGGCCACTCCAAGAAGCCTGCGGTGGTTCGCTACGGCGTCGGCTTCGGCAGCGCGATCGTCAGGGCTTGGCTTCGCTAGGTCCTGAGCCGACCATCTCGGAAGGACTCGGGAAGTCCATATCGAGGCCGCAGCGATTGCAGACCTGGACGTAGAGCTTGTGGACGGTCGCGCAGCGGGGACAGTGGCGCTCCGGCTCATCCCTTTCGAACCGAAAGAGGATCACCGCGATCAGGCCGAGAATCGGGAGCACCGTTCCAACCATCAGCCAGATGAAGAACGAGCTGCCCTTGGCGCGACCGACGATGCCGGTGGCGAGGCCGCAGAGAATCGCGATCACTACGTAGCCCATGGGCCTATTGTCGCGGCTTGCTAACCGCGGTCGTCGAGGAACGAATATGGCGGGTCGGCGGGCAGACCGTCACGCGAGCGCAACCGTGAACAGCCCCGGCCGATGTCCGAGCAGCGCGCGTGGCGCTTGCCAAGCGAACCGTCCGCCCGGGAGAGCCGGAAGTCCGTGCGTGAAGGAAAGTAGAACGAGTAGAGGTTGCCGTCGCCCGCGGGATCGACCCGGGCCTCGATCGGATCTGCGAGCCAGCGGGTGGTCAGCAGCCGGCGATCGGCTGTCGGATCGCCCTTGAGGTACTTGTCAAACCAGGCGGTCGTGTACCAGGCGGCGGCGTCCACGCCTCGCAGCGAAGCCGGGAACGCGGGGTTGGAAATGTAGCTCCACTCGTAGTGGGTGCCTCCGCGGATGTTGACCTGCATCGCGTCGACCCCGGCCTCGGTCCAACGCTCAAAGCCGGCGTTCTTGCGCTGCGGGTCAGGGTCGTTCAGGTAGGGCACCGGGACCAGCGAGTAGTCGGCTGACATTCCGAGCGCAGGAACACGGGGCTCGGCCTCGCTGTCGCTGCTGAGGTTGTCCCAGGCAACCAGGGCGTCGACGCGTTCGTCGGTTGCCTGAACGACAGAGGAGCCGAAGGCTCCGAGCGAGTGTCCTGCAATTCCGAGGTGGCGCCGGTCGACAAGCTTCGCAAGCGGGTTGTAGGCGTCGGCATCGCCGGCGGCGACCTCATCGGCCTGCACCAGCGCCGCCCCCTCACTCGAGGGAACGTAAGCGGATCCCCTCGTCGAATTGAAGAAATCGAGCCCGTCCTCAAGATCTTCGATGAAGTGGACGCCGTCCTGCGCCGGAACCCCGGCGAAAAGGTCGGAGCCCGCGCCGAGTGTGTCGGAGCGGCCCTGACCCTGAACGTCGAAGGTCATCACCAGGTAACCGTGCGCCGCCAGAACCTGGGCTGCCCACCAGTAGATCCGCTCCGGTGCCTGCACCGAACCCGTCTCGATGACCACCCCTGGGACGCGCTTTGAGCGGCGCAGCGTGCGGGCGCTGGCCCAGACGTGGCCCTCGATGTGCGAGCCGTTGCGGTTGATGTAGACGAATGGTTGCTGGACGCCGAGCGAGCCGGCCCAGTCGTAGGTGCGGACATCGCCCGCGCAGCCGTTGAACCCGGTCGCGCAGATGGTGAGCGAGAGCCGATCGCGCTCCTCGAGGTCCCGCGCGATCAGGTCGGCGCCGTTGTCGGCTCCGATCGCAAGCTCGTCGAGCTGCCATTCGAGATTGGCCTCGTCGCCGAGGAAACGCTCGTTGACCTTGGAGAAATTGAGGAGTTCGGCGTTGTAGTCGATCGCACTCGCGGCACTCGCTGTCAGGCAGGCGACGAGGACCGCCGTTGCAGCCGCCACTGGACCAGCCCTCCTGATTCGCCCCTTACTGCGCGGCATCGTCCGTGGAGCCTACGGGGCGGTGGGTGCCACCGCGCAGGTACTCCTCGGTTCGCAGCGGCCGCGGATGACCGATCGAGCCGACCTCGGCGGTGTCGCGGCGGAAAGGCAGGCCGACCGTCCAGTCGACCACGGCCCGCAGCTTGCGTGAAGCGCCGGGGATCTGACTCATGTGGTAACTGCGAGCCAGCCACCAGGCGGGGAATCCGCGAACCTTGACGGGCCCTGACTTGGCGACCGCTTTGTAACGGCCGAGATTCACGAAGGACCCTCGGTTGCGGTAGGTGAACGGGCGGGCGGTGCCGACTCCGAGTTCAGCCGCAACGTTGTGGGCGACGGTCTTGCCCTGGCGGATCGCGTGCTGCGCCGTCATCGGGCAGACGCCGCCGGTCGGGTCGGGCACCGCGGCGCAATCTCCGAGCGCCCAGACGCCGTCCATTCCCTGCACGCGCATCATCTCGTCGACCGGAACTCGGCCGTCGTCGCCGATCGGGACGCTGAGCTCGCGAAGGCTCGGATGGGCGGCTACGCCGGTGGTCCAAACGACGGTGCGTGTCGGGATTGTCTCGCCGGTCGAGAGCTTGACGCAGTGGTCGTCCACAGACTCGAGGCGTGTTCCCAGCCGCACATCGATGCCGCGCCCGCGAATCTCGCGCAGCGCCCACTCGGCGAGGTCGGCGTCGGTCTCGGGCAAGATCCGATCCTGGGCCTCGACGACCATCCAGTTCATGCCCTGCAAGCGCGCTCGCGGGTAGCGCTCGATCGCGTCGACGGCGAAGTCCTGGAGCTCGGCGAGTGCCTCGAGGCCCGCGTAGCCGGCGCCGACAAAGACGAAGGTGAGCAGTTCGCGGCGGCGCTGGGGGTCGTCGGAGGCGTTGGCGGCCTCGAGTTGTTCAATCACCTGGTTACGGAGCCAGATCGCATCGGCGAGGCTCTTGAAGCCGATCGCGCGTTCGAGGCCGGGTACCGGCAGCAGCCGCGAGACAGACCCGAGCGCCAATACGAGCTGGTCGTAGCGCAGCGCCTCGGTGTCGCCGTCGTGCTTGGTCAGCTCGACGGTGCGAGCAGCCGGGTCGTGGGCGGTGATCGCCCCCAAGCGCAAGTAGGTGCGCCTGAGCATGTCGCGCAGTGGCGTGACCACGTGGCGAGGCTCCAGTGTTCCAGCGGCGGCCTCGGGCAGGAACGGCGTGTAAAGCAGGAAGTTGACGTCGTTGACGAGCGTCAGCCGCGCCGACTGCTTCGGCATCAACCTCTCGAGGCGCCTCGCGGCATGAGCGCCGCCGAAGCCACCACCGGCTATGACGACATCCCAGGCCATGTCTCAACAATACCACTTTGTAACAAGTTGTTACAAAGCGGTAACCCGAACAATGACGCTTGAGTCCAGGCCCCCTGGACCAACGGGACATCGTTTGATGCTGAGGTCCCTCCTGAACGGGGTCGGACCCCGTCTCAGGGGAGCTTTTCGCGGATCAGGCGGGTTACTTCGCCGCCGTCGGCGCGGCCCTTGGTTTCGCGCATGACGTAGCCCACCAGGGCGCCGATCGCCTTCATGTTGCCGCCCTTCACCTGCTCGGCGGCTTCCGGCTCGGCCTCTATCGCAGCGTCGACGATCGCCTCCAACTCGCCGCTGTCGGAGACGGCGCCAAGGCCCTCGCGCTCGACGATCGCAGCGGGGTCTCCCCCCTCCGTTACAAGCACCCGCAGCACCTGCTTGCCGCCGGCGTGGTTGATCGCCTTGCTCTCAACCATCGCGACCAGCGCAGCAAGCGACCCGGGGTCCACTTCACGAGCCCCTCCCCCGCCTTCGTCCCCCTCCCTTACCGCTGCCGTCAACTCCCCAGTCACCCAATTCGCCACAGCCTTCGGCGACACGGCCGGGTCAACCGCCAGCACCGCCTCGAAGTACTCCCCCAACTCCGAGTCAAACGCCATCTGGGCCGCGACGGCCTCGTCCAGTCCCAGCTCGGCGATATACCGGTCACGCTTCGCCGCCGGCAACTCCGGCAGGGAACCGCGGATCTCCGCAACCATCCGCTCCGAAACCGCCACCGGCACCAGATCCGGCTCCGGGAAATACCGGTAGTCGTGGGCAAACTCCTTGGAGCGAAGCGGTGTCAGCTCACCAGTCTGCGGATCGAAGTGCAGGGTGTCCTGATGTACCTCCTCGCCCGCCTCGAGCAGTCCGATCTGGCGCGCGATCTCCGCTTCCACGCCGCGCTCGAGGAAGCGAAAGCTGTTCATGTTCTTGAGCTCTGCCTTGGTCCCCAGCTCTTGCGCACCGGCCGGCCGTACCGACACGTTGGCGTCCACCCGCAGGCTGCCCTCCTCCATGTTGACGTCGGAGACTCCGATCTGGCGCAGAGTCGTGCGCAGCAGCTGTGCCCACTCGCGGGCCTGCGCGGCGCTGCGGAGGTCAGGCTCGGTGACGATTTCCGCGAGCGGCGTACCGCCGCGGTTGAAGTCGACCATCGAGGCGCCGGAGCCATGGATGCGGCCGGAGCTGCCGACGTGGATCAGCTTGGCGGCGTCCTCCTCGAGGTGGACTCGGTGAATGCGAACGTCGCCGAGCCTGCCGGAGCCCGCCAGCGGGATGTCGTACTGGCTGATTTGGTAGCCCTTCGGCAAGTCGGGATAGAAGTAGTTCTTTCGGTGAAAGATCGAGCGCGCCGCCGGTTCGCAGCCCAGCGCGGCCGCGATCTGCAGGCCGTAGCGGACGGCCTGTTCGTTGGTCACGGGCAGCGTCCCCGGATGCCCGAGGCAGATCGGGCAGGTATGGATGTTGGCGTCGTCGCCGAACGAGAGCTCGCAGCCGCAGAACATTTTGGTCCGAGTTGCCAGCTGGACGTGAATTTCCAATCCGATCACGGGCTCCCACCCTGCCGACTGCGAACCGCCAACCGCGGGCTCAGCCATAACCCACGTCCCATAGGTCGTCTTCGCCCATTCCGAAGTAGTGCCCGATCTCGTGGAGCACTGTCTTGCGGACCTCTTCCTCGTTCGGGTTGGCGTCGCGGTAGACGATCACTCGATGAACCCCGCCGTCGGGGTCGTAGAGACCCATCAGACCCTCGGGATGCGACTCCTCGACGATCACCGCGACCTCCCCAATCCGGTCGGCGAACTCAGCCGGGAGTGAATCGAGCGCCTGCTGAGCGGCGAATCTGACCTGGCCCTCACTCAACACCCGCCGGCCTTTCGGAGAACCCAATCGCCTGCTCCAGGGCGAAGGCCGCGTTCAACAACTTCGACTCGGAGAACGCAGGCCCGGCGATCTGGAAGCCGACGGGCAGCTCGGGCCCGCCGCCGTCGGGCTGCGCCAGCCCGGAGGGAATCGAGATCGCGGGGATTCCGGCAAGCGACATCGGCACCGTGAAGTAGTCGGACAGGTACATCGCCATAGGGTTCTCAGTCTTGGCGCCGAGTTCGAATGCGACGGTCGGTGCCGTCGGCGTGACCAGGAAGTCGAATTCCTCGAAGACAGCGCGAAAGTCCTGGGCGATCTTCGTCCGCACACGCTGGGCGCTGCCGTAGTAGGCGTCGTAGTAGCCCGACGAGAGCGCGTAGGTGCCGAGCATGATCCGGCGCTTGACCTCCGCGCCGAAGCCCTTGGCGCGAGTCTGCTCGTACATCTCGGTGAGATCGCCCGCCTCGACTCGAAGCCCGTAACGAACCCCGTCAAAGCGAGCCAGGTTGGCTGACGCCTCCGCCGGGGCGATCACGTAGTAGGCGGCGATCCCATGGGCGGCGTGCGGCAGGGCGCACTCCCCCACCTCCCCGCCCAGTTCGCGGATGCGGTCGAGAGTCGCCTCGAAGCTCGCAGCGACGCCGGCCTCGACGCCGTCGGCGGAGGCGGAGAAATCACGCGCGACCCCGAAGCGCAGGCCCTTAAGGTCGGTGGCGCCGGGCAGCTCGACGCCGGCCTCGATGCCGACTGAGGTCGAGTCGCAGGGGTCGCGCCCCTCCATCACGCCCAAAAGGAGCGCGGCGTCGGTGACGTCGCGGGTCAGCGGGCCGCACTGGTCGAGCGACGAGGCGAAGGCGATCATGCCGTAGCGCGAGATCGAGCCGTAGGTGGGCTTCAAACCGACGATCCCGCAAAGCGCAGCCGGCTGGCGGATCGAGCCGCCGGTATCGGTTCCGAGCGCCGCCGGGGCCAAGCCGCCGGCTACCGCCGCCGCGGATCCTCCCGAGGAGCCACCGGGAACGCGACCACGGTCCCAGGGATTGAGCACCGGCCCGAAGCCCGAGTTCTCATTCGAGGAGCCCATCGCGAACTCGTCCATGTTCGTCTTGCCCAGCACCGAGCCGCCCGCCTGCACGAGGTGGCGCACCGCGGTTGCCGTGTAGAGCGGCACGTGGCCTTCGAGGATGCGCGAAGCCGCCGTCGTCGTCACGCCCTCGGTACAGAAGATGTCCTTGATTGCGATCGGCACCCCGGTCAGCGCCCCCGAGCTCCCACGGGGGGCCTGACCGTGATTGGGTTCGGCGCGCCAGAGGTAAGCGCCGAGCTCGTCCCCGGAGGCGGCCTCGGCCCAGGCGGCGAAGCACTCGTCGGCTGAGACCTCCCCGGCCTCGACTCGCCGGGCCGTCTGCGCGACCCCCAGGCTGAGCAGCTCGCCGCTCACGCCTGCGGAGACGGAACGCGAAAGGCGCCGTCGCTGGGATCGGGCGCGGACTCGAGCACGCGCTCACGGTGCCAGCTCGGCCGGGGCTCGTCGGGTCGCAGGACGTTCTCGAGCGCAACGACGTGCGAGGTCGGCTCGACCCCCTCGAGGTCGAGTTCGGAGATCACCTCGATGTGGTCGAGGACGCCGGAGAGCTCTGAAGCCATGCGCTCGACCTCCTCCTCGCTAAGGGCGAGGCGTGACAGCCGGGCGACGTGCAGGACCTGCTCGCGATCGATGGTCATTTCTGGATTCTGGCAGCCACAAAGTCGAATAGGATCGCCGAAGGTGAACGGGGAGCGCGCAGAAGGGCTGGCGGTACTGGGGCTGCGGATGCTGGCGGCCAGCTTCGCCGTGGTCGGAGCACTCTTCCTGCTTGCGCCCGACGGGGTCGGCGATGTGCTCACCGATCTCGGTGAGGTGTTCTCGAAGGACTTCGCCGTGGCGCCGGACACCCAGCAGCACCTCTGGCTCTCGCTCGGCTTCGCCTACATGGTCGTGATAACCGGAATCTGTCTCGTCGCGCAGGCCGACGTCGTCCGCTACCGGCCCCTGATCCTGGTCCTCGCCGCCGGCAAGGCCGCCTCCTCGGTGACTTCGCTCGCCTTCTTCATCCTCGAGGACAACGTTTTCGCCTATTTGCTGAATTTCCTCGTCGACGGATCGCTGGTCTTCGTCTCGCTGTTCCTCTGGAGCCTCGCCGGTCGAGCCGCGAGTGCCCGCCGAGGCGCCACCGCCGCTCCCTCCTGAAGGCGTGCGCCGGGGCTCGGGGCCGCCGAGCAACGAACCCTGAGCGCATTCGCGGAGGCCATGCAACCGGGCGTCGGGGAGCTGCCGCCCGCCACCACGGTTGACATCGCCGGCGTCGTCAACCGCTACGTCTCGGGCCTGCCGCCGACCGACGCAGCGCGCATCGGCCTGGCGCTGCGCGCCTTCGAGTGGCTTCCATTTCCGTGGCGGTTCAGCCGCGCCAGCCTTGAATCCAGGCAGGAGTTCATCGCCAAGCTCGACGAGTCGTCCCGCTGGTACCACCAGGACATCCTGCTGCTGCTGAAGGTCCTCTGCGGATTCGCCTACGGCCGCGACCCCGGGGTCCTCCGCGTCGTCGGCTACGAGATCCGCTGCGAGGTCGAGGACGAGCGTCCCGCGTCCGGAGCCGATGCCGATTCGGCGCCGCTCGGTGATCTCACTCCCCCCGCTGACGGCGAGCAGTGCGACGTGGTCATCATCGGATCCGGTGCCGGCGGCGCCGTTGCGGCGACCGTGCTCGCCGAGTCCGGGCTTGACGTGCTCGTGCTCGAGGCAGGGCCCTACATGGACCGTCACAGCTACCCGGACGACCCGCTCGAGGCCCTAGAGACGCTTTACCGCGACAACGGCCTGACCGTCGCCCAGGGCCGCCCTCCGGTGCCGCTGCCGCTCGGCAGGGCGGTCGGCGGCACGACGGTGATCAACTCCGGCACCTGCTTTCGCACGCCCAGCCACGTGCTCGAGAACTGGCGGGAACGCTTCGGGATCGGCTGGGCCGGTGATCTGGAGCCGGACTTCGTGGAGGCAGAGGAGATGCTCGACGTACGGCCCCTCGACGTCGATCGCATGGGTCGAAACGGGCAGATCGCGATGGAGGGAGCCGCGAAGCTCGGGCTCAGCGGGCACCCGCTGTCGCGCAACGCAGGCCGTTGCGTGCAGTGCAGCTCCTGTCCCCTCGGGTGCCGCAAAGACGCCAAGCGTGCGATGCACGTCTCCTATCTGCCGCGGGCGGTCGCCGCGGGCGCGCGAATCCGGTCAGGCGTGGACGTCCGCTCGATCCGCTTCGAGGGCAACCGCGCGGTCGGCCTGGACTGTGTAGCCGGATCCGAGCACGGGACCCGCCCGCGGCCATTCCAGGTTCGCGCGCAGACCGTGGTGGTGGCCGGGGGCGCCATCGGAACTCCGGAGCTGCTGATGCGATCCGGGGTCAAGACCTCAAGCGGCATGCTCGGACGCAACCTTCGCATCCACCCCGCCGCCTGGATCGGCGCGAGGTTCGATGAGCAGGTGCGCGGCTGGGACGGAGTCATGCAGAGCTATGCGATCGACGAATGGAAGCGCGACGGGATCGTGCTCGAGGCCACCTTCACGCCGCTGGCCTTCGGCACACAGTGGCTGCCTGGGACCGGCTTGGAGCACGCCAAGCGCGTCCTCGCGTTCGACCACCTGGCCTCCAACGGTGTTCACCTCTCAGACACTTCGTCGGGCCGCGTCAAGCTCGGCTCGGATGGACGTGCGCGGGTCGGTTATCGCCTGCTGCGCAACGACGCCCGCAAGATCCATTTCGGGATCGCTCGAGCTGCCGAGGTCTTCTTTGCAGCGGGCGCCACGGAGGTCTACTCACAGGTCCGCGGAGCGCCCGTGCTCAAGCCGGGGGGAGTGGCCGAGTTCGAAGCGGCGCCCCCGCCCGCCGACGCGCTTCGACTCGAGGCATTTCACCCGATGGGGACCGCCCGGATGGCGGCCGACCCAGCCGCCGGCGTGGTCGGAACCGACGGCGCTGTGAACGGCTACCGCAACCTCTACGTCGCGGACGGCAGCCTGTTGCCGAGCTCGCTCGGCGTCAATCCGATGATCACGATCATCGCGCTGGCGTCACGGGTGGCGCGTCAACTCGCCGAGAAGGGGGCAGGCTGACGCCAGCACTCAGCGCGACGAAGCCGCCAAGCGCGACACCGGCCGCGGCAAGCAGGCCCAGCCAGACGCCGATCTGGCGCCCGATCGAGATCTCGGCGTCCACATCGGTCGGCACAAGACCGCCCGACAACTCGAGAAACTCCGGGGGGCTGATGACCCGGAAAAGGACCAGTGCGGTTGCGAGCACCCCGAGGCCTGCGACAACGGAATAGGCGACGCGCGGCAGGCGGAATCCAGCCAGGTTCGTGACGAGCAGGCCAATCGCCGCGCCGGCGGCCAGCACCAGCATGAGCTTGATGAAGCCAAGGGAATCCCACGCATCTGCGCTCGTGTCTTGACCCGATTGCCCGGCGAGGCTCTCGACCTCCTGCTCGGAGAACTCGAACTCCGTGGGCAGGCCCTCGATATCGAGGGTGACGCCGGGCAGTTGCTCGATGTCGAACTTGATCGACCCCGCCTCGAACCAGGGCAGAAACATCAACACGAGCAGAAGGGCCCCGGCCGCTCCCGCGACCAGGGCCCCACCGCGAAATCCGTCAGCGCCCAAAGACCCCCCGAAAGCCAGCTACTGGGCCGGCGGTGGAGGAGGTGAAGGCGGCCCGCCTGCCGGCGGCGCCGGGGGCGTGCCGCCGCCGCTTACGCGGTCACGCGCCTGATCGGCGGTGCCCTGGAAGGTCGTCCCCTCCTCCTGCATCGCCATCCATCCGCCGGCGGCGATCCCCGCGCAGGCGATCAGGCCCAGGAAGAGCCAGAACTCACGTCCGGCGTCGCCGGGAGGGCTGATGACCCGATAGAGCACCAGCACCGTCGACAGCATGCCCAGCCCGGTGACGACTGCGCTGCCGGCGACCGGCAGCGCCGAGGCGCTCCCGGAAGCGGCCATCGCAGCCACGCCGATAGCGACGACAATGGTGACAAGCAGGATCAGATCGATGATGTCGAACGCCTGCCAGGCGTTGAAACTGGTGTCGACCCCGGCTGCCTCAGCGAACTCCTGGGCGAACCCGGTGTCGATCCCGTTGACCGAGTCCGGAACACCGAACCAGCCGAAGAACATGAGAAGGAAGAGAGCCGCAGCGGACACCGCCGCAATCAGTTCGCCTCGCGTCAATTTGCTTGCATCCAAGGGAAGACTCCTTTAGGAAACTGCGTTTCGCCCGTATCGGCCCTGTTTCAGCCGCTGGTGGGCAGCCTAACGGCCCGTCCAGACGCCCGTGGGTGACCCTCCTACCCCAGAGCCGCTCAATTACGCACGAGCACGGGCGGCCCTCACCGTGTTGCGAAGCAACATCGCGATCGTCATCGGGCCGACACCGCCCGGAACAGGAGTGATCGCGGCGGCCACCAGGGACGCCGCTTCGAAGTCGACATCGCCGACCAGGCCCTCGTCCGTGCGGTTGATGCCGACGTCGATCACCGTCGCGCCGGGCTTGACCCAGTCTCCGCCGACCATCCTCGGGGAGCCCACCGCGGCCACGAGGATGTCGGCGCGCCGGCAGGCCGCGGGAAGGTCCCGGGTGCGGGAGTGACAGACAGTGACCGTGGCGCTGGCGTTGACGAGCAGGCTTGCCAGCGGCCGCCCGACGAGAATCGAGCGGCCGACGATCACCGCCTCGGCCCCCTCCGGGTCAACTCCGGCGTCGGCGAGCAGCTCCATCACTCCGGAGGGAGTGCACGCAACCAGGCCCGGGCGGCCCTGCGCGAGCAGGCCCGCGCTCACCGCCGTCAGGCCGTCGACGTCTTTGGCCGGGTCGATTGCCGCGACGACCGCGTCCGAATCGAAGCCCTCGGGCAGCGGCAGTTGCACGAGGATTCCGTCGACGGCGTCGTCGGCGTTCAGCTCTGCGACGAGGTCGAGAAGGTCCCGCTGGCTGATCTGGACGCCCGGCTCGTGATGGATTGATCGCATCCCGGCTTGCTCACAGGCTGTGCGCTTGTTGCGGATGTAGACCTCCGACGCGGGATCAGACCCGACCAGCACGGTCGCCAAGCCGGGCGGGCGGCCGAGGCTTGGGGTCAGCTCGGCCACCTCGGCAGCAACCTCCTCGCGCACCCGGCCGGCAACGGCCTTGCCGTCGATGACGCGGGCGCTCACGGGTGGGCCCTCCGGGAACCCACTAGGCGCCGACTTTTCGAACCGGCGCGTACTCGGCCATCAGCTTGCGCTCGCTGCCGTCGGAGGCAAAACGAACGACGATCACCTGCCCCGGCTCGACCGCCGTCACCACACCCTCTCCAAAACTTGCGTGAATGACGTCGTCGCCGGTGCGCAACTCGAGTGTGTTCTGGCGCGGCTGCGGACGGGCTGGCAGCGACGGGTTCGACGGTCCTGCCAGACCCGAACCCGTCGCCGATCGGCCCAGCGACCAGCCAGTGAGCCCGGTTCTGGGCGCTGAGTAGTGGTTGACGAGCTCCTCCGGGAACTCGGCCAGGAAGCGCGACGGTAGGGCGAACCCGCCCTGGCCGAATATGCGGCGGCTTCGCGCGCAGCTGACGTAGAGGCGCCGCCGGGCGCGGGTGATGCCGACGTAGCAGAGCCGGCGCTCCTCCTCGAGGTTGCCCTCGTCGACCGAGCGCGAGTGCGGAAACAGGCCCTCCTCGCAGCCGATCATGAAGACGACGTCGTACTCGAGGCCCTTGGCGTTGTGCAGGGTCATCAGTGTCGCCAGGTCGGTTTCACGCTCGAGTGAGTCCTGGTCGGAGAGCAGTGAGATCTGCTGCAGGAACTCCTCGAGCGGAGTCACCTCCGAGTCACCCTCGACTTCCCGGTTCGCGTCGAACTCGCGCGCGACACCGACAAGCTCGCTGAGGTTCTCGACGCGGCCCTCGGCTTCGATCGTGCGCTCGGCCTCGAGCGCCTCGACATAGCCGGATTCGGTCAGGACTGCTTCCAGCAGGTCGGCGACGGACTCGCCGGCGACGCGCTCGCGCAGCGAGGCCATCATCCCGGCGAAGCGGGAGACGGCCTTGACCGCGCCGGCGCCGAGGCCGGGAATCGCCTCCGGGCGCTCGGCGACCTCCGAGACGGTGAGTCCGAGCGTGTTCGCCTGGGAGAGCAGGCGTTGCTCGGTGCGCTGGCCGATGCCGCGGCGTGGGGAGTTGACGATGCGCGCGAAGGCCACCGGGTCGGCCGGGTTCTGCAGCAGCGTCAGGTACGCCATCGCGTCCTTGATCTCGGCCCGATCGTAGAACTTGGTGCCGCCGATCACCTGGTAGGGCACGTCGAAGCGAACCAGCGTGTCCTCGAGCACGCGGCTCTGGGCGTTCATCCGGTAGAAGATCGCGATCTCGGAGCGGTTGACGTCCTCCTCGGTGGTCAGGCGCTCGATCTCGCCGGCGACATAGCGGGCCTCCTCGTGCTCGTCGGAGAGCTCGGCAAGCATGATCGGCTCGCCCCGCCCCGCATCCGTCCAGAGCGTCTTCGGCTTGCGATCGCGGTTGTGGGCGATGACGGCGTTTGACGCGTCGAGGATCGTCCCGGTCGAGCGGTAGTTCTGCTCGAGCTTGATCGTCGCGGCGTCCGGGTAGTCGCGCTCGAACTCGAGGATGTTGCGGATGTCGGCGTGGCGGAAGGCGTAGATCGACTGCGACTCGTCGCCGACGACCATCAGGTTCCCGTGCTCGGAGGTCAGCAGTTGCAGCAGCCGGTACTGGGCGCGGTTGGTGTCCTGATACTCGTCCACCAGCAGCCAGCGGAAGGAGCGCTGGTAGCGCTCGCGGACGTCGGAGAAGAGTTCGAAGAGGTTGACCGCGCGAACCAGCAGATCGTCGAAGTCCATCGCGTTCGCGGCGTGCATGCGTCGCTCGTAGATCCGGTAGACGTCGGCGACCGTCTCCTCGAAGAACGACCCCTGCTCCTCGGCGAAGCCCTCGGCGTCGAGCAGGCGGTTCTTGGCGCCCGAGATCTGCGAACGGATTGCACGCGGCGGGAAGCGCTTGGGGTCGACCTCCATCTCCTCCATCGCCCGCTTGACCATGCGCAGCGAATCGGACTCGTCGTAGATCGTGAAGCTGCGCTTGTAGCCGAGCCGCTCCGCCTCCGCGCGCAGGATCCGCGCGCAGGCGGAGTGAAACGTCATCACCCACATCAGGCGGGAGACGCCGCCGACGAGCATCTCGACGCGCTCGCGCATCTCCGATGCAGCCTTGTTGGTGAAGGTGATCGCCATGATCTCGCTGGGGCGAGCCAGCCCCGTTGCGACCAGATAGGCGATGCGGTGGGTCAGCACCCGCGTCTTGCCCGATCCGGCGCCGGCAAGCACCAGCAGCGGCCCTTCTCCGTGAGTGACCGCGTCGCGCTGGGGCGGGTTGAGATCGGCGACCAGCCGCTCGATCGGATCGGCCCCGGCCGCCACAGGAGCACCGGGCGAGAAGTCCTCCTCGAATCCTTCCTCGGCACCCGAATCCTCGTCGCCCACGGGCGGAGAGGCGCCGAGAGGCAGTTCGGGATGGTCAGTCACAGCCATCCAGCGAGCATAGACCCGCCCGGGGCGGAGCCAACCGCCGACACAATGAACGTCCGGAACCCTGCCGTATTTGACAGGGTTTGGGACGTTCATCGTGGGGTTAGCCGCCGGCGGTGCTTGGGCCCCGCTTGGGCCGCAGTTGCGTTACCCGGTCGGCGGGCGCGGTCTCGCCACGCAGGGTCGCCAGTTCGCCCTCGAGCTCGGTGATTCGCTCCGAGAGAACCTTGATCGCGTCGGCGATCGGGTCGGGGAGGTGGATCCAGTCGGCGTCTGGCCCCTCGACCTTGCGGCCCTCGACCTTGACCGTGTGGCCGGGGTTGCCGACCACCGTCGCATTCTCCGGGACATCCTCGATGACGACCGTGTTGGCGCCGACCTTGGCTCCCTGGCCAACCGTGATCGGGCCAAGCAGTTTGGCGCCGGACCCGACGGTGACGAAATCCTCCAGGGTCGGATGCCGCTTGCCGCGCTGAAAGCCCGTGCCGCCGAGCGTCACCCCTTGGTAGAGCGTCACGCAGCGGCCGATCTCGGCGGTCTCGCCGATGACGACGCCGGAGCCGTGATCGATGAAGAACTCGTTGCCGATCTCGGCAGCCGGGTGGATCTCGATTCCGGTGACGCTGCGGCTCGCGTAGGAGACGACCAGTGGCGCCACCGGGACTCCGGATTGGTGCAGCGCGTGGGCGACGCGGTGCGCCAGCAACGCCTGCACACCCGGCCAGGTGGCGAGGATCTCGAGCGAGCCGACGCTGCGGGCAGCGGGGTCGCGGTCACGCGCGGTGGTGACGTCGCAGGCGACTTCGCCGAGCACTCGTCGCAGGGTCCCGAGTCCGAACATGAGTCAAGGGTAGACGGGCCGCCTACTCGTCAGGGGGCGAAGAACGGCAGTGAGATGTAACGCTCACCGCCGTCGGGCACGATCACCACGATCCGCTTACCGGCCATCTCACGACGCGAGCCGAGCTCCAGCGCGGCGTGGATCGCGGCTCCGGCGGAGATCCCGACGAGCAGGCCCTCGCGGGTGGCGGCCAGGCGTGCCGTCTCGACGGCGGTCTCATCCTCGACCGGAATGATTTCGTCGATCACCGACCGGTCGAGCACCTGGGGAACGAAGCCGGCCCCGATTCCCTGAATGTTGTGGACGCCCGGAGACTTGCCCGAGAGGACCGCCGAGCGAGCCGGTTCGACCGCGATCACCTTGACATCAGATTGGCGCTCCTTCAGCACCTGGCCGATGCCTGTGATCGTCCCGCCGGTGCCGACACCGCAGACGAGCGCGTCAACCCCTCCGTCGAGGTCACGCCAGATCTCCTCCGCTGTGGTGCGGCGGTGGATCTCGGGGTTGGCCGGGTTGTTGAACTGCTGCGGCATGAAGGCGTCGCGCTCGGAGGCGATCTCCATCGCCAGGTCGACGGCCTCGTTCATGCCGCCCATCGACGGCGTCTCGCGCACGATCGCGCCGTATGCGCGCAGCAAGGCCGAGCGCTCCTTGGACATCCCCTCCGGCAGCGTCAGCACCAGGTGATAGCCGCGTGCCGCGCAGACCATCGCCAGGGCAATTCCGGTGTTGCCGGAGGTCGGCTCGACGATCACCGAGCGCCCCCGCTCGATCTTCCCCTCGGCCTCGGCGGCGTCGATCATCGCCACGCCGATGCGGTCCTTGACGCTGCCACCGGGGTTCATCGACTCAAGCTTGGCGACGACCTCGGCCTCAAGGCCCTCGCCGAGGCGCCGCAGGGCGACGAGCGGAGTGTTGCCGATCACGGCGGCTGGCTCGGGAGCGATGCGCATCAGATGTGGTACATCCCCGCATCCGCTGCCTCCGGCTCGCGCGAGGCGACCTCTTCGATCGTCGTCTGCGAAAAAACGGCACGCAGCGCCTCGACACCCTCCTCCCAGATGCCGCCGGCCTCCTTGCCCTCCTCGCCAACCCGCCCGTCGAGGGCCTGGACCACCTCAAGCACGCTGATCTCCCCGGCAGGGCGCGCAAGGGTATAGCCGCCCTTTACTCCGCGGTGGCTGGTGAGGATGCCGCTGCGCCGCAGGGTCGCGAATAGCTGCTCGAGGAACTGCACGGGCATGCCCCGCCGTTCGGCGATCGTGCCGATCGGGACGGGAGCCGAACCAGAGCGGGCCAGCTCCGCGAGCGCGACGACGGCGTAGCGCGACTTCGAGGTGACCGAGATCACGGGCATCAGTTTCGCAGCCGCGTCGGAGGGGGTTGGGCACAATGGCGCGTCCCTTGGCCTCACCCGCCCTCAGAACCGCCGCTCCGCGCGCGCTCGCGCCGCTGGCGCTGATGGCGCTGATCTTTGCGGCCTCCTCGATCTCCACTCTCGACAGCGGGCTGGGAACGATCGATTTCGTCGCCCGCAAGTTCACGCACATGGGCGAGTACCTGCTGCTGACCCTCCTCTGGGGCTGGGCCCTGAGCCCGCTCAGCGCACGGGCGAGCTCGATCGCTGCGCTGATCTCAATCGCCTACGCGGCCTCGGACGAGCTTCATCAGACGTTTGTCCCCGGCCGGACGGGTACGCCGCGAGACCTGATCTTCGACGGATTGGGGGTAGTGGTGGCATTGCTGTTGCTCCGATACCATCGGCGCGTTCGCGAAGTTGTCCTAGGAAGGGCTCCCGGGGAGTGACAGATGAACGCCGTTGTCTCGTTGTGGACGACCACCAGGTCGTTCGGCTCGGGGTACGCGAATTGCTCGACGACCGCTACGAGGTGGACGAGGCGGGAGACGGAGAGGGCGCCCTTCGCCTGCTGAGGAACGTCGGAGACTTCGACGTGGTGATCGTCGACACCGGCCGCCTGGCGGGAATCGACGGGAAGGTCGGCGGCACCGCGGTCATTCGCGCGCTGCTCGAAGCTCGGCCTGGCCTCGGAATCGTCGCCCACTCCGATCGCCCCGAACGCCACATCGCCAACGAGGCCCTGCGAGCCGGAGCCCGCGCCTTCGTAGCCAAGAGCTCACCGGCCAAGGAGCTGAGCAACGCGGTTGAAGCCGCGGCGGAATCGGGGACATTCATCGACCCCGCCGCCAAGCCCTCGAACCGCAAAAACCCCGCCCTGACCAGGCGGCAGCGCCAGATCCTCCAACTGATCGCCGACGGCAGCTCCACTGCGCAGGTGGCCCATTCCCTGGGCCTGAGCGCCGAAACGGTCCGCACCCACACCAAGGCCATCCTCGCCCGCATCGACGCCCGCGACCGGGCACACGCCGTGGCGATTGCGCTGCGCATTGGTTTGATCGAGTAACCAGGCCCGCGGGCTCCGAGATGCGCCGGTTACAGGAGCCAGCCTAGATCCAGGCCCTGTCCCTGGCCACGAGCACCGCCTGCGCGCGATCCACCGTACCCAGCTTGCGGTAGACGTTGTGGAGGTGGGTGCGCACGGTGCTCGCTGACAGCGACATCTCGGCGGCGATCTCCTTGTAGACCTTGCCGCCGGCAAGGCCCTTCAGGGCGTCGAGTTCCCGGGCCGAGAGAGGGCACGGGTCGCTCGTGCGCCTGCGCACGGGACGCGTGTACGGGTATTCGTAGAAGAGCGATGCAACCTTGGCGCGGTCGATACCCAGCTGGTCCGACAATGTCGTGACGACCTCCGCGCAAACGGGGCCTCCGGCGGCGTTGTGGGCAACCAGGTCAGCCAGGCGCACGACCGCGGCAGGCCCCTTGGCGTCCTCGGCGTGGTGGCGCTCGATGGCGCCGGCGATCCGGTCGGGGAAGCCCCAGCGCCGGGTCAGCACTCCACCGACGAGCGCATGGTCGATGCCGAGGTCGCGGCGCTCCGCCCAGAGCGACCCCTCTGGGGTGACGAACCCCTTGGCGTCGGGTTGCGCGTAGGACGGGTGGAGCCTGCTCAGTACAAGCTTGCCAATGTCGTGCAGCAGGGCGGCGATCGAAATCTCATCCGGGGCGGGCATACAGACGAGCTCGCCGATCTGCTCGCTCGCGGCGCGCGTCGCAACGGCGTGGCCCCGGAACCGCGCCGGCAGCCCCTGCCAGCCGTTGCCCGGCTCGAAAAGTTCATACGTGGACACCTCCGTGATCGCCTCCGCCACACCTGCGGGCCCGAGCACCTCGACAGCCTGGGGGATGCCGTAGACACTGCCGCGCCCGTCGCCGCGGGGGCCGTTGGCGGCACGCATCACCGCGACGGTCAGCGCAGGGTCGGATTCGACGGTCTCGACGATTGCGTCGCTGGCCGGGCTTGGCTCCCGGGTCAGCTTGCACAGCCTGCGGTGGGCCTCCGCCAACGCCGGGAACCTGGCCACGGCGTCGAAGGCCGCGGAAAGCCGATGGCCGCCGGAGCCTCGCAGGCGCGAGCTCGGGGCCTGCGCTGCCGGGGGCCCCGCACGCGATCTCGTTTTGGTGCTCATTCCTGCCAATCCGTGACTGCTCAGGGCGGCGGCTGTGCGCGCCGCTTCACAGACAGCATCGGCAGGGACCCGGGGGTACCTTTAGCCGGATCTGCGGCTAGCCCAGGGCTGCGAGCGCCGCGTCAATGCGTTCGAGCGTCGAATCGCGCCCGAGCACCGAAACCGACTCGAAGATGCCGGGTGAGATCGTGGTTCCGCTGATCGCCACCCGGAGCGGCTGAAACAGCGCCTTGGGCTTGGCATCGGACTGCTCCAAGACGCCGCGCAGCGCGATCTCGACACCCTCTGGGTCAAAGGTCTCGGCGACGCGAAGCCGCTCACCCGCCAGTTCGAGCAGTGGCACGGCCTCCGGCACCATCACCTTCTCCCAGGCGGCGGGATCGCGTTCCGGTTCGACGAAAAGGAACGCGATCAGGCCCCAGACCTCCGCCATCGTCTGCGCCTTCTCCTGGACGATCTCGCAGGCGCCTCGCCGCAGCTCCGGCGAAGCCGCCAGGAAGGCTCCTTCGGCGGCAGAGTCGGTGTGGTGCAGGTACTGGGCCAGGCTGCGCTCGTATTCAGAGAGCACGAGCTCGCGCATGAAGCGCCCATTCATCCAGCGCAGCTTCTGCTCGTCGAAAATTGCCGCCGAGCGGCCGACCTGCTCGATCGCAAAGCGCGCGACCAATTCGCCGGTTGACAGCAGGGTGGCGTCGTCGGTCGTACCCCAGCCGAGCAGGGCGAGGTAGTTGCGCGTCGCGGCCGGCAGGTAGCCGCCGTCGCGCAGCTCCTGAACTGAGGCGGCGCCGTGGCGCTTGGAGAGCTTCTTGCCGTCGGGGCCGTGCAGCAACGGCAGATGCGCGTACACCGGGTGCTGCTCTCCCAACGCGTCGAGCACGTAGAGCTGCTTGGGCGTATTGGAGAGGTGGTCGTCGCCGCGGACCACATGCGTGATGCCCATGTCGGCGTCGTCGACCGCGACGGCGAAGTTGTAGACGGGAGAGCCGTCACCGCGGGCGATCACGAGATCGTCCTGGATGCGGTTCTCGAAGGTGACCTCCCCGCGGATCGCGTCGTGGACGACGATCTCGCCGTCGTCTGGCACACGCAGGCGTACCGCCGCCCCCTCGGCGCCGGACGGCGTGCCCCGGTAGCCGGCATTGTCGTGCGCCTGCTTGTAGGCCTTCACCTCAGCTGATCCGGCGGGATCCCGGTAGGCCTTGCCGGCAGCAAGCAGCTCCTCGATCCGTTCACGGTGGCGATCGGCGCGATCGGCCTGGCTCAGCGGGCCCTCATCCCAATCGAGTTCCAGCCAGCGCAGGGCCTCGAGGATCTGCTCGACGTTCTCCTCGGTCGAGCGCTCGCGGTCGGTGTCTTCGATGCGCAACACGAGGCTGCCGCCCGAGCCCCGGGCGATCAGCCAGTTGTAGAGTGCGGTCCGGGCCCCTCCGATGTGGAGGGCGCCCTGTCGGTGACGGGGCGAAGCGAACCTTTGGCGGTGATGCATTCATGCTGGTCGGCGCGCATGTTTCCACAGCAGGCGGCCTGGACAAGGCCATCGAGCGCGGGATCGAGTCCCGATCCGACGCGATCCAGGTTTTCAACCAGAGCCCGCGGATGTGGAAACCGACCAGTTACACGGACGAGGACTTTGCCATTTTCCGCGCTGCGATGGCCTCCTCGCGCATCCAGGCGGTGGCGATCCACGCCGTCTATTTGATCAACGCGACGACCCCCGACAAGGGGCTGCGGGCCAAGTCGCTGGCGTCGCTCACACACGCCGTCGGGGTCGGTGATGGGATCGGCGCGACGGGGGTGGTCCTGCACGCGGGCTCACGCAAGGGAGCGCCGATGCCGGGCGCGCTGAAGCGTGCCGGAAATGTGATTCGCGAGGTGCTGGCCGCTACCGAGAGCTGCCCGATCCTGCTCGAGAACACGGCCGGAACGCAGGGACCGCTGGGCCGCGACTTCGACGAGCTGGCGGCCTTGCTCGAAGCCTGCGGAGGCGACGAGCGGATCGGCTTCTGTCTCGACTGCTGCCACCTGTTCGCCTCCGGCTACGAGATCCGCAGCGATCAGGCGATGTCGGAAGTCGTCGACGAGTTCGAGGCAAAGGTCGGGATCGAGCGCCTGCGCTGCCTGCATGTCAACGACTCGGCGATTCCTCTCGGAGGCAACCGCGACAAGCACGCCGCGCTACCGGAAGGCGAGCTTGGGCGTGCGGGCCTCTCCGCGTTTCTCTCGGAGCCGCGCTTCGAGGGGCTGCCGGCGCTGCTCGAGGGGCCGGGCCCCGGGGGCGAGCCGACCGGGCGCGGTCAGGTCGAGCTGGCGAGGCGGCTGCGCAATGCGGGTTTGAAGCGGCGCGGTGGCGCCTAGGCGTGAAATGCCTCGCCGCCGCCCTGCCGCAAGGACGTTGCGCAGGTCGAACGCCCGGTAGCCCTGCGGACTCTCATCTGTGCAATCGAAGAAGCGGGGGTTGACGCACTCGTGAGCGGGTCCGGCGCCCTCGTATGAGGGCTCGACGCGAAACTGGCAGTGCGGCAGGGGCTGGCCGGTCATCTTCAGCCCGCCGAAGCCGCCGCCGCGCTCGGCCTGCTCGAAAGCGTCGATATCGATCTCACCCTTGAAGACCTTGCGGACGCAACCCATGTAGCGGTTGCCGGAGAGTGGATCGTCGTAGCTGTAGAGGTAGCCGCAGCGAAGCTCGAGACAACCGCGGGGCTCCACCACCTTGTCGCAGAACGTGCGGCAATGCCGGCATTCTCCGGGCTTGGTTTTCTGCTCCTTGCGCTGCTTGAGCGCCATGCGCGGGAGTCTACGCGTCGTCGCCGGACGTGGGGCGCAGCGCGGGCCCGAGGGTCCAATTGCAATAACGTCGCCGCCGATGCGCACGATCCTGAGCACCCTCGCCGTCGCGGCGACGCTGATCCTCGCCGCCGGATGCGGCAGTGATGATCGCGGGCCGGCAGCGCCTCCCCAGCCCCCCGTCGAGACCGGAACAACCGGTCCCGCGGATGCACCCGGAGGACCCGACGAAGGCGCGCCGTCCTACACCGCGCTCGGCAGCTACTGGACGAAACTCTCGCTGGAGGCACGCGAGGCGTCGGCGGCCGAGTTCATCGACGCGAACCCCGCCGCCTGCGCCGGCGTCGAGCCGGCGGTGCTTTCCCGGCAGACGGGCGTCGCCTTCAGCCTCGACTTTCCGCTCAACGTCGAGGTCGGCGACGTGATGCTCGAGACCTGCGCGCTGCTTCTGCACTGAGCTGGGCCTGGCCCAGGCCTTCTCAGGCGGCCAGGGCGTGGGAGCCCAGCACCGAGTCGATCTCGGCGCGGAAGGCGACCGACGGCTGCACCTTGTATCCGGCACCGAACTTCAAGCGCCTGGTTCCGGCGCTGGTTTCCATCTCGACGACGACCTCAGCCGTCCCTGGGAAGCTCGAGAACACTCCCTTGAGCTCCTCGATCACGGACGGCGCGAAGTCTGCGGCTCGCAGCCTCAGCGTGAACGAATTCGGTGTGTCTTTGGCGCGGCGCTGAGCGGCAGCGACCGTCGCCTCGTCAGGCTCGAACAGCTCGGCCTCCTGAATCACGAAGCTCGTCTTGCCGCCTTCGCGGTGGTCGAGCCTGCCCTTGACGACGACGGCGTTGTCGGGCTCCAGCACGCCGGCAAAGCTCTCGAGCACCTGGTTGAAGGCGAGGATCTCGACGGTTCCCTCGAGGTCGTCGAGCGTGGCGAACATCATGTCGGCTCCGCTTCTGGTCTTCAGGCGCTTGCGCTCGGAGATCAGGCCGCCGATCGTCAGCACTGCGCGGTCGGCCTTCCCGCCGAGATCGGCCAGGGAGCAGTCGACGCGCTCGCGCAGCGCCTCGCGCAGCCCCGACAGCGGATGAGAGGAGACGTAGGTGCCCAGCGTCTCCTTCTCCATCGCCAGCAGATCCCGCTGTTCGAACTCGTCGCTCGGGATCGGAGGATGGTCGGAGCCGGCCATCGCGAAATGCTGAGCCCCGGAGTCGGCCCCGGGCTCCGGATCGCCGCCGAGGTCGAAGATCGAGCCCTGGCCGCGCTGTGCGTCCTCCTGGATTTTCTGACCGTTCGCCTGGGCCTGCGGCAGGACGGCCAGCATGCCCTTGCGCGTGGCCTCGGTCGAATCGAGCGCCCCGCATTTGACCAGGCACTCGATCGCCCGTTTGTTGACGGCGCGCGAGTCGACCCGCTCGCAGAAGTCCCAGATCGAGGTGAAGAGACCCTCCTCCCGGGCCGACAGGATCGCCTGCACGGCCGCGTGACCGACGTTCTTGACCGCGTCGAGCCCGAAGCGGATCGACTTGCCGGAAACGACGAAGCCGTGGTCGGACGCGTTCACGTCCGGCGGCAGCACCTCGATCCCCATCTCCTCGCAGCGGTTGACGAAGAAGGGAACCTTGTCCTTGGTCGACATCACCGAGGAGATCACGGCGGCCATGTACTCGGCCGGATAGTTGGCCTTGAGGTAGCCGGTGCGGTACGCGATCAGCGCGTAGCAGGCGGCGTGGGACCGATTGAAGGAGTAGTCGGCTGCGGCGGTCATCAAAGACCAGAGGTCCCTTGTGACGCCGGAGTTTGTGCCGGACGCCGCCGCTCCGCTGCGGAATTTCTCCTCCATCGTCGCCATCAGCGCGCGATTCTTCTTGCCGATCGCCTTGCGCAGGTCGTCGGCCTCCGCGCCCGAGAAGCCGGCCATCTGCTTGGCGATCTCCATCAGCTGCTCCTGGTAGATGCAGCAGCCGTACGTGCCCTCGGTGATCGGCTTCAGGCGCGGGTCCGGATAGCGCACCGACCCGGGCCGGCGCTTGCCGCTCGCGTAGTCATCGATGTAGCGCATCGCTCCGGGGCGATAGAGCGAGACCAGCGCGACGATGTCGTTGAATTCGGTCGGCTTGACCTTCTTCATCGCCTCACGCATGCCCTCGGACTCGAGCTGGAAGACGCCGACGGAATCGCCGCGGGCGAGCATCTCGTAGGTCTTCGAGTCGTCCATCGGCACCGACTCGACGTCGACCTCGATGTCGTGCGAGCGCTTGATGATCTCGACCGCGTCCTCGATCACATCGAGGTTTCGCAGGCCGAGGAAGTCCATCTTCAGCAGCCCGATCTCCTCGATCGGCCCCATCGAATACTGGGTCACAATCTTGTACTGGCGCTCCTGGCGGCCGTTGCCGTTCCCGCCCTCCGCGGTGGCAGTCTTGTCGTCGGCGAGCTGGAGCGGGACCACCTCCTGCAGCGGCCGGTCGGCGATGACGACGGCGGCCGCGTGGATCGAGTTGTTGCGGACGATCCCGTCGAGGCCCTGGGCGACTTCGACGATCCGTTTCGCGTCCTTGTCGGAGTCGATCGCCTTGCGCAGCTCCTGCCCAGGCTTGAGGCAGTCCTCGAACAGCGGGACCCGGCCCATGATCGGCTCGGGAATCATCTTCGCCAGCTCGTCACCCTTGCCGTTCGGGTAGCCGAGCACGCGGGCCGCGTCCCTGGTCGCCTGGCGGGGCGCCATCTTGCCGAAGGTGATGATCTGAGCCACCGACTCGCGGCCGTACTTCTCACCGACGTAGCGGATCACGCGCTCGCGGCCACGTACCGAGAAGTCGATGTCGATGTCCGGCATCGAGCGCCGCGCCGGGTTGAGGAAGCGCTCGAAGAGCAGCTCGTTGGCGATCGGGTCGAGGTCGGTGATGTTGAGCGAGTAGGCGACGATCGAGCCGGCGGCGGAACCTCGGCCCGGGCCAACCGCGATGCCGTTCTCCTTCGCGAACTTGACGAAGTCCCAGACGATCAGGAAGTAGGAGTCGAACCCCATCTCCCCGATCACGCCGAGCTCGAACTCGAGCCGCTCGCGGGCCTCGGCGGGCACAGGGTCGCCGTAGCGGCCACGCAGGCCCTCCTCGGCGAGCCGACGCAGCATCGCCGTGGGCTCCTCGTCGTCCGGCGTTGGAAAGCGCGGCAGCAGCAGTTTGCCGAGTTCGATTTCGAGTGAGCAGCGCTCGGCGATCTCGACGCTGTTGGGGACCGCCTCCGGCCAGGGCGCGAACGCCGCGGTCATTTCCTCGGCGCTCTTGAGGAAGAACTCGTTGGTGTCGAAGGTCAGCTTCGGCGCCTCGAGCGTCGATTTGGTCTGCACGCAGAGCAGCGCCGCGTGGTTGGAGTAGTCCTCACGGCGCAGGTAGTGCACATCACCGGTTGCGACCAGCGGCCGTCCCATCTCGCGGGAGATGCGAACGATTCCCTCGTTCGCCTTGTCCTGATCCGGAATTCCGTTGACCTGGATCTCGAAGTAGATGTTGTCGGCGCCGAAGACGTTGACGAGCTCGTCGACGTGCGCGCGCGCGTCGTCGGGCCGGTCGTCGACGAGGCGGCGGCAGAAGCGCGAGGCGAGGCAGCCGGTCAGCGCGATCACTCCCTCCGAGTGCTTTTGCAGCAGCTCCATGTCGGTGCTCGGTTTGCCCCGCGCAAACCCCTCGAGAAAGCTGGAGGAGCTGAGCGCGACCAGATTGCGGAATCCGGTGTCATTCGCCGCAATCAGCGTCAGATGATTGCGCTCGGTCTTGTGCTCGACGTTGCGGCGGTCGTCGACGTAGTAGGCCTCGAGCCCGACGATCGGTTTGATCCCGACCTCTTTGCAGGCCTTGTAATGGTCGACGGCGCCGTTCATCACGCCGTGGTCGGTCAGCCCGAGGGCCGGCATGCCAAGTTCTGCTGCACGCTGGGCCAGCGGGTAGATCGTCTGTGTCTTTCCGCCCACCTTCGCCTTGCGCTGGATCTGACAGGCGCCGTCCAGCAGCGAAAACTCGCTGTGCACATGCAAATGTACCGCCGTCGGCCCGCTCACCAGCCCATGATGGCAATCGGGCCAGACATTCCCGAGGGCCGTTTCCGCGCTTTGCGGACGTGGAATGATCCGTTTCGATGCGTATTTACCTGCTTCGTCACGGCGACGCCGAAGATCTCCCGCCAGACGGCGGCGGCGACGAGGCGCGCCGGTTGACAGACAAGGGCGAGGACCAGTCGCGGCTCGCGGGCCAGGCCCTCGCGCGGCTGGAACCGGATCTCAAAACCTGCCTCGCCAGTCCCAAAGTGCGAGCGCGTGAGACGGCGCGACTCGCCTGCGAAGCGCTCGGCATCAGCGTCGAGATTGACGACAAGCTGCGCGGGGGCGACTTCGACCCCGAGGATCTGGCCGCCGGCCGAGGTTCGACGATGCTTGTCGGCCACGACCCAGATTTCTCCCGCGCCGTTCAGGCGGCCACGGGGGCCAGAGTCAAGTTCAAGAAGGGCGGAATCGCAGTGATACAGGGCGGGTTGCTGCTTGCCCTCTTTCGCCCGGCCGACCTCAAGCTGATCGCCGGCTGAGCGGCGCACGGCAGCCAGTTCGGCGTCGGCTATCGGGCGTCAGCCCGCGCAGACCCAGGCGGCTGAGCCCGAGTCGGCCCAAATCTGTGCCGCGATCGCGTCCTGCTCGGCTGGTGAAGCGTCCTGGGGGGCGCCCTCGCCTCCGTAGAGCTCCCAGGTGGAGGGCATGATTTGGTATGCGCCGCCGGCGCCGCTGGAGGGGTTGACGGCACCGTAGTTGCCGCCGGACTCGCACATCACGATCGCGCTCGGGATCACGTAGTCGCCCATCCAGCCGGTGACGGTCGCGGTAGCCTCGCTCGCCGAGGCGGCTTCGATCTCTTGGACCTGGTCGGTCCACTTCTCCACGTTCGAGTTGAGCGTCTCGACCGTGGCGACCTGCTGGGCGCGCATCGAAGCCAGCTCCGAGGCGCGAGCCTGGGCAGCGGCGCGCACGCCCGCGATCTCGTTGCGGGCGGTTTCGAGCTGGGTGTTGAAGTCGGCCTGCCGGTCGCGGGCCGACTCGACGCTGGCGAGGTACCCCTGGACCTGCTCGCGCAACGAGCGCACGCGGGCGACCAGGGCCGCGTCGGCGTCCTGGATCGCTTCGAGGTACTCGACCCGGGTCGCCAGGTCGTCGTAACCCTCGGCGTTCAAGATCACGTCGGTGGTGTCGGGAACGTCGCCCTTGTAGATGGCGACGAGGCGCTCGCTGAGCAGTCTCGTCGCGTCGCGCAGCTGCCTGCGCGCTCGCTCGAGCGCGACCTGCGTTGCCTCGAACTCCCGCTGAAGGTCCTCCAGCTTGGCCACCCCCTGTTCGAGAACCGCCGTCATCTCGGCTTCCTGGGCCGCGGCCGCCTCGGCTTCGGTCTGCGCCTGGGAAATCGCGGCGGCGTTGGCTTCGATCTGAGCGCCGAGCTCGGCGGCCTGTGCCTGTGCCGAGTCGATTCTCGACTCGAGCTCGGAGGCGTCCTGCGCCGAAGCAACCGTGCCGCAGAACAGCGTCGCGCAGCCGAGCGCCGCGGCGAGCGCGAGCAGGGTCCGGGGTCGCCGGACGGGCAGTGTTCGGGAGGAAGTACGCCGCATAGAAACGACCCGCACGAAGCGGGCCGCGACCATTGTTAGCAAAGCGTTAGCTCGAGCCCGTCGCCGCCAAGCCGCAAAATCCCCTGCTTGCAAGGGTTTTTGCAAGGGTGCGGCATGGGTTCTGAGGGCTCCCGCCAGGCCAGGAGGCGCTTTTACCGTCAGATGCGGCGGGAATCAGGCCGCAGCGATCTTCACCGACAGACAAGGCACCGCCGCGTGGGTCCGCCTTGGCTCACGAAGAGCCGGGAGCTGCCTCGAATCTGTCCCGAAGGGCGTCGAGGCCGGCGCGGTAGATCCCGGCGAAGGTCTCGATCAACTCCTGCTCGGAACCCGGATCCTCCGGCTCGAAGTCTGCCTGCCACACGACCCGCGATCCGCCGTCAGTCTCCTCGACCGCGATTTTTGAGCGATATGAGCGCACCGGGAACGGGCCCTCGGTGATGTCGTAGACGTAGAAGCGGCCGTCGTCGGAGTGCTCGCCGATCGGCTCGACGAGGTCCCCCCCGCCCACGAGCGTGCACCTTCGGACGCCGTCGCTCACCGGTGAGGTTTCGATTGCAGGGTGCCAGTCGCTGAATCCGTCGGGACTGCCGACGACGGTCCAGACGGAGTCGGGATCGGCGCCGATATCGATTGATTCGGTCAATGTTGCCATCGCGTGATCTCCTTGGAGCGGACTCAATCACGAGTCCTCGTTGACCGGCTCGGTGAGCCGCCTGTCGCGGCACTTTAAACGACGGGTTCGCTCGCCCCGAGCGCGCCTGCTGCTGCCGCCGGCCCTACCGCGGCGCGACCGGCGTCCTACCCCTCCTCCACGTCTCCCTTGAGCGCCAGATACGCGCCTGCCGCCACGGTCGCGACGCCCAGCACCGCCGCCACGCGCAGCTGGCGCCGGTAGCGGGTGCGGACCACCCAGACGACGAGGCGGCCGATTGTCTCGTAGATCGAGCTCATTGGGAAGCCTTTTTATCCGAATGAGCGCGGCGTATGCGCTCAGCCATGCGGCTCTGCAGCGTGAACAGCTCGATGAAGCCGGGGCTGGCCTGCTGGCTGAAGTCGCCACCCGACTCGCCGAACGAAGCCAGCGTGCGGTCGTAGAGCGCGTACGGCGAGCTGCGGGCGACCACCGTCGCCGAGCCCTTGTAGAGCTTGACGGTGACCTCGCCGGTGACGAGCTCGTTGGCGGACTCCATATAGGCGTCGAGGTTGCGGCGCAGCGGCTCGTGCCAGAGACCGGCGTAACAGAGATAGGCCCAGTGGTTGTCGAGACTCGACTTGAAGTTGTTCTGGTGGATCGTCGAGACCAGCTTCTCGATCTCGCGGTGCGCCGGCAGAAGAATCGCCGCGGCGGGAACCTCGTAGAGGTCGCGCACCTTGAGGCCGACGATGCGGTCCTCGATGTGGTCGACGATGCCGACGCCGTTGCGGCAGCCGAGCTCGGCGGCACGTTCGAGCAGCTCGACCAGCTCGAGCCGCTCGCCGTCAAGCGAGACGGGGCAACCGGCCTCGAACCCGACCCTCGCGTATTCCGGCTCGTCGGGCGCGTCCTCAGGCAGTGTCACAAGTTGAAAGGCGTCGGCCGGGGTCGGCTCGGAGAGGTCTTCGATCGCGTTGCCCTCCGACGAGCGGCCCCAGAGGTTGTCGTCGATCGAGTAGGGCGGCGCCTGCTCGGTGCCGCCCTTGACCGGAATCCCGTGCTCGCGCGCGTAGGCGATCTCCTCCTCGCGTCCCATCTTCCACTCGCGAACCGGAGCGATCACCTTCAGCTCCGGATCAAGCGTCACGATCGTGCCCTCGATCCGCACCTGGTCGTTGCCCTTGCCGGTGCAACCGTGAGCGATCGTGTCGCAGCCGGTCGCGCGGGCGTGCTCGACCGCGAGCTTCGCGATCAAGGGCCTGCCGAGCGCCGTGAACAGCGGATATCCGCCTCCGTAGAGCGCGTTGGCCTTGATAGCGGGCACCACGTAATCGCGGGCAAACTCCTCGCGCGCATCGATGATCTCGGCGCTGAGCGCCCCCAGATCGATCGCCTTGCCCTTGACGACGTCCCAGTCCTCACCCGGCTGGCCGAGATCGACGGTCAGGGCCACGACCTCGGCGTCGTAGCGCTCCTGAATCCAGCGCAGCATCACGCTGGTGTCGAGGCCGCCCGAGTAGAGCAGCAGGACGCGGCCGACCTCGTCGGGTCGGGCGAGATACGAAGCGATCGGCGTCTGGTCGCCGTGGGAATCGGAAGTCATCGGTGCGAGAGTGTGCCACGCCGCGTCCGCCATCATCTGTCTCGCCATGGCAAGGATCCTCGGAATTCTCTCCACCGCGCTGATCACGGCCGGAATCGTCGTGCTCGCAGACGTGGCCGTCACTCTCGCCTGGAAGGAGCCGATTTCCTCAATCTACGGCCAGATTCAGCAGGACCAACTCGCCGACGAGCTCTCCGTGCTCGAGGATGAGTTTCCCGACGAGGAGGCGCTGGAGTCGATCGAGCGCGCCAAGGGCGTTCCCGAAAAAGCCCACTTGCTCGCCAACGAGTTCGAAACACGGGTCGAGGTCGGCGACGCGATCGGCAGCATCCGCATCCCGAAGATCAACGCCGACTACGTGGTCATCGAGGGCACGGAGACTGCCGAGCTGCAGCGCGGCCCCGGTCATTACCCCTACACCGCCTACCCAGGCCAGGGCGCAACAACTGCGATTGCCGGTCACCGCACGACCTACCTCGCTCCGTTCCGCAAGATCAACGAGCTGGATGCCGGCGACGAGATCATCGTCGACATGCCTTACGCGAGCTTCAGCTATGACGTCCAGCGCTCAGAGATCGTCGAGCCGACCGACATCGAGATCGTGCGTCCCGTCGGCTACGAACGGCTCGTCCTGTCCGCGTGCCACCCCCTCTACAGCGCCGCCCAGCGCATCATCGTCTTCGCCAAGCTCGACGCGATCAGCCTCTTCGGGGCGAGCGGCAAACGCTGGCTCGATCCCTGACGCGGGTCAGGCGCCGCCGTCCGATTGCACGCTGCGCGCCCAATCAAGCGTTCGCCGCAGTCCCGCGGGGACCTGGGTCTCCGCACGCCAGCCCAGCACCGCTTCGGGCAGGCTGGTCGAGAGCACCGTTCGCTGAATCTCCCCCTGCCGGGCCGGGGCCATTTGCGGCGTGAAGTCCGGCCGCTCACCCGCAGCCGCCAGGCCCTCGACGAGTTCGAGCACCGTCGTTTCAACCCCTGTGCCGAGATTGAAAATGCCCGTCGGCCGCTCGAGGTCGGCGGCGGCCAGCATGCCGCTGACGACGTCGTCGACGTAAATGTAGTCACGTGTCTGCAGGCCGTCGCCGTAAACCGTCGGCTGCCGACCGTCCAGCAGCCGGTAGCTGAACATCGCGATCACGCCCGCCTCGCCCACCAGGTCCTGCCGGGGTCCGTAGACGTTGCCGAACCTCAGGCAACTGGCGCTGAGCCCGTGGAGCCGCTCGTATAGCCGGCAGTAACCCTCCGCAGCCAGCTTCGATTGCCCGTACGGAGCCTCAGGGGAGCACTGTGCGTCCTCCGCGAAGGGGATGTCACGGCCCTCGCCCTCCCCGTAAATCGCGCCACCCGTCGAGGCGAAGAGCACGCGACGCGCCCCGGACCGGCGAGCGGCCTCGAGCACGTTTGCGGTGCCGATCACGTTGACCGCCGCGTCGATCGCGGGATAGGCAACGGAGACCCTGACGTCGACCTGCGCGGCGAGGTGGAAGACAAGCTGGGGCTCGAACTCCAGCAGCGCATTCGCCACCTTCCCGCCGTCGCGAACGTCGGCCTCGACCAACTTCATGCCACGGGCCAGCGGGGCCTCGAGGTTCGCGCGCTTGCCCACGGAGAGATCGTCGATGACCACCACCTCTTCCCCGCGCCCGAGCAGCGCGTCGACGAGATGCGAGCCGATGAACCCGGCGCCGCCGGTGACCAGCGCGCGCAGCGGCACGTTCTCCTTACTCCTGAGGTGGCGCTTCGACTCCGCCCGGAGCTTCGGTGCCGCCCGAGGTCTCAGTCGTGGTCGTCGTGGAGGTCGTCGTCTGGGTCTCCGTGGTCGTGGTCGGCTCCGAGGTCGTGGTGACGGTCTCGGTCGACGTCGTCGATGTGGTGGTGGTCGGCAGCGTCGTCTGCGTGCTCGAGGTCGACTTGTCGTCACCGTCGTCACTCGAGTCCGAGGCGATCAGGGCCAGGGCAACGCCCAGCCCGAGCACGATCGCAACCAGCAGACCGATCACGGCTTTCATCCCACCGCTCATACCGCCCCCGCCGTCAGGCGGCTGCTGGCCGCCCTGACCGGCCTGTCCATAGGGGTCGCCGCCCGTTTGGCGGGTATTCGCCGCCGGGGGGCTGGGCCGGCAGTCGCCGGGTTGGATCCTCATGCATTGGGTGCGAGTCTAGGGAGAAAGGAGGCTGGAATTTCCTAAAGGGGTCAGACCCCTTTAGGAAGGACACTGGTGAGGATGGAGAGCGCCTCGTCGACGTCCTGTTCGGAAATCGTCAGGGGCGGCAGGAAGCGCAACATCCCCGGGCCGGGGACGTTGATGACCAGGCCCGCCGAAAGCGCCGCCGCCCCGATCTGCTCGGCCTCGATTCCGTCGGCGAGGCTGACGCCGACCATCAGCCCGCGGGCGCGCACCTCGGTGACCGCGCCGAACTCGGAAAGCGCGCCTGCAAACCGGGAACCGAGCTCCCGGACACGCCGCAGCAACTCTGCGTCGTCGATCACGTCGAGCGCCGCCAGAGCGGCTCTGGCTGCAACCGCGGCTCCGGCGAAGGTTGAGCCGTGATCGCCACGTACGAGCACGTCGCCGAGCCGATCGGCGCTGATGCAGGCCCCGACAGGCAGGCCGCCACCTAGCGCCTTGGCCGCCGTCATCAGGTCAGGCCTGACCGCCAGCTGCTGGAAAGCCCACAGTGAGCCGGTCCTGCCCATCCCGGTCTGCACCTCGTCGAAGACGAGCAGAGCGCCGCTGGCGTCACAGGCCTCACGCGCTGCCGCCAGGACGTCGTCCGCGATCGGGTAGATCCCGGCCTCCCCCTGGACCGGCTCGAGCAGCACCGCAGCCGTGTTCTCAGAGACCGCGTCGCGCAATGCCGCGGCATCGTCCCGAGGGACCGCCCGGAAACCTTCGGGCAGCGGGCCGAAATAGTCCTCGCGCGCCAGCTTCACGGTCGCCGCCAGCGCCCCCAGTGTGCGGCCGTGGAAGCCCCCGTCCAGCACCACGATCTCCGGCCGCTCGATCCCGCGACCGTGGGCGTGTTTGCGGACGAGCTTGATCGCGCATTCGTTCGCTTCGGCGCCCGAGTTGCAGAGGAAGACCTTGCCGCCGAGGCTGGAGCTCGCGAGCCGCTCGGCGAGCCGCAGGCCCGGTTCGGTCAGGTAGAGGTTCGAGCTCCCCATGAAGGCACCCGCCTGCTCGCGAATCGCCGCGACGATTTTCGGGTGGCAGTGGCCGGCGTTGTGGACGGAGAGACCTGCGAAGAAATCGAGATAGCGCTTGCCGTCTGAGTCCCAGAGCTCGGCTCCCGAGGCGCGCACGAACTCGACTCCCGCCCTCGCGTAGGTCGGCATCACCCAGTGCTGGTCGAGCGCCTGGAGCTCCGCCACGGTCATGGCGTCACCATGGTTCCGATTCCTGCCCTGGTGAACAGCTCCAGCAACAATGAGTGCGGACGGCGGCCGTCGACGATGTGGGCCGACTGGACTCCGCCGCCGATCGCCTCCACGCAGGCGGCAAGCTTGGGGCGCATGCCGCCGTCGAGCCCGTCGAGCGCGTCGCTGACCTCATCTGTGGTCGCCCGAGAAATCAGCGAGGCCGCATCGTTGGGATCGGCGAGCCAGCCCTCGACATCGGTCAGAAAGATCGCCTTGTAGGCGCGCAACGCCGCCGCGACCTTGCCGGCGGCGGTGTCGGCGTTGACGTTGTAGGAGTTGCCTTCGCGGTCTGATCCCGCGGAGGCGACCACGGGGATGTAGTCGGCGGCGATGTGGTTGAGGACGTCGACGTCGACGCGCTCGATCTCGCCGACATAGCCGATCCGGTCGGTGTCGGGATGCGGGCGAATGTCGAACAGAGACCCGTCCTCACCGCTCAAACCGACGGCCGGTTGACCGTGACGGCGCAGGCGGCCGACGATGTCCGTGTTGACCTTGCCGAGCAGGACCATCTTCGCGACCTCCACGGTCTCGGCGTCTGAGACCCGCATCCCCTCGATGAACTCGACCTCCATGCCGAGCCGCTCCATGTAGTGGGTGATGTCGGGGCCGCCGCCGTGCACGATCACGGGGTTGAGCCCGACGTACTTGAGCAACACAACGTCGGTCGCAAAGGAGTCGCGCAGATCCTCATCGCGCATCGCCGCGCCGCCGTACTTGATCACGACGGTACGCCCGTGGAACTCACGGATGTAGGGCAGCGCCTCGAGCAGCGTCTCGACACTGGTGCCCTCACCTCGGATCTGCTCCGCACTCACGTCGTGTACTCCGCGTTGACCGTCACGTACTCGTGTGTCAGGTCTGAGAAGAAGACGCGGGCGTCGTACCCGCCGCGGCCGAGACGGACCGTGATTTCGGGCTCACCGGTCTCCGTGGCCAGCTCATCCGCGTCAATATCGTCGGGGCCCAGTTCATGAAGCTCCTCGCCCGCGAGGGCTTGGCCCGCCGCCTGCGCGATCCGCCCCCAGTTGGGATCGCGACCGAAGAGGGCGGTCTTGACGAGCGGCGAGTTGGCGATCGCCCGCGCCACCCGCTCAGCCTCACCGGCCGTCGCCGCCTGCTGCACGTCGACTCTTCCCGCCCTCGTGGCGCCCTCGCCGTCGCTCACGATCTCGATAGCGAGCTGGAGCAGCGCCGCATCGAGCAGTCCCTCCGGCAGCGGCGCACCCGAAGCGCCTGTCGTCTGCAGCAGCACCGTGTCGTTCGTGCTCATCTGACCGTCGACGGTGATGCGCTCAAATGAAGCGTCGACCGCCGCACGCAGTGCCGCTGCGGGATCGTCAATCTGGGCGTCGGTCTGCACGAAGCAGAGCATGGTGGCGAAACCGGGCTCAATCATCCCCGCCCCCTTGGCCTGGGCGGAAAGCGTCACGCCCGCGGCTCGAAGGGTGCAGCGCTTGGGCCAGCGGTCCGTGGTCATGATCGACTCGGAAAACGCCACTCCCCCGCTCGCCTCGAGCTGCTCGGCCGCTTCGCGCACGCCGCGTTCGACGTCGGAAATCTGCAGTGGCACGCCGATCACGCCGGTCTCAGCAACGGCCACGGCACCGGTGTTGAGTCCGGTCGCCTCGGCGGCCGCAGACTGCATCGCAAGTGCGTCGCGATAGCCCGCCTCGCCCGTGGCCGCATTGGCGTTTCCCGAGTTGACGACGACCGCGCGCACGCCGCCGCGTTTGACGGCCTCGCGACAGACCCGGATCGGGGCCGCGGCGGCGGCATTGCGGGTCAGCAGCAGCGCCGAGCGCACATCGGGCTCGTCGCAGACGAGCAACCCGACGTCGGTCGCCCCCCCGCCCTTGAGACCGCAGGCGGCGCCGGCGGCGCGAAACCCGGGCGCGAGCTCCGACGGATCGAGCTCAACAACGCCGGCGGGAGCCGAGACCCAGCGAGACCGAAAGAAGCCCTGGCCCCCGAAAGTCACGCCAGGCCCTCCGTCTCGTCGTACCCGAGCATCAGGTTGAGCGCCTGAATCGCCTGTCCCGCGGCGCCCTTCCAGAGGTTGTCGATCGCCGAGAAGACGGCGACGCGGTCGGGGGAATGCGACACCGGGAACACGTGGCAGAGGTTCGAATCCCGCACGTCGCGCACGCCGGGTGGATCGCCCACGACGCTGACGAAGGGCTCGTCCGCGTATCGCGCCCGATAGAGGCCGCTCAGCTCTGCCGACTCAAGCTCGCCGCGCAGGCGCACGTAACAGCTCGCCAGCAGACCCTGATCGAGCGGAGCGAGATGGGGAACGAACGTCAGGCCCTCGTGCGCCTCGTGGTCCTCGGCGGGCGGACTCGGATACTCGGCGCCGCCGCTGGCCAGCCGGCGCAGTTCCTGGGCGATCTCGGGCTCGTGGCGATGGCCGTCAACCGCGTAGGGGCTGAGATTCTCGACGAGGTTGACGAAGTGGAGACGGTCACCACCCCCTCGGCCCGCGCCCGAGACGCCCGACTTTGCGTCGATCACGACGTCATCGATCAGGCCGGCCTCGGCAAGCGGCGCCAGCGCCAACAGCGAGGCCGTCGGATAGCAGCCCGGGCTCGCGACGAGCCCAGCCCCGGCCAGCCGCCGGCGGTGAATCTCCGGCAAGCCGTAGACGGCGTCCGGGATCAACTCAGGCGCGTCGTGGGCTCCGTACCATTTCTCGTAGTCGGGCAGGTGTCGCAGCCGGAAATCGGCCGAGAGGTCAACCACCTGAACCCCGAGGCCGCGCAGCGCTGCGACCACCGGCGCGGCCGCGCCGTGCGGGTAGGCGACGATGGCCGCCTCGGCGTCCTCGATCCGCTCCAGGTCCAGCTCGGTCAGTTCGATCGGGACGCGGTAGCGGGGATAGAGGGAGTGCAGGGCCGTGCCCGCCTCGCTGCGAGATGTTGCGGCGGCCAGCTCGAGCCGCGGATGGCGCCAGACCAGTTCGGCGGCGAGCGCACCGGCGAAGCCCGAGGCACCGACGACGATGACCTTGGTGGAGTCCTCACTCACGGAACGCGCCTCCGACCTGGGCAACGGCCGCGCGAATCCGCTCCCGCAGCCCGGCCACCTCGTCATCGGTGAGGGTGCGATCGTGGGCCCGGAACTCGAGCCGCAGCGCCAGGCTCTTGCGGCCCTCGCCGAGCTGCTCGCCGCGGTAGATGTCGAACAGGGAGAGGTTGCGCAGCAGCTCCCCGCCCGCGTCGCGGACGAGCCCAATCACGGCATTGGCCTCCGTGTCTTCAGCGACGACGATCGCCACGTCCTGCGAAACCGCGGGATAGGAGATCACGTCCTCGTAGAGCTCAGCTCCGGCAGGCGAAGCCGCGATCAACGGCAGCACGTCAATCTCGAAGCCAGTCGCCGAATCGAGATCCCAGGCCGCGCAGACGAGCGGATGAATCTCCCCGACCCAACCGATAGCGGCGCCGTCCAAAAGCACACGACCCGCTCTGCCGGAGTGCAGGAAAGGCTCTGCACCCCGCTCGACCGTGAGCTCGCAACCAAGACCGCGCGCAAGCGCTTCGAGCACTCCCTTGACCGTGAAGAAGTCGGCCTGCTCGCCTCCCCCGCGCCAGCCGGCCGGCCGCAGCGGGCCCGCAGCCAGAGCACCGAGCCGCTGCGGCTCGTTGGCCGGCGCCGCACGCTCACCCGGGAAGCGATCGTCGCAGGGATGGGGAAGGTAGGCGCGCCCGGACTCGAACACGGCGACGCCGTCGGCGCCGCGGGCGAGGTTGTGCTGAGCAACCGCGAGCAGCGAGCCGACGAGCGTCGTCCGTAGCACCGAGTGATCGCCGGAGAGCGGATTCGAGACCCGGATCGGGGCCGAGCGCAAGTCGTCCGAATCGATCCGCAGCTTCGAGACGACGCCGGGATCGACCAGGCTGAGGCTCACCACCTGGCTGAACCCGAGGTCGCGGAGCAGATCCTCCACTCGGCGGCGCAATGCCTGCTCCCGCGAGAGCCCGCCGACCTGGGCGCCGCGCTCAGGCAGGGTCGGCGGCAGGTTTGCGCTGTAGCCGTGGATGCGGCCGACCTCCTCGACCAGGTCCGCCTCGCGGGTCACGTCGTAGTGGCGGTGAAAGGGCACGGTGGCGACCAGCGCGTCATCGGTCTCGGCATCGATGTCGAACTCGAGCTTGCGAAGGTTCGAAACGGCCTCCTTGGGATCGATCGGCATCCCCAGAAGCTGCTCGGCACGCCCCGGGCGCAGGGAAACGCGATGCGGCTCGGGCAGATCAGCCGTAACGTCGATCGTCCCGGGCACGAGCCGGGCCCCGCAGAGCTCGACGATCAGGCGGGAGGCGACGCGCTGCGCCCGTAGCGCAAGCTCGGGATGGAGTTGCTTCTCGAAGCGGTTGGACGCATCCGAGCGCAGGCCGAGGTTGCGCGAGGTGCGCAGGATGTTGACGCCGTTCCAAGTGGCGACCTCGAGCAAGACCCGTGTTGTGGCATCTGAGACCTCAGACACCTGGCCGCCCATGATTCCGGCGATTCCCGAAGGTCCGCTGCGATCACAGACGAGTACGGCGTCACCGTCGAATGTCCGCTCGACGCCATCGAGGGTGGTCATCGTCTCGCCTTCGTGAGCCCGGCGGACCGTCAGGGCGCCGTCGGGCACCTTGTCGAGGTCGAAGGCGTGCAGCGGCTGGGCAGTCATCAGCATCACGTAGTTGGTGATGTCGACGACGTTGTTGATCGGCCGCATCCCCGCGCCCAGCAGACGCGCCTTGAGCCAGAGGGGCGAAGGGCCGATCGTGACGTCGGTGAAGACGCGGGCGCTGAAGCGCGGGCAGAGCTCCGGCACTTCGACGCTCACAGCCGCGTAGTCGCGGATGTCTCCCTCGCCGGTCGCATCGGCGTCCGCGTTCCATGGGGGCGGGGCCAGCTCGGCGTCCGTGATCGCGTGCACCTCGCGGGCGACTCCATAGATCCCGAAGCAATCGACCCGGTTCGAGGTCGGCTCCAGCTCGATGACCGGATCGGATATCGGGAGCACCTCAGCGAGCGGAGTGCCGGGGGCCCAGACGTCATCGGGCCTGTCCGCCCCCGGAGCCGAAGCGGAGGAAGTCGTGAGCACTGCTATCCCCGTGGAATCGTCGCCGAGCTCGAGTTCGGTCTCGGACAGGATCATCCCGTTCGACTCCACGCCGCGCAGCTTGGCCTTGCCGAGCTTGGTGCCATCGGGCATGACCGCGCCAGGCAAGGCCACCGCGACGGTTTGTCCGGCGGCGACGTTCGGGGCGCCGCAGACGATCGTCCGCGCCCCGTCGCCTGCGTCAACCTCACAGATGCGCAGGCGGTCGGCGTCCGGGTGCTGCTCGGCCGAGAGCACCTTGCCGACGACGAATCCCTCGGCGCACGGTACGCCCAGGCGTGAGATCCGCTCGACCTCGATCGAGTGCATCGCCAGGCGGTCAGCCAGCTCCTGAACCGAAAGCTCAGGCGCGCAGTACGCCCGCAGCCAGCTCCACGGAACCTTCACGAGAACTGCCTCAGGACGCGGATGTCGTTCTCAAAGAAGCGGCGAAGGTCGGGCACTCCGTGCTTGAGCATCGCGATCCGCTCGATGCCCATGCCGAATGCGAAACCCTGGACCAGCTCGGGGTCGTAGCCGTTGTGTTTAACGAAGCCGAAGACGTTGGGGTCGACCATGCCGGCCCCGAGGATCTCGATCCAGCCGATCCCTTTGCAGAGGGGGTCACGGCTGCCGTCGGGCAGCTCACCGCTGCCGTTGCAGCGAAAGCAGGACACGTCGACCTCGACGCTCGGCTCGGTGAAGGGAAAGAACCCGGGCCGGAAGCGGGTCTGGCGCTCGGGACCGAAGATCGCTCGCGCGAATTCGTCGAGAGTTCCCTTGAGGTCGGCAAGCGTGATCCCCTCCCCCACCGCGAGGCCCTCGACCTGATGGAAGATCGGGCTGTGAGTCGCGTCGAACGGGTCGGAACGGTAGGTGCGACCGGGAACGATGATGAAGATCGGCGGCGGCTGCGCTTCCATCGAGCGCACCTGCATCGGTGAGGTGTGGGTGCGAAGAAGGACGTCTTCCGGTCCGGGTGGAAGCCCGTCGATCAGCAACTCTCGATTAAGCGTCGCCGGATCGGCATAGAAGGTGTCCTGCTCCATACGCGCCGGGTGACCCGGCGGGTGGTTGAGCGCGGTGAAGTTGTAGTAGTCGAGCTCAACCTCCGGCCCCTCGGCGATTCGATAGCCGAGCCCGGTGAACACGTCCTCGATCTCCCGCTGGGTCCGCACGAGCAGGTTTCGCGCGCCGGCGCCCACCGGCGGCGCGCCCGGCAGCGTCACATCGATCGCCTCGGTGGCGAGCTGGCGTTCGAGCTCCGACCCGGACAGCTCCCGCTCTCGCGCGGCTATCAGCGCCTCGAGTGATTGACGGGCTTCGTTGCCGCCCCTGCCAACGGGACCTCGCTGCTGCGGTGGGAGGCCCGCGATCCCGCGCAGAATCGTGGTCAGCTCTGCCTTTCGGCCCAGGTAGCGGACCCTCAGCTCCTCGAGTGCGGCGGCGTCCACGGCGGCGCTGACGGCAGCCTCGGCCTCGGCCCTGAGCTCGGCGATTCGGGTGGTCGGGTCGGCGGCACTCACGAGGAACTGGCCATCCTATTTGCGAGGTCGCACAGGGCAATCGCGGCCGCCACGGCGACGTTGAGCGACTCGGGGCCGTCGGGGCGGGTGGGGATGCGGGCCGTGCGATGGGCGGCGGTCAAGAGGTCCTGCGGAAGGCCCTCCCGTTCTGCCCCGAGACAGACCGTGACCGGCGGGGCAGGTTCGGTGTCCGCAAGCAGAGCCTCCGCGCCGGCATCCAGGGCGACGAGGGTCGCTGTGAGCTCCGAATAGTTGGCCCTGCCAGGGGGTCTGGCGAAGATCGAGCCCGTGCTGGCGCGGACCGCCTTGGGCGCGTACGGGTCGGCGCAGTCAGGGCCGAGGATCACGGGGCCGTCGGCGAAGGCGTGAGCGGAGCGGATTGCCGTGCCGACGTTGCCGGGGTCGCCGACGCCGTGGAGGTAGAGGCTGAGGTCGCCGTTTGGCTCGGACCAGACTTGGGGGTAGACGCCGATCACCCTGGTGCCGGAGCCGAGGATGCTGACGTCATCCAGCAACTCACCCTCGACCAAAACGCAGGATTGTGCCGGTATGAGCGGCACGATGCTGCATTCTGGGGTCGCGAGGACGAATTCCGCGGTCGCGCCGGCCTCAATTGCGGCCTCGATCAGATCCTCGCCCTCGGCCACGAACAGGCCGGTGCGCTCGCGCTCCCTGCGGGTCGCGAGCTTGCGGATCGTCTTCAGCTTCTCGTTTTGTGGGCTTGTGATCACTTGTTCTGTCTCATTCGGGCAAAAGAAAGGGCGGCCTCCTTGCTGGAAAGCCGCCCGGGAAACGCGTATGGGACCGTCGCTAGCTCGCGACGGCCTCCCGGGCCTGTTCGGTGAATCGGCGGAACGCCTCCGGGTCGCGGACGGCGATGTCAGCCAGCATCTTGCGGTTGACCTCGACGCCGGCCTTGTTGAGGCCGTGCATGAACTCCGAGTAGCTCATGCCCTCGCGGCGTGCGGCCGCGTTGATACGGGTGATCCAGAGACGCCGGAAGTCGCGCTTGCGCACCCGCCGGTCCCGGTACGCGTAGGCGTCTGAGCGCATCAGCTGCTGCTTGGCGGCGCGGTAGCTGGAGTGGTTGCGACCCCAGTAGCCCTTGGCGCGATCGAGAGTGCGCTTGCGACGGCGCTTGCGAGCGACGGCGTTGGTCGAGCGGCTCACTTGCGGCCACCCTTGACCAGCAGTCCGTTGACCCGCGGAGCGTCGACGTCGGCGATCTCGACGGGCTTGCGCATGTTGCGCTTGCGCTTCTGGGACTTCTTCTCGAGGATGTGGCTCGAGTAAGCGCGCTTCCCGCGCAGCTTGCCGCTGGCTGTCTTTTTGAAGCGCTTCTTCGCGCCCGAATGGGTCTTCATCTTCGGCATGAGAGCCGCCTATTGAAGCAGAACGAGAAAATACGGTCGAGCGGGGCACGAGGAGTAGAGTCGCGATCAAACCACAGAGGAGGCGGCATGGCAGCACGGATCCGAACACTGAGCCCGGGGACCGTGATCGGCGTGCTCGCGCTTGTCGTCGCGATGGGCGGGGCGGCGTACGCGGCGACCAAGATCGGCCCCAAGCAGCTGCGGCCGAACGCCGTCAGGACGGCGAAGATCAAGGACGGCGCGGTGACGGAGGCCAAGCTCGCCGACGCGGCGGTGACCGAGGCCAAGCTCGCCGAAGGTTCGGTGACGAACCCGAAGCTCGCCGACGGCGCTGTCAGCAGCGCGAAGCTCGACCCGAGCGAGCGCGCGGAGGGATTCGCCACGAGTAACCGCGAGCCGATCAACCTGAACGTCGAGACGGGAGACGACTTCACCAACGCGGACCGCGTGGCGCTGCTGACGCTGCCACCCGGCAACTACATCGTCAACGCCTCCACCGGCATATTCGGTAGCGCGAATTCGACCCCCGGGTTTGCCACCTGCATGTTGCGCGACGACGGAGCGGTCCTCGCCAATGGTGCTGCCCAACGAGGTGCAGGGGGGGCGCGAATCCAGGGAAACATCGCGCTCACCGGTGCTTCCGATGGTGGCGTCGTCGACCTCGTCTGTCAGGCCACGGTCAGCCCCACGATCGCTCGATTCCGGAACATCACCGGCGTTCGCGTCGCAAGCGTGCAAACGCAGTAGCGGATGCGACGAAAACGCTAGGCGGCGGGCTGCTCGTCAGCCTTGGGCGCCGGCTCAGACTCGGCGGGCGCCTCGGCCGGAGCTTCGGGCGCGGCCTCGGCTGGAGGCGCCTCGGCCAGCGGTGCTTCGGCTTCTGCGGCTGCATCCTCAGCTGCGGGTTCGGCCGCTGCGACCTCGGGTGGCGCGGCTGGCGCTGGGGGCTGCACGTTCTTCTTGGGAAGTCCAACGACTCCCACCTTGGGTCCGCGAGAGGCACCCTCACGCAGCGGCGCGAGCATCATCGTCATGTTGCGGCCCTCCTGAAGCGGTTGCTGCTCGATCACCGCCATCTCGTCGAGGTCGTCGAAGAGCCGGCCGAGCAGCATGCGCCCGCGCTCGGGGTGGGCCTGCTCGCGGCCGCGGAACATGATCGTGATCTTGACCTTGTCCTTCTGGTTGAGGAAGCGCTTGACGTGCCCCTTCTTGGTCTCGTAGTCGTGGTCCGCGATCTTCGGCCGGAACTTGATCTCGCGGACGTTGACCTCCTGCTGGTGGCGCCGGGCCGCCTTCGCCTTCTGCTCCTGCTCGTACTTGTACTTCGAGTAGTCGAGCAGCCGCGCGACCGGTGGCCGGGCGTCCGGAGCGACCTCGACCAGGTCGAGATCGGCCTCACGCGCCTGCTCCAAAGCCTGGCTCGTAGGCACGACACCCACCTGCTGGCCGTCGGCTCCGACCAAGCGCACCTCGGAGACACGGATCTTCTCGTTGATCCGCGTGGTATCGCGCTCGGGCGGCCGACGATCGAACCTGCGAGGAACAGGCACTAGAACTGAACCTGGATACGAACGCTCAAGTTATTTGCGGTCGGCGGGAGGTTGCAAAACGTGAATGGCAGAGCACTGGGCGCTCAGGGGCGCGTGGGTCGGGTGCTCTGCATTGATGCGAGTATAGGTCAAGACGCAAGACGCATGGCGAATTGTTCGAAAGACTCAGAACCGAGGTCGCCATCCTCGTGCGAGCGAACGGCGACGGTTCCGGCCTCCGCCTCGCGATCGCCGACCACGAGCATGTACGGGGCCTTCGACAATTCGGCGTCGCGAATCTTCTTCCCCACCGACTCCGAGCGCAGGTCAGCCTGGGCTCGAACCCCGCGCTCGCCGAGGTCGGCCCGGACGCTCTCCGCATACTCGTTGTGGCGATCGGCGACCGGGAGGACGAGCGCCTGAACCGGGGCGAGCCAGTCCGGAAAGCGGCCGCCGTGATGCTCGATCAGGATGCCGGCGAAGCGCTCCATCGAGCCAAGCAGCACACGGTGGATCATCACCGGCCGGTGCTCAGCGTTGTCGGCGCCGACGTATGAGAGCTCGAAGCGCTCCGGCATGAAGAAGTCGAGCTGACAGGTGCCGAGCTGCCAGGAGCGGCCGAGGGCGTCGGTGACGTGGAAGTCGATCTTGGGCCCATAGAAGGCGCCGTCGCCGGGGTTGAGCTGGTACTCGCGACCCTCTGCCTCGAGCGACGGAGCGCAGGGCGGCCTCCGCCTGCTCCCACTGCTCGTCCGTGCCAATCGACTTCTCCGGGCGGGTCGAAAGCTCGACCTGCACATCCTCAAAGCCGAACCGCGAGTAGAGCGTCGTCGATCGAGTTGCAGATCGCGCCCACCTCGCCGGGCACATGCTCGAGGTCGCAGTAGATATGGGCGTCGTCCTGGGTGAACGCACGCACGCGCAAAAGCCCGTGGAGCACGCCCTCGCGCTCGTTGCGCGAGACGCGGCCGAACTCGGCGAGCCGCAGCGGAAGTTCCCGGTAGGAATGGCGCCTGGAACCGAAGACGAGGCAGGCGCCGGGGCAGTTCATCGGCCGCAGCGCGAAACGCCGGTTGTCGGACTCGACGAAGAACATGTTGTCGCGGTAGTTGTCCCAGTGGCCCGAACGATGCCAGAGCTCCTCGTCCATCAGGTGCGGGGTGGCGATCTCCTGGTAGCCGCCGCGGCGCAGGTGCTCGCGCACCTCGCTCTCGATCAGCCGCAGCAGGACCGTGCCGTTGGGAAGCCAGAACGGCATCCCCGGCGATTCCGGGCGCAGCATAAAGAGGTCGAGCTGCGGGCCGAGCCGCCGGTGGTCGCGCGCACGTGCCTGCTCGAGCCGCTGCTGATGCTCTTCCAGTTCCTTGGCGCTGAAAAAGGCCGTCCCGTAGATCCGGGTGAGCATCTGGCGGCTTTCGTCCCCACGCCAGTAGGCGCCCGCTACCGAGTTCAGCTTGAAGGCCTTGATGCGACCCGTGGAGGGTCCGTGGGGACCGAGGCAGAGGTCGTTGAAGGGTCCGTTTCGGTAGAGCGAGACCGTCTCGACACCCTGGTCGCGGATCAGATCCTCGATCAGCTCGACTTTGTAAGGCTGACCTTGCTCGCGAAACAACTCCAGCGCCTCGGCCACCGGCAGATCCGTGCGCTCGAAAGGCCTCGTCCGCCTCGACGTGTGCCTGCATGCGCTCCTCGATCGCGCCGAGGTCGTCTTCGGATGGCCGGAAGCCGTCGGGGAACTCGAAGTCGTAGTAGAAACCGTTCTCGATCGCTGGGCCGATCGAGACCTTGGTCTGCGGCCAGAGGTCGAGCACCGCGGTCGCCATCACGTGGGCGGCGTCGTGGCGGACGAGCGCCAGGGCGCCTTCGCTCTTCGCGGTCAGGATCTCGATGGGCGGCCTCATCGGGAGCGGGGCGGCGAGATCGCGCAGCTCGCCGTCCACTTTGATCGCAAGCGCCGCCTTGGCCAGCCCCGCTCCGATCGCCGCCGCCGCATCGGCGCCGGTGGCGCCGTCGTCGAGCTCCAGGCCGGAGCCGTCTGGAAGGGTCGCTGTCGGCATCGGCCGCCATGCTATTGCGGGGTCAGCTGAGCACTTGCCTCAGGCGGCGTCGCGGGTGTATGCTCGCCGGCAGGACAGCAAGTCTCTCGAAGGGGCAAATGCGACTGAGACGATGTGACGGTGGTGCTGATGGCCGGATGTGCGGCAGCGCTCCCCGGAGCCGCGGGAGCGGGAACGCTGCCGGGCAAGGTGGTGCTGACAACGCAGATGGGCGGCAAGGTCGAGGTACCGGCGGGAAGCGGCGACCCCGACGGTAAGGGCTTCGTCGCCGTCAAGGTCAATCCCGAGCAAGGGCGAAGCTCTGCTTCGGCCTCGAATGGCGGGCGAATCACCGACCCGAGTGCGGCACACATCCACAAGGCGCCCAGGGGCAGCGCGGGGTCGATCAAGCTCACGCTCTTTGAGGGCACAACCTCAAGCCCGATCGACGGTTGCTTCCGCGGCGTCAAGGTCAGCCTGCTCAACAAGCTGGCCACCGACCCGGAGGCCTTCTACGTCAACCTCCACAACACGGAGTTTCCAGACGGCGCCATTCGCGGACAGCTGAAGTTCGCCGGAACCGACTGAGCGACTGATCCGGCGCGGTCGGGGTACGTTGCAGGCGTGGTGGCCCGCGCAGACCGGAAGAAGGTCTGTTCAGGATCACCTCGGAACTGGAGAACCTGAGCCGGACCACCCGCCGTCGAAGGGCGCGGCCGACGGTCGCGTTGCTCTTCGATGGTGAATCCGAGTCCGGCGTCGGCGGCTGCGTCAAGAAGGTCTAGGAGTCGCTGATCAACGACATCGCCCAGCACCGCCCCTGAACCGACAGACATAACGCGGTGTTCGACGGGCGGCCACGGGCCGCCCGTCGTCGGTTGCAGGGCTTGATCAAAGGCGCACGAATCTCCGTTGCAGGCCGATTCCGGGACCCGCGCGACCAGCCGCGGCATGTACTCTGCCCGCCAGACAACTCCACCAGGGAGGTAGTGAATGCGTTTCAAGTCGATCTCGCTGATCGTCGCCGTGGGCCTCGATCGGCGCACTTGCCGTTCCGAGCATCGTCCCAGCCGCAAAGGTGCAGCTCGCAGGCCAAGCTCAAGGGCAAGAACGAGGTGCCCGGACCGGGCGACCCCGACGGCAGCGGACGCACGGAGGTCAAGCTTCGCCAGCGAAAGGGGAAGATCTGCTCTGTGACGACCCACGAAAACATCGAGCCCCCGAAGGGTGGCGGCATCTACGTGGGCACCAAGGGCGAGGCCGAAGGGCTCTTCATCAAGCTCTTCAAGAACCCAGAGAACCCAGCGCGTCCCGGCGGCTGCGTGAAGGCACCTAAGCGGAAGATCGCCAAACTCGCAGCGAACCCGAACCACTACCACATCTCGATTCAGACGCCCGACTACCCGAACGGGGCGATTCGCGGTCAGCTGAAGCTGCGCCCCGGCACCTGAGCCGACCCGGCGCAGGCCGTATTCAGACGCTCCCGACGGGCGGCCCAGAGCCGCCCGTCGTCGTTTCGGTGGTCGCCGGCGGAAGAAAAGTGCTCGCTACTGGGCTCGAACCAGTGACCTCCGCCTTGTCGAGGCGGCGCTCTCCCAACTGAGCTAAGCGAGCAAGAGCCTGATCGTAGCGTGGCTCAGGTCACTCGTCCACGCCCGTGTGGTGCGCCGATTCGACCAAACGGACAAGATCATGGCGCACCGTTGTCCGCCGACCACCAAATACGTGGATTGCTGGCTTTTTGTGCGCAGGGGAACTGAAACTTCCGGGGAACGAGAGTGTTAAGTTTGTACAAGCACGGTCGATATAGATCGTGGAGAAGCTTGCGAAAGGCTTTCAAAGTTGTAGGACCGACGGGCCAGAGGGCGGAACGCAATCTGGTGGTACGTCCTATCGGAGCAAGGGGCCCCCTAGTGGGGCCCTTTTCCGTTCCGCTGCGAGCACGGGATCGGTGTCCGCAAACGGACGAGCCGGGGCTGCAAAGAACACGGACTTCGGGATTTGCCGGGACGATCCGATCTAGGCGGCATGGCGCGGCGTGTCGTGCGCGGGAACCGACAGCGGAATCACGACTGCCAGCCGCTCGCGCTCAGCCGAATGCTGCTGAAATGCGGTGCGCCCGCGCTTGACGGCGCGAAGCGGTGAGAGTGCCCAGATCAGCAACGTCGCAACCAGTGCCAGTGCTGGGAATACTTCTGCGGGAAGGAAGTCCATTTTCGCTCTCTCTCCTTGGTAGCGCTGAGCCGATATTTGTTTCGGCATCCAGAGCCACAACCTTGAGTCCGACTTCGACGCTTATGGGTACGTACCCAACATCGAAACGGTTCTCACATGCGCAGCGAAAAAACTTTGAGGCGGCCAGACGGCCCGAAGAGCCGCCGAGACCGCGAGACGTCCGACCGGAGAAGGCGCCTACCGGAATCGAACCGGTGTAAACGGCTTTGCAGGCCGCTGCGTAGCCACTCCGCCAAGGCGCCGAGTCGGCGCTAGCGTAGCGAGGGTTCGGCAGGCTTCAGCGCTCAGGACCGCAATGCGCCAGACGCCTGGACCGGGCTGAGGACGATCACCGGCAGCTCCCGCTCGGTCCTCGTTTGATATGCGGCGTAGTCGGCGTAGTTGGCGACCAGCAGCGGCCACAGCCGCTCGCGCTCGGTTCCGCTGGCCAGTCGCGCCACCACCTCGGTTCTCCTTTTGCCCACGAGAACGCTTGTCCGCGGGCTGTCCTTGAGGTTGAGCCACCACGCCGGAGTCGCGTCGGAGCCGCCGTGCGATGCGACGACCACGAGGTCGTCGCCGTTTGCGAGGTAGACGAGAGGTGTCGTCCGCGGCTTGCCGGACTTGCGGCCGACATGATCGATCACCAGCACCGGGGCGCCCGAGATCTTGTTGCCGAGGCGCCCGCCGCTGACCTTGTATAGCGCGACGTTGGCGCGCGTAAAGCCGTTCCACAACCGCAGGCGCAACGACCCGGGAGGGGCACCTTTGGGCGGGGTCGCCATCGCAGCCAGCCTACGTCACCGCGACGCAACGGCCCAGACGTCTTGTCAGGAGTCAGCGAAGCAGGTAGTCGATCGCGCGGCCCATCACCTCGTTGCGGGTCGCGGCGTCGCTGATGCCCTCGAGGCCGAAGCCCATGTAGAGCGTGCCGGGCGTCGCGATCGCCGCGCCCTCTTTGATGCCGAGGCCCGCACGACGCACCCAGTCGTTGCGGTTGGCGCCCTCGATCCCCTCCGGATCCTGGGGCGCGCCCGATACCGTCCAGCCGTCCATCGGATCGCCGTCCTCCTCGAAGGACGTGCTGCCATCGCCAGTTGAAACCTCGATGTCGTCAACGAAGACGCCGGGGAACTGCTGGAAGCCCCAGTCGGACACCGAGCTGATCGAGATCTCAACCTGACTGCCCGCGTAGGCGGAGAGGTCGAAGCTGAGCTGCTGCCATCCGCTCGAGCTGCCGTTGGCCGCGTGCCACTCGCCGGACGTGCCGGTCGGAGAACAGGTGCCGGTGGCTGGATCGAACGTTTGGTAACGGGTCAGGAACGGGTGCAGCACGTTGGCAGCGTCGTCGGGGTTGCTCCAGCCGCCCGGACAGGACTGGTCGGCTGAGAGGTCGTTGCTGGTGTGCCCGTTCTGGTCGGACAGCGTCGTCCAGTCGTCCTCTCCGACGGTGTGGGCCTCGACGATCATGTAGTCGAAGTCCAGCTCGAGGTTGTAGCTCGACCAGAACGACAGCGTCCCTCCGCCAGCGGGCACGTTGATCGAGCGGGTCAGCCGCTTGTAGGCCTCGTCGGCGCGGTCGGACCACATGAACGACGAGCCCGTGTGCGGATCAAACGGGCCGGCGAGGCCGCTCTGGTACTCGGCCGCCGGCCAGCTCTCGAACTGCGGGAAGCTGTCGGCCGGGTCGGTCACCTCGAGGAAGTCGCCCGTCGCGATGAAGGACGAGTTCGTGACGTGGTTCTGGGCGCTGTCTGCCCCGTTGAAGCCCCAGTCGAGCCCGTCAAACGGGGTGTCGATTCCGTTGACGTCGAAGGGCTCGAACGTCGAGGGATCGCTGCCGCCGTCGGGTGTCGTGATCGCGGCGCCGAACATGTACTCGATCGGGTCGCCCTGCGAGTTGCCGGAGCCGAGCAGCGCCAGGCAGCGCGACGCGACCGCTGGATCGGCGCGGCACTCGCGGTTCTCGAAGGGGTCGTAGAGCTGCGTCCCGAGCGCCGGCGTGTACTGCTGGCCGGCCAGCTGGCCGCTGTAGAGGACGCGACCACCCTCGTTGACGAAGTCACGCACCTCGAGCAGCTCCTGCATCGCCAGGCGCGAGGCGTTGCCTGGGCCCCAGCCCGGCTCGCGGGTGACGACGTCGTCGCCCGTGTACCAGACGACGGCGTCGTAATGGGAGAGCACGCCGAGCGCGTCCGGCGCTGTGCGGCCGTTGGCGTCGACGTCGTAGACGTCGAACTCAACCCCCGCGGCGCTCAAGGCATCGGCGTAGTAGGAGAGGTAGTCGGGAGGCGCGCTTGGCGGCCCCAGCTGCGAGGCGCCGGTGTAGTCCTCCGCCGAGAGAACCAGCACCCTGCGATCGCTGTCGGAAGCCACCTTGTAGGTGAAGGAGTCGCTCTTTCGGCCAAGCGCAGAAAACCAGACCTTGATCGTGTCGCCCGGTTCAGTTCCACTGACCACGCCGCGGCGAACCTCGTAATAGGCGCCGTTGCCCGGTCCGTAGGTGTCGCCGCCTTGCCAGCGGCCGGTCCGCCTGGTGCGCACGGGACCGTCGTTCACCTGGTAGCGCAGGAAGACGGGTCCGATCCTGCGGCTGGCGAGCACCCGCACCTCCTGCGGGCTCCCGTAGGAGGTGCCGAACTTGAAGTCGAACAGCGACGTCTGGCCGTTCTGCGGATCGATCTCGTCAGCGTCGAGATAGAACGGCTCGACGTCGATGCCGACAGGTGAGACGGGGTCGTAGGGCCGTACTGCCGAGCGTGCCAGCCCGAGATGGAAATCGAGCGTGCGCTCGAACTCCGCCTGGACGAGATCCTCGTCGTCGGGGAACACGAACCCCGCCCCGGGGATCCCCTCCCCCAGCTCGGGCGTGTAGGCAATCGTGCCCGCGGCGGTGTCGGCGTAGTCCGTCGTCTCGCCGTTGGTGATGTAGAGCGTGTCGGCCGACTGCCCGGGATTGAAGCCGGGGATCGCCGGCTCGGCGTCGGTTCCGCCCAGCGCCACGTAGAGGGGATAGTCGGCGTCGAGCGCGCCGACCTGCCATCCCTGCGGATAGAGCAGCCACTCGCCGTAGGAGTGGAGATTCGACTGGAAGACGGGCTCGACGCGGTTGATCAGGCCCTGCATCGCCTGGGTCTCGGGCTCGGACGCCTCGCTTGGCCCGCGATAGGTCTCGTCCGCCGGGTCCGGCGATGAGCCCTCGTTGTCGTATCCCCAGTGCTCGGCGTAGTTGCGGTTGGGGTCGACGCCGTCGCCGACGGAGATCTCCCCGTCGTCGTTGTTGTCGCGCAGGTTCTTGCGCCAGAGGCGCTCGTGATCGAAGCTGTACTGGTAGCCGTCGGGGTTCGCGCTGATCACGAACCAGAGCTCGGTGCGACGCAGCAGACTCCGGATATCCTTGTTGCCTGCGTTGTACTGGTCAACGAAGTAGTGCAGCAGTCGGCGGTTGACCTCGAGGCTGATCCACTCGCGGGCGTGCTGGTTGGACGAATAGAGCACCGACGGACGCGCTCCGTCGCGGATCCCGCGGGCCCCCTGAGTCACCTTGACGGCGATCAGCTCGCGGCCCTGGGCGGTGTGGCCGAGCACATCCAGATCGATCAGACCGCGGTTTTCGCGGGCGAGCCCGTAGAGCTCGTCACGAATCCCCCCCGGCTCGTCCCAGGAGCGGTAGACGCTGAAGCCGTTCACGGCCATCGCCCTCGCCTGCTGGGTGACCGTCTCGCCCTCATCGTTGCGAATCAGGCCCACGTCGACGCCCTCGGCCCGCAGCTTGGCTGCGTCCGCGCGGGTGAGCACCGCGTCGGCACGGATCCCGCCCGGGGTCGGCTCGACATCGATCAATTCGACGCCGCCGACCACATCGGCGATGGCGTCACCCGGCCCCTCGACGCTGTACATCTCGAGTCCCTCGCCGCTCTGAGCCCTCGCAGCCGGCGCAAGCACCAGCGCAACCAAGACGAAGACTCCAGCAACAGCAGCGACTCTGGCCCACATAAACGTCCTCCATAACCCGACGGCCTATACCTATTTCCATTTGCGCCCCTGTGATCGAGCTCGCGGCCAGGAGCGACTGTCGCCCCGGAGTTACCCGCAATGCCAATTGCTACGCGAATGTCGGGAGCCGGCTCAGAGGACGCGCAGGAACTCAATCGTCGTGCGGGAGGCGCAGAAGCCGAGCCGCCCGTAGAGCTCCTTTGGCCGACCCTGATCGTCCGCGCATATCCAGAGGTCGCGGACGTCGCCGGCGGCTCCGATCGCCGCGCGGGTCACGGCGGTTCCCCGCCCATTCCCGCGCTGATCGCGGCGCACGAACACCTCGGTGATCTCAGCCGCGTCACCGTCGTGCTCGAGCTGGGCGAAGGCCACGGGCAACTCGTCCACGCATACAGCGAGGACCCGCGTGTGGCGGCGCATCGCGACGTCGCGTGCCTGCGCGTGGTAGCCCCGCGTATCCCGCCCCGGCGACTCCTCCTCGAACCAGGCGACGCGGAGGTCGTGCACGGCGTCGTAGGGAACCTCCACGACCTCGGCCGCGAGATCCGGCTCCCGCCGGCCCTCGTGGCGCATCCAGACGAGGCGCTGCGCAGTCCAGCCTCGAGCCTCGAACCCGGCGCGAAGCGGCTCAGCCGCGCGAGCGTCATCAAAATCGACGCGACGGTGTGAGAGCCCGACGAGCGCCTCGTCGGCGAACGCGGTCAGGTCTTCCGCGCCGATGGCTGGAACCTGCTCGACGCGCACGACATTGAAGTCGTAGTAGGACGGATAGCGCGAGGCGCGAACCACCGTGCCGTGCGCCCAGGGCTCGGCCCGATCGCAGACGGCGGCGTGCTTGCCGTGGAGCCATGCGACGGCCCGCGCGGCCGCACCATTGCCCAACCTTCCCTCGGCCATCGCGCGAACCGTAGCGCCCGCGATCGGCGCGATGGCGTAAATCATCGCCGAGCGCAGGAGCCAGGCCGCGTCAATCGGGGCTCGGCGCCGCTCTTGGCTCGGCCTCCAGCGCGTCGATGTGTGCATCGCTGACGCCTGAAACCCTCATAGAAACGCCCTCGAGCTCGATCACCTCACCCTCCTCGGGGAGCCGTCCCAGCTGCTCGATCAGATAGCCGCTGATCGTGGCCTCGTGCGCGTCGTCAATCTCGAGGTCAAGCGCCTCCGAGACGGCACGCAGCGAGGCAGATCCCGCAATCTTCGTCGTTGGGCCGTCTCGCGAGATCGGCTCGATCGTCTCAGGGTCGAACTCGTCCTCGATCTCGCCGACGATCTCTTCCAGGATGTCCTCCAGTGTCACCAGCCCGACGGTCGTTCCATGCTCGTCTGCCACCAGCGCGAGGTGCTCGCGCCTGCTTCGCAGCTGCCCGAGCAGCTCGTCGATCAGCAGGGAGTCGGGCACGCGCTCGAGCGGGCGGGCGATGGATTCCGGGTCGTCGTCCGCAGGGGCAACGAGCAGGTCCTTGGCGTGTATCACGCCCACGGCGGAATCGAGCCCGCCGTCCGGGGCGCAGAGAGGCAGGCGCGTCAGGCCGGTGCTGGCGATCACCTCGATGATCTCCTCGCGCGACAGAGCTGTGGTCACGAACCGCACCTCGGGACGAGCGACCATCACCTCCCTCGTCCTGCGGTCGCCGAAGGTGAGGACGTTCTCGGCGAAGGTGCTCTCCTGCTGTTCGATCAGGCCCTCCCGGCCGCTCTGGCGCACCAATGTGCGCAACTCGTCCTCGGTGTGCGGGGCGTGCCCCGCCTCGCTGGCCGGCGGGATGCCGAACGGCCGCAGAAGCAGATTGCCGAGCCCGTTGAAGAAGTCGACGAGCGGCTTCGTGACCAGGTAGAAGCCCCTCATCGGGGGCGCCAGCAGCCGCACCAGAGGACCGGTGCGCGATATCGCGGCGCTTTTCGGCGCAAGCTCGCCGACGACGACGTGCAGCAGCGTGATCACAGCGAAGGCGAGGGCCCCTGCGACGCCTATCCCCACGATCTCCGCCCCGTCGCCGAAGAGATCCTCGAAGAGGTTATGAAACGCTCGCTCTCCCACCACGCCGAGCCCCAGCGAAGCGACCGTGATCCCGAGCTGACAGGCGGCCAGGTAGGCATCGATGTGGCCTACCGCGTGCTCGACGGAGCGCGCACCGGCGCGGCCCTCGTCGAGCCATCCCTCGACCTGGGTCGGCCGGACGCGCGCGATGGCGAACTCGCTGGCCACGAAGAAGCCGTTTGCGAGCACTAGGAGGAAGGCGACGGTGATCTCGATTGCAGTCAAGGGCAGATCAGCCGCGGACGAGGATACCGACGGCCGGGCTTTGCATCGCAGTCATTCGGGCGCCGTCCTCGTGTCGCCGCCAGGCGGAGGGAGCTCCGACCGAGCGGCGTCGTCACCCCCCGCCGGCGCCGCCGAGCGTGATGACCCTCACGGCACCGCCGGGCCCCAGCTGGGCCAATTCTCCTGACGATCAGGAGTGCTGATCACGTGGTCGAGGTTCGATCCGTCCGCGTTCATCACGCAGATGTCCTGGTTGTAGTCCGGTGGCGGTCGCCTGCGAGTCCCCTGGTTCTCGCACATCAGGAGGATCTGCGTCCCGTCGGGCGAGAACCATGGCTTGTGACCGCCAAAATCCCTCGTCGCTGGTGCAATCGTCTGGCGTTGCTTGCCGGAGGGGCTGACCATCTGGACAGATCCGTTGGGGGCGTTGTTGTAGAGGATCCAACGTCCATCCGGCGACCAGGTCGGATGCTCGGATGACAGGCGCCAGGGTGTCAGCTGCCGAACCCGGCGCGTTCGCGTGCTGACGACGAAGATGGCCTGGCTGAAACCTCCGTCAGGGTGGATCCGAATTCGACCGAAGGCGATCTGATCGCCGGCAGGCGAATAGCGCGGCTCGACATCGAAGCCGGGTGAGCGCATCCGCACCGGGCGCCTGCCGCTGCCGTTCGCCCGCATCGTCCACAGGTGCGTCTCGAACTCGGGCGAGTCGAAATCCGTGCTCGGCGAGAAGTCGTAGACGATTCGCCGACCGTTCGGCGAGAAAGAGGGAAGCTCGTGGATGCCGTGACCAGAGGTCAGCACCTCAACCCCGCTTCCGTCAGACGCCATCGTCGCGATCTGAACGTCGCCGTCGCGCTCGACGAAGTCGAACGCGATCCGGGCTCCATCCGCACGCCAGTCGCTGCCGAAGCCGGGGCGCCTGTCAAGCGCAGTGATCTGGGTTCCGTCGGATGAGGCGCGGAAAAGCGGCCTGCTTTCGCCCGTTTCGAAGTTGTCGAGTCGGAAGACGATCGGTCCGTTCGCCCCTCCGAACGTCGCGCCGGCTGGTAATGCCGAAGCAGATACCGCAGCGATGAGAAGCGCTGCGGCGAGCAAAGCCCTGCGACCCATGACACCAGACTATCGTGGGCCCACGTTCGCAGGGCGTGCTTGCCATCCGACGTCCAGCGGACTGGTGGGGACTGTTAGCAGGCAGCCGTCCAACTGACTGTCCTGCGCCGGTTGCGTTACCGGTGCGAGGTCGACTGCCTCTACTGACCTACGGAGCGAAGAAGCAGCTCCTGCCACAGGTGCCACAGTCGCACTTCCCGTTCTTGCAAGTGCATTCCTGCTGTCCTACACATCGGCACCCACAGTCTCCGCAGTTCTTGACGTCCGACTGGACGTCGATCACTCGGCCCCTGCAGGACTGCGCCAGGCCGTTGGCGATGTCCTCTCCTTGTCGATCACCTCCTGATGGCCGCAGCAGACCTGGGTGTTCGGGTTGCCGCAGCGCCTCCCGCATTGGCGCAGCGCAGCGCCGTGCATGCGTGGCCGGCGCGGGCTTATCGATGGCAGCTCCCAGCTACGAAAAGAGCGCCCTCGTCGCGATCTGACGGATCTGGCAAGGACGCTGAACAAGAGCGGCTGACGTGTACGAACTCCCCGCCTTCTGCTTCAGGCGGGCCATCCCACGGGGCGCGACAGGACGGCCGGAGCATCGGAACGCGGCAACGATCAACACACGTCCCACTACGCTCGTTGCACCCAAACAAAGGAGACCGCATCGCAGTCAACGCCGATTTGACGCCAACCCACCTGCACCCAGGGCCGCGCCGAATAGTCGCCGATCAGGCCACGGTGACAGCGCCCGATCCGGGCCTCACCCCGTTCGAAGTTCCCCCGGCACCCACCGTTGCGGAGCGACAGGTCGCCGATCTGCTGCCGATCAAGTCCGACCCAGCAACCACCCGCGCCGTCCTCGACCGGGTCCCACTCTGGTTCCACACGTTCTCACTGAACGCTCCCACGGGAGGCTACACCCACGGCATTGCTCGCGATCATCGATACCGGATCCCCGTGCTGCCGCTCGATTTCAGCGGAATGAGTGTGCTCGACGTCGGCACTTTCGACGGCTTTTACGCCTTTCTCGCCGAAGCCCGAGGTGCGGATCGAGTTGTGGCTGTCGACAACGAGCAGTACCGCGAGTGGATCCGCTCGCGCTGGGGAGTTGAGCTCGACGGTGGCGAAGGGTTGCTCCGCAATTCATGAGCTCCTCGACTCCGAGGTCGACTACCACCACCTCGACGCTTTTGACCTCGACGAACTGGCTGAAACGTTCGATCTCGTTCTCTGTTTCGGAATCCTGCACCGGGTGGAGAACCCGCTCGGGCTGCTTAAGACGCTGCGGCGGCGCCTCGCCGACGGGGGCCGGGTGCTGCTCGAGACCCACGGACCGTCGGACCGAGGCCTCAGCTTCGCGGCCGCAGTCCACATTCCGGAGGCCGGCGAGGTCTACGCCCATGATGACTTCGTCTATTGGGGCTTCCCCGCTCCAGCCTTGGACGCGATGGCACGCCATGCCGGGTTCGAGGGCTTCGAGCTCTTCGACGCTCCTTTGATCGACGGCCACCCACGCGTCATCGGAGCCCTCACGGCCGGTCCGCTCGACTGATCGCGGGGGACCCGCGACGCGATCGGCCCCGCTCGCGCCAAGGCGCGATACTGCGCGAGCGATGCCGCAGGAGACCGCTCGACACTAGGCGCCGATGGCCGCTGACTCGGGGAGCCCCAGCGGGCGCTCCGCGAACGCCTTCTCCAGATCGACTTCGTAGCACGCGTTCTCGCTCGAGTCGCCCATCGTGTCGTCTACGTACCGCTGGATGGCTTCCACGGAGTCGGCCTCCCAGAGGCAGCTGACCGCGGAGCCGTCACTGCCCGGATAGAACTGCAGTACCCGAGCGCCAGCAGGTGCGCCCTCGCCCTTGATGAGTCTCTCGCCGCGAGGGAACGCCACCTGCGGGTCCTTGATCTGGTGTTGCGCGACTACGTACATACCGGTACCTCCTTGGGTTCCGTTCGTTGACTAAGCCGACGCTACGACGGGCGAGACGGGCGCGCATCGCCCGAATGCCCCAATTTCGCCAGAGGGCACGTGGGCAATTCTGCCCACTGGGGCAACACGTCAGACGAGATCGTGTGCGAACGCGAACGCGCTCGCCGCGGTGCGAGAAGACACGCCGAGTTTCGCGAAGATGTTCTCCAGGTGCCGGGCGACCGTGTGCTCGCTGATGACAAGCTCCGCCGCGACTTCACGGTTGCTCTTTCCGGAGGCGACCAGGCACAGCACCTCAAGCTCCCGTGCGCTCAAACCGTGGGTTTCAACGGGGCTACCGCTTTGCGCGAGCGACTCCGCCCGAGCGAGGTCCGGGGTTGCCCCCAGCCGTTCAAAGAGACCGCGAGCCGCCTCGAGCTCCATCGCCGCCGTGTCCTCGTCCCCCAGGGCGCGGCAGGTCAGCGCCGAGTAGCATCCGCAGCTGCGCCGCTTCGTACGGGCCCTCGAGCTCCTGCCACGCGCTCCAGGCATCGCGAAGCGGACCCAGGGCGGCTTGGGGGTCGCCGTCGGCCAAAGCCACGGCTCCCCTGGCTCCGGAGGCAATCGCCGTAAGCGCCTCGCTCCCCTGCGAAGCCGCGATCTCGTCGAGTTCGCGACAGGCGACGCGCGCGATCTCGATGTCTCCAACGCCGAGCATGATCTCGACGTAGGCGGGCAGCAGCTGAGCGCGTTTCAGCGGCTCAATCGTCTCACTCACTGCCCGGCGGATCGCAGCGGCCCCGGTCTCGCCGTTGCCTTGCGCAAGCCGCAGCAGTGCCAGACCTGGTTGCGGCTCGCACCCACACCGGCTCGCGTCCTGATAGGCGGCCTCAGCCTTGTCGAATTCGCCCCGCAGCCGATGGATCTCCCCCTGCCTGTAGTGGGCTTTGCCGCACGCGATCTGGTTTAGGACTCCCTCCGTGAAGCGCTCGGCGGCAACTCGCGCCTCAGCAAGGGCGTCCGCCCAGGCCCCCTGACGCTGCATGACCTCAGCACGATGGACCAGGCAGAGGCCATTGTGGGCGACCATCTCCGGCTGGCGCTCGCACCACCGTGTCAGGGCCTCAGTCCACTCCCGTGCCCGGCCCAGCTCGAAAACACCCTGACAGAAATTGATCGTGTTGCAGTAGACGATCCCGGTAACGATCGGCGACAGCTCGCCGGCGGTGGCTGCCACCATGACCTCGTCCACCAGCCGCAGTCCTTCTTCCACGCGCCCCTGCCTCAGCAGCGCACAGCCCTGATCGTCAGTGGCAAGGCCAACCAGGTCAGGATCCCGGAACCGCTCGCCAATCTCGACGGCCTGGGCCGTCGTGGCGCGGGCGGCCTCGTAGTCACCGCCGGCCAGCTGCCCCAGCCAGACGGGAATCATCAGGTAGCCGCGCTCAACACACGGTCCACGCTCACGTACGAGCATCCGATCGGCGCGAGCGAACCAGCCGGTCCCGAGGGCCGTCTCCCCAGAAAACAGCAGGTTGTGGCCGATCCAGAAGGCGCACCTCACCGCGCGCAGACCTTCGCCCGACTCCATGTACGCCTGATGCGCTCGTTCCAAGCCACCGACATAGACGTCGTCGCGCCCGATCATGTACGCCGAGCGCGCGAGCAACTCAAGGTCCTCGGCGCCCAGCGGCTGCGCCTGATCGGCGCTCGAGAGCGCGGCGAAAGCATCCAGCCACGCCGTTCGGGCGTACGCCTCACGCCCCTGTTCGAGATCGGCGGCTGCATCCACCACGTGGTGATTATCGTCGCCCGAGCGCCGATGGCCCAACGAAATTGAGAAAGGAGCGGCTGATGGGAGCGAAATCCCCGCCATTGGGTGCGCTCGCCTCCAACGCAACCGCCCCGCGCGAACGCGGTAGCCTGTCGCCGACCCGCAGGCCTCGGCCATCTCGGGAAGCGCCCCGACCTGCCGCAGCAGGGCTACGGTGTCGGCAACGTTATCGGCCGCGAGCTGACCTCGACCAGCATCTCGAGCAACGGCGCGCAGGTGGGGTCCGCCGGATCGCGGCCCTCGAGACACAGCCCGACAAGATCCTGAGCCAGGCCGGCCTCGCCTCGCGCCAGCGCGATCGCCGCTGCTGCGGCTGGACATCGATCACTCGGCCACTGCAGCACTTCACCACGGTGCTGCGCCGCACCAAGGCAAGCGCTAGGCTCGCGTCATGGGTCTGCTTGGAGATTGGATGAAGTCGAAGCGGATGAGTCAGCCTGTGCGCGGCACAGCCCAGGTCGTGTCGGCGAGCATGCCTCCCTACGACGCAACCTCGTCGAACTGCTTGATGAACCTCGTCGTCAGCGCCGAGGGTTTGGAGCCCACCCCGGTCGAGCACACCGCGATGGCCTCGGTCAAGCGCTGGCCGAGTCCCGGTATGACCGTGCCTGTCACGGTGGATCTGGCCGACCCGACGCGCCTGAAGATCCACTGGGATGAGGTCCAGACACACGGCCAGATGGCCAAGCAGCAGGCCGAGCAGATGGCCGAGATGATGAAGGGCGGCGCGGGGGCCACGGCTCAGGGAGCCGGAATTGACCTAGCCGCGGTTATTGCGCAGGCAACCGCCGCGGCCGGAGGACAGGCGAACTCCGCCGCAGACGACGTGGCCGGGCAGATCGAGAAGCTGAGCCGGCTGCACGACTCAGGCGCTCTTTCGGACGAGGAGTTCGCGGACGCGAAGCGCAAGCTCCTTGAGGACCTCTGAGCGCCAACCTCGTTTCAGCGCGGTTGTGGTCTTCAACCGGGAGTCCGGGCGAGGCAAAGACAGCGGCAACGTCGCGAGGCCCTGATCCTCGAGGAAGCGCCGAAACTCTGCGTCCTCGAAGAAGCGGAAGACATCATTGATTCCGGCTCGTCGCTTAATTTCGCACCGAGGCTTGTCGGGTCCACCGCCGTGATGTAGCCTCAGACAGGCCGCCGGGGCCGGAACCGCGACACCCAAGGACAGGGGGCGGAGAGGGCTGATGATTCGCAAAGTCCAGTCACACATTCGCGCCCAGTGGGCAGGCTTTCTGGCCTTGGTCCTGGTGCTCACCGGCGGGATCGCCGTTGCCGCCTTCGATCCGATCGGCCCGGACGGAGACATAGATGCCTGCTTCGAGCAGCGCACCGGCGATCTCGACCTCCAGACGGGCAAGCGATGCGGCAAGGGCGAGCGGCGGATCAGCTGGACCCAGTCGCCTGAGAATGCGGCCACACTCCTATCGAAGCTGGCTCAGGTGGACGGCGCCGGCTCCGGGCTCGACGCAGACGCGGTCGACTCGCTCGGCTCGGAGGCATTCGTGCTGGATGCGGACTCCGCCGGCGGCGATCTCAGCGGTCCGTTCTCGAGCCTCCAACTCGGCATCGGTGCTGTTGGCGGCGCCGAGCTCGAGGATCTCTCGGTCGACGCCGCGGACATCGCACCCTCGCTCGGAAACGACTCATCCGTCCCGATCCTGCTGTCCGTCCGTATCTTCGACGGAGCCGATGTGACCGACGCGGCCGGCAGGGACCTCCAGGTGATCGACGCCTGGTCGATCGCCACCAGCACCGACGGCGGAACCTGGACGCTCCAACGATCAGCCGGCTCATCGATAGGACCCGGTCTACCGATCACGAACACGGTGACCGTTGCAGCGGCCGCCAACGATGTCGATCGCGCGACCGACGTCAATCCCCTCACTGGCGGCCTCTTCGTCCTCGCGGGCAACGACGGCTATACCGTCGACGCCACCGGCTCGCTCGATGCCCAGGTGTTCGTCCTTGCGATGCCTCAGATCGATTGAGGGGGCACGGGGCGACCCCCATTCTCAAACCTCTTCGGTGAGCCTCGCGTAGCGGCGGGGCGGGCAGCGCCATCCACCCGAACATCAGGGTGCCCCCGGAGGTCGCGGTCGGCAAAGCGACCGACCGGGGCGGTCGCGGTCGCGGTCGCCATGTTCCCGGTGACCTTTGAGTGTCGAAGCGTCAGCGCCCGGAGCCGGTTCACGATCCCCCCGCCGTCAGCGTCGCTCGCCAGGTCCGAGAACCGCCGGCGACGTTGTTTGCGCACGGATCTCGACACCCAGCTGGTGCGGGGTGATGCGCAAAGCCGCGAACGGCTTGGTCAAATGAAGCGGCTGATGCGGCCGTAGCACGGGAGCCTCTTCGCGATCGCCGCATGTGTCTGGCACTCTGATTTATCTGATATTCTGGCCCTATGGCGCGCCTAACCGCGACAGAAGCTGCGCGGAGTTTCTCCGACCTCCTCAATCGAGTGACCGCCGGCGAGGAAGTTGAGGTGACCCGAAGCGGCGCACCGGTCGCCGTTATCGGGCCGGCCACAGCGCATCTCATCTCCGCGGATCGCTTCCGCGAGCTGATCGCTTCCGCGCCGGCGCCTGACGATGCATTCGGCGACGACGTTCGAGCGCTGCGCCAGGCGGTGGCACGACCGGACGAGCCATGGCCCTCCTAGTCGACACCGACCTGTTGATCGACCTCGAACGGGACGCGGAAGAGTCCGCGGTTGCGGGACTGCTCGGAGACGAGGAGCGCGCGATCAGCGTGATCACCGTCAGCGAGCTGCTTCACGGCGTCCTGCGGGCCCGGGGAGCTCAGCGCACACAGCGACGAGCATTCGTCGAGCATCTGCTCGGCGGGCTGCGAGCGATCCCGATCACCGAGCCGGTGGCCCGCGTGCACGCCGAAGTTTGGAGCGACCTCGCGAAGCGGGGTGAAGTGATCGGGGCACACGACCTCTGGATCGCCGCCACAGCCCTGGCCCACGGCCTCGGAATCGCAACGCGCAACGCTTCTGAGTTCGGTCGCGTCGCGGGTCTGCGAGTCGTAGGCGCAGCCGCCTGACAATCAGGGAGCCCCCATCGGCAACGGTAGCCAAGGAGGGCGAGCGCGTGGCTGCCACCAGCCCAGCTATTTGTCGCGGGCCAACTCGGGCCCGAGACGGGGGCGCGATCCTGCCTGTCGCGATCTGACGGAGGCACTGAAAAGAGCGGCTGATGTGTACAAATTCCCCGCCATCTGGCTTGGGGATGCGGCTCGCGGGCCGGTCGCTACCAGCGCTGCGACCAGATTCTGGCGTGTAGACCGGCGGCGCGACTGGTAGCAGGCGGCAAGATCCGATCCCAGCGAGGGGGTACGGTTGGTCGATGGGATTTCTCCGCCGGATCCTCGGAACCGAGGACCCCGATGTTGAGGTGGGCGGGCTCTCGGGCCAGGCCACGATTGTGAGTCTCAGCGAGGGCGGCCCTTACGTCAATCAGCGGCCGACTATCACGATGGAGCTCGATGTCGAGCTTCCCGCGCGCGAGCGCTACCGGGCGCGGGTGCGACAGCCGGTAGGGCGGCTCGTGATCGGTCGCCTGCAGCTCGGGGCAACGATCCCGGTTCGCGTCGATTCCGACGACCACACGAACGTCGTCGTCGACGAACCGGCAATGCTGGGGCAGCCTGAGGCCCCGCCGAGTAGTAGTTAAGCGCCGAAGCCGTTCCGCGAAAGGGAGATGACGCCGGTCGCGATCTGTCGGAGGTTGTACTTCGCTGCTGCCTTCGCGCGCGAAGGGAGAAGCGGCGCTCGCTGGCCAGTCGGCGGCTTCGCGGGCTTCGGCCCAGGCGAAGAACCCCCGCACACCCCCCAGCCTGCCGTCCGCGGCCTCCACCACCTGGTTGAGCTCGCCGGGAAGGACAACGCCGCTTCCGGCTCCCTCGACATCCAGCTTCATCCGCAGGATCACGCTGCGCCCCCGCTCCTCGACATCGACGATGGTGAACTTCATCTCGCCGATGACCTCGGTCTGACTCGCCAGGTAGGCGGCCACGGCCTCCCTACCGCGGACCATTCGCCTGTCGGGGAGGTCCGGGGGATCGTGAAACTCGACATCCTCGGCGAGCAGCTCCGGGCGCGGGCGTTCGACTGGCCCACGTCGTACGGTCGAAACCCAGCCGGCGTGGTCTCGCTGGCGACGCGACGCAAGGAGGCGCCGCCCCTGACGGGGCGGCGCCTCCTCGTTGGCTGTCCGCCGGCGGCACGCCAAGGGTGCCTAGCCTCAGCCGGGCCTAGGCCGCGGCCAGGTCGGGAAGCGCGCCGATCTGCTGCAGGAGGCTCATCGTGTCGGCGAGCTCCCACTCCTCCTCGATCTTTCCGTCGCGGCAACGACTGATCGTGAGGCTGCTGAACTCCACGTCACGTCCGGTAGCCGGTGCCCCCATCAGGTCGCCTTCGTGCCGGCCGCGGATCGTGGTTCGAGTCGCGACGTAGTCGCCCTCGGTGAACTGGTGCTCGACTGTGACGGCGAGACCCGCGAGCGCACTGCGGTAGCCCTCCACCATCTGGGTCAGACCCTCGACGCCGCGAACGCCCTCTGGGTGCAGGACGTAGTCTGGGCTCACGACCTCGCGAAGCGCGTCGAATTGGCCCGCCGAGGCCTTCTCGAAGCACTCCCGCACGGCGGCCTCGTTCTGATCACTGTTGCTCATGATGTCCTCCTTCGTCGGTTTCTGAGCCGCGTGTCGCGACCCGGAAGCAGGATCCCTGCGGCGGGCAGCGCCGGCAACGGTAGGACTACCTATTCGGTCACTGGTCTTTCGAGCCCTCGCGCACGGCGTATGCGGCCGCTTCGGCCCGGCTGCGAAGACCGAGCTTCAAGAGGATGTTCGCGACGTGGTGCTCCGCTGTGCGTTTGCTGATGTAGAGGCGCTCGGCAATCTCGGCGTTCGGCAAACCCGCCGCCAGGAGCGCAAGCACCTCGCTCTCACGCTTGGTCAATGCTCCGGAGCCGCGGGGCCAACTGCGGCCGGCCACCCCCAGCTCGCGGAGCAGGCCAGCCGCTGCGTTCGCGTGCCCTGCCGCGCCCAGGCGCTCGAACGTCGCTAACGCCAGACGCGCCTCGACGGCCGCAGCTTCAGGAGCTTCTGCCACGAGGACGCCCGCGAGCGCGAGCTGCGCCCGCCCCGCCTCGAACGGGAGACCGAGAGCGGCGAACTGCTCGAGCGCTTGCTTGAGCCGCGCGGTGGCACCTTCCTCCCCCCTGCGTCCAGCACGCATCCCGCGGCGAGCTCGGCGAGGGCGCCCGCCCACTCGCTGCCGGAACCGTCGGCGAGGGCACCCAAACGAGCAAGCGTCTCACGCGCAGCGGCGACGTCATCGCCGGCCAGATTTATGCCGACGAGCAGCTCAAGCAGCGACGCCGATCCTGGGTCGGCCGCGCCGGCGCCCTCAAGGCAAAGGGTTGCGAGATCCATCGCCAGCGAAATCTCGCCGCGCGCTAGAGCGATCGCTGCTCCCGAGCGCCTGGCGACTGGGTGCCACTCCGCCCCCTCCAAAAGACGCTCGGCTTCCTCGTAGCGGCCCTGTCGGACGCGGAGATCGGCGAGCCTGACGAGCGGGAACACCCGATCGCCTCGGTAGCCGTGCTCGAATGCCTGAACCGCGTCGAGCAGCTCGGTCTCGGCCTCTGGCCACCGCCCGAGTGCGGTCAGAATCCCGCCGTAATGGGTACGGCAGGTCGGCTGGACGAAGTGGCTCCACGTGACGTAGCGGTCGACGACGGACATCCACTCCTCGGCACGCCTGAGGTCGATGGCGTGCTCGCAGGCGCTTAGGAGTCGGCAGTAGATCTCTCCCACCGCGCCGTGTCCCGCAACCTCGCCCGACGCGACCGCGGCCATCGCTTGGTCGAGGAACCGCATGCCCTCGGCGACCCGCCCCGAGGCGACGTAGGTCTCGCCCAGCAGCGCGAGGGCATCGAACTCGAGGTCGGTGTCGCCGAAGCGCCGGGCGATCGCGAGCGCGGATGCAGCGAGCTTCTCGCGCTCGGCCGAGTCGCGCGAGAACGGCGCCCGGTCGAGGATCAGCCAGCCGTGCGCGGCACACTCCTCCACCTCCTCCAGCAAGCCCTCGGCGCGGGCGATCCAGCCGCTCGCCACGGCGAAGTTGCCGTGGAAGGTGCCATGGAGGAACCCAAGCCAGCGTGCCAGGTCCGCCGCCCTGATGACGTCGCCGGCGTCGCAGGATGCGGCGAAGGCGCGCTCCTTCAGCTCGATTGCAAGGTCGTACTCGCCCTCGAAGTGGACCGCTTGGCTCAGGCCGTCGAGGGTCTCCGGTGTTTCAGCCTCGGCACACGCCCGCTCGAAGCAGCAGCGGGCGCGCTCCCAGTCGGCTGCGGCGAGGGCCTGCCAGCCGTCGCGTACGAGATCGTCCAGGGCCTTGGTCCCCATGGGCAGCATGATCCCAGAGGGGCGCGGTCCAGAGAAGAGCGGCTGATGTGTTGATGATCCGCTTCGCGGGGCGCGGGATACTGCAATCGCGGTGTCGCAGCAGAACGTGGAAATCATTCGCAAGTTCGTGGAGGCGTTCAACCGCGGGGACTTTGCATCTTGCCTCGAGGCGATCGATCCCAATGTCGAGTGGTACCCCCCGCCTGACATCCCGAATGCCACGGTCGCCAACAGCCGTGATCAGCTGATTGCGAACTTTCAGGATTGGTTGGGAGCGTGGGATGACTACCGCTCGGTGCCCGAGGAGATACTCGAGGGAAGAAACGACACGGTTCTGGTGTTCGCCCGGGAATCAGGGCGAGGCAAGGACAGCGGTATCGAGGTGCACTCGCGCCGCATCACCGGGGTGTACGAGCTGTGCAACGGCAAAATCGTGCACTTCAGGGCCTATCTCAATCGAGTCGAAGCGCTCGAAGCAGCCGGGCTTCGCGCATAGCCGGCGCTGTCGCCCAACCCACGCCCGCTTGGGTCGTGGAAGGGCGCGGAAAAGGAGCGGCTGATGTGTACGAATTCCCCGCCATCTGGCTTGGGGATGCGGTTCGCGCGTGTGCTGCTACCAGCTGTGCTACCAACTGCGTGCCGCCTCGGCCACGCGACCTGTGGTAGCGGGGATTGCCAAGCTCGTCGCCACTCCAGCCCAACTCGGTGGTCGCGAGAAGCGCGGCGACCGAGTGATGCATATCTCGGAAGGCGCCGCTCGAAGGGCAGGGACTCGGTAAACGTGAGGCCGCCGGGGGCACGGATCTTGACCTTCCCGGCGCCCGTTCAGTTGGGCGCCGGCCTTCGCAACAAAATCTCGAGCGTTTCCGGATTGCTACGGGATCACGATCGTGAAGGCCACGTCGTTGGCCGCGACCGCCGGGCCGACCGCCGTAGCGTTGTTCGTGCCGGCGCCCGCGTTGACCGTGATGCTCGGCTGTCGTTCGGTGACCACCGCGAAGCCTTGGTCCGAGGGCCCGCAACCGCTGCCCTCACTCGTCATCGCCGTTGCATTGCCCTCCGGATTCATCGTGTTGCTGAAATCGAGCGTCACCGCCGCCGGCGTTCCGATGGCGTTGATTCCCGGCGCGGTCACGCAGTACGACCCCGGGTCGTCGCGGGTCACGCTCGAGATCCCGGTGTCGTTGTCGAAGCGGCAGGTGCCCGGCGTGGCCGTGCAGGTGCCGGGGTTCACATGGGCGTAGGCGCGTGCGGTCCCCCGCAAACCCTGAATCCCCTGCTCACCCTGATCTCCCTTGACGCCCTGCGGGCCCGGCTCACCCGCTGGTCCGACCTGACTCCAGGTGACGGGCTTCTCGCTCTTGCCGCACTTCCTGCCCTTCTTGAGGTCAAGATCACCCGACCTCTTCTCAAAGCAGGCGTCAATATCGGCGTCGTTGCCAACGGGATCGAAAGCCGCGTACGCGGCCCCTCCCGCGAGTGCCAGGAAGAGCGCTAAAGCACCGATCCACTGGTTGCGTAGGTGCGCATGAATCCGCCCCACCACGATCACGATCCTTCGTCGCTCAATCCCGCGTCGGCGCGTGCATCAGCGACCTGCGGGTGCATCTGAAACGCGACGGCCTTTCCTTCGCGCAACTCGATCAAATGCGCGAAGGGCATCTCGACCTGGACCCCGCTCTCGCGCCCGCGCAGTCGAGCCGCGCAAATGGCCAACACCCGGCCGTCGGGCGCCTCGATCAGGCCCTCCGGATTGAAGTGAATCTCGCCGAATGCTTCGTCCAACAGGCGAAACCACTCGCGGACGCCGGCGTGACCGTGGAACACGCCGGCGATCGGCGAGTCGGACGGGTTGCGCCACTCGACCGCCGGATCGAGAAACGCGAGGATGCCCTCGACCCCGTCGGACTCGTAGGCCTCGTAGCCGCGTCGCACGAATTCAATCACTTCGGAGGGCATCGTTCACTTCGCCTCAGCTGTCACGAGAGATGAGACTTAGGCGGGCAGCCCTTTTGCGCTGCCCTCGTTGAGCGCGTGGTACTCGTTGCTGCTGATCGCTCCGGCGGCGCCGTCGACGAGGTTCCTCACCGTGTCGACGGAATCGGACTTGAAGACGCAGACGCCCCGGGTGCCGTCAGTGCTCGGAGCGACGATTGACAACTCGGTTCCCTCCGGCAGCTCCAGCTGAGCGCCCCAGAACGCGTCCGGGTCGGATACCGAGTGAATTGCGATGACATGCATATTTTCCTTTCGTCTGGCCTCAGCCCGCTGCCGAGTGGCCTTGTGGATGAAAGCTTCTCTCCAGACGCGATCCCGATCAACTGCAAAATCTGCAGTTGATCGCGGCTGGCCCGGCGTTAGGCTTCGTCCATGTCGAGCTACGGCCAGTTCTGTCCGATCGCACAGGCGGCCGAGGTGCTCACGGAGCGCTGGACGCCGCTGGTGATCCGCGAGCTGGCGCTCGTCGGCAGCCACCGCTTCAACGACATCCAGCGCGGAGTCCCGCTGATGTCCTCGTCGCTGCTCACCAGGCGCCTACGCCAACTCGAGCAGGCGGGAATCGTGGAGCGCCGACAGCGCCCAAACGACAAGGGCAGCGAGTATCACCTGACTCCCGCCGGCGAGGAGCTTGGGCCGGTCGTCGCGCAAATGGGCATCTGGAGCGAGCGCTGGCTGAGACGGCCGATCTTCGAGGAGACGCCAGACACCGGGCTGCTCATGTGGTGGATGCGAGGCACAGTCAAGACCGACGCGCTGCCCGCCGGCCGCACCGTGATCCATTTCCGCTTTCGCGGCGCCCCCGAGAAGCTGCGCTACTTCTGGCTTGTACTTCCCGAGGCGGACTTGTGCCTGAGCGATCCCGGGTTCGGTGTCGACATCACCGTTCGCAGCGACCCGACCACGCTGACCGCCGTCTGGATGGGAGACGCCGACCTGGGGGCGGCGCTGGCCAGGCGCACGATCAAACTCGAAGGCCCCGAGCATCTCGTGCGCTCCTTCCCGAAGTGGTTCGGACTGCACCCGCTGTCCGCCGGCGTCGAGCGGCCCGCCAGTCGGCCGCGACTCGCCCACGCTTAGCGAGCGAGCCGAGTTCCCGGGTCGCGCTGTCGCAAAGCGCGAGGAGCGGCGGCGCGCCTGTGCTCGCACTCTCTGCTGCTAACTAGCTGAGCTACCACCCGCGCACTCGACGCGCACCCCTGCGCGAGCCAGCCGAGTCCGCCTGTGTCGCTGTGGATGACGAAACCGGAACGGTTGCGCCCGAACAACCGCCACCGCTTCGGACGTCATGATGCCGCCTCCGACTCAAGCAGCCCTTTCAGCGTCTGCGCGTCCGTTCGCCGCTGCCGGCGCAACCAGCGCGTGAGGTAGGGCCGGAGCAGCACCATGGTTCCGCTCAGCTCGGGTTGGTAGCGGCTGACGAGCAGCGTGCGACCCTCTCCGGCAGCGGCGAGCTCATGCGAGCCACGAGGCCGCACGCCGCCCCCCATCCATGGCAGCGGCGGACCGTCCCAGGCGATCCTCCGCGGTGGCTCCCACTGGATGGTCTCCCAAGTCGCCGAGCGATCGCCCTGGACCGTGTAGCGGACTACGGTCCCAAGGCCGGTCGGGCCTTCCGACTCCTTGCTGGTCGCCTCGAACTCCCCAATCCACAGGGCGATCCGATCGATGTCCACGATGAACGACCAAACCGCCTGCGGTGGCCGCTCGATCTCGACCTCAACGATTACCTCGATACTTGATTTCAACGCTGCTCCTTTCGACTTCTCGCGCGAAGCCTCACTGTGAGTCGGCCACTGGTCAGGTTGCGTCGCGCTGCATCAGACCCGGTGGGCCTTTTCTCGGTGGCGTGATGTCTTGCCCGCCACACGAAGCTCTCGCGCGATCGCTCTGGCTACACGCTTCGCCTCCTTGGCCATGTAGCCGAGCGCGCCGGGACGTGGCACGTAGCCGATGAACCGCAGGCCGGGCGCCGCCGGTTCCGTGCCGAGCTTCCGGGGGACGCCTCGCTCGTCGAGGACGTCGAGGTGCCCAACGAGCGGCGCGAGCACTCGCCGGTAACCGGTCGCGCAGATCACGGCGTCGGGCTCGACGCGTGTGCCGCCGGCAATGCGCGCGCCGGCGAAGTCGAGTGACTGTACCCCGCCGACAACCTCAATCTGCCCGGCCCTGATCGCGTCGATTGCCTCCTTGTCGACGATCGTAGGACCTGCTCCGAGCCGGCGCAGGCGCGACATCGGGCCCTCTCCGGGCACCGGCAACCCGAGCTCGGTCAGGTCGCCGATGTCCACGCGTCGCCCAATGCGGGCGACAGCGTCCGCGACTCGCACGGGAACGTGCAGCAACGCAACCCCGAGAATGTCGCCTGGCAATCCGCCCGGGCCCTCGCGCAGGAGGATGTTCGGCGGCGTGCGCACCGACAGCCATACCTTCGCCGCGCCACCCTGGGCGAGGTCGTGGGCGATCTCCATTCCCGAGCAGCCGGGGCCCACCACGAGCACCGGCTTGTCCTGGAACGGGCCCGGATTCCGGTAATCGCACGAGTGCAGGAGCTGCCCTCCGAAGCTCTCGCGCCCGCCCCAATCCGGGACGAACGGGACCTGCTCGTAGCCGGTCGCGACGACCACCTGCGCCCCCTGTATGTCGCCCGCCGAGCTTCGCACGCGCCAGCCGTCGCTGTCGGGGTCGATCCGCTCCACGTGCGTCCCCAGGCGCAGGTCGATCCCGTCTTCGTGGGCGTGGCGCTCGAGGTGCTCGATGAGCTGGTCGCGCGAGGGGAACATCGGCGTCCCCTTCGGGAATGGCCGGTCGGGCAGATGTGAAAACGGGCGGCACGTGTTTAGCCGCAACCGGTCGTAGCGGCGACGCCAGGACGAGCCGACCCGGTCAGCCCGGTCGAGCAGCAGCGGTCGAACGCCCAGGTCTTTCAGCGCCAGGGCCGCCGAGAGCCCCGCCGGTCCTGCGCCGACCACCACGAGTGGGTGACCGTCCATATCCGCTTCTCGTGCGGGCGCTCGGAACATCGGCAAGGCGCACTCTGCCTACGCGCCGCGGCGCCGGGTATGGGGGACATCCCTACTTCTGCGCGACGCAGGTCCGCCGCTTGGACGGCGCTTTTCCGCTCAGACCGCGGAGCGCTCGCCCTGCTCGGCGAGCCGCGCGGCGACCGCCGCTCGCCGCGAGATGCCGAGCTTGTCGAACACGTTCGTGAGGTGCTTCTCGACGGTTTTCTCGCTCAGGAAGAGGGCGGCGGCGACCTCCTTGTTCGTGTGGCCCTCGGCGACCAGCTCAGCGACCTCAAGCTCGCGCTCGGTGAGCGCACCGACGGGCTCGCCGGGGCGTCCGGGACGCGCGACGCGCCTGCCGAGCCTTCGCAGCTCGTGCGCGGCTTGGTCGCGGTAGTGGTTGGCACCGCAGTCGACGAGCAGCGAGCGGGCCCGCTCGAGCTCGCTGACCGCGCGGGCTCGATCCCCGGCGGCGGCGAATGCCTGGCCGGCGAGGATGAGTGCGCGCCCCTGGTGCACGCGCACGCCGGACTCGGCATAGGAGGCCGCAGCCCTGAGTGCGGTTCCGGCGGCGCCGAGGGCATCGCCACGCCCAAATTGCACGGCGGCTTGGGCGTGGAGGGCTCCGCCGCGACGTCCGGGGAGGCCGAGCCGTTCCGCGTCGCTCGCGGCGCGGGCGGCCCACTCGGCCGCGGTGTCGAGGTCGCCGAGTGCCACGTCGGCGAGCGCCAGCTCGACCCACGTCAGCGGGCGCCAAACCGGCTCGATGCGGGGAAGCTCTGGCCCTCCCGTCGTCTCGAGGATGATCCGCCGCGCCTCCGCGGGCTGGCCCGAGGCGAGCTTGTTGATACCGGTGTAGGTGCCAACCAGCACTGAGATGTAGTCGCTCGTCTCATCGCTGGGCGGACCTGCGAGCTCGGTGGCACGCGCGCTGTTGCGGAGCGCGTTAGAGAGCTCGCCGGCGGCTGTCAGAGCCTCGATGCCTCCGATAAGGCTCAGCGCCTCGAAGTGCATGTTGCCGGTCAGGCGTGCCATCTCCGTCGCCTCGTCGGAGTCCCGAATCGCCTCCGGCACCCGTCCGGAGAGGTCGTTCGCCCACATCCGCGCGCAGATGAGCTGGGGGAGCCAGCGGCCCTGCCCGGTCGCACGGGCCACGGCGGCGCCGCGGTCGCTGTGGCGAAGGGAATCCTCGTAGCGCTCGGTGTGGAACTGCGCGAGGGCGATCCAAAGAAGCGCGTCCAGTCGCTCGGCAACAACCGAGTCGGGCAGCGGGTCGACCAGCTCGGCAGCGCGGTCAGCCAGAGAGTGCGCCTCGGGGACGTTGCCAAGTCGTGCCTCGCAGTGGGCCAGAACGGCGAGCGCAGCCGCTTGGAGCGAATCGAGCGCCAGCCGCCGCGCTCCCGCCACCGCCTGCTCGCTCCAGTGGCGCGCCGCGTTGTGGTCGTCGTCGAACAGGTTGATCATGCCGAGTGCAAAGGCGATCTCGGCCGCCTCGGCAGAGGTGGATTCGTCCAGCGCCGCGAGCGTGTCCATCAGCAGCCGCTCGGCCTCGCTCTTGTGGCGCAGGAAGTAGTCCACCATCGCGCAGCCGATGGCCGCCCGGGTGCGCGCCGGTGCTGCACCCGGTGGTATGAGCTCCAGCACCTCGCGCATCGCGTCCCGGGACTGCTGGAGCCTGCCGCAAGCCCCGAGGGCAGTCGCCATCGAAACGAGCAGGCCAATGCGGCGCTCGACGGACTCATCGCCCCTGGGGAGCAACCGCAGAGCCGCACCGAACCAATGCGCGGCGTTCGCCGGTGCACGCGAACTGGCTGCGTTGCCGGCCACCTCGAGCAGCGCCACCGCAGCGACGTCCCCCGGCTTCGAACATTGGGCGACGTGATGGGCCTGTTCGGCCGCCGGTGCACCGCGCGCCGCCAGCGCCTTTGCCGCGCGACCGTGGGCGGCGAGACGCCAGCCGCTTGAAGCGCCTTCGTAGACGGCGCGACGAACGATCGGGTGGCGGAAGTGGAACACACGCGGGTTGGCGGAGGCTTGCACGAGGTCGCGCTCGAGCAGCACGTCGAGGTCTGCAAGAGCTTCAGCCTCAGCGACCCCGGCGCACGCGCAAGCGATATCGAGCTCGAACGGATCGCCGAGGACCGCTGCGCCCTCGAGCAGCGTGCGCGCGCTGTGCTCGAGGCCGTCAAGCTCGTGCGCGAGCGAGGCGAGGACCGACGGCGGAACTCCCTCTCCTCCATCCCGGCGCGCGTCACCGAGCAGCACGCTCGGGCCTGCGGGGGTGGCTCTGGCGAGTTGCTCGAGGTAGAACGGGTTCCCGCCCGACTCGCGGTAGATCGCGGCCGACGCTTCAGCCGAGAACCCGGGGCCGAGGAGCCGACGAGCGTCATCCTCGCCGAGCGCGTCGACCTCGATGCGCTCGCAATCGCCCTCCACCGCCGCGTGGTCCATCACGCCGAGAAGCCCGGCCGGCGCCTGCCCGCGGCGGTAGGCGAGGGCGAGGACGGCCGGCGTCCGCGGCGGACGGCGCAACAGGAAGGAGATCAACTCCTGCGAAGCCTCGTCCGCCCAGTGCAGATCGTCAATCCCGATCACCACCGGCCTTCGCTTCGCCAGGAGCTCGATCAGGGCGCGAAGCGCACCGTGAGCCCGATAGCGCTCGGCCTCGAGCGCCGGCCGGCCCTCCTCGGCGAGCTCCGCAAGAGTCGGGAACAGGCGCGACAGCTCCGCTTGGGCCTCCTCGCCCAGCGGCTCGAAGAGGCGCGGGTTGAGCGAGCCTAGGTAGTCGTCGAGGGCGTCAACGAAGACCTGGAAGGGCACCGCGTGCTCGAACTGCGCGGAACGACCGCGCAGGACAAGGAATCCGCGCTCCTCGGCCCGTGCGCTGAGCTCGTCGAGAAGGCGCGTCTTGCCGATCCCAGGCTCGCCCACTAGCTCCAGGGCCGCGAACTTGCCGACCTCGACCCGATCGAGCGTGCCGGCCAGCGCCTCGATCTCGCCGGCGCGGCCGGCGAGATTGGACATGATGGCTTTCTGGGCCTCCAACTCTCCCTCGTCGGGAGCTTATCCCGGCTTCGCGTGGCGCGAGACGGTTCGCATGATCGCCAATCAGGGCGCGGGCGATCGGTAGGTGGGGGCACGAAGGGCAGAAGTAGGGATTCCCCCCATGTTCAGCGGCCCGTCGGAGTTGCAGACTGCGCCCGTGCCAATGTTCCTGCTGACGCACCGACACTCGCCGCACGAATGCGGGAGCTCGTTCGCGGCCTGGAAGGGTTTCGAGAGCCCACTCCGCCGTCGGCCGGCCATCGCCTCCTGCATCGGAGGCGGTCACTGCCTGTGGTGGACGGTCGAGGCCCCCGACGAGGAAGGGGCACTTGCCCAGCTGCCGCCGTTCGTCGCCGATCGCACCGAGGTCGCACCGGTGCGGAAGGTAGCGGTCCCGTGAGCGGCGCAGCGCGCAGGAGATCGCCCATCTGGCCGATGTATGCGGGCGGGGCCGGGGCTACGGTCGGAGAATGAAGCGAGTTTTGGTGATGGTCCACCGTTGCGTGCCGCTCTCGGCGATCGCGGCCGCTGTATTCCTGGCGCCCGCCGGCGCTTCGGCGGCGACCTTCACCGTCAACACAACCAGCGATCTGCCCGACGCCGCGCTCGGCGACAACCTCTGCGTCGCGGTTGGGGGTCGGTGCACGCTGCGCGCCGCCCTCGACGAGGCCAATCACGCCAGCAACCCGGATGCGGACACGATCAACTTCTCGGGCTTCACCGGCAACGCGGCGACGAGCACGATCACGCTGTCTGGCAACCTCTTCGTCGGGGCTCCCGCCACGATCGACGGCGGGAACTGCGGCACGGCGAGCACGCCGAAGCCCTGCGTCGGCCTCGATGCCTCCGGCGACGACGGGATCATCGTCGGCCAGGCGCCGGGGAGCACGATCAGCGGGCTCGCGATAAGCGACGCGGAGGGTGAAAGCAAGGTCGCGATCGGGGTCTCGCCGGACTCTCCGAACCTCATCCTCCGCAACTCCTGGTTCGGGATCCGGCTCGATGGGACCCTGGAGGCAAACGACGAGGGCATCAGCATGCAGGCCGACGGACTGGTACTCGGCGGCACGACCGCCGCCGATCGCAACGTCTTCGCACACCAGCTCGGACGCGCCGTGTCCATTGCCGGCGGCGACAACGCGGTGATTCTGGGCAACTACTTCGGGACGATGCCCGACGGGCAGACGACCGTTGGGGTCGGCAACTCGGTCGGGGTCAAGGTGGTTGCGACGCCAACTCGCTCGGCAACGGGCACGGTGATCGGAGGGCCGGATGCGGGCACGCCTGGCCTGTGCGACGGGCCCTGCAACGTGATCGCCAACTCATCGCTTGGAATCGACCTCACAGCCGGCGGCGGCGACGTTCCAGCCGATCAAGTGCAGATCAGCGGCAACTTCGTCGGCCTCGATCGCGCCGGGAGCCAACACCTCCCGATCACCCTCGACGCGATTCGCGCCGCGGATGCGGACAACGTCACGATCGGCGGTGCGAACTCCACGGACCGCAACTACATCGCTGGTTCCGTGGATGCCACTGGCGGAGCGGGCAATCTCGTGATCCGCAACAACTTCATCGGCCTGAATGCGCTTGGGACGCAGTTGATGGGCGCGGGAGGGCACGTCACGCTTCTCGGGGGGATCGCGAGCCCTGTCGTGTGCGGTAACCGGGTCGCTTCGGGCATCGCCGTGGTGGGCGATGGTTCGGACATCCGCGGCAACACGGTCGGAGTTGGAGTGGGTGGCGAGGACGTGGGCGGCGCCGGCTTCGGCATCTTCGTGACCGGGAACGGCTCGACGATCGGCGGCTCCGGCGACGACGCCAACCTGGTCGGCCACATGGAGAGTGGGATCGGCGTTTCCGGTAGCAACAATCTGATCCCGCGAAACTTCGTCGGCGAGAACGAGAGCGGGACCGAGCGCTACCCGAACAGCGGCACCGGGATCAACGTCTCGGACGGCGACGGCAATGTGGTCGGCTCTCCGGGCGGGGGTTTTGGTAACGCGGTCTCGAACAGCGGCGATGACGCGATCCGTGTGTTCGGAGCGGACAACGATCGCAACACGATCGCCAACAACGGCGGGCGCAACAACGGAGACGCGGCAAGAGACCTATTCATCGATCTGGTTGATGCGGGGGGAGGCGAGGGTCTCGGCAATTCGATCACCGGCCCCAACAACGGCCTCCAGGCGCCCGTGATCTCCTCAGTGACGCAGGCGGGGGCCGCGGGCACCGCTCCCGCCGGTCTCGCGAACTACACGATCCAGGTGTTTCTCAGCAACCAGGCAAATGGTTCCGCGACATTTCGCGCCGGCCAGACCAGCGTAGTGTCCGGCGCGAACTGGTCGGTCAACTTCACGGAGCAGATCGACGACGGGCAGTGCATCCAGGCGACGGTGACCGATGAGATCGGGGACACCTCGGAGCTGTCGAACCAGCTCTGCGAAGACGAGACGGGGTCGCCGAACCCGCCGGATACGACGCTAGATCCGTTCCCGAACTTGACCAATGACGCGACGCCAACGTTGGGCTTCGTCGCCGATCAGGATGTGAAGCGGTTCGAGTGCCGTTTGTACCCGAGCGCGTCCCCGCCGCCCGCTTTCCAGGCTTGCTCCGGCGCCGCCGACGCGTTCGAGGCGGTCGGCCACACCACGCCGGCATTGACGCCGGATGGGAGTTACACATTCGAGGTTCGCGGCGTCGACCTGAACGACAATGTCGAGAGCTCTGCGGCCGGTGCGACGTTCACGCTTGACACGATCCCGCCGACGCTCACGATCACCTCCGGCCCCAACGACGGCGAAGTGACCCTCGATCATTCGCCGGCATTCGGATTCACCACCGACGGCCAGGGTGCCGAGTGCCGCTTCGACGGACAGGCGTTCGGCGCTTGCGAGGGCGCCGGCACGCATGCGCCGGCCGCACCGCTCTCCGACGGCGCGCACAGCTTCTCAGTACGCGTCACCGACGCCGCCGGCAACCAGGCCACGGTTACTCGCAGCTTCGCGGTCACGACTTCGGCGGCGCCGCCCCCCGACCCGCCCGGGCCCCCCGCAGGCGGCGACGCCGCCGACACCGACCCGCCGGAGACCACTCTCACCAAGGTGCCGAGCATCCGCACCCGGTCGAACCGTGTCACCTACCGCTTCACGTCCGACGAGGAAGGCGTCAGCTTCCGCTGCAAGTTCGACAAGAGACCGTTCAAGCCCTGCAGCTCGCCGCTGCCGATCAAGCGGCTGCGGAAAGGCCGCCACCGCTTCCAGGTTGTGGCGACAGATGAAGCCGGGAACACGGATCCGACTGCTGCGAGCGACAGGTTCAGAAGGATCGGGTGAGCGCTCCGGTGGGTGCAGCTGGCTTTGCTCTGGCCGGCTTCGAATCCCACTAGCGGTGCCTCACTGAAAGCCCCGCAAACGCTGGGTTTTCCGTTGCCCGAAACGGCACGGCGGGTGACGTTTGGCTTTGCCCAATGAACGCAGTATTTTTCGAGCAGTGGCTCGTCGAATCCTGGTGACCTGCGTCGCGTTTGCTGTGGCACTAGCCACTTCGGCCGTCACCGCACCCGCCTCACGGGGCAGCGCGACGCTCGCCACGCTCCTTGCACCTGTTCTTGGTTGCGGCGATCTCCGAACGTTTGAGCCGCGTTCGACCGACGCCTACCTCGACTATCCCGTCAACGGGGAACTGGCGGCCCTGCAGTACCGAAGTTACCTGCATACGAGGTTCATTCCGGTCGTTCGCGATGCCGCCGATGGGGTACGGAGACTCGCGGATGGATGGACATCAGGTCACGGCGCTCCCATCGGGCTGGGTGACATGAGCGAGTGTGACGGTTCGGCCCCCGGCACCTCGGTTGGAAATCCGGGCCACCCCCCAGGGACCCACATCGGCGGGACCGACATCGACATCGCGTACTACCAGGCGGGTACTCCGGACAACCGGCTCAGAGCGGTGTGCGATTCCAGACAGGGTGGGAACGATGAGCATCGATGCGTCGGCCCTCCGAAAAACCTTGACGCGCCGCGAACCGCCTTGTTAGTCGAGGCAATGGCTGCAAGTGGGTTCGTTCGGGTGGTCGGTGTCGACGGCAGGATTGGCCCGATTCTCGAGGGAGAACTCGAGCGGCTCTGCGAGAAGGGCATCTCCGATTGCACACCCGTGCCACTTGCATACGAGGCCACCGACACCGGGCTCGGGTGGTTCCGCAATCACCACCATCACATGCATGTCTCGTTCCTGGAGCCCGGCGGGAGCTCAGACACGACGCCACCGGAGACGACCGTCGACTCAGGACCAAAGAAGGTCAAGAAGCCGCGGGCGAAGTTCGGGTTCTCTTCGTCTGAGCCGGGGTCGAGCTTCGAGTGCCGCCTGGACCAGAGCGCATTCAAGCCGTGCACGTCGCCCAGGAGGGTCAATGGGCTCAAGCTGGGGCAGCACAAGTTCTTTGTGCGAGCGATCGACGCGGCGGGGAACATCGACCCGACGCCCGCCAAGCGGCGGTTTACGGTCGCGCTATCGGACTAGAGGGTAATCCCGACCTGCGCCCAGGGCACTACGAGGGCGCCTCGTCGAGGGGTGCGCGAGCTCCGGGATCCGAAGAGGCACGAAAGCTCGACCAGTTCCGGCCGCTGCTACGCCTCCTCAGCGACCACCTTGCTGCCACTCGCGCCCGAAACCGGGTCAAACGGGGCTGGGCAGGGCGGCCGGGGTCGTCGGTCGAAAACAGCTCCCCACCAACGAAAGAGCCCCCCGTCGCGATCTGTCGCGAACTGGCGGGGACGCTCAACAAAAGCGGCTGATGGGATTCGAACCCACGACCTTCTGCATGGCAAGCAGACGCTCTAGCCAACTGAGCTACAGCCGCACGGCATCCGATTCTAGCTTCGCCGCTCGGTTCCTCCGAGATCGCAGGCCGGAGAGGTCAAGTGACACACGACCCACGGGCGAGAGGGCACGCTGAATCTGCGATCCTCCCACGCTCCAGGGCAACGGATGGAGGAACAGAGATGATCGAGAGGCTTCGTCGGGTTCGAGAGAAATTGCCAAGAACGGACCGTGCGACACTCTGATCAGCCGCACAACAACGCCTTCGGCGCGGGCAACAACAAGATTCGCGGCTTCGGGCTGCGCTCCCAAGCCTGAGCTTGGTGGGGCGAGGCCGCAGCATTCGCGTGGGTGGATACGACGAAGATCTTGCCGACATCCACGCGGCGGCGTATACCGATGTCGCATCAGGGGCGGCACGTCAGCTTGCGAAAATGCTTCGCCCAGGGTCGCGGGTCGTCGAGTTCGGCTGCGGCGACGGCACAACCGCGCACGCACTCGAGTGCCGCCGGGCACGATGTCACCGGAATCGATATCTCCCCGGCGATGATCGCACTCGCCCGCAGGCGCGCACCGCGGGCATCCTTCACCGTCGGCTCGTTCCTCGAAACCGCAATTCCCGAGGGCTGCGACGCGGTGGCGGCAATCGGTGAAGTGCTGTCCTACAGGCTCGACCCGAGCAACCGCCGCTCGTCGCTCACAGAGGTGACTGCGCGCGTACGCAAGGCCCTGCGACCCGGGGGAATCCTGCTGTTCGACTTCCCCGGGCCCGGGCGAGTGCCAAAGCAGGGGCGGAGAAGCTGGCAGCAGGGTGAGGACTGGGCGGTGCTGGTGGACGCGGCGCTGCACGGCGACGAGGCGGTGCGGGAAATCACGGCCTTTCGGCGGTGTGGCAACGGCGGCTTCCGACGTTCCCGCGAGACTCACCGCCAGACACTCCAGTCCCCGGCCGATGTGCTCGCCGGCCTGCGGGCGAACGGATTCAAGGCCCGAACTCTCGCCGGGGGCTACGACGGCGTCGCCCTTCCTCCGGGGGTCACCGTCTACCTCGCCCGGTTGCCCTGAAGGGACAGGTCGACGCGGCATTGCGCCTCCGGCCTTTTGGATAGTCTCGCCCGGTGGCTCAAATGAGAGGCCTGCCGGGGGCCGTCGGCCTCATCTGTGCCGTGCTGGCCGCGTTTGGGGCGGCAGCCGCACCAGCGCAAGGCCGGGCCCTTCAGGCCGGCGTGGCGTCGGTCGACATCACCCCGGCCAGCGGCGGCACAACGCTCGGATTCGTGCGACCGGACGTTTTCGTGGAGGGAGTTCACACCAGGCTCACGGGCCGTGTCCTGGTCCTCGACGACGGCAACACCGAGGTGGCACTGCTGTCAACCGACCTCGGCTACCCGCTCAACAAGGACTCGCTTGTCGCCCGGGTGGCCAATCTCGGGTTCACCCACGAGACGATCCTCTACTCCGGGACACATACCCATGCAGGCCCCGGCGACCTCGTGGACTGGCAACTCGAGCAGCTGGCCGAGGCGATCCGCGACGCGCACGCGAGCCGGGTTCCCGTCCGGGCAGGCTGGGCCGCAGCACAGGTGCTTGACGTGAGCCGCAACCGCTCGCTCGAGGCCCATCTCGCGAACCATGGAATCGAGCAGTTCTACGGTCAGGGGAAACCTGAAGACGATCCGCTCGGACCCGAGCACACGCGCGACACGACTTTGAGGGTGCTGCGGGTTGAGCGCCTGAACGGGCGCCCGCTGGGCGCTTGGCTCAACTTCCCTGTCCACCTGACGACCTCGACTCCGGCGGTCGACGTTTGGGACGCGGATCTCGCCGCCTCGGCGACCCAGCACCTCGGCGAGGCGCTCGGCGCCGGCCGTCGGTTCGTTGCGATGTTCACGAATGGCAACTCCGGCGACCTGATGCCGGGTTTCGACGCCTACAGCCCTGCAGCGTTGATGGATCGCCACGGGCAGCGGATCTCCACGGTTGCGGCGCGCGCATGGAGACGCGCCGGAACAAGTCTGACGACGCAGATGCCGATCGACGTCCGCTGGACCACCAGTTGCTACTGCGGCCAAGAGGTCGGACCGGGAATGAAGGTGGGATCGAGCCCACTCTGGGGCCTGCCGTTCCTCGGCGGCTCCGAGGATGGCGCCTCGATTTTCCACGAGCCGCTCGCAACCGAAGGCCGGCGCCTGCCGGCAGCGCTTGCCGACCCGGTCCAGGGCCGAAAGATCATCGCCGCGCCAGGGCTCGTTCATGAGACCTCGCCAGAACTTCAGGTGATCCGCGTGGGCGACCGGCTGCTGCTGGCGGCCCCCGGGGAGCCGAGCGTGGAGATGGGGCTGCGCTTCCGCCGGGCGGTGCGCCAGCGACTGCCGCGGAGGGTCAGCGATCCATTCGTGGTCGGGCTTTCGAACGACTACCTCGGTTACTTCACCACTCCCGAGGAATACGAGATGCAGCACTACGAGGGCGGTCACACCGTGTACGGCAAGTACACCTCGCTGCTCGCACAGCACGGCTTCGTCGCCTTGACGGCTGCAATGGCCGCCGGGCGACCAGCGCCCCCTCCTGACACCCCCGCGCCGCTCGGCGGTACCAGCCCCGGTGGATCGCCGCTCGGTGCCGGCACGATCACCGAGCTGGCCGACACGGTGCCCGCGGTGGTTCCGCGGATGGGCACCGTTCAGCTGCGCTGGAGCGGTGCGGAGGATGGAATCGAGCGCCCGGTCGAGAGCCCGTTTTTGGTGCTGGAGCAACGCATCGGCGGACACTGGATTTCGCGCGACTCCGACCTCGGCCTCGGCTTTCTATGGCGCGAGTCGGGGGGAAGCTACGGCGCCATTTACGACGTGGGCCCCGGCGTGGGGCTCGGCCGCTACCGGATGCGGGTTCTGTCGGGTCCGGCCGTGCTGACGTCGCGTGTATTTCGCGTTGCGCCGTCGAAGGAGCTGATCGTGCGTGGCGTTGAGGCCAAGCGCTCCGCGGCGGGGACCCGGCTCTTCGTCGCCGCTCAGAACCCTCCCCCGGACCCCGACACGGCGCTGCTCTGGCGCCCGCTCAGCCCAACCGGGGGAGCTGCGTTGCTGCGGGTCGGTGATCGCAAGGTCCGGGCACGCTGGAGCGCTCGAGAATCCCGCTGGGTCACCGCCGCGGGTCCACCCGTGCCCGACGGCGCGCGGGTGCAGGTGCTGCGCCTTCACGACGGTTACGGCAATCGGACTCGCGGCGTCGCCGAGGTCCGGGTCGGCGAGCTTGCGGCGCCCGACTGGCCGCCGAACATCGGTGTCGGCGGCGGTCGCACTCCCGGGCCCTTCGGGGTGGGCGTGTTCCCACCCTGAGCTAGGCGTCGAGCGTCTCGTTGACCAGCGCGTCCGCGGCGGCGTTCTGCTCGCGGGGGACATTGCGGATGGCCCAGCCGTCAAAGCCCGAAAGCGCAGCCAGGGCCTGTCTGTGAAATGGCTTCAATTCGGCCTTCTTCACCTTGTACTCGCCCCTCACCTGGCGGACGATCAACTCCGAGTCACCGATCAGTTCGACCTCGGTGGCGCCGAGCGACTTGGCGAGTTCGATCCCCAGCAACAGGGCGCGGTACTCGGCCTCGTTGTTGGTAGCCCGGCCGATCAGCTCGCCGGACTGGTCGACAAACTCTCCGTCGGGGGTCCTCACCACCGCGGCGATCGCCGCCGGGCCCGGGTTCCCGCGCGAACCGCCGTCGACGTTGACCACGAGCTTTGTCACTCGTAGCTCCCGAGGGAAAGCTCGCCCTCATCATTTGCCCGGCCGTTCCAACTGCGGTCCGAATCGGCCAGTTCGGAGATCTCATCGCCCTTGGCTAGCTGCCTGATCGGGGCCCCGTCGCGCGACAGATCGACGTCCCACTGATACCAGGCCAGTTCCCAGGCCACCGTAATCCGCACCTCGGCCGGGGTGGCGCCGTTGGTCGCGGCTGCAACGCTGGGGGGACCGAGGGATTTCATCAGGCCGGCGACAGTACGGCGGTGCTCGGACGCGTTGAAGCTCAGGAAGGCACGCTGCATGCGTCGCTCGGGGCTTTGGGGAACGCTGCGCTGCGCGTGCGGACGCAGTGCGCTGGATACAGGCGGGGGAGGCGGCTCGGGTTCGTCGGTGATCGCCTCCGGGTCCGGCTTCACCGAGGCCAGGGCGGCGCTTTCGCGCGCGCGATCGAAGAGCCGGCGCACGCGGCCGCTGCGCACCCGCTCGCTGGGAGGCGGCAATCGCGCTTCGGTCCGGTCCTCGCGAGTCCAGCCGTAAGCCTCAGCACGGGAGATGCAGAGCGCGCAGACCTCCTGGGAATCGCCGTCACGCGTCACGTAGGTGCGCGTCGATTCCCCCGCGAGGATCGTCCGGCCGCAGACGGCGCAGGATTCGATCGGGTCGCCCGGGGCACTCACCGGCGCCAAGTTAGCAGCGGACGCACAACCCGCCGGTGGGTGTCCGGCTCAGGCTTTGACGGCCTCGTCAGCGTCGCTTCGAGACTCGGCGATCACCTTCTTGGCCAGGTGCGCCGGAATCTCCTCGTAGCGTTCGAACTCCATCGTGTAGTCGCCGCGCCCACCCGTAATCGAGCGCAGGTCGGGTGCGTAGTCGAGCACCTCGGCCATCGGCACCTCGGCCTTGACCTCGGTCAACCCAGCCTTCGGCTCCATGCCGAGCGGGCGTCCGCGCCGCGAGTTGAGGTCGCCGATCACGTCGCCGACCGCGTCCTCGGGGACGGCGATCGTCAGCTGCATGATCGGTTCGAGCAGGACCGGGTCGGCTTCGGTCATCGCCCGCTTGAAGGCCATCGAGCCGCAGATCTTGAAGGCCATTTCCGAGGAATCCACCTGGTGGTGCTGCCCGTCGAACAGCCGCACCCGAACATCCTTGATCGGGTAGCCGGCGACCTCACCGTGCCGCATCGCCTCGATCACGCCCTTCTCCACGGCGGGGATGAAGCCGCCCGGAATCACGCCGCCCTTGATGTTGTTGACGAACTCGAGGCCGGCCCCGGCCTCGCCCGGTGAGATTTCGAGGTGGCAGTCCGCGAATTGGCCGCGTCCGCCAGTCTGCTTCTTGTAGCGCGCGTGTGCCTTGGCGTCCTTGCGAATCGTCTCCAGGTAAGGCACCTGGGGCGGGTGCAGCTCGATCTCGGCACCAAAGCGGCGCTTGATGCGGTCGACGATCACGTCGACGTGGATCGCTGTCAGCCCGGCGATGATCTGCTCACCGGTCTGTGGGTCGCGGTGCACGTCAAGCGTCGGGTCCTCCTCGGAGAGCCGGCGAATCGCAGTCACGGCCTTGTCCTCGTCGCCCTTGGTCTTGGGCTCGTAGGCGAAAGCCATCACGGCGGCCGGCAGGTCGAGCGCAGCGAAAGTGATCTTCGAGTCCTTGGCGGCGAGCACGTCCCCGGCGCGGGTTTCCTTGAGCTTGGCGATCGCGCCGATGTCGCCGGGCCCAAGCTCGTCGACGGGGGTTGAATCCTTGCCAGCCGGACTCGCGAGCTGGCCGATACGCTCCTTGGCACCGCGCGTGACGTTGGCGACGTGCGAATCGCTCTTCAGCGTCCCGGCACAGACGCGCAGCAGGTTGATGCGGCCCGTATAGGGATCGGCGAGCGTCTTGAAGACGTAGGCGACGAGGTCGCCGTCGGCGTCCGGCAGGATCTCGACGTCCTCACCATCGTCCCCGACCGCGCGGATGTGAACGTGCATCGCCGGCGAAGGCAGGTCCTCGACCAGCGCTTCGAGCAGGCGGTTGGTCCCGAGGTTGCGGGTTGCCACGCCACACGTGACGGGAAAGAGGTGACCTTCGTTGACTCCCTTCTTGAGCGTTGTCACCAGCTCGTCGTGAGAGATCTCCTCGCCCTCGAGGTAGCGCTCCATGAGCTCGTCGGAATTCTCCGCGACCTCGTCCATCAGCTTCTCGCGGTACTCCTCAGCCAGTTCGGCGAGCTCGTCGGGAATCGGGATCTCCTTGGAGTTGCCGCGGTCGGCGCCCGCGAACTCATAGGCCTTCATGTCGATCAAATCGACCAGGCCTCGGACCTCGTGCTCGGATCCGATCGGAATCTCGGTGGCGACGACGTGCGGACCGAAGGCGGCCTTGAGCGAGTCGAGCGTGCGGAAGAAGTCGGCGCGCTCTCGGTCGAGCATGTTGACGAAGACGAGCCGGGCGAGCCCCTCCTGCTCTGCGCGCGCCCAGAGGCGTTCGGTGTGCACCTCGACGCCCATCACAGCATTGACGACGACGACCGCGGAATCGACGACGCGCAGCGCCGCGACCGTGTCGGCGAGAAAACTCGGTTCGCCCGGGGTGTCGATCAGGTTGATCTTGCGCCCGTCGTGCTCGAAGGACGCGACCGAGGCCCCGATCGACATCGCACGCTCCTGCTCATCGGGCTCAAAATCAGAGTTGGTCGAGCCGTCCTCGACGCGACCGAGCCGGTTGATCACGCCCGCCTCGAAGAGCAGGGCCTCGTTGAGAGATGTCTTTCCGCTGCCGCGGTGCCCGATCAGGGCGACGTTGCGGATTCGATCAGCCGGCTTGACCGCCACGCCCGCAACATATAGGACCGAGGCTGGCGCTCGGCTGCTCAGCTATCGTCGGTCAGAGGGTGCTGCATCCCCCCGCGCAACCCCAGCACCGCCTTGGTGTGGAGCTGAGAGATTCGGGACTCGGTGACCCCGAGCACCTCTCCGATCTCGCGCAGGGTCAGATTCTCGTAGTAGTAGAGGGCGATCACGAGGCGCTCACGCTCCGGCAGCGATGAGATCGCCTCCGCGAGGCGATCCTTGAGCTCCACCGTGTTCAGCTCCGCCTCGGGGTCGGCGGCCCCGGGATCGCGAATCATGTCGATCAGCGACACCTGGCCGCCGTCGGGGTCGGCCACGGACCAGAGATCCTCCAGGGCGAGCACCGAGGAGTTGGCGATGTCGAGCAACGTCGTGCGCAGTTCCTCGAGCTCGAGGCCGAGCTCGTCTGCCATCTCCTCCTCGGTCGGCGCTCGGTGTAGCCGGTTCTCGAGCTTTTGGTGAACACGCTCCACGTCGCGCGCCTTGGCCCGCACCGAGCGGGGCACCCAGTCGAGCGAACGCAACTCGTCGATGATCGCTCCCTTGACCCGGGCGACCGCATAGGTCTCGAACTTGATCTCGCGACTGGGCTCGAACCGTTCGATGGCACCGATCAGCCCGAGCAGGCCGTAGGAGATCAGGTCCGCCTCCTCGACATGCGAGGGAAGCCCCGCGGCCATGCGGCCGGCGACGAACTTGACGAGCGGCGAGTAGGCGACGACGAGGCGCTCGCGGGCGCTGTCGTCTCCCTCCTCCTTGCAGCGACGCCAGAGGTCCTTCAGTTCTACTGCCTTTACCTGGGTGTCCATCTCAACTCCCCTCCGCTCCGAAGGGTCCCGAACGTTAGTGCCTCGCCCATTAAGCCCGCGGGTGGGAGCGCTCGTACTGTGCCCGCAGCCGCGACGGCTCGACCCTCGTGTAGATCTGGGTCGTCGAGATGCTGGAGTGTCCCAGCAACTCCTGGATCGAGCGCAGATCAGCCCCGCCCTCGAGCAGGTGGGTCGCGAATGAGTGCCGCAGCGTGTGCGGAGAGATATGCCCCGCGAGCGCTGCCTCCCGAACCCAGCGGGCCAACCGGCGCCTGACGTCGGACGCGGACAGGCGGCGTCCGCGTCTCGAAAGAAAGAGCGCCGGCTCGGTGGGCGAAACGCTCAATGCCGGACGTGCCCGGGCGAGATACCGGCCGAGCGCGCGCTGCGCGGGCTCACCGACGGGAAGTAGACGCATCTTGTCGCCCTTGCCGTGAGCCGTAATGCGCTCGCCCTCGAAATCGATGTCCTCGACATCGAGAGTGACGATCTCCGAACAGCGCAGCCCGCACGAGTAGGCCAGCTCGAACAGTGCCCGGTCGCGCGCCGCCAGCGGCTCGGAGACCGGTATCCGCTCCAGCAGCTTCTGCATCTCGTCGGGTCCGAGCACGCGCGGAAGTCGTGACTCGCCCTTCGGGCTGGGCAGCAGGTCGGCGGGGTTGGCGTCGATCTCGCCGATCCGGGTCAGCTGATCGAAGAAGCTTCGAGCCGAGGTGAGCTTTCTCGCGACCGTCGCCTTGGCAAACCGCTCCTCCGACAGCGAGGCGGCAAAGGCTCGCAAGTCGCGGTAGGCGACAGCGTCCGGCTCCAACCCGCGTCCCGTCGCCCAGCCTCCGAGCCGGGTCAGGTCGGTCCGATAGGCGCGCCGCGTGTTCGCCGAGGACCCGCGCCTGGCGAGGTCTCGATCAAAACGCTCGAGCGCCGCCGTCCAGGCGCAACTCAGCTCTGGCGGTTCGCTCATGGTGAAGGATTCGCCACACAACCAATCGAGCCTGCAACCTGGCTGGGCGTCAGCCGATGTAGATGGGGGTGCCCACGTCGACCTCGTCGTACAGCTCGATGACTTCGTCCGGGTCCATGCGGACACAGCCGTGTGACGCGTTGCTGCCGAGCGAGGCTACGTCGTTGGTGCCGTGAATGCCCGCACCGTCGTAGAAGCCCATCCAGCGGTTGACGAGCGGATTCTCCGGAGAGCCGCCAGGGACGATGGTTCCCGCGAGGTCGCCCGCCCACTCGCGATCGGGGACGTACCAGTTGGGATCGACGGTCTTGTCGGTGATCTCGTAGACGCCGGCAGGGGTGTCATACCCGGCGGCGCCGAGCGCGATCGTGTAGCTCTTGACCAGTTCGAGGTTCTCGAAAAAGCGGAGCTTGAACGTCTCGCGGTCGATCGCGATATACGTCGGATACCGATCGGCCAAGTCGGCCTTGGTGACCTCCGGCTTCAAGGTCGCGACGGTGGGATGAACTACGCGCTCCTTCTCACCCGTCTGGCTGATCGCGCCCTCGATCTGTGCGGCAAGGTCATCCACATCGAGCTCGACCCCCTCCCGGCCCTGGATCGCGGCAAGCGAGGATCCGCTCGGCTCGACGGTCGCGTTGATCGGGTCCTGGTTGAGGTTGGCGGCGACTCCGTCGACGAACTTGCCGACCTCGATCTCGTCATAGCCGACCACAGGCTCGATGTCCTGGTCGACCTCATCGCCGCTCAGGTAGCGGAAGACCCTGGACGGCAGCGAGCCCTCGCGGCTGGCCGCGCTGGCCTCGGCGACGATTCCGTCGATGTCGGCGCTGACGTCGAGCTGCTTCTTGGAAAGCGTGAATTTGTCGCCCTTGTACTTGACGACGATCGAGTGCTCTAGCGGTGCTACCAGCTCCTGCTCGAGCAGCGTCCTGGCCTCGTCCTCTGAGAGTCCGCCGAGGTCAATCTCGCCCACGCGAACGCCGTCGGCTATCTCGTCCGACTTCGAGGAGTCGTAGGCATACGCCCCAACCGCCAAACCAAGCAGAAGGACGATCCCTGCGACCACCGCTATGAGCGACTTGCGACCCATTAGTTCCATTCGAAAGTGTAGGAGGAGCGAACGCCGAATTCGTTACAGCGGGTGCGCCCGTGCAAGCGTGCCTGCGCCCCGCCTTCCAAGAGTTCTTCAGATACCCAGCGGCTCCTCTGCCGCCGACTCAGACTTGCTGCGCCGAACGTGCGGACTCCAGCGCAGGAATTCCTCGACCTCGCGCTCGTAGGTGAAGCTCGTCTCCGCTCCACGCAGGATCGGAAGCAGCCTCAGGTGCTCACCGAGCTTGAGGGCCGCCTCGCGTGTGGTGTAGCTGTAGTCGAAGCCGACAGATTTGTAGGCACGGTTGTCGAGACCGCGCCCGAAGCGCATCGGGTTGACCATCTCGTCGGGGAATCGCAGGCCCAGACGGCGCAGCGGCGCCGCGATCGCTCCGGTCCCCCAGGGCGGCAGCACAGGTAGCGGTCGCTTACCGAGCAGGTCGATCACTTCGGACAGCGCCAGCACCCCGTCGGCGGCGACGTTGTAGATCCCCGGCAACTCGTTGATGACCGCGTGCTCGAGGGCGTGAACGACGTCGTCTTCGTGGACGAACTGCAGCCGCGGGTCGAATCCGAGCACCATCGGCACGGCCGGCAGCGAGAACAGCCGGGCAAAGGCCGTGTGCACGTCGGGCCCGAGCACATGCGTACAACGAAGGATCGTCACCTCGACATCGGGGCGTTTTTCGGCGAACTCAGAAACCGCACCCTCCGCCTCAACTATGTCGCGCTCGATCGGCGTGCGCGGCGGGTGCTTGCGCTTCATCGCCTCGGTGAAGAAGGAGGGATCATCCTGCTCGCAGCCGTACCAGTGCGCCGACGATTTGAAGATGAACTTCCGCACCGGCGAGTCTGTGCCGGTGCAAGCGGCCAGCACGTTCATCGTCCCGATCACGTTGTTCTCGTGGGCGCTGCGAGGAGAGGTGATCAGCGAATCGACGACCAGCCGGCTGTCGACGACGGTGTCGATCTCGGCCGCCTTGACGATGCGCTCGATCAGCGAGTGCTGGTTTCCGACCCGGACGAACTCGGTGCGCTCGAGCTCGCGCGTCGGATCGCGGCTGTCGACCCCGATGATCGCCTCGATCTCGGGGAAGCCCTCGAGGGCCTCGGCCAGACGGCCACCCCAATAGGTGGCGACGCCGGTGATGAGAACCCGCTTCGTGCTCATCCGAACCAGACCGACTTGCGCCGGCCGAGCATGTCGTGCAGGTTCTCCTGGATTCGCGCCCTGATGTCCTGGGCGACGGTCTGGACAAGCGCCTTGTCGCCGTCAGGATCGGCGCCGAGCGAGACCGTGTCGATCGGCTCGAGGAAGCGGATCTTGAACTTGGCAGGCAGGTAGGCCAGCATCCCCAGCGGGCCCAGCCAGGGGAAGGTCGGCGTCAGCGGGAAGTAAATCAGCCCGGTCATCCGCTTCATGAAGTCCATCTGGGCGAAGACGGGCATCGCCTCCTCGGCGCCGACGACGCAGACCGGGACGAGCTTCGCCTCCGCGCGAATGGCCGCCTCGACGAAGCCGCCGCGGCCGAAGCGGCGCAGCTTGTAGCGGTCCTTGTAGAGCTTCTCTGTTCCCTTCCTTCCCTCCGGGAAGACCAGCACGAGCTGCTCCTCGTCATAAAGGAGGCGGTGCACGTTCGCGGGATGGGCCGCCACGGCGCCGATCTTGGGGATCAGCATCGAGAAGCCCGGATAGCCCTTGAAGAAATGCTCGACGGTGATGTTCAGAGGCCGTGGGTTGGGGTGCTCCTCGCGGATCGCCTTGGCGATGATCGCCGCGTCCGGGGGAAGCGCGCCGGCATGGTTAGAGACGAGCAACGCTCCACCCTCGGATGGAACGTTCTCGATGCCCTCGACCTCGGCGCGGAACCAGTAGCGATAGAAGAACTCGACGAGGGTGCGATCCATCAGGCCCTCGATCCGTTCCGAGCGACCCCAGTCGTTGAGCCGGCGCTCGGGCTCGATCGCCGGCAGCAGGTCTCGCAGGCGCTCGCGCTCAGCCCGCTCCGGGAGCAGGTTCTCGGGCGCGGCGGACTCGTCGTCGGCGCGCTCGGGTCGCGTCGGCGACAGCGATGTTCGGTCCGGACTGATGCCTCCATTGTCGCAACCCTCGCTTCCGATTGTTCGGCGGGTTTGTGAACAAGCGGTTCAAGGGGCCGGGATGATTAGGATGCTCCGGAGGGTGCGCTCCAAGGATCAGGTTCGAAAGTCGGTGTGGGAAGCGATGGATCGCGAGGGTGTCTCGCGCTTTCCAGGCGCTGACGGACGCATCCCGAATTTCGCCGGCGCCAAGCTGGCCGCCGAGCGGCTCGCCGGCCACCGCCTCTTCAAGCGCGCCCAGGCGATCAAGGTCAATCCCGATTCGCCGCAGACCCACGTGCGGCGGATTGCGCTCGAGCAGGGCAAGACGCTGATCATGGCCGTGCCGCGCCTGCGCGACCCCCATCCCTTCCGGATACTCGAGCCGCGGACTCTGAACGCCGAGCAGATCAAGGAGGCGGCGACGATCAAGGGGGCGCTCAAACACGGCCGCGTTGTCGCCGACGACGAGCTGCCGGAGATCGACTTCGTGCTCTGCGGATCGGTCGCCGTCAACCTCACCGGAGGGCGGCTCGGCAAGGGCGGCGGCTTCTCCGACATCGAGTACGGCCTCCTGATCGAGGCCGGAAAGATCGACGACCACACGGTCGTCGGCACCACGGTTCACCCGATTCAGATCCTGCGCGAGCACCTGCCGCTGACCGCGCATGACCTTCCCGTGGACCTGATCGCCACGCCGCGAGCGGTGATCGACGTCGAACGCACGCACCCGCGGCCCCGCGGAATCCTCTGGGATCACCTGCAGCCGCCCCAGATTCGGGAGATCCCGATCCTGGAGCGCATGGGCTACGCGTGAGCGGCACGCTCAGTGCCGAAGGTCCGCTTCCCGACCCCACGCCGAGCACCGGCCCCGACCCCTACGGCAACCCTGACGCCGAGCCGGCCTGGATGGCGGTCGATTGGCGCAGCCACATGCGCACGCTCTTGCTTGGCGGGACCAAGGTCGAGATCGTGGAGGCCGGCCCGCAGGATTCCGATCAAGAACCGCTCCTGCTGGTGCACGGCCTCGACGGTTCCTGGCGGAACTTCCTCGAGACGATCCCCCGTTTCGCCGAGGGCCGCCGGGTGGTCGCGCTCGACCTGCCGGGGTTCGGCTCGAGCCCGCTGCCCGACTGGGAAATCTCGATTCCCCGGTACGCGGCTTTACTGGCCCAGCTGCACGACGCCCTCGACCTCGGCCCCTCCTGTCTCGTCGGCAGCTCGATGGGCGGCCTGATCGCCGCCGAGACCGCGATCTCACACCCCGCGGCAGTCTCGCGCCTGCTGTTGGCCGCGCCGGTCGGCATCAGCAACGCGACGCTTGATCTGAAGCCTGCGATTCGCTTCGCCCGCACGCTCTCCCTGCTCGCGCCGCTGGGGCTTCGGCTTCGAAAGGCTTCGCTGATCCGCCCGCGACTGCTGAGGGCGGCATTCGGCGGCGTGCTTCGCCATCCCAGCGAGCTGCGTCCCGAGTTGCTCTGGGAGCACTACTTTGGGGCGCTCGCGACCGGGGGTGAGGCGACGACCCCGGGCTTCATGGCCGCAGTCAAAGCAGTTGTCGGATACGACATCCGAGAGCAGCTGGCCGAGATCTCGGCGCCGGCGCTGGTCGTCTGGGGCCGGGATGACAAACTCGTTCCGCCCCAGGACGGGCCGGAGTACGCCCGGCGCATCGCGGGTGCACGCCTCGAGGTCTTCGGGAACTGCGGCCACCTGCCGATGCTCGAGCGTCCGGTTCGCTTCAACCAGGTTCTCGCAGAGTTCCTGGCGGACGCGGACGCAACCGGCTAGCCGGTGATCGCGCCGGCCGACGCCGAGGAAACTGTTTTCGCGTACTTCGACATCACGCCCGAGGTGTAGGCGGGCTCCGGGGCCTGGTACTCGGCCACCCGAGCAACGATCTCGTCGTCGGAGAGCGCCACGTCGAGACGCCGGGAGGCTACGTCGATCGTGACCTCGTCCCCATCTCGAAGCGCCGCGATCGGGCCACCCTTGACGGCCTCGGGGGCGACGTGGCCGATCATCATCCCGCGGGTGGCGCCGGAGAAGCGGCCGTCGGTGATCAGTGCGACCTCCTCCCCCAGTCCCTCGCCGACGATCGCTGCGGTCACCTGCAGCATCTCGCGCATGCCGGGCCCTCCGGCGGGACCCTCGTTGCGGATCACGATCACGTCGCCGGGCTTGATCTGCTGCGCCTTTACGGCGGCAAAGCAGTCCTCCTCGGACTCGAAAACCCGGGCGGGGCCGGTCTGGCCGGTGCGTTCGGTGCCGGCGAGCTTGACGACGGAGCCCTCGGGCGCCAGGTTGCCGCGCAGGATCGCGAGCCCACCCGTCGGCTTGAGCGGATTCGAGACGGCGCGGACGACCTGCTGACCGTCCTCCTCGATCGCCTCCGCTGCCTCCTCACCGATCGTGCGGCCGGTAACCGTGATCTCGTCGCCGTGCAGGATCCCGGCCTCCGCCAGGCGGCTCAGGATCAGCGGCACGCCGCCCGCGCGGTAGAGGTCGGTGGCAACGAAGCGCCCCCCGGGCTTGAGGTCTGCCAGCAGCGGTGTGCGTGAGGAGATCTCCTCGAAGTCGTCGATATCGAGTTCGATGCCCATCTCCCGCGCGACTGCGAGCAGGTGCAGGACGCCGTTGGTCGAGCCGCCCGAGGCGGCGACGCAGGCGATCGCGTTCTCGATCGAGTTGCGGGTGATCACGCGGCTCGGGCGCAGGTCCTGCTCGAGCACCTGCATGACCAGCCTGCCGATCTGCTCGGCGACGGTTTCCTTGGTCACGTCCTCAGCGGGCACCATCGAGGAGCCGCCCGGTGAGATCCCCATCGCCTCGAAGGCGCATGCCATCGTATTGGCGGTGAACTGGCCGCCGCAGGCCCCGGCGCCGGGGCTGGCGTTGTCCTCGAGCTCTTTGAAGTCCTCGTCGGACATGTCACCCGCGGCGTGTGTGCCGATCGCTTCGAAGAGATCGACGATCGTGACGTCTTTGCCGCGCCAGCGGCCCGGGGCAATCGAGCCGCCGTAGAGCATCAGCGAGGGGATATCGAGCCGGGCGAGGGCCATCACTGCGCCGGGAATGGTCTTGTCGCAGGCGGAGAGCGCGATCACGGCGTCGAACTGGTAACCGCGAACGGCCAGCTCGATCGAGTCGGCGATCACCTCGCGGCTGACCAGGGACGTCTTCATACCCTTGGTACCCATCGTGATCCCATCAGAGATCGCGATCGTGTTGAACTCCATCGGCGTCCCGCCCGCGGCCCTGACGCCCGTCTTGATGTGTTCGGCGAGGCCACGCAGGTGGAAGTTGCAGGGCATCGCCTCGATCCAGGTGTTTGCGATGCCGATCGTCGGCTTGCTGAGCGCGTCGTCGTCGTAGCCGATGCCCTTCATGTAGGCGCGTGCGGCGGCGCGGTCGGGTCCGTCGAAGACCGCAGAGCTGCGAGGACGCATGTCGTTCATACGGTCGTCCCGGCCCCGACGATGCTGAGATCACGCGCTCGTGACGCTTCCCACTCGCGCATGCGCCGAAGGTCGCGACGCACTTGGTCGGGATCGATCTGGCGGCCGGGCAGGTGCATGTTCGCGTCGGCGATCAGCTTGCGCTCGTCGCCGTGCAGCGACATCCACTTTGCGAGAGCGTCGTCGGCATCGGGCAAGCGGTGGCCGTAGGCGGTCTCGAGACGATCTGGGAACTGGATGCAGTACTCGCTCAGAGGCTGGTTGGTGGCCGTGTCGAAGGAGACGATCGGGCGGTGCGGGTAGATGAGGTACCCGTACCCGCTCGGTCTGCCGTCACGATCGCGTCCGAGCACGCGCAGGAAGCCGAGCTGCTCGTACATGGCGAACTCATCAGCGCTGATGACCGACTCCATCAGCTCGCGGGCCTTGCGTTCGGCGCGGCGCTCGCGGCCGGGGTCGGTCGGCACAGCGGGACTGATGTGAGGACGGCGGTCCGGCCTGGGGCGCGTGCGAAGGCGCGCGGCGAGGGTCGGACCGAAGGCCGCGACACCCAGGGTGCCCAGCACGACGACGAGCACGATCGAAGCGGCGGTCGGCACGATGCCCTCAGCCGCCGGCGGCCGGCGGGTAGAAAATAACCCGCTCGGCGTCAGCGGGAATCTGCTCGAACTCCCGGACCATCACGGCCTCACGCCGGCCCGTGACGCCGGGCGTCGGCACGGCCGCCCACATTCCGAGATCGAGCTGACGGCGAAACTCTTCGATCAGCCGCTCGTGGTCCTCGGCAAGCTCAGGATCGCCCTCTGCGAGCAGCACGTCTCCGTGCCCGGGTCTCATGCGCACAAGCTTCACCAGCAGGATTATGGCAGCGGGGCGGGATTTGGCTTGGGGTTGCCTGACGGCTGGGGTTCGGGAGGCCCCGCCGCCCGTCTACTCCTCGTCCACGAAACCCAGACCGAACACATCCACCGGCCCAGGGCCCTCCCCCAGCCCACGCAGGCCGTTTGCGACGGCGTCGGCGACGATCTCGCGTGCCGCGAACGCGGCGTCGGCGAGACCCTCTCCCCGCGCGAGCAATGCCGCGATCGTCGCCGAATGTGTGCAGCCGGATCCGTGGGAGGCCCCATCGGGGTGCCGCGGGCCGTCGATCTCCAGGACCTCGTCGTCATCCATCAGCAGGTCGATTCCGTCCTCGGTGTGGCCACCGGTGACGATCACAGCTGCACTGGTCAGCTCGCGCAGCGCGCCGGCAAGCTCCGCCGACCCGGCCGCCGGCCCCAGCCCCGTCAACTCGCGCGCCTCCGGCAGATTCGGCGTAATCACCGTGGCTCGTGGAATCAGGACCTCGATCAACGCCGATCGCGCTTCGGGGTCGAGCAGCACGGCTCCGCTTTCGGCCACCATCACGGGGTCGAGGACGACGGGCACGTCGCCGATCGCGTCGAGACCCGCACCGACCGCCTCGATCGTGACTGCGTCCCCGAGCATCCCGATCTTGACGGCGTCGACGCCGATGTCCTCCGCCACGGCCCTGATCTGGGCGACGACGACGTCTGGCGGGACGGCGTGGACCGCGGAGATGCCGACGGTGTTTTGCGCGGTGATCGCCGTGATCGCGGTGGTGCCGTGCACGCCGCAAAGAGCAAAGGCCTTGAGGTCGGCCTGGATGCCCGCGCCCCCGCCGGAATCAGATCCGGCGATGCTGAGCGCTACGGGTACCGGATCTCGGTCATGGGTGGCCATCGAAGGCGCGAGCGTAACGGCCCAGCGCGTCCGCCCTGACACGACCCTTCAATTCCAGGCGCGAGAGGTCGGCGGCAACCGCGCCCGGCGGGCGCCCGACCCGTGCCGCAATCTGGTCGGGCGTCGCGGCGCCCTCCTCGACGGCCGCAAGCACCGCAACGAGCCCAGCATCCAGCCCCGCGAAGGAGTTGCCCTGCGGTCCAGCCACCGGCGGAACGGCGAAGTGCCCGACACCGACCAGGCGGTCGAGCACATCCTGGGCGTCACGGACGACGACCGCCCCGTCGGCGAGCAGGTCGTTTGGCCCGCGCGAGAGCTCTGAGTTGATCGGGCCAGGGATCGCACCGAGCTCGCGCCCGAGCTCCTCGCCCGCCATCTGCGCGGTGATCAAAGCGCCGGAGCGCCCGCGGGCCTGAACCACGATCGTCATCTCCGCCAGCGCCGCGATAATCCGGTTGCGCGCCGGAAAGGACCAGCGCTGGGGCCGGAAACCCGGCGGCATTTCCGAGACGGTGATCCCGTCCTCGATGATGCGCCGGTGCAGGGCGGCCTCTCCCTGCGGATAGGCGACATTCGCCCCACCGCCGAGCACGGCGACGGTGAGGCCCGCGGCAGTTAGCGCTCCGCGGTGCGCGGCGGCGTCGACCCCGAACGCCATGCCGCTAACGACCGGAATCCGCGCCGTACCGAGCTGGAGTGCGAGTTGCTGGGCCGCCTCGCGGCCGTAGGGCGAGGCCCGGCGGGCGCCGACGATCGCAACGCTGGGTCCGCGACTCAGATCCGCCAAATGCTGCCGGTCGCCGCATCCGTAGAGGCCCCTGGGCGCCGAGGGACCCAGGTCGCCAAGTCGCGCAGGCCAGTCTTGCTCATGGGGACAAATTGCCCAGCAGTCGCTCGCCTCGAACCGCCTTGGCCAAGCCCGGGGCGCCCTTCTCGTATGCCTGACGCACCAGGCGCGAGGGCCTCGGGTGTCCGGCAGCGGCGGCAAGCGCCTCATCGTCGAGCGCCAGCAGGTCACGCGCTCGCTTGCCCGGTGCGTTCATGGCGATCCTCTCGATCCAGCCGCCGAGGGCCGCCAGGAGCCAGCTCCTCGCCAGACACTCCGTGCAGCTCATGCCGATCCCGTAACCCGGCGTCGCAGCATCAGCGCCTCGCCGACGTGCTCCTCGCCGACCCGCTGGGCGCCGGCGAGGTCGGCGATCGTGCGCGCCACGCGAAGCAGGCGCTCGTACCCACGCCCGCTCAGGCCCAGGCGCGCGTGCCCACCCTCGAGAACGGCCGCCGCGCCCGCCTCGATAGCGGTGTGTCGCCGGCTCTCCCGGGGCGACATCTCCGAATTGGTCCTGTCGTCACCGAGCCTCGCCGCCTGACGATCACGCGCTCTGATGACGCGCTCGCGCACCACCTCCGAACTCTCTCCCGCCTCTCCGGCGAGGTCCTCGAGGGACGGCTGCTCAACGCGCAGCGAGATGTCGATCCGGTCGGCGAGGGCACCGCTGAGCCTGCCCGAGTAGCGGCGCAGCGCGGCGGGGGCGCATCTGCATTGCTCGGAGTGCTCGCCACGCCCGCAGGGACAGGGGTTGACGGCCGCGACCAGCTGAAATCGGCAGGGCAGCTCGACCGCGTAGCGCGACCGCACGATCACAACCCGCCCGTCTTCAAGTGGCTGGCGCAAGGCTTCGAGCGACTCGCGCGAGAACTCACAGAGCTCGTCGAGGAACAGCACACCCCGGTGTGCGAGCGTGATCTCTCCCGGCCTCGGCGGGTTGCCGCCACCCACCAGACCCACCGGCGAGATCGTGTGATGGGGAGCGCGAAACGGCCGGCGCTCCCCCTGCACCGCACGCCCGCAGGCGCCCGCGATTCGCGCCACCTCCAGTGCCTCGGCCCGGCCGAGCGGGGGCAGCAGCGAGGGCAGGCGCTGCGCAGCGAGCGACTTGCCCGCCCCCGGTGGCCCGATCACCATCAGCCCGTGGGCGCCGGCGGCGGCGATCTCCAGCGCGCGGCGAAGCGCCGGCTGTCCGCGCAGGTCCGCGAGGTCGGGAAGGGATCCGTTCACCGGTGCTGCAAGTGACGCCGGCGCCGGGGCTGACGGTTCGGCGTCTGTGCCGAGCGCCGGGAGCTGTCTGAGGTTGGTGATCGGGACGACCCGCAGATTCCCCTGGGCCAAAGCGGCCTCTCCGCCACTCGGCGCCGAGACGACGAGCTTGCGGACGCCGATCCGCATCGCCGACTCAGCCATGGCCAGGGCTCCCGCCACCGGTCTCAGCGCTCCGTCGAGCCCGAGCTCGCCGGCAAGCGCGCAGGCGTCGAGCGCTTCGATCGGCAGCTGCCCGGATGCCGCCAGCAGGGCTGCGGCGATGGCCAGATCGAAGGCCGGCCCCGCCTTGCGAAGATCGGCCGGGGCGAGGCTAGCGGTGATGCGCTGCTGGGGGAACTCGAAGCCGCAATTGGAAAGCGCCGCCCGTACGCGCTCCCGCGATTCGCGAACCGCGGCGTCCGGCAGTCCCACGAGCGAGAACGCCGGTAACCCCTTGCGGACGTCAACCTCGACGGTCACCTCTTGGGCGCTGACGCCATGAAGGGCAAATGTGCGGGCGCTGGCGATCACGCCGGAGACGCTGGCAGGCGTCAACGCACGCGTGGCGCGCAAGATGTCACGAATCGGAGCCACTTCCCTCACCCCTTGCGCACCACACGCGCGCCCGCGCGGTCTAGCTTCGAGCCGGTGACCGATCAGCGCCTCTCATTGGGGCACGCGGCCGAAGACGAAGCAGCTCGTCGGCTGGTCGCTGAGGGCGTCCTGATCTTGGCCCGCAACGAGCGGATCCGCTACGCGGAGCTCGGCATCGCAGGCGAGATCGACATCGTCGCGTTGGACCGCCAGACACTCGTATTCGTCGAGGTGAAGGCGGCTCGCGCCGGCGGCCGACGGCGCGGTCCGGAACGTCCGGTGCTCGCCGTGGGACCACAGAAGCAACTGCGGCTGCGGCGGCTGGCTCGGGCCTGGCTCCACAGCCGACGCCCGCCACGACGCTTCGGCTCGATCCGCTTCGACGTGGTCGGCATCGTCATGGACAGCCACGGCCGGGTCCACGACTACGAGCACATCCCAAACGCTTTCTGAGGGCGGCCGGCCCCTAACCGAGTTCGAGCTGGCTGTAGGCGATCGAAGCGAACGAGCGGCGGTGCAGCGCCGAGATGCCGATCGTGCGAATCGCCTCGCGGTGCTCCGGGGTCGAGTAGCCGACGTGTTCGTCGAATCCCCAGCCACGGTGAATTGCCGCGGCGCTGTGCATGTAGCGGTCTCGGGTCACCTTCGCGATCACCGAAGCGGCGGCAATGGCAGCGCTGGTCGCGTCGCCGTCGATCACCGCCCGATGCTCGCGGGGACACCGTGGTACTCGAAAGCCATCGGTCAGGCAGACGAGGCCGCCGTGACCTGAACAATCTTCGGTGACCCGCGCGAGCGTCGTGCCGAGCGCCTCCAGGTTGGTCACGTGCAGACCACGCGCATCGATGCCGCGCACACAGCGGATGGCGACGGAGACCCGGGCCGCCGCGCGCATGATCACCGGGTAGAGCGCCTCGCGGTCCGCCGCGCTGCGGGCCTTGGAGTCGTCGAGAGCGCCGAGCGCGCGGCGGTCGCGCATGCTGAGGTTCTCGTAGTCGATCAGCACGGCGGCGGCGGACAGTGGGCCCGCCAGCGAGCCGCGACCGGCCTCGTCGGCTCCGGCCACGAAGCGCGCGCCCAGCGAACGGTCGAACCGAAAGAGCTTTGCGGCCTTGCGGCGGCGGGCCTTTGTCGGACGACGCAAGGGCGCGATCGGACTAGAGGAGGCCCCAGCGGCTGGGGGGCCAGTAGGTGGAGAAGGCCTTTCCGATGATCTGGTCTCGGGGGACGGGACCCCAGAAGCGGCTGTCGTCACTTTGGCCACGGTTGTCGCCCATCATGAAGTACATATCGGGTGGAATCGTGATCTCGTCCGGAAAGTCGCAGCCCGATCCGGCCGGCGTGCAAGCCCGAGTATCGAAGTCACCCTCGAAGGGCTCGCCGTTGACGATCGGGATGCCGTTCTCGATCCGCAGCGTGTCGCCCGGCTCTGCGACGATCCGCTTGATGAAGTTCGTGTCGGCCTCACCCGGTGTCGGAAGAGGGCAGGGCTGGCGGCCGGTGTAGGTGGCCGGGTCGTCGTCGGTTGCGCCTTCCGGGGTCTGCCGTGCCCCACACTGGCGTCCGCGCTCTGCCCCGGTCGGAGGATGGAAGACAACCACGTCACCGGCGGAGGGGTCACCGAAGCGATAAGCGAGGCGGTTCACCAGCACGCGCTGGCCGACGTCGAGCGTCGGCTCCATGGATTTCGAGGGGATCTGGTACGGCTTGACGAGGTACGCCTGGATGGCGAGCGCGAGACCGACCGCGAGAGCGACGATCACAATCAGCTCAAAGATCGCCCCGACTTGAGTTTTTGGTCGCGGAATCAGGCCTGATCCCCGCCGGAGCCCTCTTCCTCGTCAGAGTCCGAGTCCCCGTTACCGTCCCCCCCGCCACCGTCCTCTTTCGCGGACGCCTCGTCTGCGTCCGTGTCGGAGTGGTCCACCGCCGCGTCGTCAGCCGCCGGCGGTGCCTCGGGCTCGGCGTCGCCCGATTCGGCCTCGGCCTCAGCCTCGGCTTCAGCCTCGGCTTCAGCCGCCGGGGCGTCTCCGCCTTCGGCGTGTTCGACTGGCGCCTCCTCGGCCTCAGCGTCCTCCACTGTGGCCCCTTCGGCGTCAACGGGTTCGGGTTCGTCTGCATCGGGCAGCACGTCGTCGGCGACCGCCCAGCGCCTTTCGGCAACACGAGCAGCCTTGCCGACCCGGCCGCGCAGGTAGTAGAGCTTGGCTCTGCGAACGTCACCACGACCGGCGACCTCAAGCTTCTCGATCTTGGGAGAGTGCAGCGGAAAGGTGCGCTCGACGCCGACGCCGAAAGACTGCTTACGAACCGTGAACGTCTCGCGGATGCCGGATCCCTGTCGCTTGATGACGACGCCTTCGAAGACCTGGGTGCGGCGACGGGTTCCCTCGACGACCTGGAAGTGCACGCGGACACGGTCGCCGGCCCGGAAGTTCGGCACGCGGCGCAGCTGGCGCCTCTCGAGGCTTTCGATCACATTGCTCATGGAAGGTGCTGATGGGAATCCTCGGCCGCGACCCGAAAGTTCATCTAAGTCGCTCGGGAAAAACGCGCGTGCCGCAAATGGCCCGCGCGAGTCGGGAATCTTAGCGTCAAGCCTGCGCCTATTTGCGCTCGTCGCGCTCGCGGCTGCGCTGCAGGCGCCACTCGCGCACCCGGCCGTGGTCCCCCGAGAGCAACACGTCCGGCACGCCCCAGCCGCGGTAGTCGGCCGGCCGCGTGTAGTGGGGATACTCGGGGGCGCCACCGAGAGCGTCGCTGAACGATTCCTCGAGTGCGCTGTCCTCGTGCCCAAGGGAACCGGGCAGTTTGCGAAGGACCGCGTCGGCGATGACCATCGCCGCCAGCTCCCCGCCGGAGAGCACGTAGCGCCCGACCGAGATCGCATCGGTCGCCAGGTGGTCCCGAATCCGCTCATCGAACCCCTCGTAGCGACCGCACAGCAGCGTCAGACGCGGCTCCGCGGCAAGCTCAAGCGCAGTGGGCTCATCGAACAGGCGCCCCGACGGTGCCAGCATCACGATCCGCCCCGGGCGGTCGCCCGCGTAAGCGGCCTCGAGCGCCGCATCGACGACGTCAACGCGCAGAACCATTCCCGCACCACCGCCGTACGGGGAGTCGTCCACCTGGCCGGCGCTGAGCGGCGTCGTCTCCCGGAAGTTGAGGAATCGCACTTCGCTGCCCGCATCGACAGCGTTGCGCACATGCCGCTGACCGGCGAACCACTCGAACCACTCGGGGAAGAGGGTGAAGATGTCAAGTTGCATCAGCCGTACGTTGCCAAACCCGCGGCACCCGGACGCGAAGCGGTGGATGCCACGGCTGGATTAATTCAATCGAGGATGTCGACGAGCACGCGACGGCCGTCGCGGGCTCCGGCGGCCTTGACGACCGTGCGCAGCGCATTTGCAATCCGCCCGCCTCGGCCGATCACCCGGCCGATGTCAGCCTCGGCGACGGTCACTTCGAAGACGAGGTCGCCGTCCTCCTCGAACTCCTCGACCTCGACCGCATCGGGGTCGGAGACCAGCAGCCGAACGATGAACTCGACCAGGTCGCGCAAGAAAGGCCCCCGTGCCTACGAGCCCGTGGCTTCGACGCCTTCGGTGCGCAGCAGCTTGGCGACCGTGTTGGTGGGCTGGGCGCCCCGCTCCAACCAGAACTTGGCCCGCTCGGCGTCGAGAACGATCGTCGAAGGCTCCGTCTGAGGGTTGTAGGAACCGATCGTCTCGATCGCGCGACCGTCACGCTTGGAGCGCTGGTCAGCGACCACGATCCGCCACAGCGGATTCTTTTTGGCGCCCACCCTGGTGAGCCTGATTCGGACCGACATCAGGCGCGAGGTTAGCGACTCGGACAGTCACTTAGCGATAACGGCGCCGAACCACGGCTCCACCGCGCCGCTTGCCGCCCTGAGCCGCCATCATCTGCTCCGGGCTCGGCATCTTGCCCTCGGCAAGCTGCCGCATCATCACCTTCATCTGGTCGAACTGCTTGACGAGCTGGTTGACGGCCTGAACCGTGGTTCCCGACCCCTGGGCGATACGCTTGCGGCGCGATCCCTTGACCATGGACGGCTGAGCGCGCTCAGCCGGGGTCATCGAGAGGATGATCGCCTCGAGGCGATCGAGCTCGCGTTCGTCGAGGTCGGCGTTCTTGAGCTCCTTGAGGGCTCCACCCATGCCCGGCAGCATGCCGAGGACGCTGGTCAGCGGCCCCATGCGCCGGACCTGCTTCATCTGCTTGAGGAAGTCCTCCAGGGTGAACTCCTCCTTGCGGATCTTGCGCTCGAGCTCAGCGGCCTCGTCGGCGTCGACCTCCTTCTCGGCCTTTTCGATCAGCGAGAGCACGTCGCCCATGCCCAGGATCCGGCCGGCCATGCGCTCAGGGTGGAAGCGCTCGAGCTCCTCGAGCTTCTCGCCGGTGGAGGCATAGAGGATCGGCTTGCCGGTGACTGCCCTGACGGAGAGCGCGGCTCCACCACGTGCATCGCCGTCCAGCTTGGTCAGCAGGACGCCATCGAACTCGACACGCTCAGAAAAGGCTGAAGCGACGTTGACCGCGTCCTGCCCGGTCATCGAGTCGAGGACGAGCAGAATGTTGTGAGGCTTGACCCGCTTGCGGATCGCCGCCAGTTCGCCCATCAGCTCCTCGTCCACGTGAAGGCGCCCGGCGGTATCGACGATCAACACGTCCTGACCGTCAGCGCGCGCCTGACCCAGCGCCCATTCGGCGACGTCCAGCGGACTGCGATCCGTGCCCTCGCGGTAGACGGTGGCGCCGGCCCGCTTGCCGACGTTCGCGAGCTGCTCAACGGCCGCCGGGCGCTGCAGGTCGCAGGCGGCAAGCCCCACCTTCTTGCCGTCCTCGGCGAGATGCTTCGCGAGTTTCGCGCAGGCGGTCGTCTTGCCCGAGCCCTGCAGCCCTGCCATCAGGATGACCGTCGGCGGGGTGGCCGCGAAGACGAGGTCGCGGCCGGCACCGCCCATCAGGCTTGCGAGCTCCTCGTTGACGATCTTGACGACCTGCTGGCCGGGATCCAAGCTCTTGAGCACGTCATCGCCCAGGCAGCGCTCCTTGACCTCGCTGGTGAAGCTCTTAACGACCTTGAAGTTGACGTCGGCCTCGAGCAGCGCAAGGCGGATCTCGCGCAACGCGGCGTCGACGTCGGCCTCGGTCAGAACACCGCGGGACCGGACCCCTGAAAGCGTCGACTGCAGGCGGTCTGAAAGCTGGTCGAACACGAATCCCTGAGCTTACGCCCTGCCCAAAAACAAGCCGAACGTCCCGGAGTACACCCTATGGGAGGCCAATAGGGACGTTCGGCGCGGTCGTCGGGGGTCAGGGTTCGTCGCCGAGCAATGCCGAGGCGAACTGGGTCGCCTCGAAGGGGCGCAGGTCCTCGAGGCCCTCGCCGATCCCGATCAGCTTCACCGGGATTCCCAGCTCACTAGTGATCGCGAGCGCGATCCCACCCTTGGCGCTGCCATCGAGCTTTGTCAGCACCACACCGCTGACCTGGACCGCCTTGGCGAACTCCTGAGCTTGCCGCAAACCGTTCTGGCCGGTTGTCGCGTCGATCGTCAGCAGTGTCTCGTGCGGAGAGCCCTCGATGCGCCCACTCATCACGCGGCGCACCTTGGAGAGCTCGTCCATCAGGTTGCCGTGGGTGTGCAGGCGGCCTGCGGTGTCGACGACGACCACGTCGAGATTCCGCGCCGAGGCGGCTGTGAGTGCGTCGAAGACGACGGCGGCGGGATCTCCGCCCTCGGTGCCCTTGACGATCTCGCAGCCCGCGCGCTCGGCCCATAGCTCGAGCTGCTCGACCGCCGCGGCCCGGTAGGTGTCCGCGGCGGCGATCAACACGGAAAGGCCGAGCTCGCGCTGAAGGTGCCAGGCAAGCTTGCCGATCGTCGTCGTCTTCCCGGTGCCGTTGACACCGCAGACCATGACCACGGCAGGTCGGTTCGCGAGGTCGATGCGGCCATCGGGGCCGGCCAGGCCGGCGAGCAGCTCGATCAGGCGCGAGCGGATCGCCTCGCTGCCGCTGACCTCGCCCGCCTCGACTTCAGCCTCGAGCTTCCCGACGACCTCAGCCGTCGCAGGAGCGCCGAGGTCGGCGTAGATGAGCGCCTCTTCGAGCCTCTCCCAGGTTTCCGCGTCGAGCTTCTCGAAGAGGCTGGCCGAGAGCTCGGCACCAAGCGCCTTGCGAGAAGCCGAGAGGCTCTCGCGCAGCCGCTCGAACACGCCTCGTTTGGCCTCGACGTCCTCGGACCCGGAACCGCCTTCCGGAAACTCCGGGACCGCGGCTCCCTCACCAAGATCGAAGGCGTCTCGCCACTCCCGGGTCATGGCGGCGCAATCTAGACGGTTGCTGGGAGAACCGTGCGGGGTCGGGCCGGTCCCAGGACCTTCGCACGGGGACTCAGGCAGCCTGCTCGCGGGCCTCGGCGGCGCCGAGCTCGACCGGCTCCGCATCAGCCTCCGGAGCGCTCTGAGGCAGGCGCCGCGAGATGACCTTGGTGATGCCGCCCTCGCCCATCGAGACGCCATAGAGGACGTCAGCCGCATCCATGGTGCGCTTCTGGTGGGTGACGATCACGAATTGGGCCCGATCCGAGAAGCGGCGCACGAGCTGCAGGAAGCGGTCGATGTTGGCGTCATCGAGGGCCGCCTCGACCTCGTCGAGGATGTAGAAAGGCGACGGCCTGGCAAGGAAGACGGCGAAGACGAAGGCGAGCGCCACAAGTGACTTCTCGCCGCCGGAGAGCAGTGAGAGCTTGCGGGTCGCCTTGCCCGCCGGTGTGACCTCGATCTCGACGCCCTTCTCCTCGCGTGCCTCCTCAGCCTCGGCCTCTTCGTCGGCCTCCGGCGCTTCGCCCTGCGCCTCCCCATCGCCCGTCGCCGGCACGTTGGCTCCGCCAAGCACGGGACGCGGGCCGGCGGGGCCGTCGACCAGGCGCAGGCGGCCTCGACCGCCCGGGAAGAGGTGCTCGACCAGCTCCTCGAAGTTGCGTTGCGCTGCCTCACAGGTCTCGTTGAACGCGGCTTCGATGCGGCGGTCGGTTTCGCGGATCAGCTTCTGCAGCTCGGAGAGCGCGGCCTCGAGGTCGGCTCGGTTTGTTTCCAGCTCGTCGACGTGTGCGGCGGCCTCCCGGTATTCGCCTTCAGCGAGTGGATTGACCGGGCCGAGCTGTTCACGGCGACGCGCCAACCGCTCGAGCTTGCGTTCTGCCTCCTCGCGCTCCTGCTCGCTGAGGAGCTCGGGCGCTTCGGCGGGCTCACGGCCGAGTCGTGAATAGATGCCGGCGAGCTCGGCCTCGACCTCCGCGCGCCGGTCGCCCTGGTGGGCGGCCTCGACCTCGGCGCGGGTCACGCCATCCGCCGCCTGGCGCAGGCCGGCCTGGAGCTCGGCCTCCACTCGGGAGCACTCACGCAGTTCCTCGGCGACATCGTCGCTGGTTTGCTCGCCGCCGACCACGCGCCCTTCGAGCAGCTTCGCCCGCCTGGCCAGCGCATCACGAACGGCGGTCGCGGACTCGAGCAGGCGGCGCGCCGCGCGAAGCAGCGCCTCCTCCGATTCGACTCGGTGCTCGAGCGAATCCTGGCGGCGCCGGCCGACGAGCGCCTCGGCGCGACGCGCGCCACGGGCGGCGCGCTCGGTGCCTTCGCGCAGACGCGAGATCTCAACCGAGCGAGTCTCGTCATCCGCGCTCGTGCGCGTGCGGGAGAGCGCCTTGGCGGCTCCGTCCAGAGCCTCGCCGATCGCGTTCAGCTCGGGCTCGAGGGCGCCCGGGCCCTCGCCGGTGGGCAGCTCCGCCAGCAGCGCCCCCAGGGCCGCCCGGCGATGCTGAAGCGACGAGTCGAGCTCGGTGACCCTCGCCTGGAGAGCCTCACAGCGGATGCTGAGGCGCTCGTGGGAGTTGCGGAGCGTCGTCAGACGGCCCCAGGCAACGGTTCGCTCGCGATCACGCGCCGCCAACGCCTCCTCGATCTCGCTGCGCCGCTCGTTCACCGCAGCGAGCTGTGCCTCGAACTGGTCGCGCGTCTTGCGGGCGCTGGCAGCCTGATCCTCGAGGCCCGCGAAGTCCTGGGAGCGCGAGCGCAGCTCCTCAGAGAGCAACCGAGCACGCAGCTCCAGGCTTTCGCGCTCGAGCCGCGCGTGAATCTCGGCGGCCTGGGCCTGGCGCTTGAGCGGCCGCAGGCGCGCACGGGCCTCGCGCTCGACATCCAGGGCACGGTCGAGGTTGTCCTGGGTGCGGCGCAGACGCAACTCGGCGCGGTGGCGGCGGCGGCGGTGCTTGCCGAGCCCCGCCGCCTCTTCGATCAGCATCCTGCGGTCGCGCGGCTTGGAGTGGACTATCTCCTCGACGCGCCCCTGGCTGATCACGGAGTGCATCTCGCGGCCGAGGTTGGTGTCCGCGAGCGCCTCGGTCACGTCGGCGAGCCTGCAGCGGGCGCCGTTCAGCCAGTAGCCGCCGTCGCCGCCGCGATCGAGGCGGCGCTTGACGGAGATCTCCGCGAACTCGGAAGCCACGGCGCCATCGGTGTCGATCACGACCTCGACCTCGGCAGCGCGACGGGCCCCCTGCCCCTCCCCCCCTGCGTAGATGACGTCTTGCATGCTCTGCCCGCGGATCGCCAGCGGACTCTGCTCCCCGAGCGCCCAGAGCACGGCATCCGTGATGTTCGACTTGCCGCAGCCGTTCGGGCCGACGATCACGCTCACGCCGGGCGAGAAGTCCAGCTGCGTGCGCTGGGGGAAGGACTTGAAGCCCTTGAGGCTTATGGATTTCAGGTGCATGGCCGTGCTCAGAATATTTTCGGGACCGGCACAGGCTCCCCTGCGGACCGGACGCCAAGCCCGCGAGAGCCGCCGGCTGGCCTCAGAATCCTCAGGCCAGCCCTTCGAGGGCCACGGCGGCGGCGGCTTGCTCGGCCCCCTTCTTAGAGCGCCCGGTGCCGCGGCCGACCACCTCCCGTGACACGCGTGCCTCGACCTCGAAGCGCCTGTCGTGAGGGGGACCTGACTCGCTCACGACCGCATAGCTTACGCGGGCGCCGTCGCGAGCAAGCCGCTCCTGCAACGCCGACTTGAAGTCCAGCATCGTCTCGGCTGCAAGCTCGATTTGGGAGGCGAAGGCGGCAACGGTCGCCTTGGCGGTGCGCTCGTAGCCGTACTCGAGATAGCAGGCGCCGATCACGGCCTCGGTCACTGACGCCATCGCGCGTTCGCTACGAAGCAGCTCAGGAACGGGTATGCCACCGTCCGCTGCCCTCGGCACCACCTCCCCGAATCCGTCGTAGATACCGAGCTGCTCGCCGACCTCCACGCATGCGCGCCCGCTGACCGCCTGGCCGTGAACCTTGGTCAGGCGGCCGATGTCGCTGCGAGGAAAGCGGCGAAAGAGGTCCTCGGCCAGGGCAAGGCCCAGCACGCTGTCGCCCAGGAAGGCAAGCCGCCCCCAGGATTCGGCCCGATGCTCCACCCAAGAGGAATGGGTCAGAGCATTGGCCCGGAGCGCCTCGGGTAGGCCCGCGAAAAGGTCCGCAAGCTCAGCCGTCACCCGACGAGACCTCAGGTCGGCGGAAGCCGCGCGATCACGAAGTCCACGGCCTGGCCGACGGTCTGGATTTCGGCGGCGTCCTGCTCGGAGATCGTGATTTCGTAGCTGTCCTCGAGCTCCATCACGAGTTCGTAGAGGTCGAGAGAATCGGCGTCGAGATCGTCCCGGAAGCGCGTTTCGTCAGCGATCTGCGAGGGCTCGACCTCGAGCTCCTCGGTGAGATGTGCGCGCACCTTGTCCATCACGTCATCGCGGTTCACCGAATCACGCCTCCTTCCTATCAGGTTCGCCCGACCGCGCGTCGCCGTCACGAAGGCCGGCGCGCGTGGCGCCTCCCGCCACGAGCAGCTCGCCGGTGCGCTCAACCGCTCGCTCCTCGACCGCGCGGGCGGCGAGGCGAACGGCGTTTGCAATGCCCTCGGGGCCGGAACTGCCGTGCGCGACCACAGCCACGGCGCGCAGGCCGAGAAGGATCGCGCCACCGGTTGTGTCCGGGTCCATCTGCCGGCGCAGGGAGCCGAGCGCGGGACGGAGCATCAGGCCGCCGAGCGCCGAGACGGGGCCCGACCGCGCCGCCTCGCCGACGGCGTTACCGACGGCTTTCGCCGTTCCCTCGATCGTCTTCAGGGCGACGTTCCCAGTGAAGCCATCGGTGACGATCACATCAACGTCAGCGTCGAGAAGGTCGCGGCCCTCGACGTTTCCGGCGAACGCCAGCGCTTCCGAGGCTGCGAGCGTCGCGTGGGCCTGAACAACCTCCGGCGTCCCCTTCTTCGCCTCCTCGCCGACCGAGAGCAGCGAGACGCGCGGCCGATCAACGTCGAGCACGGCCTGGCTGAAGGCGGCTCCGAGATATGCAAACTGGATCAGATGCTGAGCACGGGCTTCGGTGCTGGCGCCAACGTCGAGTAGCAGCACCGGGGTGCCGTTGCGGGCAGGCGAGCGCAGCTCGACCGCAAGCGCCGGCCGCTGCACGCCGCGCATGCGGCGCAGATGAAGCGTGGCCGCCGCCATCGTCGCACCGGTTGCACCGGCACTGACCAGCGCGCTCGCGCGACCCTCGGCGACGTCGACGGCCGCTCGCACCACCGACGCATCGGGCCTGGCGCGCACGGCGGGCAGTGGCTCATCATCGTTGACGATCGCCTCGGACGCCTCGATCAGCACGACGCCGTCGAGGCCGCGCAGCGCGCTCAGCCGAGCAGGGTCCCCGAAGATTCGCAGACCGATCCCGTCCGCCGCGGCAAGCCGTGCGCCCTCGGCGATCGGCTCGACTCCGGCATCCGCCCCGAGGGCGTCGAGCGCGACCACCGCGCCCGGCATCCGGCTGACCTACTCTCCCGGCTCGGCGCCCGGGAGGTCCGGCGCGTCGAATTCGACCACCTGACGCCCGGCATACGTGCCGCAGACCGGGCAAACACGATGCGGGAGCCGCGGACTGTGGCACTGCGGGCACTCGTTCAGACGCGGTGCACTGACCGAGTAGTTCGCGCGCCTCTTGTCGCGGCGTGTGCTGGTCTGTCGTCGCTTGGGGACTGCCATGAGCGGTGCGGAATGGTAGCGGCGTGGGATTGCGACGCCTAAGGCGCCGGCACGCACTCCTGAATCTTGTTCACGTCGCCACCGGCCTTCTGGATGCAGTCGAAGACCTCCTTGGCCTGGTCGATCGCCTCCTGCGCCTCGTCTGGGATCGCCGGCTGCGGGAGCGGCAGTGGGTCCGGCGCCCCTGGCGCGCCACCCTCGTCGCCGAAGGGCCTGACGTTGCCGCCGTCGAGCTCGGCTTCGAAAACGACGCCTGTGCGCCCGTCTGCGTCGGCTGTGATCACCCAGCGCTTCTCGTCGATGGCCGGAATCGGATCGAGCACGGCGGAGATCAGCTCGGCTCGGCGGTCGCCGGTCACGTTCGCGAGGCCCCGTGTGATCCGGGCGATCGCCTTGGGGGAGAGGTCCGAGAGCGGGAAGTCCTCGTCGCGCAGCGACCCCGCGCCGCTGACCCGCACGCGAACCGGCTGCAGCTCTCCTGTCAGCGGCGAATACGTGTAGCCGATCGCCTTCTCACCGTCCCGCAGGTGGAACTCGACGCCCCCGAGCGTCACCGCCACGCGTACGAGCGGCGCTTCGGGGCCGGCCTTCTGCTCGAGGGAGCGCACGATGGCGGCGAAGCCGGCCCCGGTCCGGGGATCCGGATTGTCGGAGCCGACCTCGGGCACGCTGAACTCCGGGAAATCGGGGATCTCGATGTCGATGACCGGGCCCGACTCGGTTTCGAGCTCCGGAGGGTCGATCAGGCCATCGAGATCGGCGTCCTGGAGCGCGGAGACGGCGAAGTAGCCCCCGACTCCGAAAACGAGCAGCGAGGCGGCGGTGGCGAGGAACTTCTTCCCCCCCGGTCCGAAGGTGCCCTCCTCCCGGTAGCCCATCAATCCTCCGTTTTCTTGATTTCGAGCTCAGCGAGCCTCGCAAAACGCGGGTCGCGCGGCGGCTCGTGTCTGTGCTCGGAGGCGTCGGCGTCATTCAGCGAGGCGCCACAGACCGGACACAGGCCGGCGCACTCACTGCGGCAGAGGAAGCGGTCAGGCATCGCCAGGGCGAGAGCGTCGTGCGACCAGGCCGCCAGATCAAGCTCGCCCTCATCGACGTAGGGACTGATCAGCTCCTCGGACTCCGCAGCTCTTTGCTCGACCTCGCGGGCCTCGACCTTGACCAGAACCTCGGCGGGTTCCAAGCAGAGCACGCATGGCCCCTGCATCAGCGCCTCGAAGCGCAGCCGCATCGCAAAGCCCGTTGCGGTCCTCGAGATCTCGAGGCGCGCCGGAACGGTCTCCCCAGACGGCTGATAGGACTGACCACCGTACTCGAGCCGTCCGGGACGCAGTTCGAAGTCGAATCGCCTGCCCTCTCCGGCCGAAAGAACAAGGCGGTCGAGGTTGATGCTGTCGGAGATCGCTGCCATCCTGCAACCGAGACTAGATGACCATAAGAGGCAAAGCAGACGGACGGTTCCACTGGAAGGGGGAGAGCTACCTCGAGGAGATCCGGGCAGAGGTTCCCCGCTACGACGAGCTCCAGGCAGCGGCGATCGCGGCGATCGGAGAGCCGCCGATCGAGGTGCTCGAGTTCGGCGCCGGGACGGGTGAAACGACTCGGCGGCTGCTCGAGCGCTATCCCGACGCCGACGTCACCGCCCTCGACTCGAGTGCGGAGATGATCTTTCGGGCGCGCGAACTCGGAATCAACGTGCGCCTCGCGCGGATGGAGGACCCGCTGCCGGACGGGCCCTGGGACCTGGTGATAAGCGTGCTCACGGTGCACCACCTCGAGTCCGACCAAAAGCGCGACCTCTTCCGCCGAGTGCGCGAACATGCGAAGGCGATCGTGATCGGTGATGTCGTCGCGGCCGACGTCCAGGTGGCGCCGCTCACCGAGGGTGTGGATTTCCCCGACTCGGCGTCTGACCTCGCGGAATGGTGTGGCGGCGAAGTCGTCTGGCAGGCTGACGATCTGGCGGTCATTCGCGCCGTCTACATCAACTGAAACACGCTCCCAGGGCGTAGTGGTCAGCCGCAGCGGCCCGGGAAGGTGCCGACCGCCCGGCCGAGCGCGCAATAGGCGGGCTTCGGATCGCCGTTGGCCCGAACGACACCGCGGTGGTCGATGCCCCGGCCGATGTCGGTTTCGCTCTCGAAGAACCGGTGGACGATCACGACCGGGATGTTAGAAAGCCGTCGCAGGGTGTTGTAGAGCTCCGCCAGAATCCGCCCCTGGCCTTCCTCGTCGGTTTCCTCGGTAGAGGAAATCCCGTACTCGGTGACCCAGACGGGGAGCGAACCGGCGCCGTTGGCCGACATGACCTTGCGGAGGCGGCCGATCTGCTGGCGCATGTTGAGCGAGTGGTCGGCGACGTCACCGAAGTAGACGTGCGTGCCGATCGCATCGATGTGCGGGCCGATGCCGCCGGCGGCGAAGACATCGCGCAGGAACTGGTCGAAGGCGATGCGACTGCCGTCTGGCTGGCTGTTGGCCAGGGGTGAGAGCCCGGCGGTGACGATCGGGATGTTCGGCGCCAACTGATTGATACGGGCCGCGGCCTCACGGACCATGCGCGCGTAGAAGGCGGCGTCCGGCTTGGGCGCGTAGTAGGGCTCCCAGTTGGGCTCGTTCCAGATCTCGATCGAGAAGGCCTGCGGGTAGCGGGCGGCGAGTTCGCCCATGAAGTCGGCGTAGTCGTCCAGATGGTCGGCGTCTGGCGGCGTCACCGGGGAACAGGACGTTTTGTTGGGGGTCCCCTGGGCCCAGCAGGGGGTGCCGAGCGGAACGAACATCGGCCTCACCCCCGCCGCCAGCATGTCCCGGATGACGACGTCGTAGGGGCCCCAGTTGTAGGTGTTGGGCTGCGGTTCAGCGATCGACCAGTCGATGGTGAAGCGAATCACCTGCGTCCCGATATCGGTCGCGAGACCGAGCCTCGAGTACTTGCCCTGCTGCACCCAGTCATCGTTGAATCCGAATACGGGGGTCGAAGCCTGGGATTCCGGGAGCAGCGGCTCGGCCTCCTCGATCTCGTTCGCGCAGCCTCCGAGGTCCCACTTCCGGGTCTTCTTGGTGTAGGTCGCGACATCCTTGCAGCGGTAGGGAACCCCGCCCTCGCGGGTGCCCTGGGCCCGCCACTCGAAGCTGTAGACGCCCTTTTCAAACTTGCCGTTGAGAATCGCGGTCGGCTTCAGGCCGGCGCCGATCAGCAGGTCCCAGAGCTCTTCCTGAGGGCAGGTGTCGAGTACGAGCTTGCGGGCCTTTCGTTTCGGGAAGTAAGTGGCGAAGCCGCTGCAGCTGTACTTCGGTCCGTCGGTGTACGTGCCCTCGACACGCCACTCGCAGCGGTACTTGGTCGGGCCCTTCTTGCGGCAGGGAAGAACCTGCTTGACCTTGAACCCCTGGGCGCTCAGCGCTCGAGTGACCTGACCCTTGATCTTCCGGGGCAGCGGGTCGCGTGCACCACTGGCGACGGCGCTGCTCAACAACAGCCCGACGATCACACCCGTAAGCGCGACCGCTGACGCCTTCGTCCGCCTACGCCCTTTGATCTGTCCCCTGCCTGGCTGCATTCCCTAGCTCCATCCGCCCCTTAGCCCGTGCCTGCTTTTTCATGATACCCATCGGCATCCGTGCGTCAACCGTTAGCGTAGCCCGGCCTGTTGACCTCGAGCTTGCGCCGCACATGTGCCTGCAGCGCCTGCACAACCGCGTCGAGCTTGGGGTCAAGCTCGCCGCTTCGAATCGCCTTCGCAAGCTCGGCCCCCGACGTCTGCGGGCGTCCAAGCAACTCCTCGAAGAGCCGGGAGTCCTCTCGCTGCGAACCGTCACCGGCTCGGATCTCGCGCGCAACCACCGCGCAGACGTTGGCCGCAACCAGCGTCTTGAAGCGCTGCTCGGCCGGCACATGCGGCCGCAGTTCGGCGTACAGGTACTCAGCGAGCGCCTCGAGCAACTCCGGCGCAGTGGGCATGTCCTGCATCAGCCGGTCGCCCCGATGAGAGCAAGGAGATCCCACTCCGGTTCGCAGATCCGCCGCCCGAGCGAAGCCAGCTCGGCGCTTCGACGCTTGCCGGTGAGGTGGTCGTGGGCCTGGCGCGCGCAGATCACCGCCCACTTGGCGTTGCCCATCGCCTCCCACCAGCGCAGGCGGGCGGCGTCGGGCTTGACACCGCCGGCCTGCTCGTAGGCGTCGAGAAAGCTCTCGAGATCACCGACGCCCGCGACCCGCCGGTCATCGTTGCCAAACCGCCACGAACGGATGCACATCCAGCCGATGTCCTCGGCCGGATCCCCGAGGTGGGCGAGCTCCCAGTCGATGACGGCAGCAAGGCCGTCCTCGTCGACGATGAAGTTGCCGAGCCGAAAGTCCCCGTGAACGAGCGTCGCACGCGGTGCGGGCGGCGGCGCGTTCAGGCGCAGCCAGCGTAGACCAGCTTCCGTGGCGGGCAGCGGCGCGCCCACTTCGTCGAGCTGCTTCTCCCAAAACTCGCAGGCCGCGAGCGCTGGGTTCCCTCCGACCCCGTCGGCCGGCAACTCACCGGCGGACTCTGGGTCGACGGCATGGATTGCAGCCAGCGCTTGCGCAAGATCACCGGGCAGGCGCTCGCGAGCGGCTGCAAAGACGTCGCGGCGAAGCACCCGCGGAGCGACCGACTCGCCCTCGACGTGGCGCATCAGATATCCGGCGCTGCCAAACCGCCCGCCGGCCGGCTCGAAGTGCAGTGGCGGCGCGACGGGGACGCCCGCCGCCGCGGCGGCCCTGATCACCTTGGTCTCACCGTCCAGCGCCGTGAAGGTCTCCTCGCCGCCCGGATCACGACGCAACACATAACGCTCACCGTCCGCGGCGACCGCAAACGTCTGGCGCGACGCGCCCCCGGGAATCAGCTTGAGTGAGAGTTCGGCAGGCTCGTGGCCTCCGACCTGCGCGAGGACCTCGCGCACCCCCGCCTCGAGCTGATCGCCGGCCTCCGTCATCTCGCGGCCGAGGCTACCGGCATGCCATCGGCACGGGGTCTCGGGACGGGCCCCAGGGGACTGCGACAGATCTGACTGACGCGGCGGTCTGCCGCGGTCAGCCGGTGTGGGCGTCGAGCCAGTCGGCGATCTCGGCGATCACCTCGTCGCGCTCCGGCTCATTGAGGATCTCGTGGAGCAAGCCCGGCCAGTCGCGCAGGGTGACGTCGTCGGATCCGATCTCTTCAGCGAGCATGTGGCTGCCGTCTGGAGCCACGATCGGGTCGGTCGACGAGTACATGATCAGCGTCGGCACCGTGATCCGCGCTACCCGAGTCTGGAAGCTCTCGACCTCGTTGCCGAGTTCGGCGACCGTCTTGGCGGGCAGCCTGCCGTGGAAGTTGAGCGGGTCCTCGACGTACTTGCGGACCTCCTTCCGATCGCGGCTGACCCCGTCTGCATCGACTCCGTAGACACCGAGCTTGGGGGCCACGCGGGCGAGGAGGCGGCCGATCGCAACAGTGCCCGGTGCCGTCTTGATCGTCGCCACGGGATTGGAGACGATGAGCGCTGAGAGCTTGCGTGCGTTGCGAATCGCGTAGCCGATCGCCACGGTACCGCCCATGCTGTGGCCCAGCACGACCGGCTTGGCCTTGGGCAGCTCCGCGCCTGCGAGTTCGACCAGCTCGTCGAAATCCTCGACCAGATCCTCGAAGCGCTCGATCAGCACCGGGTGGCCGCCCGAGCGGCCGTGACCGCGATGGTCAAGCGCCCAGAGCGAGTAGCCGCGCTCGTTCAGAGCCGCGGCGACGTGCGCGTAGCGCCCCGAGTGCTCGGAGGCGCCGTGGGCGAGCACGACCGTCGCCCGCGGCTCGTCGGCCGTCCAGGCCTGCCACCAGATCTCGACCCCGCCGGCGCCCTTGAAGGTGCCGGAGGCCGTCGCTTTCGCCTCAGTGGTCAGAGCGACGGCTCAGCCGACTTCGGCCGGCTCTTCGTCGCGACCGGCGAGCCGGTCGCGACCGCGGCGCACGGCGGCGAGGAACTTCTCGAGGTTGACCTCGAGCGTGGAAAGAATCTCGTCGGCGTAGTCCTCGGCGCCTAGCCGGATGCCGCGCTCGGTCTCGCGTGCGTCCTCGATGATCTCCTCGGCAGCGCGCTCGGCCTGCTTGTAGACCTCCTGCTCGGAGATCAACTGGGCCTGCTGCTCGCGGGCCTCCTTGACGATGCGCTCGGCCTCGCGCTTGGCCTCGGCGAGCATCTCCTGGCGCTCCTTGACGATCCAGCGCGCCTGCTTAATCTCCTCAGGGATCGTTGCCCGCATCTGATCGAGCAGGTCATAGATCTCCTCGCGGTCGACGCGCACCTGATCGGTGAGCGGCACGGGCCGCGCGTTGTGAATGAGATCGTCGAGTTTGTCTATGAGGACGAGGACGTCCATAATGCTCCGGGAAGCTTACGCACTGTGTTGACGCGAAAGACGGCAGGGTGGATCTTCGCCGCTACGGTGCAAGCTCCTGCCCAACTCGTAGCTTGACGCCTGAGCAGGAACGGTCAGCCGCGCGAAAGGCGGTCTGCAAGCACGCTTGCGACGGCGTCGGGCACGAGATCCGTGACGTCGCCGCCAAAGGTGGCGATCTCCTTAACGCCTGTGGAGGACAGAAAGCTGTACTGCGGCGAGGCGATGATGTAGACGCTTTCGATCTCCGGGTCGAGCTTGCGGTTGAGCTGGTTCATCTCGAACTCGTACTCGAAGTCCGAGATCGCACGAAGCCCTTTCACGATCGCGGTCGCACCCTGATTGCGGGCGAACTGGACAAGCAGCTCCGAAAACGTCTCGACCTCGACGTTTGCAAGATCCTTGGTCGCCTCGACGAGAAAATCACGCCGTTCCGATGCCGTGAAAAGGGGCTGCGACTTGCGGACCTGCACATCGACAACGCCGACGACCAGCAGGTCGAACACCTTCGAGGCGCGGCGGATGATGTCCATGTGCCCGTTGGTGACCGGGTCGTAGCTGCCCGGGCAGATCGCCTTGCGTCCGTTGCTCATCGGCTCTCCCGCGAGTCGTAGATGCGCACCGAGGTGTCGCCGTAGCCACGATCGATCTTCAGGGGCAACGGCAACCCCAGCGGCCGCGCCGTCGAGCTCTCCACCATCACGCGCCCGCCCTTGGCGAGCCGCTGCGGGATGTATTTCGCGAGATCTGCCTCAAGACGGTCGGCGAGTCTATACGGGGGGTCGCAGAGCACGAGGTCGAACTGCCGCTGCGACCGCTTCAGATAGCGCTGGGCGTCGACTCGCACGACCTCGCAGCGATCGGAGAGCCCGAGGTCGCCGACGTTCCGCTCAGCGATATCAATCTCCGTGTCAACCAGCACCGCACTCGCGGCCCCGCGCGAGAGCGCCTCGATCGCCAGCGCCCCCGTGCCGGCGAAGAGATCGAGCACGCGCGCGCCCTCGACGTCGGCCAGGATCGAGAAGATCGCCTCCCGCACCTTGTCCGACGTGGGGCGCACGTCTCGGCCACGGCCCGGCGATGTCAGGCGCCGGCCCTTGAACTCTCCAGCAACGATCCTCATGCCAGCCAATATGCCCGAGTGGACGTTGCTACGCCGCGATCTGCAGGTCGCGCTCGTCTCCGAAGCGCTCGCGTACCGCATCCATCAGCGGGCCCAGCTCCGGCGCCTGCAGTGATCCGTAGCGCCGCACCAGGGCGAGCACCTCCTTGCGGGCGGCTGAAAGCAGCGGCGCGTCGGCGGGCAGCTCGGCAACCTTGAAGCGCGGCAGCCCGTGCTGGCGGGTTCCGAGGATCTCTCCCTCGCCGCGCAGGGTCAGGTCGGTTTCGGCAAGCTTGAAGCCGTCGTTTTCGGTGGAGATCGCCCGCAGCCGTAGCTGTGCCAGCTCGGAGGGCTCGTTGGCAAAAAGGATGCAGTGACTTGCGTGGCCACCTCGCCCGACCCGTCCGCGGAGCTGGTGAAGCTGCGAGAGCCCATAGCGATCCGCCTCCTCGATCAGCATCACGGAGGCGTTCGGGACGTCGATGCCGACCTCGATGACGCTCGTGGCGACCAGCACGTCGGCGTCGCCGGCCGCAAACGAGGCCATCGCCTCGGCCTTCTTCGCCGTCGGCAGCTGCCCGTGGATGACGGCGACCGAATAGTCCGCGAACTCACCGCGAGCGAGCCGCTCGCCCTCGGCGGTCGCCGCCTTCGCCTGCAGCTTGACCGACTCGCTGACCAGCGGGCAGACGACGAAGGCCTGGCGTCCGGCGTCGAGCTGGTCGCGAATGAACTGATAGGCGCCGGCCCGCTTCTCCTCCCCGACCGCCCACGTCTTGACCGGGCGCCGGCCGGCCGGCAGCTCGTGAAGAGCGGTCGTATCGAGGTCGCCGTATGCGGTCAGCGAGAGGGTGCGGGGAATCGGCGTGGCTGTCATATGCAACGCGTGCGGAGCGGTTGCGACGCCGTCGACAGTGGGGCCCTTGGCGTCGAGGGCGGCGCGCTGGCGGACGCCGAAACGATGCTGCTCGTCGACGACGGCGACGGCCAGCCGCGCAAACCTGACGTCCTCCTCGATCAACGCATGCGTTCCCACAATCAGCGGCAGGGCGCCCGTTTGGAGGTCCGCGAGGATCTCGCGCCGGCGCTTCGCCGGAGCCGAGCCGGTCAGTAGCGAGAAGGGGATCGGCGGCGCGAGGCGCTCGAGCGTCAGCAGGTGCTGCTCGGCGAGCGTCTCGGTGGGAGCCATCAGCGCCGCCTGGTAGCCGGCCTCAACCGCACGCAGCATCGCGAACAGGGCCACAGCTGTTTTCCCACTCCCCACCTCGCCCATCAACAGGCGATGCATCGGCCGGCCCGAGCCCAGGTCGGCGTCGATGTCCGCCATCGCGCGGCGTTGGTCACCGGTTGGCACGAAGGGCAGCGATTCGACCCATGGATCGGTGAGCTCGCCCGACAGCGAGAGGGAAATGGCGGGCAGGGCCTCGTCACGGTCGCTGCGACGAGCCGCCAGAGCCGCCTGGTGAAGGAACAACTCCTCGAAGGCGAGCCGCTCCCGCGCGCGCTCTGCATCAACGATGGTCGGCGGGAAATGCGCGGCGTTGAGGGCATCGGCGACGCACGGGTAGCGACGGCTCGCGCGCAAGGAAGCCGGCAGCGGCTCGATCGCGTCGGGCGCGTGCTCCAGCGCAACCGAGATCCATTCTCTGATCAGCCGCGCCCGCAAACGCTCGCTCGCGGGATGCACGGGAACGATTCCCGCTGAGTGGATGGCGTCGCCGCGCCCGAGGATTTCGTGCTCGACGACCCGGAACCCACCGCGGTCGAGCTTGCCGTACAGGTGCAACCGCGTTCCCGGCCCCAGCTGCTCCGCGAGCCATGCCTGGTTGAACCAAACCGCCTTGGAGGGTCCCGACTGGTCGAAAACGCTGGCCTCGACGATGCGCAGATTGCGCCGCCGGGTCGGACGCACCTTCACCGATCGGACCTCGACCGAGACGCTTGCCTCCTCGCCGATCCGCAGCTCACCGAGCAGGCGCACGCGGGTGCGGTCGTGGTAGGCACGGGGTATGTGCAGCAGAAGGTCCCCGAGCGTCTCGATGCCCATTTCCCCGGCCGCCGCCGCGAGCTTGGGGCCCGCGCCGTTGATCGTCGTCAGCTTCGCTTCGAGCCGACTCGGCCGCGGGATGCTGCGAAGCGCAGCCGAAAGCAACGCTTCTCTGGACTGCTGCGCCCCCCCTCCGACCGAACGCGGAGCGCTCACGGCCGGCGGCTGGCGCTCTGTCTGCTTGGTTGCCGGCACGCCCCCAACGTTAGGCGCCAGGCGGGCGGATAAGTTCTAAGCCGGTGCCGGGAGCAGGCGGTCGATCAGCGCACCCACCGGCCGCGACTCGATCTCGCGGACGAGGTCCGGGCGGTAGCAGAGCAGTGCCACACTCGGGGCGATCATGAAATCAGCCGCGTTGAGTTGCTTGCCGCAGAGAACGCCGGCCTCGATCCAGTCGTCGACCCGATCGAGCATCCCAGGCAGCGACTCGAGCAATTCGCGCTCGGCGGCGGGCCCGGTCGCGAAGATCGCGGGCGCCGCCGTCCTGGCGACCAGGCGACGCACCGCGTCGTGGTGGGTCAGCAGCGGGCCGAGGCGGCCCCGGCTGCCGCCGTCGATGAGCCCGCCTCGACCGTGGAGGCCGGCGCAGAAGGTGATTCGGCGTGCTGCCATCTGCAGCACTTCGTCCCCCCAGAGCTCCGCCGCCTCGACCGCCGCGTAAAGGTTGGCGTCTGCAGGGAAGAGCGGCGGGTCGGGAACCTTGGCGTCGAGAAAGCGGGCGATGCGGCGATTGGTCTGGATCCGCTCCCCGTTCCAGCGCAGCGCCGGTACCGTTCCGAGCCGGTCGAGCAGGGCCAGCATGGCGGGCCGGCTCTTGCCGGCAAGGCGTGGGGGTCGCTCGCCTGAGAAGCCCCGCAACCTGACCAACAGCGGGTGCGGTCCCGTCGGCAGAGTTACCGTGCGGTAGTCGATGCCCTTGTGGTCGCACATCAGGATGCCCGCGCGGCAGGCATGCGAACCGAGGATCACGTAGAGGGTGGCGGGAGCGGCCCGGCTGGGAGACATTGGTCGCCGCTAGAGGCCGATGCCCTTGCCGCCGTCCGGGATCAGCTCGGTCTGCTCGGAGTGGTCGGCGATCAACGGGCGGGCCTTCGTGATCAGGTCGCGCACGTTGTCCAGGGTCAGCGACTCGCGGTGCACCTCGCGACTGGACCAAACCTCGGTCACCCAAATGACGTCCGTGTCTGCGGCCTCGCGGCTGACCAGATAGAGCTGGCACTGGGGCAGCGACTCGAGCCCCCGGGCCGCCTCGAGCAACAACCCCGCGAGCTCGTCGCCCTTGCCTGGAACCGCGACCAGCTTTCCGTGCAACCCGAACTTCACGGCGTCACCTCGATCTCCGAGAGGTCGAGCGAGACCAGCGTCGGCCCCGGCATGATTCGGTTGCCCGGCCCGATCGGGCGCACTCGCCGGCGGGTGGCAAAGAGCAGGCCGCCGGACTCGACATGGGCGTCGCTGAGGTGCGCTGCATGCGCCCATCCTCCCACCACACGCGCCACATAGTCGTGACGTCGAAGGCGGCCGGCCTCATCCAGATAGAAGGTCTGCGCCTCGGAATGCGTGTCGATGGCGGCCGGGAAGCGGACCTCGAGGCGTCGCCAAGTCTGCGCCTTTTGCTTGGAGGCAGGCCCCTCGCGCACCTCCACTCCATCGAGGGTCAGCAGGTGCGGAAAGGTCATGTAATTCCAGATCGCATAGCCGCCGAAGTAGGTCGAGTCAAGCGGATCCCAGCGCAGATTGCGGCGCAGGCCGGGTCGACCGAAGAAGAGCGGTCGCGGGTCTGCGCGTGACTCGATCAAGCTCCCATCCGTCGTTTCGATCCGGACCTCACCGGCGGCAAAGACACCACGTTGACCTGGTTCGGGGAACGGTTCGATGATCGCGCGCCGCTCGTGGATCGCAACGCTGACCCGGCAATCGGCGAAGCGCGTTCCCGGCAGCCGCGTGCGTGGCAGCAGGCCTCCTCCCCGCATCCGAAGACGAACCGTCTGCGCCGTACTCCAGCGCTCGGCTCCGCCGTGGGCGTCGAGGACCTCCTGCAACAGTGAGCTCACGACGCGCCTACTCCGAGACGATCAGCCACCACCAGCCGGGCTGGCCGGCCTGGTGGACTTCGACCTGGGCGCCGCCGGGGAGCTCCTCCGGCAGCTCGGACGCTGCGATCGGTGCATCGCCGGAGGCGAAGACGGTGACAAGCTCTGCGTCCTCGCCGAGACGCGCAAGAGTCTGGCGTAGCGTCGATCCCGTCCCGCCCCAGGCGATGATCTCGTCAGCCGCGAAACCAACGGCATCACCGACCAGGAAACGGCCCTCTGCGTCGTCCTTGGCTGCGGGCCCGACGCCACCGCTGCGCAGGCGCCTGAGGGCGCCGGCGAGCCGTTCGGCATTTTCCTGCGCGCCGATCTCCGGGTCGGCCTCGGGCAGAACGGCGAGCGCCGTCTGCTGGGACTCGGCCGGGACGACCACGACCTGCTTTTCGGAAAGCCGCGCAGCCTCATCAGCCGCCATCCGTACGTTCGGCGAATTCGGGAGCAACAGGACCTCATTGGTGGGGACGGCCTCGATTCCCTGCAGCAGATCCTCAGTCGACGGGTTCAGGGTGGCGCCGCCGTTTACGGTGAATGCTCCGAGCTCCTCGAACATCCGGCGCAGCCCGTTCCCGGCCGAGACAGCAACGACAGCGCAGCGGCCCGCGGCCAGACGCGCGTCGCGCTCCGCGATCTGCAGGTGCATGTCGGCGATGTCCTCGTTGACGATTTCCCCGGCGTCGGCGAAGAGCGCCTTGGCGGCCTCGAAATCGTCGGTGTGGACGTGCACCTTGAGCGTCGCCTCGTCGCCGACAACGAGCACGGAGTCGCCCAGGGCCTCCAGGCGGGGGATGAATGACTGGGCGTCTAGGCCCACGCCCTTGACGATGAAGTTCGTGCACCACTGGAATTCGGAGTCCTCGTGGTGAACCTGGCCGGCACGCGCGGGGGCGTAGTGGGGAATCTCCGGTATCTGAGCTTCCTCTCCCAGCAGGCCGGCGATCGAGCCGCGAACGATCACGACCAGCCCGAGGGCGCCGGCGTCGACGACGCCGTGCTCGGCCAGGACAGCGAGCTGCTCGGGCGTGTGCCGTACGGCCTCCTCACCGGCGAACAGGGCCGTTGCCATCATCTCCGCCAGCAGCGCGTTCTGTTCCTCGTTGGTCGCCTCCGCCTCGAGGCGATCCTGCTGCCACTGGTGCAGGCGATCCTCGACGGCGCTGGCCATGCGCTCGATCACGGTCAGCATCGTTCCCTCCTCGGGGTGGGGAATCGCCGCGCGCGCCGTGTCGGAGGCCTCGCGCAGGGCGCGCCCGACCAACTCCGGATCGATCAGCCGGCCGGGCGGCGTCGCCAGCACACCGGCGGCGCCGCGCACGATCTGCGAGAGGATCACACCGGAGTTTCCACGAGCGCCCATCAGCGCCGCACGCGCGACCTCACGCACGATGTCGGGCCGCGCCGGGTCACCGCCCTCGGCGTCTCGCTCGAGCTGGTCGATGCCGTCGAGCACGCTGCGCAGAGTCAACGCCATGTTGTCTCCGGTGTCGCCGTCAGCGACGGGGAAGACGTTGAGGTCGTTGATCTCGGAGCGCCGCTCCTCGAGGTGAGCCAGCGCCACCGCCATCACCTGGCGGAAACGATGTATGGACGAGTCCGGCACGGGGTGCGCGGAAGTTAGCGACCCGGCCAGCGCGAAAGCGGCGGAGTTGGGGCTAAGCGGCCTTGGTGACCTTGTCGGCCTTGAGGCAGCGCGTGCAGACGTAGACCCGGCGAGGGGTGCCGGAGTCGTCGATCCGGACCTTCTGCAGGTTCGGATTGAAGCGCCGCCGCGTGGCGACCATCGAGTGGCTGCGGTTGTTCCCGAAGGCGGGACCCTTGCCGCAGCTGTGACACACCTTGGCCATCGGACGGGTGATGGTAGCGGGGCTCCGCCGCTAATCAACTAGACCGGGTTTCGGCTCGATACAAGCGGCGCGTAGACGCCGACGGCGTCGCGCTTTCCCTTCAGCTGCACCCCCGGGCGCTCCTCAAACCCAACGCTCTTCCGGCCGAGCGCTCCCAGCGTGTGCTCCGAGACCAAGATCGTGTCGCCTGTCTCGCGGGTGGCCGCCTCGACCCTGGCGGCCACGTTGATGACATCACCGATGACGCTGAAGTCGAAGCGCCCGCCGCCGCCGACGTTGCCGGCGATGACGCTGCCTGTATTCAAGCCGATCCCCACGGCGATTTCGCCTCGCATCGAGCCCTCGACCCGGTCCGCGATCTCGATCGCCGCTGCGAACGCCTCCTCGGCATGATTCGCCTGCCGGCGCGGCGCGCCGAAGACGGCCAGGAAGCCGTCGCCGATGAACTTGTCGATGTGGCCTCCACGGTCGCGGACGACCGGCACGAGCTGTTCGAAGAGACCGTTCAGCGTGGCCACCACAAGGCTCGCAGGGTTGCCCTCGGCAAAACCAGTGAAGTCGCGGATGTCGACGAACATCGCCGTCACCTCAACCTCCTCGCCCTCGAGCGAGGTGCTCTCGCGAAGCACATGCTCGGCGACGGCGGGATCCATGTAGGTGCCGAAGGCCTCACGAATCCTCTCCCGCTCCGCGAGCCCCTCAACCATGCTGTTGAACCCCGCTTGGACGAGGCCGAGCTCGCTGCCGTCGTCGACCGGGACGCGAACCGTGAGGTCGCCGGTCTCGACCGTTTCCAGCGCGCGGCTGATCCGCACGAGCGGGCCCGCGACCGAACGCGCCGTCATCAGCATCGCGAACAGCCCCGCACCCAGCGCCCCCGCTGCGAGGAAGAGGATTCCCCAGGAGACACGGTCACGCTCGAGGTCGACTACCAGGCCGGCGACGGCGAGGCCGCCGATGGCGAGCAGGGCTATCCCGGTTCCCAGCATCCAGGTCATGGTCAGGCGCGTTGACACGCCTGGGGTCGCGTCGGGTGGCGGCGCCCCACCCGCCAGGGCGCGCACAGTGATCGGCCGCACGATGCGCTCGACCACCAGGTACTGCAGCGCACATGCGGTGATGCCGCCGAGAGCGACGATCAGGAAGACCCCAATCGTGTTGACGGCGCCCAGGCTGACGTTGATGACCGCAAATCCGAACGCTCCGACCAGCCAGATCAGAGCCGATCGCAGGGCCCAGATCAGGGGATATCGCAGAATCTGCCGACGCTCTGGGTCTCCCGCCTCACGTCCTGAGCGCAGCCACGCCTCGATTGGCCGCATCGGAACTCGCGCGGCCCACCAGCGCCCGAACGGCAGCGAGATCACGAGCACTGCCAGAAGCAGGGGGATCGAGCGCCAGGCCGCATCCTCGAGCTCGGCCGAGCTGACCTGCCCGGGCGCCAGGAAGGCGACGAACAGGAAGGTGATGATGGCGCCGGCGCCGTTGGAGAGATAGCCGGCCCAGGTCAGCCGCCTGATGATCTCGTCCGCCAGCGCGGCGCCCGACTGCGCCGTTTGGCCCGGCCCCGCCACGGCGTTCAGATCTCGGCTTTGAGCGCCGCCATCTGCATCACGGCCTCGGCGGCGTGGCGACCCTGGTCTCGCTTGTCTCCACCCGCCCGCGCCAGAGCCTGGTCCATCGTCTCGCAGGTGATCACACCGAAGGAGCAGGGAACGCCGGTGTCGAGCTGAACTCGCTGGATGCCGCCGGCGGCCTCACCGCAAACGAAGTCGTAGTGATCGGTCTCACCGCGGATGACGACGCCAAGGCAGGCGACGCCGGCGAAGCGGCCGGACTCGGCGCAGAGCTTGGCGGCAAACGGCAGCTCGAAAGCCCCCGGAACCTCAAATACGTGGACCGCGGTGGGCGCGACCCCACCCTCCTCGAAGGCCTCGACCGCACCGTTGACGAGCCGCTCGGCGAGGTCGTCATAGAAAGTCGCGACGCAGACCGCGAACTCAGCCAAACTAGTGCCCGCCTCCTCTGCTCCCGCGTCCGGGGGCGGGCTGCTCCTCTTCCGCGTCACGCACGTGCTCGTCGTGGATCATCTCGTCGTCGAAGGCGAGGCCCTGGTGGTGGAGGATGTGGCCGAGGCGGTCGCGCTTGGTCCGCAGGTACTCCTCGTTGTGCGGGTTTGCGACCTGAACGATCGGCACCTGCTCGGACACGGAGAGGCCGTATCCCTCGAGGCCCACGATCTTCTTGGGGTTGTTGGTGAGAATGCGAATGCTGGTCAGGCCGAGGTCGCCGAGGATCTGGGCGCCGATCCCGTAGTCACGCAGGTCGGCCGGCAAGCCGAGGGCGACGTTGGCGTCGACGGTGTCGAGTCCCTCCTCCTGAAGCTTGTAGGCGCGCAGCTTGTTGAGCAGCCCGATTCCCCTTCCCTCCTGGGAGAGGTAGAGCAGGACGCCCGAACCCTCACCTTCGATCATTGCCAGAGCCGCCTCGAGCTGTTGGCCGCAATCGCAGCGAAGGCTGTGGAAGACGTCCCCGGTCAGGCACTCGGAATGGACACGCACCAACACGTCGGAGTGCCCGGAGACCTTCCCCTTGACCATCGCGACGTGGTGCTTGTCGTCGACGAGCGAGCGGTAGCCGACGGCAGTGAACTCGCCGAAGGCGGTGGGCAGGCTCGTCGAAACGATCCGCTCGACCAGCTTCTCGGTCTTGCGCCGGTAGGAGATCAGGTCGGCGATCGTGATCATCTTGAGTTCGTGGCGCTCGCAATAGGGCCCGAGGTCGGGGACGCGGGCCATCGTGCCGTCGTCGTTGGCGATCTCACAGATGACCCCAGCGGGAATCAGGCCGGCCAGCCGCGCCAGGTCAACCGACGCCTCGGTGTGGCCGGTGCGCTCGAGCACACCGCCGTCCTTGGCCTTGAGCGGGAACATGTGCCCGGGCTGGACGAGGTCGGAGGGGCTCGAACTCGGATCGATTGCGACCTGGATCGTGCGGGCGCGGTCGGCTGCAGAAATTCCGGTGGAGACGCCCACGGCCGCCTCAATCGAGACCGTGAAGGCGGTCTTGAGCGGCGCCTCGTTTTTGGCCGCCATCAGGTCGAGGCCGAGTTCGTCGCAGCGTTCCGCGGTCAGGGCCAGGCAGATCAGGCCGCGAGCCTCCTTGGACATGAAGTTGATCGCCTCGGGCGTGGCGAACTGAGCCGCCATCACGAGGTCGCCCTCGTTCTCGCGATCCTCGGAGTCGCAGACGACGACCATCCGCCCGCGGCGGATCTCGTCGAGGGCCTCCTCAACAGACGAAAAGCCGCCCGCATCCTGCGCTGCGCGTCCGGGGGCGGCCGGGTTGGTGTCAGGGTGTTTGCTCACGTGGCCTCAACTTTCTTCCTCAGAGCCTGACAGGAGCCGCTCCAGATAGCGGGCTACCTGATCGACCTCGATGTTGACGATGGTTCCCTCTCCCGCCTCTCCCAAAATCGTGCGCTCGAGCGTTTCCGGAATCAAGGAGACCTCGAAGCATTCGCCGTCGGTCGACGCGACGGTCAGACTGACTCCGTCGACGGCGACCGATCCACGCTCGACTACGTAGCGCCGAAGAGCCTCGGGAAGCCTGACCCTGACCCGGCGTGCAAAGCCGTCCTGCGTGACCGAGTCGACCGTTCCGGTGCCGTCGACGTGCCCCTGAACGAGGTGGCCGCCCAGCCGGTCACTCGCCCGCAGCGCCAGCTCGAGATTGACACGACCGCCTGGCTGCAGAGGTCCGAGAGACGTCAGCGACAGAGTCTGGTTCATCACCTCGGCCTCAAAGGCAGCGCCGGAGACGGCCGTGGCCGTAAGGCAGGTCCCGTTGACGGCCACCGAGTCACCCTCCGCGATCTCGCCGGCAAGCTCGGTCACGATGCGCAGGCGAGCGCCTTCGCCGTCTCTGTCGATCGCCTCGATCGTGCCGATGTCCGCAACCAGGCCTGTGAACATCACCACTCCCGCATTCGCGCCTGGATCAAGACGTCCTCGCCGGAGCTCTCGCAGTTGAGAGCGAGGGCCGGCTCTGCGGCCACGACCGCGTCGGGCCCGTCGCCGGCAAACAGTGGCCTGGCCTTTGCGCCAAGCACGATCGGCGCGATGAACAGACGCATCTCGTCGAGCTCTCCGGCCTCCAGGAAGGCGGCGGCGAGCGTCGGGCCACCCTCCAGGATCAGGCTGGTCAGGCCGCGACGCCCGAGTTCGGCCAGCGCGGCTGCGACGCGGGCCGGCGGCTCCCCGTCGCAGACGATCGTCTCGGCTCCGGCGGTGCGCAGCGCCTCGATGCGCCCCGGCGGTGCGGACGGTCCGGCCACGAGCAGCAGCGGCGCTTGATCGGTACTGGCGACCAGCGCCGAGTTCAGCGGCAGACGAGCCTCAGAGTCAAAGACGACCCGGGTCGGCTGGCGCACGGTATCGACGTCACGCGCGGTCAGCAGTGGGTCGTCGGCCAACACGGTGCCGATGCCGACGCAGATCGAATCAGCCTCCGCGCGCCAGACATGGACGACGCGGCGACTGCTCTCGCCGGAGATCCATTTGGAGTCGCCGGCCTCGGTGGCGACTCTCCCATCGAGGCTGATTGCGGCTTTGAGGATGACCAGTGGCTTGCCGGTTTGGGCGTGCTTGCGAAACGGCTGGTTGAGGAGCCGGGCGGACGCGGCCTCGGCACCTTCGGCCATCGAGACCTCGACACCGCCGTCGCGGAGCATCCCGGGGCCGCGGCCACTGGCCTTCTCACTCGGATCCTCAGAGGCGACTACTACACGTGAAAGCCCGGCCGCCAGGATCGCGTCGCTGCAGGGAGGGGTCTTGCCCTGGTGCGCGCATGGCTCGAGCGTCACGTACATCGTCGCTCCCGCTGGATCGCCACCACGCTCCCGGCAGTCCTTGATCGCGGCGACCTCGGCGTGCTCAGCGCCGAGCCGCGCGTGAAAGCCCTCGCCGATTGCCTCGCCGGCACGCACGATCACGGCTCCGACCAGAGGGTTGGGGCTGACCCGCCCGCGGCCATGCTCGGCCAGCTCCAACGCGCGTCGCAGGTGGAGCCGGTCCTGCTCTGCCTGGGTGGATGTGGCTGCCATCAGGGCGACTGATTGACTGGTCAGTCAACACCCATTGTACGCCTCACTCCTCAGACGCGGCGGGCGGCCGGGACCTTGAAGAGGGCCGGCAGGCGTACGGCCATCATCAGGTCCCCGTCGAGGCGGAGCTTGCCGCTCGTGAACATCGCCGGACCGGTCGCGGCGCCGGTCACGAGGTCGAGGAATTCGGGGGCGCCCATCGTGATCGTCAGGTTCGGATCTCGCTCGAGCCGGCGGCTCGTCAGGCAGCGTCCGTCGCGGATGACGAGCTGCCAGCGCTGCTCGTGGCCCTGCTCCCCGATGACCCAGTTGACGACGGCGCTGACGCCGGCGGCCTTGGAGCGATCGAAGCGGCGCGGCATCATCCGGAAGATCTGGGAGATCACCAGCCGGCCCTGCGGCCCACGTGTCCCGAACGCCCGCAGCCCAGGCGGCGCGCGCCGGGCGGCGCCGGCCAGGGATTCGGCAATCGAGGCGGACACCGAGGATCCGGTCACGGCCGCAATCTAGCACATTCCTACGGTTGGGTAGGAATCTCCGCCGGCGCTCTCACGGCGCAATCCCACGGCCACTTCGTGCAGGGTTCCGCGGGTACCATCGGCTCCCCCGCTCCAGCTTTCACGCTGGGCCACGCTGACCGTTCTATGAAGCTGATCATCCAGATCCCCTGCCTCGACGAGGAGGCGACGCTGCCGCTGACGCTGGCGGAGTTGCCGCGCGAGGTCGACGGCTTCGACGAGGTCGAGTGGCTGGTCGTCGATGACGGCTCGACGGACCGCACCGTTGAAGTCGCCCGCGAGCGGGGTGTCGATCACATCGTTCGCTTGACCAACAACAAGGGCCTGGCGGTCGCCTTCCAGGCGGGACTCGACGCCTCGCTGAAGCTCGGCGCTGACGTGATCGTCAACACCGATGCCGACAACCAGTACCGCGCCGACCACATCCCGAGGCTGGTCGAGCCGATCCTTGCCGGGGAGGCCGACATGGTCGTCGGCGCCCGCGACATGCAGGCGATCGATCACTTCTCCAGACCAAAGAAGGTGCTGCAGCGACTAGGCAGCTGGGTCGTGCGCCGAGCCTCGGGAACCGAGGTCGCGGACACCACATCGGGCTTCCGCGCCTATAACCGCGAGGCTGCCATCCAGCTTCAGGTCGTCAACACCTACACCTACACGCTCGAGAGCCTGATTCAGGCGGGCAAGATGCTGGTCGCGGTCTCCGACGTTCCGGTCGGCACCAACCCGAAGCTGCGCGAATCGCGGCTCTTCCCCTCCACGGGCAGCTACGTGCGCCGCAACGCGCTGGCGATCTTCCGCGCTTACGCGCTCTACGAGCCGCTGCGGGTTTTCTCGACGCTCGCCCTCGTGCTGCTGGTCGCCGCCCTGGCCGCCTGGATGCCGTTCCTGCTCGACTGGATCTTCAACGGCGACTCGACGGGGCATGTCCAATCGCTGATCCTCGGCGCGGTGCTGCTGATCGCCGCCATCCAGATGTTCGCCCTCGGCGTCGTCGGGGACGCGCTCGCCGGCCAGCGGGTGATGGCGCAACGGACCTTCGAGCGAGTGCGGCGAGTCGAGTTGACGCTGGGAATCGAGCCCTCGCACTACGAGCCGGGCGCGCGGCGTTCGAGCTCGCTGCCGTTCATTCGCTCACGCTGATGAGCGGCGGCCCTGAGGACGGGGAGTCCAGCCGCTACGGCCGCGCCGCCGGGCTGCTCTCGATCGGCGTCGGCGCCACCGGCCTCGTCACCTACCTTTACTTCGCGCTCGCCTCACACAACCTGGGGCCGACCGATTACGGCGAGCTCGCCGTGCTCTGGTCGGCGGTTTTCATCACGGTCTCGGTGCTCTACCGGCCGGTCGAGCAGCTGCTCTCGCGCTCGATCGCCGAGCACGAGGCCCACGGGCTGCCCACCGCCCACCCGATCCGGGTCGCGGCAACGATCCAAGCCGCACTCGCGATCGCGCTGGCGGTCGTGGCGCTGGCGCTAAAGGGCCCGATCACCGACGACCTGCTCTCGGGCAACGAGACCCTCTATTGGATCTTTCTCGGCGCGACGCTCGGTTATGCGGCCAGCTACTTCGCTCGTGGCTACCTCGCCGGCAGCCGACGCTTCTCGCTCTATGCGGGCCTGATGCTCTGCGAATCGCTCTCGCGCACGGCATTCGCCCTGGCGGTCGCCCTCGGGATCGCCGACGGCCAGACCGCCGTGGCGCTGGGCATTCTCGCGGCGCCGCTACTCAGCCTCAGCGTCGTTCCCTTCGCGATCCTGCATCGCGTTCGCCGCGATGCCGGCGAGGCGGGCGCCGGCGAACGTTCGTCGATGACGCTCTCTTCAGGAGCCGGATTCGCAACCGCGGTACTCGCGATCATGGTCTGCGAGCAGACCTTCCTGAACGCCGGCCCGCTGATCCTCAACGCCTCGCTCGGGGCCGCCGCGGCCGGGTTCATCTTCAACGTGCTGATGATCGCCCGGGCGCCGCTGCAGCTCTTCCAGGCGGTCGCCACCAGCCTGCTGCCGCACCTGACCCGGCTGCGCGCGAGCGGCACCGACTCCGCCGAGCAAGAGTTCAAGCACTCGGTGCGAGCGACGATCAGAGCGATCGCGGCCCTGACCGGTCTGGTCGTCGTGGTGATGGCGATCGCCGGCCCCGACCTGATGGAGATCGCCTTCGGCGGCAACTTCTCCTACGACCGCGAGGGGCTGCTGATCGTCACGGCGGGCGCGGGCCTCTATCTGTCGGCCGCGACGCTGAACCAGGCCGCCCTCGCCCAGGCCCAGGCCCATCGCGCCGCGGCCTGCTGGATCGTCACCACCGTCGGCTTCCTGGTGCTGAACTTGCTGCCGGTCCTGGACGAGTTCAGACGCGTGGAGGTGGCCTTTACCCTCGCCGCGGCGGTGCTGTGCGCCTTGCTCTACAGGATCTATCGCAACCCGAAACCGCGCGAGGCGGACGAGATCGCCCCCGGGTCCGTGGCAGAGCTGGAAGCGCAGATGGCTGCCGCGGACGAGGCGGGGTGAGGCGAGGGTCGGGCGTTGTTGGTGCGGGGTTAGGTGGCCCCACCTGCCTCAACGATCGCGCGGTAAGCCTCGGCGGGATCAGCAGCCTTGAAGACCGCGGACCCCGCCACGAACAACGACGCCCCGGCCTCGGCGACGCTGCCGATCGTCGTCGCGTCCACGCCTCCATCGACCTCGATCGTTGTTTCGGGCAGCAGTTTCCGCAGACGGGCGACCTTGGCGGGCGACGTCGGGATGAACGCCTGTCCCCCCCACCCCGGGTTCACGGTCATGCAGAGAACGTGGTCGACCACCGCGCCGAGCTCGCCAACTGCTTCGACCGGGGTGGCTGGGTTGAGCGCAAGGCCAGGACGACAGCCGGCCTCTCGGATTGCGCCGAGCGTGCGATGGACGTGGGGTGTCGCCTCGTAGTGGATCGTGATCGCGTCGGCCCCGGCCTTCGCGAACTCCTCGATCTGGCGCTCCGGCGCCTCGATCATCAGGTGAACGTCGATGGCGCCTCCGGCGTCGTGGACCTGGTCGGCGATCGAGCCCGCGACCAGCGGGCCGATCGTGATCGGCGGGACGAAGTGGCCGTCCATGACGTCGACGTGGATCAGGCGGGCGCCGGCGGCCATCACGGTCTCCACCTGCTCTCCGAGGCGGGCGAAGTCGGCGGACAGGATCGACGGGGCCACCCGTTTGGTCGTGAAAATCGTGTCGACGGTCGGCTCGCTCATCAGTGCTCCTCAGACAGGATTCAGCATCGAGGCGCCGCAGTGCTGGCAGCGCATGTCCTCGTCGGAGCGCATCCGGGCGATCGTCTGGTGCTCGCCGCAGTTCGGGCAGGCGGAGACGAGCTCATAGCGACGCAGGCAGTTGACGCAGCGGTAGCGGCCGGGCAGGTTCGTCGGGCGCAGCCAAGGCTCCCCGCAACCCGGGCATGACGGTCGCGGCAATTCGACGTTGCTCACTGGTCTACCGCCTTGACCAGTCGCGCGATGAAGAAGCCGTCTGTCCGATCGCGGTCGGGGCGGGTCTGCAGGAAGCGCGGATCGGCGTCAAGTGCAACCGCGGGGAATCGCTCGCCGAGCGGGTCCGCCCGCAGATCGCCGCCGCTCTCGGCGAGTAGCGACTCGACCTGCGCTTGGTTCTCGCGCGCCGAGATCGTGCAGGTCGAGTAGACGAGGGTTCCGCCGGGCCGCAACGCCTCGGCGCCTCGGCGCAGGACCGCACGCTGAATCGGCAGCAGTCGCTCGATCAGCTCGGGCGACTTGCGCCAGCGAGCGTCGGGCCGGGAGGCGAGCGTCCCGAGGTCCGAGCAAGGAGGGTCCACGAGGACGCGATCGTATCCGTCGCCCAGGTCGTTGCCGCCGGACGCCATCCACTGCCCCGTCGCGGCGTCGCCCTTGACGACCCGAACCGTCTCCGCGCCATGGCGCTCGGCGAGTTCGCGAAGCTGTGAGGCGCGACCGGCATCGAGCTCCACGGCGACGATCTCCCCGCGGCCCTGAAGCCGCTCGGCCATCTGCGTCGTCTTGATTCCCGGCCCTGCGCAGAGGTCGAGCAGGCGCTCGCCGGGCTGGGGATCGAGGATCGCGACCACTGCGGCGGAAGCGCGGCTCTGGGCGACTGCGTCCCCGCGGTCTAGAAGCGCTCCGAATCCGCTGCCAATGGGGCCATCGATGACGTATGACCCGGGCACGTCCAGCGGCGCCGGCCCGGCCGCGCTCTCAACGCTCGCCCCACCGTCTTTGAGCGCTGCGATGACGCGATCCACGGGCGAGCGCATCGTGTTGACTCGGATCGCGGTCTCACCCGGCCTGTTTCCGGCCGCGAGCAACGCCCGGGCGACCTCGGGCCCAAGCTCCTCCCACCATTGCTCGACCAACCACAAGGGGTGCGAGTGTGCGACGGCGGCCCCGGCTGGGTCGCGATCGTCGAGGCTCTCGAGTAGCTGCTCACGCTCGCGGATCGAGCGGCGAAGCAGCGCGTTGACGAAGCCTTCGCCACGGCGCTTGCGCGTCGACGCCTTGGCCAGTTCAACCGCCTGGTCGACGGCGGCGTAGTCCGGCGTGGCATCCGCGAACAACAGCTCGTAGAAGCCAAGCCGCATTGCAGCGAGCAGGCCGGCATCGACCTGCTCCAAGCTGCGGTCGCTGAGGCGCTCGATCAAAGCGTCCGAGGTGCCGCGGCGCTGCACCGCGCCGTAGGCGAGCCGCTGGGCCTGGCCGCGCTCCGCCGCCGGGACGGAGTAACGCTCGAGCGCTGCCGGCAGCGCCCGGTCAGCCCAGGCGTCGTGCTCGAAGACGCGTCGCAATACCTCGTGGGCCGCGCGCCTCGCGGGCGACACACGGTCGAGCCCGGCGTTCACTCGGCGACCGGATGACCGCGAACGTAGGCGTCCGCCGGCATCGCCCGGCCACCCGGCGGCTTGACGACGTCGAGGCGCAGGGCTCCGTCGCCGCACCCGAGCAGGAGCTGCCCGTCGCGCAACGCCAGCTTCCCAACTTCGACTCCGCTGATCTCCGGCGCCGGGTTTGCCTGCTCGACGCCGAGCCTCGCGTCACCGTCCTGCGGCAGGTACGCCCCGATGTGCGGATGCAGCCCGCGAACGGCCGCGTCGAGCTCGGCCACCGATCTCGCCGGGTCAAGACGGCGGTCCTGGGGCCCGATCTTCTCGGCGTAGGTGGCCGTGGCGTCGTCCTGGTCGGTCAGAGTCAGAACACCGGCGGCACGCAGCTCGAGCGCTCTGACCATCAGCGGCCCCGAGCGCTCGGCGAGCCGGGCGGCAAGCGCCCCGAAGTCCTCGCGCTCGCCGATTGTGACGCGCTCCGCCAGCGCTACCGGGCCCGAGTCGAGCCCGGCGCTCAGGCGCATGATCGTCGTCCCCGTCTCGTGATCGCCGGCCATGATCGCCCGTTCGATCGGCGCCGCACCCCGCCAGCGCGGCAGGAGCGACGGGTGCACATTGAGCATCTCGAGCTCGGAAAGCAGCGGTTCGCGGATCAGCTGCCCAAAGGCGCAGACGATGGCGAGGTCGGGCCGGGCGCCACGGATCGCCGCGAGTGATTCCGGCGCGTTCACGTCGGCCGTCTGCAACACCTCGATGCCCAGCTCGCCTGCGGCATCGGCCACCGGCGGAGACGCGAGTTGCCGACCGCGGCCCTTCGGGCGGTCCGGCGGGGTGACGACCAGCTTCGGCCTGTGCGGCGAGCCGGCCAGCTCCCGGAGGATCGGGACCGCGAACTCCGGGGTCCCGAAGAAGACGGTGGGGAGCCCGCTCACTCCTCGTCCGACTCGTCGGCGCCGGGCCTGAAAGTGGTGCCCTCGCGCAGCGCCCGCAGGGCTGCGCGTCGCTGCCCGCGCTCAGTCCGGGCGAGGATCAGCGTGCCGTCGAGGTGGTCGATCTCGTGGTGCAAGACCCTCGCCTCGAGGCCGCTGGCCTCGATCACCAGCGGCCGGCCGGATGTGTCGACGCCGCTGACGCGCGTGTGCACCGGGCGTTCGACGTCGACGACGATGCCGGGGAGGCTGAGGCAGCCCTCTTCGGCGACCTCCTGCTCGGCGCCGCTCCATTCGATCACAGGGTTGGCGACCGCGGTGGGTGTTGCATCCGGCCCCGCAGCGAAGACGAGCAGGCGGCGAAGCGTCCCGAGCTGCGTCGCCGCGAGGCCCACGCCGTGCGCGTGACGCATGATCTCGAACATGCGCTCGGCCTCGGCCGCGAGCTCGTCGTCGAAGATCGTGACCGGCGCCGCGCGGGAGTTCAGCACCGGGTCGCCGAATGACCGCACCTGAGCGAGCGCGGCCCGGCGGCGCTCACGCCCCTTCTCGTCGAGTTGCGTCTCGCGCTCCTCCGGCAGTTGCTCCTCGGCGGGCGGCTCGTGCTCGGAGACTGTGGCGTCGTTGGTCATCGCAGGCCCGAGAGTACCCAGCCGGAGGCGCTCGCAGCTACTGGGGATCGACGTCGACGGCGAGCGCCGCGCCGCCGAGCAGGCGCTTCGCCGAAATGTCGTCAACGACACTCCGGACGAGGTCAACCGTGTCGCCGCGCCGAGGGGTCTTGACCAGCAACTGGAAGCGGTTGCGCCCGCGCAGCCGCATCCGCGGCGCCGGCCCGAGCAGACTGACGTCGCTTTCAAGCGCGGATGCCAGCCGCTCCGCCATCACCGACGCGGCCCGCTCCGCCTCCGCGAGCTTCTCGGACGAGAGCTCGACCCGGATCAGGTGGGTGAACGGTGGATAGCCCAGCGCGCGGCGCCGTTCGAGCTCACCCTTCAGGAACCCGGCGGCGTCGTGGTCCGCAGCGGCACGGATCGCGGCGGCGTCCGGGGCCATCGTCTGAACGAGGACCCTCCCACCCGCCTGGCCACGCCCGCTGCGGCCGGCCAACTGAGAAACGAGCGCGAAGGTCCGTTCCTCGGCACGGAAGTCGGGGAAGCGCAGGGTCGCGTCAGCGTCGACGACGACGGCCAGCACCACCTCGGGGAAGTCATGGCCCTTGGCCACCATCTGGGTTCCGACGAGAACGCCGTTGTCGGCCGCCTGAAAAGCCGCCAAGATCTTCGCGTGGCCGCCCGAGCCGGCCGCTGAATCCGAGTCCAGGCGAAAGACGGGGAGCGGGTCGAGGTCGGCCTCGAGCAGCGAGCTGACCCGCTCGGTCCCGCTGCCGTGCCGGGCAAGCGTCACCGACCCGCATTCCGGGCATGACGCGGGCGGCGCCTCGCTGTGGCCGCAGTGATGGCAGCGCAAGGCATCGCCGCCGCGGTGCAGGACGAGCGAGACATCGCAATCCGGGCAGCCCCAGGTACGACCGCAGGAGCGGCACTCCAGGTGCGGCGACCAGCCGCGCCGGTTGAGCAGCACGATCGCTTTGCCCCCCTGGCGCCGCAGGCCCTGCAGCGCCTCCCGAGTGCGGGGATGGAGGGGCCCGTGCGGGATCGCTCGTTTCGAGCCGGCTGCGGCGGTCCCGCCCCCGGCCCGCATGTCCAGGACCTCGACCTCGGGCAGGCTGCGCCCGTCCACCCGCTCCGGCAGCTCGATCCGCGCCAGCTCGAGCCAGCTCTCCGGCCGAGGTGTCGCTGTGCCGGCGACAAGCAAGGCGCCCGCGTCGCGGGCGCGCTGGACCGCGACCTCACGGGCGTCGTAGCGCGGATCGCCCTCCTGCTTGTAGGAGGGCTCGTGCTCCTCGTCGATCACGATCAGCCCGAGGTCAGCTACGGGCGCGAACACGGCTGAGCGCGGGCCGACCGCAATTGCTGCCTCCCCCTGGCGCAGGCGCCGCCACTCGTCCGCCCGCTCGCCGGCCGCAAGACGCGAGTGCAGGAGAGCGACGCGATCGCCGAAGCGCGAATTGAAGCGGCCCATCGTCTGCGGCGTGATCGCGATCTCCGGGACGAGCACGATCGCCCCGCGCCCCCGAGACAGGCAGTGCTGGACGGCGGCCATGTAGACCTCGGTCTTCCCGGATCCGGTGACGCCGTTGAGCAGCAGCCTGTCGGGGCCGTCGCCGTCCAGCGCGGCCACGATCGCGTCGACGGCGCGCTCCTGATCGCCGGTCAGGTCCACTTCGGTCGCGGCAGCGCCGATCGAATGCAGCTGCGGCGAGCGGCGGACGGCCACCTCCCGCAGCGCAACAAGTCCTCGCGCTTCGAGGCGGCGCAGGACGTCACGTCCGACGTCTCCGCCGGCGATCTGCGCCATCGCAACCTCAGTCTGAGCCTCGACCAGCCCCGCCAGGGCCGCGCGCTGGCGCTCGCCGAGCCGGACGCCGTTCTCCAGCGCCTCGGTGGCCGCCTGCGTGGCGGTGACTCGCAGCTCAAGCGCCGGGCGCGGCGAACGCCCGCTGCGCCCGGTCCCGGGCGGAAGTACCAGCGCGAGGCCGCGCGACGGGGTCGAGCAGTACTCGCGGGCCACCCAAAGCCCCAGTTCGACGAGCTCCTCCGGGACGCTTTGGCCAACGGCTTCCAGCGGCTCCGCGAGCCGCTCCGGCGGGAGTTCACTGCTCTCGGCGATCTCGACCACGACCCCGAGCAGCTTCTGTGGCCCGAAGGGCACGCGCAACACGCTTCCAACGCCCGCACCCTCGAACCGCTCACCAAGCCTGTAGTCGAAGGGCCCGCGCAGGGCACGAGCGGTCGTTAGCGGTTCGACTCTGGCGATTGTCATGCGCTCAAGCTAGTGATCCGCCCGGCGAGCGCATAAGCTTGCGCCGTGGCGATTCAACTCAGTCCCGGCGAGCGGGTTCTTTACGAGGGCCACCCTTCCTGGCGCTCGATCCTCGCCTTCTACCTGAAGGGGATCGCGATCACCGCCGTGCTCGCCCTGATCGTCGGCATCGTCACCCGGATCGCGGGCGATGAGGCCGACAGCGGCCTGATCACGATCGTCGCCGTCGTCGGCGTCGCACTGACCGTCCTGATCGGCTTCATCAAGCGCGTCGCCACGCGCTACACGATCACCAACAAGCGCCTGCACATCAAGCGTGGAATCATCTCCCGCGAGGTCCAGGAGACGCGGCTGAACCGGGTTCAGAACGTCAACTACCACCAGTCGATGATCGCCCGCATCCTCCAGATCGGCGACGTCGACTTCGACACTGCCGCGGGCGACGACTACAACTTCACCTTCAACGGCGTCGCCAATCCAGAAGAGGTCGTCCACGAGGTGGGCGAAGCGCAACGTCTGGGCGGCGGCCAAGCCGGCCTCGGCGACGAAGCCTACGAAGAGCCCGCTTAGCCTCTCTCAAGCGAGCCGATCCCCAGCTTCGCGTTCGGAGCTAAATCACACTCCCGCGCATCTGTTTTGTGGGAGGATCCTCGGAGAACGTCAACGCGCCTGAGGGGCTAGCGCTCAAGGGGGAGCAAACATGGGGTCTGATCGACGCGTCCCGTCCCGCCGACGCATCACGCAATACCTCGCCGCCCTCACCGTGCTGGGTTTGGCCGGTCTCACTACCCCGACGACAGCCTCCGCGGCGGCGACCTGTTCGTTCAACGGAGGGGTGCTCGACATCGACGTGTCAGGGCCGAATAACGGCGCCCAGGCCCGCGTCGTGCTCAACGCAGCGCAGACCCAGATTCTGGTTTTCGACGCTTCATCGTCAGGCGGCAATCAGGTGGCCTGCACGGGAGGGACCGCTACGCCGACCACAACGTCTTCGATCCAGATGGACGCCGTCTCCGCGGACCACGCCTTCTTCGGTATCGACCTCACGAACGGTGCCTTCGCGCCCGGCCTGGAGGACGAGCCCGGTGAAAGCGAGGAGATCGAGTTCACGCTCAATGGGAACACGACCGCCGCCCTCTACGTGACCGGAGGCTCCGGTGACGAAAACGTCACGCTCGGCTCGCTCGCGGTCGGGCGAGGAGTGAACCTGAACGCGAACGAACTCGGCTCCGCGGACATCGACGTCACCGCGAACGCCGTCACCGGGTTTGTCGGGACCGGCAACAACGGCAACGACACCTTCAATGCGGCGGGCCCGGGCGGGCTGTACACCGGACCGTGGAGGGTCGGCACCGAGGCGCGGCTCTTCGGGGACAACGACAACGACGTGCTCGCCGCCGGCGGCCCGGAAACAACGACGGGCTGGCAACTGGATGGCGCAGCGGGCAACGACACTTTGACCGGCGGTAGCGGCGCGGACCGGATCAGCCCGTGGGTGGGCAATGACGTGGTTGACGGCAACGGCGGGACGGATCTCCTCGCCTACCGTTTCTTGGACCCTGCACTGAGAATCGATCTGCGGACAGCCGCGCAGCAAGACACCCTCGGTGCCGGCCTCGACACGATCAGCGACATCGAGAACGTCGCCGGCGGCGACGGCAATGACATCCTGATCGGAGATGGGGCGGACAACCTGCTCGATGGCGGGGAGGTCGAACCAAACGGCAATGACACGCTGATGGGCCTGGGCGGCAACGACACGCTTATCGGCCGCGACGGCGTCGATACAGCCAGTTACGCGGAGGACGGCGCGGCCGTAACGGTCAATCTGTCAACGAGCATCGCGCAGAACACCCTCGGCTCCGGCATGGACACCATCGTGGACGGCAACGATGCCGGGCCGGAGCCCGACATCGAGAACCTGATCGGCAGCCCGTTCGGCGACAGCCTCGTCGGCAATGCTTTCGTCAACCGGATCGAAGGGGGCGGGGGCATCGACGGGATGATCGGCCGTGGAGCCGCTGACGCGCTGATTGGCGGAGCGCCGAGCAACACCGTCGTCGGCGACACGGCCATCTACACCGACCATGCCGCCGCCTCGCCGGTGACGGCGACCATCGGAACGGCGTCTGGGAACGGCACCGTCGGAGGAATGGACGATGCGGGCGACGACCTCTCGAGCGGGATCGAAGGCATTGCCGGCGGTGGCGGCGCCGACATCCTTACCGGGGACGGCGGACCAAACTCGCTCGACGGCCTCACCGGTGACGACGACCTCTTCGGCCTCGGCGGCAACGACCTCGTCAACGGAGGCGACGGCGATGATGACCTCCACGGCGGTTTCGGGGCCGACACCCTCATCGGCGGAAACCACGGAGCGTTCGGAGACACAGTTCTCTACAACGACCGCGTCGATGCGATCACCGCGACGATTGGGACAACGACCGCAAATGGCGATACATCGCCGGGCACGGGTACCGACGACGACGGCACCGGGGACAGCATTTCCAGCTCGGTCGAGAACGTCTTCGGCGGCGGCAACGACGATGTCCTCACGGGGAATGCTCAGAACAATCGCCTGGCTGGCTTCAATGGCAACGACACATTCGAGGGCCTCGGTGGCGACGACGTGCTGCTCGGCGGAAGCGGTGATGACTTCGTGAGCTACGACAACGCTCCGGCCGGTGTCACCGTGGACCTGCGCGTGGCCGGGCCCCAGCCGACTGGCTCCCAGGGCGCCGACGACATCAGCTCAGTTGACCACCTGTACGGAAGCCCGTTCGCCGACAGGCTGCAGGGCAACGACAACGCCAACCTGATCAACCCGGGCCTCGGCTCGGACACGGCGCTGCTCCACGGCGGCCCCGACAACATCCAGGCGCAGGACGGCGTCCCCGACTCGATCGATTGCGGAGCCGGTGCTGACATAGGCTCAGCCGACGGCCCGGCGTTCGAAACCAGCATTGTCGACTGTGACGGAGGCCTCGCGTTTTTCGATGCCGATGGCCCGGCGACCGTGATCGACAGCGGGCCCTCGGGCGTAACGACGAGCGCGACGCCCAGCTTCACTTTCTCAGGCGAGGTCGGCGCGACGTTCGAGTGCCGCTTCGACGACGGCGCCTTTGCGCCGTGCGACGATGCGACCGGCCCGGCCGGCGCGCACGCCGCGCCGCTCGCGTTAATTGACGGCGCCCACGCCTTCGAGGTCAGGGCGACCGACGCCTTCCGCAATCAGGGACCGGCGGCAACCCGGGCGTTCACGGTCGATACCTCCGCACCGCCCCCGGCCGCGGACACCGACCCACCAGAGACGACGATCACCAAGGCGAAGCGCAGGGGGCGCAAGGTCACGCTGACCTTCTCGGTCGATGAACCCGTGATCGCGGTGCTCTGCCGCGTCGACGCGAAGCCGTTCAAGGTCTGCGCGCTGCCCGCCGTCTTCAAGAACCTGAAGCCGGGCAGGCACACGTTCCAGGTCGCCGCGATCGACTTCGCGGGCAACTTCGACCCGACGCCCGCGGTCAAGCGGGTCAGGGTGCCGGCGCCGGGCTGAGTCAGCCGCGGGTCAGGACGCGGCAGCCGCGGAGGCGGCGTCCTGCAGCGCTTCGGCGCGATCGGTGCGCTCCCAGGAGAAGTCCTGGTCGCGGCGGCCGAAGTGGCCGTAAGCCGCTGTCGGCTGGTAGATCGGCCGGTGCAGATCGAGGTAGTCGCGGAACGCGCCGGGACGCAGGTCGAACTGCTCCTGGACGAGCGCCGCGATCTCTGCGTCGCCGAGCTTGCCGGTACCGAAGGTCTCGACCATCACCGAGACGGGATGGGCGACGCCGATCGCGTAGGCGACCTGGACCTCGCAGCGGTCCGCCAGCCCAGCGGCGACGACGTTCTTGGCGACGTGCCGGGCCGCATACGCTGCCGAGCGATCGACCTTCGAGGGGTCCTTGCCGGAGAACGCCCCGCCTCCGTGGCGAGCCATGCCGCCATACGTGTCGACGATGATCTTGCGACCGGTCAGGCCGCAGTCGCCGACGGGGCCGCCGATGACGAAGCGCCCGGTCGGATTGATCAGCAGGTCCTCCTGAAGTGTCGCCGAGTCGTAGAGATCGGACGGAAGCACCGGCTCGATGACGTGCTCCCAGAGGTCGGGACGGATCTGGCTGTCGCGGTCGGCACCCTCGTCGTGCTGGGTCGAGATCAGCACCCGGCAGATCTCGACTGGGCGAGTGCCTTCGTATCGAACCGTGACCTGGGTCTTGCCGTCGGGTCGCAGGTAGGGAACCGTGCCGTCCTTGCGAACCGCGCTGAGCCTGTGGGCTAGCCGGTGGGCGAGGGCGATCGGCAGCGGCATCAGCTCGTCGGTCTCCGAGCTGGCGTAGCCGAACATCATTCCCTGGTCGCCCGCGCCGGCGACATCGGACTCGTCGCCGGAGCCCTCCTCGCGGTGCTCGGCGGCGTCGTCGACGCCCTGAGCGATGTCGGCGGACTGCTGATCCACCCTGACGAGGACCTCGGCGGAGTCGGCGCCAAACTGCGGATCGAAGCCGTCGTAGCCGATCTCGCGGATCGTCTCGCGAGCGATGCCCTCAAAGTCGATCTCGGCGTCGGTGCGGATCTCGCCCGAGATCACGACGAGGTTCGTGTTGACGAGGGTTTCGCAAGCGACGCGCGCCTCGACGGGGTCGGCGTCGGCTGCCAGGACGGCGTCGAGGATGCCGTCGGAGACCTGGTCGGCGACCTTGTCGGGATGCCCCTCGGTGACGGATTCGGACGTAAAGAGGTGGTTATCTGAGCTCATAGGCGCGGCATGGTACCCGGTCCCCGCGCCACCGCGGGTCAGTCCGGCGGCGGGAGCAACGAGACGCGCAGGAACGAGCCCAGCTCGAGCTCGCCGCGCTCAACCGCGAGCGACGCCTCGCCCAGCTGGCGGGCTTCGGCGGCGAACACTCCGTAGGCGGGGTCTTCCGCCAGTCCCTCGGCCTCGGCGAGCCCGAGCAGCTCACGCAGGTTGAGGTAGAGCAGCAGCGCCGGCTCGCCCGGAAGGTCATCCGTTGCGCGCTCATATGGTGGCGCACCGGAGAGACCACCTGAACCCCTTGCCAGCCGCTCAACGCCGGTTGGCTGCGTCGAAACGACGAGTTGGTCGTCGAAAACGGCGTATGTCAACTCAACCGACGGCGAGACGCTGATTGTTTGGGCGGGGATACCCGCAACCTCACCGGACTCGAAGGTCGGCTGCTGGCCGCTCGAGTCGTCCTGGAGCGCCTTGCCAAGCGGTGCCTGAAGCTTCGCCAGCGCCTCGTTGGCCGCCACCTCGTCGACTTCGGTGCCGATGAAGGTCAGATACGGAACCCCGGTCGCACCGAGGATGCCCTCAGGCTCGACCGTCTCCGGGGCCACGTCTTCGGACGGCGCAGCGCCGGGCGGCGCGCCCTCGATTCCGGGGATCTCGAAGGGAATCCCCTCCTCGTCCCCCCTCTCATCGTTCTTGCCGCCCTCGGACTCTTGCTCGGATTCGCCTTCCCCCTCGTCGCCTCCCCCGCCCCGCGCAATCGGCGTCGGCGGCTCGATCGCGAAGGCGCCTTCACCGCCGAGCACGGGCAGCACTTCGCCGGTGAGGCTGACCTCGCCGATCTTCTCGAGACGCTTCTGGAGCTTCTCGAAGCCGACGACCAAGTCCGGTGCCTGGCTGCGAGCCTGCTCCAGCAGGAGCTCGATGCTGGCCTGCGGATCGCCGAGGCCGAGATAGCCGAGTGTCTTCGGAGGCAACTCCTCGGTCAGCGTTGGCTCGAAGGGCGGAAAAGCATCGAAAAAGCCGGGTGAGGCCTCGAGGCGTGCCTGGTCCAGTTCGCTGTGGATCTCGACCTCGAGTCCGTCAGCCGCGACCGTCAGCGACGCTCCGGCACCCACCGTCGCCTCGAAGTTGATCACCGAGTCGAGCGACGAGAGCAGCCCCGCCCAGCCGCCAGCAGGCGTTGGACGCCGTCCTCGGAAACGTAGGCTTGAATCAGGCTGTCGTCGGGCAGGGCGTCGTCAATCTCTTCGGCGACAGGCGAGTCGGCGAGGGTGCGCCCGTCCCGAGCCTGTGCGTCGATGAGGCGCTGGACTGCGACCTCCGTGCCGATGAGGAGGAAGCCCTCGGTGAATGCGGTCGCGACCCCGCGCTTATCCACTTGGATCTCGACCCCGCCGCGCTCGGTCGTCTCGGCGTCGGCGCCCGTGATCGTGCGAGCGAACTCCTCGGCGCCCGCTTGATCGCCGACCTCGAGCAGGTATACCTGCTCCGGGGTTCCCCCCGCGCCCGCGATCACGGCGAGCGCAACCTCGCCGCCGAGCCAGGGGAGCACCTGCTCACCGAACTGCGATCCGCCTCCCCCCGGCAGCGGCGCCCTGGCGATCAGCTGGGAGGACAGCAGGGGCAGGCGTGCGGCCAGCGCGCGCGCGTCCGCAGTCTCGTCGCTGTCGGGCTCCAGGTTGGTGTGAACGTAGGCAAGCGCGTCCGCCGGCACCAGTTCAACGGCATCGTCAGGGGGCGGGCAGCGATCGCCGGCGGGGAACTGGCAGGGAAGCACCGGGACGAGCCCGAACCAGAGGATCGCCGAAAGTGCGACGGCCCCGACAACCGCGGCGATGCTCTGGCGGGTTCGCACCTCCAGACGCATCCAGGCGGCCTCGAGGCGCCGCGCCGCGGCCGCGATGCCGCCTCCCACGTCCCCGAAGACGCTGGCGATCCGCCTACCCAAACCCGCCAGGCGGAACCGCACCCGGCCGAGCGAGCCGGCCAAGCGGTCCCCGATCAGCGCCCCGCGGGCCCGCCGCGCGCCGCGGCGCAGCCCGTAGGTCAAATCCGAGATGGCGAATCGAAGCCGTCGCCCGAAGGAGCGAATGCGCTCCATCAGGCCGCCCTGCCGGGAAATGTCCGGGTGGTCCCTGCCACGACCCGCTGTTTATACCTGCGCGGCGGGCGCTCGCCCGCCAGGTCTGGACCGCTGTGACCGGGTGATGTAGTCGATGATCAGCGGAACGCCCTCCCAGCCATAGGTCTCCCGCAACCTGTTTTCGAGGTGGAAGGCCCAGTCGCGCGAGATCAGGCCGCGATTGTTGACCTGGATCGCAAAGCGCGGCGGGGACGTTTCGAACTGCGCGGCGTACAGGAGCCGCAAGCGTTTGCCGCGTTTTACGGGAGGCGGGCGATGGGCGACAAGGTCGGAGATGAAGCGGTTGAGTTCAGGCGTCGGCACGCGGCGGGCGCGCAAATCGGCGAGCCGGATCGCCTCGCGAAGCAGGTCTGCCATGTTGCGCCCCGTGAGCGCCGAGGCCGTGATCACCTTCGGGCGCAGGCGGATCCGTGTCTCCAGGCGCGCGCGGGCGTCTTCGAGGTCCGTCTCCCCCACGTCCCACTTGTTGAGCGCAACCAGGGTCGCGCATCCGCTGACCTTGGCGAGCTCCGCCACCCGCAGGTCTTCGGCGGTGACGCCCTCGGCGGCGTCGCAGACCACGATCGCGACGTCAGACCGAGCTGCGGCACGCTCGGATCGCAGCTGCGAGTAGTAGTCGATCGAACCGGAAAGCTTCGTACGCCGGCGCAGGCCGGCTGTGTCGACAAGGACCAGCCGCCGCCCCTCGAACTCGAGTCGCGTGTCGATGGAGTCGCGAGTGGTTCCCGCGAGTTCGGAGACGATCACCCGGTCGGCGCCGAGCAGGCGGTTGACCATCGACGACTTGCCGACGTTCGGGCGGCCGATGATCGCCAGGCGTATCTCCTCCTCGCCAGGATCGCCGGCGCCGGGGACGGCCGCCGCGATCTCGGCGACTCGGTCGAGCAGGTCGCCGGTGCCGAGCCCCTGCGCGGCCGAGGTTGGGAGCGGATCGCCGAGCCCCAGCGAGTAGAGCTCGGCGGCCAGTGGCTCATCCTGGACGCGGTCGATCTTGTTGGCGACGACGATCACGGGAACCTTGGCGCCGCGCAGCAGCCTGCCGACCTCGGCGTCACCCGGCCCGAGCCCGCTCTTGGCGTCGACGATCAGCAGGATCCCGTCGGCGTCGGCGATCGCCTCACGTGCCTGGTGCTGGACGGCGCGCGAAAGGCTGTCCTCGGCGGCAAGGTCGACTCCGCCCGTGTCGATCAGGTCGAAGCGGACGCCATTCCACTCGCATTCGATCGCCTTGCGGTCACGTGTGACCCCGGCCTCGGAATGGACGACCGCCTCGCGGCCACCCGCAAGGCGGTTGATCAGCGTCGACTTGCCGGCGTTGGGGAATCCGACAACGACGATCTGGGGAAGGCGGCTCATGCCAGACCCCTCTGCTCGGCAAGCTCAACAACGGCCGTCACGACCTCTGCGACCGTCAGTGCGGTGGTGTCGAGCTCGACGGCGTCGGCCGCGGCGACGAGGGGGCTGTGGTCGCGGGCCGTGTCACGAGCGTCGCGGTCGCGGATGGCGGCGGCGACGGCCATGCCTTCCTCACCCGTCTGCGCGGCGCGCCGGCGGGCGCGCTCGTCGACGTCGGCGGTGAGGAACACCTTCAACGGCGACTCCGGGCTGACGACGGTTCCGATGTCCCGCCCCTCGGCGACATAGCGGCCGCTCTCGATCAGAGCGCGCTGCTGGTCGACCATCGCTTCGCGGACTGCCGGGTGCGCGGCAACGAGGGAGGCAGCAGCCGATACCTCCGGTGTGCGAATCGCCTCGCCGACGTCCTGGCCGTCGATCTCGACGACCGGACCCGAGAGCCGCAGCGGCAACTCCCGCGCGAGACCTCCCAGGCGGCCACCGTCTGCCGGGTCGATGCCCTGCTGCATCGCCGCAAGCGCGACGCTGCGGTACATCGCCCCGGAGTCGAGATACGTCCAGCCGAGCGCCTTGGCGACGGCGCGTGCCACAGTTGATTTCCCGGACCCCGCAGGCCCGTCGATCGCGATAACCATGCCGCTGAGGGTAGGGGGATGCTTCGGTGATGGGCAGGTGTAGGGTTGATGGAGAGCCGGCAACGAGGAGACCTGATGCAGACCTGGGACATTGCGAAGATGGACGTTCAACCGCACCAACCTCAGGTGCTGGACTCGGAGTCCGAGGGCAGGGCGATCGTCATCAACCTGCCCGCTGGAGAGCTCCTCAGCGAACACCAGGTTCACGAGCGCGCCTGGCTGGTCGTGGCCGCCGGGGCAATCGAGATCTCAGGACCGAACGGCGAGAGCGCACGCGGCGCAACCGGCATGCTGACCGTGTTCGACCCTAACGAGCGCCGTGAGATCAAGGCAACCGAGGATGCCCGCCTGTTGCTTGTGCTCTCCCCCTGGCCCGGCGAGGGACACCCGAGCCAGCACTGACCGGTCTCAGGGGATGAGCGAACGCAGGTCGCGCTCGAACCCGGGGTAGCTGACCGCCGCCGCCTCCATCCCGACCACGTCGACGCCCGATTGCGAAGCAAGCCCCGCGACGGCGCCGAGCATCGCCAGACGATGGTCTCCATGCGAATCGATCGTCCCGCCGGGCAGAGCGCCGGCGCCCTCGATCACGAATCCGTCCTCGAGCGCGTCGATCTTGGCGCCGAGCCCGCGCAGGCCCTCGACGACGGTCGCGATCCGGTCCGATTCCTTGTGGCGCAGCTCGTCGGCGCCGGTCACTCTCGTTTCGCCCTCGGCGAAGCAGGCCAGCAACGCGACCAGAGGCAACTCGTCGATCGCAAGGGCGACCTCGTGAGAACCGACCTCGGTTCCGTTTAGCTCTGCGGCCCGAACGATCAGGTCGGCGGTGGGCTCGTCGCGGTCGCCCTCCTCGGTCTCGTGGTCCAGCTCGACCACCGCTCCCATTCGCAGAGCGATGTCGAGCAGGCCTATCCGGGTGTCGTTGACTCCGACCTCCGTGAGGCGAAGGTCGCTGCCCGGGACGATCAGCGCGGCGACGAGGAAGAAGGCTGCGGAGGAGAAGTCGGCCGGCACCTCAATCGGCCCCGATGAGATCGACTCCGCGGGAAAGACGGCGACGCTGTTGGCCGCGTTGACGATCTCAGCCCCCGCTGCGGCAAGCATGCGCTCGGTGTGATCGCGGCTGGGGGCCGGCTCGAAGACCTCGGTCGGGCCGTCGCCAAGCAGCCCGGCCAGCAGCAGGCAGGACTTGACCTGGGCGCTGGCGACAGGCAGCTCGTACTCGATTCCCTCAAGGGGCGTCCGGGCTTCCAGCTCGAGCGGCGGCAGGCGGCCGTCGCGACAGGTCACCGAGGCCCCCATCAGGCGAAGCGGCGTTGCGATCCGGTCGACGGGCCGGCGCCGGATCGATTCGTCTCCGTCGAGTGTCCAGCGGCCCCGTGGCTGACCCGAAAGCCAGCCGGGCAGCAGCCGCATCAGGGTGCCGGCGTTGCCGACATCGATCCGTGCCGGCTGGGCGCCGCGAAGCCCGACGCCCTGGATCTCGAAGTCGACCCTGCCGTCAGCCTCCGCGCCGATCTCGAGCCCCGCGCCAACCGCCCGCACCGCGTGGAGCGTCGAGCGCGTGTCGGCAGCGTCCAAATAGTTGGTGACGGCAGTCCGGCCCTCCCCCATCGCGCCAAGGATGGCCGCGCGATGGGATATCGACTTGTCGGGTGGAGGGCGCAGTTCACCCCGCAGTGGGCCGGAGGGCTCAAAGCGGGTCACTGGCCGCTCGCCACCACGCTTACGTGGTGGCCGAGGCCACGCACCACCTCGGCCGCACGCTCGGCCTCGCCGCTGCCGGCGATCCACAGAGAGATCGCGCCGGTCCGCTCGTCGGCCGCTGGGTAGAGCGCCATGTCCTCGATGTTGACGCCGGCATGACCCAGGGCGAGGGCGATCTCGGCGACCGTGCCGGGCCGGTTCTCGACACCGACTCTGAGCTCGCAGAGCGCCCCGCCGACTAGCTCGGATTCGAGCAGCAGCCGGCGATCTTCCCGGGCGCCCGAGTGCCAGCGCTCGAGCTCCATACGATCACCACGGCGCAGCAGCTCCGAGATCTCCTGAAGACGCTCGACGACGCCGTCGACCTCGCGGGCAACCGCCTCGCCGTTGGCGGCGAGGATCCCAGCCCAGAGGGGCGGGTTGGCGCCGGCCACTCGGGTCGTGTCGCGAAAGCTGGGGCCGACCTCCGGAAGGTGCTCGGACTCTTCGGCGAGCGCCTCCCTCGCTTGAGCTACGAGCACATCGGCGAGCACGTGCGGAAGGTGGCTGACCGTCGGCCATCACCCGGTCGTGGGTCTTCGCCTCGATCGCCTGCGGACGGGCCCCGATCTCCGTGATCGCTCGTTGCAGCTTGTCGTAGTGGACGCCGCTGGAACTGCCCGTGGGAGTCAAGAACCAGCGTGCCCCCTCGAAGAGATCTTCGCGGGCGTTCTCGACCCCTGAGGTCTCGGCTCCGGCGAGCGGATGTCCGCCGATGAACCTTTCGGCCCCGGAGCGGCCGTCGATCGAGGCAACCAATTCAGCCTTGGTGGATCCGACATCGCTGACGACTGCATCCTGAGGTGATGCAGCCAGTGCCGCCACCACCAGATCCGGCAGGTCGGTGACCGGCGCAGCGCAGATGACGAGATCCGCGCCGGCGCAGGCCGCGCCGATCGAGTCGGCGGCAACCCCGATCGCCTCGATTCGCTTGGCGGCCTCGAGCGTCGCGGGGTCGGAGTCGAACCCCGTCACCTCGGCACCGAGGCGCCGGCTCGCGGCAAGCCCGATCGAGCCGCCGACGAGTCCGACGCCGAGAACGGCGACCTTCACGATGTCCAGCACATCGCCGGGCCGCCCGCGCTCAGACGGCGCTCAACTGCTTGCCCGCAACCTCCGCGACCCGCCGCAGCTGATCCGCGTACTCGGCGAAACGCTCGGTCGCGATCGCCTGCGGGCCGTCGCAGATGGCCTCGTCGGGCTGGTTGTGCACCTCGACAATGATGCCGTCCGCCCCAGCGGCCGCTGCGGCCAGTGACATCGGCCCGACCCAGTCGCGCCGGCCGGCGGCGTGGCTTGGGTCGACAACGATCGGCAGGTGGGTCATCTCGCGCAGCGCCGGAATGGCGAGCAGGTCGAGCGTGAACCGGTAGGCGGTCTCGTAGGTGCGGATACCGCGCTCGCAGAGCATCACCGACTCGTTGCCCTCCTTGAGGATGTACTCGGAGGCCATCAGCAGCTCTTCGAGCGTCGCCGAAAGGCCGCGCTTGAGCAGGGCCGGCACGCCGGAGCGACCGATCTCGGTCAGCAGGTTGTAGTTCTGCATGTTGCGAGCGCCGACCTGGATCACGTCGGCGACCTCGACGACGTCCTCGACGTCGCGAACGTCCATCAACTCGGTGACGATTGGGAGGCCCGTCTCGTCCTTGGCCGCCTGGAGCATCCGCAGGCCCTCTTGGCCCAGCCCCTGGAAGCTATACGGCGAGGTGCGAGGCTTGTAGGCGCCGCCACGGAGCATCGAAGCTCCGTTCTCGGCGACACAGCGGGCCACCTCGAGCGTCTGGTCGAGACCCTCCACGGTGCACGGTCCGGCGATCAGCGAGAAATTGCCGCCGCCGACCTTGCGGCCGTCGATATCGAGCACGCTCGGCTCGCCCTTGCGGAATTGAGCGGAGGCCAGCTTGTATGGCTTCAGGATCGGTACGAGGTGATCAACACCAGGCGCCCCTTCGAGGCCCAGGTCCTGGACCCCGTCGCGGTCGCCGATGGCCCCGATCACGGTGAGCACCTCACCCTTGGAGATATGCGCCGAGCAGCCCACCGACTCCACCCGTGCGACCACGGCGCCGATCTGGTCCTCGGTCGCCTCCGGTTTCATCACAATCATCATTCGTCTGTTCCTTTCATAGCTGCAAATCCTATGTTTCTTTGGAGGCTCCCGGCGTAAACGGGAGCTGACCCGCAACGGGTCGGTCGGCGATGGCGCCCGGCTGGTGAGGCTATGGGGCGGCTGGAGAGCCGCGAGGCCGGACGCCTAGCTAAATCGGGCGAAGTACCAATACGTGTGCGCAGCGCGAGCGGCGCTCGGGGCGCTGGAGAGGCTCAGGATGCGCGAAACGCTGGTCATCGGACATGAGGTTGTAGCAGGCGCGCGACGATTGCACAACCTCGTGGGCACCGAATAAACCAGGTTCGGCTCGGGGTTGTCGACTTATGGGTGCCCGGGGAACGACAAGTCGCCAGGCTCAGCCCCAGGGTCCGGTGACGGGGAAGACATGATCGCGGAACTCGAACTTGGCGACCGCAGCCAGGGCCGCGGGGAAGGCGACCGCGGCAAACGCAGCCGCCAGTGATGCGGCCCTACAGAACTTCACTCAGCGCCGAGATGAAGCGCTCGTTCTCTGCATGCGTCCCGTAGCTGACGCGGATGTGGCCGGGACCGCCCAGCGGGGTCCCGGCGCGGACGAGCACCCGGCGCTCGGCCAGGCCCTTGACGACGGCATCTTCGTCACGGTCCCCGAGCGAGAACCAGGTGAAGTTGGCCTGGCTCTCGGTCAGCTCGAACCCGAGGTCGGCGAGCTCGCTTTCGACCCAGATCCGCTCGACGATCGTGCGCTCCACACGCTCGGCGACGTCGTCGGAATGCAGCACCGCCTCGGCGGCGGCTGCCTGCGCAATCGCGTTGACGCTGAAGGGCTGGCGGACGGCGTCGACAGCGGCGCGAAACTGGGGCGAGCCGAGCGCGTAGCCGACCCGCAGGCCGGCGAGGCCGTAGACCTTGCTGAAGGTCCTCAGCAGAACCATCTGGGGGAACCGTCGTGCCAGGTCGACCGTGGTGTCGGGATCGTCATTGAGCTGAAACTCGACGTAGGCCTCATCGACGATGACGGTTACGCGGTCGGGCACCCGGTCCAGGAACTCGGCGAGCTGTGCCGCGGGGATGTGCGTCCCCGTCGGGTTGTTCGGGTTGCAGACGAGAACGATCTGCGTGGCCGCCGTGACCTCGGCGAGCATCGCACTGAGGTCGTGGACTTCACCTTCTGCGAGGGGAACCCGGATCTCGCGCGCACCCGAAAGCGGCGCCATGTACGGATAGATCGAAAACGATGGCCAGGCGTAGAGGATCTCGTCACCCGGCTCGCAGAGGGCCAGCGCGGCGGCGAGCAGGATCTCGCAGGAGCCGTTGGAGACGGCGATCCGCCCCGGCTCGGTGTCGAAGCGCTCGGCCAACCGGCGGCGCAGCAGCGTCGCGGCGGGATCCGGATAGCGGTTCGCCGCGCCGGCGGCACGCGCGATCGCGTCAGCCACCGCGGGGTGAGGTCCCTGAGGAGACTCGTTGGAGGCGAGCTGCGCGATCTTGCCCGCCGCAACCTGCTCAGGAGCCTGGCCGTCGGGGACGCCGGCCCGGTAGCCGGGAATCTGCTGCAACTTCTGAGCGAAGGTCACGGTCATGAATCGAAATGCTAGAGCGCGCTACTGAGCGGCTTCGAGATCGGCGCGCAGAGCCTGCGCGGCGCCGAGATAGACGTGCCCGGGCTCGGTGTCGGCCGGGGCGTAGTAGTGAACGAGCACGCGGATGATCCGCTCCATCGACCCGGGCACGGGCACCTCGCGGGCACACAGCAGCGGCACCGAGCTCAGACCCACCGCCCGAGCCGCGACCGCGGGAAATTCGGCGTTGAGGTCGTCGGTGCAGGTGAAGATGCAGCTGACCATCTGCTCCGGCGCCAGGATGTTGCGGGCCATCAGCTCGCGCATCAGCTCCTCGGTTGCGTCGAGGATCGCGTTGCGCTCGTTGCCCTCGGCCTGAACGGCGCCGCGTACCGCCCAAAGCCTCTCGGTGGATCCGCTCATCGGGGTTGATCTTTCCAGAGCTGCGCCAACTCATCCTTTGTCAGGCGCCGGGCGCCACCCTCAGCCAGCCGCCCCAGCCGCAGCGGGCCGAGGCGCACACGCTTCAGTTCCGCCACCCGGTTGCCGACCGCCTCGACCATTCGCCTGACCTGCCGGTTACGGCCCTCGCGAATGGTCATCTCGATGGTTCGGGGCGCCACGCGGGTGACCTTGGCGGGCAGCGTCGGGCCGTCGTCCAACTCCACACCTTGCCTGAGGCGCTCGAGCTGTGCCACGCTGGCGGCCTTGCCGAGCGAGATGCGGTAGGTGCGCGACACCTCGAAGCTCGGGTGCATCAGCCGCTGCGCGAGCTCGCCGTCGTTGGTGACGAGGATCAGCCCGGTCGAATCCGCGTCAAGGCGCCCCACCGGATAGAGGCGCGCGCTGGAGTCAACCAGCTCGACGACTGCGAGACGTCGCCCCGGCTCACGTGCGGTCGAGGTGACGCCGGCCGGTTTGTTGACCATCCACACCTCGGTCGCCTCGGGTGCCACTGTGCGTCCGTCGACGAGCACCTCGCTGGATTCGTCGACATCGCGAGCGGGGTCGGTGACCACCGCTCCGCGGACGCTGACGCGCCCCGAGCGCACGATTTCCTCTGCCGCTCGGCGCGAGGCTACGCCGCTGTGGGCGAGGTATTTGGCGAGGCGCAAGGACGAACCCGGTTCAGTCGCCGGTGCGCTGCTCGCCGGCCTTGAGCAGCCGCTCGCGCAGGTCGGCCTCGTCCTCGGGGGTCGGATCGAAGCGGGCCGGGTCGGGGAGCTGGTCGAGCCCGCTGAGGCCGAAGAGCCGCTCAAACAACGGTGTTGTCCGGTACAGCACCGCGCCAAATCGCGAGCGTCCGGATTCCTCGATCAGGCCCCGTTCGGTAAGCGTCATCACGGCGGACTCTGAGGAGACGCCACGAATACGGGCGACCTCCGGGCGCGAGACGGGTTGCAGGTAGGCGACTATCGCCAGCGTCTCCGCCTGAGCTTGGGTGAGCGGCGGCGTCCGCGGCTTGGCGAGCAGGCGCCGGGCCGCGCCCTCGGTCTCGGGCGTCGCGGCCAGCGTGTGGCCGCCGGCAACATGGCGCAGCACCAGCCCGCGGCCGCCCTCGGCGTATCCGGTGGAGAGCAGGTCGAGGGCGCGGTCGACCTCGGCCTCGGTCGCCTCGCACGCCTCGGCCAGGTCTTCGAGTTTGACCGGCTCGGGCGAAAGGAAGAGCAGTGCCTCGACGGTGCGCTCCAGTGGGCTACTCACGAAGCAACCACCTTGATCGGCCCGAAGGTCTGATTCTGCTCCCAGGTGGCTTCGCCCCGGCGGTACATCTCAAGCAGCGCAAACAGGGTCACAGCCTGGGTCAGCCGGTCTTCCTCACCGAACTCCTCGTCGAAGTCGAAGCTGGAGCGACCGCCCAGGAGCGCCCGCACGATCCGGAGCCGGCGCTCGAGCGAGACCGTTGGTCGAATGTGACTGGTATCCGGCGCCGGCGGCACCCGCAGCAGGTCACCGATCGCCACCGCGAGCACGTCGGGCTCGTAGGCCTGGGCGGCGGAATCGATCGCGACGCGGCGAAGCTCCACGGGAAGCGGAGCCGACCGGTACACGTAGCGGCGGCCATCCGCGAACAGCTCGCTCAGGTGGGCTGCGGCATCGCGATAGCGGCGGTACTCGAGCAGCCTCGCCAGCAACTCGTCGGCGGCCTCCTCCCGCGCCAGCGGCAATTCCTCATCGTCTGCGCTCGGCAGCAGCAGTCGTGACTTGAGCTCGAGCAGGGCCGCAATCAGGACAAGGAATTCGGTCGCCGACTCGAGGTCGAGCTCGCCCCCTTCCTCGAGGTGCTCGATGTAGGCGATCACGATTTCGGCGAGATCGAGCTCGAGCAGGCTGAGCTCCTCCCGCAGCACAATCGTCAGCAGCAGGTCGAAGGGACCCGCGAAAACGTCGAGATCGAGCTCGAGATCAGCCGCGCGCATGGGGGAAAGTTAGCTGCCGCCTCGGCCACCAACCGACCCTGCCGCTGAACCCGAACGTCAGTCGCGGCGGTAGCCTCGGCCAGCCTGATGCCCCTCGGGACCAAGATCAGCCACGTCGACCTCGCGGTCAGCTCCCTAGGGCGCAGCGTCAGCTTCTACCTTGGGCTGCTGGAGCCACTCGGGTGGCATGCAGGCAAAGGCGTCACGGGCGAGCGCGGGGACCAAGTCGTCTACATCTCGGCATCCGGACCCGGGAACGCAGCGATCGGACTGCGCAGTGCACAGTCCGGTGCCCATGCCCTGTCCTACGACCGCTACGCGGTGGGTATGCACCACCTCTGCATCGATGTTCCATCCCGCGAGGTCGTCGACGAACGCGCCGCCTGGCTGCGCTCGATCGACGCGACCATCGAGAGTGAGCCCGCCGAGTACGACTACACGCCCGGCTACTACGCCGTCTTCTTCCACGACCCCGACGGGATCAAGCTCGAGCTGCTGCATCGTCCGGACTACTGGGCGCAGGCCAAGGCCCGGCGCTAGGAGATGTGCCGCTGCGGGCCGACGCCCATCGCGTCGCGGACGTCCCAGAGCACACCTGAGGCGATCTCGCGGGCGCGCTCGGCACCCCCAGCGATCGTCCGCTCGAGCGCGTCCTCGTCGTTTCGGATCTCCTCGTAGCGCTCGCGAACCGGAGCCAGGTAGTCGACCACAGCGTCACCGACCGCCGTCTTGAAGTCGCCATAGCCCGAACCCTCGAACTGCTGCTCCACCTCGTCCATCGCCACGCCCTTGACCACGGACAGGATCTCGATCAGGTTGGCGATCCCCTCCTTGCCCTCCCCGCGCCGCACCTCGCTGCCGGAGTCAGTCACGGCGCTGCGGAACTTCTTGCGGATCACGTCGGGTTCGTCGAGCACGTGGACCGTTCCTTGTGGGGTGCCACCGGTGGTCGTCATTTTCGCGTCTGGCCGCTGCAGGTCCATGATCCGCGCGCCGATCTCCGGAATGCGATGCTCGGGGATCACCAGGATCTGGCTGCCCTGACCGAAGCGCTCGTTGAAGCGGCGCGCGATCTCGCGCATCAGCTCGATGTGCTGGCGCTGGTCGTCGCCGACCGGCACCTCATCGGCCCGGTATGCCAGCACGTCGGCCGCCTGCAGCACGGGATAGTTGAACAGCCCGGCTGACACGAAGGCGCCCTGCTGGCTCTCCAGCAACTCGCGCTTGTCCTTCCACTGGTGCATGCGGTTCAGATCGCCCCAGGCCGTCACCGAATTGAGCAGCCAGGCGAGCTCAGTGTGCTCGTGGACGTCGCTCTGGCGGAAGAGGATGCACCTTTGAGGGTCGAGGCCGGCAGCGAGCAGGATCGCCGCGGTGTCGGAGCTGGCCTTGCGCAGCTCCACGGGGTCATAGGGAACCGTCGTCGCGTGTAGATCGACGATGCAGTAGATCGCTTCCCCTCGGTCCTGCCCTTCGACAAACTTGCGGATCGCACCGATGTAGTTGCCGAGGTGCTTGCGGCCGGTGGGCTGGATTCCGGAGAAGATGCGCACGCCCGGCAGCCTACGGCGATCGGGGGTCGATGAGGCCCTCCAACAGCTCGAGAAGCACGTCAACGAGCAGGTCGACATCCTCCCGTTCGCTGCTCCAGTTCACGATCGCCGGGCGAAAGGCGACCCTTCCCTCGTACGTCGTCATACCGGCAATGACCCGCCCGTCGCGAAACAGCGCTTCGCCGAGCTGGCGGTTCAGGTCGTCAAGCCTTTCCTCGTCCAGTCTTTCGCGACGCGCCCGAAAGCAGACGATGTTGAGCTGCACGTCGGCAAGCCGCTCGAGCCGCGGTTCTGCGTCGACACGGGAGGCCAGGTGCCTCGCAAGGGCGAGATGTCGCTCGACCATCTCCCGGTAACCACTGCGGCCATGTGCACGCAACGTCGCCCAAACAGGGAACGCGCGCGCGCGGCGCGAGTTCTCCGGCGAGAGGAAGCCAGGGTTGGGGCGCGGATCGTCCGCCGACGGCAAATAGGGCGCCCCAACGTTGAACGTGTGTGGCAGACGCGCGATGTCGCGGACGAACGCAAAGCCGCAGTCGTACGGGACATTCAGCCACTTGTGGCCGTCCGAGGTGACCGAGTCCGCGCGCTCGACGCCGGCGGCGAGGCCCCTGGTCTCGGGTGCTACGCGGGCGAAAAGGCCGAACGCCCCGTCCACGTGCAACCAGGCTCCGTGCTCCGCTGCTAGGTCGGCCATCTGGTCGATGGGATCGAAGTCGCCCGCGTTCACCTCGCCGGCGTTGGCGACCACGATCGCCGGCCCGTCCAGGGAGCGCAGTCGCGCCTCCAGGGCCGCGAGGTCGAGGCGACCGGCGCCGTCCGCTGCAAGCCGCTCGACGTTGTCCCGGCCCATTCCAAGCATTCCGATCGCCTGCACGGCGCTCGGATGGATGTAGCCGCTGCTGAGGATGGGCGTCGCCCGCAAACCGCCGAGGCCCACGCCGTCCACGTCGACACCCTGCTGCTCAGCCCACCAGCTGCGGGCGGCTGCGAGAGCGACGAAGTTCGCCATCGTCGCTCCCGATGTGAGGACGCCGCCGAAATCCTCCGGCAGCTCGAAGAGCTGCCGCAGCCAGTCGACCGCCACCTGTTCGAGACGCGACGCCATCGGCGAGGACGCCCAGGCGTACGCCACCTGATCGAACGCGGAGGTGAGCCAGTCGGCGGCCAAGGCGGCGGGAGTGCCTCCCCCCATCACGAAGTGGAAGAAGCGCGGACCACTCGATCGGGTGGCGGCCTGCTGCCCGCGCGAGGCGAGCTCGGCGATCGCAGCGAGGCTGCCGTCTCCGCGCTCGGGCATCGGATCGCTCCAGCCGCTGACGATTTCCTCTGCGTCATGGGAGAGGACTGCGTGCGAACGCAGATCCGAGAGGTAGCGCAGCGCTTCCTCAGCGGCGAGCTCCAGCGCCTGCTTCAGCTCATCTCTGTCGTTCAGCGGGTCCGTCATCGAGTGCGCACGGCGATCCTAAGCGCCAGCTTCCGCGGCCGTATGCCCGACGGGAAGCGGCGTGTCAGGGCTCGGGCGGATCGCGCAATTGCTGGGCCGGCGTGAAGAAGTTGCGGTAGGCCAGCGACGTCGCGATCAGGGCCGAGAGCGCGACAGCGCCGAGCAGGGTGTAGAGAAGCACCAGCTGCAGGCGCACCGCATCCACGGGGTCGGCACCCGCCAGCAACATCCCCACCATCGTCCCGGGGAAGAAGATCAGTCCCGTGGTCTTGGTCTGGTCGATCGTGTGGATCATCCCCGAGCGCAGGCTGCGCCTGATCAGCGGCTGGGCGGCCACCGTTGCGCTGGCCCCGAGGGCGAGCGTCGCCTCGATCTCCCTGGAACGGTCGGCCATGTCGTCCCCGAGGCGGTTGAGGGCGACGGCCGCGGAGGTCATCGCGTTGCCGATCACCATGCCCCCCACCGGAACCAGGTAGCGCGGCGTGGCCTCGAACACGCCGAGGGCGAGCACTAGACCGAGCGTCGCAGCGGCGGCGACCGAGAGTGAGATCAGAAGCGGGAGGAGGGCTCCCGGCACCCCTGCGGCCCGGCGCCGCGCCGTGAACGCCCCGAAGAGCACCATCACAACGAGCAGTGCAACGACAAGCAGCAGGCTGTCCTCGTCGAAGATCGCCTGGATCACGTAGCCGATCGCCGTCAGCTGGATGAAGGCGCGGATGACGGCGACGGCGACCTCGTTCGCCAGTCCAGCACCTCGCCAGTAGGAGACGGCGATCGCGAGCACGACCAGCGCCAGGCTGGCGGCGACCTCGCCGAAGCTGACGTCGATACCGGCGTTCATGATCCCAACACATCGGAGGTCTGGCCCTGACCCGCCAGGCGCCCTCCATCCAGCCGCAGGACCCAATCCGACATCCGTCCCGCCTGTTCGAGGTCGTGCGTCACAAGCACCGTTGAGATCTCGAGCCGCTCCCGCAGGTCGACGAGAGTGCGCTCGATTGCGTCACGAGCCGAGGCGTCCAGCGCCGACGTCGGTTCGTCGAGCAGCAGCACCCTGGGTTCGAGCGCCAGCGCCCGCGCCAGCATTGCGCGCTGCTGCTCGCCGACCGAGAGCCGAGCCGAGTCGCGTTCCGCGTAGGTCGGGTTGAGCCCCGAGAGCGTCAGCAGCTGCGCGACATCGGGGCGCTTGCCGCCGAGCTCGGCAGCGAAGCGGATGTTGTCCTCGACGGAACCCTCCAGCAGCGCTGGCAGCTGCGGCACCAGGCAAACCTCGCGTCGCAGCTGCAGGGGGTCACGTTCGCGAACGTCGCTGCCCCGGTAGCGAACAGTTCCCTCGCTCGGGTCGGCAAGCCTGTCGAACAGCCGAAGCAGGCTCGACTTGCCGCTGCCCGAGGGGCCGGCGACGCAACTCGCACCTTCCGGGATCGAGGCGGAGAGCCGGTCGAGCACGACACGCTCGCCGCGCCGCAGCGTGACGTTGTTCAGTTCGAAGAGCAGATGGCGATTATCGACGTATCCTGGCCCTGGCGAGTCGCGGCGCAACTGCACGTGGCCTGCCAGCTGAAGGAGGTCGCCCGGACGGCGATGAATTCCAGCGTTACCCTCAGTCTTACGGTCACATGAACAAGGAAAGCCGAACAAATGCCTAGAGCCATCTGGAGCGGAACGATCAGCTTCGGGCTGCTGAACGTGCCCGTCAAGCTCTACAGCGCAGTCTCCAGCCAGCGCATCAGCTTCCGTGAGCTGCGGGCGTCCGACGGCTCGCGGGTGCGCCACAAGCGTGTCGCCGAGGCCGACGGCGAAGAGGTTTCCTACGACGACATGGTCAAGGGCTACGAAGTCGCCCCCGAGGAGTACATCGTGCTGACCCGCGAGGAGCTCGCCGATCTGGCCCCCGAGAAGACGCGCTCGATCGACATCGTCGACTTCGTCGACGTCGGCGAGATCGACCCGATCTACTTCAACCAGCCCTATTACCTCGGCCCCGATAAGAGCTCGGAAAAGGCCTATGCCCTGCTCGCCAAGGCGATGGCCGAGTCCGGCAAGGCCGCGATCTCCCGCTTCGTGCTGCGCAACAAGGAGAACCTTGCCGCGATCCGCTCCGACGGCCGCATCCTGACTATGGCGACGATGCGCTTCGCCGACGAGATCGTGCCGACCGAACGGCTCGACGACGTCCTCCCGCAGAGCGAGGCGAAGGCCGCCGCCAAGGAGGTCGAGATGGCGGAGAGGCTGATCGAGTCGCTGTCCGGCGAGTTCAACCCGGAGGCCTATCGCGACGAGTACCGCGAACAGCTGCTCGAGCTGATCTCCAGCAAGGCCCGCGGCGAGACCATCGTCGCCGCCGCCACCGAGGAGCCCAAGCCGACGAAGGCGCCCGACCTGATGGCGGCGCTCGAGCAGAGCCTGGCGGCAGTCAAATCCGAGGAGCTCGGCGGCGGCGCCAAGAAGTCGGAAGACGCCACGCCGAAACCGCGTAAGTCTCCGGCCAAGGCCGCGTCGAAGTCGACGTCGAGTTCGAACTCCAAGAGCTCTTCCAAATCGCGCAGCAAGGCAAAGGCACCAGCGAAGTAGAGATCGACGGCCGCACGCTGTCGATCACGAACCTCGACAAGGTCCTCTATCCGAAGCCCGGGTTCACCAAGGGCCAGGTGATCGACTACTACGCGCGCGTGGCCGAGGTGATGATCCCGCACCTGCGCGGCCGCGCGCTGACCCTGCGGCGCTTCCCGAACGGAGTCGAGGCAGGCTCGTTCTTCGAGAAGCGCTGCCCCAAGCACCGGCCGGACTGGGTTGGGACGGTCCACGTAGAACTCGGCAAGGAGAACATCGACTTCTGCCGCTGCGACGACCGCGCGACGCTGGTCTGGATGGCGCAGCTGGCGGCGCTCGAGCTGCATCCCTCACTGGCGCTCGGTGACGATATGCACCACCCCACCGTGCTCGCTTTCGACCTCGACCCGGGGCCGCCCGCGAACATCGTCCAGTGCTGTCGTGTCGGCCTGCGCGTGCGAGAGCTCTTCGCCGACTTCGGGCTCGAGTGCTTCCCGAAGGCCTCCGGGTCCAAGGGTCTTCAGGTCTACGTGCCGCTCAACGGCACCGCCGACTATGAAAAGACGAAGCCGTTCGCGCAGGCCGTTGCGCGACTGCTCGAAAAGCAGACGCCCAAGGAGGTCGTCTCGAAGATGTCCAAGGACCTGCGCAAGGGCAAGGTCTTCGTCGACTGGAGCCAGAACACGTTTGCGAAGACGACGATCGCGGTCTACTCGCTGCGGGCACGCGAGACGCCGTCGGCGTCGACCCCGCTGCTCTGGGACGAAGTCGAGGCCGCCTCGAAATCGCGGGCGAAGGATCCATTGCGATTCGACGCAGCCAAGGTGCTCGAGCGAATCGAGCAGCACGGCGACCTGTTCGCTCCGGTGCTCGAGCTCGAACAGGAGCTGCCCGGCCTGCAGCTCTGAGCACGGGCACGCCGGCTTCGCTGCTCGCCGCCTGCGCAATCCACTACCCCCTCAGCTGCATCGATGTGCCCTTCCCCTAAGCGATCGGCAGCGAAGCGCGGGCCGGGCGCCTGGCGCGGCGGACGGCCCTTACGGCGCGGCCGAGACGTCGCGCCCCCTCGACGAGCTCGTCGGGCTCGACGAAGCCGAACGAAACGCGCAGGTGCGTTCGGCGCGGGCGCTCGGGGGTCATCGCTCCGCCCGGAACGAAGCTGACGCCTTGACGCGCGGCCTCCTCGTAGAGGTCGCGCTCGTTGATGTCGGCGTCGAGGGTCAGCCAGAGGTGGTGGCCACCGAGTGGGCGCTCCCCCGAGACGATCGGCCCGAGCTCGCGGCGGACGGCCTCCAGAAGCACGTCGCAGCGCCCCTCGTAGACCGGGACCGAGCGCTTGAGGTGCGGCTCGTACTCCCCGGCCGCGAGAAAGCGGGCGGCGATCATCTGACTCGGCGTCGTCGAGTGGATGTCGTCGCCGCGCTTCTCTCGCGCGACCCGCTCGATCAGGGGGCCGCTCGCGGTCACCCAGCCGATCCGCATCCCCGGCGAGAGCGTCTTCGAAAGCGAGTTGACGGCGACCACGTGGTCGGGCGCCTCCGCGCGCAGGCTCGGAGCTCCCTCGCCTTGGAAGCGCAGATCGGCGTAGACGCCGTCGTCGAGGACAAAGAATCCGTGGCGGCGCGCGAGCGCAACAAGCCGGCCCCGTCGCTCGGGCGAGAGGTCGAGGCCGGTCGGGTTCTGGATCCGCGACTGAGTCGCGACAAGTTTGATCTCGTGCTGGCGAAGCAGCTGCTCCAGGGCATCGGTGTCGAGGCCTTCATCGTCCATCGGGACAGGCAGCACGCGTGCGCCGGTCGCCCGCAGCGCCTCGATCACGCCGAAGAAGCTCGGCGATTCACAGGCGACGGTGTCGCCGGGCCGCACGATCGCCCGAGCCACCAAGGTCAGCGCCTGGCGCGCACCCGAGCAGACGACTATGTCGCCGGGATCCTCGCCCGCATCCCAACGCTCGGCGAGCTCGGCGCGAAGTTCTGGCAGGCCCTGCGACTCGGCGTACTGCAGGGAGCGGGCGCCCTCCTCGCGGTACATCTCCGCTGCGTGCGCAGCCAGCCGTTCCGTCGGGAAGAGCTCGGCCGCCGGATAGCCGACCGAGAGCGGAATCCCGCCGCCGGCCTCCGCCTCGTGCATCATCGCCGCCAGCATCGTGTCCCCGTATGTGACTTCCTCCAGGGGTAGCGCCGTCAGCTGCCAGGCGAGGTTGTTCGCCCCGGCCCCGCCGGCAACCTCGGCTTCCGGGGTGTGTGCGGCGGCTGCCGTCGAGCGCACGTAGGTACCGCTGCCGACTCGCCCGACCGTCAGCCCGAGGTCGGCGAGTCGCCGGTAGGCGCGGGCGGCGGTCAGGTGGTTGACGCCGGTCAGCTCGGCCAACGATCTGGTGGTCGGAAGCCGCTCCCCAGCAGTCAACTCGCCGGAGGCGATCGCCTCGGCAAAGGCATCGACGATCTGCTGCGTCAGCGAGACCTCACCCTCGCGTGTGAGGTCGGACAATTTACCTTTGTAGGACATTGACATTGGCTTTTTCGTCTGACAAGCTCTTACCACTTCCCCAGTATAACCGTGGATGGACGTAAGTCAAGTCCATAAGGGGCCGTTATGTACGACAACAGATCACATACACCGACACCGAACGCGCAGCTCGAAGGCGTGACCATTCGGCTCGCCGGTCGCGAGGATCGCGGAGCGCTCGACAGACTCGCGCAACTTGACTCTGCCTCGGCCCCGCCCAGCGCGGAGATGGTCGTCGGCGAGCTGGACGGCGAACTCGTCGCAGCGGTTTCGCTGGCGGGCGACTACTCGATCGCGGATCCGTTCAGGCGCACCATCGAGGTCATCGCCCTGCTGAAGACGCGGGCGCGGCAGCTGCGCGGCGAGACTGAACCGGACAGGCGCTCGCGCCGCAGTCTGGTGCGATGGCGGCGGCTCGCGTAGCGATCGTCGACGGGCTGGTCCAGAACGTCCTTGTCGGCGACGCAGCCCCGCTAGCGCCAGGGCGGGTCGGGCGAGGAGAGTCCGGCGAAGTTATGCAGCGCCCGGCGTTGCACGGCTGTGATCCTTGTCGCAAGCGGCGCCACGACGCGTACCCCGATATCGCCCAGCAGCCGCGGGCCTGTCAGCAGCCGGGTCATGGCGTCCACCGTTTGCACCACCTGGCGACCGACCGGATGTCGCTGCGCGCTGTAGCCATCGAGGCGATCCTCGGCCGCCATCCAAGCCAACCAACACGCGTCTTCGATGCCGAGGTTCATGCCGCGGCCGCCGAGCGGAGAATGCAGGTGAGCCGCATCGCCAGCCAGATGGACCCGACCGGCGCTGTAGTTCGCCACCTGCCGGGCTGAGATCCGGAAGGTCGACCGCCAGCTGACCTCCTCGACGTCCAGCTGGGAGCGCAACGCCTCGACTGCACCCGAATCCGTGCCGATCAGCCGGAAGCGCCCGCCGCCGATCGGGAAGAGCGCCATCAGCCTGGATCCATCGCGCATCGCGTGCGACTCGTCGGGGGCGAGCGGGGTTCGGAGACGCAGGTCCGCGAGCCCCCATTCGCCCGGATGGGAGACGCCGCCGAATTCGATGCCGGCCTGTTCTCGAACCGTCGAACGTGCGCCATCGGCGCCGACCACGAGGTCGACCCGCACCGACTCCACCTGACCTGATTCCGCGGTCAGGACGCACCCCCCGGTGGCACGGTCCACACGCTCCAAGCGTGTCCCCCACTCGACCTCGACGCCAACCTCCGCGAGCAGCTCCGCGAGGATCTCTTCGGTCCGGGCCTGCGGCAGCATCAGCACGAACTTGCCGCCGGGCAGGTTCGACAGCTCGATCCTGAAACGGCGTTTGCCGCCGTCGTAGATGTTCATCCGCTTCAGCCGCAGCCCGGCTTCGACCATGCGCTGCGCGGCGCCACACGAGTCGAGCAACTGAAGCGACCGAGGGTTAACGACCAGCGCCCGCGATTCGGTCACGGGGCCGCCCTTCGGGTCAACGATGCGGGCCTTCAATCCGCGACGGTGCAGCTCGATCGCGGTCGTCATCCCCACCGGTCCGGCACCGACCACCAGTGCGCTTCTGGGCGGCAAGGCCTAGGAGTCGGCGAACTGCTGGCGGACCACGGGCCTGCGCGAGGCGCGAGCCTCGTCAAGGCGGCGAACCGGGGTCGTGTACGGCGCGTTGCGGGCGATCTCCGGATCCGATTCGGCCTCGGCGAGGATCTCCTCGACCGCATCCGCGAAGGCGTCGATCGACTCCTTTGTCTCGGTCTCGGTCGGTTCGATCATCAGCGCCTCCTCGACCAGCAGCGGGAAATAGACCGTTGGGGGGTGGAAGCCGAAGTCGAGCAGGCGCTTGGCGATATCGAGCGTCTGAATGCCGAGCTCGCGCTTGGCAGGGGCGCCGCTGAGGACGAACTCGTGCATGCAGGTGCGCTCGAACGCCGCCGGCAGGTGCACCCCGGCACGGCCGGACGCCATTCGCGCCATCAGGTAGTTGGCGTTCAAGACGGCGGTATCCGTCGCCTCGCGAAGCCCGTCCCCCCCGAGGCTGCATATGTAGGCGTAGGAGCGCACGAAGACGCCGAAGTTGCCGGCGAAGCCGCGCAGGCGGCCGATCGACTTGGGGGCATCGAGGTCGAGGTCGAAGCGCGGCGCGGCGCCGTTGCCGCTCTCGTCACGGACGATCCGGGGCACGGGCAGGAAGGGCGCGATCCGCTCGGAGACACAGATGGGCCCGGCACCCGGGCCGCCGCCGCCGTGCGGCTGGCTGAACGACTTGTGCAGGTTGACGTGGACGATGTCGAAGCCCATGTCGCCCGGGCGAGAACGGCCCATGATCGCGTTCAGGTTGGCGCCGTCGTAATAGAGCGTCGCGCCCGCCTCGTGGACGATCGCGGAGATCTCACGGATGTTCGGATCGAAAAGGCCGAGGGTGTTCGGGTTGGTCAGCATCAGGCAGGCGGTCTGGCCGCCTGCCTTTTCGCGCAGGTCGTCGAGGTCCACCCCGCCCTGCTCGTTGCTGGCCACCTTGACGGCCTCATAGCCGGCCATCGTCACCGTCGCCGGGTTGGTTCCGTGAGCCGTGTCGGGGGTCAGTACCTGCGTGCGCTGCTCGCCGCGGTCGGCGTGGTAGGCGCGGGTGAGCAGCAGCCCGGCAAGCTCACCGTGGGACCCGGCCGACGGCTGCAGGCTGACGGCGGGCAGGCCGCAGATCTCCGCAAGCGCAGCCTGCAGGTTCCACATCAGCTCAAGCGCGCCCTGCGCGCGGCGCGGGTCCTGCGCGGGGTGCAGGCGGGCATGGCCCGGCAGGGCGGCGACGCGCTCATTGAGCCGCGGGTTGTGCTTCATCGTGCACGAGCCGAGCGGGTAGAAGCCGGTGTCGAGGTCGAAGTTGCGCCGTGAGATGCGGTTGTAGTGGCGCACGATCTCGGGCTCGGAGATCTCGGGGAGGTTGGCCGGCTTGGCCCTCAGGAGCTTGGCGGGGATCAGGTCGCTCAGCTCCCGCTCGGGCACATCGAGGGGCGGCAGCGCCGCGGCGCGCCGTCCGGAAACCGACTTTTCGTAGATGGTTTCGACCGCCTCGCGCTGCTGCGGGGTCGGGGTGCCGGCGTCTTTGGGCACCGAGGCGGAGGGGCTCATACCGGGGTTTCCTCCACGATCGGCGACTTGTCCCCGCCATCCGGGGACAACTCGAGATTTCCGCTTATTGCTCGCTCCAGCGACTCCGCCAGCCGGTCGATGTCCGCCTTCGAACGCCGTTCCGTAAGCGCCACGAGGACACAGTCTTCGTGTTCGGGGTATTCCCGGCTCAGTGGATAGCCGGCAGCGATCCCGTCTGCCGCGCAGGCCTGCAGGACGTCGTCCACAGGCGCGGCGACACGGATCGCAAACTCCCGCACCACCGGCGACTCGGGGTGAAGCAGCTCCACGCCCTCGACCGCGGCCAGCCGCTCGCGCGCGTAGGCGGTCTTCTGCACCAGCAGCTCGCCCAGCTCGGCGAATCCCTGCCTGCCGAGCCATGCCAGGTAGATGGCCCCGGCCAGCGCGTTCAGCGCCTGGCTGGTGCAGATGTTGTGGGTCGCCTTCTCGCGGCGGATGTGCTGCTCGCGCGTCTGCAGGGCGAGCACGAAACCGCGGCGGCCGTCGACGTCCTCGGTCTCGCCGGCGATCCGGCCCGGCATGCGGCGGATGTGTTCCTCCGACGCCGCAAAGAAGCCGAACGAGGGACCGCCGAAGTCCAACCGGTTACCCAGCGGCTGACCTTCGCCGACCGCGATGTCGACGCCGCACTCTCCGGGAGGACGCAGGACGCTCAGCGAAATCGCGTCAACCGCGGCGACCGAAAGGGCTCCCGCGGCCTTCCCGACCGCCGTGAGTGCTTCGAGGTCCTCGACGACACCCAGGAAATTCGGGTTCTGAACGAACACCGCGGCGGTGTCGTCGCCCACGACCTTTGCCAGCGCGGCAGCATCCGTCGCCCCCGATCCGTCAAGCGGCACCTCGACCACCTCCGCGTCAAACCCGGCGGCGTAGGTTCGCAACGTTTCCCGACTCTGGGGGTGAAGCCCTCGCGAGACCACCAGCCTGTTGCGACCCTTGCCCGCTCCCAGCGCCAGATAGGCCGCCGATGCAACAGACGACGGGCCCTCGTAGAGCGAGGCGTTCGAAACCGGCAGCCCGGTCAGCTCGCAGATGGCGGTCTGGTACTCAAACATCGCCTGCAGGCCGCCCTGGGAGATCTCCGGCTGATAGGGCGTGTAGGGCGTCAGGAACTCGGAGCGGCCGATGATCGCGTCGACGAGCGCCGGCACGTAGTGGTCGTACATCCCCGCCCCGAGGAAGCAGGTCTCGGACTCCGCATCCGCATTGCGTGCGGCGAGCCCGGCGAGGTGGTCATAGACCTCGCTCTCAGACTGACCGTCGGCGAGCTCAAGCGGCCTGCCGAGCCGCACCTCCTCCGGCAGATCTGCGAACAACTCATCGACCGAACCCGCGCCGATGGCATCAAGCATCGCCGCGCGGTCGGAGTCCGTTGCGGAGGTATACCGAGTCAAGTCGGCAAGGTTAGTGGGGGTCTAGCCGAGCAACGCCTGGTAGGCATCAGCGTCAAGCAGCGATTCGACCTCGCTCGGATCAGACAGCCTCACCTTGACCAGCCAGCCGTCACCGTAGGGATCGGCGTTGATCGCCTCGGGCCCCTCCTCGAGCGCCTCGTTGACGGCCACGACCTCGCCCGAAAGCGGAGCCACGACGTCGGAGACGGCCTTGACCGACTCGACCTCGGTGTAGGAAGCGTCCTTGGTTACCTTCGTGCCGATCCCGGGCGGCTCGAAGAAGACGACCTCCCCGAGAGCGTCCTGGGCGAACCAGGTGATGCCGAAGGTCGCCTCGTCGCCATCGATCCGGGCCCAGTCGTGCTCGGGGTGGTAACGCAGGTCATCGGGATAGCTCGCTTGCGCCAACTGCTCACTTCTCCTTGTCGTAGAGGGGCTTGGATTCAACCCGAGCCGGGCGGCGCTTGCCGCGCACGTCGATCTCGATCTCGGTTCCCGGTTCGATCAGGTCGGAACGCAGATAGGCCATGCCGATGCCGACATCGAGCGAGGGCGAAAAGCTGCCGCTGGTGACCGCGCCGACCTCGTCGTCCCCCTGCGCCACCGCGTTCCCCTGCCGTGGGATGCCGCGATCGGTGAGCATGAACGGTGCAAGCCGCTGTTCGGTGCCGCCTTCGCGCGCCGCCGCGACCGCAGCGGCGCCGATGAACCCAGTCGCCTCCTTGCAGCACCAGCCGAGGCCTGCCTCGATCGGGTTGCGCGAGGTGTCCATGTCGTTGCCGTAGAGGTGGAAGCAGGCCTCGAGCCGCAGCGTGTCTCGAGCCCCGAGCCCGGCGGGCCGCACGCCGGCATCCAGCAGGCCCTCCCAGAGGGATGCCGCGAGCTCCGCAGGCACCAGAACCTCGACCCCTTCCTCACCGGTGTACCCCGTGCCACAGACCAGGGCTTCGCCATCGCCTCCGAAAATCCCGAGCCTCGCCGTATGCATGCGCGCCGGCAGCGCGCCGTCAAAGAGCCCCGCCACCATCCCTCGAGCCTGAGGCCCCTGCACCGCCAGCATCGCCCAGTCCTCGAGCGAGTCGGTCAGCTCCACATCGAAATCCTTCGCGTGCGAAGCAAACCACTCGAAATCACGCTCATGGTTGGAGGCGTTGGTGACCGTCAGATACCGGGCCTCGTCGAGCCTGTAGGTGAAGAGGTCATCGAGAATTCCCCCGTCCTCCTGACACAGCACCGAGTACTGAGCCCCACCGACCTCAAGCTTGGAAACGTCGTTGGAAAGCAGCCGCTGCAGCAGATCAGCAGCCCCGGGCCCCGCGGTCTCGACCTCCCCCATGTGTGAGACATCGAAAACCCCCGCAGCCTTCCGAACCCGCAAATGCTCCTCTTTCACCCCGACGTACTGCACAGGCATCTCCCACCCGGCGAAGTCCACCAGCCGGGCCCCCGCCTCAACATGCTTCTCGTACAACGGAGTGCGACGCACGGCGGGCAGGCTATCCACTGCGTCCCAGCCAAGGAGAAGAAGGGGAGAAGAAGACGAAGAGGTTAATTGCCGCGCAGGAATGGCGGAACGTCGATGTCGTCGTCCTTGACTTCGAGCGACCGCAGCTCGCGGCTGTCCGGCTCGATCCGCCGGCGACCGGAACCGCGGCGCAGCCGCTCCGGCTGGCGAGCGAGCAGTTCAAGGCCCTCGAAGCCGGTGGCCATCACGGTCACCCGGACCTCGTCGCCCATGCTCGGGTCGATGACCGAGCCGAAGATGATGTTGGCGTCCTTGTCGGCGCTGCTGACAACGGTGTCGGCGGCCTCGTGGACCTCGAAGATGCCGAGGTCCTCGCCGCCGGTGATGTTGAGCAGCATTCCGGTCGCGCCCTCGATCGAGCCCTCGAGCAGCGGCGAGGAAATCGCCATCTTGGCGGCCTCTACACCGCGGCTCTCGCCGGAGGCGACACCGATGCCCATCAGGGCGGAGCCGGCGTCGCTCATGATCGTGCGCACGTCGGCGAAGTCGAGGTTGATCAGGCCGGGCACGGTGACCAGGTCGGTGATTCCCTGGACGCCCTGGCGCAGGATGTCATCGGCCTTGCGGAAGGCGTCGGGGAGCGGCGTGTGGCGCTCGACCGTGTGAAGCAGCTTCTCGTTGGGAACGATGATCAGCGTGTCCACCTGGTTGCGCAGGCGTTCGATGCCCTCGATCGCCTGCTGCATGCGCCGGCGGCCCTCGAACTCGAAGGGCTTGGTGACAACGCCGACCGTGAGGGCGCCGATCTCCTGCTTGGCGATCTCCGCGATCACCGGCGCGGAGCCGGTTCCGGTGCCACCGCCCTCACCCGCGGTGATGAAGACCATGTCGGCGCCCTTGAGCGCCTCCTTGATGTCGTCGCGACTTTCCTGGGCGGCGCCTGCGCCGACCTCCGGGTTTCCGCCCGCACCGAGGCCACTGGTCAGAACGGAGCCGATCGAGAGCTTGACGTCGGCGTCAGCCGTCAGCAGGGCCTGAGCGTCCGTGTTGACCGCAATGAACTCGACGCCCTTGAGCCCAGCGTCGACCATTCGGCTGACGGCGTTAGAGCCGCCACCGCCCGCGCCAACGACCTTGATTACGGCCAGATACGACGAGGCATCCATTGGATTTCTTACAACTCCCGTTCCGGTTGATCAGTTCCGTCCGAGCCTACAGCAATGCTTGAGGGTTACCCGCTCGGATACGGGTTGAATAGCACCAAACTAAGCGAATTCGGGGTCTGTGTCAATGACTGACAACGAATCGTGCAACGGCTAAACCCTCGATCTGAACTCAAGGGTTGAAGAACCCTGTATCTCCGGTTGAGGGTTTGCCTTCCTCGCCGTCCACCCCCTCCGAGGGCGGCGGAGCGCTGCCGTCCCCCACAGCCGGCCGGGCGGGAATGCGCAGATCGACGTAGGCGGCCACGACCAGCGTCGGGTCTGCAAGCACCGCCGAGGCGGCCGCCCACTTGTGCTCCAAGTCCTCCGGCGGACCGAAGCGCAGCTGCACTCCGCCCTTCATCGTCAGGACCACCTCACCATTTGCCATCAGCGAATCCTCGATCAGCCCTCGCAGGGCAGCGGGCGCCGCGGCGATCACCTCGATCTGCGTCAGCGCGTCGCCCGAGATCCTCATCGCGGGAGCCGATTCGGCCTCGATCACCGGGACCGAGAGCTCAGAGCCGGCGACGCCGTCGAGCACCGTTCCCTCCCCGTCCACCGCGATCAGGCGGTCGCCCGATGAAACGACCGCCACCGGCGTCCGCTCGATCACGGTGACGGTCATCTCGTGCGGAAAGTCGGCGCTGACCTCGACCCCCGCAACGGTCGGAAAGTGCGCGAGTGCGTCCTCGAGCGCCCCGGCGTCGACGTTGAGGGTCGTCATCCCGGCTGCGGCCGAGGCGATTGCGGCGTTGATCTCGTCGATCTGGATCGTGGTGCCCTCGACCCTGATCCGGTCGACGCTCGCAAGCGAGGAATTGCGAAACCACAGGTAGTAGCCGGAGCCGACCGCCAAAGCCGCCACCGCCAGCACGATCGCGGCGCGGCCCGGCTTCTGAAAGGTCCAGATCGCGGCGCGCAGGATGACTGCAATGGTCAGCCTCAGCGGCGTCCAGAGCAGCCACCCGATCAGGCCGGGCAAGGTGCGGCGCTCCGCCGGCACCGATGGCCCTCGCTTTCTCGCCCCCACACGGGCGGCGGCAGAGGCAACGGGAGGGGTCATCGACTACCTAGTTCGCCCGCGAGTCCTGTTCCCCTTCCGGCCCCAGCGCCCAGTCGGCCGGCCACTCGAGGGCGCCGAGGGCCTGGACCTCGGGCTCGAGCTCCACTCCAAACCGCTCGAACACGAGACGGCGGCCCGCCGACATCAGCGCCAGCACGTCGGCGGTACTGGCGGCGCCCAGATTTTCGACGAAGTTCGCGTGCTTGACGGAGAAGCGGGCCTCGCCGACGGCCAGTTCGCTCGCGCCGGCCGCTTCGAGCAGCTGGCCGGCGGTCCGGCCTTCCGACCGGGGTTCGTCCGGATTCTTGAAGGTGGAACCGAACGTCTTGATGCCCGACGGCTGGGCCTCGCGCCGCTTGTCGCGCATCTGCGCCAGCGTTACCCTGATCGCCGACGGTTCGCCTTCAATGAGTGAAAACGCGGCCCGCGAAACGATTTCGCCGGGTTCGAGGTTAGAGCGCCGGTAGGCGAAGCCGAGGTCAGCCGCTGCCCGCCGCTGCGCGCCGGCCGCGGTGCAGACTTCGACCCAGTCGAGCGTTTCGGCAAGCGCCCCGCCGTAGGCGTTGGCGTTCATGCGCACGGCTCCGCCGACGGTCCCGGGAATGTTGATCCCGAACTCGAGCCCGGAAAGGCCCCAGCCCGCGACCTTGGCAGTGACCGACGGCAGCCGGGCCCCGCCTCCGCAGATGACCCGCAACCCCTCCCGCTCGACCCCCGCGAGCTCCCCGTCCAGTTTGAGCACGAGGCCGCGGACGCCTGCGTCGGCGACCAGCAGATTGGAGCCGGAGCCGACGACCTCCACCGGCAGGCCTTCGGAGTCCGCCCAGCGCAACAGCTCGAGCAGGTGCTGTTCGCTCGCCGGACGGGCAAAGTGATCCGCGGAACCGCCGGCGCGCACGGTGGTCAGCCGCGCCAGCGGATAGTCGCGCTCGACCCCCGGGGGCGAGGTCATTCGCCCGTCACCAGGCGCGACGCGAGCCGCTCGCCGATGTCCCCGGCCCCGAGCGTGACGAGGATGTCGCCCTCGCCGACCCTCGGACCTAGCGCCCGCGCCGCCGACTCGGCGTCACCCAGCCACCAGACGCTGCGCCCGGAGCCGAGCTCGGCCGCCGCTTCGGCAACCCAGCGGCCGGTGACGCCGGCCAGCTCTCCGACCGGCTGCTCGCGGGCGGGATAGACCTCGAGCACCCCGACCTCGTCGGCGACGGCCAGCGCGGCGCCGAACCGCTCCGCCAGCGCCTTCGTGCGCGAGTAGAGGTGTGGCTGGAAGACGGCGATCAGTCGCCGCGGGTTGAGCTCGCGCAGCCCGGCGAGGGCCGCTGAAACCTCCGTCGGATGATGGGCGTAGTCGTCGTAGACGAGTGCGCCGTTGTGCGTGCCCTTGAACTCGAGCCGCCTGCGGACGCCTGGGAAGTCCGCCAGCGGGGCCGCGGCGTCCGCCGCGGACAACCCAGCCAGCTCGATGCCGGCGAGGGCGGCCTGGGCGTTGAGCAGGTTGTGGCGCCCCGGCACACGGAGCTCCAGCTCCGCGAGCGGTTCGGCGACGTCGAACCGCAGGCAGCGCTGAAAACGCATGCAGCCCGCCGACCCGCCCGCGATCGCGTCGAGACCGAGCGAACGTCCCGGCCCGGCGAGCGCATCCGAGGGCAGTACCAGCCCCGCCGACGGCGCGGCAAAGCGGGCGAATGCGTCGAGGAGCTCGGCCTTCGAACCCCAGTGCGAGTGGTGGTCGAGCTCGACGTTGGTGACCACGGCCACTTCAGGACGAAGCTTCAGAAAGCTGGCGTCGCTCTCATCGGCCTCGGCGACTATCCACTCGCCGTCACCCCAGCCGGCGTTTGTGGCCTCGCCGTCTGGGCCCGCGCCGGGAAGCTCGCCGCCGAGCACGAAGGCGGGGTCGGCGCCGATCCCACGCAGCGCCCAGGCCGCCATCGCGGCGGTTGTCGTCTTACCGTGGGTGCCGGAGATCGCCAGCAGGCGCTTGGTCGCACAGAGCTCCGCCAGCAGCTCGCCACGGTGAAGCACGCGCTGGTCGCGTTCCCGTGCCCGCACGAGCTCGGGGTTGTCATCGGCGATAGCGGTCGAGACCACCACGTCCGCAGCCGCAGGCACGGCGGCTGCGTCGTGGCCGATGCGAGGCGTAAGACCGGCTCGCCGCAGGCGCTCGACGTAGGAGCTATCGGCTCTGTCGCTCCCGGTCACCTGCGCGCCAAGCCTGTGGCAGACAAGCGCCAGCCCGCTCATGCCGGCGCCGCCGATGGCGATGAAATGCAGCTCGCGATCGCGGAAGCCGGCAGCACTCATTGCTTCACCGTCGCCAGAATCTCAGCCGCGATGCGGGCTGCAGCGTCGGGGCGAGCCAGGCTGAGCGAAGCCGCCGACATCGTCTGCAGGCGCTTGGTGTCGCCGAGCAGCTCTCGGCACAGTTCCGCAATCGAGGTCGCCGCGAGTGCGGCGTCCTCGACGATCACGGCCGCACCGGCTCGCTGCATCCACCTGGCGTTCTCGGACTGATGGTCAGCAGAGGCGTGCGGATAGGGAACGAGGATCGCCGGCCTGCCGGCGGCGGCCAGCTCGAACACCGAGCCCCCGGACCGGGCAAGCACGAGATCGCACGCCGCCAGTGCGTCGCCGAGGTTGGGCTCGTACTCGAGCAGGGTGTACCCCGCAACGTCTTCGCCCAAGAGCTCCTCGACCTCGGCGAAATCCCGTGACCCCGCTACGTGGAGGACATGGAACCCGCGCCCATCGGAGTCGCCACCGCCGAAGGCTTCAACGGCGGCAAGGTTGATCGAACGTGCCCCAAGGCTGCCGCCGAAGACGAGCAGACAAGCCGCCGAAGCATCGATCCCGAAGCGTTCGCGAGCCGCGCCGCGGTCCGCCTCGGCGATCGCAGCCGGGACGGGGCGCCCGGTGAGCAGATAGGGATCGCCCTCCCGGCCGGCGATCGGGAACGCGAGACATACGCGCCGCGCTCGCGAGGCAAGCAGGCGGTTGGCGAGGCCGAGGTGGCTGTCGGCCTCGGTCAAGACCAGCGGCAGCCTCATCCGCATTGCCGCAACGCCCGCCGGGCCGGCGACGTAGCCGCCGCCGCCCATCACGGCCTCGGCGCCGCGCTCGCGCAGGACCCGCTTCGCCGCCCCCACCGCGGCAGCCGACTTGAACAGCGCGACCGCGGCCTTCAGCGGGTTGCGCCGGTCCAAGCCCTTGACGTCGAGAAAGTCGATCTCGTACCCGGCTTCGGGCACGAGCCTCGCCTCGGCGCGCTCACGCGTGCCCAGGAACGAGACCTCGGCTCCCTCAGCCCGCAGCGCGTCGGCGACGGCCAGCGCCGGAACCACGTGTCCGGCTGTCCCGCCGGCCGCTATGACGACCTTTGTCCGCATCGACGAGGCGCAGTCTCGCAGGCTTGGCCCGGCCGCTGGCGATGTTGAGGAGCAGGCCGACGCAGGCGAGCGTGACCAGCAGGCTGCTGTTTCCGTAGGAGACGAACGGCAGCGGGACTCCGGTCAGCGGCGCGAGACCCATTACCGCGAACAGGTTGATCGTCGCCTGAACGAGGATCAGGCCGGTGAGTCCGGCGGCGAGCAGCTTGCCGTAGCGGTCCCTGCAGCGCTGGGCGGTGCGGAAACCGGCGTAGGCGAAGAGGCCGAAGAGGGCAACCAGAATCGTCAGCCCGAACAGGCCCACCTCTTCGCCGATCACCGCAGCGATCATGTCTGTGTGCGCCTCCGGCAGGTAAAAGGCCTTTTGGACGCTTTCGCCGAGCCCGACCCCGAAGACGCCGCCCGAGCCCATCGCGATCGTCGCCTGGATTCCCTGGAAGCCCGCCCCACCCGGATCGGCGGACGGATTCAGAAACCCCGTCAGGCGCTCCATCCGATAGGGCTCGACCATGATCGCCATCAGCCCGAAGAAGCAGAGGCCTCCGGCGAGCAGCGCCAGGTGGCGGCCCTGTAGGCCGGCCGCAACCAGCAGGACGGTGACGCCGCCGGTGAGCACGAGCGTGGTCCCGAGATCAGGCTCGGTCACGATCAGCAGTGCGCCCAGCCCGACCAGCGCCAGGTAGGGCGTCAGCGTGCGCAGATTGTCGGTGATCTGCGGCCTGGTCGCGAGCAGGTTGGCGCCGTAGAGGATCAGCGCGATCTTGGCCAGCTCGGACGGCTGGATCTGGAAGAAGCCGGCACCGATCCAGCGCTGCGCGCCGTTGGCCGACATCCCGATGCCCGGCAGGTGGACGGCGACCAGCAGCACGAACGATGCGGCCAGCAGGATGCCGGTCAGCGGCCGGATGAACCGGGTTCCGTTGACGTCGAGAAAGCGCATCACCAGAAGGCCTGCGGCGCCGAAGATCAGGGTTCGCTTCAGGTAGTAGGCGCCGTCGCCCGTGTCGCCGAGCAGCGAGGTCGTGGAGCTGGCACTGAAGACCATCACCACGCCGAAGGCGAGCAGGCAGAGCGTGACCGTCAGCAGCAGCGAATATTCGACCGGCCGGGAGACGGGCTTACGGCGCTTCGCCCGCACCGGCGCGCGCTTGCGCGCGACGGCGGGTTTGGGCAGGGCCGCGCGCTTGGACTTCGGCCGCTGCTTCGACTTCGGTCTCGCCGCCGACTTCGTCAGCCGGCTCGCCCGCGACGCCGCACGCTTGCGGGCCGGCTTGCCCGGGGGCGACCGCTTCGCGGGCTTGCGCTTCATCGCAGCGCCTCGACCAAGGAGCGAAAGTGCTCTCCGCGAGCCTCGAAGTCGGCGTAAGCGTCGAAGCTCGCGCAGGCCGGGGCAAGCAGGACGATGTCTCCCCCCTGCGCGGCTTCGCTGGCCCTCGCGACCGCCTCGTCGAGACCCCCGGTGCAGGGGATCAGCGCGACGCCGCCGTCCGGCGCCGCGGCCAGGTCGCCCTCGAGCGCCTCGGCGGCCTCCCCGATCAGGTAGGCGGCCTTGCCGCACTCGAGCAGCGGCGCCAGCAGCGGCTCGAACGACTCGCCCTTTCCGCGCCCGCCGACGATCAGGTGGACCCCGGCCTCGAACGAGTTGAGGGCGGTCACGGCGGCGGTCACGTTCGTGGCCTTCGAGTCGTTCACGTAGAGGACCCCAGCGATCTCGCCGAGGCGCTCGAGGCGGTGCGGGACGCCGGTGAAGCTGCGCAGGCCGCTTGCCACAGTCTCGCGGCTGAGCCCCATCGCCAGCGCCGCCGCCGCAGCGGCCATCGCGTTGTCGATGTTGTGGGCTCCCAGCAGCTGCAGCTCGCGGCTGCTCAGCAGCGGCTCACCGCCGGCGACCAGAACGTCGTGCTCGAGATGGACCTCGCATTCGGTCCCGCCGCGGCAGTAGGCAACTCGGGCGGCCTGACCGGGGATCTCGCGGCCGGCAAGCGCGGGTTCGTCACCGTTGATGACGGCGACGTCCGCGTTCGCCTGGTTGGCGAAGATCCGCAGCTTCGCGTCGAGGTAGGCGTCGAGATCGCCGTGGCGGTCGAGATGGTCCGGCGCCAGGTTCAGGAAAACCGCGCAGTCGGGTGCGAACTCGGTCGAATCCTCGAGTTGAAAGCTCGACGCCTCGGCGACCACGGTCGTGTCCCAGGTGAGCTGGCCCGGCAGCGAGGCAAGCGGCGTGCCAACGTTGCCGGCGACAACCACCGATCGGCCGCCCTCGCGCCAGAGGTGGCCGAGCAACTCGGCGACGGTGGTCTTGCCGTTGGTTCCGGTGACCGCCACGAACCTGTTTGGGAGCATTCGCCAGGCGACCTCGAGCTCTCCCATGACATCCAGCCCGGCTTCTCGTGCGGCCACCACCGCCGGCGCCGACTGAGGCACCCCGGGGCTCTTGATCACGGTATTCACGCGCCGCAGCAGCTCGGATCCATCAGCATTCAGGTGAATTTCGACGCCTGAGGCCTGCAAACCTGCTGGCACGGCAGGATTTCCGGAGTCGACCGCGATGACCTCCTCCCCGCGCTCGGTGAGCGTGCCTGCGATCGCCTGGCCCGAACGCGCCAGTCCGACAACCAGAAACGGGCCCTCGGGCAGGGGCGGCCGCGACTTCGGGCGTGAGGGTTCCACCCCTCTATGTTCGCCACGCAGGCGAGAGTTCCGTCAGCGGATCAACGGGGTGGAAATCAGCCGCCGAGTGAGTTCTGGTAGAGCGTGAAGCCGATCCCCGCGCAGACGGCCGCCACGATCCAGAAGCGCAACATGATCTTGGTCTCCGACCAGCCCATCAGCTCGAAGTGGTGGTGCAGCGGAGCCATCAGGAAGACGCGGCGCCGGGTCGCCTTGAAGAAGAGAACCTGGACCGCCACCGAAAGCGCCTCCAGCACGAAGATCCCCCCGAGGATGATCAGCATCAGCTCCGTCTGCGTCATCACGGCAAGGGCCCCGATCGCTCCGCCTAACCCGAGCGAACCGGTGTCGCCCATGAAGATCGCCGCCGGGAAGGCGTTGTACCAGAGAAAACCAACCGAGGCTCCGACCAGGCAGGCCGAGAGCAGAGCGAGGCCGTCTTGGCCGTTGGTGATCGTGATCGCGGTGTAGGCGAGCAGCACGATCGCGCACGAGCCCGCCGCGAGGCCGTCCAGCCCGTCGGTGAGGTTGACGCCATTGGAGGCCCCGGCGATGACGAGGAAGACGAGCAGCGCGTAGAGCACGGGGCCGAGATAGAGGTCGACGTCGAAGACGTGAACCTGGATGGCCGGGTCGAGGCCCACCTTTTCGGTCGCCGCCCACCAGAGCACGAGGCTGAGGCCGATCTGGCCGAGGATCTTCCAGCGAGCCGAGAGCCCGAGGGAGCGCCGCTTGATGATCTTCAGCCAGTCGTCCGCGAAGCCGATCACGGCGCTGCCCAGAGCGACGCCGAACACCGCCAGGCTCTCGGGGTCAGGATCCGAGAACGGATCGGAGAGGACGAGGTAGGGGATCGCGATCGCAACGAAGACGATCAGCCCGCCCATCGTCGGCGTGCCCGCCTTCGTGTGGTGGCCCTCGGGTCCCTCCTCTCGGATCTGCTGCCCGAACTCCTTGACCCGCAGGTAGTCGATGAACTTCGGGCCCAAAAAGATCGTGATCAGCATCGCCGCCATCCCGGCGATCAGGATCTCGCCGCGGTCGATCAGGTCCGAGGCGATCTGGGCGACGGGCAACATGCTCATCAGCCGCTCCCCCTGACGGCCGCCAGGCCGTCGGCGAAGCGCTCGAGCCCGACCGCACGCGAGCCCTTGACGAGGACCACGTCCCCCGGTCCGATCAGACGGTCGGCGACGGCGACGGCGTCTTCAGGAGCCGCGACCCATTCGTCCGCCTCGTATTCGCGGGCCAGCTCACCGACGCCGACGATCGCGTCGACGCCGACTCGTCGAGCGTAGGCGGCGACGTCGCGGTGGAAGGCGGCGGCCTCGGGGCCCAATTCATGCATTCCGCCGAGAACCGCAATCCGGTTTCCCGTCGCGTCGAGTGAGCTGAGATGGTCGAGGGCGGCGTGCATGGAGATCGGGTTGGCGTTGTAGGAGTCGTTGATAACCACCACCCCTTCGGCGAGTTCGAGCAGCTCTCCTCTCAACCGCGAGAAGACTATCTGCGACGTCCTGCCCGCCAACTCAGCGAGCTCAGAGCCGAGCGCGATGCCGATGGCGATCGCACAGAGCGCGTTGCTGAGGTTGTGGGCCTCGGTGAACGGGAAGCGGAAGCGCACCTGACCAAGCGGGGTAACGACCACTGCGTCGGTCTCGCCGCCGCCAACCACGGTCTCGGCCGCGGATACGTCTCCCTGAGGCCCGAAGCTGATCGTCTCCGAGCCCCGCTCGAGGTGGGGCTCCAGCAGGCCGAGCTCGGCCGGCACCACGCCGCGGCCTCCCGGTCGCAGGCCCGCGAGGATCTCAGCCTTGGCGGCCGCGATCGCCTCGATGCTGCCGAGTAACTCGAGGTGCACCGGGCCGACGTTGGTTATCGCTCCGACGTCGGGTTCTGCGATCGCGCAGAGCTCGGCGATCTGACCTGGGCCGCGCATGCCCATTTCGAGCACCAGCACGTCCGTGGGCGCCGGCGCGGCCAGCATCGCCAGTGGCATGCCGATTTCGGTGTTGAAGTTCTCGGGGCTGGCGTGCACCGACCCGGGAAGGATGGCGCGGCAGATGTCCTTGACCGATGTCTTGCCCGTCGATCCGGTGATCCCGACGACGGCACAGCCAAGTTCGCGCCTCCAGGCGGTAGCGAGCCGCTGAAGGGCGAGCAACGGGTCCTCAGCGCCGAGGACCCAGGCGCCGGTCTCCGTGATGCTTCGGGCCGCCTTGGGGCCGACGAGAACCCCCCACGCTCCAGCCTGCAGGGCAGCCTCGGCGAACCCGCCTCCATCGACGTTTTCCCCGGGAAGCCCTACGAACAGATCGCCTTCCCCGACCAGCCGCGAGTCGACGACGGCCCGCGCCGGCGGGCCCTGCGGTCCGGCGGCGACGACCTGCGCACCAGATTCGTCGGCAAGCCGGCGACCGTCGAAGCCGATCACCCGGGAGCTCCGGAGGCTTGGAGCGCAGCGAGCGCTTCGCGGGCGACCTCGCGGTCGTCGAACGGGACCACTCGACCGCCACCGAAGTCCTGGCCGACCTCGTGGCCCTTGCCGGCGATGACGACGGTATCGGCGCCGCGCGCCCTCGTTAGGGCGAGGGCGATTGCCGCACGACGGTCGGGCTCGACGCTGAACTTCGCGGACGGGTCGGGCATACCGGCGAGAATCTCCGCGATGATCGCGCCGGGATCCTCACTGCGCGGATTGTCAGAGGTGACCACGGCGAGGTCGGCGAGACTCGCGGCGATCTCGCCCATCAGCGGACGCTTGGCCCGGTCGCGATCGCCGCCGCACCCGAACACGCAGATCAGGCGGCCGGAGGTGATCCGTCGCGCTGCCCGTAGAACGTTGTCGAGCGAGTCGGGCGTGTGCGCGTAGTCGACGAGCACCGTGAATTCCTGGCCGACATCGATCGGCTCGAAACGACCTGGCACCGGCTCCGCCTCCGCCAACGCCGCGGCGGCGGACTCGAAGGAGACCCCGAGCGCCACCGCCGCTGCCAGGGCGCAGAGCGCGTTCTGGACGTTGAACTCGCCGGGCAGGCGAATCGAGACCTCGAGCTCGCCTTCCGGCGTCAAGCAGCGAAAACGCGAACCCGATTCGTCGAAGCTGACGCCGAGCGCGCGAAAGTCGGCCTCGGCGCCGAGGGCCGAGACCGTCGTGCAGTCGAGCCCTGAAGCCAGTCGCGCGCCGTATGGATCGTCGACGTTGACGATCGACGAACCCGGCCGCTCGCCCGCGCGCGGCTCGAACAGCAGGCGCTTGGCGGCGAAGTAGTCCTCCATGCCGTCGTGGAAGTCGAGGTGGTCCTGCGTCAGGTTGGTGAAGACGGCAGCCGCGAAGTGCACCGCGTCACTGCGCCCCAGCGCCAGCGCATGGGACGACACCTCCATCGCGCAGGCGCGGTCCCCCGCGTCGAGCATCGCCCGGAAATCCGCCTGCAGGTCGATCGCCTCCGGCGTCGTCCTGACGACCTTGCTCGCCACCGCGCCGACCACGCGCTGGACCGTTCCGAGGAGACCCGTCTGAATGCCGCTTCCTTCGAGAATCGAGCGCAGCAGATATGCGGTGGTCGTCTTGCCGTTTGTGCCGGTGATGCCGGCGACCCGCAGCTCCGCCGTCGGATCGCCGTTGAAGCGGGCCGCGACCGACGCCATCGTCGCCCGCGTATCTTCGACCACCACCTGGATGGCTTTGAGATCGAGCGGCCGCTGCACGACCAGTGCGACCGCGCCCTGCGCGATCGCGGCCTGGGCGAAATCGTGTCCGTCGGCGCGCTCCCCGGGGATGCAGAAGAAGAGCGAGCCTGGACCCGCGCGCGAGCTGTCGTAGGCGAGGCCGCTGATCTCGCACTCAGCGTCGCCGCGGACCTCGGCGGGCCCGATCGCCGCGACGAGCTCGCGGAGCTTCATCGGATGACCGCGGGTTCGATCATCCAGCGATTCTTCCCGATCCCGTGGCGGATCAGCCGCTAGATGATTGATTCCACGCAGTCGCGTGCGGCGTCATTCGCGTGAGAGAGCTCGTGGAACCGGTCATCCGGGCGCAATTCCGAGGTAGGGAAGCGCAAAGCTCGCGATCTCACCGAAGGCGGGGGCGGCGACGATTCCGCCGTAATAGCTGCCGCGCGGTTCGTCGACGACGATCGTGACCAGCAGCTGCGGGTCGTCCGCCGGGGCGAAGCCCACAAACGAACCGACGTAGTCGGTCTCGGAGTAGCCACCGTCCTCGGCCTTCTGCGCGGTACCAGTCTTGCCGGCCAGCTCGTAGCCGGGGACCGCGACCTCTGATGCGGTTCCGCCGGGGGACAGGACTCCCTCCAGCATCCCGCTCAACTGATCCGAGCTCTTCTCGGAGATGATGCGAGTACCCGGGGCTGCGGGGATTTCCTCGCCGCCCTCGCTCATGATCAACCGCGGCGGGCGCAGAATTCCCCCGTTGGCGATGGCCGCGTAGCCGGCCGCCATCTGCAGGGGCGTCACCGCGATCCCCTGGCCGATCGGGAGGTTGCCCATGCTGGAGCCGTAGTAGTCCTCGGGCGCGAGCACGATTCCCGCCTCCTCGCCCGGAATGCCGATCCCGGTTGGCTCGGAGAACCCGAAGGTGCGCACCCACTGGTCGAAGAGCGTGTCGCCCAGTTCGAGGCCGATCGTGACCGCCCCGACGTTCGAGGACTGGGCGAGGATGTCCGCCACGCTCAGCGTGCCACCGCCGGTGGGGTGGGACTCCTGGATGACGCGATCGGCCACCTGGATCGTGGGGCCGAGGTTGAAGGTCGTACGCGGCGTCACCAGCCCCTCCTCGAGCGCGCCGGCGACGGTGAAGGCCTTGAACGTGGAGCCAGGCTCGTAATTGAAGTTGGTGGCGCGGTTGAGCATCTCCGCCTCCTCGGCCTCGCCGAGGTTGGTCGGGTCAAGCGAAGGCCAGTTGGCCAGAGCGAGCACGTCGGAGGTCTGCGGGTTCATCACGATCGCCGTCGCGCCTGCCGGGTGGTAGCGCTCTCCGATCTCAGCCAGCACCTGTTCGGTGCGCGCCTGCAGCGAGGCGTCGAGCGTCAGCTGCAGGTCCGCCCCCGTCGTCGCCGCGGTCAGCGTGTCGCGCTCGAGTTCCTGGCCGAGGGCGTCGAGCGTGACCTCCCGCTCCCCGTCGGTGCCGTGGAGCAATTCCTCGTAGCCCGCCTCGAGACCGGTCAGACCCTGGTTGTCGATGCCGACGCCTCCGATCACCTGAGCGGCGAGCACGCCCTCGGGGTAGACGCGGCGGCTGTCGGGCAGGATCCCGATGCCGTCGAGATCGAGGTCGCGAACCTGCTCGGCGGAGGAGAGGTCGGCCTTGCGGTCGAGGTAGGCGAACCCGGAGTCGTCGTCTGAGAGCGTTTCGGCCAGCTCATCCTGGTCGAGCCCCAGGATCGGTGCCATCTTCTTGGCCGCGCGCAGGGGATCGGAGACCTGATAGGGCGTCGCGAAGATCGTCGCCGCGTCTTCGGAGATCGCCAGCTCCGAGCCGTTGCGATCGAGGATGCGACCTCGCGTGCCGGGCACGACGACGTCGGCGGTCTGCTGACCGCGGGCCTCGGCGCTGAGCTCACCGCCGCGTATGCCCTGTAGCCAAACCGAGCGGGCCAGAGCGACGCTGAAGAGCAACAGGAAAAGACCGAAGAGCAGGCCGATGCGGCGGTCGATCGTGGTCACGGCCGGACACCCGAGAAGCGGACCGTGTGCGCGGTGGGGACCACTTAGGGCGCGCTGACCTCTCCGTCGCGAAGACGCTCGGCGGCGACCACGTCGTCCGTGCTGAGCGGCTCGAGGTAGCGAATGTAACCGGGCTCAGGCACGACGAGGCCGAGCTCGTTGGCGCGCGCCTCGACCTCTCCGGTGGAAACCGCCGTCGCGTGCTGGGCGCGCAGAGCCGAGGTCTCCCTCTCGAGGGCGTCGGCCTGCAGCGCGACCTGGCTGGCGGCGGCGCTGAAGCTGAGGCTGAGCACATTCAGGGCGACGATCCCGACAAGCAGCATTCCGACGAGCAGAATCCATAACCGGCCGCGTGTGAGACGGTGCACGAAGCCGGAGTCGGCGATTCCGGTGATGGTGGTGGCGGTGCGGTGGCCGACCGCGACCGGAATCATCAGCCCCGCGTTGGGAGTGATCCCGCGGCGGCTCGACGAAGCCTTGGGCTTGGCGCGATGCCGGGTCTGAGCACGACCGGGGGGCGGCTTGCGGACAGGCGCCGGGGCGGCGCGCAGGGTGCGCTTCGGAGGCGCCGGGCGGGCGACCCGGGCGGTCGAGGGATTGACCCGGCGCGCGGCTGCACTGGCCCCCACTAGAAGCCTCCTTCATCGAGTTGCTCGCCGGGAGCGAGCTTGCGGGCCACCCGCAGGTGCGCGGCTTTGGCGCGCGGGTTGTCAGCGATCTCTTCCGGACCGGGAGCAATCGCCCGCCGGGTCAGCAGCGATGCTTCGGGCTCGTGGCCGCAGACGCAGACCGGGAGCTCCGGCGGGCAGATGCAACCGCGAGCGAGGCCGGCGAGGAAGCGCTTGACGCGGCGGTCCTCGAGGGAGTGGAAGGAGATCGCGCCCAACCTGCCACCCGGGCGCAGCAGCTCCCAGGCGAGCGGCAGGGCGCGATCAAGCGATTCGAGCTCCGCGTTGACGGCGATCCGCAGCGCCTGGAAGGTGCGCTTGGCGGGGTGGCCGCGACCGAACTGCGCGGAGGGCGGCACCGCTGCGCGAATCGCCTCGGCCAACTCAGAAGTCGTCTCGAACGGGCGGCGGCGCACGATCTCAGCGGCGATCCGGCCGGCGTAGCGCTCCTCACCATGGCGGCGGATGACGTCGGCGAGCCGGCTCTCGGGCCACTCGTTGACGAGGTCGGCGGCGGTCGTGGGCTGCGTGGAATCCATGCGCATGTCCAGCGGCGCGTCATAGGAGTAGGAGAAGCCGCGCTCCCAGGTGTCGATCTGCATCGAGGAGACGCCGAGGTCGAGGTAGACGACGTCGAGCGTGACGCCTTCGCTGCGCAGTCGCTCGAGCGCGTCGGCGTAGTTGGCGCGGATGAACCGCGTTTCGCAGGCTGCCGCCGAGGCGAAGTCGGCGTAGCGATCCTCGGCGGCCGGATCGCGGTCGACGCAGATCAGCGAACCGTCGGTGCCCAGCCGCTCGGCCATCAGCTGGGCATGCCCGCCGCCGCCGAAGGTGCAATCGAGTGCGTCCTCTCCCTCGCGAGGATCGAGCGCTGCAAGCGTCTCGAGGGCGAGGACTGGAACGTGATCTCGTGGCATGTATGTGAGCGTAAGCATCAGGTTTACATCCGTTACATGGCGCCCTATTCGCCCTTGGGGGAGCCGGCTCCTGCGCCCGCGAGGCCCTCGGCGATGCGCTCAGCCTCCTCGTCGATGGCCGAGTTCTCCTCATCCCAGTGCTCCGGATTCCAGATCTCGAGGCGGTTGCCCATGCCGCTGACGACGCACGTCCCCTGCAGCCCGGCGTGCTCGATCAGCTTTTTTGGAAGGCGGATGCGGCCTGCGGAATCGAGCGTCTCCTCGACAGACCGGGCCGAGAAGCGGCGCTGCATCCGCCGGCCCTCGCGGCTGAACGGATTGAGCCCCGAAAGGAAGCGCTGCTCGAAGTCCGCGTAGGCATCGGCAGGAAACACTTCAACGCAGGGATCGAGCCCCTGCGACAGAACCACTCCGTCAGCCAAGGCGGCTCGAAAACGGGCCGGGATCGTGACGCGGTCCTTCGAGTCGAGGCTGTGCTCATGCTGCCCGCGAAACGCCACCGTCAAGAACCTCTCCGCTCTCCTGAGCCTCCCGATCGCGTTGCAGTTCTCAAGAAAGTGGGCCGGGGAGACTAGGTGGGAGGAGCCTCGCCCCCCCGGCCCGTGGAACTGATCGAGGCGACACGCTAGCCCACTCCGTCCCACTTTGCAACACAACGCAGCCCGCACATAGGACTCGATGCGTCGGACGGAATTGCTAGCGGGGTGACGAAAACGCGCAAACGGCTCTGCAAAGCCGTTTGTGGGCCGCCTCTGATGTGGGAGCGTTGTGGGAGACCGTGCGCCTTATGCAAGGCGGATTGCACTCAGGAGGAGCGCGGGAGTCGTTAGCGTGCCGTTCCCATGAGCAGTCTCGGCCTGATCGCGTTCCCCCCTCGTCCGTGAAACGACTGGTGATCTTCGACTGCGACGGCGTGCTCGTCGACTCCGAGCGGATCTCGGCGACGGCGATGTGCGAGCAGATCCTCACCCTCGGCCTCCAGACAACGCCCTCCGAATGCCACCGCGAGTACGCCGGGACCTGGTGGCCCGACACGCTGGCCCGAATAGAGCAGCGGCTCGGACGCCCGCTGCCTGCCAGCTTCACCGACGACTTCCGCAAGCGCCAGATGGCGGCGCTGTCGCGCGGAGTCGACCCCGTTGACGGTGTAGTCGACGCCCTCGAGCGGATCGATGCCACCAGCTGCGTCGCTTCGAACGGACCGCATGAGAAAATGGCAGTGACGCTCGCGGCGGCGGGTCTGCTGGCTCGCTTCGAGGGAAAGATCTTCAGCTCCTACGACGAGGGGGTCGAGCGCGGCAAGCCGTACCCGGACCTGTTCCTGCACGCCGCGGGCGCGATGGGCTTCGAGCCCGCCGACTGCATCGTCGTCGAGGACTCGGTCTTCGGGGTCGAGGCCGGCGTTCGCGCCGGAATGCTGGTACTCGGCTACGACGCGGACGCGGACTCGGCCGCGCTGGCGGCCGCCGGCGCACACTGCTTCAGCGCGATGAGCGAGCTGCCGGAGTTGCTCGCCTCGGCCTGAACCTCAGAAGCCCGCAAAGATGGCCTCGGAGTTGGCGATCAGCCCGGCCGCGATCATCAGCAGCACCGACGGCACCAGGACGAGAGCGACAACGAGCTGGATCTTCGGAGCGGCGCGCGACGCGTGCTCTTCGGTTGAGCGCCTGGCGTCACTGCGCAGGGTCGCCGCCTGGTCGCTCAGCTGGGCAGCGAGCGGGGAGCCGTAGCGCCGCGAGCGCTCGAGCGCGGCCGACAACGCCCCCAGCTCATGACCGGGGATGCGCTCGCGCAGACTCGCGAGTGCCCCCGCCAACGAGGCTCCCGCTTCGATCTCGGCGGCGACGATTCCGAGCTCTCCGGCCAGCGGGCCGGCGGACTCGCGGGCGATCTCGGCGAGGACGGTGCCCGGGTCGCGACCGGCAGCAGCGCCGACCGAGAGAAGGTCGAGAGCGTCCGGGAGCGAAGCGAGGATCAGCCTGCGGCGGCGGCGCGCCTGCCTTTCCAGCAGCGCATCGGGAGCGAAGAAGCCCGCGGCGGGCAACACGGCAGCCACGAGAAGCGCGACGCGCCCGGGCGCCGCCGGCGCCACCGAGGCCGCGACCAATCCTCCGCAGACAGCCGCGAGCAGTTTGGCGATGAACACCGCCGGCAGCGATACCCGATCGGTGAGGCCGGCCGCCTGCAGTCGCGCGGGCAGCCCGAGTCGCAGCGCTGCGTCACGAAGGGAGCCGACGCGACCCGCACTGAACCGTGAGACGACTCGTCGGCTCCCAGAGGCGACCTGCTCCGCGCGAGCGCCCGCCAGCTCCCAGACCGCCGTGGCGCCGAGCAGCACGGCCAGCGCCGCGAGCACCGCGCCGCCGCTCACGATTGCCCAGGGCGGTCGATCAAGCGGTCACTCGCGAGAGCCTTCGAATGGCGGCGAAACCGCAGATCTGAAGCACGGCGGCGACGCCGAGCAGGGCCGCGGCGGCGGGCTCGGCCAGCAATCCCGCCACGAACCCGGGGTGGATCAGCTCGGCGAAGACAGCCGCACCTGTCGGCATCGCGACGACCAGCAGACCCGTGAAGCGCGCCTGCGCCGTAGCGCTCCTGGCATCCGCGGCCACGCGATCGCGCTCGGCCGCTGCGATCGCGTAACGCCGCAGAAGTCCGGCGAGGTCGCCTCCGCCGAGCTGCTGCGAGCCGAGCGCGGCGGCAAATGCGTCCACCCGCCGGGAGCGCAACCGGCGGCGCAGCTCGAACAGGGCGGCGGAAGTCGAGGCCCCGAGCTCGAGGTCGGCGCCCACGCGGGCGAGCTCGACGGCCGGCGGCCCCTCCAGCGATCCCGCCGCCCCTCCCAGGGCACCGCGCACCGAGCGGCCGGCGGCAAGCGCATCGGCCAGCGCCGTCGCAACCGCCGGAAGGCCCTGCTCGACGCTGGCGAGATACCGCCGGCGGCGGCGGGCCAGCATCCAGCTCGCCGCAAGCGGCCCGCCGGCCGCGAGCAGCGGCACAGGCCCCGGGCCGGCGAGAAACAGCCCGCCTCCGAGCAGAACTGCGACTCCGATCAAACCCAAGCGCCTGCGCTCGTCGGCGCTCGGGTCGTAGCCCTCGCTTCCCGCCCTGCGCAGCGGCTCGAGGGCCGAGCGCACCCAGCGAGCCAGCGCCGGGGTCGCGACGACCGCCTCTCTGGCCGCAGCAGCTCCGAGGGCACCGGCGACGGCGGCCAGTAACACTGGCGTCAGCGACTCCACAGCGGTCGCGCCTCGGCGCCGTCGTCGCCGTCGATCACCCCGGCCGCCTCGGCGACGATCCGAGAGCCATCGCCGGCGCGGCGCATGTGCACGATCAGGTCGAGCCCGCGACCGAGCTGGCGGCGGATAGCGGCATGCGGGAGGCCGACGTCGGCCATCAGCGCCAGCGTTTCGAGCCGCCGTAGCGCGTCCTCGGGCGAGTTCGCGTGAACGGTCGACAGCGCGCCGTCATGGCCCGTGTTGAGCGCCGACAACAGATCGAGCGCCTCCGGCCCACGGACCTCACCGATCACGATCCGGTCCGGCCGCATCCGCAAGGCGTTGCGGAGCAGGTCCCGGATGGTCACCTCTCCCCTTCCCTCCACGCTCCCGGGCCGGCTCTCCAGGCGGACGATGTGAGTTTGCTGAAGGCGCAGTTCGGCCGCATCTTCGATGGTGACGACCCGTTCGTGCTCGCCGATGAAGTACGAGAGCGCGTTCAGCAGCGTCGTCTTTCCCGACCCGGTGCCGCCGCTGACCAGCACGCTTCGGCGCGCGATGACGGCATCCGCCAGCAGGTCGTGGAGCTCTCGCGTGAGCGTTCCCGAATTCGACCAGCTCCTCGGGCCCCGGACGGGCGGCCGAGAAGCGGCGGATCGAGACCGTCGGCCCGTCGACGGCCAGCGGCGGGATGACCACATTGACGCGCGATCCGTCCGCGAGTCGCGCGTCGACCATCGGGCTGAGCTCGTCCACCCTCCTTCCAAGCGGAGCAAGGATGCGCTCGATCGCGTCGCGCAGAGCCCCCTCGTCGCCGAAGCTGACGCTGGTGAGCTCGATCGACCCCGAGCGCTCGACGTAGACACGTTCGGGCCCGTTCACCATCACCTCCTCGACCAGCGGATCAGCCAACAGCTCCTCCAAGGGGCCGAGCCCGACCGTCTCACGCAGGATCAGCTCGCGAACTCGCAGGCGCAGCGCGGGCGAGAGAACCTCAGCCTCGCGGTCGACCAGTTCGGTCACGGCAGCCTCGAGGTCGCGGCTCGGTGGGCGCCCGGCCGCGGCGTCGGCACGCCGCTGGTCGATCAGGCGCTCCCTCAGCTGGACCGCAAGCCGCTCGCTGTGCCGCGCGTCGACGTCCACGTCCAGAACAAGCCCGGCGAACGCGATCTCGCCCCCGTTGGGCCTACCGGCGGCCACCGAAGGAGTTCAAGCTTCCCTAGCCCGACGGGATCAAACGCATCTGGCGCGCGAAGCTCTCGGCATCGATCAATTCGAGCGCCTGAGTTTGCGTTAGCCCGAGCGTGGCGATATGCGAGAGCCCCGCGCCTGTGGTCAGCTCGCCGTCGGCTGCTCCCGCCTGCACCAAGCCGAGCAGAGGCACGCGGGCGACTGCGACGTACGTACGGCCGCTGCCGCCGGAGTTGGGCTCCGTCGTCACGACGACATCGACCCGAGTCTGTCCGCCGCCCCGCGCGGCGGGAAGCGCCCCCGCTCCCGTCACCTGAATCTCGACCGGGCTCAACCTCGCCGGCAGGGTCGTGGTGCGCTCGCCGCGCGGCCGCGGTACACGCAGGTCGTCGCTGGTCAGGTAGGCACCGGCGGAGATCGCCCCGACTGGTTCGTGGCCGATCACTTCCTCTGGAGCAACGAGCGCGTTCGCGGGAGCGAAGCGAGCGGGAACGCGTCGAACATCGAGCGAACGGCCGGCGAGCCGCGGTGTGATCGGTTCGCCCGCGGGCAGCGGCTCCGAGGCGATCAGGACCGAACGCAGCTCACCGTATTGGTCCGCAACCGAGCTCTGGTAGCCACCGGCCACGGCTGCCGCCATCGCCGCGCACGAAACAGCGGCACCCAAGAAGCCGGCCGCCCGTGTCCGCCTGCTCACGGCGCAAGCGCCGTTTCCAGCGCGCCGGGGGCGATCGGCAGCTCGACCGTGCCCACCGCCCAGGACTCATCGCAGTCGAAGAGGAAGCGCCCGCCGTGGGCGTGGACGATCGTGGAGACGATTCCGAGGCCGTGACCTCTGCCGGCGGATGCGCGAGACTGCGGTGGATGTCTGACCGGATTCTCGTCTGTCCCCACGCGATTTCGCACCATCAGCCGGAGCCCGGCCGTGGAGGTCGTGGCCTCGATGACGACCGGAGCGCGGCCGTGCTCGATGGCGTTCGCGATCAGGTTCTCCAGCGCCTGAGCAAGCCGGCGTGGATCGGCCAGCGCCTGAGCCTGGCCGGCTGACCAGCGCAGCTCAACGGCGGGCTGGCGTAGCGCCGCCGTCCTCGCCGACCAGCGCTCAACGACTCCCTCAACCAGCGGACGCAGTGAAACCGGGCGAAGCATGTAGACGGCGGGCACGCCGTGCACGGCCGTGTCGAGGTCCTCGAGTGCCTCGATCACGCGGTCGAGCTGGCGGCCGGCCGCGGCGCCGTGGCTCAGCAGGCCCAAGGCACCGAGTGGGCGGCGCAGCTCGTGCAGCGCGCGTTCGATGCGCAGTCGACGGTCGTCCTGCGCAGCCCGCTGGCGGCACAACACCACCACCAGCGTCCCGCCGAGAACCCAGCCGCAGGCGGCAAGCACCAACACCGCGACACCGCCCATTTCAGCCCCTCGGCTCCGGCCCGTCGACCAGTCGGTATCCCACTCCCCAGATGTTGACCACGAAGCGGCCGCCGGCGGGATCGAGCTTGCGCCGCAGGCGGCTCGCGTGGGAGTCAAGCGTTCGCGTCCTGCCGGCGGCCCGAAATCCCCAGACATCGCGGAGCAACTCGAACTTGGTGAAGACCCTCGTCGGTTCCATGGCCAGTGCTCGCAGCAATTCGAACTCCTTGTTGGCAAGAGCGACGACCACGCCGTCGACCCGCACCTGGCGGGTCCGGGCGTCGACTTCGAGGTCGCCCACTCGAAGCGGTCCCTGGCGCCGCGGCTGGCGACGGCGAAGCACGGCGGCCACCCGGGCGCGCAGTTCGGGGTAGTCGAAAGGCTTGACGAGGTAGTCGTCGGCGCCCTCCACCAATCCGCGAACCCGATCGCTGGAGCCGCGCCGGCCGCTGACCACGATCACCGGGAAGCGTCTCGTCGAAGGGACCGGTCAGGCCGTCGGCCGACCGGATTGCCCGAAGGACGTCGAGTCCGGAGGCGTCGGGCAAGACGAGATCGAGCAGCAACAGGTCTGGGTGCCGATAGCGGCAGAGCCGCAGCGCATCGGCGGCGGTCGGGGCCGCAAGGGCGCGGTAGCGGTCCGCCGTCAGGTGGTCGCAAAGCAACTCGAGCGTCGCCGGGTCGTCCTCGCAGACGACGATCGTGGCCAGTTCTTCGACTCGCGGCAACATCAACGGCTGACCCCGGCCGGCAGTTCCAGGACCGACCTGGCCGCCCTGACCCTTGCGAACCGGCGCGGCGGCAGATGGCGGCGCGCGAGGGGCGACCCCGCCTCGTCGAGGAAGCGAAGGTCGAGGTCGAAGCGCATGCCGAAGCTGTGAACCGCGGCGCACCCCGGGATCAGCAGTCCCACCGGGGCGGCCGCACGGTCCATGAAGGCCAGGCCCAGCAACCGCGCCCGAAACCCCGTTGCCACCGCCACCTCACGGCCAAGCACGGTCGCCGTCGGCGTGTGCTTGAAGCGACCCCCGTTGTCCAACCGTCCCATGTCACCAATAAGCCCGCGGTTTCCGGGCGCGCCCCCTGGCGCCGGTTTTGGTCGCCTGCGCCCAAGGTGCAATCGGACGTTCAGCGCCCCGGGCGACCGTACTCCGAAGCCCGCCATGCGAGAAGATGCTGCTCCCCTCCGGCGCGGGATTTGGGAGGCTCCGGGGGACAAGGAAACCAGGAACGATCATCAGTGGAGAAAGCAGCCCGTAGGGGCAACTACGACTCCGGAGCCGACTACGTACTCGAGTACGGCGAGCTCCGCTTCTCGTTCAACGAGCAGGACTTCTCGCAGCGCGTCGAGCAGGCCGCGGTCAAGCTCGACTTCGTCGAGCAGGGCCTCGGCTCCGAGGAACTGCACGACCTGCTCGACCTGGCCGTCAACGGCGAGATTCCGGAGCCCGCTTCCGAGCTCGGTCGGCACGTGAATGAGAACTGGGGCGACCTCGTTGGTCCTTCGGACCGCAGCCTCGTCCACTGGCTTCGCCGGCTCGTCTTCCGTGGCGCCTGGCTCGACCAGCGCGTCAAGGAAGGCGAGCTGGACGTCGTCTACAACGAGCACAGCCAGTCCTTCGGTTACATCCAGCCGGACCGCAGCGAGGAGCCGATCGAGCTCTCGCGCGAGCCGTCCTGGCGACGGCTGGCCTACAAGCGCTAGAGCGAGCCCAGCAGGTCGGCGTTGGAAGCCGACCCTTCGATGCGCTGTCGCAGCGCGGCCGCCGCAGCGCGCGGCTCCAGGGCGCTGAGCTCCTCACGCAGGCGGCGCGCGGCGGCAAGTTCGTCCTCGGAGCGAAGCTCGGGCTCTCCCGAGGCGCGTGTCCCGGAGACCGAAATCGCCGGGAAGACGCCCGCGGCGGCGAGGTCCCCGTCGAGGGTCACGATCGCGTTCTCTGTGGTCTCGACGGCCTCACGTGCGGCGTCGTCGTCGCCGCTGAAGACGGTTGCCACGACGGTCAGCGACCCCGCGCCGTCCTCGGAGAACTGGCGCCCGGAACCGAACAGCTTCTTGACGTCCGCCGCATCACGACGGCCCGCCGAGAGCCGCGACAGCGAGTCGACCAGCAGCACTGCGTCACGCCCGGACTCGGCCAGGCGCCGCACATGAGCCAGCGCCAGTTGCGCCATCCGATGCTGTTCCGCGGGAGTCATGTCCGCGGTCGCGATCGCGAGACGGGCATCCGGCAGGTCCTGGCGCCAGCGTGTTGCCTCCTCGGGACGCTCGTCGATCAAAAGCACGACCAGCTCAGCGTCCTCGGTCTTCGTGAGGGCGCCGGCCAGGCCGCGCAGCAGGGACGTGCGGCCGGAGCGCGGTGGCGCTGAAACCAGCACGCGCTGACCGAGCGCAAGCGGCGCGAGCAGGTCGACGGCACGCACGAGCAGGCTCTTCGTCGGGGTTACCCGGGTCGCCGAGCTCGAGCCGCCGGCTCGGCGCCACCGGGGTCAGATCATCGAAGTCAACGCGGTCCGCCGCCGGTTCGGCACCGTTGACGCTCTTCGACCTTGACGAGCGCACGGTGGCGCTCGCCGCGCCGGGGCTCGCGAGCGGGGCCGTCGACCAGGTCGCCCGCGCGCAGCTCGCAGCGCCTGATCTGGGAAGCGGAGATGTAGACGTCGCCTTCGGCGGCCTCGAGACCCTGCAGGCGCAGGAACCCGAACCGCTGGGGCATCAGGTCGAGAATGCCGCTGACCTGCTCCGTCGGGGCGTCGTCAGCCGGAGCCTCCTCGGCCTCGGCCTCGGAGTCCCGGTCGTCCCCGTCGCCCGACGCTGCCTGACCTTCAGGCTCCGCCGGCGCCCCGGCGCGCCGGGATTCCTGTGCCGCCTGCGCGGACTGAGACTCCGGGCGCGCGCCTCGCCGGCGGCGCCCCCGCCGGCGGCGGCCGGACGTGGCCTCCTCCTCGCCGTCCCCGGCGGACTGCCGCTTGGAGATCTCTGCGACCAGCTCCTCGCGCCTCAGCATCCGGTAGCGCGGCACGTCCAGCTCAGCCGCGCGAGCGTGGAGCTCTGCAAGTGTCTGTTCTGTGGGCGACATGAACGCGGCAGCCTACGCGACGCCGCCGGCGACAGGGTCGATGCCCTCCCACTCGGCCGCCTGCACCCAGGCCTGCGCCTCCTTGCGGCGGCGCTCGTCAGACCAGCCGAGCTCGGCGCCCATCAGTTCGGCGATCCTCGTCACGGACTCAGCGCCACGCAGCTGCGTGGCGGCGAGCAGACCGAGGCGGGTGCGCCGCAGGAGCACGTCGGCGACCGACTGAGCCTGCTCGAGTCGCGTCGCGATCACCACCTCCGCGAGCAGGTCGGGGCGGCCGGGGACGATCGGCTGGGCGAGTTCGGGATCGTCGGCTGCGACTCGCAGCACCGCCTTGGCGGCGTGGCCGTAGCGGAAGGCCAGCTGTTCTGGCGCACCCTCGGGCAGCTCGACATCCCCGAGCTCGGCCGGAACCGCGAGGTCCTCGGCCGTCGCGGGCATCCCCAGCGGGATGTCGGCCGTGTGGCACGGCGCATCGCGGCCCTCGCGATGGACCATGCGATCGACGACGAGCTTGGCCATCCGCCGCCATGTGGTCAGCTTGCCACCGGTGATGGTCAGCATCCCCGAAGAGGTCTCATAAAGCTCCTCCTTGCGGGAGATGTCCACGGACTTCTTCGGGTCGCCGGTGGAGATCAGCGGGCGCACACCGGCATATGCCCCAGTCAGGTCGCCGAGGCCGAGCTCGGTGCCGAAATAGCCGTTTACCGCCTCGAGCAGATAGTCGATGTCGCTGCCACTCGGATCGACGTGGCGCAGGTCTCCCTCGTAGTCGCGGTCTGTGGTCCCGATCAGGGCGCGTCCGTACCAGGGCAGCGCGAAGATGTTGCGCCCCTCCCCCGCTGGGACCACGCAGGCAGCTTTGAGCGGCAGCTTCTCGAGAGGCAGGATCACGTGGGTCCCGCGGCTGGGAGCGATGCGCGGCACCTCAGCCTCGTCGTGGATCTCCTTCGGCCGGATTTGATCCGCCCAGACCCCGGTGGCGTTGATGACGTTGTCGGCCTCGACCTCGAAGCGCTCGCCGCTCTCGCCGTCGACGCAGACGACGCCGTCCGCCCTCTCCCGCTGCGAACGCAGCTCGACCACGTCGCAGCGGTTGAGCATCACCGCACCGAATCGCTCGGCCTCGCCGAGGATCGTCAGCACGAGGCGCACGTCGTCGGTCTGGCAGTCGTAAAACAGGTAGGCCGAGCCCGGGTCGCGCGAGCTGAGCGCGGGCAGGTGCTCGATCACCTCGTCGCCGGGGATCGTTCGGTGGCGATCCGGTGCCCAGTAGTCCTGAGCGTCGCGACGTGAGGCGCGATCGCGCCGAGCCTGTCCGACCCGCGAGGTCGCCATCACGTCGTAGAGGTTCAGCCCCACACCGATCTTGACGTCGCGGCGCTCTTCGCCGAGCGCCGGCACCAGGAAGGGGGTCGGGTAGACCAGGTGAGGAGCGAGCTGAACCATCAGCTGACGCTCCAGCAATGCCTCGCGAACCAGACCGAGGTCGAAGTTCTGCAGGTAGCGAAGGCCGCCGTGGACCATCTTCGAAGAGCGGCTCGAGGTTCCGCAGGCGAAGTCGTCGCGCTCGAGGAGCGCCACCGAATAGCCGCGCGAAGCCGCATCGAGCGCCACCCCGGCCCCGGTGACACCGCCGCCGATGACGACGACGTCATAGCGCTCACCTTGGACCGCCGCCAATGCCTGACTTCGCGCGATCATCCGATCAACTACTCCAGGTACTCGACGACGTTTTCAGCAGGCTCGCGCTCGGGCGTGCGTTGCTCCTGTATCGCGGTGCCGAGGTGGATCAGGCTGACGAAATGCTCGCCCTCCCCCATCCCGACCGCGGCCCGCCCCTCCGGGGTGCGCAGGACTCCCGGGGTTCGCCAGTAGCCGGCCAGCCCCTTGGCGTGCGCGCAGAGCAGGACAATGTAGGCGGCACAGCCGGTCGCCAAAAGGTTCTCCTCGGCTTTCAATGGGATCCTCACCGCCCTTGCTCGAGCAGACGACGAGCGTCGGCGCGCGGTCGAGTTTTGCGGCCCCCTCGGGGCCGAGAGCCGCCTTCAGGCGAGCGAGCGAACCCGGGCCCAGCACTCGGAACCGCCAGGGGTTCGTGAGGTGGTGGTTCGGGGCCCAGCGGGCGAGCTCGAAGAGCTCGTCGAGAGTCTCCCGCGGCACCGGCTCAGGCGCGTAGGCCTTGTGAGTCCGCCGACCACGGACTGCGCTGGCTACATCCATGGGCGCGAGCGTATCGGCCGACGTTCAGGGGAGCCGCCGCCGGTACCACCAGAACCCCGCAAGCAGAGCAACCGCCCCGCCGCCGAAGGCGGCTGCGACCCACTTGCCGCTCGATCCCTGGTCGTCCTCCGCCGCGCCGCCGGGGGCGGCCGCGGTCGGCTCGGACTCCGCATAGGCGGCCGTGGCGGTGCTCTGCGCAGTGCCTTTGGACGACGGCTGCGGGTTCGTCCCGGCCGGGCGATCGCCGGGGCTCCGCCGGGCGTCCACGGCTTGGGGCCTATTCCCAGCCTGGCGACGTGGCTGGGCACCAGCGCCCACCGCGCCCGCGCTCGGCGAGCCCGCGGACGCCCTCGAGCCAGCACCGCTGCTTGCAGTCCTCTGCGAGGCGCGGCTTGTGGCTGACCTCGGCACGACCGCCAGCGGGAAGGCGGCCCGGTTAACCGCCAGCAGCGCCTGAGCAGTGACCCAAACCGGAGTTTGGTCGCTCGAGGACGAGTAGCGAAAGTGGCCGTCGGACACCTGGCGAGCCGCCAGATAGTCGATCGGGCTACGACCGTTGCGCGTCACGCCTGTGGGGTTCAGCCCACCCGCCACCAGACCCTGCACGGCCCAGGCCGTCGACTGGGTGTTGGTCGGCGCCGATTCCGTCAGGGCCCAGCCTCCGTCGGCGCGCTGGACCCTGGCGCAGGTAGCGCACCGCGCGGTCGAGGGCCTTGCCGGCACCCGCGGCGGCCAGGCTCTGCGCAACCGCGCCCGCTGAATCGGAGTCGCTGGGGGCGCCGACGACGGCGCCCCAGCCTCCGTCTTCATTCTGCACGCTCGTCAGCCAGCGAGCTGAACGCCGCAGGCTGGCGTCCGGCTCCCCCGCCGCCGCCAGCGCGAGGATGCCGTAGGCGGTCAGGTTCGGCCAGCTTCTGAACGAGCCGTCGGAGCCGCGTCGGTCACGCAGCTCCGCGACGAGGTTGCGGCCTCCGAATCCGGTCGAGTCAAGCCCGGCGGCTTCGAGCACGAGGATCGTCCGCTGCAGGTCGTTTGGCGTCCTGATCGCGCTTGCGCTGGATCGCAGAAAGTCGACCGGACTGAGTCCGGCTTCGGTGAAGTCGAGCGGGTTGATGCCGGCAGCCTCGAGACCCAACGAAACCCAGGCCGTCATCCCGACGCTCGAATCCGCGCCCGGTGCGACTCCGAAACCGCCGTCGAAGTTCTGAGCTCGCTCGAGGTATCCGACCGCGCCGTCGCCCTCCTGGGCGCGGGCAGGCTGCACGGTGGTGCTGAAGAACGCGGTCGCGGCGGCAGCCGAAGCCAGTGCGATCAGCAGCATTCCGGCTCCGGCCTGAAGCCCGCGCCCGATCGCCGGCGGCGCCGGCTGCCAGCGAACCTCGATGCGCTCGCGGAAGCGCAGCAGCATTCGCACCAGCGCGGGGCCCGCGAGGAGGGCAAAGGCGACGTTGCCGGCGGCGTGGGCGATGTTGAAAGGCAGCCCGCGCGCAGCCAGCGCCAGGTAGCGGTCAAGCGACTGCTCGCCGCCGTATGTGACCATCACCGAGAGGTCGAGCAGAGCCCCGTAGGCGAGGCCGGCGAAACCGCACCAGAAGGCGAGGCCGAACCTGCCGAGCTTCCGTCCGCTGGCGCCGGCGAGGGCGGCGCCCCCGATCCCCACCATCCCCCAGCCGCCCATCTGCCAAGGCGTCCACGGACCCTGCCCGAGCCAGAAGTTCGAGACGAGCGCCGCCAGAGCGCCGACGGCGAAACCGGGCGCGCCGCCGATCGCGTAGCCCGTGAAGAGGACGATGTCGGTGGTCGCCACGACGTTCGGGATCGGCGCTAGAACCACTCGGCCGGCAACCGCCAGAGCTGCAAGCGCGGCGACCATCGCGACGATCTTGGCGGACGGCCTCGTGCGCTCGTACCAGAGGCCGCCGCAGACGAGCACTCCCACCAAACAGGCGAAGCTGGTCAGCTGCCAGGTCATCGGGCCGCCGCTCCTTGTTCCCGCAACTCGCGCAGCAGCCGTGCGCCCTCGGCCGGGGCGACCGCACCGTCGCCGCCGTCGCCCAGGATGCGCGCCACCTCGGTTGCGAAGTACCAGCCTCCCGAGAGAATCTCCTCGCGGCTGCCGTCCGCGATCACCACCCCGCCACCGAGCAGCACGACGCGGTCGCACAACGACGCTGCGAATTCGACGTCATGTGTGGCGACGACGACCGCTGAGCCCGCAGACGCGAAGCCGCGCAGGCGATCGGCCAACTCGTCCTTGCGGCCACGGTCCATCCCCCGGGTCGGCTCGTCGAGGCAGATGACGCCGGGGAGCTCCTCCCCGCGGCCCGCGACCACGATCGCCAGCGCCAGTCGCTGGCGCTCGCCGCCGGAGAGGTCACGGGGGTCACGATCGACCGCCCACTCGAGCCCGATCTCGCGAAGCGCCGCGAGCCCGGCCTCCCCGGGCAACTCGTCGCCGACCCTTTCGCGGACCAGAAAGTCGCTCGGATTCTGGGTCAGCAGCGCGATGCCTGAAGGCGCCGACGCCGCGCCGCGGACCGGGTCCACGAGTCCGGCACAGGCCCGCAGCAGGGTGCTCTTGCCGGCCCCGTTTCGCCCCATCAGCGCAATTCGCTCACCCGCCCTGACCTCGAGATCGAGGCCGCTCAGAACCTCCGCGGGGCCGTCGCCGGCGTCGAGCTCGACCCAGAGGTCGGCAACCTGGAGCGCACAAGCGCAAGCCGTCGTCCGAACGGGTCTTTGCGCGGCAGGCCGTGGAGCCGGCGGGGCCGTCTGCTTCAAGCCCCGATCAGCCAGCGTCCGCCGCGCCTCCTTTACCCCGACAGGCAGCGGATCGAGACCGGCGAGGGAGAAGAGCGTCGCCCCCGGCGTGGCCAGCGGCGGATCCGCGGCAACCGCCCAATCCAGGAATGCGTCGGCTTCGCCGTCGAACGCGACTCGCCCGGACTGAAGGGCGACGACGCGCTCCGCAGCGGAGAGACAGCGCTCGATTCGGTGCTCTCCGAGCAGCACCGCCGTCCCCCATTGCTCGTTCAGCCTGCGCAACAGCGAGATCAGTTCGTCACCGGCGACGGGGTCCAGCTGCGAGGTCGGTTCGTCGAGCAGGACCAGCGCCGGCCGGGCGACCAGCGCCGCGGCCAAGCCAACCCGCTGCAGTTCGCCGCCCGAAAGCGTGTCCGTCGTGCGATCGAGCAGATGCGGTATGGCCAACGCAAGAGCCACCTCCTCGACGGCCCGCGCCCGAGCGGCCGGAGGTTCGCCGTGCAGCTCCAGCGGCAGCATCAACTCCGAACGGACCGTGGTCGAGACAACCTGCGTCTCGGGATCCTGCGCGACGAAGCCCGCCACCCGGGCCAGCTCGCCTGGTCCCGACTCGCGCGTGTCCATGCCCGCGACGATGACGCGGCCCGAGAACTCGCCACCGTGGAAGTGGGGCACGAGCCCGCAGGCCGCCCGCAACAGGGTCGTCTTGCCCGATCCGGAGCGACCGACGAGCAGCACGAGCTCGCCGGGCTCGATCACGAGGCTGACCTCCTCGAGGGCCGGGGCCTGCGCTCCCGGGTAGTTGTACGAGAGGGACTCCACAATCAGCGCCGGCTCAGACATTTCCAGACCTCCCCGCGACCGCGGCGCCGTTGAGCCGGCGCGCGCCGGTGCGCCGCCGGTGAGCGATCACGACGGGAACGGCTGCGATCAGCAAAATCGAGGTGGCCAGCGCCAGATCGGCGGCGCGGGCACCGATCTCGATCGCCGGGTAGGTCTGGATCGAACCCAGGCCGGCGAGCCGACCCGCGATCGCCAGACCCGCGATCGCGATCGCGGCGAAACCGAGCCCCGTGTCGCGGCTGCGCCGCCCAGCGGCCCGTTGCCTGACCACCGGCAGCGCATAGCCACGCAGCTCGAGGGTCGCCGCGGCGTCGAGCGAGCGGTCCAGCGCTCCGGCGACGAGGCGCCGCGCGAGCGCCGGGCGCCCGGCCGGAGCGGCGGCCGGGCCGCGCAGCTTCGCGGCCTCGCTGAGCCGCATGTAGTCGGCGGCCGCGAGCGGCACGAGGCGCCCGACCAGCGTCGCCGTCAGCGCCGAATGGCGCGCGAACGGCCGCACCATCCGCAGGATCGCGTCCGGGTCGACGCAGCGCGACATCACCGCGAAGGCGGCGATGACGACGATCACGCGGAGCGCGATCACGCCTCCGGCCGCGATCGACTCGAGCGTCACGTCGAGCGACCCGAGCACCGGAAGCTCGAGGCCCCGGATGAGGACGGTTTCACCGCGATCACTGACGATCACGTTCACCGCGACCATGACAAGCGCCAGCGGGACCGCGAACCGCGCCGCCAGCGCGAGCGCAGAGCCGGCACCCGAAGCGAGCCCGACGATGACCACGGCCACCCCTGCCGCGCAGAGCACCAAGGGGCTGGAGAAGAGGAAGCAGGTCAGCCCGAGCGAGCCGACGAGCGCGATCGCCGGTAACGCCCCCGCCCGCTGCAGCAATGAGACATCAAAACCCGCCGAACGTCCCGGAGTACCCCCTATGAGGGGCCCTGCGGGACGTTCGACGCGCGGGGGACGGTAGGCGAGCGGGGATCGGGCGGCCAGGTTTCTCATCGGAGCAGCGGCAGGGGGCTCTCGGCTCCCATCACCGTCGTCACGGCGTAGTGGTTGTCCAGCTGCTTTTCGGAAAGCAGCCGGGCCGCTGCGGCAACCCCGGCGTCGTCGGTCCCGGTGATCAGCCAGGTCGGCGGATCATCGCCGTTTCGAACCCCAGCCACGAGACCGGCGCCGAGCGTCGCCGTGCCCACGACCTCGCCGGTGACGTCGAGCTCCCGCAGGATCGCTCCACCCTTCGGCCCCGACTCGAAGCGAGCGAAGACGCCGCTGTGCGCCGGCCCGCCGTCAAGCAACACGGCAGCCTGGTCGTCGCCGACCTCGGCCCAGGGTCCGACGAGTACGCGCGGAGCGTCCGCCGATTGCTCGCTGCCCGCCTCGAAAACCTCGGCGCCGGCAGCCTCGAGCCGGGAGGCGACCTCGTCGCAGGTCTCGCGCTCGCCGCGGCAGTCAACAGCTGCGCCGCCGCTGCTCGACCCGTCTGCTGATGCGAACGGTTGCGGCCAGGAGCCCACCACCGCCGGCACGCGCATCGCGCTGGTCCAGTCACGGTAGTCCCACCAGATGACGTCGCCGCCGTCGACCTCGACCTCGGCAGCGCCGATCGACGATTCGATGCCGTTGACGTAGAAGAACCAGTCGAAACGACGCGAGTCCTCGCTCGCGCCCGCGATCCCGTCGATCGAGTGCACGAAGTTGCCGCCGTAGCGCGTGGTGATCTCGGTCTCGCGGTCCAGGATCCGCAGCACCGTGTCCGATTCTGACGGTTTCACCAGGATCGGCTCGCGGAGCTGCCTCTGGCCGTAGTCGCGGGTGACGACAAGGTTGGCGTCGCCGCTGTCGGCGTCCCCCGGGCCAAAGCCGCACCCCGAGACGGCGGCGGAGGCCGTGGCGGCGATCGCCGCCACGGCTCCTCGCGCCGCGATGCGCTTTGCGGCGGACCGGAGGTTCACGACCTCCCGGTCGCTGATCCGGGTCGGGCTACCTGCACTTCTTCCTCGAACCGACGCAGGCGGTGACCTTGGGCGAAGGGATCGCTGCTTCGCGAACCGCCTGCAGTTTGGTCTTGCCCTTGCCGAGCTCGACCGTGGTCCTGCCCGCGGCGTCCGTGGGATTGCTCGCTGCGGTCACCTCGGCGCCCTCGGCGGGAGTCCTGGTCCCGTCGTCGGCGTACTCGAACACCCTGACGGTCACCTCACCGCGCTTGCGAGCCGGAACCTTCAGCTCGAGCTCCGCCGGAGGAGCGTCCGTGAAGTCCGCGTCGAGCCACCAGAGCACGTCGTCGCCCCTGGCGACGGTCGTTTGGTCGCCACCGGCCTGCGAAGCGACGTGGTTCACTTTCAGGTACCAAAAGCCCGTCGACGGGGCAACGGCCTTGCCGATGCCGCAGAGTCCGAGACCGAAATCGAAAGCGTCGGTCACCGAGAGCGGGCGGAGTTTGCGGCTGGACTCCGATGCCGTCTGCACGGCGCCGAGCGCAGTCGCACCCGAGACGGTCACGGTGTCACCGGTTCCGCCTGTGCCTTCGCCGAAGCAGCTCGCCTCGGCGTCGGTCTTGATCTTGACGGTGCCGGTGCTGACATCCCGCTGACTGAGCGTCTTGCCGGCTGAATCGACCACCCGCAGGTGCACTGGGGTCTTTGCGGCGAAGGCGCCGGCCGGCAACGCCAGCGCTGCGAGAGCGGAGCACACGAACAGCGTCCTTGCGGACATTGAGTTACGTATCGACATATGAGCCATCCCTTCCTCGAGGGTTCGTAGGGCTGGCCGGGGACAGGTCTCCTGGCTTCCGGGAAACAACGTTGCGCCTTCCCGGAGACGCTGTGGCGCCCCCAGTGGCTGACTTTCGTCGTGCGACGTGCCTACCCGGTCACAGTGGCGGGACCGCGCCGGAATTGCACCGAACTTCCCTTGACCACCGACCGTATTTGCGACGCCAGTTTAGCCCCGATCCGCCGGAGGCCCGGGAAATCTCCCTAGGAGTCGCAGTTGCGTGCGACTCGATCGTCTCGGCCGGCACCCTTGACGACGTCCCGGCCGCCCCCACACTGGACGCGGTCGGCGCCGCCCGCGCGCAGGTCGATCGTGTCGGCGCCGCCCCCAGTGCTGATCACGTCGGGGCCCCGGGTTCCCTTGACCCTGTCCTTGCGGGCGGTGCCGTAGATCCTTTCGCCGGGCCGGGCGCTGCACTCGTCGAGATCGACCTGAAAGCAGATCGTCAATTCGTTGGATGGAATGTCGCCGGGGCCGGTCGCCTGGAAGACGCGAGGGCCCTCGTTGGGGATGCGAACCTCCGCCCTGCCTGTCGCATCGGTGGGTTCGAGAGCGTTGGAAACCTTGACTCCCTCGGCTGGAACAAAGGTGCCGTCGTCGGCGTAAGCGAGCACCTTGACCTTGAACTTGGTGCCGGGTCGCGCCCGAGCGGGTCCCTTGATGAACAGCTCGCGCGGCGGTGGATCGCTGAAGTCGGCGTCCAGGAACCAGAGCAGGTCGTCACCCTCCGCAAGCACGAGCTGATCACTTCCCACCTGCGCGGCCGCGTGATTGTGCTTCAGGTACCAGAAGCCCGTCGAAGGGGCGATCGCCTTGCCGATCCCACAGACCCCGAGCCCAAACTGGGAGGCGTTGGTGGTCGAAACCGGGTTCAGCTTGCGGTTGAAGCCGGCCCCGTCGATCAGCGCACCCAACCCGGTTGCTCCGGCGACCGGCACTACGGCGCCGGTCGAGCCGGGCCCGAAGCAGCTGGCGCTGGAGTCGGTTGTCACCTTGACGCTGCCCGTGTACTGGGTCTGCTGGGCGAGCGTGCGACCGGCTGAATCAACCACCCGCAACTGCACGGGCGTGGAGGCCGTCGCGCTCGCGGCCAGGCAGAGCCCGGCGGCTGCAAGCGGCATCAATGCCTTTGCTGTGCGAATGATCCTCATCCCTGCGGTCCTCGAGTAAAGACAAACGACGCCGGCCCCGCAAGTTGCGGTGGCCGGGGAACCTCAGTCCGCCTGGCGCTCCCTGACGAGCTCGCGGAGGCGGTCGATCACCTCGGGGGCCGACTTCTTGAGGCGGCTGACCTCCCAATGCTCGATCTTGATCACCCTGACGGTGTCCGTCGCCGTGACCGAGGCTGAACGCGGCGCCTTCTCGAGCAGCGCGCCCTCGCCGACCACGTCACCGGGCCCGACATCGGCGATGTGCTCGCCATCGCGCTCGATGCTGGCGCTGCCCTCCTCTATCACGAAGAAGTCGTTGGCGAACCCACCCTCGCGGATGAAGGTCACGCCAGGGGCGAACTCGTCCACCTGGGTGAATGGGGCGATCTTCTTCAGGCTCTCCTCGGCAACGTCAGAGAACAGGGGAACTCTTTGCAGCTGACTGACTTCCACTCTTTTTCGCTTTCTTGCAGATCGGGTCGCTGATGCAAACCTAACCGATGCGATCGGTCGCGTGCCGTGCAGCCTGTGCTCGAACGCGGTCTGATACGGATGAGCTATAGTTCATACCATATGTATCAGCGACGCCCAAGGAGGTAGGAAATTGCCGCGCCAGCGCCTTTTCGCGACCGATGAAGAGATCGACAGCATCATCCTCGGCCCCGATTCGCTGGTCTGGCAACGCTTCGGCGACGTGCGGCTCTTCTTCGCCGCCGGCTATGCGCTGTTGCTGCAGGTCGCCCACCCCACCGTCGGGTCCGGGGTGCGGGACCACTCCAAGTTCGCCGAGGAACCGTGGGACCGGCTGCTGAGGACGACCGACTATCTGAACCTTCTCGTCTACGGCGGCCCGCGGGCGGCGGCGATGGGACGCAAGCTGCGCGACATGCACAAGACGATCCGCGGCCAGAACCCCGACGGCAGCCGCTACACGGCACTCGAACCAGAGGCCTACGCCTGGGTGCACGCGACTCTGATCGACGGCGCGGTTCGTGCCCACGAACGCTTCGTCGGCCCGCTTCAGCTACACGAGGCCGAGCGCTTCTACTCCGAGTACCTCCCGCTGGGGAGGCTGCTCGGCGTGCGCGACGGTGACCTGCCCAAGGACATGGGGCGGCCACCTCGCCTACGTCGACGAGATGATCGACAACCGCCTGGAGATGAACGAGACGGTTGAGAAGGTGACGCGGCTGATGGCGGCACCCGGTGAGCCCCCACCCGGGATGCCGCTCACCGCACTCTGGCCGCTGCTGCGAATCCCGCCGGCACGGGCGCTGCGGACTTCAACGTTCGGCCTCCTGCAACCCGACCTTCGGAAGCGCTTCGGCGTTCGCTGGACCCGGTTCAACGACGTCGAACTGCGCGCTCTTGGTCGCGCCTCGCGGGCGGTCGGGCCACTGATGCCGGCGAGCCTGCGCAACTCGGGTCCCGCCTATCTGCGCTGGCGGGCCGAGGCAATCGAGCGCGGGCCGCTCGGATCGGGATCGCAGCCGGTCGCGGCTTCGCCTGCCGGCGAGACCGCGGTCGCCGCTGTCGGATAGCCGATGGCCAGCGCGACTGTTCAGCCGGGGGCGCTGCTTTCGCTCGCCTTCGACCCTGCGGTCGAGCCGCCGGCCGACCCGACCAGCGAGCGCATCCTCGACGCCGCGCTCGAACTCGCCGCCGCCTCCGGGCTCGACAACCTGACGATGGACGAAGTCGCACGCCGAGCCGGAGTCGGCCGCATGACGGTCTACCGGCGCTTCGGCGACCGGCCAGCGCTGGTCCAAGCCCTGGGAGTCAGGGAGACTCGTCGCTCCCTCGCGCAGATCGCAGCGGCGATCGATCCCGGGCTGCCGATCTCCGCGCGGATCGCGGAGGGGTTCGTCGCGGCGCTGCGGGTGGCGCGAACCCATCCCCTGCTGGTGCGGGTCTCCCGATTCGAGCCCGAGGTGCTCCTCGAGGCAATGCGCTCGGAGACCGACCCGATAGCCGACACACTGCGCTCGTTCCTGATCGCCTTCGGGCGCCAGGCGCAGCAGGCGGGTGAGCTGCCCGACCTGGATCTGGAGGCCACCTCCGAGATGCTGGTGCGAATCGGCGTCTCGTTCGTGCTGATTCCGCGCAGCGTTATCGACTGGGAGGACGAGGACGCCGCCCGGGAGCTCGCCCTCAACCTGTTCGGGCCGATGGTCGCAGCCGATAGCGTGAGCTGAGATGGCCGACAAGCCGCCGCGCGAACAGAACCTTCCCACCGGCCGCGTCCAGCGCCTGGCGCGTGTCGGACGTACGGCTGCGGGCGCGGCGATCAAGGGGGCCGGAACCCGCACGGCCAACGTCGCGCGCTCCGACGAAGCGTCAGCGAAGGCGCTCGAGCGCCGTCAGGTCGAGACCGCCAAGCAGATCGTCAAGGTGCTCGGCGGAATGAAGGGCGCGGCCATGAAGCTCGGCCAGGTGCTCTCCTTCCTCGACGTCGGCCTGGTGCCCGAGGAGTACCGCGAGGAGTTCCAGGCTGAGCTCGCGAAGCTGCGCGACTCGGCCCCGACGGTCTCCTTCCAGAAGATGCAGAAGGTGATCGAGGAGGAGCTTGGAGAATCCGTCAACAGCGCCTTCGCCGACTTCGATCCCGAGCCGATAGCCGCCGCCTCGATCGGCCAGGTCTACCGGGCGCGGCTCGATGACGGCCGCGAGGTCGCCGTCAAGGTTCAGTACCCGGGCGTCGGCGACGCCGTTCGCGCCGACATGCAGAACCTCGGGATCATCCTGCGGCTTTTCAAGCGGATGACCCCACAGCTCGACGTCAAGTCACTCGCCGAGGAGATCAAGGAGCGCATCGTCGACGAGCTCGACTACGAGCTCGAGGCTGCCAACCACCGCTCCCTGGCGCGCATCTACCGGGGACACCCGTTCATCACGGTGCCGCCGGTGGTCACGTCGATGTCCCGCGAGCGCATCATCGTCACCGAGTTCGTCGAGGGAGACGGCTTCGCGTTGCTGGAGGCCGAGCCCCAGGAAGAACGAGACCGCATCGGCGAAATCGTCTTCCGCTTCTATTTCGGATCGATGTACCGCTTCGGCCGCTTCTCGGGTGACCCGCACCCCGGCAACATGCTGCGGCTCGAGGACGGCCGAATCGCCTTCCTCGACTTCGGGCTCTTCAAGACTCTCGCGCCCGAGTCGGTCGAGCTCGAGCTCGCCTGCCAGCGGGCAACGGTCGAGGGCAACGGCGAGGAGCTCCACCGCCTGCTGGCCGCCAACGGCTTCCTTCCCGAGCCCGACCGCCTGCCGCCTGACGCGCTGCTCGACTACGTGCTCGAGGGGGTCGGTTGGTACGCCAACGACGGTGAGCTGACGCTGACCTCTGAGATCGTCGCCCGGGCGGCGCTGCAGGCGGGCGATCCACGCTCTTCACACTTCGATGCGGTGCGCCACCAGAGCATCAACGCCGAGCACGTGATCGGAAGACGGCTGGAGCTGCTGACGCTCGCAGTGCTCGGCGAGCTCGAAGCCTCCAACAACTGGCACAGCATCGCCCGCGAGTGGATCTACGACGACGAGCCGGTCACCGAGCTCGGACGCCGCGAGACGGAGTTCCTGCGCGCCAAGTCGCCGGCGTAGCGGGGCGGGCAAGCGGATCGGCCACTCTCACCCCCTGGGGCTGCAAATCGCCATCTGCACGCACTTTACATGCCATATGGCTGGTATGTATAGTTTCGAACGTGGAGTCCTCCAGGCGCACCCAGGCTGAGCGCCGGGCCGCGACCAGGGCGGCGTTGCTCGACGCGACAATCGCCTCGCTGGTCGAGGACGGATACGCCGGGACCACAACGCGCCGTGTCGCCGAGCGAGCCGGGGTGACGCCCGGCGCCCTGCAGCACCACTTTCCCAGCAAGGCCGACCTCGTCGCCGAGGCGATCTCCGACCTCGCAGACCGGCTCGCCAGCCAGTTCCTGGAGTCTGCGATCGAGACGTCGGCCGACTACGCAGAGCGCGCCGAGGCGCTCATCGATCGCCTCTGGGAGGTCCACCGCGGCCCGCTCTTCATCGCGGCGCTCGAACTCTGGATCGCGGCTCGCACGGACCCCGAACCGCGCGGGAGCATGGAGAAGATCAGCACCGAGTTCGCCCAGCGGGTTGCGGAGGGCGCTCTTTACGCGTTCCCGGACATGGTCGCGGTGCCCGGATTCTTCGAGGCGATCGTCACCGGTTTGGCGACCATGCGAGGACTCGCCCTGCAGGGCTTCTCCGCCGGCGTCGACCCCGAGCTGGTCTGGCCGTCGACCCGCGCGCACCTGCTCGCACTTTTCGCGGCGCTGGCCCCGGCTGACTCACCGAGCGAGAACTGAACTTGTCCGCCCGCGCCCACCCCACCGTTACGATCCTGCGCTCCACGACGGCTGCCCGCCAGCCATGGCGCGTGCGCCGGCTGCAACCGACCGGGGCCGTCTATCGTGAGTTCGACCCTTTCAGCGCCCGGGTGCTCGACGACCCGGCAGCGGCCTACCGGCGACTTCACGAAGCCGGCGGAATCTCCTACTCGAGGCGCCGCCGCCTGTTTGTGATCGCCGCCTTCGACGAAGTTCGGGCCGCCGCCCGCGCCCACGACGTCCTCTCCTCGGGGAGCGGCGTCAGCGGAATCCCCGCATCGCTGCCGATGATGATCACGAGCGACCGGCCGCGGCACGGCGAGCTGCGCCGCATGGTGGCGCCACTCTTCACCGGTGAGGCCGCGCTGGCGCGTCGCCGCCGCGCCCACGCGCTCGCCGCAGCCTCGATCGAGCGCCTGATCGACAACCCGGGCGCTGATGCGGTTGGGGAACTGACCGTACCTCTGCCGGTGACCGTGATCTCGGAGTGCCTGGGGATTCCAGCCGCGGACCTGGCCGACTTCAGGCGCTGGTCCGAAGGCATCATCGAGGGCTTCCACGCCGGAGAGTCCCCGGCGATCGTCTGGCGAAGTGTTCGCATCCTGCGCAGCGTGCGGGCGCTCGAGCGCTACATGCAGCACACCTTCGAGCGGCTGCGCGCCGATCCCGGCGACGATGTCCTCAGCAGGCTGATCGTCTCTCAGCGCGACGGCGGCCTCAACGACGAGGAGCTGTTCTGGTTCTCGCTGATGCTGCTCGTAGCCGGCAACGAGACGACGACCAACCTGATCGGCTCGATGCTGCTCGCGCTAGCCGGCGACCCCGGCGCATACCAGCGGCTGCGCGACGAGCCTGAAGTCAGAGCCGCGGCCGTCGAGGAGGCGCTGCGCTGGGGCTCCCCCATCCAGGGCCTTTTCCGGACGGCAAGACGCGACTACGCGGCCGGCGGCACGACGGTTCCGGCCGGCGGGCGCGTGCTGCTCGCCTTCGGCGCGGCAAACCGCGACCCGAGCGTGTTCACAGACCCCGACCGCTTCATCGTCGACCGGCAGCCCGACGAGCATCTTGGATTCGGATCGGGCATCCACTTCTGCCTTGGCTCCCACCTTGCGCGGATGGAAGCGAGCGCGGTGCTGGACGCCCTCACCGAACGGGTAGCGCAGATCAGCCTCGCCGGGCCGGTGAGGTGGACCCGAAATCCAAACGTGCGCGGCCCCGCGCACCTCCCCGTGAGACTGGAGGCGGCGTAGGCATGGGCGAACACCTGCGAATAGAGAACTGTGTCGTCGCCGTCAGCGGCGGTGCCCGCGGGATCGGAGCCGCGATCGCGCAGGCGGCGCGCGAGCGGGGCGCACGCGTCGCGATCGGAGATGTCGACGCGGAGCTGGCCACCGAGGAAGCGCGGCGCATCGGCGCCGCGGCCTACCGCCTCGACGTCAGCTCGCCCGAGTCCTGGGCGGATTTCGCGGCGCAGGTCGAAGAGCAGCTCGGGCCGATCGACGTGCTGGTCAACAACGCCGGGATCATGCCGATCGGGGCCTTCCTCGATGAGAGCGCAGCGACAGTCCAGCGCCAGCTCCAGATCAACCTGCACGGGGTGATCTCGGGCGTCCGCACGGTGCTCCCGGGAATGCTTGCCCGCCACCGCGGCTCGATCATCAACGTCGCCTCGCAGGCCGGCAAGATGGGGATCGCGGGCAACGTCACCTACTGCGCAACCAAGTGGGGCGTGGTCGGCTTCTCACATGCGCTCGACGACGAACTGCGCGACACGCCGGTGCAGGTCAGTTGCGTGCTGCCGGGAATCGTCAACACCGAGCTCTCACACGGGCTCCCGGAGACTCGGCTGGCTCCCAAGGTCGAGCCGGCTGAGATCGCGGCGGCCGTGGTTGCGGCGGTTGCCCACCCGCAGGCGCGAGATCTGGGTCCCGAAGTCAGGCCGGGTGGCGATCACGATCACGCGGCTGATGCCGACGAAGGCGAGGGCACTGATCGCCCGCGTGCTCGGCAAGAGCGACGTCTTTCTCAACATCGATCCCGCCGCCCGGTCCGGATATGAGGCGAGGGTGGCGGCGACGCCCCAGCAAGACTCCGAAGAGGCTCGCCGTTGAGCCGGCGCCTCGATCTCTGCGGCAAGGTCGTCGTCATCACCGGGGCCGCCAACGGGATCGGCCTGGCAACGGCGCGCGCGGCCGCGCGGCGCGGGGCCATTCCGGCGCTGCTTGATATCGACGCAAACGGTGCATCCGCGCGAGCTGCGGAGCTTGGCGGCCGGGCGATCGGTCTCGGCGCCGACGTCACGGATCTCGAGGCGCTGGAGACCGCGGTGCAGGAGGTCGTCCAGCGGCTCGGCGGCATCGACGTGCTCGTGGCCAACGCGGGCATCGGCCCCGCGACGACGACGGTCGACTCCGGCGACCGTGCTCACCAGCGCAGGGTCCTCGACGTAAACCTCCACGGCGTCTGGCACACCGCCTGGGCGGGAGCGTCGGAGGTTGCGGCTCGCGGCGGGCACCTGGTCGTGATCTCCTCGATCGCAGCCTTCGTGTTGACCCCGGGCTGGGCCGCGTACTCCGCCAGCAAGGCCGCCGTCGAGCAACTCGCCCGCAGCATGCGCATCGAGCTGGCGCCGACCGGTGCCACCGTCGGCGTCGCCCACTTCGGGGTGATCGACACGGCGATGGTCGACGAGTTCGAAGCCGACCCGATCACGGTCGCGATCGAGGAGCACGCCCCTGCCGCGGTCTCCTCGCGCGTCAGTGTCGAGTCGGCTGCCGAGGCGCTCCTACGCGGCATCGAACGACGGCGCCCGCGAACGATCCACCCGGCCCGCTGGCGGCTTCCCTACGCGACGCGGGGAGTGTTCGGTCCGCTGACCGACGCTCTGGTCGTCCGCGATCGCACGGTCAAGGAACTGATGGCCCAGGCGCGCGGCCGCGACCTGGCGCGCCACGGGTGAGCGCACGTGAGCGCCGTCCGTCGAGCGCAGCTCGCCGCGCTGCGCCTGACGCTGCGCGCGACGGCTCCGCGGATCCTCGGCGCGCGTGTCGGCCTCGCAAAGCAGCGGCGGAACATCGAGTTGGGAACGAGGCTGCTCGGGACACCGCGCGGCATCCGTGTCGAGACGATCAGCCTCGGGGGCGTGCCGGCCGAGCGGGTGACCCCGAAGGCGGGCGGCTCGGGCGCGCTGCTCTACCTGCACGGAGGCGGGTACTGCCTCGGCTCGGCCCGCACGCACCGCGGTCATGCCGCTCGCTTGGCCGCCGCACACCGGCCAGACGGCGTACGTCCTCGACTACCGGCTGGCGCCCGAGCATCCACACCCAGCGGCGCTCGACGACGCTATCGCCGCTTATCGGGCCCTGCTCGAAACTGGAATGGACCCCGCGCAGATCGCCATCGCCGGCGACTCCGCCGGCGGCGGGCTGGCCCTGGCCCTGTCGATGACCCTGCGCGACCACGGCGACCCTGCTCCCGCGGTCGTGGCGATGATCTCGCCCTGGCTCGATCCAGCGGCCGACATCGCGCAGACCAGAGCGCCAACGCCGAGTGACCCCATCCAGGGCCTCGACGACCCGATCACCTGGGCCGGTCACTACGTGAGCAACGGCACCGATCCGGCCTCCCCCCCGATCTCGCCGCTTCAGGGCGACCTCGGCGGGCTGCCCCCGCTGGTCCTCCACTGGGGCAGCGACGACATCCTCGCCGCGGACTCCGAGGCGCTCGTGGCGAAGGCGCAGGCGGGAGGCATCGACCTCGAGCACCAGCGGCTGGAGCGGCTCTGGCACGACATCCACATGTTCGCCGCCACCGTGCCGGCCGCGGCAAAAGCGATGGCGGATCTCGGACGCTCGATCCGTTCTCGGCTTCCGAGCGGACAGGGTGGCAACTCGCCGCGGGTCGCCATCGTCGGCGCCGGGATGTCCGGGCTCTGCATGGGCAACGCCCTCAAGCACGCCGGCCTTGACGATTTCACGATCTACGAGAAGGCCGAGGAGGTGGGCGGTACCTGGAGGGAGAACCGCTACCCGGGGCTGAGCTGCGACGTGCCGTCGCGCTTTTACTCCTACTCATTCGCCCCCAACCCGGATTGGTCGAGCGTCTACTCCCCCGGGCCCGAGATCCAGGACTACTTCGTACGCATGGCCGACGAGCTTGGCCTGCGCTCGCAGATCCGCTTCGGCTCCGAGGTGACCGAGACCCGCTGGGAGGACGGTCGCTGGGTGCTGCGCACCCGCGACGGCAACAGTGACGTCGCCGATGTGGTGGTCACTGCCACCGGCGTGCTGCACCACCCGAAGTTTCCCGACATCCCCGGTCTGGAGTCGTTCGCCGGCGCCACCTTCCACTCCGCACAGTGGGACGAGTCGGTCGCGCTCGGCGGCGCCAGGGTCGCGGTGATCGGCACGGGCTCGACCGGGGTTCAGATCACGACGGCGCTGGCCGGCGTGGCCGGGCAACTTGAGCTCTACCAGCGGACTGCGCAATGGATCCTGCCGGTGCCCAACCGGGAGTACTCGCCGCTGCTGCGCAAGGCGTTTCGCCGTTTCGGACGGCTGAACCGCCTCAGCTACCGCTTCTATCAGGCGCAGCTCGAGGTGATCCTCGGCCAGGCCGTCACAAAGGACGGCGTCTTCCGCAAGCTCATCTCCGCGCTCTGCCGTCTCAACCTGCGATACGGCGTCAGGGACCCCGAGCTGCGGCGCAAGCTCAGACCCGATTACCAACCGATGTGCAAGCGGCTGGTGATGTCTGCGGGCTTCTATCCGGCGATTCAGCAACCCGGCGTTGAGCTCGTCACCGACGCAATCGACCACATCGAACCCAGCGGCATCGTCACCACCGACGGCCGTCTGCACGAGCTCGACGTGATCGTGCTTGCAACCGGTTTCGATCCCCACGCCTACATGCGGCCGATGGAGATCGTCGGCCCTCGGGGACTGACGCTCGAACAGGCCTGGGCCGACGGCCCGCGCGCCTACAGGACTGTGGCGCTACCGGGGTTCCCCAATCTGTTCACGCTGATGGGGCCGCACAGCCCGGTCGGCAACCACTCCTTGATCGCAGTCGCCGAAACCCAGTCGCGCTACATCGTCAACTGGGTCAGGCGCCTGGCCGCGAACGAAGTCAGCTCGGTCACGCCGACCGAGCGCGCAACCGCCGACTACAACCGGGAGCTGCGCGATTCGCTGCCGGGAACGGTCTGGTCGACCGGCTGCACGAGTTGGTACCTCGACGAAAAGGGCGTTCCCGAGCTCTGGCCGTGGACGGCCGGTCGCCATCGCGAGATGCTGCGCGAGCCGATCGACGAAGACTTCGAAGTGGTGAGCGGGGCCAGTGGCAGCGAGGGAGCCGAGCGCTCCGCGGAGGTTGCCGATGCGCTGGAAGCTTGAGGACACGGCCGAGCAGGCCGAGTTTCGGGCGGGATTGCGTAAGTGGCTCGCGCAGACGCTGCGGCCGGGATGGATGGAGGCGGTGGACGCGGGCGACGAGGACGGATTCGCAGAGATCCTCGACGCCGCCGAGCGCGAGGGGCACAATTTTTTCGAGTGGATGCGGACGATCGGGGCGAGCGGCTACGCCTCCCCCCACTGGCCGCGCGAGTATGGCGGCCTTTCGCAGGAAGTGGGCATGCTGCGAATCGTCCGCGAGGACCTCGGCCACTACAGGCTGCCGACGTTCGGTCCGAACATCCTCGGTGTCGGGCTGGCCGGGCCGACGATCATCGCCCACGGAACCGAAGAGCACAAGCAGCGCTACCTGCGCAAGATCCTCACCGGCGAGGAGATCTGGTGCCAGCTCTTCTCAGAGCCCGGCTCGGGGTCCGATCTGGCCTCGCTTTCGACGCGCGCTACAAGGGACGGCCCCGACTGGGTGATCAACGGTCAGAAGGTCTGGACGACGCTCGCAGAACTCTCGCGCTACGGAATGCTGCTGGCCCGAACCGACCCTGACCTGCCCAAGCACTCCGGACTGACCTACTTCATCGTCGACATGCAGGCGCCGGGCGTCGAGGTGCGGCCGCTCAAGCAGCTGACCGGCTCAGCAGAGTTCAGCGAGGTCTATTTCACCGATGTCCACGTCGCCGACGAGTCCCGCGTCGGCGCGGTCAACGACGGTTGGCGCTGCGCTCGCACGACGCTGATGAATGAGCGCGCGACGATCGCCGGCCTGACACTCGACCTGCGCTCCGTGCTCGGAGGCAGCAAGCGCGGCGACCCCTGGGGCTCGCTGCTCGCCGAGGTTGGAGATCGCGCCGACCCTGCGATGCGCCAGCGCCTCGCCCAGCTCTACATCGACGGCGAGATCAAGGAGATGAACATGTTCCGTGCCAACGCCGCCCGCCAAGCCGGCCACGAGCCGGGACCGGAGGGTGCGATCGGCAAGGTCTTCAACGCCGAGTTAAACCAGCGCAAAGCCGACCTGGCGATCAGCGCCGCGGGCATGGCGGGTATCGCCTGGACGCCCGGCGACCGGGCCGCCGAGGCCCGGGCCGAGGCCTTCTTGCGCTCGCGCGCCAACACCATCGAGGGAGGCACCAGCGAGGTGCTGCGCACCCAGATCGGCGAGCGCGCGCTCGGGTTGCCACGCGAGCCACAGCCGGACAAGGATCTGCCCTGGAAGGAGCTGCGGCGCAGCTAGCGGGCCGGGGCCGGGTCGACACGCACATTAACCCGCCGAGCGTCCCAACTGACCTCCCATAGGGTGTACTCCGGGACGTTCGGCTGTTGTGGCGTCTGGCCCTAAACGCCCAGCCGCTGCGCCAGCAATTCGCGCTGGTGAGACGACGAGCCGAGCAGCAGCTCCGACGTCTTCGCGCGCCTCAGATACAGGTGCGCGGGGTGCTCCCAGGTGATCGCGATGCCGCCGTGGACCTGGATGTTCTCCTTGGCCGCGTCCATGAAGGCCTCGCCGGCGTAGGCCTTCGCCAGCGGTGCCGCGATCGACAGCTCCTGCTCTGACTCGTCGGCTGCCCAGCCTGCGTAGTAGGCGGCCGATTTCGCAGATTCGGCCCCGACGAGCAGGTCGGCGCACTTGTGCTTGATCGCCTGGAAGGAGCCAATCGGGCGGCCGAACTGGACGCGCTCGTTGGCGTACTCCGTCGCCATCTCGAGGCAGCGCGCGGCGCCGCCGGCGCACTCTGCTGCCAGCAGGGCCGCGGCTCGATCCAGGACCCGCGCAACCACCTCCCAGCCCGGTGCCCTCGAACCGAGCAGCTGCGCCGGGGTACCGTCGAAATCCAGTTGAGCCTGCCTTCGGGTCGGGTCGAGTGTCGTCAGCCGCTGGCGCTCGAGCCCTCGTGCGTCGCCTTCGACCGCGTAGATCGCGATGCCATCGGGACCGCGGGCGACGACCAGGATCAGGTCCGCAGCCTGACCGTCCAGGACGTATGTCTTGCTACCCGTGAGAGCGTGGGAATCCCCCTGTCTCGATGCCCGGACCTGCACTCCCCCCTCGTCCCAGCGTCCGTCAGCTTCGCAAAGTGCAAGCGTCGCCACCAGTTCACCCGCCGCGATCGCAGGCAGGTAGCGCTGGCGGATCTCGTCGTCCCCTGCCAGCAGCAGCGCGTTCGCGGCCAAGCCGACAGTGGACAGATACGGCGCGCAAAACAGCGAGCGCCCCATCTCCTCGAAGACCACGGCGAGCTCGCTGAACCCGAATCCCCCGCCGCCGAAGCGCTCGGGGATCGCCACGCCCTGCAGTGCGGGCTGCGCCGCCATCTGCCGCCAGACCGCTTTGTCGTAGCCGTCCGGGCTCCCCATCTGCTCGCGCACCTCGGTCTCCCCGGAGACGCGCTCCAGGAAGCCGCGCACCGAGCGACGGAAGTCCTCGCGTTCCTCGCTTACCAGCAGCGAGGCTGCGGATGCGCCGGCGGCCTCCAAGCCTCAGCCGATCAGCGCGCCGAGCTTCTCGAGCGAGCGATCGGTGGCCTGCTCCGTAGCCCTAGCCACCGAGTCGCCGAGCGCGCCGAGCAGCGGCCCGCCGCCGAACGAGGCTTCGAGCGCGCCGGTCGTGCCCGCGCCGTTCGGGGTCAGCTCGAGAGCCGCGCCGAGCTTGATGCCCATCGGGCCGTCGCCCTCGAGCGCAAAGCGGTGCGGCTCGACCACCTCGGTGATCGTCCACTTGACCTCCCCCGGCATGCCCATGATCGTCACCGTCTCCCGGAAGGTGGTGCCCTCAATCAGTTGCGGCGGGCCATCCGGAAACGCCTTGTGGGTCTGGTTCCACTCGGCGTAGCGGCTGAAATCGGCACCGACCGCCCAAATCTCCTCGGGCGACCTGGCGACGTCGATGGTGCGGACGACTGTCGGCACGGCGGGCTCCTATCGCAGGGGTCGACTGGGGCCGGACTTTACCATACAACTGCATTGTTTGTTTGCGCGCCACTCTCGGCTACGGCGGCGGCGGCACGTCAAACGGCATCAAGTGCGGATAGCTGCCCGGCACGTACGGCTCCGGGTCCAGGGCGTCGCCCTCGCCGGGGAAGGCGTTGCTGCAGACCCCTTCGTTGACCGGCACGTCGTCCTCCGGGTAACAGGTGGCGGGCAGCGGCGAGTCGTTGAAGGTTCCGGGCTCCATGAAGATGTGGAAGCGGGCCCACTTGCTGACCGAGTCGCCGCTCTGGGTGGCGCTGGCCGTGTTCGCGAAGAATGCTCCGATGCTCTCCGAGCGGGGCCCGACGTATTCAAGCGACGGCACCAGGTTGCGGAGCCCCGGCACGAGGCCCTCGATCAGCGGCGGCGTCAGCTCGAGAAGCTCCGCGAAGGTCGCGAAGGCCGGCTCGGCAGCTTCGCGCAACGGCTCGAGCCCCTCGATCAGGGTGGTTGCGTCCGACGTCAGCCCGGGCAGCGCATCGACGCCGGGCTCCAGGTCCGGAGTCAGCGCGCGCAGGTCGGCGACCAGCGGACGCGCCTCAAGGAGAAGCGGCCGCGCGGCCGCCAGCGCCTCTGTTCCGACGTCCAGCAGCAGCGGCGCCTCGGCCATGCCCTGCTCCAGCGAGGCGGTGTTGGCGGCCAGCGCGTCAAGTGTCGTGCGGCCCGCGGCGACGATCGAGCGCAGCGCCGACTCACGGGCGCCCAGCTCGCCGACGACGATGTCCGTGTCGCCGACGAGGGCTTCGAGTTCGTCCTCCTGCCCCCGCAGCGTGGAGGTCAGCTCATGCAGGCCGTCGAGCACCCGGGTGAGCCCGGAGACGGTCCCGCTGATCCGTGCCCCGTCCGCCGCGTCGCCGGTTCCCTCGCTGACAGTCTGAATGAGGTTGTCGAGGTGACGCCGCCCCGCGTAGTCGAGGAAGTCGAAGGCCTCGTCGAAGTCGACGCTCGGCAACGACCTGATTTCCGCACCCTCCTCCAGCACTCCGGCCTCTTCGCTGCCGAACTCGACCCGCAGGTACGGGTCGCCGAGCACGCTGCGCTCGCCGATCGTCACGGTCGCGTCCTGGTAGATCGGCGCGTACTCGTCGTCGATCGTGAAGGTGACGACACCCGCGTCGCGGTCACGGTCGTACTCGACGCTGGTGACCTTGCCGACCTGCACGCCGCTCGAGAGAACCGGCTGCTTTGTCGGCAGTGCCTCGGTGTCCTTGAAGGTCGCGGTCAACTCGTAGGCATCCGACTGAACCAGGGTCGGACCCTCGAAGGCCTGGTTCAGATAGATGAACGTGACGATCGCGATCAGTGCGCAGACGATGCAGAGGGCGACTCCGGACTTGGAGATGCGATGGTCCATTAGTTGTCGTCCCCCGGCTCGGAAGCCGTGACCGTGACCGGCTCGTCCTCGAGCCCGGGGGTCGCGAACCGCGCCATGCAGGCGAGTCCCCCTTCGGTCAGGCAGACGTTCTCGAGCACGATTGCCAGCGTCTCGTTGAGCGACTCAGCGCCGGCGACGGACGCCGACGCGTCTTGGAGCCCGAAGTTCTCCGGTCGCGGCGACTCGAGCTTCAGGCCCGCAACCTGTCCATAGGGGCCGAGGTTGTCGTTGACCGAGAATGCACCGCTCCAGGTATCGGCGAACTGGACCATCCCGTCCTTGTATCTGTCGAGCAGCCTGGCCCGGTAGGTGAGGTCCTGGACGACGGGAATCTGGGCCTGCAGGCGCCGGTTGATGCCGCGCGTGCCTTCGACGAAGAGCTCGAGCGGGTACTGGCCCTTTTCGACAAGCACCCCGACCTGCTCGAAGACCCGGTCTGCAATCGGGACCAGACCGCGAAGCTCCGCAGCCGCCGCCGGCAGGGAGTCGGCGGCAGGCACGATCTGGTCGAGCGCCGGCAACAGCTCCTGGGCGAGCGAGGTGGTTGCGGCCAGCGAGCGGTCCGCCTCGACAACCAGCGGCGCCAGCTCCCTGATTGCCCGGGCGAGCTCGGTCTCCCGCGCCGCCGTGACTTCGAGCGTCGTCGCTCCGGCGTCAATCACCTCGCCGAGCTCGTCGCCTCGGATGGCGAGGGTCGTGAAGATCTCGTCGAGGTTGTCCGTGACCCGGGTAAGCAGCTTGCGGCGCTCGGCCAGCGCCCTCGAGATCGGCGTCGCCGAGTCAGCGATCTCTCCGAGCTTTTCAAGCGCGACCCGGAAGTCCCCTTCGACGCCGTCGAGTGCTCGCTGGATCTCGTCGATCAGGATCTGAACATACGCCTGAGTGTCTGTGTCGAGCACGCTCGTCAGCTCGTCGATGGCGACATAGCTGGAGGTCTGCGACTGCGGGATCCTCGTACCCTCTGGCAGCGGGCCGGCCTCCGGCGAGCCGGGATCTACGTTGACCAGCAGGTTCTGGATTGCGCTGGCCGGGCGCAGCGCCGCACTGGCATCGGAGAAGATCTTGCCGCGCACGGACGGGTCGAGAGTCAGGGTCGCGACGGCGCGGCCGTCCTCGTAGTGGACCTCCGTGACCTGGCCGGCGTAGGCCCCGGCGATGCCGGCGGCCGGCTGGTCGTACTTGTCGAGCCCTTTGGCCTCGGCGAAGACGAGCTGGACCGTGTACGGCTTGGAGGCGAAGGGAAGTCGGATCGACTTCTTCGTGAGCGTGTAGCCGACGAAGATAAGGGCGACCACGAGCTGGACGACGATCACCGAGCGACCCAGCGGGACACGCCCCGCCTTCAGGCGTGGGTTGGCGAATTGCCCGAGGGCACCCAGGAAGCGGATCGGCGCTGTCAGGACCCTCTTCATGGGGTACAGAGACCGGCGCCTTCGAGGGCGACGGCGGCGTCGGGGTTGATCTGGGCCACCACGTCGCAGTTGGGGAAGGCCGTCCCGGTCGGGAAGTCGGGATCGAGGTACATGCCGAGGCGCATGAAGTGACCTGAGCCCTGCCCTCCCCCGGGTTCACCCGTGGGCTGGAATGTGCGGGCGGCGGCGTCGACACCCGAGAACGTCGAGAGCAGCTGTGCGTAGGCCGGCAGACCCTCGCGCGAGGGCGCGTCCAACGTCGGGAGCACGCTGTTGACGAGCAGGCGATTGCCCGGCAGCAGTTCCTCCGTCAATCTGAGAACGGTCGGCGCCGCGTCGGCAAGCGGCGCCAGCACAATGCGAAGGTCGGCGATCATCGGCGTCACGTCCTCGAGCACCGGGATCGCGTCCTCGACGACAGGCGTCAACTCGGCGACGGCCGGCGTCAGGTCGGCGAAGGCGGGGTTGACCTCTGCGGCTAGACCGTCGACCCGGTCGATCAGATCGACGACCACGGGCGCGCCGACAACCAGCCGCTCGAGCAGGCTCGGAAGCGTCTCGAGCGTCCGCGCGAGCGGCTCTCCTCCGTCGACCTGAAGCGCCGCCAGAGTACGGTTGCTGGCCGCGAGCAGCGGGCCGAGGCGGTCGGCGCGGTCGGCGACCCCGCGCACCGTGGCCGACAGCCCGGTGATCGCCTGGGCCAGTTCGCGGCGGTGGGTTCCCTGGAGAGCTCGCGCCGTCGGGCCGAGGTTTTCGGTCAACTCAGGAGAGGCCTTGAAGAGCCGCTGGGTTCCTTCGATGGCGCGCCCGCGCAGCGTGTTGGAGGCGACCTTGAGCAGGTTGCGAAGGGTCTTGCGAACGGGCTTTCGGAATAGCCGCGTCGCCTCATCCAGGGTGACGTAGGTGGATGTGTGCTGCCGGTCGATCATGCCTCCCTCCTGCAGCGGGGGGGCGCTCGGGCTGCCTGGGGAAAGGTCGACGAACGCAGAACCCTCGAACAGTGTGTGCGGGCGCAGGCGAACCGTCGCGTCTGCGTGGATCGGGATCTCCTGCTCCATCACGAGCTCGATGATTGCGTCGTCGTCGACCCGCTCGACATCGCCGATATGGCCGACGTTCACCCCCGCCAGGCGGATGTCGCGGTCGATGCTGCCGAGCCCCTTGACGTTGTCCATCGCCGCGTAGTAGGACCGCGTGCTCGCGAACGGATCCGGCTTGGTGGAGGCGAGGAAGATGGCAAGCGCCGCGGCGGCCAGCGAGACCACGCCGAGGATGCGCCGGCCGCGCACGCTGCGCAGCCAGCCGCGAACGCCGTGGCCTGTTGCCTGCGTCCTCATGGACCGCAGGGCTCCGAGTTGTGAATCGCCGTGTGCGGGGGCGGATAGGGATTGCGAGCCGTCGCGCAGAACAGGATCGCGCCGAAGCGCAGCGCGTTTGCCCCGGGCGCGCTCTGGCCTTCGGGGAAGAGCGTCTTCGAAGCGCTGATCAAGCCCCGCGAGCCCGCGACGATCTCCTCCTCGTAGGGCTCGATCGCGTCGATGATCGGCGTCAGAGAGTCGAGGAACGGCAGCAGCGACGCGATCACCGGATAGAGCGCGGCGAACTGGGGAGCCGATCCCTCCAGGACCGGATCGGCGGCTTCGGTGATCGCCAGCGTCTCCGAGCTGAGTTCCTCGCCCAGCGCGAGCAGCTGGTTGAGCTGAGGCAGCGACGCCGTGATCTGCTCCGCCAGCGGCGTCACCTCCTCGCTGAACGCGGCCGCGTCGCGAAGCAGCGGGTCGGCGATCGGCGTCGTCGCCAGGAACTCGTCCTCGAACGGGCGCAGCAGGTCGAGCGTGCGGCCGAGGTCCTCGCGCCGTGCCGCGAAAGCACCCATCGCGGCGCTGCCCGAGGTGAGCAGGGCCGCCACATCGTCAGGCTGTTCGCCCTGCAGGCCCGAGGTGACCCGGGCGAGGCCGGCGATCAGCCGCCTCAGCGAACCCTTGTCGGCGGTCAGTGCCTGGAACTGTGCCGTTGCGTCGCGAGCCGTCTCGTCGAGGTCGGCGAGGACGACGTTGAGGTCCACCCCGCGACCCGCAAGCCCGGTCCCGAGCCCGACCGAGAGCTCGCGGAACGTCTTGCGGGCGTGAGCGTCAAAGAGCTGCACGACCTCGAGCAGGTCGACACCCGAGCCCGAGTTCTCGACGGGGATCGTGCCGCCCTCGGGCATCGGGTTGCTGCGATCGCCGGGAAAGATCTCCAGGTAGGTGAGGTAGACGAGCGAGCGCACCTTGACGTTGGAACTTGCGTCCATGCCGATGGGGGCGAACTGCGGATCGAGCTCCGTCTTGACCACCAGCGCCTCCTCGTCGGGCACCGGCTCGACGTCGATCACGAACCCAGCGAAACGCCCGGCGACCCGAACCGCGTCACCTGGCTGCAGGATCGGAGAATCAGCCGGCACCTCAACGTTAATCTCGTAGCGGTTCTGGAAGGGCGGGCCGTTGATCGAGACCCAGGCGATGTACGCGAGGAAGCCGCCGATCGCCGCGACCAGCAGGCCAAGGGCGATTTTGTGGTCGGAAAGCTTCGAGGTCGCCCTGGTCAGCGAGCTTGCGAAGCGGACGCGTGCCGGTGTCCTGTGCGCGCTCATGGTCCGAAGAGGAAGTCGAGTAGGCCATTGAGGGAATCGCCGCCGGACGGCGAGCCATTGCCCGGACGCCCGAGCAGCCCCGGCAGCAGTTCGTCGAGTTCGTTGAGGTCGGGAAGCCCTGGAATCCGGGGAAGCTCGGGCGACCCCGGTCCGAGGGGACCGTCGTCCTCTCCCCCCGGCCGCGGCTGATCACCGTCGTCTTCGGGCTGCGGCTGCGGATCGGGTTCGGTCTCCGACGGCTGCGCCTCGCTGGGACCGGGAGCGCGCCGAGAACCGCTCTGGTTTGCGGAGGCCGTGGCCGCTGACGTCGCCTGCAGGGCCTCCGTCAGACAGCCCGGAGCGATCGTAAGGCCGAAGCTCTCGCAGCTCAGCACGCCCACCGAACGCAGGAAGTTGCGATTTGGATCCTGATCCTCGTAGCCGTACGGATTGCCCGCCTCGACCGCCGTAGCGCCGAAGCCGACGTCGTTCGCAAGTGACGGTCCGTGGCCGTAGGAGTCGCCGCCGAAGAGCGCCCGCAGCACGTCCTTGCCGCCGAGAATCACGCGGAAGAGGTCCGCGATCCCCCCGGCGAGGTCGAACGGCGCGGTCGCGAGGCGCTTGCCCCCGACCTCAAGCGTCGGCTCCGCCGCGACCAGCGCCGCCTCCGTATACCCCAGGGTCGGCTCGAGGTCGGCGAGTGCCGTGGACGAGTCCTCCAGGAAGGGTCCGAGCAGCTCGAGGGACTGGCTGAAGTCGCCGGCGCCCTCCGCCAGGGTGTGGACGAGCGGCCGTGAGGCAAGCGAGAGCCGGGTCAGCGCGCCCAGCGTGCCGCGGGCGGCTCGGACGGTCTCCGGGGCGCGCTCGAGCCCGCGGTCGAGACCCTCGGAGTGAGCCGCGGTCGTGTTCAGGGTCAGGGCCAGCGAGTCGACCAGGCTGCCGAGCTCGTCGCTGCGACTCGCGGTCTGGCTGGTGATGTTCTCGGTGCTCTCGACGAGTGCCTTCAGGGCCGTGTTCTGCGACTCGATTTCGTTGAGCGCCTGGTTCGTCGCCTCCAGCGCAGGCCGCAGGCTCAGCATCGCCTCGTTGAAGTCGTCGCCGCGGCGCTCGAAAGCCGTCCCGAGCTCGATCAGGATCAGCTTCAAGCCCGCACGAGTTGGGGAGTCGAAGGTGTTGAGAAGATCGTCGAAGCGCGGCGCAACGAGCGTTCGCTTTGTCGAGATCGCCACGTCCCCAAGCGGCTCGCCAACGTCGCCGAGTTCGAGGGCCACGAAGCTGTCGCCAGTGATGTCCTGCTGGCGGACCGAAGCCGAAGCCTCGGTCGTCGGCGCTTCGGTGCCTTCGAAGAGGACCATGTTGACCATCGCCGTGCCCTGATCCGTCAGCTCGACGCTCTTGACGGTGCCGGCGACCGCCCCGGAGACGCGCACGTTCATCCCCGGCAGCAGCGGGAAGGCGTCTTCGAATTCGGCGCTGACCTCGGTGCCGCGCAGGCCGGTTCCGGACGTCAAGAAAAGCGCCAGCAGGGCGATCGCAGCCGTCGCGAAGACGGCGAGTGCGGAGATGCGGGCCAGCAGATCGCTCACTGCGAGCCTCCCGTTGCCGGGGTCAACGAGGGCCCGCCGCCGATGAAGCTGTCTGCATAGTCCATCCACGGTTCGCCTTCAGGCGTGCCGGGGATGCGGGCGAACGGGCTTGCGATGACGCCCGGGCCGCTCTCGTCGGGCCCGATGACCTCCGGGTGTCGCGGCGACTGGATGTTGATCAGGCCCGCCCTGATCACGTTGCCGTTGGCGTCGTAGTTCGCGGTGCCGTCGTTGAAGAGCTGGAAGGTACCGACGATCTCAGGGGTGCGTACCCGCAGGTGATCGAGGAACGGGTTGAGGTACCCGATCGTCGGGTCCAGTATCTCGGTCAGCGGCAGGATCGCCTCGAGGGCGGGCTGCGAGGCGATCAGCGCCGGCGGCACCTCCTTGACCAGCTCGTTGGCCTCGTCCAGGGCCGGGCGCAACGCCGAGATGGTGGGCGGCAGGAGCTGCGCCAGCGGCTCGAGCTCCTCGACCAGGGGGGTCGCACCCGAGACCAGCTCTCGCAGGTTTGGAACCGCCCCGAAGAGGCGCTCGAGGACCAGGCGCGACCCGCGCAACCCGGGCCCGAGCAGCTCGACCGTGCGGCGCAATTGCTCCTGGCGCTCGGCGGCGATCCGCAGCAGGCTGCCGGTCTGCTCCGCCCCTTCGCCGAGATCTGTCTGCTGTGCCGCCAGAGCCGAGACGACGGCGCCGGTGTCGGTCACGATCGATGAAATCGCGGCGCTGTCCAAGTTGATCTCTGCGAGCAGGTTGGCCGTCTCGTTGAACGCCTCGCTCGAGTGCTCGAGCGTGCGGCGAAAGTCGTCGCCGCGACCGCGAAAGGCGAGGTCCAGCCCGGCAAGCAGCCGGGCGGCGTCGGCCCGCGTCGCGGGATCAAGCGTTGAGACGGCGAGATCGAGGTCGACCGGCTGATCGGTTTGACTGGGCCCCAGGGTCGCTCCGTCCTCGAGTTGCGGCAGCCCGGCGTCCCCCTGCTCGAGGTCGACGCTGCGGTTGACGGCGCCCACGTTCGAGGCCAGGCGGATGTTCGCGAAGGCGCCCTGATGGAGCCTGAAGTCCTCGTCGACCCGCATCCGGACGAAGGGCACGCCGTCGTCGCCAAAGTTGACCTCGGTAACCGTCCCCACCTGGATCGAACCAGCGGTCACGTCCCCGCCCTCGATGACGCCGCGCACGTCGTCGAAGACGGCGGTCACCTCGTAGGAGTCGCCCGATGGGCGGCCGAGGATCACAATCAGGAGGACCGCAAAAACGGCCAGCGCGGCGCCGGCGCCGATCCTGACCATCATCGGGCCCAGCTCTCCGAGGTTGTAGCGCTGCCCCCTCATGCGATCGGCAGGTTGGGGTCAAAGCCCCAGAAGACGAACGTCAGGACCATGTTGAGGACGGTGACGATGATCAGGTTGACGGCCATCGAGCGCGCGGTAGCCACCCCAACCTCGACCGGCCCCCCGCGCACGTTGTAGCCGAAGTAGAGCGCCGTCAGGATCACAAAGAACGCGATCACCATCGCCTTCGTCACCGAATAGACGATGTCGATCGGGCTGAGCACGGTGTAGAACGCGAACTCCCAGGTGCCCTGAGAAACGTCACCGGCCCGCACGAACGAGGTCAGCCAGGCGGCGCCGTGTGCGGCCGCCAGGGAGAGCAGGAAGGCGATCGGCAGCATCAGCGCGCAGGCGAGCATTCGCGTCGAGACCAAGTAGGTGATCGATGGCACGCCCATCACCTCCATCGCGTCGACCTCCTCGTTGACGCGCATGGCGCCGAGCTGGGCGACGATGCCACCACCGATCTTGGCCGCGACGATGAAGCCGAAGATGAAGGGAACGATCTCGCGGGTCGTACAGAAAGCGCTGAAGATCGGGGCCGCGATCCCGACACCGAGGGCGCGCGAGAGCGCCGACCCCTCGATGCCGCAGGTGGCGCCGGCGACGAACGACATCAGCACGATCACCATCACCGAACCGACCGCCAGCAGCGCGGTCTGTCGCAACACCTCGGCCGCGTACTTGCCGACCTTCCCCATCCCGAGGGTGCCCTCGACGAAGAAGCCCGTGTACTCACCAGCCGCGTCGACGACCGGCACCCGCCCTGGCGGGCTCAAGGGGCTTCGCTCCTTGGTCGCCATCAGAACAACCCGCCGGGGATCGTGATCATGCCGCCGAACGTCACCTCGGGGTAGAACGCGAGGAAGAGCTGCGTATAGACCACGCTGACCGAGAAGACAGCCACCAGACAGGTCACGACCGATTCGTTGACGGCGCGGCCGACGCCCTCGGCCCCGCCGCCGACCTGCATGCCTTTGTAGGAGGCGATCACCCCGATCAACAGCCCGAACAGCACCAGCTTGAACTCGCTGCCCCACAGGTCGATGTAGTTGGTCAGCGCCAGCAGCTGGTTGAAGAAGGCGGCGGGCGTCGCGTCGTAGAGGAAGACCGTGGCTACGAAGACTCCGGCGACGCCGGCCCAGAAGGCGATCAAGTTGAGGATCGGCATCATCACCATCAGCGCCGCGATCCGCGGCAGGATCAGGTTGCGCACCGGGTTGATACCGAGCACCTCGAGCGCCTCGATCTCCTGGCGGATCTTGCGAGCCCCGATCTCGGCAGTGATCGTCGAGCCCAGCGTTCCGGCGACGATCGCCGTGGTCAGGATCGGGCCGAGCTCGCGCAGGAAGGCGATCGGGGCGAAGGCCGAGACCCTGTCGATGGTCCCGAAAGCGGATGCGAGCGAGCCGCCCTGGATGCCGATCGTCGAGAAGCCGATGACGAAGGCCACGATGATCGCCGGGATCAGCGTGATCCGGAAAGAAAAGACCAACTGGCGGACGAACTCGACCCTCCAGGAGAGCCCCGGCGTGACGAGCTGGGCGAGCGCCTGAGCTCCCAGGGCCGCCATCCCGCCCGCATTATCGATCCACGAGCGCGGCGGCAGCTCAGAGTTCCTGAGCGTGGCGCGAGTTGCGTCAGCGCCGCGACCGACTACGCCGTTCACCCCTGACTGCTCACTCGTTCAAGCCCTTCAAAGCCCCTTCAAGCCCACGGTCTCTTCCCGGACCCGACGCCCGCGCCTCTCTCGCAGCGCAACGTCACGATGCCCAGATCGGTCAAAGTAACAGCAATTCGGCCGTGGGACCGCAGTTGAAATTCGCACCAGCGGCTCGGTGACTTGACCCGGTGTGCCACCTCAGGCTGCGGTCGGGCCGCGGGCGACGACGCGGCCGAGCAGCGTGGCGAGGTCGTCGGGCTCCCAAACATCCGGGTCGGCGAGCTGAATGCGGACGCCGGCTTCGCCGATCGAGGTCAGCAGTTCGGCCAGCACCGGGGCCTTGCGCTCCGAGTCGCTCACACCTGATTGGTCGAGGAACGGCTTGATCAAGGCGCCCACCTGGGTCACGACGGTCGAGCGAGCACGACGCACGCGCCGCGTGATCGCCGGTGCGTTGCCGTGCTCGGAATCGAAGACGACACGCCACGAATCGGGCGCCTCGCTGGCGGCCGAAAGCAGTGCCCTGAATGCGTCGGAAACGAGAACCTCGATGTTCGCGTAGTCGAGCTCGGTCGGGAAAGCGGCGGCGACGATGTCCAGAAGCCGCTGCTCCTCGCGGCGAAGCAGCACCTCGAAGAGCTCCTCCTTGCCCGAGAAGCAGTCGTAAACGACTGGTTTCGTGATCTCCGCCGCGGCTGCGATCGCCTCCATCGAGGTGCCGTTGTAGCCGTGAACGACGAACAGCTTCAGGGCCGCATCGAGAATCAGGGGACGGCGGCGCTGCGGTCCGAGGTGAGCGGCGCGCTCTCGCTTGCCCTCTGGGCCGGCTTGCTTGATCTCCGATCCGCTGGTGGCCACGTTTCCTTGAGGAATCCTACCGGTAAGTAGGGTCACCGAGGCAGGCGGCGCACCGGCAAGCTGAGTCTCACGCCGCTGAGCGCCAGCGTAAACGGAGACTCGGTCAGATGGATAAAGGGCTCGTAGTCGGCCGCGAGCTCGATGCGAACGCTGTGGCCGGGCTCGAAGCGCCAGCCGTTGCCGTGCATCTGGTAGCGGACCCGTCCCGCCGAAGCCTCCCCCGGCGCGATCACCCTCGTCCCCCGATCCACCAAGACGCCGCGCCCATCCGGCAGTACGTCGTAGAGGCGGGCGTTCAGCTGCAACCCGCTGCCCGAGGTGGGCGCAAAGCTGGCGGTCACGGTCGCGGCGCCCAGCATCGTCTGGCGGCGCTCGAGTGGTTCTGACGTGTAAACGGCGACTCCGGCGCCGGCGGGGTCCGGCGCGGAGATGCAGCCGTTCCGGTTGGAGACCTCGTTGACGAGCGGGTCGGAGTAGAGCGCGTGGGAATTCGGCAGCACAAGCGAGTTGACGGTCTGCTCGCCCGGCAGGTCAAAGCGCAGACGGCGGGGAGCCAGCTGCTCGAAGGTCGGCGCGCTGTAGCGCGGCCCTGACTCGTCAAGCGGCTGACCCGGAGGCGCCGTCTGCGGGCAGACCTGCGTCTCGGCGGTGACATCGAAGTCCGGACGCGGTGCCCGCGGATTCGCGGGCGGCCGAGCGAAGTGGTCGAGGAAGCGGTTGAGCATCGTCGTCACCCCGAGCTTTTGCAACGTCGGCGGATCCCGGTTGAACCCCCGGGCGTAGTCCTCGTCCGTGCAGATGTGACGGTCCGCACCGCAGACATCCGCCCAGATCTTCGGCTTGTTCTTCGTGAAGTGCTGGTAGTCCCCGAAGTAGGCCTGGATCGGGTAACCGGGCGCAACAGAGAGCAGCCTGTTGATCATCCGGCGGTTCTCGACGCTGGGGAAGAGCGGGTCCCCAAAGGTGGCGGCGTCGAAGATCGGCACCCGGTAGCCGGGTCGCTTGATCCGCCGGAAGAACTTGCTTTGGTAGTAAGCCGAGCTGTCTGCGAGCAGCGTCGGCAGGAATTCGTTCACGGTCGCAGCGCAGCTGGGGTTGGACTCGACCGGGTAGGCGCCCATCATGCAGACGACACCCTCGTGCATCTCCATTGGGAAGGTCGTGTGCCCGCCCGTGAGCAGGTTGCCGGTCAGGTAGAGGCCTGCGAGGATCGAGCGCTTGACGGTCCCGACTGGAGTGCGGGGGGCCGGGCACGGCGTCCCGTCGAAGCTGACCGGGCCTGTGTCGCAGCCATCGGTCGCCGGCAACTCGTCCGGCGTCTGCATGTGGGTGCCGGTCGGCGCCAGCGTGTAGGCGAGGTCGGTCCATGCGTACTTGGGCGCCGAGACGGCCAGCCGCATCGTCATCCGGCTGCCCGTGTCGGGCGTGCAGCGCCAGCGCGGGTCGGTGATCGACATCCAGCTGAAACCTCCGCCGTAGGAACCCCCCGTGGTCACGACGCGCTGTGGATCGACATCGGGCAGGCGGCCCTTGGAGTTGAAGAGGTCGGTGATCTGACAGGCGAGGTGCTGGTAGTCGTTGATCTCGTAGCGGCGCGACTGCAGGTGCATCTCGCCGGTCGATCCGGCCTGGCTGCCGTTGACGAAGCCGCGCGACGTGAAGTTGACCACGACGTACCCGCGCGAGGCAAACCAGGCGGTGTTGTAGTGCCAAGCCTCCCTCCCGCCTGCCTGGTAGTCCTCGCTCTCCCAGCCGCGCTTGTCGCCGCCGCAGCAGCCGTGCATGAAGAAAAGCAGCGGATGCTCCCCCGCCGTCCGGGTCGACGGGAAATGGACTTCAACGTCGAGTGCGATGTTGCCGTCCGTGTCTGCGCCCGGGAAGGAGGCGGCGTCCGCCGCCTTTCGCGGAAGCCCGCTGTAGCCATCGCCGCCGTAGGCCGCCGGCACCGTCACGGCCGAGACGCCGCCGTGATTGGGGATCGTGCCCCCGGGTCCGGGCAGCGGGCTGTTGCTCGGCACTCCGTCGTCGCAGCGAAGGAAGCCTCCGCCCCGCTTCAGATCGAACTCCGCGCAGGCGGCAGGGTTCACGAAGCTGTCGGGGATCTCGGCGGCAACCGTGGCCGGCGTGACTCCAATCAACAGCGCAACCAGCACCCCCACTCGCGCCCTCGGCTCCACACATGGAAGACTACCTCGATCGATGAGCCTGCAGTCCCGCATCACACGCCTCGGCGGCCGCGTCGCCTCAGCAGCCACGTCGACACCGGTCCGCCTGCCGCGGATCGGCCGCAGCTCGCTTGAAGATGCGATCAGCACCAGGGTCGTGCTGGTCACCGGAGCGTCCTCGGGAATCGGCCGCGCGACGGCGCTGCAGGCCGGCGCCGCCGGAGCCAAGGTCCTCCTGGTCGCCCGGACACCCGAGAAGCTTGAGGAGGTGGCCGAGGAGATCAAGCAGGCCGGAGGCGATGCCCGCAGCCACCCTTGCGACCTCTCCGACCTCGACGACATCGCTCGCATGGCCGACGAGGTGATCGCGGCCCACGGCGGCGTCGACATCCTCGTCAACAACGCCGGGCGCTCGATTCGCCGCTCGATCCACCTCTCCTACGACCGCATTCACGACTTCGAGCGCACGATCCAGCTCAACTATCTGGGCGCCGTACAGCTGATCCTGAAGCTGCTGCCGGGGATGCGCGAGCGCGGAGGCGGCCAGATCATCAACGTCAGTTCGATGGGCGTGCAGACCAACACTCCGCGTTTCTCCGCCTACGTCGCCTCGAAGGCCGCCCTCGACGGCTTCTCGAACGTGATCGCCGCCGAGATCCTCGACGACAACGTCAAGATCACGACGGTGCACATGCCACTGGTGCGCACACCGATGATCGCCCCCACCAAGCACTACCGCTACTTCCCCTCGATCAGCCCCGACCAGGCGGCCAGCATGATTACCAACGCGATGATCGGCCGGCCAAAGGACGTCTCGACTCCGTTCGGCCGGCTCTCCACCGCCACCCACGCGACGGTCCCCTCGATCCAGGACGCGATCGCGAATCGCGCCTACAAGCTGTTCCCGGACAGCGATGCGGCCCGAGAGGGAGGCGCCGACGCGAAGGCCGGGGCCACCGAGGAGGCGGGGGACGAAGCCACGGCCGAGCAGCGCGCCTTCGCCCGCCTCACCGGCGGCACCCACTGGTAGCCGCAGCGCGCCGGGCGTCCGTGAGGAATGGCCATACGCACCACTGAGGGACGGCCGGCCTGGCCTTTGGACGGGGTCCGGGTTCTCGACTGCGCGAGCTTCATCGCGGGGCCGCTGGCGGCGACGCTGCTGGGAGATCTCGGGGCAGAGGTGGTAAAGCTCGAGCCTCCGGGCGGCGACCCGATGCGGCGGGTTGGCCCAGCGGTCAACGAGGAGATCTCGGCGACATTCGCATTCGCGAACAGAGGTAAGCGCAGCATCGTTCTCGACCCCGGCTCCAAAGACGGCCGCGCGCGGATCGCGGCGCTGGCGTCCACGGCGACGGTGCTGGTCCACAACCGCAGGCCCGCGCCCGCCGAACAACTGGGCTTTTACGAGGCGCCCATCGTCGTCGAGATCAGCGCCTTCGGCAACGACGGCCCCTACGCGACCCGCCCCGCCCTCGACCCGATCGTCCAGGCGATGAGCGGGATCGTCGCACTGACGGGCGACCCCGGCGGAGCACCGCGGCGCGCAGCTGCGCCGGTCGTCGACGTCGCGACGTCGCTGACTGCGGCGTGCGGCGCACTGGCTGCCCTGCGCGAGTTCGAGCGCGGCGGCGAACCGCAGCGGCTGACCGCGTCGCTTTTCGAAGTCGGCCTGCTGCTCAACGGCTCGGCGATCGCGATGCAGTCCGCTCACGGTTCCGAGCTGCGGCGACTTGGCAACGCCAGCCACGCGCTGCTCGCCGATCAATTCGCGGCCAGGGACGGCCTCGTCTGGCTGGCGGTCTGGGAAACCAGACAGTGGATGAAGCTCTGCCGGCTGCTCGACCTCGAGAGCCTCGGGGCCGATCCGCTCTGCCAGACGAATGCCGGGCGGGTCACCGAGCAGGAGCGGCTGCGCACGGCGCTTGCCGCGAAGATCGTGGCCTGGGAGGCCGAGGAGTTGCGCGGCCGCCTCGAGGAGGCCGGCATTCCGGCGGCACTGACGCTCTCGCTCCAGCAGGTCGCGGACGATCCTCACGTCGTCGCCACCGGGGCGCTTCGCACCGAATCACGACTGGGAGAGAAGAGCGTTTCGCTCGCGGCGGGCCCCCTGCGGTTCGGCGGGCAGCGGCCACCCCAAGGAGCCCCCGCCCCGGGCCTCGGCGAGCACACCGACGAGATCGTCGCCGGGCTCTCATAGGCAAGGCCGAATGAACCTCGATCACGACACCGCGTTGAAGCCGCTGGGGCACGGGACCTTCGAGGGAATGGTCTCTTCGGCCTGGTGGACGGCGCGGGGCCCGCTGGGCGGCTACGTGATGGCGATCCTGATGCGTGCGCTGATTGAGACGGTCGCTGATCCCGAGCGGGCGCCACGTTCACTGACGGTGCACTTCCTACGGCCGCCTCAGGCGGCGCCGATTCAGGTCCATGCCCAGGTCGAGCGTTCGGGTCGCTCGCTGACCACGGCGACAGGTCGCCTCGAGCAGCAGGGCAAGCTGATGGCGCTCGCTTTCAGCTCCTTCTCCTCAGCCTGGCCGGGTCCGACGTTCAACGAGCTGCCGATGCCGGAGGTTCCAGGCCCCGACCCGGTCGCGGAGGCTCCCGCCGGCCTGCCGGGGGCAGACCGTCCGCCCTTCCTCGACCGGATGGTCTTCCAGCCGCGCTTCGGCGATTCCCCGTTCTCTCTCTCCGGCCACTCGGAGGTGGGAGGCTGGATGGGCATCCAGGAGCGGCGCGAACTCGACGCGCTCGCGATCGTGGTGCTTGCCGACGCCTGGTTTCCCGCCCCCTGGCCGCGCCTCAGCGCGCTGGCGCCGGCGCCCACGGTCGAGCTGACGGTGCTCTTTCGCTCGCCCCTGCCCCTACCCCACTCGCTGCTGCTCGGGCGCTTCACGTCAGGACTCGTTCGCGACGGCTTCTTCGACGAGGACGGGGTGCTCTGGGCGCCCGATGGAACCGTGGTCGCCCAGTCGCGCCAGCTGGCGCTGCTGATCGGTGCCGATTCTCACTAGGGGCATTAGGGGTCAGACCCCAAAGGGACAGAGCCGCCCTGCACCTGCACCCATGGATCTAAGCCTTGCCCACTCAGATCGTTCGCTACACTACTTCATTAACTGAAGTAGCTATCAACACTGAAGGGACTTGCCATGCGGTTGCTCCTGGTGCCACTCGACGACAACATCCTCTTCCCCAACATGTCCGCGACGATCGCCGCCGAGGTCGGGGCTGACCAACGTGTCTTCGTGCTCCCCCGTCACGGCGAGACCTACGCCGAGGTCGGCGTGGTCGCCGACGTCGTCGACACCGCGCGCCTACCCGGTGCCGGAGAACTGGCCACGCTCAACGGCCTGCACCGAGCCATCCCCGGCGCCGCGACTCCCGGGCCCGACGGCAAGCTGCGCGTCGACGTGTCCGAGGTGCCCGAGGCATCGCCGAGCGACGAGCGCACGCGCGAACTCGAGCGCGAGTACCGTGCCGTCGTCGAGGAGATCCTGGAGCTGCGCGGCGACGACGGACGCATCCAGGCCTTCCTGCGATCGATCTCAGAGCCCGGGCCGCTCGCCGACACATCCGGCTACAGCCCCGACCTCTCGATCGAGGACAAGGTGCGGCTGCTCGAGACGATCGACGTGACCGAGCGCCTCGAGCTCGCCGTCGAGCTCCAGCGAGAACGGCTCGCCGAGCTGCAGGTCCGCCACCGTATCCGCGAGGACGTCGAGTCGGGCGCGCACAAGCAGCAGCGGGAGTACTTCCTGCGCAAGCAGATGGACTCGATCCGCAAGGAATTGGGCGAGGACGACGCGTCGATCATCGAGGAGTACGAATCCAAGATCGCCGAGGCCGAAATGCCCGAGGCAGTCGCGGAGCAGGCAACCAAGGAGCTGCGCCGGCTCGAGCGTATGGGCGAGCAGTCGGGCGAGGCGTCGATGATCCGCACCTACCTCGATTGGCTGATAGTGGTGCCCTGGTCAAAGCGCTCCGATGAGCGGCTCGATCCGGTGCACACGCGAGAGGTGCTGGACGCCGATCACGCCGGGCTCGACGACGTCAAGGAGAGGATCGTCGAGTACATCGCCGTGCGCAAGCTGCGAGCAGAGCGTGGCATCGAGCCCGACAAGCACGCGGGCACGATCCTGACGCTTGTCGGCCCCCCGGGAACCGGTAAGACCTCGATTGGCGAGTCGGTCGCCCGCGCGCTCGGTCGCGAGTTCGTGCGTATGTCGCTCGGCGGCGTGCGCGACGAGGCCGAGATCCGAGGCCACCGGCGCACCTACATCGGCGCCCTCCCCGGCCGCCTGGTTCGTGCCCTGCGGGATGCCGAGACGATGAATCCGGTCGTCCTGCTGGACGAGATCGACAAAGTCGGAGCTGATTGGCGAGGTGACCCCTCCGCCGCGCTGCTGGAGGTGCTGGACCCCGCCCAGAATCACTCGTTCCGCGACCACTACCTCGACGTCGAGCTCGACCTGTCCGAGGTCGTATTCCTGGCAACGGCGAACATGCTGGACACGATTCCCGCACCGCTGCTCGACCGCATGGAGGTGATTGCCTTCGACGGCTACACCAGCGACGAGAAGGCGGCGATCGCCCGCGGCTACCTCTGGCCGCGCCAGCTCGGCCGCAACGGGCTCCATGACGACGAGGTGGAGATCGACGACGAGGCGCTGGCCGCCGTCGTCGCCGAGTACACGCGCGAGTCCGGCGTTCGCCAGCTCGAGCGCGAGCTCGGCAAGCTGCTGCGAAAGACGGCCACCGGGATCGCCTCGGGCGAAACCAAGCCTCCGGTGCGTGTCGCTATCGAACAGGTCCGTGACGCGCTGGGCCGCCAGCGCTTCTTCCAGGAGTCGGTCTCACGCACAGCGGTGCCCGGCGTTTCCACCGGACTGGCCGTAACCGGCACCGGCGGCGATGTGCTCTTCATCGAGGCGACCTCGATGGAGGGTGAGGGCCTGGTCCTGACCGGACAGCTCGGCGAGGTGATGAAGGAGTCGGCGCGGATCGCCCTCTCCTACGTGCACTCGCACGCCGAGGAACTCGGGATCCCAGAGGATGCCTTCAAGCGAGAGTTCCACCTGCACGTGCCGGCAGGGGCGATTCCCAAGGACGGTCCCAGCGCCGGGATCGCGATGACCACCGCGATCGCCTCGCTGCTCAGCGGCCGACCCGTCCGCCACACGGTCGGGATGACCGGCGAGGTAACCCTGCAGGGGCGCGTGCTGCCGATCGGCGGCCTTAAGCAGAAGGTGCTGGCCGCACACGCGGCCGGGCTGACCACGGTGATCCTCCCGGAGCGCAACCGTGCCGACCTCGACGACGTGCCCGGGGAGGTCCAAGACGCAATCGGCTTCCACCCCGTGATGTCGATCGGCGAGGTGCTGGAGCTGGCGCTCGAGCCGGAGCGCGAAACAAGCCTCCGCTGACCCCAATCACCGCGTTCAGGGTGCTGTGCGATGCTGCGCGTGAGTGACCACTGGTGCACCCATAGATTTCGATGCGCCGCCGGCTGAGCTGTACGCCGCGATCACATCGCTGGACGCCGATTCGTTCGAGACGCTGATGAGCGACGCCGGGGACCGCTCGCGCGTGATCGACGCGCTCGTTGGGCACCTTGCCGGCAAGCTACAGTTGGAAAAGGCCGGAGACCTCGAGGCCGTGCTGCACGTCAAGCTCTGGGACCGGCCCGGCGGCGGCTACGACCACCGCGAGCTCGTCATCAGCGACGGCGCCTGCACCGCGACCGACGAACCGTCGCGCAAACCTGACCTGACCCTGAAGATCCGCCCCGGCGACCTGCGCAAGATCGTCAGCGGCGAGGCGGGGCCGAAACGACTGGCGCTCAAGGGCCGCCTGCGGGTACTCGGCGACCTCGGACTCGGGATGCGGCTCTCGGAGCTCTTCGACCTGTCCTGAGGCCGGGACAATCTCGGCGCGAAAAGATCTTCGAGTGCTCGGGTTCATCGAAAGGGAGGTTTTGCTCGCCCCGGACGTCGTCGCCCGGGCGGCCTCACTGGCGGGCGGCCCGCCCGAGCAGCGCTGGATGCTGTCGCTGCCCCGCGATGTGCGCTCCTCATACGTGCGCGAGGTGATCGACAAGGGCGGAGGCGATCAGCGCCAGCAGCGCTGGATTCTGCGCGCACCGGACAGGGTGCGGCGCGGCTACCTCGAGAACGTCTTCGAGAAACGAGGCGACGCTCCCTCCCCGGAGGTCGCCTGGATGCTGGCCCAGCCCGACCCCGTCAGACACAGCTACATCGACGAGGTGATGGAGGCAGCAGAGGAGGTGAAGCGCCCCGACGTCGTATGGATGCTGCGCCAGCCGGACTCCGTACGGGAGAGCTACATAGAAGCGGTGGTTCGAGCCGGCTAGAAAGCCCCCCTCCAACCCCGCGAACGTCCCAATTGACTTCCCACAAGGTGTACTCAGGGACGTTCGGCATGGTCCCTGACGTCAGCCCAACACCACTACCCCTCCAGCCGCGCCAGAATTCCCTCGCAGGTCCGCACAAGCGTTCTCGACGCGTCCGAGACCCCCAGCGGCGTTAGCGGGCTCTCGGCCCGGCGCCGCCAGCGCTCGATCGCGGCGTGCGCCGCCGCCTGAAGTTCCTCCGTGGTGCTCTCGATCGGAAGGCCGAGACGCGAGGCCGGCGAAGTTCCGGTGGCTCCGAGCAGGCGCTCGACTTCCTCTGCCTCCTCGCGGCGGAAGTTGACCTCACCTGAACGGTGCCTCTTCAGCAGTCCCAACTCGGCGACCTCATGGGCGCCGGCGTGAATGCGCTCCACCTCGGCGGCGGCGCGATCCGCCTCTTCGGAGGGAGTCTGTCTGCGGATCGCCTGCAGCTGGTCGAGCGAGGCCCTCGCGCTGAGCGCCTCCTCGGGTGGCGGCAGCTCGAAGATCTCGACGAGCTTGTCGCGTGGCGGGGGCATGCTCTGCTCGGGCGTGTGGTGTGTTCCACGCTCCACGGGGATCACCACCGTGCGCGAGCCCGTGGTCGCCTCCCCGGCGTGGCGCTCTGTGGCGGCAGCCATCTCACCACCCACCATCAGCGTCGTCTCGCTGCGCTCGAGCCAGCCACGGCCAAAAGCGGCGCCCGCGGCCTCGGCCAGAGCCACGCCGAAATCCTTGACGCTCTCGTAGCGCGCGTCAGGCGACCGCGAAAGCGACTTCATCACGACCTCGGAGATCGGCCCCGGAACGTCGGGCGCGGCAACGGCCAGAGGCACGGGATCCTCATTGATGCGCTGGTAGAGAATCGCCACCGGGGAGATGCCCGGCTCCCGTGGGAACGGGAGCGCACCGCTGAGAAACTCGTAGATCGTGACGCCGAGCGCGTAGAGGTCGGTCGCCGGCCCGACCGGCTCGCCCATCGCCTGCTCGGGCGCCATGTAGGAGGGAGTGCCGAGCACCTGTCCCTGGCGGGTCGCCATCGTCATCCCCCCGTCGAGCACCTTGGCGATGCCGAAGTCACCGACCTTCATCACGCCCTGCGCCGAAAACAGCAGGTTCTCCGGCTTGACGTCGCGGTGCAGAACGCCGCGCCCGTGGGCGTGGTGAAGGGCCGACGCCGCCGCCATCCCGATCGCGCAGGTCGTCTCCTGCATCAGCCCGCTGCGCTTGAAGCGGCTCCAGGTGTTGCCTCCGGAGAGCTTGTCCATTACCAACAGGCACATGCCCTCGTGCTCGACGAAGTCGTGGACGGGAACTATGTGAGGGTGATCGAGCGAGGCAAGCAGGCGAGCCTCGACCAGGAAGCGGGCCCGGACGTCCGGCTCGGCAGCGAATCCCTCGGGCAGCTGCTTGATCGCGACCTCCCGCCGCAACTGCCGGTGTCGGCCCTCGAGCACGATCCCGAAGCCGCCGCGACCGATCACGCCGCCGATCTCATAAGTGGGCAGGATCTCCTGCAGCCGCTGGAGGTCGACGCTCATGCCCGCAGGCTCACTTCTCTTCGGAGAATTCCAGCGCCTCGACCGCCGCCGTCGATGCTGAATGCCCCGCCTGGGTCGCCCCGCCGATCACGTAGACGGTTGTGCCCACGCGGGTGATGCCGGCGCCGTGTCGCGGCGTCGGCAGGTCTGGCGCCGAGCTCCATTCCTCGTTCGAGATGGAATAGACCTCGGTGGTCCCGAGCGCGCCGGTCGGCTCCTCGCCGCCGACGATGACCAGCGCGTCGTCCTTGATGATCGCGGCGCCGCCGATACTTCCGCGCGCCGTCGGCATCGGCGGCAACTGCTCCCAGCTGTCGCTCGCCGGGTCGTAGCGCTCGAGCACGTCCGTGTTCTCCTCTGAGGAGAGAAAGCGGCCACCGGCGACGTAGGCGTACTGCCCGGCGGAGGCTGCGACCAGATGCTCACGCGGCGTCGGGATCGGCTCGCCCGAGCGCCAGCTGTCGCCGTCGAACACCTCGGTCGACTGGACCAGCTCTCCGGTTGCGTCCTGGCCACCAGCGACCACGATCTCGTCACCGACCACGGTCGCGGCTCCGGCTGCCCGCGGCTCCGGCAGCGGCGGAAGCTCTTCCCAAGTGTCGCCCCGGAGCGCGTAGACATCGGCCGAGGTGATCGCCGTCAGGTCAGGTCCGTCTGGGGTCCAGCCGCCGATCACGACGAGCTCGCCGCGATAGGAGACAGCCATCGCGTGGTGAAGCGAAACGGGCAGGGCCGGCCCGCTGCGCCAAGTGTTGATGAAGGGGTCAAAGACCTCGACCTTCGTACTCCCCCCGCTCTCGGTCAGGCCGCCGACGACGAAGATCTGGCCCTTGAGCGATGTAGCCGCGATCTGCTGGCGCGCAGTCGGGGCTTCGTTGACCTCCCGCCACTCACCCGGAACGAGCGTTCCGGCAGGCGGGTTGGTTGTCTGAGTCGTCGTCGAGGTTGTCGAGCTGGTGGTCTGGGCGACGGTCGTCGCCGCACCGTCGTCGCCACCGCCGCCGGAAGCCAGGATGACCACGACGACCACGGCCGCGATCGCCGCGAGGACGCCGCCGATCAAGAGCGGCGAGCGTCCACTGCCCTCGCGCCTGGGTGCGGGCGGTTCTCCTCCCACCTCAGCGAGCGGCTCTGCCCCCGACTTGGACACCTTGGTTGCCGTCTCCGAATCCGCCTGCGCGTCGGGTTCCGCGGCCGGCGCCGAAGCCTTCAGGGCCGCGCCCGCGGCGATCCCGGCGCCGAAGGCGACAGAGTGCTTGGGGTGGATGTCAACCGCGACCGGGCGGCCCAGCTCCGCCGAGACCATCTCTGCCACCAGCGGAATTCGCGAGGAACCGCCGACGAGCAACACCTTCTTGACCTCCGAGGGCTGAACGCCGGCGCCCTGCAGCGCCCGCCGCAGGGCCTTGGTCGTCTCGGCGAGCGGCGTCGAGACCATGCGCTCGAACTCCTCGCGGGTCAGCGTCACCTTCGCCTGCAGGTCGGGGAAGAGCACCGAGATGGTCACCTCGGTGTCGGTCGAGAGCGCCTCCTTGGCCTCCACGCAGTCGCGTCGCAGGTGCGCCGCCGCGGCCAGCACGCCCTCAGGCGCCGGATCTGGAATCTCGAGCCGGTTGTCAATCGAACGCAGCACGTAGTCGAAGACCGCCTCATCGAAGTCGACACCGCCAAGGCGCTCGATTCCTTCCGGCCGGCCGAGCAGCTCGAAGCTGTTCTCGTCGCGCTTGCGCAGCACGCAGACGTCGAAGGTGCCTCCGCCGAGGTCATAGACGGCGACGATGTCGCCCGGGTCAACTCGCTCGGTCGAGGCGTAGTGGATCGCAGCAGCCTCCGGTTCAGACAGCGTCGTCACCGGAACGTCGAGACCGGCGATTTGGATCGCCTGGTCGAGCAGGTCCTTCTTGTAGGGGCCCCAATTCGCAGGGTGGGAGATCCCGATTGCCTCGGGCTTCTCCCCCTGCTGCTCGGCGACGCGATGCACCGTCCACTGCAGCACACGGGCGATCAGCGATTCAGGTGAGACCGGTACCCCGCCGAGGAGGATCGGGGTTTGATCCCCGAGCCGGCGTTTGAACGTCCGCGAGACACGCTCCGGTTCGCTCGCCGCCCGGCGCGTCGCCCCTTCGCCGATAAGGATTGTCCCTTCGTCGCCCAGAAACACGACTGAGGGAATCGCCGCAGAGCGGTCACCGAGGGCGAATATCTCCGTACGCCCGTCCCGCGAGATCGCCGCGGCCGTGTAGGTGGTGCCGACGTCGATCCCCAGCTGGTAGCCCATGTGGTTGTCAGGATATGCAAGTGAGGCACGCTGCATGCAACGGAATTGACATCTGCTGCGAAATCCACGGGCGGGCCTCAACGAGCCGGCTGTTCGGGTTCGTTGCCGAGCACTCGTCACAGACCCCGCCCTCCCCCGCCCCGTCCGACTACGATGGCGCCCGTCCACTCGAGGCGCCAGGAGGCCGGATGCTGAATCGAATCGTGGTCGGAACCGACGGGTCGAAGACCTCCGCTGAAGCCGTGCGCCACGCCCGCGAGCTGGCCAAGGCAGCCGGCGCAGCCCTGGACCTCGTCAGCGCCTACCGCGGCGGTGAGGCACCCGACCCGGCCAGCGCGTATGACCCGACGGTTCGGGAGGATCCCGAAGCCGGGGGTCTTCCCGCCGACGTCGCCCGCCCCGTTGGCGAGCGGGTCACCGTCAGCCAGCAGCTGGATGCGGCAGCGGCCGAGGCAAGCCGGGATGGAATCGAGGAAGTGACCGTGCACGCCCGCGAAGGCGAGGCGGCAGAGGTGATCCTGACGGTGGCGGAACAGACCGGCGCCGACCTGATCGTCGTCGGCAACAGGGGCATGTCCGGCGCAAAGCGCTTCCTACTCGGCAGTGTTCCCAACAAGATCTGCCACCACGCGCCATGTGACGTTTACGTGGTGCGGACCACCACGTAAACGCGTTGCAGCGAGCCGAGCGCAACGGCTGGACGGATCTGGCCGGATCCCTGCTGATCGTCGTCGGCGTCGGCCAGATCGTCTTCGGCCTCGCCGCGCTCAACGGGGCCGGCGCGCTGGTGGCGAACGTCACCGAGATCGAGCTGGACACGGGGCTCGACCTCTATTCGAACCTCGGGGCCTGGGGCTGGATGCTGCTCGTGCTCGGCGCGAGCGAGGCCTTCGCCGGGCTGACCGTCTTCAGGCGCACCTCGATCAGCGATCTGCTCGGCCTGCTCGTCGCCTACACAGGGTTGATCGGCTCGCTGCTGACGTCCGGAATCGTTCGCCTGCCGACGGTCGCCTTCGTCGCCGCCCTATTGCTGGTGATCTACCTGCTGTCCTACTACCACGGCCGCCACGGTCAGTAGCCGATGAAGCTTCCGGACCTGCGCTGGGGGGAGGCGGCGTTGCTGATCGCGGCCATCGCGCTGCTCGGCACCATGACCGGGCTAGATTGGTACCGGGTCTACGGCATCCCGGGGTTCAACGCCTGGACGGTGTTCGCGGCACTCGACATCGTCTTGCTGGCGGCGGCGCTCGCCGCCGGGAGTTGGGCGATCGTGACGATCGCGGTCGGCGTCGAGCGGCGGCCGCCGTTGCTTGGCCGGGTGGCGCTGATCCTCGCCGCCGCAGCGGTGCTGGCCGTGCTCTACGGGATCATCGCCCCTCCGACTCCGTCAGGCGGCTCGTTTTACATCGACCCGTCATCGGTTGAGCGCGCCGGCGGCCTCTGGGTCGGCCTGATCGTGTCGCTGTTCCTGCTGGCGGCGGTCGCACTTTCGCCGGAGCCGGTCGTGGCGGCGAAGCGGCCCGAGATCGAGCCCGCGCCAGCGCCCAGAGCGAAGCCGAGTCAGATCCCGAGGCCTCCGAAGCCCAGACCCAGGCCGGAGCGACGGCCGCCCTCAACCCGTCCGACTCTGAACTCGGCGAGCGAAGAGGATTTCCGCGAACTGGGGCTCTCGATCACGCAGGCGCGCCGGCTTGTGCGTTACCGCGACGAGCTGGATGGGTTCAGCTCCTGGGACGAATTCGAGCGAGTCCCGGGATTTCCGAAGGCGATGCGCTCCGATCTGCGCCGCAGGCTGACCTTGTAATCACCCTCCGGGGGCAGTCCCTGCCCAGCGGCTGCTTTTTGCCCGGACCGCGGCCTTCCTACTTAAGGTTAGGATGCCGTGGCCGTGGGGCTGACGACACCGATCGTCGTGGGAGGAGAATGAACCCGAACCGGGAGGGCTTGCCGTGAATCCGGTCGCGCGAGCCTGGTCTGGAGTCTCCGGTGTCATCAACAACGAAGCGATCCCGCCCGGATCCTGGATTGCCAACTCCGGCGGCTGCGCTGCCCTTGGCATCAAGACGCTGGGCCAGCTTGTCACGCCAGGACTCTCGTGGCGCACCGAGTTCATCCGCCAGTTCGTTTTCGCCTTCCGCGTCACCCTGCTGCCGGCGACGATCGTCGCCTTCGTGGTCGGCTTCTCGACCATCGGCATCCAGGGCGGATCGATCGCCTCGTCGTTCGGCGCGATCGACCGAATATCGCCCGCCGCGCCGGTTGCCTTCCTGCGCGAGCTGGGGCCGCTGCTGACCTCTGCGATCGTGGCCGGCACGCTCGGTTCGACGATCACCGCGGAAATCGGCGCGCGCAAGATCCGCGAGGAGCTGCTCGCGCTCGAGATCCTCGGCATCAACCCGGTTCGCAATCTGATCCTGCCGCGAGTCGTGGGCCTGGCGCTCTGGATGCCCGTGCTCGCCCTGCTCACCTTCTGGGCGGGCATCGCCGGAGTCTTCACCGCGGCGGTCGTCCTCTACGGGTCGACGATCGAGGCGTTCTTCGCGGGCTTGCTGCAATTGACCAACTTCATCGACCTCTACGGCAGCGTCATCAAGCTGACGCTTTTCGGGATCATCATCGCCATCGTCGCCGCCTACAAGGGACTACAGGTTTCAGGCGGGGCCGAAGGGGTCGGCAGAGCGGTGAACGAATCGGTGGTGTCGTGCCTGGTCGTAATCGGGATTGTCACGGTTGTGTACACACAGCTTTTCCAGGCGTTCTTCCCCGAGGTCAACTTCGGCGGATGAGCGCACCTCCCCCACCCCCCGCGACCGCAGAGGCCGAGAAGCCCTCTTCAATCCGCGAGCGAATCGAGGCGCCGAAGCACGTCCCGCTCGTTGACGCCACCGGCGAGTTCGGCGCATTTGTCGGTCAGGGCGTCAGCAACATCCGCAACCTCCCCAAGTTCCCGGCCGAGGTGCTTCGCCAGATCGGGCTGCTGGTCTCGGGGAGCGTGCTCGTTGTCGTCTTCATCTCGTTTATCGGCGGCGCCAGCTGCGGGATCGCCGCGGAGGCGATCGGCCAGGCCGTCGGCGCGGGCATCGTCGGCCCGCTGTTCAGCTCGTTCTGCGTGAACCGCGAGATCGTGCCGTTCATCTTCGGCTTCATCGTCGCCGCCAAGATCGGCGGCGGCATCGTCGCCCAACTCGGCGCCATGCGCGTCAACGAGGAGGTCGACGCAATGGAGATCATGGGGATCTCCTCGATGACGTTCGTCGTCTCGACGCGGATGGCGGCGGCGATGATCGTGATGCCGTTCGCCTACCTGGTCTCACTCGGCGCCGCCGAAGCGGCCGCCTGGATCGGCTCCTACGTGCGTAGCGGCACCGTTTCCCAGGGCACCTGGGAGTTCATCTTCTACACGGTCACCAACCTCACCGACATCATGTATTCGCTGATCAAGGGGATGGTGATCAGCGCAGGCGTAATCCTGGTCGCGCTGTACTACGGCTACCGCGTGCGCGGCGGGCCGGTCGAAGTGGGAACGGCGACCGCTCAGTCGATGGCGGCCAACCTGATCCTCGTGACCGTCCTCAACATGGTCCTGACGTTCCTCTTCTGGGGGTTCGACCCCAGGCTGCCGATCGCGTGAGGTCGTAGTGGGGGAACTCCGTCAACGCCTGGGCCCGAATGCTGCGCGCGTCGCCGTCGTCGGCGCGCTGATCGTCTTCTTCGGGGTTGTGGTTCTCGTCCTCAGCCGTTCATCGGGCGGCAGCTACGAGATCCGGGCCGTCTTCGACAACGTCCGTGGACTGATTCCCGGCGGTGAGGTCACCGCCGGCGCGGTCAACATCGGCAAGGTCACGGACGTCTACCTCAACGAGGACGACAACCCAGAGGTCGCCATGCAGATCAACGATGAGTTCAGCCTGCACGAGGGGGCCTTTGCGAACATCCGCCTTGGCTCGAACGTCGGCGCCGTCAATCGCACAGTGGCGCTGACGACCGGCGACCCGACCGCTCCGGAGCTCGAGGAGGGCACGGTGCTGGCCGGGGCAGACACCGATCAGCCGGTTGACTTCGACCTCGCGATCGAGACGCTCGATCCGCGGACCCGCGCCAACATCAAGAAGTTCCTGACCGGGCTCGACGAATCACTCGCCGGGCGCGGCGGGGACTTCGACCGGACCCTGCGACACAGCTCCGGCGCCGTCAACGAAACCGCCAATCTGCTCGCCCAGGTGAACCTCGACGGAGAGGCCCTGCGGACGCTCGTGGGTGAGGGCGAGGTTGTCGTCTCAGCGCTGGCAGAGAACCCTGCCGCGCTCGGCGAGGGCACCGAACGCACCGCCGAGCTGCTGCGCATCGCCGCCGGGCGCCAGGCGGAGCTGGCCGAGAGCATCCGCCTGCTCGGCCCGTCCCTGGCTCGCGGGCGCATCGTTTTCGATGAACTGAATGCGGCGACGCCGACGCTGACCGACCTTGTCGACGGCCTCGGCCCGGTTGTCGACGTACTCGGACCATTCGCGCGGGCCGTGCCGCGTGTCGCCGAGGCCGCCGCTCCGTTCTTCGATGAGACCGCCAAGCTGGTGCAACAGGGGCCCAGGGACCTGATCGAATTGCGGCCCGTGATCGACGAAGCCCTTCCCGCGTCCCGGCAGCTCGTCACGACCCTGACGACGCTCAACCCCCTGGTCGAGCAGCTGCGGGTCTACACACCCGAGGTCGTCGGTTTCTTCCAGAACTTCGGGGCCACCGCGGGCGCCTATGACGCCCTGGGTCATGTCGTCCGCGTCAGCCTCACCAATGCCCAGAGGCCGCCACCGAGCACAGCCGCCGCGGGGACGATCGGGCCCTCGACGTGCGGCCCCGGCGCAATCGAGAAGCCGTTCATCCGCACACCGGGGGTCAACGAATGCGATCCATGGACCGACTACCAATCCAGCTACCTGTTTGACGGCGAGAGCAACTGATGGCCGACGTCGTTGCAAAGGCGATGGCAGTGATCGTCGCGGGCCTGCTGGGAATAGCGATCGCGGCCATGTACGTGACTTCGCGTCCCCCCTCCGGCACCCAGCAGATCGTGGCCGAGTTCCGTAACGCCTTCCCGCTGATCGAGGGGATGCACGTGCGCGTGGGCGGCGCAATCGCAGGCTCCGTCGGCAAGATCGAGGTCACCGACGAGGGGGTCGCCTCGGTGACGCTGCTCGTCGAGAACTCGGTCGAGGCACCCAGCGCGGACGCGAGCGCGGCGATTCGGCAGGCGGACACGACCGGCGACAGCTATGTCGCCTACGAGCCCGGCGACGGCGAGGGCGAGCTCCCCGTGCTCGACGGCAAGCCGACCATCGAGTGCAGCGCGGAGCGGGCGACCGATCCCTGCGCAAACACGCTTGTCGCACCGCGCTTCGACGACCTCATGAACGCCTTCGGACCGGCGCAGCGAGCCGGCATCAAGCTGATCCTGGTCGAGCTTTCGCAGGCCTTCGACGATCGAGGCGCCGACCTCAACCAGGCCGCCCTCGAGCTGCGTCCGGCCCTGGTTGCCACCAACCGGGCCCTGGACGAGGTCAACTCCCAGAACCGCGCCCTGCGCAGCCTGATCGTGAGCGCCTCCGATGTCACCGGCCAGGCGGCAACGCGGACCCGCGAGCTGGATGGCCTGATCGAGGGCCTGTCGCGCCTCCTCGACACAACCGCCGCGCAGTCCGGCGCGCTCGACGCGGGAATTGAGGAGCTGCCCGCGACCCTGCGCGAGGCACAAACGGTGCTCGCCGCGCTTCAGGGAGCTGCGGTCGCCGGTGAACCGCTGGCGACCAACCTCAACGCCGCAGCGCCGGATCTTGCCACGGCTCTGACGCTGGCTTCTCCGTTCCTCGACGACGTCGGTGCGGTCATCGAGCGCTCGACCCCAACCCTCGAGCTGACCCGCCGCCTCGCTGTGGCCGGAGCACCGACCATCGCGGCCGACAACGAACGCGTGGTCACCGGACCGTTCGACCTCGCGCCGGCGGTTTCGAACCTCTTCAAGGGGGTCTTCGGGACCAAGGAGACCTTCGATGCATTCTTCGGCGACGATTCCGACGGCGAGGGGCCGGGCACACTTCACAAGCGCGGCTTCGCGGGCATCAGTGTCGAGCCGGGGAACCAGCCCGGCTATCCGGCCAGCGCCGCCGACCGCAACTGGGCCAGGGTCTCGGCCGTCATCAACTGCGAAGCCTTTGGACGGGCGGTCAAGCCAGGCTGCCTCGCCGCGCTGCTGGCGTCCGCGCGCGGCAGCGGCAACGACGGAACCGGCGGTGGCGGCAGCGGTGGCGGTGGCGGCTCCGGCTCGTCGGCTGAACGTCCAGGCAACCCGGAGGCCCCCGATGAACCCGCGCCGCCGGACCACGGCAGTCCCGGGCTCGACCTGACGGATCCGCTCGGCACCCTCAACGACACCCTGGAAGGCCTCGACGGCACGCTCGGGGACCTCGGAATTCGCCGGCCGCAACGAGGCAACCAGACGCTCGGCCCGCTCCTCGACTTCCTACTCGGTGGCTAGATGGCACGCGAACCCAGTAAGAAGACGTCGGGCAGCTTCGGCAGGCGGTTCAACCAGCGCGTTTCGAAGTTCACGTCGAAGGTCGACAACTTCAAGACACCGCTCGGCCTCGCGGTGCTCGCAACCGGCGCATTCCTGGCGTACATCGCCTTCGTCTCGACGACCGGCCCGCCCTTTCAGTCGCCCTACCAGATCGAGGTCGAGGTGCCCTCCGACGCCCCGATCATGCGTCGCGGGCAGGCCGTTCGCGTTGCCGGCAAGCTCGCGGGGATCGTCAGCGAGGTCTCACCCAACCGCGAGACGGGCGGGACGACTATCACGGCGAACATCACGAAAACGGAGTTCCGGCCGCTGCCCGAGGACACGACCGCCTACGTCCGTGTCCACTCGATCGTCTACACGACCTTCCTCGAACTGCGCCCCGGGGAATCGGAGAGTGGACTCGAGAACGGCGACACGCTCAGCTCGGAGGCAACCTCCGGCGTGGATCTGCTCGAGGTGGTGCAGCTCTTCGACGAGCAGACCCGCCAAGACTTCAGCGACACGCTCGTCAACCTGGGTTTCGGCAGCGCCGGGCGTGGCGCCGAAGTCAACGCGGCGTTTGCCGATCTGGTCCCCCTGTCGCGCAATGCGGCCTCCCAGCTCAATGCAATCACCAGCGACCCGGGGGCACTGGCGCGAGTGATCGCCGGCGCCAACCGGACCACAAGCGGCCTGAGGGGCTTCGGCGGCAACGATTTCGGAGCCTTCATCGCCGCAGCCGACGCAACGGTCGGCACGATCGCCGGGCGCTCAGTTGAGCTCGGCGAGGCGATCCGCCTGCTTCGCCCCTTCGAAGATCAGTTCCTGGCGACCGCCCCGAACGCAACCCTGCTTCTGAACGACCTCGCCGGCCTCTCCACGAACCTGGCGCCGGGAGTCGCGGTGCTGACAGACGAGCTGCCGGGGATCAACGACGTGCTCAGCCGCGGGGACACACTGCGCATCGAGACCGAGCGGATCGCCGACGCAGCAGATCCGGTGCTGGCCGCGGCACGCCCCGTGGTGCGCGGGCTCTACCCGACGATCACCGTCCTGCAGCCGGTCACCGACGACCTCAACAACCTGATTGCGACCGTCGATCCATACCTTCCGGAGCTCGTCGAAGCGGGGAGGAATCTCTCCGGCGCCACCGGCGTACCGTCACCGCTTGGGTTGGCCCCCGGCGCCCCAGCCGGCCGTGTCGTCCCGGTGCTCACGCCCACCAATTGCTACAACCCGTATCCGGACCCGGGCGAGGCGACGAAGGACAGCTGCCCGTGAGCCTTGCCGGAAAAAGGCTGCTGGGCGCCGGGATGATCCTCGGCGTGATTGCGATCGTGGTCCTCGGCGTCACGAAGCCGAACCCGTTCAAAGACACGCGGTCGTACTGGGCGGAGTTCGACACCGCGCAGGGCCTCGGCGCGATCGCCCGCGACGTTCGGGTCGCGGGTGTGAGGGTGGGCACCATCGGAACGGTCGAGCGCGAAGGCGACAACGTCCGTGCTGAGCTGATCCTCTTCGAAGACGTCCCGATGCACGTGGACGCCCGCGCGGACATGCGCCCGCACACCCTCTTTGAAGGCTCCAATTTCGTCGACCTCTATCCGGGCAGTCCAAGCGCTCCCGTGCTCGAGCTGGGCGGCCTGATCCCGATCGAGCAGACCACCTCGTACGTAACGCTCGACGAAGCGCTGCGGGTGCTGAAACCGGAGATCCGCAACGCATTGCGTGACCTGGCCACGGTGGGCGCAAAGACCTTCCGTGATGAGGCGATCTTCGGCATTCAGCGCACGCTCGAGGCGGGACCGGGCCTGACTCGCCATCTCGAGCCGGCTGCCCGCGCATTGCAGGGCAGCGGCCGCCGCGAGCTCGCGGGCGCCATCACCGGCATCTCCGACACCGTAGACGCCGTCGCGGATGAAGAGGGTTCGCTGGCGCCCCTGGTCTCCAACTACAACCGCACGGCCACGGCAGTGACCGTCGATGGCGGAGAGCCGCTCGACGCGACGTTGGCTGCAATGCCGGCGGCGCTTCAGGAGCTATACGAGACCTCACCGCCGGTTGCCGAGTTGATCCGCGAACTGGCGACATTCTCCGATCAGGCCGTGCCGGCGCTACCGCCCCTCGCGACGGCGCTGACGGTTGCAACGCCCGTGCTCGAGCGAGCGGTTCCGGTGCTCAACGATGCAACGCCGCTCGTCCACGACACCCGCCTGCTCGTAAGGCGGCTCGCAGAGGCCGGCCCGGGCCTGACCACGATGCTTTCGCGGATCAACGAGGCACTTGTGAAGGGCGAAGGCAAGCTCGACCTGCTGAGCGAGCCATCCGAACTCGGCCAGCCGGCGGCAACCCAGTTCCTCGCCTCGCTCGCCGGCGGCAACGACACATTCTCGCAATTCGTTCCCGGTAGCCCAGGTCACATTTGGCGAATCGGGAGCTATGTCCAGCCGACGGCTGCGGAGGGCCTCGGGTCTCTGCTGGGAGGCGCGCTCAGCACCCCGGTGGGCACAAACCCCTACTCCGCCTCGTGCGCCGACATCGCCAGATTCTCACCCAAGGCCGCCGAGTTGATCGAGCCGTGGGGAGGCTGTCAGTGAAGAAGCCGAACATCATCGTGCGTTTCTTCCGCGGGATCAAGGAGTTCGTCGACCCCTCGCTGAAGGCCGGACGAGTCCCCTTCACGCGGACGGTGCTGGTCCTCGAACTGGCCGCCGCGCTGGTCTTCGTCGGCTACACGCTCGTCAAGAAGGACTACCAGTTTCCGTGGTCGCCGGAGCCCTACTACGTCGAGGTCATCCTGCCCGACGCCAAGGGGCTGGTTCCGTCGAAGGAGCCCGGAGCGGGCGTCGCGGGTGCGTTCGCCGGCAAGGTTGTCGAAGTCGAGGAAGAGCACGGCCGGGCGCTCGTCACCCTGCGTCTCGACGCCGATTACGAGGGCAAGATCTTCAAGGACGCGACGGCCGAGGTTCGCCCGACGAGCGTGCTGCAGACGCTGATCGTCAACGTCCTGCCCGGCGATCCAGCGACGGGCCCGCTCGAAGAAGGAACCCCGATCGAGCCCGCAAACACGACGGCCTTCGTGCACATCGACGAGCTGACCAGCGTGCTCGATGCCGACACCCAGGCGCAGGCGCAGATCCTGATCCGCGAGGCGGCGACGGCGCTGCGGGGTCGCGAGCCCGAGCTGCGAAGGATCCTGCTCGAAGTCGGGCGCGTGGCCGAGGGCGCAACCCCGGTGGCGGCTGCCCTTGCCAAGCGGCGGCGCCTGCTGACCAAGCTCGTCGACGACCTCGACAAGGTCTTCGCGACCCTGGGTCTGCGTGGACGCCAGCTCGCCGCTGCGCTCGACCTCGCCAACCAGACGCTTTCAGTGACCGCCGCCCGCGAGCCCGAGCTGAGCGACACCACCAGAGAGTTCGCCCCAACCCTCGTCGAGGCACAGCGGGCCCTGGCAGCGACGCGCTCGTTCGCCGTCCCGCTCGGCTCGGCCCTTGCCTCCCTCAACCCCGCCGTTCCGCAACTCGAGCCGTTCGCAAACTCACTGGTGACGCTGGCCCCCGAGGCAGACGACTATCTCGGTCTCACCGAGAACCTCGTCGCCGACGCCAGCGAGCCCGTCGGACAGCTCTCCGCGGGCCTGCGCGGGCAGGCGGAGCGGGTTCGCGACGAGCAGATCCCCGCGCTCGACGAGCTGATCGACCTGATCGACCTGATCATCAAGTACCGCGGCGGCCTGGTGCAGTTCGGCGACAACTTCAGCGGCATCTTCAGCAGCCGCTCCAACTACGACGGCTTCGCTCAGGCGGCGCTCGTCAACACCGAGATCCTGCCTGAAGGTCTCGGGCTCAACGCCGCGGCCGCCGCTAGCAAGGACGGTGAGCCTTCGCGCCTCGCGGTGATGCTCTCCAAGGCGCTCGAGCTGACCTGCCGGGACACCAATCCGCTCGCCTGCCTGCTTCGCCTCAACCTGCCGGGGCTGCCGAACGACCCACTGCTCAACCGCGGGCAGGGGAGCGGGAACTAGATGGATCATCGACTCCCGAAGGTAGGCGCCGTGATCAGCATCGCGCTCGCGATCGGAGCGCTGATCACGTTCCTGTACCTCAACAGCAAGTTCGAGGGTCCCGATCCGACGAAGCTCGTGCTCGGCGCCGACCAGCTGACGGCGGAGTTCGAAGACACTCGAACGCTGCCGACAAAGCAGCCCGTCCTCTACAAGGGCATCACCGTCGGCCGGGTCAACAGGGTCGCATACGACAGCGAGACCCACCTCGGAGTTGTCACCTTCACACTCAACGACGACTTCCCGATCTACGATGACGCAGTTCTGCAGATCGGCGAGCGCAGCCTGCTCGGCGACGCCTACCTGAACGTTGCCGAGCGGGGCAGCGAGGAGAACGAGGAGTTGGTGGATGGCGATGTCGTCGCCACGACCCGCCCCAGCGTCGACTTCGACGAGGCGCTCGACTTCCTCGACGAGGACGGCCGCGATCGAGTCAAATCGCTGATCGCGACGATCGCCGACGCGACCGCGCGTCCCGGTAACGGCGAGCGGCTGAATGGCACGATCGGCGGAGTCGCGCGGCTGACCCAGGAGGCCGAGATGCTGACCAGCGCCCTGGAGGGCCAGGAAAAGCAGCTGGCGAGCCTGGTCACCAGCACCAGCGTCGTACTGACCGAGATCGGGAACCGCGAGGGGGCGGTCCGGGACATCATCGGCGCCGGGCGCACGACCCTTGAGACGCTCTCCTCGAACACGAACTCGCTTGACCAGGCGCTGGTCGAGTTGCCGCGCCTGCTCGACTCGGGCCGGCGCGCGCTCGCCGGCGCCGACCCGCTACTGGCCACCGCCCAACCAGTGGTCGCCAAGCTCAGCAGGTTGGCACCGGAGCTCAACAGCGCGATCGAGGACGGGCTGCCGCTGCTGACCGGTCCGGTCGGCCCGATCATCGACGGGCTGACACCCCTGCGCAAGGTCGCCGATCCGATCCTCGGCGACCTCGGCGAGCTGCTGGCGGAGCTCGAGCCTCTGGTCGAGCTGACGGCGCCCGCGGCTCGCAACCTGCAGCCGATGATGGAGTACCTGACGCCTCGAGTCGAGGGGCTGACTGCGCTCTACGCGCTTGCTGGCGCGGCCGCGGGACACTCCGACAGCGTCGGTCCGTATCTGCGACTGGGCACCGTCCTCGATCCCGCCGTCCAAATGGATCTGCCGCCGGCTCCCTGTACCCCGAGCGGCGGGATCTGCAGCAACGCCTATCCGGTGCCCGGCGACGCACTGAACCCGGAGCCCTTCGATGGCACTTACCCACGGATCACGCCGTGCGACCCGCCCCCCCGCTCCGATCCCGGCCCGTGCCGCAGCACGATCAGCGATTGAACCGGCAAAACCATCCCTGACTACCCTCCATCGGCCGGTGTCGCACGACCCTTACAACCCGTTCGACGACAAGGCCCTCGGCGTGGCGATGATCGGGACGATCCTCTTCGGGGCAGCGACTGGCACTGGGATCGGCGTCTTCTTCGAGGAGCCGGCGATCGGTGGGCTGATCGGCGCAGCGCTTGGCATCATCCTCGGGGCCTGGGCGATCCCGGCCCTGATGCGCGACCTGCGGGACTGAACTTCGGGGTCGTGGAAGACTTGGCGAAGCGATGCCTTCCTGGCTAGACCAAGTCGCGGGGGCGGCGAGCCTCGTCCGCGACACCGCCCGTGAGATACCCGGGGTGCGCTGGGTGGAGGCGCAGACGCAGGCGGTGGAGCGCACGCTGCTGCGGGCCGCAAAGCGCCATATGGCCGAGCTCGAAGCGGGTGAGAGCACCGCCGACATAGAACTGGAGCTGGCCGATTCGCAGTCCCCGGCGACGAGCGAACAGCCGCGCTTCGAGCCGGACATCGCGACGCCCACACTCGCCGAGCGCATGCGCTCGCTGCTCAAGCGCTCGATGGACAACACGCCAGACGACAGCCGCCGCACGCTACACCTCGCTCTGGTCGAGGAACTGGTTCCCGACGAAGCCAGGATCCTCTCGGCGCTCGCCGATGGATCGGCGTACGCGATGGTGCACATCGCCGAGCCGGGCTTCTCCAGCTTCCAGCGCCGGGTGCTCGAGAACGTCTCCAGCGTCGGACGGGCGGCCGGCGTGGCGCTGCCCGACAGAACTCACCTCTACGTCGCGCACCTGCGCCGACTGGGGCTCGTCGAGAGCGGCCCCGAGGATTCGTCGATAAACGACGAATACGAGATCCTGCTGACCGACCCGCTTGTCCGCACGACGACCTCAGGGCTCGGCAAGGGTCCACTGGGCGCCAGGATCGTGCGCCGCACCGTGCGCATCTCTGTGCTGGGAACCGAGCTGTGGGAGGCGACACAGACCGTCCGGGGGCCGCAGATGCCGGCGAGCCCATGAGCACAGCGCCGGCCTGAGGCCGAATGCCGAGCGGACGGTTAGCGGCGCCGGCCGCCGGGCCAGACGCCGTTGGTGACGCGCACTGCGTAGAAGCCGCTGAAGCCGTCCGAGTACCAGATCTCGCGGCGCCGGGGGACGAAAGACGGGCTCGACATCGCCCAGTTGCTGGCGGACATCAACAGGCGGGGCTTGATCGGCGCGTTGAAGTAGGCGATCTCCTTGGGATGGCGCGGGTCGCGGATGTCGAAGATCCGCAAACCGGACATGATCATCGAGCAGGCGACGATCTTTGGATTGACACGCCTCGGGACGTTGCAGTAGTGGCCGGCGTAGCCCTGCAGGAAGCTGGAAGCGCCGGGGTCGGCTGAGATGCGATCGAAGTTCTGCGGCTGATGGACGGCGAGCCGCATGTTGGAGATCACGCGCGGCTTGCGCTCGTTTCGGATGTCGATGATGCGGGCAGCTCCGACCTTCTCAAGGGTGCCGAACTCGTCGATCTCGACGATGTAGGGGCGACCCTTAATCGTGATCGGAATCGCGTTCTGGGGAATGCTCATCGTGTCCCAGGTGAGGCGCGCGATCTCGGTCACCTGTGGATTCGGGACGCGGTTCTGCACTTCCGAGGTGTCGAGGATGATCAGCCCGGTGCCGGTGCCGGCGACATAGGCGCGGTCGCCGTCGTTTGAGATCTGCAGGCCGTGCGAGTCGTAGTTTCCGAGCCAGAGGGTGCCGGGCCGCGAGGACCTGGAAACGTCGACGGCAGCGATGGTCTCCGTCGCCGGCGACGCCGAGTAGAAGGTGCGGCCATCTGGCGCGAAGCCGCTCTCGTGGCCGAGGAATCCGGAGGGGCTCGATGACTTCAGCACCGGGTGGCGGCAGTCCTGGGAGATGTCGTAAACGTCGACGATCCCTGGGTAGAAAGTCGGGTTGCCGAGTACGGCGACGAGCAGGCCTCGTCGCTTGTTGACGACCAGCGACTCGTGCGGCGAAAGCATCGCCGGGGTGAGAAGCCTGGCGGTGAGGGTCGGGTTGGTGGGGTCGGTCATGTCCATGACGTTGACGCCCATCTCGCTGTCGATCAGGTTGGTCGGGTAAAGCAGTGTTGTGTCGTAGTAGGCGCAGTCGTGCCCGAACTTGTCGTGGTAGCGCTCGACCTTGAAGCCGCCGACAGTTCCCTGCACCGTGGGCTTCACGTAGGAGCCGACCATCCGCGTGTTGCAGGTGTAGCCCTCGGCGGCGCGCCCACTCATGTGATCGGCGAGCGGAACTCGGCCCTGGATGTCGGTTTCCGGGCGAGAGCCCCGTTTGCAGCGGCGCTGGGGGGTCGCGCGAAGCGGTGGCTCATTGGCCCAGGCGAGCGGGGCCGGCTTGACGAGGGCGCGGCCCTGCTCGTCAACCGCCTGCGGGTGGGCAGCCGACGGCGCGGGTGCAAGCAGCGCGCAGCCAAGAGCTGCTAGCGCCGCGCAGCGAGCGATCGCCCCGGCTTCGTTTGCGCCCGCTTCCTTTACCAACGTCGCTCTATTTAGGCACACTGGAGGCTGAACGTGCGCCGTTGGCGCCGGCGGCGCCCGCTCGGTCCAACGGCGCGGCGAAGCGGTAGTCGTCGAGGGCGAAGCTGCGGCTCGCCCGCCGGGCCTGGCCCGCACTCGTCGGTCTCAAGTATGAGGCGTCGCCGTGCTGGTCGAAGTAGTAGGAGTTGGCGGTACCGCAGTTGTTGTTGTTCCACAGCGACCTGCCCATTCGCTCGCGCATGTCGGCCGTCCAGCGATCGGTCGCCTCCTGGGAAACCTCCGCCTCCACGGCGCCGCGACGCCGCGCTTCGGTGATCACCCGCACCACGTGAGCGGCGGTCGTTTCGACGAGGGTGAACCAGCTTCCCCCGACGAAGCCGTAAGGACCGAAGACCATGAAGTGGTTGGGAAGGCCGGGCATCGTGGTGCCCTCGAAACAGGCGACCCGTTCCTCCGCGAGGCAGGTGGCCAGATCAAAGCCGTCACGGCCCCGCACCGGCGTGCGCCTGAAGTTCTCGGGGTCGCTGGCCAAGCGAAACCCGGTCGCAAGCACGAGTACATCGACCTCGCGGTGCTCCCCGGAAGCCGTCAAAAGACCGCTGCCGGTGACACGCTCGATCGGGTCGGTGATGAGCTCGACGTTCTCCCGAGTGAAGGAGCGCAGGTAGCTGTTGGACACGGACGGTCGCTTGCAGGCAAAGCCGTAGGACGGGGTCAGCTTGCGGCGAAGCTCTCTGTCAGGCACCTGAGCGCGATACCAGACGTGGCGCAGCCAGGCAGCGACGCCCTTGGCGGCGAACGGCAGGCGGCGGTGGTGGATGATGATCGTCGTCAGGGCGACGTCGGAGACGGTGGACGAGACGACGCGCACGAGGTTCTGGATCGCCGGGAAACGGCGGTAGAGCGACTTCAGGCGCGGCGGTGTGCGCGGGTTGTACCTCGGACCAACCCAGATCGGGGTGCGCTGGTAGACGTCGAGGCGGTTCGCGATCCGAGCCAGCTTCGGCACGATCTGCACGGCGCTCGCCCCCGTGCCGACGATCGCGACACGCTTGCCGGCGAGGTCGCAGTCGTGATCCCAGCGCGCTGAGTGGATCGTCTTGCCTTCGAAGTCGTCGACCCCGGGAATCTCGACGGGCTTTGGATCGACGAAGGCGCCGATCGCGCTGACCACGAAGCGCGCGGTGACCTCCTCGCCATTCACCCGCAGGCGCCAGACCTGGGCGGCGGCGTCCCAGGTTCGCTCGCTGACCTCGCTTCGCAGGCGAATCTGCGGGCGAATGCCGTACGTGTCCGCGCAGTGATCGACGTATTGCTTGACCTCGGCGCCCCCCGCGAAGGCCGTGGACCAGTCGGGGTTCATCTCGTAGGAGAATTGGTAGGCCTGAGCCGGGATGTCGACGGCGATCCCTGGATAGGTGTTGTCCCTCCAGGTGCCGCCGATGTCGTCGGCGCGCTCGAAGATGACGACACCCTCGATTCCGGCCTCGCGAAGCGAGATCGCGACGCCGATGCCGCCGATGCCGGCGCCGATGATCGCGACCTCGTGTTGGGGAACCTCGATCCGCTAATCCTACTCGTCAGTAGGTCGGTGGCGCCGCCGGCCGAGCCAAAGCCCTGGGGAGTGATCCCAAGTGAACCGCTTCCCCGGTTCAGGCGTATAGGCTCATCAGAGCATGGTCGAACGCGCAGCAACCCCGGATATATCCCCTCTGCGGCGGCGAGCGATGGCTCTCGCCAAGTCGATGACGTTCCCGCTGGTTCCCGACGACTACCTCGGCCTGCTCAACCCCGCCTGGTCGGCCCGCGAGCTGACCGGCAAGATCGAGCGAATCAAGCCCGAAACGCGCGACACGTCGACCGTCGTCATCAGGCCAAACTTCCCCTGGCCCGGCCACCGCCCCGGCCAGTACCTAAGGATCGGCGTCGAACTCGATGGCATTCGCCACTGGCGTGCCTACTCGCTTACCTCGGACCCCGACCATCCGGACGGCCTCGTCTCGATCACGGTTAAGCACGTGCCGGAGGGGCGGATGTCGCCCTACTTCACCCAGCACGTCGAGCCCGGCTCGACTGTCTACCTGGGCGACGTCGAGGGCGAGTTCAAGATGCCGGATCCGCTGCCCGAGCGCACGCTGCTGATCAGCGCCGGCAGCGGGATCACGCCGATCTGGTGCATGCTGCGCGAGCTCGAGCGCCGCGGCAAGCTCGACGACGTGATCCACGTCCACTGCGCCCGCGAGCCCGATCAGGTGATCTTCGGCGAGGACCTACGGCGGATGAACGGGATATATGACGGCTACACGCTGCATGAGCACCTGACCGGCACGGTCCCGCGACTCAACGGCGAGAGCCTCGCCGAGGTCTGCAGTGACTGGAGCGAACGGGAAACCTTCCTGTCGGGTCCCCGCGGCCTGATGGACCTGCTCGAGGAGCATTGGAAGTCCGAGGGCAACCACGAGCGGCTCAATATGGAGCGTTTCCAGCCGATCATCGGCCAGGGCGATGCCGAGGTGGGCACCGGCGGAACGGTGAGTTTCCGGGTCACCGACGTCGAGGCGACCTGCGACGTCGGCGTTTCGATCCTGGTCGGCGGCGAGCAGGAGGGCGCGATCCTGCCCTTCGGCTGTCGTCTTGGGATCTGCCACACCTGCATCGGGAAGCTACAGTCAGGACAGGTTCGCGACCTGCGAACAGGCGAGCTCCACGGCGAGCCTGGCCAGACGATTCGGACCTGCGTAAACGCCCCAGAGGGGCATATCGAGATAGCACTTTGAGGAGCTGACCATGCCCAGCGTCAACGGGACCTACACCAGCGCCGACCCAGATCACCCACTGCACCGCCTGACGCCCGAGCAGATCGACGAGATCGGCGAGGCCTTCCAGGCCATCGGCGACGAGGTCCGGGCAGATCTCGGCGCCGACGACGCCACCTACATCCGCAGCCTCGTCCAGTTCCACCGCCGGCTCGCGGCGCTGTCGCGGATCGTGCTGATGGCCTCGCGCTATCCCCCAGCCTGGCTGCTCGGGACCGCCGGACTCGGCACCGCGAAGATCCTCGAGAACATGGAGATCGGCCACAACATCCTGCACGGGCAGTGGGACTGGATGAACGATCCGAATATCCACTCGTCGACCTGGGACTGGGACACGGCCTCAACCTCGGCGGCTTGGAAGCACTCGCACAACTACCTGCACCACACCTACACGAACGTCGTCGGCCTCGACAAGGACGTCGGCTACGAGATCATGCGGGTCGATCCGAAGCAGAAATGGGAGCCGCGCTTCCTCGCCCAGCCCGTGATCAACGTGCTGCTGATGCTCTTCTTCGAGTGGGGGGTCGCCGTCCACGACATGGACATCGACGCAATCAAGGCGGGGACAAAGGACAAGAACCAGCTTCTACGCGAGCTCAAGGAGTTCGGCCAGAAAGCCGGTCGCCAGGTCCTGAAGGACTACGTGATGTTCCCGGCGCTCAGCGGTCGCAAGGGGTTCAAGCGCACCCTGCAGGCCAATCTCACCGCGAACTTCATCCGCAACATCTGGTCGAACGCGATCATCTTCTGCGGCCACTTCCCCGACCAGGCCTACACGTTCACTCAAGAAGAGGCCGCCGACGAGAGCCGCGGTGCCTGGTACGTACGTCAGCTGCTCGGCGCCGCCAACATCGACGGCAACGACACCTTCCACCTGATGAGCGGCAACCTCAGCTACCAGGTGGAGCACCACCTCTACCCCGACATGCCGAGCTCTCGCTACAAGGAGATCGCCCCCAGGGTCAAGGAAATCTGCGAGAAGTACGAGCTTCCCTACAACACGGGCCCGTTCTTCCAGCAGTGGCTGATGGTCCAGCGCACGATCCTGCGCCTGGCATTCCCCGGCGGGTCTACGAGGCCGAAGGCGCCGCCGTACGTGGAACCGCCGGTCGTCGAGGATCCCGGGCCGGTCGTGTCCAGCGCACGCGGGCCGATCCCGGCATTTCCCTAAGGGCCCCGGCCCGCCGCAAGCCCTTCCCAGATCGCCTGCGGAGCGGTACGCTAGAGGCAGTTCGAGAGTCGCCAGGTCGATCGCGTAAGGAGCGCTTGAAATGCACCTACGGCTCAGCAGATTTGTCGCATTGGGACCGGAGCGAATGGACGCGATGGTCGCGGAGTTCAGGGGGAGCGACTACGTAGACCAGCTCGCGGGCTACCCGGGATTCGCGGGCTACATGCTCGCCCTCGATTACGGGAACGGCAAGCTGACGGCGATGAGCTTCTGGCAATCCCGCGAGGAGATGGGAGTTACGGACGAACTGGCCGAAGCTGCCCGTGTCGCCAGGATCGCCGAAAGCCGCCCAGCTCGCCACCCATTCGTGGACCGCTACGAAGTCGTGATCCATCGGGAGATGGAGCGCCTCGCCGGGCACCTGCGGCTGAGCCGGCTCGAAGGCGTGTCCACGGAGGCTCTGGACGCGATCGTCGAGGCGTTCCGGCAGAGCGACTACCTCGATCAGCTCGCAGCGCTGGCCGGCTTCTGCGGCTACGTCCTGGCGGTCGATCGCGACGAGGGCAAGCTCACGGCGATGAGCGTGTGGGAAACACACGACGCCCTGCTGGCGAGCGACCGCCTGGCAGAGACGGCACGAGACCTTCGGGTGGCGGCAGCCCGAACGCCGCACGAGCCGATTATCGATCGCTCCGAGATCGTGCTCGCGCGCGAAGGACTGGGTGTACGGTAGGAGCGTGCGCGCGGTAGACCTCGCCCTGAGCAGACTGACCCGCACGGGGTTGCTTTCACTGCTTGTCACGGCGGGTCTCTGCGGCGGCTTGGTTTCGCTGTCGGGCTGCGGCGAGGAGGAGACGACCAGCACGACCGCACCCGTGGGCGGCGCTCTCCCCGAGGCGACCCGGGAGAAGCTCGATGCGGCGGTGCGAAAGTCATTCCCTCAAGCTGCGGCGCCGGGCGCGGTGATCGGCGTTCAGACGCCCGACGGGAAATGGGTCAAGGCGGTCGGTGTCGCCGATGACGAAACGGGGGAGCCGATGAAGGCCAGCCTCCACGTCCGCGTCGGCTCCGTGACGAAGACGTTCACGGGCACGGCACTGATGCAGCTCGTCGAAAACGGGGATGTCTCCCTCGACGACCCTGTCGCCGACTACGTGCCCGACGTGCCGCGCGGCGAGAAGATCACGCTGCGCCAGATCGCGGATATGACCAGCGGGATCGCCAGCTACACGCAGCAGGACTCCTTCACGGACGTGCTGTTCTCAAGGCCCGAGACCGTCTGGACGCCTGAAGAGGTGCTCGAGATCGGCGTCGACGTACCCCCGTTGTTCAAGCCCGGCACGCAGTTCGACTATTCCAATACGAACACGATCCTGGTCGGGAAGGTGATTGAGAAGGTGACCGGCCAGCCGCTCGAGGAGGTCTTCCGCGAGCAGATCTTCGAACCGCTGGGGCTCACGCAGACCTCGTGGCCGGGCAAATCCCCCGAGCTGCCCGAGCCGTACTCGCACGGCTACACGCTTCAGGGGCAGCCGCCCGACCAACCTGCGGACGCCACGAACTGGAATCCCTCATGGGGCTGGGCGGCCGGGGAACTGGTTTCGGCCATGGACGACATGCTCGTATACGGCCGGGCCCTCGGCACCGGTGAGGGGCTGCTGGCGCCGGAGATCCAGGAGCAGAGGCTGGCGTCTTTGAATGGCGACATTCCCCCGTTGAACGAAGAGAACAAGTACGGCGTCGGCCTGAGCTCGGCCGGCGGCTGGATCGGACACACGGGGACGCTGCCGGGGTACAACACCACGGTTTACTACCACCCCGATATCGACACCACGGTCATCGTCGAGGCCAACAGCGACGTCGCGCGAGGCTCCTGCGAGGGCAAGACGACATTCACCGACGACGACGCGGAGCTGCAGACGCTGGCATGCGCCGACCCCGCGCAGCGCGTCTTTGCCGCCGTCGCCGACGCGCTCGGCCAGCCCTTCCCCCTGTTGCCGGGCTGAGCCTACGCGTACAGCGTTTCGGTCGCGCGAACCAAACGGAAGTCGCGATCGTCCGGCTCGCTGAGCATCTCAGTCATCTTCTGACGGTCGAACGGCCAGAGGTCGATCGTGCCGTCGTCGGTGAGGTACCACGAATTGCAGCCCGTGTTCCAGACAGTGGGCTCAAGCGCGACGGCAACCTCGTCGTTGAAACGTGCGGTTGCCTCCTCCGTTACCTCGACCGTGTCGATCTCACCGTCTCGGAATCGCTGGAGCCACTTGGAGATGTAGCGGGCAGTGAGCTCGGCCGAATACTGCAGCGAGATCGACCCGACCGGCGAGTTCGGCCCCAGCACCGTGAACAGGTTCGGGAACCCGGGGATCGCCGTCATTCGGTAGCCCCGCGGCCCGCCGGCCCAGGCATCGTGGATTGAGATTCCGTCTCGACCTCGCAAATCCATCGGCCGCATGTAGTTGTGCGCCTCAAAGCCGGTCGCCAGCACGATCAGGTCGGTGGGATGCTCGCGCCCGTCCGCGGTGCGGATGCCGGCGGGCGTGACCTCCGTGATCGCTTCGGTGACGAGTTCCGCGTTCGGCGACTGGAGCGCCGGGTAGTAGGAGGCCGAGACCACCTGCCGCTTGCAGAGGGGCTGGTAGTCGGGGGTGAGCTTTTCGCGCAGCGCCGGGTCACGCACCTGAAGGCGCAGATTGAGGCGTGGGAACTGCTGCACCAGCCGCCGGCGCCAGCTCGGTCGAGTCGCGATGTCGGCAAGGATCCCGGAGCCCTTCAACAGCATTTCGTACATCGCCCTGTTCAACCTTGGCGAGGCGCGCAGCAGCTCGCTCACCAGGCGCGGCTGCGAGGCGCCCATCGGCGCCCACGATACCCATTGCGGTGAGCGGGCAAAGTGGGTGATCCTGGTCGCCTTCGGCTGCAGGGCCGCAAAAACCTGAACGCCGGTCGATCCCATCCCAATCACCGCGATCCGCCTGCCGTCGGTCGCCAGCGAGTCGTCCCAGCGCGCGGTGTGCACCACGTCGCCTCCGAACGACTCGAGGCCGGGGATCTCCGGCGTGAAGGGGTGGTGGAGGACGCCGGTGGCGGCGATCACGAAATCGGCATCGATCTCCTCGCCGCCGGCAAGAGTCACCAACCAGCTCGCCCCGTCGAAGACCGCCGATGTGACCTCGGCGCTCAGGCGCAGGTGCTCGTCCAGTCCGAACCTGTTGACGACGTCGCGGTGATAGCGCTGGATCTCGGCGCCCGATGCAAATGTTTGAGTCCAGTTCGGCTTGGTGGCGAACGAGTACTGGTAGAGGTTCGACGGGACGTCACAGGTGAGTCCCGGGTAGCGGTTCCAGTGCCAGACGCCGCCCACCTCGGAGCCCTTTTCGAGGATCGTGAGGTTGACAAACCCCTTCCGCTTGAGGACGACAGCGGTCGCGATGCCTGCCATTCCCGCGCCGATGACGACGACCCGCGGCTGGCGGCCGGTCGGGGCTTTGATGGTGGCGGCAGACTCAGCCATCGGCGCGCTCACCAGTTTGACGGGCGATCCGCTCCGTGTAGGCGGCACGTTCCGCCGAGTCGAGTCTGGTCAGGGCGCGATCGTCGTCCATCGCGTTGCGCACCAGCCGCTCGACTCGGGAAGGAAGCAGCGCGGTCAGCGGCTGATAAGCACCGAGCCAGCGCGGAACCGCGAGCTCGAGCGGGCGGCCGGCCAGACTGCTGAGAATCGCCTCGGCGACGTCTTCCGGCGGAACCTTGGCGACGCGCTCGAAAGGGAACGGCACGCCCGACGCCAGCTCCGTCTGAACGGCGCTCGGCAGAATGGCGGTGACAGTGACGCCGGTGCCGTCGAGCTCCAACGCGACAGTTTCATTGAGCGCGATCGCCGCCGCCTTTGACGCACAGTAGGTCGCCAGGCCCGGGATGGCGAATTTGCCCGCGTAGGACGCGACATTCACAACATGCCCGCGGCCGCGCTCGATCATCCCCGGCAGGACGAGTTTCATGCCGATGCTCGGCCCCTGCACGTTGACGGCGAAGATCGCCGCCGCGATCTGGTCGTCCTCCTCCAGGAACGGGCTGATCGGCATGATCCCGGCGTTGTTGACGAGCACGTCGACCTTCCCGCACGCCTCGACGAACTCGGCAAAGGACGCACGAACGGTGACATCGAGTGTCACGCCCCTGACGCCGTGCCCGATCCGCTCTGCGGCTTCCTGCGCGGCCTCGGAGTCGAGGTCGCCGATCGTGACGGCCGCTCCCCGGCGCGCAAATGCCTCGGCTGTCGCGCGGCCGATACCCCGTGCCCCGCCCGTGACCGCGACCACCGCTCCGTCCAACTCGATCCCATTGAATGAACTCACACGTATATTCTATACAGTACATTCAACGCATGTCGGCCCAGGTAGCCAAACGCCCCTACACCAAGCGCCAGCCACGGCATGTGCGCCGGGAGCAGATCCTCGACGCCGCCGCCTCCCTGATCGTCGCCGAAGGCTGGGGCGCGATGACGATGGACCGGGTCGCCGCGGAAGCCGGGATCGCAAAGTCGGTGCTCTACGCGATCTTCGACTCACAGGCCGGCTTGCAGGAGGAGCTGATGCAGCGCGCGCAGGACCGGGCGTTCACGCTGTCGGCCGAGGCGCTCGCGGCCACTGCGGGGGCGGACGATCCCGCTGCCGCGATAACCGTCGGGCTGACGACTTTCGTGCGCGGCGTGGCCGAGCAGCCCGACACCTGGCGGCTCGCGCTCTTCCCCAGCGAAGGCGCGCCCGAGAGCGTGCGCGACGCGATTCGAGGCGGACGTGAGCGCTGGCGACGGGCGCTCGAGCAGATCGCGGCGCAGCAGATGCACGGCGTCGGTCTCAGCGACCTCGACCCTGAGCTGATCTCTCACCTCGCGCGCGGCAACGCCGAGTACCTGGCGCGACTCGTCCTCGAGGATCCCGATCGCTTCCCCGCCGAGCGCCTGGCGGCGTTCGTGGAAAACCTCGCGACATTTTCATCGCTCCCGCAGTATCCAGCACGTGCTGTAAGCAACGGTCCGTCCAGCGCCTGGAGGGGTGGCTCCTAGCACCGCTACGGGGATTCGAACCCCGGTTTCCGGACTGAGAATTCTGACTATTCCGGGTCTGTGAGGTCCTCTGAGCAGGGATGAGTTGCGCTGAGATGCTCTGAGTTGTTCCAAGAAATGCTCAGTTCGGGACAAAACTCGGGACAAAAGGGCTCAACAGCGAGCGCATCCCGATGTGTGGACCAGCGGCCCAGCCCGGCGTGCACGAACGTGAACGTGGCCACACGACTCAATCCTTCGTCGCCTCGAGCCATGCACCGACCTGGGCCGCAGGTTCGGAGAACTCGGCAGGTAGTTGGGTCATGCGATCGACAAGCTCGCCTCGCTCAACCAGTCGAGCACGAAGCAAGGCAGCGACGAAATTACGGTCCTTCTCGCGAAACGCGCAAAGCTTGGCGACGCAGAGGTCGTGCCTTTCGAGGCACCAGCCGATGAACTCGGGCTCGCCTGAGGACGCAGCCGTGTTGGCGCTCTGCACATTGACGAGCCGGCCATGCCAGCCCTCCGGCAACGCCGATGTCGCCAGGTCCACACCGTCGATGCTGAAACCGTGTGTGCTCTCGAATTGCGAGAACTCACCCGCGACTCCCTCGATGAGGTCGCCGAGCCGGATCGTCTCGTCGTCGGTATCGGCGATCGGCAGGATGTCGATCTCCATGGACATGGTGGCCTCGGCCGGCAGATCCTCTTCCTGGTAGGTGCCGAGAATGGCCTGCGAGCCGACGACAATGACCTCAGTCGCGCCGACGATCTGGCAGGCCGTTCGGATGGCGTGCTCCAGCTGGTCGCGTCGCATCAGCGCCCTGCCTCGAGCACCTGCTCGCGCTCATCGGGCGTGAGCAGACCACCCAGGGGCGATACTTCGCGCATCTCGATCGAGTCGCGATCCAGTCCTGTGAGAACGCGATGCAGACCGGGCACGTCGCCCCGCTCGATCAAAGACTCCCAGCGCTGCAGATTGCGCTTGTGCGGCTGGCCGCGCAAGCCACGTCGCAGGCGGGTCAGGTTGCGATCGATGGTCGGCCGCCACTCATCCAAGCGGGGCCGGCTGAGATGGGTCGACAGCTGTTGGTGAAGCCGCCAAGATCGCCGCTCCGAGCGGGTGACGTTCGGGACTACGGAGCGTCGCACAACTTCAAGACGACGTCCCATGCACGAGAGCAGCCGGTCGAGCTGTCCGTCGCTCATCTCGATCTTGCCGGAGAGCATCTGGCTGATGCTCGGTTGGCGAACACCGCTGATTCGAGACAAACCCGACTGGGAAGTGCCCGTTTCCACCATCACCTCGCGGAGCAGTTCGCCTTGATTCTTCATGGCTAAACTATAGCATCGCTTGCTATACACGCTCCCGTCGGCGATTCTCCAGGAAATCGGGGCGGCTTGATTTGAACCAGCGACCGCTCGGCCCCCAGCCGAGGGTCAGGGAGCGTCTATGTGTCCATCAGCGTCCCTGGCGTCCCCATCGTCCCCGCAGGTGGACGATCTGGACAAATAGGACGTAGCGGTCGGTACCAAAGTGGTTACCTCCAAACACTGCGGATCCGCAGCCGCGGGCCTGTGAATCATCGGGCTGACGCTCTACGCCCAGCTGGCGATGGGTAGCGCTTGGCGAAGTCGATCCAAAGTCCCGATCCCGGGAATGAAGCGGCCGGTCTTGCTCGCGTTAGGCGTCTGATTGCGGCGCGCCGTCGATCGCGGCCTGCACTGCACGTTCGAACTCGCGAATCCCGAATGAGCCCTCCAGGCGTGCCGCGACGCGACCGTCCGCGTCGATGGTGAACAACCACGGCTCCGTCGGCAGGCCGAAAGCCTCGGCAGACTGACGTAGCCCCAGCTGCGGGTCGTTCTCCTCGTAGGCCTCCTGGTGGATGAACTCAACCTCGTCGCCGTATTCCTGCTTCACCTCAAGCGCAATATCGGTCACCGGGCCGCAAACCCGGCTCTCGCAGAGCGCCGGAGCCGAAAAGAGGAGCGCCACAGGCCGCTCGCCGACAACGTCGGCAAAGCTTGTCCCGTGCATGTCGTCGGCCGGCACCCGCGTATCGAGGAGCTCGGTATCCGCCCCCACCGACTCGGCAGTGTCGGTCTCGACCTCAGGCGCCGGCTCGCCGACTTTCACGACCTGGCTTTCGCGGGCGACGGTGAACTCGACTAGGGCGGCGCGAAGCTCCCCTCCAACCTTGGTGACCACGACCGCGACCCACTTTCCAGGCTTTGGCAGGTCGACCTCCATCGAGTAGATCGCCGCAATAGAGCTGCCCTCCGTCGCTGCTCCCTGGCTTTGATAGCGCCCGTCGGTGACCAACGAATCCGCTGGAGCCAATAGTGGCCCCTCCGGGACCTGATTCAGTTTCTGCGCTAGGTAGACCGCCGTCGGCCCGTAGACGAACTTGCCCTCGCTGTCGATAACGCCGAAGGCGAGACGGTTGAGTCCGGGGGTGAAGTCGCTCGTCGCCAAACCGACCTGTGGACCCGTGAGCAGATCCTCATCGGTGCTCATTTTCTGGAGTGTTCTTCCCTTGACCCTGGGAAAATCGCCGGCACTCGGCTCGAAGGCTTCGGCCGGCAGTTCGGTGCGCTCCTCCGGCGTCGGCGCTGTGCCGTCGTCCGCGCCGCCGCACCCAGCAATGCCAAGAATCAGCAGCGCGGCAATCACCGTCGGAAACACTTTCACGCGCAGAAGCTCCTCTCTGATTTCACTGTTGAAGTCGCGACGACCAACGGGACCATCGTAGGGATGGACACTGCTTGCGCTTTCCGGACCGCCAAGCCCGACACGCCACAAGACGGCATCGTGGCCATTCTCGAAGGGGCAGCCCCGGTTCCGGATGCGAATTCCGCGATCCGACATCTTCTTTCGAGCCCGCCTCCGGCCGCTTTGCGGTGCGGCCGGGATGCAATTGGACGTAGGTCCGCAGGGTGAATCCTGCGTCCGCGTGCCCAAGCCACTCCGCCACCTGCTTGACGTTTCGCCCGGCGTCGAAGAGGAGGCTGGCGCACGTATGGCGGAAGGAGTGGAACGTGACCCAGTCAAGCCCAAGCGACCGAACGGCGGGTCGGAGCACCCTGGCCGCCACCTTCCCAGGAATTAGCTCGGTACCAACCGACGAAGTGAACACTCGCCCCTGGTCACCCGGTACGTGTCCCGGCGGTGCTCGGCCAGCCGCCGTGCCATCTCTGGAGAGAGCGGAATGTCTCGGCGGGCATGACGAGACTTCAGCCGCCGACGCCGGCCGCGGTAGAACTGCTCTCGAACAAGAATCCGAGGCTGCGGGCCAAACTCGACATGAGCCCAGGTGAGCCCGATCGCCTCGCTAATCCGCAGGCCCGACGTCGAGGCGCCCTGGACGATCCCGCCCGCCCGTGTAGCCAGCTGCAGCCTCCGCGTCGCGGGAGCGGCGCACGGAGGCCCGGGGCGCCCTCGAACGCCGTCGCCCAGCAAAACGGCTCGACGCGTTCGGCAAGCCGATGCGCGGCACGACGACCCCGGCGATCGTGAAGTAGACGAGCGCCACCCCGAGTGCAAGAGCGATCAGCACAACTTTAGCCACGACCTCCCATCGGCCGCCACGGCCTCGTGCATTGGTTCTACGTTCTGGTGGCGAGAAGCCGAATGATCATGCGGTCTAGTACCCAGCGCGAACCTCGCGTCCTCGAGCAGACCACTGAGCCGTGAACTGGAGGCGCTCCGCCCCCAAGCAACCGCGCTCGCCGGGGGTTGAACGGCAAGCGAGCTGGAATGACGTTCGCCGAAATGGATCGTGCGGGCCGCGCAGCCGAGCGGGCTGAGTTCTTGCTGACGACCCCGGCCAGCGAGTCGAGCGGCAACTCGAGCTCAGCCTTGAGATCACCAAACTCTCAACTCGGCGAACGCGCTCCGCGTCTGACGGTTAGCCCGCTGGACGGGCGAGTTCTGCTCGGCGCGCTCGCGGGCGGGGAGTCGAGTTCATCATCATCGGGGCATCGCCTTGGGTGCCCACGGCGCGCCACGGGCAACGAAGGACATCGACATCGTCCCGTCGCCGGACCCCTGAAACCCTCCGCCGGCTCGCAGAGGTGCTCGAGGAACTCGAATCCGAAATCATCTTGTGTGAGAGCTTCAACCCCGACGAGCTCGTGCAGCCAGACCTGAAGGGACTCAGGCTTGGTGAAAAACCTGGGTTCTCCAAACGCGCTTTGGCCGCTTGGACATCCGTCAGTACATCGAGGCGGACCTCAGCACCTCGTTCAGATGAAGCGTGCGGCCGGTCGCACACAGGACCTCGCCGACCTCGAGCGGCTCGGCGCCGTCCGTGGCGACTTCCCGTAAGCAGCCTCAGAACAGCTGGTAGCAGCCCTTGATCCCGGCCTTGGCCTGCACTCCGCCCCCAAAATCGGACTTCGGGAAGGGCCCCTTGCCCGACAACTTGACCTTGCCTGTGGTCTCGATGCTGAGTGGCCCGACCCCCACGCCGGCTTTGCTGCTCACCTCGAAGCAATCGAGGCTGAGATCGAGCCCGGCGCTTCCCTTGGCCAGTCCGAACTTCGCTGACGCCTCGACGAACGCCGACGCCCCCGTCTTCGGTACGTTCGCGGAGAACTCGGCTGAGATCCCCCCACCTGCGCCAACGCCGAACTCCCCGCACACTGACATATTGAACTCGCCGTTGGTGTAGCCATAGGAGACCTTGGCGCCCCCACCGGCCGCGGCGTAATAGCTGAAGCCAACGGTGACCGCATCCAGCCCCGTGGGGTCACGCTGGGCGATCGGGTCACCATCGACGTATGAGTAGAGGTTCGTCGCGCTGGCGCCATGGAGACCCGGGTCGCGCGCCGTCCAGCGCCCTGCCGACGGCTCGTAGTCGCGCAGGCCGAAACGGACGAGATTTGTCAGCTCGTCGGGGATACCGCCGGCGTAGCCGATCGGCAGGTCGAAGCCCGGCACGGTGTCCTGCTGCTGCACCCCGAAGGCGGTGTAGCGAACCTTCTTGACCACGGCGCCGGCGCTGTCAGTCACCACCCGTGGGCTGCCGACCTGGTCGGTGGCGACGAAGTAGCGGGAGCCGTCGCGGTCCAAAGCGATCAGCAGATCCTGGTCGTCGTACCAAAGGTAGGTGAAGATCCCGTTCTCGTCGCGAACGGCGCTCAGCTGGAACGGGTTGCCGGGATTAGCGTAGAAGTACTCGCGCACAGCCCCCCCGTCGACAGTGCGAGTCACCCGGCGGCCGAAAGCGTCGTAGCCGTAGCGGATCTCTTGATCATCGACCTCCGCCCGGATCAGATCCCCGCGGGTGCTGTACTCGAACCCGTCGGTGCCGCGCTGGGAGAGATAGCCGTCCGCGTTGTACTCGTAGTCGATGCTGCCCCGCGCCTGCAACTGGTCCGCCTCGTTGAACGACGCTTGGGTGCCGGTCGCGCTGGTGCGGTTGCCGTTGGAGTCGTAGGAATAGGACTCGGTGACCGTTCCGTTCTCGCGCACTTGGAGCAGACGCCCGCTGGCGTCGTAGCCATAGTCGAAGGTCCTGGCGGCCTCACCCACCACCGCCTCGGTCCTGGTGACGAGTCTGCCCGCCGTGTCGTAGGAGTAGTCGGTGTCGTAAACCTGGCTTGAGTTGACGGTGTGAGTACGGCCATTCATGCGACCGAGCGCGTCATGGCTGCGCGCCGAACTGAGGTTCGCGGCGCTGACGGCGCTGACCGTTCCGCCGGGTCCCGAACGGTTGAACGTAAAGGGCCCGACGCCGGTGACAAGGCCGTCGTTGTCGCGCGTGATCGTCGCATTGACAATGTCCGCGCCGCTGGTGAAGTTGGTCGAGGTGAGCCTGAGATCGTTGTTGAAAGTGAGGTCCAGGTCCGACTCCGTCGCCCCCGTGGTCTCGAACTCGGTCACGACCGGGCCGTCGTAGGTGAGCCCGAGGGTCGACGAGGGGCCACCGCTCACAGTTCTGGTCAGCTCTGTCGCCCTGGTGGTGTCATCCGAGTAGCCGAGGGTCGTCGAGCCGGTCGGCGACTGGAAGCCGGTGAAACGCTTCGTCGCGTCGTAGGTGTTCTGTTCCTGGCGGCCGCCCCCACCGGTGCTCGTGGCCACGCCGCGGTCCTGATCCCAGGTCCAGGCATAGCCCGTGTCGGAGCCGGGCGGATCGAAGCTCGCCGGCAGGCCGTCGGGGGTGTAGCCGAGGCCCGTCTCTCCGCCTCGCGGATGGGTGATCTTCGTGAGGTTGCCGTCGACGTCATAGTCGTAGTAGTAGGACTGGCCGTTCGGCAGTTCCAGCTCGGTCAACCGATCGGCGGCGTCGTATGCGTAGCTCGTCACCTCACCGGCCGCGTTGGTGCTGCTCGCAACCCGGTTGGCGGAGTCGTAGGCGTAGGTGACCGACTGGGTGCCGGCGGTGACGCTGACGAGCCGGCCCTGGGCGTCGTAGGCGTAGCTCGTGGGCGCGAGTGGTCCACTAGCTCCGTCGCGATCCTGACTGAGCGGCCGGCCGTTCGCATCGAGGGTCATCACGCCGGTGCGGTTGAGCGGCGAACGCACAGTGATCGAGTTGTCGGGACGGCTGTAGGTCAGCACCGTCGCGCGCCCGTTGACCGTCGTGGTCAGCGTCTGCCCCGTAAAGCTCTGCGGGTCGTCGGGGTTCGCGAAGGTCGCGGTTTGGGCGAGCGTGGTCGTGCGCGTCTGGCCGGACGGCAGGCGCAGCGTCTGCGTGCTGGCGCTTGGCACGGTCATCCCGAAGCGAGGATCGGGACCCGGGGTCGCCGTCGTCACCATGCCGTCCGACGCCGTGTGGGTGGTCACGCCGGCGGCATCCGTCAGCGACACCTCCTCTGCCCCGCCCGGGTAGACGACGCTGCGCCGCGTATCGCCGTCGATCTGCAGCTCGGTCTCATAGACGGTCTCCTGGCCGCCGTTGGTGCGCGCCGTGACCGTCGAGGAGCTGTTGTCCTCGACGCGCTCGAAGGTGTTCACCCGTCCACCGGCGTTAGTGGCGGTCACGACTCGGCCCACATCGTTGTACTCGAACATCGAGGCGGCGCCGCTCGGCTTCTCGAAGCGGGTCAGTAGGCCTCCCTCTTGGTAGGTCAAGTCGACGGCCTCCCCGGCCGGATTCGCGATCGACGCCAGGTAGCCGTCGTTGCCGATCGCAAAACTCGTGCGCTGGCCGCCGGGCGCGACGATCGCCAACGGACGGCCTTCGGCGTCGCGCTCGATGATCGTCTCGTTGCCGTAGCCGTCGGTGATCGAGATCAGCCGACCCGCGCTGTCGTAGCCAAAGGACTGGAGCGTCACTCCAGTCAGCGGGTCCTTCGTGTTCAGGTGCCGCCCGCTCCCGGACAAACCGTAGGTCTCGGTTCCGTCCGGACTGGGAATGATTCCTCCGGATCCTGTCTCGGGGTACGGGTTGTCGGCGCGCATCAGGTAGTGGCGGCTGTCGGTGAAGACGATGTCCCCGTCCGGCTCGGCGATCAGGCCCTTGGCGTGGCCGTCGAGGCAGACGCGCGTGGCGAGCTTTCCGGTGGTGTCCTTGTGCTCGCAGGGGGTGACCTGATAGGCGCCGACCGCCTGGCGGACCAGACCGCTGTCATCGACGCGGAAGATCACCTCCTCGGCATTGGCGCCGCTGCCGCCGGTTCGCGCGCGAATCAGCAGGTCACCATCGGGCAGGACGGCGAGTCCCTCGGGGGAGTAGACGGGGTTGTTAACCGCCTCTTGCCCAAAAACAGTCGCGTTGGTCGTGCCGTTGCCGGCTACCCGCGTGATGTTGCCCTCGATCCCGACGCGCTGGACGACGTTGTCACCGCCGTCGGTGATATAGATGCCGCCATCGGGACCGACCTCAAGCGCCTGCACGTCCTCGAGTTCGTGGTTCAGCGCCGGCTCTCCCTCTCCCAGGTCCTGGTTGAGGTTCGGATCGCTGCCCGTGGGCCCACCGGCAACGGTAGTGACGATTCCGCCCGGGTCGATCTTGCGGACGTAGGCCCGACCGGTGACGTTGTTCTCCTCCGCGAAGTAGATCGTGCCGTCGGGAGCGACATCGATGTCGCGGGGGCGGTGAACCTGCGCCTGCGTGGCAAGTCCTCCCTCGTTGTGCGGAACATTGGAGTCGTCCGCGGTCGTCCACGGAATACCAGCGACTGTGCTGACGATTCCGCTGGGGTCGATCTTCTTGATGTAGCCCGTGACCTGGTTTGCGCCGCGGGCCGATACATAGACGCTGCCGTCCGGACCGACGCCCAGGCCGTTAGGGTCGTTGGTGCCGAAGCTTGCCTGCGTAGCCGGCCCGCCGTCGCCGCTGGGCTCGGCCGTCACCCCCGGGCCGGAGCAAGTCCGGTTGTCAGCGTAGACATCCATGTGCTCCCCATCCGGGCTGATCCTTAGTATCCGACCCGCGTTGCCGAAGCAATAGTCACGCAGGATGTAGATGCTGCCGTCGGGGCCGCGGTCGATGTCCTGGAGGTAGTCGATACTGTACTTCAGCGGCGAGCCTCCGTTGACTGGGTTGCCTGAACCTCCCGTGCCGCCGCCCGCGATGTGACTGACTGTCGCACCCACCAGTTCGCTTCGCACTGTTTGGCCACTGCCGAGGTTGAGTGAGCCGTCCACGGGGTCGTAGCCGTGGTGCACGTCGAGCGCCCAGCCGCCAAGGCCGGAGGCGGGCAGGGCGTCCCAGTTGCCGAGGGTCCGGGTCGCGGTGGTCGCCATCGCGATCATGCAGTTGGGAAACTCAGGCGACCCGTCGATGAACTGGATGCGGTAGCTGGGCGGAGTGGTGGTGCAGTCCCTCCTGAACGTCAATGGCTGCCCGGTGTTGGCCGAGGCCGCAGCGAAGGCGCGCTCGCGGGACGCGTTGGCGAGGAACCAGTACGGCTGATACATGTACTCGAGCTCGATCGTGGCTTTCGGTCGTCCCTGAACGGGCCGCCCGTAGCCATCGAGGCCGTCCCAGACGACAGGCGCGGAGATGTTCGGTCCGACATCGGGCAGCGCGTCGCACTTCGCGCGGGCTTCGTCCCATGGGGGGGCGGGATACGTGGCGTACTCCGAATCGCACCAGGTTTGGACGGACCGCTGACCCTGGATGTCCATCGTCAGTCTGATCATCCCCAGGCCCGGTGGAAGGGTGCTTCCTGTGACCGGGACGCTGACGAAGTCGTCAGCCGTCCAGCCGAGCGTGCGGTCGTTCTGGTAGACCAGCTCGTAGGGGGTGCCGGTGACCGGAATTGTCTCGTTGACGGTCTGCGTCTCGCAACCGACGGTTGAGAGGATCGAGCGCGGGCAGGGGTCCTTGGGATCTTTCCATTTGAACTCCGGCAGCTTGGGCGGCCGAGCGCCGGGCGGCGGCCCGTAGGGCCAGTTGTGGTCCCAGGGCGTGAAGTGGGTGATCTCGACACGCCAGAGCTCCTGTGGTGGGTCGTAGAGGTTGGCGAGGCGGGCACGTTCGGCCTCGGTGATTCCCTTGGCGGCCAAGGCACCTGCGGAATCGGCGGCACCGTCACCCGTGATGTCGAGGTCGGCGAGTCCGGCTGTCTCAGAGACAACCTTGATGACGAAGCCGTTTTTGGCCGGAACCCACTGCGCCCTCTCCTCGTCGTAGTAGCCGGTCGGTACGGGACTGCCTACGGGCGCCCCGACGAAGTTCTCGGTGTAGTTGATGATCGGCTCGTCGAAGCGCACATCAGTCGCCCCAGCCGCCTCGGCCTGGTCGACGGAGAACTCGACCGCATAGGTGTAGCCGGAGTTCGGCGGCAGTTCGCCCGGCATCGCCGCGGTGCCCGAGTCTCCGACCGTGTACTCGGTCGCGCGCACGTTCATCAGACCGTTGAGTGGCTGGGTTGAGCCATCGGGGAGCTCCATCGTCGCGTCGGCGCCTTCAGGGAAGAGCAGCGTTGCCTGCCGCGTGCCGTCAAGGTCCTCGGATTCGGTTCCCTGCGCGACCTGGAAGGCGGCACCGGAGTCAGAGTCGACGGTCGTCACCGCCGGGTCCCAGCGGGTCAGGGCAACAGGTTCGGCGATCAGATAGTCGCGCCAGGGTGGTTCGACGGTGCGCTGGATCGAGATATAGCCGTCGCGTTCGAAGACCAGGGTCACCGGGCCGCCGCCGTTGACGGCCATGTCGAAGCCGCCCTTTTCGTCGGTGTGCGTCAGGCCGTACTCGGGGTGGTCAAGGATGCTGATCGTGACGTTCCCAAGCGGCTCGAAGTCCGTGTCGAAGACCTCGCCGCGCAGCACGGCGACCTTGTCGGGATCGATGGCGCCATCCGAGACGCCGGTCTGTACGGGGTTGGCGCCCGTGTAGAGGAAGGAAGTCGCGTCGTAGAGGGAGGTCGGTACCCCGGGAGGCAGCGGAGGGGCGAACGGAGGCTCGGGGGGATCCGGCGGGTCGCTGGGATCGACTGGGGTCCCAGGGTCAGCGGGTGCCGGATCCGTTCCTGCGCCATCTGCGCCGGGGGGGGTTGGCTCGCTTGGGAAGACAAACCCCGGGACGTCGAGCCCGACCAGGATCAGGATGAACTGGTCAAACGAGGAGCCGGTACCGCAGAGGACGCGGACCAGCATGCCGGCGAGCACCTGCGCGGTCGCCTTCGGCAGGCCGGCGGTCGAGGTCAGCTTCGGCTTGCCCGCCAGCACGGCAGCGGGGCAGAGCTTCTTGGCGGCGGTGGGCTTGGTCAATCCGTTGGCCAGCTCCTTTGACGGCGCAAGCAGGGAACGTGCCAGCGTCAGTGCCGGCGGCTTGGGCTTGACCGCGGCAATGCGAAGGTTCGCCGCCACCACCAGCGTCTGCACCTTGCCGCTTTTGGGCTTGCCCGACTGGACGAGTGAAAGCACGTCGGCAGCCGGCTTCAGCGCCTTCGGCTTCGGCACGCCGGCCGTCTGGATCAGCGCCGCGCTCACCTGGCCCTCGGCCGGGGAGGGCAGCTTCAGCTGGTTCGAGCCCGTGGGCTCGGCGTGAGCGGCGGCGGGGACGCCCAGTGCCAACAGCGTGCCGGCCAGAAGCACGAGGCGCCTCACCGCAGCACTCTCCATTTCCACACGGCCGGGCTGAAGTCGAGATTGAAGAGCAGGTCCGCTCCCGACAGGGTCAGTGTGTGGCGGCCCGGCTTGAGCCCCCTGAACGTGGCCGGAGATTGGCAGACCTCGAACTCGCCCTTGTCGAGCTTGCAGAAGAAGCTGAGCAGGGGCTCGGTCGTGTCGAAAGTGAACGCGGCCTTCCGCTTAGAGGTCGACTTCTTGGGGCCGCTAAGTATCGAGACCTCAGGAGCAAGTGTGTCGGCGGCTGGCCCGGGATTTGGATCACCGGGCGGGGGGTTGGAGTCGCCGGGTGGCGCCGGAGGCGCCGCCACCGTGATCGAGTGCTGCGTAGAGGCCTGCGGTCCGCCGTTGCAATGAGCAGTCTGACCGGTGAAGACCGGGTCGGTCGAGCAGCCGGCGTCGTCACTGACCGTGAGGGTCACGGTGTAGTCGCCCGCTGCCGCGTAGGTGTGGCTGGGAGTGGGGCCGCCGTTCGGAAGGACTGAGCCGTCCCCGAACTTCCAGTCGTAGGAGATCGGATCCCCCTCGGGGTCGGTCGTGACGCCTGCGTTGAAAGTCGTCACCGAACCTGCGGTCGCCGGGGAAGCGACGAATGACGCGACCGGCGGCTGATCGGGGCGGATTGCGAGCGAGTTCGCATCGGGGATGTTGACGCCGATTGCGAACGGTGATCCGGACACCTGCGTTGGCGCGCCGGAGGCTGCGAGCGAGAAGACGCCAAGATCGCTGGCCTTCTGCTGGACGACAAAGAGGTGCGTGCCGCGAGGGTTGACGGTGGCCGCGGCCGGTTCGACGGCCGTCCCGATCGCGAACGGTGAGCCGGTAAGCGGCGCGAGCGCGCCGGATTCGGCAATCTCGTAAGCCGAGATCGTGTCGTTGGCACGGTTTGTCGCGTAGAGGTGTCCGCCGTCAGGCGCGATCGCCAGCCCGAGGATGGCACCGCTCGACGGCGCGCCGGTGGGATAGGGCGATCCCGTGATCTCGGCGACTGCGCCCGAGGCCTGGACCTCGAATGCCCCAACCGCCCCGGCCGGGCTGCCACCACCAACGGGGACCTGCCCGAAAAGGTATGCATGCCTGCCGTCGGGGGTGATCCGGATCTGTCTGACCGTGTTCAGATTCGACGAATAGGGGAACGGTGACCCGGGCAGGGGGGTCAGGCCGCCGGAGGCTGAGATCTCGAAGCCGGTGAGCACCGGGGTGTTGGCGTGCGTCACATACAGGTATCGGGAGTCAGGTGTGACAGCCAGCTCCGCTCCGGCGGTCGCCCCGGTGTCAGTCGGGTCGCCGAGCAGCGTCAGGCCTCCGTCTGCTCCGATCGAAAACCTGGAAATCGTGTTTGCCGACCCCTTGAGAAAGAACAGGTGTTTTCCGTTCGGGGTGATGGCGACCATGACACCGCCATTGCCCGTGCTGCCGGTGGCGAACGGCGAACCGGCAATGGGGCTCAACGCGCCGTGGGCCATCACCTCGAGCCCGGACACGGTCGAGCCGCTGAGGTTCGCCACATACACGTGGCGGCCATTGGGCGACACGGCGGAGCCCAGCGGGGAGGAGAGCCCGGCGCCGCCGAAAGGAGAGCCGGAAACTGGGACGGCCTGACCCGTGTTGCTGACGGCGATGGATGCGACATTCGCCGAGCCGCGGCCGATGACGAAGACGTTGTCATTGGCCACGGCGCTGGGGGGAACTGCCAGGAGGAGGCCCGCCAACATGACCACCGCTCCGGTGCAGGCACCGGCGCCCATGCGCCTGGGGATTGCCGAGCGCCATCCCGGCCGACGCCATCGAAGACTTAAGTGGTTCTCGCTCACGGCAGTGCCACCTTGACCTCGCACCCGCCACCACCCTTGTCCAGGGAGGATCCGCCGTTGCAGGCGTCGCGGCCTTTGCCACCCGAGAGCTTGTCCACCCCTCCTCCGCCGATCAGGCGGTCCTTGCCCTTGCCGCCCTTGAGCGTGTCGGCTCCGCCTCCACCCGCGGCGGTGCCGCCTTCGGCGGAGAGCTGGATGAAGTCGTTGCCGGAGCCGCCCTTGACCTTGCGCTTGCCGGCAAGCACGCAGATCGTGTCGTTGCCCTTGCCGCCGTCGATCTTGGCCTTGCCTGAGAGGGCGAGGATGACGTCGTTTCCTGCGGTGCCGATCAGCGGCGCGTTGCCGGTCGCCAGCAGCGTCGGCGTTAGGCCGCGGCACGCGGGCACGACCACGAAGAAGTGGACCAGCGGTGTCGAATCCGGGACGCCGTTGTTGACGGCCCGTATCAGGACGATGTGCAGGCCGACCGCGAGGCCACTCAGCTCGAGCGGGGATACGCAGGCCTTGAAGTTGTCGGCCGAGTCGATCGAGCACTCGAACGTCGTTCCCGGTGACGGCGAGCTGAAGGTGAAGCGCGCGCTCCGATCGGTCGTGATCGTCGGCGGGCCTGAGCCGGTGACGGTTTCGGGCTCGGTTGCCATGCCCGTCCCGTTGCCGCTCAGGGCGACGTCATGGGGCGAGCCCGCAGCGTTGTCGCTGAAGCGCAGGGTTGCGGTGCGCAGGCCGGAGACGTCAGGCGTGAAGGTGACCTGGACGACGCACGACCCCGCAGGAGGAACTGCGGTGCCGGAGCAGCCGTCGCTGGCGATACCGAACGAGCCGTGGTCGTTGTCGACCAACGTCGCGCTGGTGTGAAGCTCGCCATTCCCGGTATTGGTAACCGTGAAGTTTTGCGGCGGCGAGGTCGAGCTAGCCACTTGGTCCGCAAACGTGTGAGGCGTGGGAGAAACTGAGAAACCAGGCACCACGGCATGCGCCCCGATGATGTAGGCGGCCCCCGCGTTCGAGGCGGCCGGGCTACCCGGGTCGTAAAGAGGATCGCCGACGATCAGCTCGGCGACACCGTCGCCATTGCTGTCGCCCGCGCTGCCGACGGAGGTGCCGAAGTTGCCAAGGTCCAGAGCCTGGTTGCGGAGGATCCGGAACCCGCGGGCATCGGCGGTGCCACCGTTTACCTGGGCCAGGTCGATGTCGGCGGGATCAGCGGTGTTTTGGCCGAGCAGAACGAAAGCAGCCCCGTCGTCTGCGCCCGCCGAGCCGTCGACTGCGCTCGCACCGATGATCACATCGTTTACGCCGTCGGCGTCAGCATCCTCAACCGGACTGACATCGACGCCGACCAGGTCGGATTGGCTTGGGCCGATCGTCCTCATCCAGGCACCAGTCGTGCCCACAGAGGCCAGGTCGAGGTCGGGTACGTCCCCCACGTCGGCGGAGCCATAGACGATGTACGCGACGCCGCTGCTTGCCGCACCGGATGTTGCCGAATGGGAGGCGGCAATAAGGTCCTCGCGTCCGTCGTCGTTGAAGTCCCCGGCGGAGCTCACCTCGCGACCGACCAGGTCGCTGTTGACGCCGGTGATCGTGTAGCCGCGGGTTCCGAGGGCGGTGACGGAAACGTCAGCGGGATCGGCGACGTTCTCGCCATAGACCACAAACACCTGTCCCGTATTGCTGCGTCCGGCAGGCGTTGCGTTGAACGCCCCCGAGGCGATATCGGTCCGCGAGTCGCCGGCGAAATCCCCACTCGTCACAGCGCCGATCGATGTGGTGGAGGTTGCAGCAATAACCATGCCGCGCGCCATCTCCCCTGCGCTGCCGCCGCTGGTCGCAGAAAGGCGGTCTGTTCTGGTGTCTGGAACGTCTCCCCCATTGAGATCCTGGCCGTAGATGACGTACGTGGACCCGAAGCCGCCGGCAGATTGCTCGACGACGATGTCGTCGGTTGCGTCGCCGTTGAACCTTCCGGCGCCCGAGACCGAGCCGAGTCGCCCGACCTGGTTGCTCTGGATCACAAAGCCGCGGGCGCCCAGGTTGGCAAGGTCGACATCGGCGAGGTCGGGAGTGTTCTCGCCATAGATGACGTGGGCCGAGCCGGAGAACTGACTGATCGGGCTTGAGGCATACGCCGCGACGATCACGTCGTCGATCTCGTCGCCGTTGACATCGCCGGCCGCCGCGACCGAGACCCCGAGCTGGTCACCGGCCTCCGCACCGGCGATCTCGAATCCGGCAGCACCGAGATTGCCGACTTCGGCCGGGCTGGGGTTGGCGGCGCCATAGATGACGTAGGCGACGCCGGCGCCATCGCGTCCGCGCCGATCGGCGTCAAGCCCCCCGACGACGAAGTCTTCCTTGCCGTCGTTGTTGATATCGCCGGCGTTCGAGACGGACGTACCGATGTCGTCGTCCGCAAGGGCGCCGGAAAAGCGGTCGCCGCGCACCAGCGCGTCGACATCCGGCGTCGCGCTGGCGCTTTCGGCGGGCAGCCAAACCAGCAGCGTCGCAAACGCCGCCAAGCCCCTCTTCATCCGAGCCGCAATTCGCCCAGCGGCCTGGTATCAGTCACGAGTCCACCCCTCGTTGTGTTTGGTTGTAACCCCGCGCCAGGCTCCCCCTGGCTCTGGGTTGAACCGACTAAACCACTTACCGGCCGCTACGTCAAGCAATCGAGGTAAGGGGAAACCCCTCATGTTTGGAACCAGGCGCCGGCAAGACCGCGCTGCTGGACTATGCGAGATCGCGGAAAGGCGACCTTCGGGTTCTGACCGCACAGGGAATTCAGAGCGAGTCCGAGGTCGCCTACGCTGGGCTCGACCGGCTGCTGGCTCCGGTGATTGACCGCACCGACCAGCTGGAAGCTGCAGACGCCGCCATCCTCTCCGCCGCTCTCGGCCAGGGCGAAGGCATCGTTCCCGATCGGTTTGCCGTAGCGCTGGCGGTTCAAGGTCTGCTCGCCACCGTCGCCGAGAGTGGGTTGCTTGCCGTCGTTGATGATCTGCAGTGGCTCGACCGGCCAAGCGGCGAGGCGCTGGCCTTCGTCGCCCGTCGTCTCTCCGGCGAAGGGATCGCCATGTTGATGGCCCGACGCAGCGGGGCCAGTTGAGCCCGTCGTTCTCACACGCCATCCGATATGCGATCAGCGCGTAGCTCACCGCATGGGCCTTGCAGAATGCCCAGTCCGAAGCACCCACGAGGTGGCAGGACCAGATCTCCCGCGCGACAGCTGGACGGACGCCGTTGGATTGAGCGCCAAGAACGAAGCGATCGAACCAGCGTTCCGTCCCGTCGCCCTTCTTCTTCGCTACGGCACATCGCAGATCCTCGGACTCTTCGGGACTGAGCCCACCGAGCTCTTGAGCGATCAGCATCAACCTGATAGATGACGACGCCGTGCGTCTCGCGGAGAATCGGCTCGAGCCGCTCTTCGAGATAGTCGACCGAGTCGGGCGTGTCTCGTCCAGTAAGCCAGGCCGACAGGGGCGGGTGGGTCCCTGGCCGTGAGCGGGAATAGATACAAAATCCTCCCATTTGCAGGGGCTTCATCGAATTGCGGGGCCAGGATTTGAACCTGCGACCTCCGGGTTATGAGCCCGCGGGCTGGCGGCTCCGCCACCGCAACTCAATCCGGCCAGGCCGAGTTCCGGATGACCTTCGCTTGTGGCCAATGTGCGCGGTGTTGCCGTAGGCGTTGCCGCGACGTTGCTTTCGAGACCGGCCACAGTGGATCAGACCACCAAAAAACCCCGCCTTTGCGGGGCTTTCCGTGAGACACCGCTACGGGGATTCGAACCCCGGTTTCCGGACTGAGAATCCGGCGTCCTAGTCCCCTAGACGATAGCGGCGTGTAAGTGCAATCTTAGCGGGGCTTTTCGGGCGCCTAGAGGCCGAAGTGCTTGCGTGTATCGCTGAAAAGGCTGCGCGCCATGCGGGCGTTGACCGGCGCACCCGGCTTTCCCGCGGGCGACGGTTCGGCGGCGATAGTCCAGGTGAAACGGCAGCTCGCATCCCCGGTCGCCTCGACGAGGTAGTCCTCGCCGAAGCGCCGGAACAACGGCAGGTTCGCCTGCAGGACCTTGAAGGTCTTGCGCTTGCCCTCCTCCCAGCGGATGAACTCCTCGTCGATGACGAGCGTTCCCCCGAGCGCCCGCGCAGTCCGCGTCGTTCCGACCCCGAAAGGCCGCGGTGAAGTCCAGGTGATGCTCTTCAGCAGCTTGCACCAGTGCAGCGGGTTGTCCTTTGTCAGCTGCGTCCAAACCTGCGCTGCTGGCTGCTGGATCTCGAACGCCTCCCGGTACAACCCGGGAGCGTCGTCGAAGAACGACATCTCAATCGGTTCGAGCGCGAAACGCGGCATCGCAACGAGCCCTAACCGACCGCGACCAGGTCAACCACGAAGACGAGCGTCTCGTCCGGGCCGATGACGCCGCCGGCGCCGAGCTTGCCGTAGCCGAGCATCGGCGGGATCGTGATCTTGCGGCGGCCGCCGACCTTCATCCCGGCGACGCCCTTGTCCCAGCCCTCGATCACCTGGCCCTTGCCGAGCTTGAACTTGAAGGTGTCGTCGCGGTCCCAGGAGGCATCGAACTGCTGCCCGGTCGACCAGGCGTGGCCGACGTAGTGGACCTCGACCTTGTGACCGACAACCGCCTCCTCCCCGTCGCCGACGACGATGTCGTCGAGCTCCAGCTGGAAGGACGGCGCCTGGCCCGCGGGGATCTCGACGCTGGGCTTGGAGTCGGTGCTCATGGCGGCAGCGTATAGATTCGGCTCATCGATACCGCGAGCACCAAGGTCCTGGTCACGGGAGGCAGCGGCTTTCTCGGCAATTGGTGCATCGCCGAGCTACTCGGCCGCGGCCACTCGGTGCGGACGACTGTGCGCAAGCTCGAGCGCGAGCCCGAGGTGCGAGCCGCGATCGCGTCCGCCGCAGTCGATGCAGGCGATCGACTGGAATTCGCGGCCGCCGACCTTGGCTCCGACGCCGGCTGGAATGAAGCGGTCGCGGGCTGCGAATACGTGCTGCACGTTGCCTCGCCCTTCCCGCCGGCGCAGCCCAAGGACCCGGATGAGCTGATCGTGCCGGCTCGCGACGGCTCGTTGCGTGTGCTGAAGGCGGCGCTCGGCGCGGGCGTCAGCCGTGTGGTCCTGACTTCGTCGGTCGCCGCCGTCCGCCACGGGCGCCCGCCCTCAAACGTGCCCTACAGCGAAGTCGATTGGACCAACGGCAACGACACCGCACGCACGCCCTACACGCGCTCGAAGACGATCGCCGAGCGCGCCGCCTGGGACCACGTGCAGTCAGTCGATGGGGAGTCGAAACTCGCGACGGTCAACCCCGGCGCGATCATCGGCCCGCTGCTCAGCGAAGACCCGTCGTTCTCACTGCAGCTGGTCCTGCGCCTCCTCGGCGGCATGCCGGCGATGCCCCGTCTCGGCTTTTCGGTCGTCGATGTCCGCGATGTCGCCGATCTGCACATCCGCGCGATGACGGCGCCGGAGGCCGCCGGGGAGCGTTTCCTGGCGACGACGAGGTTCCTCTGGATGTCCGACGTCGCCGCGGTGCTGCGCGATCGCCTCGGCGAGCGCGCCGCCAAAGTGCCGAGCCGGGTCGCCCCGGACATCCTGGTCCGGGCGATGTCGCTGTTCGACTCAAACGTGAGATCGATCGTCAGCGACCTTGGCAGGTCGGCGGAGTACTCCAGCGAAAAGGCGCAGACCGTGCTCGGGTGGCAGCCGCGGGCGGTCGAGGACTCGATCGTGGACACGGCCGAGAGCCTGCTTCAGCACGGGCTCGCGGGCTCGGGCTGAGCGCAGCACCATCCGGTTCAACTCGCGGCCCAGGCGGGCGAGCGCGAGTTGAACGCGAGCATTTGATCGTGTTGGCGTTTCCTCAAGATGAAGGCCCGACCCCCCAGCCGATTCCGCAATGCTGAGCTGGCCGAGGCGCGCTTCGGGACGTTCGCCGCCGAGTACGCGGTGGCGCTTTCGAGCGTGGACGAGCTCGCAGACGCGGCGCTCGCGGCGCTCGCCGAGCTTGGTGAGTCCGGCCCTCCCCTGATCGAGGCCGCGCTCAGCGCCGGCATCGACTCGATCCCGGACGCACCTGAAGCGGTACGGCGGCTGTTCGCGGAACCGACTCGCCTCCGTTCGAGGTTGACATCGACCTGATCGACCTCGGGGCCCGGGCTCTGGGCCGCTCGGCGATCGCCTACAGCCTGGCGACCAAGCAGGGTCTCTATTGGGACTACGCGAGCGCCGCCGCGATCAAGCCGCGGCGAGCTCGGCCAGGCTGAGGCAGCGCTGCGGCCGCGCTCGGGCCGTTGGGATGACGCGAGCTGGGGTGCGCCGATCAACTCGGCCGACCAGGCGATGACGTTGCTCGAGTTCTGCCACCTGCCGCTGCGGATGCTCGACCTGCTCGGCTTCAGGTTCAGCCAGGCGGAGCTCGCTGGAATCTACGCGCTCTGGCGCTATGTGGGTCATCTGATCGGAATACCGGCCGAGATCAACCCGGCGGATACGGAGGAATCCGCGCGTCTACTCGACTTGGTCGAGCTGACGCGGGATGCGCCGGACGAAGACTCGCGGGCGTTGGTGGCGGCGACCCTTGGTTCAACGCACGTCGGTGCGGAGACACGCGGTGAGCGCCTGACGGCATCGCTACTCGAGGGGGCCGAGCGGGCGATGGCCTGGCATCACCTACCTGAAGCCCACCTCGACTCGATCGGATCTCCCCGCTCTCGGGCCAAACGGGCGATGCCACTGCTGGTGGCCGCTGTCCACACCCGCGAGCGCATGCGCCGCCGAATCCCCAACGCCGACACGCGTCTGCTGCGCCTCAACTCCCGAATCAACGACCAGCTGCTGGGCGAACTCAAGGATCGCGCCGCGCGAACGCGTGGAGGAACGCCTCGCGCCAGTCCGAGCGCACCGACCCAGGCGACGGACCTGCCGGAACGCGCCGCTGCGCCCGCGCCTCAGCACTCCTAGGCAGTTCCCAGCCGAGCCTCACCGCGCCGAGTGCTTGCAACGGCCACGCCGGCCGCCGGTATTGGTGCCACGACCCAGCGGAAGGTGCCGATGCGGACCAGATTCCCGGGCTCGAGCCTGATTACGCCCCTGCGCCGCACACCATCGACCAGAACGCCGTTGCGCGACGCGAGGTCCTCGATGCCGACGTCGGCGCCGCTCACCCAGACGACCGCGTGACGTCGGGAGACGAATGGGTCCTGGAGGCGGATGTCGTTGTCCGCGGCGCGGCCGATCGTCATGCCCGCCTTCAAGGCCACTGAACGCCCGGCATTTGGCGCAACCTCAACGATGCCGAGGAAGGCGGGCATGCCCGGAACTCTAGTTCCCGTTCGCCGATCCGCCGATATCGATGGGGGTGGATTCCTGCACCGCCCTGGCGCCCCCCGCTTCACCCCCCGGAGTCGCGAAGATCCCGCAAGTCGATCAAGCCGAGGGCAAAGGCCCTGCGCACAAGCTCGGCCCGTTTGCGATTCGGCGGCGCGTCCGGGACACCCAGGCGGCTGAACAGGGCCTTGATGTGGGTGCGAACCCCCTCGACCGAGAGCACCAGCTCCTCGGCGACCTCACGGTTCGATGCCGGCGCGGCGATCCAGCCCGGCTCCGCGTACGGCCTCGCCAGCGCGACCAGTACCCGCCGTTGCGCGGGGGTGATCTCCACGATCTCCTCCATCTCCGACGCCGGCGCAGTCTCATCCCGCGTCGCGGTCGGATCGCGAAAGACGATCAGACTCCTTCCCACCCGCAGTTGATCCCCCTCGACGATCCGGCGCGTGCCCGTCGCCCTTTTGCCGTTGACGAATGTGCCGTTGCGCGAAAGACCTTCGTCTGTGACGGTCCAGCTCGAGCCGATCATCTCGAGGACAGCGTGTATGCGCGACACCTCACGATCCCAGCTCAGCGCCAGGTCGGCGCCTTCATCGCGACCAATCGTCAGGCGACGCGAACCCGCCAGCGCGATCAGGCGCCAGCGGCCGTCGCCGTCAGCGAGTTCGAGAAACGGATCGCCAAGACGCTCGGCCGCGATCCTCTCGACGAGGTCGCTCGGACTACGCTGGGGCAGGCTCGGATCGTTCATCAGCTGAGAAGCTTGAATCCTCTTGGGGTAACCGAGTAGTAGTGCTCAACCAGCGAGTTCGAATCCCGGCTGTACCAGCTCAGGTAAATCAGCGCCGTTTGTGGTTGATCGGGATCATGCTCGATCAGAAGCTGCCGCAGTTCTCCGTGGAAGGCGTCGTGGATCTGGATCCGGGCCAGCCGTCGCTCTCCCCGAAAGAGATCGAGGTCGTGGTTTCCCCCGTCGGCCATCAGCCGGAGCTCGTATATCAGGGAACCGAGCTGCAACTCGCGTGTGGTCACCAGCCGACCCGGAAGCGACTGCGCTGCGGCCCTTCCGGTCACGCGGATCGGTTGCGAGGGAATCCGGCCTGGTTCGATCTCGACCCGCAGCTCGACCTCGTAGTTGAACCCCGCCTGCGCCCCGGCGGTGGGGCGGCGGGGCTTGTCAAACCCGAGGGGGTCGAACCAGCGCATGGTGGTGGCTCCGGTCTTCGGTGAAACTCCGATCGAGCTTCCAGTTGAGAGGGCCACCCCGACGAGATCTCCCCGTTCGATTCGGACATCTGCGGGAAACTCGACCAACGCGGGACCAGGAACCGATCTCGGTTCCGTCGCGGCAATCACCCTGAATGCACCTCCTTGACGGCGGATCACCTGCAGCCTGAGCTCACCTGCCGCGCCGCGGACCGCCCAGCCGACTATCGCGCCTCCGTCAGGCGCGGACGTGATCGCCCCGGGCGCGCTCAACTGGACGACCGTGCAGGCCGGGGACTCGGGGGTCGGCTCGAGATCGTCGCAACCGACCGTCACGATTTCCTCGACCGCACTGAGGTCGCTGCCGAGCAGATTGGGATCGGATGCCATCGCGACCGTGGCCGGGTCACCGCCGGAGCCACCAAGAATCGCTCGGAGTGCCAGCACTGCGGCAAGGACCACGACCCCGGCCGCGACCGCAACCCCCGCCATGCCGCCTCGACTGCGTAGGCGCGGTGCTCGCGCTTGCCTCAGTCGTCTCTCCGCCGGCGCCGTGGCGGAGCCCTCGCTCACCGGGGGCGAAGCGAGCCCGCCGATCCGGCCCTCGCCCAGCGTTTCGCGAATCTGCCCGACCAGATCGACAGCGCTGAGCTTGCGGTCGCGCGGCGACTTCGCGAGTGCCTGGCGGAAGACGTTGTCGAGAGCTCCGGGGAGCGCCGGGCGCACCCCCGAGATCCTTGGAACCCGGTCGTTGAGGTGCGAATAGAGTGCTGAGGCACTGACCTGGTGAGCGAACGGAACAGTGCCTGCGAGGCACTGGAAAGCCATCGTCGCAAACGCGTATCGATCGCTAGCCTCGTCCGCACGACCTCCCTTGATCACCTCGGGAGCCAGGTATGCGAGCGTGCCGAATATCTGACCGGTCTCGGTCACCGTCTCCGCCGCGAGACCGCGGGTCAGCCCGAAGTCCGCCAGCGACGCCCGGTCACCACCCCCCACCAGGACATTCTGCGGCTTGATGTCGCGATGGACGATTCCGGCGCGATGCGCGAAGTCGAGGCCGTCGGCCACCTGTGCCAGCAACTCGATCGCACGGGCGGCTGGGAGCTCCCGTCGCCTGATCAGGTCGCGCAGGGTCGGGCCGTCGACCAGGACCGTCACGAGGTAGAGGCCATGCTCGCTGGAACCGGCCTCCAGCACGGACAGAATCGCCGGGTGCGAGAGCGCCGCCTGGACGCGACCTTCCCGCCGGAAACGCTCGACGTCGATCTCCCCGTCGAGACGCTGATCTAACAGCTTCAACGCCACCCTGCGGCCAAGCGAATTTTGGATCGCTTCGTAGACCGTTGCGGTTCCTCCGCGCCCCACGACCCCCTGGATCGTGTAGGAGCCGACCCGGGTTCCCGGAGGGAGCATCAGCTGATGAAGTCGAAGAACCGCTGCCGGATCTGGAAGAAGTGCTCGACCGCGCGATCCTCGCCTTGATTGACCCAGCCGAGTCCAACCTCGCCGTCGCCGTCGCCGTAGGGGACGGCAGCGAAGTAGTCGATCTCGCCTCCAGGGACTGCGTCCGGCATCTCGATTCTGGAGATGCGCCGATCCCCATCGAAGAGGTCGATCCAGATCGTGCCGTCGGCCTCGACCAACTTCACAGTCGCCGTCAGGTCGTCGCTCAGCGGCATCTTCCGGCTCCTCAGCAGCTCTCCATCGGTCGCCGCCGCTGCCTGGGCGCCGTTGAGCAGCTCAGGCTCGTCGATCGGGACGCCGGGCCTGTAGTCGAGACCGACCAGAAGCTCGTGGTCGAAGCCGGTGCCCTTCGACATCTCCGCCGCCGTGGGCTCGCCTCCCCCCCGCGGCGGCAGCCAACGATTGGTGGTGACCCCAGTCTCGACCCGACGTACTCCGATCCCGGCGCCGCTTTCGACGTAGATCGCCACCCGATCGCCGGCTTCGATCTGGAGATTCGAGTCGAAGTGGTGCGTGCCCGTGTCCGGAGGCTCCTCGACCTGTCCGACGAACACCTGGAAGTAGCCGCCGTCCCGGGGCCGCAGCACCTGCAACTTCAACTCGCCCTTTGCCCCCTGCACCGTCCATCCTCGGATGGACCCGTCCTCGGTCGCCACCAGGCTGCGACCCGGCAGGTCCACCTGCATGACCGTGCATGCGGGCGACCTCCGCGATGGTGGTCGGCCACGGCAGTCCACGGTCTCGACCTCCGCCGCATCCACGCCCAGCGAGCTGCCGAATCCGGGGGGCTCGCTCGTTGATTCGTCGTCGCCGCCGACGATCAACACGACCACCAATGCTGCGACCACTACAGCACCGAGCGCGGCGATGACGACCGGAATCGCCCGCCGTCTGGGGGAGACAACCTGCTCCTGGGTGGTCGGCTCGCGCCGAGGGGGAGGAAGGGTGCCCCTGAGTCCACGCCGCACCTGGGCGACGAGCTCCACCGCGTTTGCGGGCCGGTCCTCCGGCTCGCGTGCCAATCCAGCTCGCAGTGCTTCATCCACATCGAGGGCGAGCTCCGGCCGCACCCTTCGCGCCGAAGGGGCAACGCCGCCACGCGAATGCTCAATCGCGGCTTCGGCGCTGGTAAATGGAGGCTCCCCGGTCAGCAGTTCGAAAAGCACGGCTGCGAATGAGCAGCGATCGGCCGCTGGATCAGGCGGGGAGCCGCGTATGACCTCCGGCGCCACATAGGCGAGTGCCGGGGGATGAGATGCAGACAGTGTCACCTCCCCCTGGCGGCTCGGGGGCACGGCCGGGGGCCGCAGAAACCCACGACCCTCGCTTCCCACGATGATCGCATCTGGACAGAGATCCCGATGCAGGAGACCGGCGCCGTGAAGAGCGTCTAGGGCGCCAGCGATCTCGTCGGCGAGGCGGAGGCTCGCGTCGGAATCCATACCCGGTCCCGAGATCAGCGTCGCAAGTGACTCACCTGAGATCCGGTCAAGCACCCTGAACGCGCGCGTGCCCAGGCTTCCGGCGTCCAGAACGGCAACCAGGTTCGGATGCTCGATGCCCGCCAGGGTCACAGCTTCAGTGCGGACCACCTCCTGCTGATCGGACTCAAGATCCGGCGCACCAACTTGGACGAGCACAGCCCGGTCGACGGCGAGTTGCCTGGCTGCGTAGGCGTCGAACCTCGCCTCCCGGCCCAAGTAGGCCTCGACACGGCAACCCGCCAACTCGTCGCCCTGTTGCACCTCGCCCAAGCCTTCCACGGATCTACTCCCTCATAAGCGACGCGTCCGATCCCCGGTCAAGTCAACCGTAACGCATCGGTGAGGGGGTTGTGCAGGCACCGGCGCCTGCCGGATGTCCCGGGGCGTAGCCTGGACGAGCAGCGTTAGCCGCGCGTGCCGGCGGCCGGGCAGAACCGGATTCGCGACGCGCTACGGGCGCGCTCAGTCATCGCCGCAGGCGCACCACGCGCGAGGCCTTGCTCGAGTTGCCGGACGCGTCAGCCGCCGTGACCCTGATCCGGGCGCGGATGCGGCTGGAGCGCTGTGCCGCCCGCCGCACCTTGGGCGAGAGGCGCAGCTTCATGACCACGACCTCGCCCTGGCTCGCGGCTCTCGCAGGGCGAAGGCTCAGGCGCCGTGTGCGCTGCGCCGTCCTGCCGGAACGAGGGATTACCAGCACCCCCGAGGCCTCGAGGGTGCAGGCCTCGACCGGGCAACTCGCCTTGACCTTGACGAAGCGGGCCAGGCGCTGCTTGCGCGGCCCGGCGAGCTTGAGCTCAGGAGCCGTGGTGTCCGTGGTGCCGGTGCCGGTGCCGGTGCCCGTGCCCGTGCCCGTACCGGTGCCCGTACCCGTGCCCCCGGGATCGACCGGGTCGCCCAGCAGGCGGACGAGGGCGAAGTCCGAACTGGCGGCGGAAAGCGCTGCGCCCGCGGCGACGATCTTGCCGTCGGGCTGGATTGCCAGCGCAAAGGCCGACCCCGCGGAAGAGCCGAGGCTGACCGTCGCCAGACCGGCGCTCCCGAAGCTTGGGTCAGGAGTTCCGTCGGGGTTGTAGCGGGCCAGGGCGAAGTGCTGGTTGTCGGCCACGCCCGCGGCGACGATCTTGCCGTCGGGCTGGATCGCCACGTCGTAGGCCCGGTCGCTCTGCCCGAACGACGTTCCCCGGCGCCCGTCGCCGTCGAAGCTGGTGTCCAGCGAGCCGTCGGGGTTGTAGCGGGTCAGGGCGAAGTCGAGCTGCGATCCGGTGCCGTAATAGCCGGCGGCCACGATCTTGCCGTCGGGTTGGATTGCCAGCGCCTGGGCCCCGCTGGGCGTGCCGGAGAAGTCAGTCGTCAGCTTGCCGTCGGCGTCGAAGCTCGCGTCCAGCGAGCCGTCGGGGTTGTAGCGGGCCAGGGCGAAGTCGAGCTGCGATCCGGTGCCGTAATAGCCGGCGACCACGATCTTGCCGTCGGGCTGGATCGCCACGTCGTAGGCTAGGTCGAACTCCCCGAACGACGTTCCCCGGCGCCCGTCGCCGGCGAAGCTGGTGTCCAGCGAGCCGTCGGGGTTGTAACGCGTCAGGGCGAAGTCGAGCTGCGATCCGGTGCCGTAATAGCCGGCGGCCACGATCTTGCCGTCGGGCTGGATTGCCAGCGCCTGGGCCCAGCTGGGCTTTCCGAAGAAGTCAGTCGTCAGCTTGCCGTCAGCGTCGAAGCTCGCGTCCAGCGAGCCGTCGGGGTTGTAGCGGGCCAGGGCGAAGTGCTGGTTGTCGGCCACGCCCGCGGCGACGATCTTGCCGTCGGGCTGGATCGCCACGTCGTAGGCTAGGTCGAACTCCCCGAACGACGTTCCCCGGCGCCCGTCGCCGGCGAAGCTGGTGTCCAGCGAGCCGTCGGGGTTGTAGCGGGTCAGGGCGAAGTCGAGCTGCGATCCGGTGCCGTAATAGCCGGCGGCGACGATCTTGCCGTCCGGCTGGATCGCCAGTCCGTTGGCCGCACTGGGCTTGCCTGAGAAGTTTGTCGTCAGGGTGCCTCCGCTGCCGAAGCTCGTGTCGAGATCGCTTGCTGCCGCGAGGGCGGCCGCGGCCGCGGCCAGCGAGATCACGACTGACAGTGCAGGCGGGGCCAGGCGGCGTCGGAGTTTCATGGCAGCGACACTAGGCCCGGTGGGCAGAAGTGCCAAGACCGGATGCGGTGCTTCGGACCACCCCCGCGGGATAGGCGCTCGCAGTCATCGCCGCAGGCGCACCACGCGCGAGGCCTTGCTCGAGTTGCCGGACGCGTCAGCCGCCGTGACCCTGATCCGGGCGCGGATGCGGCTGGAGCGCTGTGCCGCCCGCCGCACCTTGGGCGAGAGGCGCAGCTTCATGACCACGACCTCGCCCTGGCTCGCAGCTCTCGCAGGGCGAAGGCTCAGGCGCCGTGTGCGCTGCGCCGTCCTGCCGGAACGAGGGATTACCAGCACCCCCGAGGCCTCGAGGGTGCAGGCCTCGACCGGGCAACTCGCCTTGACCTTGACGAAGCGGGCCAGGCGCTGCTTGCGCGGCCCGGCGAGCTTGAGCTCAGGAGCCGTGGTGTCCGTGGTGCCGGTGCCGGTGCCCGTGCCCGTGCCCGTGCCCGTGCCCGTGCCCGTGCCCGTGCCCGTGCCCCCGGGATCGACCGGGTCGCCCAGCAGGCGGACGAGGGCGAAGTCCGAACTGACGGCGGGAATCGCGACGCCCGCGGCGACGATCTTGCCGTCGGGCTGGATCGCCAGGGCGTTGGCAGACCCCGCGGAAGCGCCGAAGCTGACCGTCGCCAGACCGGCGCTCCCGAAACTTGGGTCAGGAGTTCCGTCGGGGAGGTGGCGTGTGAGCCCGAAGCTGAGGCTGTTGAATGCGGGATCCGCGGAGATCCCCGCCGCGACGATCTTGCCGTTGGGCTGGACTGCTACGTCGTAGGCGTAGTCGCGCTGCCCGAATGACTCTTCCTGACGCCCGTCGCCGTCGAAGCTGGTGTCCAGAGAGCCGTCGGGGTTGTAGCGGGTCACGGCGAAGTCGAGCGGCGAGTATGGCGCGCTGTCGGCGCCGGAACGGCCGGCGGCCACGATCTTGCCGTCGGGCTGGATCGCCAGCGCTCGGGCTTCGCTGGGCTTTCCGGAGAAGTCGGTCGTCAGCTTGCCGTCGGCGTCGAAGCTCGCGTCCTGCGAGCCGTCGGGGTTGTAGCGGGCCAGGGCGAAGTGCTGGTTGTCGGCCAGGCCCGCGGCGACGATCTTGCCGTCGGGCTGGATCGCCACGTCGTAGGCTAGGTCGAACTCCCCGAACGACGTTCCCCGGCGCCCGTCGCCGTCGAAGCTGGTGTCCAGCGAGCCGTCGGGGTTGTAACGCGTCAGGGCGAAGTCGAGCTGCGATCCGGTGCCGTAATAGCCGGCGGCCACGATCTTGCCGTCGGGTTGGATTGCCAGCGCTCGGGCCCCGCTGGGCTTTCCGAAGAAGTCGGTCGTCAGCTTGCCGTCGGCGTCGAAGCTCGCGTCCAGCGAGCCGTCGGGGTTGTAGCGGGCCAGGGCGAAGTGCTGGTTGTCGGCCTGGCCCGCGGCGACGATCTTGCCGTCGGGCTGGATCGCCACGTCGTAGGCCCGGTCGCTCTGCCCGAACGACGTTCCCCGGCGCCCGTCGCCGGCGAAGCTGGTGTCCAGCGAGCCGTCGGGGTTGTAACGAGTCAGGGCGAAGTCGGTATACGGGAAGGTGCCGTAATAGCCGGCGGCGACGATCTTGCCGTCCGGCTGGATCGCCAGTCCGTTGGCCGCACTGGGCTTGCCTGAGAAGTTTGTCGTCAGGGTGCCTCCGCTGCCGAAGCTCGTGTCGAGATCGCTTGCTGCCGCGAGGGCGGCCGCAGCCGCGGCCAGCGAGATCACGACTGACAGTGCAGGCGGGGCCAGGCGGCGTCGGAGTTTCATGGCAGCGACACTAGGCCCGGTGGGCAGAAGTGCCAAGACCGGATGCGGTGCTTCGGACCACCCCCGCGGGATAGGCGCTCGCAGTCATCGCCGCAGGCGCACCACGCGCGAGGCCTTGCTCGAGTTGCCGGACGCGTCAGCCGCCGTGACCCTGATCCGGGCGCGGATGCGGCTGGAGCGCTGTGCCGCCCGCCGCACCTTGGGCGAGAGGCGCAGCTTCATGACCACGACCTCGCCCTGGCTCGCGGCTCTCGCAGGGCGAAGGCTCAGGCGCCGTGTGCGCTGCGCCGTCCTGCCGGAACGAGGGATTACCAGCACCCCCGAGGCCTCGAGGGTGCAGGCCTCGACCGGGCAACTCGCCTTGACCTTGACGAAGCGGGCCAGGCGCTGCTTGCGCGGCCCGGCGAGCTTGAGCTCAGGAGCCGTGGTGTCCGTGGTGTCCGTGCCGGTGCCGGTGCCCGTGCCCGTACCGGTGCCCGTACCCGTACCCGTGCCCGTGCCCCCGGGATCGACCGGGTCGCCCAGCAGGCGGACGAGGGCGAAGTCCGAGCTAGGGAACACTGCGCCGTCCCCGGCCCGGCCGGCGGCGACGATCTTGCCGTCGGGCTGGATCGCCAGCGCCGTGGCCCATTCCGCGGGAAAGCCGAGGCTGACCGTCGCCAGACCAGCACTCCCGAAGCCTTGGTCAGGAGTTCCGTCGGGGAGGTGGCGTGTGAGCCCGAAGCTGAGGCCTTCCGCTGCGGAATCCGCGGTCCCCGCCGTGACGATCTTGCCGTCGGGCTGGATCGCCACGTCGCGGGCGTGGTCACGCCCCCCGAACGACGTTCCCCGGCGCCCGTCGCCGTCGAAGCTGGTGTCGAGCGAGCCGTCGGGGTTGTAACGCGTCAGGGCGAAGTCGAGCTGCGATCCGGTGCCGTAATAGCCGGCGGCCACGATCTTGCCGTCGGGCTGGATCGCCAGCGCTCGGGCCTCGCTGGGCTTGCCGGAGAAGTCGGTGGTCAGCTTGCCGTCGGCGTCGAACGTGGTGTCCAGCGAGCCGTCGGGGTTGTAGCGGGCCAGGGCGAAGTGCTGGTTGTCGGCCACGCCCGCGGCGACGATCTTGCCGTCGGGCTGGATCGCCACGTCGTAGGCTCGGTCGAACTCCCCGAACGACGTTCCCCGGCGCCCGTCGCCGGCGAAGCTGGTGTCCAGCGAGCCGTCGGGGTTGTAACGCGTCAGGGCGAAGTCGAGCTGCGATCCGGTGCCGTAATAGCCGGCGGCCACGATCTTGCCGTCGGGCTGGATCGCCAGCGCTCGGGCCTCGCTGGGCTTGCCGGAGAAGTCGGTGGTCAGCTTGCCGTCGGCGTCGAACGTGGTGTCCAGCGAGCCGTCGGGGTTGTAGCGGGCCAGGGCGAAGTGCTGGTTGTCGGCCACGCCCGCGGCGACGATCTTGCCGTCGGGCTGGATCGCCACGTCGTAGGCTCGGTCGAACTCCCCGAACGACGTTCCCCGGCGCCCGTCGCCGGCGAAGCTGGTGTCCAGCGAGCCGTCGGGGTTGTAGCGGGTCAGGGCGAAGTCGAGTTGCGAGGAGCTTGGTGGGGGGAGTTCGGTGCCGTAGTAGCCGGCGGCCACGATCTTGCCGTCGGGCTGGATCGCCAGCGCTTCGGCCCCGCTGGACTTGCCGAAGTCGGTCGTCAGGGTGCCACCGCTGCCGAAGCCCGTGTCGAGATCGCTTGCGGCCGCGAGGGCGGCCGCGGCGGCTGCCAGCGATATCACCGCTGACACTGCGAGAGGGGTCAGGCGGCGTCGGAGCTTCATGGCAGCGACACTAGGCCCGGTGGGCTGAAGTGCCAAGACCGGATGCGGTGCTTCGGACCACCCCCCGCGGTTTTGGCGCGCTCAGTCATCGCCGCAGGCGTACCACGCGCGAAGCCTTTCCGGCCCGATCGTTCCTGGCGTCGTTTCCTGCGGCTTGCCTAGCCAAACGAGAGCTATCGCTCGCGCTGGATGCGGCTGAGAGGATTCGAACCTCCACGCCCTTTCGGACACGAGCACCTGAAGCTCGCACGTCTGCCAGTTCCGTCACAGCCGCCTGTAGCGTTCAAAACTCTACCCGGTCAGGTCTTCAACCCGAGGTGATCGACCATGCGTGCCACGCTCGCCCTGCGATTGATCCTCACATTCCAAAGCCCCCGACGGGAGCATTGGGTGACCCGAAAGTCACCGATTCCAGTGCGAAGGCCCAAGGTTTTTGGGTGGATTGCCTAACCGTGCCGGGCCTACGGCCGAACGCCACTAGTCCTCGGACGAATCCGCCTGCATCGCGGCGCCGATCTTCTCCATCACGTCAGGGTCGCGCAACGTCGTCACGTCACCGAGCTCGCGGTCCGACGCGATGTCGCGCAGCAGCCGGCGCATGATCTTTCCGGAGCGCGTTTTCGGCAAATCGTCCGTCCAGATGATTCGCTTCGGTCGCGCCAGCTTGCCGATCCGGGTGGCGACGTGCGCGCGGATCTCGGCTTCCAGCTCGTCGCCGCCCTCGCGCTCGCCCTCGAGGGTCACGAATGCGCAGATCGCCTGCCCCGTGTCCTCGTCGGACTGGCCGATCACCGCCGATTCCGCCACCTTCGGGTGCGAGACGATCGCCGACTCGACTTCCGCGGTCGAAAGCCGGTGACCGGAGACGTTGACGACGTCGTCGATGCGGCCGATCACCCAGACGTAGCCGTCGGAGTCCGTCCGCGCCGCGTCGCCGACCAGGTAGGTGCGCTCGCCGAAACGCTCGAAGTAGGTCTCGACGTAGCGGTCGGGCTCCTTGAAGAGCGTGCGCAGCATTCCCGGCCAGGGCATAGTCAGCACCAGCAGCCCCTGGCCCTCGTCGAGCGGGTCGCCGTCCTCGCAGACGACGCCCGCCTCGATCCCCGGCAGCGGCCGCCCGGCTGAGCCCGGCTTTGCCGCCTGCACCCCGGGCAGCGTCGTGATCATGATGTGCCCCGTCTCGGTCTGCCACCAGGTGTCGATGATCGGGCAGCGCTCGCCGCCGATGACGACGTGGTACCAGAGCCAGGCCTTGGGGTTGATCGGCTCGCCGACCGAGCCGAGCAGGCGCAGCTTCGAGAGGTCGTGGCGGGCCGGGTACTGCGCCCCCCACTTCATGCAGGCGCGGATCGCCGTCGGCGCCGTATAGAAGAGCGTCACGCCGTAGCGCGCACAGAGTTCCCACCAGATGTCCTTGTCCGGATAGTCGGGCGCGCCCTCGTACATAACCGACGTGCAGCCGTTCGAGAGTGGCCCGTAGACGATGTAGGAGTGCCCGGTGACCCAGCCGACGTCGGCCGAGCACCAGTAGACGTCCTGCTCGGGCTTGAGGTCGAAGACGTACCGGTGGGTCCAGGTGGCGCCGGTCAGGTAGCCGCCGGAGGTGTGCTGAATGCCCTTCGGCTTCGCGGTCGAGCCCGAGGTGTAGAGCACGAACAGCGGGTGCTCGGCGTCGAGCGGGGTCGCCGCGCACTCGGGGTCAGCGGCCTCGATCGCGTCGTGGTACCAGACGTCGCGGCCCTCGGTCATCGGCGCGTCGGCATCGGTGTTGCGGACGACGACCACCGTCTCGATCGAAGGCACCTCATCGAGGAGCCCGTCAACCGCTGACTTGACGTCGGCGGCCTTGCCCTTGCGGCGCGCCTGGTTTGCGGTGATCAGCGCCTTCGCCTCGGAGAACTGCATCCGCTCCTTGACCGACTCCGGGGCGAAGCCCCCGAAGACGACGTTGTGCGGCGCGCCGATGCGCGCGCAGGCGAGCATCGCAACGGCGACCTCGGGAATCATCGGCAGGTAGATGCCGACGACGTCGCCGGGCTCGACGCCGCGATCGGTGAGCGCATTCGCGAGCCGCTTCGTGTCGGCAAGCAACTCCGCATAGGTGACGTCGCGCTCCTCGCCCTCCTCCCCGCGCCAGTGGAAGGCGACCCGGTCGCCGAGTCCGGCGTCGACATGGCGGTCGAGGCAGTTATGCGAGACGTTCAGCTTGCCGTCCTCGAACCACTTGAAAAAGGGCGGATCCGAGTCGTTGAGCGATTGCTTGGGCTCCTCGAACCAGTCGATCAACTGCCTGGACTGCTCCAGCCACCAGCCCGGTGGGTCGGCGGCGGCCTCGTCGTAGATCGCCGCGTCCTTGATCAGCGCCGCCGCGGCGAACTCCTCAGGCGGCTCGAAGAACTTCTGCTCGAGCAACTCCGCGAGGCGTTGCTCGAGCGCCTCTCCGGTCATCTCCGACTCCATTAGCCGGACCATATCCGCCTCCTAGCTGCGGCCGCTGAGCGCGGGCTCGCGCTGCCGTTCGGCCGGCGGCCCGGCTGCCAGCGGGGAACCCGCCGGCGCGCCCGCCCGCTCGGCGCCGAGACCGGTCTCGGCGCGCACCATCAGCTCGTCGAAGGAGTGCTCGCGTGGAGGTTCCGGGCGCCCCAGGAGCGTCCCGAGGATGCAGCCGAGGAAGCCGACCGGCACAGAGATGATCGCGGGCTGGGTCAACTCGATGATCGGATCGGCGCGCACATCCGGACCGATCAGGACCAGCCCGATCGCGGTGACCGTGCCGGCCAGCACCCCTGTGACCGCGCCGGTTGTGTTGAAGCGCCGCCAGCTCAGCGCCATCAACAATGCCGGGAAGGTGGCGCTGGCGGCGACCGCGAAGGCGAGTCCGACCATGTAGGAGACGTTCAGGTCCGATCCGCCGATGACTGCGATCGCGATCGCGACGGCACCGATGAGGAAGGCGGCGATGCGGGCGACCCAGACCTCTTCGTCCTCGGAGTCCTTGCCGGAGCGAATCACGTTCGACCAGACGTCGTGCGCGATCGCGCCCGAGGCGGAGATCACCAACCCGGCAACGACCGCGAGGATCGTCGCGAAGGCCACGGCAGAGATCACAGCGAGGAAGAGCTCGCCGCCGAAAGTTCCCTCGCCGCCGCCGACGCTCAGGGCCAGGAACGGGGCGGCCAGGTTACCCGCCTCGTCGACGGTGCCGACAAGGCCGCTCTCGCCGAGGAGTGCCCTGGCGCCGAAGCCCAGGAAGGTCGTCATCACGTAGAAAGCACCGATCAGCGCCACGGCCCAGCCGACAGAGGTGCGCGCAGCCTTGGCGTCGGGCACCGTGAAGAAGCGCATCAGGATGTGCGGCAGACCGGCGGTGCCGAGCACCAGCGCGATGCCGAGCGAAACCGTGTCGATCGGATTGGTGAAGCGCAGACCGGGCGATAGGTACGAGCCCGGGTTCTCCGACTGCGCCTCCGCGCGGCTGAAGACGTCCAGCGGGTTCCAGCCCATCTTCCCGAGCACGAACAGCGAGAGCACGATCGTCGCGCTCATCAGCAGCACGGCCTTGACGATCTGCACCCATGTCGTCGCCAACATGCCGCCGAAGACGACGTAACAGAGCATGAACGCCCCGGTCCCGATCACCGCCCAGCTGAAGTCGATGCCAACCAGCGCCTCGATGATCGCGCCCGCCCCCACCATCTGTGCGATCAGGTAGAAGCCGGCGACCGCGAGGGTGCCGATTGCGGCCGCCACCCTCGCCGGCTGCTGCTTGAGCCGGAAGGAGAGCACGTCGGCGATCGTGAACTTGCCGGCGTTGCGCATCCGCTCGGAGAGCAGGAAGAGCACGGTCAGGAAGGCGACGAGGAAGCCGACGGAATAGAGGAAACCGTCGAAGCCGAACCAGAAGATCAGCCCGGCGATGCCGAGGAACGAGGCGGCCGACATGTAGTCACCCGCAATCGCGAAGCCATTCTGGGCGCCGCTGATACTGCGATCGGCGGCCCAGAAGCTGGTTGCGGTGCGGACGCGCTTCGAAGCCCAATAAGTGATCCCCAGGGTGATGGCGAGAACCACCCCGAACATGGCCAGGGTCTCCGCATCGACGGCGCCGAGCAGTGCCTGCTGCAGGGGGCTCATCGTGTTGTCCTCCGGTCATCGCCGGCTCGGGCGCCGCCGCCACCGTCGTGCGTGTCGTTGGCTCGGCCGGAGGCAGGGCCGTTTCCCGCCTGCCCGTTGTTGGAGAGAGCCCTGGCCACAACGCGTTCCGCCAGCGGGTCGAATTCCCGGTCTGATTTGCGCAGGTACAGCCAGCAGAGCACCCAGACCATCACGAACTGGGAGAGCGCCCAGACGTAGCCGACGGTCAGGCTGTCCACGATCTTCTCGCCCATGAAGTCCGGGGCGTAACCGGCAAGCACGATGAAGCCAAAGAACCAGGCGAGAAAAAAGATCGTCGCGGGGACGACAAATCGGCGCCGGCGCCGGACCAGTTCGCGGAACTCCGGCGAGCGCTCGATCGCCTCCCAGTCGATCGCCCCGGCCGGGGCGGGCGAATCGGGCCTGGGCCGACGCATGGCGCTTCCTGCGCTCATCTCTCACTCCTCCTTGAGTCAGGCGGTTGGGGCCACCCGACCTCTCGGAACGCTGCGGGCGGCCGCTTGGGTTGTTACCCGAGTGCGGGGCTCGAAAACACGCGGCGATTCTGCGCACGCGCCGCGTTCTCAGTGATCGCATCGAGGATCTGCCGCCAGGCGGCCCGCGGCAGGTCGTGGCCCATTCCGGGGATGATCACCAGGCGCGACCCCGGGATCGCCTTGGCGGTCGCCTTGCCGCCGCGAGGGCGCACGAGCGGGTCGCTGCCACCGTGGATGACGACGGTAGGGACAGAGAGATTGCGTAACGCCGGGGTGCGGTCGGGCGACGTCGTGACCGCATGCAGCTGGCGGGCCACACCGGCTGGGTTCGAGCCGCGATCGAAGCTGAGCCCGGCCACGTAGCGCAGCCGTTCCTCATCGCGCTCGAACCCCGGCGAGCCGATCACTCGGAAGGTGGCGACTGCACGCTCGACCGCGATCTCGCGTTTCCGGGCGGCCGGTGAGAGCAGCGCCCGCGTCGCGCGCGGCGTCGGCAGACCCGCCAGCCGGCTCCCGGTCGTGGACATCAGCGAACAGAGCGAGCGCACCCGGTCCGGATGGGCGATCGCCAGCTGCTGAGCGATCATCCCGCCCTGCGAGGCGCCAACGACATGCGCCGACCCGATCTCGAGGAAGTCGAGCAGACCGCGGGAGTCCTCGGCCATGTCCGCGAGCCCGTAGGCCGGCTTCCCGGTTCCCAGCATCATCTGCGCCCGGCTCGGCACGGCGGCCTCCTTTAGCCAGGTCGAGTGGCCGGCGTCGCGGTTGTCGAAGCGGACCACCCTGAAACCGCGCTCGCCCAGCAACGCGCAGAAGTCTTCGTGCCAGGCGATCATCTGGGCGGCCAAGCCCATGACCATCAGCATCGGCTCGCCGTCTTCAGGGCCGAACTCGTCGTATGCGATCTCAAGCTCGCCCACCCTGGCGAGCCGCTCCTCGCGATGCTCCATGCCCGGCAGGGTAGGACCCCGCAGCCTCCAAGCGGAAGGCAGCCGTGGTCTGGCCGGGGTCTTCCGCCGGCGTACGGTGGCCTCAACCGGTCCCGCGGAACCGCCTATCTACCCAATTTGGGGTAGCTCCCAGAGGCATCTCGCCCGGCGATCTTTCCGTCCGCGCGAGGGTCTAGGCTACGAACACATGTTCGATTGCAACCCAGGCGAACTGACCATCGACGCCCTCGGTGAAGCGATTGCCGAGCAAGCATCCGAGATCTATGCGGCCACCTGTCGCTGGCTGTCGTTGATAGCCGCCTTCGAGCACCGCAAGGGTCACGAGGATTTCGGCTTCGCCAGTTGTTCGAGCTGGCTCGCCTGGCGCTGCGCGATGGGAGAGCGAACGGCGCGGGAGCACGTCCGGGTTGCCCGAGACCTCCAGCGACTGCCGCGCGTGCGCGAGCAATTCGCCACTGGAAGACTCTCCTATTCCAAGGTGCGGGCACTGACACGGGCGGCCACGCCAGACGACGAGGCGGAGCTTCTGGAGATGGCCGTCGAAGCAAACGCCGCCCAGCTCGAGCGGCTGCTGCGCTGTTATCGCGGCGTAGTCGGCGCCGATGAGGCCAGACGGATGGACCGCGATCGTCTCATCGCGTGGTCATGGCAGGAGGACGGCTCACTCTCGATCCGCGGGCGCCTGCCGGCGGCGGACGGCAGCCAGTTCCTGCGAGCGCTCGAGGCCAGCAGCGACGCTTTGCGCTCACGCGACGAGGAGGCGGCGAGCGCAGACGCGCTGGTGGCGATGGCTGAAGTCGCCCTGGACTCGGAGAGCTGCGGGGCCAACGGCGCCGAGCGCTATCAAGTGATTGTCCACGTCGACGCCGAATTGCTGTCTGGTGAGGCGCAGGAGGGCCGCTGCGCCACCGAGGACGGCTCGCCTCTATCTGTCCAGACCGCCGAGCGCCTGGCCTGCGATGCGGGCATCGTGCCGCTCTTCGAGCACAACGGACAATGCTTGAGCGTCGGTCGCAAGACCCGGTCCGTCCCGCCCCATATCGCTCGAGCCGTCAAAGCCCGCGATAAGACGTGCCGCTTCCCAGGCTGTACCAACAAGCGCTTTATCGACCTGCACCACATCGAGCCATGGGCCAAGGGTGGCAAGACGTCCTACGAGAATCTCTGCGGCCTCTGCCGGTTTCATCACCACCTTCTTCACGAGGGCGGCTACTCGGTGGAAAGTGCCGCTGATGGCAAGCTCAGCTTCCGTCGACCGGACGGTCGCCCACTGCCCGCCGTTCCCAAGCTTGGCCGCGGGGAACGAAGACCGGGCACTTCACGGCCGGCGCCGCGGCATGACAGCGACCAGCCTGCACCACCACTTCAAGGCTCGGGAGACAGGCTCGATCTGCACTACGCAATAGACGTGCTGATGATGCAACCGGGACCCCGAAGCCGGAGCCGGGAACCCGGCTGATCAGCCATCCCTCAACGACATTCGGCGTGCGTCGAGCCAACCCCAAACGCCCCCGGCGACGATGGTCAACGTGCCCGCGATCGCAACCCAGGCGCCGGGCGACAGGCTCGCGTTGTGCTTGCGGAGCACGAGGATGGCGGCCATCAAGCCCATCGCGGTGAGTCCGACCAGGATCACGGGCCAGGGGCGGAAGCTGCCGCGCACGAGCACTACGACACCGCTCACCACCACCAGTGCCGCAAGCATCGCGAAGGCGAGATCGGCCGCGGCGAAGGTCTCCCATCCCGTGTGAGACACGGGATTGAGGGAACCTGCGTCTGACGGTGTGGCCTGCACATCCTCGATGAAATTCAAAAAGAGCGCTCCGACCAGGGTGAGGCCGCCGACCAGCGTCACGATCAACGCCGGACGACGCCCCCCGGACGCCTGGCCCCAGGTCGCCGAGCGATGCTGGGGGTCATGCGTGGTCAGCCCGATCCCCGCGGCTGCTGCGAGAACGCCGGCCACGAGCGGAAGCACCACGGGCCAGTCCTCGAACGCTGAATCGCCGTCGAGCAGAAGTGGACCGACGCAGAGGCCGAAGGCAACAGCGCTGAGGAGGGCCATCGCCTGTCCCGCGGCGGGACTGCGCGAAGCCGCACTCATAAGCGCGGCCACGACCAGGGCGGCGTACACACCGCCGAAGAGTGCGACCGCCAGCGCGTCGCTGCTGGCGGTTGGGAACTCGAGTGCCAGCACCAGCCCGCCGAGCACCGCGAGCAACTGCCAAATCGGGGGCCGGTGTTGCGAGCGCTCGCCGTCGGCGTGCGGAGCCGCCGACTTAGCCACAGGCGTCCCAACCTCCGTCTGCTCAGCGGCGGGGCTCGCTCCGGCGACTTGCGTGGCTTCCGGATCGGCGGCGGAGGCCGCGACGACGGTCGCCTTCGGAGCGCGCTGCGCCCCCAGTACCGCCGCCTCGAACGCGCGGCCGAGGTCACCTGCCGAGGGGTAGCGGTCGTCGGGAGACTTCGCCAGCGCACGTGCGACGACATCGTCCAGTGCATCGGGCAGCGTCGAGACCACGCTCGTCGGCCGCGGCGGCGGCTCGGTGCTGTGAGCAAGGATCTTGGCCGCATCGCTTTCCAGCGGATAGGGAACCTCGCCGGTGATCGCGTGGTAAAGCAGGCCTCCGAGCGCGTAGACGTCGGCTCGCCCATCGAGCAGCGGGTGGCGGCGCAACTGCTCCGGGGCGATGTAGTCGATCGTCCCAACGACCATCCCGACTGCCGTCAAACCCCCACTGGAAGCGGCCGGGCGGGCCAGCCCGAAGTCGGTCAGGTATGCCTCGGGCGCAGATCCCTGGCGCAGGCGCAGCAGCACGTTGGCCGGCTTGACGTCGCGGTGGACGAGCCCGCCCGCATGCGCTTCGTCGAGCGCGCCAGCCACCTGGCTGACGATCTGCGCCGCAAACCGCAGCTCGAGGCGCCCACGCTCGGCGATCATCGTCGCGAGATCCTCGCCGTCGACGAACCGCATGACGATGAACAGGACGCCATCCTCCTCCCCGGCCTGGTAGACCGGGAGCACGTTGGGGTGGTCAAGGCCCGCGGCAATGCGGGATTCGTCCTCGAAGCGACGACGGAACTGGTCGTTGGAAGCGAGCTCAGGAGCTATCACCTTGACCGCCACCGTGCGCTCGAGCCTCAGGTCCTTGGCGCGATAGACAACTCCCATGCCCCCGCGTCCGGCGATGGACTCGAGCCGCAGCCCGGCGAATTCTGTGCCGATCGCCAATTCCGTCATCGCCGTGTCACTCCCACCGTCACCTGTCGCGCAGATTCACGGCGGCCATCGAATCAGATCGCCGCCGAGGCGACCCGCTCGACCTGGACGCCTGCAGTCGCCAGTGCGTCCGCCTCCCGCCGGCCGCCGACGATCGCCCGGCTTGCTGACCAGTCCTGCGCGAGCCGGGTCAGGTCGGCCTCCGGGGTCGGACTTTGAAACACAACCATCGCAACCTCGGCGTCGGCGGCGCGGAGTACCTCCGCCCCAAGCTCGAGCGTGTGCCGCGCCTCGTCGACGACAGCGCGAGTCTCCGCCGGGCCGGCGCCCACGTACTCCCCGTTCGGCGGCAATCCTGGGATAGAGATCACGAGGAAGCCCGGCGGAGGGTCGTCGTCGACGTGATCAAGAGCGGCAGCGATGGCGGCGGGCGCCGAACTTTCGGCCACCGGCACCACCACGATCCGGTTCTCACCCCACGCCGAGCTGGCGCCTGCCAGGGCCCGCTTGATCGTCCGCTCAAGCCGAACCTCGACGGTGTCGGCAGGAATCAACCAATTGGTGAGCGGGCCCGTCATCGCGGTCGTGACCAGCGCTCCGCTGACCAGGGCCACGGCCATCAGCGGTGCGACGACGCCCGTCTGCAGGCCGATCAGTGCGACCACCAGGATCAGCAGTCCACGGTCGTTGGCGAGGGCGCCGAGCGCCGAAGCCTCGCGCCAGCTGAGGCCGGCCGCGCGACCAGAGACCGCCCCCGTGGCCAGCTTGCCGACGATCAGCGCCGCAACCACCAACGCGACGCCGGCCAGAAGCTCACCGTTGAGGTTCCGGAAGTCCGTCTGCAGGCCGATCACCGCGAGGAAGACCGGAACCCCCAGGACGACGATCGGCTGGCGAACCCGTCCGAGCACCGCCTGCGAAAGGCCGTCGATCCGGGGCACGCACGCTCCGAACACAAATGCGCCGACCAGTGCGTGCATGCCGATCCGCTGTGAGGCGAGCGCGCTCAGCACGGTGCCGATCATCAGCGCGCCAAGGATCTCGTTGCCGAGTCGCTCCTCAGGACGGAAGTAGCGGTTGAGCAGAATGCGCAAACCAGGTCGCACAACGACGAACAGGAAGACGACGAAACCAGCCGCGGCGGCGACCTTGATGGCGACGCTGTCGGGTACCCCTTGCTGACGGATCGAGAGCGAGGCGGTGGCGACGATGATCACCATCAGCGGGGTCGCCGCGATCGCGGCCCCGAGGCTGAGAGCCCCGAGCGGGGTTCCGATCACGCGTTTTCGCTGCAGGACGCGCGCGACGAGCGGGAAGGCCACCGTGGCCATCGCCGCCCCGAGGAAGAGCGCATGCGTCGGGAATGGGATCGGCCGCCCCTCCGGCGTGCTGTTGAGCTTCCACTCTCCCGGACTGTCGAGAATGCTCGCGACCAGGAAGCCGATGGCGACCGGGACCGCCACCAAAGCAATCGCGACGACGCCGGCCGGCAGCGCCCTGCGGCGCAGGAAGCGCCCGTGCGCCTCCAGCCCGAGCATGAACATGAACAGAACCATCGCCAGGGTTGCGGCGATGTTGAGGAACTCGAATGACTGCAGAGGGAAGAGGTCGTTGACGAGGCCGTCGCCGGCGACGGCCGGGCGGTCGAGCTCGGAGATCTCCGAGCGGGCGATCTGGCCGCCGAGCAGCGTCGGGCCGACGAGCACGCCGGCGACGAGCTCCCCCACGAGCCTGGGCTGTCGCAGCCGCACCGCCAGGGCTCCAAGCAGCCGCGCGGCGACGAGGATGATCGCCAGATCGAGCAGGACATAGGCGACGACCTGACCGATGGCAAGCGACTCGGGGGCGCTGGACATCATCTGGTCGCGCAGTCTAGGCTTGCGCCCGAATGGCCGAGGGTGAGGAAACCGAAACGCCCGTTGGAGCGCAGGCAGACTTGGAATCGCCGAGCGCACCGCAGCGCCGAATAATCAGCTTCTACGCGCTGATCGCGGTCGTCGTCGCCGCGGGGGTCGGGATCAGCATCCACCTTGGCTCCGACGAGGAGCCTCCTCCCGCGATCGCAGGTGGCTACGCGCTGGCGGAGCAGCATCCGTGCCTCGGGTCGTCCTTTGAGCTCCAGCAATCGGGGCAGTTCGTCAACATCGGCAACACCGAGGACAGCCTCAGCGGCCGGCTGACGTTCGAGGACGAGGAGCTGGACGGAGACGTCAAGTGCCTCGACGGAAGCGATGGGGCGCTGAGGGCCGTCGTCAATGGCGGAGACATCGGCGGGAGCGTCGCCGGCGAGTCCTTCGAAGCGAAGTTCGACACCGAACCTCCGACGCCCGGCAACCAACCCGCGCTGCCGCCCAATTCAATCGCCGGCGAGTACAAGCTCGCCCCTGCGTCCGAGTGCATGGGCTCGGCCTTGGAACTCGAAGGCGACGCCGACGTCGTCGAAGTGCTGGCCGACGAGGAGCACGTCGGGGAGCTCGAGTACAGCGAGACCGGAGAGATCCACGGGATGGTGAGTTGCCTCTCCGGCGGCGAGGCAACAGTCAGTGGGGAGGCTGCCGATCGCTCCATCAACCTGGTGCTGACTCCGGCGGAGGGTGACGGTCAGCCGCCGATTCCGTCGACCGGAGAAGAGGTCGTGGCAGCGAAGCAGCGGGAGTTCGGAAAGCTGCTGGCGCAATTCTTCATCGCCCTCGCAGTGATCCTGATCATTTCCCGCTTGTTCGGCCAGCTGGCCAAGCGGATGGGACAGCCCCAGGTGATGGGCGAAGTCGTCGCCGGAATCGTGCTGGGGCCGACGGTCTTCGGTGCGCTGGCCCCCGAGCTTCAAAGCCTCGTCTTCCCGAGCGACATCATCCCGACGATCGGCGTCGTCGCCAACCTCGGACTGATCTTCTACATGTTCCTTGTCGGCCTCGAGCTCGACTGGCGACAGCTCCAGGGCCGGGTGTCCCAGGCGGCCCTGATCTCCAACGCCAGCGTCGCCATGCCGATGATGCTTGGGATCGCTGCCGCCGTCCCGATCTTCGCCGTGATCGCCCCGCCCGGCGACTTCCTCCCGTTCGCTCTGTTCATGGGCGTGACGATGTCGATCACGGCCTTCCCGGTCCTGGCCCGGATTCTCGTCGAGCGCCGGATGCTCAAGGCCCCGCTTGGGGCGGTCGTGATGGCGGCTGCGGCGGTCGACGATGTCACCGCCTGGTTCCTGATTGCGCTCGCCACCGCGATCGCAGTGGCCGGAACGGCGCTCGACGTGCTTGAGACGGTGGGCCTGGCGCTCGTCTTCTGCGTCGTCATGTTTGCGGTCGTCCGACCATTGCTGGCGCGGATGTCCGGCGCTTACCAGGAAGTGGGGCGGGTCCCGGGTGGATGGATCGCGGGCATCTTCGCGGGCGTCCTGCTGTCGGCGTACGCGACAGAGTCGATCGGGATCGCGCTGATCTTCGGCGCTTTCGTAATGGGACTCGTGATGCCACGCCACGACGGGCTGACCGAGGACGTCACGAGCCGGATCGAGGACTTCGTGGTCACGCTGCTGCTGCCGTTGTTCTTCGTTTATACGGGGCTGCGCACCAACTTCGGCCTGCTCGACCGCCCGGAGCTCTGGCTGATAACCGCAGCCCTTGTGGCGATCGCGATCGTCGCCAAACTCGGGACGGCGACGGTCGCGGCACGGGTCTCCGGCTTCGACTGGCATGCCTCCACGGTGGTCGGCACGTTGATGAACACTCGCGGGCTGACCGAGTTGATCGTGCTCAACCTCGCGCTCGAAAAGGGAGTCATCTCCTCGGCCCTGTTCGCGGCGCTTGTGATCATGGCGCTGGTCACCACCTTCATGGCCGGCCCGATTCTGAGCCTGATCGACAAGAAGAATCGCTATGGGGCTCCGGTCGAGGACGAGCTACTCGACGCCAAGCGAAGATCCGAGGCGGACTTCCCGGCACTGCGGGTACCGGAGCAAGCGATCCTCGTCGCCCCGCAGGCGACGCAGAGTCTTCCCCAGCTGCGACTGCTGGCTGAGGCGCTGGCGCGCTCGGAACCGCCCAGGGAGCTGATCGTCGCCGATCTCGTCAGCCCCCCGCGCGGCGCCGCTTCGGGCGTACGGCCCGGATTGCAATCGGAGAGCAGACTGCTCGCGGAGGCCTCACGCGAAGTGCACCGGGTCCGCGACGAGCTCGTCCAGGGCGGCATCGCTGCTCGCGGGGTGGCCTTCATCTCGGCCGACCACGGCATCGACCTGGCGCGAATCGCCGAAGCAGAGCAGGTCGACCTGCTGCTGATGGACGGCCAGCGCCCGCTGCTCGGACAGGCGGTGCCGCGTGGCGCCGTCGGCACCGTGCTGCGACAGGCGCCGTGTGACGTCGCCGTGCTCGTGGCGCGCGAGGCTGTCACCGAGATTCCCGTGAAGGCGCGGCCGGTCGTGGTCCCCTTCGGTGCGGCCGAGCACGACTGGGCCGCCCTCGAGCTTGGGGCCTGGATCTGTGCCGCGACCGGGGCCCAGCTGAAGCTGCTCGGTGCCGCAAGCGACTCGGAGGATCGCTCGACGCTCGAGCGCCGCCTCGGCGACGCAGGCCTGCTGGTTCGTCAATATGCCGGCATTGCTGCCGAGCCCCTGATAATCGCACCAGGCCGGGAAGCCATCGTCGAAGCCGCCGCGAACGCCGGCCTGCTCGCAATCGGCCTGTCGTCCCGCTGGCAGCAGGAGGGGTTGGGTGAAACGCGCTCCCAGATTGCCCGCACGGCCGAGGCCCCGATCCTGTTCGTGCGGCGGGGTACAAGGCCGGGCGCGCTGGCGCCGAGCGAGGACGTCACGCGGTTCTCGTGGTCGTCTCCTGTGATGAACTTCGGCGGGCCTAGCAGCAAAATTGGCCCGGAATCGACAGAATGACGAACCGCAAGAAAGTCAGATGAGTTCGAACGGCAAAAACAACGACGTGACGATCGCCGTCGTCGGCGACGGTTTCGGCGCCCTGATGGTCTACACGACGGCCATCTACCTCGGCTTCCGCCCGGATCAAATCGGGATCTTCGGCGAGAGCACGAACCCGGTCGGCACCTACCAGCAGTTCGCCTGGAACCTCGGACAGACGGTCCTGCGCTCCGAGGCGGAGTCGCACTTTCTGCCGGCTGACTGGCCGACGTTCTCCCAGCTCGATGCGTACGCGCGCAAAGACCCCTCCCCCCTACTTCGCTCGGTAGGGCGAAAGTTCAATCCGGGCGTGCCCGAGATCCTCAGCGAAGCCTCGGTCGTCGCGCACTCGCTCGGATACGAGAGCCGCGTGCTCGGCGGGGTGCGCGTGGGCTGGGTCACCCGCGAGAGTGGACCCCCGCCGCACTTCTCCATCTACGACGAGCAGGCGCAGCTTCTGGGCCGCGCCAAGCACGTGATGCTGGCCATCGGCCACGGCCCGCTCGCATTTCCGGGTGTCTACGGGAAGGCGCGCGAGGATCCGGCGACGGCTGATCGGATCGTTCAGGCCTATGAGCCGAAGAGCTACTTCTCCGGCGGTCGCTACATCGTCGTCGGCTCCGGCATCGCCTCCGTCAACGAGTGGGCGAACATCATCGACGCCGGCGCCCAGTGCATTGCTCTGCAGCGAAACCCAACCCCCGACGAGCAGGACCTGAACGTCCCGCGCTGCCTCTTCGACGGCAGCGGCATCGACGCCTTCCAGGGGCTCGAGTTCGACACCCGTATCGACTTCCTTGGCCGCGCCCTGCGCGGCACCGCGCCGCAACGGCGAGGCTGGGCGGAGCGCGTCAAGCGGGCCAAGGCCGAGGGTCGCTTCGAGGAGGTCTTCGGAAACGTCGCCACAATCGACCCTGGACCGGCCGGATTGAAGGTCAGCATCGACGTGCTGAACGGCACCAACACCGGCCCGCTGGAGATCACCGGGATCACCTGCGGCACCGGCTTCAACAAGTCGGCGCTGACCCTGCCCGTGCTGCGGCGCCTGGTTCAGACCTACGACGTTCCGGTGCACCGCGAGCGGATCCGCCTGAAGACCAACTGCGGCGTGCCGCCGCTCGACCGCGAGGATTCGCGCCTCGCGATGATGGGGATCAATGCCAACACCGTTGTCCCCAACGGGGACACGATCGCCGGGCTCAAGTACATCGCGCGCCGCTTCGTGGGCGATTGCGTGCGCGCCGAGCAGCCGAAGCTGCGCCGCTTTCCGTCGCGGATGGCGATGCAACTCGGCCTCGCGCGCAAGACCGTGCGGGCGCTGAAGCAGATTCAGAAGACGGAGCAGCTCAGCTAGATGTGCCCGACGCCCCTGGGAAGGGTCCAAACACGCGTCGCGATCCTCACCGGACCCGCGATTCTCGGCGTGATCCTCTCCCTGGTCACGGGGCGACCGGACTGGATCGTGCTGATCGGCGTCTACCTCCTGATGGGCGTGGCACTGGATTCAGCCGTCTATTCCTGGGTGCTTCGCTATCAGCCGCCCTGGATGACAGGGGTACTGGCGATCGTCGAGTACGGCTTGCTGCTGATCCTCGCCAACGTGCTCGAGCTGGATCTGACGATTCCCGAGGCGACGATCTTCTACTGGGTCTCGTGGTTGATGGCGGCCAGCACGAAGATCGTCATCCTGCCGATCCTCTCCCTCACCTACCTGGAGTCGTCAACCGAGTTCCGGCATGCCTCCTGGTCGATCCCGCCCGCGCAGGCATCGGTGCCGGTCGTCGCCGCGCAGTCTGACCTCGCGCTTGCGCCTGCCGGCGTCGTCGCCCAGGCTTCGGGCGTGCACCAGGTGCCGCAGGGGCTGGAGCTCAAGCCGAGCCTGTCTGGAGTTCACGAACTGCCCCCCGAGCTCACCGGAGGTGGATGAGTGTCCGGTTTGATCGTCGAGATAATCGAAGGCGCTGGAGCCGGCCAGCAGCTGCAGCTGGATCCCGCGCTCGAGGTGGGACGAGAGGTCCCCGGTGGCCTCTCGCTGGACGACGCTCAGGTTTCCCGCCACCACGCACGCTTCAGCGTCTCCGCTGACACCGCCCAGGTCGAAGACCTCGGCTCGACCAACGGCACCTACGTGAACGACCAGAAGATCGACGCGCCCAGAACTCTCGTACCCGGGGACAAGGTCAGGATCGGAACCACAATCTTCGAGCTGCGCAGCCCTGAACAGGTGGCCCGGCAGGCCTCCGCCGTGATCCCGATGCCGCAGCTGACCGCGGTCCAGACGGTGTTGCAGCCGGTGCCGGAGAGGGAGCTCTCCGGGGTCATCGAGGCCCCCCAGATCCCCGCGCTGCGCCGGGCTGAAACGCCCGCCGCGTACGTCCCGCCCGTCGTCGGTGGCGGCACCCCGGCGTCGGCGGCGGAGGCGGCGACGGAGGCTCCGGTGGCGGCAAAGAAGGGCGATGGTCCCGCCGAGGCCTACAACGCTCCGCAGATCGAGGGCCTGGTCGACGCCCGGGTCAAGCGCCAGACCAACGTGGCCGCGTTCGCCCTACTCGCGATCATCGCCATCGCCATCATCATTTACTTCGGCGCCATTAGATGAGCGAGCCGTACTTTCAAGAGACCACACCGGTCCCCGGCCGCCGCCACGAGATCCGCGACGGACTCACGGTCGGTCGCACCGGCACCGACATCGAGGTCGTCGATCCTCAGGTCTCCCGCGAGCACCTGAAGATCCACGTCGACGGCTCCAGCGTCAGCGTCGAGGATCTCGGCTCGCGCAACGGCTCATTCGTCAACGAGGTCGCTCTGTCAGGGTCAACCCAGCTGAGCGAGGGCGACAACCTCCGCATGGGCGACACGATCTGGCGCTTTTACGCGGGCCAGGAGTCCGGTGTCACGATGCTGGCGCCGAGCGGTGACGTCCCCGCGCCCGACCCGTCGCCGAGCGGAGTCCGGGCCTTTGTCCTTCCCGATCCGGTCGCGCCGCCGGATTTCAGCACCCCAGGTCGCAAATCGAGGCGCAAGCGCGGCTCCGCCGCGCGCAGGCTGGGGGCGACCATCTACTCCTACGGAGTCGTCATCGCCACCGCCGCGGCCGTCGCCATCTACCTGTCTGAGCGTTAACGCCGGTTGCTAGCGCGTGTCGCCTGCGGCGACCCGCAGCATGCGCGCGTAGATGACCGGCGTCTGGGGCCGGTTCGCCGGATCCTTCTCCAGAGCCTTGAGCATCGTCCAGCTGAGCTCGTCGCCGAGGTCGCTGCGAGTGGCGGCGGGATTGGGGGGCGGGTCCTGGAGGTGCGCCCAGAGCGCCTGCATGCCCTTGCGGTCGCCAAACGGTGGCGAGCCGGTGAGGCATTCGTGGACGACGCATCCCAGCGAGTAGACGTCGGTCGCCGGGCCGATCTCCTCGCCGCGAATCTGCTCCGGCGCCATGTAGTCGAGAGAGCCGACCGCCTGACCCGGTCGCGTCAGCACGCTGGCATCGCGCTGCTTTGCGAGGCCAAAGTCGTTGATGTGAGCGACGCCCTCCGCGTCCAGCATGATGTTCCCCGGCTTGATGTCGCGGTGCGTGATCTCGAGCGCATGCACCGCCTCCAGGCCCGCGGCGGCGTCGGCGCAGATCCGCACGGTCTCAGGGACCGAGAGCTGCCCGCGTTCCTCCAGTACGTCGTCCAGCGATCCCCCGGAAATGAACTCCTGGACGATGTATGGAACCCCCCCGTGTTCGCCCTGGTCTGAGATCGCCACCACGTTCGGGTGGCGAAGCTGGCTTGCGGCGCGAGCCTCGCGCTCAAAGCGGCGCCTGAATCGCTCGTCGCTGAGCAGGTTGGAGCGGATCAGCTTCAGGGCGAACTCGCCCCCACCCCCGTCGCGGGCCCTGTAGACGAGGCCCATTCCTCCCTCGCCGAGCAGCGAATCGATCTCATACGGACCAACCCGGTCGCCCCTCTTCAGCTCCTCAGCAGCGGTTCCCACACCTGCGCAAGGTATAAGACCGGGGATGAGTGAGCTTGGAATCGGCGAAGAGTTCGCCGGCCACCGCATTGAGGGCGTGGCCGGTCGTGGCGGCATGGGCATCGTTTACAAGGCGCTGGACATGCGTCTGAAGCGGCTCGTGGCCATGAAGGTCATCGCGCCGGAACTCGCCCAGGACGCCGAGTTTCGCGAGCGCTTCGAGCGCGAGTCCCAGCTGGCCGCCTCGCTGGACCATATGAATGTGATCCCGATCCACCATGCCGGCGAGGAGAGCGGAACGCTCTTCATCACGATGCGCTATGTCCGAGGGACCGACCTCTCGGCGATGATCGCCCGCGACGGACGGGTCGACCCCGAGCGGGTGGTGAAAATGCTCTACGGGATCGCCGGGGCGCTTGACGCGGCCCACAGCGAGGGGCTGATCCACCGCGATGTCAAGCCGGCCAACATCCTGATCGAGAAGCACGAGGGCCGCGACCACGTCTACCTGACCGACTTCGGGCTGACCAAGCAGACGGGGTCGAGCGGGCCAACCCGCACGGGCTTCGCCGTCGGGACCTTCGACTACATGGCACCCGAGCAATTCCTGGCCCAGCCGATCGACGCCCGCGCCGACGTCTACGCCCTCGGTTGCGTGCTCTTCGAGGCGCTGACCGGCCGCGTGCCGTTCCCCAGACCAGGCGATGCGGCGCGTATGTACGCCCACATTCAGGAAGAGCCGCCGCGGCTTAGTGCGACGGCAGCCGGCCTGCCTGCGGCCTTCGACGTCGTCGTCGCCAAGGCGCTCGCCAAGGAGCCGGCGGATCGCTACGCAAGCGCCGGAGATCTCGCGGCAGCCGCAGGCGACGCCGCGGGGGGCGTGCAGCCCGAGACAGTGGTCACTCGCCCGCCTTCGACCCCGGCGGTCCCGGTGACCTCGACACCGCAGCCGACATCACCCCCGGCGTCTCCCCCTTCGCCCTCCGCTCCACCTGCGCAACCCGCGCCCACTCCTCCAGCCCCCTCGAACGCGACGCGGGCGAGCACTCCCATCCCGGTCCCGGCGCCGGTCCCGGCGCCGGCGGTTCCCTCGGCCACGCCGGCCGCCCCCAAGCGTTCCGGCGGCGGACCGAGCCGCGGGCTGATCATCGGAGGCGGCGTCGCCGCAGCGATCATCGTGATCTTGATCATTGCGCTGACGATGGGCGGTGGCGAGTCGGGGCCGGACACGACGACGCCAGACGGCGCCATGACCGCTTTCCTCGCGGACCTCGCCGACGGCGACGGCGGCGCCGCGTGCGAGCTGATGACGCCCGAGGCTCGCCAGCAGGCGACCGACGCACCCGGAGTCGATTGCGCGGCGACCGTGCTGGCGTTCTCCGGTGCCGACGACGGGGACAAGTCGGAAACGATCCGGGGCGCTTCCTTCGTGATCTCCCCCAACGGCGATACCGCCGCCGGCTACATCGACCTGCCGGACCCGCAGCAGGCGACGCTTGGGACCGCAGGCACCCGCCAGATCTCCGTCAGCCTGACCAGGTCGGGCGAGCAATGGCTGATCTCAGACTTCTCCGGGTTCTGCCGGGCGAATAACGCGTTCTGTTAGCGCCGGGGTGGCGCCGGCGTCACACACCGAGACCCGCGGTCGTGCAAGGCTGCCGGTGTGAAGTGGGCGCTGATCGTCGCGGCCGGGGTAATAGTCGGATTGCTCGTGGCCGGCCAGTTCATCATCCAGGGGATCGCCGAGAGCGAGATCGAGTCACGGCTGACCGAGGGTGGCGGCACGGCCGAGGCCGAGGTCTCCGGCTTCCCGGCGGTGCGGCTGCTGTTCAGCGACGGAAAGCACGTCGGAGTCGAGGCGAGGGACCTCAACCTCGAGCTGATCGAGGACGACGATGTCTTCTCGACGCTGGACGGCTTCGAGGCCGTTGACATCAAGGTCGAGGACTCGCAGGTCGGCCCGATGGCGATCTCCAGCTTCTCGCTGACTCGCAACGGCGACGGCCCCTACCACCTCGTCTCCGACTCAACCACCACCGGATCCGAGCTGGTCCAGTTCGGCGCCGAGGCGATGGGCCTGCCGGGCGCCGACATTCTCGGAGCGATCACCGGCGCGATCGACGATGTTGCAGGCGAAGTGCCGGTCGAGCTCGACATGCAGCTCGCGTCCAATGACGGGCAAATCGAAGTCGTTTCCGGCGGGGGGACCGTCGCCGGCTATCCGACGGGCCCGCTCGCCGAGATCGTCGTCGGCGCCATAGTCGCCCAGCTCTAGTCGCCCAGCCCCAGTCGCGCAGCCCCGGCGGTTGGCGAGGCGAGGGCTCGCGCCCTACTTTGCCGCGGCGATCTCCGGCAGCTCGTCCTCGGACTCCATGCCGAGCTTGGGCAGGAAGCGGCCCAGCCATTTCGGCAGGTACCAGTTGGCCTTGCCCATCAGCACCATTGCCGCGGGCACAAGCAAGCAGCGCACGATCGTCGCGTCGACCGCAATCGCGACCGACATCCCGAGCCCGAACTGCTTGACGACGGGGTCACCGTTGAAGATGAAGCTGCCAAACACGAAGACCATGATCAGGGCCGCCGAGGTGATCACCCTGGCGCTGGCCGTCAGGCCCTCGATGACCGCCTCGGTGTTGTCCTTGGTCTTCAGCCAGGCCTCGCCGATGCGCGACACCAGAAACACCTGGTAATCCATCGAGAGCCCGAACAGAATCGCGAACATCAGCAGCGGCACGTAGCTGACGACGGGCGCCTCGTGATCGAGCCCGATCAGATGGAGCAGGAAGCCGTCCTCGAAAACGAGTGTGAGCACGCCGTAGGCGGCGGCGACGGAAAGCAGGTTCATCAGCGCTGCTGTGCCGGGTACGACGAGGGAGCGGAAGGCGACCATCAGCAAAAGGAAGGCGAGCACAACGACGACGCCGATCACCAAGGGCAGCTTTTCGGAGATCTCGTCGGCGAGATCCATGTAGCCGGCGGTCGACCCGCCGACGTGCGAGTCCACGCCGCTGCCCTCGTTCGCATCGGGAATCACGGTGCCGCGAAGTTCGTTGATGAGATCAACGGTGCGCTGATTCGACGGTGCGCTCTTGGAGATGACCGTGAAGACGGCCGCATCGCCCTTGCCGTCGACCTTGGCCATGGATACGGACTTGACGTCGTCCTGCTTGGCGATCTGGTTCTCGAGGTGGACGAGGCGGGGGTCCGAAGCGGTCGACTTGAGGTAGTTCTCCTGCTGGTCCTGCTGGTCCTGCTGCTTTTGACTGGGACCCTGTTCGTCCGCCTGCTGCTCGGCCTGCTGCTGCGCCTGATCGGCGGGCACACCCTGGGCCTCGAGGCTCTCGGTCGTCTGCTCGACCGCCTGCTGCTGCTGCTGCTCAGCCTGCTGCTGCTGCTTCTCGAAATCGTTGAGCTTTTTCTGGTTGTTGTGTGCCTTGGGATCAAGCGTCGAAGCCACGAGCATCGGCCCGTTGACGCCGGGGCCGAACCCTTCGGTGAGCAGGTCGTAGGCCTGACGCTCCTGGGTCGACGTCGGCATCTGGCTGTCGTCCTCCTGCCCGAGCGTCATCCCAAACAACGGAATCGCAAGCGCGGCAAGCACAGCCAGCGAAGCAATCATCGCCGGCCAGGGTCGCTTGGCGACACCGCCCGACCAGCGTGCCCAGCCGCGGGGGCGTTCGTCGGCGTGCGGGTGGCGGTTGAGCACCGCGAGCGACTCGATCCGCGGCCCGAGCATCGTCAGCAGGGCCGGCAGCAGGGTGATCGCGATCGCAACCGCGACGAGCACGGCGACGGCCGAGACGAACCCGAGTGCGGTGATCAGCGGGATGCCCGCGACCGAGAGCGAGCAGAGCGCGATCACGACCGTCCCACCGGCGAAGGCGACGGCGCTGCCCGAGGTGGCACAGGCTCTGGATGCGGCCTCCGCCGGCTCGAGGCCATCCGCCAGGCGCTGGCGGTGGCGGGTGACGATGAAGAGCGCGTAGTCGATCCCGACGCCGAGGCCGATCATCGTCGCCAGCGTCGGGGCGACGCTCGGTACCTCCATCACGTGGGAGAGCAGGTCGATCAGGCTGAGCGTCGTCATGACGCCGACGATTGCGGTCGCGATCGGTATCGCCATCGCCGTGACGGTGCCGAAGGTGAGCAGCAGGATCGCGATCGCGGCGAGGACCCCGATCAACTCGCTCGAGTGCGTGCTCGGGGTCGAAACTTCCTGGCCGAGGTAGCCGCCGGCCGCGACGTCGAGTCCCGCGTCGCGGGCGGGATCGGCGGCATCGATGACCTCGTTCGCCTCGTCCTCGTCCAGATCGGCGGGGCCGAGCGTCAAGGTCAAGCGATACGTAGCCGATCTTCTTGTCCTTACTGAGTGCATCCGCGCCGGCTTCGGAGAGTGGGCTGACAGCGCTGCGAACGTAAGGCGACTTCTTCAGCGAGCTGACAGTGGCCTTGACCGCCTTGCGGTTCGCGCCCTTGTTCAGCGTCCCGCTCGTCGTCTTGATGACGATGGGATTCGTGCCGTTGGCCTGTTTGGGCAGGCTTTCGTTGAGGATGTCGGTGGCCGCAGTCGAGTCCGTGCCCGGCAGTGTCAGGTTGTCGGAGCTGGCCGTGCCGGCGACTCGGCCGGCGATGACCGTGCCGACCAGGATGATCACCCAGACAGCAAGCACGACCCGGTGGTGTGCGCCGCAGAAATGGCCGAGCCGATAGAGCAGGCGGCTCATCCGCTCCCCCTTGCGTCAATCTCACGACGGGCTTTCGCAGCCCACCGCGTGTCAGCGCGCCGCAATAGCCCCGGAGGTGCGGCGTGCCAGCGACATGATCGTGATCATCGGGTTCGTCCCGGAGGAAGTCGGGAAAGCGCTTGCGTCACCGATCCAGACGCCCTTCGTGTCGTGCAGCTCCCCCCAGGGGTCTGCAACCGACGTCTCCGGATTCGAGCCCATCCGGCAGCTGCCCATCTGATGGGCGGAGAAGATGGCGTGGTCACGAGGCGCCAGCGAGGCCGAGCTGATCTCGGCGATGAACTTGTCGATGTCCTCGCCGCGGTTCCAGATCCGTGAGCCGCGGGCCATCGTGGCGATGCGCTCGGCGCCGGCGGCGTCGTGGAGCTTGATCATCTCGGCGAGGCCGCGACGGAAGTTGTGCTGGTCGAGCTCGTCCGTGAGCAGGTAGCTGACGACGGGGTTGCCGCTCCCGTCGATCGTGATCCGGCCGTGGCCGCGGTCGCGGGTCAGGTTGATGAACCCGGCGATCTTGGTCCAGTCCAGCATCAGCTCCTTGTGCTCGCGGCCGGATGTCCAGGCCGTCGCCGCCCCGACGAGCCCGGTGGTCGCCTGTGAGCACTCGAGCAGGAATCCGTAGCCGTCCTCGAGATCGGCGAACTCGTGTGAGAGCGCGGCCTGCGGCGGGCCCCAGGACCAGCGCTGGTCTTCGCCGTAGAAGCCGCTGATCGCGGTTGTCGGGTGCAGCCGCAGGTAGTCGCCGACCGCCGGGCCGCCGATGCCCGAACGCAGCAGCAGAGCCGGTGACTCGATCGAGCCGCAGGCGACGACGACTGTCGGCGCGCGGACGAGGACGCGGGCGGTGCTGCCGTCCGGGCCGGTCCATGTCGCTTCGACCCCGGCGGCGCGCCCACCCTCGACGAGGATGCGGTCGGCCTTGCAGCCGGTCACGAACTGCCCGCCATTCGCGTGGGCGTCCTCAAGGTAGGTCTTGGCGGTCGACTGCTTTGAGCCGGAGACGTCGCCGAATCCCATGTAGCCCGCGGTGGCGGGGTCGTAGCTGTCGGGGTCGGTGTTGCGAACGGTCAGCCGAAAGTCGTAGCCGAGAGCCTCGCAGCCCTCCTTGAGGCGGTGGTGGACCCCGTTGAGGTCGCTGCAGGCGTCGTTGGCCTGCAGCCGCTCGAGCACCGCATCCATGTCGGCGTCGTAGTCGGCGCCGTCGAGGCCTTCGAGCCCGTGCTCGCGCGCCCACTGCTCGCGGACCCACCCGTGGGTACGCAGGCAGTTGGTCCAGTTGACCACGGTGCCGCCGCCGAGCCCGGTGCCGGACAGTATCGAGACTTGGCCCTCGGCGGTGAGGAAGGGACCACCGTTGAGGTACATGTTCTGGTAGGCGGGCAGCTCGAGGCCGTTGAAGTCGGATTCGTTGAAGTAGCCGCCCGCCTCGAGCACGCAGACGGCCTTGCCGCGGCCGGCGAGCTCGCCGGCGATCACGCCGCCGCCGGCGCCGGATCCGATCACGCAGACGTCGGCGTCGATCGTCAGCTCTCCGCTTTGCGGTGTGCGCAGGGCGATCGGCTTCTCGATCGGTCGCGGCGGCGCAATCGGTCCCGGATAGCCGATCGCGTCCCAGTTCGGGTTGCGCCCGGTGCCGAGATCAGGCAGCGCGTAGAAGAGCGAGAGGCAGAGCCCGCGCAGGGTGGCGATCCCGGCGAGCGCTTCCGGACCCGAGTTCTCCACGCCGACGACGATCTGCTCGCGCAGTTCCTGCGGGGTCCCGGCGTTCATTCCCTGCTCGGCGAGGCCGTCGAGCAGCTCGCGCAGGCCCGCGGCGACGTCGTCGGGCAGCTCGGCCATCAGCAGCCCCACCTCGAGCGCCTCCGGAACGCCGAGATGCGACGCCGAGCGGGCCCAGAATCCGGTCGGGTCGCCTGCCCCGTTCTCACCCGGAGGTGCGAGCGACGGCACGATCGAGTCGCAGAAGGCAGCCAGGGTCGCCCGCTGCGCGTCGTCAAAGAGCGTGCTGGTGCTGAGCAGCGCCATCGCCTGACCGGCCTGCTCGGTGACCGCGGCGCTGTAGGGGAAGTAGTGAAGCTCACGCGAGGGCGCCGTGCCCGGGGTGATCATCAGCGATTGGCGCTTCGTGTACTTGCGGATGCCGTCGGGGCCGTGGCGGGAGCCGAGGCCGGACTCCTTCCAGCCGCCCATCGGCAGCTCGAGCGCCGCGTAGTTCAGCTGCGTGTCGTTGACGCCGACGACGCCGGCCTCGATCCGGCGCGCAATCTGCTCGCCGCGCTCGATGGTCGCGGGTCCAGACAGATGCCTGCAGCCCGTAGACCCCGTCGTTGGCGAGGGCCAGTGCCTCCTCGGCGTCGCTCACCTTCATCACCGGCAGCGTCGGGCCGAACGTCTCCTCGGTCATGCAGCGCATCGAGTGGTCGACGCCGGTCAGCACCGTCGGCTCGTAGAAACGGCCGGGCCCCTCCCCCGCCTTGCCGCCGGTCAGCAGCTCGGCGCCCTTTGCGACCGCGTCCTGGACGTGGGCGTCGATCAGCTCGATCTGGGGCGGGAAGATGATCGCGCCGATGTCAACGGATCCAGGGGCACCCGGTGGGCCCTGGCGCAGGGCCTTGACCTTCTCGGTCAGGCTTGCGACGAACTCGTCGTGGACCGGCTCCTCGACGTAGATGCGCTCGACCGAGATGCAAACCTGGCCGGAGTTGTTGAGCCCGTAGGCGACGGCGGCGTTGGTGGCGCGTTCGATGTCGGCGTCGGCGAGCACGATCATCGGGTCCTTGCCGCCCAGCTCCAGTGAAACCGGGGTCAGCGTCTCGGCCGCCCTCGCCATCACCTTCTTGCCGGTGGCCACGGAGCCGGTGAACATCACGTAGTCGACCAAGTCGACCAGCGCCGCCCCTGTCTCGCCGCGACCGGTGACGTTCTTAAAGACACCGTCGGGGACTCCGCTCTCCGTCAGCATCTCCCCGAGCAGCAGCGAGGTCAGCGGTGTCACCTCGGAGGGCTTGAGGACGACCGCGTTGCCGGCGGCAAGCGCCGGAATGCAGTCGCCGAACGAGTTGTTGAGCGGAAAGTTCCAGGGCCCGATCACGCCGATGACCCCGAGTGGGGCGTACCGGATGCGGAGCTGGCGCCCGCGCACGAACGGCGAGGCGGACTCGACATCCTGGTCGGCCAGGTACTCGGGAGCCTTCTTGGCCCAGAATTCCAGCGCCGCCGTCCCGTAGGAGATCTCCGCGAACTGGGTCTCATCGGCGGGGCGTCCGGTCTCGGCGCAGATCGTCTCCACGACTCGCTCGGCATTGGCGACGAGCCAGGCCTTGGCGGCGAGCAGCACTTCGGCGCGGCCGTCGAATCCGAGCGCGGCCCAGCCGGGCTGGGCGGCGCGGGCGGTGGCGACGGCCTCCGCGACCTGCCCTGCGGAGAACTCCGGAACGGTCGCGATCGTCTCGCCGGTCGCGGGATTCTCAACCTGAATCAGCGCGCCCGCTGCTACCTCTGTCGCACCCACTAGGTTGCGAGTCTATATGCGAACGGCAATTGTCTCCGACCTGCATCTGGGGGCCGGGCACGGCAGCGACCTGCTGCGCATCAAACGCTTCCGGGAGACGCTGTTCGACGCGCTCGACGGCGCTGACCAGGTGCTCCTGCTCGGTGACGTTGTCGAGCTTCGCGACACCCCGGTGCAGCAGGCGCTGGCGGCCGCGAAGCCCTTCTTCGGGCTCCTCGGCGAGCGCATGAGGGGCGCCCGGATCGTGATCGTTCCAGGTAACCACGACCATCGTCTCGCGGCTGACTGGCTCGACCGCCGGCGCAATGCCGCGCGCTCGGCGCCGCCGGCGCTCGGACTCGAACAATTCGCCAAGCCGACAGCGGGCCCGGTCGCGAAGCTCGCGCGCGCGCTGACGGTCGCCGGCGCCGGCGAAGTCGCCCTGGCTTACCCAGGGGTCTGGGTCAGCGAAAGCGTCTACGCGACCCACGGCCACTACCTCGATCCGCATCTGACCGTGCCGACCTTCGAGCGGCTCGGCGTCGGGCTCGTCGAGCGCGTACTTGGTGGCCTGCAACCCGGGCCTCGCACGCCTGACGACTACGAGCGCATCCTCGCGCCCGTCTACGCCTTCCTCTACGAGCTGGCCCAGGCCGGCGACCAGACCCGCGCGGAGGGGGTGACGCCATCGATCCGCATCTGGCAAACCCTCTCAGGTCACAGCAGCAGTCGCGTCGCCCGAATCCGCAGCCTGCTGATCGGTTCCGTGGCGCTGCCGGGAGCGGTTCGCGCGGCGAATCGCCTCGGGCTGGGACGCTTCAGCGCCGATGTCTCGCTGAAGGAGATCAGCCGCGCCAGCACGGCTGCGATGCGCGACTGCGTGCGCAGTCTCGTTATCGAGGCCGACCATGTGATCTTCGGCCACTCACACCGCCGCGGCCCGATGCCCGGCGACAGCGCTGCCGCCTGGGAGGTCGGCCCGACGAAACTGCACAACACCGGCAGCTGGGTCTGGTCGCCGTTGCTGGTGGGTAGTTCGAAGCGAAGTCCCTACTGGCCGGGGACGATCGCGGTGGTCGAAGATGACGGTGATCCGCAGCTGCTGCACCTGCTCGAGGGCTTGGAGCGGCAGGAGATTCACGAGGCCGTGAAGGGAAGCGGCGCGGAGGCGGAGACGGGCTGACGCCGGGCGCGGCCGAAAACTTCTTCTCAGCGCCCGCCCCGAACCCCCACGCAGTTCGCTCGACGCGCCAGCGCCGGGAATGGCAAGTCGGCCACGACCGCGGTTTCGAGGTACTCGTTCTCCGTCGGCGCGCCGGAGCCCGGCGCCAGGGCGATGGAGGTGGCGCGCAGTTGTGCGCGCGGAGCGTCGGGCACCACCCACGGAGCGATCGCCAAAAACTCGCGCTTGCGGCCGGCATAGGGCCGCAGGCGCAACGGATCGCTTTCCGGGGCGGCCGGCTGGAAGCTGGAGTTGCCGACGTAGGTGCAGCGCCGCCTTCCTCGCAGCCCGCGCTGGGTTATCACGGTCTGGCCGTCGAAGGCGAGGTCGGCGAGGTTGCCGACCATGTGCGGTGTGACGTTGTAGGTGAAGCCGGCGCTGGGGTCGGCCACGGCCCGCCAGGTGGAGCGCATCCACTCGAGCGGCTGGTAAGTGCCCTCTCCCGCGGGGCCGGCCCAGCGACCTGGATTGGCCTCGTCTTGGATCACGAGGTTGACGCCGAGCCGGTCCATGCACTGCATGTAGAAGCGGGCTGTGTCGCTGCACGGGTTCAGTGGCTGCGGAGCCCCGAGTTCGTGCCCGTAGATGAAGGCCGGAAGGCTGGTCGCGAAACCGATCCTCGCCCTGGTTTCCGGCAACCGGTACGGGCGCAGGTTCTCGATCGCATCCGGGCCCGTCGAGGCTCCGGGGGCCAGCTGGATCGTCTCCTCGATCGGCGTCAGAGGCACCTTGCGGTTCGTAATGACCACGTTGCGCAGGGGCGTCGGCCCCTCACGATTCACGTCCTCGGGTCCCCACATGAAGACCTCGTTGTAGACCCGGGGTGACGTCGCCACGAACACAGACTCCGGGCGGGGCCGGTCGGGATCCGCGAACGCCGCGATCTCACCGGGGTCAACGGACTCCCGAAACGGCGCCTGGTTGTTGGAGCCGAGGATGTAGATGCCGTAACGGCGCGCCATGTCGGAGAAGACCTGCATCCAACCGCGCGCAAAGGTGTCCGTAGCCGACACGAACGCCGCCGAGAGCGGCTGTAGGTCCGGGGCGAAGCGACCGAGATAGGCCGCCAGCGGCCCGCCGTAGGAGGCCGTGACCGCAGCGAGCGAAAGCAAGACCCCGCACGGCACACCCTGCGGCTCGCAGCTCGGCCCGCTCGCCGGCTCCTCAAAGAGAGCCCGCGCGCTCGACCCGCGCGACCCGGTCGCAATCGTCATCAGCCCGACGTCCTCGTTGAAGGCCACCACGTTGGGACGCCCCCGTGCCAGTCGCGGGACGACGTACTCCCGGATCGTGCACTCGATCTTGATGCGAAAGCTGGCGTAGCTGCGCACGTGCCTCAGCTCCTGCATGAACTGCATGGCGAACACCCGCGGTGCTCCCGGGGCAGGCGAGCGGGCCACGACCGGCGAAGCGTGCAGCGCCGCCCGCGCCTCGCGGCACTCAGCCTGCGACGGCGGCGGTGGGATGCGCGGGCGCGCGGGCCCGGCTCGAGCGATCACACGCCGCCCCATCGCCGGGTCATTGGTTATCACCGCATCGACCCCGGCAAGGGTCGCCCCCCGAACAGACTCGGCGTCGTCCAGCGTGAACGGAACGACTCGCAGGCCGAGTGCGTGTGCCTCGGCGATGTAGGCGGCGGTGGTGAGGCCGCCGAGCCCGTCAATCGGCCACTGTGGAGAGACCCACTCGTAGCCGCGTGCGCGGGCGAACGCCGGGCTGACCTGGTTGAGCGGCGTCGGCGGGTCGCGCAGCGTCAGCAGCGAGGTCTCGGCGTCAGCGAAGTAGGGATCGGCCTCGAAGACGTCGAGGTTGAGGGGCCAGAAGCTCTGGACGATCAGGCGCGAGGGCGGGAACCCGCTCGCCCGCAACGTCTTCGCAACCGACTCGGCGAAAGCATCGCCGAGCTCGAAGTCCGGATCGGTGGGGATGTTCTTGACCTCGAGGTTGATCGAGGCGCCGCGTCGCCCTGCGAACCGAAGCACCTCGGCAAGAGTCGGAACCGGCGCGCGCCGTGCATCGGCCGGCCGCAGCTGTCGCGACACCTCGGCGGTGCCGAGCAGGTCGAGCTCGCAGTCCTCTCGCAACTCGACGGCCGTCAGCGCAGCGACGGAGCCCTCGCAGTTGGTCGTCCGCTCGAGTGTCGCGTCATGGAGGACGACGGGAACGTCGTCCGCGGTCAGCTTCGCATCGAGCTCCAGCACGTAGCCCGCGGCGGCGGCGGCCCTGAAGGCCGCCTGGGAGTTCTCCGGGTATCGCGCACTCTGCTTGCCGTCAGCGCGCACCAGGGACCCGCCCCTGTGTGCGTGGATGTAGGGCGACGCCGCGGCGCCCGCGGGAAGCAGGGCCAGGGCGATCGCCGCCAGCAAGACTGTGCGCCGGCTCATTCGCCGCTCGCAGGCTGCGCTGCCGGCGGCGGCGGCGCGGGAGGGGGCTCGGAGAAGAGGCCGAAAAGGTCCGCGACGAGCGCGTTGACCTGCTCGACCACCTCGGCGACCGGTTCACTGTCGGGCATGCCGCATTCTCGCTCGAGGTCGACGACCAGCGTGTGCGCGACGTCTTCGCCCCGGGACGCATAGGAGACGCTCCAGCGGGGAACCGCCTCCGCGACCTGCGGGAATGTCCATCCCTGATATGGGCGCTGCCTTCCCCGCACGAGGTTTCTGGCGGCACGCTCCCCGCCTGCGTAGCGAGCATCGGTGACGCAGCCATGGAATCCGTGGCCGCGAAGCGACAGCCCTGCGGCGGAGCGGTCCGCGATCTTGATGTCCGGACCCAGCTGCAGATGGCGGCGGTAGCGATGGGGCCTGGCGGCGTCGACATGGTCGGAGATCACCAGCCGCTCGCCTGGCTTGTAGAGCAGGATCCGGCGGTGCTCGACGCCCCGCCTGCGAAGCAGCGGGTTGCGAACCACGATCACGTGCCAGCCTCCCCGCCGTCTTGCCTCGACGACCGCGCTGCCGTAGGCGGACGCCGGGTCGCGGGGGAAGCTGCGGCCGTCGACGGTGAGCACACTGTGGCTTCGCGCGGAGACCACGTAGCGGCGCCGCCGATCGCGGTCGAAACCGTACTTCCCGGGACCGCTGACCAGTCGTACGCCGTGCTCGGAGAGCTCGAAGGAGCCCTCGTCCGCCTGTTTGTGGCTGGCATTGTGGAAGTTCGCCGTCACCGCAAGGTAGCTGCCGCCGCGCCGCACGAAGGCAAGGCCGGCCTTCGGCATCGACCTCATCCCGGACAGCCGCGACGAGCGCCGGCGCACCGCCTGTGGCGCAGCATCGAGGTCGGTGTCCCCGATCTGGGCCAGAAGGCCGTCGGGCTGAACGAACCAGGCCCCCGCCCGGGTCAGGCGCGCGAGCAGGTTCCGGATGCGTGCGTTGCCGCCGCCGAGCTCGAGGAAGCGCCTGGCCAGATCCATGACCAGGAAGTGGTAGCCGAAAGAGTGCTCCTCCCAGGCCCCCTCGGGGCTGACCCTCGCCGAGAGCGTCCGCGGGAAGCGATGCCGTGCTGTGAGCTCCCACGCCTGCGCACCGTCGATGAAGGGGAAGTAGTGGTCGCTGATCAACAGCAGGCCGACGTCCATGAACAGCCCGTGATTGGAGGGGTAGTAGTTGGTCGGGTCGGCGAGCCAGGCGCCGTGGGCGCGGATGGCGCCAACGAGCAACTGCGTCTGATCAGCGCTGAGCATGCGCTCGCAGGCGGCTGCGCGAACGACGTAGGCGAGGTAGGCGGCGCGCTCCCCAACCGTCTTGTTGAACCATGCCAACGAGCTCTGCGAGGCCGCGGGGGTTGGATTCGCGCGCAACCAGTCGAGCGCCAGCTCCTTCGCCTGCCGCAACGCCGCCAGGCTGCCGTCCGCGTACTCCTGGAAGAGGACCTCGAGGAACTTGAGCGTCTGCAATGACGCGCGGAACCCGCGTCGTGAGTGCGGGTTCTTCGTCCAGTCGATCGGCGGGATCAGCCGCGCCTTCAAACCGCGATAGATCGTGAACATCCCGGAGCGCGCAGCCTGCACCTGCCCACGCCCGTACTCGCGCTCGAAGAGGGCCCGGAAGGACGGGCAGTTCTGCGAGCGAAGCTGTGCGATGTCTGCCGCCGGGCCGCTTTGCGCAGGAGACCGCTCGAGTTGAGCGTCCGCGAGCACGGTCTGCGCAGTCGCGCCCGCGGCGAGCGAAGCCAGGGCCACTATCGTGGCGATCAGCAGTCTGGAACGGAGCCTCGCGCGCCGTCGGCGCAATCACGTAAAAAGTGTATGGGTCAAGACATTCTTAACCGCTCATGCAAGAATGGTTCCCTACCCTGCAGCACTGGCGCGAGCCCAGGCACCCGAGATCTTGAGCACAACCAACGAGACAACCACCAGACGCCCAGGCAGACCTGCCTCCGACGCACCTGAGCGGATCCTCGAGGCCGGGCTGGATGTCCTCAAGAAGGACGGCTACGCCGGTCTGACGCTGGCCAAGGTCGCGTCGGCTTCGGGTCAGAACAAGGCGCTGATCGCCTACTACTTCGGCTCGAAGCAGGGACTTGTCGCCGCCGTCGCACGCAAGGTCCGCGAGCTCGTCGTCGAGGAGGTCGTCGGCGGACTCTCGGAGCCCCGAGATCCCCGCGAACTCGTCGAAGGTCTGGTCGCGGGCGTCTGGCGCCTGATGGAACGTGATTCCGGGCTTCAGCGTGTCTACTTCGACCTTGCCTCGCAGTCGATCGTGGAGCACGAGGTCCAGTCGATCATGAGCACGATGAAAAGCGACTTCCGCGCCATCCTCCGCGAGCTGCTGCTGGCGCTCGAGGGTGGTCCGGCGGAGAGCGAGATCGACGCGGCGGCGGTGTTCCTGATCGCCGGCATGGAGGGGCTGACACTCGAGCACCTCGACCGGGGCACGACGCCCGGAGCTCGAGCGCGCCGCGACCCTCTTCATCGATTCGGCCAGCGTCGCGATCACCCGCGACTAGCGCCGTCGGCTGCTTTCCGTGCCTCAGGCGCTGGGCAACGGGGATCCGGCCAGCACGAAGAACCAGACCACCATTCCCAATATCGCCACGATTGCACTGGCGACGAGCACGATGTCGAGCGCCGTCGCCTGGATCTCGCGACGCTCGTCGCGCATGCTGCGCATCCAGGGCAGCGGCACCCGCGTCATCTCATCCGTGCCGCGCAGCGCCAGATAGCGGCGGTTGATGGCCCCAAGACCCTTCCCGATCGCGAATACCGAGCCCGCGATTCCGGCGATGATCAGCATGTAGTCAGACAACGCGGGCTGCTGCGATTCAGCCAACTGCGATGCGATCCAGATCCAGCCGATCGGAACGACGGTCCAGATTGAAAGGCTCGCGATCGCCATCACGACGAGGAGCAGGCCGGCCTTGAGACGTTGGTTCACGCCAGCGCGAGCTCGCGTAGGTCGTCGGCTGTGACGGTCGCCGGCTCGGTCGTCTCGATGAATTCGCGCAGCAGGCGAGCGAACTGATTCGAACGCTCGAGATGCGGGAAATGGCCGACGTCATCGAGCAGCTCGAGGCGACTGCCCGGCATTGCCGCGTGCGCCGCTCGTCCGTGCTCGAAGGGGATGATCGGATCGCTCTCGCCCCAGACGACCAGCGAAGCCATGCGACCGGTCAGGTAGAGACGGTCGGTGGCACTGACACGCTGGCCCCAGGGATCGATGACCGCGCGCAGCGTGTGCAGGAAGGCAGCTCGGGCGTCGGACTCGGCGAGCGACGCATAGCCGCGCGCCATCTCGGCCAAGTCCGGTCCCGCCTGAAGGCCGACCCTGCCGAGCAGGCGGCCCAGTGCGCTGCCGATCGACAGCAGCCGTGAGTGGGTCAGCAAGGGCAGCACCAGCTCAGAGCCGGGGAGGCTCGCGGCTCGCAGCAGCGGGTTGACCTCGACCCCGAGACCACCGCTCGAAACCAGCACGAGCCGTGAGCAGCGCTCCGGGTACTGATAGGCGAACTGCATCGCGATCCCGCCGCCGAGCGAGTGCCCGACGATCGTGGCCGGCGGCAGATCGAGGCCGACGAGCAGGTCGCGGATGCCGCTCGCGTAGGCGCCGAGCGAGTAGTCGCCGCGAGGCTTTGCCGACTCGCCGTGCCCGAGCAGGTCGGGTGCGACCACGGTGTAGTGGTCGATCAGGCCGTCCATCGTCGGCAGCCACTGCGTCGAGCTGCCTGTGATCCCGTGGATCAGCACGATCGGCTCACCCTCTCCCCCCCTCTGAAAGCAGACCCGATGGCCGTGCAGAGTCACTTCGGACTGGTGAATCAGGTGCATGGAAAGCTCTCCTTAAGGGTCGAATCGGATCCGGGCGGAATCTCGCCCGCGTAGATGAGTTCGAGGCTGGTGTAGCGGCGCTCGGAGCCGCAGTCTTCGATGGCGCTCAGCTTGACCTGCGCGCCGGCGTACTCGGCGACGGTGCCCGAGGCGCAGTCCGGATCGCAGCTGTTGACGACGGCCGTACCCGCACCGCTGGCGACGGGAGTGCCCCATGCCTGCCACTGGACGTCCTTCAGCTGGATCCCCGAATCGGCACAGGTCACGACCAAGCTCGGCGGCTCCGGCACGAAGCCGTGCAGGCAGTCGATCGCAAAGACAACCGTACGCTGTCCGTCCGCAGCGGCGGCCAGATTCGAATTGCTTCCCTCCTCATCACCGCCGCCGCAACCGGCGATGGCGATGGCGGCAACTGCCAGCAGCGCCGGATATCGCATCGCATCGATGCTACTTACTGGTAGGAGGTTGGATGGCAGGCGGCGGCGACCCTGTCCACCGCTCGCGCGAGGGCCCTCAGGCTTTGGGCGAGCTCGCGTTCGGCATTGCGAAGCTGCTGTTCGGTTTCCGCAGCCTCAACCGCCGCACGGTCCTGCCTGACCTCCTTGGCGGCCCTGCTGCGCCTGGCGCGAGCGGGCGCACAGTCGCCCTTGACAAGCATCTGAACGCCGGTGTCCTCGGCTCCGCGAGAGTCGCGAACGTTGCCGAAGAGGAGCGTGCCGGTGGCGCCGCCCGGGCCGAGCATTTTGTGCGGTGGCGTGCCGAGAGCGAGGCCCGCGCCGACGCCCACCCAGTCGGGACTGAGGATGTTTGCGTTGTGGCTCGAGTATGCGGCCAGGGCGCTGAAGAGGCTGTTCGGGGTGGCCTTGGGATCGGTCACAAAGCTCTCGCCGACAGTCGAGGTGACCGGGTAGCCGGAGCCCTCGGCGCGCTCGTGCGGCCCGAGGCCGTCGGGATTGCGGTCGTTCCAGAAGTCCCGAGCCACGAGGTCCTCGCTGTGCTTGCGCGCCGCCCGGTACAGCGAGAGGCTGTAGGCGACGGGATCGGTGTCCGCGGCTGCCCTGTGGACGTTGATCAGGCACAGCAGCGTGTTCTCAGCATCGCGAATCGTGACCTCGGTGATGGGAACGTTCTGACCACGGCAGCGGTCAGCGGAACCAGCACTCGGCGCCGCCGAGATGCTCTCGACGTTCCCAGTGAGCGCGAGTACAAGCGCAAGCGCAAGGCCCGCCACGATCGCTATTCCCTGCCTCCGCATAGCGACTACCCAGGGTAGCCGGTGGCAGCGGTCGCGGGTGCAACGTTTCCGGAGGGCCAGCTACTCGATCAGGCCGAGCTCAGCGCTGAGCTCGAAGATCGCCGTCAACGCCGCCTGGCGCGGAAACGGATGATCGAGGTTGGCGGAGCCCATCCGTGCGGCCATCGGGAACGGGTCGTAGGACATGTCCCAATGATGTGCGTGCAGGACGGCCAGATGAGACGCCATCGGGACCTCCAGGCGGGCCTGGTCCTGGGTCACCTGCATGTCGTTGTCGGCGTCGTAGCGGCTCAGCTCCATCGCGCCCTGGACCTGGAAGTAGGGGACCTCCAGCGGCGTCGTCGCACCGCTGATCGAGAAGATCGGCACGTCGAGCGCATCTATGGCCGCCGAGTTCTCGGCGAGAAACCGCTCTCTGACGCCGGTCGTCACGTCGCCGATCCCCCCCATGACGTCGAAATCGTCGAGCCGCGAGGCGGCAGCTTCCAGATTGATGACCGGGAAGACGGTGCGCAGGATCGTCCTCAGCGGCTCAGCCAAACCGCCCGGGCGCACGTTCAGTCGCTCGAGGGACCCGTGGATGTCATCGGCGAGGAAGGAGCCCCCGATGGCTCCCGCCCAGCAGAAGACCGCCTTGATGCGCTCCGCGAGATCGGGCCTGCGCACCAGCAGCGTGAGCGCATCGGGGGCGCCCTTCGAGTAGCCGAGCAGGAAAACGTCACCCGGCGCTTGCGCGTCCTCTCTCGCGATCGGCTGGCAGTTTGCGTCGAGGCCCTCCCCACGCTCGATCGCCGCTTCGAGGTCGGCGACATTGGCCTCGCAGCCTCGCATCGGGTGGGTCTCGGCGCAGATGACCCGCCAGCCGCGCTCTTCGGCCAGGTTCGCGAAGGGGGTGCGGAAGGCCCTTTCGGGGAGCATCGAGCCGACGAGTCCCGGACAGAAGATCAGGGTCGTCCGGCTGACGCCTGCGTGACGGGCCGGCGGGGTCGACTCGTCGAAATCCGAGGGCGCCGGATCGCGCAGAAAGCGCTCGGCGATGCGCTGGCGCTCGGGACGCCGGTCGGGCCCGCGGCGCACGGAGATGTCGGTGCCCGGGATTGCGACGCGAGCCGAGGCCGCGCTGACCGCTTGCGGGTCGCGGGCCGCCTCGGCCACGAACAACGCTCGCCAGCGCCTGCCGCACCAGTCCTTCACCCAGGAATCGGCAAGCGTGCGCCTGTCCGCGGAGATCCGCGCCCGCAGCTCGTCGACGACCGCAACGTGGTCGCCTTGCCTCTCGAGTTCGGCGAGCCTCGTCGCTTCCTCCGCCTCCACGCGCTCACCCTATCCGCGCTCGGGCACTTGACGAGAGACGCCCGTGAGCGTAAAACCCCTCCTATGTGGGAGGTGATCCTCTGGGTTGGCCTGATCGCCTGGCTCTGGTACCTCGCGCTCAGCGACGGGCGACTCGGTTCGGCGGGGATGGCGATGGCGCTCTGCGGCGCTTCCAGCCTGGCGGTGGCGGGCATGTTCGTGGCGACGCAGCGCTGGCCGGAGCCCGAGGCGTTCGAGGCAGCGAGGCTGCTGCTCTGGCTTGCTTTCGCGCTCGGGCTGAGCGGCGTGGTGATGTGGCTTCGGCACCGCAGCGACGGCGGGGACGGCCCCGGCGACGGCGCGAACGAACCCGAACCGCCCTGGTGGCCGGAGTTCGAGCGCGACTTCAACGAATGGGCACGGCAGCGGTCAACGACCCGCCCGCGCCAGCCCGTGCGTTAGGGCGTGCGCAGCGCGAAGAAGCCGATGTTGGCGTATGAGTCCTCGCCGGTCTTCCAGAGGATCTTGCCGAGGTTGGCGCCGGGCACGATCTGGACGAGCTCATCACGGATCTTCTTGATGATCAGGCCGGGGTTCGACTCGACGGACTCGTAGTCGATCACCATCACCTTCAGCTTGGGATCGACCTTGCCCGAGTCCTCGAAGGTGTTGAAGTCGAACGCCGCACGCCTGCCGGATGCATCCTTGGTTCCGTAGAGCGGCCAGAGCAGCTTCGCGGGCCAGCGGGCGCTGCCCTCGAGCAGGTTGTCGCCCGTCTTCGCGGCCTGGTCGAAGCGCTTTCCCGCCCACGGCATCCAGGCGCCGGTGATGCGACGGGCGACCGCGTCAACGACCGGCTGAATCAGCGGCGTCACGAGGATGCCCTCGGTTGCGCCGTCCAGCCCGGCCGGGATCTTGCCCTCCGCAAAGAGCGCATCCAGGTCGGCTTCTCCGGCCTTGCGGTCGGAGGCCGCAGCGTGCCCGAGCTCCTTGAACCACGCCCAGGTCTCGTCGGCCGCGGCGGCCGGGTCCGCCTTCGAAAGCTTGCGAAGCTCAGCGACGCGAGCCTGAATCGGCGTCGGCTTGGGCTTCGGCTTGGGCTTCGGCTTCGCGGCGGACGTCTTGGACTTGGTGGGCTTGGAAGGGCTCGTGGCCATGCTGGATACCCCCGGGGGATCTCGGAACTCGGACCGGGCAACTGTACTCCCCCGGTGGTGGCGTTCGGAGGGCTGTTGCCGGCGTCAACGCAGCGGCGGCCGGACCCTCAGTGCAGGGCCAGGCGCACCGAGAAGAAATCCAGCATGTGGGGCAGCGGCTTTTCCGGGTCGATCTTCGGGTTGATCAGCTCCGGGTCGCCGGCGGCCAGCAGCGTCGCCAGCATCGCCTTGCCGCAAAACAGCGAGATGCCGGCGCCGGGACAGCCCTGCGGGCCATGACTGAAGTGGTTGAAGCGCCGGTCCTGCGCGGCCGTTCCGTGGATCCAGGCCTCGGGGTAGAACCGGTCGGCGTACTCGAGCGTCTCGCGATCGCGGTGCTCGAAGGTGTTGACGATCAGGATCTGGGTGCCCGCCGGGATCGTCGCGCCGTTCCATTCGACGTCTTCGGTGGTCTCGCGTGAGAGCATCGGGGTCGTCGGCCAGAGGCGCATCGTCTCCTGGATGCAGGCTTCGAGATAGGTGAGCTTCGCGATCGCACCGCTGTCAGCGGAGCCGGTCGCCGCCAGCTCCTCGGCCGCTCTGCGGCGCTGGCGGGGATGAGCGGCGAGCGCCGCGAGCGTGCGAAGGGTGTTGATCGCGAGCGTGTCCTGCATCGCGAAGAACGGGTGGGCGAACTGCCCTGCCACGCGAGTCTGTTCATCGGAGGGCGCTTCTGCGGCCAGGCCGGCGAGGCTGCCGGCCTCACCGGCCTGCACGTACTTCTCGATCCGGGCCGCGAAGGCGGGGTACTCCGCGGCCGGCTCCGACGGCATCGAGTTCCCCTTCGACATCAACTCAGCCAGCATCTCCGAAAGCTCCTCGTCATCCGCGGCGCAATCGCCGAAGACGATCCTCCGCGTGATCCGGCGCCAGGCCCGGTGCCAGGCCTCCCAGTCGACGTCCGAGCCCGCCTCGATCCCGTCGAGCATGCCGCGGGTTTCAGCGGCGACGACAGCCGCGAAGCCGTCCGTCAGCCCGGCCGCCGGCGGGCCGGCGTCGAAGACGGCCTCGGCGAAGCGGCGGCGATTCCCCCAGAGCTCACCGCGCGAGATCGTCAGCGCATCCGGCTGAAACTGCGACATGCCCTTGCGCTTGGCCTCCGGATCCGAGGCAAACGGCTCCGGGGAGCCGTCGAGCACGCGGTGGATGTCGGCGGGATCGAGCATCAGCAGCGCCGGGTCGCGCACCACACGGACCCACAGCGGACCGCCGTCGTGGTTGCGGCGCATTGCGGACAGCAGGCCGACCGCCCAGCGATCCACGTCCGCCCTACTCGCAACGCGGACGGCGGCCGCGCGGCGCCTGAAGATGCCCTGCAGCGCATTGGGAACGACGACGAGCGCGTTGAAGCGCGCGTTCTCGACCAGTGAGGCGCTGGGAAAGTCGCTCATCGGCAGGGCGGGACGGTGGCGATCAGGCGAGGCTCTTCCAGGGCGCGAAGGCGTTGCCCACACCCTCGAGCGCAGGGGCCAGCTCCGGGTGGTGGCGCAGCAGCACATCGACCATCGTGTTGTGCTCGACCCAGTCGATGCCCTCCTTGGTGTAGACCTCGGGCGTGTAGTCGTTGGTGAAGAAGCGGTCGGAGCGCAGGCGCCGCGACGCCATCAAGATGAAGATCCTGAAGGCCGTGTCGCTGAAGCCGAACCCGGGCGGCAGCGGCTCGGCGAGCATCCCGACCTGCAGGTCGACCTGATCGATGTCTCCGTTGTAGACGTCCTCGATCTCCTTCGCCCACTGCGGGTTGTTCGTGAGGTCCTCGAACTTCTTGATCCGCGGCTTGCGCAGCGCCTCCCGGAAGTCGTTGTAACGCCGCACCCCGCGCTCGCGGTCACGCAGAATGTCGATCGTGCCCAGGTCGACTCGGTCGCCGTTGAGGCGCACATGCCCGTTGAGCGCGTTCGGGTGGTTGTGGAGCGTGATCGCGCCGGGATTGGCGACGCCGAACGAGTAGTAGAGATTCGAGAGCCCGTAGTTGTCCATCGTCGGGCGGGTTCCGTGCCCCTGGGTCGGGTCGAACTCGATCTCCTCGATCAGCTGGCCGTTGCGGTGGTCACGAATCTCGTACTGATCCGGCAGCAGCGGATGCAGCCGGTAGACCGAAACGAACTCCTCGGTTATCGAGTAGGGCGCCGGACCGTGCTCCTGGCTGGAGCCGACGATGCCGCCGATCATCTCTGTGCCGACGTGGCCGAACTTCTGGCGCACCCAGCGCGGCAGAACGCCGTACCAGTTCGAGTTCATCGCCCGCTCGAGCACCGGGTTGGCGAGGATGCCCGGCGTCCACTCAACGGTGTGGATCTTCGCCATCAGCGCCGAGTTGACGAGCCGCGCCGTCAGGAACAGCTTCTCGTCGTCCCAGGTGGGGTTGACGCCTTTGAGGTGGTCGCAGATCGCGTTGTGCTCCTTGACGAAGAGCGTGTGCAAGAGCGACAACCCGATCCAGTAGTTGTCCGAGAACCCGGTCAGGTCGACGCCGTCGAGATCCGCCTTGGTCTCATTGGGCAGACGGTCCTGTTCGACCTGCATCTTGCCGTCCTCGCCCGCCCGAAGCTCGCGATTGCGTTCCTCGTTCGAGCCGTAGATCTGCGAGCCGTCCCACCAGTGCGTGACGGTGTTGACATAGGTCGGCGGAAGGCCGCTCTTCCACGTCCGCGTGCGATCCGGACTGGTTTTCTTGATCTTCATCGAGTTGTCGGGCCAGCCGTCCCCGTCGGAGATCGGAACTTCCAGGAACTCGTCGGGCATGTTCTCGCCATGGCCGAACCAGTCGTGGTTCTCGAACTGGATCCAGCAGGCGGCCAGTACGTTCAGCGAGGTCGCCGGCTTGAAAGTGTCGCGGTTTAGCAGGGCCGTCGAGACCTCGCGGGGACTCGGCGACATCAATTGCGGCATCTGCTCAGGGGCGGTCGCGTCGGAGGGCGCGTTGCGCCCGAAGCGGCTGCCGACCATTCCCATCTCAGGATCCTGAGGATCTTGGTGGGAGCCGTCGTAGGTGCGGTACTTGGGCAGCCCGTCGTGGGTCGCCGCGCCGCCGCCGTTCTCGGCTGGCGTCCTGGTGTCGTAGAGGTTGTAGTTGCGCAGGTCGTCTCGGTAGGCGCGCAGGTTCAGGAGTGCCGCCGGCAGCGGCAGCTCCCACCAGTCGCGAGCCCGGTTCACCTGCCGGAAGACCCTCGAGTTGACGTCCCCGAAGCCCTTCTCCAGCGTGCTCCACATCGAGTCGACTAGGCCCATCTTCGGTTCCCTTCACTCCTGAGTTCGTGCGTTGGCCGCCCGGCAGACCGAGCGTGGCCACGCTACCACGCCAAGGCGGCACGCAGCGGCCGGCAGTCGCCCGCTGCCGTGACGGCTGCGAGCGACTGCCGACGCCCCGCTGCGGGGCGAGCAAACGCTGGGCTAGGCGGAGCCGCGCCCGCGCGCCATCGCGCCGATGCCGAGCAGCAGGCCGAGCCCGCCCACGATCAGAGCGACAACCGCGAGGGTGTCGGTGCCGTCGTCATCCTCACCGCCCTTCGATTCCGCATGCTCCTCGTCGTCGCTTTCCTCGCCCTCGCCTTCCGTGGCCCCATGGGCCGGGGACTCGGGTTCGGTCAGCGTCACCGTCGGCGCCGGCTCCTCAGAGTCCGGCTCGCCGATCCAGCGCACGACCTCACTGTTGGAGTAGGTCTGCAGCGCCGGGAACGTGAGCGTCTCGCCTGGCGCGTCGGGAATGCTCAGCGAGAGGCCGAAGTCCTGGAACTGGCCCGGCTGGATTCCCTTGCCCTCGGCGGTGAAGGTGACCGTGTCGACCTCCTCGCTGAACTCCTCCCCGAAGGCCTCCGCGGGCTCATCGAGCTGGCGGAACTCGACCGCGCCGGCCCAGCCCGGGACCGGCTCGTAGGACGCGAACAGGAAGCCCGGCGGGAACTGGACCTCCACCTTTGTCGTGGTCGCGTCGTCCAGCTCGTTCGGGACACGCACGTCGAGGCGCGTGAAGCCGCCTGCAGGAACGGATTCCGGCTGCAGGGTCACATGCGCCTGGGCGGCCGCCGGTGCGATCGCCAGTGCCGCTCCCGCGGCGAGGACCATTGTCACTCTCTTCATTGATCGTCCTTTCTGGACGTCGCCCAAAGGCCCGCCCATCTGTTGTCTTTGTGTTGTCAAGTCATTCATTCGATGGGCACCTCCACCGAGACCTCGTCCTGGTCGAAGCGGCTGGTGCGGAGCGCGACCCGCATCGACCACTCCCCCGGCACACCGAACGGAGCGGCGCTGATCGTGTAGTGACCGGGCCCCGACTTGGTCGGTTCGACCTCGAGCGGGCCAATCTCGGCGCTCGGCAGTTCGAGCCGGACCTTGATGCCCCTGGCGCTGTCGTCCTGGGCTCCGGTCTCGGCATCGAAGAGATAGAGGTGCACCTCGTTTGGCCCCGCGGTCGCGGGATCGACGGTGTATTCGAGAACGGCGTCGCCGATCCGCGTCTCTCCGGACTGCGGGCCCTCGCGCTCGGCCTCGCTGGGCGGGTAGGCGACGAGGGCGGCCGTGACGCCGAGTACGACCACGACCAGCGCGACCTCGACGCGCAGGTTGCGCCGGATCGAGCGCCCGACCGCTCCAAGCGTCTCGGCCGCCGCCGCGAGCCTTGCGGCTGCGGGAAGCAGCCGCTGGCGATTGACTGCACCGAGGCCGATCAGCACGACCAGCAGCCCGATCTTGATCAGGACCGCCCGCCCGAAGGCGGTGTCGATGAACGCTCCAAAGCTGCCGACCTCGACGATCGCCTGAATCGTCCCGGTGATCGCGATCGCGATAACCGATCCGAGCGCGATCGGCGAGAAGCGCGCCAGCAATCGCGGAAAGGAGCCTGGTGCGATCCGGCCCCTCGGCGTTGCGGGTCGCCTTGGGCACTCCGAGCGCCAATGCGAACAGACCGCCGACCCAGACGCACATTGCCCCGACGTGAACTGCCGCGGCGGCCAGCAGCAGTGTGCGCGGGTCCTGCGAACTGGCGTGGCCCGCGAGTCCCGGCGAGACGATCAGCAAGGTCGCCCAAGCGGCCGCGGCGATGCCGAGGACCCGTCCCACGGATCCCGTCGGATTGCCGAAGAAAATTACGCCGAGCCCCACCCAGGCAGTCGCTCGTATCGCCATCACGGTCCCGAATCGCGTGTCGATGACCTCACCGAGCACGCTCGGGTCCAGCGCGGAGAAGAACGACTTGTCGGTGGCGAGCGCCCCCTGCAGGGGGAGGGCGAGCAGGCTGGTGACGATTCCAACCCCGATTGCCGCCATCAGGGCTCGGTGGGCCCACACCGTGAAGGCTGAGTCGACCGTCTGCAGCTGCTCACCAGCGCGCTCGTCAACCACTGCCGGCCGCCAGACTCGCCAACCGAACAGCAACAGGCCGACACCGACCGCCATCGCCAGATAGCCAAGCCAGCGATCCGCCCAGGAGGCGACGTCGATCACCTTGGATCCGCCCTGATCACCGATCAGCTCCGAGACCGTCGGCGAATTTCCCGATCCGGGATCGCCGATCGCGAATACGAAGCCACCGGAAATCGGGTGTGAGTCGGCGGAGATGACGCGGTAGGTCGCCGTATAGGTGCCGTCCTCGAGGTGGGCGGCAGGTCGATGGCAACCGCGCGCGACTCGTCCTGGGGCCGGAATACCTCTCCAACCTCGACCTGGGTGCCATCGCCATCGAACACCCGGACCGCCCCGAAGCTCGCCTCGACCGGCTCGGTGAAGTAGAAGGCCACGTAGTCGGGTGCGTCAAGCAGGTCCGATCCGCGCTCCGGGACCGTGCGGTCGAGCAGGGCATGTGCGCTCGCGAAGGAGGCGGGCAGCAGCGCCAGGGCAAACCCGAGCAGGGCGAGTGCGATCAGCCGGCGCCTGATCACCAAGCCTCCCTTTCCTCGCCGTCGAGACTCGCTTCGCCGGTGCCCCGGCGTCGCCGGATGACGGCGACACCCCCGGCGCCGAGCAAGGCGAGGCAACCGAGCGCAACAAACGGCGCCAGCGGCGGCCCGTCGTCGTCTCCTGCCCAGTAGAGGGTCCCGCCAATCGACGCCGGCCTGCCGTCGATCGCGATCGGCACCTGGTAGTCGAAGACCTCTGTCCGCACAGCCTGGTCGGTCACCTGCTGAGGAATACCGGTTCCCATGTAGTGGGCGCGGTGATCGTGCCACGCGTACTGTCCGGACGTGCCCACTTCCTTCCAGGCGGGGTCGGCCTTCGGATCCGCATTTTCCGGCACCTCGACGTTTGCGTAACGGTCGTCGTTCAGGTAGTAAGCGGGGGATCTCGTGTTGGCCTCGACCAGGCCGTCCGGCGAGATCCGGAGGTACGGCTCGCCTTCGTAGCCCTCGATCACGACCATGGAGTCGCTGCCGTTGGTCAACAGCAAGCTGTCGTCAAAGTTGAGCATCTGAACTTCGATCCCAGGCGTCGCCGGTTCGATGCCGGAGACCTCCGAGCGGTAGTCGGAGTTGCCTTCGTGGGCTAAAGCCACTGCTGGTGGGGCGGATAGCAGCGCACATGCGGTCGCCACAGCCGCCAGGGCGCGCACGTGCATGCGCCTTCCTATCGGTCGCGGGTGGAGCGCCCGCGGGCCTGCCGCGCGGCGCTAGGGCAGCGCGAGGACCGGCGGCGGGCGGGAGGCAAGGAAGCTGGCCATCAATGGAGCCGCCCGGAAGCCGTAGCTTCGGGCGCCGGCCTGGCCGCGGACTGCTGCAGTGGCGGGCGGGCGCCGACGCAGTGACGAGAAAGCGTGAGCCGCCCTGTCGAGCAGGCGCTCGCCGGGATAGCGCCGGGCGCAAAGCGGTGCGACGATCAGCAGTGCAGGAGCCATATACGCGAGCGCCTCATGGGCGCCGAGGACGGCGAGCCCGAGCGCCCAGAACGTGGCCGCGATCGCTAGCAGGCCCCAGACGATGTTTTCGCGATCTCCCATAGCTGAAGAATCGTAGAGAATCGGGGGCGCCGAGTTCGTGCCGCCGGCTAGGCAGGCGAGGGAGCCGCCGGATCCCGGCGAAGCTTGAGCCCGAGGAGCGGGAACATCAACGTCGAGAGCGCCGCGGCGCTGATCAGCGCGGCCGCCGTGTCTGTTCGCATGTGACCCGTCTCAGTTGCAACAGTCGTGATCGCAAGCACGAGCGGAAGCTGGGTCGCGCTGAAGAACGCCAGTGACAGGCGGTCACGGAGGTCCGGCAAGACCGCGCGGTAAAGCAGCAGCGCCGGGAGGCCTCGAATCAGTAAGAACATCAACAGGAAGAGCGGCAGCTCCAGCATGTCGCCGAAACTCGAGAAGAGCGATGCGACGTCGAGCGCCATGCCACTGACAACGAAGAAGAAGGGCACAAAGAAACCGAAAGCGACCGCGGTCAGCTTCGAGTCGAAGACCTCCACGTCTCGCTCGCGCATCATCTCGCGGGCGATCAGGCCCGCGGCAAAGCCGCCGAGAAGCAGGTCCAGGCCGAGGTCGTTAGCGATCAGCACGAGGGCGAAAACCAATACGACGGTCCAGCGCACACCGAGCTGCGAGCTCTTTTCGAGCGTTGCCTCAATAAGCGGGATCGACCGCGACGACGAGCGGACCGCGAGCAGCGCGACGACTACCGCGAGCGTCACGAAGCCGGCCAGGATCAGGGCCTCGTGCAGTGGCGCCTGCGAGGAGAGCGCAAGCGTCAGCAGCATGATCGGCCCGAACTCCCCGACCGCGCCCGCAGCGAGCAGGAACGTCCCAAAGCGGGTCTTGAGCTCGCCGCTGTCGCGGAGTATCGGGATCAGGGTCCCGATGGCGGTCGTCGCCATCGCCGAGCCTGTGTAGACGAGCGAGAGCACGATCCCCGCAGCCGCGAGGATCCCGCCGACGCCGTAGGCGAGACCCAGTGACAACCCCCAGCCGATCGCGGCAAGACGCAGCGGCTGCCCGCGGATGCGCCTCACGTCGATCTCATAGCCCGCGAAGAAGAACAGCATCCCGAGCCCGAGGTTCGAGAAAAACTGGGTGAAATCGTCGACCTGAGCGAGGTCGAGCAGCTCCGGCCCGATCAGGATTCCCAATGCAAGTTCAACGACGACAGCCGGTATCAGCAGATTCCGTCCCGCTGCGATCGCGGCGATCGTCCCCGCGACCGCGGAGACCACGACGATGATCAAAAACGACTCAGCGTCGACTGCGATGCCCTGCAGATCGGCGGCGGCCAGCAACTTCACCCCCCGAGCATCCGCTCGGCGCCCTCCGGCACACGGCGTTCGATGAGCTTGGCGAGCGGGAGCGACGCCAGCCAGGTAAGAGCCGCCGCCGTGCTGCTTGCGAAGGCGATCGGGATCGAAATCACAAACGGCAGCAACGGGACCGTTGACAGGGCCATCGCCCAGCGGTAGGTGACGTCATCGATCCGCCTCTCGAGCAGGTCATTTCGGTGCGCATGCCTGAAGAGGACCGCCTCCATGCTGCTGATCAGACAGACCGCCAGGGCGTAGATCCCAACTGCCAGGGGGTTCTCGAAATAGGTGCCGAGCAGGTCCGTCGGGAACGGAAAGAACGCGATCAGGGCCAGGTAGATGAGATTGAGCCCTATAAAGCCGCGATCCATCGAGCCAAGGCGAGAAATGAAGCGGTGGTGCGCGAGCCAGTACATGCCGATCACGGCGAAGCTGATGAAGAAGCTGTAGATCTGCGTTTCGAGGTCCGCGAGCGCGTTGGCCAACTCGCTGACGTCGGGGCTGCTGAGGCTGGGAAGCTCGATTCCGACCACGAGCAGGGTCATCGCGATCGCGAACAGCCCGTCGCTGAAGGCGAGCACCCGAGAGAACTCCTCGCCGCCGCGCGGATACGTCCGCTGCGTCTCGGATGTCTCGCCAGCTTCCATGTTCGCGAGGCTATATCCCGGCACGGGTCTCGTCAGTCCAGCAGTTGCCGGGCCTCGCTTGGATCGGCGAATACCTCGGCTCGCACCACCTTGCCGTCGCGGACCGTCCACAGCCAGGCGTTCGGCGAGTCCGCGGAGGCGCCGGTGCGCCAGGCGCGTGCCCTGCCGAGGACGAGCCAGCGTTCGTCGTCCAGCTGGTGGAAGCTCTGCGGATAGAGCTCGAGGCGATCCCAGGTCGAGGCGACGTCGTCGATATACGACTGCAGACCGGCTTCGCCTCGGTAGGGCTCCTTGCGCCCGGCGAGCATTCCCGTCACGGTGACGATCTCAATCTCGGGATCGGAGATCTCGGCCAGCACCACGAGATCGCGTCTAGCGAATGCCTCGTAGGCAGCACGGATGATCTGTTCCGGGTCGCGCCGTTCCCCCACGCGCCTGTGCAACCTACAGCTTTGAACACTCCGGAAGCTACTCTTCCCGGTGGGGAACCTGGGCGTGCAACTTTCAAGGACAGTTCTGGTCACCGCTGCGATCTTCGCGCTGGCGCTTGCCGGCGCGCCGGCGGCATCCGCTCTGGCGCCCGGCGAGGACCCGCGGGTTCGCGAGGTCCTCTTCGTCGGCAACAACTGGGAGGGAACCGCCGATGTGCTCGAGTCCGACGGCGACTTCGAGCGCATCCGGCGCATCAACATCATCCCCGACATAGAGGAGCGGATGGTCGAGATCCTGCTCAACCCGGTCCGACTCGGCTACTTCCTCGCGATCCGCGAACTGATCGGAGAGGGCAACGACCAGTTCGTCGACGACATGTACACGTCCAACGACGGCCGCCTGCTGATCGTCTCCCGGCCAAGCCTCGCCGACGTCGTCGCCATCAGCCTCGAGACCGGTGAGATCGTCTGGCGTTTTGCAGTCGCCGGCCAGCGCTCCGATCACATGGCCGTCTCTCCAGACGGAAAGCAGGTCGCGGTGTCCGCGTCAACGGGCAACGTCGTTCACCTGCTGGACGTCCAAACCGGCGAGCAGACGGGTCTGTTCAACTCCGGAGACTCACCGCACGAGAACGTCTACTCCAAGGACGGGGAGAGGATCTACCACGCGAGCATCGGTCTCGTGTACACGCCCGCGGACGCACCCGTGTTGGACACCACCAAGGGCGACCGCTACTTCATGGTCGTCGACGCGGACAGCGGCGAGGTTCTCGAGCAGATCAACATGGGCCGCAAGCTCGCCGAAGCCGGCTACTCAAACCTCTCATCCGCCGTCCGGCCGATGGCGATTGCGCCCAGGGAGCGCTTCGTCTACTTCCAAATCTCCTTCTTCCACGGCTTCGTCGAATACGACCTGGTGAAGGACAAGGTCACCCGCGTTGTCCGCATGCCGCTCACCGACGCATCCAGAGGACTTCCACGCGAGCTCTACCTCCTCGACTCCGCCCACCACGGCATCGCCATGAATGGGGCTGGAACGAAGCTGTGCGTAGCGGGAACGATGTCCGACTACGCCGCGATCGTCTCGCGCAAGACCTTCGAGTACAAGATCTTCGAGAACGGCGAGAAGCCCTATTGGTCGACCACCAGCGAGAACGGGCGCTATTGCTACGTCTCCTGGAGCGGCACCGACAGCATCTCGGTCTTCGACTACAGGACGGAGCGGGAGATCGCTCACGTCGCCGTCGGCGACCACCCTCAGCGAATCCGTACCGGCTATGTGCGGCTGAGCTGGCTGCGCGCGAACCGCTGAGGAGCGGGTCGGCTTCTTCAGCCTGGTCAGGCATCGCCGCCGCGACGCACGCGGTGCCACTCCGCGACCACGTAGTCGCGGACGGCCTCTCCCTCGGGCCGGGCGCAGACGACGTGCTCGGTGTCCACCGGATGCGAGCCGACTCGCTGTAGCCGCACGACGTCCCCGTCGGCGGCGAAGTCCGGGATCCAGGAGGCGAAGCTGAAGCCCATCGCCTCCAGCCGCTCGATCGCTCGGGGCGTCCCCGGTGCGCTCAACGGCAGGTCCAGGTGAACCGCCCCGAGGTCGAAGCTGTCGAGGCTCTCGACCTCGTCGGCGATCCGCTCTTTGAGATCGACGCCCGCTTCTATCACCCTGATGTGAGCCAGGCCCGAATCGGGAACCACGGTGGTCGCAACCGTGGCGCAACCATCGGGGACGACGACCTCGGTCGCGAGCTCCCGCTCCAGCCCCATACGGGCGGCCAGCTCGGCGACCAGATCCGCGTGACGCGCGGAAACGTGAATCAGGCGCCGCTGGGGCCGCAACGGCGTATAGGTGACCAGGAGCGTTCGTCGCCCCTGATTGGGATTGTCGAATCCGGTCATCGCCACGGCCGCCGGCGAGCCGCCGATCAGCAGGCCGACCTCGCAGCCGCCGAGACGGATCACCTCGCGCTGAGACGCCGGGTGATTTGTCACCGCCTCGGCCCAGAAGCCGGGGATCTCGCGCGCACGCGCGATCTCGAGCCGCTTCGTCGCCAAGCGCTCCGCCAGGTGATGGCCGCGGAAACGCGGGTCAACGAGCATCTTGCCTGCCTCGGGCACCGGGTCTGCCGGGTTCTCCTTCGACAGTGCACAGTGACCCACGACATGCCCATCGGGCGTCGCCGCGACCACCGAGCGAAGCGCACCGGACCTCAGCGCCGCAGCGATGTGCCGCGGCTCGTAGAGCACCGGGTCCTTGTAGCTGTAGCCGTAGGTGCGGTAGACGCAGCGCACGAGTTCGAGGGCGTCAGCCGACGCCATTGCTCTGACCTCCAGAGCCCTTACCTCGTCCTCGCCGACGCGGGGCGCATCCTCGGTAAGCACGGATTCACCGGCGAGATCCGCCTCATCAGGATCGAGGTGCAGGGAGCACTCCGCGAGGTTGCCCTCGCGGCCCCGCGCGCGGATGTGCAGCTCGTCGACGAAGCCGAGCGCCGCCAGTCGCCGTGAGGGAGCTCGCCGCGTCTGCACAGCCGCCACCGGCGCCGCCAGGTCAGAGACCTCGACCGTCAACCGGCCGGCGGCGGCTCCGGCCCGGACGACGACGTCGTCGCCGGCACCCACGCGCGGTCGCTCGAACGCCTCGCGGACGAGTTCCTCGACCATCGCCCGCAACCGTGTCGCCCGCTCCGGCCGCACGGCGGCGGCCGTGGCCAGAGCCCTGACCGCCGCCCCAGCCGCCTCGACCGCGCCGCCCGGGCCGTTCAGCCGCAGCTCGATACTCGCCGTGTGCCGCTCCCCCTCCTGCGGCCCTCGCCCGTTCACACGACCCGGCGAGCCGAGCCGATGATCGTCGGCCTGACCGTCGGAAATGCGCTGGGCATCTCCCCGTGTTCGAGCTTTTCGATCTGCAACGGGGAGCGCTCCAGCAGCCGCTCTCCGCGACGATTCGGATGGCAACCGGCGGCGATGTAGCGATGCGGGAGCTCAACCAGATCCTGGAAGCGGCCGAGCAGCGTGCCTTCGCCGGCGTGGACGTGCTCCAAGTAGAGGTAGCGGCCTCCGGGCTTGAGCACACGCGCGATCGTCGCGATCGCGCGCTCGGGGTCGGGGATCGAGCAGAAGACATAGGTGCCAACGACGGTGTCGAAGCTGGCGTCCTCGAAGGGAAGCTCCTCGGCCCCCGAATCCACCAGCTCGAAGGTTCCGACCGGTGGCGGTTCGCTGTCAAGCAGCGTGCGCAGGTGCGTCCGCATGTGCGGGCTCGGTTCGCTGACGACGAGCTCGGTCACGGCCCTGGTGTAGTGAGGGAGGTTGAGCCCGCTGCCGGCCCCGATCTCAAGCGTGCGGCCCGAGGCGTCGGCGACGAGGTCGCGCCTGATCTCTCGCTGGCCCGCCCTCTCTGAGACCGCGCAGACATATGGGTACCAGCGCGCGAAGAGGCGCTCATTCAGTCCCAGCGGATCTCGCATCAGCCGCCCCCGGACGCGGGAGCCGGCCACGCAGATCTCCAGTGATGCTGGGTGCGTGGCTGGCGGGAGCAGAGGATGCGGCGCACGTTTGTGAATTTACCTATGCGGCGGCGCTGAGCTCGTAGGCGCCTGCATCGAAGCGCGCCGCCCTGCGCCGGAAGCCGGTCACGAAGCCCGGGTAGATCGCGAACTGGCGACCGGTCTCGTCGAGGTAGTAGCTGTCGCATCCCCCCGCGGTCCAGACCGTGCCCTCGCTGCGACGGTCGATTTCGGCGACGTAACCCTCGATCGCTTCAGGCCGGACCTCGATTCGGGCGGCGCGACGCCGCGCCATCGCCTCGATTGCGCTGAGCACGTGCCCGATCTGAGCCTCCAGCGAGAAGATCACGGAGTTGATCCCGATCGCGTTCGGCCCGAGCAGGATGAACATGTTGGGGAAGCCCGGCACGGTCGAACCCAGATAGGCACGCGGAGAGCGCTCCCAGACGTCGCCGAGAGTGCGACCGTTCTTACCCTCCAGGCGGTTGACGAGCAGCGAGCGCGAGTACCGATAGCCGATCGCCGAGATGATCGTGTCGACACGGTGGTCGGTGCCATCCGCGGTTGTGATCGAAGACTTTCCGACGCGCGCGATCGGGTCGGTGACCAAGCTTGCGTTCGGCTCAGTCAGGGCCGGGTAGTAGGTGCTTGAGAGGATCGGGCGCTTGCAGCCGAACCGGTAGCGCGGAGTCAGGCGCTCACGCAGGTCCGGGTCGCGCACCTGGCGGCGCAGATGGGCGCGGCCGATCGCCTCGATCGGGGGCAGCATCGCGTTCTGGTTGCGGAAGCCGACACCCATCGCCTCAAGCGCTCCGAAGATCACATTCCGTTGCAGGTCCTGCGCCGCCGGCACGACCCGCAGAAGCCGCCGCTCCATCGAGCTCAGCTTGCGGTCGGGGTGCGGCAACACCCAGGGAGGCGTGCGCTGGAACACGAGCAGCCTGCCAACCTTGGGCTGGATGCGCGGAACGAACTGAGCAGCGGCCGGACCGGTGCCGATTACCGCCACCCGCTCACCCTCGAGATTGTGCTCGTGGTCCCAGCGGGCAGAGTGGAACCGGTGCCCGGCGAAGCCGTCGAGTCCCGGGATGTCGGGCTCGTTCGGCTCGGCTGTCGCGCCGATCGCGCTGACGAGCAGATCGCAGCTCAGCTCCCCCGTGCTGGTCAGCACCCGCCAGAGTCCGCGCTCATCGTCCCAGGCGGAATGCTCCATCTCGCAACCGAAGCGGATGTGTGGGGTGACCCCACGGCTGTTTGCAACGTCGCGGACGTACTCGAGGATCTCCTCCTGCCTCGGAAAAAGACGGGTCCAATTCGGGTTGCGAGCGAACGAGTAGGAGTAGAGGTGGGTGGGGATGTCGCAGGCGCAACCCGGGTAGGTGTGCTCGTACCAGGTACCACCAACCGATTCGTTCCGCTCGCAGATCACGAAGTCGTCGATACCCGCCTCGAGCAGCCGGACGCCGAGCCCGACGCCGGCGATCCCGGCGCCGATGATCACGATGCGGCGGTGCTCGAGTCGGGCGCTCATGGCATCTGGGCTCGCGCGACGAGGCCCTGCACTGGTCCGGGAGCGAGGCGCAGCAGCCTGAACGCAAGCGTCGACTCGAATCCGACGGGAACGATCTCCTTGTTACCCTCGACCGCTCCCGCAATCGCCTTGGCGACCAGGTCCGGCGAGTGCCCGTAGCGCATCGCGCGCTCGGCGCTCTCGCGCTTGGCTTCCATCCTCCCCACCATTCGCGTCCGGGTCGCGATCGGTGTCTTGATCACGCCGGGGCAGATCACGCTGACGCCGACTCCGGCCCCTGACCAGTCGGCGCGCAGGCACTGGGAGAGCATGATCACCGCCGCCTTGGAGGCACAGTAGGCGGCCATGTTGCGGTTGGCGATGTAGCCGGCGCCCGAGGCGACGTTGACGACCTGGCCGTGGCCGCGCTTCACCATCGGAGCACCGAAGGCGCGGCAACCGTGGACCACGCCGTCGAGGTTGATCGATCGCAGCCACTCCCAGTCCTCGAGGCTGTTGTCGAGGAAGGGCCCGGCGACGCCGACACCGGCATTGTTGACCGCAACGTCGACGGGGCCCTGCTGCGCTTCGACTCGTTCCGCCAGCTGCGCGACGGCCGCGGCGTCGGCGACGTCGCAAATCTCGCACGCCGCGGCCGGGCCGAGCTTCGAGCACTTCGCGGCGACCCGGGCGGCGGAATCGCCATCGATGTCGACGGCGACCACCTGGGCCCCCCTCTTGGCGAAGGCCAGCGCCGTCGCCTCGCCGATGCCGCTGCCGGCGCCGGTGATAACGGCACGAGACCCCTCGAGGCGAACCCGGCTCACGCCGCCGCCGCCATCTGCCCGGCGCGACTGCGGGCGACCATGCGAACTCCATTGCGCGGTCTAAGCGTCAATGTCGCCTCCGGTTCCACGCGGTGGCCGGGCACCAGGTCATAAACAAAGCGGCGACTCATCATCGCGGCGATCAGCGTCGTCTCCATCAGCGCGAAGCTCGAGCCGATGCAGATCCGGCGCCCGCCTCCGAACGGCAGGTAGGCCGAACGGTGGCGTGATTTCGCGTTCTCACCCAGAAAGCGGGTCGGGTCGAAGGCGTCGGGGTTCGGCCACCAGCGCTCGTCGTTGTGAACGGCGTGAATGGGGATGATCACAGTCGCCCCCTTGGGGATTCGGTGACCGTCGATCTCGTCATCCTCGATGCAGACCCGCGGAATCGCCCAGGCGGGCGGGTAGACGCGCATCGCCTCCTGGAAGCAGGCCGTCGTCCATGGCAGGGCGGCGAGGTCCTTGACGGTCGGGCGGTGGTCGCCCAGCGCCGCGTCGACCTCCTCGAGCATGCGGTCGCGTGCATCGGTGTTGCGGGCAAGCAGGTACCACATCCAGGCCAGCGCGTTGGCCGTCGTCTCGTGGCCGGCGAGCATGAATGTGACGGCCTCGTCGCGGACCCGCCGGGGGCTCAGGGAACCTTCTTCGTCACGCGCCTTCAGCAGCAGGCCGAGCAGGTCCTCGGTGTCGCTTGGGTTGGCTGTGCGCTGGTTGATCACGTCCCAAACGGTCCTGTCGATCGTACGCAGCGCGTACTGAGCCTTGTTCAGCGGCGGCGGCATCACCGGCGAGTGCTGGATCGTCGCCGCCGCCAGGCGCACGCTCCACACCGGCGGGTAGATCACCATCAGCAGACGCGTTCCGAACTCGGCCGTGCGCAAAGCGTCGGTGACGGAGCGGCCGAGCTTTCGCGAAAGGTCGCCGAGCGCACGGCCGAACAGCGCAGCGCCGACCACATCGAGCGTGAGTTCGGTCATCGCCGCCGCCATCTCGATCTCGGCCTCGTCCTCGCTCCTGTCGAGGCGGTCACAGAAGCGCTCGATCGGGTCGATCATCAGCTCGCAGAGACCGTTGAGGTGGCGCTTGGCCATCACCGGGTTGAGCATCATCCGGTGGCGCCTCCAGGACTCGTCCTCGTCGGTGAAGAGGTTGAGGCCGAGAGCGGCTCGCAGGAGCTCGTACTCGATCGACTTGTGGTAGCGGTCGGCGCCCTCGTGCAACACGTGGTCGACGTAGTCGGGATGTGAGATCCCGAAGGCGACCCTGCGGCCGGCGCGCCAGCTAACGATGTCGTGACCGGTCGCCCCACGCACCAGCTCGCTGTCGATCGACAGCCCGCTCCAGAGGACTTCACGGGCGACCCGGAGGCCACTCATCGTCGGGGTCTTGCGATACGAAGTCGCAGCTTCCATCGCCGGCACCTCTGCTTTTAGAACCGCAAATATACGCTACCGTACATACGGTGCCGTACAGTACACTAAGCCGCCGTCGGATGTAGCAAGCTCTGCGAATGGCCCAGGTCAAGACCCGCACACGCGCTCCCCGCCTACCGGCGTCGGTCCGGCGCGAGCAGGCTCTCGACGCCGCCCTCTTGATCACCGCGGCGGCCGGCATCGAGGCGGTCTCGATGGAGGCGGTCGCTCGTGAGGTCGGGGTAGCCAAGACCGTCGTCTACGAGGCCTTCCCCGACAGCCAGGCGCTGATCGCCGGGCTGCTCGAGCGCGAGCACAACCGGGCGATGGTGGAGCTGCTGGCGATGATTCCGGCGACGAGCACGAACTCGAAGCCGGACGAGCTGCTGCTCGAAGCGCTCGGGCACTTCCTGGGGGCGCTCGAGCAGAACCCTGAGCGCTGGAGGCTGTTGCTGATCCCCTCCCATGGCGCTCCGGCGGCGATCCGCGAGTACATCGAGATCGCGCGGTCGCAGCTGCTCGCGGTGCTGGTTCCGATCCTCGAGTGGGGCATGGCCGCCCGCGGCGGTCCCCACCTCGATCCGCGTCTCAGCGCCGAGGTCGCGCTGGGGGCCTCGGAGACGCTGGCGAGGCTCTACCTGGATGACCCGAAAGCGAACCCGCCCGAGAAGCTGGAAGCGTTCGCGGCGCAGCTACTCGGGCACGTGCGGGCGTAGGCAAGCCCGCGGGGCGGCGGGCGTATTGAGAGTCAGGCTCCTAGGTCGCCTCGGAGTGGGCCGGTCCCGACCGACCGACCCGCGTGCGAGCGTGCCCCCCTACCGCAGCCTGCTCGGGCTTCGGCTCGGAGCGCAGAACCGTTACGGCCACTCCGATCGCGGCGACAACCAGGGCCGCTCCGATCAGGTAGGCGAGGTGGTAGCCGCCGTTCAGCGCCGCAGCATTCGACTCACCGCTTGCCAGCAGGGTGTCCGTGCGCTCACTCGCGAGGGTTGCCAGCACGGCAAGGCCGATCGCGCCGCCGACCTGAACCGTGGTGTTGACCAGGCCCGAGGCCAGACCCGCGTCGCTCGGGGTTGCTCCGGACATCGCCAGGGTCATTAGCGCCGGGAACGAGAGACCCGCTCCAAAGCCGAGCGCCAGCATCACCGGCAGGATGTGGAGGGCCCAGGTCCCGTCCACCGGTGCGCGCGCGAACAAAAGCAGGCCCAAGGCGGCGCAGATGAGCCCGGCGATCAGGGTCGGGCGCGCTCCGAAGCCGATGATCAGCTTCTCGGCGAAGCCCAGCGAGAGCGTGCCCATGACGATGCACGAGGGCAGGAAGGCGAGCCCGACCTCGAGCGGTGAGTAACCGAGGATCTCCTGCATGTAGAGGGCGCCGAGGAAGAACATCGAGAAGAACCCGACGACCAGCAACGCCATCACCAGGTTTGCCCCGGTCACGTTGCGCGAACCGAACAGGCGCAGCGGCATCAGCGGATTCGCGATCCGCGCCTGGCGCAGGACGAACGAGGTGACCAACCCGATCGCGACAACGCCCATCAGGATCGTCTGTGCGGAGTCCCAGCCCAGTTGCCCGCCCTCCAGCAGCGTGTAGACGCCGAGCATCAGGCCGGCCGTAAGCAGGACGGCGCCGGGGGTGTCCGCCCCTTCCTTCAGCCCGATACCGGGGCTGTCCTCGACCAGGCGGGTGGCCGCGATGGCGACGCCGATTCCCACCGGGACATTGATCAGGAAGATCCAGTGCCAGTTGATGGCGTCGGTCAGAACGCCACCGGCGAGCAGCCCGATGGAGGCGCCCGCCGAGGCGATGAAGCTGTAGACGCCGATCGCCTTCGCCTGCTCACGCGGCTCGGGGAACATGGTCACGATCATCCCCAGGATCACAGCCGAGCCGATCGCCCCCCCTGCGCCCTGGACGAAGCGCGCGGCGATCAGAACCTCCTGCGTCGGCGCAAGCGCGCAGAGCAGCGACGCGAGGGTGAAGATCCCGAGTCCGCCCAGGAAGATCCGCCGCTGGCCGATCAGGTCGCCGAGGCGACCCGCCAGGAGCAGAAGCCCACCGAAGGCGATCAGGTACGCGTTGACGACCCAGGCGAGGTTCGCCTGACTGAATCCGAGGTCATCGCGGATCGACGGCAGCGCCACGTTGACGATCGTGGCGTCGAGCACGATCATCAGCGCGCCGCCGCAGAGGACGTAGAGCGCCTTCCAGCGATTCTGTTCGTTGTTGGCCGCAGCGTTCATGCCTTGAACTCCTTGGGTAGCGAGCGGAGGGGTCGCTATTAAGACGGCAAACCGAGGCAAGACTCATCGGCGCTTCGAGGATAGGAAGCGGCAATCGAGGCCCTCGCCACGATCGGAAACCTACGCGGACATCGCCTTCCACTCCGCCTTGTGCGCCCGCTTCTGCTCTTGGTAGTGGTCAAGTGCTTCGAGCGAATCGACGTCGCCGAGCGTCGGATACGGTGGCACCAGTCCTTCAGCGGCCGCGACCCCGAAGCGGTTGAACAGCACCGAACCGAGCGCCTTGACCTTCATCTCGCCGAATCCCGGCAGGGCAGAGATGTTGGCACGCAGCGCCTGCGAATCGGCGGCGTCGGTCCAGACCCGGGCCGCATCGCCGTCGTAGGTGTCCCTGATCTGGACGGCCAGGTCGTGCACCCGCTGGGCCATCGACCCCGGGTAGCGATGGATCGCCGGCCGCTCACGGAAGACCGGCTCGAGGTCGGCGGCGGCCAGCGTCTCGGCGTCGATCGCGCCCAGCCGCTCGCGTAGCTCCAGCGGTCCGGCGAAGGCCTTCTGCACCGTCACCTGCTGATCCAGCAGAAAGCCGATGAGCAAAGCCATCGGATCGCCCGCGATCAACTGGTTGGCTTCCGCCGACGACGTGAAGTAGAGCTGGTCGGGCATCGCTCAGGCGATCGTATCCTGACGCTACTTCGGCTGCCAGAGCGCGATCTCGGCGCCCGCGGGGGCGCGAACAACGCTGCGCCACCCCGCGGGCCCCTCGCAGGGCTCCAGCAGGGTCGAGGCACCGAGGGACAGCGCCCGGCCGGTCACCGCTTCAAGATCGTCCACCTCGACGTAGGGAAGCCAGAGTGAGCGCCTGGCGCCGCACTCGACCACCCCGCCCTCGATTTCGCCGCCCATGCCCAGCGTGAGATAGGAGCCGGCGTCGACCTTGATCTGCTCCGCGTTCCAACCGAACAGGCGCGTGTAAAAACCACACGCCCTGGGCAAGTTGCCGGTGTGGAGTTCGAGATGCACGACGGGGTGGCTTCGCTCTGGCATCAGCGTTCTGTCCGTAGGACCGCCCTCGGCATCGAAACTCATCGAGGCGCAGCGATGAGTCCGGACCCCCACCCCGGTCTAACCTTCAGACGATGAATTCGCCCCCAGGAACTTCAACGGCTCCAGCGGCGGTTTCCGCGCCCGACCCGAGCCTGCTCGAGGCCGCACGCGGTGGCGACGAGGCCGCCTTCGGCCGGCTGATCGAGCCGCGGCGCGGGGAGCTCCACGCCCACTGCTACCGGATGCTCGGTTCGCTGCATGACGCCGAGGACGCCTACCAGGACGCGATGCTGCGCGCCTGGAAGGCGCTCGCCAGGCTGGACGACGCGGCCTCGCTGCGCGCCTGGCTCTACCGGATCGCAACCAACACCTGCCTTGACGTGATCGCCAAGCGGCCAAAGCGGGTGCTGCCGATCGACTACGGCGGACCCCACGATCCGCACGACGGCCCCGGCGAGCCACTCGTCGAATCGGTCTGGGTCGAGCCGTACCCGGACGAAAGGATCGGGGTCGCGGACGGGTACGCGGCGCCGGAGGCGCGCTACGAGCAGCGGGAAGCCGTCGAGCTGGCCTTCGTCGCCGCCCTGCAGTTGCTGCCCGGGAACCAGCGGGCGGCGCTGATCCTGCGCGAGGTGCTGGGCTTCTCGGCGAAAGAGGTCGCCGCCGCACTCGACACCTCGGTTCAATCCGTCAACAGCGCCCTGCAGCGCGCCCGCAGGACCGTCGACGAGCAGCTGCCCGAGCACAGCCAGCAGGAGACGCTTCGCTCACTCGGAGACGACGACCTCAAGGACCTGGTGGAACGCTACATGGAGGCGATGGACGGGGGCGACATCGATGCGGTCGTCGAGATGCTCGCCGAGGATGCAGCCTGGTCAATGCCGCCGCTGGCGAGCTGGTACTACGGACCCGATCTGCGCGACTTCCTGACGGTCGGCCCGCTCTCCGGGAAGTGGCGCTGGCGGCGCCTGGCGACCGTGGCCAACGGCCAGCCGGCGATCGGCGCCTACACCTGGGACGAAGTCGAGCAGGCCTACCTCCCGTTTGCGCTGGACGTGCTGACCCTCGAGGGCGGCCAGATCAAGCAGGTCACCGCATTTATCGTGCGCACGATCGAGGTGCCCGATCCGGAAGCGTTCGCCGACTATCCGGAGCAGGCGCTCCTCGCCGACAAGGTCCGGGATGTGTTTGAGCGCTTTGGGCTGCCGATAAGACTGGACGAGTGACGGGCGCTAGCGGCCTGCACCCAGCACCCCGGGCAGCCATTTCGCGACCGCGTGGCTGAGCGCTTCGAGGTCCTTCTTCAGCCCGTGGTTGCCGGCAACCGTGACGATCTCGCAATCAACGCGATTCGCGACCGGCATGCCGAACGGGTCGCTCTCGCCCTGCACCACCAGAGTCGGCAGCGCAACCGCATCGAGCTCATCCTGACGCGACTTGTCGGGGCGCCCCGGCGGATGCAGCGGGAAGGCGAGGCAGAGAACGCCCGCAGCGCTTGATCGCCGCGCCGTGCGGCAGGCGACGCGCGCGCCAGACGAGCGGCCGCCGACCACAAGAGGAAGCCCGGACAGCTCACCCTCGCGCAGGTGCTCGATGACTTCGGCCCAGGCGGTATCGAGCTGGCCCGCGGGGGCTGGTGAGCGCCGCCCCGCGACGCGGTAGGGCTGCTCGATCAGGACGACGCCGAGATCGAGGCCCGCCGCGACATCCGCCGCCGCCGACAGGTCGGGAGCGTCGACCCCTCCCCCGGCTCCGTGTCCGAGCAGGAGCGCCGCCCTCGGCGAACCCCCCATTCGCAGCCGTGCCCTCGCCGGTCCGTGAGAAGTTTCGATCTGAAGCGGCGTCATCGGGTAAGGATATGGCCGTGCGGAACCGATAGGGAGAACGGAGATCGCTATTTCGAGGATCGAATTCACACCCGGCCAGCACGAGACCGAGCAGCGGACGGTCAACGTGCTGTGGATGACCACCGGCCTCTCGTGTGAGGGAGATTCGGTCGCGATGACGGCTGCCACGAGCCCGAGCCTCGAGGACATCGTTGGTCAGGCGATTCCCGGAATGCCGAAGGTGGCCCTACACAACCAAGTGCTCGCGTTCGCCACCGGAGATGAGTACATCGAAGCCTGGTATGCAGCCGAGCGTGGCGAGCTCGACCCCTTCATCCTGGTTATCGAAGGCTCGATTGCCAATGAGCAGATCAACGGCGACGGCCACTGGACAGGCTTTGGAGTCGACCCGCTCGACGGCCAGCCGATTACGACCAACGAATGGGTCGACCGCCTGGCGCCGAAGGCGGTGACCGTCATGGCCGTCGGTACGTGTGCCACCTATGGAGGCATCCCGGCGATGAAGAACAACCCCACGGGCGCAATGGGTCTTCCCGACTTCCTCGGCTGGGACTGGCGCTCGCGCAGCGGCCTGCCGATCGTCTGCCTGCCCGGCTGCCCCGCCCAGCCCGACAACATCACCGAACTTCTGCTGTACCTCGTGCTCCACACTGCCGGAATGGCGCCGGACCCGGAGCTTGACGAGCAGCTTCGACCGAGCTGGCTGTTCGGCCGGACCACCCGCGAAGGCTGTAACCGAGCCGGCTTCACCGAGCAGGGTCGCTTCGCCACGGAATACGGCGACGACCCCCGCTGCCTCGTCAAGCTCGGCTGCAAGGGACCCGTGGTCCGGTGCAACGTGCCCGTGCGCGGCTGGGTGAACGGCCTTGGCGGTTGCCCCAACGTCGGCGGTATCTGCATGGCCTGCACGATGCCCGGATTCCCCGACCGCTACATGCCGTTCATGGACCCCGACCGCTGGGGCAACGTCGCGGCAAATTTCCAGCGTTTCAGCTATGGGCCGGTTTTCCGTTACTTCCGCAAGCGCAACCTCGAGCACAAGTACGAGAAGGAGCCGGAATGGCGAACGCCTGGCGCCACGCTCGAGAGCGGTTATCAAGCCCCCTGACAGCAGTGAAGGCGATTCGCAGCACCGCACGCCCGGTACCTAAAGGTTCGTGACTGAACTGACGACTCCTAGGACAGGGCCTAGGTGGCCCGACGAGGGCCATGGTCACCCTGAGCGAAATACTGCGCTGGTTTGTCTACCGGACCAGCAGCCTCTACTACCGGATCGCCGGTGTCCTGATGCGCCGCGACCGGCTGCTTTCTGGCTCTGAGCGAAAGTTCCGCGCGCTGCTCGAATCCGCGCCCGACGCGATGGTGATCGTCAACTCACACGGCCACATCGCACTTGTCAACGCCCAGACCGAGCGGCTATTCGGCTACGAGCGTCGTGAGATCGTCGGCCAGCCGATCGGTGACCTGATTCCTGAGCGCTTCCGCGCCCACCACCGCATGCATATGAGGTCTTACGTCAAGGATCCACAGGTGCGGCCGATGGGCTCAGACCACGAGCTCTTGGGCCGCCGCAAGGACGGCAGCGAATTTCCCGTCGAAATCAGTCTCAGTCCGCTCGGCGCCGACGAAGGGCTGCTGATCTCAGCCGCGATTCGCGACATCACGAAGCGCAAGCGCGACGAGGAGCAGCTGCGCTACGTCGCCGACCACGACCCACTGACCGGACTGCTCAACCGCCGCAGCTTCGAGGAGCGCCTGAGCCACGAGGTGGCAATGGCGAACCGCTACTCGACGATCGGCTCGATGATGCTCGTCGACATCGATGGGCTCAAAGACGTCAACGATTCACTCGGACACGCTCACGGGGACGACCTGATCAGGACGATCGGCGGGTTGATCGACGGGCGCATGCGCGAGACCGACATCGTCGGGCGAATCGGCGGCGACGAGTTCGGCGTGCTGATGCCCAACACGGACAGCGACGGCGCTCGAGAGGCGGCACAGCAGATGTTGACGACGATTCGCAACCACGGAATCGTTCTGGGCGCCCAGCGCCATCGCCCGAGTGTCTGCGCCGGGATTGCCGCCTACGGGCCCGAGACAGCCGACGTCGCCGATGTGATGGTCTTGGCCGACCTCGCCCTCTACCAGGCAAAGGACCGGGGACGCGATCACGTTGCGGTGCACGCTCCCACCCTCAAGACGCCCCAAACCACGCGAACGCCGTGGTCGCGGCGGATTCGCGACGGACTCGATGAGGACCTCTTCGTTCCATACCGCCAGCCGATCCTGACCCTTCGGTCACGCACGATCTCCAGCTACGAGTTGCTGGTGCGACTGCGGGGTGAAGAGGGTCAGCCGATCGCACCCGCCGCCTTCCTGCCAACCGCCGAGCGGTCGGGCATGGTCAGCGAGCTCGACCGTCGCATGGCGACCTGGGCGGTCGAGTTGATCGCCCAAGCACACGAGGCGGGCACTCCGACCTCCTACGAGGTCAACCTCTCGGCACGCTCGATAGCGGATCGCGAACTTCCCGAACTGATCTCACAGCAAATCAGCGAGGCGGGCATCGACCCGTCCATGCTCGTGCTGGAGATCACCGAGACGGCGGCGATCGCAAACATGGAGCAGGCGCGAGGGTTCGCCGAAACCCTGCGGAGCCTCGGCTGCCGCTTTGCGCTCGACGACTTCGGTACCGGGTTCGCCTCCTTCTACTACCTCAAGCATCTGCCGCTCGACGCGCTCAAGATCGACGGAGACTTCATTCGCAACATTCGCACGAACTCGACCGACGAACTGCTTGTCAGTCACATGGCGCAAATCGCCTCGACCCTGGGGCTGATGACGATCGCGGAGTACGTCGAGGACGCCGAGACGCTCGAACTGCTGGCCAGCCTCGGCATCGACGCGGTCCAGGGCTTCCATATCGGGCGGCCCGAACCGGCCTTTGCCCAGGGCGCCGTGGCCGTGGCCTGAGCGGCGCTACTTGTTCGCCTTACGGGAAAGCTGTTGACGGAGCTTGTCGATCTCGGTCTGCAGCTGCTTGACCGTGTTGGTCAGCGCCTGAATCCGCTGCGAGTGCTGCTGCGTGGTCGACTTGAGCGTGTCGACCTCGTTGCTGAGCGAGTTGTTGGCGGACTTAAGCTGCTTGATCTGGCGCGCGTTTCTCGCCCCCAGTCGCTTCGCCTGAGTGCCGGTCTGCTGGGCGGTGCTGGACGCCTCGGATTCCTTCCTTCCCTGCTCCTGGAGCTTGCCGCCGAGGTCTGACTGGGCCTTTGCGAGCTCCTCTTTGACCTGCGCGGCCAGCTCCGCGTCGCTGGCGCTGCTGCTTTTGGCGTCAAGACCGATGAGGAGGCCGGCGGCGCCGAGCCCGATTGCCAGTGCCACTCCGCCGATAACCCAGACGTTCTTGTTTTCCATAGCCGGGAAAACTACTACTTGAGTCCCCAGGCTCCCGGGTGCGCTCGCTCGCTGAAGCCGCACTTGCACCGCGCCAGGAGACGAGCCGGTCGCATTCGGCGATTGCCTCGACGTCGTCGCCGCCAAAGCCGAGGTCAAGCGATGAGCGACTGTCTGCGCGCTGTAGATTTGCCCCGTGCGCAGACTGCAGCCAGCGTCGTTTGGGTGCCTCAGCCTCGGGTAGGTGAATTCGTATCGCGAGCCCGGGAGCGGAAGAACAGCTGGCGGATGAGGCCGCCCTCTGGGCCCGTTACGCCAAGGACGGCGACCCGGCGATCCGGGAGGAGATCGTCAACCGCTACCTGCCATTCGCGCGCAGCCTCTGCCAGCGCTACCGCCGCTCCCCCGAGCCCTTCGACGACCTCGTGCAGGTGGCCAGCCTCGGCCTGGTAAATGCAATCGACCGTTTTGACCCAAGCCGGGGCATTCCGTTCACGGCCTTTGCATCGCCGACGATCCTCGGTGAACTCAAGCGCTACTTCCGCGACCGTATCTGGACGGTGCGGGTGCCGCGCGGGCTGCACGACCGGATCGCAGAAGTCGATCGCGCGATAAGCGAACTGACGCGGATCCTTCAACGCTCCCCTTCGGTGGCGGAGATCGCTGAGCGGCTCGAGCTCGCCCAGACCGATGTGCTCGAGGTACTCGAGGCCAACGAGACCCGGCGTCCGCTGTCGCTGGACCTTCGCCCGGGCTCTGAAGACGGCGACGAGAGCTCTCAGGAGGAGTGGGTCGGCGACGAGGATGCGGGCTTCGAGCTGGTCGAGGAGCGGGTCTCCCTTGAGGAGGCGCTCCCTGGGCTAGACGACCGCGACCGCGAGGTGCTCAGGCTTCGCTTCGCCGAAGACCTGACCCAGACGGAGATCGCGGAGCGAATCGGCTGCTCGCAGATGCAGGTCTCGCGCATCCTGCGGCGGACCCTCGACGAGCTTCGCCGGCGAGTCGAAGGCGGCGTTGGCGCCGGGTGATCCTGCGCGGTGGGGGCGCTAGACGATTTCGCCCGCAAACGAGACGACCAGGTACTCGCCCGCGTCGTCGCGATCAATTCGGAGTTCGTCCGCGAGGCGCTCGAGCGACCCGCCGGCCTCGGGCACGGAGAGCCGCTCGCGTAAGCGATCCGCGGCTCCTTCCAGCATCGGCCCGATGCGCAGGTTGATGCCGTCATCGGTCTCGATCACGCTGACTGAGACCCCCCCACCGCCAAAAGCGCGCGGAGCGTGTTCGGAGATCGCATCCGTCAGCAGGACGGCGTCGCTGAGGCGATCGACCGAGATCTGCCTACGGGCGGAAAGGGCCCCGATCACACGGCCGAGGACGGGGCCGACCAGCCTCGGCATCCCGATTGTGAGCTCAGCCGCCTCGGGCGCCTGCGCTCCGCTGCGAGCGTCCTCGGGAATCCCGTTGGCGGGGGCGCCGCGCAGGGGCAACGTCACCTTTATCTCCGTGCCCCTGCCGATCCCGCCTGAAATCTCGAAGCTGCTGGAGAGGGCGGCGATCAGGGGCAATCCGATGTGAAGACTGGGCCGATCCAGATCGGTGCTCGGGCGGATGCCCGAGCCGAAGTCGCGGACGATCACCGCCAGAGCGCCATTCTCGGGGGAAACCTCGACCTGAAGCGGACCGGGAGGCTCGTCATAGGCGTGCACCACGACGTTCATGCACGCCTCGGTGATCACAGCCTTGAGGTCGCCGACCCCTTGCTCTCCCATGCCGAGGTGCTCAGCAAGGCCGGCGACCGCGTGCCGGACGACCGTGACGTTTTCAGGCTCAGCCGGAAGGGTGATCAGGAAGCTGGGTTGCTCGTCGTTCACGGCTGGAAACCATTTGCCTGCCTTGCGAGGCAGGCCTGCATTGCTCCTGTCAAGAATATTGCCTCGAGTAGGCCCAACGATAGGACTCGCCTACCCCGGCCGGGTGGAGCCAAACGAACGCCGCGTGCTCTGCCTCGAAGTAGCCGGTAGGATCGGACCGGGTTTCAAGGGCTCGCCCCATTGGGCGACGGGCACGGATCCACGCCAACCGCAAGAGAATCGCAAGCGAAGGGAACCAGTGCCAGATCAAGAACGAGAGATCCGCGACGGAACGCTGACCGTTCGAGTACGCGTGGAAGAGAGCTCCACATCCATCGCCGTGGGTGGCGAGCTCGACCTCGCCAACAGCGCCACGCTCGAAGCCGAACTGCTTGCCGCGCTGGGGGAGAAGTCCACGAAGGTCGTCCTCGACATGAGCAACCTCGAGTTCATCGACTCTACCGGGATCGCAGTGCTCGTAAGGGCCCTCAGCCACGAGACTGCCGTCGAGCGGCTGCGCTTCATCCCGACCGAGTCCGCGGCCGTCGCTCGGATCTTGAAGCTGACCGGAGTGGACAAGCAGCTCCCCGTGCTGGAGCCGGCCTCCGAGTAGCCGGACCCGGCTCAGGGCAAAGCCCGCATGGCCGCCGAGGCCTCGTCGTCGCCTGCCTGCGACCCCATCCCCTTGACGGCCGATCCGGTGCGCATCACCGTCACCATTGCGGAGTCATCCTCGTCCGGATTGGCGCCGAAGCTCGCCAAAGCGGCCCTGACCCGCTCGATCGACTGCCGTGGATCCGGGGAGTCGCGCAGGGCGCTGATCAGGCGGGCGTCACCGAAGCGGTCGCCCCCGGCTGGCGCCTCGGTCACCCCGTCGGTGTAGAGCACGAGCTGGTCGCCGGGTCTTAGCTCCACCCGGGCCTGGACCCGTTCCGCCTCGATGCCGCTGCCGAGCAGTGGCCCGCTGGCCTGCACCGCCGAGACCTGGCTGCCCTGAACGACGAGGGGAGGCGGATGGCCGGCGCAGACCACGGTGGCCGTCCCGTCCTCGCCCAGCAGCACCGCGACCGCCGTGCAGAGGGAGAGCTCACTTCGCTCGCGGAGCCAGCGGTCGAGCTGGTCCATGGCGGCAAGTGGGTCGCCTGTCAGCGAGCCGGCGCTGCGCAGCGTGTAGCGAGCCAAGGCGGTCAGCGTCGCCGCCTCGACCCCCCGGCCTCCGACATCCCCGATCACGACCATCCAGCCGTTCGGTGACTCAAAGGCGTCATAGAAGTCCCCGCCAACGCGGCTACCCTCCCCGGCCGGCTGGTAGAGCGTCGAGGTTTTCCAGCCGTTCATCTCGGGAAGCCGCGGCGGCTCGAATGCACGCTCCAGCGTCCGGGCAACCTCCTTCTGTTGCCTGTAAAGGCGGGCATTCTCGACGGCGGTACCGGCGCGTCGCGCGAGCTCCTCGGCGACCTCGAGGTCGTGCTCGTCGAAGCGCCTCTGCGACTCGGCGGTGACGAAGGTGATCACCCCGGCGGTCTCGCCGGCGACATGCATCGGCACCATGATCACCGAGCGCAGACCGATGCTGCGAACGAGTTCGTAGTGCTCGGCGTCCTGGGCCCCGGCGCGAAGCAGCTCGTCGGGAAGCTCCTGCATCATCTGAGGCTCCCCGGTGGCAAGAACCTCACCCGCACCCGGAGCATCCATCGAACTGGGGTAGCGGGCTCGAATCCGGTTCGCGAACTCGATCTTCTCGGGATCGACGTGCGCAATCGCAACCTGGTCGAAGATCCTGTTATCGCCCGGCACGTTGACAGCACACCAGTCGGCGAATCGCGGAACCGCCATCTCGGCGACCTGCTGAAGCGTTTGCTCGTAGTCCAATGAGGACGCCAGGATGCGACCGGCCTCCGCCAGCAGGCGCTGCCGGAGCTCCGCTCGTTTGGTCTCCGTAACGTCCTCCATGATGTTGACCGCGAGACGCGGACCCTCGCCGTCGTCGCCGCCTACGCCGGTCGCCTTGACCATCCGCCAGCGTTCCTCGCCGGTGCGGCGATTGACTGCCCTGACCAGGAGCGGCTCGACCGTTTCGCCCCTCAGGGCCTGGCGCCCAGGGAGGCGGTCGACATCGAGCGGTCCGCCGTCCTCGGTCTCGGTCTGAAAGCGTGCGACGAGTTCCTCGTTCGGGGTCCTCAGGAGCTCCTCGGGGTCTGCGGCGTCCAGCAGCTCGGCGGCGGCCTGGTTGGCGTAGACGAGGCGGCCGGACGCGTCCTGCACGGTGACCGCGTCGGCAAGGCTGGCGAGGACAGCGTCGAGACGCTGCTCGACGCTGCTGAGCTCTCTGAACAGTCCGGCATTGTCGAGGGCCAGCGAGACCCGGCCGGCCAGGATCGCCAAGAACCTGAAGTCGTCGTTCCCGAGCCGGCGCCCGGAGTCGGCAGTGATCAACGTCAACGCGCCCAGCGCGCGGTCGCCCACTGCAAGGGGGACCACGATCACAGACCGCGGCGAGATCTCCCTCAACCGGCCCAGGTCATCGTCGTCGTGGGCGAGACCCCGCAGGACGTCGTCTTCGACATCGACCAGCATCTGGGGCTCGCCCGACGCAAGGGCCCTCGTGGATCCCGTCGGCGCGTCCGGCGGCGACAGGCGGCGCGAACCGATCACCGCTTCGAGCCACTCGGCTCGCTGACCGTGTGCTCTGACCAGGGCCCGCCCCGGCGTTCCGTCGCGAACCACGTCGAAGATGCAGATGTCCCCGAACGTCGGAACCAGTTCGTCGGCCAGCATGCCCAGGGCCGTCTCCAGCGGCAGCGTTCCGTCCATCACATCAGCCACCGCCGCGAGTACACCGAGCTCACGGCCGGCAAGTTCCACTCGAATGCGAATGACGACGACGACGATCGAGACGAATGAGCCGATTGCCACGGCAACGGCGGTCACGTAGTAGCCCGACGTCGCGAAGCTGTCATTCCAGAAGCCGCTCAGCAGGGCGAGCGTGATCGCGAGCCCGCCCACGGCGGCGACCCAGCGCAAGGGCGCAACGAAGGCCAGCAGCAGCGGTGGCAGCAAGAACGCGGAGACGATCGTTGTCGCCGGCCGCTCAGCGTCAAGCCCGGCGATGGCCACGAGCAGCACCACCGCGATCGCGGGACCCAGCCAGGAGTTGGTGCGAAGCCATGCCGGCATCCGCGGAAGGCGAGCGGAGCGCTCAAGGTCACCTGGGGGAGTCGCAGCGCTCAATGCCTTCGAAGTCTTTCTCGCCCCTGCAGCGATCTTAAGCGCTTCGCCGGGTTCGTGCGAGGGACGGCCCGTCGTGGACGAGAAGCGGGCGACTCCGGCTCTGTCGTTTGTTGAGGCCGGCGCCGGGTAGTGGTTCGGCATGGCAGAGAAGTCGATCGAGATTTATCTCAACGACCACCTCGGCGGGGCGATGCTCGGCACCAACTTGGCGAAGCAGATTCGCGATGAAACAGACGACCCCCGCTTGCGGGAGGTCATGGATGGCATCGCGACCGACATCGAGGAGGACCGCGACGTTCTGGTCGGCTTGATGGAAGCCCTCGACGTTACCCGCAATCCCGTAAAGCAGGTAACAGGATTCCTGGCTGAGAAGGCGAGCCGGATCAAGTTCAGCGGGCTTTCCTCAGGGGAGCCCGACCAGGGCCTGTTCATGGCCCTTGAGAGTCTGCGCTTGGGGGTCGCCGGAAAGAAGTCCCTCTGGCTGAGCCTCGCCGAAGTGCGCGAGCAATACGCACCCCTGGCCGACCTGAATCTCGACGAGCTGATCCAGGGGGCGAACTCACAGGAGCTCGCTCTCGAAGAGGAGCGCATTCGGGCCGGCAGGCATGCACTCGCCCGCCCAAACGTGCCCGCTTGACCTCGGGCCGTGCCGCCGGCCGGCCGACAGCGGCACTCAGAGGCAAGACCCGCTCACGCGGGAGCCGCCTCAGGCGGGGCGCTCAGCTCGATCGTCTCACGCTCCAGCTGGCGCTCGCGACGGATCATGTAGCGGACGGTCACCAGCAGCAACAGGGTGATGCCCAGCCCGAAGACGGCGCCGAACTGGGACTCGATGAAGGCAAAGCTCTGGCCGATGAAGATCGAGACCAGCACTCCGCGCTCAAACCAGCGGTAGGCCTCGAGCCTGTCGCCGTTTCGCATCGCGATCAGCCCGATCACGACCAGGATCAGCGAGGCCACCGACGAGGCCAGGGTGGCGATGTTGATGAACGAGACGTGGTTGCCTCCGCGCGAAAGCAGTTCCAGCGGCGACCCGCCCTCCCCCACGACGAGTTCGTAGGAAAGCGACAGGCTGCCGAGACCGATCAGCGAGCTCACCGCCCAGACCGTGTAGACGATGCCGACCCGCCGCGTGAAGCGAGGATCCTCGATCAGTTCGAAGTAGCGTGCCCGGACCGCCAGCCCGAGGCGCTTCAGCCGCCCCGGCTCCGGCAGCGGCAGCGCCTGGATCTCGAGCAGCAGACGCCGGACCGGCTCGGTCAGCGGGTCGCTCGGGTCGGCTCGGCTGATCAGCGCGATCGCTCGACGGCGCTCACCCTCGTCGAGATCGTGGCGAGCAGCCTCGACAAGTGCCTCGACCGCGTTGACAAGGTACTCGCGCTGGCTGAACCCACGCCGGCGCTGCATCGCGCGGGTCGCCATGTAGAGCGCGATGAAGATGATGTAGATCAGCGCCGCCGTCGGCTCGAAGAAGTAGTCGTTGTCCGAGGTGATGAACTTGCCGAGTTCGTCGATGAAGAAGCCGAAGCCCAGCCCGCCGACGACGGCTCCGGCCGTTCGCACAGTCCGGCCCAGGTAGCTGATCAGCATCAGCAGCCCGATCAGCATCAGCAACCCGCCCCAGAGCAGGTGCGCGATGTGCAGCTTGCCGCCCCCGAGCTGCGGATAGTGGGTGAGGAAAAGCTGGAGGCGGATCACCAGGATCATCACCACCGCCGAGACCAGGAACAGGTCCTGGAGGTCCCCGATGTCGACGTTGCGGATCGTGTTGCGCCAGCGCCGCCTCACACGCGAGCCTCGAATTCGACATCGACGCGGTCGCGCACGCGCAGCGAGCCCATCATCGCGCTGTAGGGCTTGATTCCCCAGTCCGATTGCTCGAGGGCGGCGCTGGCGCTGATGCGGCCGTCGTCGCCCAACTCCAGCTCGAAGCTGATCGGATGAGAGCTGCCGGCCAGCTCCAAGCTCCCCTCCACCGACAGCTTGTCCCCCCGCGGCTGGGTTCGGGTGGATCGGAACCGGATCGGCTCCCCTTGCAGCACCTTGCCGTCGATAGTGCCGCGGATCTCGCGGCGGTCGCGGTCGCTCAGCGGCTTGACGCCGTGCAAGCCCTCGCGGACCTCGAGGGAACGCGAGTCGACCGTCAGCGTCACGACGGCGTCTTCGGATTCCGCTGAGATCTCGAGGGTCGCGTCCCATTCGGTCACCTCGATCACGAGGTCATGTCCGGCCAGCTTTGCCAACCCGTCGCGATGGGTCTTGACGAGAAGGGATCCGTCTGCGGGGCCCAACTCGTAGGCGCCGGAAGGCCAGGGCATCGTGCTCAGCGGCGAACGAGCGGCTCGAGCCCGTTGATGACATCGAAGTAGCGGACGGGCAGGAGCCGGCTCAAGACCGAGAGCGCAACCGCATCCGGGCCGACGAGGATGCGGCTGTTGCCTCTCTGCACCCCACGCTGGATGATCGCCGCAGCTTTGTCAGGCGATGTCCGGGCGACCTTCATGAAGTCGGCCCTCAGCGTGTCGTGATCGGTGTTGCCGCGGTCGTCCTGGTGGAAGCGCGCGTTGTCGACGATGTGGGTCGCGACGCCGCCGGGATGGACGCTCACCGCTCGCACGCCGGTCTCGCGCAGTTCGTGGCGAAGCGACTCGGTGTAGCCGCGGACCGCGTGTTTGGAGGCGCAGTAGGCGCTCTGCGACGGGAACCCGATCAGCCCGAAGACGCTCGAGACGTTGACGATCGCGCCCGAGTTCTGCGCGACGAGGATCGGCAGGAAGGCGCGGGTTCCGTGAACCACTCCCCAAAAGTTGATGTCGATCACCCACTCGTCGTCCTCAGGGGCCGCGTCGTTGGCGAGCTGGGCGACGGTGACTCCGGCGTTGTTGAAGACCATCGCGATCGGTGCCGGCGCCCACTCGGCGACCTCGGCAGCGAAGGCCATCTGTGCGCCGCGATCGCGAACGTCGAGCTTGCGGGCCATCACCGGCCCGTCGATCATCGAGGCCGTCTCCTGGAGCCCGTCCTCGTCCCAGTCGGTGATTGCAACGGGGCAACCCTGCTTGGCAAGGCGCAGTGCGACCGCGCGGCCGATTCCGGACGCTGCACCGCTGATCGCCGCGGTTCGCCCCGCGACGCTGGTTCCCTTGGCCACGGCGCCAGGATACGCGCCGGTCTCGCGATCCCGGGCCGACCCTGATAGTTCTGTCGCGATGACGAACGAGGACTCCCGGAACAAGTCGGGCCCGGGATCCGACTCGCCGGGCGCGATCTTCCGCCGCTTTATGAAGTTCGGGGCACTCGCCTGGGGCGGTCCAGCAGCACAGATCGCGATGATCAAGCGCGAGTGCGTCGACGAACTGGGCTGGGTCTCAGAGGAAACCTTCAAGAAGACCCTCGCCGTTTACCAGGTCCTGCCGGGGCCGGAGGCCCACGAGCTCTGCGTCTACTTCGGGCGCCTGCGCGGCGGCAAGATCGGTGGATTCCTGGCGGGATTCGGGTTCATGCTGCCGGGCTTCTCGCTGATGCTCGCCCTCTCGATCCTCTACGTCGAGGCGGACCTCTCCGACGACCTCGACGAGCTCTTCTACGGGCTCAGCGCCGCGGTCGGGGCGATCGTCGCTCGCGCCGTCGTACGGCTCAGCGGGATATTCATCACCGACATCCCGCTGGGAGTGATCGCCGTCGCCGCGTTCGCGCTGACGTTGAGTGTCGACGCGACCTTCGTGCTCATCCTGCTCGGGGCGGGCCTCGTCTATGAGCTCTGGACAAATGCCCGGCGCTGGACCGGAAGCGCGGGGTCATTTACGCTGAGTCCGCTCGCGCTCGCGCTCGTCCTCAGCGGCGCGATCACGGTCTCGCTGACGGCGGAGATCTTCGGGGAGGGGCTGAAGGCTGGGCTGCTGACCTTCGGCGGCGCCTTCACCGTGATTCCTTTCCTGCAGGAGGCTTCGGTCGACGTCCATCGCTGGCTGACCGACAGCCAGTTCGTTGACGGCCTCGCGATCAGCAGCGTGCTGCCCGCGCCGATGGTGATCTTTTCCACCTTCGTCGGCTATCTGGCCGGCGGCCTCGCCGGCGCCCTTGCGATGACCGTGGGGATCTTCATCCCAGCCTTCGTCTTCCCGATCTTCCTCCACCGCTGGTTCGTCGCTGTGGCCGAGAACAAGCGCATCCGACCGTTCCTGCTCGGGGTCGCCGCCGGAGTGATCGGGCTGATCGCTGCGGTGACGATCGACATCATCGACGCGGGCGTTGTCGACGGCTGGACGGCCGCGCTCGCGATCGGCGCCTTTCTGGCCCTCAACCGCTGGCACGCGAAGCTGACGGTCCTCTACGTGGTCCTCGGCTGCGGGCTGGTCGGGGCCGGGCTCCAGCTGACGCTGCTTTAACGGAGCCCGCCCTCAGGCCGCCTGACCGAGAACCGCCAGCATGCAGCGCCGGGCGCGGGCGCTGGCTCCCGGTTCGCCCAGCTGGATCGCCTGGCTGGCTGCGGAGGCAAGGGCGTAAAGCGAGAAGGCCACGTCCGCGGGCTTTGTGTCCGGTGGCAGATCGCCGGCCGCGATGGCTGTGCCGACGTCTGCTTCCAACGCCGCGTGCATGCGCCTTCGTGCCTGGACAACGGCATCGCGCAACAGGCCTGGCCTGGCGTCGAACTCGATCGTCGCGGTGGTCACGAAGCAGCCCCCCGGCAGCACGCGGCGTCGGTGGTAGGCAATCCAGCGATCGATCAGGGCCAGTAAACGTGGAAGCCCGGCCTCGCGAGCGGCGACCGGCTGCCAGACCTCACGCGTGAAGCGCGCAACGGCTTCGTCGAAGGCTGCCGCCTGGAGCTGCTGCTTACTCCCGAACAGTCCGTGCAGGCCGCTCTTGCTCATCGACAGCTCCTCGGCCAGCCGCCCGATCGTCAGCCCCTCGAGGCCGTCGACGGAGGCGCGGCGCACGGCGACTTCGAGAACTTCGGCGCGGGTGTCGGCGACAGCGGTGGCAGATCGGCGCGGCATTGTCGGCATGATATCGTACGAACGATCGTTCGTTAAACACACACACACACACGACAGAGAGAATGGAGATGAGATGCAGGCGAGATGGCTGGGCTGGGCGGGCGTGGAGATCGAACACGAGGGCGAGACGCTCGTCATCGATCCGCTGCTTGATCCCGCGGCGACCTTTGCCGGCTTCGGTGCCCTGGCGCGAGAGGTTGAGCTTCCGGCGGTCGTGGCGCCGGCCGGCGGCGCGGTCGCCGGTCTCACCAGCCACCTTCACCGCGATCACACCGACGCCGGCGCGCTCATGCGGGCGCTGGCCCCCGGCGCCACGGTGCACCACCCCACTCCGGCCGAGGACGTAAACCTGGCCGTTGCCCAGGCCGAGCACGAGCTGGCTGCCAGCGGACTGGCGCGACGCACCGTTGTCTTCTGGGACTCGATTTCGATAGGCCCGTTCGAGTGCACGGCCCTGCCGGCGGTCGATGGACTCGGGGATCCCCAGGTCTCGTGGCTTGTCGCGGCGGGCGGCCGCAGCGTGCTGCATCTCGGCGACACGATCTTTCACGGCGCCTGGTGGCAGCTGGCCCGCCGAGCCGGGCCCTTCGAGGTCGTCTTCGCCCCGATCAACGGGGCGGTCGTCGATTTCCCGCACCAGCAGCCCGCCAGCCCGCTGCCGGCCGCGATGGAACCAGAGCAGGCGGCGCTGGCCGGTGAACTGCTGGCAGCGAGAACGGTCGTGCCGATGCACTACGGCGGCTTTGAGTTCGAGCCCCACTACCGGCCGGTTCGCGACGCCCGCAAGCGCTTTGAGGAGTCGGCGAAGAGCCGTCCCTATTCGGCGCTGTCGCTTGCTCCCGGTGAATCCGTCTGACCGGCAGGCTTGCCGTAGCGCTTGGCCAGCTGGATCGACCCCTCGTAGAGAAGCAGCAACGGGACCATGATCATGAACATGCTGACCGGGTCGCCGCCCGGTGCCGCCGCGGAGACGACCGCGATCACAACGATCGCGTAGCGCCGCGAGGCGGCGAGCTGCGCGGGCGTGGCTATCCCCAAGCGAGCGACCGAGAGGACCGCGACGGGAATCTGGAAGAGCACGCCCATCGAAAGCAGCAGCATCCCGAAGAACGAGTAGTACTCCGCCGCCCGCACCTGAATGTTGAACTCGTCACCGTTGAAATTCAGCAGAAACTCGACGGCCGTCGGCAGGACCAGGAAGTAGGCGAAGAGCACACCGGAGATGAAGAGGAACGGGATCGCGATCAGGAAAGGCCGCACAACCCGCTTCTCCATCGCTGAGAGCGCAGGCAGAACGAAGGCGCCGACCTGCCAGAGGACGAACGGCAGCGCCAGGATCATCGCCCCGTAGGCGGAAACCTGGACCGTCGTGAGGAACGGCTCGGTCACGCCGAAGGTGGTCGGCAGCTTGTCCACCGGCAGCGGTTCGTTAGCGATCTCGAGCAGGCTCGGGTTCTGCCAAAAGCAGAACGCGAAGGCAACGCCGACCGCGAACAGCACGACGATGATTCGCGTACGCAGCTCGTCGAGGTGCGCGACGAGCGTCAGGCGGTCGTCAAAGCTGGCCGGCGCCAGCCGGCGAAGCACGGGCACCTGACGGCCTCAGGCCTGCTGGTCGGCGGCGACGCTCGCGACGACGGGCTCGGCGGTTGCCGTTCCCTCGATCGTGCGGGTGCTGCCCTTTTCAGCGTCGTCAGCCTCGTCATCGTTGTCGCCGGTGATCGAGCCTTTGAACTCGCGCAACCCGTTGCCGAGCGAACGGCCGAGCTCCGGGAGTCGCTTGGGCCCGAAGACGAGCAGGGCGATGACGAGGACGATTGCTATTTGCCAAATACTGAAATCCATGCCCCCAACAACGTGCGCCCCCTCGACATGGATCACTTGACCTTGATTATCCGGTTCGAGTAATCCAATCTGGCCTCGATTCCGTTATCCGCCCTGACAAGCACCCGCATGGATGCCGCGAGGCGACAGGTGCTCCACACAACTAGTTCAGGAGGAACTGAACAGATGAACTCACGATTGCAGCTGGAAAGCGTCGACATTGACGGCGCCATTCGCGAGGCCGCCGAAGTGGCGGTCACGACACTCGAAGACGGCGACACCCGCCGGGCGATGCTCCGTAAGGCCGGCCTCGCCGGTGGCGCGGTAGTCGGCGGCGGCGCGATGCTCGGCGCGCTCGTTCCCGGCACGGCGATGGCCGCGACAGCCGGCAGGCCGCCGAAGAGCTTCGGCAAGGGCGACGTCGGAATTCTCAACTACGCGCTGACCCTCGAGTACCTCGAGGCGGCGTTCTACAACGAAGCGAGCAAGAACCAGGCGAAGACGTCGTTCATCAAAGACGAGCAGACGAAGCTGTTTCTCGAGAAGACGACCGATGACGAAAACGTTCACGTCAAGTTCCTGAAAAGTGCGCTGAAGAGGGCGGCGGTCAAGTCGCCGAAGTTCGACTTCGGCGACACGACGTCGGATGAGGCGAAGTTCGCCGCGACGGCGCTCGTCCTGGAAAACACCGGGGTGCACGCGTACCTCGGCCAGGTCCTCAACATCAAGACCCCGGGCACGGTCGTTGCCGCCGGGTCGATCCTCACCGTTGAGGCTCGTCATGCATCGGTTATCGGCCTGATCGTGGAGAAGAGCACCGAAGGGATCTCTCCGGACGGCGCGTTCGACACGCCGTTCACCGCCGCGAAGATCCTGAGGGCGGTCAAGGGGACCGGCTTCATCACCGGCTAGCCAGTTGCGGAGTGACAGGCCGGGGGCGGAGGATTGCTCCCGGCTGTCAGCCGCTCTCGCGGCAAGGGCTTGGAGCTACTTGCGTGGCTTGCCCTTGCTGAACACGGCGTCCACCTCCATGCCGGCCGCAAGCTCGGTTCCGGGCCTTGCCTTCAATCGGATCAACCTGCCTCGCTTGACCGTGCGACTGAACTGCTTGGTCGCCTTGCCCAGCGCGCATCCAGCGTCGGTGAGCTTTGCGGCGACGGCCTTACGCGAGGCACCCTTCGCAATCTTGGGCACCAGGCACTTCGAGTCTGTGCTGCCACCGGGCAGCGTGGCACCGGCGAGCCCCCAGCTCGGGTGGTGGGCGTCGTCGACCGCGAAGGCAAAACCGATCGTCCCGCAGTCAGCGATCGTCGCGAGCGCCGGCACCGTGATGATCCAGAGGCCCTCTTGACCCGCGTCGGTCGCCGCTTCGCCGTCGGTCTCCTCATAGGCCAGACGACCGCCGTCCGGTGACCAGGACGGGGCTCTGAAAAGGCCGCCGGTGGGACCGGTGAGGTCGCATTTCGCTGCCGGGCCGATGGCGGGTGCACCATTCGCAGCCGGATCGCCGGCCGTCGCCCAGAGCCTGAGGATGTCTGGAACCGCAAGCTGACCCATGGAATCTTGGATCGACGTCGCAACGCTGGAACCGTCGGAGCTGATCGCGATGTCACCGATGGTCTTACCGGGGGTGAAGGTCGGATCGAGGCTGAAGTCCCACCACGTAGTCGGCTCGCCGGCACGCCCCGGCGCCGGGTCGAACGTCCCGACGGTCAGCCCACTCACGCTGACAACGGCGAGCCTCGAGCTCGAGATCCACTCGGGGTTCGACCACGAGGCGGCGGCGTCGATGTCGGTGCCGGTGCTGGAGACGACGAAGGTGGCCGCACAGAAGGTCGTTCCCGTCGTGCCCCCAACACAACCCGGGGCGCCGAAGAAGAACGTCTCGAACGCGACCTTGCTGGCGTCGGGGGAAACCCGGGCGCTGAGGATTCCACCGGCAAGCTGCGTTGGCAGGAAGGACTGCGTCACCACGCCTGCCGGAGTGAGCACGACGATGCGGTCCGGTGGACCAGGCCTGACGGCCACGATCGTTCCGTCGTCGGACTGGGACGCGAACTGGTACGGAGCCCCCGGCGTGCCGTCCGCAGTCACCCTGCGCGGCGCATCCGCGGTGTCGCGATCGTCGATATAGACGTTTCCGTCGTCCTGAGTCCAGACGACGCTGCTGGCGCCCGCCGGACTCGAAAACAGCAACAGCGAGCCAGCCGCGACCAAGGCACCAAAAAGCATCCTTGGCCCCCTCACTCCCATGGGCGGAAATTAAAGCAGCTATCACGAGGGTCCCGAAATGAAGCCCAGGGTCGCACCGCCGTCCCGCGCAGTGTGTGAATCTACGTTGATGGCGAGAGTCGTGGTCGTGGGTGCGGGGTTCGCCGGATTGGCCGCGGCTGACGCGCTGCGAACCGCGAGCGTCGACTTGACGGTCCTCGAGTCCCGCGACCGGGTCGGCGGCCGAGTCTGGTCGGTGCCGTTTGCGGGCGGCGTGGTCGAACGTGGCGCCGAGTTCATCCTTCCGGGGAACACTGCGATCGAGTCGCTGGCTGAGCGCTTCGGACTACCCCTCGTCCGCAAGGGCACCCCGTACGGTCGCCGGGAACCCCGGGGCGACGAGGCGGTGCCGATGGCAGAGCTCGACGCCGTCTTCGATCGCATCGCCGCGGGCGTGAGGGTTGCGGGAGCCCAGTCCCTGGCCGCTGCGATCGATGGGCTAGGGCTCGACCCGCGCACGGCGGCGCTGATCCGCGCCCGGCTCGAGGTCTCCACCGGACACCCCGCTGACGATCTGCGACCCGACGTCCTCGGGGAGGGCGCGACGACGTTTGGCGACTTCGACAGCTACACCGTCGAGGGCGGCAACGCCGAGTTGGCGAGAGCCCTCGCAGGCGAGCTCGGCGCGGCGGTCCATCTGTGCTCGCCAGCGCGGCGGGTGCGCTGGGGAGCCGACGGGGTCTCGGTCGCCACCGATGCGGGTGAGCTCAACGCCGACGCCGTCGTCATCGCCGTGCCGACGGCCCCGCTTCGGGAGATCGACTTCGAGCCGCCGCTGCAGGGCCCGACCGCCGAAGCGCTTGCATCCGTTCGCTACGGGCAGAACGCAAAGCTGTTCGTCGCCCTGCGAACACCTAGCCCCCCGAGCGCGATCATGTCGGTCAGCCGCCGCTTCTGGACGTACACGCAGCTCGGCGCGAGCGGCGAGCCGGTGCCCTTCGTGACCGGCTACGCGGGAACCAGCGAATCGGTTCAGGCGTTCGCGGGCACGGCTGACCCGGGTGAGTGGGTGGAAGCGCTCGCCGCCCTGCGCCCGGAGCTCGACCTGGATCCAAGCGTGGTCCTGCTTTCGACCTGGCATGACGACCCATGGGTCCGCGGCTCCTACTCGGCTAGGAGCGTGTCCTCTCCCCTGCTCGACGACGCGCTCGCGCAGCCGGTCGGGCCGCTCCACTTCGCGGGCGAGCACACCGCGGGCGATTGGCACGGCCTGATGGAGGGAGCCCTTCGAAGCGGCAAGCGTGCCGCAGAGCAGGTGCTGCGGAAAATCGCTGGTGGCTAGCTGCTCGGCTGTGCGAGCACGCTCGCGCGGATATGACTCATCGCCGTAAGCCAACCGTCGTGGTCGGCGACCTTGCCCTGGAGCATCGTCTGCACCTCGGGGTGCGGCAAGATCAGGAAGCGCTCCGACGCGATGCCTTCGACTACGGCGGTCGCGACATCTTCCGGGCTCAGCACGGTCCCCGCCGTGACGGTGATCGCGACACCGGCGCGTCCCTCGCCCTCCGCTTGGAGGCCGGCCTCGAGCAACGGGGTCTGAACGCCCATCGGGCAGAGGCAGCTGACCCGGACGCCCTGATCTCGGTAGGTGATCGAGAGCCACTCGGCGAAGCCGACCGCGGCGTGCTTGCTGAGCGCGTAGGAGGCGTCGCCGATCACGCTGAGCAGGCCGGCGGCTGACGCCGTAGAGACGAAGTAGCCCTCGCCGCGCTCCGCCCAGCCCGAGACCAGCAGCCGGGCCGCGTAGACGTGGGCGTGGGTGTTGACCCCCATCACCGTCTGCCAGACGTCGTCGGGGGTCTCGAGCCCCATCCCGGCGCCGATCCCGGCGTTGGCGCAGAAGATGTCGACCGGGCCGAACGCGGCCTCAGCCGCGGCTATCAGGCGCTCGTTGGCGGCGGGATCGGAGACGTCGCAGGCGACGCCGAGCACGTTCTCAGCACCATCCGGCAGCGCGGCGTCGACTTTGCCCTGGTCGAGGTCGGCGAAGACAACCCCGCGGGCGCCGTCCGCAGCAAACCGTCGCGCCATCGCCAGGCCGATTCCCGACGCGGCCCCCGTGACGACGATGTTCCGTCCGCTGATCTCCACGCTGCTGACCCTATCCTGATCGCCGAGAATCGCGGCTGCGGCTGCTCGGAGAGCAGGCGCACGAGGAAAGCGCGACCTCGAACACAGCGTCCTCGGCGCCTGACCGCCGTCGGCGCGCAGCCCCAGCGCGCCTTGTAGCCTCCCCACCTCAATGATTGAGCCGTGGTGCTGAACGGGAGCCGGCGCTCGGCCTGGGGGTTCTCAGCGTCGGCATCGTTGCTTTCCGCTGTCGTGGTCGCCTGCCTGACGGTCGCGGCCCCGACCTCAGCGTTCGCTTCGGCCCCCAGCGGACAGCGAATCGCCGCCGGCTATAACCACACATGCGCGATCAAGCTCGACGGCGCGTCTGTCTGCTGGGGCAGCAACCTTCAAGGCCAATCGTCCCCCCCGGGCGGCGCAGTGGACCTCGACCAGATCGCGGCCGGCGGGCTGCACAGCTGCGCCGTGAAGACGGACGGCACTCCGATCTGCTGGGGCAACAACCTCGATGGTCAGGCGAGCGTCCCTGCGGGCATCGAGCCGGTCACCCAGATCTCGGCGGGGGGGAACCCACAGCTGCGCGATCAAGACCAACGGCACGCCGGTCTGCTGGGGTTACAACGAAATTGGCCAGACAACGATCCCGCCCGGCATCGGAGCGTCACCCAGATCTCAGCCGGAGGGCTCCACACGTGCGCGGTGAAGTCCGAGGATGGCACCATCGCCTGCTGGGGCGAAAACGAGATCGGCCAGTCTGGCGATCCACCTCACTGCACCAGCGATCCGATCGACGAGGTCGTCGGGCCGGCGGGGATCAACGAAACGATCACGGCTACCGGGTCGCCGCCGATCTCCCAGCTCGAGGATGTACCCCCCCGAGGATCCCTCTACCGCGCGGTTCGCGGTGACGATCGCATCGCGGACCGTGAGGGAGCCGCCGTTCAGAGCCGTGATCCCACCACCTTGGAGCATGGCTTCCCCGTTCGTGATCGTGAGCCCCGCGATCGTCGTCGCGGTACCCGCCGTCGTAAAAACCGCGAAGACCGGGAACGACTGGGCGCCTACGACCCGGCGCACGGTGAGCGTGGAGGCGCCCGGGCCGAGAACGTCGAGCTGCTGAGTGATCCCGGGGGGCGCCGTGAGCAGAGCGATCGTCCCGGTCACCGAGAAGGTGATCGTGTCGGGGCCGGGACTGCCGGACCCGTTGGACGTTCGATCGCCGCACGCAGCGTGCAGGTGCCGGTGTCTGTCGTGGCGCAAGCCGTGTCGGCGGGGTCGGCGTCGGTCTCGTCGCCCGTGCTGTTGACGACGTAACCCGCGGCCTCGGCGCTCGTGGCGAACGCGAGCGCCGCCGCGAGCACGCCGATGCCCACCGTGATTCCCCGCCGCAGCGTCATCGCGGCTTCGTTCCCGCGGCGACGATCAGCTCGCAGGATCCCGAGAAGCCGTCCGAGCCCTCGAACTGCCGAAGCTGCTGCTCGATCTCCCGCCAGGCCGCCTCGCGGCCGTCCTCGTCGAGCCCGGCCAGCATCTGGTGAAGCGCGCCGAACGACTCCCGCTCGAAGGCGACGCACTCGGCGGCCGAGCCGAGGCGAAGCGGCGCCTCGATGCGGACAGCTTCGATGTCCTCGAAGCCTGCCTGCGCGAAGGCGTCCTCGATGACTCCGGGCTCGCCAAAGCTGAACGGGCCCGGCTGGCCGGGCGCCGGCGCCGGCAGCTCGGCGCGCCGCCTGATCACGCCGACCGGGATCGAGAAGAACCCGTTGCGCTCAGCCGACGAGTAGACGACGCCGGCGAGCGTGCCGCCGGGCTTGAGCGCTCTGTGCATACCCCGCAGGGCGGCCTGCTGGTCCGGGAAATAAATGAACCCGACGCGAGAGATGACTGCGTCGAAGCTGCCCTCCTCGACGTCAAGGTTCTCGCCGTCGAGTACGAGGGTCTCCACGTTGCTCAGTCCTGCGCTGTCCGCCTCGCGCTGTGCGAGCTCGAGGATGTTCGACGAGATGTCGGTCGCGACGACACGACCCCGGGGGCCGACCCGGCGCGCCGCCGCGAGCGTCTGCCCGCCGGCGCCGGCGGCGACATCGAGCACGCGAGCGCCGTTGCGGACGCGCGCGAGGTCGAGCATCTTCTCGGTCGAGTCCTCGAGCCAGGCCTCGATCACCGGCCCCCAGCGATGCCAGGCGTCCGCCGCGTCCTGCCACTGCTTGCGGGTGGTCTCCTTGTATGCGGTTGGGTCGAACGTGCGAACTGCGGTCTCGGTCATCTCGTTGGTTCCTCCTGGGCTCCGGCGCTCGGCCGGCTTGATGGACAGCCGCAGATTGGCCTCCGAGGCGTTCCGGAACCGTTCTGCCGGCGTTTCGCGCCGCTCAGCCAGGCGTGGAGCGAAGCTGCTCGTCCGCTTCACCCTTCAACGCGTACAGCTGCGCCTCCAGGTATCGCTGCCCGGCTCGCGCGCTGAGATCGAACGCCTCTGCGATCGCGGCTCGAGCGTCGTCGGGCCTCCCCGCATCGAGCAACACCCGGGCGAGGAGCGCGAAACCGTACGGCTGGTACAGGCTCCAGCCGCTGCCGGCGTAGTGATCGAGGCCCTGGTGGATCAGCGCGATCGCGTCATCGGTCTGCCCGTCGCGCGCGATCACCCACCCCCGCAGGATCTTCCCCATCGGCTGCATGAAGCCGAGCCTGTGCTCGTCGGCCAGGGCCGCCATCCGCTCGGCCCGCTCCCTCGCCAGCGCCTCATCCCCCATTTCGATCGCCAGCCAGGCGCTGAAGTTGAGGGCGTAGGCGAGGCTGAACGGGTGCTCGAGTTCGTCGGCGAGCCGCAGGGCCTCGCGCGCCTTCTCCTCCGCCTGATCGGGCTCGCCGAGATAGCGCAGAACGTAAGCGAGGCGACTCAGGCAGATGATGCGCGGGTCCTGCGAGTAGAGGGCGAGGTGCGAGCGTGCCCGCTCCGGAGCGTAGTCGGCAATCGCGCGCTCGAGGTGGGTGCGGGCGGCCGCGAACTCCCCGAGCCAGGATGAGGTGACGCCCAGCAGGTACTCGCCCTCCACCCGCAGCATCGGATCGCGGTCCAGCCCGCCGCGTTCGAGCAGCCGCTCGCCGAGTTCGTATGTGCGGGACAGCTCGCCGCGGGCGACATGGACGAGGGCGAGGGCGCGGAGCGCCGGGGGATCGGGTTGCGTTCCGAGCCGCTCGCACAGTTCCACCGCGCGCAGGTAGAGGTCGTGGACCTCCGGGGCGCCGTACCCCTTGATCGCAACCAGCGGCCCGCCGAGCGCGGTTCGCAGCGCAAGCTCCTGCTCGTCGCGCTCGCTCGTCTGCGGCTGGGCATCGAGCAGCTCGAGCGCCTTCGCGAACAGCGCGATTGCGCCCTCGTGGGAGAAGACGCGCTCCGCCACCTCCGCCGCCCGCGCATAGAAGGCGATCGCGCGCTCGTCCTGACCGGCGCGCTCGTAGTGGAGCGCCAGCTCGCCGCTCACCGCGTCGAGATCGGCGGAGTGGATGCGCTCCAGGGCCTCTGCGACTCGCCGGTGGGCCAGCTGCCGGCGTGCCGAGCCCGCACGCAGGTAGGCGGCCTCGCGCAGCTTGTCGTGACTGAAGTCATAGCCATCGACCCCCTGTTCGCGAACGACCCGGCGCTGCCACAGCTCGTCGATCGCCTCAACCACGTCGTCTTCGCCGCGCGAGCTTGCCTGCGCCAGCAGCTTGAAGCCGAAGGCGCGACCGACTGTCGCGGCAAGGGCCGCAATCTCCTGCGCGGCGGGCGAGAGCTGGGCAAGGCGCGCCTCCAGCACCGACTGAACCTTCGGCGGCAATCTGGACACGGCGGCGCTCGCGTCGTCGGTCACAGCGTCCGGGGCCTGCTCGAGCAGTCCGGCCCGGATCCACTCGACGACGAACAGGGGGTTGCCCTCGCTCTCGCGGTAGACGTGGGAGTTTCGGCTCTCGTCGAGCTGGCGGCCTGAAACCTGATGGGCAAGCTCGGCGGTGTCGCCGGGGTCCAGCGGTCCAAGCTCGAGCTCGACCGCTTGCCCGCCCCTCCTCGCCGCCACCAGCAGCCCCTGGGCCGGGTGGTTGGCGTCGAGCGCCTCGGAACGCACGGTTGCCACGACAAGCAGCGGCGCGGTCGGTGCCGAGCGGAGCACGTATTCGAGCCAGGCGATCGTCTCGCTGTCGGCCCACTGCAGGTCGTCGATCACGACCAGAAGCGGACGCTTTTCGGAGATCACGGCACGCCTGAGCGCATCCAGAAGGCGGGTGCGCTGCCAGTCGTCCGTCAACGGCTCCGGTGAAGCCAGCTCCGGCCGTTCATCCAGCAGCTCGGGAAGCAGCCGCGCGAGCTCAGTCTGCCAGACGTCGCCCGGCCCCCTCACCGCGGGGCCGATTGCCTCGGAGCGCAGCAGCTCCACCACAGGCGCGTAGGCTAGGCCGCCCGCCGCCGCGTAGCAGCGGCTTGCGGCCGCGTGGATTCCTTGACGCTCCACCCATTCGAGAAGCTCCTCGGCGAGCCGCGACTTGCCGATGCCGGCCTCGCCTCCGATCACCGCGAGCAGCGACTGCCCGTCGGCGGCGCGCCGCCAAGCGGCACGCAACGTCGCCCATTCTGCGACGCGGCCGATCAGCGGCGAGATCGCGGTGGCGGCAGCGGCGCCCAGCATGGGCGCCGGGGTCGCAGCGGCCTCGAGCAGATGCTCGTAGGCCTCGCGTGTGGCATCGCCGGGCTCCACGCCGGTATCGCGCGCGAGCGCCGTTGCGAATCCGTGATAGGTGCGCAATGCGCCGGCGCGATCGCCCGCCAGCGCCTGCAGCCGCATCAGGCGGCGGCAGGATTCCTCGTTCAGGGGCTCGTGGTCCAGGAGGCGCCTGGCCCAGGGGACGGCGCCCCGGTAGTCGCGCTGTCTCTCGAGAAGGTCGGCCAGCCGCTCACCGGCCGCCAGAAGCGCATCGAGCAATCGCGCGCGTTCCGGAACGATCCAGTCGTCGTAGCAGTCGGGAAAAAGGTCACCGGTGTACCGGGAGACGGCTTCCTGCAGCGCGGTGCGCTCCTCCTCGTCCTGGCCCGATTCTCGCTCCGCGAGCGCGCTCCAGGAGCTCCTCGAACTCGGCAACGTCGAGGGTGAACGGAGCGTCGCCGCGCCAGCGAACCGACTTCGCGTTGATTTCCAGGTAGCCCTCCGCGTCGGGTAGCGCGCGGCGCAGGTGATGCAGAGTCTGGCGCAGGTTGGTACGGGCCTGCGACTCTTCGGACTCGGGCCAGAAGAGATAGGCGAGGCGCTCGCGAAGCACGGGGTCTTCGCGGTTGAGCAGCAGGTGCGCAAGCAGGGATTGCAGCCGCGGGGCGTCGACCGTCGTGACCACAGCGCCGCCGTGCGCAAGCCGGAACCCGCCAAGGAGCCGAGCGTCAAGCGTCGCGAATGCGGTCCCGCCGGATGAGGTGGCGGCCTGCATGCCGCCATGTTGCCACGTGCGCAAGCAGTCAAGCCCCCACCCCAGCGCCGGCGACGAGCCCTGCGCCACACCGTGACGGCCGCCGAGCAGCCGGGTGGCGGTTGCTGAACGCACCGCCGAATGGCGCACGCGCAGCCAGCGGCCGCGACTGCGCCGTCGAGGCGCTAAGCAATCAGCCCTGAGCCTGCCAAGTCATGCTGAAACGAGGCTTCGCCTCGATGTTCAACGGGTGACCCAAGCACTCCAGGTTGGGAGAGCACGGTGCACTCGACTGCCGCCCCCGGAGCCAGAGGGTGTCGCCGGCCTCCAGCTTGATCTGCGTATTGAAGTCGTGGACGGTTCTCACGGGGGCGCCGTTTTCGTCGAACGCCGGGCTTACGGCCGAGAAATCCACCGGGTCGCCTCCGTTCTTGAACAGGTTCAGCTGTCTGAAGCCGTGCGCATCGGCTTCCCAGACCACCCGCGCGCTGACGTCGTACACACCCGCAACACTTGCAGTCAGGATGTGATTGTTGGTCGAGGTGTGGTGGAACGCATGCGAGTCGTAGTTCTCGCCGTTGAAGGCAATCAACGTCCCGAACGGGCCACCGGGTGTCAGCCCGGCCATCTGCTGGGAACTGGAATGCGTCGCATCAACGGTCGGGAGGTCCACCGCTGTTGAGGTCACCGCGTTGAAGGCCATCTTGGCCGCCGTGACGACATTCGAGCCGAGGACCGTTGACGTCACGCTGCCGGGGGCGAACTTTGAGGTGGTGACGGCGCCCGCTCCGAGGCTCGATGACGTCACGCTGCCGACGGCCATCTTGGGCGCCGTGACGGCGCCGGTGTCGAGGCTCGATGAGGTCACGCTGCCGGCGGCCATCTTGGGCGCCGTGACGGCGCCGGTGCCGAGGATCGATGACGTCACGCTGCCAGGGGCGAAGTTGATGGTGTTGACGGCGCCCGCGTCAAGGATCGATGATGTCACGCTGCCGGGAGCGAAGTTGATGGTGTTGACGGCGCCCGTGTCGAGGATCGATGACTTCACGCTGCCGGGGGCGAGGTTGATGGTGTTGACGGCGCCTGTGTCGAGGATCGATGACGTCACGCTGCCGGGGGCGAGCTTGGAGGTGGTGATGCTGCTGGAGCTCAGGTTGGCACTCTGAACGGCACCGTCCTGGATCGCGCCCGACCCCACCGCATTGCTGGCGATCTTGTCGGCGGTGACGGCGTCGTTCGCGAGCAGCGAGCCCTGCACCGACCCGGCGGCCAGGGTGTCCATGAAAATGGTCTGGAAGGAGTTCAGCGCACTGAGGACCCCCTCGCGATTCACATCAGCCGGATTGGGATCACTTGCGCTCTGGGCAACGCCCATCAATCCTGCGTTCCCCATGTTCGTCGCGCCCCTGTTGATGAAATTGGTGCCACCCGCCGGGGTCTGGGCGATGGTCGACGTTAGATCGGGGAACCCGGCGACGAGGTTCAGATAGCCGCTGTCGGGCATCCGGCGGAATGCCTTGGGCAGAGCTTTCGCGAGTTGAACCGGACTGAGCTTGCCGAGGGCTCGCGCGTTCTCGTTTTTGCCATGCCTGTTGTTCTGGGCGGACCCCTCGTAGCCGATCGCGGTCCCGCCAAGCGCGACGATCAGTGCGAGCGCACCCATCACCGTCCCCGGGGTAGGCTTCTTCCCGAACACGTCCCTCATCGTGATGCACCTCCGCCGCCCCGACCGGCCCGGCCGCAGTGGCTTCAAGCGCCGCGCGCCTCCCCGGATCGATTCAACCTATCCCACCAATCACCGTATTGCAAGCAACCCGAAGTCCGATTTCGAAGGCCGCGGTCGAGGATCTGGCTGACCGTTAAGGCGGTACTCCCGCTCGGCGCAGCTGCCCTAACTGACAACGCAGCGCCCGATCGCGGATCATGTCGATGTGGCCACGGGTCAACACGAAGCCCTGGGACGGCGGCCGATCTATGTCACCGGGCACCGCAACCCAGACCTGGATTCGATCGCGGCCGCGATCGGCTATGCCGAGCTGAAGAACAAGCTCGACGCAGACAACGAATACGTCCCGATCCGCCTCGGCAAGGTCAACGCGCAGACGGAGTGGGCCTTCGAGCGCAGTGGCGCGCCGGTCCCTCAGCTGTTCGGTCATGTGTTCCTGCGCGTCAGCGATGTGATGCGCGAGCACTTTCCCGTCGCTCCGGGCGACGAGCCGGTGCGCTCGGTCGGGCTGACGATGGTTCGAGAGAACCTCGACGTCGTGCCGGTCGTCGATCGCGAGGAGCGGCTCATCGGTGTCGTGACCGAGCGCGCGCTTGCCCACCGCTACATCCGCGAGTCGCGCACGACGTCGTCGCTCGTCGACGCTGCGACCACGGTGGCCAAGATCGTCGAGGTTCTCGACGGCGAGTTGATCCAGGGGGCCGACAAGGTGATCGAGGGGCGGGTTTGGGTGCACTCGATCGACCCCGCCGATAGCGAGAGCAAAATCGCCCCCGGCGATGTGGTCGTGGTCGGCAACCGAGATGACGCCCAGCGCCAGGCGATCGAGCTCGGTGCAGGTCTGCTGGTCGCCTCGAACGGCGTCCGGCCTGAGCCGGAGATCCTCAGGCTCGCCCATTCTCATGAAACCAGCGTGGTGGTCAGCCCGCTCGACAGCTATGTCTCGAGCCGCATGGTCACCCTCGCCGCACCATGTCGCGCGCTCGCCGACACGGAGCCGCTCACGGTCGATCCCGACTACCTGGTCTCAGACATCGCCGACTCGATTAAGGACGTCCACTACCGGGCGGCGATCGCCATCGACCGGGCCGGACGGCCGGTAGGGCTCATAACCCGCTCAGACCTCCTTTCGCCGACGCCGCGAAGGGTGCTGCTCGTGGACCACGCCGAGCAGGCGCAGAGCGTCCCCGGAGTCGAGGAAGCCGAAATCGTCGAGATCCTCGACCACCACCACATCGGCTCGATCGAAACCACCCTCCCGGTGACGGCAACCTTCGACCCGGTGGGATCGACCGCAACGCTGGTCGTCGAGCGGTTCCTGCAGAACTCGATGGAGCCGTCGGCGTCGAGCGCCTCGATGCTTCTTGCCGCCGTGCTCTCCGACACTGTCCTGCTCAACTCCCCCACCACGACCGATCGCGACCGGGCGGTGGTCGCAGAGCTGGAGCGGGCGCTTGAGCTCGACGCGACGGACTTCGGCAGGCAGATGTTCCAGGACAGTTCCGACCTCAGCGGAGTCGGGAGCGACGAGATCGTCAGCCGCGACGCAAAGGAGTACCAGCTTGCCAACGGCGACACGATCTCAATCGCACAGGTCGAGGTCGTCGGAAAGACGCTGCTCGAACGCACTGAGGATCTTCACGCCGCCCTCGACAGTGTGCGGGAGTCGCAGCAACACGCGATCGCGGCGCTGATGGTCACCGACATCCTCAGCCACAGCACCGACCTGATCGTCAGCGGCGACGCCAGTCAGGTCGAACGCGCCTTCGACACTCAGGTCGAGAACGGCGCCCTCCCGCTTCCCGGCGTGATGAGCCGCAAGAAACAGGTCGCCCCGAAGCTGCTCGCGGCCTTTCGCTAGACGACTCCGCGCAGCATCGCAGCCACTTGAAGGGTGTCGTGCGCGTATCGACGCCAATCGATTGGGGATAGCTGTCTATCTAGTCCTCACCGTCAGCGTGCGGAACGACCGGTTCCCAGCGGCATCGACCGCTTCGACGCTCACCCTCAGCTTGGGTTTCCTGCCCTCGGCCAGGACCGTCCTCAGGCTCGCGAGTTGCTTCCTTTTCAGCTTCAGGCGGAGGCTTACCGACACGCCGGCGACGAGCTCTTTGCTGGCGGGCTTCAGTTTGACCGGCCTAGACAACCGCGCGGTGCCGGTGGCCGCGACGGCGCAGGCTTCGAGCGGACATTCAACCCCGATGATCACGCCCTTCTGTTTTAGGACACGCTGCTTCTTCTTGGCGGTGAGCGCGAGTTCGACTACGGTGTCGCGCGCGATGTCCTCACCCTCGCCTTCGGGCGTCCCCGGCGCATCGAGCGTCAGTTTGACGTTGTCAGCGAATGCCGAGGCACCCCCGGCGTCCAAGTTCGTCGCCGTCAGTGTCACGCGGATCTGGCGCGTGCCGGCGGGGACCGGAGCGCTCGCGGCGCGGAAAAGCATGGTTGAGAGTTTGTTTCGATTGGCCGCAGTGACCGGACTAATCGAAAATGAGCCGAGCTCCGTTCCGCCGGCATCCAGAAAAGTCGCGGCGGCGCCCATGTGATCGTCGAAGACGCTGCCGCCGCCGAGGTAGGCGGACAGCCTGGCACTCGCAAACCCGGCGTCAATTGGCTCCGCCGAGCCGGAGACGTCGATGGTCTGGAAGGCGGTGGTCGTTCCTGGTCCCGTTCCAGGGCCGCCGAAGAGGAAGTTGAGCCCCCCGCCCGCAAACCGCGGCGAATCGAGGTGGCCGGGAAAGATCGAGGAATAGCGCATCCCGTAGCGGGCAGCGGTCATCATTCCGGTCCGTTCCCAGCCGGGGATCGGCGGCGGCGGGCTGATCGTGGGATCGGCGACCGCGCTCGCACCCTCGAAGCCACCGTTTTGGAGCAGGCTGCCGGCCAGCGGGGGGGCGCCGGCGCCGAGGCGGATCGAAACGTCGCCGTCGTTCGAGTTAGTCACCGCGAGGTCGTCGTTGCCGTCAGAGTCGAGATCGCCGACCGCGATCGCGAAGGGGACATCGCCGACGCCAACGTCCGGCTTGTCGACGAACGTCCCATCGCCCGTCCCGAGCCGGATCGAAACGTCGTCGTCGGCGTAGTTGGCCACCGCGAGGTCCGGCTTGCCGTCAGTGTTTAAGTCGCCCATCGCGATCGTCCTGGGCAAGGAACCGACGTCGACGGTCGGCTTGCGCGTGAACGTGCCGTCGCCGACCCCGAGCCGGATCGAGACATCGTCGGCGCCGAAGTTCGCCACCGCGAGGTCCTCGCGGCCATCGGCGTTCAGGTCGCCGACCGCGATCGCGAAGGGACTGCTATTGACCCCGACGTTTGGCTTGTCGGTGAACGTCCCGTCGCCCATTCCAAGCTGGATCGAGACGTCATCGTCGCCGGTGGTGACGGCGAGATCCTCCTTGCCGTCGGCGTTCAGATCCCCGACCGCGATTGCGTGAGCGCCGCCGCCGAAGATCGGGACATCGGGTTTGTCGACGGTGAACAACCCGTTGCCTGCACCGAGCCGGATCGAGACGTCATCGTCGCCGTCGTTTGCCACCGCGAGGTCCTCGCGGCCGTCGGCGTTCAAATCGCCTATCGCGATCGTTTGGGGGAACCTACCGACGGGAACGTCCGGTTTGTCGACGGTGAATGACCCGTCGCCCACCCCCAACCGGATCGAGACGTCATTCGCATTTTGGTTGGCCACGGCGAGATCCTCCTTGCCGTCGCCGTTCAAATCCCCGGCCGCCAACGCAATGGGCTCGTCGCCGACGCGGACGTCCGGCGTATCGAAGGTGAACGTTGCGTCGCCCACCCCGAGCCGGATCGAGACGATGTCGCTGTAGAAGTCCGCCACAGCGAGGTCCGGGTTGCCATCGGCATCGAAGTCGCCGATTGCGATCGCGTAGGGGACTTCGCCGGCGCCGACGTGAGGCTTCTCGGCGGTGAAGGTCCCGTCCCCGGCAAGGGCGGCGACAGGGAATGCTCCAAGAAGGACGACGAACAACACGGCCGGGCCCATCCGAAGCACCCATTCATGATCGGTGCGGCCCCTCATCGCGCTACCCGGAACTTCCAGATCGCCGGCGTCAGGTCGCGATTGCCGGCGGCGTCGATTGCCGTGACGGAGAAGGTGTGCTTGCCGGTCTTGAGACGCCTGGCGACGATCGGAGAGCTGCAGGGCTTTGCCTCTCTCTTGTCGATCTTGCATTCGAAGCTCGAGCCCGGCTCGTTCGAGGAGAAGCTGAACTTCGCAATCGGCTTTTCGATCCGCCGCTTCGGCCCCTTGCCCTTGATGGTCTCGGGGGCCGTGGTGTCGGCGGTTCCGGAGTCGTCGCCCGTCCCTGAGCCACCACCGCTATCGGCCGTGGGCGCCTCCGACACGGTGATCGTGATGTCCTCCGCGTCACTCGCGCCGCCGTCGGAAACCTGAAAGCGGACGGTGTAGCTGCCCGCCTGGTCGGAGCTCGGCGTCCAGGTAAAGGTCCTGCTTGCGGGGTCGAAACTCGCGCCCGGGGGCAGGTTTGAGGCCGAATAACTGAGCCCGTCGCCTTCGGGATCGGTAGCGGAGACGGTGAGCTGCAGCTGCTCGCCCGTACCCACCGCCCTGTCACCGACCGCCTCGATGGCCGGCGGTGTGTTTGTCAGCCTGCTCTCGTAGAGGTCGCTCAATCCATCGGAGTCGGCGCCGACCAAGTTCTCCGCGGTTTGAAAGAAGACGCGGGTGCCGTCGCTCGAGGCGCCTCTGAAATGGATGTCTTGAGCGGAGCCGCTCGCGCCGACCCCCGGCACCGAGACGAGCGTCGTCTCGCCGCTGAAGCGTTCGTAGATGTCGAGCAGTCCATCGGTGTCGGCGCCGACGAGGTTCTCCGTGGTGTCGAAGAAGACGCGGGTGCCGTCGCTCGAGGCTCCGGCAAAGATCGAGCGGTCGGGGCTGCCGCTCGCGCCGACGCCCGGCGCCGACACGAGCGTCGTCTGGCTGCCCGAGCGCTCGTAGACGTCGATCAGTGCATCAGTGTCGGCGCCCGCCAGGTTCCCTGTGGTGTGAAAGAAGACCCGGGTGCCGTCGCTCGAGGCACCGGCGAAGAGCGCGCTCTCGGCAGAGCCGCTCGCCCCGACGCCGGGAGCCGAGAGGAGCGTCGTCTGGCCGGCCGAGCGCTCGTAGACGTCGAGTTGACCATCGATGTCGCCGCCCACCAGGTTCTCCGTGGTTTCGAAAACGATCCGGGTGCCGTCGGCTGAGGCACCCTTGAACGCAATTACCTGGGGGGATCCGCTCGCCCCTGCGCCGGGAGCCGAGACGATCGTCGTCTGGCCCCCGAAGCGTTCGTAGATGTCGTGCAGTCCGTCAGCGTCGCCGCCGACCAGGTTCTCCGTGGTTTCGAAAAAGACCCGGGTGCCGTCGTTCGAGGCACCGGCGAAGATCGCCTCCTGGGCAGAGCCATTCCGGAGAAAGCCGGGCGCCGAGACCAGAGTCGTCTGGCCACCGGAGCGCTCGTAGACGTCGCGTAGTCCGTCGGTGTCGGCACCGACGAGGTTCTCTGTGGTGTCGAAGAAGACCCGCGCGCCGTCGCTCGAGGTACTGACGAAGCGCGCGTCTTTCGCGGAGCCGCTCGCGCCTTCGCCCGCGGCCGAGAGGAGCGTCGTCTGGCCGCCGGAGCGCTCGTAGACATCCGGGGCTCCATCGGTGTCGCCACTGACCAGACGCTCGTCAGTCATGAAGAAAACCCGGGTGCCGTCGCTCGAGGCGCCCTCGAAGAACATCGTGCGGGCAGAGCCGCTCGCTCCCTCGCCGGGAACCGAGAGGAGCGTCGTCTGGCCGCCGGAGCGCTCGTAGACGTCGTACAGTCCATCGGTGTCGGCGCCGATCAGGTTCTCCGTGGTGAGAAAGAAGACCCGCGTACCGTCGCTCGACGCGCCCTCAAAGAAGATGTCGGCGGAGCCGGACGCCCCCGCGCCGGAGACCGAAACCAGCGTCGTGTGGCCGCCCGCGCGCTCGTAGACGTCCACGAGTCCGTCCGTGTCGGCAGGGACAAGGTTCCCCTCGGTCGTGAAGAAGACCCGGGTGCCGTCGCTAGAGGCATGCTGGAAGCCCACGCTTTGGGCGGGTCCGCTGGCGCCGTTCTCCGGGGCGGAGATCAGGCTCGTGACCGGGGCGGCCGCGGCGCTGGCCGGCTGCGCCAAGGCCAGCGCCGAGCCAGCGGCCCAGGTGCCCATGGCGGCCGCGATCAATCCGAGCTCCACCGCCCCGCACCTCGAGCGGCTTATTGCTTCTCCTGCCATCTGCCGCGCCCCCATCGTCAGGACCCCGGTGCGGGAGGCAAGCTGACCCTGAACCGCAGCTTCGCGGGGCTGGGGTCGGTGTTTCCAGCCGCGTCGATCGCCCTGACGAAGAACCTGTGCCTGCCGTCCTTCAGGCGCTTCAGCTTCTTCGGCGAGCCGCAAGGCTTGAACGGACGCTTGTCGAGGCGGCATTCGAAGCTCGACCCCGGTTCCGACGAGGAGAACCGGATCCTCGCTTGTGGCTTAGTGAGCCTCCTTCGCTTGGACTCGATGGTCGTGTCAGGTGCGGTCGTGTCGGGGCCATCACCGTCGGCGGTTTCTCCGCCGCCATCGTCCCCGATCGGGGCTGCCATGACCCTGCTCTCGTAGACATCCAGCGATCCATCCGCGTCGGCGCCGACCAGCCTCTCCGCGGTTTCGAAGAAGACCCTGGCGCCGTCGCTGGAGGCACCGGCGAAGGACGTGTCGGGCGCCCCGTTTGCCCCCGCGCCGGGGGACGAGACGAGGGTCGTCTGGCCGCCGGAGCGCTCGTAGATGTCGCCCTGTCCATCGGTATCACCGCCGGCGAGGTTCTCCAAGGTATTGAAGAAGACCCGGGTGCCGTCGCTCGAGGCACCGGCGAAGGATGCGTCCCGATCGGAGCCGCTCGCCCCGACGCCCGGGGCCGAGACGAGGGTTGTCTGGCCGCCGGAGCGCTCGTAGATGTCCGCGAGTCCGTTGGCGTCTGCGCCAATCAAGTTCTCCGTGGTTTCAAGGAAGACCTGGGTGCCGTCGCTCGAGGCTCCCCGGAAGAACGCCTCTGCGGCCGGGCCGTTCGCCCCCGGGCCGGAAGCCGAGACGAGTGTCGTCTGGCCGCCGGAGCGCTCGTAGACGTCGTTGAGTCGGTCGGTGTCGGCGCCGACCAGTCCCTCCGCGGTCCGGAAGAAGACGCGGCTGCCGTCGCTCGAGGCACCGGCGAAGCGCGCGGACTTAAAATCGCCGCTTGCCCCGACGCCAGGAGCCGAGATGGGTCTCGTCACGCCGCCGGAGCGCTCGTAGACGTCCGTCAGTCCGTCGGTGTCGCCGCCGACCAGGTTCTCCGCGGTGACGAAGAAGACCCGTGTGCCGTCCGCCGAGGCGTCCGGCGAAGAACCGCGACGGGCCGCCGGCGCATCCGCGCAAAGCCGGGGGCCGAGATGAGCGTCGTCTGGCCGCCGGAGCGCTCGTAGACGTCCGTCAGTCCGTCGGTGTCGCTGCCGACGAGGTTCTCCTCGGCGTTCAAGACGCGGGTCCCGTCCGTGGAGGTGCCGGCCGAAGGCATCCTTCAGGGCGAAGGTGCCGCTGCGCTGCCCGGGCGGGGCGGAAACGAGGGTGGTGGCGCCGCCGGAACGCTCGTAGACGTCGCCCAGTCCATCCGTGTCGGCGCCGACCAGGTTCTCCATGGTGTGGATAAGAAGCTCGACCCCGGCTCCGACGAGGAGAAGCGGATCCTCGCTCTCGGCTTTGTGAAGCGCTTGCGTTTGGACTCGATGGTCGTCTCGGGGGCCGTCGTGTCGGGAACCACCGTCGCCGCTTGACGCCTCCCTCACGGTGATCGTGATGTTCTCCGAGCTGCTTGCCCCGCCGTCGGAGACCTGGAAGTTGACGTCCGGGTAGCTGCCCGCCTGCCCGGCGTTTGGCGTCCAGGTGAAGATTCCGCCCGCGGGGTCGAAGCTTGCGCGTGGCGGCAGGTTCGAGGCCGAATGGAGGACCTGGTCGCCGTCGGGATCGGTGGCGGAGACCGTGAACTGCAGCTGCTCGCCTTCGCCGACCGTCCTGTCGCCGACCGGCTCGAGGGCAGGCGGCGCGTTGGTCAGCCTGCTCTCGTAGATGTCGGTCAGTCCGTCAGTGTCGGCGCCAACCAGGTTCTCCGCGGTCTCGAAGAACACCCGCGTGCCGTCGTTCGAGTTTCGCCGAAAAAAAACGCTTTCGGCCGGGCCGCTCGCCCCGGCCCGGGGCCGAGACCAACGTAGTCTCGCCGCCGGAGCGCTCGTAGAGGTCATCCAGTCCATCGGTGTCAGCACCGACGAGGTTCTGCGCCGTCGAGAAAAACACCCGGGTTCCGTCGCTGGAGGCCCCGCCCAAGTAGATGCTTTCGGCCGAGCCGCTGGCTCCGATGCCGGGGGCCGAGACCAACGTCGTCTCGCCGCCGGAGCGCTCGTAAACGTCGGTCAAACCATCTGTGTCGGTGCCGACAAGCTTCTCCTCGGTGATGAAGAAGACCCGCGTGCCGTCGCTCGAGGCACCGGCGAAGAATGCGAGTCCTGGGTCGAGCCACTCGCCCCTGCGCCTGGAGCCGAAACCAGCCTGGTCTGGCCGCCGGAACGCTCGTAGACGTCCTGGAGTCCGTCGGCGTCGCCACCGACCAGGTTCTCCTCAGTCTCGAAGAAGACCCGGGTGCCGTCGCTCGAGGCACCCTCGAAGAACGCGCCGCTGGGCGAGCCGCTCGCCCCCGCGCCGGGCGCCGAGACGAGCGTCGTCTGGCCGCCGGAGCGCTCGTAGACGTCGTTGATTCCGTCGGCGTCGCCACCGACCAGGTTCTCCTCAGACCCGAAGAAGACCCGGGTGCCGTTGCTCGAGGCAGCGTAGAAGCGCGCGGTCCCGGCGGCACCGTTCGCGAGAAAGCCGGGGGCCGAGATGAGGGTCGTCTGGCCATCGGAGTGCTCGTAGACGTCGCCCAGTCCATCCGTGTCGGCCCCGACCAGGTTCTCCATGGTGTCGAAAAAGACGCGAGTGCCATCGTTGGAGGCATCGGCGAAAGAACATGTGCTTGGCGGGGCCACTCGCCCCGGTGCCGGGGGTCGAGACGAGCGTCGTCTGGCCGCCGGAGTGCTCGTAGATGTCAAACAGTCCGTCGATGTCGCCGGCGACCAGGTTCTCGTTGGTATCGAAGAAGACCCGGGCGCCGTCGCTCGAGGCGCGGACGAAATGCACGTCGCTGGGCGTTAAGTCGGTCCGCCCCCACGCCTGCCACCGAGACGAGCGTCGTCTGGCCGCCGGAGCGCTCGTAGACGTCGAACAGTTGATCGGTATCGCCCCCGACCAGGTTCTCCGCGGTCTGAAAGAAGACACGGGTACCGTCGCTGGAGGCACCCACGAAGAACGCGCCACCGTCCGCGGGAGGCGAGCCGCTCGCCCTGTCGCCAGGTGCCGAGACGAGCGTCGTCTGGCCGCCGGAGAGCGCTCGTAGACGTCCTTGTCGGTGTCGGTGTCGGCGCCGGCCAGAGTCTCCGCGGTCGTGAAGAAGACCCGGCGTGCCGTCGCTCGAGGCGCCCTCGAAGTCCACGGTTTGGGCCGGCCCCCTGGCGCCGTCCCCGGCAGCGGAGACAAGACCCGTCACCGGGGCGCCCGAGCATTCGGGGGCAGCGCCAGCGCCTGATGCCACCGCCGGTCCCAACGAGGATGAGCGTGGCGATCAGTCCGAACGCCACTCCCCTGCGTTGCGAGCGAGCGACGCTCGCCGTCAGGGCTCCGGCGATCGCGCTCATCGCCTCGTCTTCTCGAACCAGACCGTTACGGCCGCGCCTCGAGAACGAGGTTGAACGGGGTCTCGGTGGCCCTGCGGAAGCGGGTGAACCCGCCCTCGGTGACGACCTCGCGCAGGCGCGCCTCACCGGCCTGGGCGCCCAGGGCCAGCCCGACCTCCTGGGCGCGCGACGCAGGCGTGCAGATCATCGTCGACCCCGAGTAAAAGATGCGGCCGACCGGATTGAGGTTGTCTTCGACCTTGTCCCCGGCCATCGGCTCGACGATCAGCCAGGTGCCATCGGCGGCGAGCGCCCGCCGGACGTGCGCCGAGGCCCCGACTGGATCCCCCATGTCGTGCAGGGCGTCGAACACGCAGGCGAGGTCGTAGCCGTCGCCGCTGAAGTCCTTGGCGCTGGCCACCTCGAAGCGAACCCGGTCGGCGACGCCGGCCTTCTCGGCGGCCTGGGTTGCCGCCTCGATCGACTCGGCGTGGTAGTCAGAGCCGAAGAACTCCGACTGTGGGTAGGCCTGGGCCATGACGATCGTCGAGGCGCCGTGGCCACAGCCGATGTCCGCCACACGACCGCCGGCCTGCAGCTTCTCCTCGACCCCGTCGAGAGCCGGCAGCCACGAGGGCACGAGATTCGCCACGTAACCCGGCCGGAAGAAGAGCTCAGTCCCGCAGAAGAGGTCGTGGTCATGCTCGTGCCAGCCGAATCCGTCACCCGTGCGGAACCTGTCCGTCAGCGCCGGCTCGTCCTTCAGACACGCGGCCGCCATGTAGAACGCCCCCGGCAGGAATGTCGGGCTCTCGCGGTCGGCCAGGCAGGCGGCCTGCTCGGGCGTCAGGTGAAAGCGCTCGGTTTCGGGGTCATATTCGACATAACCGCTGGCGGCCTGCGCGCAGAGCCACTCGTGGACATAGCGCTCGTCGGTCTGCGTGCGCTCGGCCAGCTCGGCCGCGCTCAGCGGCGCGCTGTCGCCCATAGCGGTGTAGAGACCGAGCTTGTCTCCGATGATGACCGTGGTCTGGTGCAGCGCCGCACCGAAGTCGCCCGCAAAGCGGCCGACGAAGTCCTGCAGCTTGGTCTCGTCAACGGTGGTTGCCATGTCATCTCCTTTGAGGGGTCTGTGATTCGTTGCTCGCGAGCATCGGATACGACGGCGCCGTTCACACCGTGGAGCCCCCCCTGAGTTTTGAAATCACGTAATCCAGGGGGGTGGCCACGGTGCGAAGCGACGCCTCGGCGATGAGACTCCCTTCGCATGGATTCAACCGACCACGCCAGGCTCGAGCTGATGCTCCACCGCGGTGTCGAACCGTTGCGCGGCTTCGTTCGCGAGTCCGAAAGCCGGGAGTGGCGGGCATTCACCGGCTGGCTCGGGCTTGCGCGAGAGCTCGAGCAGGCCTGCGACGGAAGCGGGGCGGACGCAGCGGCGTCTAGGGCGGGTTCGACCCTGTCACCAGAGCGGCGGGCAGCTCGTCCCGAGACGTGACCTCGAGCTTGCGGTAGATGGCCGTCAGGTGGCCCTCGATCGTGCGGGCGGTGACGAACAGAGACTGGGCGATCTCGCGGTTGGTGCGGCCCTCGGCGGCCAGTCGCGCGACCCGGCGTTCGCTCGCGGTCAGCGAGTCGAGCCCGCTCAGCATCAGTCGGCGTGGCCGCGCCCCGGTTGCCCTCAGTTCCTCCTCCGCCCGGTGGCGGAGGCCCAGGGCATCGGCGCGCACGGCGAGATCGAGCGCCTCGCGCAGCGGATCGCGCGCCTCGGCCCGGCGGTTCGCGCGGCGGTGCGCCGCCCCGAGCTCGTAAAGCGCGTAGGCATGCTCGAGCCGTGCCTCCGAGTGCTCGAGGACGCGCACCGCCTCGACGAGTCGGTCCACGCGTTCGTCCCCGTCCTCGACCAGGCCGAGCGTCCGCAGCGCGATTCCGGTCGCCCGGGGAGCGGCAAACTTCCGCGCCCGCTCGAGCTCGTCGTTCGCCATTGCGGCCGCCTCCTCCGAGCGACCGAGCGCGTGCAGGGCGAGGGCGGCGTCAGAGCGCCAGGGGTGCAGAGCCGGGCCGGGCTGTCGATGCCGGTCGAGCTCCGCCCCACACGCCAGTGAACTCTCCAACGCTTCTTCGAAGCGACCCTGGGCGAGCCGTAAGCGTCCGCGAATGCCGAGCAGGCGGGGGTAGGTAATCAGCGGCTCCAAGCCCGGCTCCGGTGTGCCCGCCAGCAGGGCAGCGTCGGCCTCGTCGAGCTCATCGCGCTCGATCAGGGTCCCGGCGAGCATCGCGGCGGCGAACGGGGTCAGCAGAGGCAGCGTGTGCAGGGCGTCGGTGTCGACCGCGGTGCGGGCGTGTTCCTCGGCGGCGACGAGATCGCCCTGGCGGAGCGCTGCGCATGCCGCGAAGGTCGACATCGCGGTCAGCAGCGGCAGACTCCCCAGGCGCCGCCCCTCATCGATCCGCTCCCCAATAAGCCGCAGAGCGAGCTCGTAGCGCTCGCAGTGAATCAGCGCCACGTAGGCGTGGAAGTCGCCCGGGACGTTCACGGTCGGGTCGTCGGGCGAGCGCTCGACGATCGCGCGCTCGGCTCGTGCAGCGATCGTCTGCGCCGGCTGTTCGCCGCGCGCCGCGTCCCACTCGCTGAGGACGCAGATGATGGTGTACGGCGGCGGGCACTCGGCGGCGTTGGCGCGCTCGCGCGCCGCCTCGATGCGCGCCTCGACGATCGGCGCTCCAAGGTGATTGAGGATCGCACCCGCGAGCAGGCGGCCCTCGAGCATCATCACGCCGGGGTGGTTCTTCTCGGCCAGTTCGTCGATCACGGGTTGCAACGCCGCAAACGCATCGCCCATCCGGCCTCCGAAGAACAACGTCAGCCCGAGGGCCAACGTGGCGGCAATGAGCGCGTCGTCGTCAGGAGCACTCGCTTGTGCTGCGCGAAGGTGCTCGACGGCGCGCGGGTCGCCGACGCGCGATTCGGTCGACCCGAGCTCGAGCAGGACGGCGGTGCGGGCTTCATCGGGGGGCGGCTCCTCGAGTGCGCGGCGCAGGTAGGCAATCGCCGTTTCCGCCGAACCCCGGGCGCCAGCCGCACGAGCGGCCTTGACCAGCGCCTCGACGACCTCCGGATCTCCCGCCGGCGGCAGGGCGAGCAGGTGGACTGCGAGCCGGTCTGGGGCGGCGCCCGCCCGGCGCATGATCAGTGCGGCACGGGAGTGAAGCAGGGAGCGCTCCGAGGGCGGGAGGTCGGAGTAGACGGCCGAGCGCACGAGCGGATGGACGAAGTCGAGCGGACGCGTGTCGACGAACAGCTCAGTAGCGACGAGCGCGTCGAATGCTTCGGCGGCCACACGGGGTTCGAGCTCGGCGAGCTCGGCGGCGTAGGTGATCTCCGCCCCAGGTCCCAGCACTGCCACCGCCCCCGCCAGCTCGCGTGCGGCGGGCTTGAGGCGACCCAGTCGCAGCAGGATCGCGTGCGAGACCGAGGGGGGAACGAGCCGTTCGACTGCCGAAGCACCGCGCGCGTAGGGTTCGATTCCGTCAGCTGCCGCCGCCCGAAGCAGCTCCTGGAGAAGGAACGGGCTACCCGCGCTGGCCGTCAGGCAGGCCGCGGCGAACTCCGGGCTCGGCTCGCCGAGAGCCTCGGCGACGATGTCGGTGACCGCCTGCGCACTGAGCGGCTCGGGCCGAAGGAGGCGAATATTCTTCTCGGTGGCGAGTTCTCGGACAAGTCTTGCGGCCGACCCCGGTTCGCCGCTGCGCGCGGCGGCAATCAGGATCACGGGCAACGTCTCAATCCGGTGCGCCAGGTAAAGCAGGAACCGCAAGAAATCTCGTCGCCCCAGTGGATGTCGTCGACGATCAGCGCGAGCGGCTCCCGCTCGGCCAGATTCGCGGTAAGCCAGTAGAGGCCGTGAAGGATCGCGGCCCCGGGCTCGGCGCGCACCTCGGCTGGAGCGGCGCCGACAAGTCGCCCGGCGAGCTCGGCGGGTCCGGCGAGCAGCGCCGCCCGATCCTCCGCTGATACGCCCCTGACGACGGGCTCGAACAGCTGGCGCACGAGACCGCCGCCGAAGCCTTTCTCAAGCTCCGCGCCACGGGCGGTGAGCACCTCGAGCCGGTGCTCGGCGGCCATCCTCACAGCGGCGTCGAGAAGCGCGGTTTTGCCGATGCCTGCGGGTCCCTCAATCAGCACCACTGCTCCCGCGTCGTCGACGCCGGAGATCTCGAGTGCCGACTCGAGCTGCGCCAACTCCAGAGCGCGCTCCAAGAGCGTGGCTCGGTCATCTGGCGGCCGGCGGCCCGGCTGCGTTTGGTCGCGGTCGCCCTCGCTGTCCACGGCTACGACCTCGAACTCGTGCGCACCCGGAGCAGGTGACCAGGAGTACGGTGAGCCGCAGCGCCTCCACCGTCTCGCGTCGAGCCTGCGTGCGAAGCTGCCCCAGGCTTCGAGGAGCTGCAGCGGATCACGCTGTAGCGCTTCGCATGGTCGGCGTGGACGCGGTCGAAGCTGGTGAGCGGCGATCGCAGTACTTTTCACCCGAGCGGCGTACGACTCCCTGTGACTTTCCGGCGGCATCGTCGAGCCTCAAGGAGGCGCTGCGGATGGTTCCGAAGCGGAGTCGGTTCGCTGCCGAGGGCGGGCGGCATGTCTGTTCCTGCTGTGGCAGGCTTTGCCTGGCGGCCGGCTGTTGCGAGGCGTCCTCAGGCTCGGCAGGCGGGGTTGGCTGGCCGGCGGCGTTAGCGAGACGACACGCTGGTGCCGGCGCCGGCGCTGGCTCGGTTGGTGCTGGAGCTGGCTCAGTTGGTGCACGCGCTGGCTCGGTTGCGTGGACGATAGCTGCGTCGCGGTTAGTAGTAGTGCTGACTCAGTTGGTGGTCGGGCGCTGAGCTTGGTTGGTGCCGGAGCTGGCTCGGCTGGTGCGGAGCTGGCTCAGTGGCGGCTGCCGGTGCTGGCTCGGTGCGGTGCGCGGTGCTGGCTGAGGTCGGGCGCCGGCGCGGGCTCAGTCGGTGGCGGTGCGGCTCGGTCGGCGCAGGTGCGGGCTCAGTCGGTGGTTGGCGCGGGCTCGGTCGGCGCCGGTGCGGCTCATCGGTCGTCAGTGCGCTGGTGGCGCTGGCGCGGGCTCGGTCGGCGCGGCTGCGTGGTCGGCGGCGCGCTGCCCGGTCGGGGCTGCGGATCGCTTACCACCTGCTGGTAGGCTGTCAGCCAGCTGTTCGGCAGTGGTTCCGCTCCACGGGAGCGGACGGCTGCAGCGGTGCGGTGGTTTGCTCGGGAAGCGAGTTGCTCGCTCGTCCTGCTCGCTGTCAGAAATGTCCCACATCTTCCCGCATCTCGTCGGCGCTGTAGAGCCACGGCCAGAAGATGCAGCTGGCCTGGTCGGTGCGCACATGACCTCGATACCACCCACGCATACCCAGTAGCGCAGCAGTGTACTCGTTGACGGCTCCGCGTCGGCCTCGGAGCAGCAGCGTTGCGGCTCAGCTCATTCGTCGCGCGATTGTGAACCTGGCTGGAGCGGAAACGTCAAGTTGCACTCGCATGAACAGCTCGATATAGACCAGGCGCGACAGGTTGCATGGCCGGCCCATCTTGTTCGGCGATCCGCCAGCGTACTGATCACTGCGCGAGAACTGGTCAGCCGAGTTGCACGCAGCTGCTTGCTCATGTAGTTGCTCCTCGAGTCAGCTGTCAGCGATGCCTGCAGGTGATCAACGCACCACCAAGCGGAGATGCCATCGACCACCGAGTTCAGGTATCTTGACATCGTCGCTGCTAGATTGTCCTGCCAGGGCGACCCTCGACATGAGTTTTCGAAGAGCTCTGTTGGTGCGCGACGATGGACCGTGTGCGTGAGCGAAGGCGTTGCAGCTTGTCTAGTTCTCTAGCCTAGGTGGAGCCGCTCAGCCGATGGAAACTAGTCAGCAGCGGACTGAGCCACAGGTGATTCGATATGGAACATGGACCGGATAGGCGCCGACCGTCAGCCGACCAGCGATGGTTCGTACGTTCATTTCAGCGAACACGGCGCGCTGCTTCCGCCGCTGAGGCCGCGCACGCCGACGACGCCGCACACGGCGACGGCGAGGTAGACCAGAAGCATGAACAGTGCGACATCTGCGACCGATTTCCTCGCTGAAGCCGATGGTGAAGCCGAGCAGCCGGCCAAAACGCAGCGCTGGACCTGGAGCTGAGTTTGCCGCTCAGCAGGTGGAACGTGTCGTTGTGACGATGTACGCAGCGGCCTGAAGTATCCTGAAGAATCAGGCGGCTACTGCGAACCGAGAGAAAATGAGGGAATATGGAAGCATCGACCGAGCGCCTGAAACTTCAGCCGCCATCTGGTCTTGCTGGGCGGCGCTGCATAGCGGTGGGCACTGCCACAGCGGCGGCCGAGACGGCAGATCGCGCCGCGAAGTTCCGGGAGTACGGCGACGCCGGCGCGTACGTCACCGACGTCGAGGCCAAGGGCGTGGGTTGCGGGCTCGCCCGCAAGGTTGCCGTCGGCCGCGAGGACTGGATCTACGAGGCCCGCAGCCACAGGCGTGGATCCGCGCCGTCCCCGAGAACGGACAGCGAGGCTGGATGGTCAGGTTCAGGACCAGTTGAGGTTGTCGGCTGGCACGTCAGGGCGCCGACAGGGGTTGCCCGGACTGCAGGCGCCGGACTGGCTTCGTCCGCTACCGTGGCGCTTGGTGGGAAGGGACTTCGCCGAAGCGTGCCATGGACGACCGCGCTGCTGAGCGCAGCCGGCATGCTGCTGGCGTCGGCGGCCCACGGTGCTCCAGGCGACCGGGCGACCGCTCTCGCGCAGTACGAGGCCACGCTGGCGGATCGCTCCGTTCCGGCGGGCTGGACCGGTTCGGCGCAGGGATGCGTGGTCGGCGAGGAGTCGCAGGCATCGCTCGACGCGACGCTGAACACTCTGAACACGATCCGCTCGTTCGCGGGGATTTCGACCGTCGGGCTTCGACCCGGACCTGAACCGGACGGCCCTGGCCGCCGCCCTGATGATGCAGGCGTCGGGGGAGGTGGAGCACGAGCCGGCCCCAGTTGCGCCGTGCGTCTCGCAGGAGGGCACCAAAGGTCCTCGCGAACTCGAATCTGTCCGGCTGGTCCGGCGCCGCGGCGATGATCGACGCATACGTGGACGAGGGCGGAAGCCTCGGGCATCGTCGCGGGCTCCATTGATCCCTCCCTGACCGCCTTCGGGTCGGGCTCAACCGGGCAGTACAACGCGCTGTACAGCCCCGCGGACCAACCGCTGCTCCCGGTCCCCGACGGCCGTACCGTCTCCTGGCCGCCCCCTGGATGGGTGCCGTGGCCATGGGTCTTCAAGACCTTCTCGATCACCGTCCACGGAGGCGATGCGCGTCAGGGGATCCCCGGGCGGTGGTAAGAGTCGACGGCGAGCCCGTAGCCGTGGAGAGCCCGAGGCAGTATCCACCGGACGATTCTCGGCCTGATTTCGATGCTGGCCTGGGAGGTCGATTTGCCGACGGCGCTTCATGGTGGCGACCACGAGATCAAGGTTTCCGTCCCCGGAGTGACGGCCAACGGGACACCCATCCCGATCGACTACACGATCAACGCCTTCTCCGTCGAGCCGGTCGGCTCTGCCGCGGCCTGCAACAGGGCCAGGCAACGGCTTCGGTCCGCCAAGCAGAACCTGAGGCGCCTGAAGAGAAGCGGAGCTGCCCCGAGGCGGGTGCGGGCGGCGAGAAGCAAGGTCAGGAGGGCGCGGTCGGCAGTCAGGTCCCGCTGCTGATCGATGTATGGTCAGCTCGTGGGACGGATCGCCTTCGGGGGAATCTTTGTTGTCGTCCTCTCGCTCTGCGTCGGCGTCGCGCGGGCCGAGCTGCGCTCGACGGATCTCGTCGGCGTTTCGGGGGCGACGTCATATGCCAACTGTTCGAGTGGCCAGTCCGGCGTATCCGGGGCCGAGGACGAGCCGACCATCGTGGCCGTGCCGGGCAATCCAAAGCGGGTCGTCGTCGCCTGGCGCCAGGACGGCGGGGGCCTTCCGCCTATCAGTGATCGGGCGGCTCGCTCACGTGACGGCGGGATCAGCTTCGGAAGGTCCTTCGGCTTTCCCGGCCTGACCGTCTGCGATGGCGGACCCGAGCGCTACGTCCACGCGACTGATCCGTGGCTTGCCCCTGGGGCAAGGAGGACACTCTGGTTCGCGGGGCTCTCGTTTACGAGCGGAAACCCAGGTGGAGTCGGCGTCAGCCGCTCGCTCGACGGCGGCGCGACCTGGTCGCCCGTCGTCTTCGCCGATGAAGACGACACAGAGAACGAGTTCGACGACAAGCCGACGCTGGTCGGCTCGCGCGGCAACCCAGATCGCGCCTGGCTCTCGTGGGTGAAGATCGAGTTCCTTCCCCCCGCTTCCCTCACCTCCGCTCAACGCGACGGCCTATGTCAGCCGAACCGATGACGGTGGATCGACTTGGTCGCCGCCCGTCGTGGTCGCCGAGGGTGGCCTATTGAGCAGCGGCCTCGAGGCTCTGTTCCCCACGGAGATCGATCTGCTGCCGGGCGGCAGGCTCGCTCTGACCGCCAGCCGCTTCGTTCCCGACGTCGGCCCCGCGGGAATCCCGTGCGCGCTCGGCGAGAACTTGCCCGGGTGACGTCGTGTTCGAGTCCTATGGCTCCGTCGACGGGGGCCTGACGTGGTCGGGGCCGGTGAGGATCGCGCGAATCCCTCAAGTAGAGCCGCCAATCCCCGGAGCAGGCCCCGACGAGACGCGGAACTCCCTCTTCTCGACAGCCGTCACTCGCGATGGCGCTCTGCTCTTGACCGCATACGAGCTCGAGGGCGATTCGAGCTCGAAAATCCGTCTCTGGCGCTCACGCGACGGTGGCCGCAGCTGGCAGGATCTTCACGCTCCCGACGTGGGTCGCGGGCTTCGACTGCTCCCCCAGATCGCGGCCGGGCGGGGCGGCGTGGCGCTGCTTTGGCGCGAGACGATCCCGCGTCGGCCTGGCTGGGTCCGCTGGCGCTTCGCCCATTCGAGGCGCGGGCGCAACTGGGAGGAGATTGCCATCGGCAAGCCGACCGATGTCAGACCTCACGGCGACACCCCCGAGGGGGAGGCCCTCTTCCTGGGCGACTACTTCGGCCTGGCTCCAGCCGCACGGGACTTTCTCGTCGGCGTCACGCTCGGACCACCCCAGGCCACAGAAGGGCCCTCGGACGTTTTTGCGACGCGAGTTCGCGTCGTCGACAGGGGTCGCTAGAGCCGGCGCCGGTAACGCGGACGGTCCGGCAAGACGTACCGGTCGCGCTGAATGTGGTGTGGGCCTCAGCCGCATGCGTCGAAGAAAACCTCATCGACGTCCCGTTTGCAAATGGAGTCCACGCGATCGTCTTGTCGACATCTCCGGAAGCAATCGCTTGCCCGTGCAAGCGGGGTTTCGGGGCTGGTCACCTGAACGCCGGTGCATCGTCCAGCTCGGCAGGTCCAACGGCACGCGGGGCGATCGTGGGGCTTGGATAGCTGCCGGCGATCAATCCGGACGCCTTTCCACTGCGTCGTGAGCGAGCGACACCCGCCGTCGGGGCTCCAGCGATCGCGCTCGTCACTTCGCCTTCTTCAGCCTGCCCGTTACGGCCGCGCCTCGAGAACGAGGTTGAACGGGGTCGTGGTAGTCAGAGCCGAAGAACTCCGACTCTGGGTAGGCCTGGGCCATGACGATCGTCGAGGCGCCGTGGCCGCAGCCGATGTCAGCAACACGACCGCCGGCCTGCAGCTTCTCCTCGACGCCGTCGAGAGCCGGCAGCCACGAGGGCACGAGATTCGCCACGTAACCCGGCCGGAAGAAGAGCTCAGTCCCGCAGAAGAGGTCGTGGTCGTGCTCGTGCCAGCCGAATCCCTCACCGGTGCGGAACCTGTCCGTCAGCGCCGGCTCGTCCTTCTGGCAGGAAGCCGCCATGTAGAACGCTCCCGGCAGGAATGTCGGGCTCTCGCGGTCGGCAAGGCAGGCCGCCTGCTCGGGCGTCAGGTGAAAGCTCTCGGTTTCGGGGTCATACTCGACATAGCCGCTGGCGGCCTGCGCGCAGAGCCACTCGCGGACATAGCGCTCGTCGGTCTGCGTGCGCTCGGCCAGCTCGGCCGCGCTCAGCGGCGCGCTGTCGCCCATCGCGGTGTAGAGACCGAGCTTGTCCCCGATGATGACGGTGGTCTGGTGCAGCGCCGCACCGAAGTCGCCCGCAAAGCGGCCGACGAAGTCCTGCAGTTTGGTCTCGTCAACGGTGGTTGCCATGTCATCTCCTTTGAGGTCTGGGACTCGTTGCTCGCGAGCATCGGTTAAAGCGCCGCGGTTCGCACCGTGGAGTCCCCCTGAGTCTTGGACTCACGCAATCCAGGGGGGTGGCCACGGTGCGAAGCGGCGCAGCGGCCTGGGGCGGATTCGAACCTGTCGCCAGAGCGGCGGGCAGCTCGTCCCGGGACGTGATCTCGAGCTTGCGGTAGATGGCCGTCAGGTGGCCCTCGATCGTGCGGGCGGTGACGAACAGAGACTGGGCGATCTCGCGGTTGGTGCGGCCCTCGGTACCGAGGCGGGCGACCCGTCGCTCGCTGGCGGTGAGTGAATCGAGCCCGCTCAGGACGAGCCGCCGTGGGCGCGCACCGGTCGCCCTGAGTTCCTCCTCCGCCCTCCGGCGTAGGCGAACAGCGTCGAGCTTGACCGCGATGTCGAGCGCCGCCCTCAGCGGTTCGCGCGCCTCGGCGCGCTGGTTTGCTCGGCGCTGCGCCGCGCCGAGCTCGTACAGAGCGAAGCCGTGCTCCAGCCGCCCCTCGGAGCTCTCGAGGAGACGTACGGCATCGGCGAGTCTCCCGAGCCCCTCCTTTCCTCCACCCTCGACCAGACCGAGCGTTCGCAGCGCAGTTCCCGTCGCCCGAGGAGCCCCGAACGCGCGGGCCCGCTCGAGCTCGTCCCTCGCCATCTTTGCCGCCTCCTCCGAGCGACCGAGCGCGTGCAGGGCGAGGGCGGCGTCGAGAGCGCCAGGGGTACGTGGTCGGGCCGGGCTGTCGAAAGCGGTCGAGGAGTGCCCCGCATGCAAGTGAATCGCCGCCCATTTTTCACGACCCCGGCGGCGCCCCTTGTCGGATCGCAGGGATCGCTTTCGCACCGATTCTGCTCTGATCGTGTGGCATCCTCAGCCCAGCGAACTTCTAAGAGAGGAAACCATGAGCGACAACACCGAGACCGCAATCCTCGCCGGCGGCTGCTTCTGGGGCGTGCAGGAGTTGTTGCGCCAGCGCGACGGTGTCATCTCCACGCGGGTCGGATACACCGGTGGGGAGAACGACAATCCGACCTATCCCAATCATCCGGGTCACGCAGAGGCTGTGGAGGTCGTGTTCGACCCGGACCGGATCTCGTACCGGGACATCCTCGAGTTCTTCTTCCAGATCCACGACCCGTCGACCCAGGACCGCCAGGGCAACGACATCGGCTCCTCCTACCGCTCGGAGATCTTCTACACAAGCGACGAGCAGCGAGAAACAGCCGAGGACACGATCGCCGACGTCGACGCCTCGGGCCTGTGGCCCGGCAAGGTCGTGACCGCGATCAGCGAGGCGGTTCCGTTCTGGGACGCCGAGCCCGAGCACCAGGACTACCTGCAGCGGATCCCGCACGGCTACACCTGCCACTTCCCACGGCCGGGCTGGAAGCTGCCGCACCGCCAAACCGCGGTTCAGCTCACGACCACGTCAACGTCCGCCGTCGGGCGCGGCGGTGGGGCTGCTGGGTGAGCGCTCGGCGCTAGAGCCTCTCGCAGCCGCGGAAGCGGTCGCGATCGCCCGGTCCCACAGTGCCGAGCCTCGCGGCCGGGCGCCGCCGCCGGCCCAAGAAAGCGGGGGACCCTGCTCGTGCGCCTCCTCGAACTCGCCGATCCACTCCGGGATCCGGTCGACGTCGGCTACGAACGCCCAGACGGCGTCGGGAGGGCGGGCGATCTCCACCTCGACGGCCACCTTGAGGCTCGTTCTCAGGCCCGATCAGTATGGCGGAGGCAGGCGCTGCAGGGACGAGTGGGAGATGACTGGCGGGCGCCTGCAGCCCGACTGCGCCGTGATGGCGCAGCCCCGCGCCGCCGTCCCCAGCGCTACTTGACTTCGATCGTTCCTTCCATGCCCGGGTGGAACGTGCAGACGTAGGTGATGGTCTCGCCGCTCGCTTCGTTCACCCTGTACACGTACGTGCCGCCGGGCTCCATCGTCGGCGACTCGAACTGGCCATCGTCAGCAACCGCGTTGTGGGCGATCGAGTCGTCGTTGGTGAAGCGGATGACGTCGGCGGGCGCGGCCGAGACCTGGGCGGGATCGAAGGCATTGCCCGTCACCTCAGAGACGTCGACGGTCGCGTGACCAGCACCGGCCACATTGTCCGCGTTGGCCCCGTCACTGGTGGTCTCGGAGGGTGTGCCGCTCGCGGTCGTCGCGCTGGTCGACGTGTCCGCGTCGTCGCCGCAACCGGCAGCGAGTCCCATAAGCGCCAGCACCAGACAAGCACCCGCAACAGTCAGAACCCGTCGCATCGAACTCCCTCACTCATAGGTCCCGATAATCCTATACCGGCGCGTGGACGTTTTCCAGAACAGCGGGAGCGCACTTTTGCTGGATCCGAATGACCCGCAAGGAACTGCGCGCGGTGCTCGGCGAAGAAACCATCGATGCTTCGTGACGTTGCCGGAACAATCGGGGCGACTGGATTTGAACCAGCGACCGCTCGGCCCCCAGCCGAGGCCAAAACCTGTCGATGCGTCCACCAGCGTCCCCGGCGTCCAGATCGTCCCCGCGGGCGGACGACCTGGACGGGTTGGACGTAGCGGTCGGTACCAAAGCGGTACCACGCCGGACCCATGCGCTACTTCTTCGGTTTGCCCTTACTGAAGACTGCGTCCACCCCGGCGCCTGCAGGGAGCTCGGTCCCCGCACTCGTCTTCAGCTTGATCAGCTTGCCGCGTTTGAACTTGCGATTGAACTTCTTGCTGACGCGACCGAGAGCGCAACCCGCTGCCTCGAGCTTGCTTGTGACAACGCGCAAAGAAGACCCCCTATCAATCTTCGGCACAACGCACTTGGCCGAGTTCTCGCCGCCGCCGCCGCCCGAGCCGCCACCGCCACCATCGCCGCCGGCACTGCTGTCGCAGGCGTCGCCGATCCCGTCACCGTCGGAGTCCGCCTGGTCGGCGTTGGCCACCTGCGGGCAACTGTCGGAGGCATCAAGGACAGCGTCGTTGTCATCGTCGGGGTCTTCTGAGTCCTTGCAGCCGTCGCCGTCGAGGTCGGCTCCGCTGAGGGCGCCGGAGGGACAGGCGTCCTGAGCGTTGGCCGTTCCGTCGTTGTCGCGGTCCGGATCGCAGGCGTCGCCCAGGGAGTCTCCGTCGTGGTCTTCCTGGCTCTGGTTCGCCGTCGACGGACAGTTGTCGACGGACTCGGCGATCCCGTCCTGATCGGTGTCGCGGTGCTCAACGGCGCCGATGTCGGTGCCGTCACCGAGCGCCGCGTCCGCGCGCGCGAGGTTGACGGTGCGCGCGAAACCGCGCTGGTCCGTTTTGTCCTCGCCGGCGATGCCAGCGTCGAGGGCGGGGCTCGTCACCGCCGGCAGCATCGTCTGAGTCGGGCCCCCGTTGTCTTGAAGGGAACCGAGCTCCGGGTCGATGTTCGGTTGATCGGCCGCTCCGGTCAGGTTGCAACTAGCGTCGTCAGCGAGGTTGAAGTTCTGCGAGACGAACAGCCCCGTACCGGTGCCTCCGCAGTTCTGGCCGCCTCCGAGTGGATCGGAGACAATCGTGCTCTTCAGGATGATGTTCCCGGTCGCGTGCGTGTTGACGATATTCGCGGCGATCGGGGAGGAGTTGCGGCTCACGGTGCTATTCGTGATCGTCATCCCGCCAACGCTGTCCCAGACGCCGCCGCCGTTGCCATTCGGTGCCCGATTGTCTGTGACCGTCGTATTTCGGATGCTGACCGCGCCGCCGCTGAACCCGTTCACAATCCCGCCACCGCCGGTGCCCAGGGCCGTGTTGCCGACGACAGTGCTGTCGACGACCGTCATCGTCGCACCCGCGTTGAAATTGGCGACGCCGGCCGAGTGAGCTGCTGTCTCATTGCCGCTCACTGTGCTGTCGCGGATCGTCATCGTGCCGGCGCTGTTGAGGATGCCGGCGGCGGGGCCGCTCGACTCGTTATCGCTGACGACGACGCGGTCGAGCGTCACGGTGCCGCCCTCGTTCTTGACCCCGGCGCCGGTCGTCGCTCGCCCACCCGAGATCGTCAAGTCGGCGAGCTTCGCCTTCACGCCCACGCTGATCGCAAATATGCCGAACTCGGTGGCGGCGCCTGGGTTGCGGCGGACGACGAGCTCGTCGGCGCCTGGACCCAGGATCATCGCGTCGCTGTCGAGAGCCGGTAATGCGCTCTCCAGTTGAATCGTCTCGCCGACGGCCGCGGTGAAGCGGATCGCGTTGGTGTCGGCGAGGGAGTTGGCGGTGAGGATCGCGTTACGCAGCGAGCCCGTACCGGTGTCGTTTGGATTGGTGACAAGGACGTTGCTCGCCGTCGTCACCTGGTAGGAGCGGGAGACGGAGGGTCCGCGCGCCTCGTTCGTGATGACGAGTACGGGAGATCCCAGGCAGTCCGCAGACGTAAAGCTGCCAGCCGACGGTGACTCGCCCGGACCGGCGAGAGTTGATAGTGGTTCCAGCCTTATCCCCAAGCCCGTGTCGCATGCAACCGTTCCGCGCATTTGACCCCCGCTCGAGGTGTTCTCAAGCGTCACCTCGTAGGGCCCGCCTGAGGGCAGGGCGACCCAGTTGATTGCAAAGCCGTCCCGGACGCCGCCCGTTGCGCTGTCCCCGACGCTCGCGATCGTCGCGTGAGGAACGGTTTCGCCCTTGGCCGCCACGTACGCCGGGCCCTCCTCGAGACAATAGGGGTAGACGTAACCGCCGCCACAGGATTTGTTGAACTTGACCGCGATTGAGTAAGCGTGGAATGCATCGGCGAGCGTCGTTCCCCGGTTAGCGAGGGCTGTGTCCAGGGCTGTGACGTAGGCCCATGGGTCATCATCGCTCGGGTTGTTCCTGCTCACCTCCTCCCAGAAGTCCTGCATCACCTGCTCGGCGCCGCCCGCCACTCCGCTGCCATAGCGCTCCGTCAGCCCTCGCCAGGTAATCCAGTATCTGTATTGGTCTTTGAACTCTGGGGTGCCGGCGGAGAGCATCGGTACGCGAAAGTTTGGCCAAAGATCCTCATAGGCGTCGTTGCTGGAGTCAAAAACCTCATCCTCCATCAACGTCGCGCCCCCTTCCACGAAAACGCCGGTGCTGTAGGGATCGGCATCCACTACGGCGCCGTAGCCGCGTTGGATCGAGTGGGTCAACTCGTGGGCGGCGGACGCCTCGAGGTACCCAGGGCCGCTGAGGTCCCAGTCCATGACCATGCATGACGCCACAGCATCGACTTCGTCCCAGGGCGTGGCGGGGTTGTCGCCGATCTGCCCAGCGTGAGTCCCGTGTCCCACGACGTAACTGGAGTTGCCGGGGGCGTCGGCTATCACCACGTGGTACTTGCCGCCCGGGGCGGGGGTCGGCGCTTGGGGAGGTTTCGCCCAACCGAACTCGGTGATCAGCTTCGCCCACGATTCCTCGAGCGCGTCGAGGTAGTCCTGCAAGGTCAGGCCGCCAAAAATGGAGCCGTACTGCACGTAGAAATGGTCGGTCTGGATTTCGTTGGGGGCGGTTGTGCCGGCACAGTTCGTGGCAGCGGAGGCCGCAGCTGGGAACAGCCCGGCGATGGTGAGCACCGAAGCAAGGATCACCGAACGGCTCAGCCCCCGGACGCCGTTTACCCGCGCGAAAGTTCTCATCCCGGCCCGGCTGACCGCAAGTCGCTGCGTTCGAGAATTCGCACCTGTCCCCTCCAAGGTGGGGTAGCTTCCGCAAGCGAACCGCCGCAAGCGAGCCGCCCCCGCTCACCTGAATCGTCGCAACCCTACCACGTTGCTGCAAAGCGCACAAGCTCAAATCCAATCGGGGCGACTGGATTTGAACCAGCGACCGCTCGGCCCCCAGCCGAGTGCGCTACCAGACTGCGCCACGCCCCGATGTGAGGGGCAGTTTACCCGCAGATCCGTCCGCCGCCTGTGGGAACATATGTTCGATGGCAGCCAGGGAGCGACAAGGTCTTCTCAGGTGCTACCGCTGTGGCGAGTTCAAGTGCCCAACCGAATTCAACTGGCGCCGCAAGGCACGGGGAGAGAGGGACTCGCACTGTCGGCCCTGCCGCGCTGACTACAAGCGTGAGCACTACCAGCGAAATCGTCAGGTCTACATCGATCGTGCGACCGAACGAAAGCAACGCCTCAACCTGGAGCGAACGCAGTACTTAATCGAGTACTTCCTCTCCCACCCCTGCGTCGACTGCGGAGAGTCGGACCCGGTCGTACTCGAGTTCGATCACCTCCGCGACAAAGAATTCAACATCGGCGCCGCAATAGCGCGGAACAGCTGGGAACGCATCCTCAAGGAAATGGAAAAATGCGAAGTCGTTTGTCGGAACTGTCACCGACGCCGCGAATCAACGCGGAGCGGAGCGCTCCGCATCCGCCTGACCCAGTCCCAGCGCCAACTCGACGTGTGAAGCGGGCGACGGGGCTCGAACCCGCTTCCTTCAGCTTGGAAGGCTGACGTGCAACCAGTTACACCTCGCCCGCAGACGGCCGAGTATAGGTTGGCGCCCGATCCTCAACGCGGGGTCAGGTCGCCAGGTTTTTCTAGCGTCCAGCCGAGCCGAAGTCGGTGGTCACGGTGACCGCCGGCAAGTGCGAGCTACGCGAGGGATTGCCCCAGACGGTGCCGACGCCGACGTGGTCGAAGCTCGAGTTGAGGATGTTGGCGCGATGGCCGGGACTGTTCATCCAGGCCTTGACGAGCGCCCGCGGGGTACCGACCGAGCTCTCACCCCAGGCGATGTTCTCGCCGTAGCTCCAGACGTGGGCGCCGCTGAAGTAGCCGGTCACGCGCAGGCGCTTGAAGATGTCCGGCTCACCGGGGCAGACGTGGTCGAAGCAGCGCCGACTGACCATCAAACGCGAGTGGGCTCGGGCGGCGCCGGCAAGATCCTGGCTCGACGCCACCCGGCCGATGCCGTGACTCACCCTCACCTTGTTGAGCAGGCAGATGACGGCGGCGCTCGCCTGCCTGGTCGAGACTGTTTCCGGCTGCGCCTTGCTGCTGGAGCACGCGGCCAGCGCAGGTGCCGGAGCGGACATCGCGGCCGCGCACGCGAACGCCACGGCGAAGCCGCCGAGTCCACCCCACCCCAGGCACGAAAGCCGACAATTTACGTTCGCTCCCATGCCCATCTAACGGGCGAATAGAGCTTTGACTGACGGCTGGCCGGCCAGCCTGGACAGATGATGCACGCGAAACAGCGGGGGAGCCGGGGCTCGAACCCGGATTCATGGTTTTGGAGACCATGCGCATAGCCATTAACTCACTCCCCCGGGAGTGACGACTTCAGCCTATTCAGGCAAGGAACGGCAGTGCGGGCGGAGGGACTTGAACCCCCACGCTCTTTCGAGCACGAGCACCTAAAGCTCGCGTGTCTGCCAATTTCACCACGCCCGCAATGGACCGATTGTAGGTACGGGCTGGCGCTTGACCGCCGGAGAATCTATGCTTGTCTCGATGCAGGTAGCCGAAGTCCGAGAGGGGTATGAGCTCTGGCGCCCCAACCGCCAAGGTGCGGAGGCGCAAATCACCAAGCTGGTGATCGCCATCGTGCTGCTGGCTTCGGCGGCGTTGCTGATGATCATCACGCTCGGCGGCTGGTCGCGGTTGCAGAGCGGAGGGGTCGGCATGATCACGATCGCGTGGGCGGTGCTCTATATCTTCTTCGCCATCGGCGTGTTCTTCCGCTGGCAGCGCGGCGTGCTGCCACTGGCCGCGGTCTTCGGGGTGATCATGATCATCTTCGCCGCCGTCGCCGCTCCCGGCTGGTTCGCGCGCGCAAAGGACGGGCTGGAGTCGCCGGCGCTTCCGGAGGATCTGCTCGGCCTGCTGACACTGATCGTGATTCCCGTCCAGATCGTCCTCATCATCGTCAGCCTGGTCGGCTTCAACCAGAACTGGCACGTCGAGGAAGAGCGCCCGATCGAGGGCTACCAGCCCGGCGACGACTCCGGCGCCGGCCCGGACGACCACCTCGCCCCCGCCCCGGCCTAGCGAGACTCAAAATAGTTTCAGCGGCGGCTCGAGCAGATGCGGGCCGTCCTCGCGCACGCTGTTGACGGCGTCGCTGACCTCGCGGGTCCTCAGCTGATCCGATGCGAGCGGCCGCAGCAACTCCGCCAGTGAGCGCGGGTCCATCTCGGGGTCGATCCACGCCGCCTCGCTTCCGGGCTCGAGGATCACAGGCATGCGGTCGTGGATCGGCTTGATCAGGTCGTTCGGCTCGCAGGTGACGATCGCGCAGCTATGGACGATCTGCCCGTCCGGGTCCTCGAGCTTCGCCCAGATGCCGGCGAACGCCCAGTGCTCACCGTCAGGACGCGAGATCCAGATCGGCTGCTTGCCGTTCTCGTCCTTTCGCCATTCGTAGAAGCCATCGGCTGGGATCAGGCAGCGGCGCTCGTGGAACGAGTCGCGAAACGCCGGTTGCTCGGTAATTGTTTCGGCGCGGGCGTTGATCAATGGCCGGCCGGGCCTGAGCGCCCAGCGTCCCGGTTGCAGCCCCCAGCGCAACCTGCCCGCCTCGCGCACGCCCTCCTCGTCGCGCCGGACCGCGAGGATCGGGTCAGTCGGAGCGATGTTGAATCGCGGCCGCTCGTCGATCTCGACAGACTCGGAAAGGTCGAATCGCATTCGCAGCTTGGTCGCGTTGGTGTCATTGAGGGTGAAGCGCCCGCACATCTATGCCGGAGGTGGGATTCGAACCCACACGCCCTTTCGGACACGGCTTTTTGAGAGCCGCGAGTCTGCCGTTCCTCCACTCCGGCCGGCCCCCACAACGATAGTCAGAAAGCGCCCCGCGATAATGGCCAACTTGGATTCCGCGGCACGCATGGAGTTGGTCAGGGAGCTGTGCTCGTTCGAAGGCCGTCAGGCCGGGAGCGACGCAGAGCGCCGGGCTGCGAACTGGCTTGCCAAGCGGCTGAAGGAATCGGGGAACCGTCGCGTCGATGTCGAGCCGACCTACATCCGGCCGCAGTGGGCGCCGGCGCATGCCCTGCACTGTCTGCTGGGCGTGGCCGGCAGCCTCGTCGCCATCGAGGTGCCGGCGGTCGGCTTCGGGCTCGCCCTATTCGCCGCCCTCTCGATGTACCTCGACGCCAACGCGCGCTTCCAGATCGTGCGGCGCCTCTTCTTCCGGCGCGCCTCCCAAAACGTCTACGCGCAGCCGCGTCGCCCCGGCAAGCCGGCGCGCGTCGTCATCTGTGCCCATTACGACGTCGCCCGCACCGGCGCCGCCTTCCGCGCCAAGAACGTCTCCCGAATGACCCGTCTCAACTCCGCGCTCCCATTCTCGATCGAGGGGTTCAGGCCGCTCTTCTGGTCACTCTTCCTGCTGCTCCCGGTGCTCGGCGCCCGCATGGCCGGGGTCGAGGACAACTGGCTGGGGATCATCCAGCTGGCCCCGACCCTCGTGCTCGTCATCGGTGTCTTCGCTCTCACCGACATCGCCCTCTCCGAACCGGTGCCGGGCGCAAACGACAACGCTTCCGGCGTCGCGACCGCACTGTCCGTCACGGCCGAGCTCGACCGGGATCCGCCAGAGCATCTCGACCTCAGCGTGGTCCTGACCGGAGCCGAGGAGTGCCTGATGAGCGGCATGCGCTCCTTCCTGCGAACCCACCGTCGCGAGCTCGACCCGCAGACGACCTGGTTCATCAACCTCAACGCCGTCGGCAGGGGCGAACTGCGCTACGTAACCAACGAGGGCGCGATCGTCGGCTATCAGCTCGATCCAGGCCTGGCTGAGATGGCCGCGGCGCTTGCATCCGGCGGAGGTGAGGTGGCCGCCGAACCGCACAGAAGCGGGTTTTCGTCCGATGCGCTGCCGGTCCGCCTCGCCGGCGGCAGGGTGATCACGCTGACCTGCCTCGAGCCGGGCGAAATCATGCCCGGCAATCACCACAGCCCCAGCGACGTTCCCGACCGTCTGGATCCCGCCTCCCTCGATCGCGCCCACGCGTTCGCCGTCGCGCTGGTCCGCCTGCTTGACCGCGACCTCGGGCGTTCCGGCGAGGTGGACGAGAAAGAGCTTGCTGGCGTAGATTCTGGTTGAGTGAAACCGGCAGCGCAAATGGGGGCCGAGATTCGATGACACCGCCGACGATCGTCGACTTCGATCTCGACCGCTACCTGCGCAACTCCAGGAAGGTCGACCTCTCGGACATCGACTGGGAGAGCATCCCCGACCACTCGCTCTCCGACGGAGATGTGATGTGCCTGCACTACATGATGGACATCGAGGCGCACACGGTCATCTATCTGCGCGACCTGCTCGCGACCCGCGTCGCCGCCGACCCGCAGATCACCGCCTTCCTTGCCTGCTGGGTCTACGAGGAGCTCTGGCACGGAGAGGCCTTCTCCGACTTCCTGCGCGCCTACGGCATCGAGGAGCCGATCGAGCCCCGCCTGCCCGACGGCCGCACCCCCCTCCCCACCCGCCCCAACCGCTGGCGCGACCTGCGCGTCTCGATCGGCGTCGGCAACAGCCTCGGCATCGTTCCCACGACGCTTGGCTCGATGATCGCCCGCGATTTCGCGGCCATTCACATGATGTGGGGAGCGGTCAACGAACTGACCACGCTGACCGCTTACTACGCGCTGATTCGCCGCTCTGAACACCCCGTCATGCATCAGCTGCTCCGCAGGGTGATCCAGGACGAGCGCCGCCACTTCGCCTTCTACCGCGCCCAGGCTAGGGCGCGGATGGAGCGCTCGCCTGGCGCTCGCCGCATCGTCCGCTGGGTGCTCGAGCATTTCTGGTCGCCTGTCGGCGCCGGCGTCAAGTCCGAGGAGGAGGTGGATGGGCTCTGCCTCTACCTGTTCGGAGACTCCCCGGAAGGCTGGGACCACATCCGCGGCGTCGACGAAACCATCGCCGAAATGCCCGGCCTCGAGGGACTCACAATCTGCACCGACTACGTCCAGGCCGCCGCGGCCCGCGCTGCCGCGACGCCGGGCTGGGCCGGAGCCCCGGCCGTTGCACCTCGCCCCGATGAGAACCGTTCGGGGGCGCCGGCCCACTGGCGCGAGTCCGAGGAGCGCCGACCGGACGTGCTGCCTCCGACCTCGAACATCGAGCAGCGCGAGGAGGCAGCCATGGAGGCAGGGGCGGCGCACCAACGGCTCTAGCCGCCCGGCTTGACGACCATCGCAATCAGCACTGCAACATCGGGCGCTCAGCCGCAGCCGTTGGCGCTGATAGAACTCGCCTTCGACGCAGTGTCGTTGGTCGGGATGGTCTCACGGGGCGAACCCATGACCAGCGCATTGACTCGGAACGTCAGAACCGCGTTGCACGAGCGTGGGCGTTCGACGACCATGTCGAACGCCGCTGATTGGCCAGCGGCGAGCTGGCCGGCGCTGCACGCCACCTGACGTTTGTCGATGGGAACGCAACGACCGTCCGTAGTAGTCGAGTAGAAGTCCGCAGGCGAAAAGAGGTCGTCGGGGCCGATCAAACCGACGACCACCGAGGGGGATGCGGCACCCGGGCCGTTGTTGGTCAGGTTCACCGTGTAGGTCGCACGTATCGGGTTTGCGTCAGAAATGACCGCGTCGGGCCCAGTCACAGATACCGTCAAATCCGCCGGGGTCAGCTTTGCGAGCCCGAGGGACGAATCGGCGACCTGCGCCTCGCCGATGCTGCCGTCGGCGATCTGCTGGGCACGAACGACTCCGGGCGCCAGATCCGCCGGACCCACCCCTCCGTCCTTGATGTCGCCTGAACGCACAGCCGATGGCTTGATGTCTCCGGAATCGACCGTGTTCTTTCCGGAGAGCGCCACGGCAGTCGCTCCTCCGCCAAGCGCCAGCATCAGCGCCAGCGTGCTGGCGACGTTTGCGTAGGTCAGCCTTGCCAGTATCGATCTAAAAGTCGACATTCGTCCCTCCTGGTAGTTCCCCAAACGGCCCCGGTCGGCTGAACTTAATCCCGGAGCATTGGCCGGCACCTCAGTGCCAGCACGGATCAGCGAGGGGAACGACCGCAGCTCAGGCCGGTGTGACCGGGTTGCGACGCTCTGAGAATTCGCGCCGCTTCGTCTCCAGCAGCCCGTAACGACGAATCAGGTCGGTCCGCAGATCGTCCGGCTCGATCACGGCGTCGACCACCAGCTCCGAAGCCAGGTGCAGGATGTCGATGTCGGCCGCGTACTCCTCGCGCTTGTCGATCACGAACTGCTCGCGCTCGGCCTCGTCTTCGATCGCCTGGACCTGGTTGTAGAAGACGGCGTTGATCGCCGCCTCAGGACCCATGATCGCGATCGACGCCGTCGGCAGGGCGATGCAGCAGTCGGGCTCGAAGGCCGGGCCCGGCCATCGCGTAGAGGCCGGCGCCGTAGGCCTTGCGGACGACCACCGAGATCTTCGGCACGGTCGCCTCCGACACGGCCGAGACCATCTTCGCGCCGTGGCGGATGATCCCCTGGCGCTCGACCTGGGTGCCGATCATGAATCCCGGGACGTCGGCGAGGAAGAGCAGCGGCACGTTGAAGGCGTTGCAGGTCTGGATGAAGCGTGCCGCCTTGTCCGCGGAGTCGACGAACAGCACCCCGCCCTTCTGCTTCGGCTGGTTGGCGACGATCCCGATCGCGCGCCCGTCGAGCCGCGCGTAGCCGACGACGAGTTCCTTGGCCCAGCGCTTGTGCACCTCCAGAAACGAACCCTCGTCGGTGATCGCCGAGATCAGCTCGACGATGTCGAAGGCGGTCTTCTCGTCGGCCGGGACGATCTCGGCGACCGTGCGACCCGATGCCGGCTGGGCCGGCGGCGCCGTCGGCGGCGTCTCGCGCCAGCAGCGCGGCATGTAGGCCATGTAGGACTTGGCCAGGTCGATCGCGTCCTCGTCGGTCTTGGCGAGGAAGTGCCCGCAGCCCGAAACGCCGGTGTGCATGCGCGCCCCGCCCATCTCGTCGAGCGAGACGTCCTCGCCGATCACCATCTGGGCCATCCGCGGCGACCCCAGATACATCGAGGCGTTGCCGTCGCGCATGATCACGACGTCGCAGAAGGCCGGGATGTAGGCGCCTCCGGCGGCTGAAGGGCCGAACAGCAGGCAGACCTGCGGAACCCGGCCGGAGAGCTTGACCTCGTTGTAGAAGATGCGGCCGGCGCCGCGGCGTCCGGGGAACATCTGCACCTGGTCCGTGATCCTGCCGCCGGCCGAATCGACCAGGTAGATCATCGGGATCTCGAGCGCCAGCGCGCGCTCCTGGATGCGCAGGATCTTCTCGACCGTCTTCGCGCCCCCACGACCCGGCTTTGACCGTCGGGTCGTTGGCCATCAGGGCCACCTGGCCGCCCGCCTACCAGCGCCAGTCCCGTGACGACGCCGTCGGCGCCGAGGCCCTCCTTGTCCCAGTTGGCGAGCAGCGCCTCCTCGGCGAACGACTCGGGATCGACGAGGCGCGCGACGCGGTCGCGCACGGGCAGCTTGCCCTGCTCCTCCGTCTTCGGGTGGTGCCGCTCGGGACCGCCGGCCAGGGCGGACTCGAGTCGCGGCCTGGAAGCCCTTCGCTAGAGGCCGGGGTCGACTGGCGTGGGCTCATCGCCCGAGTAATCGTAGAAGCCGCGACCGGACTTGCGGCCGTAGAAGCCGGCGGCGACCATCTTGCGAAGCGTCGGCGGCGCCGCGAAGCGCTTCTCGCGGTACTCGTCGAACATCACCTCGCCGATCGAGACGAGCGTGTCGAGCCCGACGAAGTCCGACAGCGTCAGCGGCCCCATCGGATGCCCGGCGCCCGCCTTCATCGCCGCGTCGATCTCGCCGATCGAGCCGACGCCCTCCTCGAGGGCACGGATGCCGTCGAACAGGTACGGCACCAGCAGCCGGTTGACGATGAACCCGGTCTTGTCCTTGGCGTGGACGCTGGTCTTGCGCAGCTTCTCGCCGAAGGCGAAGCCGAGCTTCATCGCCTCCTCGCTGGTCGTCACCGTCTGGACGACCTCGAGCAGCGGCATCACCTGGGCGGGGTTGAAGAAGTGCAGGCCGAGGAACTTGTCCGGTCGCGAGGTGGTTGCCGCCTGGTCGATGACCGCGAGCGACGAGGTGTTGGTGGCGAAGAACGCCTCCTGCTTGACGATCGCGTCGAGCTCCTTCCACATCTCGAGCTTGCCGTCGAGGTTCTCGGTGATCGCCTCGATGACGAGGTCGCAGTCGGCGAAGTCCCCGTAGTCGAGCGTCGGATTGATGCGGCCGCGGACTGCGTCGGCGTCGTCCTGCTCGAGCTTGCCCTTCTCGACCGCGCGGCCGAGCTGCTTCTCGATCTTGCCGATGCCCTTGTCGAGCGTCTCCTGGTCGAGCTCGCGGACGACGACGTCCCAACCCGCCTGGGCGCAGACCTGGGTGATTCCGTGACCCATCAGGCCGCAGCCGACGACACCGACCTTGCTGATCTCCGCCATCGCTTCTCGCTTCCTCCGTTTCGCTGATTGACCGCTCGCGCGGCGCGCCAGACTACTGGCTACTGGACAGACGAGTTTGGGCTGAGCGCTTCGAAGCTGGGCCCGCATCTGCCTCGGCCAGCGCGTGCATGCCGCTCATCGGTCGCACCATGACCGTGAGCTGAGACACCTCGCCCGCCTCGTTGAAGCGCAGGATGTCAACCCCGTCGAGCTCGCGCTCACCGACCCGCGCCTTGAAGTGCAGCACCGCGCTGTCGCCGCCCTCCGGCTCGAGGTGGTTGACGTACTCGAAGTCCTCGAAGACGCGCACGACGGCGCCGAGCACCATCGCCAGGGCATCGCGGCCCTCGTAAGGCTTGTAGACGACCGGACTGTTGAAGACGACGTCTTCGGCGAAGACGTCCGTCCCCGCGGCGAAGTCCCCGCTCTCGACCGCGCGCCTGAAAGCATCGCTCTTCATCGCAGCCACTCTATGCGCTCGGCTTCCAGTCCACCGGCCCGGCGCGCAGGACGTGGGCGCCGAGCGGCCGCCCGAGCACATCCTGAACCTCACGGGAAGCCGCAATCAGCGCTTCCAGGTCCACCCCGGTCTCGATTCCCATCTCGTGGAGCATCGAAATCAAGTCTTCCGTGGAGATGTTCCCGGTGGCGCCGGGAGGCACCGGACAGCCGCCGAGCTCGCCGAAGGAGGACTCGAATGAGTCGACGCCGGCCTCGAGCGCGGCGAGAACATTCGCCAGGCCCTGGCCACGAGTGTTGTGGAAATGAGCGGTCAGCTCGACGCCGGCAAGCCGTTCGCGCGCCGCCGGGAAGAACTCGGAGACCTGGCGCGGATTGGCCATGCCGGTCGTGTCCCCGAAGCCGATCTCCTCGCAACCGGCCGCAACCAGGCGCTCGGCGATCCCGAAGACCCGGTCCGCGGGCACATCGCCTTCGTAGGGGCACCCGAACGACATCGAGATGACACCCTCGCAACGCAGCCCCTGCGCCCGAGCGCGCGCGATCGTCGCCTCGAGCCCGACGAGCGATTCCTCGATCGAGCGGTTGACGTTCTTGCGGTTGTGCGTCTGCGAGGCGGAGAGAAAGAGATTGACCTCGTCGAAGCGGTCGCGCTGCTCGAGAGCGCGCTCGAGGCCGCGCTCGTTGGGAATCAACACCGAGTAGGCGATGTCGTCGTGCCGCTCGACGCCCGCCAAGACCTCGGCGCCGTCGGCCAGCTGCGGAATCACATCCGGTCGAACGAACGAGGTGATCTCCAGGCGCTTCAGGCCGCTCGCCGCAAGCATGCCGGCGAGCCGGATCTTGTCCTCGGTCGCAATCACCTCGGGCTCGTTTTGAAACCCGTCGCGCAGCCCGACCTCGCGGATGCGAACGCTCTGTGGATACTCGCCCACGGCTAGAGCCTAGGCCGCTAGCCGAGCTGACCCACGTCTATGACGCGGCGCTCGTGGGTCCCGACGCCGATCGTGCGCTCGCCCTCCTTGACCTCGACGTCGAAACGGAGCTTGCGGCCGTCCACGATTTCGCGCAGCGTCGCGCGCACCGTGCACTCTGAGCCCTCAAGCGACGCGGCGACGTGCTTGACGCAGACCTCGAAGCCGACCGTCGCCCTGCCCTCCTCGGCGTGCTCGCAGGTAGAGGATCGCCCCGGTTCGCTCCATCATCCCGATCATCCCCGGGGTCGAGAGGACCGAGCTGCCGATCGTGCCGCCGACGTCTGTGAGAAGACGGCCCTCGACCGTGAAGGTGTCGGTGCGCTCGATGCCGGGCTCGAGTGTCACGGCTCGGCAGCATATGGCTACGCATAGACTCGCGGCCTGATGACGACGATTCCCGTGATCGGCGGAACCGGGGCCCTCGGCGAGGGACTCGCGCTGCGCTGGGCCCGGGCGGGCATCGAGGTGGTGATCGGCTCGCGCGATGCGACCCGCGCCGACGAAGCCGCCGCGAGGATTCGTTCCACCGTTGCCGATGCAAACGTCGAGGGACTCGGCAACGCCGAGGCCGCCGCCCGAGGCCCGATCGTCTTCCTGACCGTGCCGTTTCGAGCCCAGTCGGAGACTTTGACCAATCTCAAGAACGCGCTGCAGCCCGGCCAGATCCTCGTCGACTGCACCGTTCCGCTGGCGGCGGCCGTCAGCGGGAAGGCGACCCGCTCGCTCGGGGTCTGGCAGGGATCGGCCGCCCAGCAGGCGCAGGAGATGGTTCGCGAGGGCGTCACGGTGGTCGCCGCGCTCCACACAATCGGGGCGCCCGCGCTCGCCGATCTGGACCACGCGCTTGGCGAGGATGTGCTCGTCTGCGGCGACCGCAAGGCCGATAAGGCCGAGGTGGCGAAGCTGGTCGAGGCGATCGAGGGATTGCGGGCAGTCAACGCGGGCGCGCTCGAGATGGCGCGCATCGTCGAGCAGCTGACCCCGATGCTGATCTCGATCAACAGCCGCTACAAGACCCACGCCGGGATCAAGATCACCAACCTCCCCGATGGGGATGCCTGGGGCTGAGGTCTTCCGGGCTCTGTCCCCGAGGGCTCTGACCCCGGGGGACAGAGCCGGTGAACGCTGTAGTGCTCGCTGGCGGCACCGGCGGGGCGAAGCTGGCCGCGGGAATGCAGGACGTCCTCGGGGACCGGCTGACGGTCATCGCCAACACGGGCGACGACCTCGAGGCGCTGGGCGTACACATCTCCCCCGATCCCGATCTCATCAGCTACTGGCTGACGGGGCAGATCGACGCCGATCGCGGCTGGGGGATCCAGGGTGACTGAATTCACGGTCTTCGAGCGCCTCGTTGAGCTGGGGGAGCCCGACTGGTTCGGGCTCGGTGACCGTGACCTCGCCACCTGTCTGCGCCGGCGCGAGCTGCTGGCCGCCGGCGTCCGCCAGACCCTGGCGCAGGAGCAGATATCTCGTGCCCTCGGCGCAAGCGCCCGGGTGCTGCCGATGTGCGACGAGCCCGTGCGAACCCGGCTGCGCATCGATGACGGCTGGCGCACTCTGCAGGAGTTCATGGTGCGTGATCACGGGCAGCCGGCGATCGCTGCGGTCGAGTTCGACGGCGTGGACGAAGCCTCCATCAGCGCAGAGGTCGAATCCTCAATCAGCGAAGCCGACATCGTGGTCATCGGCCCATCGAACCCCGTGATCAGCATCGGGCCGATCCTCGCGCTGCCCGGCATGCGGGCGCTGCTCTCCTCCGCCGCCGCTCGGGTCGTCGCCGTCAGCCCATTCGTCGCCGGCGAGACAATCAAGGGGCCGACGGACAACTGCATGCGGGCCGTCGGAGCGGAGCCCTCGGCCAGCGGCGTGGCGCGCCTCTACGAAGGCCTCATCGACGGCCTTGTTGCCGACGCGGGCGACCCGCGGCCGGCCGAAGCCGGGGTGCCGGTGCTTGCGGTGCCGACGCTGATGGCCGACGCGGGCTTGCGGCGTGGGCTCGCGGAGCAGGTGCTCGCGTTCGGCACCGGCCTGACGAGCTGAAGATGGCCGCGACCGCGATCTTCCCCGTCAAGCGATTCACGATCGCCAAAGATCGGCTCGGCCAGGCCTCCGGTAATCGCGCAAAGCGAAAGCTCGTGCGGGCGATGCTCGGGGACGCGCTCGACTCGGCGGGGCGCAGTCCGGAGGTCGAGCGCGTGCTCGTCGTGACACAGGAGCGCGACATCCCCGCGACCGAGACCGACTGGGAGCGGATCGCCGACGACGAGACCGGCAACAGCCACTCAGGCGCCGCCGGGATCGGAATCCGCGAAGCGCTCCGGGCGGGCGCAGACACCGTCATCCTGCTACCCGGGGACTGCCCGTTGCTGGATGCGGCGGAGTTGACGGCGGCCCTGCGCCGATCCCGTCCGGGCCGTGTGGGAATCGTTCCCGATCGCCACGGCACGGGAACCAACGCGCTCATCCTCAGCCCGCCGGACGCGATCGAGCCGGCCTTCGGGCCGGGAAGTCGTGAGCGTCACCGACTGCTCGCCGAGGAGGCGGGAGCACAGCCCGCGATCGAGCGGCTGTTCTCACTCGCGCTCGACATCGATACGCCGGCCGACCTCGTCACCCTGCGACAGACCCTGGAACGCGACCCAAGTCCGGCGCCCCGGACCGCGGCGGTGTTGAAGGCCATGGGCGGCAGATGACCGACAATCTGGAACTGGCCCGGATTGCCGAGCACCGTGCCGAGCGCCGGCGAGTTGAGGCCGAGCGCCGCGGCCAGATCCGGCGGCGCAGGATCGTGGCGCTGGGGGCGCTGCTCGTCGGAGCCGGCGTGGTGGCAACCCTGATCAGCTCCGCGTTTGGCGGAGGGGAAGGCGCCGAAAGTCCAGCGGGGGGGCCGTTGAAAGCCGCCGCCCCGCCACCGGAAGGGAGTCTTGGCGCACAACTCGCCCTCGGGAGCACCACCAACAGCGGTCTCGCGGCAGATGCGCCGGTGCCGATCCTGATGTACCACGTGATCTCTGCGCCGCCCGCGGATGCCTCGCTGCCGGAGCTGTTCGTCGATCCGGACGACTTCCGCAGACAGGTGGCCTACCTCGCCGAGCAGGGGTTCACCGCGATCACCCTCGAGCAGTTGTTCGCGGCCTGGCTGCACGGCGCGCCCGCGCCCGCCGCCCCGATCGTGCTCAGCTTCGACGATGGCTACGCGAGCCAGTACACCGACGCCATGCCGATCCTCGAAGAGCAAGGTTGGCCCGGCGTCCTCAATCTCAAGGTCGACAGCCTTGAGCAGGGTGAGCTGACGGAGAGTCAGGTCACCGAGATGATCGACGCGGGCTGGGAGGTTGACGCCCACACGATCACGCATCCCGACCTGACGACACTCGACGACGCGACCCTGGAGAAAGAGGTCGCGGGGTCCAGACGCAAGCTCCAGAAGACTCTTGGCGCTCCGGTCGACTTCTTCTGTTACCCCGCGGGCGCCTTCGACGAGCGGGTGGTGGCGGCCGTCGAAGCCGCGGGCTATGAGGGTGCGACAACTACCGAGCGCGGACTGGCGACGGCTGCGGCTCCATTCGAACTGCCCCGTATTCGCATCGACGGCAGCGACGGCGTGGACGGACTGGCGACCAAGCTCGAAGGGGCGATCGAGGAGGACTCGGCGTGATCGCGATCATGGCAGTGGAGGGCCTGCCGGAAGTCGCCGAGGGCACGAACCTGGGGGCGATGATCGCGGCAGCCGCCGACATTCAGCCGGGCGACATCGTCGTGGTCTCTCAGAAGGTCGTCTCCAAGGCCGAGCGGCGGGTACGCCGGCTCGCCGACGTCGCCGTCGGCGAGAGCGCGGCCGAGCTTGCCGCAAAGCTCGACCGGGAACCCGCCCTGATTGAGCTGATCCTCAAGGAGAGCAACCGGATCGTCCGGGCTACACCCGAAGTGCTGATCACGGAGACCGTCGGCGGCTGGGTCTGCGCGAATGCTGGAATCGACTCCTCGAACATGATCGACGAAGGCACCGTCACCCTGCTCCCCCTCGACGCTGATGAGTCAGCCAGGCGGATAAGGGGGGGGCTCGGCTCCCCCCACCCCGCGGTCGTCATCGCCGACAGTTTCGGGCGCCCGTGGCGACTCGGACAGGCCGACGTCGCGATCGGTGCCGCCGGCCTGACGCCGCTGGACGACTGGCGTGGGCGCGGCGACCGGGCGGGGCGAGAGCTCAACGCCACGGTGATCGCAGTCGCCGACGAGGTCGCGGCCGCCGCCGACCTCGCCCGCGACAAGCTCTCGGGGACACCCGTCGTCGTGATCAGGGGGCTGGAGCGATACGTCACGCCGGGCGACGGGCCGGGAGCCGCGGCATTGCGGCGGGCGGCCGGCGACGACCTCTTCCGCTGAGTCGGGGAAGCCTGGCTCGGCTACACGGCCTCCGGGACCCACCGGGTGCCCCTCGACGATCGCAGCTAGCGGCTAAGCCGGCTCGTACACGCCGCCGGGAACGCCGCCGAAGCAGAGCAGGCGCATGCCGTTCTCGCCCGGCACGAGCTTGCGCCTCTGACCCGCCCCGACCCGGGCGATGGTCCCCGGCGTGAGCTCGAACTGCTCATCGCCGGCCTGCATCGTGGCGCTGCCGTCGAGAACCACGTAGACCTCCTCTTGGCCGTCGGCCGCGTGGTCGTGATCGGGGTAGTGCTCGTACCCGGGCGGCATGTCGATCACGTTGACCCCAAAGGCGGAGAGCCCGAGCTCGCTTCGCACGCGGCGAAATCCGTATGCGGAACCAGGGGCCTCGGCGACCCCGCCATCCGGCTGCGGCACCACCGGGATCATCTCGTCGAAGGTCTTGACGGTCACATCGGCCATGGCTGGTCTTCTCCTTGCGAGTCTTAGCTAACCAAGCCGACGGTCAGCACCGCGGCGCCGCGCAGCCTACCCGGCGAAGATCGCCGAGTGCTTCCTTTGGACCATTGCCTTCACGGTCCGGCTCCGGGCGCGCTTGGCGCTACTTCCTCTTCTTCTTGCTGAGCCGGATGCTGCGGCTGGAGGTCGTCTCAACGCCGGATGCGCTCGTCGCCTTGACGGTGACCTTGGCCGTCACCCTGCCGCGACGGTTGAGCGCCTTGGTGGCCGCCCTCCTGGCGATCTTGGAGAGCTTCAGCTTCAGCGTCACCGTTCCGCCGGCCGCGACCGACCGGCTGACTGTCTTGATCTTGAAGGTGCGCCTGGCGGCGGCCTGCCTGCCCTTCTTCTTCTTCTTGGTGGTGACGACGAGGTCGCCGGATCCTGCGACCGTGCAGGCGAGGTCGCAGCCCGCTCCGACCTCAATCGCTCTGTCGAGCTTCTGCTTCTTCTTGCCTGAAAGCGTCAGTACGACCTCGCCCGGCGGCACCACGACCTGAATCTCCGCCTTGGCGCCGGGGTTGCCGTTGCAGTCGGCGGTCTGGCCGGTGAAGATCGTCGTCGTCGAGCAGCCGCCGTCGTCGACGACCGTCACCGACGCCGTATAGGTGCCGGGCTGCTGGTAGACATGGGTCAGGGTCTGGCCGCCGTTGCCCTGGCTGTCGCCGTCGCCGAAGTCCCAGTTGAACTCCTGGATCGTGCCGCCGTCGTTGTCAATCGACCCGGCGGCGTCGAACGTCGTCGCCGTTCCGGCTGCACCGGGCACGGCGTTGATTCCAGCGGTCGGACCCTGGTCGGGGGTGACTGCGATCGACTGGAACTCGGTGCCGCGCACCGCAAGCGTGAACGGAGACCCCGGAACCTGCGTGAGCGCACCATCGGCCGCGATGTTGAAGACGCTGGCTGTACTGAACCCTGCGACGGGGTCGACGTAGTCGGCAACATAGACCCGACCGCCGGGTCCCGCGTCGATGCCTCGCGAAAGGGCTCCCGCTGCGAAAGGCTGACCCGGGACCGCGGTGAGCGATCCGTTGCTTCCGATCTCATACGCGCTGACGGTTCCGGCGGGGCCTCCGTTGGCCACATAGACGAATCGGCCGTCTTGACTGATCGCGAGGGTATCCGGAGCGAGGCCGGTCGGTACCGGAGCCCCGACCGCCGCGAGTGTGCCATCCGCACCGATGGAAAAGCCGAGGATCACGTTCGTGGCCGCCACGTAGGCAAACCCGCCGCCTGGGGTTATCGCGATCCCTTTCGGGTTAACACCGGCGGGGACCGCGACCCCCACCGGCGCAAGCGCACCTATCGAGGAAATCGAAAATGCCCGGATGTCTGTTCCAGCGGTCGCAAGCAGGTGGCTCCCGCTCGGCGAAACCGCGATTTCGGCGACGTTCGGGGCGCCAAACGGCGATCCTGCGACCGGCGTCAGAAGACCAGAGGGCTCGATCGACCAGGCCGAGATTGCCGGCGTGCCGCCTTGATCGGCCGCGAACAGGAAGCGACCGTCCGGCGTGGTCGCAAGACCCTCGGGGTCGGCAGCGGCGCCGCCCACTGGGAATCCGCCCACCGGCTGACCGGACAAGAGCGAAAGCGCCCCAGTCGGACCGACGCTGTAGGCCAGGATCTTGTCGTTTCCGAAGTCTGAGACATACGCGAACCTGGCGTCAGGAGTTACGACCACGCTTCGCGGAGTCCCTCCGACGGGAACGGTTCCCAGCGCCGACAGTGAGCCGTCGGCGCCGATGGCGCGTGCGTCGACATCCGGCGTGCTGAAGTTCCCGACCACGTAGGCGGTCCCCTTGCCCGTTGCCGCGGGCGCCCAGACCGCCACAGCCAGCGCCACGGCCATCGCCGTGAGGATGCCTCGCCTTGCCGCCTCCCTGCTCACCATCTCTTGCCCTCCCTGTCAGTACGTCTCGACGATTTCGTAAAGCGTAGTTCGTTGAGCAGGGGTTCGGCCGGCCGCGCGCGCCGCCGCAATCAGCTGCTCGGGCTCGAGCCGCACGCCGTGGCGCGAGCCCGCCATCCGCGAGATGTTCTCCTCCATCAGCGTTCCGCCGAGGTCGTTTACACCCCAGCGCAGGCTCTCGGTCGCCGCGTCGAGCCCCATCTTCACCCAGCTCGCCTGCAGGTTCTTGATGCTGCGGCCGAGCGCGAGACGGAAGGCCGCCGTGTGCTTAAGGTTTTCCTCCGCCGGAATCTCCTCGACGCCGTGAGTACGACCTAGCAGCGTGTTGTAGGGGATGAAGCTGAGCGGGACGAACTCCGTGATCCCGCCGGTTCGCTCCTGCAGCTCGCGAACGAGCTTCATGTGGGCGGCCAGCTCAGAAGGCTCCTCGATGTGCCCGAACATCACGGTCGAGGTCGAGCGCAGGCCAGCTGCGTGGCTCGCCTCGATGATCTCGACCCAGCGGGCAACCGGCAGCTTGTTAGGCGAGATCCGCTGGCGGACGCCGTCGTGCAGCACCTCGGCGGCCGTTCCCGGTGTTGATCCGAGACCGCACTCGATCAGGTAGTCGAAGACCTCCGCCGGAGCACGCCCGGAGCGCTCGCACATGAAGTGGATTTCCATCGGCGAATAGGCGTGCAGATGGATCTGCGGCGCGGCCTCTTTGGCGCGCTTCAGCCACTCGCCGTAGTCCTCGAGCGTGTAGTCGGGGTGGATCCCCCCCTGCATGCAGATCTCCGTCGCCCCGAAATCAACCGCCTCGCGCACCCGCGCCTGGAACTCGTCGACGTCGACGTGGTAGGCGTCGGGTGAGCGCTTGCCCTGGCCGAAGCCGCAGAAGGCACAGCCGACGACGCAGACGTTGGTGAAGTTGATGTTGCGATTGACGACGAAGGTGGCCGTATCCCCTGCAAGCTCGGCCCGAAGTTCGTCCGCGGCGACGCGCATCTCCTCGATCACGCCGGGCCTGTTCTCGGCGAACAGGGCGGTCAGCTCCTCCGCCGACAGCTCCTGCCCCTGTCGCCCGCGGTCGATCGCCCGCAGCGCCGTCGCGGGATCAACGGGTCCGTCCTGTCGCCTGCCTGACTGGCCCCGAGGAATGAAGCTCCAGTACTTGAGCTTGATGAGGTCAAGGACGCCCTGCTCCATCCAGCCGGGGTCCATGTACTGCGGATAGACGCAGAGGCGCTCGGCCAGCGCGTAGCCCCTGGGCGCCAACTTCCCCCGCACCTGCTTCGGGCTCGGAAAGGCGTGCTCGGGTGAGATGTGGTCGCCGTTTGCGGACAGGCCTCCAAGGTCCGTCGCACCGGCCTCGACCAGATCCACCCACCAATCCGAGAGGTTGGGAGGGATCTGGATGCCGACACCGGGCAGCAGCCGCTTGCACTCGGCGACCAGACGCCTCATGTCTTCCAGCGTCACCGGGGTCGCCCAGCTGGGCAGCGGTTCGGTGGCCGGGTCGACGGCGCCATCGTCATCCACCCAGCGCTCGCGCGCGGCGGCGTCAGCTATCTCGGCGACCTCGCGCCCGTAATAGCGCGGATGCGGCACGAAATTCTGGATGATCAGCTCCTGGATATGGCCGTGGCGCATCTGCAGGTCGGCAAGGGCCTCGAGGGAGGCGATGCGCTCCTCCTCGGTCTCCCCCACGCCGACCAAGATCCCGCTCGTGAACGGGATCTTGAGCTCGCCCGCGGCCTCGATCGTCGCCAGGCGCTTCGCCGGGTGCTTGGTCGGCGATCCGGCGTGGACCGTCTCCATCAGCCGCTCGGAAGCCGACTCCAGCATCAGTCCCTGGGAGGCGGTCACCTCGCGCAGGCGGGCGAGGTCCTCCTTTGAAAGGACGCCGAGATTCGTGTGCGGCAGCAGCCCACGCTCGAGCGCCCGCTCACAGGCCCAGATGACGTAGGAGGTGAAGTCCTCGTGGCCCCAGGCCCGGAGCCTCTCCGCGACCGTGGCGTTGACCTCGGGCCGCTCGCCGGTCAGAACCAGAAGCTCCTTCGCCTGGCGCTTGAGCGCCTCGTCGAGGCGCTGCTCGACCTCATCGGGCGAGTAGATGTGAGCGCGGTGCGTCGCGAACGCGCAGTACTTGCAGTAGCACTGGCAGGTGCGCGAGAGCGAGAGCGTGTAGTTGCGGGAGAAGGTGACCCGGCGCATCGCGCGGACGCTAGCGGACGCGACTGCCGCTGGCGTTGGCCGGCCCCCTGGGCCCGAAACGCGAACCGGCCGGGAAACCCCGGCCGGTGTCGCGAATTCTTGTTGCCTGGCCGGCGGCTCAGGTCTTGGCGCGCAGCTCGCCGCCTTCGCCTGCTCCGCCTGGAGCCTCGTCTTCGCCCGTCGAGATGACGAACTTGTAGAGCAGCACGGCGACCAGAGCGCCGACGAGCGGGCCGATGATGTAGGGCCAGGTGCCGCCGAACTCCTCGCCGATCAGCGCCGGACCGAACCAGCGCGCCGGGTTGAAGGAGCCGCCGGTGAGCGGGCCGAGGACCATCACGGCCATGCCGAGGGTGAGGCCGATGCCAAGTGGCGCCCACTCCTGGCGGACGCGCGGGTTCATGGCGACGGCCACAACCGCCAACACCAGCAGCAACGTGCCGAGCGCTTCGACGATCGCGCCGGCGGCGTTGCCGCTCAGCAATGGGCTGATCGTCGCGGCCCCGTAGTGGCCGAGCGCGCCCTCGTCCTCGAGCAGCGCCTTCGTCATCAGCGCGCCGAGCACACCTCCGGAGAGCTGGGCGAGGATGTAGACGACCGCGTCGACCGGGTCGATCTTGCGCATGACCGCGGCTGCGGCCGTGACCGCCGGGTTGAAGTGACCTCCACTCACCCCACCGAGGGTCAGCACGAGCATGAAGAGCACGAATCCGTGCACGAGCCCGATGACAGCGAAGTCCGATCCGAACTGTGCCGCCTGATCGCCCTGGGCGATGTAGAGCGTCACGGTCGCGGTGATCATGAAGACCAGGAAAAATGTCCCGATCAGCTCCGCTATATAGGCGGCGAGTCCTCGGTCCTGCACGGGTGAAACCTCCTCAGTCAGTTTTATGGCGGGCGCGGCGGTCTGCCCGCCAGCGGCGGCAGTCTAACCAGCCTGGGCGGAGATAGTGGCGGAGTACCTCAAGGTCGACTAAATCAGGCGCGCCGTCGCGCGCTGCTCATATGCGCGGGCTATCCTCGCGGCGAGATGAGGGCAAGTGCCGCGCTGCTGGCGGCCGTCGCGCTTTTTGCGGTTCAGGGTGGCTGTGAAGACGACGACGGTGCGGAACCGGGCGCTTCGCAAGAAGCAGCCCTCGTGCTTGATTTCGTGCCCAATGCGGTGCACGCCGGGGTCTACACGGCGCAGCAAAACGGGTACTTCGACGACGAGGGCGTCGCCATGACGGTGCGCGAACCGGGGGCATCAACCGACGGGCCGAAGCTGCTCGAGGCCGGCCGCGTCCAGTTCGCGATCCTTGACATCCACGATTTGGCTATCGCTCGTGAGCGCGGGTCCGACCTCGTCGCAGTGGCGCCGGTCGTGCAGCGCCCGCTGGCGGCGGTGATCGCGGGCGACCGCGACGCGGTGCAAACGGCCGCCGATCTGGAGGGCGCGAGCGTCGGTGTCACCGGCCTGCCCTCTGACGACGCTGTTCTCGATTCGGTGCTCGAGGAGGCCGGCGTCGACCCCGGGTCCGTCGAGCGCGTGACGATCGGCTTCGAGGCGGTCAGGGCGCTCGCCGCCGGCCGGATCGACGCCGCGACCGCGTTCTGGAACGCCGAAGGCGTCGCGTTGCGCCGCCGGGGTGTACCGACCCGGGAGTTCAGGGTCGACGATTTCGGCGCTCCGCACTACCCGGAGCTGGTGGTTGTGAGCGACCGCGAGACGCTGGTGACCGACCCCGGCCTCGTCGAGGCGGTTGTCGCCGGTCTGACCCGCGGCTACGAGGCCGTGACCGATGATCCGGCCGCGGGTCTCGATGCGCTGCTGACGGAAGCCGAGGGCCTCGACCCAGCCGAGCAACAAGCGCAGCTCGACGCTCTGATCGCAGCTGACGCCTTCGATCCGCCGGGAGTTTTTAACCGCGGACCGCTCGAGGACTGGGCGGCCTGGGATGCCGACCACGGCGTCGTCGAATCACCCCCCAGGGTCAGCAAAACCTTCCGCTTGACCCGCTGAACGTCCAGGCGTTCGGCTGGGCGTTAGAGGCTGCGGCGAAGGCGGAAGTCCTCGCGGACCGACTCGGGGCGGCCCCACATCTGCACGATCTCGGCGCGGCCCTGCTGCACGCTGCGCAGGCGAAGTTCTCCCGCGATCCCCTCGCGGTCGATCAGCGCCAGGGTGCCGGCGACGGTCTCCGCCGCAGCGGCGTGTCCGAATTGATGCGCGACGTTGATGCGCCAGTGCCAATCGGCCTTCGAGTACGGCTGTGCGTTGCACTGGCAGATGATCACCGCGGCTTCGACGTAGCGGGTCTCGTCCTCGATCCGCATGTCGAGCTCGAGATCGGTCCAGTCGTCAGGAAGCGAGTCGACGATCTCGCTGAACGTCTCTGCCAAGGCCACCGGCACAGACTATCCCGCCGGGAGCGGCTCGACGACCATTCGGCGCGCCAGGCGGTCGCCGATCGCGTGAGGCGTGCCTCCGACCTCCACAAGCTGCGAGCCACCGAGCTCGTCGCGCTGGACCAGCGTCAGCTCGACGCCGAGGCCGATGCCGCGCTCGGTCAGGTAACGGAGCGCGTTCGGGTCGGCGTCGGAAACGCGCGTCAGCCTCGCGGAGCTGCCGGGCTCGAGCTCAACCAGAGGGACCCCCGGGCTCGCCTCCATCGCCAGTTCGGCGCTGGGAATCGGGTCTCCGTGGGGATCGAAGCTCGGGTTTCCAAGCGCCTCCGCGATCCTGGCCTCGAGCTCCTCGGAGATGTAGTGCTCGAGCACCTCGGCCTCGTCGTGGACGGTGTCCCAGGACATCCCCAGGACCTCGGTCAGGTAGGACTCGAGCAGGCGGTGGTGGCGCAGCACCTCGAGCGCCATCCGGCGCCCGGGCTCCGTCAGTGTGACGCCGTGGTAGGGCTCGTGCTCGACGAGGCCGAGCTCGGCCATGCGTTTCAGCATCGCCGTGACCGAGGCGGGCGAGACGCCGAGGCGTCCTGCAAGCGCCGAGTTCGCGACCGGGCCCCCCGCGCGGCGCTCGAGGGCGAAGATCGCCTTTGCGTAGTCCTCGACCGCCTCCGAGCCGGCGTCGGCCCCGCGGCGCGGTCCGTGGTGGTGATCGCCCGACATCGGGACGCGCTGGTTGGAGATCGCCATGATCCGAGCCTCCCTTAGACGGTCACGAGGAGGCCGGTTGCGTAGAGGATCAGCGCGCCGGCGATGACGCCCGCGACCGTCGCAGGGCGCAGGGTGATCCCACCGTCGTCGCGCATCGTCGGCCAGAGTTGCTGGACGACTTGGACGATCGCACCCACGCCGAGGCCGAGCAGGAAGGTCGAGAGCTCGGGGTTGTAGACAGAGGCGCCGACCAGCGCTCCGAGAATGGCCGGAGCGCCCGCGATCAGGCCGAGGCCCAGCAGCCGCCAAAGCGACGGCCTTCCCTCGGCCCCGGCCAGCGGCGCGACGATCGCCAGGCCCTCGGTCGTGTTGTGCAGCGCGAATCCGATGACCAGGAATGTGCCGAGGGCGAGGGCGCCGATCGAGTAGGCGGAGCCGATCGCGAGGCCCTCACCGAGGTTGTGAAGACCGATGCCCACGGCGACCATCGCCGCCAGTTGCCAGCTGCCCGCCCCAGCGTCGCGCGCGCGCTCGCGACGGGCTCGCAGATAGGCGTCGGCGCCGACGAGTGCCAGGTAGGAGATGCCGGCGCCGAGGAACAACAGTTCGACGCCGCCGAAGGCGCCGGCGCCGGCGCCGGCGATCTCGAGACCTTCGAGCGTTCCGTCGATCGCCAGAAAGCCGAGCAGCCCGATCGTGACAGCCATCAACACCTGCATCGCCGACGGCCGTACGCGCCGCAGCAGAGGCAGGAAGAGCATCCCCAGGGCGACGGGGATGACGCCGACGTAGGTTCCCAGCACCGCCATCAAGCCGAAGAAGCCGGCGTCCGCCTCCGGCGTCTGGACTGCGACCTCGATCTCGTGGTCGATGGTCGCGCCGGTCGAGGTGAGGATGGAGATCGCGTAAGGCGAACCCTCCTGCCAGGGATAGTCGAGGCTCAAGGACCCACCTTGCAGCCGCCCGAATTCGAGGTCGTCGGCCTGGAAATTGACGTAGGCGTCGGCGACCGCCACCTGGGCGACCTCCACGGGATCGGGCCCGGTGTTGCGAACGACCAACTCGATCTCACCCGGCCGCAGGACCGTGCGCTCGACCGCGAGCTCCTCGATCGGTGGCCCGACGCGATCACCGAGGCCCGGCGCCCCGAGAGCCGAGAAGGCGGCGAGGGCACCCGCGATCAGCGTCAGCGGCAGCACCACGAGCGCCCAGGTCGGCACCCGCGTCGCGACCTCCGAGGGAGTCTCCGCTCGCGCTTCCACTAGCGGATCGCCGCCTTCATCTCGCCTCGAAAAAGCCCATCCAGCCAAGCTCGGCGAACTCGGTCTTGTGGGCATGGAACATGAACTCGCCCAGGTGGGGGAACTTGAGCTCGCAGATCCCGCGCTGTGCCTGGCCCTGGATGACCGTGTCAGTGAACTCGGTCGGCGTCAGCGAGGTGCCGGTCGGGAAGTAGTTGAAGAAGTTGCCGTGGATGTGGAACGAGTTGATCGGGTCGTACTCGAGCGTGTTGACGAGATAGATGCGGACGGACTCATCGCGCTTGACCTGGATCGGTTCGTTCACGTAGTGGAAGGCGACGGTGTTGACCGCGTAGACCTGGTTGCCCTCCGCGTCGAAGTTGGTGTTGAAGCCGTTCATCACCATCACCATCTCGTCAGCGTCCGGACGCCCAACCTTGGGATCGATGATGAAGGTGCCGTAGAGGCCGCGCGCGATGTGCTCGGCGAGCGGTCCCGTGTGGCAGTGGTAGAGGTGGAGGCCGAAAGGCTCGGCATCGAACTCGTAAACGGTCGTCTTACCGGGCTCGATGATGCCGGCGCCGATCCCTGGCACGCCGTCCATGTCGGCGGGATGCAGCCCGTGGAAGTGGATCGTGTGCGGGTGGGCCGACCCGTTCGCGAACCTGATCCGCAGTCGATCACCCTCGGTGCAGCGAAGCGTCGGGCCGGGGATGCGCCCGTTGTAGGTCCAGGCCGGGTACCTGACCCCGGGGGCGATCTCGACTTCCCGATCCTCTGCCACCAGTGTCCACTCGCGCAGCGTGCGGCCGCTGGCGAGGCGCCGGGTCTTGCCGTAGTCGAAGTCGCGCAGGATCTCGGTCGGGTTGAAGCCGTTGGCTGCGTGGTCGACTGACGCACCACCGCGAAAGGTGGGGCCGGCGGCGCCGCCTCCGTGGTGAAGGGCCGCCGCGCCGTGGTTCATGCCGGTGGCCGCGCTGGCCCCGGCGGTCCCCCCGTGCACGCCCTGGTGCGGGATCAGCTCGTGGAGGACCGGCAGCGAAGCGCCGGCGGCCGCCGCGCCTCCGATCAACTTGCGCCGACTGATTTTGCCTTGCCTAGAGATGTTTTTAGTCTAGCCTAAAACACCACGAAGCTCTGTCCCTTTGAGGTCCGACCCTACGGGGGACGGGGCTTGGTCTGGGGCCCACCTACAATCGCTGCGTGGGCGTTGCCGGGACGATCGAGCTTGATGGGCAGTATCGGCTGCTGCGCGAGGAGGCCGGGCTGGTCGATCGCTCGGGCCGTGGCAAGCTGCTCGTCGCCGGCACCGAGGGCGCGGAGTTTCTTCAGGGACAGCTGACCAACGACATCGAGGCCCTGGAACCGAGCCGCGGCTGCTACTCGGCGCTGCTGGACCGCAAGGGACACATGCAGGCCGATATGCGCGTGTTGCGGCTCGAGCGCGAACAGGGCCTTCAGATTTGGCTTGACACCGAGGCCGAGGTGACGGCTGCCGTGCGCGGCCATCTCGATCGCTACCGAATCGGCCGCGACGTCGATGTCGAGGAGGTGACGCAGGACTGGGCGATCCTGTCACTGATCGGCCCTGCCGCGGCCGTCCTCTCAGGCGCGCCGCCAGTCAGCCCCGAGCATGCACAGGCGCATTTCACCCGGGACGGGGTTGAAGCGCTCGCCGTGGCGACCGATCTGGGACTCGACCTGATCTGCCGCGCCTCCGGCGCCGCAGCGCTAACCGCCGGCCTGGCAGCCGCGGGGATCGCCCAGGTCAGCCTCGAGGCGGCCGAGATCACCAGGGTCGAATCGGGCCGTCCGCGCTTCGGTCGCGAGATGACCGGCGAGACCATCCCCCAGGAGGCCGGAATCAATGAGCGCGCGATCAGCTTCACAAAGGGGTGCTACATCGGTCAGGAGACCGTCGCCCGCCTGCATTACAAGGGCAAGCCGAACCGCCATCTGCGCGGACTGCGACTTGATGGTCAGGCTTCCGCAGGCGACCCGGTGAGCTCTGATCAGCGCGAACTGGGGGCGATCGGCACCGCCGTCCTCTCCCCCGCACTCGGCCCGATCGCGCTCGCGATCCTGCGTCGCGAAGCCCAGGTCGGCGACGCTGTCAGGGTCGGCGAAGGGTCCACGGCGCGCGTTGTCGAGCTGCCCTTCGCGGGCTGACCGCGACCGCTGGCCTATCCACCTCCGAGCGTTGGGTTAGGCTCTCGCACTAGATGAGCCAGCGCTGGGGATACGTGCTCGCGGCCGCACTGCTTGCGATGCCAATGGCAGTGGCCGGCTGCGAAGCCGACGACCACGCGAATGAGCCGCGGCCGCCGTCGCCGATCGAAGTCACAGCCAACGTCACCGACGACCTCGTAGAAGTGGCGCCTGCCAGCTTCGGAGCCGGCCTCGTCAACCTGACGATCTCGAACCAGTCCGACACCGTCGTCCAGCTGACGATCGAAGGCGAAGCGCTCAACACCCAGAGCGACAACATCGAGTCGGGTGCAGTCGGTCAGTTCAAGGTTGATTTCCCGGAAGGCGAGTACGAGATTACGGCTGGGCCCGAATCTGACGCCAAGCCGACCACGGTCAAGGTCGGCCCGGATCGCCCGAGCTCACAGAACCAACTGCTGCTTCCCTAGCGCCCTCGATCCGCGGGCGGCAATTTCCCCAGCCGCGCCCGAAAACCGCTGTACCCTGCTCGCGAGATGGGAGGGAACGGAAGGCAGCACAGGCGTCAACTGGTGCGGCCCCTTGTGGGGATCGCGTTGCTCGCGGCCGCGCTGATCCTTCAGGGCTGCATCGTCTTCAAGGTGACGCCGACGGCGACCCAGCTCAACACGATCGGTGCCGTGAGAGTGATCATCGAAGTCTGCGCTTCTAGGCCGGTCAGTTGCCCGGACAAGGGAAACATCGACGAGAACATGACGACCAACGACCCCGACACACCCGGCCCCGACAGCGTCAATGGACAGGTGCTGCTCGCCGTCCGCGTGTCCTCGGCGGCCACCCCGCCCGCATCGTTCGCGTCCACCGGCGGCCGGGCGCTGACGTTCAACCTCTCACCCTCCTATGCGGGCGCGATGGAGACGTCCGTCCCCGCCGCCGCCGGCACCAAGTGGGTTGGCTTCATCTCCGACTCGATCGTCTACAGCAGCGACGTCGGAGCCCAAAGCTTTACCGCTGACATCGACTTTGAACTGGGCCAGGGCGCGGACGGAGTTCCGTTCCAGACCCCATTCCGGTACCGGCCCGTCGTCGGCATGCGGAGCGTCGATGCCAGCCACCCGGCCGACAGACCCGTGTTCTGCCACCAAGGCTCCCAGATACAGGCGGCGAGCGACGACCTGACGACCTTTTGCGCCGACAGCCCGGCGAAGTCGACGATCCTCGCCGGCACCGCCTTGAGCCGCGCCACCCGCGATCTCGGAATCCGGAGCGCCGGCGCGCTCGGCACGGTGGCGGCAGGCGGAACGGTCTCGATTCCGTTCCTGGCCACGTACTCCGGCGCCGCCCTCGGCGCCGGCCAGTCCTTTACGATCGGCGCTTCGACGGCGCTGGCGGGAGCGACGGCGCTACCGACTTCGTCCTCGCTGGCCCCGGCTGCCAACAGCGCGAATCCGATCAACGTCGCCATCGGTGTGCCCGCCGACGCCGCTCCGGGTGACTATCCGGTAACGCTGAGCGCGACGCTCGGCAGCCAGACGCGAGCCGGGACTGGCACGCTCACCGTTTCGCCTTCCGATGGACCGGGCGGCAGTGGCGGGGGCGGTGATGGGGACGGCGGCGGTGATGGGGACGGGGGCGGTGATGCCCAAACCGTGACGATCGTGCTGCCGCCGAAGCTCTCGAGCGAGATGGCCCGCAAGCGCGGGATCGTCGTCCTGATCGGCTCGACCGTGGCCACGCGCGCAAGGGTGACGCTGAAGCAGGCTGGACGCAAGAGGAAGGCTCTGCGAACGCTCGACAGAGCCCGCAAGCGCCTCAAGGCACCGGGACCGGTGAAGGTGACCCTGAAGAGCGGCAAGCTGAAGGGCGGCCGCTACGTGATCGTCGTCAGTGCCCCGGAAGTGTCGGCAAGCGCGCGCGGCAAGCTGCGGCGCTGAGCCGTTAGTCGGTCGCTTCGCCGACGAGCGAGTCGATTCGCTCGAGCTTCGCCCGGATTGCCTCGACCATTCCATCGAGGCCGGCTCGAGCCTTGTCGGAGCTGGTCTTGATCCCTGTGAGCGTCGAACGGATCGCCTGGGCCTGCTTGAGCAGGGAGATCGCCTCATCGGCGCTGTCGCGAACGGCCATCGCGTCGACGTGCAACTCGCGATCCCGAGCCATCGTCACCCTCGCAGCGGCCAGCCGGTAGGCGACCTCGAGCGCCAGGCTGTCCGGCTCGTCGCGGTCGAGCGCAACCATCATCTTGTTGCCCTCGTACTCGTGGAGCTGCTGCGTGCGAGCGGGCATCCGCTCCTCGCCGGCGACGACAAGCACCGCAAAGGAGGCGGCGCGCGCCGCCATCCCGTCATTGAGCTCCTTCCAGGCTTCGTTCATGGACAGGCGCTTGTCCTTGGCCTCGAAGACGATTCGGCCCATCGACGGCCCGTCGGCGGCGCTCAGCTCAATCAGCGTGTCGCCCTTCTTGCCACCGCCCTCCGCGGCCTCCCCGCCGGTGTGCGAGGCGCAGTCACCTCGCGCCGAGGCAATTCGCTCTAATGCGGCGTGCACGCGACCCTCGAAGTCGAAGCCCTTGCGGGTGCCGGCTCCCTCGGCTTCGGCAACCCGCTCGTCGGCCTCGCCCTGGCCCTTCAGCTCGACGACTTCGCGGCGCAGATCGGAGATCACCTTGCGGTTCTCCTCACCCTCCTTCTGCTGGCGCTCGTCGAGCGACTTGTAGACGCGCACCATCGCGTCCTTGAAGTCGAACAGCGGATTGACGCCGTCCTCCGTCTTGAACAGCTTCAGCAGCGCCTCGCGCTGGCCGTCGAGCGCATTCTCGAGCAGAGACTCGATCTGCTTTTGGACCGACCCGTCGCGCCCGCCGTCAAAGTTCGCGGCGATGCGCTCCGCGAGGGCGACGTCACCGGCCTCGATCGCCTTGGTCATGCGTTCGCGCAGGACCGAGGAATGGCGCTCGAACTCCGCCCTCACGTAGTCGACGTTGGCCGCCGTTTCCTCCGAGTCGAGCACGCGCGCCCCGATCTCGATCGCCTTGCGCACCGTCTCGGCCGCAGGCCGTCCCGCCTGCTGGCGCTCGCGCACCAGGCGTGCGGCTCGCTCGTCGTCAACCGTCAGGTCGTTGATGACGATGCGGCCATCAAGTGCCCGTACGGTGCCCTCGGTCGCGGGTACGTCGAATGTGAGCTGGGGTTTTCCTGAAGCTTCCATGGGGCTCACGAAGGTAGTCGTGGGTCCCGACGGAAAGCTGACGGGTGGGCGTAATGCTGCAGGGACGGTACGATCCGCGCCGCTCATCCCGACCGAAGGAGAATCGTGGCCGTAGACGTTGCCGATGTGTCAAAGCTTGATGTGGAGCCCGGCGAGTTGCCCGAGAAGATGGCCGCCTGGGTGATCCGCCAGGAACGCGAGGGCGAGCCCAAGGACGCCTTCCAGGTCGAGGAGATCGAGGTTCCGGAACCCGGCGCCTTCGAGGTGATCGTGCGCGTGATGGCGGCCGGCGTCAACTTCAACAACGTCTGGGCCTCGCTCGGCAAGCCGGTCTCAGTCTTCGGCTACGGCGACCACCCTGAGTACGGGCATCACATCGGCGGATCCGACGGCTCTGGCGTTGTCTGGAAGGTCGGCGAGGGCGTCACCCGCTGGAAGCCCGGCGACGAGGTCGTGATTCACTGCAACCAGGCCTCCTACGAGGACGTCGAGGTGCATGGGCTCGACCCGATGGCCGCCCCGAGCCAGAAGATCTGGGGATACGAGACGACCTGGGGCTCGTTCGCCCAGTTCACCAAGGTGCAGGCCCAGCAGCTGCTGCCGAAGCCGCGCAACCTCTCCTGGGTCGACTCATCCGCCTACGGGCTCACCTACTTCACCGCCTACCGGATGCTGATGGACCGCTGCAAGATCCAGGCGGGCCACAACGTGCTGATCTGGGGCGCCGCGGGCGGCCTGGGCGTTTTCGCCGTGCAGCTCTGCAAGGCGGCGGGCGCCAACGCGGTCGGCGTCGTCTCCTCCGACGAGAAGGGCGAGCTGGTCAAGGAGCTCGGCGCCGTCGACTACATCAACCGCAACGAGTTCGCGGGGATGATGCGAAAGGGCGGCGAGACGCCCGAGGAGGAGAAGGCGCGCTTCGCGGAATCTCGTGGCTTCGCCAAGAAGGTCAAGGGGATTCTCGGCGACGCTCCCGACATCGTCTTCGAGCACGTCGGCCAGGCGACATTCCCCACGTCGGTGTTCACGGTCAAGCCGTTCGGCAAGGTCGTGATCTGCGGCGCCACCTCGGGCTACACGCTCGACTTCGACGTCCGCTACCTGTGGATGAAGCAGAAGGAGATCCTCGGATCCCACTTCGCCAACGCCTATGAGTGCATGCGCGCCAACCAGCTGATGGCCGAGGGCAAGATCCGCCCGGTGCTCTCCGACGCGATGCCGTTCGAGGGCGTCCCCGAGGCTCATCAGATGATGCACGAGAACCGGCACACCGGAAAGATCACCGTGATGGTCGGCGCCACCGACCGCGACGAGGGAAAGCACGAGGACGGCCCCGGCGCGATCTGGGCCGAGGTCGGTGCCTAGGCGGGCCTCGACCGGGCTGAATCACAGCCCCGTCCGGCTATAGACTCGCGCTCATGGCCAGCTATGCATCAGTAATCGACTGGCGGGTCCACCCGTTCCGAGCCGACCGTTGGCTCGAAGGCTGGCTGCCGGCAGCCGAGCGCGCGATGTCGTTCGGGGCGACCGGCTGGACGCTCACCCGCTCGATCGACGACCCGCTGCTGTTCCGGCAGACGATCTTCTGGGACAGCAAGGAGGGCTTCGAGCTCTACTGGGCCTCCGATGAAGTCTCAGCCGCCCGCCAGGTGGTGATGAGTTACTACAACAAGCCGCTGCTGCCCGCCTGGCACTCTGTGGTGGGCTCGGCCGGCACGTACGCCGCGGGCGATGAACTCGTGGCTGCGGGCGAAGCACCCGAGTAGCAACCTGCGACCGGACTACGCCGTGACCGTGACCGCGGCGGTGTCCGGGATCATCCTTGCGCCGACCTCGCGCAGTACCTCGACCATCGCGTCGGTCGCCGGCGAGCGTGAGCCTTCGGGCCTGACGGCGGCGTAGACGCGGCGGGCCGGAGGCACCGGCGTGATCGCCTTGACGACCAGATCCGCGCGCAGCGTCGGCATCGCCAGATCGGGAAGCAGGGTCACGCCCAGGCCGGCCGCGACGAAACCCTGAAGCACGTGGTAGTCGTCGGACTCGAAGCTGACCTTGGGTTCGAAACCGGCGTCGCGGCAGGCGGTGATCATCGCCGTGTCACATGAGCTGGGGCGAATCCCGGCGAGCCAGCTCTCGTCGCTGAGGTCGGCGAGATCGATCTGATCGACCGCGGCGAGCGCATGGTCCTTGGGCAGCGCTACGTACATGGACTCGGTCAGCAGCGGCAGCAGCTCGACGTCGCGGTCGCTCTCCAGCGGAACGGACGGGTAGTCGAAGACGAGGGCAAGGTCGAGGTCGCCGGCTCGCAACTGCGGCAGCGACTCCTCGGGTTCGGCCTCCGCGAGGCTCAGCCGCACTTCCGGATGGCGGGCCCGGAAGCAGGAAACGGCCTCCGTCAAGAGCGTCGCGCTGGCCGACGGGAAGCTGGCCACACGGACCTCGCCTGCCTCGAGTCCGGCCAGCGCCGCCAGATCGCGCTCCGCCTCCTCGAGCCGGGCGATCGCCGCTTCGGCGTGGGTGATCAGCACCCGGCCGGCCTCGGTCGGCTGTGGGCCCTTCGAAGTGCGCTCGAGCAGCTTCGTCCCGACCTCGCGCTCGAGCGTCGCGACGTGCTGGCTGACGGCCGACTGCGACAGGTGAAGCTCGTCCGCAGCCTCCGAGAAGGAGCCTCGGGCCGCCACCTCACGCAGGATCCGGGCACGCTTGAGATCAATCATAAGCTCAGCTTATCACGCTTAGAAGTAATCCATGTTGCACTGATACCAGGCCTGTGGCAAGGTGTCCCCATGACCCCCCAAGCCATCACAATCCGCCCCCAGGAGGATCGCGATCAGGCCGACCTCAAGCGCCTCGAGGCGGTAGAAGAAAGCCGCCCGCTCGCCCAGCCGGTTCTCGTGGCCGAGGCCAACGGAACGCTGCTCGCCGCGGTTTCCATCCCTGACGGGAGCAGCATCGCCGATCCGTTTCGCCGCAGTCTCGAAGCCGTGGAATTGCTCCAGCTGCGCGTCTCGCAACTGCCCCGACGTCGTCGTGAGCGCCGGTTGCGACGCCCCAGGCGTGCCCGCGCCGTTCTCGGCGGCTCACCGCCCGGCGCGGGCGGGCGCCTGCTCGACCTGAGCTGAGCTCAGTCCTTCCGCTTCACTTCGAACTCCCGCTTGGCCGGCGTCGCGTCCACGTTGCCGGCGGCGTCGGTTGCCCGAACCCGGAAGGTGTGCTTGCCCTTCCGGGCGTTGTACTTCTTCGCCGATGAGCACTTTCTCCATTCGCCCTTGTCACGTTTGCATTCAAAGGTCGAGCCGGACTCCGAGGAACTGAACTTGAACGTCACCTTGGCCTTCTTTTCGTCGGTCTTGACGGTCTTTTTCGGATGCTTGGTGATCTCGGTCTTCGGCGGCTTGGTGTCGGTCGCCACGGGAGCGGGCCCGGGCGTCGTGGGATCGGCGGGCGGTGTCGTGTCGGCAGGCGGGTGCGGTGCCCGGATCGGCCGGTGGCGGCGGATCGGCGACTGCATCGACGGTGAACGCCTCCGCGGCGGGGGTCGGATCGGCGGTACCGAAGGTGTCCCTGGCCTGAACCGCGAAGCTGTGTGCCGCGTCGCCCAAGGGCGTGGTGGTAAACGGAGAGACGCAGGCTGTGAAGGGCCCGCCGTCGAGGCTGCACTCGAAGCCGGCAAGCGTCGGCGCCAGCTCGGGCGAGGAGAAGCTGAATGTCGGCGTGTCGTCCGTGGTCGTCCCGAGAGGCGGCGAGTCGATCTGGGTCTCGGGCGGCTGTTCGCGGTTCAGATGGATGATCGAGGCGTCCGGAAACGCTGCGCCGTAAATCGTCTTGCCGTCCGGGCTGAGGGCGAGGGCGTCGATCTGGTCCAGGCCCGAATCATGGCCATCGGCCGTGTCGGTCCCGCTCGACTCGCAGGCACCGGCGGAGGCCGTCTCACCGGTCACGCAGCCGCGGAATGCGAGCGCGCCGCGTGGAGTCGCGATCGAACCCGGCAACCGAGTCGTCAGCCTCGACCGGCCAAGTAGAGGGAGCGTCCGTCGGGCGAGACAACCGGAGCGAACGGGTTGCCGACCCCGCTGTCGGCTCCGAAGCCCGTGGCCCCCGGGATCTGGCTGCAGACCGATCCGGCGCTCAGGTCGCCGCTGATGCAGTCGACGAACGAGATCGCTCCGTTCGCCGCGTCACGCTCGAAGCGCGTGACGCCGTGGTCGCTCGACATCGTGGCGTAGACGTTCGCGCCGTCGGGACTGACGACCACCCCTGTGACTCCGCCGAGTCCGGAGGAGTTGGCGGTCAAAGACGCGTCCGGCGTCTCGTCACAGGCGTTCGTTCCAGCCGAGCCGGCGCCGTCGCTGTCACCGGTTATGCAGTTGCGGTAGACCAGCGCGCCGCTTGCGGGGTTGCGTGAAAAGCGGGTGATCGCGTGATCGAAGAACGACGTCAGATAGAGGGAGCGCCCATCGGGGCTGACGGCCACCGTGCTGACTCGTTCGAGTCCGGTGTTGACACCGTCGGCGGCCGGAACGCCGACGCTCGCACAGGCACCGCTGCCGCCGCCGCCGACCGGGCCGCTGGCAACTTCGGTCGTGCGGCAGTTGACGTAGCTGATCGCTCCCGTGGCCGCGACCCGGTCGAAGCGGGTCATGGCGTCGTCGCCTGCGGAGACGACGTAGAGCGAGTTCGGCAGGACCGCGATCGCCTGCGGGTCGTCCATGCCCGTGTTGGCACCGCCGGCCACGGGCGCGCCCACGCCGGTGCAGGGCGTGGTCGTCCCGGTCGTGACGCAACTCAGCCAGCCGAGCGTTCCCGTCACCGGATCGCGGCTGAACGTCGTCACCGCATCGTCGCTGGGCGACACGACGTACAGGAACTCCCCGTCGCCGCTGAGCACAGGGGACCTCGGTTCGTTGAGGCCGGTGTCCTGCCCACCTGCGGTCGAGATCACCGGAATCGTCGTACAGGCGACGACGTTGGAGTTGGCGCTGAGACAACCGAGGTAGGTCAGCACGCCCGTCGCCTGGTCCCTGTCGAACAGCGCCACCGAATCATCGCCCGCGGCCGTCGCATAGACGTGCTCGCCGTCGGGACTTACGGCGACGCCGACTCGCATTGCCGAGGCCCGAACCGATCCCGTGGAATTCCGTGGTGCCGTTCGAGGTGCAGGCAGTTGTTGCCACGGTGGCCGTGTCGCCGCTGAAGCACTGCTGGAAGTCGAGGTCTCCGAGCGTCGCCTGCGCGGCGGCCGGGACGCTGATCATCGCGCTCACCGTCGCCAGGGCCGCGGCGACCCGGACCATTCGGCTGGACACGGGGTTCATTCCAAGATTCCTCCCAGGGACCCGACTCTAGCGCCGGAGGCCCCCACTAGTGCTGCTCGAGCGGGGCCAGTGTCAGCCCTGCGTCGAAGAGCTGTTCCCAGTAGAGCTCGGCGGGCTCCTTCTGGCCGGTCCAGACGATCGCCTGACCCGAGTTGTGGATCCGGTCGGCGAGCCCGTAGCCGGCATCGAGGCTGACTCCCGGAACCACCCGCGCCAGCGTCTTTGCCACGTGGTCGAAGGTGTTGTGATCGTCGTTGAGGACGATCACCTGCCAATTTCCTCCCAGCCCAGAGCCGGGACCGGCCACGCGAGGACGCTCGATCGTCTCGGTCGCCATCGCCGAGGTCTGGCCCCTATGGGGTCGGGACTTGGACCTGCAGGTCGTCGAACCATGCGCTCACCGATTCGCCGGTCTTGCCCTCCACGCCCAAGGTCAGCGTGATCCTGCGCCCCTCGAGATCCGCCGCGTTGTCATCGGTGATCGCCTCGAAGCGGGCCTTGTTGACCTTCGCCTTGATGACATCGCTGTTGACCTCCAACCGCAGAGTGTTGCGCTCGCCCGCCTTGCCGATCGCCTTGTCTCTTGCCTCGACCGGGAACGCGTTGCCGTTCGGCTCGCGCACCAGCTCGGCCCGCCGCAGCGCCGGGTAGACCTTGAACTCGTAACGACCGCCGGCGCCGTCGCGGATTGAGATCGAGACGTAGCTGCGCTTGGCGATCGAATTGGGGATGTTCTTGGCGAGCTTGGTGGTCACCTGAACAGCCTGGTTCGGCTGCACCGAGTCCCCCTGGACCGGAACCCTGAGGCGGCAACGCGTCGGCCCGGCGTTGGCGACGGCGAAGAGGCGCTTGTTCTCCCGGTCCCACTGCTTCTTGCAGCCCTTGCCGCTGATCCTCAGCTGGTCGGCTTCGGTCTTGTTTGAGAAGTCGTTGGCGTAGACCTTGATCAGCGCGGACGCCACCGATGCTCCGGCGACCATCGCCACGGTCATGCCGGCCGCGGCCAGCAATGTGAGAAGTGCGCGTTTTGTTCGATTTAGATGCATCTCGGTTGGAGAGCCTAGCCCTACTCGCGGACCGTCCTTGCAAGCGCGGAACCGCTCTGCATCTAACACGCCAGGACTCGGATAGAAGCGGTTGCGGCTCGCGTGCGGCGTAGCTACGCTGGGATGGGATGGGAGCTGGAGCGTGGCAGGCGCGCTATAGGCGATTCGGAGGCGTGCGCGCCGTCGTCGGCGTGGCGCTCGCGTTCGCGCTCTCACACCCATCGGCTGTGGCGGGCTCGCCCCCACCCCACGATGCGATCCGCGTGCCCGGACCGAGCGCCCCTAATGACCCCCGGATCGCGATTGTGGGCTCTGCCAAGAGACTCGTGGGAGAGCCCTACAAAGTCCTGGACCCCTCCGGCGTGGTTCTCGGTCGAGGCAAGCTGCGGCGCGTCAGGGGCTCCGCGTCACCCTGGCGCTTCGGCGCTCGCGCCGACGTCTCGAGTCCCCGCGAACCCGGCAGTTACCGCATCCGGGTGGGTCGAATGACCTCTTCGCCCTGGACCGTGGAGCCGAACGCGTCGCGCAACCTGGTCCGGCGGACTGCGTCGGTGTTCGGGGTCAATGCCGACGGCAACGAGTTCAACCCGGTCTTCTTCCCGTCGCACCTCAATGACGCCGCGGCCCCGATCGTCGGCGGGCCCGGCAACGGCGGCACGATCGATGTCTCGGGTGGCTGGCGGGACGCGGGTGACGCGATCAAGTTCACGGTGACGACGGCGATCTCGTCGGTGATGCTCGACTATGCCGCCCGCTTCGACGACGCAAATGCCGAGCTGCTCGGGCTGCTTTCCGAGATCGGAGTTCGCTGGCTGGAGAAGGCGCATCCGCCGGGCTCACCCGTCTTCATCGCACAGGTGAGCGGCGAAAGCGACCATCGCGGCGGCTTCCGCGACTTCTCGGGGGACGACGTCAATCCCAACCCGGCGTTCTCCCGGCGTTCCGCCTACGGCCAGGCCGGCAGCGGCAGCCTCGGGGCCGGCGCGGCAGGGCTCGCGTCTGCCGCGATTCGGGTCGGGGTGGAAACTGAGCGCGGCCAGGCGCTGATTGCCCTGGCCAAGGAGTGGTACGACCGCGGCGTTGCAGTCTCGGCGGCGGGCCCACCCCTCGAGGGCTTCGCCCAGCCCGGTGGCGCGTCATTCAGCGACTGGCAGGGATTCATGGCCCTAGCCGCAACCAAGCTCTTCCGCGCCGGCGCAGGCAACGCAATCGGAGACCCCTACCTGACCGACGCGGCCAAGTACCTGCTCGAAGTCTCGCCGGGCGACGGCTTCTCCCCCTACTTCTCGGTGGGCGGCCTCGCCGCCGCCGATCTCGCGGGCGGCATGGGCTCGCCCGCGATCACCCGCAACGACGTTCTCGCCGTCGCCCAGAGCAAGCTGGGCGAAGCCGTCGCGGGCGCCCGCTTCAGGGACGGGATCGACGCCTTCGGCTCGCTCGGGGGCTTCTATTTCGGCTGGATCTCCGACCACGCCGGCAGCGCGACGCTCCTGGCGGCCGCTGACCGGGCGGGCGTGGCGCCGGACGGGCTGGAAGCGGCGACGCTGGCGCGCGACTACATCCTCGGACTGAACCCATGGGGCGCGAGCTTCCTGGTCGGCTCCGCGGATCGAGACGCCCACAACCCACACCACTCGCTCTTTCTGAGGGGTAATCCCTCGAATCTCGGCAGCGGCTTGGTGGTCGGTGGCCCGGCAATCTCCTCACAGTTCCCAGACTTCGGGATCAGGCCCGCAAAGAACAACCCCTATCGGCGCTTCAACCCCACCTACAAACGCTTCTACGGCGAGCAGATCGTCTACGAGGACCGCAGGGGGAACTTCATCACCAGCGAGGTCGGCCTCGCCTACTCGGCGGCGGCACTGCTGCTGTTCGCGAGCCTGGACTGACGGGTGGGGCTCGCGGGCGTGGTCGCTGCGCCCGGGCGGTGGGTTGGTTGACGGCCTGTTGTTCGGCAGGCCTTGTTGCTGGTCCCAAGGGCCGCAGTTGCTTGCGGTTCGTCTTACCGGCGGGCACCGAAGGGGGCCAATCGGGGGTTGGGCTGTCGCCGGATCGTGCACGCCGTCGCGTTCAACTGCATTCCAGTTCCGGATGCTGGAACTGGATCGCGTTTGAACGCGAAATCAGGCCGAAATCGGGGTCCCACGTGTTCCGTCGTGCATGACGACGCATCTCGTGGGACCCCACGATTTTCGAGCCCCGCCGGCGCCTTGGGACCCGGGCCAGGGCCTGATCCCCCCACCCTCGATGCTGCCGTTCAAAACGCCTCGCAGTCAACGAGCGCACCGAGGCGCCAGCCACGAAGCCCCACCCCTGCCCCGGCGCTGGGCAGCGAGTCTCAGCCCTGCCTGCTCCAGTAGCGCTCCAGCCCCAGCCAGACATGCTCGGGCGGCGAGGCCTTGATGTATCGCTCCGCGGTCTCAGCGTCCGTCGCGTCCCGTGCGGCGGCCTCGAGGCCTGCCATGAACGAGTCGCGCTCGCCACCCCGGGCCGTTTCGGCCTGCCTGCGCAGCGCCTCGCGCGTGGCATCGATTTGCTCCTGAGCCTCATCGACCGCGCCGAAATGCGTCAGCCGCAGCGAGTTCGGGCGCCAGTCGCGGAGCACATCCAGCGACGCCTCCCAGGCCGCCAGGTCGATGTCGGGCGGAGGTGTCGGGGCGACCGTGAACTCCGCGGGGTGGATCCTGACGCCGGCGACGTCGCCGACGAAAGCGTCGCCCGTGGCCTCGTGCAGATACGAGACGTGGTGGCCTGCGTGCCCCGGCGTGTAGGCCGTCTTGAAGCCTTCGATTCGTTCGTCGCCACGGAGCGCGGTGAGGTTCTCCTCGGGAACTGGCAGTGTCCGCCCGTAGATGCCCTCGAGGTCGTCGTAAAGACGCGCAACGCTGCGCAGCAGACGCGACGGGTCCAGCATGTGCGGGGCTCCGACCTCGTGCACGTAGACCCGGAGGTCCGGGAAGCGCTTGACCAGCGCCCCCGCGGCGCCGGCATGATCGAGATGGATGTGGGTCAACAGCAGCGCTCGCGGCTCCACGTCGAGGCCCTCGAGTAGCGCCTCGAGCCCCGATTCCGGGCCCGGGTCGACGATCACGTCGTCGACCACCCAGGCGCCGATGATGCGGTCGAGGCCGAGGTAGCGAATGTCGATCAGCTGCGGCATCAAGGCCAAGTTATCGGGAGGGGCGCGGATTAGGTCGTAAAATCCAGCCATGAGCGACCACCGCCTCCCCGAGCCGGACCGCCCCTGGGTGATGCGTACCTACGCGGGCCACTCCGACGCCCGGCGCTCGAATGAGCTCTACCGGAAGAACCTCGAAAAGGGCCAGACGGGTCTTTCGATCGCGTTTGACCTTCCCACCCAGACCGGCTACGACCCCGACCATGTGCTCGCGCGCGGCGAGGTCGGCAAGGTCGGCGTCTCAGTCGTGCACCGCGGCGACATGGAGACCCTGCTCGAGGAGATCCCGCTGGACGCGATGAACACCTCGATGACGATCAACGCAACCGCCGCCTGGCTGCTCGCCCTTTACGTGGCGGTCGGCGACGAGCGCGGCGTCGAGCGTTCGGCCCTCTCTGGAACGACGCAGAACGACATCATCAAGGAGTACCTCTCGCGCGGCACCTACGCCTTCCCGCCGGCGCCCTCGATGCGGTTGATCGCCGACATGGTCGCCTTCACCGTCAACGAGATTCCCAAGTGGAACCCGATCAACGTCTGCTCCTACCACCTTCAGGAGGCGGGGGCGACGCCCGTCCAGGAGATCGCCTACGCGCTCTCGACCGCGATCGCCGTTCTCGATGAGGTCAAGGCTCGCGGCCAGGTCGCCGACGAGGACTTCCCCAAAGTCTTCGGGCGGATCTCCTACTTCGTCAACGCCGGAGTGCGCTTCATCGAGGAGCACGCGAAGCTGCGGGCCATGGGTGTGCTCTGGGAGCGAATCGGGCGCGAGCGCTACGGCGTCAGCGACGAGAAGTTCCTGCGCCTGCGCTACGGAGTGCAGGTGAACTCGCTGGGGTTGACCGAATCCCAACCAGAGAACAACGTGCCGCGCATCGTCCTCGAGGCGCTCGCCGTCACCCTCGGGCGCGGCGCCCGCGCTCGTGCGATCCAGCTGCCGGCCTGGAATGAGGCACTCGGCCTGCCGAGGCCCTGGGACCAGCAGTGGAGCCTGCGTATTCAGCAGATCCTCGCCTTGGAGACTGACCTGCTCGACTACCCAGACATCTTCGAGGGATCGAAGGTGATGGACGGGCTGGTCGCCGAGCTGATCGAGGGCGCCGAAGCCGAGATGAAGGTCGTCGCCGACCTCGGCGGTTCGAGCTCAGAGGCCGGGGTCGACTACATGAAGGCCCGGCTGGTCGAGTCCCACCGCGAGCGCGTGCGGCGCATCGAGGCCGGAGAACTGAAGGTGATCGGCCAGAACTGCTTCACCGAGTCCGAAGACTCGCCGCTGACCACGGGCGAGGACGGCGGCATCCTGACTCCGGACCCAGAGGTCGAGCGCGAACGCATAGAAGCGCTGGCGGCGTGGAAGGCTGTTCGCGACGACGACGCGGTCGCCGCGGCGCTGACGCGGCTGAGTGAAGTCGCCGCCGACGATTCACAGAACCTCGTTCCGGCGACCATCGAGGCGGCCAAGGTGGGCGCCACGACCGGCGAGTGGTCGCAAGCGCTGCGTCAGGTGTTCGGTCCCTACCGCGGCCCAACGGGCGTCGGCGGCACGCCGGCCGGGGGCAACGATGAGCTGCTCAAGGCGACGCAGGCCAGGGTCGCGGAATTGACAGAGAGGATCGGCAAACGCCCGAAGATCCTCGTCGGCAAACCCGGGCTCGACGGACACTCGAACGGCGCCGAGCAGATCGCCGTGCGCGCCCGTGACGCCGGCATGGAGGTCGTCTACCAGGGGATCCGGCTGACGCCTGAGGAGATCGCGGAGTCTGCGATCCAAGAGGACGTCGACGTCGTCGGGCTCTCGATCCTGTCCGGCTCACACATGCAACTGATCCCGGAAGTCGTGCGGCTCCTGCGGGACCAGGGCAGCGACGTACCCGTCGTCGTCGGCGGGATCATCCCGCCCGCGCACGAAGCGAAGCTGCTGGCGGATGGCGTCGCGCGCGTCTACACACCCAAGGACTTCGACCTCAACCGCATCATGGGCGAGATCATCGACCTGGTCGCCGAAAGCGCGGCGACCCCTTCACCCGCGTAGCTCCTGCGTCCTATCCCGAGGCTTCGTCGATCGTGACGGTGCCGTCCATGCCGGGATGGAAAGTGCAGACGTACGAGATCTGCTCGCCGCCTTCGCCTTCCGCGGTCCACTCGAATGTGGCACCGGGCTCCATCGTCTCGGACTCGAACTGGCCATTGTCGGCAATCACGTTGTGGGCGATCGAGTCGTCGTTTGTCCAGACAACCTTGTCGCCAGGAGCGGCGTCGACATCAGCCGGATCGAACTGGTTGCCGGAGACCTCCGAAACAGCGATCTCAGTGGCGCCGGCATCGGCGCTTGCGCCACCTTCATCGGTGGTTGAGGTGTCGGAGGGCGCTGTGGTCTCGGCAGCCGTCGTCGAGGCATCTCCCTCGTCATCGTCGCCGCAACCGACAGCCAGGGCAGACAGCCCGATTACCAGGCAGGCGCCGGAAGTAAGAAGAACTCTTCGCATCAGCATCCCTTCACTCGTTGGGGTGGTTCTCGCAACCCTACTTGGCCGCTTGCCCAGCATCCAGCAGGCCCCCGGTAACCGCCCGGACGATGTCCGGATTTCATTTTCCGCGCCGCTAGCCTGAGAGTCGTGAACGAGCACCTCGAAGGTGATCGGACCGCCTGGCTTCGCTGCTACCGCTGCTGGTCCCAGCGACTGGAAGCTCAGGTCCACTATGACGCGCTGCTGCGCATCGACCCGGAGACCGGCGAGCCGGCCGAGCGCGTTGACGAGGTCCAGGAGGCCGTCGTGCAATGCCTCGACTGCATGCACGACCAGCCGCACCTGACCGTCGACGAAGGGCGCGTCGTGCCGATTGAGGATCGCTGGGAGCGCATGGTGGCCGGTAAGCCGTTCGTCGCCTCGTGCACTGTGCGGGTCGACCAGGAACAGGTCGAGGCCTGTTCGGGCCCGGAGGCCGCGGACTCGCTCACCTACGGCGCCTTTGGGGACTGCGGAACCCGTGAGTTTTTCACCCACGTTCGTTTTCACAAGCACGAGGAGGACCAGGTCGTCATCCACCTGCTGGTCGAGCTCTACGCCCGCAATGAGGAGGAGGCGGTCGACGTGCTCGAAGGGGCTTCCCGCGGCGTTCTGGAGCTGACCTCGCTGGCCGAGGAGTCCCGACCCCCGGCGCATGCGTCGGGGGAAGCGCATTGATCGCTATCGTCTCGGGTTAGGTGGGGACGTGACGGTGGGGATCCGAACACAGCACGCCAGGCTCGGCATCTTGGCCGCGCTGGTCGCTTTGGCATTTCCGGCCGCCGCCGAGTCGCGTCGCAATATCTACGTGACCAGCTCCGGAACCGCGCCGGTCGGCCTCGCCGCCTTCGACATCGGGTCCGATGGCGCGATGTCGCCGCTCACCGGCTCCCCGTTCGGCGGCGTTGGCACGAGCCCCTCCGCGGTGACCATGTCTCCCGACGGCGCACGCGTTTACGTAACTGACTCCAACGTGCCAACCACCGCGGTCAACGCACTCAACGTCGATTCCGCCACGGGCCTCGTCAGCCCCATGACCGGGTCCCCGTTCGCCGACGCGCTCAGCCCGCAGGCGATCACGATGACGGCTGACGGGAACTTCCTCTACACGGCGAAATTCTCAAACCAGGCCAAGGTGAGCGGATTCTCCGTGGCCGCCGACGGCGCGCTCTCCCCAGTGCCCGGGTCGCCATTCGATGCCGGCGCCGAGGGCACCAACCAGGGCGCAGTCGTCGCGACGCCTGACGGCAGGCGCCTCTACGTCGCCAACACCAACGCCCCAAACGGCAACATCTCCGCCTTCAGCATCGGCATCAACGGCGCCCTGACATTGATTCAGGGCTCGCCGTTCGCAAGTGGCGCCACCAGCCCGGCGGACCTCGTGGTCACGCCCGACGGCAAGCGTCTCTACTCGGCGAACATCGGCAACGGCGGCAGCGTCTCAGCCTTCAACATCGGCACAACGGGCGCGCTCACCGCGATCACCGGTTCGCCGTTCAGCTCCGGCGGCGCCTTCACCATCGGCGCCACGCTCACCCCGGACGGCAGGCGCCTGTACGTCTCGAACCGCGCCGGAGCCAGCGTCTCCGGATTCAGCGTCGCCGACGACGGGTCAATTGCCCCTTTGCCCGGCTCACCGCTGCCGCTCGGGGCAGGGACCGGCCCCAGCGGGATCCAGGTGACGCCCGACGGCAACCGCCTCTACGTCACCGAGTTCGGGACCGACAAGGTCTTTGGCCTTGACATCGCCGCCGACGGTTCACTGGCCGGGGTGCCCGGATCGCCGATCAATTCCGGCGTCGGCGGACCGCCATTCGAGTCGCTGGTGATCACGCCCAACCAGCCGCCCGTCGCGGCCTTCACCGCAAATGCCGCTCCAGCCGGCCAAGTGACCACATTCGATGCCGGGTCCTCGACCGATGCCGATGGAGCAATCGTCCGCTACGACTGGGACTTCGGCGACGGCACGTCGCTGCCCGATGGTGGGCCGACGCCGCAGCACGTCTACGAGAAGGCGCGCCCCTACACCGCCACGCTGACCCTGACCGACAACGAAGGCTGTTCGCGGACCCAGTCCTACACCGGCCAGATCGTGCTCTGCAACGGCGGCAGCGCCGCCCAGCTCAAGCAGCAACTGACCGTCCCCGACGTCGTCAACCCGTCGCTGCGCGTGCGCGGGCCGCGCAAGCAGCCGGCGGGCACCTCGGTGAAGGTCAAGGTCGTCAGCAACGAGGTCGGGCGTGCCGTCGCGCGGGGGACGCTGACGGTGAGGGGCGCCGGCGGCAAGAGCGTCGTCAAGCGGATGAAGCTGAGGCGCGCCAGAGGCAAGGTGTTCCCCGATCGCAGCGAGACACTGAATCTGAAGCTCTCGAGGGCGGCGCGCGTCGCCGTCCTCTCCGCGCTCGAGCGCAGAGGCCGGGTGATCGCCAAGATCAGGGTCCGCGTCTCCGATCAGGCGGGCAACCGCTCGAAGACCAAGAAGCGCACCATTTCGCTGAAGCTCCGCGGTCGCTAGCTGACCCCGCCAACACCACCTCTGGGAGGCGCGCCGCGTCGCCTCGCCGGTACGGATATAACCCCCGCGTGGCCGGGATCGGTGCCTTCATCTCCGCCGGGCGCTCGCTCGACTCGGCGCTCGAGCGTGTCAGGCTCGCCGACTCGCTCGGCTACGACTCCGCCTACACCACCCATATCGCCGGCCGGGACTCGCTGACGCTGCTGATGGCCTACGCATCGGCCAGCGAACGGATCAGGCTGGGGACCGGGGTCGTCCCGATCTTCTCGCGAACTCCCGTCGCCATGGCCCAGACGGCGGCGACGATCGACGAGTTCTCCGCCGGGCGCATGGTGCTCGGGCTTGGCGTCTCGCACAAGGTCACGGTGGAGAACTGGTTCGGCGCTTCAATCGAAAGGCCCGTCACGCAGATGCGCGAGTACGCGTCGGTGGTGCGGGCGATCCTCGAGGGGCGGCCTCCCCCTGAGGGCAGCTACTTCCCGACCAAGTTCCAGTTCATGGGCTACGAAGCCCGCGCCGACCTGCCCATCTACATCGCCGCCCTCTCCCCCAACATGCTGCGCCTCGCCGGCGAGATCGCCGACGGGGTGATGCTCTGGCTCTGCAACCCCGACTACATCCGCGACGTCGTCGTGCCGGCCGTAGCCGAGGGGCGCGAGAAGGCGGGCAAATCGATGGAGGGCTTTGACGTCGTCGCGGCGGTGCCCGTCGGCCTCACCGACGATCCGGATGCCGCCAAGGCTGCCTTCCGGCAGGACCTGATCCCCTACGCATCGCTGCCGTTCTACCGCGAGATGCTGAAGCGAGGTGGTTTCGGCGGGGACCTTGAAGCGTTTGACGCGGGGATGGCCGGGGGCGATCTGGAGGCGGCAAAAGCCGGGCTCTCTGACGGCCTCCTCCAGGCCCTGTCGGGGATTGGCAGCAAGGAAGACGTCTTCGAAGCGGTGACGAGATACCGCGACGGAGGCGCCACGTCACCCTGCATCGGCGGCATCCCCGGCACGGATTACAGCGCGACGATCGAGGCCGTCGCCGAGCTGATCTAAGCGCGCCTCGTCAACCTCGAAGGGGTGGTTCGGAGCGTGGTTTCGCTGACCGAACGATGGCGATTTAGACCACCCCCTATGGGCCAAGGCGCCATCGTTCGTCAGACTGAGGCGCCGAAGTGCTCGGCCAGGCGCCGGTGCCTGTGCTGAAACAACCGCCGCACGATCGCCTCGACCAGCCGTGAGCTGCCCGGCAGCCAGCGCAGCGGGCGCCTCGGGGTGAACTGGAGCCGGTCGGTCACGGTGCAGGCCGCCTCCCCGGCGGGCTCGACGATCCGCTCGTGGCGCCAGGGCGAGAGCGTCGCCATCGTCGAGACCTCCTGGAAACGCCGCCCCGGCTCGCGCTCGGTGATGCAAAGAAGGTCGTAGTCGACGGGGATCAGGCCGAAGAGCTTCACCCAGCTGCGCCCGACCGGTTCCCCGAGCGGCAGGTCGTCGATGTTGAGATCAGCGGCCCGCTCGCGCAGTTGCCGCGGCACGGTCATCGAGAGCACGGGACCGAGTTCATGGTTGACGCCGGCGACGCTGACGATGCGCGACCAGACGGCCGGCGCGTCTGCGCTGATGGTTGAGCTGACGACTACTTCTCCGGTGGTCGCGGCCATGCCGGAGACTATACCCCCTAGGGGTTTATTGTCCAGATAACTCTGCGACCAGCCGCCGGTAGACGGCGAAGGCCGGCTTGGGGCTGTAGTCGTCGTTGAGCAGCCCGTAGTGATGCTGGAAGTTGGCCGAACTGGTGCGGTGATCGCGCAGGTCGAACCAGCGGTAGTCGCTGATGTTGAAGGTGCCGCGGAACCGGTGCACGGCGCCGACCATCTCCTCCATCGCCCGTACCTGTTCGGACTCGAGCCGCCCGATGCCGGTTGGATAGCCGTTCTCCTCGACGTGGATCGGCACGCTCCCGGGGATACCGGGAATCGCCATCAGGCATCGCAGCGTTGAAAGCGCGTTCACCATTCCGTCGGCGAAGTCACCCGGCCCGGGTTCCACCGGCGGGAAGACCGTGCCCGGATAGGCGTCCAGACCCACCCAATCGAGGGACCGTACGAAGCGCGACCCGCCGAGGGCGCCGAGCTCGCCCCAGAAGTCCTCCTCGACGAACGGCAGGTTGCGATACGCCCAGTTGAAGCCGATCTCGAGCTGGTCAAACCCCCGCCTTCGTACCTCCCGCTTGGCGGTGATAACGCCTCGGACGAGCGCTTCACGGGCGCCGTCGTACCCGGCGTCGGAGGCGTCGGGCGCGATCGGCAAGAAGTTGACCTCGTTGGTCACCTGCAGCGAGACCACCCGCTCGTTGGGCCCGAAGCGCCGCACGACCCGGCGCACGAAGCCGAGCCAGCGGGGTATGTCGCCCTCCTGTTCTTGGTTCGGGTGGTAGCGCAGCTGCAGCTCGACCAAGTAGCCGCGTCGTGTGTAGCGGTTTGCCAGCCGCTCGAAGCGATCGATGCCCGCGCTTCCGAATGACCAGAAGAAGCGGTTGAGGCGCAGGACGAAGGGTGCCCCACGGGGTCGCAACTGCCGCACCGCCGCCAGCGTTTTGGCCGGATCGTCCGGTACCGGTTCGACCCGAGGGCCCAAAGCACCGGCCTCACCGGCCGGATTGATCCCGAAGCGAACCGGCGGGCCGGGTACGGGTGCGACGGAGTCGTCGTCTATGGCGCCCAGACAGGGCTCGCCGCCGGGTTGTTGCGCAGCCGCCGTCGCCGGCGCCGTCACCAGCGCCGTCGCGAGCACGGCGAGTGTTGTCGCGAGGCCCCTCAAGGGACCGAGTCTGCCCTAGCCCGGGTTTTTTCGCGGCACCAGAACTGCGCGCTTGAACTCGGCGACGAGCTGGCCGGTCTGCTTGTAGACCCGTGTGTGCACCCGGACGACGCCGCGATCGAGCTTGGACTGCGAAGGCTTGACCTCGAGCACTTCCGACTCGCAGTAGAGCGTGTCGCCGTGGAAAACCGGATTGGGGTGGCTGAGCTCGTCGGTGGCCAGGTTGGCGATCGCCTTCCCGGAGACGTCGGAGACAGTCATGCCGACAGCCAGCGAGTAGACCAGCGGCCCGACGACGACGTTCTGCCCCTGCTGGGACTCGCCGGCGTAGACGTCGTTGATGTGAAGCGGGTGATGGTTCATCGTGATCAGGCAAAAGAGGTGGTCGTCCGCCTCGGTCACGGTCTTGGCAGGCCAGTGCTTGTAGACGGCGCCGACCTCGAACTCCTCCAGATAGCGTCCGTAGGCGTGCGCTCCGGAGGCCTCGCGGCCCGCCTGGTCGGTGATCAGTTCATGTGTTTCTGTGTCGCTCATGCGTCCTTCCTTGTCATTTCAAACGGCCGGAAGTGTAGGCCGCTTGCGCAGAATCGCGATGAACTCGTGGTGATTCGGCTCGACTGCTTCGACCGCGAACGGCAGGTCTAGGTCGGATTGCATGCAGGCCAGCAGCTCGCAAAAGCTCTCGAGCGTCCAGACGTGGAAATGGATCGAGTAGCCGCTCTCCTTGACCCGGAGCGCCTCGGTCTGCGCCTCAGGGCCATCCAGCCCCTTGAAGTAGCGGGCGAATTCCAGGTAGTGATCGTCGCGCGAGGACTCCGGGCCACCGCGGTAATCACCCAGCAAGTGCGCCAGCTCCGTCAGCTCCCGCCCTGAGTCGAAGGTGTGGCGTTTGTCGGGCACAGCCAAGAAAAGAATTCCCTCGGGTCGCAGCTTGGAGAGGTGCCGCGCGATGGTGCCGATCGGATCCTCGGTGTGCTCGATGAAGTGATTGGCAACGATGAAGTCGAGCGAGTCACCCGGGACGGTTTCGAGCCGCTCACCGTCGTCGATCACGTCGACGGGTGTCAGCTCAACACCCTCGAGCTCGGGGTATTCCCGGCGCAGGTCGTCGACGCCCATGCGGTCCACGTAACTGACGCGTGCGCCGCGTGGAAGCTGCAGCGGCTCGTTGAGCGCACCAACCTCGATTCCCTGGCCGGCGAGATAGGTCCGCGCCAGGCGACGGCGCGCCCTGCGGAAGCGGCGGGGGCGCCGAATCAGTGCACTTTCTTGAGGCGCGCCCGCGCCTCGTGGCGCTCGATCACCTGACCCAGCAGCTTGCGTACCTGGGGATCGCCGCCGACCTTGATGTGGCCCAGGTCGAAGGCCTCGTGCCAGTGCTTGAGCTTGCCGTCGGCCGCCAGCTCGTTGAAGTGGGAGCGCGGGATCGAGACGTCGATGCGAGCGTCGTCGGGCTCGCCCTTGACGATCTCGGGACCCGGGATGCCGATGCCGTAGACCTGGATGTCGCCGCGGCCGCGCAACTCGAGCCTGATCATCAACTTGAGCTTGGTGAGCTCGGGCAGCTCGGCGCGCAGGTGCTCCACCGCTTCGGAGATCAGGTCCTTGGTTGATGCGGCCATCGGCTCAAGCCTCCTACTGGATCGGGTTCCGCTCCAGGAGCTTCTTGCCGATCACCATCTTCTGGATCTCGGATGTGCCCTCGCCGATCAGCAGCAGCGGCGCGTCACGGTAGATGCGCTCGATCTCGTACTCCTTCGAGTAGCCGTAACCGCCGTGAATGCGCAGCGCCTCCTCGGCGTTCGACCTCGCCGCCTCCGAGGCGAACAGCTTCGCCATCCCGGCCTCGATGTCTGAGCGTTCGCCCGCGTCCTTCATCCGCGCCGCCTTCATGGTCAGCAGCCGGGCGGCTTCGAGGCGAGTGCCCATCTCCGCCAGCTTGAAGGTGATCGCCTGATGGTGGGCGATCGGCTTGCCGAAGGCCTTTCGCTCCTGGCTGTAGCGAAGCGCCAGCTCCAGAGAGCGCTGCGCGACGCCGACGCCTCGAGCGGCGACGTTCACGCGCCCGAGCTCGAGGGCGTCCATCATCTGCCCGAAGCCCTTGCCGAGGCCATCGCGGCCGCCGAGGATGTGGTCGTCGGTGCACTTGAAGCCGTCGTAGACGAGCTCCGTGGACTCGACGCCCTTGTAGCCCATCTTCTTGATCTGCGGCGGGATCGTCAGACCGGGCATCTCAGACACACCCGGCTCCTTCTCGCAGATGAAGCAGGTCATGCCTTTGTAGCGCGGCTCGGCCTTGGGGTCGGTCTTGACGAGGACGAAGACGAGCCCGGAGCGCAGGCCGTTGGTGACCCACATCTTCTGGCCGTTGATCTCCCAGCCGCCGTCGACCTCCTTCGCCGTCGACTTGATGCCCTGCACGTCGGAGCCGACCTCGGGCTCCGACAGCGAGAAGGCGCCCCTGACCTCCCCGGTCGCCATCTGGGGCAGGTACTTCTCCTTCTGCTCGTCGGTCCCGAACTTCATCAGCAGGTAGGAGCCGATGAAGTGGGTGTTGACGACGCCCGAGATTGAGATCCAGCCACGCGAGAGCTCCTCGACGATCATCGCGTAGGTCGTCAAGTCCAGCCCCAGCCCGCCGTACTCCTCGGGGATCGTCACACCGAAAAGCCCCAGCCCCTTCATCTCTTCGACGATCGGCTCGGGGAACTTGTCCTCGTGGTCGTACTCCTCGGCGTGCGGAATGATCTCCTTATCCGCAAATTGGCGCACCATCTCGGTGATCGCCTGTTGCTCGTCGGTCTTGTCCTGCAAGGGGGTCGCTACGGCCATGGCTTCTTGTTTCCTCAGTTCGGGCTCAGTTTTGTGGGAGATCTGAGGATACTTTCAGTCTCGTGAGCGCCGACGGGCCAAGCACGCAAGCCATGCCCGATGATCCCGTCGAGTTCATCAGACAGCTGCGCCAGGTCTTCGCCGACGAGAGCGGAAAATCGCGCATTTTTCGGCATCGACGCTGAGATCGATCAACCCGCTTCGGCAGTTTGGCGGCTTCGCGACGGGCGCATCCACGCGGTAGAGTTCATCATCGACCAGAAGGAAGCGCTCCGGGCCGGAGGCCTCGATCCGGCCGATCCGGGGCCGGCGGTTCGACTAGTCGGGTCGGCTCAGGCCTCGGCCTCGGCGAGCAGCGAGTAGAGCTTGCGCCTCGCGCCGGCGACGATCTCGATCGCCTGGCCGACCTGCTCTGGTGTGCCCGCCTTTGCCACCTGCATCGCCGCAGCGATCGCCTGGGAGGCCTCACGGCGCAGGCGGTGATAGGGCGAGCGATCCTGTTCAGAACCGTCCCAGGATCGCTCTGTGCCCTGCTTCTCCGCCGCAGCCTCGCGCCCCGAATCGGTCAGCGAGAAGACCCTGCGGCCGTCCACCTCCTCAGCGGTGACGAGCCCTTCGTCGGCCAGCAGCTGGAGCGTCGGGTAGATCGAGCCGGCACTCGGGCGCCAGCGCCCAGCCGTGCGCTCCTCGATCTCCTGGATCATCTCGTAGCCGTGCATGTCGCGGTCGGCCAGCAGATGGAGCACGGCGCTGCGGACGTCCCCGCGCCTGCGCCTGCCGCCTGCGCCCATGCCGCGCTGGTTTCCGAATCCCGGATGACGATGGCGGTGGTGCCGCTCGTATCCGTGTTCGTGTGAATGGTTGTGCATTCGACCTCCCAGGTCGTCCATACGTTAACTATCGCGATATATCGTAACAGCTCGCAAGCTCTGAACTCGTTTCTCCGAAACTCGCCCTTGCCTGCCCCTGCCGCTAGCGTTCACGCCCTTCAAGACACCGACACCAGGAGCCTCACTTGAGAAACCCCCGCACCTTCTTCGATCCCCTCGCAATCGGCGCGCCTGATCCTCCGAAGGAGATCCCGCTGACCCCGTCGCGGATGATCCACTTCTTCGACCCCTCGAATGAGAAGATGGTCGCGAAGGTGCCGGACATGGCCAGGTCGGCCGACGTCCTGCTCGGCAACCTCGAAGACGCGATCACCGTCGACAACAAGGAGGCGGCCCGAGCCGGGCTCGTAAAGGTCGGCAAGGAGGCGGATCTCGGCGACACGGCTCTCTGGACCCGCGTCAACTCGCTGGAAAGCCCCTGGGTGCTCGACGACCTGACGACGCTGGTCACCGAAATCGGCGACAAGCTTGACGTGATCATGGTCCCCAAGGTCGAAGGCGCCTGGGACATCCACTACGTCGACCGCCTGCTGGCACAGCTCGAGGCCAAGGCGGGCCTCGCCAAGCCGCTGCTGGTCCACGCGATCCTCGAGACCGCACTGGGTGTGTCCAACCTCGAGGAGATCGCCGCGGCCAGCCCGCGCATGCAGGGGATGAGCTTCGGACCCGCCGACCTCGCCGCCTCGCGGCGCATGAAGACGACTCGAGTCGGTGGCGGCCACCCCGGCTACCGCGTCATCGAGGACCCCGATCCCGACGACCTCGAGGCGCCGCGTGCGACCGCCCAGCAGGACCCGTGGCACTACTCGATCGCGCGCATGGTCGACGCCTGCAACTCAGCCGGGATCCTTCCCTACTACGGCCCCTACGGAGACATCAAGGACGTGCAGGGCTGCGAGACGCAGTTCCGCGCCTGCTTCCTGCTCGGCTGCGTCGGCGCCTGGTCGCTGCACCCCGTCCAGATCGAAATCGCCAAGAAGGTCTTCAGCCCCGACCCCGACGAGGTGCTGTTCGCCAAGAAGGTGCTCGAGGCGATTCCCGACGGCGCCGGCGTCCACATGATCGACGGCAAGATGCAGGACGACGCCACCTGGAAACAGTGCAAGGTGATGGTCTCGCTGGCCGAAATGCTGGCGGCGAAGGACCCCGAGCTTGCCGAGGCCTACGAGATGGACGGGGCGAGCGCGCCGAGCAGTAGCGCGGGCGAGTCCTGAGATCACAGTCGGCCGACGCTGCAGAGATTCACTTGGCAGCCCGAGCTCAGAGGCGTATGCTGGATGCGTCGACGACGAGCGGAGGAACCAGTGGGTCACGGCGAGAGGTCGCGTAGCAAGGGCGGAGCGATTCTGGCGAGTGCTGCCGTCGCCGCGCTGATCGCGATACCCGTCGCGGTCGCCGGCTCGGGCGGTGACGAGAGGGTTCCTGCGGCAAGCACGCAGCAGCAGGTCAAGAAGCTTGCGGCGAAAGTGAAGCGCCTCACCAAGCGCGTGGCGAAGATCGACAAGGAGGAGGGGCCACAGGGGCCACAGGGACTGCAGGGACCGCAGGGACCTCCCGGCGTCGCAGGCCTGCCCGGCGTCGACGGCGGCTCGGGCCAAGTCGGGTCCGCGGGAGCGGGACTGCTGTTCGCAAGTGGAAACGTCTCCGACAGCTCGACGGCGTTCACGAACCTCGCGGGCGACAACTTCGGAACTGAGAGCCCTGCGCAGTCCCCGATGCCGGCCGGGGCATCGCTGACGGCCAGGGACTGGGTCGCGCGCCTGAGAAACCCGGTTGCGGTGGGCACCGTGACCCTCGAATTCAGGGTCAACGGAAGCCCCGCGCTCACCTGCGGTCCTATCGGGGTCGGACAGCAGAGTTGTCAGAGCGCCCAGACCGTGCAGCTGAACCCAGGCGATCTGGTCAATTTCAGGTCGGTGGCATCGGGGGCGGCCGGCGTCTTCAGCGCCACCCATGTCATGCGGATCGTTTTCTAAGACGCGGGGACGAGTCATAGCCAGCCAAGACGCTGCTTGACGCTTCGGGCAGCGTTCTGATCGCTGCCATCCCCGGCTCGAATGATGAGCGGGGCCGAGGGCGGCTGCGCTAGCTTGTGGCATCCGGGGGTTTCAGCTGTGACAGTTACTGCGGCGGCGGCGTTGGTGGAGCGCGGAGACGAGCTCAGCCGCATCGAGGCGCTGCTCGATTCAGCCGAGGCAGGAGCGGGGCGCGTTCTCTGCTTCGATGGCGAGGCGGGGATCGGCAAATCTGCCCTGCTTGCCGCCTGCGTCGAGCTGGCCGCCGCCCGCGGCATGCGATCGCTGCGGGCGCGCGGCGGAGAGCTCGAGCGCGACTTTGGCTTCGGCATCGTGCGTCAGCTCTTCGAGCCGGCGCTCGTGGGGGCACCCGACGCGCGACGAAACGAGCTGCTCGAGGGGGCGGCCGAGCCGGCTGCCGCCGCGATCGGCCTCGCCCCGAGCGCAACGCTCGAGGACTCGAGCGCGAGCTTCGCCGCCCAGCACGCGCTCTACTGGCTGACCGCGAACCTCTCAGCGGCTGCACCGTTGCTGATCTGCGTCGATGACGCGCAGTGGGCGGACCCGGAATCGCTGCGCTGGCTGCTTTACCTGGGCCGCAGGCTGGACGAGCTCGCGGTCGGAGTCGTGCTTGCAACCCGGACAGGCGAACCCGGAGCATCCGACCCGGCTCTTGCAAACCTGCGCTCTGAGGCGTTGACCTCGGTGATCTCGCCGATCCCGCTCAGCCCCGACGGGTCCGCGCGGCTGCTCGCCCCGTTCTTCGGTACCACGCCCGCGCCCGAGTTCGCCGACGCCTGTCATGCGGCCTGTGGGGGCAACCCGTTTCTGCTCTCGGAGCTGGCCGGTTCGATCTCGGCCGATGGAATCGAACCGCGGGCCGAGGCGACTTCATTGATCGAGGGCATGAGCGGCGGCCGGGTCTCCGATCGCATCCTGCTGCGCCTGACCCGGCTTGGGCCGGACGCGATCGCGCTCGCCCGAGCGGTAGCCGTGCTCGGATCGGGAGCCGATCGACGGCGGGCGGCGTTGCTCGCGCAGCTGGACGGCGAGCGAGCTGGAGGCGCCGCCGACGCGCTGTCCGACGCCCGCGTGCTCACCCGCGGCTCATCCCTCGAGTTCGTGCATCCTCTTGTCGCTACCGAGATCTACGACGACATCCCCACCTCCGCCCGAGGCTCCCTGCACCTGGCTGCAGCCCGGCTGCTCGACGCGGAGGGGGCGTCGGACGAGGCAGCGATCCACCTCCTGGAAGCGCCGCGGGAGGGGGCGCCCTGGATCGTCGACCGCCTCCTCGAGCTCGGCATTCGAGACCGCTCTCGCGGCGCTGTCGATTCCGCGGTTCGGCTGCTGCGCCGGGCGTTGGCCGAACCACCGGGCCCCGAGCAGCGCGCGCAGGTGCTGATCGAGCTGGGTCGCTCAGAACGGGTCGTGGGAGCCCCCGAGGCCACCGCGCGACTGCGCCAGGCTCGCGCGATCGCAGAGACCCCCGCGCAGATCGAGGAAGCGACCCACGAACTGGCCTATGTGCTCGGCGTTACCGGGGAGATCGACGCCGGCAGCGCCGTGCTCGAGGAGGCGATCGAAGAGCTTGCTCCGGTCGACCGCGAAGCCGCCCTCAGGCTGGAAGTCGATCTGCACTCGTTGTTGATCAACCATGACGCCGGCGCGTCCCGCGGAGCCGAGCGACTGGCGAGGGTGCTTCCCAGCGTGCCGGTAGACACGCCAACCGAGCGCGCCCTGCTGGCGCTCGACACCTGGGTGCGTTTCGAGTCGGGCCGGGGAACGGCGGCCGAGATGGAGGAGATCGCGATCCGGGCGCTCGACGGCATCGGGCTCGTCGAGGAGCTTGGACCCGACGCGCTGCCCGTGCAGGCGGGGATCACGGGCCTGCAGCGGGCAGACCGCTTCGATCTCGCCGATCCGCTGGTCGACCGAATCCTCGCCGACTGCCGTCGGCGTGGATCACTCAGCGGAGCCGCCACCGCGCTCGTTTTACGTGCCCACGGAGCCTGGCTCAAGGGCGAGATGCACACGCTCGAGGCCGAGGGCGAAGCGGCGGTCGAGGCGTCGACGCTGATTGGATTCCCGTTCTACTTCTACGCGGGCCTCACTTTGCTTGCAGATGCACTGGTCGAGAGCGGGCGGCTCGATGCCGCCGACGAGAAGCTTCGGACCTACGGGCTCGCGGAGGGCGACCCGCCGCGCTACGTCCTGGGGCGCATGATCTTGGTTGTTCGCTCTCGGCTGTACAGCGAGCGTGGTGAACACGAGCGAGCGGTTGCAGACGGACTCGAGGCGCTGACCCGCGATCGCGCTCGCTTTGGCACCGGCCTCGCCTACCCCAGCCTCTACTACACGGCTCGGGCGCTGCTCGAGGCCGGTGAGCGCGAGCGCGCGACCGAGCTGGCGGACGAGTTCGTCGAGCGAGCAGAGCGCTGGGGGTTGCCCAGCGAGCTCGGAATTGCGCTTAGGCTGCGCGGTTGCTGCGAGGGAGGCGACGCCGGGATCGAGCTGCTGCGACGCGCCTGCCAGCTTCTGGAGCCGACGCCGCGGCGCTTTGAGTACGCCGAGGCGCTGATCGAGTTTGGCGCCGCGCTGCGACGTGCCGGGCAGCGCGAGGCGAGCCGCGAGCCGCTTCGAGCGGGGATGGAGCTGGCGCACCGGCTCGGAGCCGGCCTCGCCGCCCAGCGTGCTCTCGAGGAGCTGCGGGCGAGCGGCGCCCGACCGCGAAGTCTCGTGAGGAGCGGCGTCGACTCGCTGACGCCCTCGGAGCGCCGCGTCGCCCGCCTGGCCTCGGAGGGCCGCAGCAACCCCGAGATTGCCCAGGCGTTGTTCCTGTCGCGCCGCACGGTTGAAGCCCACCTGCGAGGGGTCTTTCGCAAGCTCGAGATCGCCCGGCGCGAAGAGCTGTCACCGATCCTCGCCGCCGAGTGATCCTCAGGAGGAGTCAGCCTGCCCGGTGATCGCCCCGGCCAGCTCCATACGGGACGCGATTCCCAGCTTGCGGTAGGCGCTGGAGAGGTGGGCTTCAACCGTCTTGCGGCTGACCGACAGTGTCTCCGCCACCTCCGGGTTCGTCGCTCCCTGAGCGGCGAGCAGGGCCACCCGGCGCTCGGCCGCTGTCAGCGCCTGTCCCTCGGCGCCTGCCTCTGTTCGTGGGCGAGCGCCGCTGGCCAGCAGCTCAGCTCGGGCGCGGTCAGCCAGCGCGGTGGCCTCACACAGGGACGCTTCGTCGAGACCCGCGCGCAGAGGCACCCGGGCCTCCCGCGGCCGTTCGCTCGCGAGAAGAGCCGCACCAAAATCAGTCAGCGCCCGCGCGTGCTCGAGCCGCGCGGGTGAACCCGCCAGCACGGCGACCGCCTCCCGCAGAAACTCCAACCCCTCGGCACCGGCGATGACCAGGCCGTTGACGCGCAGCGCGACCCCGAGGGCACGGGGGGCACCGAAGGCTCGCGCCAGCTTCACTTCCTCGACGGCCAGCGCGATCGCGACCTCCCGCTCCCCGCACGCGAGCGCCGCGAGCGCGGCGTTCGAGCGCCATGGCAACTCAGAAGGACAGCTGACCAGCCACTCGTCGTGGAGGCGCCCGATCTCGAGCAACTCGCGCAGCGCCAGCCGTTCGTCGCCTGCCACCAGGCGCCAGAGCGCGCGCGTGTGACGCATGTGATCCATCCAGCCCTTGACCTCCTGCTCGGACTCGACCGCCGCGTGCATCTCCGTCTGCAGCGCTTCTGCGCCGGCAAGATCGCCGCGCTCAAGCGCCGCCTCGGTGAGGGTGAGTCGCGCGGAGGCCTGCCCAAAGCGCCAGCCGTGATCGTTCGCCGCGGCCAGAGCGGCGCCGGCGTCGCGGATGGCGTCGCGAAGCGCACCGGCTCGAAGGCTCGCGAAGGAGCGCCACAGCAGGCCCTGGCCCACAGTGATCACGGAACCGCGCCGCCGCCCCCTGGTGATGACGCCGTCGCAGAGCTCGATCGCGTGCTGGATCTGATCGCAGTAGATCAGCGTGTAGATGGGCAGGTGGGCGAGCTGGGAGCCGCTGCGCTCGAGGATCTCGTCGTGGAGCGGCAGCACGCGCTCGGCCTGTCCGACGACTTCGGCCACCGGTCGGTTGGCAAGCATCGAGTCGTAGGCGACGAGTCCATGGGCAAGCCGCCCCAGCTCTCCCTCGTTACCGACGCGAGTCGGAAGTTCAGCGATCCGGCGCCTGCCCTCCGCCACCGTCGGGCGGCACGAGCGAGCCGCGCGAGCCAGCTCCAGGTCGATCCGCAGTGCCAGGCTCGAACTCGCCTCATTCCCGCGTTCGCTCGCCGCTCGCAGCGATTCGAGCCCCTGTTCGATCCGGCCGTCGGAACTGAGGACGTTCCAAAGCGCCAGGCTCGCCATCAGCACCTCGTCGTCGTCGGTGCTCTGCGCGATCGCCTCGCGCAGATGTGTGGTCGCCTGCGGACCCCGCGAGAGCGCCTCGGAGGTCCCGAGCTCCAGCAGCAGGCTCGCCCGCTCGGAGGGGTCGAGCGGCTCGGCGAGCGCTCGCGCAAGGTACGTGGCCGCAACCTCGGGCGCGCCCCGCCCGCCGGCATCGGTGGCTGCCAGCCGCAGCGACGAGGCGGCCCCGTCGACCGCGCCCGGCTCGGCGGCGAGGATCTGAGCCGCAACCGCATCCGGATCGGCGAGATGCTCGCGCAGCAGCGCGGCCGCGCGCGCGTGCAGCAAGGCTCGCCGGGCCGGGGGGATCGCCTCGTAGACGGCACTCCGCAGAATCGGATGGGCAAAGCCTTCGCCTGCGCGCCGGTCGAAGATCCCGAGCCTGCGCAGCTCGTCGGTCGCCTGAGCCGCCTCGAGGTGATCGATTCCGCCGAGCTCCGCCAGCGCCACTGGGGGCGCCTCGTTGCCCAAGATCGCGCTGGCGTGTGCGACCGCGAGTTGCGAGCTGCCGCCTGCGGCCAGCCGCTCCAGAAGCGAACGCTGCACCGCGTCCGGTCCGAGCCGCTCCAGGGCGCCGACGCCCTCCAAGCTCGGCTCGATCCGTTGCTCGAGGATCTCGGCGGTCAGGCTGTGCAGGTAGAAGGGGTTGCCGCCGGTGAGCTCGCGGCAGCCCCGGGCAAAGGCCGGGTCAACCGAGCGACCGATGTCCGCCTCGATCAGGTCGAGTGCGCCCTCATCCGAGAGCGCGCGAGGCAGGATGAGAGGCAGCGAGCGCTCGGCCTCGAGCGCTCCGAGGAGCTGCGGCTCCTCCCACTCGGGGGTGGGACGCGCCGCCACCACGAGGAGGGCACTCTGCGGCTCGATCCGCCGAGCCAGGAAGGAGAGAAAGCGAAGCGAAGGAGGGTCGGCCCAGTGGGCATCGTCCACCGTGATCAGCAACGGGCCCCGCCGTGCAAGCTCCGCGGTCAGCGTGTGGAGCGCGTGCAGAACCTCGAAACGTCGCTCGGCTCGTGCGCCGGCTTCTTGCTTGGCGTCCGAAAACACGGGGAAAAGCGAGGCGGCGGGAGCCGCGACACCCTCCAGCAGCCGCGTGCGATCGTCGCCGGGGAGTTCGGCCAGCGCCGGCTCGAAGAGCTGACGGGCGACTCCGAACGCGAACTCCCGTTCAAGCTGGCGAGCGCGGGCGTCGAGCACCGAGAGCCCGGCCCCAGCCGCCGCGGAACGGGCCTCTTCCAGGAGCCGCGTCTTGCCGATCCCCGCGGGCCCCACAACCATCGCGCTCGATCCGCGGCCGGCGGCGGCGGCGTCGATGGCCTGGGCGAACGTGTCGAGCTCGGCGCCTCGCTCGAGCAGGCCTCCGGATGCGATCCGCTGTGGCCCCTCAACCATCTTGATCCCTATGGCTGATGCTACCCGACCGCCCGACCACCACCTTCACCCGCGTGGAGGCGAACTGGGCCCGACCACATCACGGTTCCCAGACAGTCTCAATCTGGGATTCACCGCTCGGGGGATTGCAGAATGAACTCATCCCGACCGTGAAGTCCAGGCCGGCGGCTTTGTCCACCATCGCAAAATGACCTCCGCAGAACAGCGCACCGTCCCACTTGTTCAACCCTTGCGGATGGCGACTCCAGTCAAGAAGCGTGAACAGTCGGTTGGCCCTCGCGGGATGTGCCTCGTTGCCGATCTCAAAACGCACGGCAGCAGTTTCCGCCTTGAGAATGACCTGCTGCAGCCCGGTGTTGATCATCCCCCAGACCCTTCGCTCTGGAGTGACCCCGGTGCAACCGTCGCCTGTGCACTTGCCAAGGGCAACCTTCAGATCGCTGACCTTGGCGTAGAGGTCGAGTCCGCCGCCACCAGTCGTGTCCTTCTCGGGCGGTAGGTCGAGCAGAATGCTCATCGCACCTTCCGGCCCCCGCAGGATGGAGGCCGAGACGGTGGGTCCGCCCCAGTTGCTCCCCGCAAAAGCCTGAAGATCCGTGGACGGCGCCTGCGGGCCGGGGCCAATCTTCATCTGGGTGCCGCTGCAGGCCAGCCCGGTTCCGGCGCAAGCCGTGAAATCGTCGACGTTGCCGAGCTCAACCGACGTCTCGACCGGCAAGATGAAATCCGAGCCGCTCGCGAACGGCTTCCTTTTCTCGTTCAGCTTCAGGTCGACCGACTCGATCGCGTCGCTGGTGTTGAATACGAACCCCACCGGGTCTCCGGCCCCTATCGAGATGTCTGCGGTGTGTGGAAGCTGTGAGACAGACGCGCTGGCCACCGTTTCCGTGAAGCCGAGGCCGGCCGGCTCGTAGGCAAACACGAGCAGGTCGATCGGCTTCCTGAGCTCGGCGTCGGCCGCCATCTTCAGGCTGGCGGTGATCGGTGGGATGTTCGCGACGGTGAGGTCCTCCAGGGCGGTGACCGACGCGAACACCTGGGCCGAGACTGCTCCGCCGCCACCGTTACCGAGGACGGCGGTGACGCTGTTCTTGTCCCGCGATACGTCGATCGGCGTCGTTCCGTCGCCGAGCCTCGTGTACTCGTCGCGCCACTCATGGGCGGAGATCACGAGCGCATCCAGCGGTGAACTCATGTTCAGCAGTACCGAATTGCTGGTCATCGTCAGATTGGCCGATGTGGGGACGCCCTGCAACTCCAGAAGGGCGGACGCCAAGCCCGGGCCGCCCAGATCGAGCGGGAGTCCGCGCTCGGCGAAGTGGACGCGGGTAATCGACGAGCTGGACGAATAGGAGATCGTGCTGCCGGTCTTCTCCAACGAGACCTGCGTCGGGACGTCCACGAGGACCAAGCGTGCGGCGGTGAACGGCAATCCGCCAGACGGGCTCGTGACCTCGACGCTGACGCGGTCGATCGTCGCTGAGGCGCTGTAGTCGAAATCGAGGTCTGCGGCCGGCGCCGGATACTTGAGCGTGAAAGTTTCCGGCAGCTTCGAGGTCGAGGCATTGATATTGGTCTGCTTCAAAGCAGCCGAACCACCCTCGTAGATCGTCACGTCAGCTGCGACTGGGTCTCGCAGGTCGGCGTTCGGTGTCATCGTCAAGCTCAGAGTCGATCGACTGGACCCGCCGCCCGTCAAAGCGCTGACCGATTGGATCTCGGTCGCCGAGACGAACACAGCCCCCTTCTCCCCCTGAGTCCCACCGTCGCCGATCACGGCCTGGACGGTGTTCTGCGTATTCGAGATTTCGAGCTTGTTGGTTCCGTCGCCGAACGCGGTGTAGTTGTCACGCGTCGACAGCGATTCGTCGGCGATGACGGCGATCGCGCCCAACGGTGAGGACATCGTCACCGAGGGCCCTGAGTTGTCCATAGCGATCGTCGCTGCGGTCGGCACCCGTTGTATCTCGACCAGAGCCGAGGCAAGGTTGGGGCCGCCGAGCGAGAACGGCATTCCGCGCTCGGCGAAGTGGACGCGGTCGAGGTACCCGCTGGCGCTGTAGAAGATCGTGCTGCCGCTCTGGGAGACGTCGATCTCGGACGGCAGGCTCTCGAAGACCACACGGGCGTTCTGGAACGGCAGCGCGACCGGGCTGTTGATGTTGTCCACTTCGGCCCGCAGGCTCGCAATCGGGCTGCTCGCGCGATAGCGGACGAGGTTCCCACCGGGCACGTTTGCTGCGTTCGGCTTCTGGACCCACACGTCGACGCTGCTCGGCAGGTTCCGAACATCCACCTCGGCGCCGAGCTGCTTGACGCCCGAGCTCCTCAGCTCCGCGTCGGCCATAAATCGACGACCCTCGCCCCCGTTCAGCACCAGCCTGGCCGGGTCCAGAGACACCCCGACGTCATCGAGCTTGTGCAGGCGCACGAACGCGTAGGTGCTCGCGCCGGCGCCGGTGTTGACGCGGGCGACGATGCCGTCCTCCGAGCCGATCGCGGTCGCGGGGTCGAATCTTGCGCCCCTGGTCGTCAAGGTGGCCTGGACTAGGTCGAGCGGGTTGCCAATATCCAAATGGAAGCCCTCCAGACGACCGCTGCTGGCCGCGTAGGTATAGCCGACGCTCGTTTCCTTCGGGATCCCCTCCAGATGGGCATCGACCACATCGATGTTGACCGGATCCGATACCAGGTGCTCGGAGAAATGTGCTTCGGCCAAGAGGTCGATAGAGCCGATCGTCGAGGAGCCCTTGTAGGTGATTTTCGAGTTCGACAGGTTGGCTGTGAGCTCCACCTTCGTCGGCAGCTTGGAGATCTGCGCCGTGGCCTTCAGCGCAATCGGGGTCAGGACCGTGTTCTTGAGGTCGGCGGCGAGCGAGAATGGCTTCTGGGAGCCGATCTCGGCGTCGATCTTGATCGGGTCGAGCCCGGCGGTCAGCTTGCTGACCTGCTCGACGCGGGCGAAGGCGAACGACTTCAGGTCGGTGCCGCTGCCGGCCGAGTTGGCGATCGCGCCGGAGTCGGGCAGCGAGGCCGGCGCGACGCCGGTGACGTCGTCGCTGTGGGTCTTGAGCTCGATCAGGTCGATCGGCGCCAGCGTCGAGGTGAGGCCGAAGCTGGAGGCGCCGGGGGCCGGCAGCCCGAGTGTCAGCGACTGCGGCAGCCCCCGCACCAGGGCGTCGACGTGGCTGAGGCCGAGCTCGGCGTAAAACGGGGAGAAGGTCTTCGCCGTGGCGGTGATCTCGGCGATCTCGGCCGAGGAGGCGTAGGTGATGACGCCGCTTTGCAGGTTGGCGACGATGTCGATCGTCGAGGGCAGGTTGGAGATCTGCGCGTCGGCTTCGAGCCCGAAGGGCAGCCCGAGAGCATCTGCGGCCTCGGCGGAGACCTCGGTGTCGAGGGTGAACGGGTTGCCTCCCGAGGTCTCGGTGTGGAGCGCGAACGGCGATTGCTTGGCGCCCACCTTCTGGAGGTCGCGGACGCGGGCGAAGACGTAGGAGCTGCCGGCGAGGGCGCGGACGACGGCGCCGTCGGCGGCGTCGGCCCCGCCGCCGAGGACGCCGCGCACGTCGGGGGCGCCGCTGGAGCGCGCCATCAGCTCGATCTTGTCGATCGGGTCGGCGAGCGGGCCGTTGGTGGCCGGGTCGGCGAGCGCGACCTCGATGCCGGCCGGGCTGGCCAGGTCGCCCGTGAGGGCGAGCTTGAACTTCGCCGGGACTCCGCTCAGGGTGCCGGCGAGCTCGTTGACGGTGATCGGAGTGCTCGTGAAAGCGTCGGTGGAGAGGGCGCTGAAGTCGACGCGCTCGATCGCCTGCGCGGCGTTGTAGGTGACGGTGCCGGCGGCCGGGTTGGCTGTGAGCTCCACCTTCGTCGGCAGCTTGGAGATCTGCGCCGTGGCCTTCAGCGCAATCGGGGTCAGGACCGTGTTCTTGAGGTCGGCGGCGAGCGAGAATGGCTTCTGGGAGCCGATCTCGGCGTCGATCTTGATCGGGTCGAGCCCGGCGGTCAGCTTGCTGACCTGCTCGACGCGGGCGAAGGCGAACGACTTCAGGTCGGTGCCGCTGCCGGCCGAGTTGGCGATCGCGCCGGAGTCGGGCAGCGAGGCCGGCGCGACGCCGGTGACGTCGTCGCTGTGGGTCTTGAGCTCGATCAGGTCGATCGGCGCCAGCGTCGAGGTGAGGCCGAAGCTGGAGGCGCCGGGGGCCGGCAGCCCGAGTGTCAGCGACTGCGGCAGCCCCCGCACCAGGGCGTCGACGTGGCTGAGGCCGAGCTCGGCGTAAAACGGGGAGAAGGTCTTCGCCGTGGCGGTGATCTCGGCGATCTCGGCCGAGGAGGCGTAGGTGATGACGCCGCTTTGCAGGTTGGCGACGATGTCGATCGTCGAGGGCAGGTTGGAGATCTGCGCGTCGGCTTCGAGCCCGAAGGGCAGCCCGAGAGCATCTGCGGCCTCGGCGGAGACCTCGGTGTCGAGGGTGAACGGGTTGCCTCCCGAGGTCTCGGTGTGGAGCGCGAACGGCGATTGCTTGGCGCCCACCTTCTGGAGGTCGCGGACGCGGGCGAAGACGTAGGAGCTGCCGGCGAGGGCGCGGACGACGGCGCCGTCGGCGGCGTCGGCCCCGCCGCCGAGGACGCCGCGCACGTCGGGGGCGCCGCTGGAGCGCGCCATCAGCTCGATCTTGTCGATCGGGTCGGCGAGCGGGCCGTTGGTGGCCGGGTCGGCGAGCGCGACCTCGATGCCGGCCGGGCTGGCCAGGTCGCCCGTGAGGGCGAGCTTGAACTTCGCCGGGACTCCGCTCAGGGTGCCGGCGAGCTCGTTGACGGTGATCGGAGTGCTCGTGAAAGCGTCGGTGGAGAGGGCGCTGAAGTCGACGCGCTCGATCGCCTGCGCGGCGTTGTAGGTGACGGTGCCGGCGGCCGGGTTGGCTGTGAGCTCCACCTTCGTCGGCAGCTTGGAGATCTGCGCCGTGGCCTTCAGCGCAATCGGGGTCAGGACCGTGTTCTTGAGGTCGGCGGCGAGCGAGAATGGCTTCTGGGAGCCGATCTCGGCGTCGATCTTGATCGGGTCGAGCCCGGCGGTCAGCTTGCTGACCTGCTCGACGCGGGCGAAGGCGAACGACTTCAGGTCGGTGCCGCTGCCGGCCGAGTTGGCGATCGCGCCGGAGTCGGGCAGCGAGGCCGGCGCGACGCCGGTGACGTCGTCGCTGTGGGTCTTGAGCTCGATCAGGTCGATCGGCGCCAGCGTCGAGGTGAGGCCGAAGCTGGAGGCGCCGGGGGCCGGCAGCCCGAGTGTCAGCGACTGCGGCAGCCCCCGCACCAGGGCGTCGACGTGGCTGAGGCCGAGCTCGGCGTAAAACGGGGAGAAGGTCTTCGCCGTGGCGGTGATCTCGGCGATCTCGGCCGAGGAGGCGTAGGTGATGACGCCGCTTTGCAGGTTGGCGACGATGTCGATCGTCGAGGGCAGGTTGGAGATCTGCGCGTCGGCTTCGAGCCCGAAGGGCAGCCCGAGAGCATCTGCGGCCTCGGCGGAGACCTCGGTGTCGAGGGTGAACGGGTTGCCTCCCGAGGTCTCGGTGTGGAGCGCGAACGGCGATTGCTTGGCGCCCACCTTCTGGAGGTCGCGGACGCGGGCGAAGACGTAGGAGCTGCCGGCGAGGGCGCGGACGACGGCGCCGTCGGCGGCGTCGGCCCCGCCGCCGAGGACGCCGCGCACGTCGGGGGCGCCGCTGGAGCGCGCCATCAGCTCGATCTTGTCGATCGGGTCGGCGAGCGGGCCGTTGGTGGCCGGGTCGGCGAGCGCGACCTCGATGCCGGCCGGGCTGGCCAGGTCGCCCGTGAGGGCGAGCTTGAACTTCGCCGGGACTCCGCTCAGGGTGCCGGCGAGCTCGTTGACGGTGATCGGAGTGCTCGTGAAAGCGTCGGTGGAGAGGGCGCTGAAGTCGACGCGCTCGATCGCCTGCGCGGCGTTGTAGGTGACGGTGCCGGCGGCGAGGTTGGCGCTGAGCTCGAGCGCGGTCGGCAGGTCGTTGACCTCCAGCCGCGCCTCGTCGAGCTCGAAGGGCAGGCCGAGGTCGGGGTCTGAGATCTGGGCGTCCAAGACGAAGGGGCGCCGGCTGGCGGTGGCGGTGCGCAGCGCCAGCGGGTTTTGGTCGACTCCGATCCGCTTGAGGCCGCGCACGCGGGCGAACAGGTAGGAGCTGGTGGCCGCGGCGCGCAGGACGGCGCCGTCTGAGGCGCCGAGCGCCGAGCGCGCCTCGGCGGCCCCGGCCGAGGCGGCCTCGAACTCGATCAGGCCGATCGGGTTGTCGAGCGCCAGCTCGAAGCCGGTGGCGTTGGTGATGGCGCCGGCGATCGAGAGGTCGAAGGCGGCGGGGATCTCGCGCAGGGCGGCCTCGACGCGGGCGATCTCGAGCGGCTCGGTGAGGAAGGCCTGGCTCGAGGAGGCCGAGAAGTCGACGGCGGCGATCTCCTGCGAGGCGCTGTAGGAGATGGTGCCGGCCGCGAGGTCGGCGATCAGGTCGAGCTCAGTCGGCAGCTCGGTCGACCCTGCGTGCGGCCGTCGAGCGGGAAGGCCAGCGAGCGCTCGGTTGGGGAGCGAGGCGTCGAGCGTGAAGCTCTGGCCGGGGGCAAGTCTCGGTCGGCGAGGCTGACCGGGTCAAGGCCGGCCTCGAGCTTGCCGAGCTCGGCGACGCGGGCGTAGGCGAAGGGACTTGGGCTCCGAGCCCTGCGTCGCTTGAGTTGACGACGACACCGGCGTCGGGCAGGGAGACGGGCGGCGGCGCGGTGGCGGTGGCGCTTTTCGCGGAAACCTCGACCAACTCGATCGGCGAGCCGGTGGCGAGCAGGCCGAAGCTCGAGGCGCCGGTGCCGGGCAGCCCGACCCTGAACGAGGTGGGCACGCCCTCAAAGCGGGCGTCGATCTCGTTGAGGCCGAGCGCGGCGACGAAGGGCGCCGAGGTCTTAGCCTCGGCGTGACGCAGGCGATCGGCTCGACGGCGTTGTAGGTGACGGTGCCCGCGGCGAGGTCGGCGCTGAGCTCGAGCGCGGTCGGCAGGTCGTTGACCTCCAGCCGCGCCTCGTCGAGCTCGAAGGGCAGGCCGAGGTCGGGGTCTGAGATCTGGGCGTCCAAGACGAAGGGGCGCCGGCTGGCGGTGGCGGTGCGCAGCGCCAGCGGGTTTTGGTCGACTCCGATCCGCTTGAGGCCGCGCACGCGGGCGAACAGGTAGGAGCTGGTGGCCGCGGCGCGCAGGACGGCGCCGTCTGAGGCGCCGAGCGCCGAGCGCGCCTCGGCGGCCCCGGCCGAGGCGGCCTCGAACTCGATCAGGCCGATCGGGTTGTCGAGCGCCAGCTCGAAGCCGGTGGCGTTGGTGATGGCGCCGGCGATCGAGAGGTCGAAGGCGGCGGGGATCTCGCGCAGGGCGGCCTCGACGCGGGCGATCTCGAGCGGCTCGGTGAGGAAGGCCTGGCTCGAGGAGGCCGAGAAGTCGACGGCGGCGATCTCCTGCGAGGCGCTGTAGGAGATGGTGCCGGCCGCGAGGTCGGCGATCAGGTCGATCGTTTCGGGCAGCGAGGTGACCGAGGCGTGGGCGTCGAGCGGGAAGGCCAGCAGCGCCGGGTTGTCGAGGTCGGCATCGAGCTCGAAGCGCTGGCCGGGGGCAAGCACGGTCTGCAGGGAGACCGGGTCAAGCCCGGCCTGGAGCTTGGCGAGGCCCTCCACCCGGGCGAAGGCGAAGGAGACGGGGCCGGAGCCCTCGTCGCTTGAGTTGACGACGACGCCGGCGGCGGGCAGGGAGGCGGGCGGCGGCGCGGTGGCGGTGGCGCTTTTCGCGGAAACCTCGACCAACTCGATCGGCGAGCCGGTGGCGAGCAGGCCGAAGCTCGAGGCGCCGGTGACGGGCAGCCCGACCCTGAACGAGGTGGGCACGCCCTCAAACCGGGCGTCGACCTCGTTGAGGCCGAGCGCGGCGACGAAGGGCGCCGAGGTCTCAGCATCGGCGTCGACGCTGGCGATTGGCTCGGCGGCGTTGTAGGTGACGGTGCCGGCGGCGAGGTCGGCGCTGAGCTCGAGCGCGGTCGGCAGGTCGTTGACCTCCAGCCGCGCCTCGTCGAGCTCGAAGGGCAGGCCGAGGTCGGGGTCTGAGATCTGGGCGTCCAAGACGAAGGGGCGCCGGCTGGCGGTGGCGGTGCGCAGCGCCAGCGGGTTTTGGTCGACTCCGATCCGCTTGAGGCCGCGCACGCGGGCGAACAGGTAGGAGCTGGTGGCCGCGGCGCGCAGGACGGCGCCGTCTGAGGCGCCGAGCGCCGAGCGCGCCTCGGCGGCCCCGGCCGAGGCGGCCTCGAACTCGATCAGGCCGATCGGGTTGTCGAGCGCCAGCTCGAAGCCGGTGGCGTTGGTGATGGCGCCGGCGATCGAGAGGTCGAAGGCGGCGGGGATCTCGCGCAGGGCGGCCTCGACGCGGGCGATCTCGAGCGGCTCGGTGAGGAAGGCCTGGCTCGAGGAGGCCGAGAAGTCGACGGCGGCGATCTCCTGCGAGGCGCTGTAGGAGATGGTGCCGGCCGCGAGGTCGGCGATCAGGTCGATCGTTTCGGGCAGGTCCTGGATCTCGGCTCGAAGGTCGAGGTCGTAGGGCAGCAGCTCCGGATTGTCGATCACGACATCGGCCAGCAAAGGAAGGCCGGGGGCAAGCTTCGTGTGCAGGCTGAGCGGGTCGAGGCCGAACGCGATTTCCTTTAGTCCGAAGACTCGGCCGAAGACGTAGACGTCGCTGCCGATCTGGCGCAATACGACCCCGTGCTGCCCCACCGGTGCCAGTCCGCGCTCGTCGGTGGCGCCGGGGGTCTTTGCGAGCACCTCGATCTTGTGGATGGGATTGTCGGAGCTGAAGGCAAAGCTCCGGAAGCTGGGATCGAACTCGATCGCGAACAGCTTCGGGATCTGCTCGAGCAGCAAGCTGACCTCATTCAAACCCAGAGGCAGCAGGCTGCTGCGAACCTCGGCGTTGATCGACTGAATCGCTTCGGAGGCCTCGTACGTGATCGTCCCCCCCAACAGGTCCAGACCAAGGCCCAGCAGGCTCGGCAGATCGCGGATCTCGGCTTCGAGCTCGAGCGAAGCCAGCTTCACATAGATGTCGAACGGACCGCCGGCGGACTCGACCAGGAGGCTCATCGGCGAGATCAGCGGAATCGGGCCGAGGTCCACTTCCGCCGTGCGCAACCCGAAGATGCGTGCCCCGATCGCGAACGGCTCGGCGTCGACGTCGACGAGGCGCAAGCCGGCCCTCCCCGCCGCAGGCACGTCGCCCGGCCGCTCCGGATCAGATCCGGCGAACGCCTCGATCTGCGCGATCCGCCCGCTGCTGGAGAAGCCGAGCTGGCCGGACGCCATCTCGACCTGGGCGTCGGCGGGGAAGCCCTGCATGGCCACTCTGACAAAGCGGATACGGCCGACCAGCGGCGACGCGGCCGCAAGTTCAAGCTCGAGGCGGTCAATCCCCTTCGGATTGCCGGCAGCGTCGAACCCGCGATAGCTGATTCGCGGCTGCGTCAGGCTCAGCTCAAGCTCAAGCGCGCTCGGCAGATCGACAACGAGAACGCCCAGATCGAGCCGGGCGGAGCCGCTGCCGAGCTGGAACTGTCCGTGGACCGGGCCAGTGACGTCGGTTGTGATGCTGGCCTGCAGCGGATCGTCGAGCGTGATCACTGCCCCGAGGCTCGTCGGCGAGTTCTGGAAATCGAGCCTCCCGGCCAGCTCGATGGCCCGATTCGACGGCGTGCCGTCGAAATTCGAGAACAGCAGCGTCGTATCGGCGGCGGGGCTGTTCTGGGTCACGGTCAGGTCGAGAGTCGGGACCCCTCCGTCGTTGAGGCTCGCGATCAACGTCACCAGATCGACCGTCCCGGTGAAGTTTCGCGGAACCGTGTTGTCGAGCTCGTCATAGCCGAACGCGAGGCGATCCCCGGGCAGAGCGCCGTCCGTTGGATCCTCGATCACCGCCTCGACCGAGGCCGGCAGTGGCTTCTGGCCACCGACGACGGCGCCGGGCATGCGACGCACCGACATGGAAAGGCCGGGTCCCTCGCCAAGGCCCAGCGTCCCGACCAGGTCCGGCCCGGGGGTGGCATCGACGTTCAGCAGCCGCGGTATGCCCAAGCGCGCGTTGAAAGTCCGCTTGACGAGATCGCCGTCGGGCGCCTGCCAGACGGTGTGGAACTGGAAGTTGAGGATCTCGAGGTTGCAGACGAGGAGCTCGGCGGCGGCGGCGATCTCGGCGGCCCCGGGCGTGGACGCGAGAAGTGCATGCACGCGGGTGACCGGGGGGCAGAGCAGGTCCTTGAGCACCGGAACGAACGGGCCCAGATCCACAGCGGGCGCCGCCTCCTCCTCAACCGGCGGTCCGTCATCGGGCGGCGCGGCCTGCTGCTCGGCGAGCAGTCCACCGAGGGAGTCGACCAGCTGCTCGAAAGCACCCTTGCGCCGGGGTGGCGGAGCGGGCGGGGTCAGGTTCTGCTTTACGTTCTGAATCACCGGAGCCAACGGCGCCGTCGAGCCGCCCAGCAACGCCTTGGATGGGGCAGCCGCGGCAAGCGTCACAACGCCGAGTGTCGCCGCGGCGACCAGGGTCGCCGCGAGGACGCGCCGTGTGCGAACCGCACGGTTGCGGAGGACCGCGCGCTGACCACCCTTCGTGATTCCCCTCGACATCTCGCTGCGAGCATCCCAACGGCGGACGTGCTTCGCATCGGGGACCCTCACCTAAGTTGTCTCGTGCCTCCCCTAGCCCGATCACCTAGGGTGGCTCGAGTACGGCCGAGCCTGAGGCTGTGGTTGAGGTTGAGGGAGCCGCGGTTTCGGCGCGGGCCCTGGGCGGAGCTGCGCCGCTGGTGGGATCACCGCGTCGGCGCGATCTCCACCAGCCCCTCCATCAATTGGATCGCCGCCGATCGGGAGAGCCCCTGCGTCAGCACCAGCGAGCGCCAGGTTTCAAAGGAGACCGCGTGCGCGATCGCCGCCTTGACCCGGCGCGAGGAGGCTCCCTTTTCGGCGCGCCCTGCGAGCAGCGCTTCAACCGCACCCTCGAACCAGGAGCCGAACTCCCTCATCGCGGGCTGCAGCGGGGGAACGAAGGCGACATCACGGGTCGTCTTCCCGACCATGTACTCGTTTCGCGCGTACCAGTCGTAGAGCTCAATCAGCGCCGTGCGAAGTCGCTGATCCGGGTCCCCCACCTGCGCCCACGCGTCCACGTCCGGCAACGCGTTCTGGCCGAGCCAATGCGAGGAGCAAGCTGCGTACAGCGCCTCCTCGTCGGGAAAGTGGCGGTAGACCGTGGCCCGCTGCACACCCGCGCGCTCGGCCACGGCGCTGATCGTGGTCATTGCCGGGCCGACCGACCCGTGCAGATCGACCGCCGCCTCGGTGATGCGCAGCCTGGTCTGATCCTCGAGCTCGGCGCGGCGCCGCTTGCGATAGGGACGTGTGCCGGGGATATGACTTTGATCGGACATGGCTGTTCGATGAAGTTTGACAGGTTTCCAGCGTCATGCTAGGTTCATCGAACACTACTGTTCAATGAAAGGACCAATCATGTCTTCCGTTCCAGTCGAAGCGAGACTGCAACGTTTCGACGCCTCACAGGGGCCACGCAAGCTCGGCCCGGATGACGGGCACTATGCCGAGCTGGGGGGCTGCGACGCCAGATTCCTGATCTGGAGCGAGGAGTCAGGGGGCGGATTCTCGCTGCTCGAGCACCCGATCCCCCCGCGTTCGCTGTGCGCGCCGCTGCACCGTCACGACGGCGTCGACGAGTACTCGTTCGTGCTCGAGGGAACGATGGGTGCGCTGCTCGGCGATGAGGTCGTCTACGTGAACGCCGGTGAACTGGCGTTCAAGCCGCGCAACCAATGGCACACGTTCTGGAACGCGGGCGATCAGCCCTGTCGCGTACTGGAGGTGATCTCACCCGGCGGCTTCGAGCATTTCTTCCGCGAGTGGGACGCAGGCACCAAGGACGGCACCCTCAACCCAGAGGAACTCGGCGAGCGTTACGGGATCGAGTTCGACCTGGAGAGCGTGCCGCGCCTTTGCGCTGAGCACGGCCTCGTGCATCCGATGCTGGAAGCCGAAGCGGCCTCGAACGGGCGACGGTAACGCGCCCAGCCAGTCGCTGGGGGGTTGGTACGAGGGCGGGCGCCCCAGGGCGCCCGCCGTTCGTTCGTGAAGCTGCTCTCAGCCCAGGCGGCTCTTGAGCGCTTCGAGCTGTGCCCGGATCTCGCCCGGCAGGCGGTCACCGAAGCGGTCGAGGTGCTCCTCGACCTGCGGGAGCTGCTCGGCGACGAGACGCTCGTCGACCGTGATCAGATCGCGCAGCTGCTCGTCGGTCAGGTCCAGGTTGGAGCGGTCGATTCCCTCCATCGTCGGCACAAACCCGATCGGGGTCTCGAGCGTCTCACCCTCGCCGCGGCAGCGGGAGTAGATCCAGGCGAGCACGCGGACGTTCTCACCGAAACCGGGCCAGATGAACCTGCCGTCGGCGTCCTTGCGGAACCAGTTGACGACGAAGATCTTCGGCAGCTTCGCGTCCTTGTGCTCGCGGCCGATCTTCAGCCAGTGGCTGAAGTAATCGGCCATGTTGTAGCCGCAGAACGGCAGCATCGCCATCGGGTCGAAGCGCAGCCTGCCGACCTCGCCCGCGGCCGCGGCCGTGGTCTCAACCGACATCGTCGAGGCCAGGAAGACGCCATGATCCCAGTCGAAGGCCTCAGAGACCAGCGGCACCGTCGTGGCCCGGCGACCGCCGAAGAGGAAGGCGTCGATCGGCACGCCGGCGGGGTCCTCCCACTCGGGCGCGATCGAAGGGCACTGCGCCGCCGGCGTCGTGAAGCGCGCGTTCGGGTGCGCTGCAGGAGTCTCGGAATCCGGGGTCCAGTCGTTGCCGTGCCAGTCGACGGCGGTGTCCGGCGGCTGCTCGGTCATGCCCTCCCACCAGACGTCGCGGTCACGGGTGACCGCGACGTTGGTGAAGATCGTGCCGCGATCGATGGTGTCCATCGCGTTGGGGTTGGTCTTGTAGCCGGTGCCGGGGGCGACGCCGAAGAAGCCGGCCTCGGGGTTGACCGCATAGAGGCGGCCGTCCTCGCCGAACTTCATCCAGGCGATGTCGTCTCCGATCGTCTCGGCGGTCCAGCCCTCCATCGTCGGGATCAGCATCGCCAGGTTGGTCTTGCCCGATGCCGACGGGAACGCTGCCGCCATGTAGCGGGTCTCGCCCTCGGGCGAGGTCAGCTTGATGATCAGCATGTGCTCGGCGAGCCAGCCCTCGTCGCGGGCCATCACCGAGGCGATGCGCAGCGCGAAGCACTTCTTGCCGAGCAGCGCGTTGCCTCCGTAGCCTGAGCCGTAGGACCAGATCTCGCGGCTCTCCGGATAGTGGACGATGTACTTGTTCTCGGCGTTGCAGGGCCAGGCGACGTCCTTCTCCCCCTCCGCGAGGGGGGCGCCCAGCGAGTGCACGCAGGGAACAAACTTGCCATGTCGGCCGAGTACGTCAAGCGCGCCCTGGCCCATGCGAGTCATGATCCGCATCGAGACGACGACGTACGGGGAGTCGGTCAGCTGCACGCCGATGTGGGCGATCGGCGAGCCCAGCGGGCCCATCGAGAAGGGCACGACATACATCGTGCGCCCCTGCATCGAGCCCTTGAAGAGTCCCTTTAGCTTCGTCCGCATCTCGCCGGGATCGGTCCAGTTGTTGGTCGGGCCCGCGTCCTCCTCGCGCGCTGAGCAGATGAAGGTGCGGTCCTCGACGCGCGCGACATCGCCGGGATCGGAGCGGCAGATGTAGGAATTCGGGCGCTTGGCGTCCGAGAGAGTCTTGAAGGTGCCCGCGTCGACGAGCTCGCGGCAGATCCGCTCGTACTCCTCGGCCGAACCGTCGCACCAGTGGATGGATGCCGGCTGGGTCAGTTCGGCGATCTCCTCCACCCAGGAGATCAGGTCGGTGTTCTTGGTGGGCAGATCGGCCGAAGCGATGGCCGCGTCGATAGCTTCACGCAATTGAGGTCAGGGCTCCTTCTTCTGGGCAATTCTTGGCAACGGCGAGATCGATCTTGTCGCAGGCCCTCCCCACGAAACGCCACTTGGCCCTGCGATGACCGGCGGAAAGCATAGTCGCGTTGCGAGGATGTGACACCCGGTTCGCACGGTGGGCCCCTACCCGCCTGACAATGAATTCATCACAAATTGCGGATACAACACGCCCAAAGGACGGTGGGGCTCAACACCAAAGGACGGTGGGCCTCAACAGCTTTTCGGGGCCGGGTCCAAGTCGTCGACCCGGGCCCTCGCATCGTCGCCCGGCCCGCAGTTGATTCGCCGGTCCCTCTCCCCGTCCCTCGCCAGCAGCTTGTCCGGGCCGCCGTAGCCCTTGAACACGTCGGCGCCGGGACCCCCCACGAGGGTGTCCGCCTCCTGGCCACCGCTCAGCGAATCATCGCCCTCCCCTCCGTCGATGCGCGCATCAACCTGTCCGCCGCTTCCGTTTCCGTCTACGAAAAGCTCGTCGTCGCCGCGGAGCCCTCGGATCTGAGCGTGGCCACTCTGGTAGAGCCCCAGCTCGTTGTCGGCGCTGTTCCCGATCAACACGCCGGAGTCCGCGCGAACGTTCTCGACAGCCGTGTAGCTGTCGGTTCCCTGGGTGCCCACGTCCTGGCCCGCTGTCTCGCGGAGGTCGATCGCGACGGGGTTGCTTTGCTTGCGCTTCGCGGAGACGACGATCACGACGTCGCTGCCGGGCCCGGCGTCGACGACGTCGTCACCGGGCCCCGGTCCGATGAAGTCGACGCCCGTTCCGGTGAGAATCGTGTCGTTCCCGCCGCTTGCCTCGACGTTGTCCGCGCCCCCGCCGGTCGAGATCGAGTCGTCCTGCGGCCCCGGCAGGATCGCGTCCTTGCCGCCGCCCGCTTCAACCGTTGCCGGCCCGAGCCCGGCGCGGAACTCGTCTGCGCGGTTACTGCCGGCGAACGCCGTGGCGCCGGGGTAGTCGCTGAACTGCGGGTGCTCGATCTTGCAGCAGAGGTAGCTGCCGGCGATGAAGATCCCTCCGCTGGGTGGGCTTGCGTAAGCAAGCAGGAGCGGAACCTGAGCGAACAGCAGATCGAGATCGTCGGCCTTGCCAAGCTCGGTGGACCCGTTCCAGGTCACACCGGTGACTCGGCGGTCTCGCTCGACGCCGGCTTCGACAACGACATCGTCATCGCCGGCGGGCGGCCCGAGCAGCGTCACCTGCTGCGCTCGCTCGCCGCTGATCTGCACCTCGATCTCCGGCGCTCCGGTCTCCCCAGAGGTGGTTCGCCCGGGACTCAGCGGTGTTACGGAGATGTCGGCCGACGCAGTCAGCGTCACCTCCACGAAGTCTGTATTCGTTGCCGTTGGGACATGCTCACCGCACGGGATCGAGACGGACTCCGATGCGACCTCGATCGCACCGCTCGAGGCCTGAGCGACGCTTCCGCCCGCCGCATCGAAACTGACCGTGAGCGTGCCGGTGTCCGGGTTGAAGCTGCACTGTCCGGCGGCGCTCGCCGTGCTCGATCCGGTGATCACTGAGATCGCCACGAGCGTCACGGTCGCCGCTCCCAGCAATCCCGACCTGACTCGCCCTTCCCGATCCCAGCCTCGATCCACGGCGAAAAGCTACCCCAGCACCGACCTGGGACTCGCGATTCACTAGATTCCTCGCCCGCTCATGCGCTTTTACGAGTACGAAGCACGCCGGTTCGTCGAGGCCGTCGGCATCCCGGTCACCGACTACGGCTTCTGCACCAGCGCCGCCGAGGCGCGTGCGGCCGCGGAGCGGATCGGCAAGCCGACGGTGATCAAGTCGCAGGTGCTGACCGGCGGTCGCATGAAGGCCGGCGGCGTCAAGTTCGCCGACACGCCCGAGGAGGCCGAGACCCACGCGGCCGAGATCCTCGAACTCAAGATCGGCGGCCACATGCCGGTCGGCGTCCTCGTCGATCCCAAGGCGGAGATCGAGCAGGAGTACTACGCCGCAGTGCTCTGGGACGGGCGTGCGAAGCGACCGATGATGCTCTTCTCCGACATGGGCGGCATCGACATCGAGCAGGTCGCCGAAGAGCACCCCGACCACGTCGGCCGCGGCCACCTCTCCAACCTCCACCCCATCCAGGACTTCCAGGCCAAGGAGACCGTCGCCCGCTGCGGGATGACGGGCTCTGAGCTCAACCGCGCAAGCGCGGTGCTCGCCCGCCTCGCCCGCCTGCAGCGCGACTACGACATGACTTTGGCGGAGATCAACCCGCTGGCCCGCCTCTCCGACGGCTCCTTCGTCGCGCTGGACGCCCACATGGAGATGGAGGACGAGGCCGTCGGCCGCAACGCCAAGAGGCTGGCCGCGCTCGAGATTCCCTCCGACGAGCCGCGCGAGCTTTATGAGCCCTCCGAGTTCGAGCGCAACGTCAAGGCGATCGACGCCGCCGATCACCGCGGCGTCATCCAGGGCAAGGATCACGGCTTCAAGGGCGACCTCGGCCTCGTGATCGGCGCCGGCGGCGGCTCGCTGACACTGACCGATGCGGTCCGATCGCAGGGTGGCAAGCCCGCCAACTACGCCGAGATCGGCGGTAACCCGTCCGTCGCCAAGTCCAAGGGCCTGGCGATGGAGGTGCTGCGCAAGGACGGCGTCGAGAAGATCGCAGTGATGATGTCGATCGTCTCCAACACCCGCGTCGACATCGTCGCTCGCGGAGTCATCAAGGCCTGCCTCGAACTCGGCAAGGACCCCGGCGAGACGATCGCGGTCTTTCGTATCCCCGGCGCCTGGGAGGACGAGGGCGCGAAGATCCTGTCGAAGTACGGCATCGAATTTCGCGACCGCGGCACCTCGATGTGGGAGGCCGCCGGCGAAGCCGTCGCCAAGATCCAGGGCACCACCGACCCGGGGTCTGACCCCCAGCGGGGGTCTGACTCCTCAAGCGCAACGGAGGCGTCCGCCTGATGGCCGTGCTTCTCCACGAAGACTTCACCTTCATCGTCCAGGGCATCACCGGGCGCGAGGCGGTCAACCTGACGCGCGAGTGCCTCGACTTCGGCTCCAAGATCGTCGGCGGCGTCACTCCGGGCCGCAAGGGCCGCGAGGTCCACGGCGTGCCGGTCTGGGACACGGTCGAGCAGGCCGTCGAGCACCACGGTGCCCCGATCGACGGCGCCGTCGTCACCGTCCCCCCCGCCTTCACCAAGGACGCGGTCATGGAAGCGATTGAGAACGGCATCAAACTGATCGTCGTCGTCACCGAGCGCATCCCGCGCCGCGACGTCGCCGAGATGGTCGAGCTCGCCAACCTGCGCGGCGCCCGCATCATCGGCCCGAACTGCCTCGGGCTGATCGTCCCCGGCGTCGCCAAGATGGGCGGCATCGGCGGACCGGCGAAGGACGCCGCCAAGGCATACGAGCCCGGCGTCGTCGGCGTGATGTCGCGCTCGGGCGGCATGACCACGGAGATCTCGTCTTCCCTGACCGCCGCCGGCCTCGGCGTCTCGACTGCGATCTCGATCGGCGGCGACGCGATCATCGGCTCCACGTACGCCGAGCTGATGCCCTACTTCGAGGAGGACGAGCAAACCGAGGCGATCGTGATCTACACCGAGCCCGGCGGCCGCATGGAGGCCGAACTCGTCGACTGGCGTGATCAGGCGGGATCGACGATGCCGATCGTCGCGTTCATGGCCGGCAAGTTCATGGACGACGAGGAGATGCAGGGCATGAGCTTCGGCCACGCCGGCACGATCGTCGAAGGCAAGGAGGACTCGGCGACCGAAAAGATCGCCCGACTCGAGGCCTCCGGCATTCCCGTTGTCGAGCGTATTGACGAGATTCCCGCGCGAGTCAAGGAGGCTCTGGGCCGATGAGCGAGCAGCACGGCGTCTTCATCAAGGTCGAAGTCGACGACTCGATCGCCAGCGACTCGGCAGTAGCCGCCAAGCTCGAAGAGGTCTGCCCCGTCGACATCTTCGCCAACGCCAATGGAAGCGTCCGGGTCGTCGAGAAGAACCTCGACGAGTGCGTGCTCTGCGAACTCTGCCTCGACGCCGCTCCCGCCGGCACCGTCGTCGTCAAGAAGCTCTACGACGCCACCGAACTGCGCCGCGATTGATTTGATTCGTGTAGGTTTCTCGGCCGTTCAATAAACAACTACAGGGGCGAGCCAGGGGTGAAGCATGCAACGTGGATTTGTGAGTCGGCACGTCCGTTCGAACGCGATCGGGTACGTGGCCCTTTTTGCATTCGCCATCTCGGGAAGCGCGCAGGCGCTGAGCAGCAGGAACACCGTCGACTCGGGGGACATCAAGAACGGGCAGGTGAAGTCGGCCGACATCCGTGACGGGGCCGTCGGAACCGCCGACCTGGCCGTGGACGCCGTCCAGGGCGCCAATGTTTCCCCGAACACGCTGACCGGGAGCGACATAGACGAGTCCAGTCTCGACCCTTCGCTGGTGCAAGCCCGCATCACAGGAACTTGCGCTGCCGGCTCTGCAATTCGGACCGTGGCGCAGGACGGAGGAGTGGCGTGCACCGAGACAACCACAAGCGGCGGGGCTGGTGGTGATCTCACGGGCAGCTATCCGGACCCGACGATCGCCTCGAACGCGGTTGCATCCGCAGAGGTGGCCGATAACTCCCTAATCGGAGCCGACATCGACGAGTCGAGCCTCGGGATTGTGCCCAATGCCGACGCCCTTGACGGCCTGCAGCCTGAGCAGCTGGAACCCGACGGGGCCTCCGTCTACCGCGAGGGCCCCCTCCCCGTGCCGGGAGGCGCCGACGGGGCTGGATTCCCGCGAACGCCCGACGAAGACGTGGCGACGATGAACCTTCAAGCCGGCAACTACCTCATCTTTGCAAAGGCCGTCGCGCGGTATGACGTCCCAGCGGGTGCGAGCGAGGGAGTGCACTGCACGCTCTTTACGGGTGACGCCGCGGACACCTCGTCGTCCCGGATGAGCAACCCAACGGCGGCAATAGGCCCGTTCATCATGCGCCAGCCGCTTTCGAACATGGTGATCACCGTCCATCCGACGGACTTCGTCGTCCACTATGCGTGCACGGACAAGACCGGCGCGGGCGTGGACGGCGACGAGCACCTTTCGGGCGTGAAGATCATGGCGATCGCGATCGACGGGTGGAGCAACGTCCCGATCCCGTAAGCGAGCAGGAAAAAAATGGGGTCGAACCTAAATGGGGTCTGACCCCGTTTAGATTTCCGGCCGGTCCGGCTAGGCTGCGCCGATGGGCGAGCTCGACGACACGTCGTTTCTGATCACGGGGGCCAACACCGGCATCGGCCGGGCGACGGCGACGGACCTCGCGTCACGCGGCGGACGGGTGATCGTCGCCTGTCGCAGCGAGGCCAAGGCGACGCCGGTGATCGAGGAGATCCGGTCGCAAACGGGTAACGAGGGGGTCGAGTTCATCGCTCTCGATCTGGCCGATCTTTCCTCGGTCAAGACCTGCGCGGCCGAGTTGGTCAAGCGCGGCGACCCGATCGATGTGCTGATCAACAACGCAGGCCTGGCGGGCGCCAAGGGACTGACAGCCGACGGCTTCGAGATCGCCTTCGGCACCAACCACCTTGGGCACTTCGCGTTAACCACCGGCGTGCTGGAGCTGCTGAAGGCGGGCGATCCCGCGCGCGTAGTGACGGTCGCCAGCGAGGCGCACTATCGCAGCGAAGGAATCGACTACGACACCGTGCGAACGCCGGCCAAGTCGATGGCGGCGTTCGGCGAATACGCGCGCTCCAAGTTTGCGAACGTGCTCTTCTCCCAAGAGCTGGCCCGCAGAACCGAGGGGATCGGAATCACCACCTACGCGCTCCACCCCGGCGTAATCGCCTCGGAGATCTGGCGCAAGGTCCCGTGGCCGCTGCGCAAGCTGATGATGCTGCGGATGAAGTCCCCCGAGGAGGGAGCGCGGACGAGCCTCTGGTGCGCGACGGCCCCCGAACTCGCATCCGAATCCGGCCGCTACTACGACAGCTGCGAGGAACTCGCCGCCAGCGCCAAGGCCACCCCCGAGCGGGGTGCCGAGCTCTGGGAACGCAGCGAAGCCTGGGTCGCCGAAGCGGGCTAGTCGTCGCCCAAGGCGCGGCGCAGGATCTCGCCGAGCGCCCGCAGATCCGCGTCTGAGAGGCCCTGCAGCGGCTCTGGGGGCTCCGCCATGCGCACCGTCAGCTTGTCGCGTACGTCGGTTCCCTCTGGCGTCGGCGCGATTAGCTTGACGCGACGGTCGTGGCCGTCCGGCTGGCGCTCCACGAGTCCGCGCTCCTCGAGGCGGTCGACGATGCCGGTGATGTTCGAGTTGTCGCAGTGCATCGCCGTCGCCAGCTCGCCCATGGCCCGTGGCTGGTCGAGCAGGCGCAGGCAGATCGCCTGGCCCGGGTGCAGGCCAAACTCAGCCGCGATCCCGGGAAAGCGCGGCTTGCCATGCGTGAAGAACAGGCGCGAGATCAACGCCCAGGCCTCGCCGTCGAGGCCGGAGACGTAGTCGCTGATGTCGAGCGCCGAGAGCGTCTCGCGACTCGGCTCAGGGGGCGATTCGGTGGCCCGGGATGGGCTCGGGGACAAACTCACTTGCCTAAACCATACACCTTCTCGATATTTGATGTATTCAAATATCTATGTTATCGTGCATCGCCGAAGCAGCCAGCGCAAGCAACTGAAAGGCGCATATGACGGACCAGAATGGAATTGAAGTCGAGGGCCTCGTACGTGAGTTCAAGAAGGGACCGCGGGCCGTCGACGGGATCGACCTCGAGGTCGCTCCGGGTGAGATCTACGGCTTCCTGGGCCCGAACGGCGCCGGCAAGTCGACGACCGTGCACATGCTGACGACCTTGCTCCCTCCCACCGCGGGAACCGCACGGGTGGCGGGCTACGACATCGTCCAGGACGGTCCCTCGGTGCGCGACTCGATCGGGGTCGCCCTCCAGGAGGCGGCGCTGGACGCGCTGCTGACGGGACGCGAGCACATGCGCCTGCAGGCGGGCCTGCACGGGATCAGCCGTGAGGAAGGCCGCCGTCGCGGCGACGAACTGCTGGCGCGTGTAGGCCTGACCGAGGCGGCGGATCGCAAGGTCGGGGGCTACTCGGGAGGCATGAAGCGCCGCCTCGACCTGGCGCTGGCGCTGATCCACGAGCCGCGGCTGCTGTTCCTCGACGAGCCGACCACCGGACTCGACCCGCAGAGCCGCACGGCGCTCTGGGAAGAGGTCGCACGGCTCAAGTCAGAGCAGGGCGTGACGGTCTTCCTGACCACCCAGTACCTCGAGGAGGCGGACCATCTCGCCGACCGCGTCGGGATCATCGATCTTGGTCACATCGTCGCCGAGGGCACTCCGTCAGAGCTCAAGGACGAGATCGGCCGGCCCACCGTGGAGGCGAAGCCCGCGAACGGCAACCTCGAGCAGCTGCGCGCTGCGCTGGAGCGATTCGGCGAGCCGACCGCGGCCTCCCCCGGGGCCGCCGCTGTGCGGCTTCGCGACGGTGTCGGCGGACTCGCCGACGTCGTGCGAACCCTCGACGGCGAGGGCGTGCGGATCTCCGAGCTCGACCTGCACGCGCCGAGCCTGGACGACGTCTTCCTCGCCAAGACCGGCCGCCGCCTCGAGGGCGCGGGCGACGACGGCGACAGCGGCGAGCACGAGCTGGCCGAGGACGGCCGCCCCGATCCGGTCGCCGTCTAGGGCCACCAGCCATGTCCACGACCCTGACACAGGTCGGTTTCCTCGCCCAGCGCTCGATCCTGCGGACCGTGCGCCAGCCGATCATGATCGTGCCCGCGCTGGCCTTTCCGCTGATCCTGCTCGCGGTCAACGCGTCGGGGCTCGAAGCGGCGACCGAGATCCCCGGTTTCCCAACCGACAGCTACGTCACGTTCGCGCTCGCCTTCGCGTTTATGCAGGGAGCGATGTTCGCGACCATCAACGGCGGCACCTCGCTGGCAACGGACATCCAGCAGGGCTTCTTCAACCGTTTGCAGCTGACACCGCTGCGGGGCGCCGCGATCATCGCCGGCCAGCTCGCCGGAGTGCTGCTGCTCGGCGTCATCCAGGCGGTCGTCTACCTGTCCGTCGGGCTGCTGGCCGGCGCCAGCTTCGAGGCCGGCATCGCCGGCCTGCCGGTGTTGATCGCCCTCTCAATCGCAATCTCCGCCGCCTTCGGAACCTTCGGGCTCTGGCTGGGATTGCGCACAGGGTCGGGCGAGGCCGTCCAGGGCACCTTCCCGCTGCTCTTCATCGTCCTCTTCTTCAGTTCGATGACGCTGCCGCGCGACCTGATCCAGAACGACTGGTTCCGGACGGTCGCCGACTGGAACCCCGTCAGCTACATGCTGGAGGGAATCCGCTCGCTGTTCGTCGACGGCTGGGATGGCGAGGCGCTGGCGCTGGCCTTCGGCTTCGCCGCAGTGCTGTTCGCACTCGCACTCGCCGTCGCAGCCCGTGCACTGGGCACCCGAATGGAAAGGACCTGATCGCGATGACCTCCGTTCCGATCCCCCACGCCACCGCACCCGCCGGGCGCCGGCGGCGCTGGAGCGGCGCCAGCAAGGCCGTCGCCTGGCGGTCCCTGCACACCCTGTTTCGCAATCCGGCGCTGCTCTTCCCGCCGCTGGTCATGCCGATCTTTTTCTTCGCCGCGTTCGCGGGCGGGCTGTCTGCGATCGACGGCGTTCCCGGCTTCAACTACCCCGACTACAACACCTTCCAGTTCGTCTTCGTGCTGCTGCAGTCGGCCGCGTTCGGTGGCGTCTTCACCGGCTTCGCGATCGCCGGCGACTTCGAGTCGGGATTCTCGAAGCGGCTGATGCTGGGGACGCGCGATCGCAGCGCGATCATCGCCGGCTACGCGCTGGTCGCCGCCGTACGCGCGATCTTGGTGATGGCGGTACTGGTCGTAGTCGCACTCGTCGCGGGCTCGGAGATCACCGGATCGGGTCTCGACCTGTTCGGCATCTTCGCCCTGGCGCTGATGCTCAACTTCGCCGCGGTCTTGTTCGCAGCCGGAATCGCCACGCGGGTTCGCTCCCTGCAGGGAGCGCCGCTGATGCAGATCCCGGTCTTCGTGGCGCTGCTGACGGCTCCGGTTTACGTGCCCATCGAGTTGATCGAGGGCTGGGTGCACGGCGTGGCCAGCGTCAACCCGATCACGCCGCTCCTGGAAGCTGGCCGCGGACTGGCGATCGGCGACCCGGTGAAGATCGCGCTTGCCTCCGCCGTGGCGGTGGCCCTTGTGACCGTGATGGTCGCCTGGGCGCTGCGCGGGATGCGCAAGGCCGAAGCCGCCGCCTGAGCCGCTCCACGCCTGAGGGCTGATCGAGCGGACTTCGGACGTTCGGCGGGATTTTGAGCGGCTCCGGCAGACTTGTGCGCCCGTGAACTTCGCCACCGAGATCCTTGAGGGCTTTCCGTCGTCGCAGCGGGCGCTCGTGACGATCGACTCCGACGGCGCCCGGCACGTCTGGCATTTCGGCGAGCTCTGGGCCCAGAGCGCCGGCCTCTCCGGGGCCTTGGCAACTCGCGGGGTGAGGCGCGGCGACGTCGTCCTGATGCTGGTCGGCAACCGCCACGAGTGGGTGCTCTCGATGCTCGCCTGCTGGCGGATGGGGGCGATTGCCCTCCCGTGCAACGTGCAGCTGCGCCGCGCCGATCTCGAGCTTCGCGTCGCCCAGACCAATCCAACTCTGTCGATCGTCGACGAGCGCCACGCCGCCGAGCTCCCACCCGGCCTCGAGGCAATGACGTTGGCCGAGATCGCCGCGGTCCTCGACGAGGAGCGCCCCCAGGCTGCGCCCGTCGCGCCCGCCCGGCTCGATGCCTCCGACCCGGCGCTGATCGTCTTCACCTCCGGAACGACCGGAGTGCCGCGCGGCGCCGTGCACAGCCAGAGCTACCTGCCTGGCCAGGCCCTGCAGGCCGAGTACTGGTACGGCCCGCAGAAGGGCGAGCTCGCCTGGTGCACGGCGGCCAGCGGCTGGTCGAAGTCGTCGCGTAACTCGTTCCTGGCAGCCTGGCTGCGGGGAGCGGCGGCGCTCCTGCACGACGGCCGGTTCGATCCTGAGGAGCGCCTCGATCTGATCGAGCGCGAGGGTGTCAACGTGCTCTGCCAAGCGCCGACCGAGTACCGGATGCTCGCCAAGCGGGCCGAGCTGCGGCCGCTGCCGTCACTGCGCAGGCTCGTCTCGGCGGGCGAGGCGCTCAACCCCGAGGTCAACGAGCGCTTTCGCGCCGAGGTCGGCCTCGAGATCCACGACGGCTACGGCCAGACGGAGACCGGGGCGGTCACCGGCATGGGCCCCGGCGACGAAATTCGGCCCGGATCGATGGGCCGGCCGCTGCCCGGGATCGAGACCCGGATCGAGAGCGGTGAGCTGCAGGTGCGCGCAACGAGTTGCCCGAGCTTCTTCAGCGGCTATCTCGACGAAGGCGCCCCCGCCCTGGTCGACGACGCGTGGTGGGCCACGGGCGACCAGGTCCGCGACGACGGCGACAGGTACCTCAGCTTCGAGGGCCGCGACGACGACATCATCGTCTCCTCGGGCTACCGGATCGGCCCCTACGAGGTCGAGTCGGCGCTCGTCAGCCACCCCGCGGTGGCCGAGGCGGCCGCGGTCGCCGCGCCCGACCCGGAGCGTGGCTCGGTCGTACGCGCCGTCGTCGTTCTGCGCTCTGGCGAAAGTGGCGAGAAGATGGCTCGCGAACTGCAGGAGCATTGCAAGCGGACCACGGCGCCCTACAAGTTCCCGCGCATCATCGAGTTCGCCGACGAGCTGCCGAAGACCGTCAGCGGCAAGATCAAGCGCGCGGAGCTTCGGTGAGGAGCCCGTTCGCCAACATCTCGCCCGCCCGCGCCGCCTTCGCGGGCATCTTCACGGTCACGATCCTCGGTTTCTTCTCGGTCGGGGCGACTCTGCCGGTCCTGCCGCGCTACGTAACTGGGCCGATCGGCGGCGGCGACGTCGAAGTCGGGATCGTCACCGGCGCCTTCGCGGTCACCGGGCTGGCCGTCCGACCCTTCGCGGGCCGCTTCGCCGACTCCAGCGGCCGCCGTCCCGCCGTCCTGCTCGGCGCATTCCTGTCGGTGATCGCGGCGGCCCTCTACTTCGTTCCCGCGGGCGTACCCGGCCTCGTCGTCTCTCGCTTCTTCCTCGGCGCCGGAGAGGGCCTGATCTACACGGCGGGATCGGCCTGGGTGGTCGACCTGACGCCCCCAGAGCGGCGCGGTCAGGTGCTCGGCTGGTACGGGATCGCGATCTGGGGTGGGCTCAGCCTCGGGCCGGGAATCGGCGAGTTGTTGCTGCAGGCATCGAGCTTCGAGGTCGTCTGGGCATTCGCGCTGGCGGCCCCGTTGCTCGGCGCCCTGATCGCACTGAAGATCCCGGAGTCGTTCAGACCGAGCGAAGCCGCGGCCGAGCCCGCGCCGCTGATCGCCCGGGAGGCGATCGCCCCGGGCTTTGCGTTCGCATGTGGGACATTCGGCTTTGCCGCGATCAGCGCCTTTATCGTGCTCCACCTCGAGCAGCGCGACATCGGCCAGGCGACCCTCGCGTTCACGGCCCTGGCGGTGACCGTGGTGGTCGTCAGGTTGATCGGCGGCGGCCTTCCGGACCGCTTCGGTGGAGCCCGCTGCGCGGCGGTCGCCGGCCTGGTCGAAGCGGCTGGCCTGGCGATGATCGCGGTCGCACAGAGCCTGCCCATGGCGATTTTCGGCGCGGTCGCAATCGGCGCCGCCTTCGCCCTGCTGCTGCCGGCACTCGCCCTGGTCGCGCTGGAGGGCGTCCCGATCGAGCGCCGCGGCTCGGTGATGGGAACGCTGACGGCCTTCTTCGACCTCGGGGTCGGCATCGGCGCACCGGTCGCAGGTGTGGTCGCCGCGTTATCGAACTACGGCGGCGCCTTCGGGGTGGCCGCGTTCGTCGCGCTCGGGCTGACGGTGCTCTCGATGCGCGTCGCGCGTCAGGGCCGTCTGGGTCTGGAGGCCGCAGCGGCTTAGGAACGGGTCCGCTCCCCCGTCCCGCAGCGAGGTCTCTCACCCTGGTCGGAGCCGCTCGCGTCTGTGCTCTTCGTCATTCACCGCGTTGGCGCAGCCAATGAACGCGAGTGCGAGGACGAGGGCGGTTGGGAGCGGGGCGACTTGTCGGGGCGTTCACGCTGTACACCTCAGAAGAGCCGGGCCTGGGGGCTCGGGGCTCCTGCCTGGCGCGACTTCTCCGCCACGCTTGCCTTTCGATCCCGCCTGATCCGCCTCAGGTAACCCGTCCGCACCGGCAACATCGCCTGGATGCGCTGACCCTCCTGCTTCGGCAGGTAGGCGCCCGTGGCGTAGAGGCGCTCATAGCGCTCGACGAGGTCGGGCCGGTACTGGCGCAGCCAGTCCATGAAGACGCCTCGCACGTCACCGCGTAGGTGCAGTCCGATGCCGCCGATGCTGACGGCGCCCGCCGCGCCCGCGATCGCAAGGATCTCCTCGACCTGGCGCGGGTCGTCGTTGATACCGGGCATCAGCGGCGCGATCAGGATGCCGCTGGGAACGCCGGCCTTGTTCAGCTCCGCGACCGCCTCGAGGCGCTTTCGCGGGTGGGGCGTGTGCGGCTCGCTGGCGCGCCAGGCCCGCTCATCGAGGGTGGGGACCGAGAGGTTGGCCGAAAACTCGGTGCGTTCGGCAATTTCCTTCATCAGGTCGAGGTCACGTAGCAGCAGCGGTGACTTCGTCAGCACCGAGCACGGGTTCGAGAAGTCGCGCATCGCCTCCCAGATGCCACGCATCAGACCGTAACGGCCCTCGACCCACTGGTAGGGATCGGTGTTCGTGCCGAGGGCCACGTGCTGGCCCGGCCAGGATGGTCGCCGCATTTCGGCGCGTACGAGCTCGGGCACGTTCACCTTGACGACGATCTCGCGCTCGAAGTCCTCGCCCGGGTTGAGATCCAGGTACTTGTGGGTGGGCCGTGCAAAGCAGTAGGCATAAGACGCACGCATGGGTGCAGCCGCGGTATGGGTTGATGGTCCAGCGGAAAGGCATTCGCGATCGCTCCGGAACCCGGTTGATCGCGGAGCGCGCCTGCACCTCGTAAAAACGGATGCCCAGCGCCTCCGGCGCATCGAATGTCCTCACCACCGGCTCACCCATACCGGGCAGGCCCTGCGTGCCGACTCCCTTCTTCAGATTCTCCCAACGCACGAACGTATGTTCGCATACGTCCCGGACGGCGAATCCGCGCGGACTGAACGGAGGCCTATCGGCTCAGGTCTGAATTCGCTCTATCTCGCGATTGATCTCCGCCTCGGAGATGCGGCCCGCGCCGAGATAGGCGTTGTAGCCCTGGACGACGATCCCGACCCCCCAGAAACCGGTCACCCAAATCGGCCACGGGAGGCCGTGGTCGGCGCGGCCGTCGTGCCCGTCTGCCACTCCCAGCGCCCAGATCAACCAGAACAGCGCGTTGAAACCGATGAAGATGGCGAGGCTGAGCTTGAAGGCTCGCTTGCGCTTGAGCTGGGCCAGCGCCTGCTCGCGCAGAGAGGTCTCGGCGTTGTTGACGTTCGCTTCCATGTTGTTCCCTTCAGCCCGATCCAGGCGATCCCTGCAAAGCGGCGGCGACGAAGTCTCGCATTCTCGGCAGCAGTTCCGGCGGCACGCCGTGGCCGGCGTCCGTCTCGTGGTGGCTGACCTCGACCCCGGCATCCGCAAGGGTGGCCTGCGCCGCCCAGGCGAAATCAACCGGGATGATCGGGTCGTTGCGTCCGTGATGGATCAGCACCGGCAAGCCGTGACGGCTGGCGAGATCAGGCTGCCAGCCGGCGACTGTCGGGATGAACCCGCTGAGAGCGAGGATGGCGGCCGGTGAAGGGCGCCCGTCCCCCAGCCCGACCGCGTACGACATCGCGCAGCCCATCGAGAAGCCGCCCAGCACCGTCTGCTCCCAGCCAAGCCCCTCCTGTTCGAGGATGCCGTCGAGCGTCGCCGTCAGGGCTTCGTAAGCGGCGTGGAACGTCTGCTCGTGCGGGAATCCGACCCGCTCGACCAAATACCAGTGCCGGCCACCCGGCGGTACGTCGGTGAGCGGCGCCTGGGGGGCGATTCCGAGCAGACGCCGCTCGGGATCGATCACGTCGAGCAGGGAAAAAAGGTCCGATGCGTCGGTGCCGCGGCCGTGGGAGAGCACCAGCGCGCCCTCGGGCGCGCCCGCCGCCGGGCGGCGCAGGTACTCCAGCCGGGCTTCGCTCACGCCTTGACCTGGCGGGGGTTTACCAGCGGCGTCAGCTGCGGCTCGACCTCGTCGCGCATGTGCTCGAGGAACGGTGGCAGCGAGAGCTTCTCCCCGAGGTGTTCGAGCGCCTCGTCGACCGTGAAACCCGGGCCCATTGTCGCGATCTCGAACAGGACCCCGCTCGGCTCGCGGAAGTAGATCGAGCGGAAGTAGTGGCGGTCGATGATCGGCGTCGGTGACCCACCGGCCTTGAGGACCAGCGCCCGCCAGGCTTCGTGGTCGTCAATGGTCGAGGCCCAGGCGACGTGGTGGACGCTGCCGGCGCCCTGCAGCCCGCGCTGAGCCGGGGGCTCGTCGAACAGGTAGAGGCCGCCGCGCTGCTCGCCCCTCGCCTCCCAGCTCGCGCTCTCCTTCGCCTCGAAGCCGAGCGCCACCTCGAACAGAGCCCGGCTGCGCTCGGGGTCCGAGGCGTAGGCGTGCACGTTGTCGAATCCCTGTAGCGCCAGCTCGGCCGGGATCTCGGGGTGGTCGGCGATCAGCGGAGCATCGGGCACATCGACCACGGCCAACTCGTGCTCGAGCCCTTCGAAGTCCTGGAAGCGAAGCCGACGCCCGAGCCGCTCGGAGCTGTAGCCGGCGGCAGCCAGGCGCTCGGCCCAGAACTCAATCGCATCCGTGGAGGCGACCCGCCAGCCGATCCGGTGGACCATCCCCTCTCCAGCCCGGCCGCGCGGGGCGCCCGGGAACTCGAAGAAGGTCAAGTCCAAGCCCGGCTCGCCATCCTCGTCGCCGTAGAAGAGGTGGTAGATCGTCGGCTGATCCTGGTTGACGGTCTTCTTGACCAGCCTCAACCCGAGGGTGCCGGCGTAGAAGTCGACGTTGCGCTGCGCCTCGGCGGTGATCGCCGTGATGTGGTGGATGCCTTCGAGCTTCATCGCTGTCCTTCCATCATCGCAATCCTTCCATTGCGGCCAAACTCTTTCCTAAACCTTGTACCAGACGCGCCCCGGCTTCAATCGGCCCGAGCGCTAGGCTGGAGGTTGTGACCGTGGAGATCACAGCGGAAGGCACCTCGGCGATCGACCGCGCCCGCATCGCTGAGCTCACTGAGCGCGAGCAGGCCAAGCTGACCGCTGCGACAGGCCGCTCCAAGGAGTACTACGAGCGCGCGGTCAAGGTGATGCCGAACGGCGTCCCCTCCTCATTTCAGTCCAACGACCCCTGGCCCGTCTACATCGAGCGCGGCGAGGGCACGGCCGTCTGGGACGTAGACGGCAATCAGTACGTCGACTTCCACAACGGTTTCGGCGTGATGTGCATCGGCCACGCCAACCCGACCGTCGGCGCCGCGGTCAAGGCGCAGGTCGACAACGGCACCCACTTCGCCGCTCCCACCGAGGGCTCGATCACGGTCGCCGAGGAGTTGGCGCGGCGCTTCGGGCTGCCGCAGTGGCGCTTCACCAACGCCGGCACCGAGTCCACGATGGACGCCGTCCACCTCGCCCGCGGAGCCACCGGCCGCGACATGATCCTCAAGATCGAGGGCTCCTACCACGGCCACCACGACGCCGTGATGGTCTCGGTCTACCCTGCCCTCGAGGACCTCGGCGAGCGTGACGACCCGATCTCCGTGCCCTACGGGGCCGGCTATCCAAGGGCGCTGACCGAGCTGACACGAGCGGTCCCCTTCAACGACGCCGACGCGCTTGAGAGCGTGCTCGGCAAGATCGGCGACCAGGTCGCCGGTCTGATCATGGAGCCGGCGATGATGAACATCAACATCATCCCCCCGAAGGACGGCTACCTGCAACGCGTCCGCGAACTGACGGCAGCCCACGGCGTCAAACTGATCTTCGACGAGGTCAAGACCGGGGCGACGATCGGCGACGGCGGCGCCACCAAGCGCTTCGGCGTCACCCCGGACATGATCACGCTGGCCAAGGCGATCTGCGGGGGCTACCCCGGCGGTGCGATCGGGATGACGGCGGAGCTTGCCGAGCTCGTCGCCGACGGCACCGTCCACCAGTACGGCACCTTCAACGGAAATCCGCTCGTGATGGCGGCCTCGGAGGCGACGCTGACCCAGGTGCTGGTTGGCGACGCCTACGAAAAGCTCGGCGCGACCAATGAGAAGCTGATGGCCGGCTGCCGGGAGGTAATCGACAAGCACGGCCTGCCGGCCTATACGACCGGGATGGGCGCCAAAGGTTGCGTGATCTTCTCGAGCGAGCCGATCTACGAGTACCGCGACTACCTGACCAAGGTGGACGGCGAGCTCTCCACCCTGGCCTGGCTTTACCACATGAACCACGGCATCTTCATGACGCCGGGCGTCGAGGAGGAGTGGACGCTCTCGATCGCCCACTCCGACGACGACGTCGCGAAGTACCTGGCGGCCTTCGAGGCGTTTGCCGCGGACGTCACCGCGGTCTAGCGGCGGCACCCCTCAGATTAAGCCGGGTGAAATCCTCCGGCATCAGGGAAATCTCCCTATTCGGGGTAGCCTCAAATCATGGCCAACCGCCTCGCCGACCAGACCAGCCCCTACCTCCTGCAGCACAAGGACAACCCCGTCGACTGGCACCCGTGGGGCGAGGAGGCGCTGGTGCGCTCGCGCGCTGAAGACAAGCCGATCCTGCTCTCGATCGGCTACTCGGCCTGCCATTGGTGCCACGTGATGGAGCGCGAGTCCTTCGAGGACGAGGCAACGGCCGCCTATATGAACGAGCACTTCGTGCCGATCAAGGTCGATCGTGAGGAGCGTCCCGACATCGACGCGATCTACATGGAGGCGGTGCAGTCGATGACCGGCCACGGCGGCTGGCCGCTGACGGCATTCCTCGATCCAGACTGCGTGCCCTTTTACGCAGGCACCTACTACCCGCCTGCACCACGCCGGGGCATGCCCAGCTTCAAGCAGGTGATGGAGGCCGTGGTCGCCTCGTTCACGACGCGCCGAGACGAGATTCAGGCCTCCGCCGTGCACGTGCGCGAGCAACTCGGGGCGGTCGGGCGGCTGCAGGCCTCAACCGACGAGCTGAAGGAGGCCGTCCTGCACGACGCCGTCACCGCCCTGCGCGCTCAGGCCGACATGGCCAACGGTGGCTTCGGCCGCGCGCCCAAGTTCCCGCCGTGCTCGGCCCTGGAGCTGCTGCTCGCTCGGGGCGAGACGGAGGTCGTCGAGCTCACCCTGGACGCGATGGCTGCGGGCGGAATCCACGACCAGATCGGCGGCGGCTTCGCCCGCTACTCCGTCGACGCCGTCTGGCTGGTCCCGCACTTCGAGAAGATGCTCTACGACAACGCCCTGCTCGCGCGGGTCTACCTGCATGGCTGGCAGGTACTGGGCAGGGCCCACTACCGCGAGGTCTGCGAGCGCACCCTCGACTGGGCGCTTCGCGAGATGCGCGGCGCGGAGGGCGGCTTCTACTCGGCGCTCGACGCCGACTCCGAGGGTGAGGAGGGACGCTTCTACGTCTGGACCCAGGGCGAGATCCGCGCCGTGCTTTCCGAGGCGGGATTCGAGCCGGGCGAAGTCGAAGCCATCCTTTCCCACTACGGATCCACCGCGGACGGCAACTTCGAGGGGAGCAACATCCTCAACCTCCCCGCCGGCGCCGGCGCGCCGGCGCCGGCACGGCTCGACGATGCCCGAGAGGCTCTCTATCAGGCGCGCTCCAGGCGAGTCTGGCCGGGACTCGACGACAAGCGCCTACTCTCCTGGAACGCGCTGTTGATCGGTGCTTTGGCCGAGGCGGGGGCGGTGCTCGGCCGCGACGACTTCCTTGCGGCGGCTGAGGATTGCGCCGACTTCCTCTGGGATGGAATGCGCGACGACGATGGCCACCTGTTGCGCACCTACAAGGACGGCCGCGCCCACCTCAACGCCTACCTCGAGGATCACGCCTATCTGCTGGAAGCAATGCTCACGCTCTACGAGTCGAGCTTCGAGATTCGCTTCTTCGAGTACGCCCGCGTGGTCGCGGACGCGATGATCGAGCGCTTCGGCGATCCTGAGCGCGGCGGGTTCTTCACGACCTCCGACGACCACGAGCAGCTGATCGCGCGGCGCAAGGACGTCGACGACCATCCGATCCCGTCTGGAAACGCGGCCGCCGCCTACGGGCTGCTGCGGCTCGCGGCACTGACCGGCGATGCGCGTTACGAGGAGCATGCCGTCGAGGTGCTGCGACTGCTTACCGGCGTCTCGGCAAAGCACCCGCAGGCGCTCTCTCACCTGCTGCAGGCGCTCAACTTCCACCTCTCGGAAGTGAAGGAGGTCGCGCTGGTGGCCCCCGCGTCGCACGACGAGCTCGACGAGCTCGCCACCGTAGTGCGCACCCGGTTCCGGCCCACGGTCGTACTCGCCGGTGGAACCGCGGGAACGGAAACCCCCGAACTGATGCGCGCGCGCCCAGCCGTCGACGGACTCGCTGCCGCGTACGTGTGCGAGCGGTTCAGCTGCCGGGCGCCGGTGACGTCAGCGGCGGAGCTGGCAGCGGCGCTCGGCTAGACGGCCTGCGCTGCTCGACCGTGTGGTCTTCGTTCTCCTCGCACTTGCGGTCTGAAGTCTTATAAAAGCGATCGGCGCTGCCCTTGTAAACCTGAATGGTGACCTGGCGATGGCAGTCGTAGGGTCCGGTTCGCTTGTTGCGGCCGTAGATGTGGCCGAGGCAGCGGACCTTGTGGTTGGCGAGGCGGCGGCAGGGCCCAGCCGTGTATCCCTGGCACGTCGGTACCTCATCACACTCGGTCTTCATCACGTTGAAGGTCGCATTGCGGGCGCGTTTGGTGGTCAGAAAGTGCGCGTCGGCGACGCTCGCAAACGCAAACGCACCCAGCGCCACAGTCACCGCCGTGCTCAATAGTCGCTTCATCTCTCGCTTGCCTCCCGCAAATCTAAATTCGGTCGCAGGGTAACGGCGCCGGGCGCGCGTTCCGTCACCTAGAACACGGAAGGCGGGCAAAAAGCCCGCCTTCCGTTGAGAACTTCCATTTTCGCCCCAAAATCGCGATCAGGCCGCGTGGCACCTGACCCGGCCGGTGTTGACGAAGCGCTGATTGCTTCCGTTCTGGATCGACACCGTCACGGGGAAGGTGCACTTGTAAGCGCCGCGTGCATTCTGGCCTTCGAGGAAGGCTCCGCAGACGACCTTGTGCTGATTGCGGACGCGACAGCGCTGAGCGCCGTACCGGTCGCATGTGTTGAGGCTCTCGCACTCCGACTTGGCGACGTTGAAAGTCGCATTGCGCGAGGTCTTGATCCGCAGCGTGTGCGCGTCGGCGAACGTCGCCATAGAAAGGGCCATCACAGCCACCAACGCACCCATAATCGATGCTTTCTTCACGTGTTCCTCCAGTTGGGGTTACTTGGATTGCGGGACGCTATCCGTTTGGCTGGTTTGACTCGCCGGTTCCCCTGTTCATTACGTCCAAATCCGAGTCCCGCCGGCACAATCAACCGGCAATTGAGTATTCGCGCTCCTCGGCAAGCACCGCCTCACCGCCGACCTCGGCCCAGCCGTCGGCGAGTGGCCGGGCCGTGATCACCGACCCCGCACCCTGGCGGACCTCGATTTCCCTGCCCAGAGCCGCGCTTAGCGCGAGCGCCGCCGACCCCGTCGCCTCGTCCTCGTCGATGCCGTGATCCGCAAGCATGCCCCGAGCCCGGACCAGCCCCCGGTCGCGATCGATCCAGGCCCAGAAGTAGGTATCTGGGCCCGGACGACCCGCCTCCAGCGCTTCGACTTCGGACGGAGTGTCCAACTCTGTGTAGGTGAAGGGCGGCGACCACTCCGGGCGAGCCGCGATCCAGGTCTGCGCACCGTCATAGCGAACGCGAAAGTCGCACGACGGGGAGTGCAGCGCCTCAACGCCGATCCCCTGCTGAGCCAGCAGCCAGGCGGTGCCGACCGTCGGATGCCCGGCAAAAGGCAGCTCAGCGATGGGAGTGAAGATGCGGATGCGGCCGTCAACGGCGTCTTCGACGAAGACCGTCTCGCTGAACCCCAGCTCGTGCGCGACGCCCTGGCGCTCGGCCTCGGGCACCGCCGCACCGTCAAGGAACACGCCCAGCGGGTTGCCGCCGGAGCCGTCGGCGGCGCTGAAGACGCGCAGAACGTGGAGCAGCACCCGAATAGCATCGCAAGTGTGAGCCCTCGACGACCAGACCTGCCGCCGCTGCGTCACGCCGACCTGGTCGCCGACCCGATCGCCCAGTTCGAGGCCTGGTTCGGGCGCGCTCAGGCCGACCAGGTGCCGCTTGCGGAGGCGATGACGCTTGCCACCGTCGATTCCGACGGCCGGCCTGACGCTCGCATGGTCTTGCTCAAGGGGGTCGATGAGGCGGGATTTCGCTTCTTCACGGGCCACGACTCGGCCAAAGGACGCCAGCTCCAAGCCCACCCGGAGGCAGCGCTGGTCGTTTACTGGCGCGAGCTCGACCGCCAGGTGCGCGTCCGCGGCCGGGTCGAGCGGCTGCCGGACTCCAAGTCAGACGCCTACTTCGCAACCCGCCCGCGGGAGGCGCAGATTGGAGCGTGGGCCTCTCCGCAGAGCCGGCCGATCTCCTCACGAGATGAGCTCGACAGCCGGGTCGCGCAGCTGTCCGCGCGCTTCGAGGTCTCCGACGTCGAACGCCCTCCACACTGGGGCGGCTACCTGCTGAGGCCACGGGTCATCGAGTTCTGGCAGGGGCAGGTCGGCCGCCTGCACGACCGCTTTCGCTACAGCCGCTCCGGAGACGCCTGGCAGATCCAGCGTCTCGGCCCTTAGCCGGCTCGGCCCGCCTACCCCATCACGGAGCGAACGATCGGCGCGTAGCCCGCGCTGTGCCCGGTGCGGTTCGGGTGATAGCTCTCGCCGACCGGGTTGGAAAGACCGTTCAGCCACTCGGTCGAGGAGCAGACCGCGTGCCCGGTGAAGGCCGGAATCACGTCTTTGAAGACGAACTTCGAGCCCTCGGTGGCCACCTGCGCGGCCGTCTTGGTCTTGAGCAGATCGGCGGTCTGGTTGAGGCGGGTCATCTCCGAGCCGCTGAAGAAGGTGCCGCCGTTGCAGTCCACGCCCATGAAGATGCGCGGATAGCCGAGCACGATTACGGTCGCGTTCGGCGCCCTGCTCTTGATCGCGTCGTAGGTGGCGTTGAGTCGCCCGGGCAGGGTGTTGTTGATGTAGGCCTGCGCGTTGTCGATGGCGCCATTGCAATTGGAGGCCCAGCCGGGCTTTGCGCACTCGACGATCACGCTCGAGAAGCCGGCGTCGTTGCCGCCGATCGTGACCGTCACCCAGCGCGTCGTCGCGGTCAGCGAGCCGAGCTGGTTGTTGATCACGTCCTGGGTCTTGGCGCCACTGCATGCGGACAGGACGACATCGGTGTTGGCGCGCTGCGTGTCGATGAGCTTCGCGTAGGAGTAGTTGGAGCGCTGGCAGCCGCTGTCGTAGTACTCACGTGTTCCGGTCCCCGACGAGTAGGAGTCGCCGAGGGCGACGTACTGCTCGGCGGCCAGCGCCGGCGCGGCGGTGGAAAGACCCAGGACGAGCGCGCAGCAGGCTGCGAGCAGGATTCCGAAACGACGCGACATCAACCGACCTCCCGTGTTTGAGCTACCTCTCCTCCCCGACCGCCCAACGTCGCTCGGGGATGGGAGAGCAATATCCGTTTCAGGGGCTGCTGTCAACCCCTCGGGCGTAGCCTAGATCGCAGTGTCCTCGCGACCCAGACATGCCTCGGTCGGACTCGTGCTCGCCGCGATCGTCTCAGTCCAGATTGGCGCAGCGATCGCCACCGAGCTCTTCCCCGAGGCCGGCCCCACGGGAACCGTGGCGATGAGGCTGACGTTCGCCGCCTTGATCCTGGTCGCGATCTGGCGGCCGTCGCTGCAGGGCCTGCGTGGCGCCCGCGTCCGCGACGTCGTGCTTTTCGGCGTGGTCTTGATGGGAATGAACACCAGCTTCTACCTGGCGCTGGACCGGATCCCGCTCGGTATCGCCGTCACGCTGGAGTTCGTCGGGCCGCTGGGCGTCGCGCTGGCAGGATCGCGCAGGCGCAGCGACCTTGTCTGGGCCGGCCTGGCGGGGCTGGGCATCTTGCTGCTGGCGCCGCTTCCCGGCGGGGACCTCGACTCCCTCGGGGTCGCGTTCGCGCTACTTGCGGGCGGCTTCTGGGGCGCCTACATCCTGCTCTCGGCGCGAATCGGTCGCGCTTTCGAAGGGGGAGAGGGCCTGGCGCTGGCGATGGTCGTCGCCGCCGCGCTCGTCCTCCCGGCCGGGATCGCCGAGGGCGGTGCGGATCTGCTCGACGCGGGGCTGCTCGCGGCCGGGGTCGCCGTCGCGGTGCTCAGCTCGGCGATTCCATATTCGCTCGAGCTGGAGGCGCTGCGTCGCCTCCCGCAGGGGGTTTTCGGCGTCCTGATGAGCCTCGAACCCGCAGTGGCCGCCTGCGCCGGCTTCGTGATCATCGGCCAGGATCTCGCGGCAGGAGAGCTGCTCGCAATCGCTTTCGTCGTCGCGGCCAGCGCGGGTGCGCTGCGAAACGCCGCGCAGGTCGCCGAGGCCTAAGCAGGCGGCTGCGTCAGCCGGCCTCGAACGCGCCTGCGTCAAGCCCACCGCCGGCGACCCGCGGGGAACCGGCCAGGTCGACTTCGCCGGGCAGGTCGCTCGCGACGCCGGCATCGATCGCCGCCGAGCCCGGTTGCGGCACCCCGGCGTCGAGCAGCGGATCCGCGTAGCGGCTGGTTGCGTCGAGCCCGGTGGTGGAGCGCCACGCTTCGAAACCGCGGAGCCGCTTGGTACGCCAGACCCAGATCGTCTGCTCGGTTGACCGGTCCGGCGCGAACCAGACGTTGCCTTCGAAGCTAACCCCGCTGGGACGCTTGAACCAGTTGGTGACCATCAAGCCGGCATCCGTTGCGCGGAAGACGTTGTTGACGACGAGCACGTCGATCAGGCGATAGCTCAGCTCGACCGCTCCGATGCCGTCGCCGAGCTGATCGCTGTCGAGGATGGTGTTGTTGACGACCTGCACGCGCTCGGTCTTGCCCCGCCGGGTGTCGTAGCCGCCCATGATCAGCCCCGCGCGATCGCTCTCGACGATCAGGTTGTTGCGCACGAGCACGTCGGAGGTCGCACCGGTGCGATGCTCACTGGCCAGCTCGATCCCGAGGTTGGACCGAGTAACCCTGTTGCGCTCGATCACGATTCCCTGGCCACCGTCGACGTAGATCCCGCCGGCGCAGCGGCAGATCTGGCCGCCTGTCCGGTACGCGGGGTTCCCCAAGGTATCGACGTCGCTGACGTTGTTCTGGGCGATCACGCCGTTGCGTGCGCGGTCGTTGCGCCGGGCGGTTCCCTCGTAGCCGATCGCGTCGATTCCGATGTTGTCGACGTTGAAGACGCTGTTGCCGACGATGCTCCAACCGTCGACGTTGCCGTTGACGGCGATCGCCTCACTCGAACCGAGCTTGAGGTCGTGCACCGAGTTTGACTCGATCGAGACCCCGCTGATCGGCGCGCGGCCAGAGGTCCCGTAGACGGCGATCCCATGTGCGTCGCCCCCACGGGTGCGGATGTCGTGAACGTCAAGGCCGCGCAGCGTGATGTTGCTCGACGTCCCTCTGATCCAGACGCCCGCAGGGGTGAACCGCCGCTTGCGGTCCTGGAGGTCGCGAAGCTCGATCCCGATGAATTCCAGGTTGGACTTGTTGACGATGTCGATCAGGCCCACCGCCTCACCGCCGCGCCCCTTCAGCCCCGCGCCGCTGATCGTGACCGCCTCGCCGGGATGTGCGAAGAAGGTGATCGGGTTGCCAGGCTCTCCGGAGACCTCAACCACTACTCGTTCGTTGTAGGTGCCGCCCCGGATGTCCACGGCCGAGCCCGGCGCAACGGACCTCGCCGCGTGGGAAATCGTCCGCCAGGGAGCTTCGGCGCTGCCGGCCGCCGCGTCGTTGCCATCAGGCGAGACGTAGAAGGTCGCCCGTTCTTGGGCTGTCTCGGCCTTGCCCGCGGCGGCAATCGCAAGCAGCGCAACCAGGGTCGCTGTCGCAACTCGCCTCATCGGGCTAAAGGACCGGCAGGAACCGCTCGATCTCCCAGGGAGTCACCTGTACCCGGTACTCCTCCCACTCCTGGCGCTTGACCTCGATGAAGCGCTTGAAGGTGTGCTCGCCGAGCACGCGCAGGACCAGCTCTGACTCGGCCGCGATCTCGATCGCCTCCCCGAGCGTCTCCGGCAGCTGTTCGATGCCGCGCTGGGCGCGCTCCTCGGGAGTCAGGTGATAGAGGTTCTGCTCCATCGGCTCGGGTAGCTCATAGCCCTTCTCGATGCCCTCGAGTCCCGCGTGCAGCATCCCCGCGAAGCAGAGGTAGGGGTTGCAGGCGGGATCGGGGCAGCGCAGCTCCGCGCGGGTCGCCCCCTCCTTGCCGGGGTGATAAAGCGGTACCCGGATCAGCGCCGAGCGGTTGCGCCGCGACCATGCGAGGTAGACCGGTGCCTCGAAGCCGGGCACCAGACGCTTGTAGGAATTGACCCACTGCGCGAACAGCGGCGCGATCTCACGCGCGTGCTTGAGCTGGCCGGCGATGAACGACTTGGCGGTCGGCGAGAGGAAGTACTGGTCATCGGGATCGAAGAAGGCGTTACGGCCGTCCTTTGCGAGCGACTGGTGGACGTGCATCCCGGAGCCGTTCTCGCCGAACAGTGGCTTCGGCATGAAGGTCGCGTGCCAGCCGTGCTTGAGGGCGTACTCCTTGACCGTGATCCGGTAGGTCATGCAATCGTCGGACATCGCCAGCGCGTCCTTGTAACGCATATCGACCTCGTGCTGGGAGGGGCCGACCTCATGGTGGGCGTACTCGACATGGATGCCGAGCTGCTCGAGCGCGAGGATCGTCTCGCGGCGTACGTCGGAGCCGGCGTCGAGCGTGGTCAGGTCGAAGTAGCCGCCCTCGTCGAGCACCTCCGGCACGCCGCCCTCGGGTCGCGCGGAGCGAAAGTAGAAATACTCCAGCTCGGGGCCGATGTTGTAGGCCTCGAAGCCCATCTCCTCGGCGCGGCGCAGCGCCCTCCGCAGAATCCAGCGCGGGTCGCCCTCGTAGGGCTCGCCTCCGGGCACCTGGATGTCGCAGAACATCCGGCCGGTCGTCTTCTCCTCGGGCGCCCAGGGCAGCACGTCGAAGGTGGAGGGATCGGGCATCGCGATCATGTCTGACTCTTCGATCGGGTTGAAGCCCGTGATCGAGGAACCGTCGAAGCCCATCCCGCCCTCGAAGGCATCCTCGAGCTCAGAAGAGTTGATCGAAAAGCTCTTGAGCTGGCCCAGCACGTCGGTGAACCAGAGCCGTATGAAGCGAACGTCGCGCTCGGCGACCTGCTTCATGACGTCTTCGGCGGTCTGATTCGGGGTCGCTGGGGAGCTGTCGGCCATCGGTGCCTCCGTGCGTGGGGTGAATGGAGCGCCAGAGGGTATCCCGGACTGCAAATCGGTAGGAAACGCGCTATAACTTACATCAAGTAAGTACCTAGCTAAAAGTAAAGTAAAGAAGATTCCTGGGGTCTGATCCGAACCGGCCCGCCGGTCGTAGGAAAGGATCCCTCAGCGGAAGGAAACAGCCGTGACAGTCAAGACCGACTACAGCCGATTCGACATCCACGACGAGCTGACCGCGCCGGACGGCAGCGCGCCAATACTCAAGAGCATCGGCACCACCGGGGCCGAGATTTCGAAGTTCGTCGGCACGCTCGCAGGCGCCCCCGCGGCCCTGCGCGGCTACACGCGGATGCGCTCGGAGTTGCGCGCCGGGGTTCTCCCCGAACCGACCCGTCGGCGGATCGCGCTCGGCGTTGCCGAGCGTCGTGGCGACAGCTACGGCATCGGGGTCAACGCAACGGCCGCACGGGCAGCAGGGCTCGGACTCGACGAGATATCGCGGGCTCGCAGCTTCACCTCGGCCGATCCGAGGGAGGCAGCGCTGCTCGCCTTCGTCGCCGACGCCACCGCCTCCGAGGATTGGCCCCAGAACCATCTGCTCGAGGAAGCTCGCGAGGTCGATTGGACCGACGAACAGCTGCTCGAAGCACTTGCCCACGCCGCCCTCAGCGAGTTCGAGAGCCTGATCGCGAGGACCGGGGCCCTGCCCCAGGACCACAGCGCCCCGCGAGTGCTTCCCTCAGCCGCCTGACCGTATCCGGACCCCTCCTGCGCGCGCCCGCTCCGGCGGGCGCGCGTGGTTGCACGCAACTAGGCTTGAGTTGGTGCTTCCTGAGACCGAAGTGATCGAGGTCGGCGACCTGCGGATCGGTTATCGGCGTGCCGGCTCCGGCCCGCCTGTGGTGCTCATTCACGGCGGGCTCAGCGACAGTCGAGAGTGGCGCATCCAGCTCGAGGGGCTCTCGGACGAGTTCACGGTGCTCGCCTGGGATGCGCCGGGCTGCGGGGCCTCTTCAGACCCCTCCCCCACGTTCCGCATCCCGGACTATGCCGACTGCGTCGCGGCCTGGATGGCGGGGACCGGGTTCAAGCGCGCACACATCGTCGGCCTCTCGTTTGGTTCGTGCGTCGCAATCGAGTTCGCGCGCCGTCACTCGGAAGCGGCTCGTTCGCTCACGCTCGCATCCGCTTACGCGGGCTGGGCCGGATCTTTGCCGCCAGACGTCGTGGAGCAGCGCCTGCAGGGCGCGCTCACCGACATCAACCGCCCCCCCGAGGAGGTCGCCCGGGAGTTCGTGCCCAGCCTGCTGACCCCAAACGCTCCGGAGGCGCTCGTCAACGAGCTCCTTGAGATCACGGCCGACTTCCGGCAGTCCGGCGCGCGCACGATGGTCCATGCGATGGCAGAGGCTGATCTGCGCGATGCGCTGGCAGCGATCAAATTACCGACGCTGCTCGTTTACGGAGCTCAGGACGACCGCTCGCCGCTCGCGGTGGCTGAGGAGATCCGGAGCCTGGTCGCCGATGCGGCCTTGATCCGGCTGCGCGGCGCCAGCCACCAGCTGAACATGGAGGCCGGTCTCGCTTTCAACGAAGAGCTTCGAAGGTTCCTGCGCCGCTCGGCCGGCCAGTAGTGCGCCCGTACTAGCGGATCGGCGCGACCCGAATCTTGTCGACGCCGGCGGGGGTGAAGCCGAGCGCGTCGGAGGCGGCGAGAGTGAGATCCCAATCCGCGTTATTCGCGTAGGGACCGCGGTCGATCACGCGCACGCGCTCGAACTCGCTGCCGTAGGCGACCGTCACCTTGGTGCCGCAGGGAAGCGTGCGATGCGCGACTCCCATCGTCGAGCGCTTCAGGGTCGTTCCACAGGCCGTCTGAGAGCCGTAGAAACCAGGGCCGTACCAGGTGGCGATGCTCTTGCGCATCGTTTGCTTGAGCGCGCCGCGGGTTTCGGCATCGACGACACCGTCGGGGTCGAGCCCGCCGTCCCTCTGCAGGGATCGGACGGCGCGGTCGGTCTGGGTGCCGAAGCGGAGGCCGAGGCCGAGCGGGGTCCGGCTGGCCCGGAGCACCTGGACCTCCGTCGCGCGCAGAACCCAGTTGAGCGTCTTCACGTCGTCGCCACAATCGCCGAGGTCGAGGACTCGCTCACCGAATTCAGCGGCCGGGCAAGAGTCCTCTGCCGCAGGCTCGGAGGGGGTCGCCGTCTCCTGGCTATCGACCGGGCCGACAGGTGCGGCCGCAGGCTCGCTATTGCCGCCGACCCCACCCGACTCGGCGGCGCGGGCACCGGAGACCGCGGCGAAGACCATCACGAAGACCGCCAACACGAACGCCCAGAGGGCAGCCCGATCAGGCCGGCTCACCCATCCGGGCTCCTGGCGCTTTCGTCGATTTCTGCTCACGCGTTCGCGCGGCTCGGTCGCTTCGCTCATAGCTGTCGGGGCCGCTTACGGGGTTAGCTGACGGGCTCGCGCGCAAAATTGCGCGCTACACAGGCATCAGCCTGCGATTCGCCCCAACTGGTGGGTCCCCCGCTCTTCGCCGGTATGTGGGCGAAGACTCAGCGGTGAAGCTCGGCAGACTAACAAACGATCGGACGGAAGCCAGGCACAAATAGCGCTATTTGCAACAGGCCCCTATCCGACCCTTAACAAGACACTCACAGCCCCCTCCCCCTCCACACGCGACCTCTCGGTGGTCGATAGGGACGTTCGGCGTGTCGGGGGGCATATTCTGGGGGCGTGGGTGGAGCGCTTGTTACCGGTGCCGGCGGGGGGCTTGGGCTTGAGATCGCGCGTGCGCTTGCGGCACACGGGCTGACCGTTCACCTCACGGACGTCGACGCCGCCCGGGTGGTCGCCGCGGCCGGGGAGATCGACGGGGGCGCCTGGGGGTCGCCGCTCGACGTTCGCGACCCCGAGGCCTGCCTCGCGGCGGCTCGGGAGACCGCCGAGCGGACCGGATCGCTTGACGTCTGGGTCAACAACGCCGGCATCCTCTCCACCGGCGTCACCTGGGAGCAGGACGCCGAACTGCGCCAGGCCGTGATGGACGTCAACGCCCACGGCACCTTCAACGGCACGCTCGCCGCGCTCGAGCTGATGAGGCCGGCTGGGCGCGGGCACATCATCAACATCGTCTCCCTCGCCGGCCTGGTTGCGACGCCCGGGGAGGCACTCTACGCCGCGTCCAAGCATGCGGCGATCGCCTTCACGATCGGCACGCTGCACGATCTGCGCCGAAGCGGCGTCCGGGACATACAGTTATCCGCGGTCTGTCCCGACGGCATCTGGACGCCGATGCTCGAGGACAAGCTCGACGACCCCGACGCCGCACTGTCGTTCTCCGGCCACTTCATGTCACCACGAGAGGTTGCGGGACACGTCGCCGGACTGCTCGACCGCCCCCGCGTGGTCGCTGGCCATCCCGAGGTACCGGGGCGCGTTCGTGCGCCTCGTCGACCTGATGCCCGGCCTCACCCAGCGCGCGCTCGGGCTGGTGATCGCCGACGCGCGGCGAAAGCAGAAGCGCTGGAAGAAGCGAATCGAGCGCGGCAAGTTACCTCGCTAGAAGCGAACGATGCCCCCTGAGCCCAAGCCCCCTGGCCTGAAGCGCCATCGTTCGGGTGTGGAGGCTTAAGCTCAGGCGCCCTTCCAGGCCGGGGGGCGCTTCTCGGCGAACGCGATCGCTCCCTCCATCGCGTCCGCGGAGGTCATCACCGGCAGCACGGCCTCACCCATCCTGTCCCAGCCCTCCTCCTCAGACCAGTCGACCGCGTCGCGGACGATGGACTTCGAGGCGGCCAGAGCCAGGGGTGCGTTGGCGGCGACTCTTGCCGCGAGCTCGAGTGCCGCGACAAGCGCGCCTCCCGGCTCGGCGACGATGTTGACGAGCCCCAGGGAGTAGGCGCGCTCGACGTCGATCGGGTCTCCGGTCAGTGCCAGCTCCATCGCCGCGTGGTACGGGATCCGGTTCGGCAGGCGCAGCAGCCCGCCCGCGGCCGCGACCAGCCCGCGCTTCACCTCCGGGATGCCGAGGCGGGCGTCACGCGCGGCGACGATCAGGTCGCAGGAGAGCGCGATCTCGAGGCCGCCGGCCAGCGCGAAACCCTCGATCGCCGCGATCAGCGGCTTCTCTGGCGGCTTTCGGGTGATCCCGGCCCAGCCTCGCCCTTCAACCGTCGAGCCCTCGCCGCGCACGAGCGCCTTCAGATCCATGCCGGCGCTGAAGCCGCCTCCTGCCCCGGTCAGGATCCCGACCCGGATGTCGTTGCCACGGTCGAGCTCCTCGATCGCCGCGGCGATCCCCTCGGCGGTCGCCTGGTCGATCGAGTTTCGGGCCCGCTCGCGGTTGATCGTGATCACGAGCACGTCGTCGCGGCGCTCCATCAGCACGCGGTCGGCGGGCTCTGCTGCGGGGACGTCGTCGGCCATCTGGTCTCCTCGGTCGGTCGTCGGCTTGGGGAGCGGGACGCTAACCGACACTCAGAAGCAGAGCCCGGGATTTCCGGCGAAGACCCCCGAGCCAGGCTCCGCCGTTGCGATCACGTGGTCGCCCGGGTGAATCGTTCCGCAGGCATACATCTCGTAGCCGCTGAAGCTGTCGATCACGATCGGCTCTGGCTCGCCCGGCCGCGTGATCGTCACCTTCCAGCCCCCGGGGTTTAGCCCGGTGGCGCCAACCGCCCCGTCGATCGTCGCGGTGTATTCACACATCGGAGTCCCCGGGTTGAACGCCATGCAGCCTTCGGGCTTCAGATTGGGCGCCGGCGGCGGGCCGAAGTCTGGGTCGAGGTCGCCGGGCGTGCCGGACGGCGGCGTCGGCAGGTCGTCGCTGCAGCCGTCAGGGACGACAGGCGGATCGCCGCCGGTGAACCAGGGGTCCTCGTTCTCGTGGCCGTACCAGTTGACGATCAGCTCGGACCAGCCGAAGCCGCGCACCGCGCAGCCGTCGTAGTGGCCGCGGGCGATGAATGGAACGCGCTGCGTCATCCGGTTGCCGCGGTCGTCGGGGGCCGGCTCGGACGTGTTGAACTGCGGCAGCAGGCCGAGGTCGAATGGCGGCACCTTGACCCTCGATCCGTCACCGGCGCGCAGCTTGCCGCCGGGGTAGCTGACGCGGAAGTCCCATGCCTGCTTCCAGATAGCCGTCAGCGAGATCTGGAAGGTGGGCACGCGGCCGACGAGCCGGCGGTAGTTCAGATGCTCGACGTGGAGCTCGTCGTCAAGCGCGACCGAGCGGCCGTCGGGCAACCGCAGCGTTGCCAGCACCTGGTAGGTCGGCTGGTCGGGACCGACCAGCTGTGTCAGCGTGCCCTTGTTGGTCTCGTGGAAGGCGAGAGCGGCGAACATCAGCTGGGCGCCGTTTCCGAGGTCGACCGCGATCAGGTCCCAGGGCATGCCGCCGTGGTAGTACTGGGCGTAGCGGGGATGGATCTGGGTCGCCTCGGCGAGCGCCAGCCCGAGGAAGAGGTCCTCCGGGGTCGCGTCGTACTCGCGCACCATCACCATGTTCGACTTGCGGGGTGCGATCGTCTCCTCGAGGATCGAGCCGTCCGGCTGCTCGAGCCGCAACGTCCCGCTCATCCGTTTGGCCGCCTGCATGTACTGGTAGGAGCGCGACGGATAGTCGTAGGTCTGGGGAATCCCGTACCACCACTGCCCGGTGCCGCCGAGCAGCAGCGGCGGGCTCTGCATGTTGGCGTCGAGGTCGAGCACGGCCTCAACGCGCTGGTTGGACGGGTGGACCTTCGCCTCGGAGTTGTCGATCCGCAGGTGGTATCGCTCCTTGGTCGCGCTCGTGCGCTCCCAGAGGCCGATCGTCTTGAGGCCGTCGAGGATGTCGTGGGTCTCAAAGCGAAGCAGCTTGCCGGGCCGGGCGTGGCTGACATCGCTCAGGTAGCGGCCCGCGAAGTCGCCGGGGTGACCCCACTCCCCCGGCCCGTCCATCGAAGTGACGCTGAGGCCCTTGTAGGGGCCCTGCCTGGGAAAGATCTGATGTCCGGCGACGCCGACGCCGTAGAAGGAGTCGAAGGCGACGCCGACCGTGTAGCGGTGGCCCGACTTCGTGACCAGGTTGGCGGCGCCCCACCAGTAGTTCCAGCCGTCGATGTGCTGCGACTCGTCCTCGGGGAAAGTCACGAAGCCGTACTGGGTGCTCGGCGCTTCCGCAGACGACGCCTGGGCCGCCGAGGCCCCGGGGATGACGGCGGCCACAGACAGGACGGCAGCGGCCAGCCTAAGCCGGATTCGCCAGCCGTCCGGATCCGTGATGTCCTCTCTCCCCACAAGTCCTCCTAAGTCGCTACCGCGAGCACGGGTGAATGCTTCGCGACGGTTTCCGTCACACCGGCACGCTGTTCCGCCAGGGCGCGGAACGGCGGCAGACCGAAGGCCCAGCGCAGAGTGCGCGCGTAGTTTCGAAGCAGCGGCTGCTGAAGGGCGCGATCCGCCAGCGTCGAGTAGTCGAATCCGGAGAGCTCGCGCGCCCAGGCCGGCATCAGGCTCATCCCGGAGGCGATCTGTAAGCGGTTGGAACGGCGCGCAATCGGGTCAGGCGCGCGGACCCCGAACGGCGAGGTCAGCAGGAACTCGAAGAACTCAAGCGTTTGGCCCGTCACTTCCAACTTCGGCCGCATCGTCCTCGGCGTAGGCCTCGAGGTCGGCGCGCGGTCTCGGGAATCTCGCCGGCACCGCTCATCCTGCCGATCACCGCCTGCTCGGCCAAGTAGCGGCCCTTCTCCTCGTCGGTCAGTGCGCGGTTGAAGCGGTCGTAAGCGGTCATCACCGCCCAGGGGATGCAGGTGTGAACCCAGCCGATCAGCTCCGGGTCGAGCGCCCGGTAGGCCACGCCGTCCGGGCGAACCCCGTTGACCCGCGAGTGCATGCGCTTGACGCGGGCGATCAGGTCGGTCGCCGCCTTGGTGTTGCCGAATGTGGTGGTGACTACGTAGCCGTATGTCGTGCTGGGCCCTGCGGAACGGCTGCTCGCGGTAGCTCGAGAGATCCTGGACCCCGGCCATCACCGAGGGATGCAGGATCTCCATGATGATTGCCGCGACGCCGCCGATCGCGATCGCGGAGACGTCCGAGTTGATCTCCCAGGACATGCTGCCGGGTCCGGTCAGGCCCGGATCACCCGCCGGCCCGCCGAAGATCTTCGGTTGGTCGTGCCGACCGACCTGCTTGGCATGGTCGTCGACGATCGCGCGTTTGAGAGGATTTATGGCCAACTCCAAGTAAGATCGTAACGGAAATGTCCGTCACGGTCATGTCTGGAGTCTCCAAAGTAGCCATTTCCTTGCCTGAGGACGCCATAGAAACCCCGAGACTGACCATCGACGAACTCGCTCAGCGGGTCGGGATGACGGTCCGCAACCTGCGTGAGTGGCGCACGCTCGGCCTGCTTCCCCCCGCGGAGATGCGCGGGCGGACCGGCTACTACGACGCCTCCGTCGAGGCTCGCATCAAGGGGATCCAGAAACTGCACGCGGACGGCTTCACCCTCGAGCTGATCCGGCGCATGCTCGAGACCAGCGGCGAGTCGAGCGACGAGGTGACAGGGGTCAAACTGGGTCGCGCCTGCGGGATCCGCTTAATCGGTTTCAGGCGCGAGGGCCGGCGCGAGGTCGTGGACCGCTGGACCCTGTAGGACCGTGCCGTCAGGCGCGAAGTCGCGATCCGTGACAGGGACAGTCCCAACTCTGCTCGGCGTCGTTCCAAGCGACGATGCAGCCGAGATGGGTGCAGCGCGCCGAGAGCGCCCTGACCTCGCCGCTTTCGCCGCGGCTGACGGCGAGCTGACCAGCGCCATGGCCCACGATCTGGCCCTCCCCGGGTTCGAGGCCCTGGCCTCCCAGGCTCGAGCGGTTGCGGATCCTGTCGCCGACTAAGCGCAGGCTGAAGTCAGCGCCTTCTCGCGCCACCTCAGGAATTGAGCGCACGCCAGGAAACCGATTCGGATCGAAGTGGCCAGCCAGCGCGTTGTCGCGTCCAGCCGCCAGATCGGCGAGCAGTGGGGCCGTGCCCGCAGCCAGCGCAAGGCCCCATTTGGCGTAGCCGGTGGTCACGAGAACTCCCGCCGAAAACGGAGTCAGCCTGCCGATATATGGGGCGCCGTCGACGGAGATGTTGTCCTGGGTCGACCACCGGTTTACTACTTCTCCGACTGTCGAAGTTCTGTGTGGCGAAATCGCGCAGGCGCTCATAGCGCGCCGTCGTCGAACCGCCCTGGCCGGTCTTGTGTCCCTCACCGCCCACGAGCAGGAGTTCCCGAGAACCAAACCGGTGTGACCGGATCGAGCGGACCGGGTCCGAAGCGTTGATGAACATCCCCGGCGGCGGATCGGCATCGATCTCGACCGCAATCGAATACGAGCGTTCGGGATGCATCCGCGTGAACAGCAGTGCCCGATCCGGGAAGGGAAAGTGGGTTGCCACGACCACGATCTGGGCAGTGATCGTGCCGCGATCGGTCTCCACCCGGCAGGGCGACATGCCTCGAAGCTGCATTGCACGCGTCCCCTCGAAAACAACCCCTCCCCGAGTCACGAACGCATCGACGAGGCCGTCCAAGAACTTGATCGGATGGAGCTCGGCCTGCTCGTCGAGGCGCAAAGCGCCCTCGGTCTCGAACGGCAACGGCGCGCTCTCGATGAGCTCGACCGGAAGCCCAGCCGCGCGGGCGGCCTCCGCCTCGGCCTCAAGCAGCTTGCGTTCCTCGCCGTCTTCGGCGTAGACGTAATTGGGACGAGTGCGCAGCTCGCAGTCGATGCCAAGCTCATCCACGAGGCGCCTGATCTCCTGCAGTCCTGCTTCGTTTACGGCCGCGTAGGCCGAGGCCGCCTCTGCCCCGCGCCGCTTCGTCAGCCGGCTGTATTTGGTCGCCTGAAGGGAGCTCACCTTTGCCGTGGTGTGACCGGTGGCGCCGGCGCCAACGACGGCCTGCTCGACCAACGCGACATCCAGGCCCTCCGTCTGCAGGGCCAGCGCCGCGCAGACCCCGCCGACCCCGGCGCCGAGAACGACCGCGTCGTGGGCCGCGTCCGCCTGCAGAGATTCGAACCGAGGCCCGCGCCCAGCGTGAAGCCAAGGTGATGACATTGCATTCGGCAACTTCGGCGCGTTCACGGCAGACCGTCGTCCATCCGCTTCCTGAAGTCGTAGAGCTGCCGCGCCATAGCCGGACGCTCGTCCACGAACATCGGCACGTTGGCCTGGTCGACGCGCAGGCAACGGGGGCATTCCTGGCCATCCGACGCCGTCAGGCGCGCAAGTCCACCGCTCATTGTCAGGCCGCAACGGGGGCAGTAGAGATCCCCCGAATGTGGCGAACCGTCGTCATCCGAATCACGCCATGGAGATGCGTCCATGAGGGCTCCTATGTTCGAATTTTCGACTTGACCGGTGGTCGGTTCGGCGCGAATCCATCTCGCCGGCCGAGTCCCCACCGGGTCAAGAACCACCTCCGGTTACCAAGCTGGTGTCTGCGGTTCCTCTACCCACCCCCGAAGCACGAAAAACCGAAGGCGACAGACCGCAGGCCGGCAGGTGGCCGCGGCGGCGGTGCTTCGATTGGCGCGCCGGCCGGCGGGTATCGGGGCCACCGTGTCAACTCTCAAGGACATGGTGCGATTTGGAGCCGCGGCGGCAGAGTTTGGTGTGGATCTGGCCCGCGAGGTCGGCACCGGCATCAAGGGAGTTGTTCGAGCAGCCACACGGGATGCGCTGAAGGCGGTTCGCGAACGCGAGCCTATGGCGCAGGACGCCATCACGCCGCGACCGGAGGATCAGCCCGGGTCAGATAAGTCCGCGTCCGCAGCCGACGACGATCTTCCCAAGGTGATTCCGAATGTTCCGCAGGCGGTCGGCGGGGGCTTCCCCGAGCCACCGGGTCGCGACCCGAACGATCTCTCCAAGCACGACGAGCCCCACCATGTCCTCAACACCCCGGTGGAGGAGATCCTCGACGCCGCGCCCGGCGACTTGGACTACTGAGTGCCCGCGGGTAGCTTTTGGGCTTAACCTCAGTTGAGTTCGATCACGCCGGTAAGCAGCAGGAGCACCATCGTGACGATCGCGGAGATCAGTAGCGATCCCGCACACCCGAGGTTGTTGGAGAAGAACAGGAACATCCGAGGGCGATACCCAACCCGGGCTGGCCCAACCCAGGCAGCCAGTTTGCGCGGCTTTTAGCCGGGTAGCCGGGATGCATCACCTCTGAGTCACCGATCGAGCCAATCGCCCGATCGCCTAGGGACCAGACGGTCAACGCCCCTACGACATTCCTTTTCGGAGGTTGAAGATGGACGGTGGAACAAGAAGCATCGGTGCGCCCGCACGACGGCTGGCCACCGAGACGAAGCAGGCGTTCAAGACCACGGAATTCTGGGTCTACATCGTTGCCGTAATTGCGGTGCTGATCGCGGGAACCGTCAACGACTCCGAAGGCTCCGAGTTCGGCGCCAACGATGTCTGGCTCTACGTGACGCTGCTGACGGTCGGCTACATGCTGGCCCGTGGAATCGCCAAGGCCGGCAGCCGTGATCCGTACTCGGATCAGCCCCACGCGCACACGGATGACTCGCTGGGCGAACGAGTAAAGGCAGCGGCTCAGGTGCTGACCGATGGCCCAAGTGCCCAAACCGGCGCACCCGCCGCAACCGCTGAGCGCAACGAGCGGCACAGCGACCCGGTCGGAGCAGATGGCCAGACGGGGCGCTTCTAGGCCCCCGGCCACGCAGCAGGCACAGGCATAAGAAAAACGTGGTGATACTCAGACGGGCTCATGGTTTCGAGTTCCTGCGAGGGCCTCGCAAGCGTCGCAAGAACGCCAGGTCGGACACTGAGGAGTGAGCGAACGCCGACTCCGTTGCCGAGGAACGGCCCCCGCCGGGGCGGGTCCCGCGAGCGCGACGTCTGGCCGGCCGGACTTAACCGCCCGGCTCATCGGGCGCACTCGGCGGGACCCTCCTCAGTCCAGTCGGCTCCTGTACCACCTACGCCGCGACGCCGGCTGCGGACGGGCCGCACGATCACGGTGTCGGCGACCGGGACGATCTCGTCCACCGGCAGATCCGCGGCATCAGCGTGGGCACGAATCGCCTCGGGGCTGTCAGCCTCGTACACGCAGAACGTGCCCAGCTCGCCGCTCTCTGGCCGCCACCGCTCCCTCGGAGAGGACGTAGCTGCGGATCCAGCGAACGCCGGAGTCGTCCTTGTCTCCCTCCTCGGTCGAGCGAGCGGCTGCCGCCTGCAGGTCATCCGGGGACGCCCAGCCGTTGCGGCGAAGGATTCCGTAGAGCTTCATTGTCTTACTCCTTGTCTGGGACCGAAGCTTCCCCGCGATCCCGTCAGTTGGCTTGCACGTCGACCCTAGGCCGGCCCCCGCAGTCCTCGCATCAGCGAAACCACCGTATTTTCGTTTCCCGCTTGCCGCTTGAACGCGCGCAACCCGAGCGGTCATAGATTCGGGCATCCCCAGATGCGGACACAGACCGCGTTCGTGGGCGCGGGAGAACCGAGCGCGTGCGGCTGGCAGAGGCCGTACAGGACGCACGGAAGGGCGCCGGGTCGCTGGTCCTGCTGTCGGGCGAGGCGGGCATCGGCAAGAGCCGACTCGCTGCGGATATCGCCTCCGAGGCTGCCGGCCTCGTGTTGCAGGGCGCGGCGAGCAGCGGAGCGATCGAGGCGTACGGCCCGTTCATCGCCGCGCTGCGCGGGCACCTGCGCTCGCACCCCGAGGCCCTCGACGAGCTCGGTCCGCTCAGCGGTCACCTGGCGCTGCTGTTACCCGAACTGGGCTCGGCCGCTGCTGAAAGCGACCGGCGGACGATCTTCGAGGCGATTCGCAGCTCTTTCGCCCAGCTCGCTGGCGACGAGCTGCTCGTCGTCATCCTCGACGACCTTCAGTGGGCAGACGAGGTGAGCCTGGAGCTGCTCGCGTCAATCGCACCCGCGCTGCGCCAGATGCGGGCGCTGGTGATCGCCACATACCGCTCGGAGGGCCTGCCACGCGATCACATGCTTCGCTGGTTGCGCAACGAACTGCGCCGTGGCGGCGAGCTCGAGGAGCTCGTTCTCGACCCACTCGATACAGACGAGATCGGCGCCCTGCTCGGCGAGCTGCTCCCTACCCGGCCGGCGCCGTCCCTGGTTCGCACGATTCAAGACCGCACGCAAGGCTCGCCGTTCTTCATCGAAGAGCTCGTGGGCGCACTGGTCGCCAGGGGTGCCCTGCAGAGTGGGCGACGCGGGCTGGAGCTGAGCGCCGAGGAGGGCGTGCCGGTTCCGGACACGGTGCGCGACGCGGTGCTTATGGGCGTTTCGCAGCTCAGCGAGGAGGCGGGCTCTGCAGCCGAGGCGGCGGCCGTCGCCGGGCAGGCGTTCGACATCCGGCTTGCAGCCGAGCTGTCCTCCGAGGCGGGTCTCGTCGAGTTGATCGACGGCGGGCAGCTGGTCGAGGGCGAGCCGGGTCGGGCGGCGTTTCGCCACGCGCTGACTCGCGAGGCGCTGTATGCCGAAGTCCCGTGGCTGCGACGCCGGACGCTGCATCGAAGCTTCGCCGAGGCCCTCGATGCGCGTGCGGGCCCCTCGGCGGAGATCGCTGCGCACTGGCAGGGAGCCGGTGAGGCCCCGCGGGCGCGTCAAGCGCTGCTGCAGGCTGCACGCGAAGCGGAGGCCCTGCACGCATTTCGCGACGCCGCCAAGGCGGGCCGGACAGCGCTGGAGGAGTGGCCTGAAGGAGATGACGAGGAGCTGCGGATCGAGGCTCTCGAACGCTACGCCCGCTGTTCGGAGCTCGCCGGCGAGCTCGCGGAGGCGGGCAAGGCGTGGCGTGAGCTTTCGGCCGTCCGCAGCGCCCGCGGAGAGCGCCTCGCGTTCGGCGAAACTCAGGACCGGCTGGCTTCGGTACTCGCGTTGAAGGGGGAGCGCGAGCAGGCTTTCGCAGCACGGCGCGTGGCCGCAGAGGCGTACGCGGACAATGGGCGGCCGGCCGACGCTGCGATCCAGCGGCTGACCATGGCGAACCACCGCCGTGCCGGCGCCCGCTACTCGGAGGCGATCGAGCTGAGCGAGGCGGTGATCGACGACGCCCGGACGGCCGATCGTCTCGACATCGAGGCGCGGGCGCTTGGGGTGATGGGCGTGGCGCAGGCGAAGGGAGGAGATTTCACGAAGGGGCTGGCAACCGTACGGGGAGGACTTGCCCTGGCACTCGAGCGCGAGCTGACGCCGGTCGCCGCGGAGCTCTACCAGCGCCTCAGCCTCGTCCTCTATGACTCGGCCGACTACCGGCGCGCCGAGGAGGCGCTGGACACGGCCCTCGGGCTCTGCCGGGCGAGCGGAGACGCAATGACGGAGGAGGCTTGCGTCACCTGCCTCATCTACGTGCTGCGCGAGCGCGGCGACTGGCCCCGCGCGTGCGAGCTGGGGCAGGAACTGGTTGATTCGGGGACTGCGGTATGGGTGGCCGAGGGCCTCGTCGGCGCGATTCACGCGTTTCAGGGGAAGTTTGCGTCGGCGCGCCGGATGCTTTCGGCCTCACGCGCCGTCTCCTCGTCAATCGGCCACTACAACATGTTCATGGACGCGACGACGGGGCTTGCTCACGTATCCGCGGCCGAGGGCGCCACCGACGAGGCGGCCGAGCACTGCCGCACCCTGCTCGACCGCTGGCAGGAGAGCGAGGATCACCATTACGCCGTCTGGGGCATCCGCTGGGCGGCGGTTTTCTTCGCCCAGACCGGCGACCGCCGCAGGCTACAAGCCTGCACCGAGGCGCTCAGCAGCATGGTGTCGGCGGCGGGCCATCAGGACGCGCTGGCTGCGCTGGCCCAGGCGATCGGTGAAACCGCTCTGCTGGAGGGCGAGAGCGAGTTGGCTGCCGATCAGCTCTCACGGGCGCTGGACCTGCATCGCAACCTCGGGATTCCGCACGAGCGCGCGCAGATCGAGCTGCGCGCGGGCGTGGCGCTTGCGGCGGCGGGCGAGCGCGAGCAGGCGCTCGAGCGCCTGAGCGATGCATACCGAACCGCCCGCAAGCTCGGTGCACGCCCGCTCGCGGCCGCTGCCGCGCGCGAGGTCGCGGAGCTTGGCGACTCGGTCGCCCAGCGCCTTGGCAGCCGCGCCGCGCAGAGCACCGCGGAGGTCAGCCTCACCAGGCGGGAACTGGAGGTACTCGGCCACGTCTCGGTCGGGCGCACGAACCGCGAGATCGCAGAGCAGCTTTACCTCAGCCCCCGCACCGTAGACATGCATGTGCGCAACATCCTCCGCAAGCTCGAGTGCCGCTCGCGCGTCGAGGCGACCCACCGCGCAGGCGAACTCGGGCTCTTGGAGAACCGGTCGTAGCTGCGACGACGCCGTTGCGCTCGGCTTTGTGGCTTCTGTGGTCCGATCCACGGAAACTCTCAACGCCGAACGACCGGTCATGCCGGACGGCCATAGAAAAGGCCCGCCGGAGCGGGCCTTTTCCTTAGTGAGCCTGTAAGCCGGATTCTGTCTAGTACGGCCATCCATCTTTGCGGCCTACCTGGATCTCGCCGGGCCGGGTCGTCGATCCTGCTTGGCCTTGCACCGGACGGGGTTTAGCCAGCCGCCGCGTCACCGCGACGCTGGTGGGCTCTTACCCCACCTTTTCACCATTGCCTGTGCGCGACTCACGTGATTGTCGCGCCATCGGCTGTGTTGTTTCTGTGCCACTTTCCCGCGGGTTTCCCCGGGTGGGTGACCCACCGTCCTTGCCCTTCGGTGTCCGGACTTTCCTCGAAGAGGCTCTCACCTCCCCGCAGCCGTACAGCTCACACCGCCAATTGTAAACGTACGAGACCGGGTGGTCTCGCAAGGAAGCTTGCCGAAGATCACTCCGGCGACGCCGTGCCCGCTGTCAGTCGAGCTCGGTGCCGCAGCCGGTGCAGCCGCGGCGGGCCAGCAGGGTTCCGGAGCAGACGGGACAGCGGGCCTCGCCGCGTGACTCGAGCTCACGACAGACACCGGAGATGACATCGTCGAGGCTTCGACTCGAGGACGGCAGGCCGGTCACCGCCTTCGGATCGAAGAGCCGCGTCAAAACGGTGCGCGAGGTGCTGGTCGGACTCATGCTCAGACGCTCCTGAAGACTCCGACCACCTTGCCGAGCACTTCTGCGTCCTTGGTGCGAATCGGCTTGTGATCCTTGTTGGCGGGCTGCAGGCGAACGCGGTCCTTCTCCCGATAGAAGTGCTTTACCGTCGCTTCGTCACCGAGCAGGGCCACCACGATCTCACCGTTGCTCGCGTCCCGAGCCTCCTGAACAACGACGAAGTCGCCATCGATGATCCCGGCGTCCTTCATCGAGTCGCCTCGGATGCGCAGGATGTAGTCGGCAGTCTCTCCGCCGAGCATCGGCGGCAGATCGATGTGTTCCTCGATGTTCGCCTCCGCCAAGATCGGATCACCGGCGGCAACGTTGCCGACGACAGGAACGCCTGGGCGCACGACCTTCTTCGCCTTGTCGACAAGCACTTCGATTGCCCGCGGTTTCGTCGGGTCGCGGCGCAGGAAACCGGAGCTCTCGAGCTTGGCGAGATGCGCATGCACGGTCGACGAAGAGGTGAGCCCTACGGCCTTGCCGATCTCGCGCACGGTCGGGGGGTAGCCCTGCTTGTTCGCGTAGCGGCGGATGTAGTCGAAGATCTCTCTCTGACGCTTGCTCAGATCAGCTCGGACGTCCACTCTTACCGCTCTCCGTTCTCACTCGCAGCAGCTCGCCGCGGCGTTGTTTGCAGGGAACACATGTTCGGATAGTAGATACCCCTGCGGACGGATGCAAGGCCAGGCACGCAGGCGCGCAGAATCCCTGCACTGGGCGACTACACTCTTCGCGCCCTCTGCGGCTGTGGCGGAACTGGTAGACGCGCAAGGTTGAGGGCCTTGTGGGCTTTATAGGCCCGTGGAGGTTCGAGTCCTCTCAGCCGCATTTCTCGGAAGCCGTGAAGCCAGCCTTCAACCGGGCGCGCTTGCGGTCTTCCTGCATGCTCAGCATGCCGCCACTCACTACGGGTGACCGTTACCCGGCCGTTGGCACGGTCCGACGCAACTTGCGCATGCCGAGCCGCATCCGACCCTTGACGGTGCCCTGCGGAAGGGACAGGCGCTCGGCGATCTCAGAGTGGCTCAGCTCTGCGAAGTAGGCAAGTGTGATGATCTCGGCTTGCGCGGGAGGGAGCCGCTTCAGAGCAGCCCGGAGGGCGCCGGCCTGCTCGCGGTCGGCGATCTGGGATTGCGGAGAGACGGCGGCCGGATCCTCGGTATCGCGCTCCCACGTCATAGCCATCGATGGCCGGACGGCCTCGCGGCGAATGGAATCGATGGCACGATGCTGGATGACCCTCAGCGCCCACGAGCCAAAGGAGTCGAACTCGATCCGATAGCTCATGCGGAACCGCCAAATCGCGAGAAAGCCCTCCTGGACGGCGTCTTCGGCCCGACCACGATCACGGCAGGTGTTACGCGCGATGCACAGCGCTCGGGGCGCGTAGCGGCCGTAGAGGACCCCGAAGGCACCGGTGTCGCCCCGCCGGACCATGCGCATCAGCTCTGCGTCACTTGCCTGTTCGGCGACCAAGGCGGACAACCTAGTCAGACCCCTCGTCCACCCGTCGAGGCTCAAGGAAGAAGAGTTCACATGCGATCGCCGGCGCGGTCTGGTTGGCGCTCAGAAAGCCCGTTACCGTCCGTCCCGTCAGGCGCTCGACCTCGTAGGTGAATTCGTCCTGAGTATCGCTCTGAAAAGCAACCCTGCCGTCCATCACCTCAGCGTTCGCTCCAGCTGCGACCTGGTCGGACTCTAGGACGCTGAAGATGTCCTCGAGAATGCAGACGACGATGTTGTCGTTGATGTAAGTGGTCGCCGTCGTGCGGTCGTGGTTATAGGCCTCGCCATAAAGCTTGACCATCGCCGCCGAGATTGCATCGGTCAACTGGACGCCGTCGAGCTCGTGTTTATCCACGAGCACAATCAACCTCTCGCACTTGAGCCTCGCGCCAAGGGGTCGCGCTCGAATAGAGTCGCTGTATGAGCCCAAAAAGTCGCGACCATGATGTCGTCGTCTTCGGCGCCACCGGCTTCGTCGGCGAGCTGACCGCCAAGTACCTCGCCGAGCAGGCCCCGGCCGAGGCGAAAATCGCGCTCGGTGGCCGCTCGCAGGAAAAGCTGGAAGCCGTTCGCTCCCGGTTGCCGTCGCAGGCGGCCGACTGGCCGTTGGTCGTCGCCGACAGCCACGATCGCGATGCACTCGACGCACTGGCCAATTCGACCAATGTCGTAGCCACCACGGTCGGCCCTTATTACAAGTACGGCCTGCCGATGGTGGAAGCGTGCGCGGCAGCCGGCACGCACTACGCCGACCTGACCGGCGAGACCTTGTTCATGCGGCAGGCGATTGACGCGGCCGACGAGGCCGCCAAGGCGAGCGGCGCCCGAATCGTTCACACCTGCGGCTTCGACTCGATCCCCTCCGACCTCGGCGTCTTCCTGCTCAACGAGCTGGTCAAGGCAAACGGCGATGGCGACCTGACGGAAACGACGCTCGTCGTCAAGGCGATGCGCGGCGGTTTCAGCGGCGGCACGCTTGCCTCCCTGAAGGGTCAGCTCGACGCCGGCAAGGCCGACAAGCAGGCCCGCAAAGGCCTGATGGACCCCTACGGGCTGAGCCCCGATCGGGCGGCCGAGCCGAACCTCGGTCCCGAAAAGGATCCGACCGGTGTCAGCAGCGACAAGCAGCTCGGTGGCTGGCTGGCGCCGTTCGTGATGGGGACGATCAACACCCGCGTCGTTCGCCGCAGCAACGCGCTCTCCGGCTATGCCTACGGGCGCGAGCTGCGCTACCGCGAGCTGATGCTCGGCGGCAGCGGCCCAGCAGGGCTGGCCAAGGCGTCGGGGATCGTCGGTGGCCTCGGCGCGATGTTCGGCGGGCTCGCCTTCCCGCCGACGCGCAAGCTGCTCGACCGCTTGCTTCCGGATCCCGGCGAGGGCCCGAGCGAGAAGGCCCGCGAAAAAGGCTTCTACAAGATCGAGACCCACACGACGACCAGCACCGGCAAGCGCTACGTCTGCAGGATCGCAGCCCCCGGCGACCCCGGCTATAAGGCGACCGCGGTGCTGCTGGGAGAGAGCGCGCTGGCACTGGCGCTCGACGAGCAGAGCCTGCCGAAGATCGCAGGCGTATTGACGCCGTCAACCGCGATGGGCAACGTGCTGGCCGACCGCCTGCGCGCCGCCGGGCACAGCTACGACCCGATGCCCCTTTAGCAGCCACGACGTTTTGCAGTGGTCTATAGCGGGCAGATTGAGGGCTGAGTCGTTTCCGGAGGGACTGGCTAGCCCGGCTACTGGATGTCGGTCTGCTTGCCGCCGGCCATGAAGAGGTGGGAGATCACGAGCCCCAGGCCAAGCATCCCGGCGCCCACGTACCACGACTTCTCCATCGCGTCGGCGAAGTCCTGAGGCCCGTGCGCCCCGCCGAGGTCGGTGGCGCCGGCGATGATCGTTCCCATCACCGCCATGCCGATCGCCGAGCCGAAGTTGCGGAAGGTTTGGATGATCCCCGACCCCTGGCCGCGGATCGCTTCGGGCAGACGGTTCAGCGCGTCGGCGTTGAGTGGCGAGAGGACCAGCCCGAAGCCGGCGCCGGTGACCAGCATTCCAACCACGACAGACGGATGGCTGAGGTTGGAGAGCTGCTGGGCCCAGATGATCATGCCGACGGTGCCGAGCAAGAAGCCGACGGTCACCGGCCGCTTGGCGCCGAACTGATCGAGCCAGCCGCCGCCGATCCGCGAGGCGATGAAGAACGAGTAGAACATCGTCAGGATCGAGAAGCCCGCCTGCGTCGGATCCTGCTGCACGGCGACCTGGAAGTACATGCTGCCGAAGAAGAAGACCGCGAGCCAGGGGCCGAAGACGAGGAACGTGAGCACGTTGTCGACGGCGAAGGGGCGGTTGGCAGCCATCGCGCGGACGTCGATCAGCGGATGGTCGCTGGCGCGCTCTGCAGCTAGGAAGGCGGCCAGGAAGATCAGGCCGGCCGCGATCGAGCCGATCGTCGCGGCATCGCCCCAGCCCCAGACGGTCGACTGCTGGATGCCGAGCACGGTCAAGCCCATGCCGGCGACGATCAGGAAGGCCCCGCGCCAGTCCACCGGCGCCGGGTGCTTGACGTCCCTGATCTTCACGAAGGCGAACTCGGCGAGCGCGAGCGCCGCCACCGGGACGTTGATCCAAAAGATCGCGCGCCAGGTCCAGAACTCGGTCAGGTAGGAGCCGGCGATCGGGCCGATCGCGGTGAATAGGCCGGCGATGATGAAAAACACGGCAAGGCCCTTGCCCCGCTCCTCGCTGGGAAAGGCGTCAAGCACAAGCACGGTCGCCGAGGGGATCAGCAGCGCCCCTCCGAGCCCCTGCAGGATCCGGAACGCGATCAGCCAGGTCTCGGCGGCGCCGCCTTCGGGGACCAACCCGCACATCAGCGAGCTGCCGGCGAAGACCAGAATCCCGATCGTGACGATCTTGCGGTGGCCCATGATGTCGCCGAGGCGCCCGCCCAGGGCGACGAAGGCCGCGGTCGAAAGCGCGTAGCCCGTGGCGAGCCACTGAACGCCGGTCTCCGAGAGCCCGAGGTCGCTCTGAATCGTCGTCGCCGAGATCGAGACGATCGTGAAGTCGATCATCACCATCGCCATCGCCGGAACGAGCGGCCAGAAGACTCGGTATCGGAGAAGGTCCGGGGTCATTGCGGCCGTCACCCTATACCCGAGACCGCCGAGAGCGCTCGTCGATATCAGCCCCCGCGTTATCGTCCGCGCCGTGAGCGACACCCCCCGAATCACACCGGGCACCCGCGCGCAGATCGGCTGGATCAACTACGGCATCGCGCGGGTGATCGGCGCCGCCACTGGCGGCGCGCCGCCGAACATCTTCCTGACGCTGGCCCGCCACCGCACGCTCTTTCGCAAGTGGCTCCGCTTCGCCTCGGGCCTGATGCCCGGCGGCAAGCTGCCGCGCGACGAGAGCGAGTTGCTGATCTTGCGGGTCGCCCACGCTACGGGCTGTGACTACGAGTGGCACCACCACGAGAAAATCGGCCTGACCGCGGGGCTGAGCGCAGAGGAGATCGAACGCGTCCGCGAGGGCCCCGAGGCCGAGGGTTGGTCCCCGCGCCGTCGAGCAATGCTGCGAGCCGCCGACGAACTGCTCGCAGACAACTTCATCTCCGATTCCGTCTGGGCCGAGCTGAGCGCCGAGCTCTCGGACACGAGGCTGATCGAGCTCTGCCTGCTCGTGGGTCACTACGAGATGCTGGCGGGGACGCTCAACTCACTGAAGGTCCAGCCGGACGCGCAGGCTCTGTCAGGGGGTCCCGGCGCCCGTCTACTTCAGGCGCTCCACGCCCGCCGCGGCTGAGCCCGCCGCCGCCAAGCGCCGAACGTCGGAAATACGGACACATAGGGTGGTGAAGCCGACGTTCGGCGAAGCTGGGTAGGGGGCGCTGCGCAGGGCGGTGGGCTTCCGCTTGGTGTGGATGAAGTAGCTGCGATGCAGCTGGCTGGTCGCCAGTTCAATCGAATCGCACGGTGGCAGCTGTTCGAGCTTGGATTCTCCGCGCGCTGCTTGACGCGGAGGGTTTCGGCCGAGCGGTTGGTGCCGGCTGGATGGGGTGTGTTCGCGTTCGCCCCGCTGTTGAACGACGATCCACGTGGCGACTGGATGGCGGCCACCCTCACAGCGCAAGGCTCGGTCCTAAGCCATCTCAGCGCCGCTGCGGCCTACGGCATCTGGGGGCTGCAACGAGTGCTCGAGACCGTTACTCGGCCCGGCAGTGGCGGGCCGGAACGCTGGGGGTCTGTCGTGGTCCACCGCAGCAGGTGGCTCGACGGAGATTGCACCATCCTTGATGGCATCCCAATCACCACCATAGCCCGCACCCTGGTTGACATTGCCCCGATCATCAGCCAGCGGGCATTGGCTCGAGCGGTTCGCGAAGCCATTCGGCTTGAGCACATCACGCATCAGGAGTTAGGTGACGCTCTGGGCCGTTACCGCGGTCGCCGGGGAGTGCGCAAGCTCGCAGCCGTCGTTTCCCGCTACGCAGGGCTGCCGCTGGAACGCGCGAGGAGCGGCGCCGAAATCCGGGCAATGGAGATCCTCCGCGATGCCGGGCGGACGCTCCCCAAGCTGAACCACAAGGTCGCCGGCGAAGAGGCGGATCTGAGCTGGGCTCGTGAACGCCTGATCATCGAAATCGACGGCGGCCCCTTCCATCAGGACGTTGGCGAAGACGCGCGCAAGCAGGCAATCTGGGAGCGCGCGGGCTGGACGGTGCGCCGCCTGAGCTCCGACGACGTCTACGAACTCCCCCACGTCCTCCTCACCTTGGCGCCGAACGTCGGAAATACCGACACATAGGGTGGTGAACCCGACGTTCGGCGCGGGAGGGGGCTAGCCGAGGACGAGCTCGGCGGCCTTGCGCATCGTCGCCGGGTCGCCGGCTATCAGCAGCGTCGTCGCGCTGGACTCACGCCAGGCCGCAAGGTCGTCTCGGATCTTGTCGGCGGGACCGATCAGCGCCAGTTTCTCGATCAGCTCCCTCGGCACCTTGGCCGCTGCCTCGTCCTTCTTGCCCTCCAGGTAGAGGTCCTGGATCTCGTCGACCGCGGCCTCGTAGCCCATCCGGATCGGCACGTTGGCGTGAAAGTTTTCTGACTTCGCGCCCATGCCGCCGAAATACAGCGCGTACATCGGCCGCACCATGTCGGCGGCGGCATCGACGTCGTCGGTGACGATGAATGGGACGGTCGCGCAGACCTCGAAGTCTTCGCGGCTGACGCGCGCGCCGTCGCGGGCGAAGCCCTCGTCCAGCGAAGGCTTGTAGAGGTTCTCCGCGTGCGGGCTGAAGAAGAGCGCGTGCCAGCCTTCGCAGAGCTCGGCGGCAAGGGCGACGTTCTTGGGTCCCTGCGCCGCAAGGAAGATCGGGATGTCGGAGCGCAGCGGGTGGACCATCGGCTTGAGCGGCTTGCCGAGCGCCGGTGCCCTCGGGATAGGGCAGCCGGTAGTGCTTGCCGTCGAAGGAGACCGGCGCCTCGCGTGCCCAGATCGCGCGCATGATCTCGATGTACTCGCGGGTGCGGGCAAGCGGCTTCGCGAAAGGCATCCCGTACCAGCCCTCGACGACCTGCGGCCCGGAGACTCCGAGACCGCAGATGAAGCGGCCGCCGGAGAGGTGGTCCATCGTCAGCGCCGCCATCGCGGTCGCCGCCGGCTGGCGCGCGCTCAGCTGCAGGATCGCCGTGCCGAGGCGCAGGCGCTCGGTGTGCGAACCCCACCAGGCAAGCGGCGAGATCGCATCTGAGCCGTAGGCCTCGGCGGTCCAGATCGAGTCGAAGCCGAGTCGCTCGGCCTCGAGCACCTGGTCCTGCGCTCCCGGGGGCGGTCCCGCCGCCCAGTAGCCGACCTGCAGCCCCAGTTTCAGATCCTTCGCCATAGCTACCTAGATCGCGCTTCGCCTCGACATCAAGTGAATCTGCTCCGCGCTCAAGCAGCAGCCTATTGAGCGAGCGCGGGAGTTCGCTCGCCGGCCACAGGGCTCGCGCCGGCCGCGCCGACCGCGTGGGCGCCGCCGTCGGCGTGCAGGATCTCACCGCTGATCACGCGGGAGAGATCGGAGAGCAGGAACAGCACCGGGTCGGCGACGGCTGCCGCGTCGGCGCGGTCCCAGCCAAGCGGGGCCGCCTGCGACCAGCCCTCGGCCAGCTCGCTGAAACCCGGGATGCCGGACGCCGCCGGGGAGGAGATCGGGCCGGCCGAGACGAGGTTGACGCGGATGCCCGCTGAGCCGAGGTCGCGGGCGAGATAGCGCGACACGCCTTCAAGCGCTGCCTTGGCGACGCCCATCCAGTCGTAGGCGGGCCAGGCCCGCGAGCCGTCGAAATCGAGGCCGACGAGGCTTCCGCCCTCCCCCATCAGCGGCGCCACCGCCTCGGCCAGCGCCTTCAGCGAGTAGGCGCTGGTCTCGAATGCGGCCAGTGCGCTCTCGCGCGGTGCGCCGATGAAATCGCCGCCGAGCGCGTCGGGCGGGGCGTGTGCGATCGCGTGCACGACGCCGTCGACTCCGCCCCAGCGCGCCTGCAGCGCAGCGGTCAGGCTCGAGAGGTCGGACTCGCTGTTGACATCGAGCTCGAGCACCTCCGGCGATCCGGGCAGCGAGCGCGCCGCGCGCTCGGTCATCCGACGGACGCGACCGAAGCTGGTCAGCAGAACCTGCGCCCCTTCGCGCTCGGCGCCCTCGGCGATCGAGTAGGCGATCGAGTGACGGTTGACGACGCCGGTGACGAGAATGCGCTTGCCCTCACAGATCACAGGCAGACCCGCTCCCCGTAGAGGGCGTGCAGTTCACTCGCCCCATCGTGGCCGTTGCCGTTGCCGATCGGCGCTGCCTCGGCGCAGAGTGCTGCTTCGGTGCGGCCGAGCGCCTGGACGCGAGCGCGAACGACGACCTCGTCGCGCTGGTTGAGCACCCGCCAGGCGAGAGTGAGCAGCTCGTGGTCGCCGTCGAGGGGCGTCACGGCCTCCACCTTGGAGCTGACACGGATCGTGTCACCGATCAGCACCGGGCGCTTGAAGGTGACGTCGTCGACCCCCCGCAGCGCGACGATGCGGTCCGGATCGAAGGGAGCAAGCCCGACGGCGTAGGAGAGGACGAGCATCCCGTGGGCCACCCGCTCACCGAAGCGGCTCTTGGCCGCCCATTCGGCGTCGGCGTGCTGGGGGTGCCAGTCGCCGGTCAGGGCGGCAAACGAGGCGATGTCGCTCTCGGTGATCGTGCGTCCGCGGGTTGTGGTCGTCATAGGACATCTCCTCTTTCGATTCCTGTCTCGATCTGGAAGTGGCGGCGCAGCAGTTCCGAGAATCCGCGGGCGGCGCGCTCGTGTCCCAACGCAGACGGGTGCAGTCCGTCCTCGCAGAAGTTCTCCGCTCGCGAGAGCCCCGGGTGGCCCGCCATGTCGAGGCAGGGAACGCCCGCCGCGCCAGCCACGTTGCGGGTGACCCGATTGAGCGCCCGCACCGACTGCTCGACCCGGCGCTGGGTTCGCGGGCGCAGTTCCAGGAACTCCCAGGCTTCGGGCATCGTCGCCGTGACGACGCGCACTCCCCCACCCGCGCCGAGGCGCCCAAGGATCGTCGCCATGCGCTCGGCGTAGGCGTCTATGTCGGGCCGTGTCGAACCGAGCACGTCGTTGCCTCCGCAGACGACCGTGACGAGGTCGGGCTCCAGCTCGACCGCCTCGGCGGCCTGCTCGAGCACGGCCTCGCTGGTCGCTCCGTCGACGGCGAGGTTGCGGTAGGCGAGGCCGCCGTTGCGCGCCCGGATTCCCTCGGCAATTCGGTCGGGCCAGGCCTCGCCGGCGGGCGCGCCGGTGCCCGCCGTGAAGCTGTCGCCGAGCGCGACGAAGCACGAGAGCTTGGTCGCCAGGGCCTCCGGAAAGACCTGACTCGCGATCACTCGCTGAATCAGCAGGAAAGGATGCTCCGCGGTGCTCATCGTCATCGCTGCTTTCGCTCCAGCGCCGCGAGCGCCCAGCCGAGCCTGGCCCGGGTGTCGGCGGGCTCGATCACCTCATCGACGAACCCCGTGCCCGCCGCCGCGTCGGCGTTCAGGTGCTCGCCCGCGTAGCCGGCAGCGAGCGCCTCGAGCGTCGCCTCGGAGTCATCCGAGGCCTCGAGCTCGCGCCTGTGGACGATGCCGACCGCCTGGCGCGCCGCCATGATCCCGATCTCCGCCCCCGGCCAGGCGAAGACGAGATCGGCGCCGAGGTCCTTGGAGTTCATGGTGATCACCGCGCCGCCGTAGGCCTTGCGCAAGACGACGGTCAGCTTCGGCACGCGGGCGGCCGCGAAGGCACGCAACAGTGAAGCGCCGTGACGGATCACGCCGGCGCGCTCCTGCGCGGATCCCGGCATGAAGCCCGGAGTGTCGACGAGCACGACGAGCGGCAGGCCGAAGCGGTCGCAGGCCGCGACGAAGGTGGCCGCCTTCTCGGCCGCAGCGGCGTCGATGACGCCACCGAGGCGCCGGGGTTGGTTGGCGACGATTCCCAGCGAACGGCCCTCGATGCGGGCGAAGCCGGTGACCATGTTGCGAGCCCAGCCGCCGCTTAGCTCGAGGAACTCACCACGGTCGGCAATCGCGCGGATGACATCGCGCACGTCGTAGACCCGGCGAGCCTCGGCCGGCACCCGGGTATCGGGTGCCGGTCCGAGCGGACTCGCGGGCTCGGCGTGCAGGGGTGGCTCACCGATCCTGTGGGGCAAGAGTTCGAGCAGTTCGCGGGCCTGCGCGGCAGCCGCCTGAACGGTGGGCGCGACGAGCTGGCAGACGCCGTTTCGGGAGTGCACGTCGGGTCCACCGAGGTCCGCCATCTCGACCTGCTCGCCGAGCGCCTCGCGAACGATTTTCGGGCCGGTCAGGAACATCCGCGCCGACTCGGTCATGACGACGAAGTCGGTCAGCGCGGGCGAGTAGGCACCACCGCCCGCCGAGACGCCGGTGACGATCGAGATCTGCGGCACGATCGCCGAGAGCTCGACGCTGGCCCTGAAGATGCGGCCGTAGCCGGCCAGGGCGTCGTGTCCTTCCTGCAGCCGGGCCCCGCCGGATTCGACAAACCCGACCACTGGCGCACGGGCGTCAGCGGCCAGTCGCATCACCCTGACGATCGAGTCGGCGTGGGCGGTGCCGAGAGAGCCGCCGAGCATCCCCGGGTCCTGGGCGTAACAGAAGACCGGGCGCCCCCCGACCTGGCCGGCTCCGGCGATCACCCCGTCGCCCGGCCTGGCGCGCGCGCCGACGGCGCTCGAGACGACGCCGCTTCGCAGCGGCGAGAAGCTGCCGCGGTCACAGAGCATCTCGAGGCGCTGAAACGGCAGCGACGACCCAGCCGTTGCCGCGCGCGGCTCAGCTGTGAGCAAAGCTCCGCTCATGACTGCGAGCCGACGCAGAGGACGGCGTTGTGGCCACCGAACCCGAACGAGTTCGAGATCGCAACCAGGCGCTCTCCGCTGTGCGAGGAGCCGTTTCCATCGGCGTTGCGGTTCGCGAGCGCACGCGCCTCGCCCGGCACGTAGTCGAGGTCGAGGTCGGGATCGCGCTTCTCCCATCCGACCGTCGGCGGCGCGACCCCGTGGCTCAGCGCCTTGACGGTCGCGATCGCCTCGACCGCTCCGGCGGCGCCGAGCAGGTGCCCGATCGCGGATTTCGTCGAGGAGACCGGGATGCGCGCGGCGTCCTCGCCAAGCGCGACCTTGAGCGCCTCGGTCTCGCTGCGATCGTTGAGCGGTGTCGAGGTGCCGTGGGCGTTGACGTAGTCGACATCGGCCGGGGCCAGCCCCGCGTCCTCGAGCGCCAGCGCAATCGCACGCGCGGCGTCGCGGCCACTCGGCTCCGGCGCGGTCAGATGGTGGGCATCGGACGTGGCTGCGTAGCCGAGCACCTCGCCGAGGATCGGCGCGCCGCGCCGTTCGGCCGCCTCGGCGCTCTCGAGCACGAGGACCCCGGCGCCCTCACCCATCACGAAGCCGTCGCGGCGGGCGTCGAATGGGCGCGAGACCCCGCTTCGCGAGGTCGCGCCCATGGCCCCGAAGGCGGCGATCGCTACATCGGTCAGGGCCGCCTCCGAGCCGCCGGTCACCACCGCGTCAGCCTCGCCGGAGCGGACGGCGCGGAAGGCCTGGCCGATCGCGTGGGCGCCGGCCGCGCAGGCCGACATCACGCCGAACGAGTGGCCGTGGATGCCGTGGCGCATCGCCACGGCGGCGGCGGCCGCGTTCCCCATCAGCAGCGGAACCGCCAGAGGGGAGACCGACTTCGCTCCACGGTCGCGAAGGATGTCGTGCTGAGTCTCCAGCGAGCCGAGGCCGCCGATCCCGGTCCCGATGACGCAACCGACGCGCTCGGCCGGATAGGGAGGCCCGTCCTCCCATCCGGCAGCTGCCAGCGCCTCGTCGGCGGCGGCGACTGCGAGCTGGGCGAAGCGGTCGAAGCGGCGGGCTTCCTTGCGGGTCAGGGTGCCGGCGGGGTCGAACTCGCCGCAACGGCCGAAGCCCTCCTCGACTCCGCACTCTCCCGCTTCCCAGCGGCGGCTGAGCACCTCTGCGCCGACCCCGAGCGGGGTCACGGCACCGACTCCGGTGATGACGACGCGCTGGTTCATGGCAGGCGCGAGACCACCAGGTCGATGACGTCGCCGACGCTGGCGATGTCCTTGACCGACTCGCCGTTGAGCTCGACGCCGAACTCCTCCTCGACGATCTGGGCGAGCTCGACGATGTCGAGCGAGTCGACGTCGAGCGTCTCGAAGGTCGCCTCGCGTGAGATATCCGCAGGCTCGGCGCCGAGTTCGATGAGCCCGTCGCGGATCACCTGCTCCACCGCATCGCTGCTGACTTTCGTTTCCATTGATTGTTCCTTTCGTGCGTTTTGGGTCTAAACGTCCCTAAAGGGGTCTGACCCCTTTAGGGACGGCAGAGCTAGGCGCTCATGCCCCCGTCTACGGTCAGGGTTGTTCCGGTCACGTAGGAGGCCTCGTCGGAGGCGAGAAAGCGCACGCAGGCAGCGACCTCCTCAGGAGCGCCGCAGCGCCGGGCCGGAATCGATTCGAGGATCCCGTTGGCGGAAACGTCCTCGGTGAGCTTGGTCTCGACCAGCCCGGGAGCAACGGCGTTGACCGTGATCCCGCGTCGGGCGACCTCGACGGCGACCGTTTTCGTCATGCCGATCAAGCCGGCCTTCGACGCCGCGTAATTGGCCTGTCCGGCGTTGGCGCGAAGGCCGACGACAGAGGCGATGTTGACGATCCGCCCGAAACGCGCGCGCAGCATCGGCTTGAGCGCGCGCCGGGTCGTCCGAAAGGCGGCGGACAGGTTGGTGTCGAGGACGTGGTCCCACTCGTCGTCGCCGAGCTGTGGGGAGAGGCCGTCGAGCCGGATCCCGGCGTTGTTGACGAGAACAAGCACCGGCCCGAAGCGCTCCTCGAGTTGCGAGAAGGTCGCCTCGACGGCTTCGGGATCGCCAATGTCGCCCTGCACGGCGACCGCGTCGCCGCCGGCCTCGGTGATTGCCGCGACCACCGCGTCGGCGCCGTCTGCGTCCGAGCGGTAGTTGACGCCAAGCGCCCAGCCGTCTCGCGCCAGCGCCTGTGCCGTCGCGGCGCCGATGCCGCCGGCGGATCCGGTCACGAGGGCGCAACCGTCACGTTCAGTCTTCATCGCCGACCCCCCCACTCGAGAGTGATTGCACCCCAGGTGAGGCCGCTGCCGAAGGCGGCCAGGAGCACACGAGACCCCGGCCGCAGGCGGCCGTCGGCGTCGGCCTGAGCGAGCGCGATCGGGACCGACGCCGCGGATGTATTACCGAAGGCACTGATGTAGTCGGCGACCCGCTCCGGCGCCAGCCCAAGCGCCTCGGCAACGGCGCCGAGGATGCGGCCGTTGGCCTGGTGGAAGACGAAGAGGTCGATCTCGTCGGGGTCCAGCTCCGCCGCGGCGAGCGCCTCCCGAGTTGCCTCGGTGAGGCGGGAGACGGCGTGGCGGAAGGTGTCGTGCCCGTTCATGCGGATCAGGCCGTTGTCGGCATCGAGCGTGATCAGCTCCGCCTCGGAGCCGTCCGAACCCCAGACGGTGGGTCCGATTCGAGCCGTGCCGCTGCCCCGAACCACGACCGCGCCCGCCCCGTCGGCGAAGAGGCCGGCGGTGCGCCTGTCAGCACGGTCGGTGACGCGGCTGAGCAGGTCGGCCCCGACCACGAGCACGGTCTCGGCGCGTCCGGACTCGATCTGGCCGACGGCAACGCCGAGGGCCGCGACGAACCCCGTACAGGCGGCCCCGAGGTCGAACGCCCCGGCGCCGCTCGCGCCGAGCTTCGCGGCGACCAGCGGCGCGGCGTTGGGCAGGCGGCGGTCCGCCGTCAGCGTCGCGACCATTACGACATCGAGGTCGGCCGCGTCCACATCGGCGGCCACCAGCGCGCGCTCCCCGGCCAACGTCGCGAAGTCGGCCAGCGAATCTTCGGCTCTGGCAAGGCGCCGCTCGCGGATCCCAGTGCGGCTCTCGATCCAGTCCGCACTGACGCCGAGCCGCTCGGCGACAGTCGCGTTGGGCACGACCGTTTCGGGCACGGCCATCGCGACCGAGGCGACGGCCGCCCCCCTCAGCGGCTTGGGCCGGGCCTCGGCGTGCGCGTGCGCGGTGGCGCTGCTGCTTGTCGGGGATTCAGCCGCCAACGCCGGTCAACTCCTCGATATGCCTCACTTCGACGCCTTCGACCCCAGAAAGAGTTCGCTTGACGAGCCCTCTCAGTGCCCGTCCAGGCCCGACGTCGACGAAGACACGGGTGCCCGCGCAGGCAAGCTCGGTGACGACCTGGCGCCAGAGCACCGGGGCGGTCAGTGCCGCGGCAAGTTGATCGGCGAGCTGCTCGCCGAAGGGCCGGGCGGAGGTGCAGGAGATCACCGGAACCTTTAGAGGCGCGGTGATCGTCGCGGCGACGAGCTCCCGGAAGGGCTCGGCCGCCGGGGCCACGGCGGCTGAGTGAAACGCACCGCTGACGCGCAGGCTGATCGTCTTCAGGCCGCTCGCCTGGGCGAGTTCGGTCGCCGTCTCGATCGCGTCCTCGGCGCCAGAGAGCACCAACTGACCCGGAGCGTTGTCGTTGGCGACGACGACTCCGCAGCGCCCAGCGACGCTCCGAGCAACGCCGGAGTCACCCATCACGGCGACCATTGCACCCCGCGATCCAGCAGCAGCCTCATCCATCAGGCGCCCGCGTTCCACCGCGAGCCGCAGCCCGTCCTCGAGGGCAAACGCGCCGGCCGCGGTCAGGGCCGTCAGATCGCCAAGCGAGTGCCCGGCCAGGTAGTCGGCGTCGGGCCGGCCCGCGGCGATCCAGCCGGCGAGGCTCGCGCAGAAGATCGCCGGCTGCGCGAAACGCGTGGACTCGGCGGCCAGTTCAAACGGATTGGCGCCGACTAGCTCGATCGCAGCCTCGTGGAGTCCGGGGGCGAACTCGGCGACAAGATCCTCCATGCCGTCCCTCTGGCTCCCCTGGCCGGGAAAGAGCAGCGCGGTCTTGGTTCGCTCGGACATGTATTCGCATACTTGTCCGGTGAGCGGAGCTTGTTAGCGCCGGAAACCGACATATCCCCCGAATGGCGGGGGGTGAGGGGATGGTCGGGGGGTGGCTAGAGCCGCGTCGCCGTGAAGCAGAACTGCGTGACGGAGAAGAAGAACTCGCTTTGCTCTCCAAGCTCGCGCTGCTCGGCGATCCAGCCCTCGACGTCCTCCGCGCTTGCTCCGAGGCTGACGAATTTCGCGGCCCCGAGCTTCACCAGGGCTCCCCCGTAGGTCTCAGGGTCGAGCTCGATCGTGGAGAAACTGTGGGCGCTCATCTCGACACCGGCGAACCCGGCTTCCCGCATTTGCGGCGCGAGGGTACGAGGCAGCGACTGGTGGGCGGCGTGCGTGTCCCAGGCGGCATCGACGCGTTCCCAGCGCCCGCGGTCGGCGCTGTGCATCGAGAGCGTGTCCCAGTCGATGTCCCAGATCAGCGTGCGGCCGCCCGGCTTAATCGTGCGGAAGATCTCTCGGAGGGCCGCCGCGGCGTCGGGTACGTACTCGAGCACCTGGATGCTGAAGGCGGCGTCGAAGCTCTCATCTTCGACCGGCAGCGAGAGCGCATCGCCCTCCTTGAAGCTGACCTGCGCGAGTCCTTCGCAGCGGCGCTCAGCCAGGCTCAGCATCGGCTCACTACTGTCGACACCGACGATTGCCCCCCTCTCCCCGACGCTCTCCGCCAGCTCGAGGCAGTAGAAGCCCGGTCCGCAGCCGACGTCGAGGATGCGCTCGCCCGGTTGCGCTGCGAGCTTCTCACGGACCAGCCGACGCCGGTCCACGGCGTCGCGGATGCGATACATCGCCTCGATCGAGCGCGCCATTTCCTCGTCGAAGACAAACCCACCCATGTAGAGACCCTAATCGACGGTCTTGGCATCCAGCAGCAGGTCTGACACCAGTTACGGATCGCGGAGATGCGGGCGGTGCGAAAGCCCCTCGACCGCCAGCCGCGCGGCCGAGGTCCGTTGCTCCTACCCCAGCACCCCCAGCCGCTGCGCCTCCTTCACCGCCTCGGCCCTGTTGCGGACCTCGAGCTTGCTGTAGATGGCGCTGGTGTGGTCCTTGACAGTGTGCGGGGAGAGGTAGAGCTTGGCGGCGATCTCACGGTTTGTGGCCCCGCTGGCTATCAGGTCGAGTACCTCGCGCTCGCGCTCGGAAAGGCCGGCCGCGGACGTAGAGCGGCGGTCGTCGAAGACCTCGGCTCCGATGGCGACCATGCGAACGGCGTTGATGACATCGCGGGCGCCCCAGTCTTTGGAGACAAAACCCGAGGCGCCGGCGGCGCGAGCCACTGCCGCCGAGACGCTGCCGGCACCCGAGATCAGCAGCACGCGGGTAATCGGGGAGCGGCGGCGGATCTCCTCGCAGAGCTCCGCACCCGATTCGCGGCCGAGAAACAGGTCGACGAGCGCGACCTCTGGCTGAAGCCGATCGACCGCTTCCAGCGCCGTCGAAGCATCGCTTGCCGCATCGCATCGCTCGACCCAGCTCTGGCGCTCGAGCAGGAGCCGGAATCCCCAGTGGACGACATCGTGGTCGTCGACGACGATCACGCGTATCGGGTCGGGCAGGGCCGGACCGCCGGCGCCGTTCACAGTGACTCGGCCTCCAGCGGTACGACCAGGCGCACACGCCAGCGGTCGACTCCGATCGGCCCGAACTCGACGACACCCCGGTGGTCGAGCGCTTCGAAGGCCGCCAGCCGCAGGCCGAGTCCGGTGCCCTGGACCCCGTTCGAGCCGCGCCCATCGTTGAGCACCTCGACCACGAGCGCGTCCCCCTCCGAACCGACTCGAACCTCGATCCGCTCCGGCGCTGCGTGCTTGCGGGCGTTGGCGAGAGCCTCTACGACGATGGCCTGAACGACTGTTTCGAGGTGGGTCGGCAGCTCGAGGTCGTCCGCCCAGGAGATCGCGATCGCTTCGTCCACCGCCGCCTGGCGCGAGAGCAGGTGCCGAAGCGTCGTCTTGGTCTCGCCGTCGCCATTGCCTCTCGGGCGCGCAAGAGTCGAGCGCAGCTCGCTCATCACTTGGCGGATCTCGCGTTCGCAGCGCTCGCGCTCGACGTCGGCGAGGCCCCCCTCCACACCGAGCGCAAGTGCCACGCCGAAGAGGCGCTGAATCACGTGCTGGTGGATTTCACGCGTCAGCGCCATCCGCTCCGAGAGCCGCCGGGCCTGCTCGCGCTGGCTGGTACCGCGCTCGACCGAGGCGGCGAGCGCCGCGACGCGTCCCATCGTCATCAGCACCTGGCGCTCGTCGTCCTTTAGCTCGAAGCGGCCCCCGCCGCGGTCGGCGAAGATCACGCCGAGCCAGCCGCCACCGGCCTTGATCGGCGTGCAGGTGATCGTCGTGATGCCGGCGAACTGCGCGTAGCGAGGCGGGATCTCCCGGTCGAGGTTCTCCGAAGCGACCGTGACGCGATCTTCGATCAGCGCCCGCTGAGCCATCGGCGTCTCCTCGAGCGTCCCCTCGATCTGATCGATCAGCGCTCGGTCGGCGCCGAACACGCCGGCGGGCCGGACGGCGCGGTAGGCGTGGTCGTAGAGCAGCAGCGCCGCTCGCTGCATCGTCGTCGACGTGCAGATCGCCTCGCAGACGCGGTCGTAGAATTGCCCGGCCTCAGACGCGTCATCCATCTGGGCGAGCAATTCGAAGAGGGCCTGCTGCGTAGCCCGGGTTTCCGTCGCAGGGGTGATGTGTTAGCTAAACCGCAACCGGGACCGCGGTTACCAGGTATCGACGAATCGCCGCGCGGGCGGAAGCTCGCCGTGGACGCTCGCCGCGCCCAGCGTCGAGCTGATCAGGCGCCGCGTCTCGACCGGGTCGATGACGTCATCGAGCTCGAAGATCGTGGCCGCATTGAGCGCCTTCGAGTGCTCGTGCGCCGCTTCGACCATGTGCGCCAGCAGCTTTTCGCGCTCTTCGCCTTCCCGAACCGCGTCCAGCTCGCGCTTGAAGCCGAGCTTGACGGCGCCCTCGAGCCCCATCGCGCCAAGTTCCGCGGTCGGCCAGCCGACCGTCAGAAGCGGCTCGTGCATGCTGCCGCCGGCCATCGCCTGGGCGCCGAGGCCGTAGGCCTTGCGCAGGATCACGGCGACGAGCGGCACCCGCAACGCCCCGCCGACGACGAACAGCCGCGAGCAGTGGCGGACGAGCGCGGTCGCCTCGGCTTCGGGCCCCACCATCATCCCCGGCGTGTCGATCAGCGAGAGCACCGGGATCCCGAAGCTGTCGCAGAGTGCCATCAGGCGGGCGGCCTTGTCGGCCCCGTCACTGGTGATCGCCCCGGCCAGATACATCGGGTTGTTGGCAATCACGCCGATCGGGCTACCGTCGATACGGATCAGCGCCGTCGTCATCTCGCGGGCGAAGCGTTCGCGCAGGAAGGTCACCGAGCCGCTGTCCGCGAGCCCCTCGATCACCTTGCCGACCTCATAGGCGCGCCTGCGGCTCTCGGGGATCGCGTCCCGGAGCAGGGCCTGGTCGGGCGCTTCGGACTCCTCGACGGGGCCCTGGAAGTAGGAGAGCAGCCGCTTGGTTACGGCCACGGCTTCGGCCTCGTCAGCGGCGAGCACGTCGACGACGCCGTTCGGAACCTGCATCGACATCGGCCCGACGTCGTCGGGCGCGACGACGCCGAGGCCGCCGCCCTCGATCATCGCCGGACCGCCCATTCCCAGCGATGCCTCGGGCGTGGCCACGATCAGGTCCGAGGCGCCGGCGATCACCGCGTTGCCGGCGAAGCAGCGACCCGGAGACGACCGCGATGCGCGGGACCACACCCGAGAGCCGCCCCCAGAGGGCGAAGGCGCGGGTCTCCAAGGCCGAGACGACGGCGTGGTCGGTGTCACCCGGCCGGCCTCCCCCACCCTCTGCGAAAAACACAGTCGGCAGCAGCATCCGCTCGATCAGCTCGAAGAGCCGGTCCTTCTTCTTGTGACCCATGACTCCCTGCGTCCCGGCCAGCACCGTGTAGTCGTAGGAGAGCACCGCGCAGGCGGCGCCTTCGCCGAAAAGGTCGCCGTTGATGCGGGCGGTGCCGCCGATCAGCCCGTCGGCGGGTGTGCGCTCGAGCAGCTCGCCCAGCTCGCGTCGCGCGCGCTGGGCGGCGATTGCCAGCGCTCCGTACTCGACGAAGCTGCCCTCGTCGACCAGGTCCTCGACGTTTTCACGGGCGGTGCGCCGGCCGTCGCCGTGGCGCCGCGCGACCATCTCCGGGCGCGCCTCGTCGCGGGTCAGTGCCTGTCGCTCACGCATTTCCTCCACTTCGGGCCGCTCCGCCATCGCCGAAGCCTTCCACAATGTCTGTCGGCCACGGACGACCGACCGCGTAGGCTGACGGCCCCGTGCCGTCGATTCCCAGCCTTCCGCAGCTCCCCAACATCATGCGCCGCGCGCGCATCACTGACGATTTCGAGTCGGTGACGACCGTCGGCGAGGAGGTCGATCCCGCCGACGTCGGCCTGACCCGCGACAACGTCGAGCGCATCTGGAGAGACACGGTCAACTGGTATCGCAGCGGTATCCATCCGGCGATCCAGATCTGCGTGCGGCGTGAGGGCGGCGTCGTGCTCGACCGCGCGATTGGCCACGCCAGGGGCAATGGGCCCGACGACTCGCCCGACGTCGAAAAGGTCCTCGCGACCACCGAGACCCCGTTCTGCGTCTTTTCGGCCTCGAAAGCGGTGACGGCCTTTCTGGTCCACTCGCTGCACGAGCGCGGCTTCCTCGACATAGAGCTTCCCGTCTGCGAGTACATCGAAGGCTACGAACGCAACGGCAAGGAGGGGATCACGATCGCCCACGTGCTCGCCCACCGCGCCGGCGTTCCCAACCTCCCCAAGCAGATGATGGATGTCAAGAACATGGGGGACAACGAGGTGCTCTGCGAGGTCCTCTGCGACGCCGAGCCGGTTTCTGCTGCGGGCGACCGCCTCGCCTATCACGCGATTTCGGGCGGCTTCATCCTCGGCGAGGTCGTGCGCCGCGTCACCGGCAAAAGCATCAGCGACGTGCTCGCCGAGAGCTTCCTCGATCCACTCGGCTTTCGCTGGACCAACTACGGGGTCGCAGCCGCGGACCTCGACCAGGTCGCGATCAACTACGCGACGGGGCCGCCGGCCCTGCCGCCGCTCTCGACGATGATGGCGAGGGCGCTGGGCGGCTCGCTCGACAAGATCATCGAGACGTCCAACGATCCGCACTTCTACACCGGCGGCTCGATCCCGGCCGGCAACGTGGTCACGACCGCGAACGAGCTTTCGCGCTTCTTCGAGATCTTCCGCGTCGGCGGAGAGCTCGACGGCGTCCGCGTGATGGAGCCCGAGACGATCAACCACGCCCTGCGCGAGCAGTCACACCTCGAGATTGACTTCTCGCTCGGCTTCCCGACCCGCTTCAGCTACGGGATGATGCTCGGCGCGCAGCTGATCAGCCTCTACGGCCGCGACACTCAGCGGGCCTTCGGCCACCTCGGCTTCACCAACATCATGGGCTGGGCCGACCGCGAACGCAAGACTTCGGTCGCCTTCATCAACAACGGCAAGCCGACCCTCTACCCCGAGGTGACCCGCTTCCTCGGCCTGCCGCAGCGGATCGCAACCGAGACGCTCGTCTAAGCACGACGCCGGGCGGTCAGCCGGTGACGGCGGTCCCGTAGATAGTGCAGTTGTTGGGCTCGGGGTTCGGCGTCGGTATGGCAGCAAACGCCGCCCGGGCCGAGAAATTGATGGTGGTCACAACCCCAGCGGTCGTGACGGCGTCGATGCTGCCGCTCGTGCCGATGTCCGGCTCGCTGCCGTCAAGGATCGACTGCCCGCCCGCGGGGAGCGTGCCCTGGCCACCGGCCTTCGTGGACTCGGTGTCCACCACGTCATCGTCGAAGACGAGTGCAAAGCGAAGGGTTTGCGGCGGGGCTCCGTTGGCCGGCCGGACGCTGACCAGCGACCTGTTGGCTGTGCAGCCGACGAGGATGTCGAGGCTGCCGATCGTCGCAACCTGGGTCAGCGGGGTGTTGGCGGCCGGAGTCGCCGAGAACTTGGCCAGCGACATGTTGTCGGTCGTCGCGGCGTTGCCTGCAGCGGCTGCATTCGGCACCTCACCGAGCGAGGACTCGTCGACCTTTGGGCCGCTGACCGCGTTGTCGGCGATCTTGTCGGTCGTGACGGCACCAGCGGCCAGCTTGTTCGACCTGACCGCCCCCGTGGCGATCTTGTTGGCGCGCACCGACTTGTTGGCGAGCTTCTTGGCCGTCACCGAGGCCGTCGCCAGATCACGCGTGTCGATCTTCGCCGCCGCGAAAGCCGCACCGCCCATCGCCACAAACAGAGCCAGCATCGCCAGCACCGTTCCCGGCCGAATCGTCACCGCACCACGTTCTCTCACAGCATCCTCCGCTTCGTAGTTCCCGCCCTGACCAGACGGAGTCTAAAGCGAGGATGGCTGGACGATGACCGGTTCTTCTGATACACACGGCGATCTTCTCGCTGTGCGGGTGATCTTCTGGCTAGCCGGCGACGCCGACGGTGGTCAACCAGACCCCCGAAAGCAACGGCAATCCGTGCGAAAAGCGAAGCCCGCGAACCGATCGCTCAAGGCCGATGAGGGGACCCTCGGGAGCCTTCTCGACCGTCAGGAGGGGGTTCTGCCGCAGCTCATCGACAGCCCGGCCACCCAGCGAGTCGGCCGCCTCAACTTCGCCGCCGTCAAGCAACTCGAGCCTCCGCGTGGACGTCCGCGACGATAGGAAACTTGATCTGGTCGAGCGCCGGCCCGAGCCCGAACGCCGCGCCCCACCAGTCGACGTTGCGGACGATCAGCGCGTCGCTTCCGGTCAGCGAACGCAGCTCGTATGGGCCGGTCCCGGTGCGCTCATCTCGGGCCAGCCCACGGCCCGGGCGACCAGGCGAGATCGCGTTCGGGGAGACGAGGCCCAGCTCAGGGGCGGTCAGGCGGCTGGGGAAGTCAGGGTCGGGGCTCGCCAGCACGAAGCGGACGAGATCCGGTGTCGGCGCATCCACCGCGATCAGATCGCCGAGCAGCCGGCGGCCGGCCGGGAGCGCCTGCCAGCGCTCGGCGTTGGCGAGCACGGCGGCCGAGTTGAAGGGCGTGCCGTCCTGAAAGCGCACTCGGGGCCGCAGCTCGAAGCGCCAGATGGTGCGGTCGCCCGATGGCCGGTAGGCCTGGGCGAGTCCCTGGAAGGTGCGCAGGTCGCCGAACGGGCCGGTGACCGTGCCGACCAGCGGTTCGTGAATCTGCCTCGTGATGAGTAACGAGGAGCGCTCCGAAGCGAGCAGTGGATCGATCTCGGCGGGTGGCTCGGAAAGCGCAAAGGCGAGCTCTCCCCCCTCCCCCGGCCCGGCCATCGGTGGGCGGCCGCTTTCCTCCGGGGCTTCGTCCCCGCAACCGGAAAGAGCAATCGACAGCAGTGCTGCGATCGAGACCGCAACCCGGCGAGGCGAACGCATGCGCGCAACCTCTCTTGACGGTCGATTCAACCGTCTCGCCGGCTCCTTCAGTACTTGAGCAGGACGACGGTGTTGATGACGAACAGGATCGCGAAGAAGATCGTCCAGCGGTCGAGGTTGCGCTCGACCAATGATCCGCCGCCGAAGGAACCGCCACCTGAGCCGATCCCGAAGGCGCCCGAGAGCCCGGCATCCTTGCCCGAGTGCAGCAGCACCAGGAAGATCAGGATCACCGAGATCAGCACCATTGTCACGCCGAGAACAGTTTCCACGGCTGCAGCAGGGTAGCGCCTGAGCGCGCTCGTGGGCAGATGATTGAGTCCGACGGCTGAGCGCGGTCGGCGTTCCGCTGCCGTCTCGCCGACGCCGCGACTACGCCGGCTTGCCGGAGCGCTCGGCGACGCCCTCGCCGGCCTGAGCGTCGAGCTCCTTGAGGATCGCGATCGCTTCGCGGCGCAGTTCGGCGTCCTGGCGGCGGAAGTCCTCCTCGGACAGCTTGCCCGCGGCGTGGTCGAGCTCGGCGTCGCGGATCTCGCGGTACTTGGCCTCCTTGCGCGCTTCGAGGTCGGCGAGCACCGGATCCTCTGACGACACGACATCCCCCTCGCGCCCACGCAGGGGCCCGCTCACGAACCAGATCAGGGCGGCAGCAACGAGGGCCACGAGCACGTATTCCACGCGCCCAGGCTATGAGGTCGGCAGCTGCGGCTCGGTAGCCGCTCAGCGACGCCGCAGGGAGCTGGCAACAAGCTGAACGACCGCAGCCAGGTCATCGGCGAGCTGAGCCCGGGTGGCGCGAAGCACGTGAAGGCCCTGCGCCTCCAGATATGCGTCCCGGCGGTGATCGCGCTCAAAGGTCCAGCGGCTTCCGTGGAAGCTGTAGCCGTCGAGCTCCAGCACCAGCTTGTGAACGGGCCAGTAGAAGTCGACCTCGCAGGGGCCGATCTGGAAGTTGACCCTGGGCTCGGCCAGGCCCGCGGCCCGGATGGCGGCAAGCAGCTGCCGCTCGGGCGGCGAACGCGTGAAGGCCGGGTCGCCGTCCTCGACTATGGCGCGCAGGGCGGGGGCGCCGGGACGGCCGGCATGGCGGGCGAGCGTGTCTTCGAGCTGGGTGACGGTCGTGCGGCCACGCCCACAAGCCCAGGCGACGCAGAGCTCGAGCTCTTCTCGATCAGGTTCGCGATGTCGATCAGGGTCCGAGGGACGCTGGTCAGGGGGACGCCATCGAGGATGCGCCGCTCCCGCGGATCGATCTGGGCAACGCGATCCCAGTGCCGCCGCCATCTCCCAGCCGCCTCCCGGCATGAGGTCGCTGCCAAGGAGGCAGACACCTTGATGCACCGCTGGGCCAACTACAGCCGAGACACGAACGTCCAGTCGAACTTCCCGAAGCGCACACGCAGCTCGAACCCGTTCGCCTCAACCCAAGCCGCGTCGCCGGGCGGGAGGTAGCGGGTCGCGAACACAACCAGGTCGCCGTCTTCCCCGTTCCCGAAATCCCCTCGGTAGAGCTTCATCAGGCCGGGGAGGGTGATCGTCCCCGAATCGCGGTCCAGGCTCGACTCCGCCTCGATGTAGGCCCTCGTGGCGGCTTCGAGCGTTTCGTTAAGCGTCTCCGCTTCGTATCGGCGAACGACAGGGCACGAGGCCGCCCCGCAGTTGAGCGCGAAGTGGATCCTGGGGTCGACGGTCGACGGCGCGGCCTCGAGCCTCGGGTCACCGAGGCCAGCAAGCCGCCGCATCGATCCCGGGGGGCGCGCGTTGCCGCGCAGCAGCCCGTGCTCGATCACGTTCAGCGAGTAGCTCTGCCCGGCGATCTCGATCGTCGTCGTCTTGAAGAGCCGCCGCTGCAACAGCAGGTTGCCGCGCCGAGGGCGCGAGTCGAGCTCCGCCGCGAGGGTCTCGTTGTAGGCGTTGAGCCAGAAGGCGATCCGCGCGTCGTCGCCCCTGATTTCGGCTGGGTCAGGCACTGCCGAGCTCACGGGCCAATCTTGCCGCGTGCACGTCGCTGACCCGTCGCCGGCGGGCCGGCGGGCGCCGGCCAGAGGGCGATCAGGACACCGACCAGCGAGATCGCGCCCCCGACCCAGATCCAGATCACGAGCGGGTTGACGTTGACCCGGAAGTTGGCCGGAGGCGTGTTGGCGAGGTAGTTGTCGGCGAGCGCGCGGATGACGCCGCCCTGCAGGTAGCTGAGTTGCGCCTGACCGGCGGCGTCCCCAGGGGCGATCGACTCGGCGATCGCGGCGAGGCGCTTGTCGCCCTCGGCGATCTCATCCTCGAGCGAGGCGAGATCAGGTTGCATCGCGGTCCAGAAATCCTCGCCCGCCGCCTCGGTGCGACCGACCTCGCTCGTTGCCTCGCCCTCGAAGAAGCTGCGTACGACCCCCACACCGTCGCTCGTCGTCGCGTAGTAGTTGCGCCGGGGATGCAGGGACGCGAACTGCTCGCCGTCGCGTTTGACCGCGAGCACGGCGCCGAATGTGAGCCGCTGCTCGATCGGGTCGATCGACTGCGTCGGCCGCACGTAGGTGACCTCGTAGTCGCCGACCGCGGCGCTGTCGCCCGGCTGCAGGCGCAGGTCGCGCGAGGTCTGAAAGCTCGAAGAGGCGGCAACGGCGACCAGCAGGATCGCGAAGCCGGCGTGGACGATGTAGCCGCCGTAGCGGCGGCGGTTGCGCGACACGGTCGCGACCAGCGCCGCCGGAACCGAGCCACCCGCGAGCGCCCGGCGAGCCCGCACGCCGCGCACGAACTCCCCGGCCAGCGCGCTGAGGGTGAAGGCAGCCAGCGCGAAGGTGATCAGCGCGGCCGGTGCGTCCGCGGCATCGGTGAGTGCGAGCAGAGCCGCAATCGTGAGCGCCATGACCACGAGCGGCACCGCCGTGACCCGCCACAGCGAGCGCCAGCTCAGCCGGCGCCAGGCGAGCAACGGGCCGATGCCCGTGAACAAGACCAGTCCGATCGCCAGCGGCATCGTGTACTGGTCGAACCAGGGCGCCGCCAGCGAGGAGGTCTCGCCGGTGAAGGCCTCGGAGATCAGCGGGAAGAACGTGCCCCAGAAGATCACCGCGGCGAGCCCGACCAGCAGCAGGTTGTTGACCAGGAAGACGGCCTCGCGCGAGAGCAGCGAGTCGATCCGCCGCTCCGAGCGAAGCGAATCGCGGCGGCTGACGATCAGGTAGGTCGAGCCGAGCAGGACCGCGGCGATCAGTCCCAGCAGCGGCGGTCCTACGGTCGAGGCGCCGAACGCATGGATCGATTGCAGCACCCCCGAGCGCACCAAAAAGGTGCCGAGCAGCGCCAGTGAGAAGGCGGCGACGATCAGGGAGACGTTCCAGGTCTTGAGCATGCCCGCGGCGCTCCTGGACCATCACCGAGTGCAGGAAGGCGGTTCCGATCAGCCACGGCATCAGCGACGCGTTCTCGACCGGATCCCAGGCCCAGTAGCCGCCCCAGCCGAGCTCCGAGTACGACCAGCGCGCGCCGAGCAGGATGCCGATGCCGAGCAGCGCCCAAGCGATCAGCGCGAAGCGCCGTGTGGAGCGAATCCAGCTCGAGTCCAGCCGCCGCGTGATCAGCGCCCCGATCGCGAATGCGAACGGGACCGCGAAGGCCACGTAGCCCGAATAGAGCATCGGCGGGTGGATCATCATCGCCGGGTGGCGCAGCAGCGGGTTCAGCCCGGCGCCCTCGACCGGCACCGGGCTGAGCCGCTCGAACGGGTTGGCGGCGAACAGCATCAGCGTGATGAAGAAAACGGCCAGCCCCGCCAGCACGGCGGTCGCGTAGGGAACGATCTCGCGGTGCTTGTGGCGCGTCGCGTAGAGCACCAGCGACGAGGCGATCGAAAGCACGAACGCCCAGAGCAGCAGCGAGCCGCCCTGGCTGCCCCACATCGCCGTCAGCTTGTAGAAGGTCGGCGTCGTCGTCGAGGAGTGCTCGGCGACCAGCCGCACGGAGAAGTCTGAGCGTGCGAAGGCCGACTCGAGCACGATCACGCAGATCGCCAGCAGGACGAAGAGCGCGTAGACGGCGCGGCGCGAGGAGTCGACCCAGCGGCGGTCGCCGCGGCTGCCGATGAGCGCGGCACCGGCGGCGTACAGAGCCGCGAGCAGCGCCAGCACCAGGCTCACGGCTCCGAGCCCGATCATCGACTCACTGAATCTGGATGTGCTCCGGGTCCGCCTCCGCCTCCTCGGCGAACTTGGACGGGCACTTGGTGATCAGGCTGTCGTGCTCGGCGACGAGCGTGCCGTCCTGTAGCGCGCCCGTGACGATCACCTCGCGGCCTTCACGGAACGGATCCGGAACCGTGCCGGTGTAGACAACCGGGACGCTGACCGAGGGGTTGTCACGGTCGGCGATCTCGAAGCGAAGTTCGGTGCCGTCGTGAACGACCGAGTCGTCGACGACCTCACCGGTGACGTCGTAGCTCTCCCCCGGTCCGGCGACGAGCAGCTCCGACGGCTCCTTGGCCTCGGTCGAGGCCGAGAACGATGTATAGACGAGCGCAGCGGCGAGCAGTACGGCGACGCCGAGGGCGACGCCGAGGCGGATCTTTCGCTTGCGTTCAGGGTCCATGTGCGCAGTTGCGAATTATGACGGGCCACGGATGCCGCTCCGCCATCACTAACGTGCGAGGTCAATCCAACCTCGCAAAAGGAGAGCCCGCAGATGGCCGGACAGTTCGGCGCCTCAGTCAAGATCGACAGCCCGGTCGAGGAGGTCGTCGCCTACGTCGCCGAGGGAACGAACGATTCCGAGTTCAGCCCGCGCGTCCTCGAAATCACGAAGACGACGGATGGCCCGACGGGCGTCGGCACGATCTTCAAGAGCCGCGTCAAGGACGCCGGCATGAAGACCGACCGGGAATTCGAGATCACCGAACTCGAGCCGCCGAGCAGAATTCGCTGGGCCGAGGTCTCCAAGAACATCATCACCGCGTCCGAGGGCGGCTACGACCTCGCCCCCGACGGCGACGGCACGACCCTGAGCTTCTACAACGTGCTCGAGGGCCACGGCTTCGGCAAGCTGATCACCGGCTTCGCGTTGAGCAGCGCCCGCAAGGACGCCGACAACTTCGTTAACCGCATCAAAACGGCGATCGAAGGGCGCTGAGGCTTCGGATCCAGGGTAAGACTCGCATGGCTGATTCCAAAGGTTCTGCTGATCACCGGCGCCTCGAGCGGCATCGGCGCCGAGACCGCGCGCCAGGCGGTCGCGGCCGGCTGGCGTGTCGCGCTCGGAGCCCGCTCTGAGGAGAAGCTCGAGGCGCTCGCCTCCGAACTCGGCGGGGACGACGTCGCGCTGGCGCAGCGAGCTGATGTCACGGACTTCGCCGACCTCGAGGCCCTGACAGCCGCCGCCCTCGATCGCTTCGGGCGACTCGACGCCGTCTTCGCCAACGCCGGCTTCGGCGCGACGCGCGGCTTCCTCGAGGAGTCGGTCGAGCACTGGCGCTCGATGGTGCTCACCAACGTGCTCGGCGTGGCACTGACGATCCGTGCCACTCTCCCGCACATGCTCACCCTCGACTCCGGCCAGTACCTGATCACGGGCTCGGTCGCGGGGCGGCGAGCGCTGCCGGGTTCTCTGTACTCCTCGACCAAGTGGGCGGTGACGGGCATGGCCGAGTCACTGCGCCAGGAGCTGCGCCAGATGCACGACAACCACTCGGTGCGGGTGACTCTGCTGGAGCCGGGCATGGTCGAGACGCCGTTTTTCGACAAACAGCCGACGGGCGTGCTCAAGGACGCCGACATCGCGCGGGCGGCGATCTACGCGCTCTCCCAGCCACCGCACGTCGACGTCAACGAGATCCTGATCCGCCCGATCACGCAACACGCGTGACCTGCCCCCGCGCGGCGAATCACTGCGCAATGATGAGTGTTGTGTGATGAAAAGCGCCGGCGACCGTAGTGGGGCTATGAAAAGTTTTCTGACGGCAGCGGCAATCGCACTGATGGGCGTGACCCTGATGGTGCTCAATAGCGACGTGGAGGCCGAAGGCAAGCGGCCGATTCGAAGCGGCGCCAAACTCACCAGCTTCCAGACGTGTAAGGGGTTGAACCGCTACGCGCGGGCGCACCCGCGCTCGCTGCGCACGAGTCGGCTTCGGTTTCGGCGGGGGCGCGATCATGGAGGACGGCGTCGGCGCTCCGGCCCGCGACCGGCGATCAGGCGCTTCCGACCGCGCCGACAGACTCAACCAGACGCCCCGACGTCGGAGAGCGGCACCAACGTCCAGGAGGCCGGCGTCGACGAGCCCGACATCGTCAAGGCCGTCGGCGCGAAGCTCTTCGCCCTCGCCGGCGGGGCGCTGCACTCGATCGACGCCTCCGGCACGACGCCGCGGGCGCTCGACTCCGTCGAGCTGCCCGGCAAGGACAGCTCTTACTACTACGGTTACGGCGCCGAGCTGTTGATCTCCGGTGATCGTGCGCTCGTGATCGCCAACTCCGGCTACGGCTACGGCGAGCCGGTCCCGCTCTCCTTCGCGCCCTACTCGGCGCAGAGCACGATCACAGAGCTCGACATCTCCGATCCGGAGGCGCTGCGAATCACCAAGACGCTGAAGCTGGAGGGCAGCTACGTCTCGTCGCGCCTAACGGGCTCGACCGCGCGTGTCGTCGTCTCGGCGACACCTCAGTACCCGGCGCTCCCCGACGGTTCGTCCGGCGGCGGCTTCGTAGAGGGCGACGCGGTCTCGCCGCCCAGCACCGGCTCCCCAGAGGCCGGCGGGACCACACAGACCCCGGCCTCGCGGTCGCGCACCGGCACCAGGATCAAAAGCAGCGGCCCCAAGTGGCTGCCGACGGCGATCCTCACCAACCGCGCCAAGCACAAGCGCTCGGCGCGCCCGATGGCTCGCTGCACCGACGTCAGCCGCCCCGAGAGCTTTTCCGGCCTCGACACGCTGACGGTGCTGACGATCGACATGAACCGCGGCCTGCCGGCCGTCGACTCCGACGCGATCACGACCAGCGGCCAGTTCCTCTACGCCTCGACCAGTGGCCTCTACGTCGCCACGGAGAACTGGTACGACGGGACGGAGAGCGCCGAGTCGGTAAGCGGCGTCAGCACCGAGATCCACAAGTTCTCGGCTCCCGCCGAGCCGGAGACCGAGTACCGCGCCAGCGGCGAGGTGCCCGGCTACATGCTCAGCCAGTGGTCGATGTCCGAGCACGAGAACGTCCTGCGCGTCGCCAGCACCACCTCCCCGCCCTGGCTCGCAAACGGCCAGACCGAGAAGAGCCAGAGCTTCGTCACCACCCTCGGCGAAGCCGGCGGCAAGAAGCTCGTACAGATCGGCCAGGTCGGTGGGCTCGGCACCAACGAGCGCATCTACGCGGTCCGCTTCATCGGCGAGACCGGCTTCGTCGTCACCTTCCGCCAGGTCGATCCGCTCTACACACTCGATCTCTCCGACCCCTCGGCTCCGAAGGTGCTCGGCGAGCTCAAGATCCCCGGCTACTCGGCCTACCTGCACCCGGTCGGCAGGGGACTGCTGCTCGGCGTCGGCCAGTCCGCAACAGAGCAGGGCCGCCTGCTCGGCACCCAGCTGTCGATGTTCGACGTCTCGAATCTGGCCAGCCCATCGCTGATCGAGCAGCAGACGGTCGCGCCGGGAGCCCACTCGGAGATCGAGTACGACCACCACGCCTTCCTCTTCCACGACGCGACGAATCTCGCGGTGATTCCGGTCGACGTCTATGACCCGGACACCGGGCGGCCGTCGTTCGTGGGAGCGATCGGCTACCGAGTCGACACCGCAGGGATCGAGGAGGTCGGCCGGCTCACGCACGGAAACGGCTCCGGAGCCGTCGTCGTCAGGCGCTCGTTCGTGATCGGCGACAAGCTGGTCACGGTCTCAGACCGCGGCATCCTCGCCAGCGACCTGGCGACGCTCGAGTCCCAGGGCGAACTGCGCTTCTAGCTCAGCCGCGGCATCCCCGTCGGCGAGCACGTTGAAGCCGCCGTTGCGATCGAGCGGTGCGCTGACCGCGAGCCGAGCCGCCGTAGAGTCCGTCGAGATGAAGCCGCCGCTTAGCGCGCGCTGTCCCGCCGGGCAGACAGTGGAACGCTGCAGGAACTTGTCGGGAGCACTCGCCCCGATCGCGACCGCATCCGTCTGGATCGTGGCTGCGGAGGATGCCGAGCAGACGGCCAACACCCTGTAGTTCTGCGTTGTGTTGGTCGTGCTCTCAACCGCACTGATCCAGGAGCGGGCGACGTCGCCGTCCTCGGTGTTGACCGCCGCGCCGGTCTCGTCGAGCGGCCCGTTCGTGTGCATCAGCGAACTCAACGAGGTGACGTTGCTGATGCCTCCGCCGATCGCTCGCAGACCGCTGGGACAGGCCGCAACTTCGTAGGTGGGGAAGTTCGCCACGTTTGTAATGAGCGGTTCCGAGGCGAGGACAGCATCGGAGCTGGCGGAGCAGATCGCGTAGAACGTGAATCGCAGCGTCTCGTTGATGCCGTTGACAACCCGGGTGTACCAGGATCGCGGGAAATCGCCGCCAGTGGTCTCTCGCAGGTCCCCGGTCGCGTCAACCGGGGTGCTGAGGGTCATCACCGTGTCTGTGTAGGCGCCGATGAAGCCGGCGCCCCCGCCGATCGCGCGCTCGCCGGCCGGACACTCGACGAGCGCAGAGGCTGGGCCGTGCGGAGCCGCGGTGGCGGAGCTGACGACGACGTGTGCGTCGTCGCCGGGCGTGGCGAGGGCGGGAGCTGCCAGCGACGCCGAGCCTGCGAGGGCGATCAGGGCGCCAGGCAGAGCCCAGCGGCGACGGGTGGGTCCCCCGGCCAGGGTTCGGGCTGGATCCCTCCGGCCAGCGAGTTTGCAGGCGGTGACGAGGTTCACGTTGCGAGTATCGACCCCCCCGAGCCCGTGGCCGAACACACAAGTGGGTGAACGCGCCACCCCCCTCGAACGCGAAAAGTTCAGGGTCGTCCCCCGACGCGAAGGGCGGCGCCGGGTGAGAGGTTGCGGGCGTGAGAGCGCAGACCCGGGGAGCGAGTCTTATGGTTGTGGCGGCAATCGTCGCCGTGATAGGCATGGTCGAAGCCGCGCAGGCAGCACCGGGTTCCTGGTCCCGGACTGCGCCCCAGCTGATCGACTTCCCCCGGGACATCGACGTCAGCCCGACCGACCCAAACACCGTCTACGTCGCTCTCGGGGACGGCGGCATCGCTCGCAGCACCGACGGCGGCTCCAGCTGGGTCCACCTTGGTCGCGACAACGGCCTGACCCTCGCCAAGGGCGTCGCCAACGATCTCGAGGTGGATCCGAACAGCCCGCAGACCGTCTACGTCGCCGGCGACTCGCGGGTATCGCGCTCGCTCGACGGCGGCGCGACCTTCAACCCGGTCGGGACGCCGGGTGCACCCGGCCGCAGCGATGTCCTCGACACGCGCGCCGGAGCAGGGCCCGCCGACACCACGGTGATCGCCGGCGGGGTGCTTGGCAGGGTCTTCCTCTCGACCGATTCGGGCAACACCTGGGCCGACAAGACCGGGAACCTCGCGTTTCAGAGCGTCACCGTGCCCGGGTTCATCCATGTCAACGCGATCGAACTGCATCCGACCGACCCGAATGTCGCCTTCGCCTCGTCCGGTGGCGTACTCGCGAGGACCACCAACCTGACGAACGCGAGCCCGACCTGGACCGCGATCCAGGCGGCGCCCCTGACCGGGAGCATCAGCGACCTCGAGGCTGTATCCGGCGACGAGGACCGACTGGTCGTCGCAACCTTCACCGGCGGTGTGCTGAGATCGGAAAACGCCGGCGACAGCGCGACCGCGACCCCCACCTGGTTCACCACCCCCGGATTGACCGGAGGGGTCGTCAAGATCGCCTCGATCGGCAACGGCGGCGACGGTTTCCTGGCGGCGTCGTCGAACGGTGTCTTCAAGACCGACGACCTCGACGCGGGTTGGAGCGAGCTGGGCGGCGGGCTGACGGGGGGCGACTCGTCTGCCGTCGGCGTGGCGCCGTCGGACAACGCGGTCTACTACCTGCACTCGGGCAAGGTGATCTTCCGCAGCGCCAACGGCGGCATCTCCTCGACGCCAAGACCGGGGGTCGTGGCGAGCCAGGTCTCACACCTCGCGACGGCGGGTGGCCGGGTCTGGGCGGGCTCGAACGACCAGCTGCTCGTGACCGACGACGGCGAGACCTGGTCCCGCGTTCCCGCCGCCGACCCCTTCGAGACCGCGATCGTCGCCGCGGCGCCGTCGGCTCCGGACACGATCCTGATCGCGGGCAGCGGAGGCCAGATCCGGCGCTCGACCAACGCGGGAGCGTCGTTCGGCGCCGCGTCGGCGACGTCACCGGCCTTCGTCGCCGATCTGGCTTTCGACCCCGGGAACGCGAGCCTGGCATACGCGGCGGCATTCTTCGCCGAGGTCTCGGTCTCGACCGACGGCGGGCTCACCTGGACGCCAAGCTCGACGGGCTTCCCGGGTGCGGGCGAGGACTTCGATGCCGAGGAAATCGAAGTTGCCGCGCCCGTCGGCGCCGGTCCCGGCGTGGTCTTCGTGGGCTCGACCAACACCAACCCGCCCCTCTTCGCCTCCGCGAACGGCGGTGCCAGCTGGACACCCGCGTCGACCGGGCTTCCGGCGAACGGCGAGGTCGAGGACCTGACGGCCGACCCGAGCAACCCCAGCGTCGTCTACGCAGTGATCGACGGGCCCGGCCTCGACCCAGCTCTCTACAGAACGGTCAACGGCGGGGGGACGTGGACGGAGCTACCGGCGGCCGAGGCCTCGGTACCCGACAGCTCCTTCAGCATCCGTGAGGTCGGCGTCTCGCCGCGTGACGGGCGCATCGTGATCTCCGCCGACGACGTCGGCACGCTGGATCCGCCGGTCGTCACCGTCTCGACCGACGGCGGCGCGAGCTTCAACCCGATCTCACCGCCGATCCAGCACAACTTCGGCTCGCCGCGAGACATCATCTTCGACGACCAGGCCAAGGGCCTCCACATCGCGACGGACTCCTCGGGGCTGCTCGATTACGGCTTCGTCGCGGATGTGTCAGCCACGCTGGCCGGCCCGGCCACCGCGACCGTCGGCGACGATCTCGCTTTGACCGCGACAGTCACGGCTGGCGGCCCGGACCTGGTCACGGGCCTTCGCTTCGAGCTGCCGTTGCCTACCGGGATGGTGCCGCTATCGGCGAACCCGAGCGCCGGAACCTGCACCGTCGCGCAGACGATCAGCTGCCAGCTTGGGGCTCCGGCCACCGGCGCGCCGGTCACGATCGCGATCGGGGTGCGGACGGCGGCTGCCGGCAATCAGGCCCTGACCGGGACGGCGAGTGGCAATCAGGCGGATACGAACCCGGCCAACAATCAGGGGCCACTGGCGATCGCGGTATCCGCACCGCCCGACGGCGAGCCGCCACCGCAAGGCAACGATCCGATCAACGGTGAGCTGAGCCTCAAGCTGAAGCCGGCCAAGGACGACGATGCGCCCTTCGTCTTCAGGGCGAGCGGTGCGCTCTCGGGAGCCGGCCTGGACGCAGCCGTCTGCTCCGGCAAGGTCAAGCTCAGCGTCAAGAAGGGGCGCAACCAGGTGCTTTCGAAATCCGTCGGCCTGAAATTCGCTCGGGGCAGGTGCGCCTACGCGAAGCAGCTCAGGTTCAGGCGGGCGCCCGCGAAGAAGCTGAAGGTGCAGGCGAGCTTCGCAGGCAGCGACACAGTCACGGCGGCGACGTCCAAGGCGGCCAAGATCACGCTCGGCTGACGGCACCCCGGGCGCTACTTGGGCGGTAGCGAAGCGGCGAAATCTGCGCCGGCGTCGACCCAGCCGGCGAGACCCTCGTCGGTGGCGGTGGCCTCAGGTGAGACGAAGACGAAGCCCTTCAGCGGCTTCCCCGTGAAATCCATCGGGCGCACGTGGGGCTCCGCCAGCGCGGCCTCCACGTCCTCGGCGCCGAGCCGGACCATCAGGTCATCGTTGGTCACCCCGACCGCCATGTTGCCGGCGAGCATGAAAGCGATCCCGCCGAACATCTTGCGCTCGCTAATCGCCTCGCGGCCGGAGAGTGCATCGCGCACTCGCTCGGCGAGTTGCTCGTCGTATGCCACATCCAGCAGGAAACCAAAACCCGGCTCGTTCGTCAATCCGAGCAGATCCACGGAACCCACCAACGACGCATACGGGCCGGAGCGACCTCTATCGACGATCACGGCGAGAAAGCGGACGACGGGTCTCGAACCCGCGACCTCAAGCTTGGGAAGCTTACGCTCTACCAACTGAGCTACGTCCGCAGTGCAGCGGCAATTCTAGACGCGGGCGTGCCGATTGAAGGGCTCGCTCTAACCTCCCCGTCGTGAGCGCGCGCACCTTTGCGGTGACCATGGGGGTGCTGGCAGTGCTGGCGCTGCTCGGCTTCGGCCTGATCGCCAAGGGCGACGACAGCCTCGCGGTCGGCCAGAGCGCCCCAGACCGAGAGCACGACGTCCTCGGCGAGGAGACCACCGGCGCGATCTCCGACTACCGCGGCAAGTGGGTGCTGGTCAACTTCTGGGCCTCCTGGTGTGACCCCTGCCGAGCCGAGGCGCCCGAGCTTCAGGCCTTCTACGAACGGCACAAGGCGGATCTCGTCGTGCTCGGGATCGCCACCGAGGACCTGACAGGCGACTCGCTCGAGTTCGTCGAGGAGTTCGGCCTCACCTACCCCCAGCTGCGCGATCAGGACCCCGACCAGAGCAAGGAGGACTTCGCGATGACGGGGCTTCCGGAGAACTTCCTGATCGACCCCACCGGCAAGGTGGCGCTGATCCGCCGCGGCCCGGTGGACGAGGCCTACCTCGAAGACTACGTGGCGCCCCTGATCGGTGGGGCGCCGGCAAGCGATGCGCCTGCAAAATGAAGCTCCTGGCCCTTATCACTGCTCTGGTCGCGCTGACGCTGACGGCCGCCGTCGAGCCGCAGACCAACCTCGCCGACGTCGAGGACGAGGTCATGTGCCCGATCTGCGGCACCGTGCTCGAACTCTCCGAGGCCCCCCAGGCCCAGCGCGAGCGCGTCTTCATCCGCGAGCTGATCGCCGAGGGCCAGACCAAGGAACAGATCAAGGACGCCCTGGTCGCTGAGTACGGCGAGGAGGTGCTGGCGGTTCCGGACACGAAGGGCTTCGACCTGCTGGCCTGGCTCGTGCCGGGAGTCGGATTGCTTGCGGCAGCGATCGGAATCGGGTTCGGGCTGCGGCGCTGGCGTCGCTCGTCGGCGACCGCCGGCCCGGCGTCCAGCGGCACCATCGACCCCACCGACGAAGGCCGCCTGGACTCGGACCTGGCCCGCTACGACCTCTAGCACCCCGACCCTCCACGCCGAACGTCCCAATTGCCCCCGCATAGGGGTGAATCGGGACGTTAGATGGGTGGGCGGGTCAGCGGCGCTTCGAGTCCTCGATGGCACGGTCCAGGTGTGATCAGTGGTCGTCTCCTAGTTCGGCCGGATGATCACCGTGCGCTTGCGGGAGACCGCCCCGCCGACGTACGGCCACTTGCGCTCCTTGGGAATCCGCAGGCGGAAACTGACGGCCACCGTCTGCGTGTAGTCGCTTCGCAGCGGATAGCGCACCTTGTATCCGCCCCGTCTGCGGGCGCGACCGGTCTCGATCGTCTTCCAGGCGCTGCCCTTCAGGTACTGGAGCTCGACCAGCTTGCCGAGCTTGCCGAGCTTGACACCAAGGGCTCCGATCCTCCCGCGGAAGACGATCGTGCCCGTCTCGGAGACGCTGCGCGGAGCGACGAAGCGCAGAACCCTGCCGCGAACACGCATGCGGACATCGGTCGCCCTGGCGGCGCGATAGCGGCTGTCGCCCGAATAGGCAACGCTGACGACCCTCGTCGGTCCGGCCGACAGCGGCACCCGGAAATCTCCGTGAGCATCGGTCCTCACCGTCCGCGCATGCCGGCGGGCCCGGGCCCCCGGGCCCCGCAGCTCCGTGACCGTGATCTCCCGCTCGGCGAGAGCGGTGCCCTGTGCCGACTGCAGGTGACCCCGGACAACGGCTGGGCGGCCGTAGGCGAGCGTCCGGGACGCCACCTGCCTGCGGCCGAGACCCGCGGTCAGCTCGGTGGCGGTCTTAAGCGGCAGGTCCACCTCCATCGGTTCGCCGTTTTGCCGCGTGCCCGCGGTCTTGGTGTTGCCCGCCGCGTCGGTCGCGCTCGCCCTCATCCGGTAGCGCCCCGAGTCGAGGTCGTCGGGAACCCGCGCTTCGAGGTGGTCGCCAACCAATTTCGTCGGCAGAGCCAGCCACTCGGCGGCGGCTGACTACGGCGGCCGACTCAGCAGCTGGACCGAGCCGCTGCAGCTCGATCAGACCCGACTCGACGCCTGACAGCGCATCCTGCACAGGAGCCTTGACAAGGGTTGGGTCTGCGACGGATTCTGCGTTCTGGAATGCGACGGCGGGCAGCGTCTTGTCGATGCGGACCGTCGCGGTTCCCGGGGCGTCGTTGACGATGCTTGCATCGGGCTGGCCGTTGTTCTCGTTGCCGGCCAGATCGCGGGCGAAGAACTGAACCTGGTGCACTCCCTCGGCTGCGATCGTCGTCGCGATCGACGAGTCCGGCTCAATACTGAGCGTGCCGTCGACGACGATCGCGGTTCTCGGCTGCGGATCCAGGCTGAACGCTGAGCTGGGTGACATCCCGGACAGCGCGTCGGTTGCGACGACGGTGAGTTCGACGTCGCGATTCACCCATTCCGCGACTGGGACACCCTCGATCCGACTGGTTGGGTAGGTCTTGTCAACCGGCAGCGCGGTGTGCATCACCTCGGCCGCCTTCACCCCGGCGCCCGAGACCGGCACCACGTGAATCCAGGACTGACCCTGGGGTGCGTCCTCGACGATTTCGGACACGTCGGTCACCCCGCCGCCATTGGTGATCTCCGCCGGCGAGCATGCACTCGCCGGATGCCCAGGGGTCGCGCAGGGATCCGAGCCGGCCTGATCGGTGATGCGGACTGCATAGCCGGACAGCCCGGAAGGTCCGAACTCATCTGCTGCCAATGGCCTCCAGTTCACCTCATACGGAAAGTCCGCTCTGCGCACCCAGCCGTTGAAGCGGGCCTCACTCGACGCGGGAACGGTGTCATCGAACCGGACTTGAACGCTTCGCGCGCTCGCCGCATTCGCATTGCCCGCCGCGTCCTCGGCCCATACGGACAGCGTGTACTCGCCGTCCCTGGGCACCGACAGGCCGTTCAGCGCGTTCGTGAGCGAGATCTCCTGGTCGCCGGAGTTGTAGCCGTCGGGCCCGGTCAGCCTGAAGTGAGTCGTCGCGAGTGGGGCGACATCACCGGGCTGGGCCGGGTTGACCCAGGCGATGTTGAAGCTGTTGGTCGCCCGCCAGTTCTCGCCACCTTCCAGATGCAATGGGCCGGGTGACGTCGGCGGCGTTCTGTCGATCCTCACGGTCTGAGACGCACATCCCTGGTTGGGTGTGCCGCGAGTCGTGGCGAGGTCGGCGGCACAGACCGAGACCGTGTTCGTACCCTCGCTGAAGGGCGCTCCCACCGAGATCCAGGGCCCAGTGCGAACTGCGGGTTTCGACACCCCCGCCGCAGGGCCTGAAGTCGCCGAAGTACGACCCGTCGAGGTAGTTGCACGGAAAGTTCTTGTGGTTGACCAGAACGCCGTTCCCGTACAGGTAGGTGTCCGCGACGCCCGAGCCGTAGTCGAAGGCGTTCGCGCCGACGCCGTAGACCCCGGAGGAGATCCAGCCGCCTTGAAAGGCGGAACCCTCCATGTCGAACACGGACGGGGCGGCGTTGTCGGTGATCTCGAAGCGCAGGTTCTTGAAGTACGAGGCGGCGTAGCTGAAGCCACCGACGGGCGACGTGTTGACGATGCGAGCCACCACGCGGTCTCGCGGCGCGCCTCCCTGGACGGTGCGGAACCCCGGGCCGGCCGTGGCGCCGTTGTGAATCATGTGCTGCCCCGAGCCGTCGATGTTCTCCAGGTAGAGCTGTGAGAAGTTGCCGCCGGTCTGAGCGCCCATCGAGGCATCGATGGCCGCGTACGTGATCTGCGCTCCGTAGGGAGCGGTCCAGATCCACGCGCCCTGTTCATAGGCCCCCGAGTGGCCGACCACGTCGAGACCGACGTGCTCGCCCGCGGCGCACCGGTCCCTGGGGCTGAATGCGCTGGATGTCGCATACCAGTCGGCCCCGTGAGTGTTCGCACCCCAGCTGGCGTTGCAGTGCAGCACCGAATACGTGCCGGCTCTGGCTGTCGCGGCAAAGGCGAGCAGGAGACCGAGCACGAGCGTCAGGCACGCGAGCTGGATGCGGATTCGAGGGTTTGTCGCCGTGTTGGTCATCAACTGCTCCTTCTGCTTGGTTCGTTTCATGGCCCTACGGGCCGAAGTCGCTTCCCGTCGAGCCCCCGCCGCCTCCCGAGGAGCCGCCGCCCTCCGACCCTCCGGTCGACGGCGGTGGCGCCGGGGCAGGGGGTGGTGGCGCCGGCGCCACGGGCTCGCCGACCGGGGCAAACTCCTGCACCTCCGGACTGGGCTCGGGGGCGGACTGTGCATCTCGCTCGTCCTGTCCGTGGCCCTGACCACCCGCTTCGCCAGATCCGTCCTGCGGCGAGCCCGGCCCGCTCTGCGGTCGAGGGCGCCGCCGGGTCGGGGGTCGTGGCGGATTCGTACGCACCAGGCGGCGGCGCAGGCTCCGGCTCGGGCTCATCAATCACCTTGTCCTCGCCCTCGGAGCGCTCTGCCTTTTCGCTGCCTTCGCTTTCCGCCGGCCGCCGCTCCTCACCGGGCGCCGGCAGCACTCCCGTGGCCACACATGTGGTGGCGGCCGCGCCAACCGCCAGACAGGCCGCCAGCGTCTTGCCCGCCGCCCCGATGGCTCCCAGCTTTGCCATCGCCCCAGCTACGCCGGCGGCACCCGCGCCCCCGGCGGCTCCACTGCCGGCGACGCTCGCAGCCACCGGCTCCGCAACGTCACCGCCACGCCCGACCAGACCGAGGATCAGCTCGCGAGCCCGCTCCGCAGAAGCGCCCAAGCGCTCCCCGATGCCGGGCGATCCGGCGGCAGCGGCGCCCAATGTCGTGCCAAGCGCAAGCGAACTCCCGAGCTCGTGCAGACGACCCCCGAGCTCGCCGACGTAGGCAGCGCAGGGGCGGCAGTGCGCGAGATGCCTTTCCGCTTGGCGGCGCTCTTCATCGTCGGCCGTTCCGGAGGCAAAGGCCCGCAGGAGAGGCTCACGCTGCCCGCACCACTCCCCCGCGTCCACCATCGCCAGCTTGTCTGCCACCTCCTTGACGCCGCGATTGACTTCCCTGCGGTAGGCGCGCGGAGAGAGTCCATCGACCGCTTCGCAGATTTCCTCGGGCGCCAGTTCGAGGCCGTAGCGAAACATCATCACGGCGCGCCGGCGCTGCGGCAGGGACGCCAGAACGTCGCGCGTCAGGCGGTCGTTCTCCGCCCGAGTCGCGAGCTGCTCCGGAAGGTCTGCCGAGTCGGGCACCAGACTCGCGGCCTCGATCGGCGAGGTCGGGCGCCGTCCGCGGCGCCTCAGCTCACGACTCGCCTGATTGGCGACCGCGGAGAGCACGTAGCGGCGAAGCTCGAGATCCGAGAGCTCATCGTGGCGGCCCTCGAGAGCGCGCATCGTGCCGAGCCAGGCCCCGGAGTAGAAGTCGTCGATCTCGTCGTCGGTGAACGCTTGCCCGAACGCCCGCCGGATCATCCCTCGCGCCGGCCGGCCGAGCTCCTCGTAGAGCCGGCTGAACCGAGCGTTGCGCCGGTCCGCCGCCGTGGCGTCAGCCGCCTCGATGCCCCCTCCAGGTTCCATCTACAAAACCAAGAAGCCCGGGGGAGCCGGCGGCGCCCCCCTCACCGCATCCCCTGAAACGAAGCCACGATGAAACCGAATCGATTCTGCAACTCGAGATGACATCCCGGTGCAGTTCGGATCTGGATCTAAAGCGAAATCAAAGTGCGCCGATTTCCAGCGGGAAATCGCACCGTCTCAGGCAACGCCGGTCTCGTCTGCGCCTAGCTTCCCCCGACCGCCATCTCGCCGACCAGCACCGCCGGCGTCTTGACCGACCCCCCGAACGGCACCCAGCGGGCCTCGCTGGCTGTCGCGCGCACGGCGTGGAGCATCTGGCGCAGATCCGAGGCGATCGTGAACTCGCTGATCGGTGCGCCGAGGGCGCCGGCCGCGATCAGGCGCCCGCTCGCGCCGACCGAGAACTGCCCGGTCACCGGGTTGACGCCCGAGTGAAGGCCGGCGACGTCGGCGATGTAGACGCCCTCGCCGACTTGGGCGAGCAGTCCATCGAAGTCGACCTCGCCGGTCGCCACGACCAGGTTCGAGGGCGAGACGCCCGGCGGGCCGCGGTAGCCGCCGCGCGCCGCGTTGCCGGTCGACCTGGCGCCGTCGGCCTGGCGCCGCGCGGTGTAGGAGTCAAAGAGGTAGGTCGTCAGACGACCGGCGTCGATCAGCGGGTTGATGGCGTGCGGGACGCCCTCGCCGTCGACCGGTGAGGAGCCGAAGCCCTCGGGGTCGAGGCCGTCGTCGGTCAGCGTCAGCACATCCGAGGCGATCTGCTCGCCGACCAGATCGGCGAACGGGGAGCGGCCGCGCTGGACCGAGTCGGCGCCGAGCGTGCTGCCGATGAAGCCGAAGAAGCTGGCGGCGACGAACGGGTCGAGCACGACCGGTACGCGCATCGATTTCGGCTTGGCGGCGCCGAGCAGCGAGCAGGCCCGCTGCGCGGCTTCGGCCCCGATCGCCTCCGCGTCAAGTGCCGAAGGAGCTCGGCCGAGGCCGACGCCGAGGCCGGTCTCGCGGTCATCGCCCTCACCCGCGATGGCCTGCAGGTAGGCGTAGCAGCTGGTCGCTTCAAAGCTGGCGGCGATGCCGGTCGAGCTGGCGATCGCGGCGCGGCCCTCCTCGTCGGCGTAGACGGTCTGTTCGATCTGGGCAACGCGTGGGTCCGCGGCGCGGCAGGCTCGCTCGATCTGCTTGGCGAGCTCGACCTTCTCGGCGGTGGAGGTAGCCGCCAGCGCGGGGTCGTAGAGGCCCCTGATCTGCCGCGGCTCTCGGTCCGCAACCGGGGCGGCGGCGTGCTCGTCGGGATCGGTGACGCGGGCGGCTTCGACAGCAGCCGTCGCGATCGCGCGCACTCCCTCATCGGAGGTATCCGAGCCCGAGGAGTAGCCGACACGGCCGTCGATCCAGACGCGCACCCCGACGCCGCGCTCGCCGGCCTCGGTGAGGCTCTCGACCTCGCCCTCGAAGACGCGGATCTCGCGGCCGACGCCGTCCTCGGCATAGGCCTCGGCCTCGCCGGCGCCGGCGTCGAGCGCTGCCGCGACCGCCGCCTGTGCGAGGTGCTCGAGGTCGGCGCCGTTGTCGCTCATCCGAGCGCCGTCCCGCCGACCGTCAGCGCCCTGATCCGGACGTGCCCCTGCCCCACTCCCGACCGGCACGCTCTGGCCGTCCTTGCCGCAGAAGCCGGTCTTCGAGTCGAAGTCGCTGGCGACGCCGTCGATCGCCGCCAGTGCCTGCAGGCAGTTGCCGATCAGGGTTGCGCTGCCGCAGGGCGCGGTCACCTTGCCGTCCTCGATCAGGTAGCCCTCGGAGACGCCGAAGACGAAGTCACCGGTGGCCGGATCGACCTGGCCGCCGCCGAAGCGAGACGGCGTAGAAGCCCCTGTCGATCTCGGCGATCAGCTCCTGCGGCTCGGCTTCGCCGGGGGCGATATAGGTGTTGGTCATCCGCGGGATCGGCAGGTGGCGAAAGCTCTGGCGGCGGCCGTTGCCGGTCGGGGCGACCTCGTCGCGGCGAGCGCGGCTGAGGTCGTAGAGGTAGGAGGTGATGCGGCCCTCGACGATCACCGGCGTCTTCTGGGACGGCGTGCCCTCGTCGTCGGTCGCGTTGGTCCCCCAGGCACCGGGCAGGACGCCGTCGTCGAAGGCGTTCAGCAGCGGCTCGGCGACCTGATCGCCGAGACGGCCGGCGTAGACGGAGGCGCCCTTCTGGACGGCGTCCGACTCGAGGCCGTGGCCGGTCATCTCGTGGAAGAGGACGCCTCCGAAACCGCCGCCGACGACGACCGGCATGGTTCCGGCCGGGGCAGGCGAGCCGTCGAGCAGAGTCAGCGCCGTTTCGGCGGCCTTCTGCGCAATCCGCTCCGCCTCGCCGTCGCGCACCAACTCGAAGCCGCGGTGGGCGCCGAGCGTTTCGAAACCGGTCTCGACCTTGTCCTCGCGGCGGGCGACGACCTGGGCGCCGAGCCGCACGCGGGTGCGGTCGTCGGCGGAGTGGAGTCCCTCGGAGTTTGCGACCTGGACCTGGCGGCGGCCTTCTGAGTAGGAGGCCGAAACCTGGGCGATCTCGGCCCCGGCGGCGCGCGCTGTCTCGTCGCAGGCGCGCAGCAGCGCGGCCTTCTCGGTGGCGGGAACCCCTTCGGGCCGCACGTCGATCTGCTGGCCGGGAGGCTGGTTCAGCGCCGCGAGCGGCTGCGGCTCGCGGCTGTCGGCGCGAAGTGCCGCGGCGACGGCGTCGGCGGCGCGCTCGATATCGCGCTCAGCGAGGCCGTCAACGTGGGCGAAGTAGGTGGTCTCGCCGTCGATCACGCGCACGCCGGCACCGCTCTCTGCCGCGCTCATCGCACCGTCTCGATGCGGCTCTCGTCGATCGAGAGCGAGAAGCCCGAGCGCTGTTCGCAGAAGACCTCGGCGAAATCACCGCCCTTGGCCAAGGCGCGGGCGAGCACACGCTCGGCGAGCCCAGCCTCGATCAGCGCCGCCTCAGGCATCGCTCGGGGCCTTGGTCGGTGCGGCGGCGTCAATCAGCGAGGCGGCGGCGCGGAACATCGCCCGGCCCGCCTCGGCGTCGGCGTCGAAGGCGAGGCTGCGACCTCCCTGGGTGTGGACGCGGGCGAAAGGCTTTCGCAGGATGCGCCTGCGTTTCAGGTAGGCGCCGGCCTCGTCGGCATAGCCGGAGACGCGGTCGAGGAGGACGCGGTGGGGCTTGGGGGGCATCAGGCTTCCTCGGCCTCCGCCTCAGCGGCCCCATTTGCGCCGGCCCGCCGGTCGATGACGTCCCCGCTCTTGGCAAGGTCGCGAAGGATCGTGCGCATGTCGAAAAGGACCAGTGAGGACAGGGTGAAGCGCTCGGTGACGGCCAGCATCGCCAGCTCGCCGTGGCGAACCGCATAGGCCTCTCCGTCCTCGGTGCCGACGTGCGCATGCTCAACGGGCTCCCCCGCCGCTTCGTCGGCGGCCTCAAGGAACTCCCGCGCCGCGCTGGCCCAGCGCTCGCCGTCGCCGCTCGCCGCCAGGACCGAACCGTCGGCGGCGAGCAGCGCGCAGCCGCGCAGATCGACTGACAGCTCGGTCAGGTGATCGATCGCAGAGCGGGCCGCCTGCGGGGCGATCGCGCTCACGTCGGTGACTCTGAACTCTGGACCGCCGTCATCTCAGCAAATATATGGGGCGCCCCATGTCTCTTCCCCGCGGTTTCTGGATCACGATCGTCGGCATCTGCGTGCTGGCGGTCGCTCTGCTCGCCATCAACGGCTACACCGGCTACTCGATCGTCGTCGGCGCCGTGGGATTGGCGGCGGCGGTCAACCTGCTCTGAGCCGCGCCCTCAACCGTGGCGCAGCGGGTACTCGTCGCCGAAGTCGCGGTGCGAGCCCTCGGGCTCGACGTGGATCAGCACGTCCGAGTCGGGCAGCGCCCGTTCGATCGCCGCCGTCATCTCGTGGGCGAGCTCGTGGGCACGCTCAAGCGATGTCCCCTTGCGGTACTGGACGTGCATGTCGATGTGGTGGGCGAAGCCCGAGTGGCGCGCGCGCAGCTTGTGGTAGCCGACGACCTCTTCGGTGCGGGCCGCGGCGATGGCCACCTCGATCCGGTCGAGCTCCTCGGCCGGCAGGGCTTCGTCGACGAGCACCCGCGAGGAGCGGCTGAGGATGCGGATCCCCGAGACCACGATCGCCATCGCGACCACGAGCGCGGCGATGGCGTCGAAGGCGGGCTCGTCGGTCAGCTCGACGAGGCCCAGGCCGACGAGCACGCCGATCGAGGTCAGGGCGTCGGCGCGCAGGTGGGCGGCGTCGCCCTCGAGGGCCGGAGACGAGAGCTCGCGGGCGCGGCGATACAGCAGCGCCGAGACCGCGAGGTTTGCGAGCACCGAGAAGGAGATGACGACGATGCCGACGCCGAGGTGCTCGATCTCGCTGCCGTTGACGAGGCGGCGGGTCGCCTCGAAGATGATCACCCCGGCGCCGACCAGGATCAGCACGCCCTCGATCGCCGCTGCGAGGTTCTCGATCCGCTGGTGCCCGTAGGGGTGGTCTCGGTCGATCGGCTCGTCGGCCTTGCGCACCGAGACGAAGGCGATCACCGAGGCGATCAGGTCGATCGATGAGTGGATCGCCTCGGTGATGATCGCGATCGAGCCGGTGATCGCCCCGGCTGCGAGCTTGAGTGCGATCAGGACGATGTTGGAGACAATCGAGAGCATCGCCGCCGCTGCCTTGGTTCGGATCACGCGCGCCGGCTCCCGATCCCGAGGTGAGCGGCCAGCGCCCGGCCGGCGCGGCCGCGGTGGCTGATCGCGTGCTTTTCCTCACTGGAAAGCTCCGCCATCGTGCGTTCGTCGCCGGGGCCCGTGTCCACGGGCACGAAGGATGGGTCGTAACCGAAGCCTCCGTCGCCGCGCTTGTCGGCGATGAACGTTCCCTCGCAGCGGCCCTCGAAGGTCTGCTCCCGCCCCTCGTCGTCGATGAAGGCGATCACGCACACGTAGGCAACCGAGTGGTCTGAGTGCGGCTCGAGCTTGGCGATCAACAGGTCGAGGTTCGCCTCGTCGGTGGCGTCCGGCCCGGCGAAGCGAGCCGAGTAGACCCCGGGGTCGCCACCGAGGGCGGCGGCCGCGATCCCCGAGTCGTCGGCGAGCGACGGCAGACCGGTCGCCGCGCGGGCGGCGCGGGCCTTGATCAGGGCGTTGCCCTCGAAGCTGCCGGCATCCTCGGGCGGCAACTCGACCTCATCGGGGAGCCGAATCAACTCCACGCCGGCGAGGATCTCGGCAAGCTCGCGCAGCTTGTGATCGTTGCGGGTCGCCAGCACGATTTGGGGTGGGGCCGCAGCGGCGGCCGCCATCAGCCCGGGGCGGCGTCGAAGACTGCGTTCTGGGCGGCGTTCAGCTCGGCGATCGCGTTCTCGGCGAGCACGAGCAGGTCGTCGAGCGAGGCGCGCGAGAGCGGCGTGCGCTCGGCCGTCGCCTGCACCTCGACGAGTTCGCCCGCCCCGGTCATGACGACGTTGGCGTCAACCTCGGCGCGCGAGTCCTCGGCGTAGTCGAGGTCGCAAAGCCCGACCCCATCGACCATGCCGACGCTGATTGCTGCGACCGAGCCGGTAAAGGGAAGCATTGAGATCTCGCCGGCGTCGAGCAGCTTCTGGGCGGCGAGGCGCAGGGCGACGAAACCGCCGGTGATCGAGGCGCAGCGGGTGCCGCCGTCGGCCTGGAGCACGTCGCAGTCGACGTAGACGGAGCGCTCGCCGAGCGCCTCGAGGTCGACGACGCCGCGCAGCGAGCGCCCGATCAGGCGCTGGATCTCGACGCCGCGGCCATCCTGCTTACCGCGTGAGACGTCGCGCTGCTTTCTCTCACCGGTCGAGGCCGGCAGCATCGCGTACTCGGAAGTGACCCAGCCGCGACCCTTGCCCTCCATCCACTTTGGCACCCGGGCGGTGACCGAGGCGGTGCAGATGATCCTTGTCTCGCCCTGGGAATAGAGAACGGAGCCGTCGGCGGTGCGCACGAAGCCGGGCTCCATCGAGACCGGACGCAGGTCGGCAGGGGTGCGGTCGAAGCTTCGGGAGGGAGTCATCGGCCGCAGTCTGGCAGCACCACTTCCCGGAACGGCTAGACGGCCAGGGAATCGACCGCCGCCTGATCGGCCGGATCGATGCGCTCGAGCCCGGGGACGTCGTCGAAAGCGCGGTCGGTGGCGAGTATGGCGTCGATGCCGCGGGCGAGGGCCACGGCCGCGAAGACCGCATCGCGGGCCGAAAGCCTCGGATAAGTCTCGAAGAGATCGAGGGCATCGACCACATTCGCCCCGCGTAGGTCGAGCAGAGTGCACAACGCGGCCGCTTCTCGAGCGGCCTCGACCGCTTGGCGCCGATCGCCGGTCTTGCGCAAACGCAGGTTGGCAAGCTCGTGCAGCAGGTCGACGCTTGCGTGCCCGCGGAGCTCGAATCGAGAGGCCCGCTCAACGATGTCCCTGCACGGCTGCTGATATGGGTGCACCTCGCCGAGGGCGTAGGCAAAAACCGAGGTGTCGTACAGAAACGGCCTCATTCCGACTCTGGCGGGTCCTTCCAGTAGCGATCGGCCTGCTCCTGGAGCATTCGCTCCTTCTGGAATTCCCAATCCTCCTCCGGACCCGGTCCCGTATCTGCCATTGCCAGCAGGCGCCGGCCCGCCTCGAGGCGACGCTGGGCGGTCGTGGCGCCGAGCGCCTCGTCGATCGCCCGCCGGACGATTTCGCCAACCGACTGACCCGTCCGTGCCGATTCCTCCCGCAACAGCCTGTCTCGGTCGGCGTCAATCATCAGCTGTAGGCGTCGATTTAACATGAGCATATTTTAGCATGTGTAACTTTACGTAAGCCATAGCCAGGCGTCGCCGAGCGCTCTCCTCCCGCGTGCATCCGCGAGACCGTGGCGCCCGGCGGGCCGGCCTGCGATCACTTGAACGTGATCGCGTTCACCGCCGACTTGATCTTGGTGACGATCAACTCGGCAAGTTCGGTGCCCTGAGCGCCGTTGAACCCCTTCATCGCAGCCACCATCCCGACCATCAGCAGGCTGACCAGCAGGATCAGGCCGACGTATTCGACGGTGCCCTGGCCGCGCTCTGAGGTGATGCGGCGGGTGCCGGCTTCAAGTAGGGCGACGATCGCCCTCAGGCGGAAGTCGATGTAGTTGATCAGTGCGTTCATTCGCGCTCCGTTCGGTGGGGTGACTTTGGGAACGGAGCGTTCCGCGGAACGCGTGACTGATCAAGACACGGACGTCGCAAATGGCGCGCGGCTTTGAGTCAGATTTCCCGCCACCATCGCGCGATACTGCGGGCGATGTCGCAGGTCGGATAATCACCGCGGTGGCACTGAGAAAGGGGGCCCCAAGCGATGGAAGCCGTAGAGGTTCACATCGGATCGCACATATTCGACCGCGCCGACTACGACGCCGAGGGCGACGTGCTCTACCTACACGTGGGCGAGCCCGTTGAGGCCGAGGGCGAGAAGACCCCGGAGGGTCATGTGCTGCGCTTCGAACCCGACACGCAGCGCGTCGTCGGACTCACGGTCATCAACGCGCGTTCGGTGATCGATCGCGACGGGCGTTTGGTCGTCACCGTGCCGGGGAGAGTCGCGGTCCATAGCCACGCCGGGACGCGAGTGGTTCACCGTCAGTGCCGAGAGTTACCCTTCCGCGGCGGCTATTCAGGCCTCCGGTCCGCGCTCGCAGCCCGGGCTGCGGTCCTTCGCCCGTCCGCCGTTGCAGGTGTCACGGCCGGGACCTCCGTTGGTGAGGTCGCGACCGTCCTGCCCTAGCAGCCTGTCCCTGCCCTGCTCCCCGAAGAGCTTGTCGTTGCCGTCTTCGCCCGAGACTTTGTCGCTGCCCTTGCCCGCGCAGACGATGTCGCTGCCCTTGCCGGCCCTGACGTTGTCGTTGCCGCCGAGGGTCGCGATGACGTCTACTTTCTTCGTCCCCCTCACTCGGTCCTTGCCCTGGGTACCGACGATCGTCGCCGGCTTGCCGCGGCAGGTGGTGGCGTCGCCGTCAGGCGGAGGCTCCGGGTCGGGGCCCGGCGGGCCCGGCACTCCGGCGAAGGCTGCGAAGCCGGATGCCATCGTGAACGGCGCGGTCAGCGCGGGGAACTCTCCGCCGAGTACGAGCCCGCCGTCGGAGGGGATCGCGAGCGCGCGCACGGGCGCCACGTCTGAGGCCCCAAGGGGGAGCGCCGGTTCCGGGGCGAATGGAAGGGCCGCTCCCGACAGGGTCTCGAAGGCGGCAAAGAAGCTACGAGGGGTTGCGCCGTTCACCTGGGTAAAGATGCCGCCCCCATAAGTCGTCGCGCCGCTCGTCGCAAGCGCATGCACGGGCAGGCCAATGTTCGGGTCGAACGCGCTCGCCACTCCCGTCGCGGGATCGAAGCTTGCGACGTTGTTGCGAGGCAAGGAGCCGTTGACGGCGGAGAAGTCACCGCCTGCGGAGAGCGTGCCTGCGCTCAGGGTCAGCGCCCTGACCGCGGCGTTGGCATTCGGGTCAAAGCCGGTGGCGGTCAGGCTCGCGGGGTCGAACGCGGCGATGCGGTTGCGGGGCACGGATCCGTTCACGTGCGCGAACTCGCCACCCGCAAACAGCGTTCCGCCCCCGAGCGCGAGTGCGTTCACTGCACCGTCGAGGTCGGGGTTCGGGGCCAGCAGCGCGCCGGCGGTGCCCGGGACGTCGAGGAAGGACGCCAGGTTCCCGCGCGGCGTGCCGGCGGCCTCGGTGAACGCGCCACCGACGTGGACGGTTGCGCCGTCGACCGCGAGTGCGCGCACCGGTCCGTTGGTGGCCGCCGCGAAGCCCGTGGGAGCACCGGTCGTGGGGTCATATCCGTTCGCTGAGGGTGCCAGGCCCCCGTGGCCGGCGTAAAGGGTCGAGCCCGACAGTCCGACGGCATTCACGATCGCCGTGCCCTGGGGCGGGTCGAAGGCGGTCGGCAATCCCGTGGTCAGGTCGATCGCGCCGAGATTTGCCCGCGCCACCCCGCCGGCCACCGCGAACCGTCCTCCGACGGCGATCGTCGCGCCAGCGTTCGCGACCTCGAGGACCTGGCCGCTAGTCCTGCCGAGGCCGGGATCCCAGGGATCGAGTGCGCCGGTGGCGGCATCGAAAGCTGCCGCACCAAGCCGTTTTGCAAGCGGATCTCCCGCTTGCGAAAACCCTCCCGCCACGTACAACTTTCCCGACTGCAACGCCATCGCCTGTATGCCGCCGCCGTTTAGTGGCCCACCCCCGATGGGCGTTGGACCGAGCTTGGCCAGAAATCCCGTCGCCGTGCCCGTGCCCGTTCCAAAGAAGCTCTGGACCTCGGCCGCGCCGAGTGGGGCCCCGCTGCCGCCGACGTACACCTCGGCGCTCGCGCACGTGGTCGGACTCGGCTGGCGGACCAGCAGCGCATCCTTTTCGAGCGGGAAGCTCGGAACCCACGCGGACGGAGTGCTGCTCAGATTCTCGAACGCCGCCAGCCCCGCCCGCGGCATCCCCCCGGCATTCGCAAACGTCCCCCCGGCGTACAAGATGTCGACCGCAGCGGTGTCACACCGGGCGAGGGCAAACACCTCGCCGCCGGGATCGGGCTCGAAGGAATTCACAACCGTCCCATTCGCCTCGAACGCGGCGAGGTTCAACTTGCCGGCAGCGTCGAAAATGCCTCCTGCTACGACCCGGCTGCCGACGACGAGCACGTCGTCCACGTCGGCGTTGAGCGCGGCTATCGGCGTGGCGAAGCTTGTCAGAGCGCCAGTGGCCGAATCGAATGCCGCCAACGCGGGACGGACGGTGCCGCCGTTGACCGTGTCGAAACTGCCCCCGGCGTAAACCACGCCACCGCTTCGCGCAAGCGCGAATACCGCACCTCCCTCCGCGCTCGACGCCCAAGCGGGGTCGACTGACCCGTCGGCGAACAGATGCGCGAGGTTGGTGCGCGGGACGCCGCCAACGTGGGTGAAGCTGCCGCCGAGGTACCACCCCCCGGCCCCATCGGTGATCGCTTCGTGGACCCGGCCGAGGACTGGTGGAAAGCTCACGTTCAACGCGCCTGCTGTGGCGTCGAACACCGCAAAGCCGCCGGTGTTGGGGGCGATTCGGCTGAAGTTGCCGCCGATGTACGCGGTCGTCCCTGACGTGACGATCGAATTGACGCTGCCGTCGACGCCCCAGGATGGTGTGGGCGTGGGGACCGGGTCGGCGGATGCAGACGGGGTGCCTGCGACACCTAGTCCCAACCCCAGGATCCAAGCGAGCAACCACCCTCTCATGGGCTGAAGGGTAAAGCGATTCGATCCCCTGTGCGCATTTTCCGGCCGAGTGATTTCGGGCGGGGCACTACTGGCCCAGCAGAACGGCGCCCGCGGTCCTGTCGTCACCGGTCCCGGTCGTGCCGACGTCGCCGCCTTCGCAATCGACGCCGAGCTCAAGCTGGTGCGGGCCCGCCGCGACGACGCCGGTGACCCCGAACATGTCTACAGGCTCTGGGACCACATCGAAGAGCAGTCGGCCTGTGCCCGGTACGGGGACATCGTCGAGGTACAGCCCCACCACGGCATTCCCGGCCGTGCAGTCGACGTCTAGGTCGTGGATGCTCGCCATGACCAGCAGCCGTCCCGCAGAGGGCGTGTCGATCACAGGATTCGCCAGCGAGATGGGGACCAGCGAATCGGGTGGGTAGTTGGGATCGAGCTTTCCCTGCGTGATCCCGTAGGTCGGCCCTGGCGATCCGTCCTGCCCGGGCTGGCCCGGGGACCCCTGGAGGCCCTGCGGCCCTGCGGGCAACTGTCCCGCGGCGAAGTCGTCCCCCAGAAGCGATCCGTCTGCGACCTCGGAGGCCCCGACCGCACCCGCCTTGATCTCCGGCGCCCCGACGCCGTTCGTCTTGATCTGCTTGGCGCCGACCGAATTCGCCGGCAGCTGCGAAACGGCGTATGCCGTTCCGCCCAGCGCGATAAAGACCGCCAGCGTCGCCATCACGTTGGCGTATGAGAGCCGGCTTCCGAGATCTCTGATTCCGGCGTACCTCCTCATCGCGGACGCTCCGGCCTCGCGCTAGATGTCGTTGAGGGAGATGAGGGCCAAAGGCATCGCCTCGGAGTCGCTTTCTCCGGCGGCGTCGGTAACGGTCAGCGTCACCACCACGAAATTGTCATTGAAGTCATTGAGGTCATACGCGTGCGTGATCGTGGTCGGTGGAGCCGTGGCCCAATCCTGGATCCCCGTAGACGTTCCGTCGCCGAAGTCGATCGACCAACTCGCGATGTCGTCGCCGGGGTCGGTGCTGATCGTGCCGCGGAAGCTGAAGCTGAAGGTGTCGTCGGGCTGACACTGGTTATCGGCGCAGAAGCCGAAGTACACGGTCCCGGTGGTAAACCGCGTCCAGACACTGCGCGGGTCCTCGTAGAAGCAGAAGAGGTCGGGGTGTTGTCCTGCATAGCAGGAGCCAGCAGGGCCATCTTCGTCCGGGCTGATCGGTGCGGTCTCTAGCTCCAGCACCGCCGTCGGCGGGCCGTCGGGCTGCTCGCAGCGCTCGACGCCGGCGACCGCCTCGGCGAGCACCACACTTGCGCCGCCCGGTCCTCTCAGCTCAAGGGCGCGCTGCGTGATCACACCGCCGGCAACGGTCTTGCGGTTCACGTACAGGGTCACCAGCCCGAGCGGGATCTTCACCGGCCCGCTGCCGATGTCCAATGGCGGGCCGCCGTTGATCCGCACGTATGCCACTCTCGAGGAGCCAATAAGACCCGGGTTGTGGTTCTCTCGGGTGCAGAACGAGTCCGCCTGCGAGCGCAGCAGACCGGTCTTGATCCTGAGTCCCCCAACCGTGACCACCGCGCTCGCCACCGACGCGTCCGCCTGACCACCGGCGACACCACCGGGGTCGGTGTTGGTGTTCGCGTTCAACAGGGCGAGCGAAACCAGCCCCGGAACCCCGCCAGAGGGACCCGAGCGAGCGTCATCCTCGCACGGGCTACCGGCCTCGTTGGCGACCTGCGGCTCCGAGAACACCAACGAGGTGGCCAAGGACACCCGCACCGAGCTCGCCCGGCACGAGAAGCTTCCCTTCCCGCCCGCATGCGCGGACGCCTCCGCGGCCGACGACCCGCACACCACCAGCGCAAACACGAGGGTCCAACACAAATTTCTGAGCATGCTGCCTCCTCAACCGAGAGTCCGTGTCGTGCGGCGATGCTAGGCCCCGCAGACGGCGCTCGCATCGGGTGTTTCCCTATGTCGTGAGCGTGGATCGGTCGTATGCTTGAAAGGGTGGTCGGGCGTGATCACGTGCTGGCGGAAGCCGAGGGGCTGCTGTTCTTCGGTGAGGCGCGCTTCGGCGTGGTCGTGCTCGAGGGCGAGGCAGGGATCGGCAAGACGACCGTTTGGCGGGAGCTGGTTCGCCGCGCCGGGGAGCACGGAGTCCGCGTGCTTTCCTGCCGGCCGGCTGAGGCCGAGACCAAGCTCGCCTTCTCGGCGCTCGGCGATCTGCTCGAGGATGTCTCCGACGAGATGCTCGCCACGATCCCCGACGTCTCGCGCCGGGCGCTCGAGGTCGCCCTGCTCCGTGCCGAGCCGGGCGGGGAGCGGCTCGAGCAGCACTCGGTCGCCGCCGCACTTCGCGCCCTGCTGGAGAACCTCGCCGCCGAATCGCAGCTGATCGTCGCCGTCGACGACGTCCACTGGATCGACCCAACCTCGGCGATGGCGCTCGGCTTCACCCTCAGGCGGCTGACCGGGGTCCCGGTCGGCTGGCTGCTCTCCCGGCGCTCAGGCGAGCCCACGCTCCTCGATGTGGAGGAGCTGGTCGGTGCCGACGCCGTCTCACGGATACAGATCGGGCCCCTCACACTGGCGGCGCTCCACCACCTGCTCCGTGAGCGCACGGAGGAGCCCCTCACCCGCCCGGCGCTGGCCCGCATCCACGCTGCGTCTGGCGGCTACCCCCTCTACGCGCTCGAGCTCGCGCGCGAGCTCGAGCGCGTTGGCGCGGGCGACAACGCCAACCCTGTTCCGGTTCCCGACGACTTGCGCAAGCTGATCTCGACCCGCGTTCGCCGACTGCCGGAGCGGACACGCGACGCGCTGCTCGCATGTGCCGCACTGTCCGAGCCGACGACGGAACTCGTCGACGAGTCAGCCCTCATCCCCGCCGAGGAAGAGGAGTTCGTGAGCGTCGATGCGAGCGGCCGGATCTCCTTCTCCCACCCGCTCTACCCGTGGGCCGTATACGCCTCGGCCGCCCGGGCGCGTCGGCGCGAGCTCCACGCCGGCCTTGCCGCACAGGTGGCCGACCCGGAAGAGCGCGCGCGGCATCTGGCGCTGGCGAGCGAGAAGCCCGGTGAGGACGTGGCCGCGGCGCTCGAGCAGGGAGCCGCGAGCGCACGCTCCCGCGGTGCGTGGGCCTCGGCGGGCGAGTTGCTCGAGCACGCGGCACGCCTGAGCCCGGCGGACGGCACCGACGAGGTGCGGCGGCGCTCGATCGCTGCCGCCGAGCACCACACCCGGGCCGGCGACCGCCCTCGTGCGCGGGCGCTGCTCGAGGCCGAGCTGGTTCAACCGATGCCGGCGGCGCTGCGAGCGGAGGCCCTCCTGCTTCTGGGGGAGATCAGCTACAACGACCGCAGCTTCGACGAGGCCAAGCGGCTGCTCACAGAGGCGCTCGAGCACGCCCAGGACCCCCGGCGCGCGGCGGCGATCGAGCTCCAGCTCGCCTACATCCACTCCGACGCTTCCGACTACGCGGGCGGGATCGAACACGCCCGCAGGGCGTTGGAGATGGCGGAAGCGGGCGGAGATCAGGGCCTGTTCGCCGAGGCGCTCGCCTCCTGTGCGGTAACCGAGTTCGCATCCGGGCTCGGGCTCGATTGGGACAAGGTCGAGCGGGCACTGGCGCGCGAGGATCGCGATCGCGCCACCCCGCTCCAGTATCGCCCGACCGCGCTCGCCGGGCTCCTGCTGCTGTGGGTCGACCGCTTCCCTGAAGCACGCGAGTTCCTGTTTGAGATCGGCGAGTGGGTTCGGGAACGAGGCGACGAAGCCGAGCTCTCGTACAACCTCTGCTGGCGCAGCTGGCTCGAGGCGCGCTGCGGCGACTTCCCCGCGGCGCTGGAGCTGGCGGACGAGGCGGAAGCGGCCGCGGACTTGACCGGCAGCCGCCAATGGTCCGCATTCGCACTCGGCCAGCGAGCGTTTGCCTATGCCCACCTCGGAGAGGCCGAGAACACCCGGAACGCGTGCAGCGAGGCGGCGCAGGCGGCCGAGGAGCTCGGCCAGGCGATCGTCACCGTCTGGGTCGTTGCGTCGCTCGCCCTGCTCGAGCTTTCGGTGGGCGATGCCGAGGCCGCCTGGCGAGCGTGCGAGCCGTTCGTTGGCTTGCTCGAAGAGCATGGAATCGGCGAGCCGGTCACGGTCTTCTTCGTCCCCGAGGCGATCGAAGCAATGGTCGCCTTGGGCGCGCGCGAGCGCGCCGAAGAGCTGCTGGGGGACTGGGAGCGCCGCGGGCGCGAGCTCGACCGCCCGTGGGTGCTCGCCACCGCCTCACGGTGTCGTGGGCTGCTCAACGCCGCACGCGGCGATCTCGACGGGGCCACAAAGTCGATCGAGCGCGCGCTTGCTGAGCACGAGCGGATTGAGATGCCGTTTGCACGAGCGCGCACCCAGCTCGTGGCCGGCGCCGTCGCCCGCCGACAGCGCCGCCGCCGCGACGCAAAGCAGAGCTTCGAGGAGGCGCTCCAGATCTTCGAGCACCTGGGCGCGCGCCTGTGGGCCGAGCGATGCCGAAGCGAGCTCGAGCGGGTGGGACTGCGCCAAGTAACAGGCGACGAGCTGACGGTGTCGGAGCGCCGCACCGCGGAGTTGGTCGCGACCGGGCTCACGAACCGCGAGGCCGCGGAGCAGCTGTTCGTCAGCCCCAAGACGGTCGAGGCGGCGCTCGGCCGCGTCTACCGGAAGCTCGGGATCCGCTCGCGCGCCGAGCTCGGCGCGCGGATGGGTCCGGACGTACAGAAATAGGGAAACACCCGATGCGGGTCGCGCGGGTCGGGCCTAGCCTCGCGAGGGTGAGCGGGATGGATCACCGTACATACGCCGCCGAGTGCTACGAGCCCGGCGTGAGAGAAGCATCGGTCGAAGACGCCGCGCAGCGCGCCGATGCGGCCGCGTCGGCACTGCGGGCTAACGGCCGCGAGGTCGAGTACCGCGAGGCGCTGCTGATGCCCGGCGACGAGGTCGTCTTCCACCTGTTCGCCGCTGAGGACCCGGACAGCGTGCGCGAGGCATGCGCGCACGCCCAGATCGGCCCCGAGCGTATCCTCGATGTGATCGAGGTGGGCGGAAGACCGCTGGAAACGTAGGGAATCACCCGTTGCGAGCGGCGCGGGTTGCCCCTTACGGTGCCCACAGACCCAGGCGAGTGAGGGACGAGCGATGGCCACCAGAAGATTGGAGCGAGGGGATGCGGCCGTCATTGCGGTGACGGCGCCGCTGATCGCCGCCGCAACACTCCTCGCGTGGGCGCCGCCGGCGCAGGCGTTGCCGCTGCACACGCTCACCCCCGCGGGCTGCATCGACACGGCGCTCCTCGCGGACTGCCCAAACTCGACCAACGGCCTCAACATTTCCAGCGGCGTTGCGGTCAGCCCCGACGGAGGTTCGGTCTACGTCGTCTCGCAAATCGACAAGGCAATCGTTCGCCTCAACCGCGCCGCTGACGGCTCGCTGACCCCCGCGGGCTGCGTCGAGGATCCGCCGATCGACAAGGGCTGCGCAAGCTCGGCCGACGGCCTGGCCGCCGCGACCGGCGTCGCGGTCAGCCCCGACGGCATCTCGGTCTACGTCGCCGCTCGCGGCGACGAAGCGATCGTCCGCTTCAACCGCGCGCCAGACGGGACACTTACGCCGGCGGACTGCTTCGAAGACACCGCCGCGCCGTCTAACGCCTGTGGGGCGAGCGAGACGGCGGGCCTCGGAGGCGCCAACGGCGTAGCGGTCAGCCCAGACGGCAGCTCCGTCTATGTCACCTCTGCCACGAACGACGCGATCGTGAGCTTCAATCGCGCCGCTGACGGCACGCTCACACCCGCGGGCTGCATCGAGGACACGCCGATTGATGTGGGCTGCGCGAGCGCGACCGGCCCGATGAATGGCCCGGGTGGCGTTGTGGTCAGCCCAGACGGCGCCTCCGTCTACGTCGCCTCGGACGCCGACGATTCGATCGCGCGCTTCAACCGCGCCCCCACCGGCGCGCTGACGCCGGCGGGCTGCTTCGAGGACACGAGCGCGCCCTCCAACGAGTGCGGGGCCAGCGAGACAGCGGGTCTCGACGGCGCCGGCGGCGTGGCGGTCAGCCCAGACGGTACGTCGGTGTTTGTCGTTTCGAAATTCGACAACGCGATCGTGCGCTTCGCCCGCGCCCCCGACGGCGCGATCGCCCCGGTGGCCTGCATTGAGGACCCGCCGATGGACGCCGGCTGCGGGGGCACAGCCGACGGCCTCTCCTTGCCCAGCGGCGTCGCGGTCAGTCTCGACGGGGCCTCGGTGTTTGTCGCATCGAACAGCGACGACGCGATCGTGCGCTTCAACCGCGCCACAGACGGCTCGCTGAACCCCGCGGGCTGCATCGAGGACCCGCCGGTCGACGCCGGCTGCGCTAGCTCGGCCGATGGCCTTGATATCGCCACTGGCGTCGCGGTCAGCCCCGACGGCGGCGCGGTCTACGTCGTCTCGCAACTCGACAGCGCGATTGTCCGCTTCAAGCGCGAGGTGCCGCCGATCTGCCTGGGCAGCACTGCCGCGGGCCCGTCGGGCAAGGCGGTGAGCGTGCCGCTGGACTGTTACGACCCGAACGGCGACCCGCTGACGATCTCGGTCTTCGACCGCCCACTCTTCGGGACTCTCGGGAGTGTGAACCAGACAAGCGACAGCGTCCTCTACACCCCTAACGCTGCCATTACGGGGACGGACTCCTTCTCCTTCAGTGCGATCGCCGACGGCAAGCCCTCCAACAACGCGACGGCGTTCGTCTCGATCGCCGCGCTCGAGGGCCCTCAGGGACAGACCGGACCCGAGGGCCCGGCGGGCGAGGCGGCGATCAAGCTGCTCGTCCTCCTCGCCTTCGACAAGCTGGCGGGGAAGTCAGGCACGAAGCTGCCGGTGCGATTCGCGACCTCCGGTGGCGGCACAGCCGAGGTCGAAGTGCGAAGGGGCTCCAATACGGTTATCAGGCGTTCTTTGTCGCTTGCCGGCGACGGCACCTTCAAGACCATGTTAAAGCTGCTGGCCAAGCGCAAGCCGCTGAAGCCGGGCAACTACACGTTGACACTCACCGTCACCGGAGGGGATGGCCAGAGCGCGACGGACTCGGCGCGGCTGCAGGTAAAGCGCTGACCACTCCAGTTCTCCGGGGTCGTGTCAAGCCTGTCGGGGCTCACCAAACCGTGAGGGCCGCGGAACAGCTGTTCATCAGCCCCAGCCGGCCGTCGGTCTCGGCCGGAGGAGCGCGGTCGAGGGAGAGGAACTGAGCGCGTCGGCATTTGCGGTTCGCTGTTGCCGCGGCCGACGGGCTCAGTACGCGTGAGGTCGCCTCCCAGCTTTTTCTGAGTCCGAAGACCGTGGAGTTTCACCTCTCACGCATCTACCGCAAACTTGGCATCCGCTCTCGAGCCGGCATCGCCAAGGCGTCGGCCGGGCGGGTGGAGACGGAGCCCAGGGACTCGAACTGATGGACTACCCGCTCATGTCAGTCGTCACGCTGGGCAATACCTGGGGCCTGCCCCTCAGCCGGAAGCAGTCGCCGGCTTAGCGAAGAGGCAGTCATACCGTGCACCACAATGGAGACGACAACTGCGGCAATCGCCGTCCACGCGAGGATCTGCGCCTCGGCGCCGGTCAGGTAGCCGGAGCCGATCGCGATTGCGGCGTAGTAGAGCGATCCCACTCCCCGAACGCCGAACCAGGCCACAAAGGCACGCTCCCCGGCGGGCAGCTTCGCACCGACGAAGGAGGCCGCCACTGAAAGCGGCCGGATCACCAGCAGGAGGATCGGGATCAGCAGCCAGCCGCTCAGCCCCGGCTCACCCAGTCCGGCGATCGTCAGCATCGAGCCGAGCATCAGCACTACCGCCAGCTCCCCGAACTTCTCCGTGACCTCGGCGCCGTCGTGCACCCGCCGGTTGTACTCGTGGCCGCTCTCGTACCGGCGAAAGGCGACCCCTCCGACGAACGCCGCGATAAACCCGTAGGCGCCGACGAGCTCGGTCGCTCCATAGATGACGAGCACGACCGGGATCGCCAGCCAGGCGTCGAAGGCCTGGGCGAACAGGTCGTGATCCTTGAGTCGCACCGCGAGGGCGGCGAAGCCATAGCCGATGGCGACCCCGATCACCACGCCAACCGCGACCGCATACAGCGCGTCCGCCAGCAACCACTCGCCGAGCCAGGTCGTTCCGCCAGGGTCCAGCGCGAACAGGCCGAGGATCAAGAACGGATAGGCCAGGCCGTCGTTCAACCCGGCCTCGCCCGTGATCGAGAAGTTGGGCTCGTGCTCACGCTCGTCACCCGGGGGGCCCACCCCGATGTCACCCGCAAGCACAGGGTCGGTCGGCGCCAGGATGGCGCCGAGCGTGATCGCGGCACCGAGGGAAAGACCCATCGCCGTGACCCCGAAGACGACCACTCCCGCGATCGTGAGGGGCATCGCGATCGCCAGGAGGCGCGCGACCCCCGACCAGGACGCCCAGTCGAGCGGACGGTCGAGCTTCAGCCCGGTGGCGAACAGGGCGATGATCACCGCCAACTCGGTGACCCGCTCGATCAGCTTCGGGTCATCGAGCGGGTTGACCCAGCCGAGGCCGGAAATCTCGAGCACGATCGCAGCGGCGACTCCCATCGCGAGGTAGACGAGGCTCGCCGAGAAGGCACGCTCGCGCTCATGAGAGAGGGCGCCGATCGCAGCAAGCACGGCGACCCCCACGAACAGCAAGCCAGCCACGTAGGGGTCCCCCAACGAAAAGCCAGGCCCGGCACCGAGTACATCCATTTGGTCTTCCTACCCCATATTGGCGCCGACAGCCGTCTCCTGGGCAACGTTACGCCAACGCGGTGTTACCGTCCTGGGCGGTCTTCTTCGCCGCCCCACCACCGGCGGCCGCGTCGGGGGAGCCTGGACACGGGAGCAAGCTGATGCGAGACGAGCCGTCGGTCGAGGGGCAGGTCCGCACCGCTGAGGTCATCGCAACGCTTTCGCTTGCGACCGACCTGGGCATGGGCTTCCCGCTCGAGCACGGCCTGCACAGTGCACTGGTCGCGCTGCGGCTCGCTGAGCAACTCGATGTCGACCACGCGACGGCGCGGCAGGTTTACTACGGATGCCTGCTGTTCTATGTCGGCTGCACCGCGGACGCCGAGGTCGCCGCGCGCGACTTCGACGACGATATCCACACCCACTACCTGCCGGCGATGTTCGGGCCGAGGGCCGAGGTGCTGCGAGCGCTCACGCGCGCGATCGCGCCGCCGGGCAGCGCTTCCCCTCCGGTCCGCGCGGGTCGGATTGCCCGGCGCCTGCCAGAGGTCATGCGGGGTTACCGGACACACGTCACGGCGCAGTGCGAAGTGGCGCAGATGCTGACCGACAGGGTCGGGGCGCCGTCGGAAGTTCGGAGGCTTTTTGGGCAGTTGAACGAGCGCTGGGACGGCAAAGGTCATCCGGGTGAGGCCGGCGGGGCAGAACTTCCGCTCGCCCTGCGGATCGTGCACGTCGCCCGTGATGTCGCGCTCCAGGCGATGCTCCAAGGTGAGGATGCAGCCCTCGGGATCGTCGCCGCACGGGCGGGGCGGGCTTTCGATCCCGCGATCGTTGCCTGCCTTGGCGATCACAGGGAGTTGCTCTCGCCCGGCTTGGAGCGCTCAGCATGGGATCGGGTGCTCGCCGCCGAACCGGCGCCATGGTTGCATCTCGCCGGCGATGCGGTTGACCGCGCCCTGGCGGCCATGGGTGACTTCGCCGATCTCGTCTCGCCGTACCTCGTCGGCCACTCGTCGGGCGTCGCGGACCTGGTAAGCGCAGCAGCGGCGCGCGGCCGTCTGACCAGCGGACAGGCGCTCAACGTTCGCAGGGCCGCCCTGGTGCACGACCTGGGTCGGGTCACAGTCCCGGCGGGCATCTGGCAAAAGCCGGGCGTCCTCACGCACGACGAATGGGAGAAGGTACGGCTGCACTCCTACTACACCGAACGGGTGCTGACGCCCTCCCCGTTTCTGGCGGGACTGGCCCAGGTCGCTTCCGCCGACCACGAGCGCCTCGACGGCTCCGGCTACCACCGGGGCTTCAGCGGCTCGGCCCTCAATCCCGAGGCGCGTCTGCTCGCCGTCGCCGACGCCTTCCAGGCGATGACCGAACCGCGGCCGCATCGCGAGGCGCTGGCTCGCGATCACGCCGCGGAGACGCTGGCGCTCGACGCAAGCGAGGGCCGCCTGGACGCAGACGCCGTCGCAGCGGTTATCGAGGCGGCTGACCTGCGCGTGCCACGCATCGAGCGCCCCGCGGGGCTGACAGAGCGAGAGGCCGAGGTAGTCGGTCTGCTTGCGCGCGGCCATCAGACCAAGCAGATCGGCAGCGCGCTTGGCATTTCGATCAAGACGGCCGACCGCCATATTCAGAACGCCTACGCCAAGATCGGCGTCTCCACGCGCGCCGCGGCCGCCGTGTACGCGATGGAGCACGGGCTGGTGGCATGGGGAGAACTCCCGATAGCCACGAGGGCGACCCAGGTCTAGTTTCTCTCACCGCAAGCACTGCCCGGCCGCTGAGCGATGGGCCGGCGAGCGCAGCCGCAGCACCGAAACCGAGGGAGACGAAGATGACAGGCACAAAGATTGACGGCATCGATACAGGCGCGCTCCTGGTCGGCTTCGAGGGCGAGTTGTTCAAGCCGGGCGATCGCGGCTACGACGAATCGCGTGAGATCTTCAATGGGATGTTCGACCGCCGACCCTGGCTGATCGCGCACTGCGCGTCCACGCGAGATGTGGTCGCGGCGGTCAACTTCGCCCGTGACGCGGGGCTCGAGGTCGCGGTCCGCGGCGGCGGGCACAGCGTTGCTGGGCTCAGCACCTGCGAAGGCGGCGTAGTCATCCACCTCGGCGGGCTGAAGGAGGTGAGCGTCGACCCCGGAAGAGGATCGCTCGGGCGGGCGGCGGCGTGCTCTGGGGAGAGTTCGACAAGGCAACCCAGGAGCACGGACTGCACACTCCCGGCGGTCGGATCACAACCACCGGGATCGGCGGTTTCACCACCGGCGGGGGGTACGGCTGGACTTCTTCGGTTTACGGGCTTGCGCTGGACAACCTCGTCGGCGCCGAGGTGGTGACCGCGGACGGCCGGGTGCTCGAGGCAAGCGAGGAGGAGAACGCCGACCTCTTCTGGGGCATCCGCGGCGGCGGAGGCAACTTCGGGATCGTGACCCGCTTCGACTTCGGCCTCCACGAACTTGGTCCGACAGTATTCGCCGGGATGGCGTTGTGGCCCGTGAGCGAGGCTCCCCGCGTGTTGCGGGCCTGGCGTGACCACGTCGATGATGCCCCGGATGAGCTCTCGAGTGCGGCCGCGATCCTGACGGCGCCGCCACACGAGTCCGTGCCTGAACACCTGCGGATGCGGCCGTGCATTGGAGTCCTCGTGATCTACGTCGGCGATCCGGAGGACGGCGCGGAAGCGATCCAGCCGATCAAGGATCTCGAGCCGCACCTCGACATGATCGGCCCGATGCCCTACCTGGCGTTCCAGGAGATCCTCGACGAGAGCAGCCCATTTGGCCTACGCAGCTACTGGCGTGGCGAGTACATGACCGCGCTGCCCGACGAGGCGATCGCGACGTTCGTGGAACGCGCCAGCAGCCCGCTCTCTCCGCTTAGCCAATCGATCATCTTCCGCATCGGCCAGGGCGTCGCGGCGGTCCCCGACGACGCGGCGGCGTTCTCCCATCGCGACGCGAACTACATCTTCCACCCGATCGCCATGTGGGAGGACCCGGCCGACGACGAGCGCCAAATCGCGTTTGCCAGAGGCTTCGCCGAGGCAATGCAGCCTTTCACGACCGGTGGCGCGTACCTGAACTTCACGCCCGAGAATCGCGTTCGCGACGCCTACGGGGCGGAGAAGCACGAGCGCCTGGTCGCGCTCAAGGACGCCTACGACCCGCAGAACCTGTTCGGGCTCAATCAGAACATCAAGCCGAGCCGATCGGTAGGCGAACCCGTCGCCGGATAGAAGCGCCGGCCCCCGCTGGTCGTGGCGGGGGACGCTTGATGGCTGACCCGCCGTAACGTCGGTGTCTCGTTGGGGTCGCGTTATCGTCTCCGGGCGTGATCACGACTACGGAGGTCCATCAGATCGACGTGGCAGCGTGAGTGTGGCCACCGCAGCACCGTCGCAGGCAGCCGCAGGCCTCAGATCTCCGTCCGCACACGCGAAGAGCCGCCGCACCTTCGCGATCATCTCGCATCCGGACGCGGGCAAGACCACGCTGACCGAGAAGCTGCTTCTCTACGCCGGCGCGGTCGCCGAGGCGGGCCAGGTGAAGGCCCGCCGCAACAGACGGGCGGCGGTTTCTGACTGGATGGACCTCGAGCGGGAACGCGGGATCTCGGTCACAGCCACGGCGCTTCGGTTCGAATTCCTCGACACGACCTTCAACCTGCTCGACACGCCGGGGCATCGCGACTTCTCCGGAGACACGCTGCGCGTCCTCGCCGCCGCCGACTCAGCCGTGATCCTCCTCGACGCGGCCAAGGGCATCGAGGAGCAGACGCTGAAGCTCTTCGAGGTCGCGCGCGAACGCTCGATTCCACTGATCACGTTCGTCAACAAGCTCGATCGCCCGGCCCTCGAGCCGCTCGCCCTGCTGGACCAAATCGAGGCGGAGCTTGGGATCAAGCCCGCACCGGTCACCTGGCCGGTTGGCGAGGCCGAGGAGTTTGGCGGGGTCCTCGATCGACGGGACGGAAGCTTTCACCGCTTCACCCGCACGGCAGGAGGTGCCCATCGCGGCGCCGAGACCCGTTCGGCGCGTGAGGAGCACGGGGGTGGGCGCGGACCAGCCTGGGAGCGAGCGATGGAAGAACTGGCGTTGCTCGACGGCGCCGGGGAGCGTCTCAGCGTGCCCGCCTATCTCGCCGGCGAGGCGACGCCAACCTTCTTTGGCTCGGCTCTGTCGAACTTCGGGGTCCGCCTGCTCCTGCACGCGCTCGTCGAGCTTGCCCCTCCCCCACGGCCGCGCGCGGATCGCTCGGGGGAGCCTCGCGATCTGGACGCCCCTTTCGCCGGGCAGGTCTTCAAGCTGCAGGCGAACCTGGACCCGCGCCACCGCGATCGCCTGGCGTTCATGCGGGTCTGCAGCGGACGCTTCGAGCGAGGCACCAAGGCGGTCAACGCGCGAACCGGGAAGACGCTGACGATGAACTACGCACACGAGCTCTTCGGACAGGAGCGCCAGACACTCGACGAGGCGTACCCCGGCGACATCGTCGGCCTGATCAACCCCGGCGATCTGCGGGTGGGAGACACCCTCTATCTGGGTCCCCCTGTGGTCTTCCCTCCGGTACGGATCCTCGTCCCGGAGATCCTCGCCTTCGCGCGCAACCGCAACTCCACGCGCCACAAGCAGTTTCACCGCGGCCTTTCCCAACTGCATGAGGAGGGCGTGCTCGAGCTCCTCCACCAACCACAGGTTGGAACACAGTCACCGATAGTTGCCGGCATCGGGTCGATGCAGTTCGAGGTCGCGCGCGAGCGCATGTCGAGAGAGTTCGGCGTCGAGGTGGCTCTGGAGCCCGCTCCCTGGAAGCGAGCTCGACGTACAGACGAGCAGGGCGCCGCCGCAGCCGTCGAGTCCCGCTGGAGCGAACTCCTGATCAGCGCTTCCGGAATGCCGATCGTGACCTTCCGCGATCGCTTCGCCCACGAGCGCTTCTGCGATGCTCACCCGGAAGTGATGCTCGACCGATTCCTCGATGAGTAAGAAGACGGGACGCCCAAAGAAGGCAGGGCGCAACCGAAAGGCCCTGCGAGTGATCCCGCTGGGCGGACTCGGCGAGGTCGGAAAGAACATGACCGTCCTCGAGTACGACGGCCGCATCGTCGTCATCGATGCAGGCGTTCGCTTCCCGACCCCGGAGATGCACGGGATCGACCTGGTGCTTCCGGACTTCACCTATCTGCGTGAGCGCGCCGACGCGATCGAGGCGATCGCGATCACGCACGGCCACGAGGATCATCTCGGCGCCCTGCCCTGGGTGATCCGCGAGCTGGGCGAAGACGCCGTGCCTGCGGTCTATGGGCGGACACTCGTCGCGGCGATGGCGAAATCGAAGTTCGACGAGCACAAATTGGGCACGACCGTGACCGCGGTCGAGCCGGGAGAGCTGAAGCAGGCCGGCCCTTTCACGATCGAGTTCGTTCACCTGACCCATTCGATCCCCGACGCCGGCGGGATCGCTGTCAGCACCGAGCTCGGAACCGTCTTCTTCACCGGGGACTACCGCTTCGATCAGACCCCCGTCGACGGGCGCCCCGCCGACCTCGGCCGGCTCGCCAGGTTCGGCGAGGATGGGCTGCTGTTGCTGTGCGGCGATTCCACGAACGCGGGCCGCTCGGGGATGGCGGCGTCCGAGACTGCCATCGGGCCGGCCCTCCAGGAGGTATTCGCGCGCTGCGAGGGGCGAATCATCGTGACCAGCTTCGCCTCGAACATCCATCGTGTCCAGCAGGTGGTTGACGCAGCCCAGGCCTTGAACCGGCGGGTCGCACTCGTCGGGCGCTCGATGGTCAAGAACGTGAAGATCGGGCGCCGCCTCGGCCACATCCACTTCGGTGAGGGGCAGCTGGTCAAGCCGGGAGACATCGACGCCGTGCCCGACGACGAGTTGGTGATCATGTCAACGGGGTCCCAGGGGGAGCCGCTCTCCGCGCTGCGACGCATGGCCTACCAGGAGCACCAGCAGGTTCAACTGAAGCCCGGCGACACCGTTGTCTTCTCGGCCACGTCGATTCCCGGGAACGAGCGCGCGGTGAACGAGACCATCGATCATCTGATCCGCGTCGGCTGCGACGTAGTCACCGCCGCTGACGCCCCGATCCACACCTCGGGCCACGGCTACCGCGAGGAGCTGAAGCTGATGCTGAACCTGACCCGTCCCCGCTACCTGATGCCGCTCCACGGCACACACAAGATGATCCGTGACCACGCCCAGCTCGGCGAGTCAGTGGGGATCGCGCCGGATCACATCTTCCGCGCCGAGAACGGCCTGCCGGTGGAGATCGATGCGAGCGGGGCGCGATTCTCGGAGCCGGTGCAAGCCGGCGTGATGCTGGTCGACGGCGTCGAGCTTGGCGATCCGGCCGACGTCGCTCTTCGCGACCGGCGTGCGTTGGCAGCCGACGGAATCATGTTCGTCGTCGCCACGGTTTCAAAGCAAAACGGCAAGACGGTCGTGCCCGCGGAGGTGATCATGCGCGGCGTCCCGGTCGCCGAGGACGACCTCGCGCTCGAGAGGGCTGTTCGCGAGACGGCAGAGGAGTCGCTCGTGCGCGCGAGCAAGAACGACGTGCACGAGACTGACCTCCTCGAAAAGATTCTCCACGACGACCTCGGCAAGCTCGTCTACAAGCAGCTTCGCCGCCGGCCGATGATCCTGACGATCGTGCTCGAGGTCTAGGCGGCTGGATCCGGCAGTGGCCCGACGAACTCGACGCCATAGTCCGAGCTTGCCTGCTTGATCGTTGCCCCCTCGATCGATTCGGACGGCGGTAGGCCACCGGGGCTCGAGGCAAGGGTGATCGCGCGGTAGAACTCGCCATGGCGCGCCGTCGTGAGGATCAGGTAGCGCGCCTCTTCGGACTCGATTCGGAACCCGTGGACGGTTCCGCCTGGTATGTGCGCGAACGAACCCGCCGGCGCGCGTACGCCCGGCTGATCGCCGAGGTAGAGGGTCAGCTCTCCCTCCAAGACGTAGAAGGACTCCACGTCGTCGGCGTGCCGATGCAGCGGGACGCTCTCCCCGCGAGTCGCCCGCTCGTCGACGAGGCAGAACGCTCCCCCCGTCTGCTCACCCGTCGCCAGAAACTGCGTGGAGGTTCGTCCCATCCACCGCTTTTCAGCCTCCCCGGGCAAGCAGACGTAAGCGGCGGCTGCATCCATGGTGTCCTCCCCGTGGTCGATCAAGGCTCCAAACCCTAGTCTGGCCAGCCTCGACCGGCATCGTTCGGCCGTTCACCATCTACGCTTGTCCCGTGGGAGTTGAAGGGAGACGGCAGGCCGGGGGGATAAAGATTGCGGGCGCGCTGGCGATCGGCGTCGCGCTGCTTGCTGCGTCTCCCGCAGCGGCTGCGACGGCACCCCGGATCGAGGTGCTCTCCAACCGCGCCGACCTGATCTCCGGCGGGGATGCGCTGGTCGCCGTGCAGGCGCCGCCGGGAGTGCGCCGGGGCTCGCTGCGCATCACTTTGGACGGCCGGGACATCGGCGGCCGCTTCGCGATGCGGGCCGACGGCCAATACGCGGCTCTCGTGCGCGGGCTTCGCAGCGGCCGCAACGTCCTCAAGGCGCGTGCAGCGGACGGCCCGGCACGCTCGGTGGTGATCACCAACCACCCGAACGGCGGTCCGGTCTTCTCCGGTCCCCAAGTGCAGCCCTGGGTCTGCCAGGACAGCGCAGCCGACAAGAAGTGCAACCAGCCGGTGGAGTTCTCCTACCGCTACATGCCCGAGGACGGCGGCGCGCTCGAGCCCTACGACCCCAAGAACCCGGCCTCAGACGTCGCCACCACAACGACCGACGAGGGCATGACGGTCCCGTTCATCGTCCGCCTGGAGACCGGATACCAGGACCGCGACCAGTACAAGATCGCGACGCTGTTTGAGCCGGGCGAGCGCTGGGCGCCGTGGGCGCCGCAGAAGCAGTGGAACCGCAAGCTGCTGATGATGCACGGCCACGGCTGCGGCGTCAGCTACGGCGCCGGGACGGCACCCGCGCTCTTCGGCCCGCTGTCGGCGGGGATTCCCGGCGTGGACGACGCGCTCAGGTCGCTCTCCGACGACGTCGGAGCGACCGCGCTCGGCCGCGGCTTCGCGGTGATGTCGACGGCGCTCAACAACAACAGCCACAACTGCAACATCGCCGTCCAGGCCGAGTCGATGATCATGGCCAAGGAGCATTTGATCGAGACCTACGGCCCCGTCCGGTACACGATCGCCGCTGGGTGCTCGGGCGGCTCCGTTACCCAGCAGCAGGTGGCCAACGCCTACCCCGGCCTCTACCAGGGGCTGACGCCTCAGTGCTCATATCCGGACACGTTCTCACCGGGAGTGCAGTTCGCCGACTACCACCTGCTGCGCCAGTACTTCGAGAACCCATCGCGCTGGGGTCCCGGGATCGCCTGGCTGCCGACCGCGTGGGGCCCGGTCGAGGGCCACCTCGCCGGGGTCAACGCGATCACCGCCGACGAGGGCCTGTTCAAGAGCGCCATCGATCCCACCAACCACTGCAACGGCGTCAGCGACGCTGAGCTCTACAACCCGCAGACGAACCCGCGCGGGGTTCGCTGCGACGCCCTCGAGTACATGATCAACGTGCTCGGCCCGCGCCCGCGCTCGGCCTGGTCGCCGACCGAGCGCAAGATCGGCCGCGGCTTCGCCGGCGTCCCCTTCGGCAACGTCGGCGTCCAGTACGGGCTGAGCGCCCTGCGCTCAGGAGCGATCAGCGCCGACCAGTTCGTAGACCTCAACGCCGCGATCGGAGGGCTCTCGGTCGAGGACTTCTCGGTGACGCCGAACCGGATGCGCGGGGACCCCGGAGCCCTGCGCAACGCCTACAGAAGCGGCGCCTATAACGAGGCCAACAACCTCGACCAGGTGGCGATCATCAATCTCGGCGGCCCCGATCCGGGGATCGCCCACGACTACAGCCACGCCTGGTTCATGCGCAGCCGCCTCGAGCGCGAGCAGGGTCATCTCGGCAACTATGTGATGTGGTTCGGCCAGATCCCGGTACTCGGAGACCTTCAGTTCAGAACCCAGGCGTTCCTGGCGATGGACCGCTGGCTTGCCGCCGTCGAGCGCGACCACCGTGACCTGCCGCTGTCCCGCAAGATCGTCGAAGACCGGCCGGCCGACATCGTCGATCGCTGCGAGAACATCCCGGGGATCGAGACACCGGGCGGGATCTGCGAGATCCCCCTGGCCCAGACGCGCCTGGGCACGCCGCGAACCGTCGCCGGAGCTGGGATCGCATCGGATGTCGGCGCCTGCCGGCTGACGCCGCTGCGGCGAACCGACTACTACCCGCGCCGACTTCACCGACTCCCAGTGGGCGAAGCTCGAGCAGATCTTCCGCAGCGGCGTCTGCAACTGGGCGAAGCCGGGCATCGGCCAGCGCGACACGATCGCCTGGCTCAGCTATCAGCAGCCTGACGGGAGCGTCGTCCACGGCGGCCGCCCGCTGGGGAACGCTCCGGCGGGGTCGGGAAGCGCCTGGACGAGTCCGGCCTTCTCGGCTTGGCGCCGGCCCGGGTGAATTGTGCCGTTGGTCCAGTCTTTTCGTAGGGCAATCGGCCTGACGGCCGCAATCGCAGGATGCACCCTCGTCGCCGCTTCGCCGGCGTCGGGCGCCGCCGCGCCGCGGCTGACGGTTCCAAGAACAGAACTCAAGGCTGCGTTGCATTGCGACGGCGCGGTCAGAAACGCCAAACGCGAACCGGTCGTGCTGGTTCACGGCACGGGCAGCAGCGGCGTGGAGGCCTGGATCAACCCGGCGAATGTCGTCTCGATGCTGGGCGAGGCCGGTCATCCGGCCTGTTACGTCGACCTGCCGGCCAACGGGCTGACCGACATCCAGCTGAGCGCGGAGTACGTCGTCTCAGCGGCGCGCTCGGTCAGCCGCCGGGCCAAGCGCCCGATCGCCCTCTACGGCCACAGCCAGGGAGGGCTGCTGGTCCGCTGGGCGCTCACTTTCTGGCCGAGCCTCGGCAAGAAGGTCAGCGACGCTGTCACGGTCGCCACGCCTCACCACGGCACGGACGGAGCTTCGCTGAAGCCTTTCCTCGACACCTTCTGCACGCCTTTGGTGGGCTGTCCGCCCGCGTTTTGGCAGCAGGCGATCGGCTCGAACCTGCTCACGGCGCTGAACAACGGACGGGACGAAACGCCCGGAAAGACAGCCTGGACCACGATCCGAAGCGAAACCGACAACGTCGTCCAACCGCAGGGAGCGACGCCGACCTCAGCACTCGACGGGGCTCGCAACGTTTCGATCCAGAGGATCTGCCCGGGCCGGGAAACATCACACCGAGCAGCGCGTATCGACTCCGTCTCCTACGCGGCGCTGCTTGACGCCGTACGCCACCGGGGACGGGCCAGGCCGGCTCGATTCCCGAGGGATGTCTGCGCAAGCCCTTTCCCGGCCGGTGTCGACGCCGACGCGAATAACGCCGCTGAGCCGACGGCAATCGTCACGATCTTCGTGCGCGCCATGGAGTACCAACCGGCAGCCAGGAGCGAGCCGCCGGTGCGCGAGTACGTCACAGCCGAGCGCCGCAGGAGCCGAGCGGCTGCCGCGCGGCGGTCCGGTTGACCCGCGCGTGAGGGCTCCACCGCACCGGGAGCCGGCATGAGGCGCCTGCTCGCAGTGGGCCTGATGGTGACCCTCACCCTTGCCGCTAACGCAAGCGCGCATTTCACCGGGAGCGCCGTGCCCGTGGATCCCGCCTTCTTCAGCTACGCCTCAACGAGCGCGGCGATGGAGACCGCCCACATCCGCTTCGGCGAGCGCCGCGCGGTCTCGCAGCTGCCCTGCCAGCCCGGCGACCGCCCCGAAACCGGCCTGCAGGGCCGGGTTCCGCCGACCGACATCCTCAGCGGCCGTGCCCTGAGTGGCTACAGCTGCAATCTCGAGGCCGTCGGGCGCTTTCCGCTCTCGGGGGCCGGCACGCTCGAATCGTTTGGCGATTGCGCCTACTACGGGAACGGCACGGGAGCCTTCGGCACGCAGGTGCTCGACGTCTCCGACGGCGCGCTGCCGCTTTCCACGGCGAGGCTCCGGACCCCGGCGATGCAGGATCCCTGGGAGTCGATGCGGGCCAACGGAAAGCGCGAGCTGCTGGTCGCCGACAGCAACCAGAACAGCTACCTCGACGTCTACGACGTCTCCGGCAACTGCGCCCAGCCCGAGCTGATCTCCAGCACCAATCTGGCGCCCGCCCGCGGCCACGAGGGCTGGTTCTCCCCCGACGGCATGACGTATTACATGAGCAGGGTTGGAGTCGACGGGACGCCGACCGTCTTCCCGGTGGACATCTCAGATCCGGCCAAGCCGAACGTGCTCGCCGAGTGGGCGTTTCAGGCGCAGACGCACGGCGGCTCGACAACCGAGGACGGCAGTCGCACCTACATCTGCCAGCAGCAGGCACCGCCGAAGGACAAGCTGCTGATCGTCGACACTTCGGAGGTCGCCGCGCGCGAGCCCGACCCCCAGCCTCGCCTGCTGGCGGAGATTCCGCTCGACGACAACCAGTGGTGCCAGGCGGCCTATCGCGTCACCTACGACGGCCACCCGTTCCTGATCCAGTACGGCGAGCGCTCGGGAGCCGCGGACTGCAGCCGCAGCCCGGACAACTGGGCAAGCTTTGGCTACCCGCGCATCTTTGATCTCGCCGACGAGCGCCATCCCAAGCTGGTCTCGGCCGCGATGCTGGAGGTCGCTCTGCCCGAGCACTGCGATCTCGTGAACGGTGAAGGGGCCGTCAACGGGCTCGGCTACAGCGTCCACCATTGCTCCCCGGATCGCCTCTATGACCCGACGATCCTCGCCTGCGGCTACTTCGGGGCCGGCCTGCGGGTGCTCGACATACGCAACCCCCACCGACCGGTCGAGATCGCGTACTTCAACCCCGGCCTCAGCCTGATCGTCGGGACGGGCGCCCGTCCGGTCGTGCGTGCTGAGCGAGGCGAGATCTGGTTCGTCAACGATGTCGGTGGCTTCTACGTCGTGCGCTTCGCGGACGGCGTCTGGCCGTTCGAGGGCTCGTCGCGCTGCCCGGAGTTCAACGACTACTACTACGCGCAGTACAACCCCGGCTCGACCTGCCCGACGGCCAACTTCAGGGGAGTCGGCAAGCCGGCGCCCGGAGGGGCCCCGACGGAGAGCGCCCTGAAACCGAAGCCGTCCCTCTCGTTCAGAGTCTCGCCGGTGGGTGCGCCCGGCAGGCCGTACAGCTTCCGGGCCGCCGGCCGCCTGATGCCGCCAGACTTCATCACGCTCCACCGCGCCTGCCGCGGGGCCGCCAAGCTCACGGTGAGCCGCGGCCGCCGAACGCTGCGCACGCGGAAACTGCAGGTCAGCCCGACCTGTCGCATCGCAGCGACCGTGACGCTTCGCCGCCCGAAGCGGCTCGAGTTCAGGCTGCGCTTCCTCGGCAACGCCGTGCTCGGGACTCGGACACGGCCAGGCACTCGCAGGCGCGGGCTGAGACCAGCCGGGTGATATCGCGAAGTCTTACGGCCGTGGCAGTTGCCCTGTTCATTGTCTCGGCTGGCTGGGCGACGCAGTCCCCCGCCGTCGGTGCGCCTGAACCGCGGTCCGGGCAAGAGCACAGACCGGCAATGGACTGGCACCCGATTCCCTTCGGCGACAAGCGCCGCGCCCAGACCCGCCGCTACGCCGATCGCCACTACGGCATGGAGACCTGGAAGCTGAAACAGCCGGCAGTGATCGTCGAGCACATGGCCGCCATTTCCAGCCCCGGCGCGGTCTTCAGCACATTCGCGGCCAACCAGCCCGATCCCGAGGTCGGCGAGCTGCCGGGCGTCTGTGCGCACTTCCTGGTGGCGGACTCGGGGAAGGTCTACCAATACGTGCGCACGGACACGATCTGCCGGCACGTCGTCGGCCTCAACTACACGGCTATCGGAATCGAGCACACCGGCACGACCGGGGAGGAGGTCTTCGCGAACGCTGAACAGCTCCGCGCGTCCCTGAGGGTGACCCGTTGGCTCGCCTGCCGCTTCCAGATCAAGGTCGGAAACGTGATCGGCCACGCCGAGAGCGTCGGATCCCCGTTCTACATCGAGCGCGATCCGGACTTCCGCAACGCTCCGACCCACAGCGACTGGCCCGAGCAACCGATGGACCGCTACCGCAAGCAACTGCGACGAATGCGTGGGTGCGACGGTGAGTCGCTGAGCCCGGCGGCCTCGAGCGCGTCCTCACGCTCCCAGTAGCTCTGCATCCGGATCGCCTTGCCGTCGCGCATCGTCCAGAGGTGGGCCGTCGGCTGGCTGTAGACCTCCGCGCCGCTGCCTCTGCCCCGGCCTCCCTCACGTGAGAAGACGAGCACCTGGTCATCGCCGGCGTCGATGAACTCTTCGGGGACCATCCGGTAGTCGTCGAGTGCCTCGTAAATCTTGGCGATGTAGTCGCGCACCCCTTCATGGCCGTAATGCGGTTCGGCGAGATCGGGAAACTGGCGCGGTCCGCGCCAGTCGATATCCGGATCGAGGAACTCGCCGAGCCCGGGGAAGTCGACCGCATGCTCGTTCACGTATCTCTGCAACTTCTCGTAGCCGCGGCGCACCAGCTCGACGTTCTCCTGCGACATCACCGGGCCGCCGGTCCAGCGAATCTGCGTCGAATTCGCTCCATCGGGGTCAGTAAACCACCAAACCCGCCCGCCAGAGAGACCAGCGTGTCCAGCGGACCGCGGTTGGGCTGCTCGATCAGCTGGAGATTTGAGCGCTGCGGTCTTGGGATCCGCATCGCACCGCGAGCAATCCCTAAGCCGCCGCCACTACTCACCGGACGGGTCACGCAGCGCTCGGCGGTTGACGCGGAGGTGCTCCCAAGCGCGTTTTCGCGGCCCCCGACCGGGTACGGCCAAGGTATGGCCCAAGCCCCCACCAATGCAGGCCAGCGGCCTGAACTGGCAGAGCCCGGAGTGCGTGACCGTACCGCCGAGGCGGGTTATCACCTGCTGATCGTGGCCTCACAGCCCCTGCCGGGCGAGGATCTGAAGCGAGAGGTAGAAACCCACACCGGAGGCGGCGACCCCAAGGTGAGGATCATCTTCCCGGCCTTCACCGGATCCCCGCTTCACCACGCGATGGGTGATGTCGACGAAGCGATCGCGATCTCGAGCAAGCGCGTGGACGAGCAGCTTCGCGAGACCAGCGGCCTCAGCTGGGATGTCGAAACCAGCATCGGCGACTCGGATCCCGTGATCGCTCTACAGGACGGGATCAGGGCATTCTCGCCCGACGAGGTCCTGATCGTCACCCGACCGGACGAACAAGCGGGCTGGCTCGAGGATGACTTCTTCGAACGTGCCCAGGCGGGTGAGCACCCGCCGATGACCCACGTCGTAGTCGGCGAGGACAAGCAGGTCGAGGAGGTTGAAAAGGTCGACGCCGGCCCCGGCAATCCCAAAGAAATCGAGGCCGTCCCCGACTCGCGCAACATGCCGCGCTACTCGACGCGAGATGTCGCGGGGATCGTCGTCGCGATCGGCGGCAGCATCGCTCTGATCGCAATCGCCGCCGCATGCCCGGGACGGATCGCCGAGAGCGGCGGCACCGACACGGCCTGCACGATCGAACTCCTGATCGCCGGCGCCATCTCGCTGATCAACCTCGCCCATGTGGTCGGTCTCGTGTTCTTCACCGCGACCCGCTACCGCGGTGGCTGGGAGCGGTTCTTCAGCTGGTTCTCACTGGTCGGCACTCCGGTGGCGATCGCCGCCTGCCTGCTCATCAGCGCCACCCACGGCTAGCCGACGAGCGCGTCGGCGGTGCCCACGCAGAGCTGGGCGCACTCGTCGATCAGCTCCTCGCGCGAGAGGTCGATACCCCCCGCGATCCAGCGGGCAACCGCCTCGGAGACTCCTCCGATGAGCACGATCGTGGCAACTTCGAGCCGAGCGCGGTGACGCTCGCCGTTGAGGTCGCGCAGCTCCCGCATCTGTTCGGCGAGCACGGCGGCGAAGACGCCGACAGCCTGGGCCCGCCGCTGCTGAAGGGCCGCGGAGCCGATCGCTTCTACGTAAGCGCGCGCGCGGCGCGGGTCGTCGGTGAGGTACCTGATCAGCGTCCCCGCCGCCGCGTGAGAGCGCGCGTAGAGATCCGGCGGCGCTTCGGAGACCGCGATCAGGACGGCAGCGCCGAGCTGATTGATGTTCTCGTCGACGACCGCCAGCAGCAGATCGTCGAGATCCCTGAAGCTCTCGTAGAAGTATCGCTCGGTCAGACCCGCCTGTGCGCAGACCCCGGTCATCGTCGTGCCCTCGATCCCCTCGCGTCCGAGCACTTCGAGCCCGGCCTCGATCAGCTGTGCACGGCGGCGCGCGCGTCGCTCGTCAGCGCCAATTCCTCCGTATTTGCGCGTGGTGACGGCCATCTGTGACCATTCTGACAGACATGTCTGTCAGATTTGTGTACCCTGGCCGAGCCCATGGAGGCTCCGACCCGCGAGCGACCCCCGAGCATCCAGCGCCTGGTCAGCGACGTCGCTGACGAGTTGCTATCGCGCGACTCTCTGCCGCCGGGGGAGACCGGCTTCAGTCCGCTGCGCACCCACCGCTTTCAGCGCGACACGCTGCCGATGATGCTCGAGTTCCACGAGCGCTTCGGGCCAATCTTCACCGTGCGCATCTTCCACCGGCGGGCGGTCGTGATGCTGGGCCCCGAGGCCAACCACTTCGTCACCGTCTCCGGCGCCGAGAATTTCAGCTGGCGACGCGGGATGTTCGGCGAGAACCTGATCCCGCTGCTCGGCGACGGCCTGATCACGACCGACGACGCCTACCACGACCGGGCCCGCAAGATCATGATGCCCGCCTTCCACGCGCGGCGGATGGACGCCGCCGTCGAGGTGATGGTGGACGAGGCGGAACGCTCGATCGCGGACTGGCGAGCAGGCACGACCGTCGATGTCTATCTCTGGGCCCGCGACCTGACGATGAACATCGCGATGCGGGCGCTGCTCGGCCTCGACCCCCGAGACGGGGGGGTCGGACACGACGCGGCCGAATGGTTCGAGTGCGCCCTCTCCTTCTACGACACCGAGACCTGGCTGATGCTGCTGCGCGGCCCGCGAACCCCCTGGGCCCGGCTGCAGAGCGCCCGCAAGCGCCTCGACGAGATCATCTACGCGGTCATCGAGCAGCGCCGCGCCAAACCAAGCGGTGGGGACGACGTCCTCTCGATGCTGCTCGAGGCGCGGGGCGACGACGGTGAGGGCTTCAGCGACCGGGAGTTGCGTGACCAGATCGCGACGCTGCTGTTCGGTGGTCACGACACCTCATCCTCGACGCTTTCGTTTTTGCTCTTCGAACTCGCCCGGAACCCCGAGGCACTGGCGGACGTCACTGCCGAGCAGCAGTCGGCGCTGGGTGGCCGTCCTCCGACGCTGGAGGATCTGGGCGGAAACCTTCCCCAGCTGGACCTGGCCTTCGACGAAACGGTCCGCCTCTATCCCCCGGTCTGGTTCGGCCCACGTCTGACCGTGAGACCTTTCGAGTTCGGAGGCCACAGGATTCCCGCCGGAACACACGTCATTCACTCTTCCTGGGCCAGCCACCGGCTGCCCGAGGTCTTCGAGGACCCCGATGAGTTCCGGCCTCAGCGCTTCACGCCGGAGGCCCGCAGCCAGCTGCCGAAGGGCGCCTACATCCCCTTCGGCGGCGGTCAGCGAATCTGCATCGGCAAGCGCTTCGGCGGGCTGGTCGTCAAGGCGGTTGCCACGGTTCTGCTTCAGCACCTCGCCCTCACCCCCGTCGAGGGGTATGAGCTGAAGGTGCACAAGCTGCCGACACTGAGTCCGGGCGGCGGGTTGCCAATGGCCGTCAGCGAGCGCTCGACTGCCGGCCACCCGGTCGCCTAGCTCTTTTCTTAGGATGCGCCCAATGCGGGACCGGGACGAGTGGCAGCGCGCGCAAGACGACGACGGCCAGACCTTCGTCTTCGCCGACGAGGGCGAGGGACCGCTGGTGGTACTCCTCCACGGTTTCCCCGACACACCGCACGGCTGGGCGCCCGCGGCGAAAGCGCTGAACGCCGCCGGCTACCGCACGGTCCGCCCCTGGCTGCGCGGCTATCACCCTGAAACGCTCGTGCCTGGGCGCGGCTACGACGAGATCTCGACCGCGCGCGACGCCATCGGCCTCCTTGACGCCCTCGGCGAGCGGCGGGCACTGATCGTCGGTCACGACTGGGGAGCGCTGATCGCCTACGCCGCCGCCAACATCGAGCCCGATCGCCTGATCGCGATCGTCGCGGTCGGCCTCCCTCACTTCAGCCTTTTCCCGCGCAACGCGGGGCTCGCCTGGAGCGCCCGCCACTTTTTCGTGCACCGGATCCCCGGGATCGAGCGCTTCGTGCGCCGCAACGACTTCGCCTACCTGGACCATCTCTACAGCCGCTGGGCGCCGGCCTGGCGAGGCGCAGAGCGCGACGCCTGCCTGACCGAGGCCAAGCGCTGCTTCAGCGATCCGCGCAACCTGAGCGGCGCCCTCGACTACTACCGCGGGTTCTCACTCAACCCCCCGGCGACGATCGCCAAGCCGCCGAAGGCCAGGGGCCTCGTTGTCGGCGGCACGACGGACAGCCCGGGGCCGCTCTACAAGGCAACCGCGGCCGAGATGGGAGACGCCGAGGCGCTGATCTGCGAGGGGTCGGGGCATTGGCCGCATCGTGAAGCCGAGGCGAAATTCCACGAAGCCCTGATTTCCTTCGCCGGCGGGCTGCGCCCTTGAGCGAAGTCGATCCGCGAACGCCCGTCGTCGTCGGCGCCGGGCAGATATCCAATCGGGGCGAGGGCGGTGAACCCCTCGATCCCGCATCGCTGGCGGCCGAAGCCCTGCGCCGCGCCGGCAGCGACAGCGGCGCGGGCGACGCGCTGCTGCGGCGGGCCGAGTCAGTGCGCTGCCTGAGCTCGGTCAGCGTCCACTACCGCGACATGGCCGCGGTCGTCGCCGAGGAGATCGGCGCCAAGCCCAGGCAGACCATGGTGACCGTCGTCGGCGGCAACGGCCCGCAGAGTCTGCTGAACGCGACGGCGGAGTCAATCGCCAGGGGCGACCTCGATATCGGGCTGATCGCCGGCGCCGAGGCGTTCGCCGCGCTGCGATCTGCAGCGATGCCGGCGCGGCCGCCGCAGGCAGCCGACGTCGCCCCCAGCGACAGCTTCGGTGCCGAGCGCGTGCCCTGCACCCCCGAGGAGACCGCGGTCGGCATGGTCGCGCCCGTCTACGTGTACGCGCTGCTCGAGAACGCGCTGCGGCGCAGGCTCGGCGAGGACCGCGTCACTCACATGACAAAGGTCGCGGGACTCTGGTCACGATTCTCCGAGGTCGCGGCCGGGAATCCTCACGCGTGGTTGGCCGAGGCCCGCTCGGCGGCCGAGATCGCCGAGCCGAGCCCCGCCAACCGACTCGTCTCCGCGCCCTACACGAAGCTGATGACCGCCAACATCGGCGTCGACCAGGGTGCAGGCCTGATCGTCTGCAGCGCTGAAGCCGCAGGCGCGGCCGGCGTTCCCCGAGATCGCTGGGTCTTCCCGTGGTCGGGCGCCGAGGCGACCGACGAGTGGTTCGTCTCACAGCGGCAGGAGATGGGCGCCTCGCCGGCGATCGAGGCGGCCGGGCGGGCGGCGCTGCAGGCCGCCGAAGTCTCGATCGACGAGATCGGGTTGGTCGACCTCTATTCCTGCTTCCCGGTAGCCGTCCAGGTTGGCGCCGAGGCGCTCGGCCTGCCGCTTGACGACAGGGCCCGGCCACTGACGCTGACGGGTGGGCTGACGTTCGCCGGCGGCCCCGGCAACAACTACTCCACCCACGCGATCGCGACGCTGGTCGCGCGGCTGCGTGAGACGCCCGAGGCCACGGGCCTTCGTCAGCGCCGTCGGCTGGTACCTGACTAAGCACGCGATCGGCATCTACTCGGCGACGCCGCCGAAGCAGCCGTTCCGGCGCCTTGAGGCGCAGCCAGACCTCCCCGCGCCGCGCCAGGCGGTCGGTGATTTGTCGGGGGAGGCCGAGATCGAGACCTACACCGTCGCCTGTGACCGCGAAGGCAAGCCGGAGGCGGCGATCGTGAGCGCGCTCGCGCCCGACGGGCGGCGCGGCCTGCTGCGCGATGCTGACACCGCTGTCGTCGCTGAGCTCGCCGCCGAGACCGACCCGCTCGGCCGCACGATTACGATCGCCGACGGCCGGATCGAGTTCTAACCTCCAGCACCGTGCGGGTGCTCGTCGTCACCAACATGCTTCCGAGCGCCGAGCGACCCGCGCTCGGCAGCTTCGTGCGCGACCAGGTCGCCGCACTCGAAGGCCTCGGCATCGAGGTGGAGCGCTTCGAGTTCGCGCCCGGGTCCTGGCGCTACATCCCGGCGACCGTGCGGCTGCGCTCACTGCTGCGCAAGCAGCGCTTCGACCTCGTCCACGCCCACTATGGGCTCGCCGGATGGTGTGCGGCCCTGGCCGGCGCGGGCCCGCTGGTGGTCACCTTCCACGGCACCGACGTGCGCCACCGGGTCGTCGGCCCCTTGTCGCGGCGCCTCGTGCGCAGACTCGACCTCGTCGCAGCCGCATCGCGGGCGCTGTTTTCACCCGAAGGGGAGCGCGCCGGCCTGCCGCGTCTGCCCGGGCGTGACGCCGTACTCCCGTGCGGGCCGGACCTGAGCCGCTTCTCCCCGAGGCCGCGCGCCGAAACGCGTCGCCGGCTCGGTCTCGACCCCGGTGGCCGCTACCTGCTGCTTCCGACCGACCCTGAAAGGCCGGTCAAGCGTGCCGACCGCGCCCACGAGCTCGCCCAGGCCTGCGGGGCCGAGCTGCTGACCGGCGGCGCCATCCCCCCGCTGGAGATGCCCGACTGGGTGAACGCCGCCAACGCCGTGGTTGTGACCTCCGACAATGAGGGCTTCGGCCTGGCGATCCTGGAAGCGCTTGCCTGCGACGTGCCCGTGCTTTCGACTCCGGTGGGAGTCGCACCGCTGCTCCTGGCCGGCCTCGAAGGCTGCCTCGTCGATCCCTTCGAGATCGCAAGCTGGAGCGCCGTCGCCCGGGTCGCTCTCGACCATCCGGATCCGCGGGTGGCCGGACGCGCCCGCGCCGAACGATTCTCGGCCGTTCGTACGGCCGAGCGCGTCGCCGTCGCCTACCGGGACCTGCTCGACGGTTGGGGCTCGGAATCGTGAATCTCGCGTTCATCTGCAATCTGGTTCCGGACGCTGGAACCGAACTGCGGTTGAACGCGACCGGCGGCTGAGCGCTCGTAACTCGCCGCCCGCCGTTGGGACCTACCGCCACTCACCCCGGACCGGGCGACCACCAACAAGGCCGTCAAGGATTCCCAGTCACTAAAGTCATGCGCGATGGCAGGACGCCTATCGCGAATCAGAAGAAAAGGCCAGGAGGAAGAACCGGCACTCCCGGCGGGAGAGCAGGAAGCCTCCACCTCCCTCTACCCGACGGTTGAGCCCCCGACCGACGTGCCTGCGGGCAGCGTCCGCGGCGATACCGCTGAGCGAATCGCGGTAGCGACGACCAGCGCCAAGCGCGCCGTCGAGCAGCAGGCGATGGAGGAGATCCTCGCCCTCGAAGAGGACTTCGAACGCGCTCGCCAGGAATCAGCCGCGGCACTCGCCCAGGTTGAAGAACGGGTCAAGGAAGCCGAGCGTCGTGCCGAGGACGCCGAGGCGAGGGCGAAGGCCTTCGAGCAGACGCGCGCACCCGACAGCGGAGACGCGCGAGCGTCGGCAGCCGAGTGGCTTCGGGGACAGGTTCGTCAGATTCAGCAGCATGCCGACCAGCGTGTGGAAGACGCGCGGCGCCAGGCCAAGCGCGAAGCCGAACAGGAGCTGAAGTCACTGCGCCGCGAGAGCGACGAGCGGCTACGCGCCGCCCGGCGAGAAGGACGTGGCAAGGCAGACAACAGCGAGTCTTTCGTCCCCCCAGCGCTCGACGCGCCTGCCGCCGGCGGGCTGTCGGCCGGCGACCAGGCGGAGCTCGCCCGTGCTCGCGACGATCTGAGCCGTCGCGAGCAGGCACTTTCAGAACGCGAGCGGGCACTGATCGCGGGAGCCGGAGACCTCAGCGTCGCCGAGCTTGCGGCAGAGCGCGACTCGGCGAAAATCGATCTCGAGCGCACCCTCGCACAGCTGCAAGAGGCCGAGGCCAGAGCAACCGCGGCAAAGCTGGCGCAGTCCGACGCCGAGCGACGCTTCCGCGAGGAGGCCGAGCGACGCGTCGGGGAGGAAACCGCAAGTCTTCGCACCGAGCTCGAGCAGTTGCGCGCAGATGTCGACGAGCGTGTGCGCGAAGCGAGCGAGGCCGCCCGCGCCGAGGCCGAGGAGCAGGCCCTTGCAGACGCCGAGCAGCGCGCCCAGGAGGCGACAGAGGTGGCCCGTCAGGAGCTTGAAGACCGGGCGCTGCAGTCGGTGGAGATCACCCGTCAGGAGGTGGTGCAACGTGCCGAGCGCGAAGCGCAGGAAAAGGCCAAGGCCGAAGTCGCACGCGTCCGGGAAGAATCCGCGGAGCGCACCCAGCGCGAGGTTGATGCCGTCCGCTCGGGGGCCGAGGAGCGCTACACCGCCCAGCTGCGTTCGCTCGAGGACGAGCTGCAGGCGGAGCGCGAGGCGCGCGCAAAGCTGATCGAAGGTTCCGAACTGCGGCTGCGCTCGATTGAAGATCGCGCCAAGGAGGCCGCGGAGCGGGTCACGGCCGCCGAGTCCGAGTTGGCCGGCGAGGCCGAGCGGCTGAAGGCTGAGGCCGAGCAGACGATCGCGGCCGAATCCGCCCGCATCAAGGAGGACGCAGATCGCGAGGCCGGCGCGAGGGTCCGCGATCGCGAAGGCGAGCTCGAGAGGCTGCGCCAGGAGGTCGAAGCCGACCGCGAAGCCGCGCGAGCCGAGGTCGAGCGCGCCCGCGACGAAGCTCGTGGCCAGATCGAGGAGATGCAGCGGCAGCTCGACCAGGCCGAGGAGCGCCATGGCCGGCAACTTGAAGAGGCGACGCTTGCGACCGAGAAGCACGCTGAAGGTGAAATCTCCTCACTCGAGGAGGCGGTCAACGAGGCTCGTGCCGAACGATCCCAGTCGGTCGCCGACGCCGAACGCAGGCTGCAGGAGGCCGAGGAGCGCGCCCGCCTGGCCGAAGAGGCTTCAGCGGCGAGTGCGAACGAGGGTCGCACGGCCGCCGCCGCGTGGGTTGCCGAGCAATCGAAGGCACTGAAGCGCGAGGGCGAGCGCAACCTGCGCCAGCAGGTGCGCGACGCGGTCGCGGCAGCAGAGCAGAAGGCGGCGCAGGAAAGCGCGGCCAAGCTCGCCGCCCAGGAGGAGAAGCTGACCCGCGCCGCTGAGAGTCAGCGCCTCAACGAGGTGGCCGCCGCCAAGCGCGAAGTCGAGATGGAACAGCAGAACCGCCTCGTCGCCGTGGAGGAAGAGGCCCGCAAGGAGCGGGCGCTGCTCGAAGATGAGCTCGCCGCGCTGCGCCGTCAGTTCGAGGAGGTTCAGGCGCGCGCCACCGCCACGGAGCGCCGAGTGATTCAGGCTGAGTCGCAGGCCCGCGAGGACGCGCAACGCGAGCACAACGCCCGCTTTGACGAGATCGAGGGCACGCTCGGCGAGGTCAAGGAGAAGGCGAGTGACGCAGAGCAGCGTGCCGCCGACGTCAGTGTCGCCTCCGAGTTCGTCGTGCGGGACGAGGAAACCGAACCCGCCGCCGCCGAACCGGACCAGGCCGAGGCCGGTGCGGCTGAGTGGGAAGCGCCGGACACGGAGCCGCGTGCGGCTGGCCGAATCGGCCGCCGCAGTGGAGGCCTGCTTGGGCGTCTGTTCCAGCCGCGTCCGGAGTCGCCCACAATCGAGCCGTCGGCGGCGCCCGAGCCGGAGACCGACGAAGTCGCGGCCGGCCCCGCCGATTCCTGGGTCCACGAACCCGAAGCGGAGGCCGTCCCCGAGCCAGAGCCAGAACCAGAACCAGAACCGGAGCCCGAGCCCGAGCCCGAGCCCGAGCCCGAACCAGAGCCGGAGCCAGAACCAGAGCCGGAGCCAGAACCGGAGCCGGAGCCGGAGCCGGAGCCGGAGCCCGAGCCGGAGCCGGAGCCCGAGCCGGAGCCCGAGCCGGAGCCCGAGGCCGAGCCCGAGGCCGAGCCCGAGGCCGAGCCCGAGGCCGAGCCCGAGCCCGAGCCGGAGCCCGAGGCCGAGCCCGAGGCCGAGCCCGAGGCCGAGCCCGAGGCCGAGGCCGAGCCCGAGCCCGAGGCCGAGCCCGAGCCCGAGGCCGAGCCCGAGGCCGAGCGTGAGGGCGTCATCAGCCTCAACTCAGGGACCTTCGAGCAGTATCGATCGCTTGGCATGTCGGTGACGCAGGCAAAGCGCGTGCTCGACTACCGCCAGCGCCTCGACGGTTATACGAGCCTCGACGATCTCGACCAGGTGCCGGGGTTCCCGCGGGCCTTCCTTGCTGATCTCAAGGACAAGCTGACGCCTTAACTACGGGTCGTCGGGTCGGCGGGCCGTGGCATTTACCCCGCGCTCGTCGCGCTTCGCGCGCCGCAAAACGCGCGGGACAAACGCCACACCCCGCCTACAGGGACGGCCAATGCTCGCGGACGCGCTCCAGATATGGAGCTGCGAGCGAAACGTCGACGGGCGGGGCAGTCTCGTCGTTGGTGAGGGCGGAGACTGTGGAGACGACCGAGCCGGCCAAGGCCTCGAGGTTGTAACCACCTTCGAGGCAGATGAGGAGCGGGGCTTCGACGGCGTCTGCGGCTGCCTTCATCGCGGCAGCCATGCGACCGTAGTCAGCGTCGTCGAGCGTGCAATTGGCGAGCGGGTCGGCGCTGTGCGCGTCGTAGCCGGCGGATATCGCGACCAGGCCGGGGCGGAGCTGCGCGACCAGCGGCGCGACCACCCCTTGGATGAGCGCCTCGAAGAGCTCGGCGCCGGCGCCCGCCGGAACGGGCAGGTTGATCGTCCACCCCAGCCCCTCGCCGAGACCCGACTCGGCGGGAGCACCCGTGCCGGGATACAGAGGCCATTGGTGGATGCTGGAATAGAGCACCTGAGCGGAGCGCTCGAAGATCTCCTGGGTGCCGTTGCCGTGATGGACGTCCCAGTCGAGGATCAGCGCTGAGGAAATCCCGCGCTCGGCGATCGCCGTCGAAACGGCGACGGCGATGTTGTTGAACAGGCAGAAGCCCATCGCCCGATCGCGCTCGGCATGGTGCCCGGGCGGCCTCAACGCGCAGAGGGCGAAGTCGTACTCGCCGTCGATCAGCTTGATCGCCGCATCCGCGGCACCGCCGGCGGCGCGTGTTGCGGCCTCGTAGCTCTTCGCAGAGGCAACGGTGTCCATGTCGATCATGCCACCCCCCTTGGCGCTGAGCGCGGCGATCGAGTCGACCAGTTCGGCGCTGTGAACGCGCAGCAGCGCCTCCCGATCAGCCGGCCGGGCCTCCAGTCGATCGAGCCCGAGCCAACCGCGGGCCTCCAGCGCGGCCTCGATGGCGCGAATCCGGTTCGCGTTCTCGGGGTGCCCACCCGTGTCGTGCTCGAGCGAGAGCGGGTGAGAGACGTAGACGCCGCGTGCCACGCCGCTACCGTACCCGCGCCGTGCCGAGCAGGAGCACAGACATTGAAAACAAGGAAAACGGGGCAGAACGTCTGGCCGCCACCGACGTCGCGGTGGTCGGCGGGGGCGCCGCCGGCCTGCACGTCGCCCTCGAGGCGGCCGAGGGTGGCGCTCGAGTCACACTGATCTCACGCAAGCCGCTGGCCGGCAGCGCCAGCTTCTGGGCGCAGGGAGGTCTCGCTGCGGCGCTCAGACCCGACGATTCGCCGGAGCGCCATGCCGAAGACACGCTCAACGCCGGCAGAGGGGCCTGCAGGCGCGCGGCGGTGGAGGTCCTCAGTCGCGAATCGCCCACAGCCGTTCGCGTGCTCCAGGCGCGCGGTGTGAGTTTCGACTCCGAAGCGGACGGCGAGCTTGCGCTCGGTCTCGAGGGCGGTCACAGCGCCCGCCGGATCGTCCACGCTCACGGCGCCGAGACCGGGCGCGCGATAACCAGCGCCCTGGCCGCACTCGTCGACGCCGATCAGCGAATTCACGTGATCGACCAGACCTCGGTGGTCGCGCTCTGGGGCGATCGAGACGGCTGCTTCGGCGTGATCACAGACCATGGCCCGCTGCCGGCCTCGGCAACGGTGCTGGCCACGGGAGGGGGCGCCGCACTCTGGCAACGCACCACGAATCCGTGGGGAGCGATCGGAGCCGGCGCCGTGCTCGCTCACGCAGTCGGCGCTGAACTTGCCGACCTCGAATTTTGCCAGTTCCACCCAACCGCGATGCAGCTGCCGGGCAGCGAGCACGACGGCAAGCTGATCACCGAGGCGGTCAGGGGCGAGGGCGCGCTGCTGCTTGACGCCCGCGGCAACCGCTTCACCGATGAGCTTGCGCCACGCGACCAGGTCAGCGCCGCGATCCTCGACCAGATGGCCGCGCAGGCCAGCGAGTGCGTCTGGTTGGACCTGCGCCCGCTTCCTCCAGACCGCTTTCCAAGTGTGTTCGCGGCGATCCGTGCGGCCGGGTTTGAGCCGTCGCACGATCCGGTTCCGGTTTCACCTGCCGCCCACTACCTGGTCGGCGGCATCGTCACCGACCTCGATGCTCGCACCAACGTCCCGCGCCTTTACGCGGTCGGCGAGTGTGCGTGCACAGGCGTGCACGGCGCCAACCGGCTCGCCTCGAATTCACTCAGCGAGTGCTTCGTGTTCGGCAGCCGCGCCGCGCGCGCAGCCACCTCAGAGCCGCCGCCGCCAACCGCGCCGCCTCCCGGGGAATGGCGCTTCGCTCCCCCTCCGCTCCAGACCCGCGCAGCCGTCTGGCGCTACGCCGGCCCGAGGCGTGACGCCGAATCCCTGACCAAGCTGCTCGACGATCCCTATCCGCTGGCCCGGATGGTCGCCGAAGCAGCGCTCGCGCGTGAGGAGTCACGCGGCACGCATCGCCGCACCGACTTCCCCAGCCAGGATCCCGGCCTCGACCGCATCCACCTGCTTCAGGCAGCGGGGGCCGATGGGACGACCCCGGTGCGCTGGTAGGCGCGATTCAGCGACAACCCACGTCTGAGGGCCGGCCGTACCCATCTGGTGAGTAAATTCACCCAGTCCGGGGGGTGCTTAACATGAACTTAATACAGCATCCTTTGGATTTCACAGGTCATTGGGATACTCGCCTCGCCGCACGCAAAACGGCAAGGAAATGCCGAAGGCAGGGACCAGGGAACAAGGAGGTATTCCGATGTATCGATTCAGTCGCTCCATCTACCGAGAGCTGGCTCCGCGGGTTGTCGAGACACCCGACGATCCGAGCGGATGCGCGAGCAGGCAGAGGCTGCTCGAAGCGTCGGAGGCAACGATCCGGCGACTGGTTGAGGACCGTCGCTACTTCGCGAAGCCGACGAAGACGCTTTTCACAGCGGTTCGCAACGAGTTCTCGATGAAGGACCAGTTGATCGTCTACACCGCCATCGATCGTTATCTGACGCTGGCGATAGAGCATCTCGACAGCCTCCCGCAGGACGCGGGATTGGGCGGAAAGCCGGCCGAGTGCCAGGCGCACACGCGCCGCGGCACCCCGTGCCAGCGGGATCCGCTCCCGGGGCGCGACTACTGCCCCTCACACAAACACCTCGAAGAGGTGGTTGAGGTGGACGCCCCATACGAAGAAATTCAGCTTCGCGGCGTAGAGGAAGGGATAGCCGCCGCCGCCTAGCGAGTCACGGTATACGCGAAAGGGGACCCCGGGGTCCGACCGACGAAGGGGCGGTCGGACCCCGAGGCATTTGCGGGGGGTGGTGTTGGCCGGACGGCCGGGAAGCCTGGCGAGGGACGCGAGGCCCCGGATTGCGTTCAACTGCAGTTTGGTTCCGGATGCTGGAACTGGAACGCAGTTGAACGACGAATCGGGCCTGATCCCTCCCCTCGATGCTGTCGTTCAAGACGCTCTGCAGCCAACAGCGGACCGCGGCGGCAGCAAAGAACCCCACCAGCGCCCCGGCCACATAGCCTTCCCCCATGCTGCTCGGAGTCGACGTCGGAGGCACCTTCACCGATGCCGTGCTGCTCGACGGCGACCGCATCCACACGGCCAAGACTCCGACCACCCCGGACGACCAGTCCCGAGGGGTGATCGACGCGATCGACGCCGTGCTCGAGAGGGCGAAGACAACGGCCGAGGACGTGGAACGCTTCGCTCACGGGATGACCGTGGGGACCAACGCTCTGCTCGAGGAGCGGGGAGCGCGAACGGCGCTGCTGGCGACGGCCGGCTTCGAAGACACGCTTGAGATCGCTCGCCAAAACCGGCCCAGCCTCTACCGGCTCTGCGCCCCGAAGCCCATCCCGCTGGTCCCCCCTGAGCGCTGCTTCGGGGTCGACGAGCGGGTCGCGCCCGAGGGCGTCGTCACGGCGCTCCAAGACGAGGCGCTCATGCGCGCGGTCGACCAGGTGGAGCAGGCGGCCGTGGAGTCGGTCGCGATCTGTCTGCTGTTCTCCTATCTCGACCCGAGCCACGAAACCAAGCTCGCCGCGGCCCTGCGGGCGCGGTTGCCCCACATTCACGTCTCCGTGTCGCACGAACTGCTGGCCGAGTTCCGTGAGTACGAGCGCTGCTCGACGGTCGCGATCGATGCCTACCTCTCCCCCCTGCTGGCCACCTACCTGTCGGCATTGACAGACGCCGCGGCCGGCCGGGGGCTCCCCGAGCCCGTGGTCATGCGCTCGTCAGGCGGCTTAGCCTCGGCAGCCGAGGCGGCCCGCTCCGGTGCTTGGAGCGTGCTCTCGGGCCCGGCCGGCGGTGCGGTTGGTGCCGGCCTTCTCGCCGGCGCAGGCTCAGTGGTCGGACTCGACATGGGTGGCACGTCGTGCGACGTCTGCGTCGTCGAGGACGGCGAAGTCCGGCGTGCCGAGTCACGCTCGGTCGCCGGCAGGCCTCTGCAGCTTCCGATGGTCGACGTGCACACGGTCGGAGCGGGAGGCGGATCGATCGCCTGGCGCGACTCCGGCGGAGCGTTGCGGGTGGGCCCCAGGTCAGCCGGGGCTGATCCGGGGCCTGCCTGTTACGGCCGCGGTGCAACGGAGCCGACCGTGACCGACGCAAACCTGGTGCTGGGCTATCTCCCGACGGGATCCTCCCTGGCGGGCGGGGTCGAACTGGACGTCGAGGCCGCCCGCAAAGCAATCGGCGGCCTCGCGTCCGAGCTTGGGCTGGAGCCGATCGCCACCGCCGAGGGCATAGTCCGGGTCGCCAACCAGGAGATGGTTCGGGCGCTGCGGGTGATGACCGTCGAGCGGGGTGTCGACCCGCGCGATTTTTCCCTCCTGCCGTTCGGCGGCGCCGGCCCTCTGCATGCCGCGGCATTGGCCGACGAGCTGGGGATGAACCGGATCCTCTGCCCACGGGCCGGGGGCGTCCTCTCCGCGCTCGGCCTGGTGGCGTCGGAGCTACGTCGCGACGGGGCGCGCACGCTGATGCTGCACGGAGACGATCTCAGCAGCGAGCGGATCGGCGACGAGGTCGGCGCCCTGCGCGCGACCCTCGCCGCAGGCGATGGGTTCGAAGCGGCTGAGCTCAGCGCGGTCTACGACCTTCGCTACCGCGGCCAGTCGTTCGAGCTGCCGGTGGCAGGGGACGCACGTCCGCGGCCTGACGAACTGGTCGAACGCTTCGCCGCCGAGCACGAGCGCCGCTACGGGTACCGCGACCCCGAGGCCGAGGTCGAACTGGTGACGATCCGGGTGGCGCTGACGCTTCCAGGACCGCGGGTGACTCTGCTCGCGGCCGGCTCCTCGTCTCTAAAGGAAAGCTCTCGCAAGGCACGCTTCGAGGGTGTCTGGTCGGAGGCCACGATCATGCGGGGCGAGCCGTCCGCCGGGCACCGGGCCGCCGGACCGTGCGTCTACGAGCTGCCGGAAACGACACTCGTTGTACCGCCGGGCTGGGAGTCGCGCACTGGCGAGGACGGGTCGATCGAGGCCTGGCGATCATGAGTCCGGGCCAGGGACTGGATCCGGTCACGCTGCAGGTTTTGATCGGCGGCCTGCGAGCCGCCTGTGACGAAATGGGCGCGACGCTGATCCGCTCGGCGCACTCGACCAACATCAAGGAACGCCACGACTGCTCGACCGCCCTGTTCGACGCCAGCGGAGAGCTCGTGATGCAGGCCGAGCACATCCCGGTCCACCTGGGCTCGATGCCACGCGCGGTCGAGGCGATTCTCGACCGCGAGCAGCACCCGGGTCAGGACTGGATCCTCAACGATCCCTATCGCGGCGGCACCCACCTGCCGGACGTGACGCTGATCTCACCCGTGTTCTCGGACTCGAGCCTGCTCGGGTTCTCAGCGAGCCGCGCCCACCACGCCGACATCGGCGGCCCCTCGCCCGGCGGCATGCCGGCGTTCTCAGTGAGCCTCGACGAGGAGGGAATCGTGATCGGGCCCGGACACGCCGATGACGACGTACTCGCCAGGCTCGCGCAGCAGATGCGCAACCCGCCGCAGCGGCTTGCCGACCTGCGCGCCCAGCGCGCGGCCAATCGCGTCGGCAGGCGGCGTCTGGAGGAGTTGGCCGACCGTCACGGCCTCCCCACCTTGAGATCCGGGATGAGCGAGATTCTCGACTACGCCGAGCGCCGCACGAGGGCGGCGATCGCCGCGTTGCCGGACGGATCCTGGCAAGCATCCGACGTGCTCGAGGACGGCGACTCGAAGATCTCGCTCCGTTGCCGTGCGACGATCGCGGGCGATTCGCTGACCCTGGACTTCAGCGACAGCGCCGGGCAGGTTTCGGGCAACCTCAATTGCCCGCTCGCGGTAACCGAGTCCGCGGCCTTCTTCGCGGTGCGGGTGCTCGTCGATCCGGACGCCCCACCGTCGGCGGGAGCCCATCGCCCGATCCACGTGGTCGCAGCGCAGGGCAGCCTGCTGAACGCACGCTTTCCCGCCGCGGTGGCCGCAGGCAACGTCGAAACGTCGAGCCGCGTGGCCGATCTCGTCATCGCGGCGCTCGCCGGCGCCCTTGACGTGCCCGCCCAAGGGCAGGGGACGATGAACAACCTCACCCTGGCGAATGAGACCTTCACCTACTACGAGACGCTGGGTGGGGGTCAAGGCGCGTGTCCCGATGCCGACGGGCCCAGCGCCGTGCACGTGGCCATGTCGAACACCCTCAACACCCCGGTCGAGGCATTTGAAACGGAGTTTCCGGTACGCGTCCGCGAACTCGCGATCCGCCGCGGCTCGGGGGGATCGGGCCGCTCGCGCGGCGGCGACGGCATCGTCCGCGATCTCGAGGCCCTGGCGCCGATCAGCTACTCACTGATCACTGAGCGCCGCGCCGTGGCGCCGCGCGGGCGAAACGGGGGCGCGGACGGCGCGCGGGGGCGCAACCTGCTGAACGGAATCGAACTGCCCGCCAAGCACGCCGGCGAACTGCAGCCCGGGGACCGACTTCGGATTGAAACCCCGGGCGGCGGGGGATATGGGTTTTGAAACAGTCGTTACAAATTTGGATTTCCGGCAACCCTCGACTATGATCCGCGATTCCGCAGGGGCGCAGGCCCCAAGCGGGGCGTCAAACGCGCTCCGCATCCCCCTATTAGCCAATAGCCCCCGACTCTGAGAGTTAATTACCTATGCCTATCGCGTTCAAGGAATGGGCCGTCACGGTGCGCGCGCTGTCTGAGGGTGAGCAGCTGATCACCCTGCGCAAGGGCGGTATTCAAGAGGACAACAAGCATTTCGAGCTGGAGCACGATCGCTTTTTCCTCTACCCAACGTTCGACCACCAGCGCAACGACCTGGTGCGCGAATCCCACCACCCCGAGCTGCGCCGGGCTCTCGAAGAGGGCGTCTGGCCCGATGAGGAGCCTGCCCCCGCGCTCTGCTGCGCGACGGCGGCATCCCGCAGCCCGACCGCGTTCGGATTCGTGCCTGGGCCGAAGTCGCCGATCACTTCGAGACCGACGACCCCCAGGTCGTCTACGGGCTTGCCCCCTTCCACGTTTGGACCAACGACTACGCCGCTAAGAGGCTGCGCTGGAAGCCGCGGCACCCGCTGCACGTGCTCGTGCTGCGCGTCCACCGGATCCCGCGTCCGGTGACCGTGCGCGTTCGCGACGAGTACCACGGCTGCCGCAGCTGGGTCGAGATCGACCGTGACCTGCCCTTCGAGGGCACGCCGGTGATGGCCGAGGAAGAGTTCGAGCGCGCCGCAGCAGAAATCAGGACCTCCGTCCTGCAGACCGCCGGCGAGCCCGTACCGGCCTGACAAACAAGCGGCCCACGTCCTCCGCATCGCGTCCGGGCGTGGCCCGGCTCAATGCCCTCGACCTGATTGCGGGCGCCAACCGCGCGCTTGTGCTCGGCATCGGCGGCGGGGGCGACGTCGTCGGCGCACTCGCGGCGGGAAGGCTCTGCGAGTCGCTGGGCACCGAGTTCGTGCTCGGGGGCGTGGCCTGGGAGCGCTTCGCCATCGACCCCTACCCGGGGCCGCGGCCGATCGAGCAGATCGGGGGACGGCGGCTTTGTGACACCGCGGTCCTGGCCGATGGCGAGACCGCGACGCACGACGGGCTGCTGTTCGCCGAGTCGCGGATGGCGGCCTTTCTGGGCCGGCCTACGGTCCTGATTGACGTCACCCGGGGCGCGCCCGGCGCGGCTGCCGGGATCAGGGCCGCCGCCTGCGAACTGGAATGCGATCTGGCAATCCACCTCGACGTCGGGGGCGACGTGCTCGCACACGGCCAGGAGCCCAACCTCGGCAGCCCGCTCTGCGACGCCGTGATGCTCGCCGCGGCCGTCGCCGCCGCCGACACCGTGCGGCCGCTCGGTGCCGTCTTCGGCACCGGCTGCGACGGCGAGCTGACCCAGTCCGAGGTTCTCGAGCGCATCGCCGGCCTCGGGCGCGCCGGCGGCTGGACCGGGACCTGGTCGATGCCACTGGAGATCGCCGCCGAGCTGGAGAGCGCCTGCGCCGAGATCCCCACCGAAGCGAGCCTGCAGGCGGTGCGTTGCGCAAAGGGCGAGATCGGCCCGGTCCCGATTCGCGACGGCCTGCGAACGGTCGAGCTGGGCCCCGTCGGGGCGCTCACGTTCTTCTTCGATCCGGAGGTGGCCGTCGCGACGGAGGCGCCGCTTGCCCGTGCCGTTCGCGATGCCACCAGCATCGAGGCGGCGCGCGACGTTCTCGACGACATGGGCGTGCGCAGCGAGCTCGACTACGAGCGCAAGCGAAGCGCAGAGAGCGCCTGAGTTCGCAGCCCCAGCGCCGCTCCCGTGTTCTGAGTTGAGATGAGGCGCCTGACGCTGCTGCTCGTTTCCGCCGTGATGGCAACCGCGTTGCTTTCGGCGCCGGCCCCTGCCGGCGCCAGCGGTCTCTTCGGCGTCGTCACCCAGGGTCAGCCGGCTCCCCGCGACTACGAGCGCATGGGGGACGGCGGCGTCGGGACTCTGCGCTTCGGCCTCTGGTGGCACCTGATCGAACAGCAGCCGGGTGTCTACGACTGGTCGTACGCCGACGCGATCATGGCCGGTGCCGCCTCGGCCGGCGTTCGCCCATTGCCGTTCGTCTACGGCACGCCGGCCTGGCTGGCCGACCGGCCGGCCGAGCCACCGCTCGCTGGCGCCCCCGCCAGGCGCGCCTGGCAGAACTTTCTTCGCGCCGCCGTGGGCCGCTATGGGCGGGGCGGCGAGTTCTGGCGGGGCCGCTCTGATCGGTCGCCCGTCGCTGAGTGGCAGATCTGGAATGAACCAAACTTCGCGATCTACTGGCGCCCGAAGCCCGATGCCATCGCCTACGCGGAGCTCCTCGAGCTCGCCGACAACGCCATCGAGTCGGTTGACGGGGGCGCTCGGGTCATGCTTGCCGGGGTGGCGCCGGTGCGTGGCGGGGTCGAACCGTGGGAGTTCCTCGAAGAGCTCTACACAGTGCCCGGGGTGGCGCGCCACTTCGAGACGTTGGCGCTGCATCCCTACTCCCCCAATCTCTACGGAATCAAGTTCCAGCTGCGGCTGATGCGCCGCGTCGCCTCCGCTTCAGCGGATCCGCTGGCCCCTCTGGCGATCACCGAACTCGGCTGGGCCTCCGCCGGCGCCCGCACCCACGCGCTGGTGCGGACTCCCGAGGGACAGGCGTCGATGCTGCGCCGTGCCTTCGCCTACCTTCGCCGCACCCGGAGCCGCTGGCGCCTGAGGACCGTAAGCTGGTTCTCGTGGCGTGATACCGCGCAGTCGGTCGAAGCCGTCTGCGATTTCTGCAAGCACTCGGGGCTGTTCACGCTGCGCGGCAAGCCAAAGCCGGCGTGGACGGCGTTTCGGCATTTCTCGGCCGAGTGACTCAGGTTCGCGCCGGGTGTGAGAGGATCGTCGCGTCGTAGTCGAGGGGGACGCACGGAAATGCGGCACGTACGATCCAAGCGAACGAGATTGCCGATCGGCGCAGGCGCGCTGCTGATCGCCGCGCTCGCGATTGGGGTGTTCGCCGCTCCCGCCGCCGCCGCTCCTCCCGCTCCCTACGCCTACGGTGAGAACGACGCCGGCGGCTTCCTCAACATCCTGCCGCCGGGGGAGGGCAGCAACGTCAACACGGTCGAGGGTGCGGCCTTCCTCGCGACCGGTGCCCGCCCTCCGCACGACCAGGACCAGTTGCGCATGTACGGCGACCTCGTCTACGCGGTGCCGGGACTGCAGGCCGCTGACCTTTCCGGCTACTTCAAGGACGCCAGCTTCGGCGTTCCCGCCGCCGACGTCGAGCGCACCTATAGCCCGCGTGCCGACGTCACAATCGTGCGCGACGAGTTCGGCGTGCCCCACATCTACGGCCTCGACCGCAACGGCGCCATGTTCGGCGCCGGCTACGTGGCAGCCGAGGACCGGCTCTTCTTTATCGACATCCTGCGCCATGCAGGGCGGGCCCAGACGTCGTCCTTCGTAGGCGGGGCAAACACCGGCATGGACGAGGACGTCTGGGCTGACACGCCCTACAACGAGGGTGACATGCAGCGCCAGTTCAACCTCGCAGACGAGGTCTACGGCTCGGTCGGCACGCAGCTCCAAAGCGACACACTCCAATACGTCGCGGGCATCAACCGCTACATCGAAGAGGCCCGCACCGATCCAGACAAGCTGCCGGTAGAGTACGCCGCGATCGAGCGCCCGCTCGGCCCCGACCCGTTCGAGGCCACCGACATCATCTCGATCGCCTCGCTGGTGGCCGGCATCTTCGGCAAGGGCGGCGGCAACGAGCTCGGCTCGGCGGTTGTGCTTGAGGAAGCGCGCAAGCGCTTCGGCCGTAAGCAGGGTCAGCGGGTCTGGGCCGACTTCCGCTCCGCTGAGGACCCCGAGGCGCCGACAACGGTCCAGGGCCGCCGCTTTCCGTATCAGACAGTCGGCCGCGGCCCCAAGCCCGGAGTCGCCCTCCCCGACCGGGGGACTCTGCGCGAAGAACCAACGGTGATCGCGGCGAGCGGAAGCGCGGCCTCCACCACCGGCTCGGCAGGCTCGGCGAACGCCGACGGTGAGATCGTCGGCGGGCTGCTCTCCGGCCTGGCCGGCCTCGACGGCGGCTCCAACGCGCTGCTCGTGTCCGCGCGCGAATCCGAAAGCGGGAGGCCGATCGCCGTGATGGGCCCACAGACGTCCTACTTCGCTCCCCAGATCCTGATGGAGCAGTCACTGCACGCGCCGGCCAGCGCCGCCGGCCCGGCGATCGACGTGCGCGGCGTCGCCTTCCCGGGAACAAACGTCGTCGTCCAACTCGGCCACGGCCGCGACTACGCCTGGAGCGCGACCTCGGCCGGGCAGGACATCGTCGACACCTTCGCGGTGCCGCTCTGCAAGCCCGGTGGCGGGCGGCCGGGGATGAAGGCGACCCACTACCGCTACGGCGGCCGCTGCCGACCCTTCGAGGTGCTGACCCGCATCAACGACTGGGAGCCGAACCTGGCGGACGGCACGGCGGCCGGAAGCCAGACGTTGCGGGCGCTTCGCACCCCGGTCGGCATCGTCACCGCGCGGGCGCGGATCGACGGCAAGCCCTATGCCTACACCAAGTTGCGCGTCACCTACAACCACGAGGTGGACTCTGCGATCGGCTTCTCCGCCTTCAACACCCCGAGCGCAATGAACACGCCGCGGGAATTCTTCCGGGCCGCCTGCGATATCAACCTCACCTTCAACTGGTTGTACATCAACCGTCGCCACATCGCCTACTTCAACTCGGGCGCCAATCCGGTGCGCTCGCCGCTGACCGACCCGAACTTCCCCGCCTTCGCCAACAAGCGCTACCGCTGGCGCGACTACGAAACGAGGCTCTACACCGAGGACCAGATCCCCTGTAAGAAGCGCCCACAGGTCATCGACCAGCCTTACCTGACGAGCTGGAACAACAAGCAGGCGCCTGGTTACCGGGCGTCCGACGCACGCTTCGACTGGAGCTCGCTGGACCGTGTCCTGCCGCTCAACGACCGCATCGAGGAGGGTATCCGCGGCCGCCGCAAGATGAACCTGGTGGAACTGGTGAGCGCGATGGAGGACGCCGGCACGGTCGACCTGCGCGGCGCCTACATCCTGCCCTGGATCCTGCGCGTGACCGGCGGCGATCCGGGTGGCGCGGTCGGGGCGGCTCTGAAGACCCTCAAAGACTGGATGCGCGCCGGCGCCCACCGTCGAGACCTCGACGCCGACGGCGTCTACGACCAGGCGCGGGCGGTGCAGATCATGGACGCCTGGTGGCCGCTGCTGGTCGAGGCGCAATTCAAGCCGACGCTGGGAGAGGACCTATTCGAGGCGATCGAGCACATGGTCGGCCTCGTCGACGCCCCCGGCGACAACAACCCCAACCAGGGTTCGGCATTCGACGACGGCTGGTGGTTCGTTGAGAAGGACCTGCGCACGATCCTCGGCGCTCCCGTGCGCGGCGAGTACTCGCGGATCTACTGTGGCCGCGGCGACCTGCGCCGCTGCCGGACGGCGCTGCTGAGCTCACTGCGGGCCGCGCTAAAGGTCCCCTATGCGGAGACCTACCCCGCCTCCTGCGCCCAGGGCGACTCCCAGTGGTGTTACGACGCAGTCGAGCACCAGGCGACGGGCCTCATTCCTCAGCCTCCGATCCACTGGATCAACCGGCCGACGTTCCAGCAGGTCGTCGAAATAGGGCGCTAACCCCAGAACGCAAGCGGCCATTCGCCCGTTGGCGGGCCCGCGCCCTGAGCCTAGACTGAGCCGATGGCCTGGGTCGAGACCGAAAGCCTTTCCTTCACCGCGCGCCACGACAGCGCCGACGCGGCGGCGGCCCAGCGAACGCTCGACGATCTCGAGGACCTGCGCCTGCGCCTCGAGGATCGCTTCGACGAGGCCCCGGGAGAGATCACGGTCGTGATCCACCCGAACCCGATCTGGCTGACAGCCGCGCACCCGTTTCTGCCCGCCGCTCGCTGGGCCGCCGCACCGGCCGGCCGCCGCTACCTGGCCGGTTGGTCGATGTCAACGGAGCTGCACGTGCTCAACGACGAGCACTGCGACCGTCGCGCCGCGGGCGAGGACTCGCAGCGGGCATTGCGCGGAACCGCCGAGCGCCTCTACGTACAGGTCGTGCTGGGCGCCAACAACCAAAGTCTGCCCCCGCCCTGGGGACCGCGACGGTTCTGGCGCTACCTGCGCTGGGCCTGGCTCGTCGAGGGCGCGGCCCAGTACTTCGCCGGCCAGGTGCCGCTCTTTCGCGCCGCCGTGATCCGGCGCCTGCGCGAGGGCGGGCCGCCGAGCTTCCCCCCTTCGGCCCGCGACGCGATCATCCTCGGCGGCACGATCTTCGACATGCTCGACGACGAGGTCGGCCGTCATGCCTGCGAGCTGATGGTCTCCCGGCTTCAGAAGAAGGGCGCCTACGGCAACCTCGAAGTCGCCTTCGACGCCTCCATGTCGGAGATCGAAACCGCCTGGCGCGGCTATCTACGTGAGATCTCCGAACGCCGCCTCGAGGAAGCCGGCGATCCCGGCCTCGACGACGGCGCGATCAGCTGGTAGGCGACCTCGCGCGCCCGTAGGCGGTCCAGCGCGACGGACGGGTCAGGGCGGACCCTTCAGCGCCACCGCTTGGGCGACCGGCCTAGCCGATCGCCTTGTATAAGAGCCAGGTGATCGCCGTTGCGACTGCGAGCGCCACCAGCAACCAGAGCAGCAACCGTGCCGGCTCCGTACCCGACGCGGACAACTCAGCGCCGGCAGATCCCGCCGGAGTTCCCTCGAGCTGCTCCCGCGCTGCCTCAAGCGCCGAGGAGGGGACGAGCACGTCCCGCGGGCCCGCCGCAAGGAAGTCGGGAACGTCGAAACCGCCGGTGCGCCGCTGAATCGAGGGGATCCCCTCCTCGCGCAGGATGCCCTGAATCAGCTCGGCCTCACTGAGGTTGCGCCCCGTGGCCGCGCGCACGAGCTCGCCGTGGGCGTACTGGGGCTTGATCTTTCGCGCCAGCTCGTGAGCGTCGGTGATCGGCTCCTGCTCGGCCTGACCGACGTAGACCAGCGGCATCCCGCAGCGGTCGCAGAAGCGCTCCTTCAGCATGAATCGCGCGGCGCAGTGAGGACAGGCGAGTGGCTCCTTGGAGGACTCAGTCATCCTGGACTTCGAGCTCGACCTCCTCGACCCGGCCGTCTCGAATCGCGAAGGCGCGCACCACCGGGTTGTCCGCATCCGCAAGCGAGCAGATCAGGTAGATCGGATCTGGCCAGTTGGTCGCGAGGTTGATGTCGGTCTGCGACGGATAGGCCTCGCTCTTGGTGTGCGAGTGGTAGATCGCGGCGATCTCCTCCCCGCGCGAGTCGATCTCGTCGATGATCCTGATCAGGTCCTGCGGATGGACCTCGTAGCTGAGCGGGCTCGCGAACTTGTTGCGGGCCCGGCTGACCGCCGTCGCGACCCCGTCGCGGCCCGAGACGATTCCACAGCATTCGTTGGGCAGGTCATCGCGGGAGTGGGCGACGATTTCATCCAGCAGGGACCGGTCGATTCGCATGGCGGCGAGGCTACCAGCGGTTCCGAGCGAGCCAGACTGCAATTCCCCTTCATTGATTGTGCCAGTTGTCCATAACTTTGTGGCAGCAGGCAGGCCAGATGGGCCCGTGGGAGCCGGCACGGCACCCGCAAAGTCGATGCTGCTGAACATCGGCTTGGTGCACATCATCGGAATGATGGGAACATTGGTTTTCTGGGGAGCAAACCCGCGAGCCCCGATAGGCGGATAGGAGAAACGTGGACGTCCCGATGCAAGTCGCTTCCAGCCCCCACCCTCCGCGCGACCGGCTGGCCGCGGCGTTCTTGGTGGTGTTGATGGCGATCGGCAGCTTTGCCCTCTGGGTGGGGATCCCAGCCGCAGCCCTTTACGCCGCTTCGCGGCTCTCGGACTCGATCGGCAGCCATCTTGCCCTCGGGTTGCCTCTGACGCTCACCTCGATGGTCGCATTCGGTGCCTTCTTGATCTGGCTCAACCGCCTCTATCTGCGGATCACGATTCCGCGGGCCGTCGCCGACGCCGACGCCGACGAGGACCCGCGGCGCCTGCGCGGACCCCTCGAGCCGCTGCTGGTCGGATCTCTCCTGGTTGCGCTGATCGGCTTCGTCGTCTGGTTCTTCGTCTTCGCGGAGAACCCGCACACCGCCGCGTTTTAAGTCCGCACCGAGTGGCACCCAATGACGTTCGCAGATCGCATGTCAGTAGTAGTGGACGCCGGGCACGCGGGGCGGCTCTGCGAGTCGGCCGGCGCTCGTTCCGAGCAGATCCGGGTCGTTGCGCCCGAGCTCCCAGAGCAGGTCGTCGAGCACGGGCGGTGGGATCTCGGCCGCGGCGGCCACGCGTTTGAGCGCGTCACGGGTGCCTAGGCGCACCACGTCCAGCGATCCCGGATCGACGAGCCCCGAGCGCAGGGCCAGCCTCATCAGGATGTTGTCAGCGCAGACCTCCCAGTTCTCAGGGTCTTCGACCTTAAACCAGCCGCGACGCTCGGCGATCTTGGCGAACAGGAACGACTTCTTGCGCAGCGGGTCCGCGTAGGCCTCGAAGCGAGACAGAAGCTCGAGCAGCCCTCCCCCGCCGCCCAGGCGCGAACCGCCGGCCGCGAGCAGGCAGGCCGCTTCCCCGCCGAAGTCTGCGTCGAGACCCGCGGCGAGCTCGCGCCAGAGCCTCGCCCGCTCGTGCGGGTCCCTGACGGTCTCGCCGTCGACGTGAAAGAGCTCAGTCAGATGCACCTCGTCGACCTCGAGCAACGACGCTGCGCTCAGGGTCCCGGGCCGCTTGCGCTCGGCATCACAGGCAAGTTCCCACAGCAACTCGGAGCCCTCGAACGGCCCGCGGCCTTCCACCGTGTGGGCCTCCTGGTACCCCGTCTTGTGGTCGATTGCGCAGAGAAACAGGGCGGCGTCGGCTGTCGGCACGTGTGCGAAGTCGGGCGGGTCGTAACGCGCCGCCAGGTCGCGCACCCGGGAGACGGCCGCGATTTCGCCCGGACTGTCCGCGACGTCCCTCAGCCGACCAGTCGCACGCGGGTGCGGGCACTGGATGCGTTACCGCCAGCATCGGTGGCCGTGACCGTCACGGCGACGCGGCCACCGCCCAATCGGCGCGCACGCTTCGTGAGTCGCAGCCTCAAATTGCCACGCTGGCCGGCCGCCAGGCTCGCGTTTGCCGAGCGCAGGTTGGCTCGCTTGCCGCCGCGGCGAAGCTGGCCTTTCGCAAGCACAGAGCAGTCCTGGTCGCAGACCGCCTTGATCGCGACCACGTTGCCGCGTTGGCGCTTGCGGCCCTTCAGGGTGACGGACGGCGGCTCCAAATCCAGCGGGCCCACCGCCGCGACTGCGCTCGGGCCGCCGTTGCACGAAGCCGTCTGTCCCGTGTAGACCGGGAAGAACGAACAGCCCTCGTTGTCAACGGTGAGCAGGGCGGCGGTGAAAACGCCCGGCGCCGGATAGGAGTAGCTGGTCAGCGGCGTCGGGTTGCCGAGCGAACTCTGGCCGTTCCCGAAGATCCAGGAGTAGCCGGCGATCGTGCCGTCGGAGTCAGTCGAGCCCGAGCCATTGAAGTTGACGCTGCGTGCGGGGGCACTGGCGATCTGCGCCGTGCCAACCGATTTCGGCCCCTGGTTGGGGACGATCGCGATCGAGGGCGGGCCCATCCCTACGGTGATCGGTGCACCGACGACGGCGTTTGTCGCGGTGTCGATCACCGATACCGTGCCGTCGGTCTGGTTTGTGACGTAGGCACGGGTGCCGTCGGGTGTCACTGCGACGGCGCGGGGGAACATGCCGACGGCGATCGGACCTGCGACAACCGCGTTGGTGGTCGTATCGATCACGGATACAGAGTTGCCGTCCTGGTTGGCCACATAGGCCCTGGTGCCGCTGGGCGTGATCGCGATGTAATTGGGACCGCCGGGAACCGCGATGGCGGCGGGCAGGACGGTGTTGGTCGCCAGATCCACGACGCTGACGCTGTTGCCACCCTCGTTGGCCACGTAAGCATGGCTTCCGCTTGGCGTGATCGCAATTCCCCGGGGGGCGAGTCCCGCGCCGAGGCTGATCGCCGCTCCGACCAGGCTGTTCGTCGCCGTGTCGATCACCGAGAGACTGCTGTCGTCCTCGTTGACCACGTAGGCCCGGGAGCCGTCGGGGGTGACTCCGACGAAGAGGGGAGTGTCGCCCACGCCGACAGTCGCGATGACTGAGTTCGTCGCGGTGCTGATCACGGAAACGTTGTCGGTGACGCCGTTGGCGACATACACCTTCGAGCCATCGGGCGTGACCGCGAGCATCCGCGGCTCCTCACCGACGCTGATCGGGGCACCGACGACGGCGTCGGTGGCGGTGTCGATCACGTGAACGTTGTCGCTGTCGTCGTTGGCGACGTAGGCCCTGGTGCCGTTGGGAGAGATCGCCACGCCGCCCGGATTCGTGCCGACCGGGACAGTCGCAACGACAGCGTTTGTCGTGCTCTCGATCACCGAGACGTTGCTCGAGCCGAAGTTGGTGACGTAGATCTTTCGAGCGGAGGCCGAGGCCGGCAGCAGGGCAAACGCGAGCGCGAACAACCAAACAGCCACCAGTCTGATACCCCCGCGACGACCCATAGTGCACATCCTCCTCACCAACCGTTTGACACGGACTGGTCCTGACCCTAGCGGGCGAATGCCGCAGACTCAAGCACCGACAGGGGTGGAGCGCCACACCCCTCGCGGCCGGAGGGCCGACCCCTGCCTACCACCAAACGGTCGAGTCGACGCCCTCCAGCTCGTCCACGGACTTCGTGTAGACGCCGGAGGAGAGGTACTTCCAGCCGTCGTCGGGCACCAGGAAGACGACGTTGCCCGACTCGAGCTCGCCCGCGATGCGGTTGGCGACGTAGGCGATCGCGCCGGAGGACACGCCCGCGAACAGGCCCTCCTCCTTGAGCAGCTTCTGGGTCCAGATGATCGCGTCGCGGTTGGAGACCATGATCTTGCGGTCGAGCAGGGAGAGGTCGATGATCGGCGGGATGAAGCCGTCGTCGAGTGAGCGCAGGCCGGAGACGAGCTCGCCCTGCATCGGCTCGGCGGCGACGATCTTGGTCTCCGGGATCGTCCTCCTTGAGCCGGCGGCCGTTGCCCATCAGCGTGCCGCCGGTCCCGAGCCCGCCGACGAAGGCGGCGATCTCGTCGAGCTCCTCGAGGATCTCCAGCGCTGTGCCGTTGTAGTGAGCGAGCGGGTTGGCCTCGTTGCCGTACTGGTACGGCATGTAGTAGGAGGAGTCGGCCTCGGCCATCTCCAGGGCCAGCTCGACCGATCCGTTGGACCCCTTGGCGCCCTCGGAGTAGACGATCTCGGCGTCCGTACATTCGCAGCAGCTGAGTGCGCTCGTCGGTGACGTTGTCAGGCATCACGACCTTGAGCGGGTATCCCTTGCGCTGGCAGATCATCGCCAGCGAGATGCCGGTGTTGCCGGAGGTCGGCTCGAGGATCGTCTGCCCGGGCTGAATCGCGCCCTCAGCCTCCGCGGCGTCGATCATCGACTTGGCGACCCGGTCCTTGACCGAGCCGGTCGGGTTGCGGCCCTCGAGCTTGGCGAAGATGCGCACGCCAGCGGCGGGCGACATCCGTGGCAACTCGACCAGCGGCGTGTGCCCGATGGCCTCGAGGATGTTCTCGAAGCGTCCCCCGCAGGGGCGGTTGAGGACGTCGTCCCCGAGCATTGCTTCAAAAAGTATAGCCCTGCCAGGGGGTGCCCGAGTGACAGGGGAGCCCCCCAAGTACTAGTTTCCCCGTGCCAGGGCAACTTCGAACGACTGGGAGTGACGATGAACGGATCTCGATTCAAGGTCTTGGCGGCGCTTATTGCGGCGCTGGCACTGGCGATGACTCGCGGTCGCCTGCGGCGACGACGACAGCGACAGCGGTGACGACACCTCGGCCAGCACGACGTCGGGAGGCGCCACGGCTTCCGTCGAGACGATTGAGGAAGGCAAGCTTTCAGTGGGCACCGATACCCCGTTCCCGCCTTTCGAGATCGGCCGGCCGCCTGACATCTCCGGCTATGACATCGAGGTGATGAACGCAATCGCCGAGGATCTCGGCCTCGAGGTCGAGTACACCGACACCGGCTTCGGGACGATTTTCCGCGATACGGCGACCGGTCAGTTCGACACCGCCGCGGCGGCCTCGACGATCACCCCCGCTCGACAGAAGGTGGTCAACTTCACCGATCCGTACTACGAGGCGCAGCAGGCGCTGTTGGTCCCCGAGGGCTCCGACATCACCTCGACGGCCGACCTCTCCGGGCTGATCGTCGGGACGCAGGACGGCACCACCGGTGAGACATACGCCAACGACGAAACCGACGCGTCGGAGGTCCGAGGCTTCCCCGAGGGCCCGAACGCGATCTCGGCACTGACAACCGGCCAGGTCGACGCCGTGATCATCGATCAGCCTGTCGCCGCCGACGCGGTGGAGAAGACGGGAGGCGTCCAGATCGCCGAGGAGATCGCCACCAGCGAGCTCTACGGCTTTGCGGTCGCACCCGACAATTCCTCGCTGCTCGACGGAATGAATGCGGCGCTGGTCAAGATCAAGGAGGACGGCACCCTCGCGGAGCTCTACGAGAAGTACTTCGCGACCGAGCCGCCCGAATCGGTGCTCAGCGGGACCACCGAGGCCGTCGCGGGCTAGCCCCGAGCGCAACATCGACGTCCGAGAGGGGCGCCCGCGCGGGCGCCCCTTTTCGTTGGCCGGATGAGCGTTTAGCCTGACGACACAGCGAACGAGGAGAGCCATGGATTTCATCACCAACTACTACTTCGACTTCAACCTCATGGGCGACGAATTCGGGCGGATCCTCGACGGCTTTTGGGTGACGCTCAAGCTCTCATTCGTCGCCGGCATCCTCTCTTTGATCTGGGGAATGGTCCTGGCTCTGCTGCGCCAGCTTCCGGGGCGGGCACTGATGCCGGTACGCGGTGTGACGATTGCCTACATCGACGCTTTCCGTGGCGTCCCCGCGCTGCTGGTGATGTTCATGGTGTCGGGTTTTCTCGCCGCGGCTCAAAGCGAAGGCGTGATCCCTCGCGAGATCGGAATCCCGGAGTGGCTCGGCCAGCCCAGCTGGTTCTGGTACGGCGTGATCTCGCTGACGCTCACCTATGGCGCCTACATGGCCGAGGTCTACCGGGCCGGGATCGAGGCCGTCCCCCGGGGCCAGATGGAAGCGGCCCGGTCTTTGGGCATGAGTCACGGCCAGTCGATGCGCTACGTGATCGTCCCGCAAGCCGTGCGCAAGGTGATCCCGCCCCTGCTCAACGACTTCATCGCCCTGATGAAGGACACCTCGCTGGTTTTCGCGATCGGCGGGCTCGAAGTCGTCCAGGCGGGCTTCGACGTCCAGACGGAGTTCTTCAACGGGTCCGGCCTGACCCTCGGCGCGCTGATGTTCCTGGTCGTCACGATTCCACTGGCGCGGCTGGTGGACTATCTGATCGCCCGTGACCAAAACAGAACCCAGCGCCGTGGTGGAGGCGGTGAAGGGCTGGAACCCGCACCAGTCCCGACCGGGATGGCGGGAGCTTAGGTATGGCTCCCCCATTGACAGTCTCGTCCGAGGTCGGCTCCGACGGGCCGATGCTGCGCCTCGACGGCGTCTGCAAGCGATTCGGGCAACTGGAGGTCCTCAAAGGCGTCACGCTCGACGTCGACCGCGGCGAGGTCGTCTGCGTTATCGGACCAAGCGGATCGGGCAAGTCGACGCTGCTGCGCTGCATCAACCTGCTCGAACCACCCGAGTCGGGGTCCGATCTTCCTCGAGGGCAGGGAGATCACCGGCCGCGGCAACGAAGGCATCGACTTCGTCCGGCGCCGGGTGGGGATGGTTTTTCAGCAGTTCAACCTGTTTCCCAACAAGTGCGCGCTCGAGAACGTCACCTTGGCGCAGCAGAAGGTGCTCGACCGCAACGCGGCTGAGGCGCGCGAGAAGGGCGAGGCCCTGCTCGCGCGGGTTGGCCTCTCCGACAAGATGGGCGAGTATCCGGACCGGCTCTCCGGCGGTCAGCAGCAGCGTGTTGCGATTGCGCGGGCGCTTGCGATGGAACCACATGTGATGCTCTTCGACGAGGTCACGAGCGCGCTCGACCCGGAGTTGGTGAAGGAGGTGCTCGACGTGGTCAAGGAGCTCGCCTCGGAGGGGATGACGATGCTCGTCGTCACCCACGAGATGGGCTTTGCCCGCGACGTCGCCAGTCGTGTCGTCTTCATGGACGGAGGCGTCGTCGTCGAGGCCGGCCCGCCGGCCGAGGTGCTCGGCTCACCCCAGCACGAGCGGACGAAGCGCTTCCTGGGCCTCGTGCTCGAGCATTGAGATTGGGTCTGATCCAGTTGCACGGTCGGGGTCCTGGCCTTCCGGACCCCGCCGTCAAACACACACGAAACCTAGGGCTCCGGTGCGAGCCGCTCTGAGGCGAGCGCCGTCCGGGTTCCCGAGGTCAGCAGCCCAGCGGCCCCGGCCAGGGTCGCGAGCATCAGCGCGACGACCGTGAACAGGGAGAGCAGGGTGGCGTCGGCTGACGAAACCCCAGCGGTGTCGAGCAAGACCACGAAGGCACCTTCGCGCACCCCGAAGCCGGCGATCGAGATCGGGAACAGGGTCACCAGCAGCACCAGCGGGAGCACCACCGCCAGCAGCGCGTAGCTGAGGTCGAGATCGAGCGAGCGCGCCAGCATCCAGGTGGAGAAGACGGCGACCACCTGGAAGGCGAGCCCCAGCGCGATCACGACGATGATCAAACGCAGATCGTGCTCGTACTCGAGAAGCGTTTCCCGGACCTCCCGAGCCCAGGGACGAAGCCGCTCCGGCAGAACTTCGGCGAAGCGATGCCCGCGCAGGATCAAAAGGACCACGACGCCGACAACGAGAGCCGCTCCAGCCGCGACGCCGATCAGCACCTTCAGGTCGGGTGGGATTGAACCCGGAGCAAGAATCAGCGCGACCAGCCCGACGACTATCAGGCAGGCGATCGACGACACCCGATCGACGAACACCGAGGTGATCGTCCGGGCCAGCGCCGGGCCCCCTCGCGCGACCAGCAGTGTGCGGGCGGCGTCGCCGCCGAAACCAGTGGGCAGGAAGTTGTTCGCGAAGGCGCCGATCCAGTAGGCACGGACGCTCTGCCAAAGACTGACGTCGAGCGCCGCGCCGCGCAGCAGGGCGTGCCAGCGAAGCGCGCCAAGTCCAAGCATCGTCGCCAGCGCACCGACGCCAGCCGCGAACCACCCCCAGGAACCGTCACTGAGGCGCTCGGACACCTGATCCCAATCAACGCTGACTGCGATCACGAGCAGCAGGCCGAACGTGACCAGCAGCCGGACCGGAAGCGAAGTCGCAATCCGGCGAAGGCGCTTGAGGTCGAACTTCGCGGTCACCGCGAGCAAGCGTAGAGCGGCACCAGCGCGATCCGTGCGAGATTGCTAGCGACGGCGGGCCACCACGGCCACGGTGCCGCCGCGCCCCGCGAGGCCGGCGAGGAGCTCGAGCAGGAAGGCGAGCGGCGCGAGCGCGCCGACCGCGAGGGTGGGCAGCAGATCGCGGGCGTTGACAGACGCGTTGCGCTTGATCAGGTTGTAGGCATAGGAAGGAGTCACCGTCACCCGATCGAGCCACGCCTGCAACATCCCGAACTGGTTGTGCTCGAGCAGGACGTGGTGGATGCGTTCGACGCGAAACCCTTCGCGCTCCAAAAGCGTCGTCACGCCTGCCGGCGTGAAGTGGTGGCGATGCCGTGGGACGTCCAGGTGAAGCCAGCGCGGGCCCGCGATCGCCGCCTGAAGGCTGGCCAGATTCGGAACGCCGATCAGCGCAGCGCCATCCTCCGGCAGCCATTCGCGCAGTCGGCGGATCGCCAGGTCCGGCTGTTCGAGGTGCTCGAGGACATGCCAGAGGACGACGCCGTCGACCGATCCCGGCTCCATCTCCGCACCCTCAAGCGTCGTGCGGGTGAGCGCTATCCCGCGTTTCGCGGCGATCTCGACGCCGCGCTGCGAAGGCTCGAAGCCGCTGACCTGATAACCCGCATCCTGGGCGGCCGCGATGAAGCGGCCCTGCCCCGCCCCAAGCTCCGCGATCCGCGCGGGGGGCGGCAGCGCCCGGCGGAGCAGTGCGAGTTTCTGGCGCTCGCCAGCCCGGCGGATCGCCTCGATCAGCCCCTCCAGGCGCGTCGTCGCCTCGCTGTAGACACCCGTCTCGTAGAGCTCAGGCTCCGGGTCGCCGGCCGTGCTCGCCGTTCCACATCCTGCACAGCGCCAGAGCAGGTAGCGGCGGCGCAGGCTCGGCTCCTGCGGCTCGGCGAACCCCCAGCGCTCGAGCGGAGCCTCGCAGGCGGGACAGGCCTGCGGCGCCGGGGCTTCGACCAGCTCGACCCCGGCCACCGAGGCGCTAGCGGGCAGCCGCATTCGGCCTGTCCCAGTAGGCAGCCTGGGCGCTGAATCGCCGCTTCAGTGAAACGGGGAGGCTTCGATGCCGGACCCCGAGCTGAAGAGCGGCGTATTTGGAAAGCTCGTAGACGACGGTGTACGGAATCCAGCGTGCATAGCCGTTGCGGCTCATCCAGGCGAGCTCCTCGCGGCCATAACGGACCGCCTCCTTGCGCAGCACCCGGGAGGAAGGGCGCTGCCCTGCAAGGTAGGCGCGCTCGGCCGAGACCCCCGATTCGAAGAAGCGCTTGAAGGCGGCGGGGATGGTGTAGGGATGGGAGTGGCGGACTATCGCCTGCGGCTCGTAGAGGAGCGAGTGGCCATCCAGGAGCACGCGCGCGGAGAAGTCCTGATCCTCGCTGAGGATGATGTCGTCGGGAAAGCGGTACTGCTCCCAGACGCTCCGCCTGATCGCCGAGCTGACGTTGGAGAAAAGCGTCGTCTTCATCGAGAGCTCGTCGCGGCCGGCGACACGCTGCAGGCGGCGCTCGGGGCCGTAGACGAAGTCGAGGAAAAAGCGCTCGGGGGGCCGCGCGTCGAGGTGGGGAAGCTGGCGGGCGTAGACGCCGGCAAGCTCGGGGTCCTCGCGCAGCGGATCGGTGAGGCGCGCGAGCCAGTGCTCGTCCTCCGCGTAGGCGTCGTGGACCGTGTAAACGAGGGTCTCACCGCCGGCCAGCTCGCCGAGCCGGTTGCGGGTGCCGCCGTGGTTGAACTCTGAAGCCGCGATCACCTCCACACGGGCCCCGAAGGAGCGGGCCAGATCGGCGGTGCCGTCCGTGGAAGCGGAGTCGACGACGACGATCTCGACCTCGTCATCCACCTGCTGGCGGGCGATCGCCTCAAGGCAGCGCCTGAACTCCTCGCCCCCGTTGCGAACGGGAATAAGCACCGAAATCATCCGGGCAACGTTAGTGATGGCGCTATCTACACTCTCCGGCTCGCATGAACGGAGAACCGTCATCCAGGGCGCTGGTCACCGGCGCCGCGGGGTTCATGGGCTCGCACGTCGCCGACTGTTGTCTCGAGCTCGGGATGAGCGTCGTCGCTGTCGACGACCTCTCGGGCGGCTTTGAGGAGAACGTCCCCGCCGGCGCCGAATGGGTGCCCGGCGACGTCAGCGACGCCGCCTTCGTGGCCTCACTCTGGGAGGAATACGGCCCCTTCGACTACGTCTACCACCTGGCCGCCTACGCGGCCGAGGGCCTTTCGCATTTCATCCGCGCCTACAACTACCGGACCAACCTCGAGGCGACGATGCACCTGGTCAACCAGTCGGTGCTGAACGGCGTCAAGCGCTTCGTGTTCACGTCATCGATCGCGGTCTACGGCTCCCATCAGACGCCGATGACCGAAGAGCTCGTGCCGCTGCCCGAGGACCCCTACGGGATCAGCAAGTACGCGGTCGAGCTCGATCTCGCGGCAGCTCAGTCGATGTTCGATCTCGACTACACCGTCTTCAGGCCACACAACGTCTACGGCGAGCGCCAGAACATCTCCGACCGCTACCGCAACGTCGTCGGAATCTTCATGAACGCGGTGCTCAAGGACGAGCCGATGCCGGTTTTCGGGGACGGCCTGCAGACCAGGGCGTTCTCCTACATCGACGACGTCGCGCCGGTGATCGCCCGCAGCGTGCTGGTCGAGGAGGCCAACGGCGAAACCTTCAACGTGGGCGCTGACCAGCCCTGCTCGATCCTCGAGCTCGCCGACGCCGTCGCCGATGCGTTCTCCGTGCCCAGGAACGTCACTCACCTGCCCGCGCGTCACGAGGTCGTGCACGCATTCTCGGACCACAGCAAGATCCAGCGGGTCTTCGAGCTCGACGATGCGGTCGAGCTGGGGACCGGGATCAGGCGCATGGCGGAGTGGGTGCGCGAACACGGCCCACGCGAGCCGGTCGCGTTCAACGGGGACCATCGAGATCGCGAAGAAGCTGGCGCCTCCGAGCTGGCCAGACTTAGCGTTTCGTCTTCAGCGTGACCTGCCTGCGAGCGCCCGTCGAGTTCGCGAACGTGTCGGCTGCGCTGACGATCAGCTTCGCCTTGACGTTGCCGCCTGCGCCGAGCGCGTCAGCTGCCGCGGCCCGGCCGGTCTTCGGCAGGCGCAGACGCAACCTCGCCCGCGCCCGCTCCTCAACGGAGAAACGCACCGGCTTGAAGCGAAACGAGCGCTTTGACCGCACGCGCTTGCCACTCTCGCCACCGGGGACGGTCACGATCAGCTTGCCTCCGGCCGTCCCGTTGCAGGCCTCGTCGCAGCGAACGATCAGCGACACGAACGTGCCGAGCTTCTGGGACTTGGGACCGAAGAGCTCGAGCTTCGGCGGCGTGCCGTCGACGCTCACGCGACGGCTCGCGGTGGCGGCTGGGCCACCGTTGCACGAGGCCGTCTGACCTGTGAAGACGACGGACGTCGAGCAGCCCTCGTTGTCGGTGACGGTGACGGTCGCGTCGAAGTTGCCGCCGTTCGCGTAGATGTGTGAGGGCGTCGGGCCACCGTCGGCCAGCGTGGTGCCGTCGCCGAAGTCCCAGTCGTAGCGGCCGACCGTGCCGTCGGAATCGCTCGAAGCGACGGCGCTGAAGGCAGTGGGCTGACCGGGGCCGCCCGGCGTCGCCGTGAAAGATGCACTCGGCCCCTGGTTGGGGCTGACGGCAACCGAGTGGAAGTCGGGATCCGCCGGCGCCGCGAAAGGCGAACCGGAGATCAGGCTGAGCGCGCCGCCTGGGGCGATATCGAACCCGTGGACGGTGCCGGTGGCGCGTGAGGAGACATAGCCTCGCCTGCCGTCCGGCGTGATCGCGACGCCCTCGGCGTCCCCGCCGACGGCGCTCGGGGCACCCACCGCGGTCAGTGTTCCGCTCGCGCCGATCGTGAAGCTGCCAACGGTGTTCGAGGTCGAGTTGACCGCAAGCAGGTGGACACCGTCAGCGCTGATGGCGAGGTCGGTCGCCAAACCTCCGCTCGAGAAGGAACCCCCCGGCACTGCCGTCAGCTCACCCACTGGACCGATCGCGAACCCGCGCACGGCGGACGAGGCGGCGGACGAGTCGGCCACATAGAGGAAGCGGCCGTCAGGCGTCACGGCGAGCCCCTGGGGCTGGTCGCAACCAGCGCACGCTGGCGTCGGCAGCGGCGTCAGCGACCCCGCAGGAGAAACCGCATAGGCGGTGATGTTGTGCTCGTTGAAGTTGGCGGCGTACAGGAAACGGCCATCGGGGGTCACGGCGATCCCGATCGGGGTGCCGTTGCTCTCGTACGGTGAGCCCGTGACCGGCGTCAGGGCGCCGGTCGATCCGATCGTGAAGGCGGCGATCCTGTCGATGGCGGTGTTCGTGACCCAGAGGTGGAAGCCGTCCGGGGCGATCGCGATGCCCGTCGGCTCCGCACCGTTGGGACCGACGGCGAAAGGCGAGCCGGTCACCGGGGTCAGGGATCCGCCGTCGGAGACGGCGAAGGCGGAGATCGCGTCGGAATCGTGGTTGACGGTGTATAGACGGCGGCCGTCGGGCGTCAGGGCGACAGCGTTGGGTGTGAGAACGTCCATCGGGTTGACCCTGAGGGTGAACGGGGAGCCGCTGATCTCGGTCAGGCCTCCGGTGTCGCCGAAGTCGTAGGCGTGGACGTTGTCGCTGGCCGAACCGGTTACGTAGAGGTTTCGTGTCGCGCTCGCCGATGACGGAAGCACCGCGACGGCGGCCGCAAGCGCGACCAAACCAAGGCCGACCGTTCTCGCTCCTGCGTTCCCTGTCCTCATCCGCATCAGCCTGCCCTGTCCTCCCCGAGCTTAGAGCGTCCGGTCTGCACAGTCCAGTGGTTCAGTCGACCGCGCTTGGACTTGAAGGTGAACGGTCCTCGCGGCGCAGGCCGAGAATCGAGAGGAAGAACGAGGCGAAGACGATCTGGATGCCGAGCACGACCAGGGTCAGGCCGGCGATCGCCAGCTTCTCCTCACGCAGTTCGCCGAAGCCGCGGTCGATCCAGGTCACGGCGACGACGGCGCAGATGGCGAAGCCGGCGATCAGCACGGCGGCGCCCGCCAGCAGCCCGTTCTCGAGACGAAGCCGCGCCCGCCAGAGGTCGAAGCGCGGATCATGCTCGCCGAGGTAGTAGGCGGCATAGGTCCTCGCGAAGATCCCGAACTGGATCACCTGCGCGCCGACGATCAGCGCCAGCGCCGCGGCGATCAGCGCATGCAGATCCCACTCTCGGCCGAGCACGTTGACGCCGGTCAGCACCACCAGCCCGCCGGCGAGGCCGGCCAGAACGAGCGCCGCCCCGGGAATCAGGAACAGCCAGGTCGGGCTGTGGATCAGCAAGAAGCGCAGGTGGCGCCAGCCGTCCGCGAACGAGGACAGCTTCGACTCGCCCTTGCGGGGGTGGTACTCGATGTCGATCTCGCGGATATCGAGGCCGAGCTTGGATGCGCGGATCACCCACTCGGAGGCGAACTCCATCCCGGTCGTCCGCAGGTCGAGCCGCGGCAGCAGATCGCGGCGGAAGGCGCGCATGCCGCAGTGGGCGTCGGAAACGCCCGTGCGGAAGAAGAGGTTGAGCAGGCCGGTCAGGATCGGATTTCCGACGTAGCGGTGCAGCCACGGCATCGCTCCCTTGTGGATTTTCGCGAAGCGATTGCCGATCACCATGTCGGCGCCCTGCTCGAGCAGCTCCAGGAAGCGCGGGATCTCGGTGAAATCGTAGGTGTCGTCGGCGTCACCCATGAGGACGTAGGTGCCGCGCGCGGCTCCGAAGCCGGCCAGGTAGGCGGAGCCGTAGCCCTTGCGCGACTCGTGCACGACACGCGCGCCGGCGCGCTCGGCCAACTCGGGAGAGCCGTCCGTCGAGCCGTTGTCGGCGACCACGACCTCGCCGGCGATGCCGGCCTCGCGCATGGTCCGCACCGCCTTGCCGACGACGATCTCGATCGAATCGGCCTCGTTGAGGCAGGGGATCACGACCGACAGGGCCAGCGCCGTCCCCGGCATCTCCCGCGGCTCTACCTCGAAAGCTGTCTCAGAAACCATCGCTTCTTAGTGCTCGCCATCGCTTGAATTCCCGGAACGCCCCGGGGAATCCAGAGTAGCGGCGCGCCCAGCCCGAATACGGGCTCCGACCAGCCAGGCGCCGATCGCACCGGCGCCGACGAGTGGTCCGCTCACCGGGATCGCGTAGCGGGCGCCGTAGATCGCCGTGGCCACAGGCACGAGCATCGCCAGCGCGCTGGCGCCGCCCAGCAGGACGATGCCGGCGCGCACCTTCCCGCGCGCGAGCACGACCCCGGCGAGCGCGAAGATGGCGGCCACAAACAGCCACCTGGCGCGAACGCTGAGAACGTCCTGGATCGCCCCGAGTTCGGAGATGCCACCGTGGATCGCCAGCGGCTCGTCGGCGTAGTAGCCGTTGATCGGGGCGAGGATGTCCTCCTCGATCCCGGGGGCGCGGCGGTCAACCTCGACGATCTCGTACTCGGGGCCGCTGAACGGGGGCGGTGAGAGCGGCAGGAAGTAGTGGCCGAAATCGCGAACGACGTCCTTGGCGTACTCGAACGGCTGGTGCAGGATCGCCTGCTTGGCGAAGGCGGAGAGCTGGTCGCTGCCGTTGGGTGGATAGACGAAGAGCCGGATCGCCGGCGAGTCGGGCTGCCAGCCGTAGAAGTCGGGGCCGAAGCGATCCTCGGGGGACTTGTCCTCGCAGAGCGCCTCGGTGCCCGCGGGCGGATCGAACTTGGTGCAATCGGCAAACGGCGCGGAGCGCGAGTAAAAGCCCCACCCCGAAGCCTCTGTGAAGCCGAAGAAGCCGGTGTGCGAGGAGTGCAGAGCGAAGTACCCGAGCACCACGAGGCCGGCCGCAACCATCGCCAGGGCGGCGGGGAATATCCGTTGCTTCCAGTTGCCTGGGATTGCCAGCGCCAGCCAGAGACCCAGAAGCGGAGCGAGCGGAACGGTCACCGGACGGGTCCAGGCGCTGGCGCCGAGCAGTACGCCTGCGGCGATCACCCAAGCGCTGCGGGTGCTGAGGGGGCCAAGCAGGCGGCGCGACTCCTCGAGTGCGCGAACGGCCGTATAGAGCACCCCGACGACCATCAGCGTGAACACCGTCTCCGGCATCAGCGCGTGCTCGAGGAAGATCTGGTCGAGCGAGAGCAGCACGGAGGCGGCGGCGATCAGCGCGACCCAGACGGGTGCGCCGATCCTGCGCACAGTCGCGTAGAGCAGCAGCCCGGTTGCGATCCCCATCAGATGCTGAACGAACAGCACGAGGTCGACATCGGCCCAGATACCGTGCAGGCCGCGCAGCACGATCGAATAGCCGACGGCACGGGTCGGATCGGTGAACAGCTCGTTTTCGGCCATCTCCAGATAGGCGAGCGAGTCGAAGAGGTTGAGGTACGGGGGCTCGTAGGCAGCCGAGAGGCTGATGCGCAGGACGATTCCGGCAAGCACGAGCCCGCCGAGCGCGTAGAGCGCAAGGCGCGAGTTGCTGTCCTGACTCGAATCGGTCATCGACTAAGAATCGCAGCGGGAATCGAAAAGGATCACCGGCGGCCGCGCAGCCGCCGCCAGGCCAGAGCCGCCGTGCTCGCGACCCCGTCCTCGCCGACGAGTTGTCGTCCCTTGGCGATCCGCGAGCGCCGGACGAGCCGTTCAGCGCTGCGCAACGACTGCCCGCCACGCGGGACGGGTGCGCTGTCGAGGAACTCGAGCAGCGGTTCGACGACGCGCGACCAGCGCAACGCGGGAGCCATCGCCTTGACCCGCGCGGAGGCTGCCTCGAGTCCGGCACGATCCTCCAGCAACGAGACCATCGCCTCCGCCAGCGCCTCGACGTCGCCGGCCGGCGCCGTCGTGCCGAGCCCCTCGGCCTCGATCGTGTCGGCGAGCACGTCGCCGCGCGTCGCGATCACGGGGAGGCCGGCCCAGAAGTAGTCGAGGACGCGCGTTCGATAGGCGTAGCGGGCCTCGAGATGATCCTGGTGGGTGCTGATGCCGGCGTCCGCCTCGCACAGGTAGGCCCCACGCTCGGCGTACGGGATCCAGTCGCGGTTCAGCAGTACGGTGCCGCCGTCGAGGCCGCGGTCGCTCACGTAGCGCTCCAACTCGGCGTTTGCGCTCATCATCGGAAAGGACGCCTGCTCGCCCTCGGGCGGTCGCCCCGTGCCGAGGAAGAACAGGCGCAGTCCGTCGATGCTCGACGCCGCCAGTTCGGCCGCCCGCACGGCGCCGACCGGATCGAGCCAGTCCCAGACCCCTCCCCCCCAGACGATCACCCTGTCGTCCGGACTCGTACCGGGCCAGACTCCCTTGAGCACCGGTCCTCGCGACTCGGGTTCACCCTCGGGGATGCCGAAGGGGACGACGCCGATCCGCGACCGGTGGGTCGGATCGCTGCGATAGCCCTCGGGCTGGATCAGTGCCGCGCCCATCTGGGCGCCGATCCAGAGGTCGCGCTGGCGCTCGCTGGCGCAGAGCACGAAGTCGGCGGCGGCGAGATAGGCGAGCTGCTCAGCAGCCTCGGCGGCGACTCGGGTGGCCAGCGCATCACCGTCGCCCGTCCCCCGCTCGAGCGCCTCGAGCGCCCGCGGGTCGTAGAGATCGAGCACGAGCCGCAACGGACCGCCGATCAGCTTGGCAAGCACGGAGCCGGGCAGGAACTGAGCCACAAGAACGTCGTGCTCGCCGGCAATCATCCAGAACTCAGCCGACCCGGGGGATGCCTGGGCGAAGGCAACCTTCGAACCCGCGGGCAGGCCGCTGCCAGGCGGAGCCGCGAGGGTGACGCGATGGTGGGCCGAGAGCGCCGTAGCGATCTCATAGGCCCTGATCGCAGGGCCAGCCATCTGCTCGCCCACGCGGTCGGACGAAAGGACCAGGACGCGCGCGCTCATGGAGACCGAACGTTATTGACCGCCGGACGCGCTTTTTGGGTGGCCGCCCCCAAGGCGTCTAACCTTGCGGCCGTGGAGGCCGAGGCGCTGGAGGGAAAGAACGACCAAGTCGCGGAGCTCGAGAAGAGGGTCGCGCAGCTCGAGGGAGCCAACACCGAACTTCGCAGCGCCAACGCCGCCCTGGCCCGCACCCACCTCGGCAAACGCGACGCAGCCGCCGCATCGGTGCTGATCCGCCTCCGGCAGGCCGAGGAACGGGCCGACAAAGTCGAGCGCAGCATCAGCTACCGGCTGACGGCCCCGCTGCGGCTCTTCAAGCCGCTGTTCCAGGCGCTGGCGCCGGCGATCTACGAGTTCGCGGCCAGGGTTAGTGCGAAGCTCGGGCGCTGAAGGGGACGCCGGGCGGGCGGCAAGGTTTGCCGGCCAGGCACCCAAGCCGCCGGGTTCGGACGGATCAGGCGAGTTTTGGAGGAAAACCGGGGGCGATCGCCCCCAACTTGCTCCAAGTTCCGGTCGCTGCGCCACCCACTCCACTTCTCGCTCCCGCAGCCTCGTCTCCATCTCCTCGCGGAAACGCTCTCGCGCCGGGTCGCCGATCTGGCGCAACATCGATTCGCTGCGGATGCGGTAGCGGAAGAGGCGGCGCGGGACGACGAGGCCGAAGAGGCCGGCTTCGTGCAGTCGCCTGAACAGGTACCAGTCCTCGTAGCTGGGGAGGTCGGCCTCGTACTCGAAGCCCGACTCGAAGATCTCGCGGCGGAAAAGCGATGCGGCGGCCCCGGCGACGTTCTCGTCGCGGACCAGGACAGAGGCGTTCCCGAGAGGCTGGTCGCCGTCGTCGACGGTGGTGCCGTCCTCGTGCATGAAGGTCGACCAGGTCGCGGCGTACACGCGCTCGGGGTTTGCCTGCAGTGCATCCACGCAGCGTTCGACGAGGTCAGGCTCGGCGACGTCGTCGGCGTCGAAGGGCAGCACGTAGCGGCCGTGCGAGATCGCGATCCCGAAGTTTCGGGCCGATGAGAGGCCCGAGTGAGGCTGGTTGACAATGCTGACCGGATAGCGCTCGGCGAGCGCCTCCAGGATCCTGTCGGCCTCGTCGAAGGAGCCGTCGTTGACGATCAGGATCTCGAGCTCCGCGTAGGTCTGGCCGCAGAGCGACTGGATCGTTTCCTCGATATAGCCGGCAAGCCCGTGGTAGGTGACGATCACCGACACCAGCGGGCGAGCAGTGCCGGAGTCTGCGAGCGGCTTCGCAGCCGCCTCGCTTGCAAGCTCGAGATAGCCGGCGCGAATCGGATCGGCCTCGGTCAGCCGTGCCGCGGCCCGCAACGAGTCCTCGCCGGCCGCGGCCAGTTCGCCGCGAGCGTCCAGGACCTGCTCGACAGCTGCCTCGATCGCGCGCGAATCGGACCCGGACGACAGCCACCCGGCGCCGCCCCGGACCATCTCAACCAGCCCTCCCACCGGCGTCGCCAGCAGCGGCCGCCCGTGAAGCAGGGCGGTGATCGCCGTCGGCGACCAGCATTCCCAGAGCGATGGGATCACGAGCACGTGGTGGTCGGCGATCAGCGACGAGAGCTGATCGGGCGCGGGGATTTCGCGGAACGCGACCCGCAGATCGCCCGAGAGGGCAAGCTCTGAATAGCGCCGGGCTGAGACCCCGAGCGGGCCGGTGTCGCTGTCGGACGCGGCGACGGTCAGCCGCCAGTCGTCGCGATCGAGGTCGACGACGCCGCGCAGGAGGTTGTAGAGGCCACCTCGGCGCTCGGCCGAGCCGCTGAACAACAGCCGCAGCGGCTCGCCGTCACCGAGTTGGATCGAGGGTGCCCTCTGAAGCGGATGTGCCTCCTGATGGGCGGGTCGGATGTCGACCGCCGGCGCCAGCCCAAGTCCCGCGTAGAACCGCTCGTAGGCTCCGAGCACGTCGCCGCCGGGGGAGATCAGCCGGTCCGCGTTCGCCAGCGCGTAGCGCTCGAGCTCGAAGGTGGCGCGGCCGTGGAAGTCGGGATCAAGGCGGCCCTCGAGCACCGCGGCGATCTCCGCGCTCATCGTCAACCTCACGCAGACACATGTCCGTCGCAAGCGCGGGTCGAAGCTTCGGCGGGCCTGGATACTGACCGCACCCTCTCCATTGCGATCTGAGAACTCGACGAGATCCGGGCCGCCGCCGGGATAGCTCTCGGCAAGCGCGTCGAGAACCCGGGCGCTCCACTGGTGGTGAACGCCGAGGAAGCTCTGCAGGCAACCGGGATCGGGCTCGGCCACCAGCTCGCAGGCGACGTCCGCCGGCACCAGATCGCGCTGCGCCTCCGATGTGAAGACGGTGACCTCGGCCTCGTCGGCCAGCACCCGCGCGAGTGCGAGGACGTGAGGAAGGAGCTCCAGGGAGACGAGCGCGATTCTCATCGACCGCTCTCCGACGTCGCCGGAGCCAGCCACTCAACCTCGGCTTCGCGCAGGTGGCCCTCCATCTGCGCGCGCAGTCGCTGAATCTGGGCGTCGGAGGTGCGCCGCAACATCGATGCGCGGCGGACGCGATAGCGGAACAGCCGCTGGGGAACGACGAAGCCGTAGTGCCCCGTCCGGTGTAGGCGGCGGAACAGGTGCCAGTCCTCGTAGCTCGGAAACTCCGGGTCGTAGGGAAAGCGCGCGAGGATCTCGCGGCGAAACAGCGAAGATGCCGCCCCGGCCACGTTGCGCTCGTCCACCAGCCCTGTCCAGTTGCCGATCGGCTGGTAGCCGTCGTCCAATGGCACCCCGTCCTCGTCGACGTAGCTGGACCAGGTGGCCGCGTAGGCGGCGTCGGGGTGAGCTTCCAGGACGGCCAGGCAGCGCTCCACCAGCTCTGGCTCGGCGATGTCGTCGGCGTCGAAGGGCAGGACGTAGGCGCCGCGTGAGACCGCAACGCCGAGGTTGCGGGCCGCCGGCAGGCCGGAGTTGGCCTGGGTAACGACCGTCAGCGGATAGCGATCCGCCAGCTCGCAGAGCACCGCGTCCTGCTCGCGTAACGAGCCGTCGTTGACGACGATCAGCTCGAGGTCGTCGTACGTTTGCGCCAGGAAGGAGGCGACGGCCTCCTCGACATAGCGCTCGAGCTCGAAGTAGGTGATGACGACAGAGACGAGCGGCGAACTCGCGCCCTTGGCGGGCCCGGCCGCTGTCTTGACAGCCGAGCGGCCTCGATGCGACCGCTCGGCAAGCTCGAGGTAGCGCTCGCGGATGCGTTCGGCGTCGGCAAGCTCGGCGAAGACTTCGCGCGGGCCGCTACCCCGGAGCGCCGAGATCTCCGTGCGGGAGCCGAGCAGCCCCTCGACCGTTCGGGCGATCCCCTCGCTCGAGGTTTCCTCGGTCAGCCAGCCCGAGCGGCCCGGCTGGACCATCTCGGTGAGGCCGCCGGTGGGCGTGGCAAGCAGCGGCATGCCGCGGTTGAGCGCTTCGAGGGCGACGTTTGGCCAGCACTCCCAAAGTGAGGGAACGACGCAGATCTCGTGATCGTCGATCAGCGCCGGCAGCCGCTCGCGGGAAACCTCGTCCACAAAGCGCACTCGCTCATCGCCCGCACTCTCCAACTCCAGCAGGCCGCGAATCGAGCCGCCGAGCGGCCCGGTGTTGGTGTCGCCGCCGAGAATCGTCAGCGACCAGTCGTTGCGGTCGAGCGACAGCAGCCCGGAGAGCAGGTTGTGGACGCCCTTGCGGCGTTCGAGCCGCCCCATGTAGAGCAGCCGCAGCGGCGCCGCGGGGTCACCCTGAGGCGCCTGCCCCGGATCGGTGTCGGCGCCGAAGTAGACGGAGTTGGGGATCCGGACGGGCGAGGCGACTCCGTCCTCGCCGTAGTAGCGACGGTAGGCGCCGAGCACGTCGCCGCCGGGCCAGAGCACGTGGTCGGCGTGTCGCAGGGCGTAGCGCTCGAGCTCGAACATCGCCCGGTAGCCGAAGCCGGGATTGAGGCGGCCGTCCAGCACCTGGCACATCTCCGACGTGGTGTGGGCGCGAATGCAGACCGTCGTGTTGCGCAGTCTCGGGTCCCGGGTGTGGCGCGCCTGGACCGTGACCGCACCCTCGGCGTGGTAATCGCTGAACTCGGCGATCTCCGGCCCGCCGTCGGGATAAAGCCGGGCAAGCGCCTCGAGGACACGGGCGCTGTAGTGGTGGAAGAAGCCGTAGTAGCCGTCGGCTCCGTCGGGAACGGGCCGCGGCGGCGCGACGAACTCGAATCGGACTCCAGGCGGCAGACGGGGATCGCCCGCGGCCACCAGCCGGCGGTACTCGGGCTCGTGCGCCGCCGTCGTCAGGATCGTCACCTCGGCCACCGGTGCCAGGTCCCGCGCGGTCGAGCTGACGTAGTAGCTGATCCCTCCACCCTCGAATGGGTAGACCTCGCGGGAGACCAGCACGACGCGCACGGGACCGCGGCTCATTGCGAACGGCGGCGGCGCAAACGCTGCTCGGTGCGATGCACCGGCGCGGTCGCGCGCCAGGTGACGGAGTGCTGTATCCGCTGGAGCTCTTCGCGAGCGTCACGCAGGTCACGGTCGGTCTGCTGCAGCTCATCCCAGAGCTTGGCGACCTTCGCTTCGAGCTCTGCCATGTAGCGGCGGTTGAGCGGCGCGACCTCGAGCTGCATGCGCGCGGTCGCCGCCCGCTCCAGCGCCCGCTGGTCGAAGTTGACCGCGCCCAGCAGATGGCTGCAGAGCTCGGGCTCCGCGAACTCGGCAAAGGCGAGGCGCTGGTCCAGCCCCTTCGCGCCGTCGCTTCCGATCAGCGAACCTTCAGCCAGGTACTGGCTCAAAACGACCACGTCATCACCGAGACCGTTCAACGCCGCCCGCGCCGACTCGTAGTCGTAGTCGGTGACGTGAAACGGATTATCGACCTCGCCGAGCACGACGCTGTTGGGGATCGAAACCAGCGCCCTCAAGCCGCGCGCGGTGTGGCGGCTCAGAGCGGCAATCGCCCGCTCGGGATCGGAGACGTGCTCGAGCCCCTCGAACATCACGACCGCGTCAAAACCGTCGAGAAGCTCGCGTTCGAGAAACTCGACCGCGTCGGCCTGTGCGAACTCGAGCTTGCGGGGTTTGGCGAGCTCCTGCTCAGCCGTCGCGATCACTCCCCGTTCGATGTCGACGCCGAGCACGAACATGGCGCCGGCGGAACTGATCAACTCCGACCCGTAGCCCGCGCCGCAACAAACGTCCGCGACTCGCAGGGCGGCACACAGCGAGCCGGCAAGCTCGTAGCGATGCAGGTGCTCGGACGCGATCAGCGAGCCCGAGCGAATCTCTGCGAGGCTCAGCCGCTCGACCGCATCCGGGTCGCCGGCCGCAGTGGAGGCAGTCTCGGCAGTCTCCGACATGCAAAGAGCCTAACCTCGCGCCCCGTGGCCCCTGTGACGCTCGACGTGGTCATCGTCTCCTACCGCTGCGAGGCGATGCTCCGGGACTGCCTGCATTCCCTGCGGGCGCACCCTCCCGCGATCCCGATGACCGTTCACGTGGTCGACAACGACTCGGGCGACGGCACCGCGGAAATGGTCGCGCGCGAGTTTGGAGAGGTGAAGCTGACCGTCAACCCGGTCAATGCCGGCTTCGGCGCGGCCAACAACCTGGTGTTGCGCGCTAGCCGCAGTGACTACGCCCTGCTGCTGAACCCTGACACCAGGGTCACGACGGGGGCCCTGGACACGCTGGTCGCCTTGATGGAGGAACAGCCAAGTCTCGGGGTCGCCGGCCCGCGGCTCGAACTGGAGGACGGCGGCTTCGATCACGCCTCGAAGCGCTCCTTCCCGACGCCGCTGGGAGCGCTCGCGCACTTCACCGGGATCGGGCGCCGCGCCGGTGCCCGCGGACGGCTGGCGCAGTACACGGCTCCCGAGCTGAGCGAGACCGATGCCGGCGAGGTGGACGCGGTCAACGGCGCCTTCATGCTGATCCGGCGGACGGCACTGCAGCAGGCCGGATTGTTCGACGAGGGCTACTGGATGTACATGGAGGACCTCGACCTCAGCTTCCGGCTGCGAGAGGCAGGCTGGGTGAGCTACTACGAGCCGGCGGCAACCGTGATCCATGTCAAGAGCGGCACCGCCGGGGAGTTCCGCTCGCTGCGGCTCAATCACGCCTTCCACTACGGCATGCACCGCTTCTACCAAGCTCACCACGCGCCCACCCGGAGTGCCCTGACCAACGGAGTCATCTACACGGGGATCTGGGCGAAGTTCGCTGTTTCAGTTGTGGGTACCGCAGTTCGCAAGGTGCTGAATGGGCTAAGGGCCAGGGCCTAGGGGGTCAGCTCGGCGACCGCTGCTTCGCCATCAGCGGTCGCCCTCGATCCGACAGGGATCGCTCGCAGCGGGGGGAACCTCTCCCCCGCCTCGACCTCCACGCCGCCGTCCGCAGCCAAACCGACCCGTACTCCCAGCAGGCCGGCGAGCTCACGGAAGTCGACGAATCGCCTGGCGCCGGCCTGCGCCCAGGCGTCGAGCCAGCGGCCGAGCCAGCTCGGTCTCTCCAGTGCGATGTCGCGGTCGTGCAGCACCGCCTGCACGGGGATCCCCGACTCGAGCAGATTCGGATCGGGGTAATCGACCCCGGCGCAGACGACGTATGGGTCCCAGACAAGCCCCTCCCCGTCTCGCAGCGCCAGCGCCTCGGTGGCGACGAGCTCGAAACCGGCCGCCACCGCAAGTTCGGCGGCGTGCGGCGAGCAGGCCTGCCCGGGACAGGTGAGCGTGCTGGGCAGCTCTCCGAGGAGCTCCGTCAGGATCCGGCCGCCCGCGGCAATCGGGTCGGCGGGCCCAAAGGCCTCGACCTGCGGGCCGATGTGCTCGAGCTCGCGATACCAGGAGACGCTCTCGTAGCGGTCGTCGGCCCCGGCCCATGCCTCCCGATCGGGACCAACGTGGGTGTATCCGTGCTGCTCGAGCTCGCCGGCACCGGCAGCGCGGAAGCTGAGCAGGCCGCGGAACTCGTCCACGTAGTCGTGCACCGTGCCGTCGGCGCCGCGGTAGACGACGCCCGGCGAAGCGTGCACGGCGCCTCCGACGCGCTCGACCGCTTCGCCGTCGACGCGAAGCTCACCGCGCCCGGCATCGCCGTCGTCGATCCAGCCCGGAACACAGCAGGCCGACATGCGGGCGTTGCGCGAAGTCAGCTCGCTCGCCAGCTCGGCCCACTCGTCCCCGCCCAGCTCCGGGTGCGCCCAGCTGCGTAGATGGATATTGGCCGCGGAGCCGGGGTCGTCCATGCGCAAAACCACGGTGCCCTCGAGGTCGATCCAGGCAAGCGCCCGGCGTGTGCCGTGGATCAGCAGGTGCCGCAGGACCCCGCTTCCGGCCGGTCCGGCGTCGCGGATCTCCGCTGCGCTGGCCGAGAGCGAGACCAGCGCGCCCTCGCCGTAGCTGCGTGCGACCGCAAGCGGCGTGCCACCGGCGAAGGCCCAGGGAACGGTCCCGTCCGAAAGCTCGAGCACCGCGGCCTCCAGATGCAGCCACCCGCTCCAGCTTCGCCCGGTGCCGGGACCGCCCCAGCGCGGGGAGCCCGCGGCCTGCCGCCGGCCTGCGGCGACGGCGCCGCTCAGCCCAGCAAAGGCGTCGCCGCGATCGGCGGCCGGCGCGATCGCGAGCAGTTCGCCGCTGTCGAGGGCCTCGCCAAGCACGCCGATCTCGTCATCGCCAAGCTGACCCGGGTCGCGGTCGATGATCAGGTGGGACGGGTGGCCGCCGAGGGCGTCGCCGAGGCCTTGCGTCTCGACGCTTACGTCCCAGCCGAGCCAGCGGCAGAGGCTGACCCACTGCGAATCGGCTCCGGCCTCGGCCAGCACGGTCACGGCGGCTCGGCCGGGCGATCCGCCCATCAGTGGCCGGGGTGGCGAGCGATCAGCAACAGGTGGTCGGGGAGCTGGTAGGGCGCCGGGCGCCAAGCACGCCGCTCGAAGCGATCGGCCGCCATCGCGACCGCGTTGAGAGCGACGTAGAGCGGCTTGAAGAGAGGCCCCGCGAGCCGCCAGGCGCCGCCCCGATACGTGAAACGCTCCTCCGCGGCCCGCAGGATGCGCCCCCCGATCGTCGCCCAGGAGACGGCGAAGCCGCCGACCTCCTCGACTTCAACGTCGGCCCAGTCGCCGAACACCGACGCTAGCTGGGGCCCGGTGAAGCGATGCTCGAGCCGGTCGCGGTTGTACTCCCAGATCAGCGGCAGCGTGACCACCAGGCTGCCCCCCGGTCGCAACACGCGCTGGAGCTCCGCCGCGGCCGCCTGCGGATCGGGTAGATAGAAAAACCCCTCGGTGAACAGCACCAGGTCGAAGCTCGCGTCCTCGAAGGGCAGGAATTCCTGGCTGGTGACGTCGGCGCCGCCGTAGTGGTGGTCGACGTCGAATCCGGTCACCCGCGATCCGGGCGGCAGCAGGTCCTCGTACGGGCGGGTGCCGCAGAAGACGTCGAGCACGTCGAGCGGACCCTCGAATCGCCCCAGGACCGCGGCCAGGTGCTGGACCAGCCGCCGCAGGATCAGGAAGTCGGCCTGAGTCGGCTGCGGATGCCGGCGAGAGGCGCGCATCACAGCCAGCTGCTCGTCGGGCAGGCGCGGGCGCGGCTCCATCTGGTTGTGGGTCATGGGGTTCACATCTGGCCGCATCTCGATCGCATGGGAGAGCTGTTTCTATCCTGTCGGCGCTATGAGTGGTCGCCCGCTCGCGATGGAGGTACGCGAGCTCCATAAGACGTTTCGCATTCCCACGGAGAGGGTCCATCGGCTCAAGGAGCGGGTCCTACACCCGATGCGCTCAACCAAGTTCAACGAGCTGCACGTCCTCAACAACGTCTCCTTCGAGGTCGAGCGGGGTGAGTTCTTCGGCATCGTCGGTGTCAACGGTTCGGGCAAGAGCACCCTGCTGAAGCTACTGTCGAGCATCTACCGAGCAGATTCAGGATCGATCCGAGCTGCCGGGACGGTGACGCCTTTCATCGAGCTCGGCGTCGGTTTCAACCCGGAGCTGACCGCACACGACAACGTGCTGCTGAACGGCGTGATGATGGGACTGAGCCCGAAGGAGGCTCGCGAGCGCTACGACGCGGTCATGGACTACGCCGGCCTGCGCGAATTCGGCGAGCTGCAGTTGAAGAACTACTCGAGCGGGATGCAGGTGCGCCTCGCCTTCTCGGTGATGCTCCAGGTCGAATCGGACATCCTGCTGATCGACGAGGTGCTGGCGGTCGGCGACCACGCTTTCCAGGAGAAGTGCATCGACTCGCTCACCAAGGTCCATGCCTCGGGACGCACGATCGTCTTCGTCACGCACGCGATGCCGATGGTCGAGCGTTTCTGCGACCGCGCGATGCTCTTACACCACGGCGAGGTCAAGAAGATCGGAGAGCCGGTCGGCGTCACCAGCGGCTATTTGGACGTCGCCCGCTCGGAGGACGCCCTCTGGACGGCGCAGAGCGTCGTCGCCGAGCAGCCGGGCGCCGGGCAGCTCCCCGCGGACGTCACCAGGCTGGAACTCGCCGACGCCGAGGGGCGCTCGGGTTCGGAGATCGACGTGCAGGAGACTTTTGAGATCGACGCCGAAGTGGTGCTGCGCGAACCGCTGGAACGCGCCTGGGTGCACGTCGAGATCGAGAACTCGGGAGGGACGAGGGTCTTCGGCGCCGGCACTCCCTGGATCGAAGACGGTGCCCGGCTCGAAGCGGGCGAGCGGTTGCGAGTCAGCGCGACGATCGAAAACCGGCTCGGTCCCGGCGAATACACGCTGACCTGCACGATGGCCGTGACCGATCCGGCCAGTTCGGGAACGCTGACGGTCTCCAACCCGCGCAGCATGCAGATCCTGGTCGCAGGCCGACGCCAGGACTACGAGGGGATGCTCTCGTTGCGCCACGAGCTCTCGGTCGAGCGCCGCAGCGCCGGGGAGCCGTTGTCGCGATGACGGGGCAAACCACTGGGTCCAGGCACCTCGATGAGGCCCTCGAACTCGTCGAGATCCGCGGCCCGTCCGCCTTCGGCGGCGGCTGGCGGCGCTTCGTAAATCTGCTCTGGCTGAACTCGATGGCCGACCTGCGCCAGAAGTACGTCGGCTCGGTCTTGGGTTACCTCTGGACGTTGATCAGGCCGCTGCTTTTCTTCGCGATCCTCTACTTCGTCTTCACGAAGCTGTTCCGGATCGGCGACAGCGTCGAGAACTACGAGGCCTTTCTGATCATCAACATCGTCATGTTCGAGTTCTTCTCAGACGCGACGACCGCCGCGGTACGTTCCGTTGTGGACCACGAGAACGTCGTCCGCAAGATGCAGTTCCCGCGGATCGTGATCCCGCTCTCGGTGGTGCTCACGGCGACGATCACGCTCTGCCTCGACCTGATCGCCGCGTTCGTGGTGCTGCTGATTCTGGGAGTGGACCCGATGAGCACCTGGCTGCTGATGCCGCTGCTGCTGGTCCCGCTGATCGTCTTCACAACCGGCGTCGCGCTCGTGCTCTCGTCGCTCTACGTCACCTTTCGCGACCTCGAGCACATCTGGGGCGTCGGGGTGCGGGCGCTGCTCTACGGAATGCCGGTGCTGTACCCGGTCAGCTTCCTCAACAACGAGGGCGTCCCGGACATCCTGCGCCAGCTCGTCCTCGACAACCCGCTGACGCCGCTCTTCATCCAGGCCGGGCACTGGGTCGCCGACCCGACGCTGCCGACCGCGTCGCAGGCCGTCGACACGGTGGCCGGCCTCTGGGTGCCGTTGGTTTTGATGGTTGCGATCACGGTCTTCGGGCTTTGGCTGTTCGAGCGCCGGGCCCCGCGCGTCGCCGAAGCGCTCTAGCGCCAACCGCCGACGGCGAGCAACCGCAGCCCGGACGCAAACACGCCAATCGCCGCCTCGTCGGTGAAGCGCCGCAGGACATCCGCCCGGCCGCGGGCCACCAGCGCGGTCGCGAGCTCGGGGTCGTCGAGCAGGGTCTCGATGGCGACGGCCGTCGAGGCGGCATCTCCGGGGGCCACCAGCAGCGCCGTCTCGCCGTCGCGAAGAACCTCGGCGACGCCGCCGGTGCGAGCCGCAACCACCGGGCATCCAGCGAGCAACGCCTCGCAGGGAACCCGGCCGAAGGCTTCCGCGTCGCGTCGCGGGTTGACGACGACAGCAGCGGCGGCGAACGCGTCGGAGAGGTCGGACTGGAATCCGATCAGGCGCACGGTCCCCTCCGCTTCGCCTGCCAGCTTTTCGAGCCTTTGCTGGTACTCGAGGTCCCGGCCACGGGGGAACGGCTCTCCCGCGATCAGGCAGACGGCCGCGGGTTCGCGCCCCTGATTGACGATCTCAACGGCCTCGATCAGGACATCCTGCCCGCGGCGCTCGGTGATGCTGCCGGCGGCGAGCACGACGGGGGCGCCTTCAGGGATCTCATGGCGGCTCCTGAAACCGGCCGCGTCCCCGCCGCCATAGCGGTCCTCGATCGGCGGATAGGAGACGAACACCGGGGCGTCGCCGCCCGCGTACTCGGCGGCGACGGCAAGCGAGCAGGCCAAGACGATGTCCGCGCGCTTGGCCGCCGCGCGAACGAGCGCGCGGCCGACCGCGCGGCGCGGCGCGGCGCGCCCGCTGGTGAGCAGCTCGGAGGCTTCGATGGCAACGGGAACGCCTTCCCGGCGTGCGGCGATCTGGGCCGCGGGGAGGGTCGCGGTTGAGGTGATCAGGAGGTCCGGCTGTAGTTCGCGGAGCTTGTGCTGGAGGTTCGCGGCGTCCCGTTTGGCGCGTCGCGCCAACGACAGCATCGAGCCAGGGGATCTGGGGAGCATCAGTGGTTCGAAGGGCACGGTGTGGACGGTGGCGAACCGGCGGTAGAGGTCGGCCGTGCCGCCCTCGCCCGGGACGATCACGTCGAGGTGGGCGGTTTCGCCCAGCCAGCGCAGGCGACTCTCGAGCGAGAGCGCCGGGCCGCTCAACTCGGCCACATGGAAGATCGCGACGGCCCGGGCGGGGCGCGGGTCATTGACGGCCAGATCAGGGGGGTCTGCGACTTTCCGTCCCGAATCAGGACGCAACTTCCCAGACCCCTGGCCTGAGAGGCTCGGCGGCTTCTTTCGCGTGGCCACCAGCGCTCCCCCACCAGCCCGCCGCAGCCTCGCCCTCCTGGCTGCCCGCCGTTCCAATGTCTCGCGCAACGATGGCGGCCCAAAGCTCTCGACCAGCGCCCCGGGGTACTCGAACTCCGGCCGCCCAGCCCGCCACCCCGCAACCCGCCCCCGCAGACCAGCCAGGTTGCGATCCGCGACCAACTGGCCAGCCAGCACCACCCCGTCGCGCGCCAGAATCCCCGGCAGTCGCCCCGCGCTCACGCCCCCGTACTTGCGCAGCACATACCCCCGCCCGAACCCCATCATCCGGTTCTTGGCAGGCGAGCCGGAGCCGGCCGTGCCCGAGTGCTCGTGGATCGCCTGGGCATCGATCGCCAGCGCGCAGCGCATCCCGGCGATGCGCATCCGCAGCGCCAGGTCAACATCCTCCCAGTACGCGAACAACGCCTCGTCGAAACCGCCCTGCTCGAGGAAGGCGCGCCGGTCGTATGCGGCAGCACCGCCAGTCGGGCCGAGCGGGTCGGGAACGCCGTCGTCCAGATCGGCGACAGCGGTTCCGTTGAGGTAGTCGAATCCGAGCAGCGTGCGGTCGATCTCGATGCCGGCGCTGTCGATCACCTCCGGGTCGGCGGCCTCGCGAAGCACCCCTGCCGCCATCGTCAGACCGGCCGCTGCGTCGATTCGGCCCGCCAGCGCTTCGACGAACCCCGGGCCGCAGACACAATCGTCGTTGACCAAAACCAGGACGTCGCCCTCGGCGACCCGCGCCGCAGCGTTGATCGCCGCGCCGAATCCCGCGTTGTGCCCCATCTGCAGTACGCGAACTCCGCTGAAGCGCCCGGGCAGTTCAGCCGTTGCCGGATCGTTGCAGGCGTTGTCGACAACGATGACTTCCTCCGCGCCCGCGAGCGACGACAGCGCATGCTGCAGGCGCTCACCGCCCTTCACGGTGGGGACGATCACCGTCGCCGAGGTCATCTCAGATGCCGCGCGGGCTACGGCCTAGTAGGCGCCCGTGCCTCGCAGGATTGCCGGGATCGTCTGGGCGATGATCCGCAGGTCGCGGGCGAGGGAGAGGTTCTCGACGTAGTCGAGCTCGACCGCGAGGCGCTCCTGGAAGTTGAGGGCGCCGCGACCGAAGACCTGCATCGGGCCGGTCATCCCCGGCTTGACCGCGAGCCGGAAGCGATGCTCGGGCTGATAGCGGTCGACCAGCCCCATCCACTCCGGGCGCGGCCCGACGATGCTCATCTCCCCGCGCAGGACGTTTAGCAACTGCGGTAGCTCATCGACGCTGAGTCGCCTCAGGACACCGCCTACCCGAGTCACACGGGGGTCGCGCTTGAGCTTGAACATCGGATCCGGCAGTTCGTCGAGCGCGACCAGGTTGCCGAGCTCCTGCTCGGCGTCCTCGCTCATCGTGCGCAGCTTGAAGATCCGGAAGGGGCGGCCGGCGAGTCCGGCGCGTACCTGCCGGAAGAGCACCGGGCCCTGGCTGTCGAGGCGAATCGCAAGCGCCACGAAGGGGAGGAATGGGAGCAGGAGCAGCAGGAACATCGATGAGACGGCCACGTCGAAGGCCCGCTTCAGCAGCATCGTCGAGCGTGAGACGTCACGGGTGTCGTACTCGAGTACCGGCAGATCGGCAACCTCGGAGAGCAGCGGCGCGGCGCCGGCGCGGCCGCGCAGTGGCGAGACGACGCTCAGCTTGACCTGCTCAGTACGACAAATCCCATTCAGGGTTCCGATCCACTCCGGGTCGATGCGCTCGGAGGCGACGATCACCCGGTCCACACCGCAGGTGAGCTCGCGCAGAGCCGTCTCGACGTCCTCGCCCGCCCCGCGCATCGGCACCTTCGGATGGCGGGCGACCTCGAGATGCATGTCCGTGAACAACTCCAGCTTGCGCCGGGCGGCCCAGGCAAGCTCGCCGTCTCCGACGACGGCGGTCACCTCGCGCGGCGTCAGGCGGCGCCAGAGCGCACGCGCCGCGGCCCTGAGGATGAAGGCGGACACCGTCGCGAGTGCCCAGACGCCGACGACGGAGCCCAGGCTCATATCACCGATCGGCGTGACGTCGGCGAGCAGGCCGAGGCTCGCCGCGCAGATCGCTGCCCAGGCGGCGATCGAGCCGAGCTCGTCGATCGTAAGATGGCGAATCGAGCGCTGGTCGCGGTCGTAGAGGCCGAGTACCTTGGCGACGACGATCCAGGCGGGAACGAATGCGATCGCCCAGGTCACGGAGGCGAGCGAGCTCGGCACGGCCACGGCCGTGGCAATCATCGCGGCGGCCAGGTCCCCGCTCGCCAGCATCCGCCGGCGACGGGTGTCGCGCCAGAAGCGCTGCCCGGACGGCGCCGCCCCGGGCGCGGTCCCGCGGTCCTCGGGCCTGGAGCCCACCTGAAGCGCTGTGTCCGCCGTACCTCGGGGCATACCGTTCGAGGACGCATCCGGAACTGCCGTGTTTTCGGTGAGGTCCGGGAGTCCCTCGTCGGGGCGAGGATACCCGTTGCGAAGCCGATCCAACAGACGCTGAAGCCTCATGGGGCGCCGCCTTGCTCGACCGGAAGCGGCAGCGGCGCAAGCTCGATCGCGCGGGCGATCGCACTGTCGTAGGCCGCGTCCTGCTCAGCCTCTGACTCGACCCGGGCGGCGACGAGCCAGGTGCGCCAGTCGTCCGGGGCGAGCCTGACCGCCTCGGCCGCGGCGGCCCTTGCCCTGGGGATGTCCCCCTGCAGCAGCTCCACCTGAGCCTCCTGCAGCGGCGGCTCTGGCGACCACGGCTGGACCGCCCCCGCGTCGACCGCGCTCTGGACGGCTGCCTCCAGGTCGCCTCGCGCCGCCGCCTCGCGGCTGTCGTCCAGCTTGACCTCCGTCAACAGCAGCACGCCAGCCGCCCAGATGCTCGCCCAGGCTGTCGCGAAGACCGCGACCCCCAGCCCGAAGCCGTCGCGACTTACCGCCTCCGAAGGGCCCGGCGGCTCAGCCGAGCCGACGGCTCGCACCGCTTCCCGCGGTGCGGCGGTCAGGATCGCCGCGCCGGCCAGGACCAGGCCAAATACGGCCGGGATCTCCCACGTCCAGTCGAGCGCCGCGGAGAGCAGCCCGGCGCCCACGAGGCCGGCCGCCGCGGCCGCCTCGGCGCTGATGCCCGCTCGCAGCGCCCGGTAAAGGGCGACCGCGAGCGTCGCCACGAAGCCGGCCAGCAACAGAAAGCCGACCAGGCCGAGCTCCGCCAGCGTTTCGATGAAGACCGAGTGCGCGTCTACGACCTTGCGCGGAAGCGTGCCGTTGACGTTCCACCAAAGCTCGTAGTTGCCGGCGCCGATGCCGGTCAGCGGATCGCTTCGGAAGGCGTCAAGCCCCACGTCCCAGAACTGGTAGCGGCCGCTGCCGCTACCCCGCAGCAGGTCACCGGTGCCTTGGGCGCCGGAGCGAGCCACCTCGTCGGGGGTGGCGCGGAACTCCTCGACCCGCTCGATCGGGTTCACGAAAACCGCCAGTGCAACCACGCCGACGACCGCCACCGCGGCGATCACGCGCGGCCGCGGCCGCGCGATCCGCAATTGGTCGAGACGGGGCTCGAGGCCGGCCTTGACGCCACCGACCAGGGCGCCGAACGCGATCAGCGCGACTGCGATCTGCCAGCCGGCGGCCTGGGCAGAATCGGTGTTGAAGCCGTTGATCAGGTCCGAATTGCGGGAGGCCAGCCAGATCAGCGCCGCGGCGCCGATGCCTGAAAGGACGACGCCGGCGATCACTCGCGAGCGCCGCCGGGGTCCCAGCGCGATCACGATCAGCGCGCCGGCGGCGGCTGCGGCGTAACCCCCCCGCGAGGAACTGAAATAGATGACGAGCGCCGGCGCAAGAATCGCGGCCGCGGCAAGCGAACGGCGCGCGACCGTGGCGGCCGACCCCGACAGCCAGGCGAGCAGGACGATCAGCCCCGCCATGCAGGCCGCCAGGCCGTTCCAGTAGCCGATCGGGAATCCAAGTCGGCCGGTGGCAGAGTTCAGCACGGCGAAAGTCTCCAGGTCGTCCGTCGCGAAAACGCCCAGGAAGAGCCTGGTGGCTAGCGAGGCCACGCCTACGGCCAGCAGGCCGAGCGTGAGACCGTTGAGCAGCGGGCGAGGGCCTGCGGAGCGGGCGACCATCACGGCCAGGACGAAGGCCCCCAGGTAAGCCGCGACCCTGACGACCTCCGCAAAAGCTCGCCCGGCGTCGGTCGCCCAGAGCAGCGAAAGCGCCGTCCAGGCTCCCAGCGCCGCCAGCAGCGTGCCGGCCAGGACCGCCTCTCGCGGCACGCCCTCGCCGCCCCTCCACCAGCGAGCAAGGATCCCTACTATTACGATCCACCAGATCGCTATCGCGCCAGCGGCGATCAGCTCAGTCGAGTAGCCGCCGTCCGCGAACGCAATCGTCGCGAACGCAATCGCAACTAGGACCGCCGTACCGTGTTGAAGCATGCCGATTACGCCAATTGGTCGTGCGACGCCGTTACCCTTCCCACCTGATGAGAACTGACCAAGAGTCTATGCGCAGCCTGCGGCGCCCCTTCGCCGTCTACCTCGGCGTTCTCGCCGTCCTGGGGCTCAGCCTTGCATTGGCGGCCACGGCCGGGGCCAAGAACCCCGCCGTTGACGAGTACGTGCTCGACATTCCCGAGGCGACGGGTTCGAGCACGGGGAACGGCAACGGCTCCAGTTCTGGCAACGGCAACCAAAGCGGTGGTGGAGGCGACGGCGGGAGTTCGAGCAGCAGCGGCGACAGCAGCGAAGCAGAACCCGCGCCGCCACCGGCGACCGCCCCGGAGCCGAGCACGCCGAATCCCTCGCCGCAGGAATCCGGCGGCACCAATTCGAGCGCGAGCAACGCAGGAGGCGGCGGAGGGGAGAAAGCCGATCAGCCACGCCCCAACCAGGGGTCTGACGGCCCCAACGTCGGAGCGGTGGCGGCCTCGTCGGCCGCGCCCGCCGCCCAGACGGTGCCCGCGATCGCGACCGATGTCGCCGGTGAAGGCGGCGTGCCGCTGCTGCTGGCCGGCCTGGCGGGCGTCGGCGCACTAGGCCTTTTCTTCGTGCACCGCCGGCGTCAAGCGCAGCGCGGCTAGCGCTCGAGCGCACGTAACAGGGACAAAATGAATCGCAGGGTTTTGACATCTCTAGCTGTCCTCGCCGTCGCTCTGACGGCGGGACTGGCCCCCGCCGCCTCGGCCAAGGGACTCTTCGGAGTCATCGTCCAAACGCCCCTGCACGAGGGTGACGTCGCACCGCTGGGAGAGGCCGACCCCAACTCGGTCCGCTCAATCCTCTTCTGGGACAACGTGCAGGCGACCAAGGGGCCGTGCCTCGCCAACTCGAGCTTCAGTCCGGGCACCGGCCCCACCGCCAACAACTGCGACTGGTCGTCGATCGACCAAACCGTGAGCGTGGCGGCTCAGGCGGGCGTCAAGAGCTTCCCGTTCCTGTTTGGCAGTCCCAAGTGGCTGTCGGCGGCGAAAAAGGCGACCCCCGCTCACCCGTACGTGCCTCCGGTCTATAACTCGGCCGACCGCGCCGCCTGGGGCAACTTCGTCGAGGCGGCCGTTGAGCGCTATGGCCGCGGCGGCGTCTTCTGGAGCGAATTCCCGGGCGTCGCCCGCCCGGTCACCGACTGGCAGATCTGGAACGAGCCGACCTCCCCCGCCTACTTCGCCCCGCGGCCGAACGTCGCCAAGTACGCCTCGCTTGTGAAACTCTCGAACAGGGTCATAAACAGGGCAGACCCCAAAGCCAGGGTCGTGCTCGCCGGAGTCTTCGGCACACCGCGCAGCGCCGGGGGCGGCATCGACATGCCGACCTTCTTCGAACGGCTTTACAACATCCGCGGCGTGGCCCGCCACTTCGACGCCGCAGCGATCCACCCGTATTCGCCCGGCCTGCGCGGAGTTCGCCTGCAGGTCGAAACCGCGCGCAGGCTGATGCGCGAGGGGGGCGACGGGTCCGCGAAGCTTTGGATCAGCGAAGTCGGCTGGGCCTCGGACGGACCCAAGGGCCACACGTTGACCAGCACGCGGCGGGGTCAGGCCAGGCTGCTCACGGCGACCTTCAAGATGCTCAAGCAGAATCGCGCCCGCTGGCACCTGGCCGGCGTCAACTGGTTCTCATGGCGCGACGTTCCCGAGAGTCTGTCGTCCTGCGCAGCCTGCCCGTGGGCGGGCCTGATCGAGCAGGACGACACCCGGAAGCCGGCGTTCAACGCGTTCCAGAAGTTTTCGTAGGGAGGGCGCGGCACCGGCGTGGGTTGGGCTGACGCCGGGGCGCGGGACCAAGGCGCCCCGGTGGACGAAATCCGGCCGAAACGGGTGAGAGTGCGATTTGGGTCGATATGCGACCCAAAGTGCACGCTCACCGAAACGGCTCTAGCCCCCCGCCATCGCCGGCAGGATCACGACCACGTCGCTGTCCTTGCTGGCGGTGTCGAGTCCGTCGAGCACCCGCACGTCCTCGTCGTTGAGGTAGACGTTGACGTAGCGGTTGAGCTCGCCGGTGTCCGAGAAAAGCTGCTTCTGCGTTCCCGGATGCGCGGCGACCAGGGCCTCGAGCACGGCGCCGACGGTCTCGCCGGCGACGTCGACCTCCGCCTGGCCGTTCGTTTCGGACCGCAGGACGGGTGGAACTTTGACAGTGGGCATCGCGGGAACCCTAGTGAACCGCGGCAGTCGAACGGCTACGACGCGGAGGGGGAGGGCTCACGGGCGGGCATGTTGCAGAAGAGCTCGTAGTCGGGGAACTGGCCCATCGCCGACTCCTCGATCTCCGGAGCGTTCGGCCCGCAGATCTGGCACTCGGGGTCGCGCTTGACCTTGAGCTCGGTGAAACGCGTCCCGAGCGAGTCATAGAGCAGCAGCCGTCCCGCCAGCGGTTCGCCGATGCCGGCGACCAGCTTGACCACCTCGTTGGCCTGCAGCAGCCCCATCACGCCCGCCATCACGCCAAGCACACCGTTGGCACCGCAGCTTGGAGCCAGCTCGGGCGGCGGTGGGCTCGGGTACAGGCAGCGGTAGCACGGTCCCTCGTAGGGGATGAAGGTCGAAATCTGACCCTCGAAACCGAGAATCGAGGCGGAGACCACCGGCTTGCGCAGTCGCACCGAGGCGTCGTTCAGCAGGTAACGCGTCGGGAAGTTGTCGGCGCCGTCAACCAGGACGTCGTAGTCGCGGATGACCTCGAGGATGTTCGAGGAATCGAGCCGGATGCGGTGCTCGACGACCTTGACATCCGGGTTCAGAGCCTCGATCGCGACCTTCGCCGACTCGGTCTTGGGCACGCCGACTCGGTCGGTCGTGTGAATGACCTGGCGCTGCAGGTTCGACTCGTCGACCACGTCGTCGTCAACCAGGCCGATGGTGCCGACACCGGCCGCGGCCAGGTAGAGCGCGCTCGGCGAGCCGAGTCCGCCGGCGCCGAGCAGAAGCACCTTTGAATTCAGCAGCTTCAGCTGACCATCGACGCCGACCTCGGGAAGCAGGGTGTGGCGCGAGTAGCGCATGCGCTGGTCGGCGGTCATGCCGTGAACGGCGACGACCGGCAGCTCCGCCTCCGACCAGGCGACGATGCCGCCCTCGATCACCCCGACGTTGTCGTAGCCGAGCCCGCGCAGCGCAACCGCGGCGTTTGACGAGCGATTGTCGGTGCGGCAATAGATCAGCAGCCGTTCCGACGTGTCGGGGGCGATCTCGTCGATTCTCGCGAGCAACTCTCCCTGCGGCACGTGGGTCGCGCCCTCGAGATGGGCCTCGTCCCACTCGTGCTGCTCGCGAACGTCGATCAGCCGTGTGCCGGCGTCGATCTCCTCTCGCGCAGCCTCGAGGCCGATCAGCTCAACAGGACTGGTCGCTGCTTCCATGAATACTCCGAATCTCGATCAGGATTAAGGGATTACCTGTCGGAAAGTGTAGCTGATGGCTACAGCGAGGGTCGCATCTGGCGCAGGCGGCGGACGCGCTCCTCGATCGGCGGATGCGTCGAGAACCAGCGCGCGACGCCGCCGCCGCTGAACGGCTTGACGATGTAGAGCGGCTCGGCGGCCTGGTTGACCTGCATCGGGATCGCCTTCGCCCCCTCCTCCAGGCGCAGCAGCGCGCTGGCGAGGGACTCGGGGTTGCCGCAGATCTGGGCGCCGGTTGCGTCGGCCGAGAACTCGCGCTGGCGCGAGATCGCGAGCTGGATCAGCGTCGCCGCGATCGGGGCCAGGATCACCATCGCCAGGCTGCCGATCAGGCCGAGCGGCGACTCGTCGTCGCCGCCGAACCAGAGCAGCATGTAGCCGAGGTAGGTGATCGCACCGCCGATCGCCGCGGCGACCGACTGGGTGAGGATGTCTCGACTCTGGATGTGAGCCAGCTCGTGGGCGATCACGCCGCGCAGTTCGTCTTCGGAGAGCAGCTTGGTGATCCCGCGGGTTACGGCTACCGCCGAGTTCTTCGGGTTGCGTCCGGTCGCGAAGGCGTTGGGCTGGTCCTGGGGGATCATGTAGAGGCGCGGCATCGGCAGGCCGGCGCGCGTCGTCAGTTCGCGCACCATCTGGTAGAGCCGCGGCGCCTCGGACTCCTCGAGCGGCTGAGCACCCGACATCTTCAGCGCGATCTTGTCCGAGAACCAGTAGGAGACGAAGTTGATCGCGAGTGCGATGCCGAGGAACAGCAGCGCCGTGCCCTGGCCGCCGATCGCGAACCCGAGTACGACCAGCAGGCCGGTCAGGGTCGCCATCAGGATGGTCGTCCGCAGGGCTGCGGTGAAGTTGGACTTACCCGTGGTTGTCAATTCAGTTCATAGCTCCTGTGTCAGGGTTGTGGACAAAAGTATGACCGAGCGGTGGGTAAATCCAGGGGGGGGTTGACCCTGATTCGGCATGGGGTCCAACCCCTATCTGTCCACCCTGGCGTGGGAGCCCGAAGCTGCCGATAGGAGGTCAATGCCGATACTTCACATCGATATGCGCAGACGAACACTGCTCACCCAAGTCCTGCTCGCCAACCTGATCTTGGTCGTCGTCGCCACTGTCGCCGCGGCGATCGCGACGAATCCCGACTTCGACTTCGGTGAGGACAGCGCGGCCGGGATCGTGCTGGGCCTCGCGATCGCCCTCACCGTCGCGGTCAACGTCTTCATGCTCACCCGGCGCTTCGAGCCGCTGGAGCGCCTCGCCGACGAGATGGAGCGAGCTGACCTCTCCCTGCCGGGCGCCAACGTCACGGCCAGCTCCGATCGCTCCACACCCGAGGAGGTGCAGCGACTCGAGGGTGCCTTCCGGCGCATGCTCGACCGCCTCGACGCCGAACGCCGGCGCACTTCCAGCGCAGCGCTGGAGGCCCAGGAGCAGGAGCGCGCACGAGTCGCCCGTGACCTGCACGACGAGGTCAACCAGTCGCTGACGGGTCTGCTGCTTCGTCTCGAGGCGGTCCGCGGCAAGGCGCCGCCTGAACTTGCCGCTGATCTCTCCGAGACCAAAGCGCTGGCGAACCAGGCGATGGGCGAACTGCTGGCGCTGGCGCGACAACTTCGGCCGACCGCGCTCGACGACCTCGGTCTGAAGGCGGCGCTCGCAAGCCACGTCGACGGCGTCGGCCGGCAGTCGGAGATCGGAACGAGCTTCGAGAGTGAGGGTGATTTCCACTCGCTGTCGCCGGACGTGCAGATCGTCGTCTACCGCGTCGGGCAAGAGGCGATCGCCAACGCCGTCCGCCATTCCGGCTCGAAGGCGATCCGGGTACGGCTGCGCCGTCACGGCCCCCGAGTCGAATTGACCGTCTCCGATGACGGTCGCGGCTTCTCGTTCGAACAGGCCTCCGGCGGCCTCGGCCTGGCTGGGATGAGGGAGCGAGCACTGCTCGTCGAGGGCGAACTGCAGATCGAGTCCCGGCCGGAGCTGGGGACCCGGGTTAGGCTGACGGTGACCTCCCCCGAACCCCCACTGCGAGTGGAGGCGGAGACGCAGCCATGAGAGTCCTGATCGCAGACGACCACGGAATCGTGCGCTCGGGCGTGCGGCTGCTGCTCGAGCAGGAAGCGGGCATCGAGGTGATCGGCGAGGCCTCCGACGGCGTCGAGGCGCGCGAGATGGCGATCAAGGAGCGCCCCGACCTGGCGATCCTGGACGTCAAGATGCCGCGCCTGACCGGTCTGCAGGCGACCCGCGAGATTCGCGAGCAGGCGCCCGACGTCAACGTCTTGATCCTCTCGATGCACGACGACGAGCGCTACCTGTTCGAAGCGCTCAAGGCCGGCGCCTCCGGCTACGTGCTCAAGCACCAGGCCGACACCGAGCTGATTGAGGCCGTCCACGCCGTCGGCCGCGGTGAGCCGTTCCTCACGCCTGAGGCCCAGCGGGCGCTGATCAAGGACGTGCTGGGCCGCGGCTCAGAACGCACCGACGACCTCACCCCACGCGAGGAGGAGGTCGTCAAACTCGCCGCCGAAGCGCACACCAACAGAGAGATCGGCGAGCTGCTGCACCTCTCGGAGAAGACGGTGGAGAACCACCGCTCCAACGCGATGAAGAAGCTCGGCATGCGCGACCGCACGGAGCTGGTTCGCTACGCGATCCGACGAGGCCTGATTGAGCCATAACCGACCACTTCGGTAGGATTTGGGGACCGTGCTGTTCTCAACCAAGTCCGAATACGGAGTCCGCCTGATGGTCGAGCTCGGCCGTCGCGCCGAGGACGGTCCTGTTGCGCTCGGGGCCATCGCCGAGGCGGAGACCCTGCCGCTCTCCTACCTCGAGCACCTCGTCGCCAAGCTGCGCGAGGCCGGGTTGGTCAGCTCCACCCGTGGAGCCCACGGCGGCTACCGGCTGTCCCGGCCCGCCGAGGAGATCACGATGCTCGAGGTCGTTGAAGCGCTCGAGGGGCCGATTGCGCCGATGGAGTGCTTCCACGACGGTGCGCTGCGTGAGGGACGCGTGCTCTGTTCTCATGAGACCGACGGCGACCGCGCCTGCGCCACGAAACTGCTCTGGACCCGGGTTCACGGCGGCATCACCAAGGCGCTGGCCGGATCGACGCTGGCGGAGCTGGCGCAGTTCGCCGGCAGCCAGTCCCAAAGTGACACTTCAGCTCAGCCCGTCGCCCCGACGGCGGTCTGACCAACAACCAGAACGGAGACGCATGCCCGACCTTTCGATTCGCAACCTGCACGTCAGCGCCGAGGACAAGCAGATCCTCAAGGGGCTCGACCTCGAGGTCGCCGCCGGCGAAATCCACGCCCTGATGGGACCGAACGGCTCCGGCAAGTCAACGCTCGCCAACGTGGTCATGGGCCACCCCGGACTCGAGATCAGCGAGGGCGAGATCGAATTCGGCGGCCAGGACATCGCCGACTCCGATCCCGACGAGCGCTCACGCGCCGGCCTCTTCATGGCCTTCCAGTACCCGGTCGCGATTCCCGGCGTGACCGTCGCCAAGTACCTGCGGACGGTCATCAACGCCCACCGCGACGCACGCGGGGAGGATCCGATCTCGCTGAAGGACTTCCGCAAGGAGGCCGAGGCGGCGATGGAGCTCACCGACATCCCCCGCGAGTTCTCGAGCCGCTACCTCAACGACGGCTTCTCCGGCGGCGAGAAGAAGCGCATGGAGATACTGCAGCTCGCCTTGCTGCGCCCGAGGCTGGCGATCCTCGACGAGACCGACTCCGGACTCGACATCGACGCGCTGCAGGTCGTCGCCAAGGGAGTCAACACGTACGCGGGATCCGAGATGGGCGTGCTGATCATCACCCACTACCAGCGCATCCTCCACCTGGTCGAACCCGACTTCGTCCACGTCATGTACGACGGCCGGATCGTCAAGGAGGGCGGGCCGGAACTCGTCAGCGAGCTCGAGGAGCGCGGCTACGGCTGGATCAGGGAGGAGGTCGAAGCGGCCGCCTAGGCCGCTTCGCGCGCCAGGGCCATGGAAACAACAGCCACGGCGCCCCTCCCGATCGAGAAGATCCGGGCGGCCTTCCCCGCCCTGGACCGTGAGATCCACGGACAACCCGTCGCCTACCTCGACAGCGGCGCCAGTTCACAGCGCGTGCTGGCCTCGATCGAGGCAGTCTCCCGGTACGAGCGCCGTCACCATTCCAACGTCCATCGCGGCGCCCACACGATGTCGGCCGAGGCGACCGCCGCCTACGAGGGCGCCCGCGCGACGATCGCCGACCACCTCGGCGCGGCCGACCGCCGCGAGATCACCTTCGTGCGCAACGCGACCGAGGCGATCAACCTCGTCGCCCGCTCCTGGGGCCCGGCCAACGTCGCCGCCGGTGATCGCATCGTGCTCACCGAGATGGAGCACCACTCCAACATCGTCCCCTGGCAGCAGCTGGCCGAGACGGCCGGCGCCGAGATCGACTGGGTGCCGGTCGCCGGGCGATGGCAGGCTGGACATCGACACGCTGAGGAGCTGCTGGAGCGGCGAGCCCAAGCTCGTCGCCGTCACCCACGTCTCGAACGTGCTGGGAACCGAGAACCCGCTGGCCGAGATCTCCCGGCTGGCTCACCAAGCCGGCGCGATCGTCGTCGCCGACGGGGCCCAGGCCGCCCCGAAGCTGCCGGTGGACGTCGCGGCGCTCGGCGTTGACTTCTACGCCGTCACCGCCCACAAGCTCTATGGCCCAACAGGCGTCGGCACGCTCTGGGGCCGCCTCGACCTGCTGCGCGAAATGCCGCCCTTCCTCGGTGGCGGTTCGATGATCCGCCAGGTCACCAAGACCGGAACGACCTTCGCCGATCCTCCCGCCCGGTTCGAGGCCGGCACGCCCGCGATCGCGCAGGCGATCGGGATGGCGGCCGCGATCCGCTGGCTCGACGGAATCGGAATGGACGCGGTGCTCGCGCACGAGCGCGAGATCACCGAGTACGCGCTGCAGCGTCTTCCTGAGGTTCCCGGTCTGCGCATCGTGGGCCCGCCGCGGGGAGCTGAGCGCATCGGCCCGGTTTCATTCGAGCTCGAGGGTGTTCACGCCCACGACGTCTCCGAGATCCTCGACCGCCACGGCGTCGCCATCCGCGCCGGCCACCACTGCGCCCAGCCGCTGATGGAGCGGCTCGGCGTATCCGCGACGGCACGCGCCAGCTTCGGCGTCTACACCACGCCCGAGGAGATCGACCGCCTAATCGATGGTCTGATCGATGCCCGGCGCGTCTTCGAGTTGACCTGAGCCGGTCTCCCGCCCGACACTAGGGCCGGGCGCCAACCGTTGTCACGCAGCGGTAAGCATTCGGAAGCGAGCCAAAGGCGGTGAGGTTGGCCCCCGCCGACCGTGCTGTCACGCCCCTATCGGTGGTCCCGTCGTAATAGATGATGTCCGTCCACAACATTGTTGCGGGGTCCGAAGCAGCTGACACCATCCTGGTTTCCGTAAACGAGGGCAGCCTCAGCCCCTCATCTGCGCAGTCGCCCGATGCTATGAAGAGGACTGCGTCCGTCCGCTGACTCCCGTAGCAGACGTCGCCGGTCAGATTCGGAGCCGCGGGCGGGCAGGTGAGCACGAGCGTTGACTCGTCCACCTCGGTGCCCTGCACGGCTCCGTCCGCGATCTTCGATGACCCGTCGTTCGCCCCGGGATTGTCCGCCTCGACCGAGTCCGGCGCCAACTGGTCGGCCTGGACGGCCTCGTCGCTGAGCTCCGGCGTGCCGATCGCGTCGTTGGCGATCTTGGTCGAGCCACCGCCCGGTACGTCGTTGGCAACAGCGTTGTTTCCCAGCGCCGCCTCGCCCACCGCCAAGGGGCCGATGTCTGCAGAGGCGATCGTGCCGTCGAAGATGTCTGCAGAGGTCAGGCTGCCATCCGCCACCTCGGTGCTGCCGACCGCGCTTTGCGCGATCGTCGGGTTTGGATAACTGCCGGCAAGGGAGCCGCCGGCGCCACCGGCGGGCGAGCCCCCGAGGTCGTCCGTCTCGCAGGCAACCGACCCGTCAGCGTTGATCGCGCGAATCGCCTCGCCCGCCTGGCAGGAGGCCGAGATCCGAAGCTGATAGCCGGCCAGAACCGGGCTCAGGTCGAGCCCCGACTCGTTGATGTCGGCACCGCTCAGCGAATCGTCCACGACCTTGCTCGCGTCGACCGAGCCGGCAGCGAGATCGGCCAGCTTCACCTGGCCGTTCTTGATCGATTTCGAGACGACCGAGTTCTTCGGTGCGGAGGCCATTGCCACTCCCCCAATCGCAAAGCAGAAGAGCGCGATGTAACCGACGACGTTTGAACGCAGATGCTCGCGTACCTGAGAAGACATGCCCCGAACCCCCTGTTGTGATTCCTCCGTTGGCTGATCGTATCGGCTCTGAGCAGTGATACCGTGTGTTTCGGTACATGGGGGCAGTGACGAACAGCGGGGGCCTTTCGAGATCCGTCAACGGGCGGTTCGCCGTTGCCGGCTTGCTCGCGATGGCCTACATGTCCGCAGTTGCTTTCGCCGCGCCCGCCGGATCCGAACTGGTGAAATTGCCGCCACCGGCCGAGGGGAAGGTCAACCTCGTCGTCATCGAGACAACCGGCAAGCCGCGTCTGCGCCTCACCGGCCTCGCTAGCGATGCGCTGGCACTGACGCAGTCCGGCAAGCCCAAGAACGGGAAGGTCCGGACACTGGTCCTGGTCGCCAACCGCCGCCCTGCTACGGGTGGAAAGTCGATCAAGATCGGCCTTGGGGGCCGCACGCTCGCAAGCCCGTCGAAGGCTGTCGTCAATGCGCTGGGCAAGCTGGAGGCAGCCCGGCGCCTTGCCTGCGCGAGCGCGATCAGCAGCGGCAAGCTCAAGCTGGCCGCCGACAGCGGCCTCGGCACGGACCCAGGCAAGGTGATCGCGACGGCTCTGTTGAAGGTGATCTGCGGTGCGGCCACTGATTTCGATCGCTTCCTGGTCGCGATCGCCGGCATCGACATCACGTTCTCGGGAGGCGGAGGAGGCGGCGGCCCAACCCCCACGCCCCCCGACACGACCGCTCCAACCGCGCCAGCGTTGACCGGAACCAGCCCTGCTTCGCCTGCCAACGACACCAGCCCCGAGATCATCGGGACCGCGGAGGCGAGCTCAACCGTGCGGCTCTATGCAACGTCGAACTGCAGCGGCACGGTCGCAGCGGAAGGGCCGGCCGCGACCCTAGCCAGCCCCGGGCTGACGGTGACCGTCATCGACGGCTCAACCACCAGCTTCAGCGCCACGGCAACCGACAACGCCGGAAACGTCTCACCCTGTTCGAACTCGATCAGCTACATCGAGCAGAGCGGTGGCAGCCTCGGCACCCCGACTGGGCATGTCGTCTACCGCATCCATAACAACCCGGCGGTGGGTGGCCAGCCCGCAAACGCCATCTACCGTGTCGCGACCACAGCCAACTCGACCCCGCAGAATTTGAGCGCTGCCTTGAACGCGCTCTCCGACCCTGCCAGCCCGGGAATTGACGACTTCTCGGTGAATCTTTCACCCGACGGTCAGTGGCTCGTGATCGACTCGAACCGATTTGATTCCGATTGCGAACCGCCCGGAGGGTTCTCCTGCCTGGCCGTAATCCAGGTCAACCCCGCCACTGGCGCCCTGATCGCGGGCGACGACATCAACGTCGTCGACACCCCTGGAAACCTGGCGGGCACGCCGGCCGAGTTCGACCAGAAGATTCACCCCGACCCTGGCTTCGCCGCGATCGCGAGCGGCGGCAATCGGGTCGTGTTCGCGGCCAGTGAGGGGCCGAATGTCCGCGACCTCTGGGTCGTCAACCGGGTGGGCGGAGTATGGAAGGCCCCGACGATCCTGACCTCGGGCTCGACCGACCCCCACAACTACCAGCCCGCGATCTCGGAGGCCGGCGATGAAGCCCTCTTCAACTGCGCTCAGGGCACCGACCCGCAGAGCTCCGAGCATGCGATCTGCAAGGTCAACCTCACCGGCACGCCGGTCGTCACCGAGGTCGTCAACGGCAGTGCCCGCCCGGAGCCCCACCAGAGCGGCATCCCCGGACTACATCACGCCGACTATCTCGCCAACGGCGCCGGCATCGCCTTCGAATCGACGTGGCTTTCGCAGCAGTCGATATGGACACTGGCCACGGGCGCGACCGTGCCTCAAAAACTGCCCGGCGCAGGCACCGACGACGTCGCGCCCTGCGTCATTCCCAGTGGCCACATCGCGCATCTGGACCTGACCCGGCCGGGCAATCCAAGCGGATTCCACGAACTCATCATCTCCGACCTGACGACCACCAACAACATCCTGCCGATACCGTTGGTGGACGTTTTCGACGTCGGCTACGGCTGCGGCGTCTAGTGCGAGCCATCCGATGCGCCTGTGCCGGCCTGGCGCTGGCGGGGGCCCTTGCAGTGCCGGGCGTCGCGACCCCCGCGGCCGCCGCGGGCAAGATCAAGCTCCCGGCTCCCGCCGAGGGAACCGTCAACCTCGGCCTCGTCTTCACCGCGGGAAAGCCTGCGACAACGGTCAAGGGGGCCGCCCCGGACACGGTGGTGCTGACGAAGAGCAGCAGACCCCGCGCCAGCGACGGTGTCGTCCGCACCCTGATCGTGGTCGCAAACCGAACCGGCCAGGAGAGCGGCGGGAGGCCTGTCACGATCGGCCTCAACAGGCGACCGGTGACCGGGGTTCGCAGGACGGTCGACGCTCTGGCCACGGTCTCCACCGCCCGGCGAGTGGCCTGCGCGCCCGTGCCCGCCGCGGGCAAGCTCGTCTCCAAGAAACACGGTGGTCTCACCAATGCCAACGCCAAGATCTTCGGCCAAGCACTGCTGCGGGTGATCTGCGGCGGGGCGAGCGAGCAGGACTCAACCCTGCTGACGCTCGCCGGCATCAACCCTCCCACTGACAGCGGTGGCGGTGGGGGCGGCGGCGCGCTCGGTGCGATTTCCGGCCGCATCGTCTACCGCTCCGGCAGCGCCAACAACAACCTCTTCCGCGCCTCCGCTACGGGTGGGACCCCTGAGAACCTGAGCGCCGCGATTGACGCCCTCTCCCCCAATACCGTCGACGAGTTCGTCAACGTCTCCCCCGACGGCGGCTGGCTGCTGATCGGCAGCGACCGGTTCGGCTGCGGCGGCTACCCCTGCCTGTCCGTGGTCCGGAGCGACCTCAGCGCCGGCGCCGCCGTTCAGGTCCCGCAGGTCGCCGGCAAGCCTGGGGAGTTCGACGGCCTGCTCCACGGCGACTTCAGCGCAATCGCGAGCGCCGGCAACCGGGTCGTGCTGGTCAGCGGCGAGGGGCCACACGTGCGCGACCTCTGGGCCATCAGCCTGATCGGCGGGACGCCGACGGCTGGTACCTGGAGCGAGCCGGTGCTGCTCTCCGGCGCCTCCAGCGATCCATACAACTACCAGCCGGCGATCTCCGACGACGGCAACCAAGTCCTCTTCAACTGCGCCACCAACTCCGACCCGCAGGCCGGGGACCAGGCGATCTGCCGAGTCAATGCCGACGGCACCGGCTTCGTCGAGGTGGTCAACGGCAAGGCGCGCTCCGAGCCGCACCAGGACGGCATCGAGGGGCTGCACCACCCCGACTTCCTCGCCGCTGGCGCAGGGATCGCCTTCGAATCGACCTGGAAGGGCCGGCAGTCGATCTGGACCCTCGCCAGCGGCTCCACAGTGCCACAGCAACTTCCCGCCGCCACCACCAACAACGTCGCGCCCTGCGTGCTGCCGAGCGGCCACGTCGTCAGCCTCGACCTGACTCGGGCCGGCAACCCGGCGGGGCTGCACGAGCTGATGATCGCTGACCTGACGACCACCAACCGCTCCTATCCGGCGATGAACATCGACGTGCTCGACGCCGGCTACGGCTGCGGCGCCTGAACCGCGACGCGGCACGACCTCCCCGCGGAGCCGCTCGGCTACCGTGATGTAGATGGACGACCTCTACCGCGAGCAGATCCTCGACCACTACAAGCGGCCGCGAAACTTCGGCCGGCTGGAGGAATACGACCTCGAGTTCGAGGACGTCAACCCGTTCTGCGGTGACACCCAGCTCGTGCGGCTGAAGCTCGACGAGAACGGGCGTGTCAGCGACATCTCCTTCGACGGCCAGGGCTGCGCAATCTCGACCGCGGCGACGTCGATGCTGACCGAGGAACTCGAGGGCATGAGCACCGACGAGATCGTCCAGCTGCCAAAGGACTTCGTGCTGGAGTTGCTCGGCATCGACATCTCGGCGACGCGCATGAAGTGCGCGCTGCTCGGCCTCAAGGTCGTCAAGAGCGCAAGCCTCGGCGCCTCCGCTGAGTGGGAGGAAGAGGGCGAGCCGGGCGACCCGGCCCAGGCGGAGGCCTTCTAGGGGTGTGCTACGGGCAGTTGGGCCACTGGTCGGATGGGATGCTGGCCGCGACCGCATCCTGAATCTCCGGCGGGACCTCGGAGGGCTTGACGCCGACGTAGACGTCGGGGGCCCAGGCGTCCCAGGTCGACTGCAGGAACTGGTAGCCGCCGTAGTAGCCGTTGCCGGTGTCGATCGCGTAGTCGCCGCCGGACTCGCACTGGACGGTCGCGGGGCCCGCGTAGCCGCCGCCGGGGGCGGCTGGGATCTCGGCGAGGGCCGAGGCGATCCTCAGCTCCTCGCGGATCTCGGCGGTGAGCATCGGGCCGTCCGCTGCGGCATGCACGGGCGGCGACGCCGACGTCTCGGCGCGGTGGGCACTGTGGGCTTCGATCGGCTGGCCCTGTGCGATCGCCGGCACGGCAACGGCCGTGGCGGCGAGTGCGACCAGGCCAAGGCGCTTGCTGCGCATTGGGGTCAACCTCCTTGGTTGCTCGGCGGCCCGAGGGAATTCGGGGTGGCGCCGGTTGGTGGGCCCGCGGTTCTTGTCCCTCGCGCGGGCCGGGCGCGCCTCTTGCGCGCCTGTCAGTCGATTGCTATGTGAAGAAACGCCAACAATCGGCGTTGGTTGCACCGTAGGCGTCCAATTGCAGTCGCTGAGTGACGGAGGTCACACTGCAGCGCCACGGGCACGCACGCCCGCCGCGGCACCAGGTACAATTCCTAGTATCGAAGTAGGAATAAACGAAACCGAAGACCTGCTTGACCCCCACGATCACCGTCTGCCCGCCGCCGCGCTGCCGAACGGCGAGATGCGCATCGTCGAGGCCGACGGGCGCAAGATCGGGGTCTTCCGCTCGCCGACGGCGAGCTCGTCGCGATCGAGGATCGCTGCTCGCACGACGACGGCCCGCTGGCCGAGGGCGAGTTCGACCCCGAGGCCTGTACCGTTGAGTGTCCGCGCCACGGATCGCTGTTCGATCTGAGGTCCGGCAAGCCCAAGACCCTCCCCGCCTTTCGGCCCGTTGCCGTACCTTCGAGGTCAGCGAGCAGGACGGCGAGGTAAGACTGGAGATGGAAACCTGATGGCCACCCCCGAGACGACAGTCGCACGCAGCGGTATCCGCCAAGGAGCTGACCGACGCCGAGGCGGGCTGAAGGACATCGGCTCCGACTACAAGGAGCGCTTCGGTTTCCACGACTCCGAGACCGGCTACGCCTACAAGGCGCCGAAGGGTCTCTCCAAGGAGATCGTCGAGTCGATCTCCGAGTACAAGGACGAGCCAGCCTGGATGCGCGAGTTCCGGCTCAAGGCGCTCGAGCACTTCTACTCCCGCCCGACCCCGAAATGGGGCGGCAACCTCGATCAGATCGACTGGGACGACATCCACTACTTCGTGCGCGCCTCCGAAAAGAACAGCCGCGACTGGTCGGAGGTCCCCGAGGACATCAAGAACACCTTCGACCGGCTCGGCATCCCCGAGGCGGAGCGCAAGTTCCTCTCCGGCGTCGGCGCCCAGTACGAGTCCGAGGTCGTCTACCACCAGGTGAACGAGAAGCTCGAGGCCCAGGGCGTGATCTTCACGGACATGGACACCGCCCTGCGCGAGCACGAGGACCTGGTTCGCGAGTACTGGGCGACGGTGATCCCCGCCAACGACAACAAGCTGGCCGCGCTCAACTCGGCCGTCTGGTCAGGCGGCTCGTTCGTCTACGTGCCCGCCGGCGTCAAGGTCGAGATGCCGCTTCAGGCCTACTTCCGGATCAACACCGAGAACATGGGCCAGTTCGAGCGCACGCTGATCATCGCCGAGGAGGGCGCCGACGTCCACTACATCGAGGGCTGCACGGCGCCCGTCTACTCGAGCGACTCACTGCACTCGGCCGTCGTCGAGATCGTCGCCAAGCCGAGCGCGCGGATCCGCTACACGACCGTCCAGAACTGGTCGCAGAACGTCTTCAACCTCGTCACCAAGCGCGCCATCGCCCACGAGAAGGCGACGATGGAATGGGTCGACTGCAACCTCGGCTCGAAGCTGACCATGAAGTACCCGTCGATCTACCTGCTCGGCGAGGAGGCCCACGGCGAGATCCTTTCGATCGCCTTCGCAGGCAAGGGCCAGCACCAGGACGCCGGCGGAAAGATCATCCACGCCGCCCCGCGCACGACCTCGTCGATCTTCTCGAAGTCGATCTCCAAGGACGGCGGTCGCGCCACCTACCGCGGCCTGCTCGAAATCGCCGAGGGTGCATCGGAGGCTCGCTCGAAGGTCGTCTGCGACGCCCTGCTGCTCGATGAGCACTCGCGCTCGGACACCTATCCGACGATCCGCATCGACGAGTCAGACGCCGACGTCGGCCACGAGGCCTCCGTCTCGAAAATCGGCGAGGAGCAGCTCTTCTACCTGCAGTCGCACGGCATCGACGAGGAAGAGGCCGGGAAGATGATCGTCAACGGCTTCATCGAGCCGATCGCCAAAGAACTGCCGATGGAGTACTCGGTCGAGATGAACCGGCTGATCGAACTTCAGATGGAAGGCAGCATTGGCTGACGGCGCCTCGGCGTCGGAGCCCAGCTGGTTGACGACACGCCGCTCCGAGGCGGCTGCGACCGTCAGCGAACTGGAGTTGCCGACTCAGAAGACCAAGGGCTGGGAGTTCACCGACCTCTCTGGACTGGACCTCGACTCTTTTGAGCCCGGCAGTGCGGCCGTCGAGGGAATCGGCGCCAACGGCCACCCCGGCGGGGTCGCGGTCGTCGACCTGGTTTCGGCCGCGCAGAGTCACCCCGAGCTGACCGAAACGAAGCTTGGCTCGATCACCCCCGCGCAGGACGTCTTCGTCGCCCGCAACGACGCATCCTGGGCCGAGGGCGCGCTCGTGCACGTTCCCGCGGGCAAGGTCCTGGAGGAGCCGGTGAAGCTGTCTGTCGTCCACCCGGGAGGCGGCAGGGCAGTCCATTGGCGCACGCTAATCGTGCTCGAGGAGGACTCCGAGGCCGAGGTCTGGGAGTCCTACTCCTCCGTTGGCGAGGACGCGCCCGGGCTCTTCAACGGCGTCCTCGAGGTGATCCTCGCGCCGGGTTCGCGCCTGCGACTCGTCTGCGAGCAAAACCTCTCCGAGCGCACCTGGATCTTCTCCTCGCAGCGGGCTGAAGTCGGCCGCGCGGCGAGCCTCGAGTGGGTCGCGCTCGGCTTTGGCTCCGGCGGCGGCAAGACGCGGATGGAGACGCGACTGGTCGGCGAGGGCGCCTCGGCCAAGGTCACCGGCGCCTACGCCGGAGGCGGTGACCAGCACCTCGACTTCGACACCCGCCAGGAGCACGCGGCGCCGCACACGACTTCCGACCTCGCCTTCCGCGGCGTGCTGGGAGGCAAGGCGACATCGGTTTGGAGCGGCATGATCCGGGTCGACGCGGATGGCCAGCAGACCGACGCTTTTCAGGAGAGTCGCAACCTGCTGCTCTCAAAGGAAGCCCACGCTGACGCCATCCCCGGGCTTGAGATCGAGGCGGATGACGTTCGCTGCACGCACGCGGCGGCCGTCGCGCAGGTCGACCGCGAGCAGCTCCATTATTTGCGCTCGCGCGGCCTGCGCGAAGACGATGCCAAGCGCCTCATCATCGGGGGCTTCCTCGAGGCCCTGGCCGAGCGCGTCGGCGAAGGCCCGATCCGCGACGTGCTCAGCTCGGCGCTCGAGCAGCGGCTGAACGAATTGCTCGCCGCAGCCTGAGGCCGCATCCGGTGTTGATGGGCCGATGGGACAACTGAGCAAACACGCGCTCGCGGCGGCCCTCTGCGTGCTCGCATTCGCCCTCGCCCCGGCCGCAGCCCAGGCCCAGTGCGGCGACGAGATCCGCCTGGCGGCCAAGACCGACCTCGGCCTCGATCCCGCACCGCTGGCGATCGGCGACTCAGTGATGCTGCTCGCGATCGACGGGCTTGCGGAAATCGGGTACGACGTCAACGCCCACGGCTGCCGCGGGTTCGGCGGCGGCCTGCGCAAGCTGCGCAAGATTCGCGACCGCGGCCGGCTGCCCGAACTCGTTGTGCTCGCGCTCGGCGCCGACCACTACGCGCCCGGCGAGAACCCTCGTGGCGTCGAGGTCGGCAAGCTCGGGATGGGGGACATCCGCAAGGCCCTGGAGATCATCCGCGGGCAGTCCCAAACGCTGGCGCTGGTCACGCCGCGAGTCCTGGGCGGCCGGGCCAGCCCCGACGCCAAAGTGATGCGCAGGGCGGAGCGCAAGCGCCCGAACCGCATCGAGGTGCTGGACTGGGTGCGCCGCAGCAAGGGCCACGACTCTTGGTTTGTGCCCGACGGCATCCACCTGACCTACGAAGGCGCAGATCAGTACATCAAGATGTTCTCGTCCCTGCTCCCCGCGGATTCGACCGCTTAGTCAGGGCGCGGATACGGGTGGGTCGGCCTCCGTGTCCCGCGCCTCGCGGCGCTGGCGGATGACGCTGACGATGATCGAGCCCGCGACCACCAGCACGGGCAGCGCGTAGAGGATGTTGACGAGCCAGTGCCCGGCATGGGCGAGGACGTCCATCTTCCGAGTATGCCAGCCTGCCGCGATGCGCTCGAGAGGCAGAACACTCCGCACGACCCTGATTTCGCTCGCCGCTGCCGCGGCGTTCGCGTCCGGCTGCGGTGGCGGCCAGACCTTCGAGGCGCAGGAGTTCGTCGAGCGGGCGAACGACAACGGCGCAACGCTGGTGCTGGGTGAGACCCTCTCAAGCTCGGACCCTGACCTGACCATCTACTCGCTGTCCGCCGAGTCGACGGACGACGGCAAGAAGGATGAAGACGAGCGTTGTCCCCCCGGTCGGCACGACCGGGTTCCAGGGAGCGACAGGGCCCAACGGGGTGATTCCCGACGAGAGTGCGCACGAGGGCGGCGGCTCGCTGATCGTCGCCCCGGACCCCGACAAGGGCCTCGATGAATACGAGCGCTGCGAGGCGACTCTGAGCCTGCTCTGCTACCGCGTCGCCAACATCGTGCTGGTCTTCGAAGCGCTCGAACCCGAGCAGCGCGCCCAGCTCGACGCGGCGGTCGTGGCGCTCGGCAACGAGACGGAGGACTAGCCGTTCGCCTGCGAGAGCAGGAAGAGGCCGAGGCAGGTGAAGCCGACCATCAGTCCGAGCATCCAGTACTGCGAGCGTGCGGCCGTGCGGGCGTCGCCGTAGAGCGCGATCGCCCGGTCGTGGCCCAGCGCCAGCGCGATCACGTGGCCGACGACGAGCGCGCCCACCTGGATGTACCAGATGGCCGTCGCTCCGATCAGGCCGTAGTCGATCTGGTTGTCGGCGGTGCCGAAATAGTTCGAGCCGTCGCCGAGCGGGTCGGAGAGCAGGTAGGTGAACTGCGCCTGCTCCTGAAAGATGAAGAGGCTGAAGTAGTGAGCGACCAGGTAGGCGAGTGCGATCGAGACGAAGGCGTGACCGAACTTGCGGCCAAGCTCATCGAGCGAGAAGCGGTCGTCGACGGTCTTCATCCCCCTGACGCCGAGCCAGTAGATCCCCGAGACGGCGGCGATGGTCAGCAGCAGGAAAAGGGTGTTGGAGAGGCGCAGCGCGGTATTCGCGCCGAGGCCGACGTCGAGCAGCGCATCGAAGACGCTTCTGATCCAGCCACCCATCGTGTCGCCCTCAGCCGCACCGTCGAAGGCCGTGCCGCCGATCGTGACCAGCACCAGCGCAACGTAGCCCGGTCCCGAGACCCAGTCGCTGAGGCCGCTGAAGAGCTTGCGCCTGCCGAGCACGCCGTCTCGGACCTCGAGCACCGCCAGGCGGGAGAACATCTCCATGTAGACCGAGAAGGTCTCGCCGCGCTTGATCCAGGCGTCGACCCCGTAGACGGCCATGCCCGCGAAGGTGATCGCCGTGTAGATCAGGACCGCGACAGAGACGCTGTTCGGGGAAAGCACGCCGCCGCTGCCGGAGATCAGCTCGAGCCAGAGGAAACCGAAAAGGCCGGCCACGGCGGGCCAGACTCCGAGCCGCTGTGGGTACTCCAGGTGAGGGGCGTTTTGGCCGGCCAGCAGCCGGAACCCGCTGCCGGTGACCCGGCCGATTGCACGCCAGGGATTGAAGGCCCGGAAGACGTCGCCGAAGAGCACGCTCACGACCACCATCCCCAGCAGGAAGGTCACGAAGATGAATGTCAGCGAGAAGTTGCGGTCCGGGGCGTCAGTCCCCTCGATCGCGCTCCAGACGGTGACCGCGAGCAACAGCACGCCGATCAGGCCCGCGACCACCTCGGTGAACGGATTGACGATCAGCTTGGAGAGCCAGGGCGTCACCGGCTTCCAGCCGGGATCCTCGAGCAGCGGCCGCCGCCAGGCGACTGTCAGGCCAACGAAGGAAACGATCAGAACGAGCGAGGCGCCCCAGGCGAAGAGCCACTCCGGGATGGGCAGGTCCTGGCGCCCGACCAGGGCATGAGCCTGAGCCGATGAGGGCGCGGTGAGCGCGACGGAGACGGCCGCAGCCGCTCCCGCGAGGGCGGGGCGGATCGCCCCCCTCGCCCCTGCCTTGAGGGCTCCCATCAACCTGGGTTGACTTCCAGCTCGGCGATCAGCGTCTCGGGTGCGATGTGCGTCTCGATCTCGTAGGCGCCCTCGAGGTCGGCGGCGAAGCTGATCTCGTTTTCGCCCGGGGTGATGTCCTCGTAGATCTCGTAGCCGTGGACGTGGATCTCGTTGTCGGAGTCGGAGTCGACGAGAAAGCGGACCTCGTCACCGCTCGTCACCGAGATCTTGAGCGGAGGGCCGATCGGTTCGCCGCCGCGCAGGATCACGGTGGGCAGGGCCGGCTCGTCCTTACCGCCGCCGCCCTTCTGGCGGTTCGGGTGGTTCGCGTGCTTGGCGCCGCCCTTGCCCTTGTCGTCGTCCGGGGTCGTCGTCGTGGCCGCGGCCGACGTGGTCGTCGTCGATGTGTCCTCATCCCCACTCGAAAGAACGAGGAAGAGCACGACGATCGCCGCAGCCGCGCTCAGCAGCACAGCGACTCTGGCGCGATTGGATTCCACGTCAGTCTCCTATCGGTTCCGGCGGTCGGTCAGGCGTCGTGGTGGCATTGCTCTCGCGTTCGATCGCGGGGTTGGAGTCGATCGCGGGGGCGTCAATGGTGTCATCGCTGCCTAAAAACACGAACAAAATGATCACCGCTATTCCGAGCACCAGCCCGAGGACGACGCCGATGGCCCGCTCGGAGCGGCTCAAGGGACAGCCACTCCGAGACGGCTGGAGCTACGGATGCCTAGGACGCGCCGACACCGTCGAGCAGGCGCCAATTGCCCTCGAACGCCGACTCTGCGGCGGCGACGAGCGCGTCCTCGTCTCCACGGCCGGCAAGCTCTGAGAGCAGTTCACGCGACTCTGCGGCGTGCTCGGCGTCACGGCCCTCATGGATTTGGAAGTAGGCCGTGCCGGCGCCCTCCTCGATCCCGTAACGCTCGATCAGGCCGGCCCGCTTGATCCGTGAGATCTCCGGCTGTCCGCTCTCGATCGCATAGAGGCGGGCCATCGTCGCCAGGCTCCCGTCGGGTCTCGTCCAGGCCGCGACGCACTCCTCGGTCTCCTCGTGTGCGGCGGCTCCGGCGTCTCCGCCGACGGCCTCGACGAAGCCGTCCCAGAGCTCGACATGGGCAGCCTCCTCGCGCGCATGACTGCGCAGCTCAGCACTCTCCGGCTGGGCTTCGGCGAGGGTCGCGGTCATCGTCGCGATCGCCTCGACGGCGTGGCGGTACTGCCCGGCGTACTCGGCGAGCTCGTCGCGGCTGAGCGTCCCCTCCGACCAGCGCTGGTAGAACGGGTGCTCGAGCACGTTCCATCGCGCCCGCGCCTGCTCGATGCGATCCCAAAGAGTCCTGCTCACAACTTCCTCCTACTCCGAAAATTTGCGAAAAGTTTGACGCCAGCCAGAATACCCGGCTGTGCACCCGGAGACGAAGGACATAGCCGTACCGCCATTCGCGCCCACGACCGAGTGGGCCGGCGAAGAGCCGATCGCGATCGAGCGCCTCTGCGCCCGCGGCCCTGCGTTGATCCATTTCATCTGCGCGGGCGACCCCGGCAGCATCCGCACGCTCGACTACCTGACCGCCTGGCACGAGCGCTACGCCGAACACGGCCTGACCGTGATTGCGATCAACACCCCGCGCTTTCCGTTCAGTGCCGACATCGAGGGTCTGCGGGCGACGCTCTCGCGTCTCGACGTCAACTTCCCCGTCGCGCTCGACGTCGACCATCGCGCCTGGCGCGACTACGGCTGCGCAGGCTGGCCGTCGCTGTTTGTATGGCGCACGGGTGGAGCCCTTTCCTGGTTTCAGTTCGGGGAGGGCGAGTACCGGGCGACCGAGGAGGAGATCCAGTCGCTGCTGCGTGAGGAGAACGCGCTGCTCAATCTCCCAGAGCCCCTCCCCCCCTTCCGCCCGGCCGAAGCTCCAGGCGCCCGGCTGGCGGTGCCAACCCCGGAACACTTCCCCGGCGGTTCAGCAGACGATCCGCTGATCACGACGGGCGATGAGGAACTGAGCTTCGACTACGAGGCCGCCGGAGCCTGGGTAAGCGTCGCCGGTAAAGGAGCACTGCGCTTCGCCCTGGACGGCGGCGAAGAGGTGACTGTGCCCGTTGAAAATCCGGGCGTCAGAGAACTGACGCGGCACACCCTCCATTCCAGGCACACGCTGACCCTGCGCGCCACCCCGGGGCTCGAGCTCTACTGCGTCAGCTTCGCCCCGGGCATCCAGCCGTGAGCTGATGCGGTCCCCGCTCGGGAACTACTTGCGCGCCGCCAACTCCGTCCGGATCTCCTTGGGCAGCATGAACCGCACGTCCTCGTCGACCGCGCGCAGCTCGGAGACGTCATCCGCCCCGCGCTCGCGGAAGAAGTCGACCAGCGCCTCGACCAGCTCGTCCGGCGCACTCGCCCCCGAGGTGATCCCGACCGTCTCGATTCCCTCGAGCCACTCCTCGCGGACCTGGCTCGCGTTGTCGAGCAGGTGCGACGCTGCTCCGTGCTCGCGCGCGACCTCGACGAGGCGGTTCGAGTTCGAGGAGTTGCTGGAGCCGATCACGAGCACCAGCTCGCACTCGCGGGCGAGCTGCTTGACGGCGAGCTGACGGTTGGTGGTCGCGTAACAGATGTCGTCGGACTTGGGGGCTGTGATGTTGGGAAAGCGCTCGCGCAGGCGGTTGATGATCGCCGTGGTCTCGTCGACTGACAGGGTCGTCTGGGTGATGAAGGCGATGCGGTCCGGGTCCTCGATCTCGAGCGTGTCGACGTCCTCGGCCGTCTGCACGAGCACGATCGAGTCGGGCGCCTCGCCGGTGGTTCCCTCGACCTCCTCGTGACCCTCGTGGCCGATCATCACGATCGTGTAGCCGTCCTCGGCGAACTTGCGCGCCTCCACGTGGACCTTGGTGACCAGCGGGCAGGTGGCGTCGATGGTCTTCAGCCGGCGCGCTTCGGCGTTGGCGTGGACAGCGGGAGCGACTCCGTGGGCGGAAAACACGACGAGCTCGCCCTCCGGGACCTCGGTCTCCTCCTCGACGAAGATCGCGCCCCGTTTGGAAAGCTCCTGGACGACGTGCTTGTTGTGGACGATCTCCTTGCGCACGTAGACCGGCGGGCCGTAGAGGTCGAGCGCGTGCTCGACGGTCTGGACGGCCCGGTCGACGCCCGCGCAGTAACCGCGCGGGGCGGCGAGCAGGACACGCTTTGGGGCGTGAGCACTGGCCTTCGGGGGCGCAAGAGGCATGCATCAAGGGTAGCGCCGCCCGCCGCCCCCGGCGAGCGGGAGCGCTAACCTTTCAGCCGTGGCGGGACTTCGAAAAGGGGCACTGGCGACGCTCGTCGCACTCTGTCTTTGGATGCTGCCGCTGGGCGGCCAGGCCGGCGCGGTGACGACGCCCACAAACTGCGGGAAGATCAAAGTCGAAGGGAAGTCCTACAAGGTGGTCTCCCACATCGTCGGCTGCAACTTCGCCAGGCGCTGGTCCAAGCACTTCCTGAAGCGGGGACACAAGCCCAACGGGTGGAACTGCCAGCGCTATTCCGCCGACCAGACGCGCATCGCCTTCCGCTGCAGCAAGCCGGGCAAGGACTTCTTCGCGGTTCGGAAGTAGCCGCGTTGCGCCGCAGGACCGCGGCTCGCTGCGTCCTGACCGTAGCGGTGGCGACCGCAGTCGCTTCCGGATGCGCGGACGAGTCCGAATCCCCGGGCGACGGATCCTCGATCGTCGACCCCGGCAAGCAGCCGCTGATCAATTCGCTGACCGTGGACCCAGCGGGCGACGGGGTGCTGCTGACGACGAACCGGGGCTTCTACCGGGTCACCGAAGACGGAGCCGAGCCGCTCTCCTCGCAGGCCGACACCCCCGACGGGACGACTCCCGTCGGCACCTTCATGGCCGTCGCCGCCTCGGGCGACGGCGGGCTGATCGGTTCCGGCCATCCGGACCGGACCGGCAAGGTTGCGGACTTTCTCGGCCTACTGGAATCGGGCGACGGCGGGCAGCGCTGGACGGTGGTCTCCCGCTACGGCTTCACCGACCTGCACGTGCTGCGAAGCGCTCCCGGCCGCCTCTACGCTCTCGACGCGGTGCTGCCCGCGCTGATCGCCAGCGAAGACGGTGGCAAGACGTGGGAGGAACTTGAGTTGCCGTCCAACCAGATGATCGACTTCGTCGTCGACCCCGGCGACCCAGATCAGCTGCTCGCCTCCGACGACCGCGAGATTTTCCGTTCGACCGACGCCGGGCGCAGCTGGTCGCAGGTGACGCCGGCCAAGACCGCCCGGCTCGCCTGGCCAACCCCGGAGCTGGCATACCGCGCCGATGAGGACGGCCTCGTCTACACGAGCGAGAACGGCGAAGGGTCGTGGGAACTCGCGGGCAGCATCGACGGCGAGCCCTGGAAGCTCGAGGCGGCCGGACCCGACGAGCTCTACGCCGCGCTGGCCGACGGCACGATCGTGGTCTCGCGCGACCACGGCGAGTCGTGGCAGGGCTACTTTGTCCCCTGAGGGTTGTTTGTCTGTACGGGTGCTTCGCAGCGTTCAAACCACACTCGCCGTCTGCGCGATCGCCATCAGCGCCGGCCTGGCACCGGCCGCGCCGGCGGAGGCTCACGGGATCGTCACGCGAGACGGCGACGTCCTCTACTACTCGGCCCCGGATCCGGGGGTCGGCGCTGAGATCGAGATCACCTCCCCGGAACCCGGAATTGTCCAGATCGTCGACCGCACGTCCCCGGGCGGTTTCAGCTGGGGACCCTGCGTGCCGATCACCCGGCGCCAGGCCCGCTGCCCGACCAAGGGGCTCTCCCACATCGAGGTCGAGGTCTTCGACGGCGACGACTCGATCGTCGTGCGGACGGCCACCCCGGTCCAGGTCCGCGCGGGCTCAGGCGATGACCGGGTGCGCGGCGGCTATGGAGACGACACGATCTCAGGCGAAGGCGGCAACGACAATCTCGACGGCGGTGACGGCGCCGACTCGCTGAGCGGCGCCGATGGCGACGACACGATCGGCTCCCGCGACGGGGAGGCTGACACGGTGACCTGCGGGCCCGGCACCGATTCAGTCGCGGCTGACCCTGCGGACCCCCTCGACGGGCTGACCGCACTCGAGTGCGAGAACGTCGACCGGGCCGCCCCCTCTCCCGACACGAAAAGGCCGTCGCTGAGGCTCGACCTCACCCGCCGCGTCAAACCCGCCGGCGGCCGCGTCATCGAAATGGGCGCCTCCCTCAGCGAGCCCGGAACCGTTGAGGCCTCGGGCTCACTCAGGATCGGTGGCAGGCGGGCTGGGAAGATCGGCGGCGTCCGGGCGCGCCCGGACGCACCCCGCCAACTACAAGCGCTGACACTGCGACTCTCGCGGTCCCAGGCCAACAAGGTAATGCGCGCCCGGCGCGACGACGTCGCCGCCGTCCTCGTCGTCGTCGTCCATGCAACGGACGAGGCGGGAAACCGCGCCACCCGCAGGCGGACGGTGAAGCTGAGGTGAACGCCCCGAGCAAGCTCTGCGGCGCGCTCGCGGCGACGCTTGCCTCACTCGCCGCGCTCGCGCCCGCGGCGAGCGCACACCTGATCAAGATCCGCGAGATCGGCGCCGGCGCCGGAACCAGCTTCGTCGAGCTGCAGATCTACGTCGCCAACCAGCCGACGCTCGCCGGCGACGAGCTGACGGTCCGCGGCGCCGACGGCCTCCCGGTCCAATCCTTCGTCTTCCCCTCCGACGTTCCGAACGGCGCCGGGCAGCGCACGATCCTCGTCTCCGGGTCCGCCTCTGTGGACGGCGTCGCCGCCGACTTCGTCGCCCCAGGGTTGACCCTCTCGGGCCTCATCGCAGGTGCGGTCTGCTTCGAGGTCGTCGACTGCGTCTCCTGGGGCGGTGCCGGCTTCACCGGCAACGGCGTATTGCCCGACTCAGCCGGTAGTCCGGCGCCGGCCTTCACCGACGAGCTCTCGCTGACGCGCTCGATCGCAGCCGGCTGCCCGACTCTGCTGGAGAGCTTCGACGACACAAACGACAGCGCCGCGGACTTCGCCGCCGGCACCCGCAGCGCCCGCAACAACGCCACGGTCCCCACGGAGCTGGCCTGCGACGAGGACCCGGGCGCAGGCGGAGGCGGGGGTGGCGGGGGTGGCGCAGCCGACACCACCGCGCCCGAGACGGCGATCGACTCAGCGCCCCCGAGGCGCAGCAAGCGCAGGCGCGCCCGCTTCACCTTCAGCTCAAGCGAGCAGGGCTCGAGCTTCGAGTGCAGCCGCAACGGCCGCCTCTTCAAGCCCTGCTCATCGCCGAAGACATATCGCCGCCTCGATCCCGGCCGCTACGAACTGCGGGTGCGCGCCGTCGACGCCGCGGGCAACGCCGATCCGACTCCCGCGAAGCACCGCTGGAAGGTCGTGATCTCTTGAACCCCGCGCTGACGACTGTTAGCTTGATGACACCAGGAGGGGCGAACGCCCTCCCAGACAAGGAGGATCAACAGTGAGCAGGCGGAATTTGCCCTCCCCGGGCGGGATCATCGCGGTCATCGCACTCGTCGTCGCAATGGCCGGCGCGGCCTACGCGGGAACAAAGTCCCCGAACAAGGTCCGCAACAACTCCGTCTCCACCAAGAAGATCCGCAACGCCGCGGTGACGACCGACAAGCTCGCAGACAACGCGGTCACCGCAGCCAAGATCGCCGACAGCGCCGTCGGCACCACCGAGATCGCCGACAACTCGGTCACCCCGCCCAAGATCCCGAACGATTCGATCAACGGCGACAAGATCAACGAGTCGACACTGGGCACGGTGTCGACTGCCGAATCAAATGTCGCCTTTGCCTACGTCGACCCCAACGGCGCGGTCAACCCGGACGTATCGAAGAACATCACCTCGGCCAACGTCACCCGCCCCAACACCGGCATCTATTGCTTCGACCTTCCATTCGCCATACGCGGGGGCCAGGCCACAGGCGAGGCCGACGCAACGCCTGACGACTTCGCGACGATCCAGGTCTCCGGCGTCCAGGATCCGCCGCTCGGCTGTCCCGCCGGCACGGAAGCGTCGGTCAGGAACTGGAGCGACGACGCCGGTCTGGCCAATGACGCCTTCTACGTGGAGTTCTACCGTTGAGGCGCCTCGGGTTCGCTGCGGCGGCCGCGGCGGCCCTCGCCCTTCAGCTTGCGGCCGGCGCCTCGGCCGGTGAGCCGCGGATCGTTTACGTCAGCAACGGCCTCGGCGCGGGCTCGCAGACCGTCTCGGCGCTGCGGATCGGCGCCAACGGACAGCTGACGCCCGTCGCCGCCCCGATCGCGAGCGGCGGCACGACGAACACCGAGGGGATCGCAATCACGCCCGACGCCAAGCACGTTTACGTGGCGCTGTTCACCGAGAACGCGGTCGCCGGCTTCAACGTTCAGCCGAACGGCAGCCTGGTCAGTGCAGGCGCCCCGTTCACCACGGGCTTCACCATGCCGCTCGGCGTCGCACCAGATCCAGACGGCGAGTTTCTCTTCGCCTGGAACCACGGGGACGCGGTTGCGGTCTCCAGGGTGAACGCCAACGGCACGCTGACCAACATCGTCGGCTCGCCGTTCACGGTTCCCGGCAGTAACACGAACCCGTTCGGCGGCTCGGTTCACCCAAGCGGCAACTTCCTTTACACGCCTTACGAGAACGCGGGTGCCGGGGTCTCCGAGGAGGTCGGCGCCTGGACGATCGCCGGCAACGGCACCCTCAACGAGATCCAGAGCATCGACTCTGGCAACCCGTTCCCGATTCAGTCGAACCCGTTCGGGTCAGCGGTCACGCCCGACGGCCGCTTCCTGTTCGTCTCCAACCCCGAGGACGGAGCCAACGGCACGGTCTCGTCGTTCTCGATCAACCAGAACACCGGGATTCTGACGCCGGTGGTCCAGGCGCTCAACGTGTCACCCGCCAACCATCCGCTGAACATGGCCGTCTCCCCCGACGGCACGCATCTGTACGTCGCCAGCCGCATCAGCGCCTCAATCAACGCCTACAACATCGGCACCAACGGCACGCTGACGCAAATCCCCGGCCAGCCGTTCGCGACGGGTGCAACCAGTGGCGCCACCGGGGCCGGCAAGGCGATCGCCATCACCCCGGGCGGAGAACGCCTCTACCTCAGCGCCGGTGACACGAACGACGCCGTCTTCGGGTTCAACGTCGCGCCCAACGGAGCGCTCACGGCCATCCCGGGCGGCCCCACCCCAACCGGCGGCACCGAGCCCGACCTCGAAGCGATCGTGATCACGCCGAACCAGGGCCCGACGGGTTCGTTCTCCGTGCAGGCCGGCTTCGTCGGGCAGCCGACGACCTTTAACGGCTTCGGCTCACTCGACCCGGACGGCAACATCGAGCGCTACGACTGGAGCTTCGGCGACGGCGCCACGCAGGCGAACGGCGGTCCGACGCTGACCCATACGTACACCGCCGCGGGCTCATACACGGCGACGCTGACCGTGACCGATGACGAGGGCTGCTCCAACAACCGCATCTTCACCGGCAAGGCGACTCTCTGCAATGCCAACGGTGCGGCGACGACGAGCCGCCAGGTGGTCGTCCAGGTTGCGCCGCCCGATCCTGTCGACACCACGGCGCCCGTGTTTTTGAGCAGCGCCATCGATCCCGTCGAGGTTCGCGGTCGAGAAGGCCGGCACTCCCGAGGCTCCGGTGGCGCTGGCACAGAAGGGCACCACCTTCCGCTACTCGCTCGACGAGGCCGCCCGCGTCACCTTCACGGTCGTGCGCAAGCTCCCGGGCCGGCTCGTCCGCGGGACATGCGTTCGCAAGACGAAGTCCAACAAGAAGCGCCGCCGTTGCACCCGATTCAAGACCGTCGGCGCCTTCGCTCAGGACGCGGTCAGCGGCGACAACACGAAGCCGTTCTCCGGCAAGATCGGCGGCAAGAGCCTGCGCCCGGGCCGCTACCGGGCAACTCTGATCGCCACCGACGCGGCCGGCAACGCCTCGGCGCCGTCGGTGCTGAACTTCCGCGTCACCAAGAAGTGAGGTAGCCAGATCCACCGGGCCAGGCGGGGAGCCAGGAGAACGACGGCGAGCAGATTCTGGCCGGCAACCGTTGTGGCTGCCGCCGCCCTCGCGATGCCGGGCGTCGCCGCCGCGCACGTGGTCACGCTTCCAGGCAAGGTCTACTGGGCCAACGAGGCCACGGCCTCGATCGGCCGCGCCAACCTCGACGGCACGGGTGCGGACGCTCCGTACTTCATCAGCGCTCCCGCGGGCCCGCACGATCTCGCCCTCGACGGCACCCACATCTGGTGGACGGAGGGCGGTGCGATGAGCGGAGCGATCGGGCGCGCCAGCCTCGACGGCGCCAACGTGCAGCCCGGCTACATCTCCACCACCGGATCGTCGCCGCACGGCATCACCCTCCAGGAAAACCGCGTCTTCTGGACTCACACCGCCAACGAGATGGCCTCGACCCTTCGGATCGGCTCGGCCAACAAGGACGGCACCGGATCGGTCAGCCACCCGTTCGTCACCTCCCATACCGACGGCGCCGCCTGCGGGCTCGCCACCGACGGCGACGAGATGTTCTGGGCAAACAACGATGACCCGGGCCGGATCAGCAGTGTTCACGGCCCCTTCTCCCCACCCAACCACAGCTTCATCACCGCGACGGACAACCCCTGCGGGATCGCCGTCGCCGGCGGCTTCGTCTACTGGACCAATCGCGACACCGGGACGATCGGGCGGGCAAGCCTCGACGGCACGAACCAGAACCCCACCTTCATCACCACCGGCGGAACTCCATGTGGAGTCGCCGTCGACGGCGCCCACGTCTACTGGACCGATCAGGCGAGCGACACGATCGGCCGCGCCCCGCTCGACGGCAGCGCCGACATGACCGGCTTCAGCATCGACGCCGGCGCGGGCGCTGATCCATGCGGAATCGCAGTCGACCCCGTCGCCGTGCCCTCACCCACCGGCCATGCATTCGCAAACACCGTCGAGGGCGAACAGAGTGATCAGCACGCGTTCGAGATCATCAACTCCAGCAGCTCGGTGCTCGACGTCGCCGCGATCACGCTGCTCGGAGGCAACCCATCCGAGTTCGAGATCACGGGCGACAGCTGCACGTCGGGACTGACCCCTGCGGGCGGCAATTGCCTCTTCAACATGCGATTCGCGCCGTCGAGCCCTGGCCCCCGCTCCGCCCTCGCGCAGGCGACCAGTCCCAACGGCACGGTGCTCGCCAACATCCAGATCTCCGGGCTTGCCGAGGAGGCTCAGAGCTCCGGCGGATCCGGCGTGGGCGAGAAGTCACCGACCCCCGCCGATACCGAGGCCCCGGTCCTCAGCGCAGCCGCGGCCGACCCGCGGGTCTTCAAGGTCGACGCCGGCACGAGCTTCGGCTACACCCTCTCCGAAGAGGCCACCGTCGAGATCGTGATCGAACGACGCTCGAAGGGCCGCCTCCTACGGGGAACCTGCGTGCGCCCGACACGGGCCAATCGCCGCCGGCCCGCATGCGCCCGCTTCAAGGAGGTCGGACGACTCGGCGACAGCGGAGAGAGCGGCGCCAACGAGGCTCCATTCTCGGGGTCGATCGGCACGAACCAGCTCGCTTCAGGCCGCTACCGGGCGACCCTGACCGCCAGCGATGCCGCGGGCAACGTCTCAGCACCTCTGCGGCTCAGCTTCCGCGTCCTGAGGTGAACATGAAGCTGTCGCGCCGGCGGACCCTCCCCGCGGTTGCTGCCCTGACGATCGGCCTGGCCGCCGCACCGGCCCAGACCTCCGCCCACCCCGGCCACCAGTCGTTCACCGCGAACATCTCGCTCAACGCCTTCTCGCCCGCCGAGATCTCGATCACGTCGCTGGACACCGTCAACTGGGTCTGGCGGGGACCGGACACCAACCACTCGGTGACCGCCGACCCCGGCCAGTCGGAGAGCTTCGATTCCGATCCAGGCAGGCAGCCCAACCACTCTGTCGGCGACAACTTCGTGCACGCCTTCGTCGACGTCGGGCGCTTCACCTACCACTGCAAGGTCCACCCCTTCATGCGCGGGACGATCGTCGTCACCGACCCCTACAAGCCCGTCGTCGCCTTCCTCGCGGTGCGACCGCGCTCGCTGTGCTCCGGCGGTCGGTGCCCGAAGCCGAAGCTGAAGGTGGCGGTCGACGAGCCCTCGACGCTGACGGGCGTGATCGAGCGGCGAAACGGCGCCAGCTGGCGCCGGGTCACGAAGCTGCCTGCGACCAAGCTGCGCCTCGGTCCGAACACCGTCAGGCTGCCAGCGAAGAACCTCAAGCCGGGCGAGCACAGGGTCTCGATCCGGGTCCGCGACGGCGCCGGCAACCGCAGTCGCGTCAGGCGGACCGCCTTCACCGTCGTTCCCGGCTGACGAGCGCCTCAGCCGAGCGCGCGCACGGCGGCCTCACCGACCGCATCGAGGCTCTCGGCGCAGACCTTGTCCAGGGTGTCATCGGCCGTGTGCCAGTAGGCGCCGGGGCTGCCTCCGGGCCCATACCTGAAATCGATCAGGTCGACCGCAGGGATGCCGGCCTCCAGGAACGGCACGTGGTCGTCGTCGATCGGCGCCGCGTTGCCCTCGAACGGGGCCGCGTCGCCATCGGCTGCCTGCGAGGCGCTCGCGATCAGCGCGTAGAGGGCGGGATCGGAGTTCGCCTCCCGCGGGATCTGCAGGTCGCAGTCACCGACGAGGTCGAAGAGGAACATCGAGCGGATCGAACGCAGGGGCGGCGAGCCCCGGCGGCCTGCCCCCCGCGCATAGCGGATGTACTGCGCAGAGCCTCGAGTGCCGTCATCCGTGAACGGCCGGCTGCCACGCGCCTCCTCGGCATCAAACAGCGCGATCCGGATCGAGGGTCCGTCGAGCCTGCCGGGCAACGAGCGGGCCAGCTCGAGCACGACGGCCACGCCCGAGGCGCCGTCGTTCGCCCCGACAAAGCCGGGGATGCCGTTCTTGGTGTCGTGATGGGCGCCGACCACGATGGCGCCGCGCTCAGACCCCGGAATCACCCCGACGACATTGCGGTGGGGCCTCTGGATCTGGACGTCCTTGACGCCCGCCGCGCGCAGGCGCTTGGCGAGGTACTTCGTCTGGCGGCGGTTGGCCGCAGAGCCCGCCGGGCGCGGACCGAAATCAACCTGGGCCTCCAGGTCGCGGAAGGCACGCTGGGCGTTGAACCGGCCGGCTGCGGGCGCCTCGGCGCCGTTGGCGCTCGAGTCATCTGAACCGCAGGCGAGCGCCGCCACCCCCGCCGCAGCGGCCAACACGCAAGCGACCGCGATCCGCATTGCCCGAGGGTAGCGCGGTAAGTTTGTGCGGTGGCGCAGGCACACATGGACCGTCTGACGGCGGTAGACGCTTCCTTCCTCACCAACGAGAAGGATTCGTCGCACATGCACGTCGGCGGAATCCTGATCTTCGAAGGGCCTCCGCCGAGCTACGGGGACCTGCTCGAGCACATCCACTCGCGCATGCACCTGGTGCCGCGCTTCCGCCAGAAGCTGGCCTTCCCGCCACTTCAGAGCGGGCGCCCCTTCTGGGTCGACGACCCGAGCTTCAACCTCGAGTACCACGTGCGCCACTCTGCGTTGCCCTCGCCCGGCTCCGAAGAACAGCTGCGCAACATTGCCGGCCGCGTCTTCTCGCAACGGCTCGACCGCTCGAAGCCGCTTTGGGAGCTCTGGCTCGTGCAGGGGCTGAAGCGAAAGCGCTTCGCCCTGGTCTCGAAGACCCACCACGCGCTCGTCGACGGGGTCTCGGGCGTTGACATCGCGACGGTGCTCTTCGACTTCAAGCCGGTACCTGAACCCGCCGAGCCCGAGCACCGCTGGGTCGCGCAGCCCGAGCCCTCGGCGGCATCGCTCGCCGCCCGCAGCGTCGAAGGAGTGCTGTCGGCCCCGTTGGGGGCCGCGCAGCGCGTCGAGGCCGCGATTCGCCATCCCGGCCCCGCGATTCGCCAGCTGACGGAGTCGGCGGAGGCCGTCGGTGAGGTCGCCTGGGCCTATGCCAACCCCGCCCCCGAGGTCCCGCTCAACACGCCGATCGGATCGCACCGCCGCTTCGATTGGGTGCGGGGCGATCTCGGCGAGCTCAAGCGCATCAAGAAGGCGCTCGGGGGAACCGTCAACGACGTCGTGCTGACCGTCGTCTCGGGGGCGCTGCGCCGCTGGCTGCACTCGCGCGGCGCGCGTACGGAGGGCCTCGAGCTGCGGGCGCTGGTGCCGCTCTCGATCCGCGCCGAGGACCAGCACGGCAAGCTCGGAAACCAGATCGCCGCGATGCGCGGCCCACTGCCGGTCTACATCGCCGACCCCGTGCGTCGCCTCGAGGAGGTGCGCAAGGGGATGGAGCACGTCAAGCACTCCAAGCAGGCGCTCGGCGCAGAGGTGATCTCACGCTTCAACGACTTCGCTCCGCCGACGCTGCTCGCCCAGGCATCGCGCCTCAACTTCTCGACCCGGCTCTTCAACCTGATCGTCACCAACGTTCCCGGCCCCCAGGTGCCGCTCTACGTGCTCGGTCGCGAGCTCGAGGACATCTTCCCGGTCGCCTTCCTGCCAGAGAATCACGCCCTCGCGATCGCGATCATGTCCTACAACGGCAACATCGACTACGGACTGCTGGCCGACTTCGACGGGATGCCGGATCTCGACCTGATCGTCGACGGAATCAAGGAATCGACGGCCGAGCTGCTCGCCGAGGCCAAGCGGGCCGAAGAGCAGGCCGGGGCCGCCGCCAAGCCGCGCGCGTCCGCGTCCACCAAGTGAGCGCCGGAGCAGACAGCGGCGACACGCCCTTTCGGTACAACCTCGAGCTGACGCCGGGACAGCTGAAGGTCACGCATGCTGCCCTGGCGGCCGCACTCGACGGCGCCGAGACGGATTCCGAGGTCGCCGAGCTGCTCTCCGGAGTACTCGCGAAGCTGCCGGATTCAGCTCAGATCGACTCGATCCGGTGGTCGCGCGCGACGCCGGACACGACCCCTGAGAACGAAGACGAGCCGCCGCCACCCGTCGTCGCTTAGCGGCTCGGCCGTCGCACCCGGCTACCCTCGCCCGCCTTGTCCGCCTCCGTCCTAATCGGGCTGCTCTTTGCGCTGGCAACGGCGTTTTGCTCCGTGCTCGGGTTCCTCTACAAGCACCGGGGAGCCGTCGACTCGCCTCCGGTGGAGATGCGCCGGCCGGTGCGCACCTCGCTGGCGCTTTTTCGGTCGCGCGCCTACACGCTCGGCATCCTGATCGCGACCGGCTCCTGGGGACTGCACGTCGCGGCTCTCTCGCTGGCGCCGATTTCACTGGTGCAGTCGGTGATCGCCGGCGGACTCGTGCTGTTGACAGTGACCGCCGATCAGCTCTTCGCCCACGAGGTGACGCGGCGGGAGTGGATAGGCGTCGGGCTCGCGGCCCTCGGGCTCGCCTTCCTCGCCGCCACTCTCGACGGCACCGCCGAGGAGGCCCACTCGGACTGGGAGGCGGCGCGGCTGGTCCCCTACATCGCGATCTGCGCGCTGGCCGCGATCGCCGTGGCCGTCGCCGCGTCGCGCTCCAAGTTCCGCATGGGTGTGCTCTTCGGCGCCTCCGCCGGCCTCTTCTGGGCCGCTTCCGACACCGCCATCAAGGCGCTCTCCAACAACCTCGGTGAGAGCGCCGTGTCGATCCTGATCAGCCCCCTCGCCGCCGTGATCGCGCTCGCCTCCGCCGCGGGCCTCGTGGTCTCGGCCCGTAGCCTGCAGATCGGCAAGGCGGTCCCGGTCATCGCCGTCACCAGCGTCGCCGCCAACGTGCTCACGATCGCCGCCGGGCCGATCGTCTTCGAGGAACCGATGCCGGGCGACACGCTCGGCGTGATCGCCCGCATCCTCGCCTTCGTGCTCGTGATCGGCGCCGCCGCGCTGACGCCCGCGCCGGTCAAGGCGGCCCAGCTCGAGCCCGCCTGATCTCGCTTAGCCGCTGGTGATCACGGCGCCGTTCATGCAGTTGTTTAGGCCGGAGCCGCCGTCGAGCAGGTTGCGACCGGACCCACCGTCGAGCGCGTCGTCGTCGCCGCCTCCGAAGAGCTCGTCGTCGGCTTGGCGGTGTCAGCGCCGGCACCGCCGCCGTTGAAGGCGGGCCGCGATCCGGGCGCGGTCCCCAAACCGCCCACGTACACCGCGAGCGCTTCGCCGGGGGTGACCGGAATCGTCGCAGTCGCCCGTCCGCCGAGGCCCCCGGGAGCGGCGCCGCCCTCCGACGGGCCACCCGCCGCTCCATAGGCGTCGATCGTAACTTCAGTCACGCCTGCGGGGACGGTGAATGTCTGCGCCGTTCCGGTGAAGCTGAAGGTTTCGGTGTCCGCGGCGGCGCTCGCGGGCGAGGCCAAGGCCACGGTCCGCTAAAGCGGGCTCAGCGAGCTGCCGGCGTACGACGTGACCTCGCATTGCGCTCGTTCGGCGGCCTCAGCCGCAGCGAGCTCGCGCCTCGCCTTCCCCAACCTGCGCCGCGCGCGCCTGCGTTCGCGCCTGGTGTCCGCCTCCTTGACCTTCCTCTTTGCCCGCTCGACCGAAGTCTCAGCGCCGGCAACGGCCGCCGAGGCCGCGGGGCAGGTCGACCTGCGCAGCAGTCCGACCGCGGTATCGGTGCCGGTGTGCGGCGAGGTGCCGAACTGCTGGGTGCCGATCACGCCGTGGTTGCCGGTGACGAAGCCCACCCCGGCCGTGGCGTAATCGAAGAACAACATGTTCGAGTTGTGCCCCGGGCTGTTTCGCCAGAGCTCGAACATCTGCCGCGAGGTACGGCCCGGGACATCGGTCCATGCAATGTTCTCGCCGGTCGGGTAGGGATAGCCGGCGGCGGCTGCGCGGCTGTCGGGGCTGCCGTCGCACTGCACCGGCGGCTCCGCGTTCGGATCCGGGTAGTGACAAAAGGAGTCGTTGTCGTCCATCCAGCGACTGTGTCCGCGCGCAGCGGCGCGCAGCCCCGGGTCGAGCGTCAGCGCCGACAGCCCGCTGGTGGCGCGGTGTACGTTGATCAGACAGAGTTGAACGACCTCGGCCTGCTCAGCGGTCGCAGCCGTGATCCCGATGTCTTCGCCCTCGCAGTAGTCGGCGCTGGCGCTCGCCGGCGCGGTGAGCAAAGCCAGCCCCACCAAGACCGATGCGAATCGCCAAAACACAGTGCACACGATTGTCTCAGGCGCGGCGCGACGTTTGCGACCCTTAGACGCCGACGACGTTGTAGCCGAGCGCCCGGGCCGCCTGCGCCTGGCGCAGATCAAAGGTCAGAAACCCGATCGAGGTCCCACCGACTCGCTGAGCGGCGCCCAGGTGGAGGGCGTCAAGCGATCTGACGCCCGTCACCTCGGCGATCGTCGCGGCAAGCTCACAGGTGGCCGCGTCCAGCTCGACGATCCCGAAACTCGCGACGTCCTCGCTCAGGCTCGCCTTGAGCCCGATGAGATCCTCCACCCGGACGAGACGTGAGAGGTTGCGCCTGACCTCAACGAAGGTGTGCCGCCCCGTGATCAGCTCAGGATCGCTGTCGAGCAGCTCCTGGGCAAGGTCGGAGTCCGCCTCGTCGACATAGCGCTTGAGCAGAGCGCTCGAGTCGACATAAAGGCTCAAACGCCGCGATCCTCCGCGAGCACTTCGAGCGTCGGCCGATCCGCGCGGATCCTGGAGACGGGAAGAAGACGGTTCCCCGAGCCTCGGGCCAACCAGCCTTCGGCGACGCCCTCTTCGATCCGAACCCGGCCGGGGAGCGGGGTCAACAATGCCTTCGCGCGTCCGCGATCGGTGACACGAATCACCTCTCCCCGCCCGGCGCGATCGAGGTACTTCGAGAGGTGCTGCTTTAGCTCGCGCACGCCAACGTCGCTCATGTGGACATCTTACCACTCACATGTGTCCACATTGTCCTCGTGACCCCCCAGGTCGAGAAGTCCTGCGCGCGATCGAATGCTTCGTCGTCGATCGGCACTCAATCAGGCCAGCAGTCCCTTGACCTCGGCGTTTGGCCTCCTCCCCGACTGAGATCCTCCGGCTTACCGTGGTCGCAGGCCCACCGGCCGCGCAAACGCCGTCTGGCCCTTGCGCACGAGCCTGGTGCGGCCGGTGTAGAAGTTTTTGAACGCAACCCTGCCCTCCTTGACGAAGGTGCCGGTGATGCCGCCGCACTGCTCGAAGATCAGCCAGGTGGTGCCGCGGACAGACGCCGAACCGTGGTTGCCCGAGCTGGCGAAGTTGCCGCTGCCGCTTCCCCAGAGGCTCGGCTTGCGCTTGCGCGAGGCGAGCGCGTTGCGGCCGGAGCCGGCGCCGGCGGCCGGAGTGCACTGCTGGCGGCCCAGCAGCCGCGCCACGGTCAGGTCATCGCGCTTGCCCTGGCGGATCCTGAAGATGCCGTCGTAGAAGTCGGCGCTCTGGGTGCCGCCGTCCTCGGTCTCGGTGGTCAGCTCCACGCGGCCGTTGCGGGTATCCACCTTCGTGCGGATCGGGACCTGCACCGCGTCCTCGATCGGGATGAAGCCGAGGCCGTCGTGTGGGATGTCCACGAGCACTTTGCCCGAGATCGGCACCAGGTTGGCGGTCTCACCCTGCTCGGGCGGCGCAACCTCTTCCTGCGCGCTGACGAAGAAGAAGTGGTCCGCCGGCGATGAATCCGTGAGGCCGAATGCGGATGCCCTGGCCGACAGGAGGTGGAGCCCCGGTGCCAGACCGGTGAACGAGACCGGCGACCTACAGGGCGAGTACGGCGCCAAGTCGAGGCTGCACTCGAAGGTCGCGCCCGCCGTGGGCGAGCTCAGCGTGAAGATCGGATTGGCGTCGGTCAGCTGCGGTCCGTCGATGACGGTGTCCGGCTCCTGCGCGACACCCACGCCGCTGAGAGTGACGTCTGCGGAGCGCCGGCGGAGTTGTCCGTGAAGCGCAGCAGCGCCTGCTTGGAGCCGGGTGTGCTGGGAGCAGAACCGCGCCGTCACCGTGCAGAAGTCGTTGAGCGGCCCCACAAGCGCTCGCGAGCAACCGTCATTCACGATCGCGAACTGGTCCGCATCGGCCCGGCAAGCGCGACAGAGGAGATCGTGACGAAGGTGTCGGTATGCGTGTTCGTGAAGGTGAATGTCTGCGTCGCGCTCTGGGTGCCGAGGTTCTTGATCACCGAACCCGTGGATGCCCGGGACAAGCGTGGACGTCGCCAAGGGCAGCTCGGCGATGTAGACCGTGCCACTGTCGGGCGCGCCTTGGACGTTGTTCTGATCGAAGAACTGGTCGCCGACGAATATCTCCGAGAGCCCGTCGCCGTCAGCGTCGCCCGCTGCGCCCACGGCCCGGCCCAATTGCCCGGCACCGCCCGGGTTGCGAATCAGGCGGAACCCGCGTCCGTCGGCTGGACCGCCATCGGCGATCCCGCTGACCAGCACGTCTGTGGGGTCGGGCGTCTGCTGGCCATAAACCACATATGCGGCGCCGTCCGTGACGCCCAGAGGGTGCGCGAGCGGCGAGCCGGCGATCACGTCGGCGATCCCATCGCCGTTTACGTCTCCCGCGCCCGCGACCGATCCGATCCCAAGGCCCAGCTGGTCAGAGGGGAAGTCCCCAATGATGCGCGTCCAGCGGTCGGTGCTGCTGGGCAGGCTGTCGGCCAGATCCAGATCCGCGACGTCGCCGCCAGTCGCTTCGTGGACGACATAAGCGGCCCCCTCCGCGGCGCCGAAAGTCCGTGCGCCGGCGATCAGATCGGCGCGGCCGTCAGCATTGAAATCGCCCGCTGCGCCGACGGCAGAGCCCAGCCCAGAGCTCGACTCACCGGTGATGACGTATCCCCTCGAGTTCGCGGACCCTGGGGCTGGAATGTCCGTGAGAAAGAAGTCGCTTGTGCCTGGGCTTCCTGGATCCGCGACGTCCTGGCCGTAGACGACGTAGGTCCGGCCCTGGCTGCCCCCGAAGAACTCCGTGCCGACCGCGATGTCGGAGCGCGAGTCGCCCGCGATGTCGCCGACGCCCGTGACCCGTTCTCCCGTCCCATCGCCGCCTGGGATCGTGGCGAATAGGCCAAGGCCGCGCGCGGTCACCCCCGGCGTCCCGATCTGGTCGATGTTCACGTCGGCGGGGTCGCCGGCCTGCCCATAGAGCACGTACGCGGCACCCACCGTTATGCCCGCGTTGCTGCCCTCCGCTCCGACCACGACGTCGGGCAGCGGGCCCGCATTGAACAATCCGGCGGCGGATACGGACGATCCGAGTCTCACACCACCGATGTCGCTCCCGATGACCATGCCCCGGGCATCCTCTGCCTGACCCGTCGGGACTGCGGACAGATTGACGTCCGGCACGTCGCCGGAAGCGCCGTAGATCACATAGGCAGCTCCAGCCTGCTGAGAGATTGGGTTCGCCTGGGGAGCGCCCACGATCACGTCGTCGATCCCATCGCCGTTGAAGTCGCCGGCGCCCGAGACCGATTCCCCGGCGACGTCATTGAAGTCGCCGAACATCACGAACCCGTCAGATCCGACGTTCTCCAGGTTGGGAATCGAGTTCCGCTGCGGGTCGCCGTAGACAACGTAGGCGGCCCCCTCGTCCCCGTTTGCCCCTGGCGCGCCGATGATCAGATCGTCGATGTCGTCGTTGTTGACGTCACCGGCCGGCGCGGCCGAGGTACCCGCAAAATCGTCTCCGTCCTCGCCACTGAAGCGAAGCGAATTTGGCTGGGCCAGATCGAAATCGGTAACCGCGAAAGCCGGCGGCGCGCTGGCGGCAAGACAGATCGCGCTCGTAACCAGAACCGTCACACCTGTCGGGCGCCTGTCACGTACGGACTTCCTGAATCCCCTTGACCCCATTTCTTCCCCTTGCTTCCGGCTTGTGGGCCCCAGATCGTAGTGGCTGCGCAAGTTGCCCGCCGCACACCCCGGTGGCAGCTTGTCGGGCGAGGTTTCACGAAGCGAGGCCATTCCGGTCCGAGGAGTCAGGTTCTGCGGACGACGCTCAGGCACGGCAAGGTGACCTGAGTTCCCCTGGAAGTCCCGAGTTCGGTGCATCACGGCGGCGGAAGCGCAAGCGCCGGACACCAGGGTCCTCGGCACGGTAAGCCCCCCTCGCAAGGCGGCCAGGCCTGGATCTCCCTCGGCAAGGTCGTACCAGCAACCGCTGGCACGGTCAGCCACACACCTGTTAGTGTCGCGCCTTCTCTCGCAAGTGAAAGGAGGGGTAGTGGCTAGCTTCCTGATCGTTGGTGCCGGGCAGTCGGGGCTGCAACTCGGGATTGGCCTGCTTGATGACGGCCATGATGTGACCGTGGTCACCAACCGCACGGCGGAAGACGTGCGGAACGGACGTCTGCTGTCCGGGCAGACCATGTTCGGCAACTCGCTCGCGACGGAGCGCGCGCTCGGCATCGATCTGTGGCAGCAGGAGTGTCCCCAGCTCGACGGGATGGCGTTCGCCCTCTTCCCGCCCCGCGACCCGAGCCCCGTCTTCGACTGGGGGGCGCGTCTGGATCAACCGGGACAGTCAGTTGACCAGCGAGTCAAGTACCCGGCCTGGATGGAGCTGCTCGAACAGCGAGGCGGACAACTCGAGATCGCAAACGTCGGGATCCCCGAGCTCGAGCGCTACTGCGACACGCACGACCTGGTGCTTGTCTCGGCCGGCAGGGACACGTCAGGCCTGTTCGCCCGGGTTCCCGAGCACTCCCCGTTCGACAAGCCGCAGAAGATCGTTTCAATTGCCGCTGTCCACGGCGTGCCCCCTCGGGAGCCCTGGGACGGAGTTTGCTTCACGATGGTCCCGGGTTGCGGCGAGAACATCGTGCTGCCGACGCTCGGCCCCAGCGGGCCAGGCCACCTCGTCGTGTTCCAGTTCTTCCCCGGAGGGCCCTGGGACTGCTGGGACGGTATCGACACGATGGACGAGCACCTCGCCCATTCCAAGCGGCTGCTGAAGGAATTCCTGCCCCGGATGTACGAGCGCTGCCGCCACGGCGAACCGATGGACGACAGGGGGTTCCTAAGGGGAGGAGTGACCCCGGTAGTCCGCGAGCCGGTAGGCCAACTGCCCTCCGGCCGGCTTGTGCTCGGACTCGGCGACGCCCTGGTCGTCAACGACCCGCTGACCGCTCCGGGCGCCAACAGCGTGGCTCTGGCCGCCGACCATTATCGGGCTGCGATCCGCGCACACGGCGACGCCCCGTACGACCGTGAGTTCATGGAGCGGACGTTCTACGACTTCTGGAACTCGACCCTGCGGTTCTACACCGAGTGGAACAACATGCTGCTCGGCCCCGTGCCCGATCATGTCGCCCGCGTGCTGGTGGCAGGAAATGAGGTCCCGGCGATCAGAGACCGGTTCGTCAACGGGTTCGCCAATCGAGCCGACTACTGGGACTGGCTCGTGACACCCGATAAGGCCGAGGCCTACCTGGAGCAGGTTGCGTCCTAGCGCTTCACTGCGCGTACACGACAAGATCATCTGCGCGCCGGTGCGGCATCGGAGCGACCGATTGTTGTCGGTCTGTCCGCTCGCGATATCGCCGCGCTGCGCCGAGTGGTCGTTGCGCGCGGTGAGACTCGATCGCTAACGCTAATCGTGCCGCGTGGGTTCGATCGCTTCCTCCCGACGGACTCAGAAGCTGCCGACGACCTCCTGCACCGTCACGCTGTCGATCGTCACGGCGCCGCCGTCGGCGGTGACGTTCTTCGCGGCGTTCTCCGCCGCCTCCTGGGACTCGAAGATCACGATCGAGTTCCCGCGGCCGTCCGCGGGCTCGAGCCAGTAGCCGGCCTTCGCGCCGGGGGCCTGTCTGACCACCGGCAGGACCACGTCGCGCAGCCGGGCGCGGGCGCGCGTCCTCGTCGTTGATCACGACGGACACGAGCACGGCGTGCATGTGGCTTCCACCTCCTGGTTCGGGGTCTGGCCGCAAGCCTATCGGGCAGACTCTGCGGATGCACGACGCCTTCATGCCGGGCGGCACCGGAGGGTTCTCCACCGCCTCCCTGCGACTTGGGCGCCCTTCTACAGGAAAGCCAAGATGAACTTCCCCGGCGCTCGGCCTCCGCATATCGAGCCTTACGTTCGTACCGGTAGAAATTCGACGGATCGAGATTTCCGGCTAAGCCGAGAAACCGCATGAGAATGCGGCTCAGTACCCAAGCGCGAACTTCGCGTCCTCGGACATCATCTCCGCAGTATGGAGACGAACTCGCATCAGCAAGCAGCACTCAGGGTGCCTCGGATGCGCTGAATTCTGCTGGAAGTCGAGAGTTCGGTGCGCGGTCGGAGGCTTGTGGACGCCGCCCCCGATGCCCCGCCTCAGGGCCGAGGCCGCCGGATCGAGAATGCCTTTGTCCCCGTCAGTGTCTGAGCATCCCCAACCCGCCCGACGACAGTCAGCCTTGCCTTCAGCGACCGTCTGCCCGCGAGCAGCTGCTCGCCCTTCGTGTTCAGCTTGAAGATGACGGTCTTCGTGCTTCCGCCCGGCACGGTCAGGTTCGCCTTCCCGATCACCACCGCCTTTCCTGCTCGCCCATTCAGAGCGGAGGCGGTGATCGCCGCCGTACAGTCCGCAGCATTCGCGGGGCAGGTGACCGAGAAACCTGGCTTCACGACAATCGCCCTGCCGCGCCGGTTCGTCTTTGGCTTCCCGGCTGAGTTGTAAACCGGCACCGCGTCTATGCCGCCGCCACCGCCCTCCGCGGGCGTGACGAGGACCTGGTTGAAGGAGCTGTTGTTGGTGAAGTTCGCATCGTCGACGTCGGCGATCACCCGCGGCGAACCAGTCGATGTACCGAGCGCGCTGTAGCCGAGAATCGTTCCGGCGGTGGCCGTGACCATGTATGTGAAGGTGCCGCTCACCGATGTGCCGGCCGCGACCTCTCCCAGCTCGCACACCGCCGGGCCGCCGCCGGTCTCGGCGGGTGTCAGGCACGGCCCGCGGTCGGTTGACGCCGAGACGAACTGCAGCCCGGGGGCGGGGTCGTGCGAGAGGTAGGTCCGCGGCGCAGCCGCCGGGCCGGTATTGATCAGCGTCGTCGAGTACGTCAGCTGCTCTCCGGTCCGCACCTCGCTCGGCACGGCGTTCGTCACGCTCAGGTCGGCGAAGGGTCCGTTGCAGAACCGAGTCGAGCTAACCGAAAAATCCAGCGTGCGCTCACGCCAGAACGACGGCGGGTTCGGGCTCGATGCGTCCGCAGATGCGCCGCCGAAAAGGCCGATCCACTCGCCGACCCATTTGTCCACGGCCCAGGCTCCTTGGTCACTGATTGCGTTGTCGTTGCCGGGGGTGGCGCCGCAGTTGTGCGGATGGGACGTGTGCCGGGCTTCGTGTCCGGCGAGCCTCGTGAATCCGATGAGCCCGTTTCCAGCCCAGGGGTCCCCGAGCGATTCGTCGTTGACGACGATCGTGGGCCCCGGCTCGCAGCAGAAGGCTGACGTTTCCGCCGGGTCGATCCGAATCCCGGCGACCGTGGTGTTGAACCAGTCATAGATACTGAGGTTGGTCCACGGCAGCGGGCGCGCGAAGTTCAGCGACCTCAGAAACAGCGGAAACAGGTAGAGCCGTCGCTGCAGCTCGGTGAGTCCGGGGCAGCCCGCGGCCGGCGGGCTGGGGTCGGCGGTCACCGTGAGGTTGAAGTCGGACTGGACCGACGCGATTTCGGCGCCGGTCGGACATTTGGCGGCGAAGTCGTCGAGTGTCGCCGCGGCAGGCGCGGGCGCCGCCAAAATCAATCCGAGCGAAGCGCCGAGTGCGGCCACCAGCCACCTCACCCGTAGCCCAAGCATCAACTCGTCCCTGCGGTCCGTCGTCACAGATCCCCTTCCCCGCTTGCTCCGTGCGAGCACGATACACGAACCTCGGGACTCGTTCGATCAATCCCTAACCCGAGCTCAGGCCGAAGCACGACTGGCAGAAATCCTCAAGGGCCAGGATCCAGACATCGACATTGCCCAGCCTGCGGCACCCGGGGCTACGTTTCAAGAGGGTGGCGACGCGTGGCTGCACTAAAGCGAACACGAACAAGCGTCGTGACCAACTCGGTTTCATCTTCACATTTGCCCAGCCCTGCGCTGGGGCGAGATCGACTGGACACTTCGGCTCGCGCATGTACGGGGGTCATACACCCGAGGTGCGGAGGGTCCGCCGAAGTCGGGACTTGTCCGGTCGGTCCCGCTGGTGGATCAGGCGGCGGCTGTGCTCGACAAACCAGGCCAGCGCGAGCATTGGAGCAGCGATGAGGAACTGTGTTCGTCAATTCGGTTGGGGCGCACATAGAGGATCTGCGCTGCGCGGCGCTACGTCAAAGCCCTCGGCCGCGCTGGGTTGCGGCCCATCCGGTTTCACGACTTGCGCCATACCTTCGGCACCCTGGCTGTTCAGGCTTTTCCCCTTGACGGATGTGAAGGCGTTCATATGGGCCACGCCAATATCAGCACCACTATGCGATATGTCCACCACGTCCCTCAGCTCGACGCTGCAGACAAGCTCACCGCACTTCTCAATTCGCGCGGCGCCGAGGCGGCTGGGTGCACGCCCGGTGCGCATGTCGGACCAGCTCGCGACTACCGAGGAAGAAAACCGCTCAGGAGCAGCGAATTCGCCGCTAATCCCCAAGCGAACTTCGCGTCCTCGGACATCATCTCCGCTGGGGCGCGTGTTTGCCCGTATTGGGCCGTACTGAGAAACCCGTCCTGTGCAGGAGGATCGCTCGATTTCGTGTTGGGTCGTCCGGCTGCCAGAACGGCCAGTTCGGCGCCGTTCGTTTGCAATCCGTTTGCACTCGCGGCAGGGTCGTGTCTAACGTGTGTAGGTCGGCAATTAAGGGGCCGAAAGCTTGCCAGAGGCGTCGAGCAAACCAGCCCTCCGCTTCCTCAAGGTCCATGCTCGGCAGATCGCGATCGAAAACCTGACGAGCCAACTCGATGGAATTCTCCACCCTGGGGCCCAACACATCCTTGATCTCCCGGGCGCTCTCAGCCCAGACGTAGCAACAGGGGGCCGTTTCCCCGGCGCGAGCCGTCGCAGATCAGGAAGGGACGCGTGTTCATCGAGAGGATGGTATATCGCTTTCGTCCACATGGCTCAGGCAGCCGATCCTCTGGGCCTCTGATTCGATTCCGGAGTAGAGTCCCGCACCGCCTCGCTCGCATTTTCGGCCCGTTCGATATCAGCGGCCTTGAACTCCTGGGAGGAGGAACCGTCGAGGAGTCGGGTCGATGGCGCTTCCATCTCGATCGTCCGTGCGGGTTGCGTCACATCCTCCGAATGCCAGGACCGTCGTGACCACGGTTGCGACCAGTCCAAGAACGCTGGCTGACCGACATCGCCTACTCGCTCAGCCCTGCGGCTTCGAGGGCTTCGCTCCGGTCGACGAAGTAATCCTGTTTGACGATCTTCCCCTCGGCAATCGCGTAGACGAACCAGTACTCGGCTTCGACTTCGGCGTGGCTTCACGGCGCGAATCGAGCTGGGACCACGGCGAGTTCGTCGCTGAAACGCCTATGCGTGGTGGACAATCCTGAACTTCACCTCGAAATCGCGCCACTCTCCACGTACCCCTCTTTCCCACGGAGATGAATCTCGGAAGAATCGATTACGGTGTGCCGTCTCCACGGTCAGAATCGCGCCAACGTGTCGAGCACCTCTGTGAGGTCGCGCTCCCACGCTCCAGAGGCGCCTTACGATCTCCACGTTCTCCTGCGACATCGCCTACCTCGCTCAGCCCGGCGCCTTCGAGGGCCTCCGCTTGTTTGACGAACCACACGACGCGAACGACTTTCCCCTCGTGGATCGTCCAGATGGAGGGTGAACGGGTGCTCGACTTCGACTCCGCTCGCTCGCCCGCGTGCGTGCCGGTTTACAACCGAGACAACTGACCGGACGATCCTGTCACTCAGGAACTGCCATTGTCCACTTTCCCGGATGACGAGCACAAGGCTCGTCCCGGCGTCGAGGATCTCCTCGATCTCGAACTCGAAAATCGGACCAGCTCCCGACCCACTTGTAAAGAAGTCTCGTTGCGGCCTCCTTGCCGTGATAGACGCCTGCTATGTCGAGGGCGCGTGCGGCGGTTCTGGAGGACGACTCATCGTTCAAACAGGTCCATCTCGGCCCTGGTAGGTGCGGGCCCCTCCGAACCAGTTCGGTGTGCCTCTCCGACATTGCCCGCGCAGTATCTCGCTCAACTGCTCATCCCAGCGGCTTGAGGGCCGCGGATCGGAAGTGCCGGGGAATCGGCACCGCTCGACGTGTAAATGAAGTCGGGGTGCAGCATCGCGAGAAGTTCATCGATGTTCTCTTCGTTGAAGTGCTCGTACCAGCACCTCACGATCTCCACGTTCTGCTCAGAAATAAGCCTTCACTAGGCGGGAGTCTCGCCTATTTCGTTCGTCGCGGGTGACGACCGTCAGGTCGTCATGACCACTCCTGCGACATCACCTACTCGCTCAGCCCGGCGGCTTCGAGGGCTTCGTGTTCGGTGGGGTAGTAGTCCTGCCGCACGATCTTCCCCTCAGCCACCTGGTAAACAAACCAGTAGACCGCTTCGGTTGAGGCCCCGCTCGTTTCCCCGCGTCCCGTTTGGCGGTTTCGAACAACGACGTGATCGCCCGTCTCGATGAACTCCTCTGCGGTCGCCGAGTAATCGTCGAACGAAGAGGTGAACCGCGTAACCAATTCAAGGTAACCCTCCTTGCCCTGATACTCCGTTGTTCCTTCCATAGCGTTGTGGGCGCGGGTGACGACGTGCTCGCTCAAGGTGTCGAGCATCCCGTTCAGGTCTCCACGTTCCCAGGCCTGCCAGAGGCGTCTCACAATCTCCACGTTCGCCTGCGACATCGGCTACTCGCTCAGCCCGGCGGCTTCGAGGGCTTCGGCGCGAGTTGCGAGCCACACCACCCGGACGATCTTGCCGTCGCTGATCGTCCACACAGCGGAGTGCTTCAACGAGAGCCGGGGGCCCCGCTCGCTCGCCCAGTGCCAGTGCTGGTCACGACGGAGACGACCTTATCGCCCGCGTCGATCAGCTCATCGCAGTGATCCTCAACGGACCTCCCGAGCGGGCCCTGCGAGAAATCCCACTCGACTTCGGGGTCATAGGCGGCGAGGACGGCCATGGGGTCGCCCTGGGCGATGGCCTCGTAAACCCCCCGCACGATCTCCACGTTCTCCCGCGACATCGCCTACTCGCTCAGCCCGGCGGCTTCGAGGGCCTGTCGCCATCCGTCCTGCCAGAAGAGGACCTGGCGTTGGACCTTGCCGCCCGGCGAGAAGAACATAACCGTGCCAACGGACAACGTGACTGGAGCAGCGCTGATTTTTCCCATGGCGGCAAATTCAAACTCGAACACCAAGCGGTCACCGCCGTCAAGCACGCGCTTCACTGTGTAGCGCGGCTCGACAAAGTTCTCGTAGATGTCGCCGAAGAGGTCGTGCCACCCCTGGTGGCCCGAGTAGCGCTCGGCGAGTCCGAGCCCCTCGGTCCCGCTGAGCCGAAGATCCAACTCCGGCTCGTAGGTGAGCTGGGCGATCTCGACGTCCTTGCGTTCATGGGCATCGAAGCCACGCCGCATGAACCACTTCAAGATGCGTCGCCGCAGCGGGGACCCCGGAGGCATCTTTGCGAATCGGGCCACGGCGCGGCCAATCAGGAAAGGAGGGATGCGAAGCACGATGCGGTCCAGCCTGGGGCGGGGGCATTAGGCGTGACCACGCGGGACTCCTGCGACATCGCCCGCGCAAAATCTAGACTTCCGTGTGTAAGACGCAAGCTGATCGCCCTTGTAGTACGGCTGAATCGTGCAGCTGGCCTCACCCTCGCCAGTGTGCTCACAGGTCGCTTCGTAATCGCTGTAGGGATCATCGGCGGTGTAGCGGTAGTCGCTCTCAATCTCGTTGGCTATGACTTCCAAGTCAGCCTGAGTCACGTCCACTGGGGCCCCTTCCTCGATTCGGGCCTGCTCGGCAGCCCGTGCTAGTGCCGGGCAGCCCCGCCTAACAACCAGCGTGACCTCGCCAGTGCTTGCGCCTGCCTCAGGTTCCTGAGAGCAGACAGTCCAGTTGGTTTTGTCAATCACCCCGAATATCGCATCAGCCTCGACCTCGTGATCAAGGCCTTGTTTTTCGAGAACTGCTTGAGCGCGATCAAGCCGCTGACCAAGAAGGTCAGGGGCGGGACCTTCTTCCCCGCCGCACGACCCGAAGGCCAACGCCGCTGCTAGCGCTGCTGCGCTGAACATTGCGTACCGGGGCCTCACTCGGACATGAGACTAGGCCCTCTCCTCCACCTTTGGAGCCGACCCCTGAGAATCCCGAAACCAGCTCCGGTAGGAGAAAGGTAGGATTTCGGGGATTTCCAGCGATACCGCGAGGCCAGAAACCGTCTATTTGCAGGAGTTAATACCCCAGCGCGAACTTCGCGTCCTCGGACATCATCTCCGGGGACCACGGGGGCTCGAAGACCATCTTCGAATACACGCCGTCGACGCCGTCCAGCTCGGAGACGAACTCCTTGATCTGCTCGGAGACCTGGGGGCCGATCGGGCAGGCGGGGGTTGTCAGGCTGAAGGTGACGTGGACGTCGGCGTTCTCGAACTCGACGTCGTAGATCAGGCCGAGCGAGACGAAGTCGAGACCCAGCTCTGGGTCGATCACCTCTTCGAGCGCTTCCAGTACTTCCTCTTCGGTGGGCATACCTAGATCCTAGACAGCCCTTCGCCGAACGTCCCGCATACCGTCATAAAGGGGGAGCTTTGGGACGTTCGGCGGATTTCGTGCCCCAGGTACGCTTGGCGCGTGTTCCTGCTCCTGATCGTTTTCATCGTCGTGCCGATCTTGGAGCTCTTCGTGATCATCAAGGTCGGCGGCGCGATCGGCGTGCTGCCGACGATCGGGCTGCTGATCCTCGACAGCCTGGTCGGCGCCGCCCTGCTGCGCTCCCAGGGACGCGCCGTCTGGGCACGCTTCAACGCGGCACTCGCCGAGAGCCGCGTCCCCGCCCGCGAGGTCTTCGACGGCGCGCTCGTGATCTTCGGCGCCGCGCTGCTGATGACGCCGGGATTCCTGACCGACATCCTCGGCCTGATCCTGCTGATCCCGCCGACGCGGGCCGTGGTCAGGGGGATCCTCTCGCGGACGTTCGCAGGCAGGATCGCGCGAGGCGGCAGCGCGGTGTTCTGGACCGTTCGCGGCGCAGCCGGCTCAGGCGGATCCCAGCCGGGCGGTCCGTCACCGCAGTCCCACGACTACGAGGGGACCGCCCGCGACGTCACCGAACCACCCCGCGAACTTCCAGGCGGATCCAGCAATGGCTGACGTCATCGACCTCGCCTTCAGCTCACCCGAGGGCGAGACCTTCGGGCTGCAGTGGGACGAAGGCGCCTTCGGCGCGCTCGCCGACGGCGGGGCCGCCGGCTGGCAGCTGGTCGGCCAGGTGGACTGGGATGAGCTCGAAGCGATCAAGGTGCTTTCGGCGCAGCTCGAGGACGGCCGCATCCTTGCGCTTGCGGCGGTGCGGCCGGTCGGCGCCGACGGGCACGAGGGCGAGGCGATCGCCGGCGTGGTCGGCACCGCCGACGGACTTCAGGGCTTCGTGGAGCTGCGGCTTTCGGCGCAGTACGACGAGCAGGGCTCCCCCGTGCGGATCGGCCTCGAGCTCTACAGCGAGGATCAGCGGGAGATCCTGCGAGCCGCGGGCGACGCGATCGAGAGCTCGAGCGAGGTCGAGGGTGACATCCGCCACCTGCGCACCCGGCTCGACTTCCGCCTCGACGGAACATCCGGCGCCGGGACCTACGAAGTCCTCGCCAGGGAGTAGCTGCGGCCGATGGCGATTCGGGCGGTGATTTCAGACTTCGGCGGCGTGCTGACGACGCCGCTGCTGGGCTCGTTTATGGCCTTCCAGGACGAAAGCGGGATTTCGGCGGAATCGCTTGGCAAGGCGATGCAGCGGATCCTCGAACGCGAGGGAACCCATCCCCTGTTCGAACTCGAGACCGGGCGCATCTCAGAGCCCGCCTTCCTCACAGACGTCAGCAACGAGCTCGAGACGGAGCTCGGCCACCGGCCGGAGATCCACCGCTTTCGCGAGGTCTACTTCGACGCGCTGGACCCGAACGAAGCGATGATCGAGCAGATGTGGAAGCTCAAGCACCGCGGCCTGCGGATGGCGCTGCTGACCAACAACGTCAAGGAGTGGGAGCCCTACTGGCGCCCGATGCTGCCGGTCGACGAGATCTTCGAGGTCGTCGTCGACTCAGGGTTCGTCGGGATGCGAAAGCCGGATCCCGAGATCTACGAACTGACCCTCGAGCGCCTGGGCGACGGCCTGGCGGCAAGCGACTGCCTGTTCGTCGACGACCTCGAGCACAACTGCGAGGCGGCGACGAGCGCTGGGAATGACCGCCGTGCACTTCCGCGAAAACGACCAGGCGATCGCAGAAATCGAGGCAGCGCTGTCGGCTGAAGGTGCGCCGTATCGCGCGGCTGGCTGTCCCAGCCGAGCCGGTCCCAGACGTAGAGCTCCATCGCCTCGGTGGCCAGCTCCATCAGCCGGGGCTCGGAGAGCCACTCCAGGACCGTCTCAAGCGCTCGCTCCTCGGTGACCCCGCGGTCGATCGCCTCCTCGCCGCGGAAACCTGCGGCGAGCTTCAGCGCCTCGCGCCGGTGTGTGCCGAGGGACGGGAAGACGCCCCGATCAGGAACTCGCGGTTCGGGAAGCGGGGTGCCGACGTCCATCGACGCGTGCCAGGCGGCCAGCATCGAGATGTCGTGCTCGTCCAGTTCGGAGAGCGCCTTGGCGTAGTGCGCCTCGAGCTCGTCGTCTGGGATCTCGTCGACCCAGGCGCGCACGGCCTCACCGAGCAGCTGGCGGCGCGCCTCGCGGCCGACGGAATCGGCCACGGCGCGGATGGCGTCGGCAGGCTCAATGAAGCAGAGTGTCATCGCGGGCAACGATAAAGACGCCCTCCGACGCCAAAACCAACCCGATAGGGCCGCTCCCTGCGTGATTCCGCGGCGCCGGAGCGCCGCCGTGTGCGTCAGAAGGGCGCGCCGGACCCCGACCTATGCTGGGTCAATGCCCCTTTCTGTGATCTGCGGACCGCCTAACTCGGGGCGCGCCACCGAGATCCTCGAGCGCTTCAAGGCGGTTGCCGGGGCCGATCCCGTCCTGGTCGTGCCGACGCGCGACGACGTCGTTCGCTTCGAACGTGAGGCCGGAAACCTGCTCGGTGGCGCCGTCACGACCTTTGCCGCGCTCTTCGGCGACGTCGCGCGGGCGACCGGAGCGAGCTCGGCCCCGCCGCTGAGCGCCGTGCAGCGGCTGGGGCTGATCCGCGAGGCGATCTCCCGCACGCCGCTGCGCACGCTCGGCGACCTGGCGCCGTCCCGCGGGCTTCCCTCCGCGGTCGACCGGCTGCTGGATGAGCTGCAGGCGTCGGCCGTCGAACCAGAGCGCCTGGACGCCGGCCCCCACGAGCGCGACCTCGGCGCCATCTACGCCGCCTACCGCGACCTCTGCCGCGAGCACGGCCTCAGCGACGAGCACGACCGCGCCGCCGCCGCCATCTCCGAACTGCGACGCAACCCGGATGCCTGGGGACGGCGCCCGCTGCTCCTTCTACGGCTTCGACGACCTCACGCCCGAGCAGCTCGAGCTGCTGGGCGCGCTGTCCGGCGCAGCCGAGGTCACGGTGGCGGTCACCTACGAGGATCGCAACGCGCTGGCGGCGCGCTCGCGGCTGCTTGCCCAGCTGCGCGACCAGCTCGGAGGCACCGTCGAGGAACCGCTGGCGCCTGAGGACTCCTACACCGGCAGCCCCGTTCTTCGCCACCTCTCCCGCCGGCTCTTCGAGCCGGGCGCGTCGAAGGTCGCGCCCGACGACGGCCTCGAGCTGCTGGAGGCCGCGGGCATCCGCTCGGAGGCCGAGGCGATCGCCGCCGCCATTGCCCGCCTGCTGGCCGACGGGGTAGCGCCTGAGGAGGTCGCGGTGGTGCTGCGCCAGCCGGATGCCGACGGGCCGCTCTTCGATCGTGTCTTCAGCCGGCTCGGCATCCCCGTGGCAACCGACGCGCGGGTGCCGCTCTCGCGCACGACCCTCGGAAACAGCCTCGCCGCGGCTCTGCGGGCCTGCTTTGAGACCAAGAGCGCCGCCGATGTGCTCGCCTTCCTGCGGGCTCCCGGCGGCGCCCCTGCCGAGAGCGTCGACTGGCTCGAGCGCACGATCCTCCAGAAGCGGCTTCGCAGCGCCGACGAGGCGCTCGAAGCCTGGGTCGATCGCGGCGCCAAGCGCCCCTGGGAGCTCGACGCGCTGCTCGAGGACGGGACGCGGCCGCAGCGGCTCGCCCGGCTAGCGCGGGTCGCGACCTCGCTCGGAGAACGTCCGCTGCGCCGCAGCGCCGCGCTCGTCGACGGCGCCGCGGCCCTGGAGCTTCGTGCCGCCGCCGTCGCCCGCCGCGCCTTCGAGGAGCTCGCCGAGCTCGGCGACGCCGCGCCCGAGCTGTCCGGGATCGGACGCCTGCTCGACGAGATCAGCGTGCCGCTTTCAGCCGGCCCGGCCGAGGGCAGGGTCAGGATCGTCGGCCCCTACCGGGTCCGGGCCGCGCGCGCCCGCCACCTGTTCGTCGCCTCGCTACAGGACGGCGTCTTCCCAGCCGCGGGGGAACCGGCCTCGCTGCTCGGCGAGGAGCGCCGCGAGGCCCTCGAACTGCCGGAGCGCCGAGCCCAGCTCGACGAGGAGCGCTACCTCTTCCATGCCTGCGTCTCGCGTCCGACCGACTGCCTGCACCTGAGCGCCCGGCCGAGCGATGAGGACGGGCGCGCCTGCGTCGTCTCGCCGTTCCTCGATGACGTGCTCGACCTGCTCACGGAGCCTCCCCGCACGCTGCGCCGCGGCCTCGACAGCGTCTGCTTCGCGCCGGGCGACGCACCGACCGCGGCCGAGCTGGGCCGCGCCCTGGCGACGCTTTCGCCGCCGGACGCCCGAGACTGGGCAGGCGCCGTCTCGCTTGCCAGCCGAGATCGGCGAACCCGCGCTCGCCGCCGCCGCGCAGGCACGCGAGCTCGGCAGCGCGCTGCCCGGGCCGCTGCGCAACCCGCTGGTACTCGAGAAGCTCGAAGAGCGCCGCCGCTTCGGCGCCTCGACGCTCGAGGAGTACGTCGGCTGCTCATACCGCTGGTTCGCTCGCCACGAGCTCTCGCCTCAGAGCCTCAAGCCCAGCCCGGACCCGCTCACCCAGGGGGGAATCATGCACGAGGTGCTCCAGCGCCTCTACGCGGAGCAGCCGGGCGGGACCCCCCTTCCCCGGCCCGAAAACCTGCAGGGCTGGCTGGCCCGCGCCGGCGAGCTGGTCGTCGAGGAGGCCGCGGGACGCGGGCTGAGCGCGGACAGGGGTTTCGGCTCGCGCGTCTCGGTGGCGCGGATGACGGCGCTGATCCACGGGTTCCTGCGCCGCCAGTCGGAGCTGGAGACGACGCTCGCCCCCACTCCCGAACTGCTCGAGGCTTCGTTCGGCTTCGAGGAATCCGCCAAGCCCGCGCTCGAGCTCGGCGATTTCGAGCTCCACGGCAGCATCGACCGCATCGACGTCGAATCCGGGGCCGACGGAGGCGCCGCGCTGATTCAGGACTACAAGCTGGGCGCCAAGGTGACGCCGGCCGCGAGACTCGCCGAGGACGGCAAGCTGCAGATCCAGCTCTACGCGATCGCAGCGCGGGAGCTCTGGGGGCTGGCGCCGATCGGCACCGTCTACCACCCGCTCGGCGCGCGCGGGACGGGCACGCGCGCCAGGGGCCTGCTGGCCGCCTCCGAGCGCGAGGCGCTGCTCGCCGGCGGCAACTACGTGCGCACCGACTTCCGCGAATCAGACGACTTCGACGAGGTGCTCGCGGCGGCGGCCGCGCGCGCGGCGGGCGTCGTCGCGGCGATGCGCGCCGGCGAAGTGCGCCGCCGTCCGCTCGGCGGCAAGTGCCCGACGTGGTGCAGCTACCAGCCGATCTGCCGCCAGGAGCGGGCCGTGCGCCCCGAGGACGCCGACGAGGAAGAGGGAGCGTGACTTTGAACGTCACGGCGGGCCCACCGGACCCGACGCCGGAGCAGGCGCGAGCGATCGCCGCCCGTGACCGCGACGTCTTCCTCGAGGCGGGCGCCGGTACCGGCAAGACGGCCGTGCTCGTCGGCCGATACTGCGACGCGGTCTCCGAGGACGGCGTCGGCACCGAGGCGATCCTCGCCTTCACCTTCACCGAGCGCGCCGCCGGCGAGTTGCGCTCGCGGATTCGTGCCGAGCTGATGCGCCGCTCGGCGGTGGCCAGGGATGAGGGCGACGACGAGCGCGCCGCGGAACTGGCGTTGCGGGCCCGCGACTCGGAGCGCTCCTGGATCTCGACCATCCACGCCTTCTGCCGCCGCCTGCTTGGCTCGATGCCGCTTGCGGCGGGACTCGACCCCCGCTTTCGGGTCCTCGACGCGGCCGAGGCCGGGCACCTGGCCGAGCGCGCCTTCGACGACGCTCTCGAGCAGCTCACGCTCGAGCGCGAGGTCGCGGCCCTGATCGCCGCGGGCCTGCAGGTCGGACGGCTGCGGCGGCTGGTGCTGTCCGCTTACGACGGGCTGCGCGGCCAGGCGATCGCCGAGCCGCGCCTTCCCCCGATGCTCGAACCCGGCGGCGACGCCTACGAGGCCGTCCGTGAGCTGTTCGCCTCCTTCTGCGGCCGCTACGCGACGCTCAAGGCCGAGCGCTCCGGGCTCGACTTCGAGGACCTGCAGCTGCGGGCGCTGGCGCTGCTGCGCTTAAGCGAGGCGGCGCAGCGACTCTGGCGCGGTCGCTTCCAGCACATCCTCGTCGACGAGTTCCAGGACACCAACCGGTTGCAGGTTGCGCTGATCGAGCAGCTGCGTCGGGCCCGAGACGCGGCTGTTCGTTGTCGGCGACGAACTGCAGTCGATCTACGGCTTCCGCCACGCCGACCTCGAGGCGTTCCGCGCGCAGCGACGCCGCGCCGACGAGGCGCCGGACGCAGAGCGCGAGCTGATGGCGCTGAGCGGCAGCTTCCGCTCCCACCCCGACGTCGTCGGCGCCGTCAACACGATCGGCGAGCGCCTGACCGGAGCCGACTACAGAGCGCTCAGCGTCGGCCGCCCACCCGCGCCGGAGCCGGCAACGGACGGGCTCGGCCCGCGGGTCGAGCTGCTGCTGACCGAATCATGCCGGCTGGAACGACGAGGAAGTGGAGCTGTCGAGCGCCTCGGAGAGCGGTCCGGCCGCGATCGCGGAGGCCCGCGCCCTGGCCGAGCGGCTGGCTGAGCTCGTCGACGGTGGCGTCGCGCGCGGCGAGATCGTCGTCCTGCTGCGGGCCTACACCCACGCCTCGGCCTATGTGGAGGCGCTGCGTATGGCCGGCCTCGATCCCCACGTGATCGGCGGCCGTGGCTACTGGTCTCACCAGCAGGTCGAGGACCTGCTCTGCCTGCTCGGCTGTGTCGCCAACCCGCTCGACGACGAGGCGCTGCTCGGGGCGCTCTCCTCACCCGCCTGCGGAGCCAGCGCCGACGCACTCTGGCTGCTGCGCCGGGCGGCGGGCTCACGACGTCACCTCTGGCCGGCGCTGGCCGAGGAGATCGGCGGTCAGGCCGGGGGAACCGATCCTCCCGCGGCGAAACCGGCCGGCGGGGCGGAGCCCGAGGTCGGCACCCAGGGCTCGCTCTTCGAGATCGCGGTTGACGAGCATCGCGAGCGCGCGCGCCGCTACCTGGCGGAGCTCGACGAAGCCGACCGCGAGCGCCTGGCGTGCTTTCACGACCGCCTCAAGGCGCTGCGCGAATCGGCGCCGCTGCTCGACCTCGAAGAGCTCTGCGACACGGCCTGCCGCGCCTTCGGCTACGACCTCGCGACGCTCGCGCGCGAGGACTGGGCCGGACGAACGGCCAACATCCGCAAGCTGATGCGCCTCGCCCGCGACTACGAGCTGCGCGAGGGACGGAACCTGCGCGGATTCCTCGACTACGCGGTCGGCCGGGCGGCCGCGGCCGATGCCGAGGGACAGGCGGCGACCGAGGCCGAGGGGGTCGACGGAGTCCGGATCATGACCATCCACGCCGCCAAGGGCCTCGAATTCGGCGTCGTCGCCGTCGCCGACCTCGGGCGCTCGCTGCTCGCCGGCGGCGCCCAGCCGGACGTGCGGATCGGGCGGCTGGACGAGCGCTCGGAGGAGCCGGAGTTCCGCATGGGCCTGCGCCTGACGCTCCCGGGAGAGGAGCCGGTCACGCTCGGTGAGCTGACCGAGCTCGCCGAGGAGGAGGCGGCCGCGGGCGCGGCCGAGGCGCTGCGCCTGGCTCATGTGGCCGCGACCCGCGCCGAGCGCCGCCTGGTCCTCAGCGGCTGCTTCGCCGAGCGCCACCTCGTGCGGCAGGACGAGCCGACGCACAGCGCCTCGGTGCTGGCGCGGCTGCTTCCCGAACTCGGCGCCAGCGGGGAGAGTGGCCAGCGAATCGCCGTCGCCGCTCCGCCGGCACGAGAGGGACTCGACGAATGCTTCGAGGCGAGCGAGATCGCGATCCGGGTCAACTCGCCGAGCCCCGCCCGGGCATCCGTGCTGCGCGATCTCGGCCGTTCCCGGCTCAAGCAGACACCCCCACCGGCTGAAGTCCTGCCCCCGCTCGCCGAGTTGCGCACGGGGAGCGAAGGCGCCAAGCCGACCCTACGCCCGCTCTCCTACTCCGCGCTCAGCGACTACTCGCGCTGCGGCTATCGCTTCTACACCGAGCGCGTGCTCGGGCTCGCGCCGGTAGACCTCGGCGCCGCCCCCGGATCGGGCGACCCGATCGCCGACGGGCGCGAGCGCCGCCGCCGCTTCGGCAACGCCGTCCACCGGATGCTCGAGTGGAGCGCCCGCAACCGCTGGGCGGAACCCGGGCTCGACGGCTGCGCTGCGGCACTCGTCGCCGAGGGACTCGCGGGCGACGGCGAGGACACCGAGCAGGCGGCACAGATGGTCTCGCGCTGGCTCGAAAGCGACCTGCGCAGCGGGCTCGAGCGACCGCTGGTGCGTCCACATCCCGAAGCGTCGTTCCTGCTCGATCTCGAAGGCACGGTGATCCGCGGGCAGATCGACCTGCTGGCCGAGATCCCCGGTGAGGCGACGCTCGTCGTCGACTACAAGACGGATCGCGTCGGCCCCGACCCGGGAGCCGCGGCGGCCCGCATGGCGACCTACGAGAAGCAGCGCGACATCTACGCGCTGGCCGTCGCCGCCGGCCGGGGCGGCGGACCCGTTCGCACCGCCTATGCGTTCCTCGATTCGCCCGAAGCGCCGATCGAGCTGGTCTATGAGGAGCCCGATCTCGCGGCCGCGCGCGAGCGCCTCGAGGAACTCGTCTCTGGGATTCGCGCCCAGCGCTTCGAGGTGACGGCGCATCCCGGCAAGACCCTCTGTTCGGACTGCCCCGCGCGCGAGCGCCTCTGCAGCTATACGCCGGAGCAGACGCTGGCTTGAGCCGCATCGCCGTCTTCGGCTACGGGTCGCTGGCCAGCCCGACCAGCGCGGCGCAGACGCTTGGGCGCCCGCTCGAGGCCGGGCCGTGGCTCGCGACCCTGCCCGGCTGGCGGCGCCGCTGGTCCCAGGCGCGTGACAACCTCGCCAGCGAGAAGACCTTCGCCCGCCGCGAAGACGGTTCGATTCCGGCCTTTGTGCTGGGGCTCAACATCGAGCGGTCCGACAGACGAGCGCCGCCGCTCAACGGCGTCCTGATCGACGTCAGCCAGGCCGAACTGGAGCGCCTTGACGTGCGCGAGATTCGCTACGAGCGCATCGACGTGACCGCGGAGGTGGAGCTTGAACCAGGACCCCGCGGGCACCCTGGCCAGGTGATCACCTACGTCGCCCGCGCCTCCAATCTCGCCCCGGACCCGCCGCCGGGTGGCGTCGTGCTCAGCGCCTACGCCACCGCCGTCGAACGAGCCTTCGACGAACTCGGGGCGGGACAACTCGAGCGCTACCGCGAAACGACCGATCCGCCGCCGGTCGAAGTCATCGACGGCGTGCTGGTCCGCGATTCGATCCCTCCGGGGAACCCGCGGCTCTGGTAGCTAGGCCCGGCTGAGGCTGTAGCGCCTTGCCGCGAAGACCGCCAGTGCCGCCAACGCGGCGAGGCCGCCGATCAGCAGCAGCACCGGGAACTGGCCGGCGACGTCGGCCGGCAGCGCCGGGCCGACCCTCGTCGAGCTCTGAGCGGGCGTCATGTCCGCTTCCGGACCCTGCGTTGGCTGGTAGGTCTCAAGCTTCTTCGCGGCGCGCTCGGCCGGCGTCAGGCGCGGCTCCTCAGCAGCCGGCGTCGGCTGCGCCGCGGCGGTGGCGCTCGGCGGCGTGCTCGTCACGGGCGGGGCGCTGGTGGATGCGTCAGGATCAGGCGTCGCAGCGGGCCTGTCCTGGCCACCGTTGCCGCCGGCATTGGAGGCTTGGCCGTCCTCGTCACCGGTCGCAGCGGGAATGTCGAGGTTGTACTCGTCGACAGCCGGCCCCTGGGCCACCGCCGGCGACGGCCCGGCCGCGAGCACGGCGGCGCAGACGGCAACAATCGTCGCCGTGGTCACTGGGGCCTTGGCGGCACCCGCGGCAAAGCGCGTGTGAGTCCAGGGGAGTCGCACGTGAGCAAATCCTTACCCAAGCATCGGACAAGCAAAACGAACGATGCGAGGGCGCGTGAGCTTAGCGGCCAGACCGTGCGTGGTTAGTGTGAAATTTCACAATCAGGTCGACCAGCGTTTCGCCCAGCTGTGGATCTCCAGGATCGCCGGCTCCAGATCCCTGCCCTTGTCGGTGAGCGCGTAGGAGACGCGAGCGGGCGCTCCTGGGTGCACCGAGCGCGCCACAAGCCCCTCCTCTTCGAGTTCGCGCAGGCGCGAGGAGAGCAGCCTGTCGGAGACGCCCGGCACGGCGTGGGCGAGCTCGGCGAAGTAGTGCTCACGCTCGCAGAGCGTGAACAGGATCGCTCCTGTCCAGCGCTTGCCGACCAGCTCAACGGCCTGGTGGAAGTCGGGGCAGACGGGGGCGGGCTGCGCCACGGTCGTCACTTGCATCTGGGAAGACTGCACGGCACCTTTGAGGGTACAGAGCACGCCCGGTCGCCAGGCCGCCTGCTCAGCCGGTGCAAGGTCCCGTCGAAACCGGGGAATCGGCGGAGGCCAGCAGGCGGGAGGCCTCGCTGTTCGGTACGCCGAGACCGCCCGGCGCGCCCTTCCCGGTCGAAGCGGCGAACACCGTCGTCAGCACGCGACCGTCAGTGCCGATCACCGGCCCGCCCGAATTGCCCGGCCGCACGTCGCCCCGGAACGGCGTCATCTCGCGTCGGATCGGTCCGGCACCGTAGGAGTCCTGGCTGGTCACCGGCACCGTCTCGCCCACCCTGGCCTGCACGATGTCGAGTGGGCCGTTCTGCGGGTAGCCCACGATCGCTCCCGGCGCGCCGGACTCCGGATTGGGGGGCAGCTCGAGCGGGTCGGCGCCGAGGTCTGGGACCGAAAGCACGGCGAGGTCGTTGCGCGGCTCGTACGCGATCGCCGTTGCCGAGAACTCGGCGCCGTCGGAGGTCTGCACGACCGTGTCGTCGGAGCCGGCGACGACATGTGCGTTGGTGAGCACGACCCCCGGGCGGGCAACCCAACCCGATCCCTCCACGCCGAGCCCACAGGCGGTTCCCTGGACCCGAACCACCGACTGCGCCGCGGCGACGACCTCCGGATCCCCGACACTCGCCGGATTGGGCCGCTCGACCTTGGCATCCGGCCCCTCGATCGCGGGTCGCGGATCGACGCGGTGAAGGACATTCAGAATCGGTCCGCTTGGCGGCAGCGCCTCGTTGAGGGCGGCCAGAATCGTGGAGTTCTGGACGGCCCCTCGCACGCCACCGAGTCCAGGGGTGTTAAGGGCCACGATTCCCGTCACCCAGGCGAGCGCAAGGGCCAAGGCCGCAAGCAGCAACGCCCCGCCGATCCCGTCGACGATGTCAACGCCGCGGCCGTGCAGGCGAGTTCGCAGCTTCCGGGCCAGCGTCTCGGCCAACGCGGCGATCGAGGCGCCGATCAGCAGCCCGCCGAGCAGCGCGGTCAGGCCGGCATAGGGAGAGTCGGCGCCGCCCTCCAGCAGCGACGGCCCGAGGCGGGCGCCGGCGATCGCGCCGCCGACGAACCCCGCCAGCGTGATCGCGCCGACCAACAGGCCGTGCTGGTACCCGAGCACTGCAAGCGCGACCGCGAAGGCCACGATGATCACGTCCACCGCAGTCACGCCGGACTACCCTTGGCAAGGAACTTTCGCCGCATAGGCAGGGAAGCGAACCAGATTGAGCTCCAAAGCCCCCGACCCGCATGCCAGGCGGCGACGTCTTCTCACCAGGACGGTGCCCGTGGCGATCATCGCCCTGGCCGCTTTCGGCACCGGCGTCGTGCTCGCTGCAGGCTCCCCGGAAGGCGACTCAGCCGAGCGCTTCGCGGCTGCCTGGGCCGCGGGCGACTATTCGGCGATGTACGCGGAGCTGACCCCTGAGGCCGCCGCCGCGATCCCCGAGGAGGAGTTCACTGACGCCTACGAGGACACCGCCGCCAGGGCGACCGCCACCGCAGTGGAAGTCGGCGAGCCCGAGGGCCCGGAGGGCGACCTGGTCACGGCCGCCGTGACCATCCGCACCAACGCCTTCGGAGAGATCTCCGGCACGGTCGAGATTCCGGTGGCCGACGGCGCCGTCGCCTGGGAGCCGAACCTGGTCTTCCCCGGCCTGGAGCCGGGAGAGTTGCTTGACCGCAAGACGCGGGCGCCGGAACGCGCCTCGATCCTCGCCAGCGACGGCACACCCCTGGCGGAGGGGCCCTCCTCGGCACGAACTTCCCCGCTCGGAGTCGCGGCGTCGAACGTGGCCGGCGTGATGGGGGCGCCGAAGCGCGAACAGCAGGAAGCGCTCGCGGCCGAGGGCTTCCCGAAGGGAACGCTGATCGGCGAGTCCGGGCTGGAGCAGGCCTTCAACGACAGCCTTCAGGGCAAGCCGGGTGGACAACTGCTCGCGGTTCCCGAGGACGGCGAGCCTCGGCTGATCGTCAGGAGCGAACCGCAGCAGGCCGAGCCGCTGGAGACGACGATCGACGGGGAGCTTCAGCAGATCACGACGGCGCAGCTCGGCAGCGCCTTCGGCGGCGCCGCTGTTCTGGACGCGAGGACCGGCGAAGTCCGCGCGCTCGCCGGCCTCGCCTACTCCTCCCCTCAGGCGCCCGGGTCGACCTTCAAGATCATCACCACGGTCGCCGCGCTCGAGGACGGCAAAGTCAAGATCGACGACCAGTTCGACGTCGTCAGCGGAGCCAGCGTCGGCGGTCGCTTCATCTCCAACGCGGCGGGCGAGTTCTGCGGCGGCAGCTTCGTGGAGTCGTTCGCGCACAGCTGCAACTCGGTGTTCGCCCCGCTGGGCGCCAAGGTGGGCAGCAAGCGTCTTGTCGAGGAATCCGAGCTGTTCGGCTTCAACGAGCCTCCGGCGCTCTACAACGCCGAGATCACCGCGGCAATCGATCCGCCCGAGTCGAGCCTGCCGAAGGACCTCGGCGACGACCTCAACACCGGCGTCAGCGCGATTGGCCAGGGCCTCGTGCTGGCAACCCCGCTGGAGTTGGCGACGGTCTCACAGACAATCGCCAACGAGGGCGTCCGGCGCTCGACACCGCTCGTCTCCGACCCGGAGCTGCAGCCTGATTTTCAGGAGGTGACCGTCACCACCCCCGAGATCGCAAACACGGTGCGCGACCTGATGGTCGCGGTCGTCAACGACGGCACCGGCGAGAACGCCCAGCTCGCCGACGTCCAGGTTGCCGGAAAAACCGGCACGGCCGAGACCGGCATCGAGGGCGGCGACCATGCCTGGTTCACCGCCTTCGCCCCCGCCGACGACCCGGAGCTGGCGGTCGCGGTCGCGGTCTTCAACGCGGGTGCCCCCGGCGGTGACGTCGCCGCGCCGATCGTCGCAGGAATCCTCTCGTCTGGGCTGCCGGCGTACGAGCCGGCCGAACCCGCGGCGCCGGCAACGGCGGCCCCCTAGCGCCAGGCCCCCGCCCTAAAGGTCCAGCTCGACGTGACCGGACTCGCCGTCCGGACCCGGGATCTCGAGCTCGAGCGGTCGGTTCTCGGAGACGAAGTCGTCGACGAGGAAGAGCAGCATCGCGCCCTTGATTGGCCCGGCCGCGGCGGTCGTGCCCGGTTCGGGCAGCTCCTCGTCCGCTGGAACGACGGCGAAAAGGTCAAGGGCGTACTCGCTGTCGGACTCGAGCGGGTCGTAGACGTTTTCGCGTGTGTCAATGACCTCCATCGGCCCGGCGATCGTGGCCGGCTTGTCGCCGTCGTTGGTCACCTTCATGAAGACGCCGAGGTACTGCTTGCCCTCGGGCGCCGGAGGCTGGCCGATGAGATACGACTTGTCCTCGGTGTCGTCGGGATTGAGAAAGCGCGTCAATTGGACGTTGTAGGCGAGATCGCCGAGCTCGACGGCCTCGCCTTCGATCACGTCGAGCTCCTCCTCCTCGCCACAGGCGCCGAGGGCGAGCGCCGAGCAGGCGAGCAGCGCGGCAAAGGTGGTCAGGCGTCCCGAGCGTCTCATGGCGCGGCAAGCATATTCAGGTGCCCGCCACGCCGACCGGTTCGACTTGGGCACCGGTCTCGGCCAGCTCCTTCAGCCGTCCCAGAGCACGCCGCCACTGGCGGCGGTAGTAGCGCCCCGAGCCGAGACTCTCCTTGATGCGATCGAGCGGGTGCGCCGGCTCGGTCCAATAGGTCACCGAGACGTCGCAGGTTCCGCCGGGACCGGCCGACAGCTCCCAGACCGTGTGGATCGGAATCCGGTCGAGGCGCCCGCCGCGGCCGACCTCCGAGACCTCATGCGGAGCGCTCAGCTCGGCGATCACCGACTGCATCCAGATGTTCGCCCGCGGCGCATCGACGCGAAAGCGTGCACCCGCGCCCTCGCCTTCCGACTCCATCCGCAGCAGCCGGAACTCGTGCTGGAAGTGATCGCAAAACGCCGGCCGCAAGGCGAGGTCGCTGAGCAACTCGAAAAGCCGCTCGCGAGGGGCGTCTATCGTCATCTCAGCACGCACGGGACGCATCGAGCGCGATTCTATTCGCGCCGGGGGGATGCGGGCAGGAGCGTCCGCCGCCGCGGCGAAGATTCAGGTGATGGAGGCCGCTACCGCAATCGCCGGGGAACTGCGCTGCGCGGGCTGCAATCGCTCGCCGCTGGTCGGCGAATGGGCGACCCTGCACGCCGGGCGACCGCGCCGGCGAGGCGAGAGCACCCCGATGTGGCTGTGCGCGCTTTGCGAGGCCAACAACTCTCTCTCCTCGCGCTACGGCGAGCAGCTCTCCAAGGCGCGCCTACAGCTCGGCGCGTCGAACGTGCTGCCCAGCTTGCCGTAGGGCGCTACTCCGTCGAGATCGACGGATCGGCCTGCACCTTGTGCGGGACGATCATCAGAAAGCTCTGCTGGGCGGCGGCGGCCAGGGTCAGCATCCTCTCCGCCTCCTCTGGCTGATTGGTGATTCGCAGCTCTTCGGCGTAGTGGCCGAGCAGGTCGTCGATGTCGAGCATGCCCTCGGCGTCGATCTCCAGCAATTCGACCTTGGCGCCCTCGCCGAGGCGGCGCTGGATCGCCTCGCGGTCGAGGTTCCAATCGGAGTTGACCCGGACGTAGACGCGCCCGCCGGACATCCCGGCGCAGGCCCAGGGACCGAGGTCGCCGAGCACCACCGCCCGCCCCGAGGTCATGTACTCGAAGGCGAAGCCCTTGGCGTTGGCGCGGTCGGCCAGCAGCCCCCGCGTGTCGTCAATCGGCTCCGCGGGCTCACCGCCGAGCACGACGTCGGCGCCCGAGAGGCGAATGCAGAAGCGCGAGTCGGCCGAGCCCTGCACGAACAGCCGGCCGCGCTGGGCGCCGTAGGCGAACGACTTGCCCACCGAGCCGTTGACGCGGCGGCCCTCGTGGTTGCGGCCCTTGAGGATCGAGACGGTGCCGCCGAGCATCGCCTTGCCGACGCCGTCCTGGGCTCCGCCCTCGACCCTGACGGTGACGCCGTAGGCGTTGAAGGCGCCAAACCCCTGGCCGGCGACCGAGCCGCCGTTGAAGTTCAGCTCGGCCATGACGTCGTCCGAGCCCTCGGAGACGTCGCCATAGAGGCGCCCGCGCGCGATCGCGCCGGACAGTTCTGTGCCGAGCACGCGGTCGTTGGCATCCGTCGGGCGTCCGAACTCCTGGCGCACGACCGTGCCGCCGCAGACGTCGCCGGCGAGCGCGGCGATCTGGGCCGAGGCCGCCTTCGCCTCCATCCGGATCGGCCGTGCCATCACCAGGCCGGCCTCCTCGCGCGTGTCGCCGAGCGCGTCGGCGCCCCTCGGCAGCTCGACCGGATCGAGCTCGAGGTACTCGTCGAGCGGGCTGATCAGGCCCTCGAGGTCGATCGCGTCGGCGTGGGCGACCTGCTCGAGCAGGTCGTAGCGGCCGACCAGGTCCTGGGCGCGGTCGTAGCCGAGACTCGCGACGACCTCCTTGACCTCCTCGCCCATCGACTGGAAGAAGCGGGCGCAGTTCTCGGCGGCGGTGCCGACGTCCTGCGGCGTGAACTTCTTCAGCCCGTGGTCGGTCGCCTCCTCGACGGTCTCGATCTGGGTGGCGATGCCGACGTGACAGGTGTCGAGCTGGCAGCCGCGGCAGATCGTGCAGCCGAGCGAGACCATCGCCAGGGTGCCGAAGGCGACTCGGTTGGCGCCCATGCAGAGCAGCTTGACGACGTCGTGGCCGTGGCGGTAGCCGCCGTCGGCCCAGATCTCGACGCGGTTGCGGATCCCGGCCTCCATCAGGGCGCGGTGAACCAGCCGCGTGCCGATGTCCGACGGCAGCCCGACGTGGCGCAGCGCGTGCTGGCGCGCGGCGCCGGTTCCACCTTCGAAGCCGGACAGGGTGATGATGTCGGCCCCCGCCTTGGCGATCCCGAGGCCGATCGTGCCGACGTTCGGCACGACGGGCACCTTGACCGAGACGCGCACGTCGGGGTTGACCGTCTTCAGCTCGTCGATCAGCTCGGCGAGATCCTCGATCGAGTAGAGGTCGTGGTTGTTGGAGGGCGAGATCAGGTCGGTGCCCGGCGCCGCGTTACGAGCCGCGGCGACCTTCTCGGAGACCTTCTTGCCCGGCAGGTGGCCTCCCTCGCCCGGCTTCGCCCCCTGGCCGATCTTGATCTCGGCCAGGTACGAGGCGTTCAGCATCTCGGCCGAGACGCCGAAGCGGCCCGAGGCGACCTGCTGGCCGCGCCACTTGCGGTACTTGCCGTACATGTCGCGGATCTCACCGCCCTCGCCGTTGACGCAGAGGATGTTGATCTGCTTGGCGGCCTCGGGGTAGGCGCGGAAAGCCGGCTCGGACTGCGAGCCGAAGCTCATCGAGGAGATCACCAGCGGGTAGTCGTGGTGGCCGACGGACGAGTCGACGACCGTGCCGGGATCGAGCGCCGGCCGGTCGCCCTTGAGGCCCATGATGTGGCGCATCGAGATCGGGCTGTCGGCCTCGAGGTCTCGCACCTTCTGCGAGTACTCGGCGTAGCCACCCTGCCCGTTGGCGGCGGCGATCGCGGCCTTGTAGACCTTCGGGTAGAAGCGGAACGTCTTCGCCGGCTTGGCGGACTCGTTCGCGCCCTGCAGGATCTTGTGGCGCTCGTCGGTGTCGGCGTCGAGCTCGCCGAAGCCGACGCCGGCGCGGTCAGAGGCGGCGAAGCTCTCGCACTGGAAGATCTCGGCGAGCTCCGGCTTGATCCCGATCGAGGAGAACTGGCGGGCGTAGCCGCGCGTCTCGTGGATACCGATCGTCGAGATCACCTTCTCGACCCCTTTGCGCAGGGCCGCGCAGACGTTGGCGATGTCCTGCTTGTAGTCATCGACGCAGATGACCTCGGTGAGCACGTAGGGGCAGACGCCGTCGGCACCGAGCCCGAGCGCGACGACCACGTCGTGGACGTTGCGGATCGAGGCCGAGCGCAGCACCAGCGAGCAGCGCCGGCGCAGGTTCTGCTCGTCGGTGTCCACCCGGAACTGCTTGAGCGCGACGTCAACCGCGGAGACGGCCAGGTGCGAATCGATGTAGCGGCGCTCGGCGTCGTAGACGGTGCGGTCGGTCAGCACGACCAGCTCGGCACCCTCGCGGACCTTCTTGACGGCCTCCTGCTTGATGCGCTCGATCCCGCCCTTGGTCGTCTCCGACTCGAGCAAGGCGGTGTCGATCGCGGCGGCGCGGTCGCGGAAGTGCTCCCAGAGGTCCTCGAGCAGATAGGTCTCCTGCTCGCGGGCGATCTCGCGATAGGTCCTGTCGGAGAGCGGCGCCAGATCGTGGTGGCCGCCGAGGATCACCGGGAATGAGGTCTCGACGCTGCCCGTGTCGTCGGCGGGGTCGTGGAACGACGGCCGGCGGCCGAACACGGCGCGGGTCGAGAAGTGCTCGATCTCGCGCTCGCGGTCGATCGCCGGGTTGGTGACGACCGCGACCGTCTCCTTGAAGTAGTCGGCGAGGTTCTGGCGCTCCGGCGAAAGCGCGGCGAGCGGCCCGTCGTAGCCGAGCGAGCCGATCGGCTCCGCCCCGTTGGAGGCCATCTGCTGGCAGAGCTTGACGTCATCGCGCTGCCAGCCGAAGCCGGCGAGGACGCGGTCGGAGACCTTGACGGGCTCCGACGGCCCGGCGCTGGTGTAGCCCGGGATGTCAGAGCCCTCGAGCGGGCCACCCGTCTCCAGCGCGCGGTCATATGGAGCCGGGGCGTCCGCGCCGGTGCGAGCCAGCCAGCGCTCGGCGACCTCGCGCAGCAGCTCCTCATGCGACCAGAGCCGGGTCGCGCGGTTGGCGCGGTCGATCGTGACCATGAACTTCTCGCCCGGGCCGAGCGGCTTCGGCTCGGAGACCATCTCGTGGACCGAGACCACGCCCGGCTCGGAGCTGAAGATGTAATCGTCGGCGGTCTCGACGATCCAGAGCGGGCGCAGCCCGAGCGCATCGGCCGAAAACAGGCACTCGTCCTCGTGGCGGGCGATCAGAGCGACCGGCCCCTGCGAGAACGGCCCCATCGTCTGGCGCAGGTACATGTAGAAGGCATGCAGGTCGGAGGGCAGCCCCTTGATCTCGTTGACGATCGGCGGCACCACCGCCTCCATCGCCTCGGCCAGAGAGAGCCCGTGAACGCGGATCAGCGAATCAACCGTGCGGTTCAGGTCGTGTGAGTCCGAGCCATCGTCGGGGATCGGCACGGCCAGCATCTGCGCCTCCTGGCGAAGCTGTTCGATCGTGTTGATCTCGCCGTTGTGGCCGAGCACGGAGAACGGCTGCACGCGCTTGAACGAGGGCCAGGTGTTGGTCGAGTAGCGGTTGTGGCCGAAGCAGCCGATCGTCTCGAAGCGCTCGTCACGCAGATCGGGGAAGTACTCCCCGAGGACCTTGGGAGCCCCCATCACCTTGTAGACGCAGCTCGCGTGCGAGAACGACGGCACGTGGATGGCCGCCTCGCCCTCGAGCTCGATCGTCAGGTCGAAGAGGACGCGGTCACGCTTGGCGGGATCGGCGACGAGGCCGGCCACCTGCCAGAAGTGGGGCTCCTCCTCGCGCGCTGTCGCGCCGAGCGCCGTCGAATCGACGACGTCGAGCCGCTCGGCGAGGATGCGGAAGCCGCCTCGTGAGAGGATCTCGCGAGCGTCGTGCTGGATGCGCTCGAGGGTTCCGGAGCGCTCGACAAAGATGTGGGCCACGGCAAACGCCTCATCCAGCGCCAGCGACGGATTGTGGCCGCCGCAGCGAATCTCCTCTGCCCAGATCTTGCGTGGGATGTCAACCAGCAGCCCGCAGCCGTCACCCTCGCCGTCGACGTTGCCGGCGCGGTGGAGCATCTTCTGGAGGTTGGCGAGCGCCAGGTCGACCGGCTCACGCGCGGGGACCGCGTCCTTGCGGACGGTCGCGTAGATCGCACACGCGTCCCGGTCCTCGACGCTGGGCGGCGAAACGCGCGGGCGCCAGGGAAGTTCGGGCGAGTACCTGCGGGGCGAGGCGGGCGACGGAGTGTTCAATTTTTCCTCCCGGGTTCCGTGCCTTCTTCGAGCGGGCACGCGACGGGTCTTCGTGCCTGCACCCGGTTGAGCCTGACCGGGGTTGACACCTTGCGCGAGGCGGGATTATATAGCTCTCGCTAGCGGTCTATAGTCGCGGCGATGGCGACCACTATCGCAGTGCTCTCACAGAAGGGGGGCACGGGCAAGACCACCACCACGCGCACGCTCGCCGACGTCTTCACGCGGATCGGCATCGACACGCTGGCCATCGACGCCGACCCACAGGGCAACCTCTCCGACTACTTCGACACCGATCCCAACGCCCAGCCGACCCTCGCCGACGTCCTGCAGGGCCAGGCCAAGGCATCGGACGCCGTTCACGGCCCCGTGATACCCGCCAACCTCGGTCTCGCCGAGGCGGAGCTGATGCTGGCGGGGAAAATGGGACGCGAGCTGACGCTGCGAAACGCCCTGCGTGAGCTCAAGCGTGAGCGCGAGTTGATCCTGATCGACTGCCCGCCCACGCTCGGCTTGCTGACCGTCAACGCACTCGTCGCCTCCAGCCACGCGATCCTGACGGCCGAGGCCCAGTACTTCTCACTCCAGGGGATCGAGCAGGCGATGGAGGTGATCTCGCTGGCTCGGGAGACGCTCAACCCAGATCTCGAACTGCTCGGCGTCGTCCTCAACATCGCCAACATGCGCACAAACCACGCCCGCCAGACACGCGAGATCCTGCGCGAGGAGTTCGACGGCAAGCTCTTCGATTCGGTCATCCGGCAGTCGATCGCGTACGCGGAGTCCGCCGAGCGCGCGATCCCGATCCTCGACTACCGCCCGGAGCGCGGCCTGGACTACGTACAACTCGTTCGGGAGATCCTCGAGCGGCTCGGAGGGATGGACTCACAACTCGTGGCGCTGGAGAGGCTGCAGACTGAGGTGACCCCGAAGAAGCGGACGCCCGCCAAGCCGGCGGAGCCGGAGTCCGAGGTTCCCGAACACACACCCGTCGAAGAAATCCCCATCGGAGGTTGAGATGAGCAACTACACGGTGCTCGAGGGCGACAACGCCATCGACTACATGTCGGACTACCCCGGATACGGCCAGATGCTGTCCTACACGCAGGGTCTGAGCGCCGAGCAGGTCGCGCTGACGCTGCGCCGGATGCCGCCGCATACGGGCGGCCGCGGCTCCTACGGTCACCGCCACAAGACCCAGGAGGAGCTGGTGTTGGTGATCGACGGCGTGCTGACGGTCAAGGTCGACGACGACGAGTTCGAGCTGGACGCCGGCACCGCAATCCGCATCGCCCCCGAGGCCGTGCGCTCCGTTCACAACGACGGCCCGGGCGAGACGACGATCGTGCTCGTCTCGGTGCGGGTCGAGGACGTGATCGCCGACACCGAGCAGGTCTCCGACTTCTGGCCGGGCGAGGAGGCCGGAGAGTGACTTTCTCCATCGCGGCCTACAACGACGCCTGGAACGCCCACGACCTCGACGCGATCATGGCCATGCACGCGCCCGACATGGTCTTCCACAATCACACCGCGGGGGAAAGCGCCGAGGGCGAGGCCGTGCGCGGCCACATCGCCTCAATCTTCGAGAGCTGGCCCGACATCGCCTTCTCCGAGCGCCGCCTCTACGAACGCGAAGGGCTGGTCGTGCAGGAATGGACCGCCGCAGCGACGCACACCAACACGATGCGCCGCGGCGATCTCGTCGCCGAGCCGACCGGCAAACGGATCGAGTGGGACGGCCTCGACGTGATCCCGCTCGAGAACGGCCTCGTCAAGCGCAAGGACGTCTACTCAGACTCGGTCTCGATCCTGCGCCAGCTGGGCCTGCTCGAATAGCAGGGTCGCCGCCTAGAGCTCAGGAACGTCGGCGCCGAGCGGGCTGAACGGGATTCGCCTGACCTCCGCCCACCCGCCGAGCCGCTCGCCGAGCGCCGCCGAGACCTTGCCGGTGTCCTGCCAGTAGGTCCAGACGAGCACAGTCGGGCCGGCTCCGGAGATGCTGGCCCCGATCGCGCCGAGACGCGCGGCGTCGGCAACCACCTCCATCGAGCGCGGGTAGAGCGACGCTCTGGCGGGCTGGTGCAGGCGGTCGGCGAGACCGCGAGCGATCAGGGCGAGGTCCGAGCGCTCGATGCCGAGCACGAGTTGCGAGGCCGCGGCGACGTTGGCGACGGCATCGGCCGTCGGCACCTGCCCCGGCAGCGCCGCCCGCGCGTCGGCGGTCGAGACCTGCTCGTCATTGGGAATCACCAGCAGCGCCTCGACACCCTCAGGCGGCGCGAGCTTGGTGACGACCGGCCCGGTCTCGGTGTTCCCGCAGAGCACGAACCCGCCGTGAAGCGCGGCGGCGACGTTGTCGGCGTGCCCCTCGATCTCGGTGGCCGCGGCGAGCAGCTGCTCGAACCCCTGGTCGAGCTCGAAGAGGTGGTCGGCGGCGACCAAACCGGCGACGATCGCGGCGGCGCTCGAGCCGAGTCCGGCGGCGAGCGGAATCTCGCTCGAGATCCGGAAGCGCAGGCCGTCGGCGGCATGCAGGTGTTCGAAGGCGCGCACGCAGAGGTTGGAGCGGTCCGCCGGCACGTCGAGATCGCCGACCTCGACCGAGAACTCCCCGGCCTCCTCAACCTCGAGCTCCAGGTACAGCGTCAGCGCGGCGGCAAGGACGTCGAAGCCCGAGCCGAGATTGGCCGAGCTGGCCGGCACCCGCACCAGCCGGCGGCGCTGGGTCACTGCCTCACGACCCTCACTGCGCCCACTTGATCGAGCAGCCGACCGGATCCGTGGCGGGGCGTTCAGGTGCCCGCCCGTCGAGGATCGCATCCAGCGCCTCGCGCAGCCACTCGGCGTTCAGTGCGGGGTCCTGGTCGTCGGCATCCGGGGCGCCCTCGTAGGCGACATTGCCGCTTGCGTCGATCACGTAGACGTGGGGCGTCGTCTGCGCGTTCCACGCCCGGGCCACCTCCTGCGTCGGATCGTGCAGGTACGGGAACGGCCAGGACTCGGGCTCGTCGGCGACCCGCGCGCGCATCGCCTCGAGCGAGTCGCCGGGATAGCGCACGGGATCGTTGGAGTTGACCGCGAGGAAGCGGACCCCGCGGTCGGCATAGTCGTTGGCGACCTCGACGGTGCGCGGGTGCCAGCGACGCGCGTAGGGGCAGTGGTTGCAGGTCCAGACAACGACGGTCGCCGGTGCCGCCCGGGCGTCGAGCCGATGCAGCTCACCCGTCGTGTCCTTAAGGCTCAGCTCCGGCGCCTGCGTGCCGGTCAGGGTTGGCGTTCCGCTTCCCATGCGCCCAGGCTACCCGCGTCGCGGGCCGAGCACCGCCCGCCCCGCGAAAGTCCCGGCTGCCAGCTCGCCGCCGTCGAGAATCACCGACTCCCGCGCCTGCGAGCCGGCGCCGATCCTGACGTTGTCGCCAAGAACGAGCGGACCGTGCAGCCAGGCATCGCCGGCTATCTGACAGCCCGCCCCGGCCAGGATCGGCCCGGGGCCGGCCTCCTCGCCTAGCATCTCGGAGCCCTCGCCCGGCTGCAGCGTTACGGCGCCGGAGAGCGCGTCGAAGTTGCCCTGCAGGAACTCGTGGAGGTTGCCGACGTCGTTCCAGTAGTCGTCGATCTCGTGGACGTAGAAGGGGACGTCGTGCTCGAGCAGGGCGGGAAAGACGTCCGTCGCGAAATCCACGACCGGATCTTCAGGGAAGTAGTCGAAGATCTCGGGCCGCAGCATGTAGATCATGCAGCTGGCCAGGTCGGAGAGCGCCTCGGCCGCCGCCGGCTTCTCCTGGAACCCCTGAACCCTGCCGTCGGCGTCGTGGATCACCACCCCGTACTGCGTCGTGTCGGAGACCTTCTTGACCGCCAGCGTCGCGACGCCGGCGTGAGAGTCGTGGAAGGCCCGCATCGCGGTCAGGTCGATGTCGGTGAGCGCGTCTCCCGCCATCACGAAGAAGTCGCCGTCGGCGGTCAGGAAGTCGGCCACGTTGCGGACCCCTCCGGCCGTGCCCAGCAGCTCGGTCTCCTCGCTGAAGGAGAGCTCGGCGCCGAAATCCGACCCGTCGCCGAAGTGGTCGCGGATCTGCTCCGGGAGGTAGGAGAGATTGGCGATCTGCGTCTCCAGCGAGTGCGATGCCAGGTGCCGCACGATGTGCTCCATGATCGGGCGGTTGAGCACCGGCACCAACGGCTTGGGCATCTGCAACGTGAGCGGTCGCAGCCTGGTCCCCAGGCCAGCCGCCATCACCATCGCCCTCATAGGGCTTCAACGTGGTTTGTCATAAGGGCGCAAGGCTATATTCACCCGACGAAGACATAGGAAACAGCCGTAGAAAAGAGAGAACTTTGGAAGCCAGCACCGTCACCGTCCAGGACTACAAGGTCGCCGATATCGGCCTCGCCGAGTTCGGGCGCAAGGAGATCAGCCTCGCCGAGCACGAGATGCCCGGCCTGATGCGCACGCGTGAGGAGTTCGCCGCGGCGCAGCCGCTGGCCGGCGCCCGCGTCACCGGTTCGCTGCACATGACAGTTCAGACCGCCGTGCTGATCGAGACGCTGGTCGCGCTCGGCGCCGAGGTGCGCTGGGCCTCCTGCAACATCTTCTCGACCCAGGATCACGCCGCCGCGGCGATCGCCGCCGCCGGCATCCCGGTTTTCGCCTGGAAGGGCGAAACCCTCGAGGAGTACTGGTGGTGCACGGAGCAGGCCCTCAACTGGCCTGACGCCGACGGCCCCAACATGATCCTCGACGACGGCGGCGATGCGACGCTGCTCATCCACAAGGGAGTCGAGTTCGAGGCGGCCGGCGCCGTTCCCGATCCCGCCTCCGCCGAGTCGGAGGAGTTCCGGGTCGTGCTGGAGACGCTGCAGCGCTCGCTCGAGTCCGACAACCAGTACTTCACGAAGATGGCCGCCGGGATCATGGGCGTCACCGAGGAGACGACGACCGGGGTGCTGCGCCTCTACCAGTTCGCCGAGACCGGGGACCTGCTCTTCCCCGCGATCAACGTCAACGACTCGGTCACGAAGTCGAAGTTCGACAACCTCTACGGCTGCCGGCACTCGCTCGTCGACGGCATCAACCGCGGCACCGACGTGATGATCGGCGGCAAAGTCGCGGTGATCTGCGGCTACGGCGACGTCGGCAAGGGCTGCGCCGACTCGCTCAAGGGCCAGGGCGCCCGCGTGATCGTCACCGAGATCGACCCGATCTGCGCACTGCAGGCGGCGATGGAGGGCTACGAGGTCCGCACGCTCGAGGAAGTCGTCGCGACGGCGGACATCTTCATCACCGCAACCGGCAACAAGGACGTGATCTCCGCCGAGCAGATGAGTCGCATGAAGCACCAGGCGATCGTCGGCAACATCGGCCACTTCGACAACGAGATCGACATCGCCGGGCTCGAGAGCTTCCCGGGCGTCGAGCGGATCAACGTCAAGCCGCAGGTCGACGAGTGGGTCTTCCCGGACGGGCAATCCATCATCGTGCTCTCGGAGGGACGGCTGCTCAACCTGGGCAACGCGACGGGTCACCCCTCGTTCGTGATGTCGAACTCGTTCACCAACCAGACGATCGCCCAGATCGAGCTCTACGGCAAGAACGACGACTACTCCAAGCAGGTCTACGTGCTTCCCAAGCACCTCGACGAGAAGGTCGCGCGCCTGCACCTCGACGCGCTCGGCGTCAGCCTCACCGAACTGACCGCTGAGCAGGCCGCCTACATCGGTGTGCCGGTCGAGGGTCCGTACAAGTCGGACCAGTACCGCTACTAGGACTCGCGGGGCCCAGCGCACCCAGATCGTGGCCAAGCACCAGATCGAGTCAGTCGCACACTCCAAGGCGCCGCCGCAGGCTGTCTGGGAGGTGCTCGACCAGGTCGACCGCTGGCACGAATGGGGGCCCTGGAGCGAGACCAGGTTCGACCGCGAGGGCGAACCGCCACCAGGTGGCGTCGGCGCGGTCAGGGCGCTGAAGATGCTTGGGACGACGCTTCACGAGGAGATCGTGCTCCACGAGCCGACGACGAGGATGGCCTACGAGCTGCACTCGGGCTTGCCGGTTCGCGACTACCGCGCCGAGGTGGTCCTCAGCCCGGGCGACGGCGGCGGGACCGAGATCTCGTGGACGGCAAGCTTCGACGGGGGCAAGATGCCAGGCAGTGGCGGTGCCATGCGGCTGATGCTGGGCCGCGCGATTCCGGACATCGCCGAGCGCGTGGCGAAGGAAGCGGAGCGCCGCCGGCAGGACTCGTGAGCCACGAGATCAGGCGTGCGACGGCTACCGACGCCGCAACCGTGGCGCAGTTGCTCCACGACTTCAACACGGAGTTCGAATCGCAGACGCCCGGCCCTGAGGTGCTGACCGAGCGCTACTCCCGGGTGTTGGGTAGCGGAGAGGCGGTCGTCCTGCTCAGTGGCGACGGCCCGGACGGATTCGCCCAGCTGCGTTTCCGAGCGGCGATCGTCAACGACGGCCTGGACGCTCACCTCGAGGAGCTCTACGTCGTCCCTGAGCTGAGGGCCCGGGGCCTCGGCCGCGCCCTGCTCGAGGCGGCCATGCAGACGGCGCGTGAGCAGGGCGCCACCAGGATCGACCTCGGCACCAGCGAGGCCGACACGGCCGCACGGGCGCTCTACGAAAGCGCCGGCTTCACAAATGAAGAGGACGTAACGGGCCGCCCGCTGATGCTGTATTACGAGCGCGAGCTCTAGGTCCTAGGTCCTCTGATAGAGCGGCCCGTCGCCGCCCTCGGGCACCGTCAGCCGCCCGCCCTTGGCTGTGATCGCCCCGCACTGGACGCAGTTCGTGTAGTTGACGATTACGTCGACGTCGCCCTCCTGCGGCGCGTCCTCCGGGATCTCGTATACGCCTGCGGGGCACATATGGGCCCAGGTCTCCGCGATCTCGCGCGGGACCGTCTTCTGAACGCGAATGTGGTTGGGGGCGTCGTCTCGGGTCGCGTTCCCCGAGACGAAGACGCTCGAGAGCTTGTCGAAGGTGTACTTGCCGTCCGGCTTCGGGTAGGCGTCCCTGGACTTGCCGATGAACATCTTCTGGGCATCGTTTCGGTGCAGCTTCCAGCGGCCCCCTGGGAAGCGCCCCCGCGTCGCGATCATCAGGTTGACCATCGGGCCGCCGATCAGGACGCCCTTCTGAAACGGCTGGCGGGTGTTGCGCTGCTGGTAGAGGTCGCGGCCGATGATCGACTCGTCGACGGCGCGCTCATACGCGGTGAAGTCGTTGGAGCCCTGCTTTAGCGACTCGTAGATCGACTCGGCAGCGAGCATCCCGGCCTTGATCGCGTAGTGGACCCCCTTGAGCGCCGCCAAATTGACCATGCCGGCGCCGTCACCGACGATCACCGCGCCGGGCGCCGAGAGCTTGGGCATCGCCCAGTAGCCACCGGCGGGAATCGCCTTGGCGCCCCAGGCGACGCGCTCCCCTCCTTCGAGGATCTCGCGCACCAGCGGGTGTGTCTTGAACTGCTGCAGCAGGTCGTGGCCGGAGGTCGTCGCGTCGGCGTACTCGAGGTCGATCACAAAACCGATGCTGACGAGGTCCTCGCCGGTGGTCTCGTCCTTCATCGGGTAGATCCAGGAGCCGCCGATGTGGTGGTACTTGGGGTTCAGCTTCAGCGGCCAGCCGGCGAGCGTGTGGATGACGCGGTCGAGCGGCTTCGGGACCTTCCAGATTTCCTTGACGCCGAGCTCCCAGACCATCGGCTCGCGGTCGCGGTCGAGCCCGAACTGCCAGACGGCTTCCTGGGTCAGGTGCCCCCAGCAGCCCTCCGCCAGGACTGTCGCATGGGCGGCGATGTCCGTGCCCGGCTCGAAGTTGCCGAGCGGCTCACCGTCCTTGCCGCGGCCCTTGTCCCCGGAGCGCACGCCGACGATCGCATCGTCGTCGATGATCAACTGCGTCGCTGAGGTCTCGGTGAGGATGTAGGCGCCTGCATCCTCGGCCAGCTGCTGCATGTAGCGGCAGAGGCTGGCCACCGAAACGACTTCGTTGCCGTGGTTCTTCTGCGGAGGCGGTGGCGGGATGCGGATCTTGCGCTTGCCGTCGGGCAGCAGGTAGATGGCTTCCTTGGTGACCTCGCCGAAGGCGAATCCCTGCTTGCGCCAATCCTCGCGAGAGAGATCAGGGAAGAGCTCGGAGAGAGGGCCCGGCCGCATCACCGCGCCCGAGAGGTTGTGGCCGCCGCAGGTCTTTGCCTTCTCGATGACCGCAACCGGGACCTCGCCGAGGCGCTCCGTCGTCTCGGGATCGTCGGCGAGCAGCTGCAGCAGTCTGTTGGCGCAGGCAAGGCCGGCGGTGCCACCGCCGACGATCGCGACGCCAATCTCGATGCGGTCATCCTCGGGGTCGAGCCCGTGCTTGACGAACTCGGCGTGGTCGACGGGCGGCGGGAACTGGTCTGGGGTGGTCATGGACGTGAATTCAATATGAGTAGCCGTCTCAGCGCGGCGAGGCCTTCGCCCAGGCACGAAAGCGTTCCGCGGAACGCCCGAAACCACCCATTTGGGGTATGTCGGAGTTCCGTCCGCCGGCAACCGGCGGTGATCGCCACCAGGTCGTGCTGCATGTCGAGCTCGAGACGCTGCCTGGGTCGGCGGGTGGGCCGCGGGGGCCCTAGCCCCCGAGGCTTGCCTCGAACTCGGCGAGCAGCTTCTTGGGCGCGCGCCGGCACCAGGACTCGACCAGAGCTTCGCGCAACTCCTCGGGGTCAACGACCGGCAGCCGCACGAGGATCATCGGCCACTCCTCGTAGTGCGCGGTGAAGAAGTAGACGTCGGGGTCGGCCTGAATCAGCGCCTCGCGCTCCATGAAGTCGACGAACAGGACGAGCGTGTCGCCGTCCTCCCGCAGCCGCGCGAAGAGCTTGCCCTTTACCTTCAGCGCCGGCGTGCCGTACGAGGTGCCCTCCTCGACCTCGGGCAGCTCCTGCGCCAGCTTTTTGACGAGATCCCAACTGGGCATGCGGCTACTCATACGAGATTGCACGGATCACGTCGAGCTTCGCGGCGCGCCGCGCGGGCAGGATCGCCGCGATCAGACCCAGCATCAAGCCGGTGACGGTGACCGCCGCCATCGTCGCGATCGGTGGGCGATACTCCACTCCTGGAATCCCGGCGGCAAGACCCTGCAGCAGTGCGTAGCCGAGCCCCGTACCGACGGCGACTCCGAGCAGGGCGCCGATCAGACCGATCACGAGCGCCTCGTTGGCGACCTGGCGACGCACCTGCCAGCGCGAGGACCCGAGCGCGCGCAGCACACCGATCTCACGCGTGCGCTCAAACACGGACATCGAGAGCGTGTTGATGATCCCGAAGAGGCTGGCGAAGATCGCCATGCCGACGATCGCGTAGAAGATCCCGAACTGCTCGTTGATCTGCGCCTCGACCTCGGATTTGAGCTCGTCGTTGGAGAGCACGGCGAGGTTTGGATAGTCCTCGCTGACGATCTTCGTCACCGCCCGCTCGAGCTCCGCCCGCTCGCCGGGAGATGTCGCCTTGAGCGCCAGCTCCGAATCCGCGGTGACGCCGTAGACCTGTTCCAGGGTCTTCAGCGACATGCCCACCGTCTGGCCGCCGAAGAAGACGGTCTCGACGACGCCCGCGATCTCGACCCTGCGGGTGCCGGAGGGACCGTCGAGCGTGATCTCGTCACCGGGTCCGAGCTCGATCTCGTCCGCGAAACCCTCACCGAGCGTGACCTCGCCCTTCTCCATCTGATCGAAGACGTGCCGGCGGCTGCCGCCGGCTGCTATCCCCGTCTCATCGACCTTGATGTAGTCGGAGGGGTCGAAGGCGAACAGCAGCCCGTCCGTGCCGCCCATTCCCTTCGGCGCGGGCAGGTCGGGGGTATAGACGATGCGCTCGCGGGCGACCACGCCGGCCTCCGGGATCTTCTCGAGCTTGTCGTGGAGCTTGTTGGCGATCGTCTGCTGGGGACCTTCTCGAGGTGCAAAACCGCTCGGCTGCACCGTCAGGTCGCGAGCGAAGCTGCGGTCGAACTCCTCCTCGATCGAGGTCAAGAAGCTGGCGCCGAGGCTGTTGACCGCGACAACCAGCGCCAGACCGATCATCAGCCCGGTCGCCGTCGCTGCTGTGCGGCTTGGGTCAGAGCGAGCGGAGTCGGCGGCGAGCCGACCCGTGACCGGCGAAATGCGCCGCATCGGCCAGGACAGGACCCTGACCGCAGGGCCGATCACGAAAGGAGCAACCAGCGCGAAGCCAAAGAAGATCGCGAACGTCCCGCCCATCCCGGCGAGCGCGACGATCGTCGTCGTCTCGTCGGCGGCGCCGAGCCAGAAGGCGCCCGCGAGGCCGAGCCCGATCAGAACAATGCCGAGCACGGCGCGGCGCGGGCGCGGCCGGCGGCGCAGCCCGTCGGTTCCGAGCACGGCTCGGATCGGCGAGGTGCTTCCTGCCCGCAGCGCCGGATAGAGCGCGCCGGCAAGGGCCGTCAGCATCCCCACGGCGACGGCTGCGATGGGCGCGACGGCGGTGATCACGAGATCGCCCACGGGGAAGTCGAGTCCGTCGCGCATCAGCTTGACCAGCCCCATCGCCAGCAGGATTCCCAAGCCGACCCCCAGCGCGGACCCAATCACCCCGAGGGCGAGCGCTTCGCGCAGCACCGAGCGCACGACCATCGACTTGGTGGCGCCGAGCGTGCGTACCGTGCCGATCTCGCGGATGCGCTGCAGGACGGTCATGTTGAACGAGTTAAAGATCAGGAACCCGCCGACGAACAGCGCCATCGCGGCGAAGAAGTAGAGGATCACGTCGAAGGCCTGAAGCTGCTCCTCGATGTCATCGCTCTTGCCCTCGGGCGTCTGCACGCGAATGCCCTTGTCGAGGCGCTCGTCGAGGCGCTTGCGCACCTCTTTGATGGTCGCGGCGCCACCTCCCGCGACAACGACGTTGATCTCGTCGAAGCCTCGCTTCTTGTCCATCACCCTGCGGGCCGACTCGATCGGCATCACCGCGAATCCCTCGCCGCCGAACTCGAATCCCGTCGAGAACTGGAAGAGGCCGACGACCTCGAAACGGCGCTCGCCCGCGGGTGTGGCCAGGTGGACCCTGTCGCCCTGCTTGATGTCATGGGACTCCGCCCAGCTGTCCTGCAGGGCGATCTCCAACCCCTTGCGAGGCCGGCGGCCGTCGACGACCTTGGCGTCGGTGAGGTTGCGCCCCTCCCTGGCCTCGCCAACCGCGTTCAACGAGGCGGCGGAGGCGGTCGAGATCGCCTCGTCGTCAGGCTCTTTGGAGGCCTCGTCCTCGATGTAGGTGAACACGCTGAAGATGCGTCCCTGCGCGGTCTCCACCCCCGGCGTCTGCTCGACCTCGCGCAGCGTCCGCTCCTTGACCCTCGTCGACTCACTGCCGGCGACGACGAGGTCGGTCTTGCCGTAGACGGAGTTGAAGAGGTTGGAGAAGGTGCGATCGATCGTCGCCGTCAGCAGCAGGACGCCGAGGATCATGCCGACGCCGATCACGATCCCAGCGGCCGTCAGCAGGGCCCTCATCCGCCGCGCCTTCACCTGGCGGAACGCCAGCGACGAGAAGGAGCGCATCAGCGCAGTGAGATGTTCGGCGAGGCGGTGCCGTTGCGGCCGGCCGACTCGAGCATCGTGAATGCCTCGGAGACGCGCGCGCCGGAACCACCCTCGACCTCACCGGCAAGCTTGCCGTCGCGAAGGAACACGACCCGACCCGCGGTGGCCGCGGCCTTCGGGTCGTGCGTGACCATCACGATCGTGTGACCTTCGGTTCGGTTCAGCTCGCTGAGCAACTCGAGGATCTCCGCGCTCGAGTGGGAGTCGAGGTTCCCGGTCGGCTCGTCGGCCAGCACAAGCTCGGGCTCAAGCAGAAGGGCACGCGCGATCGAGACGCGCTGCTGCTCGCCGCCGGAGAGCTCGGCGGGAAGGTGGGTTGTGCGGGCGCCGAGCCCCACGCGGCTAAGCAGCTCGGCGCCCCTTGCCCGCGTTGCCTTCTCGCGCCGGCCGGCGATCAGCGCGGGCAGCATCACGTTCTCTTCGGCCGTCAGCGCGGGCAGCAGGTTGAAGAACTGAAACACGAAGCCGATCGTGTCGCGGCGAACGATTGTCAGCGCCTTGTCATCCAAGCCCTCGAATTGCCGGCCCCCGAGCGCGATCGTTCCGCTGCTCGGTGTCTCCAGCGCGCCGAGCATGTGCAGGAACGTGCTTTTGCCGGAGCCCGACGGCCCCATGATCCCGACCATTTCGCCGCGAGCAATCGTGAGGCTGACACCGTCGAGCGCGCGCACGGCCATCGGGCCCTCGCCGTAGACCTTGGCCAGGTCGTGCGTCTCGACGGCGGCCGGGCCTCGCGAAGCTGGGCGCGCCTCGGCTTGCGGCGTGACGGGCGCCGCTTCCGGCTGGGGGACGCCGTTGTGCTCAGCATCGTTTCTTCCGGCGGCGCGCAGCAGGGTCTCGCCGGCCATGGCCACGCCGTCCTGCATCGCCTCGAGCAAGCGCTCACGCAATGAGGGCATGACTACACGCTAGCTAAGCCGCGCCGGCGGATGTGTGATCTCACGGCCGGCCCAATTCGTCCTTGAGGCGCTCGATGACCTCAACCGGGGCCGGGTCCAGCCCGCGGGCGGCGGCAAGCTGAAGGGACAGGAGATCGCCGAGCAAAACGGAGTGCAGCAGCCGCTCGGCTGGACTATCACCGTCGGTCTCAACGATTTCCACCGCCTGGGCGTGAGGTTCGATCAGCTCCGCCGTCAACTCGAGACGGCGGCGCAGCCGCGGGTGGGTGTCTCGATCCCAGAGGAAGACTGCGCTGAAACGGTCGCGCTGGGTCTCGGGATCGAGCCCGCCCCAGCCAACGATCTCGTTGTGGTCGAGTTCCGGCAGCTCGTTCGCGAAGGCCTGAAGCTTGGCGTTCTCATTCAGCTGGGTCTTCCAGCGATAGGCGATCGGCACGGTCAGGCCACAGCCGTAGATCAGCGGGGTCGAATCACCGATGGCGGCGGCCAGCTCGGCAGAGCGCGAGATCGCAGCGTCCCGGGCGGATTCGAGGTGGGCGATGGCGGCGTCGATCTCGGTGCGGATTCCCGGCGCGGCGCCGCACCAGACCGCCGCCTCCGCGGCGATCACGAACATGTAGCCGACCGCGGCGCGCGGCTGCAGAATGCCAGGCAGGCCGATGATCGGGACGCCGTCGCGCTGGGCGGCCGCCTGAAGCGCTCCTCCGGTGGTGGCAACGAGCGTCGACGCGCCGAGGGCCTGCGACGCCTCGTAGCAAGCGAGCGTCTCCTCGGTGTTGCCGGAGTAGCTCGAGCAGAGCACCGCGCGGTCGGCCGGAACCCAGCTCGGCAGCTCGTAGCCGCGCACCGCCCAGAGCGGCCGCGTCAGCCGCGTGCCGAGAGCAGCAGCCGCCAGCTCGGCGCCGATCGCCGAACCGCCCATCCCGCAGACGAGCAAGCCGCTCGACTCGACGGGCTTGATGCCGGGGGTTGAATCAAAGCGCCAGATCGCATCCCGGAGGTGGTCGGGCAGCGCCAGGACGTCATCGAGCTGGTTGGTCGTGTCGAGGGCGCGCAGTGCCTCGGTGGAGTCGCCGGAGTTGCTCATAGCGTCAGTCTCCCTGACAGCTCAATTGACTGCTTCGCCGGGCCCGACGCGAGCGCCCGCGTCGAGCCTCGCGCCATCCGCGATCGTCGCTCCTTCGCCGATCACGGAGTCCCGAGCAACGGTCGCGCCCTCACCGACCTCGACGCCGGGGGCGAAAATCGAATCGGAGATGGTCGCGTCCGGCCCGATCGTGCAGTCTCGGCCCAGGACGCTGCCCGTGATCGTCGACCCGTCGAGCACGGTGCAGCCCTCGCCCAGTACGGCGCGGTCACCGACCTCGGCGCCGGCTGCCAGCGACGACCCGGCGCCGAGGAGCACGGCGCTGCCCAGCCGTGCGTCGGAGTCGAGGTCAACCCCGTCCTCGATGATGCGCCCATCGTCGTCGAGCCGCCCCCCCGCCTCGGTGTCGACACGGCGCTCGAGGATGTCCCAGCTCGCCTGCAGGTAGCGCTCCGGGGTGCCGATGTCCATCCAGTAGCCCTCGAGCCGCTCGGAGTAGAGGCCATGTCCGACCAGCCGGGGGAAGACGTCGCGCTCGATCGAGCAGGACTGGCCCGACGGCATCAGGTCGAGCACGGAGCGCTCGAGCACGTAGGCGCCGGCGCTGATCTCGTCGGTATCGACCTCGGCTGGGTCCGGCTTCTCCAGGAACTCGAGAATCTCACCGTTCTCGCGCCGGCGCACGAGCCCGTAGGCGGTCGGATCATCGACCGGGTAAAGGGCCAGCGTGGCCCGGGCGGCGGCGTCGGTGTGGCGGGCCATCAGCGCCCCGAGGTCGAGGTCGGTGAGCACGTCACCGTTGAGAGCCAGAAAGCGCTCGTCCAGCAGGTCCTCGGCGAACTTGATCGCACCCGCTGTTCCGCGAGGCTCGGGCTCGATCAGGTACCGCAGGCGGGCACCGGCGACCTCGTCCTCGCCGAGCACCTCGCGCAGCTCGTCGGGCAGGAAACCACAGGCAAGAATAATGTCGTCGACGCCGTGCCGGACGAGCCAGTCGACCATGTAACGCATGAACGGCCGGTCAACCAGAGGCAGGGCCGGTTTCGGGGTTGTCAATGTCAGCGGGCGCAGCCGCGTTCCCTCACCGCCGACTAGGACCAGGGCCTGCATGGATCTACCTGGGACTCGACGCGTTCTCGCGCCCGATGCCCTCGTATGTGAATCCAGCCGCGCGCAGGGCCGCGGGATCGAGGAAGTTGCGCCCGTCGATCAGGATCGGCGTAGCCATGGTCTTCGCGACCGACCCCCAGTCCAGCTCGGCAAAAACCGGCCACTCGGTGACAAGCACGGCTGCGTCGGCACCGTCGAGGGCCTGCTCGGGCGAGCCGGCGAACTCAACCGCCGGGAGCAACTCTCGTGCGCGCCCCTCGGCGACTGGGTCATAACCGCGCACGCTCGCGCCCTCGCCCTGAAGACGTGTCGCGAGGACGAGACTCGAAGCGTCTCGCATGTCGTCGGTGTTCGGCTTGAAGGCGAGGCCGAGCAGGGAGACGGTCTTGCCGACGAGGGATCCAAGGTGCTTCTCGAGCTTGGCGACAACACGACGCTTCTGCAGTTCGTTGACCTCGATCACCGCCGTCAGCAGCTGGAAGTGGTAGCCGCTGTTGCCGGCGATCATCTTGAGGCTGGAAACATCCTTGCCAAAACAGGAACCGCCATAGCCAATCCCGGCCTGCAGGAACTTCGGGCCAATCCGCTCGTCCAGTCCCATTCCCCTTGCCACCTCGTTGACGTCGGCGCCGACCTCCTCGCTGACGTTGGCGATCTCGTTGATGAATGAGATCTTGGTGGCGAGGAAGGCGTTCGAGGCGAGTTTGATCATCTCGGCGCTGGCGACGTCCGTTCGCACCAGCTCTCCGCCGAGTGGTGCGTAGACCTCCGCGACGGCGTCGGCCGCCCAGTCGTCACCGGCGTCGGCTCCGATCACAACGCGGTCGGGGTGCATGAAGTCCTTGACGGCGGTGCCCTCCTTGAGGAACTCGGGACAGGAGACGTAGGCGAGTCCCTCACGGTCGCGCGTGATCGTGCGGCCGGTGCCCGACGGCACGGTGCTCTTCATCACCAGCGCGTGCTCGCCGTCGCCCTGGAAGTGCTCGACCACGGCGCGCACGCGGGAGAGGTCGGCGTCCCCGGAGTAGGTCGGAGGAGTGTCGACGCAGCAGAAGAGCAGGCGCGCGTTGTCCATCGCCTCGCCGATCTCGGTCGTGAAGTGCAGGCGCTCGGCGTTGTTTGTGAGCAGCTCGGAGAGCCCCGGCTCGTGCATCGGTACCTCCCCGCGGCCAAGCGATTCGACCTTCGACCGGTCGACGTCGACCGCCCAGATCTCATGGCCGAGCTCGGCAAAGCAGGCTGCGGTCACAAGGCCGACCCAGCCGGCGCCGACGACGCCGATCGGTTGCTTCGCTTCGCCCACTACCTGCTCTTCTTGATCTCGGTCAGCGAGGTCGCGATGCCGAGCATTTCGTTCTCGTCCAGGGACTGCGTCAGCGAGTTGCTGACCCAGTAGGACGGCCCGCCGTCCCCTTCGGGCTTGAAAGAAATCACGCGCAGTCTCCCGCCGTCGTAAAAGAGCTGGTACTCGCGCCCGTCGATCTCCCGCTTCTCGCTCGGGTTCTCGAGGATCGGCGGATCGGACCACTTCGTTCCCATCACGCCGAAGTATTCATCCACCCCGTACGGGCCGAAACGCGAGAAGACGAGCTTGTAGCCGCCGAAGTTCTCACCGTCTGGCGCGTCGACGCCGTAGCTGTGCGAGTCGTCGTCGTAAACCGAGCCCTCGGGCAGTTGCGTGGGCGCATAGACCGGGAAGTTGACTTCGCGGGCGAACTCGCCGCCGTAGGACTGGGCGGAGTCGGACGTGTCGATCATCGCGGAGCTGCCACCCCCTCCGCCGCCGTTGCCGGCGCCGGCCGCTGGATCGTTGTTGTCGCCGCCCCTCTTGCCGCCCTCCTTTTCGTCGGGCCTCTGGGCGGGGATCGAGTCGTTGCCGGCCGACGCCGAAGCGCCGTTCTCGCCGAGGAACTTTGCGATCGCGATCTTCAGCTGGGTGTTCGAGGTGGTCACGTACGTGGATGTTGCATCACCGATGTCGCCGTGGAACTCGACCTTCTGGACGCCGGCGTCGCGCAAGCCGATGAAGAGCTTCAGCAGCTGGATCAGCGGCGCCGCCTCGTGGATGTCGGAGCTGGTGTAGTCGGTGAAGATGTCGAGGTACTCGTTCTTGTTGGTCCAGACGTCGGTTGGCGAGACCTTCGCCCGCGCCTCACGCAGGAAGTCCTGCTGGCGGGCGCCGCGGACGATGTCGTTGTCCTCGTGGCGGTAGCGCACGTAGGCGAGAGCGTCGGGACCGCAGAGCCGCTGGTACCCCGGGTCGATGTCGATCTCGGCGTACTGGTCGACGCTGTACGGATCGTTGACGTTGTAGTAGTCGCGGTCGATGTCGATGTAGACGCAGTCGATCGCGTCAACGGCCTTGGCGAAGCCCTCGAAATCGACGTTGACGACGTGGTTGATCTCGAGGCCGGTCAGCTCCTGAACCGTCTGCAGAGTCAACGGCGGGCCGCCGTAGGAATAGGCGGCGTTGAGCTTGTCGACACCGTACCCGGGAATGTTCACCTGAAGGTCGCGCGGAAGCGACATCAAAGAGATGTGGTCGTTGGCACCGTCGAGGCGGATCAGCATCGTCGTGTCTGACAGCCCCGGCCCGGTTCCCTCGCCGGCGCGCTTGTCAGAACCGAGGACCAGAATCGTCTGGGCGTCGTCGGACTCAGGGAGCTCAGGCAGGTTGTCGATCACCTGGAGAGACTCGGCGAACTCGGTGAAGAAGAGGATGCTGCTTATCGACGTCGCCGCGGCCATCGAGACCACGATGACCAGGGCGGCCGCCAGGAATCGGGCCCAGAGGCCCGCCTTCGGCGGTTTGGTGTCGTCGTCGAGGTCGCCGAGCCCCGGGTGGGAGACCATCCCGGGCGGGATGCCGCCCTCGGCAGGCGTCAGGCCCTGAGGCTGCCCCACCTCGCCGGTGATCGGGACGGCCGGCATCGGCGCGGTTTCCGATGGGCTTGGAGCGGCTGCGACAGCTGCTTCGGGCTCGGGCTCGGGATTCGGGGTCCGGCTCGGGCTCGGGCTCGGCGGCGACCGGCTCGTCGAGTTCCTCCGACTGCGGTTCGGGCTCTTGTTTTTGCTGACCAGCCCACGTCGCCGGGGCCGGTGGCTCGTCGCGCCCGGCCAGCTCGTGCGCGTAGACATCGGTCTCGTCGGTGAAGCCCTGCTCGGGTTCTGCCGGCTCGATCTGGTCGTGCTCCTCGGTGAAGCCGAGCAGGTCCTCGCCTTCTTCGATCAGGTCGTCGTCGTCGTCGTGATCTTTTGGATTATCAGGTGGCACTGAGCTGCTCCGGAAGCGTGTGGACGAAATCAGTCAGGGCCCTGCGGTAGCTCTGAAGCGACGAGATCGATACCCATTCCTCAGGGCCGTGATGTCCTTCGCCGACGGGGCCGAACTCCACGGCGGGGATACCGACCCGCAGGAACGAGACGACGTCGGAGGCGCCGTCGCGGCCGACGCTCATCACCTCGGACCCGTGGTGCGGCGACGCCGCTTCGCAGAGCGCCTCCACGTAAGCGGAGGTGGGCTCCACCACCGCGGGCGGGCGCTGGAAGGTTGAAACGATGGTCACGTCCTCGAGGTCATCGATGGCGGCCATGATCAGTTGCGGATCCTGCTCGGGCAGGTAGCGGATGTCAACATCGATGACACATTTGTCTGGGACTTTGTTGAGCACGTCGCCGCCCCAGATACGGCCGAGGTTGATCGAGGGGCGATCGAAAAGCTCGCTGCTTCGGCGCGCAAACGGTAGCGACTCAACCGCCCGGAAAACGTCGAGTGCCTTGAGGATCGCATTGTCGCCCAGCCACGGGGTCGAACCATGCGCCGCGCGGCCGCTGACGGCAAGCCGAATGGCCAGGACTCCCTTGGCTTGGACTCCGATGTGCATGTCTGTGGGCTCACCCGTGATCGCGAACTCCCCGATGAAACCATCTTCGACCAGGCGGTCGGAGCCCCTGTCGACGTCCTCCACGGATTCCTCGTCGGGAACGATCCCGAGACGGACCCGGACGCGTTGCTCATCTCGCAGGTCGTGAAGGGCGAGCAGCATCGCCGCCAGCGCGCCCTTCATGTCGTAGGCACCGCGGCCGTAGAGCCGGTCGCCGTCCGATCGCGGTTCGAACTGCTCCGGGTGGCCGGGAACTACGTCCAGGTGCCCGTGAAGCAACACCGTGCGGCCGCCGGCCGGGCCGACCTCCGCCAGGGTCACCGGCAGGCCGCCGCAGTCGATCTGGCGCGCTTCGATGTCGTGCGCTTCCAGCCAGCCCTTGACGAAGCCCGCAACCTGCTTGACGCCCTCCGGTTCGGAGGAGTCATAGGCGATCAATCTCGATGCCAGATCCCGCTCTTCCATCATCTGGGAGGCTACGAGCTACTCGCAGGGAGTTGCACCGTCCGGCAGATCCCTGCCGGGCAGCCCCTCGCAGGTGCTCAGCGGGACGAGCTTGTCGGCCAGCTCCTCGCGCCTGATCGCGATACGGGCGTCGTAGGCGAGGTTGTGGAGCTCCTCGGGGTCGTTGATGAGGTCGTAGTACTCAACCACTTCCGCCGGCTCACAAACGCCTGTGTCTTGATTTCTCACTTCGGTGTAGTGCACGTAGAAGTCGAAGCTGGTCCGCACGCCGAGGTAGGCGCACGGCAGGCGCAGCTCACCTTGCTCGGGCGGCTCGCGCAGCTCGATCAGGACGCCGCGGTCGGTGGGCCACGCCCCTCCCCCGCGACCGGTCATCAGCGGCAACAACGAGCGTCCGTCGAGCAGGCGGCAGTCGTCCTCGACGCACGGCCGCGCCCTGGCCAGGTCGAGGATCGTCGGGGCGAGGTCGATGTTGGCGACGAGGTTGTGGACCGCGGGCGGGCTGGAGCTGCCCTGCAGGGCAGCCGGAAGGCGGATCAGCAGCGGCACGGCGATGCTCTCCTCGTAGGGGAACGACTTGCCGCCGGGGAGGTTGTGCTCCCCGTTGAAGCGTCCGTTGTCCGAGGTGAAGATGAAAACGGTGTTGTCGGCCTCGCCGGCCTCCTTGAATGCCTCGTAGATACGGGCGACGCTGCGGTCCACTTCCTTGAGCGAGGCAAGCCCGCAGCGGTAGGCGCGCAGCGTCTTGGCGCGCTTGTCGTCGAGCTGGGGTCCGTTCTGGATGAAGGCCGGCTTGTCGGAGACGTCGCGCTCCCCGATCGACTCCTTGTCCGGGAGGGGCTCGTCGGCGAAGCGGCCCCGGTCGCGCGGCGCCGGCGAGATCGAGCCGTCGCAGTAGCCGCCCGGCTTGCTGCCGCGCTCCTTGTGGGGGGCCACATGGGCGACGGAGAGGAACAGCGGGGCGATCTCCGGGGCATGCTCGCGGACCACACCGACGGCCTCGCGGGTGAAGACGGTCGTCGCGTAGTCGCTCGGCTTGTGCCCGTAGTGAGCGATCTCGCCGTCGTAGGAGATCCCGTAGTCGAAGTACTTGACGCCCTGCATTCCGGCCCACTCGTCCCAGCCGGGGGGCGGATCAGCCGCCTCGTCGATCTCATCGGCCTTGGCGTAGTCCTTCAGCCAGCGACCGATATGCGCGGTCGTGTAGCCGGCCTCCTTGAGCCAGACGGGGAGCACGCTGCCGGCGTCGTTGAGGCCCGGGTAGCCGTCGGAGTTGGACAGCACCCCGTTGTTGTGCCCGTACTGGCCGGTGAAGAAGGCCGCGCGCGACGGACAGCACTGCGGAGTCGTGACGACGGAGTCGGTGAAGTCGGTCCCACCGCGCTTGAGCAGGCGCGCGGTCTGGGGCATCGTTTTAGGGTTGACGGTGCCCGCGTTCTGATCGTCGGTCATGATCACGACGATGTTGGGTGCGGCTGGGTCGGCGATCGCCACGTTTGGGGGCTTGGCCAGCAGCGCTAGCACGCACGCCCCCCCAAATGCAACGATCGCCGTCGCCACGATCAGTGATCGCTTCACGGCCATCAGGGTAGGAAGTTAGCCGTCGAATCTAAAGATTGCGGCACGGAGCCTCGCAGCTGTCGGCGCTTGGTGCGGTGAGGAGTCGCCTACTCGCAGGGGTGCGAGCCAGCCACCAGCTCACGACCTGGCAGACCCTCGCAGTCGCGCAGCAACGTCAGGCGCCGGGCCAACTCGTTGCGGCGAAACGCCACAGTCGGGGTGGGGTCGCTGGCCAGATTGTCGAGCTGGCCCGGATCGCCCACCAGGTCGTAGTACTCGAACACGTCCTCCCTTCGGCAGATCCCGGTCTCGGGGTCGCGCACCTCGGTGTAGTGGACGTAGAAATCGCGAGTGGTCCTTGCCCCGACGTAGGCGCAGGGGAGGCGGGTCTGGCCCGTCTCCGGCGGCTCTTGAAGCTCTATCAGCACCGTGCGATCGCGCGACCAGCCCCTGCCACGGCCGTCAACCAACGGCATCAGGGACCGACCGTCGAGCAGGCGGCACTCTCCGTCCACGCAGGGCCGGGCGCGAGCCAGATCCAGGATCGTGGGCGCAAGATCGATATTTGCCACCAGGTCGTCGACATTGGATGGAGCGTCGGCTCCGCCGAGTCGCTCCGGTAGCCGCATCAGCAACGGCACCCGGATGCTTTCCTCGTAGGGGAACGACTTGCCGCCAGGCAGGCCGTGCTCGCCCGCGAAGCGGCCGTTGTCGGAGGTGAAGATGAATACCGTGTCTTCGGCCTCGCCGGCATCCATGAAAGCGCGGTAGACGCGTCGCACACCGCGATCGACCTCCCGCAACGCGGCGAGGCTGCAGCGGTAGGCCCGCACGGTCTTGGCGCGCTTGTCCTCGAGCCTGCTTCCGTTGCGGATGAAATCCGGCTTGTCCGAGACGTCCTGCTCAGCGATGTTGGGCTTGTCCGGCAGTGGCTCTGCCAAAAATCGGTGGCGGTCGCGCGGGGCCGGTCCCACCGCTCCATCGCAGTAGGACTCGCGATGGAAGGCGCGCTCCTTGTGTGGCGCAACGTACGCAATCGAAAGAAACAGAGGCGCTTCGTCAGGGGCATGCTCGCGGACGACGCCGACCGCTTCGCGAGTAAAAACCGTGGTCGAGTAGTCGCTCGGCTTACGCCCGTATTGGGCCATTTCGCCGTCGTAGGAGATGCTGTAATCGAAGTAGCGCACCCCCCGCATTCCCGCCCACTCATCCCAGCCAGGTGGCGGATCGGCGGCCTTGTCGACCTCCGGGTCCTGGCCGTAGTCCTTGAGGAAGCGCCCGACGTGGGCGGTGGTGTAACCCGCCCTGCTCAACCAGACGGGGAGCACGCTGCCGTCATCGACGAGGCCGGGGTAGCCGTCGGAGTTCGAGAGCACGCCGTTGTTGTGCCCGTACTGCCCACTGAAGAAGGCGGCCCGGGACGGACAGCACTGGGGCGTCGTGACGACGGCCTCGGTGAAGTCGGTGCCGCCGCGCTGCAGCAAGCGCGCGGTCGCGGGCATCGTGCGTCGGTTTACCGTACCCGCGTTTTGGTCGTCAGTCATGATCACGACGATGTTCGGTGCGTTCGGGTCGGCTTGCGCCCTTCCGGATCCCGTCAGGACGATCAGCGAGATCGCCACGATTCCGAGTAAGCCGGCCGCCCCGCCGACGATCAATGCTTTTCTGGCCCGCATGGGCCCGACGCTAGCAGCGAGACCCTAAGCCCATCCTTAACGCCCGAACTGCGACTCGGCGCTACTTCGGCCCAGATTCGGCGATCGTCAGGAAGGCCTCTGCGCGACGCTTCTGCTGCTCGGCCGTCTGAGCTGCGGCCGAGCCCTCTTCGGCCTCGCTGAGCTGCGTTTCCGCCTCCTCGAGGCGCTGGCGCAGCACCCCGGCGTCGAGCTGATCGGGCGGCGTCGCCTCTCCGACCAGCACGCGGACGCGGTTGGCGAACACCTCCAGATAACCCTCGGCCGCCGCATACCTCTCGATCTCGGTCTCGGACGTGTAGAGGCGCAACTCCGCGGGCACCAGCCGGGCGAGGATCGGCTGGTGGTTGGCGAGCACGCCGACCTCGCCGACCTCGGTGCGCGCCGAGATCTGGACCAGCTCGCCTTCGAAGACCCGCCCCTCGGGGGTCAGGACTTCGACGCTGAGCTTGTGGGATCTGTCGGCCATCGGGGGTGCGGCTAGGCGGCCGCTTCCTCCTTGGCGCCCTTGGCGGAGTCAACAACCTGCTCGATCGTGCCCTTCATGTAGAAGGCGCGCTCCGGGACCTCGTCGAGGTTTCCGTCGACGATCTCCTTGAAGCCGGCCACCGTCTCGGAGACGGGCACGTACTGGCCCGGGCTGCCGGTGAAGGCCTCGGCGACGAAGAACGGCTGAGAGAGGAAGCGCTCGATCTTGCGGGCGCGGTTGACCATCAGCTTGTCCTCTTCGGCGAGCTCGTCGATGCCGAGAATGGCGATGATGTCCTGCAGCTCCTTGTAGCGCTGCAGCACCTCCTGGACGCGGGTCGCCGTGCGGTAGTGCTCCTCGCCGAGGATGTCCGGCTTGAGGATCGTCGAGCTCGAGTCCAGAGGGTCGACCGCGGGGTAGATCCCCTTCTCGGAGATCGCCCGCGAGAGCACGGTGGTGGCGTTGAGATGCGCGAACACCGACGCCGGCGCCGGGTCGGTGAGGTCGTCCGCGGGGACGTAGATAGCCTGCACCGACGTCACCGAGCCCTGCTTGGTTGACGTGATCCGCTCCTGAAGGCCGCCCATCTCGGTCTCGAGCGTGGGCTGGTAGCCCACTGCCGATGGCATGCGGCCAAGCAGCGCCGAGACCTCGGAGCCCGCCTGAACGAAGCGGAAGATGTTGTCGATGAAGAGCAGCACGTCCTTGCCGCCCTGATCGCGGAAGTACTCGGCCATCGTCAGCCCAGACAGGGCGACTCGCAGACGCGCACCCGGAGGCTCATTCATCTGGCCGAAGACGAGCATGGTGCGGTCGATGACGCCCGATTCCTTCATCTCGAGCCAGAGGTCGTTGCCCTCGCGTGAGCGCTCGCCGACTCCGCAGAAGGCGGAAAGGCCCTCGTGCTCCTCGGCGATGTTTCGGATCAGCTCCTGGATCAGCACGGTCTTGCCGACGCCGGCCCCTCCGAAGAGGCCGACCTTGCCGCCCTTGGCGTAGGGAGCAAGCAGGTCAACGACCTTGATGCCGGTCTCGAGAATCTCCTGGCTGGGCGTCAGGTCCTCGACCTCGGGAGCACGGCGGTGGATCGGCCAGCGCTCCTGGACGTCGACCGGGCCGGCCTCGTCGATTTCTTCGCCGAGCAGGTTGAAGATCCGGCCGAGCGTCGCCTCACCGACCGGCACCGTGATCGGCGCCCCGGTATCGATGACCTCGTCGCCGCGGCGCAGGCCGTCGGTGGCATCCATGGCGACGGCCTTGATGCGATCGTCTCCGAGGTGCTGCTGGACCTCGAGCACGAGGGTCGTCGCCTCCTCTTCATCGCGGCTTCCACCGCCCGATTCCAGCTGGACCGTCAGCGCCGAGTAGATCTCGGGCAGCTTGTCGGGGAAGGCGACGTCGACGACGACGCCGGTCACCTGCTCGACGCGGCCGATGTTGGTGCCGTTGCTCGAGGTGTTTCCGTTTTCTTCAGCCATTGATTGTTCTCCTTGATCAGCCGAGCGCCTCGGCACCGGCAACAACTTCCAAAATCTCCTGCGTGATTTCCGCCTGGCGCACTCGGTTCATCTCCAGGGTCAGGGTCGAAATCATGTCCTGCGCGTTCTCGGCCGCGCTGCGCATCGCCGTCATTCGCGAGCCGTGCTCTGAGGCCGTCGACTCGAGTAGGGCCCGGAAGATCGAGATGTCGGCGTAGTCCTTGAAGAGCTGGGGAAGCAGAAGCTCGGGGTCGGGCTCGTAGACCCAGAGCGACTTCTGCTGCGCCTCTTCGAGCTCCGGGTCAACGGGCTTCTCGGGCTCGGGGATGCCTTCCCCGAAGACCTCTGCGTGCTGCAGCGGCAGCAACGTCTGGCGGCGCACGTGCTGGGTCAGCGGCGACACGTAGCGGTTGTAGATCAGCTCCACCTGGTCGAGCTCACTGTCGATGTAGGCGGCGCTGAGGTCGTCGCCCACCTGGCGCGCGTTGGCGAAGCCGGGGCGGTCGGTGAAGCCGATGTAGGAGCCGGCGACCTCCTCGCCTCGGAACTGCAGCGTCGAGTTGCCACGCCGGCCGACGACCGAGAAGATCGACCTCCTTGCCGTCCGCCTGCATCTCCTTCTTGAGCTGGATCCCGGCGCGAATGATCTGGGTGTTGAAGGACCCGGCGAGACCCCTGTCTCCGGTGACCAGCAGGACGCCGACCTTGCTGACGTTGCTCGCGCTCTTCGAGCAGGGGGATCTTCGGCAGCGTTCCGGCCGCCTCGGACACCTGTCGGGTCATCTTGCGGATCGCCTGCGCGTACGGGCGCAGGTTCGCGATCCGTTCCTCGGCGCGCCGCAGGCGCGCTGCGGCGACCATCTCCATCGCACGGGTGATCTTGTGGATGTTCTTGACGGACGAGATCCGCGTCTTGACTTCTTTGCGGGAGGCCATGGCTGGGGCTGGGTGCTGGGTCCTAGGGGCTAGGACTAAGCGGGGACAGCTTCCTCCTCGGGCTTCTCGGTGCGGCTGCCCTTGGAGCGCTCCTCCTCGGACTTGACGCGGTCGGACTCGCCCTCCTCGAGCGGCTGACCGTCCTCGTCGAAGTCGGGCCCGAAGTCGTCGACCATCTCGGCGATCGCAGCGCCGAGCTTCTCGAAGCCGTCGTCGTCGAGCACGCCGTATTCGTTGAGCCCGTCCATCAGCTCCTTGCACTCGGAATGCAGCCGGTTGAGCAGGTCGGCGAGGAAATCGCTGACGCGCTCGGTCTTGATGCGGTCGAGGTAGCCGCCGGTGCCGGCGTAGATCGATGCGACCTGGTCGGCGACCGACAGCGGGCTGCGCTCGTTCTGGTTGAGCATCTCGACGAGGCGCTCACCGCGGGCAAGCGACTTCTGCGTCTCGGGATCGAGCTCGGAGCCGAACTGGGCGAACGCCTCGAGCTCGCGGAACTGCGAGAGGTCGAGGCGCAGCGATCCGGCGATCTTCTTCATCGCCTTGGTCTGCGCGTTGCCGCCCACGCGGGAGACCGAGATGCCGACGTTGATCGCCGGGCGGACACCCGAGAAGAACAGATCCGGCTCGAGGAAGATCTGACCGTCGGTGATCGAGATGACGTTCGTCGGGATGTAGGCGGAGACGTCAGATGCCTGAGTCTCGATGATCGGCAACGCGGTCAGCGAGCCGCCGCCGAGGTCTGTCGTTGAGCTTGACCGCTCGCTCGAGCAGGCGGGAGTGCAGGTAGAAGACGTCACCGGGGTACGCCTCACGGCCCGGCGGGCGCCGCAGCAGCAGCGACATCTGGCGGTAGGCGTAGGCGTGCTTGGTGAGGTCGTCGTAGATGCAGAGCGCGTGACTGGCCGTTGTAGAGGAAGTGCTCGGCCATCGCACAACCGGCGTAGGGCGCCATGTACTTGATCGGCGCCGCTTCGTCGGCGGGAGCGGCGACGATGATCGTGTTGTCCATCGCGCCGGCCTCTTCGAGCACCTCCATGAACTGCACGACGGTCGCCATCCGCTGCCCGATCGCAACGTAGACGCAGATGACGTCCTTGTCCTTGTTGTTGATGATCGTGTCGATCGCGATCGCGGTCTTTCCGGTCTGACGGTCGCCGATGATCAGCTCACGCTGGCCACGGCCGATCGGGATCATCGAGTCGATCGCCTTGAGCCCGGTCTGCATCGGCTCGGTGACGGGCTGGCGCTGGACCACACCGGGCGCCTTGAACTCGGCGGGGCGGGTCTTGGTCGCATTGATCTCGCCCTTGTCGTCGAGCGGGCGGCCCAGCGGGTCGACCAGCCGGCCGAGCATCTCGTCGCCGACCGGGATGTCGAGCAGGCGACCGGTGCGCTTGACGGTGTCGCCCTCGACCACCCGGTCCCACTCGCCGAACAGCACGGCGCCGACGTTGTCGGCGTCGAGGTTGAGCGCAAGACCGGTGACGCCGTGCGGTAGGTCGAGCATCTCCAGCGACATGCAGTTGTCGAGCCCGTGGACGCGGGCGATCCCGTCCGCAACCGAGAGCACCGTCCCGACCTCTGAGAGGTCGGCGGCGTCCGCGTCGAGCCCTTCGATCCTGGCTCGCAGAATCTGGCTTATCTCGTCCGGCTTGATTTCCATTTAGCTGGGCTCTCCCACTTTCGTTTCCAAGTTCATGCTGGCTTCGCAATCTCGCTTCGCATCTTCTCCAGCCTGTTGCGCAGGCTCGCGTCCAAGACCATGTTCCCCACCTGCAGCACGAGGCCGCCGAGGATGTTGTCGTCGACCGTCGAGCGCAGCTCGACGTTCTGGCCGGTCTGCTTCTCGATCTCCGTCGCCGACCCGTCGACGATCGCGGGATCGAGTTCGACCGCGCTCGTCACGGTGACCTCGAGGCGCTTGTTCTCCTTCGCCCAGAGCTCGTCGAAAACGCGCCGCATGCGAAAGATCGCCGGCATCCGGTGCTTCTCGGCCAGCAGTTCGAGGAAGTTGACGAGCTCGGCCTCGGCGCCTTGAGATCGCCTTCGAGATCCCGTCGCGCTTCTCGGCCGAGGAGAAATACGGGCTGAACAGGAACACCTGCAGGTCGCGGTTGTCGTCGACGGCGTCGGCGAACTGGTCGAGCTGCTCGTGGACCTCGTCGAGCTTGCCCGTACTCCTTGGCGGCCTCGAAGAGAGCCTCGGCGTATACGCGTGCGATCTCCTCCACGGGACTAGTTGTCGTCTCCGTTTCCGGTTGAACCGGCCAGCGCCGAGAAATCGACCTCGGCGAGCGCCTCTTCGACGAGACGCCTCTGGTCTTCTGAGTCCAGCGACTTGCGGGTCGACCTTCTCGGTCGCGAGCACGGTCAGGTCGGCGACCTCCTTGCGGATCAACTCGAGCGAGCGCCTGGTCTCGGTCTCGATGTCCTTGCGGGCCGCGGCCACGAGCTCCTCGCGCTTGGCCTTGCCTTCGGCGGTCGCGTCGGCGGTCAGCGAGTCGGAAGCCTTGCGGGCGCGGGCGACGATGTCGTCTGCCTGCTCACGGGCTTCCTTGAGGCGCTCGCGGTACTCGGCGAGCAGCTGCGTCGGCCTCCTTGCGCGTGTCCTCGGAGGCCTTGATGTTGTCCTTGATCGCGTTGGCACGCTTCTCGAGGGCCTCGCCGATCTTGGGCAGCGCCGTCTTCGAGAGCACGAGCATGGTCACGCCGAAAGCGATCAGCGTCCAGATCATCAACCCGAGGCCGGGCGAGACCAGGAAGCTGCCGCCTCCCTCCTCCTCTTCGGCCGCGAACAGCAGAACCGAGCCTATGTCGGCGAGTGACCTCCATGTGCCTAGAGGAAGAAAGCGATCAGACCGAAGATGAACGTGTAGAAGGCGACAGCCTCGGTCAGTGCGAAACCCAGCCAGCGAATCGACTGCAGCTCGTCCTTCATCTCCGGCTGACGGGCGACGGACTCGATTTCCGAGCCGAAGATGATCCCGATTCCGATGCCGGCTCCGATCGAGCCGAGTCCGGCGCCGATGCCGAGCGCAATCGCCTTGAGGCCGTCATCGGTGACGCCCTCGGCGGCTGCCTGCGCCAGCGGTAGCAATGCGTCCATGGTTACTCCTTTTCCTGGTCTTTCCTAGTGACCTTCGGCGGTGGCGCCGCCAATGTAGATCGCGGTTAGCGTCGAGAAGATGAAGGCCTGGAGGGTTGCCACCAGGCCGATTTCGAATACGAAGAAGGCGAATGCCATCGGGAACGTGAGCACGCCCAGCGCCGCCAATCCCAGCAGCACGGCCAGTCCGCCCGCCATGAAGAGGATCAGCAGGTGGCCGGCGAGGATATTGGCGAAGAGTCGAACCGACAGCGAGATCACCCGCACGAGGTGCGAGACGACCTCGATCATGAAGATCGCGCGAGCGGCCGAAGATGTTCATCGACTCCAGCCCCGGCGGCAGCCAGCTGGCGAAGTACTTGAAGACGCCCTTGGCTCGGATCCCCTCGATGTGGTAGGCGATCACCGAGATCATCGCCAGCACCAACGGGATCGAGATGTTGGCCGTGGCCGCGTAGATCGCGAACGAGGGAATCTCGAGCCCGAAGAGGTCGAAGGTGTGCTCGGTGTTGGTCGGCAGCGGCAAATAGCCGATCATGTTCGAGAACCAGATGAAGAAGAACAGCGCCGCCAGGTAGGGGAACCATTTGCGGGCCAGCCGCTCCTCGGTGATGTTCCCGGCGATATTGCTCTTGGTCAGGTCGTAGGCGAGCTCGACCGCCATCTGCGTGTGGTTCGGCTCGCGCTGCATGCGCTTGGCGACAAAGCTCATGATTCCGATCGTCAGGGCGCTGGCGATGAACAGGTAGAGGACTGCCTTGTTGATCGACATGTCGGCGGGCCCGATCTCGATCGTCACCCAGGGCTCGAGCTTGAACTCGTTCTGGGGCTGGAACTCCTCGTTCTTACCGTCGCTGCCGAAGACGACGCCGAGCGCGATGATGATCAGGAAGTAGAGGGCGAAGCCCAGGATGACCTTGCCCTTGCGGCTCACGACGGGCGCCTTCTCGTCGCCGAAGGCGCGCGACGCGCCCTCGGAGATCAGATGGGCGGTGACGAGCGCCGCGGCGAGGATGGCGGCGGCGAGACCGGCCTCGTCGGAAACGCTCAGGCCGACCACCAGGGCGGCGCCGGTGACGAGCCAGAGGCGGGCGACTATCGAGCCGCCGAGCATCGCGATCATCGCCTTGCGCTCACCGGCCTTGACGGCGCGACGCAACATCGCCTCGGAGAGCGCCGCCTGCGCGAGCCAGGCGACGGCCGTGGCTGTGTAGCCCGCCAGCGGCCAATCGGCGAGGATGAAAACCGGCAGCGCCAGCGCCAAGACGACGAGGTCGAGGTGGCGCACGATCATCGGCACGCGGGATCCATCCACGCGCCTAGAGGGATCTAAAGCGAGCGTAGACAAGAACAAGACCCACGACGACGCCTACGAAGAATCCGGCCAACCCGATCGGCACCGAGAGACCGATCAGCGAACCGAGCCCGAATCCGACTGCCGCAAGGGCTGTCATCGATCCGAGCACCAGCCCTCCGGCCGCCGCAGCATCCGCTCTCGAAGGAGAGGCCACGTTCGTCAGGGGAGTTTTGGTCGTCGATTTCCAACCGGAGGCTGCGGGATGCCAGGGATAAAAAGAGCCGCATCGCTATCGCGGCCCCGGCCGAATATATCCGAACGACGCGAGGCTGCGCTGACGGCTTCCTCAGTCCCCGGCGCCCGATTCAAGTCGTACCATTCAGAATGAACAATCAGGGAGGCACGACGATATCGGCTGATGTAGCCGACGTCCGTGCTCATCTTCGAGGTCTGAAATCGCAGGCTTCGCCGGACGCCTCGACGGCTACGGTACCGGAACGAGCCGGAAGCGAATCCCGGTCGCCTTTCTGGCCATCGCCAGTTGTGGGGCCAGGCGGGTGATGCCGACGAGGCCGAAGCCCGCGTCCCCGGTGTGGAGCCCGAAGGTGACGAGCACTCCGACGGCGCGGCCGTCGGATGAGACGACCCCCGCGCCCGAGTCTCCCGGCGTGGCCGGGCCCTCGGCGTGGACGATGTCGGGGTCCGGCATGCCGGTCGCCAGCAGCGAGCGGGCCGGCGTCAGGTCGCCGAGCAGGACGCCCCTGCCGTGGAAGTTGAGGGCGACGGGGTTGCTCGTCAGGTCATTGTTGATCGCGGTAGGACCGCCGTGGGAGCAGAGTTCGGGGTTGGGGACGACCCCCTTGTTGAGCCGGATCAGACTGATGTCGCGATCACCACGCAGGATCGAGTAGGTGAAGCGGCCGATCGGCGTCCCGGCCCCGTCCATCGCCACCGGTCCGGTCCGCTTCGGCCAGAAATGCTCGCCGCCGAGCTCGTCCCCGTCCTCGTCAGAGAGGCAGTGCCCCGCCGTGCCGATGTAGTTGCGGCGGTCGGAACCGCGGTAGACGAAGTTGAGCGTGCAGAGCGAATCCTTAGTGAGGACGGTTGCGCCGGGGCGCACGCCGGTGCAGGCCGCAGCCGCCACGGCGGCCAGGGTCGCCGCGCCGATGCAGAGCATCAGCGCGCAGAGCGCGACCACCTTGAAGGTCCTCCGGTTTCCCATCCCGCCGGGAGATGCTGACAGAGAGGCGATCCCAAGGCGCCTGTCAGTCCGGATCGACGGTCTCGAACTCGCCGGTCTCGGGGTCGACGGCAGGGAAGCTCCCGGTCTCCAGCTCGACTGCGACACCGCGGTCGACCTGGTCCGGCGGCAGCGCGATCCCGCGCCCGCGCTCACGACGCAGCTTGAGGATCTCGAGCGCCACCAGCAGGTAGACGCTGGCGGCTGCGGCGGCGACCAGGAAGGCCGCCATCACCGCCGTCCAGACGGCATCGAAGTTGCCGTGGTCGTCGCTGTAGGGAATGAAGCGCAGCGCCAGCGCCAGCGCCGCCATCACCAGCACCCAGCCGTACAGGTAGGCGAGCGTTCGCCGCTGCGAGAAGCCGATGTCGGCAAGCCGGTGGTGGAAGTGCCAGCGGTCGGCTTCGTAGACGGGGCGGCGGTGCTTGATCCGCTTGGCGATCACGAACCCGGTGTCGAGGATCGGCACGGCGAGTACGAGCAGCGGCAGAAACAGGGCGACGACGGCGTTCGTCTTCAGCGCGCCCTGGATCGCGATCATCGCCAACAGGTAGCCGAGCAGGTTGGAGCCGGTGTCCCCCATGAAGCTCGAGGCCGGCGGGAAGCCGTGGCGCAGGAATCCGAGGGCGCCGCCTGCGGTGAGCGCGGCGAGCACGGCTGCGCCGGTGCGATCGAGGGAGAGGGCGACGATCGCGAGAGTCACGCCGGCGATCACGACCACGCCGGCGGCGAGGCCGTCGACGCCGTCGATGAAGTTGATGACGTTGGCCATCGCGACGATGCCGACGATCGTCAGTGCGTCACCGAGGTCAAACGGCTTGTCGAGCAGCGGGATCCGGAAGATGTCGACCGAGGCGAAATCAAGCGCCCCGGCGAAAGGGACGGTCACTGCGTCGACCGAGACGCCTTCGAGCACCGGGATCGCGGCGCCGACTGTCTGCCCCAGCAACTTGACGCCGGCCGGCAGTTCGAAGATGTCGTCGATCGCGCCGACGGCCGCGATCACGAAAGCGCCACCGAGGATCGCCCGGGTATTGGCGCCGGTCTTCAGAAACAGAAACCCGGCGAGCAGCACGCCCGCCAGAATCGCCAGCCCGCCGAGCTTCGGCGTCGGCACCAGGTGCAGGCTGCGCTCGTTGGGGACGTCGATCGCGCCGATCCGCCGCGCCAGCCACTCGGTTGCGGGTACGAGCAGCCAGGCCACGAGCGCCGCGACGACGAACGCGAGCACGACGTGGATGGTCTCGGGCCCTGGATCGACGAGCATTGCGGCTCCCTGCGGTGGCAGGCGTCTCGGCGCGGGCGAGACTACTCGACGCCGGGGCGCGCCCCCAGCACGGCGTCGACCCAAAGCTGCGGATCACGCGGGTTGACGACCCCGGTGGGCGTCGTGCGCTTGCTCAGGTCCAGGGTCTCAGGGGCGTCGAGTTCGCGCAGCTTGCCCTCTTCGATCAGGCGTTCGTCGACCGCGCCCATGCGGCCGCTGAAAATCGTGTGGACCGGTGTGCCCAGAGCCACCGCCTCGCGGTTCATCGTGCCGCCGGCGCTGACGACCAGGTCGGCGTAGGCGATCAGGCTCTGGGCGTCGATCGCACGCTCGGGGACGACGAGCCTCCGGCCGGCGCGCCTGGCGATCGCCCTTCCCTGCTCGCTCGTGCGCGGGATCACGACTCCGATGGCCGCTTCGGACGCCTCGATTCGGTCGAGCACGCCGTCGTACAGCTCGTTCCTCGCGTGGTACTCGGAGGTCTCGGGAGGCGGGCGCACGACGACCAGCACCGCCTCGCTGTCGATGCCAAGCTCGTCGAGCACGGCCGGGTCGGGCGCGAAGTCGGCCAGGTAGTAGTCCTCCTTCAGTCCCGGGTAGAGGAAGAGCCTGCTCTCGTCGGCCCCGGCTTCGACCAGACGCTCGATCGGAATCGCATCCGGCACCATCACCCGGGCCGCCGCTCCCCAGCTGATCTTCCGCTGGCGGCCGGCGAACTCGTAGTCCTGCATCTGAACCGTGGGCACGCCGAGCCGCTTGCCGACGACGGCGATGTCGACCGACCCGTGCGCGAGCCCGAGGTCGAAGCCGCGCTTGCGCGCCCAGCGCCAGAGGCGCGCGCTGCGGCCGAGGAGCGCGGCGCCCTTACCCACGGCACTTGATCCGCCGTGCTCGCCGACAACCGTGTGCTCGATCCCGAGTCGCTCGAGGAGACCGACCGTCTGACCGTACTCGCGTGCCGTGACCTCGACCTCGTGGCCGTCCGCCTGCAGCCGCTCGATGACCGGCCGCAGCACGATCGGGTGGGCCGCGGCGGTGCAGTCAACCCAGACGCTTCACGGGCGGATTGTCTCCGCTGGGCTAGACGGCGGTGGGGGAAAGCTGCGGGTAGAGCGGATAGCGCTCCATCAGCGCGCCGGTGCGCTCGCGCAGAGCGTCCCTCTCGGCCTCGAAGCGATCGGAGAGGGCGATCGCGACGACCTCGGCGATTTCTCGCATGTCGTCCTCGACCAGCCCGCGAGTCGTCAGCGCCGGCGTGCCGATGCGCAGGCCGGACGCCTGCATCGGCGGGCGCGGGTCAAACGGAATCGCGTTGCGGTTGACCGTCACGCCGACCTCCTCGAGGCGCTCCTCCGCCTCCTTGCCGTCGAGGCCGTCCTGACCGAGGTCGACGAGCACGAGGTGCACGTCGGTGCCGCCGGTCAGCACGCCGACGCCGTTGGCCTCGAGCGCCTCGCCGAAGGCCTTGGCGTTGGCGATCGTCTGGCGCTGGCGCTGGCGGAAGGACTCGGACTGCGCGATCCCGAGGGCCACCGCCTTGGCGGCGATGATGTGCATCAGCGGGCCGCCCTGCTGGCCGGGGAAGACGGCGCGGTTGATGTCGGCGCGAGCTCCTCGCGGCAGAGGATCATGCCGCTGCGCGGGCCACAGAGGGTCTTGTGGATCGTCGTCGTGACGACGTCGGCGTACTCGACCGGGTTGGGGTGCTCGCCGGCGGCGACGAGGCCGGCGAAGTGGGCCATGTCGACGAACAGGCGGGCGCCGACCGAGTCGGCGATCTCGCGAAAGCGGGCGAAGTCGAGCTGGCGCGGATAGGCGGACCAGCCGGCGACGATTACCTTCGGCTTGCTTTCCTCCGCGAGCCTGGCGACCTCGTCCATGTCGCAGAGGTAGTCGTCGGGGCTGACTCCGTAGGCGACGACGTTGTAGAGCTTGCCGGAGACGTTCAGCTTCATCCCGTGGGTCAGGTGACCGCCGTGATCGAGCTTCATGCCCATGATCGTGTCGCCGGGATCGATCATCGCCATGTAGGCGGCGTTGTTGGCCTGGGCGCCCGAGTGCGGCTGGACGTTCGCGTGCTCGGCGCCGAAGATCGCCTTGGCGCGGTCGATCGCGAGCTGCTCGGCGACGTCGACCTCCTCGCAGCCGGCGTAGTAGCGGCGGCCGGGGTAGCCCTCGGCGTACTTGTTGGTCAGCACCGAGCCGGCGGCCTCGAGCACGGCCTGGGGCACGAAGTTCTCAGAGGCGATCATCTCCAGCGTCGACTGCTGGCGGGCCAGCTCGCGGTCGAGCACCGCGGCGATCTCGGGATCGACCTCGGCGAGGGATGCTGTCTGGTAGTCGTCGGGCAGCTCTGTCAAGTCAACCTCCGCGGAGTCGTCGTCGTACTTTCCTCAGGTTGACAGAACTTACGCGCAAGGCCGAAATGGGGAGTACCATGGGTTGCGTGGGCAGGGAACCCAACCGCTTCGCGACGCTGACGGCGTGCGCGAGCGCGATTGTTGCGTTTGCGCTGCCCGCGCTCGCCCTGGCCGACGTCGGGGTGATTCGCCAGGCATCCGCTCCGGGGCCGGAGGCGAACGCCCGGGTCGGTGTCCAAGCGACCGTGGACGCCTTTCGCACCGACCTCGGCTCTCCCAACAACGGAGCGGTCGTCGACGATCAAGGAGCGGGGCGCCGCGAGATCGACTGGGACGGCGTGCCTGACGCCGACTCGGCCCCTGGCGCGTTTCCCGCCGACTTTTTCAACGCCGTCAGCGCCCGCGGCGTGCTCTTCAGCGGCGCCCCTCAAATCCGCTTTCAGGTCAGCGCCAAGGCCGTCAACCCGTTCTTAATCCCGAACGAGTTCGGCCAGCTCAACGCCTTCTACCCGAACGCGTTTTCGACATTCAGCGCCGAACGCCTGTTTACGCCTCGCGGCTCCAATGTTTTCAATGTGACCTTCGTCGTCGCCGGGACCGACACCCCCGCAGAGGTCGACGGCTTCGGCGCCGTCTTCACCGACGTCGACCTCGACGGTCTGACCACGATCGAGTTCTTCGACCGCCTCGGCAACCCCCCGATTGCGATTGATCCGATCAGCCTCAAACAGTCCCCGCTTGCGCGGCGCACCGTGCTCGCCACGCCCGGCAACGAGGCGCTGTCGTTCCTCGGGGTGACCTTCAAGGAGCCCCCCGCTGAGCTGGCCGCCGCGCTAACCGGCCCGATCGCGCGCGTACGGATCACGACCGGCAACGGGGTGATCCCGACGAGTGGCGCGGTCCCCGACGACATCACGCAGGCCCCCGGGTCGCCCGACCTGGTCGTCCTCGATGACTTCATCTACGGCGAACCGCACGCGCAGCCGGTTCCGGAACTGAGCTTCTCCGCGCCTACCTACCAGGTCACCGAGGACGCCGGGCAGGCGACGATCACCGTCCAGCGTGGCGGTGACACCGCGGCCACGGTCGAGGTTGGCGCCTCAGTCAGCGACGGCAGCGCCACGGTAGGCAGCGACTACCACGGCGCCGGGGCGGTGCTCGAGTTCGCGCCGGGCGAGACCGTCAAGACCTTCACGCTCCCGGTGCTCGCCGACAAGCTGGTTGAGCCGACGGAGACCGTCCACCTCTCCCTGGGGCCGGCAGTTTCAAACGGGATGCGCAATCCCGGGTTCGGGGCCAACCCGACCGCGACGCTCGAGATCGGCAACGCCGCTGATGGGACCGCACCTGGGCTCGACCTCGTGCTTTCCAATGCTTCGTTTCGCCGTGGAGGCGGCACGACCCTGAACGTTGTGCTCTCCGAGGACGCAGGCGTCGCCTTCGAGTTCACGAAGCTGCTGCCCGGGCGCCAGGTTCGCGGCAAGTGCGTGAAGCCGTCTTCACGCAACAAGGCCAGGAAGCGCTGCACCCGGCGCCGCATCGTCAAGTCGGCGGGCTTCAGCGTCGAGGCCGCCCAGGGGGTCAACCGGATCGCGTTCGATGGTCGCGCCGGCACCAGAGCGCTGTCGCGAGGGCGCTACGAGGTCTCAGCGGTGGCGAGCGACGCGGCCGGCAACCAGAGCGCAGCCGACACGGCGAAGTTCAAGGTCAGATCGCCTAAGAAGCGCTAGCCAGCAGGGTCTCGACCCCGGCGACGGAGATCGCCCCCTCGCGCAGCACCTCCCAGCCCCCATCCCGGTCGAGCCTGCTGAGGTCGATCACAGTCGAGGGGTCGCCGCCAAGCTCACCCCCGTCGATCGCGAGATCGACGCCTTCGACGAGCGCTGGGTCGAGGTCGGCGAACCGATGCGTGGCCGGCCGGCCGCTGCGGTTGGCGGAGGTTTGAAAGAGCACCACCGAGGCGCCCGCCAGCGGGCCCTCGATGAGCCTGATGCCGAGGCGCTCCGGCGTCCCGCGACAGGCAAGCGGATAGCGGCGCTCGCTGTTGTCGACAACAACGGTCACGGGGCCGGGCAGCAGGGCGCCGACAGCTGCCCGGGTTCGCGGGCCCATCGGACCGACCAGCTCGCGCAACATCAGCGCTGAGAAGTAGAGGACGGCCGAGGGCTTACCGTCGTCGCGGCCCTTGAGAGCGTGGATGCGGTCGATGGCGGCGGCGCTGAGGGGATCGCAGGCGAGGCCGTAGAGCCCGTCGGCGGGAAAGAGGACCACCCCTTCCCCAGTGACGCAGCCTTCGAGCGCGACTCGGGCCCGCTCGGCGCCGTCGCTTTCGATCGACACCAGCTCGCTCACGACACGCCGACGACCACGCGCTCGATTCCCGCCAGATCGCGCCGGCGCTCCGTGATCCAGAAGCCGGACGCCTTGAGGAGCGCGTCGACCTCCGGGGCCTGACCCTCGCCGACCTCGAGCGCGATCGCCTTGCATTCGGGCCGGTTGACGACCAGCCCGCGAATCGCGTCGAGCCCATCGGCTCCGGAGACGAGGGCCTCCCTTGGCTCGAAGCCCTTGATCTCGGGCTGCAGGGCGCGCCAGTCGCCCTCGGCGACGTAGGGAAGGTTGGCGACGACGAGATCCACCGCACGCTGCCCTTCGGGCACGGAACCGATCTCGAAGCGAACGCGGTCGGTGAGGCCGAGCCGCCCGGCATTGGCGGCGGCAACCCCCAGCGCCGCCGAGGAGGTGTCGGTGGCCAGGATCGAAGCCTCTGGCAACTCATCGGCGATGGCGAGCGCGACAGCCCCGGAGCCGGTGCCGACGTCGAGCACGGTGCGGGGACGCAGGCCGAGCGCGACCTCGACCAGCAGCTCGGTTTCCGGCCGCGGGATCAGCACGCGCCGGTCCACCTGAAGCTCGATGTGGCGAAAGCCGCGGCGGCCGAGGATGTATGCGACGGGCTCTCGCTGCACGCGGCGCCTGACCATGGCGCCAAAGCGCCGCGCTGTGGCCGCGTCCACCCCGGCCTCCGAATCGGCCAACAGCTGCGCCCTTCCCACCCCCATCGCCTCGGCCAGCAGCAGCTCGGCGTCAAGCCGCGCGCCGTCCACTCCCGCGGCTTGCAGTGCATCGGTTGCCGCGCTCAACGCCTCGCGGATGCTGGCGATGGATTCAGCCAAGCCCGCCCTCGGCCTGGGCCGCCAGCCGCGCGCGCTTCTCCTCGGCCGAGAGCGCATCCGTGAACTCGCCGAGCTCGCCCGCAAGGACACCGTCGAGGTTGTGGGAAGTGTGCTTGATGCGGTGGTCGGTGACGCGGCCCTGGGGGAAGTTGTAGGTGCGGATCTTCTCCGAGCGCTCACCCGTGCCGACCTGCGCCTTGCGCTCAGCGGCGACCTCGGCCTGCTGCTCGGCGATCGCGCGCTCGAGCAGGCGCGCCCGCAAAACCCGCATCGCCTTGTCGCGGTTCTGCAGCTGCGACTTCTCGTCCTGCATCGAGACCACGATCCCGGTCGGGACGTGAGTGATGCGAACCGCGGAATCGGTCGTGTTGACCGACTGGCCGCCGGGGCCGGAGGAGCGGTAGACGTCCACCTGGAGGTCGTTCTGATCGATCTCCACGTCCACCTCCTCGGCCTCGGGAAGCACGGCGACGGTCGCGGTCGAGGTGTGGATACGGCCCTGGGATTCGGTCTTGGGAACGCGCTGGACACGGTGAGTTCCGCCCTCGTACTTGAAGATCGAGTAGGCGGCGTCGCCCTTGACGGCGAAGGTCACCTCCTTGAATCCGCCGACCTCGGCGGCAGAGGCCGAGATCGCCTCGGTCGCAAAGCCGCGGGTCTCCGCATAGCGCTGCAGCATGTTGTGAAGGTCGCCTGCGAACAGCGCCGCCTCATCCCCCCCGGTCCCGGCGCGGATCTCGACGAGCACGTTCTTGTCGTCGTTTGGGTCGCGCTCGACCATCGCCAGGCGGATCCCCTCTTCGAGCGCCTCGATCCGGACCGGCGCATCGGCTACGACCGCCCGCAGCTCGGCGTCCTCGCCGCCCTCGGCGAGCAGCTCGCGGGCGCCCTCGAGGTCGTCGCGCAGGATCCGGTACTCCTTCGTCAGGGTGTGCGCTGCCTCAAGCGTGCTGTAGGCACGGCCGACCTCGGCGTAGCGTTCGCGATCCGCGATCACGGCGGGATCCGACATCTGGGCCTCGAGCTCGGCAAAGCGAGCTTCGATCTGTTCGACAAGCTGGTCGATCATGGGAACCCAGTTTGACGGGCCGCGAACTGGCTCAGGCGGATGCCATCCGCCGCTCGATCGATTCCGAGTACGCGGCAGGCCGGTAGGCCAGGATCGGATCGCCGGAGGCCTCAATACCGTCGGCGAGCTTCCCGGGGTCGAAGACGACCAATCCCTCCTCCTCGGTCGTCTCGGTCAGCTCGATCGTGCCGGCGCTGAGGCGGCGGCGGTCATCCGGCCACTGCTTGACCGGATCGTCGGGATCGTCGCCGTCGCCGGCCACCTGCACCTCAACCCGATAGCGCACCGGGCCGTTGGCAAGGCGCTGGGCAATCTCCTCGTGCAGGTAGTCGCGGCCGCGGCTCTTGGCCTCGCTCTGGGAGATTCCGGCGAGCTCCTGCTCGGGGACGAGCGTGTAGCGGACGAAGCTCTCGCCACCGTCTGCGTCGAGCCAGCGAAAGGCGTGGATCGCGTAGTAGCTGAGGACGGCGAAGCTCGGCGGCGGCTTCAGCACCGGCAGGTTTCGGAGGCTCTGGATCGCCTCGGGGTGCTTGGCGAGGAAGAAGGGGAATTTCCAGGCCCGAGACGGGCCCGCGGTGTTGGCCTCGACCAGCGCGATGAAGGCGTCGGGAGTCCGCACCGGGAAGTACTTGGCGGTCTGAGCGACGATGTCGGTCGCGGAGCCGTCCGGGAGCTCGAAGCTGACCGCGAAGCCCCTGATGTCGGGCACGTAGTCCGGCACGCCCGGGTCGCCGCCAGCATTGGAGAAGCGTGCGAGGACCGGCACCGTGTTTCCCTGCAGGTGGGCCGATCGCGAGAGCTCTGCCGCCTCCGGGCTGGCCGTGAAGGTGCCGCGGCAGAGGGTGCCCTTGGCGTGAAGCGCCCGCTTGCCGGGGTGTATCCCGAAACGCCGGTTGACGGCGTCGATCGCTTCTTTGGCGGAGATCAAGGTTTAGGGTGGTTGCGATGAGATTGCGCGGCCGCCAGAACCTACTCCCTTACGGCCTTCTCACGGCCGCCATCGTCGCGGCGGGCCTGCTGGGACCGGGTGTGGGAGGCGCAGCCTCCGGGTGCTTCGGCAAACCGGCGACGATAACGGGGACGCCCGGCAACGACACGATTCAGGGGACAGCGGGCGCCGACGTGATCGTCAGCGGTGATGGCGACGACACGATTGCCGCGGGCGACGGCGTCGACAGGGTCTGCTCCGGCGACGGCGATGACACCGTCGACGCCGGCAACGAGGACGATTTCCTCGACGGCGGCGCGGGCGACGACGAACTGCACGGCTACAACGATGGCGACAAGATCCTCGGCGGCCCCGGCGACGACTTCCTGGACGGTCGCCGCGGCGAGGCGGGGGACCAGCTGTTCGGCGGCAGCGGCAACGACCGCCTGATCGGGGGCGAGCTGGCCAACGGCGGCAGCGGCGACGACAACATCAACGGGACGGGATACACCAACGACGCGAGCGTGGACCGCCTGATCGGCGGCGGCGGCGACGACCGGATCAAGGGCGACGGCACGGGCCGCGGGGACGACGACATCAGCGCCGGCTCGGGCGACGACAAGGTCCTCGGCGGCAGCGGCGACGACGACATCGACGGCGGCCCGGGCAACGACGACTGCCGGCAGGGCACCGGCAGCGGGGCCATCACCAACTGCGAGGCCTGAAAACAGCTCAGTCGCGGTCGCGCTTGGCTGCGCGGCGCTTGAAGCGCTCGACGCGGCCACCGGTATCCACCAGCTTCTGCTTGCCCGTGTAGAACGGATGGCAAGCAGAGCAGATCTCGACGTGCAGGTCGGCCTTGGTCGAGCGCGTGTAGAACTCGTTCCCGCAGGCGCAACGCACGTGCGAGAGGACGTATTCAGGGTGGATATCGGTCTTCATGGGTGCCTGTGATGTTAGCTGGCGTGTGCGCGGCTCCAGCCGCCGATCGCGCCGTCAGACCTCTTGGTAAAGCGGCCCGTCGCCACCCTCGGGCGGAGTCAGGCGGCCACCCTTGGCGGTGATCGCCCCGCACTGCACGCAGTTGGACGGGGTGATGTTGACGTCGACCTCGGCAGCACCGTTCGCCAGTTGATCGTCAGGGATCTCGTAGACCTGCGCGGGACACATCGAGACCCAGGTCTGCGCAACCTCGCGCGGCACCTGGCTTTGGACGCGGATGTGGTTCGGGGCGTCGTCTCGCGTCGCGTTGCCGGAGAGGAAGACCGAGGAGAGCTTGTCGAAGATGTACTTGCCGTCCGGCTTCGGATAGTTCTTGGAGGCCTCGCCGATCGACATCGGCTCCTCGTAGTCGGGCTTTGAGAGGCGCTGCTTGTTGGGGAAGTGCCCCTGCGTAATCGTCAGCGCGCTCGCCAGCGCGCCGCCGACGAAGAAGCCCTTCGAGAAGACCTGGCGGACGTTTCGCCACTTGTACATGTCCTCGCCGATGATGCTCTTGTGGACGCGCTCGTGGTAGGCCTCGAAGTTGATCGAGTCCTGCTTGAGCGCATCGACGATCGCCTCGGCCGCGTACATGCCGGCGTGCATCGCGTAGTGGATGCCCTTGAGCTCGGGGACGTTGACCATGCCGGCGCCGTCGCCGCAGATCACCGCGCCCGGCACCGCCAGCCGGCTGGGCATCGCCCAGTAGCCGCCCGAGGGGATCGTCTTGGCGCCCCAGGCGACGCGCTCGCCGCCGTCGAGGATCTTCTTGACGAAGGGATGGGTCTTGAGCTCCTGTAGCGCGTCGTGGCAGGAGAAGGTCGCGTCGGTGTAGTCGAGGCCGACCACGAGGCCGATGCAGACCTTGTCCTCGCCCATCGGGTAGATGAAGCTGCCGCCGAACTCGTTCAGTTTGGCGCTCTTACGCAGCGGCCAGCCCATGGTGTGGATCACCCGGTCGAGCGGCTCGGAGACGGTCCAGACCTCCTTGACGCCTAGCTCCCAGCGCTGCGGCATCGCGCCCTGCAGGCCGTAGTAGTCGATCGCGGCGCCGGTCAGGTGGCCCTGGGTGCCCTCGGAGAGCACGGTCGCCTTGGCGATCACGTCGGAGCCGGGCTCGAAGTTGCCGAGCTCCTGGCCCTCGCGTCCGCGCCCCTTGTCGCCGGAACGGATGCCCTTGACGATTCGGTCCTCGACCAAAAGCTTCGTCGCCGCCGTCTCGCTGAGGATGTAGACGCCCGCCTCCTCGGCCTTCTCGGCGAGGAAACGGCCGAGCTTGGCGACCGAGGTCACGTAGTTGCCGTGGTTTCGGAAGTTGGGCGGCATCGGCACCAGCGGCAGTGCAGCCTTCTTGGTCAGCAGGTAGACGGCGTCCTTTTGGACCTCCTGGTAGACCGGCCACTCGGAGCGGTCGAGGTCGGGGAACAGCTCCTCGAGCGCCGATGGGCGCATGTTGGCGCCCGAGAGGAGGTGTGCGCCGGCGGTCTTGCCCTTCTCGATGACCGCGACTGGAACCTCGCCGAGCTGTTCGGCGAGCTTCGGCTCGTCCTCGAGCAGCTGCATGATCCGGTTGGCGCAGGCGAGGCCCGCGGGGCCGGCGCCGACAATCGCGACGCCGACCTCGATGCGGTCCTCTTCAGGGTCCGTGGGAACCCCGACGAACTCCGCCGCCGGATCTACCGGCGGCGGAAATTCGGCAGGTGAGACAGGCAGGCCCATCGGGCCTTCAGCCGCCCTTCTTCGCCTTGATCGCCTCGGTCAGCTTCGGCATGATCTTGTGGAGATCGCCGACCACTCCGAGGTCGCAGAACTCGAAGATCGGAGCATTCTGGTCCTTGTTGATGGCCAGGATGTTCTCGGAGTTCTGCATGCCGACCTTGTGCTGGATCGCGCCGGAGATTCCGGCGGCGAGGTAGAGCTTCGGCGCCACGGTCTTACCCGTCTGGCCGATCTGGGTCGAGTAGGGGTACCAGCCGGCGTCGACGACCGCACGGGTCGCCGCAACGGCGCCGCCCATTGCGTTGGCGAGATCCTCGGCGAGGCTGAAGTTGGCGGCCTCTCCGAGACCGCGACCGCCGCCGACGAGGATGTCTGCACCCTCGATGTCTACCTCCTCGCCGCGCTGCTCGCCGCGAGTGACCATCTTCGCCTTCGTCGACCAATCCGAGAGCTCGACGTCGACGTCGACGACCTCCGCCGTGCCGCTACCGCCCTCGGCGATATCGAAGGCGTTGAGGCGGCCGATGATGATGCCGGGTTCGCCGACGTAGCCGACGTCGACGATCGCCGAGTCCTGAAGCACGGGCCGCTCGGAGACGAGCTTGCCGTCCTGCACCTTGACAGCCGTGACCTCCATGGTCACGCCGGCGTTCAGCCGCGCGGTCAGGCCGGCGCCGATCTCGAAACCGAGCAGGCCGCCTCCGAAGAGGGCGTAGCTGATCTCGTTCTCGCTCATCACCTTCGCCATCGCGTCGATGATCGGCTGGGCGAGCCCCTCCGGCACCGACTTGGCGCGGTAGACCTTGCCGGCGCCGTAGGCGCCGAGTCCAGCCGCCGCGTCGTCGGCGATGTCGCCGACGATCAGCGCGGCGGCCTCGCCGCCGATCTCAGAAGCCAGCTTCGAGGCCTCCGAGAGCGCGCCGAGTGAGTTCTTGTTGAAATTGCCCTCGTCGTCGTGGAGGGCGTAAACCAGGATGCCTCCCATTTAGATCAGCTTCCTTTCGTCAAGCCAGGCGACGATCTTTTCGACCGTCTCGTTGGTGTCCTCGTCCTCGATGATCTCGCCGGCCTGCTTTGCAGGCGGCGGGTTGATCCCGAGGACCTCGGTGCGCTTGCCGGCATCGCCGACGCGGTCGGCTTCGATGCCGACGTCGCCGGTCGAACGGGTGTCCAGCGGCTTCTTCTTCGCGCCCATGATCGCCTTCAGCGACGGGTAGCGCGGCTCGTTGATCGCGTCACCGACGCTGATCACCGCCGGCAGCTCGATCGCGACGGTGTCGTATCCGTACTCCGCCTGGCGCTCGCAGGTCAGCGAGCCCGAGGCGATGTCCATCTTGATCACCTGGGTCAGCGACGGCATCTTCAGGTGGTCCGCGACGACGGCGCCGATCGTGTAGCACTCGCCGTCGTCGGACTGCTGGCCGAGCAACACGAGGTCAGGCTGCTCGGACTCGAGCACCTTGGCCAGCGCGTAGCCGGTGGCGGCGACGTCGGAGTTCTCGAGCGCAGCGTCGGTCAGGTGGACCGAGCGATCGGCGCCGAGGGCGACGGCCTTGTGAAGGGCGCGAACGGCGCTCTCCGGGCCCATCGTCACGGCGACGATCTCGTCCACCTCTGCGTTGCCGCCTTCGCGGACCTGCATGGCCGCCTCGAGGGCGTGGGTGTCAAACGGGTTCAGATTTTTTTCGCCAGAACGGTCCAGACGCATCGTGTTCGGGTCGATCCGCTTTTGGACCGCCGCGTCAGGCACCTCCTTGACGAGGCAACAGATCTTCAACTGAAGTCCCTCCTTGGGAGTGGGTCCGGGCGTGCCACTGGCGGCTGTCCCGGCCGATTAAGGGTGCAAGCGGCGGCCGATATTACCGGGTGTGACATCCGCTACTCGGTCTAGGCGCGGGTGCCGACGGCCCCGCGGACGAACTCCACGATCGCGTCGGTCGGCGACCCTGGAGTGAAGACCTCGGCGACACCCAGCTTCTTGAGCTCGGGGATGTCGTCGGCGGGGATCGTCCCCCCCACCGTGACGACGACGTCGGTGATGCCCTGCTCCCTGAGCACCTCGACGACGCGGGGGACCAGCGTCATGTGGGCGCCGGAGAGGATCGAGAGGCCAACCGCGTCGGCGTCCTCCTGGATCACGGTCTCGGCGATCTGCTCGGGCGTCTGGTGAAGCCCGGTGTAGATCACCTCCATGCCGGCGTCGCGCAGCGCGCGGGCGATGATCTTGGCGCCGCGGTCGTGGCCGTCGAGGCCGGGCTTCGCGACTACGACTCTGATCTTCCGCTCCATGGCGGAGAAGCCTAGCTGCCCAATGCCCTCAGACCCGCGGCGCGGATGCCTCGCCCGGCAGTTCCTCCCCGGCGTCGTCGGGGCTCGCATCCGACAGCGTTGCGGAGGCGAGCTGGCCCGCGTTGAGGTTCTGCGGGTGGTGGCAGGCGGCGAGGTGGCCGTTTCCGTAGTCGACCAGCGGAGGCTCAACTTGCGAGCAGATCTCCGTCGCCCAGGGGCATCGCGTGTGGAACCGGCACCCCGACGGCGGATTCGCCGGGCTCGGCACGTCGCCCTCGATCAACAGCGGCTCGCGCGCCGCGTTCGCCTTCGGGTCCGGAATCGGCACGGCCGAGAGCAGCGCGATCGAGTACGGGTGGATCGGCTCCGCGTAGATCGCGGCGGCGGGAGCCAGTTCGACGAGCTTGCCGAGGTACATGACCGCGACCCGATCGGAGACCTGGCGCACCACGCCGAGGTCGTGGGCTACGAAAACGTAGGTCAGCGCGAACTCGTCCTGGAGGTCCTCGAGCAGGTTGATGATCTGCGCCTGGATGGACACGTCGAGCGCCGAGACCGGCTCGTCCGCAACCACGAGCTTGGGCCGCAGCGCCAGCGCCCGAGCGATACCGATGCGCTGTCTCTGGCCCCCCGAGAACTCGTGGGGGAAGCGGTTGTAGTGCTCGGCGCTTAGCCCGACCCGTTCGAGCAGGCCCTGGACCTGGCGGCGCAACTCGTCCCCACTCGCGACCTTGTTCAAGCGCAGCGGATCGCCGACGATGTGCCCGACTCGCTTGCGCGGGTTGAGCGAGGCGTAGGGGTCCTGGAAGATCATCTGCATCTCGCGTCGGATCGGCCGCATCTGACGGGCGGAGAGCCCGGCAAGCTCCTGTCCGGCGAAGCGGATCGATCCCGCGGTCGGCTCGAGCAGCTTCAGCAGCGGTGCGGCAGAGCGTCGATTTGCCGCAGCCGGATTCGCCGACCAGGCCGAGGGTCTCCCCCTCCCTGACGGTCAGGGTGACGTCGTCGAGCGCGCGCACCCGGCCGACCTCACGGTCGAGAATCACGCCCTGGGTGATCGGGAAGTGCTTGACCAGATGCTCGATCTCGAGCAGCGGAGCCGATTCAGTCGGCATCGCCAACCTCCTTCTCACCCAGGCCGATGCGACCGTTGACGACCCGGAGTGAGCGCTTTTGCTCGACCCCTAGCCAGCAGCGATCGCGATGGGCACCCGCGTCCGGTACCCGGCCCTCCAGCGGCGGGATGTTTTCGCATTTGCCGAAGGCGTGCGGACAACGGGGCCGGAAGTGACAGCCCGTGGGGGGGTTGATCAGCGACGGCGGCTGGCCCGCAATCTGCGGCAGCCTGGGCGGCGGCGGCTGGTCGAGGCGCATCAGCGAGCCCAGCAGGCCCCAGGTGTATGGATGCTGGGGGTCATAGAAGATCTCCTCGAGAGTGCCCTCCTCGACCACCCGACCGGCGTACATGACCAGCACGCGGTCGGCGATCTCAGCGACCACGCCCAGGTCGTGGGTGATCAGCACGACCGCGAGCCCGTAGCGCTGGTTGAGCTCCAGCAGCAGCTGCAGGATCTGGGTCTGGATGGTGACGTCGAGGGCGGTCGTCGGCTCGTCGGCGATCAGCATCTCGGGGTCGAGGCAGAGCGCCATCGCGATCATCGCCCGCTGGCGCATGCCTCCCGAGAACTCATGCGGATAACTGCGCGCGCGTTGCTCCGCGTCGGGAATTCCCACCGACTTCAGCATCTTCACCGCGATCTCCATCGCCTCCTCGTCGGAGATGTCACGGTGCGCCTGGATCTGCTCGACGATCTGGTGTCCGATCCGGTAGTACGGGTTGAACGAGGTCATCGGGTCCTGGAAGATCATCGAGATGCGGTTGCCGCGAACGCGGCGCAGCTCCTCGTCGCTGGCTTTCAGCAGCTCCTCGCCGTCGAAGCGGATGGAACCCGAGGCCTCGGCGTTCTCGACCCGGGTGAGCCCCATGATCGTCTGGGCGGTGACGCTCTTGCCGCAACCCGACTCGCCCACGATCGCGACGACTTCGCCCGCCCGCACCTCGAACGAGGCCGCGTCGACCGCGGTCAGCTCACCGTCCTCCGTGGTGAAGCGGACCCGGAGATCGTCGACCTGGAGCATCACCCTGGAATCAGCGGCGCTCATTGGTAGCGCACCCGTGGGTCGAGGTACGCGTAGACGATGTCGACGATCAGATTGAAGATGACGATGAAGAAGGCCCCGAAAAGGACGATGCCCTGGATCAGCGGGAGGTCCGAGCGACCGATCGCCGAGACCGTTTCCCTGCCGATCCCCGGGATGTTGAAGACGGTCTCGGTGAGGATCGCGTTTCCGGCCAGCAGCAGGCCGACGTCGAGGCCAAGCAGGGTCACGATCGGGGTGATCGCGCCTCGCACTCCGTGCGCCCAGACGACGCGGCGCTCCGGCAGGCCCTTGGCACGCGCGGTCCGCACGTAGTCCTCAGCCATCGTGTCGATCAGGCTCGAGCGCAGGTAGCGCGCGTAGATCGCCGCGGTGGCGGCGGCCAGCACCATCCAGGGAAGGGCCATCGACCAGCATTTCGCCCAGAAGCTGTCCGCGTCGAGGTAACTGCCGATCCCCGGGAAGACGTGGATCTGGCCGACGTCGTCGGCGAGCAGGTAGAGGGCGACCAGCCCTAGCCAGAAGACGGGTGCCGAAATCAGCGCCAGGGTCGTGATCATCGTCGTCCGGTCGAGCAGCGAGCGCCGCTTCAGCGCGCTGATGATCCCCGTCGGAATGCCGATCGCAAGCCAGAGCACCATCGCGCCGCTGACGAGCAGGATCGTCGCCGGCAGCCGGTCGAAGATGATCTCCCTGACGGGTGTGCCGCTCTGGAAGCTGTCCCCGAAGTCGAAGTGCAGGAAGACGCCCTTCATGTACTCCCAGAACTGCACGTAGATCGGGTCGTTGAGATGCAGCTGTTCGCGGATCGCCTCGACGAGGGCCGGATTCGCCTGCTTGCCCGCGCGCAGCTTCGCCGGGTCCGCGCTCGGGAAGACGTAAAAGAGCACGAAGATGACGGCGCTGACGATGAAGAGCAGCGCCACGCACCAGAGGATCCGGCGGACGATGTAGCGGAACATCCCTTCTCAATTCCCGATCGGGGGCTCCGCCGCAAACCGCCGCGGCGGAGCCCTGCTTGTTCAGGTCGGTCGACTGCCTACTTCAGCGAGGTGAAGCTGAGGTCGAACAGACCGTTGAACTGGTTGATGACGCCGTTGACGTTCGGCGACTGCACGAGGATGTCGTTGTCCCAGACCCAGGGCACGACAGCCGCCTGCTCCATCGCCATCCGGTCGATCTCCGCGTACGCCTGGGCACGCTCGGCCGGATCGAGGATCAGCCGGGCATCATCGATCGCCTCGTTGAGCGCGGGGTCGTCGACGCGGCCCCAGTTCGAGTTGTTCGACGGGTTGATCGCCGGCCCGTAGAACGGGATGTCGAAGAACGACTGCGGATCGTTGAAGTCCTTGATCCAGCCCACGTTCGGACAGACATCCGGCTGCTGGGCGGGAACCGAGCAGAACTTCGTGTACATGATCGCGTGCTCGACGGGCTGGAAGGTAACTTCGAAGCCCAGCTCCTCGAGCTGACCCTGGAAGACCTCCGCGGTGTCGCGGCCGGGCGGCGCGTCGTCGCCGACCATCGTCACCTCGCAGTCGCCCTCGCACCTGCCGCTCTCATAGCCGGCCTTGCGCATGTACTCGGCCGCGAGCTCGGGATCACCCGTGTCGCTCGCCAGGTAGTCGAGTCCCTCGGGCGCCTCGAGACCGCCGGCTTCCTCGAAGCCGGAGATCAACGGCGGGATCATGTGGTTCATCACCGGTCCGAAGAGCTCGCCACCACGCGAGTTGCGCAGCTCCACCCGGTCGGAATTCGCGATCACCGCCTTGCGGACGTTGATGTCGTTGAACGGCTCCTGGGTCGTGTCCAGGGCGATGTAGCGGTTGCCTCCCGAGGGAGTCACCTGCATCTGACTGGCCTCGTAGTCACCCGAGGCGACGTCTTGGACAATCGTCTTCGAGGGCGGGAAGTCCCCGTTGATCTGTGACTCTCCGGTGAGGATCTTCTTCGAGGCCGAGGTCGGGTCCGCAAACCCCTCCTGGAAGGTGATCGTGTCCACGTAGGCCGGCCGGAAATCCGTCTCCGCGTCCCAGTTCGGGTTGCGGATCAGCTTGATTTCCTTGCCCGGGGTGTAGCCGACGAGCTCACCCTCGGCGTTGTTCTCGACCATGTACGGCCCGGTGAAAACGACGTGGTCGCCGTACGTCGACGGCGTCTGGGCGTCGAACTCCTTCGCGTACTCCTCGGGAACGGGGGCGCTGAGCGGCAGCGAAAGAGCTCCGATCACGCCCTGGGCCGAAGGATCGGTCAGGTGGAAGACGATCGTCGTGTCGTCAGGCGTCTCGATGCCGCTGATGTCCGGCGCGACGGTGTCGTCCTCCTTGACCTGCTTGACCGCATCGTCGAAGCCCTCGACGTCCTGGAGGTACACCGACGTGTAGCCGTTGGGGACGCCCGGCAGCAGGGTGCGCTCGATCGCGTACTTGACGTCGGCGGTCGTCACCACGCGATCCACAGGCGGTGAGAACTTGACGCTGTCGTGGATGTTGAAGGTGATCGTCTTGCCGTCTTCGGAAACCTCCGGAGCGCTCTCCGCGAGATCCGGTGTCGGCTCAGCCACGTCGTCGGGCTCCCAGCCGACGAGACCACGCTGAGTCGCCAGCGTGACCATGTAGGTCACCTGGTAATACGCGGCGCCGGGATCCATGTAGTCGACGTCGCCCTCGCTGAGGACGACGAGGTCCCCACCTTGCTGAGCTTCCTCCGGAGCCTCGACCACGGCCGCGAACTCCTCGGGAATGCCGGTGGCGGCTACGGCCTCACCGCCTCCGTCACCTCCGCTGTCATCACTGTCTCCACACGCGCTGGCGCCGAGAGTCAGCGCGAATGCCGCGCCGACCGACACCAGGAACCTGAGCTGCTTGGGTCGCATCCTTAGTCCTTTCCGGTCACTTGAGTCCATTTACGAGGTCACTGAGAAAGAGCTTCTTTGGGCTCGCGCCGAGCTTCTTTGGGCTTGCTCCTGCGCCTGCTGCGGTCGGCCTTGGGGTCGAGAGCATCCTGCATGGCGTCGCCGACGAGGTTGAAAGCGAGCACGGTGAACAGCAGCGCCAACCCCGGGAAGAGCATGTACCACCAGTAGGTGCTGAAGTCCGAGGTGGCGTCCGCGATCATCTGGCCCCAGCTCGGCTGGCCCGTCACCCCGACGCCGAGGAAGGAGAGGGCGGCCTCGTAGAGGATCACCTGGGGCACCAGGATCGAGGCGTAGACGATGATCGGTGCGACCAGGTTCGGCAGGATCTCCCTGAAGATGATCTGGGGGTGGGAAGCGCCCACCGAGCGAGCCGACTCGACGAACTCCTTCTCACGCAGCGAGAGCGTCTGGCCGCGCACGATTCTCGCCATGAAGGTCCAGCTCGTAAAGGCGATCACGAAGATGACCACGCCCAATCCCGGCTTGATCAGGCCGCCGAGGCAGCCCCCGGTCGCCTTCGCGCCCTCCTCAGAGCTGGTGAACGTACACGCCGCGGCGAGGCCGATAGCCAGCATCAGGTAGGGGATCGCCAGCAGCACATCCACCGTCCGCGAGACGATCGTGTCGATCCAGCCCCTGAAGTAGCCGGCGAACAAGCCGCTGATCGCCCCGAAAACCGTCGCAATGGTAGTCGCCGCGAAGGCCACGATCAGCGACACCCGGGTGCCGTAGATGGTGCGGCTGAAGACGTCGCGTCCGTCGTCGTCCACCCCGAAGAAATGATCGGACGACGGCCCCGTCGCGGTTGCATAGAGCGGGTTAAGCGCGGCCTGGTCTCGGAATTCCGGGTCCGGCGCCCCGAACGCCTTGACCACCAGCGGAGCGAAGATCGCGACCAGCACCAGCAGCACGAGGAAGCCGAGCGCAAAGAGCGCCAGGCGGTCGCCGCGAAAGCGCCTCCAGAACAGCTGCCACGGAGAACGAGCACTGATGTCGAGCGGCCCGAACCCGGCGAGTTCGGCGCCTGCCCCGACGGCGACCGGCTGTTCGGGAACGTCAATGGATGCCACTGGCTTAGCGCAACTTACCCCGGGTTGGGGACATGTCAAACCCGCAGCCCATCCACGAGGACCGTTTCGTCATGCAGATGACAGCGGACCTCGGCGGCGCCGACCCTGAGATTGCGCGGGACCTGGCCGTCGTGAAAAAGCACGCGCACCCCCCCGGACTCGGTCACAAGCGAAGCGACGCCCCTCCAGAAGGGGTCGTCGGGGGCGCGCTCGCGCAGGCGCTCCAGGACCCCGGCCGCGTCCTCGCCGGTATGCCCCTGGCCCGCCGGCAACAGCGCCTGAGATGCCGGCGCGTCGAGCCCGTCGAGGTCGCCGATCAGGCGGCGCTCCCGTTCGAAATCCTCCTCCGCAAGCGTCGTCCAGTAGTCCTCGAGGAGCGTCCGCAGGTCGCGGCTCTCCCAGCCGCAGATCTCGAAGGCCTTGGGGCAGCGCGGGTGAAAGGGACAACCGAGCGGCGGCATGACCGCGTCGGGAACCTCGCCCCTTGGCAGGTTCCGTGGGACGCTTCGTGACGGGTCGGGCTCGGGAATAGCCCTCAGCAGCGCCTGCGTGTAGGGGTGCTTCGGGTCGGCGTAGATCTCGTCGGCGGGACCAAGCTCGACGATCTTGCCCAGATACATGATCGCGATCCTGTCGCAGAAGAACTTGGCGGTGGCGAGGTCGTGGGTGATGTAGACGTAGGTGAGGTCGTACTCACGCTTCAGGTCGATCATCAGCTGGAGGATCTTCGCTCGAACGCTCATGTCGAGCATCGAGACCGGCTCGTCGGCGATCAGCACGTCGGGGTCGAGGATCAGGGCGCGGGCGAGCACCGCTCGCTGTTTCTGCCCGCCCGAGAGATCGCCCGGGTACTTGTCCATGAACTGGCGCGCCGGGGCAAGACCAACCCGCTCGAGCACCTCGACAGTGCGCGCCTGGACCTGTTCGTCGGACTCCGCGAGGCCGTGGAACTTGAGTGGATGCCCGACCGCGGACCCGATCGTCATCGCCGGGTTGAGGCTCGCGTGCGGGTCCTGGAAGACGATCTGGAGTCGCCGCCGCAGCGCCCGCAGCTCCGATTCGGGGCGGCCGGCGATCTCTTCGCCCTCGAAGCGAATCGAACCCTCGCTGGCCGGGGCCAGCCCGAGCAGGGTGCGGCCGAGGGTCGTCTTGCCCGAGCCCGATTCGCCGACGATGCCCAGCACCTCGCCCTTGCGCAGCTCGAAGCTGACGCCATCGACGGCCTTCACCGAACCGGAGTCCCTGCCCCTGAGGCGGTCCAGGAACGAACCGCGAAGCGAGAACAGGGTGCGCAGGTCCTTGACCTCGAGAATCGGCGCCAACTCAGGCCTCCTCCGCCAAGGCGATCTGCTCGCGCTCTAGTGGCTGCCTGCCACCCGGAGGGATCTCGTCCTCGGGCCCATGCAACCAGCACTCGGTTCGCTGGTTCTCGCCGACGCCGACCTCCACGGGGAAGCGCTCGGCGCAAACTTTCATCGCGTTCGGGCAGCGGGGGTGAAACCGGCAGGCCGGCGGCGGCTCGATCAGGTTCGGCGGGGCCCCGGGGATGTAGCTCAGCTCGGTCGTCCTCAGGGAGACGATCGAGCGCAGCAGTTCGCGCGTATATGGGTGCGCCGGCTCGGTGAAGACGCGCCTCGCATCTCCGCTCTCGACGACCCGCCCGGCGTACATCACCGCCAGCCGGTCACAGGCCTCGGCGACGATTCCAAGGTTGTGCGTGATCAACAGCAGAGCGGTGTCGAAGTTCTCGCGCAGATCGGCCAGGATCGCCAGGATCTGCGCTTCGACGATCACGTCGAGGGCGGTCGTGGGCTCATCGGCTACCACCAGCTTCGGCTTCAGCACCAACGCCAGCGCGATCATGATTCGCTGGCGCATGCCGCCCGAGAACTCATGCGGATAGTGCTTGAAGCGAGTCGGCGGGATTCCCATCCGCGCGAGCGTCTCGAGTGAGCGCCGGCGCATCTCTTTCTTGTCCAGATCCGGCTGATGAGCCCTCAGCGTCTCGAGGAAGTGCTGCTCGATTGTGATCAGCGGGTTGAGGCGGGTCATCGGCTCCTGGAAGATCAGCCCGAGCTCCGGTCCCCGAAGATCGCGAAGCTGCTTCGGCTCCATCTGCACCAGGTCCTGCCCGTCGTAGAGAACCCGTCCCGACCACGCGGCGCGCTCGTGGAGCAATCCCAGCACTCCTCTGCCCAGCGTCGACTTGCCGCAGCCGGACTCCCCGACCAACCCCAGCGTCTCACCCGGCGCAATCTCCAGGGAGACGCCGTCGACGGCGCGCACCGGCTGGCCCTCGGTGCCGTACCAGACACGCAGGTCCTCGACCTTGAGAATGTTGTTTGCCCCCGCCTCACTCACGACGGGTCTCCTCCGCGACTCCAGCCGGCCCTGCGACCGGCACAGATCCCTCGGCGCCACGCCCGCGCCGCTCCGATCCGAGCTCGATCGTCGGCCGCCTTATACGCCGGTGCCGCACCAGCGGGTTGAGGACATCGTTGAGGCCTTCCCCGACCAGCGTGAACCCGGTCACAAGCGCGACGATCGCGAGCCCGGGGAAAAGCCCCGTCCACCAGATCCCGGCTCCGGCGTCGTCGATCGCGCGCTGCAGGTCGTATCCCCACTCGGCGGCATCGGTGGGCTGGATGCCATAGCCGAGGAAGCCGAGCGCGGCCAACGTGAGGATCGCGTCGGCCGCGTTCAGAGTGCCCAGGCTCGGAACGTTCTGAATCACGTTCGAGAACACATAGCGCCCGATGATCGTTCGTCGCGGCGCCCCGAGTGCCCGAGCCGCCTCGACGTAGTTCTCCTCGCGGATGCTGATCACGTGGTTTCTGACGACCCGGAAGTACTGAGGTATGTAGACGACTGTGATCGAAGCCGCCGCGGTAATCACTCCCTGGCCGATCGAGTCGGAGAGCAGGAAGGCGATCACTATCGCCAGCAGCAGGTAGGGGAAGGCGAAAAAGGCGTCGGTGATCAATACGAGCACGCGGTCGAGCTTGCCTCCGATATAGCCGGAGATGAGCCCGAGCGGAACACCCACGACCAGCGAGAACACGATCGCCAGCACGACCACCTCGATCGCGGTGCGCGAGCCCCAGACGACGCGTGAGAGCACGTCGGTCGACTGCACGGTCGTGCCGAACCAGTGCTCGGAATCGGGCGGCGCCTGTTTCGGGAAGCGCACGCCGTCGGCCGAGACCTGGTCAAACCCGTAGGGCGCGATCTGCGGCGCGAAGATCGCCAAAATCGTGAAGAAGACGACGATCGCGACGCCGGCGATCAGGATCGCCCGCGGGGCGCCCCGTGCCTCGCGGAGCGAGCGCCAGGTTCGGGAGTTCCGCAACTTCACCTCAGTACCTCACCCGCGGGTCGATGAAGGCGTTGACGAGGTCTATCAGCAGCGAGAGCAGGACGACCGCCAGCGCGAAGATCGTGATGATTCCCTGCACGGCGATGTAGTCGCGCTCGTTCAGATAGCGCACGAGCTCAGCGCCGATCCCCGGCCAGTTGAACGTCTGCTCGGTCAGCACAGCACCGCCGAGCAGAATCGCGAACTGCAGGCCGGCGATCGTCACAACCGGAATCAGCGCGTTGCGAAACGCGTGGTTGAGGACGACGCGGCGCTCGGAGACGCCACGGGCTCGCGCGGCTTCCACGTAATCGCCGCGCAGGGTCTGAAGCATGTTGACCCTGATCAGGCGGACGAAAACGCCGGAAACCAGCAACCCGAGCGTCGTCGCGGGCAAAATCAGGTGCAGGAAGACGTCCCAGAACGCCGACCAGTCGCCGTGGATCAGGGTGTCGATCAAAAAGAAATGGGTTGTCTGGTCGAGCTCGTACTGAACGATCGGGTCTGCCCGCCCGGAGCTCGGTAACCAGCCGAGCTCGTGACTGAAGATCAGCTGGGCGAGAAAGCCGGTGAAGAAGACCGGCGCGGCGTAGATCACGATCCCGAAGACACGCGCGCCGACGTCGACGCCCGTGTCGCGCTTGACCCCGGCGATCAGCCCCAGAGGAACGCCGACCGCGAGTGCCACGAAGAACGCCGCAAGCGTCAGCTCGAGCGTGGCAGAGCCGTTCTCGGTGATGATCGACGTCACCGGCCGGTCGTCGTTGATCGTGGTGCCGAGGTTGAGTGTCAGCGAGTCGCCGAGATACTCGAGGTACTGGTCGAGCAGCGGCTTGTCGAGACCGGCGGCCTCGCGCCGTGTCTCGAGCTCTTCGGCCGAGACCCGGCCACCCAGCGCCGCCTGGATCGGGTCGCCCGGCGCGACCCGCATCAACAGGAAGACCATCGTCAGCAAGATCAGCAGCGTCGGCACGGCGAGCGCGAGCCGCGTCAGCAGGTAGTTGCGCAGGGAGGTTCCCTGTGAGCTCACCTACGCACTCCTACCCGTTCCGCCCCGGCCGAGACCGCACCCTCCGGGCGAGGGTGCGGTACAAGAGCCTCAGTCGGACTTCGTGATCAGCCAGTAGCGGAAGATGTAGGACGGGTCGAGCGTGTCTGAGACGCCCTCCACACCATCGCGGGCGATCGCCACCTGCGAGAGCTCGATGTACGGGATCGTCGGCGCATCCTGCGCCCCGATCTCCTGGATCTTGCGGAACGCCTCCGCTCGCACGGAATCGTCGGTGGAGGCCTTCTCCTCGGCGAGCAGCGTCTGCATCTCCTCGTTCTCGTAGTGGAGATTGAGGAAGCTGTCGGTCGCATAGAACGGCGAGGTGTAGTTGTCCGCATCCGGGTAGTCCGGGAACCAGCCGAGCTGGTACTGGGGGTACTTGTCGGTGAACGCAGCCTCTGAGTACTGGTTCCACTCGGTCGACTCGAGCTTGGTCTCAAACAGCCCCGACTCGTCGAGCTGGCGCTTGATCTCGGCGTACTCGTCGCCTGATGCCGGCCCGTAATGGGTCGGCGTCCACCAGACCTCGAGCGGCACCGGGGTGTCGACGCCGGCGTCCTCGAGCACCTGGGTCGCGGCATCGAGATTCGGTTCCTCGCCGTACTCGTCGGCGAACGCCTCGGTGTGGAACTGGAGTGCGGCCGGCACCATTGAGTAGAGCGGGTCCGCCGTCCCGTTGTAGACGTTCTCGGCGATCGACGTACGGTCGATGACCTGGGCGACGGCCTGGCGGATTGCCAGCTTCTGCTCGTCGTCGTCGCCCGCCATCAGGTCGAAGTTGAAGTTCAGATAGCGGATCTCGGCGCCCGGCCCCTCGACCACGTTGACGCCGTCGGCCGACTGCAGGTCGTCGACGTCCGTCGGTGAGAGGGAGCGGTAGGCGATGTCCACCTCGCCCCCCTCGACCGCGCCCTTCAGCGTCGAGGACTTGTCGTAGTACTGGATGATCACGCGGTCGACCTGTGCGGGATCGTCACCCGCGTACTCCTCGTTTGCCTCGAGCACGGTCTGCTGACCGGGTTCGTAACCGACAACCTTGTAGCGCCCGGATCCGACGACCTCGTCGGAGGGCTGGACCTTGTCCGCGGGGTACTCAGCGGGAACGATCGCGGCCCCGCCCGTCGTCAGCAAGAACGGCCAGGTCGCGTCGGACGCCTTGAGGTTGAAAATCACGGTCGTGTCGTCAGGCGTCTCGATGTCCTTGAGGTTCACGTAGAGCGAGGAGGCGCCCTGCGGGTCGGCGATCTCGGCATTGCGCTCGAAAGAGGCTTTGACGTCCTCGGAAGTCAGGTCCGTCCCGTCGGAGAACTTCAACCCCGAGCGCAGCGTGCACTCGTAGACCTTGCCGTCGTCGTCGCTGAAGTCACAGCTCTCCGCGGCCTCCGGCTCGGGCTTGTTGCCGCCCGGTGGAACCTGCATCAAATTCTGGTAGACGTTGAAGATGACGTTGTAGGAGGGAAGGTCATAAGACCCGGCCGGGTCGTAGGAGACCGGCTGGTCGGTCGTACCCGAGAGCAGGGTGCCGCCCGAGCCTCCGTCTCCGCCCGAGTCGCTGTCGTCACCACAGGCAGAGAGACCTAAAGAAAGTGCCGCGATTCCGAGTGCGGTTGCGGCGAGCTTCCCAAAGCGAGTCATTCAACACCTCTCAACTGATTGTTGGCCTGACGCGACCCTAACACTGCACACGAAACTGGGGTTGCCCCGTCGGCAACGCCCTAATCGGAATTTGCCAGACTTGCCGTCGTGCAACGCATCAACCTTCACCGAGCAGAGCTCCTGGTCGACGCCGACGACCCACCTGGCTACAACGAGGGCCGCTACATGCAAGTCGGGCCGGCGATCGGCGCCGAGAAGCTGGCTGCGAGCTACGTCGAGCTGCCACCCGGCCAGGCGGTCTGTCCGTACCACTACGAGGTCGGCGAGGAGGAATGGCTGATCGTGCTGGAAGGAACTCCGAGCGTGCGTCATCCGCAAGGGACCGACCGGGTAGGGGCGGGCGACGTCGTCTGCTTCCCCGCCGGACCGGATGGAGCACACAAGATCTTCAACGAGTCCGATCAGACCGCGCGCATCCTGATCGTGGCGACGAAGGAGTATCCGGCCGTCGCCGTTTACCCGGACTCCAACAAAGTCGGCGTCTTCACCTCGAGCGAACCGCGGCGATTGATCGTACGCGAGGCAGACGGCGTGGACTACTGGGACGGTGAGAGCTGACTCAGAAGATCGGCGACTCTGTGTACGTCCCGAATACCTCCTGAAGGGCGGAAATCATCTCGCCCTCGGTGGCTCTGGCGCGAGCGCAGGCGATGATCGCCGGCATCGTGTTGGCCTCTCCCGACGCGGCCGCCTTCAACTCGGCCAAGGTGCGCTCCACTCCGGCCTGGTCGCGTTCCGCCCTGGTTGCGCTGACCCGCTCGCGCTGGCGGGCCTCCGCTGCCGGGTCGGGGCGGTGCAGGTTGGTGTCGTCCTCATCGTCGACCCTGTAGTCGTTGACTCCGACAACGATCCGCTGACCCTCGTCGACCTCCCGCTGGTAGCGAAACGACGCGTCGGCGATCTCGCGCTGCGGGAACGAGCGCTTGATCGCCTCGACCATGCCACCGAGCTCGTCGATGCGGGCGAAGTAGCCGTACGCGGCCTGCTCCATCTCGTCGGTCAGCTTCTCGATGAAGTAGGAGCCGCCGAGCGGGTCGATCGTGTTGGTGACACCGGTCTCGTGGGCGATCACCTGCTGCGTGCGCAGCGCGACGCGAACCGCCTGCTCGGTCGGCAGGGCGAGCGCCTCGTCGTAGGAATTGGTGTGCAGTGACTGGGTGCCGCCGAGCACGGCCGCCAGCGCCTCGATCGCGGTGCGGACGATGTTGTTGAGGGGCTGCTGGGCAGTCAGCGAGACGCCGGCGGTCTGGGTGTGGAAGCGCATCCGCAGCGATTCCTCCCGCTGGGCTCCGTAGGTATCGCGCAGTTCCTTCGCCCAGATCCGGCGTGCGGCCCGGTACTTGGCGATCTCCTCGAAGAAGTCGATGTGGGCGTTGAAGAAGAAGGAGAGCCGCGGCGCGAAGTCGTCGACGTCGAGGCCGCGCTCGATCGCACGCTCGACGTAGGTGAAGCCGTCCTTGAGCGTGAAGGCAAGCTCCTGCTGGGCGGTCGAGCCGGCCTCGCGGATGTGGTAGCCGGAGATCGAAATCGGGTGCCAGCGCGGCATCTCGGCCGAGCACCACTCGATCATGTCGGTGACGAGGCGCATCGCCGGCTCGATCGGGAAGCACCACTCCTTCTGGGCTATGTACTCCTTGAGGATGTCGGTCTGGATCGTGCCGCCGAGCTGGGCTGGGGCGATGCCCTTCTCCTCCGCGGCGACGACGTAGAAGGCGAGCAGGATCGCGGCGGGCGCGTTGATCGTCATCGAGACCGTGACCTTGTCGAGCGGGATCCCGTCGAAGAGCGTCTCCATGTCGTCGACCGTGTCGAGCGCGACTCCCTCGACTCCGACCTCGCCGAGCGAGCGCTCGTGGTCGGAATCCAGTCCCATCAGGGTCGGCATGTCGAAGGCGGTCGAGAGCCCGGTCTGGCCGTGGTCGAGCAGGTAGCGGAAGCGCTCGTTCGTTTCCTCGACGGTGCCGAAGCCGGCGAACTGGCGCATCGTCCAGAGACGGCCGCGGTACATCGAGGGGTAGACCCCGCGGGTGTAGGGGAATTCACCGGGGAAGCCGATCTCACCCTCGGCGTCCTTGCCCTCGAGGTCCTCCTCCGTGTACAGAGGCGCGATCTCGTGGTCGGAGATCGTGCTGAAGAGCGCGTCGCGCTCCGGCGTGGCCGCGTAGGCTTGCTCACGCCACTCGTGCGCCCGCCGCCTGGCTCCTGGTTCAACGGCCATGTGGAAAGTCTAGGGCGGGATGAGACTGCCGCAGGGTCGCCGTCCGGCTGAGCGGAAAACGCAGCCGTCGAGGTCAGCCGCGCCGGGCAGGACGGGCCAGAGTGGCTCTGGGACCTCTGGCCCGCCGAGCGGCTGGCTTGCGAGCCCGGCTGACGCCGCCGCCCACCGCCGCCGCAACCAGCATCGCGGCGCCGATCGCGAGCTTGCGGCCCAGCTTCTCGAAGCGCATCACCCGCCAGCCCTCGGCCTTGGCCGTCGCGGCCAAAGCCGGATCGGGGTTGACCGCGACCGGGTTGCCGACCGCGCGCAGCATCGGCAGGTCCGATGAGGAATCCGAGTAGGCGTATGAGGCGCCGAGGTCGATGTCGTGCTCGGCGGCGAAGTCCTGCACCGCCGTGACCTTGCCCTCGCCGTACATGAAGGCGCCGTCGAGGCTTCCGGTCAACCTGCCATCGGCGTCCACCGCATAGGCGGTGCCTATGCCGCCGTCCATCAGCAGAACCTGGGCGAGCATCTGAACGAGCCCATCGCCGGCTGCGCTGACGATGAAGGTCGGACGGCCCTCGTCCTGGTGGCTGTGGACCTCATCCAGCATCTGCGGGTAGATCCGCGGCAGGACGCTGGCGAGCATCTCCGGTGCCATCCTGGCGATGTCGCGCTGCGGGACTCCCCGAAGCAGTTCGGTGACCTCTGCCAGTAGTTCCTCGGCCTGCTCATCGGTGTGGCCCCGCAACCGGTATCGCAGGTGCTCACGACCCCAGCGCGCGACCGTTCGCCTGCTGACCAGACCCGCCCGGTAGGCCGAGCGGCCGAAATGCATACCCGAGGACCCTGCCATCAGGGTCTTGTCGAGATCGAAGAAGGCCGCCGCGCGCGGCACGGCCTTAGCTCCCGTTGACTTCGATGACGATGGCATCGCCCTGGCCGCCGCCCGAGCAGATCGCGGCGCAGCCGATGCCGCCGCCGCGGCGGCGCAGTTCGTGGACCATCGCGCCGATAATGCGGGCGCCTGAGGCGCCGATCGGGTGGCCGAGGGCGATCGCGCCGCCGTTGACGTTGACGTTCTCGTCCTCGATCCCGAGCATCCGCAGCGAGTTGATCGCGACCGAGGCGAAGGCCTCGTTGATCTCCCAGAGGTCGACATCGGTGGCCGTCTTGCCGATCTTCTCCAGCGCCTGCTGGGCCGCCAGGGCCGGGGTCCTGGCCAGGTAGGGGAAGTCGTCGGCGACGGTGCCATAGGAGAGAACCTTGGCGAGCGCGGTGCGGCCGTTGGCCTGCGCCCACTCATCCGAGGCGACGACGACGGCTCCGGCGCCGTCGTTGACTCCCGGGGCGTTGCCCGCCGTGTGTGTCGCGTCGTCGCCACCGATCGCCTTCAGTCCGGCGAGCGACTCGATCGTCGTGTCGGGACGGATCGCCTCGTCGGCTACGACCTCGGTGTCACCCTTGCGGCCCTTGACCGTCACGGAGACGATCTCCTCAGCGAGCAGGCCCTCATCGGTCGCCTTGGCGGCGAGCTGGTGGGAGCGGGCAGCGAAGCGATCCATGTCAGCGCGGGTGATCTCGAGCTCGTTGCCGACCTCGGAGGCCTCGTTGATCATCTGCTTGTTCGTAAAAGGGTTGGTGAGCCCGTCGTGGGTCATCGCGTCGACCGCGTTGACGTCCCCCATGCGAAAGCCGAAGCGGGCGCCGGGCAACAGGTAGGGCGCCTGGCTCATCGACTCCATGCCGCCGCCGACGCCGACCTCGAGGTCGCCGGCGCGCACGGCCTGGTCGAGCAGCCCGACCGCGCGCATGCCCGAGGCGCAGACCTTGTTGATCGTCTCCGACGGGACCTCCTTGGGGATGCCCCCCTTGATCTGCGCCTGGCGCGAGGGGATTTGGCCCTGGCCGGCCTGCAGCACCTGACCGTAGACGACCCCCTGGACCTGCCCGGGATCGACCTCGGCACGCTCGAGCGCCGCCGCAATCGCCGTCCCGCCCAGGTCGGTTGCGTCGAGCGAGGCGAGCCCGCCGCCCATCTTTCCGAAGGGGGTGCGCGCGGTTGCGAGGATCACGGAGCTGGCCATGGGGAATTACCTCTCAGTCAGGGGTCAAGTTCGGATTGGCAAGGTTAGTCGAGGGCTGATTTCGTCCCGAGCGACCGCCGCTGGCCGCCGCGTATATCCTCGGCGGCCCTTGGAAGTCCAGCTCAGCGACATCTCCCCCAGCGAATCCGATGCCGGCCTCGTCTGCATCGGCCTCTACGACGGGGACGAGCTGCCCGCTCCGTTCGCGGACGCTCCGGGCTCGATTGACGCCCAGGGCCGGGCCAAGAAGCTGACGATGCTGCGACCCGAGCAGCCGCCGCGGGTGCTCGTCGTCGGGCTCGGAAAGCGCGAGAAGTTCGGCGCCGAGGCCGCGCGGGTCGCCGGCGCGCAGGCGCTCAAGCAGGCGAAGACTCTCGAGGTCGAATCGATCGCCTGGGCGCTGCCGGAAAGCGACGATCCAGCCGCGACAGCGTCGGGCATCGTCGCGGGCACGATCCTCGCCTCCTACAGCTTCGACCGCTTCCAGGCTGAAGACCCGGACTCCCCGAGGGTGGTCGTCGGGCGCTTGGAGCTGCTGGGCGCCGACCCCGGGCTCGCTGACGTCGTCGAGGCAAGCCGCGTCGCCAGCACCTCCGCCAACAACGCCCGCGAGCTGCAGAACCTTCCCTCCAACGTCGCCACGCCGGGCTTCCTCGCCGATCGCGCTACCGAGATCGCAAATGCCCACGAAGCGGTCTCGCTGGAGGTGCTCGAGCGAGCCGATATGGAACGGCTGGAGATGGGCGGCCTGATGGCGGTCTCGGCTGGAACCGCGGAGCCCCCGAAGCTGATCGTCCTGCGTTACGCAGGCGGAGGTTCGGGTGAGACGCTCGGGCTCGTCGGCAAGGCGGTCACCTTCGACTCCGGCGGCATCTCGATCAAGCCCTCCGGGGGCATGGAGGAGATGAAGATGGACATGTCGGGCGGCGCCGCCGTGCTCGAGGCCGTCGACGCGATCGCCACGCTCGGGCTGCCGATCGAGATCATCGCCTGCATCCCCTCGACCGAGAACATGCCCTCGGGGACCGCGGTCAAGCCGGGCGACATCATCAGCCAGTACAACGGCAAGACCGTCGAGGTGATCAACACCGACGCCGAGGGTCGCCTGATCCTCGCCGACGCTCTCGCCTACTGCGTCGAGCTCGGCGCCGGGCGGGTCGTCGACCTGGCGACGCTGACCGGAGCCGTGCTGGTCGGGCTGGGCTCGACCTACGCCGCGCTGATCTCCAACGACGACGACTGGGCCGCTGAGGTCGGCGAGGCCGCCGAGGACACCGGCGAGCTCGCCTGGCGCCTGCCGCTTCACGAGGAGTACAAGACGCTCACCAAGGGCTCGATCACCGACTTGGTCAACGCTGCCAAGGGCCGCAAGGCGGGCACGATTTACGCCGCCTCATTCCTCGAGGAGTTCGTCGGCGAGACGCCGTGGGTCCACCTGGATATCGCCGGCACGGCCTGGGACGTCGGCCGGGAGTACGTCGGCAAGGGCCCGACCGGATACGGCGTTCGGCTGCTCGTCGCGCTGGCGAGCGATCTCGCCGGCGACTGAGCCGGCACAGTTTCTCCGCAGGGCTGACCCTTTCTGCGCGCCATCCGCGCGCCGCCACCGCCAACCATGGGCCCATGCCCGAACGATGGCCCCTGAGCCCACACAGCCTGGCTCAAAAGGCCATCGTTCGGGTGGTAGCGCTGGCCGAAGCGCAGTGGGGTGTGATCAGCCGTGCTCAGCTTCTCGATGCAGGCCTTTCGGGCACCACCGTCGACAACTGGCTGGCGGCGGGAAGGCTGCACCGGGTCCTTCCGGCCGTCTATGCCTTGGGGCACGGCCGACTGAGCACCAAGGGCAGGCTCATGGCGGCACTGCTCTACGCCGGTCCGGGCGCAGTCATCAGCCACACCACAGCTGCATGGTGGTGGGAAATCTGGGAGACCGAGCCACAGGTAATCCACGTGAGCACGCCGAGGAAGTGCGCCTCTGTCGGCTGGGTAAGGGTGCACGCCCGACGCAACGTCGACTCGGTGATCGAGAGGCAGTTCCCGGTCACCTCCGTTGCCCAGACGCTGCTCGACATTGGATCGCTGGTCGGGATTGACTCTCTGCGGCGGGCGATCATCGAGACCGATCACCTGGAGCTTCTGGACCAGCGAGACCTCGAGCGCAGCCTGGGTCGCGGCAAGCCTGGCAGCGCCCGGCTCCGCGCCGCACTCGAGCTTCACTTTCCGCAGCTCGCCAGCACGCGCAGTGCGCTCGAGCAGCGGTTCCTCGAGCTTTGCCGAAGCGCCGATCTCCCGCTCCCTGACGTCAACGTCCGCCTCGAAGGCTTCCTGGTCGATGCCGTCTGGCGTGGTGCCCGCCTGGTTGTCGAGCTCGACGGGATGCGTGACCACGCGAAGCCTGCGGCTATCGAGCGCGACCGTCGACGTGACCTTGCGCTCCGCACGGCGGGCTTCCTGGTGCTCCGCTACACCTGGCAACAGGTCACGGCCCAGCGTCACCTCGTCGTAGCCGATCTCCGCGCCCGTCTCCACGAACGATGTCCCGATTGCCCAGACGGCCTGGGCTGAACGGCCATTGTTCGGGGGGCGCTGCTCGTCATGTAGGCGGCCAGTATTCGCATTGGTCTAGTTCCTTTCTTCGCCGAGGATCGCGCAGGTTGACGTTCCGTGGGCGAGCAGCTTTCCGGTCTCCACGGCCACCAGGCGGGCCTGAGCCGTGGCCTGGGTGCGGCCGCGGTGCAGCACCTCGGCCTCGGCGCGAACCGCGCCGGTCTGCGGCGTTATCGGGCGCACCAGCTTGATCTCTAGGGTGAGCGTTCCGTAGCCGACCCCGGCGGGCAGCGTCGTGTGCACCGCGCAGCCCATCGCCGAGTCGAGGATCGTCGCCGCGTAGCCGCCGTGGACGCCGCCCATCGGGTTGGTGTGCTCCTCGCCGGGGTGGCCCTGGAAGACAGCACGCCCCGGCTCGACCTCGACGGGCTGGAGGTTCATCAGCACCCCCATCGGGGGCGGAGGCAACTCGCCGGCGCCGATCGCTTGGAGGTACTCCAGTCCGGGCATCGCCGCGCCCTCCATCGCTGTCGGGCGCGGGTCCTGCCAGACGACCTCGCGGCGGCGGGTAGCCTCAGGGATGCGCTCGGCGAAGGCGAGCGCGGAGGTGACTGCAGTGCCCGCGCTCATTTCCGTCGCCGCCGGGAGCCGGCCACCGGGTACCGGAGGTCGGCGAGGATCTCCTCGTTGGTGATCTCGATGCGAAGGGTTCCGCCGAACGCTGACGGAGCCGTCCAGTTGCGCCGAGCCTGCGGTTCGTCATTTCTGCTCTTGATGGTCATCTCGACCCTCCTCGGTCGGATAGTTGCTTGACGAAACGCACCGTACCACGGTTAGTTGCTTCATACAACGGAGTGTGCAACAATCACACAACGATGCTGGGCCGCGATTACGACCAGGCGTGCTCGATTGCACGCACACTCGAGCTGATCGGCGAGCGCTGGACGCTGCTCGTGATCCGCGACGTCTTCAACGGCAAGCGCCGCTTCGAGCAGATCCAGGGCAATTTGGGCGTCGCCCGCAACGTGCTCACCAACAGGCTCGAGCGGCTGGTCGCCGAGGAGATCCTCGAGCGCCGGGCCTACCAGGAGCGTCCCCCCCGCTACGAGTACTTCCTGACCGAGAAGGGCATCGACCTCTGGCCGACGCTGGTGGCGATGCTGACCTGGGGGGACAAGCACCTCGCCGACTCGTGCGGACCGCCGATGGTGATTGTGCACAAGCAGTGTGGCGGGATTGTCAACGACCGCCGCATCTGCACGGACTGCGGTGAGCTCCTCGAAGCCCGCGACGCCCGCGCGATACTCGGCCCCGGCGCGCCCGAGGACTGGCCCGGTGAGCGCTACGCAGTGGTCGTGGCCGGCGCCGGCTGAGACGGCGCCAAGCTCCGGTCCCACCCTTCCCGTGTTGGCAGCGAATGGGTAGGTGGCATTTGACAGCTAGAACCCCCAATTCGATGGGACGGCTCGCGGTCTGTCTCTTGGCGCTCGGCGCAGTCGCCGTCGCCGTCGCCCTGCTTACGGGAGGCGCCGGGTCCGGCGCCAGCGGCCAGCAGCGACCGCCGAACGTGGTCTTGATCGTCGCCGACGACCAGGCGATCGGGACCGAAGAGCGAATGCCGTTCTTGAGCGGCCTGCCCGGCGCGACTGATTTCACCGCTTACTTCGACAACAACCCGCTCTGCTGTCCGACCCGCACGACCCTGCTGACCGGGCTCTACTCCCATCACACCGGCATCGTCAACAACGACGTCGCCCGGCGCTTCGACGATTCCTCGACGCTGGCGACCTGGCTCGACTCAAGCGGCTACGAGACGGCGCTGATCGGCAAGTACCTGAACCTCTATCCGTGGAACCGCGCCGACTTCGTCCCGCCGGGCTGGGACCGCTGGCTGACGTTTGCGAGAGGCAGCGAGGGCTACTACGACTACACGCTCACCGACGGCAAGCGCAGGAGGCACTACGGGAACCGGCCCTCCGACTACTCAACGGCCGTGCTGACCTCACGGGCGCGCGAGTTCGTCGAGTCCTCCGAGGCGCCGTTCTTCCTCTACTTCAGCCCCTACGGCCCGCACTCGCCCCGCACCCCGGCACCGGGCGACCAGGGCGCATTTCGCAATGCCCGCGTGAACCTGCCGCCGAACTTCAATCGCGCCGCGGCCGGGGGGCCGCGCTACTGGAGGAACCTGCCGAGCGTCAGCAAGAGCGAGGCTCGTGAGCTGACCCGTGGCCAGTGGGCGACCCTGCAGTCGATGGACGACGCGGTCAAGAGCCTGGTCGGCGCGCTCGAGGGCGCCGGCGAGCTCGACAACACGGTCGTCGTCTACCTCTCCGACAATGGCTACGCGTTCGGCTCCCATCGCAACACGCAGAAGGACTGCCCATACGAGGAGTGCATCCATCTGCCGTTGATCGTCAGCCTCCCAGACTCCGAGGCGCCGGCCTCGATCGACGCGCTGGTTTCGAGCATCGACGTCGCCCCGACCATCGCCGACCTGACCGGTACCGCGATCCCCGACCCCGTCGACGGCACGAGCCTGGTGCCATTGCTGACGGGCGAGGCCGACTCGCTGGACCGCGCGGTGCTGCTTCAGCATGTCTTCTACGAGGGCACCGCGCCGAGCTTCTGGGGAATCCGCACCGAGGACTGGATGTACGCCCGTTACAAGACCGGCGAGGTCGAGCTCTACGACCTCTCGCGGGATCCCTACGAACTGCGCAACCTCGCCGCCATTCCCCGCTATCGCGAGCAACGCGACGCGCTCGCCGCCGAACTTGCCGGGCTGCGCCGCTGATCGCCCCATAGGATCTTCCTCCCCATGGACTTCGATTTCACAAATGAGCAGAAGCTGCTGCGCGAGACCGTGCGCGACTTCGCCCGCGCCGAAATTGCGCCCGTCGCCGAGGAGCTCGATCGCACCAAGAGCTTTCCGTACGAGTTGGTCTCCAGAATGGGTGAGCTCGGGCTGATGGGCATCCCCTTCCCGGAGGATCTCGGTGGCGGCGGAGCCGACTCGCTCACCTACGCCATCGCCGTCGAGGAACTGGCAAGGATCGACTCCTCGGTGGCGATCACGATGGCCGCCAACACCTCGCTTGGAACGATGCCGATCTACAACTGGGGAACCGACGAACAGAAGGCCGAGTGGATGCCCGAGCTCACCTCGGGCCGCAAGCTCGCGGCCTTCGGTCTGACCGAGCCGGACGCGGGATCAGATGCAGGCGCCACCCGCACGACGGCCAAGCTCGAGGACGGCGAGTGGGTAATCAACGGCGCCAAGCAGTTCATCACCAACTCCGGCACGGACATCTCGGGTTGCGTGACGATCACCGCTGTCACCGGTGAGGTCAACGGCGGGCGCGAGATCTCGAACATCATCGTCCCCAACGGCACACCCGGCTACGTGGTTGGCGAGGCCTACCGCAAGATGGGCTGGAATGCGTCCGACACGCGGCCGCTCAGTTTCGATGACTGCAGGGTGCCTGAGGCGAACCTGCTCGGGCGACGCGGCGAGGGCTTCAAGCAGTTCCTGCAGATCCTCGACGGAGGCCGCATCGGGGTTGCCGCAATGGGCCTGGGGCTGGCCCAGGGGGCGCTGGACGAGGCAATCGCCTACGCCAAGGAGCGCAGGGCGTTCGGCCAGCCGATCTCGAAATTCCAGGCGATCCAGGGCAAGATCGCCGACATTTCAACGGAACTGGAGGCGGCGCGACTGCTGACCTACAAAGCGGCAGCCCTCAAGGACCGCGGCGAGAACTTCACCCTGACCGCCGCCCAGGCGAAACTGAAAACCGGAAGGCTGGCCGTACGCGCCGCCGAAGAGGCCGTCCAGATCCACGGCGGCTACGGCTTCATCGAGGAGTACCCCGTCTGCCGTTTCTACCGTGACGCGAAGATCCTCACGATCGGCGAGGGCACGGACGAGGTCCAGCAGATGGTGATCGCCCGCGCGCTCGGCTGCTAGTAGAGGGGTCGACTTTTCCCGCATTTTCCGGAATCCGGAGACGCGGGGCGACCCCGGAGGGAGTGCCAGCGCCTATGCTCGCGCGAGCCGTGAGCGCGGGGATGCAAATCGAGAGCGTGCCGCAAGCCGTCAGGCGTCGCCACGAGCTCGCGCGCGCCCTCGACGCGGCCTTCACCGGCTGTGAGCAATGGACGGTCGTCAGCCGTCGCCGTCGGGGGTCGGGCGCACTGCCCACCGCGACCGGGCCGATCGCCCTGGCTCAGGCGGAACACGCATTGCTCGACGCAACCCCGCCGCAGCTCGCCCTGCGCTGAGGGCCCCGGTGCGCCGGTCAGGAGGCGGAAAGCAGGCTGGCGGTCTCGCTGCCCTGCGCCCGGGTCACAACCTTCGCCGCCCGGCCCTGACTGCGCGGGATGCCGAAGAAGGCGCAGAGCGACAGTTCGCCCTCGCGGGTGAACGGCGAACCGGCGTCCACCCGCGGCGCCGCACGCAACGTGTCGCGGTCAAACGGCACCCAGAGCCGGCCGACTCCCGGGGCCGCCAGAGCGAACGGGACCGCCGAGAAATGGCCGAAGCGGCCCATGCGCACGAGCAACCAGGCCGGCGACCCGTCGTCCAGGTCGACGATCACTCCTTCAACGCGGCCCACATTGGCGGTGTCGAGGCCGTCGACCTTCCACCCGGTCCAGGATGCGGCCTCGTCGACGGCGGCGGGCTGGGTCGAAACGGCGGGAGCGTCTGCGTCAAGCGACCAGTCCGACTGAGGCTTGGCGGCCTCAGGCGCTGCCTCCGGCTCCGGGGCCTCCACGGCGTCCGGATCTGAGTCCTCGGACGGCTCGGTCGGAACCAGCCACTCTGAGTTGACATCAACCATCAGGCCTCTTTTTCTAGCAGCTTGCCCGCGGCACTTGCCGGATCCAGCTCTCTTTTGACCACCCGCGCGAGCAACTCGGCGACTTCCGGGTCGGCCGCGGCACGGGTTTCGAGCTGCCGTCGCAGCCTTGCTCCCGCGATGCCGAGCACCTCGTTGCGCAAGTTCCTGGCGCGGCGCTGCTCGAGGGTGCCCTCGGCTTCGATGTGCTGTCCGTGAGCGTTGATCGCGGCGAGCAGCTCGGCCACGCCCTCGTCTCGCACGGCCTCGGTCTGCAGCACAGGGATCTGCCAGCCCTCAGCGGGTCCCAGCGCGAGCACGTTCTTGACTTCCCTGACCATCGTCTGGGTGAGCGGGTGGTCGGACTTGTTGACGACGATCACATCCGGAATTTCCATCACGCCGGCCTTGAGCGCCTGGATCGAGTCCCCGGAGCCGGGCATCAGCACAAGCACGATGGTGTCGGCGTGATCCACGATGTCGATTTCCGCCTGCCCCACCCCAACCGTCTCCAGCAGCACATCGTCGCGTCCGGCTGCATCCATCAGCAGCGAAGCCTGCAGAGCCGCTTCCGAGAGCCCGCCGAGCGCTCCCCGCGATGCCATCGAGCGGATGAAGACGCCCGGGTCGAGGTAGTGATCGGAGAGCCGGATTCGGTCGCCGAGCAGGGCGCCCTGCGTGAACGAGCTCGACGGGTCGATCAGCAGCGCCCCGACCTTACGGTCGGACTTGCGGAGCTCGGCTGTCAGCGAGCCGACGAGAGTGCTCTTGCCAACGCCGGGCGGGCCGGTGAAGCCGACGATCCGAGCCTTGCCCGTGACCGGAAAGATCTCCTTGACGAGGTCCCAGCCTGCCTGCTCGCCGTTCTCGATCAGAGTGATTGCGCGTGCCAGAGCCCGCTTGTCGCCACTCTTCAGCTCTTCGGCGGTGGGGGTTGCCATCGGGCGCGTCAGTCTAGGGTCCGCGGATGAGGCCATTTCGATTTCTGCGCTTTGCCGCCGCCAACGGCATGCTCAACCACCAGTACGCGCGGCTGCTCTTCCGCTTCGCCTGGCGACGGCTGCTGACGACGTCAGGATGGCGCTGGGAGACCGAGGGGCCGCTGTTCCTCGGACGCGGGCTGGAGATCCAGATCGCCAAGCGCGGTCGCGTGCGTTTCGGCCGCTTCGTCTGGATCGGCGACGGGACCAAGATTCGCTGCCACGAGGGCGAGGTGACCATCGGCCAGAAGACGGTGATGGGCCAGGAGTGCACGATCTCCGCCTACCGCCGCGTGCGCATCGGAGAGCAGTGCGTTATCGCCGACCGGGCAATGTTCATCGACTTCGACCACGGCATGGTCGAGGTCGAGCGACCGATCCGCCAGCAGGGCATCTACATGCGCGACGTCGACGTCGGCTCGAATGTCTGGATCGGCTACGGCGCCTGCGTGCTGCGCGGGGTGCGCATCGGCGACAACGCTGTGATCGGGACGAACGCGGTGGTCACCAGGGACGTGCCGGCAAACGCCGTGGTGGGCGGAGTCCCCGCGCAGCTGATCCGCATGCGCGAGGCGCCGAAGGAGCTGCGCTGGCCGGATCCGGTCGAGCCGCAGTAAAGCGCCGTTTCGCCGGTCAGCCCGTCTCGCGTCAGCGGCGTTGCACTCCGGCCAGTTCGCCATAGAGCGCCGCGGTGCGCTCGGCGACGTCGCTCCAGTCGAACCCGAGCACGTGCTCGGAGGCCTCGGCAACCAGGCGGCCGCGCAACTCCCCGTCGGTGAGCAGGCGCTCGACCGCGGCTCCCAGCGAGGCCGGGTCGCGGTCGCGGAAGCGCAGGCCGACGTCCTCGTTGGGGACGACCTCGCGCAGGCCGCCGGTGTCGGCGACGATGCAGGGACAGCCCGACGCCATCGCCTCCAGAGCGACGAGGCCGAACGGCTCGTAGATCGAGGGCACCACGCAGACGTCGGCGATCCGGTAGAGAGAGTGCAGGACGTCGTCGCCGATCCAGCCGAGGAAGGTGCCGTGCTCCATCAGCCCGAGCGCCTCGGCCTGACTTCGCAGCTCGCCCTCGTGTGTGCCCGATCCGGCGACCAGGAAGCGGGTACCAGGAAGGCGCTGGATCAGCTCGGGCATCGCCTCGAGCGCGATCTGAAAGCCCTTCTCGTAGACGAGCCGGCCGATCAGCAGGACGAGGCGCTCATCGGGAGCCGCGAACTCGGCACGCAGCCGGCTCAGCTCAGCCTCGTCGGGGGTGACCAGGTCCTCGGGGTCGATCCCGTTCGGAATCACGGCGACCTTTTCCTCCTCGACACCGAAGATGTCGGCGATCTGCTCACGCATGTAGAAGGAACAGGCGATCACGCGGTCGGCACGGTTGGCCATCCAGCGCTCGACGCCATGGATGTAGGACTGGGGATGGTTCTCGACCCAGCCCTGGTGGCGGCCGTGCTCGGTGGCGTGGATCGTGACGACCAGCGGCGCCGAGAAGCGCCGGGCGAGGTGGTCGCAAGCGTTGGCGACGAGCCAGTCGTGGCCGTGCACGAGGTCGAAGTCGTAGCGGTCGCCCAGCTCCACGCCGGCGGCGAGCATGTCGAGGTTCATGCGCTCGACCCAGGCGACGAACTCGCCCAGATCCTGAGGCCGGCTCGGCTCCAGGACCCGGTGGATGTGAACGCCGCCGGCCGTCTCCTCCTCGGGGGACTCCTCGCCCCCCCTGGTGAGCACGTGTACCTCGACCCCGCGCGCCGCCAGCCCCTCGGAGACCTTGCGCACATGCCGAGCGAGGCCTCCCTCGATCAGAGGCGGGTACTCCCAGCTGAGGATCAGCACACGTGGCACGGTCGGTTCCAGCTACGGCTCGAGCAGGGGAGCGAGGCTGATGTCGGGGGCCAGGTTCCGCATGCGAGGGTCGGACGGCGCGCGAGAGTCTAGGGCCTCCAACAGGGCACGAGAGTGGTCAACCGCGCGACCGAACGCGTACTCGCCTGCCTGCGCGCGGGAGTCGAGGAAGGCCCAATCGCTTGCCTGAGTCGCCAGCAGCTCACGGGCGGCCCGTATCGCAGAGTCGGGCTCCAGTCCTCGATCGAGCTCGCGCAGCAGGCGCAGCTCGAGCCCCCGGGAAGCCCAGGTGAGGTCGGTCACCGCCGGCGAATCCCAGGTCTGCAGGTCCTTGCCCTCCCCCCAGGTCGACTCGATCATCGACCGAGCTTCGGGTTCGTGCTCGGCGAGGGCCTGCGGGAGCGTCAGCAGTCGCAGACCGCTCGCGGCCGCCCGTTCGATCACGCCGGCCAGCCACTGAGGTCCCTCCGTCCACCAGGTCCCCAGAAGTTCCGTATCGATGGCGAAGACGAGCAGGCCGCGCCGGCCGCGCCGCGCCTCGAACTCGCCCAGGGCATCTGCGACGTAGGCGAGGAAGTCATCGGCCTGCGCCGCCGCCCGGGCGCTCGCCGCGGCGGCGTCATAGGGCTCACCCCCGATCGACCAGAGGCGCATCCCGGCCAGCGACTGGCGGTGGTACTCCTGGTAGGCGGGGTCAGATGGATAGCCCGCGGCGCCCCAGACGCGTTCGATCGCCGGCCAGTGCAGGGGAAACGCGACCAAACCATTGCCCGCCTCAATCGGCGCCAGCGCTTGCGTCGCGTCCTCGTGTCGGCTTTGGTCGGTGCAGAAGAAGCGCACCCCGCGCTCCGCCAGCAGTGCCTCGATCCCAGGCCGGTAGGCGCACTCGGGCAGCCAGAAGCCGTCGCTCGGCCCGAAGCGGCGGCGGTGGGAACGCAGCCCGGCGTCGATCTGCAGCCGCTTGCCGGCGCGGGTTGCGAGCAGTGGCAGCACCGAGTGGGTCGCGGTCGAGCCGATCACCGCGAGATCGCGATCGCGGGCGGCGTCGGTGAACGCCCGCAGCAGGTCGCCGTCGAGTTCTTCGAGCCGAGCCAGCGCGCGGCGGTAGCGCGCCGCCAGCACCCGGGCCGGCGCCTGCAGTTCCGCCGATGCCTCCCGCGCATCCGTCTCGGCGGTCCCGAGGCGAAACTCGGTGGCCCAGGCCGTCAGTCGATCGGCGACCCCGTCGGCGTCGAGCTGGTCGGCGAGCACGGGCGTCACCGTCAGCGTCAGCGAGCGGGCAACCTCGAGCACCGGCAGGTAGGAACTGAGCACAGCCTCGAAGAGCCACTCCTCACCGAACGGGTAGGTGCCGAAGCCCTCGACGTAGGGCATGTGGCTGTGGAGGACGATCGCCAGATCGCCAACAGAGTCGGCGCTGCTAGGCATGGCAGATGGCTATGAAGTCCAGAGCCGCATCCAGGTTCTCGGATGAGAGCGCAAAGTCGCTCGATGAGATCGCCGGGACGAAGCGGTCGTAGAAGGGCTTGGTCAGGCGCAGGGGCGGGTGAATTCGGTCCCAGCCGAGGTTGAGGGCCAGCTGGTGCAGGCGCAGCTTTCCGGCGTGGTGCAGGCCGAGGATCTCGACCGTCGAGAAGGCCGGCTCGAGCAGCTGCCTGTACTCCTCGGCCGTGTACTCGCGCAGGTGCCAGGGGTTGTCGGACTTCTCGGCGCCGGGGGGCGCCAGCGTCAGCCGGTTGGGCGTCGAGATGTAGCTCACCGGAGCGATGCGGGCGAATCCCTCCAGCAGGCGCTCGGGCTCGTGGATGTGCTCGATCGTCTGCAGGAACACGACTGCATCGCAGGGCTGCGCGAAGCTCTCGACGAGCTCGCGACGGAAGCTGAGGTTGGAGCGCCGGTAGCGAAGGCGCGCGTGCTCGTGGGCCTCGGGGTTGGCGTCGACGCCGATCACGGCGGCAGCCGAACCCGCCAGTAGGTCGGACCCGTAGCCCTCGCCGCAGGCGAGATCGACGACGCGGTCGCCGGCGACACGGCTCGCGATCCACTCATAGACGGCGAGGTGGCGGCGGTACCAGTAATTCTCCTCAGGCACGTCGGGAAGCGTGCGCTCCCCGGTCAGTGCGAGCGGAGGCACGCCGGCATGCTGATCGCGTTGCAGGTGCTCCATGGGACGCGTGAAGTTAGTGAGTGCGAGGTGAATATCCTGCGGCGCCATGCCTGCGACGCCCGGAGCAGCCCCAGAACGGATCAGGGAGGCGAACGTCCTTTACCACGACGCCGCCGCGTCCGAGTACGACTCCAAGTGGGGAATCGACTTCGGCGGCCTCGGCCGCGATCAGGTGCGGATGAAGATCGATCGCATGCTCGGCACTGGGCCGGCGACCAACGGCGGCCCGCGCCAGCCGCGCTTTGGCGATGTGCTCGAAATCGGCTCGGGCACCGGCTACTTCGGCCTCAATCTGCACCAGCAGGGACTCTTCGGCAGGCTGACCGCCAGCGACATCTCGCAGGGCATGCTCGACCAGCTCGCGGCGACCGCAGTCGAACTCGGCCTGGAAATCGAGGCTGTCCGCGCGGACGCCGAGTCGCTGCCCTTCGAGGACGACAGCTTCGACCTGGTGCTCGGCCACGCCGTGCTGCACCACATCCCCGATATGGACCAGGCCGCGAGCGAGCTGCTGCGCGTGCTGCGCCCCGGAGGCCAGATCGCCTTCTGCGGTGAGCCGTCGCGCTACGGCGACCGGCTCGCGATGCTGCCCAAGCGCAGCGGCCTGCTCGTGGCCCCGCTCTGGCGCCGCGCCATCGGGGTCGATGCGCGCCGCCACGATTCCCACCAGCACCACGACGGGCACGAGTACGAGGGCGAGGTCGACGTCCACGCCTTCGTGCCCGCCGACCTGCGCACGATCTTCCGCGGCGCCGGTTTCGATGAGGTAAGCGTTTTGGGCGAGGAGCTCGTCGCAAACGTCTACGGCTGGCTGCTTCGCTCGCTGGAGGCGACCGCGGAGCCCGACGACGTTCCCTGGGCATGGCGCTCCTTCGCTTTTCGCAGCTACCTGACGCTGCAGCGGCTCGACCGCGCCGTGCTCGAGCCGCGGCTGCCGGCGGAGCTCTTCTACAACCTGATGCTCTCGGCCCGCAAGCCGGAGTAGGCACTAGCCGAACGTAAACGCGTAGCCGCTTATTCCCGGCTGGAAGCGCAGGGTCAGGGTGTGCTCGCCGGCGTCGGGGAGGTCGACGAGTCGGTAGAGGCGGTGGTTGGAGACGGTCACGACGCCGTTCTCGACGTCCTCACCCGCCACGTCGTCGGAAATCGGTTCACCGTCGAGCAGCACCTCCACCTCCCCGCTTTGGTGAGGGAAGCCCATCACCGTGAAGACGCGCCTCGCCTTGAAGCGCAGGCTGATGCTCGCGTCATCAACGGCCTTCGCGTCCTCGGCAGCGACGGTCCAGGTGCCGCCGTAGGCGAATTGGTTGAGCCTGAGGCGCTCGGGGTTGGGCTGGCCGTAGTCGTGCGGGCCGGGGCGCAGCGGCGTGATGAAGCCCGCAGCGCGGGCGCCCCCGAAGTAGGTCTCCGGGGTGTTCAGGCCCGGGTCGATCGTCTCGCCGCTCGCCTCGGTGCGCTCTCCGAGATCATCCTCGCCCGCCTCAGCGAGCAGCGAGCGGATCGCCCGTTCGGTCGTTCCGTAGTCGCCCTCGCCGAAATGGACGTAGCGGACGTTGCCCTCGGCGTCGATCAGGTACTTCGCCGGCCAGTACTGGTTTGCGAAGGCTGTCCACGTCCCCAGCTCGTTGTCCTGGACGACCGGGTACTCGATGTCGAAGTCGTCGATGGCTCCGGCGACGTTGTCCGGATCCCGCTCGAACGGGAACTCCGGCGCGTGCACGCCGATGATCGTCAGGCCCTGATCGCGGTACTCAGCGTCCCAGGCGCGCAGGTAGGGGAAGGTACGGATGCAGTTGATGCAGGTGTAGGTCCAGAAGTCGATCAGGGTCACGTTGCCCTCCTCGACCTGGCCGGCGATGGTCAGCGGCTCGCTGTTGAACCACTCCCCTCCCCCGGGAACGATCTCGGGAGCCGCTCCCAGGATCGGCAACTCGAGGCCCTGCTCGGCCTCGTTGGCGCCGCCCTCGATCGCGGCCGCGTGAGGGCTGGCCCGGACCTCGGCCAGCTCGTCTGAGATCAGGTCGGACTCCTCGAGGGCGGAAGCCGGGTTGCGCAGGAAACCGGGCAGGTTCTCGGCGATCGAGCGCTGGAAGCGCAGGTCGAGTTCGGCCAGCATGCCCACCGCGACGGCGACCATCACGACCCCGAGCGCGACCTGGATCTTGGACTGGATCGGCTTCAGGCGGTCGGTCAGCCTGCGTCCGCCGAGCAGCAGCGCGTAGATGACCAGCGACGAGCCGAGCGCGTAGGAGATCGCAACCAGCAGCTTGCCCGCGGTGAAATCCTGAGCGGCCGAGACGGTGATGATCCCGGCGAGGATCGGCCCGGCGCAGGGGGCGTAGACGATTCCGAGGCTGGCGCCGACCAGCAGGCCCGTGCCGAACCCGTCCCCTCCCCGGTTTCGCGTTGCCGGCATCAGGCGGCTGATCGCCGCCTCGATGCGGTCGGCGAGCGGCGGGATCATCAGCGTGATCCCGAAGCCCAGCAGGACGACGATCGCGATCGTGCGCACGAGGTCGTCGGGCAGTCCGAGCGCGTCGATGACGTAGACGAGACCGACTATCGCGAACGTGAAGGTGACTCCGAGGCCGATCACGACTCCGAGCGGGCGCCTGCGGCCACCGGTCACCCCGGCTGAGAGGACCGCGGGAAGGATCGGCAGCACGCACGGCGAGAGCGCGGTACCGGCGCCCGCGACGAACGCGAAAAGTGCGAGGAGGATCACAAGCTAAAGATCGGGTGCACGAATAAACGGGTCTTCAAGTCGACGTCGTCCGGGCAGGCATGAGCAGCCCGCCCTTCTGTTGGTCTGCCGCCCCGCGCAAACGTTTCACGTTGCTTTCGGGAAGACTGCCATTCGTGGATCAACTCGAAACCGATGTCGCCGTCGTCGGAGCCGGCTTGGCGGGCCTCGCGGCCGCGCGAGCCATCGTTGCGGCAGGCCACGAGGCGATCGTGCTCGAGGCACGCGACACGGTCGGCGGACGCACGCTCAACGCGGACATCGGCGACGGGCAGGTCGTCGAGATCGGCGGGCAGTGGGTCGGCCCGACGCAGGAGCGGATCGCGGCGATGGCGGGTGAGCTCGGCGTCGAAACTTTTCCGACCAACACCAAGGGCGACAACCTGCTGCTGATCAACGGCAGGCTGAAGCGCTACAGCGGAACGATCCCGAAGCTCGGGCCCCTGGTGCTGCTCGACGTGGCGAACGCCTTGCGAAAGCTCAACGGGCTGGCCTCGCGAATCGATCTCGAGGCACCCTGGGAGTCGCCCAATGCAGCAGAGCTCGACTCGATCAGCCTCGGCGCCTGGGTCCGGCGCAACGTGCGAACCAGGGTCGCCAGGCGGCTGCTGCGAGTAGCCGTGCGCACTATCTGGGGCGCCGAGGCCGACGAGCTCTCGATGCTCCACGTCGCCTTCTACGTGCACTCGGGCGGCAGCTTCGAGCTGCTCACCGATGTCGAGGGCGGCGCCCAGCAGGACCGCTACGTCGGCGGCTCTCAGGCCGTCTCGCTGCGGGCGGCCGAGGACCTCGGCGATCGGGTCCGCCTCTTAAGCCCGGTGCGATCGGTCCAACACGGGCCCGCCGGCGTGGCGCTGCGGGCCGGCGAGGTCGAGGTTCACGCCAAGCGAGCCATTCTCACCATCCCCCCTCCCCTCGTTTCACGGATCGACTTCGAGCCGATGCTGCCGCCGGCACGCGCACAGCTCGCCCAGCGCATGCCCCAGGGCTGGCTGGTCAAGTGCACCGCGATCTACTCGAAGCCGTTCTGGCGGGACGACGGCCTGTCCGGGGAGGCGATGAACGAGGCGGGCCCGGTGACGATGACGTTCGACAACACGCCGCCTTCCGGGTCTCCCGGCGCGCTCGTCGGCTTCGTCGGCGGAGCGGACGCCCGCGCCTTCGCCGAGCTCGGCAAGTCCGAACGCCGCCAGGCGGTGCTCAGTTGCTTCGAGTCGCTGTTCGGCGCTAGCGCGAAGGCGGCGGAGCGCTACATCGAGCAGGACTGGGCCGCCGAGCCCTGGATCGGCGGCGGCCCGGTCAGCAACTTCGCCCCCGGCGGGGTGACGGCCTCGGCTTCGGTGCTGCGGGAGCCTTTCGGGCCGATCCATTGGGCCGGAACGGAGACCGCGACGGTCTGGAACGGCTATATGGACGGCGCCGTCAGCTCTGGGGAACGTGCGGCTGCTGAGGTGCTTGCAGCGTTCGGCAGCGAAACAACTTGACCTCGCTGCCGACCCCTTTCAGCCTGCGGGCGCCGGCGAAGGACCACGCATAGGACTCCTCGACAGCCTCCATCGTCGCCTCGTCGCAGAGCACGCTGCCGGGCCTGGCGACGCCGGTGATGCGGCTGGCGAGGTTGACCGGGTGGCCGTACCAGTCGCCGGCTCGCGGCAGCGCCAGTCCGCTGGCGACGCCGGCTCGCAGCTGGGGGAAGCCGTCCTCATCGTCAGCCCGCTCGACAAGCTCGACTGCCGCGTTGAGAAGCGGCTCCGTTTGCGAGGCGACCAGCATGGCCGCGTCGCCGAGCATCTTTACCAAGCGCACGGGCGCGCTTGCCACATCCGTGGCCAGCGCCGTGAGGCGGCCGGTGATCTCACCGAGCTCCTCCGGAGCGACACGCTCGCCCAGCTTCGTGAACCCGACCAGGTCGGCAAAGCAGACGCTGACCTCCTCCCCGGTCGTTGATGGGCCGTGCTTGAGTGCGTCGCCGGTGACCACCTCCCTGCGGATCTGGTCGCGGAGGTGAAGCCGATAGAGGTACTCGAGCGACTCCGACATCAGGGGTGTCATCACCCGGGCCACCTCCGCGAGCCGAAGCCCGAGGTCGTGCTCGGTGTCTCCTTTGCGCACGTAGGTCTCGATCGTCGAGCGCCTCGTTGCTGCGGCCAGGGTCGCCATCGACATCCCCAGCACCCGGCCCATTTCGTGGATCTGCTCGTCGGGCATGCCGGCATCGCGAAGCGAGGCGAGACGCCCGGCCGCTTTCATATCCGCCTCGGTCAGGACCGCCTCGCCAGCCCCGGGGACGGAGATGCCGTTGGCCCGATACTGGCGCTCGAGAAAGACGGCGTCGAGCCCGGCCTTCTCGGCCACCTGTTCGAGCGTGTAGCGTGCGCCGCTTCCTTCGAGGACCCGCTCGACCGGCAGCAGGGCAAGGCGATTAGCCCTGATGGCCGCCCTCAGCTCGTGGACGGAAACGCCGTCTGCAGCGAGGTGCGCAAGCAGCTCCAGCCGCGCCTTCCTCGCTTCGCCTTGGGTCTGACCAAGGAGCCCCTCGGCATCGAAGTCGATGCTCAAGCTCAGCCGCCTTCGTCCGCGCCGGCTTGAGCGATCATCGCGCCAGCCCGGGTTAAAAAAGCGTCGATGCTCTCTGCGGTTCGCAGCAGGTTGCCAGCAAACGGCTCCCAGACAGCGAGCTCGCGGCCGGCTTGGGAAGCGCCGGCCTGCTCAGATCCTGCGGCGCAGCGCTCGGCGGTACCGTCCGGCAGGTCGCCGCTTCCCGGGATCTCAACGACGAGCACATCCGAGGCGAAGGGCCGCCCCTCTTCGAGCGTGAAGGCGATCTGCTCGCCGCGCGAGAACATCTGGGCGTCGTCGGCGCAGAAGGCGAGCTCGCACGGCAGGGAGCGCCCGTCGGGAAGGGCGACGGTGGCGCCCATCACGTGCTGCGCCACGCCGGGCAGCGACAGACCGCGGTGGGCTGCGTGGAAGCGCCGCCGGTCCTCGATCGTGAAGCCGCGCGAGCGCGCGTACTCGTGGACGAAGGCCTCGAGCCCGACCCGTGATGCGCGGCGGTTCGCGGCCTGCGCCCGGAAGAGCAGGAAGAGCAGCGCACCGAGGCCGAGGCCCACCGCGAAAGCGATCGCCCGGCCACCGATTCCGAGCGGGACAGAGGCCGCCACTGCGGCACCCAGCCCGGTGCAGATCACGAAGGCGAGCAGGGCCTTGGCCCAGCCGACGATGCCGGCGCCGAGTTCCCGTGCGTAGGCCGCGATCGACAGCTGAACCGACGACGGTGGCTGGTCCCAGGTGACCCTGCCGATCTGCTTGCGGAGCTTCTCCTCAAGCTCGCGGTCGCCCTCGTAGGACTCGGAGACCCCCTCCTCGAGTGACTCCTCCGAGAGCCGCCCGGCGATCCGCTGCGCCGCCTCGCAGAGCGCGTCGAGCTCGGATTCATCCTCGAGGCGCCGGGGGACAGCGACACAGAGGTGGGCCTCGTTGAGCTCGAAGCTGATATCGCCGGGAGCACGGTCGGAGAGCCATGTGATGAACGATGGCGAGAACACCTGGAAGACCCAACCCGTGCGCTGCGCCTCAATCACCTCGAGGCTGAAGGCATCGTTGAAGCGGTTCGACTCGAGCTCCTGCTCATGCCAGCCACCGACATGCTCGAGCTTGCGATACGAGCGATCGACGCTGACGGCACGGCTGCGACACGACAGCGCCCGCACGTAACCGCTTGTCTCGGGAACGCTCGTGATTACCGCCGTGAGCCGCCCGTGATGGGCGATAGTCCCGATCAGGCCGCCGGGAAGCTCCCCCGAAAAGGCGCTTGAATCGTCGCCGCCGCCCTCGAGCAGCGGCGTCACCGCGCGCAGGCGCTCAGTCGCCGCCGTCAGGCCGCGCGCCTCCGAGTATTCAGCCAGAGCACTCATGCGTACGCCACCGCCCCACCCCGGCGCGGGTCGCCGCCGCCGCTGAGCTCGCCGCTCTGCGGATCCCGCTTGACGGCGTGGACGCCGCCGAAAAAGACGTTCTGGCCCGGCCAGCGGATTACCTCGTAGTTCTCGGCCAGGCGCTCGAGCGCCGCCTCGTCGATGCCGGGCTCGGCGTTGAGCACCCGGCCCTCGAGGTGCATGCGCGCCGATTCGACCGCCTCCTGGGCTTCAAGCCCTTCGTCGAACATACGGATGATCGCCTGCAGGATCGCTGAGCGGATGCGGTTCGACCCGCCGCTGCCGAGCCCGGCCTCCAGCCGGCCGTCGTTGAGGATCACCGTAGGCGACATCATCGACGGCAGCCGCACTCCCTCGGGATGCTTGTGGAAACCGAGCGGGTTGAGGTCCTCCTCGCCGAGCATGTTGTTGACGTGGACGCCGGTCCCCGGGACGATCAGCCCGCTGCCCGTGCCGTTCGAGCAGGTGACGCTCGCACAGCGGCCCTCGGCGTCAACCGCCGTGACATGAGTGGTCGAGCCGAGCCGGTTCGCCGTGAGGAAGCGCTCCACGAAGCCGTCCTCGTAGAGGCCGGCGAGGAACTCGCTCGTGCGAGCCGACTGCGCGGCGTCCATCGCGGCGGCGATGTCCTCGACCTCACAGCTCCCGCGGCGGTCCAGAAAGTCGAAGGCATAGGCGATCAGCACGCCGCCCGATGACGGCGGCGGGTTGGTCAACACCTCGCGCCCGTGGAAGTGGGCCCGCACCGGCTCACGCACGATCGGTTCATAGGCGGCGAGATCGGCGCCGGTCAGCGTGCCTCCGCGCTCGAGCACCCAGCCCGCCAGGCGTTCGGCGATCTCTCCCTGGTAAAACGGCTCCGAGCCCTCCTCGGCAAATAGCTCGAGCGCCGAGGCGAGGTCGTCGAAACGGAAGGTGTCCCCCTCGCCGAGGATTTTTCCCTCGGGCGCGTAGAGTGCGGCGCCCTCGTCGCTGAAGGTCAGGATCGGATCGAGGATCTTGAAGAAATAGGCCTGCTGCGGGGAAACTTCGACGCCATCGCGGGCAGCCCGCACGGCCGCTTCGATCAACTCGCGCAGGGGCCGGCTCCCAAAGCGCTCCAGCGCGAGCTCGAGACCGGCAGGGGTGCCTGGCACTCCACACGAGGCGGCGCCGATGTAGAAGATCTGCGGTTCGGTGTCAGCCGTGAAGTGAACAGAAATCGGAATCAGCTCGGAGCGGCGCTCGACTTCGCCGCGACCAGGGACCTCGACGAAGAAGTCGATCAGCTCCGCTTCACCGCTCGGTGGCTGGATGAGCATGTAGCCGCCGGCGCCCAGGCCGGTCAGCGGGCTCTCGGTCGCGAACGAGGTCAAAACCGCCGCAACCGCGGCGTCAACGGCGTTTCCGCCCGAGCGCAGAACCTCGGCCCCCGCTTCGGCGGTCAGCGGATGTCCGGCTGCGACGGCGCCGGTGTGGGGTCCCTTGCTCACGCCGCGATTCTCGCGCTCCGAGCGGCGTGGCGCTGGGCCGTCCGAGCTACTTGCCCGGCACGAACTCCGGAACGTCGATCGCCAGGTCGCGGGGGCGCCCCTGGGGATCGGGGGTGCCGGCGCCGACCGTGCGCTCGCGGGTTTTGCGCCCAGAGGGCCGCACGACGTCGCGTTGCAGATTGGCCGAGCTGCCGTCACGGCGTCGACCATGGGCATCGAAGCGGGTGGCGATCACCGTGACCCAGACCTGCTCGGTCAGATCCTGGTCGATGTTGGCGCCGAAGATGATGTTGGCGTCGGGGTGGGCGGCTTCCTGGACCACCCGCGCTGCCTCTGAGATCTCGACCAGGGAGAGGTCCGGTCCGCCGGTGATCGAGAGCAGGATCGAGCGGGCGCCGTCGACCGAGGTCTCCAGCAACGGCGAGGAAACTGCACGCTCCGCCGCGTAGACGGCACGGTTGTCCCCCGTGCCCATGCCGATTCCGAGCAGCGCCTGGCCGGCGTCGCGCATGGTCGTGCGCACATCCGCGAAGTCGAGGTTGATCAGGCCAGGCAGCGTCACCAGCTCGGAGATGCCCTGGACGCCCTGGCGCAGCACGTCGTCGGCGACGCGGAACGCCTCGACCATGGTCGTGTTACGGGCCAGCACGCTCAGCAGCTTCTCGTTCGGGATCACGATCAGGGTGTCGACCTCGTCGGCGAGCGCCTGGATGCCGGCGTCGGACTGCTTGAGCCGCAGGGAGCCCTCGAAGCCGAACGGCTTGGTGACGATGCCGACGGTCAGCGCTCCGACCTCACGCGCCAGACGCGCCAGCACGGGCGCCGCGCCGGTGCCGGTGCCTCCGCCGGTGCCGGCGGTGATGAAGACCAGGTCCGCGCCCTTGAGCAGGCGCTTGATCCGGTCCTGCTCCTCGAAGGCTGCCTGGAAGCCCACCTTGGGGTCAGACCCCGAGCCAAGCCCGCGGGTCAGGCTGGCGCCGATGTGGACGGTGACGTCGGCCATCGTCTGCTGCAGCGACTGCAGGTCTGTGTTGACGGCCAGGAACTCGACACCGGGGATGTGGGCCTCGACCATGCGGTTGACGGCGTTGACGCCGGCGCCGCCGACGCCGACGACCCGGATGACCGGCGTATGCACGGTCGCGGGAACGCGGCGACGCTGCGCGCCGTCGTCGCGGCCGTACATCGGCCCGTCGGGCTCGTCGTGTGTGTCGCTGAAGATCGACTTGAGGCGCTCGGAGGGCTCCCGGCGGGTCTCCGCCTCGGTCGGGCGGTAGGCGCGGACGTCTTCGTCGCGGTCGAGCGCATCCTGCTCGAAGGCAGGGCGGGTGGGCGCAGCGCGCGCCGGCTCCGGGACCGACCGCGGCGCATCGGTTTCCTGGTCGAAGAACGCGGATGACTCCTCCGCGGCAGGCGCGGCGGGTTCGGGAGGCTGGGTCGACTGGGGCGGCGGGCCGACCACGGTTTCCTCTCTCTGGAAGACCTCCGTTTCGAGATCCTCGCCACGACCGACCGAGCCGAACTCGTTGGTCTCGGGATCGTCGGATCGCGAAGCTTCAGGCGCCTGGGGCGCCGGCTCTTCGGCGGCCTCGTCCTCGGGACGGGTCGTCGAGCGGAAGAGGTCTGCGAGCGGACCTTCCCGCATGCTGGCGCGCTTGTTACGACGTGCCATGAGTCAGCACCTCTTCAGCCAGCTCGCGGTAGTAACGCGCTGCATTGCTCCCAGGATCGTACTTCAGCACGGAGGCGCCCCGGACGGGTGCCTCAGCGAACTTGACTGCCTTCTTGATGCGTGACTTGAAGACGAGCTCTCCGAAGTTCTCCTCGAGGATCTCGACTGCCTCCTTGGCGTGAACGGTCCGCGAGTCGAGCATCGTCGGCAGGATGCCCTCGATCTCGACGCCCGGGTTGAGGTTCTCGCGAATCATCTCGAGCGTCCCCTGAAGCTGAACCAGGCCACGCATCGACAGATACTCGCACTGGACGGGCACGATCACCTTGTCCGAAGCCGTCAGGGCGTTGATCGTCAGCAGCCCGAGGCTGGGGGGCGTGTCGATGCAGATGAAGTCGTATTCGTCGCGCATCGGCGCGATTGCCTTCTCGAGGGAGCGCTCGCGGCCGATCATCGTGCTCATCGCGATCTCGGCGCCGGCGAGATCGATCGAGGCAACCGCGATATCGATCTCACGGTGCTGGATGATCTCCTTGATCGGCATCTTGTCGACGAGGACGTCATACATCGACTTCTCGACCCGGTCGGGGTCGATTCCCTGGCTCATAGTCAAGTTGCCCTGAGGGTCGAGGTCGATGCAGAGCACCTTGTGCCCTGATTCAGCGAACGCGACGGCCAGATTGAGCGTCGTCGTCGTCTTGGCGACGCCGCCCTTCTGGTTGGCGAACGAAATCACCTTGGCGCGCGAGGTCTTCGGCGCGTCCTCCTCGGGAGTGCCGCTGAAGGGGTTGCGACGGCGTACCGGGGCAAGCGCCTGCTCGTAGCTGATCCGGTCGTCGTCCTCGACACTGGAAGCCTCGTCGACGGCCGGCTCGGGAGCCGCCTTGACCTCGGCCGCGGGGGCGGGCGCGGGGGCCGCGGCGAGCTCGGCGGCCGCGCGCTCCTTGACCATCTCGACACGCTCGAGCACCTTCTCGATCGGCTCTTCGCTGAGCTCTTCGAGCTTCGGCTCCTCGGCGACCCTTGCGAGCTTGATCTCCTCGGCGCCCGGTTCAGGCGGTTGCGGCGCGGCGCCGTTTGAGTTGGCGACCGGCGGCGGCTGGGGTGGTGTGACGTTCATCGGCTTTCGCTCCTCGACAGGCGGCTTGGGGCGCTGTGGAAAGCGCTCGGGGCGCGTCTGGTGAGATCGGTTGAAGAGACCCATTGCTCGCGTTTATTCGCACGAACGGTGGTGTTTCCTTCCGTCCGAGCCGCATGCAAGCGCGATCTCTTGCCAGAATCGACCGATGCGCGACCTGCTCGACAAGCGGCTGGTCTTCGTCACCGGCAAGGGAGGCGTGGGCAAATCGACCGTGGCACTGGCCCTCGGGCTGGCTGCTGCGCGCCAGGGAAAGAGGACGATTCTCTGCGAAGTCTCCGCGCAGGAGCACACCTCGCGGGTGCTGCACCGCGCCGAAGTCGGCTTCCACGAGGTCGAGATCGAGGACAACCTCTGGGCGATGTCGATCGACCCGGACGAGTCGATGAGGGAGTACGTGCTGCTTCAGCTCAAGGTCAAGGCGATGCGCGACATGCTGTTTCGCTCGAAGATCTTCACCTACCTCGCCGCCGCCACCCCAGGGCTGCGAGAGCTGGTCACGATCGGAAAGATCTGGGAGCTCGCGCAGCCCGATCGCAAAGTCAAGGACGGACACAACTTCGACCTGGTGGTCGTCGATGCGCCGGCCACGGGCCATGGGATCGGCTTCCTGCAGACCCCCCGGACCTTCGCGAAGATCGCCCGGGTCGGGCCGATCAAGGCGCAGGCCGAGACGCTCGACACCTTCATCTGCAACCACCGCAAGACCGGCGTTGCGATCGTGGCGCTCCCGGAGGAGATGCCGGTCAATGAGACAGGACTGCTCGAAAACGAGCTCGTCGACGAGATCGGGATCTCGGTCGACCGTGTCTACATGAACGGCCTCTACCCCGAGCGCTTCACCGGTGAGGAGGCGGAACGGCTTGCCGCGACCGCAGGCGAGAATGGCGCAAACGGGAACGGGAACGGCGCCGCCCTGGCGGCGATCCGCGCCGCAAGCTCACAGTCTCACCGTGCCGAGATGCAGCGTGGACAACTCGCCCGGCTGCGTGAGATGGTCACGGCCCCGATCAGCACGCTGCCGTTCATCTTCGAGCCGGACCTCGGCCCGGCACAGATGGATGGACTCGCGGAGCTGGTCGCATGAGCCAGGGCGTCGAAAAGGTGCTGGCGGGCAAAGACGTCTGCATCTGCGCGGGCTCAGGCGGTGTAGGCAAGACGACAACCTCGGCCGCGATCGCCGCGGGGCTGGCGGCTCGCGGCAAGAGGGTCGCCGTGCTGACGATCGACCCGGCCAAGCGGCTGGCGGACTCACTCGGCCTGCCCGAGCTCGGAAACGTCGAGCAGCAGGTTGACCCGGCGCTATTCAGCGCGCTCGGCGTCGATACGGATGGGGGCGAGCTCTGGGCGATGCAGCTCGATCCGAAGGCGACCTTCGACGACGTCGTCCGCAAGCACGCGCCTGACGCCGAGACGCGCGAGAAGATCCTCAGCAACAGGGTCTACGAGCAGATCTCCAACGCGCTGGCGGGCTCACAGGAGTACATGGCGATGGAGAAGCTGTTCGAGATCCATGCCGAGGGCCGCTACGACCTGCTGGTGCTCGACACGCCGCCGAGCCGCAACGCCCTCGACTTCTTGGAGGCGCCGCGTCGCCTGACGCAGTTCATCGAAGGCCGGGCGCTGCAGATCTTCATGAGGCCCGCGGGGATCGGCATGAAGGTCTTCGGCAGCGGCGCCAACGTCGGCCTCGGAGTGCTGAAGCGGATCACCGGAGCCGAGCTGATCGAGGACCTCCACGAGTTCTTCCAGGCGTTCTCCAGCATGGCGGGCGGCTTTCGCGAGCGCGCCCGCCGGGTCAACGAGCTGATCGCATCCGATCAGACCTCATTCCTGGTCGTCTGCGGTCCCCAGGGAGAGCCGACCGACGAGGCCGTCTACTTTCACCGCAAGCTGGTCGAGGCGAAGTTGCCGTTCGGAGCCGTGATCGTCAACAAGGTGCACACGCTCGGGGACGCTCAGGCCGACGACGACCTGACGGCGGGCGTGGCGGCCCTGCTGGGTGAGAAGAAGTGGGACGACCCTGAAAGCCTGCCGGCGCGTGTGGCCCGGGCGTTCAAGGACCACGAGACGCTGGCGCTGCGCGACGCCAAGAACATCAGGCGGCTGGCGCGCGAGATGAAGGCGCGCAGGGTGATCCAGGTGCCCTACCTCGATGAGGACGTCCACGACCTCGCCGGTTTGCTGGAGCTGGACCGCTATCTGTTCGCCGGTGAGGTCGCGCGCGAGTCGCTGGCGGCGAGCTGAGCTACTTGCGGCGCTTGGGACGGCCGTGACCGGGCCGGTCCTCGGGGCGGCGATTGTCACTCGTCCGCGGGCGCGGGCGCGCGGGCGCCGCCGGTGCCGGGGCGCTCTCGGCGGGCTGCGCCGACGCACCGAGTCCGGGCACGATGTAGGGCAGCATTTCCGGGCCCAGGTACGCGGAGGCCGCCGAAGGGGCGGCTGCGGTGAGGAGCGTCGCGAGCGTGGCACCGATTGCGAACTTGGTCTTGATTCCACCCATGACGAGCCTCCTGTTCGAGCTTGAGTCCATAGGACCAAGCTACGGCTGCTGATGGCTCTGATTCTCAGGGACTGCACTGAGTCCGTTTGTGACGTCTGCACGGTCCAGCGCAGTGAGCGCTCGCACGCAGACCGGCGTCAACGCAGGCAGGAAGGCCACGCCAAGCAACCGCTGACGCGCGTTCGGGTCTGGCGTGAACTAGGCGCCGAGCTTTTCTTGACGCTGCCGCTCGGTGTCGAGCTCGCCGACGGACCAGTCGATCGTGTCCGGCACGGGGAACAGGGTGGAGACGCGCTCGCGCATCGCCTCTCGTTCCTCGGGCAGGTGATCGAGCAGTCGCATCGCGGGGCCGCGTTCAGGGAAATTCAGCGTCGTTCCCGAATCACCGGCCTCGTCGAGCCAGTCGTCCGACCGGGCCTCGTTTCTGTGTGCCATCGGCTCCTTTGTTTGCCGCGCAGCTGCTGACTCCTGCATCGTCCCCTCGCCATCGGACGGTTCCACGGGGCTTTCGGTGAGCTCGGGCTCAGGGTCGGGCGGGGGGTCGGGAAGCGCGCGAAGCGTCGTCAGCCTCTCCTCGAAGACTTCGTCCTCCTCCTCGATGGTGGGGACGAAGGGCGTCCAGCCGTCGCTGACGAGCTGCGGGGACTCGTCGAAGGGCGGTTGCCGCTGAGAGGCGCTCGGCTGGACCGGTTGGGCGGAGCGGTCGACGTCCAGCGGCTCGTCCATCAGTGAAGGCTGCTCCGCGGGGAGCACCCGGCGGATCTGGGACTCCTCGGCGACGATCTCCTCAACCTCGCCGATCGGCATCTCGTCGAGCGACTCGGTCACGGGCCGGGCGGGCTCCCACTCGGAGGTCTCGCCTCGCTGAGTCGCATCGCCCTCCCCCACTCGCAGGCCGTCCGCGAGCAGGATCTCGTCGGCGGCCGCACGCAGGTCGTCGCCGAGATGTCCGCAGACGGCGTCGCGCAGAATCGCGCGCAGAAGCTCCTCGACTTCCCCGGCTACCTCGACCGGGCTGCGGCCGTCGTCGGCGGGCGCGGGCTCGCCGCTCCAGAGCTGCTTTTCGAGAGCAAGAGCGCGTTCGACCGTGTGACGAATCTCCTCGCGCTGCTGCGGCGGCGCACAGAGGGCCGCGACACGCATCGGCATGCCGGTGTTCGACGGGCCGTCCCCCTCGAGCAAAAAGCGCAGGGCAAGCAGGTGGTCGTTGAGCGCCTCGAGCGGCGAGGGGCGCTCCAGGCCGGCCTCCAGGCGCGAGATCGCCCGTCCGAGGGCGGGAATCTGGGTGCGGCGGCGCTCGACCGCGCGGGTGAACGAGGCGAGCTCGCCCAGTTCGGTGTCGGTCAGGTGGTAGCTGCCGCCGCGGGTTCGCCCGGCGCCGGTCGCGATACGCCGCCAGCGTCCGCTTCCGGTCCGGGTCCAGCCGTGCGGGCCGAGGGCGACGCTGCCCGACTTGAAGAGGCGAAGGGCGGTGAGCGTTCGGTGAAAGCGGGCGGCAATCGGCGCGCGCGCGATCGCGTCGGAGTCCTCGCGGATCTCCACCTCGGACTGGGGACAGGTCGAGTAGGCGAGGAACTGCGCCTCCCAGTCGGCGCGGCCGGCGCGGCTCGCCTCGACCGCCTCCGGGGGCGCCTCGACGATGTCGGTGCGCACGAGCGAAACCTCTGCGAGCTCCAGGCGGCTTATCGGCATCTGCAGGCCGACGATCGGGACGACGACCTCGATCTGCGTGCCCTCGATCTCGCCGCTTCGCTCGAGCTCGGCGAGGGCGGCCTCGAGCCGATTCGGATCGATCGTGAAGTCGGTGCTTCCCTGCCAGAGGCGGCAGAGGAAGACCAGGATCGCGTCCTCGACCTGGCGGCCGGGATCAACGGAGCTGTCGAGGCCGATCGCGTCGAGATAGGGGCCGGCGAGCCTGGCCGAGCTGACCGCCGACTTGGCGGGGCCGTAGGCGCGCAGTGAGGCCACCTGCCCCGAGTGGTCGCGAATGAAGCGGCGCGTCATTGGCAGGTACTGACAGAACGGTGACCCCTCGGTCGGCTCGCGGACCTCGTAGGGAATCTCGCGGCCCGAGCGCACGAGCTCACGGAATCGCTCCCCGGCCTCGGTGGCTAGGTCACTGAGAGCTTCTCTGGCAACGAGGTCGCGCACGGAAGATCGGTTTCTCTCGTGCGTGACCGCTTCCTGCCGTGCAAGGCGGCTTGCAGGTGGCATGGCGCCCCTGAGCGCCTACGTCTTATCAGCGTCGATCAGCCGCCTGAGCACCCCCACCACAACCTCAGCCTCCTCGTCGAGCTGCAGCCAGGTCGTGCGCGGGCAGCGATAGCCCATCAGGGTCAGCTGCTGGTCACGGCGGCGGTCACGCTCGAAGGCGGCTCCGGTGAGGTGGGTCTCACGACCGTCGGTCTCGAGGATCAGCTTGTGATCTGGCCAGTGGAAATCGAGGTGGATGGTTTGGCCATTGGGAAGAAGCAGCGGTCGTTGACGAGCGGGGTCGGGAGGCCGGCTTGTCTGAGCAGGCGCAGGAAGCGGTGCTCCAGTTTTGACTTGAGTTGCGTTGAGAGTGGGTCTGAGGCACGAACGGCGGCAGCGAGGAGGTGTTGGCCCCGGCGTCCTGTCGCTCTCGCCAGGACGTCGTCGAGCTCGCCTCTGTTGAGGCGGTTGTCGATCTCGGCCTGTTCGAAGGCCTTCCAGAAGATGTGCTCGGGTCCTGATTCGGCGAGGTCGAGCAGGGTCCGGGCGACCGTGGTGACCGGGATGCCCCTGCGGCGGGTGACGTCTCTGGTCAGCAGGGTGGTGGTCGCGTGGGCGCGGATACCCTTGCGGGAGTCTGTCCTTCGCTTCGGCACGCTGACGTGGACCGGGCGAGTGAAGCCTTTGAGCAGGCCCCAGAGTTGCGCCGCGGAGCGGTGGGAGAGGACGGCGTGGCCATAGGCGAGCACGGCCTCGATCCATTGAGCCTCGCGTGTGAGCAGTGCGTGGCCGACCGCGTAGACGCCGCGCAAACGGCGCACCAGGCGGCCGGCTGCGACGCGATCCCGGACGTTACTTGCGCTCAGGCCGAGGTTTCGCAGCTGATCGAGCGAGATCCGGCCGTGCTGGCGTGCCGCAAGCCTCCCGATCGCCCGATCGGCGGGGGGTGCCACGTGTTCCGTCGAACTATTCGACGCATCTCGTGGGACCCCGGCCATGGGGTCGATGCTGGCGCCCGAACTGCCCCCTTTGGTGCGCCGTTCGTGCCTAGATCTGCGCCGGAGCGTGCCTAATCAGGCGCGCCCGGGGCGGACGCGCCTAGACCGCAGCGGTGGCGCGCCCGGCCGCTGCGCGGCCGTTGGGCAGCCATTGGCGGCCGTAGTTGCGCATGTCCTCGATCAGCGGGACGAGCGCCCTACCCTTGTCCGTGAGCGCGTACTCGACGCGCGGGGGGACTTCGGGGTAGGTGTGACGCTCGATGACGCCGTGCTCTTCGAGTGCTCGCAGGCGCAGCGAGAGCGTGCGCGGGCTGATCCCGTTCAGTGATCGTTCGAGCTCACAGAAGCGACGACTCTCTTCCGCGAGGTCGCGGATCACGAGGAGAGTCCACTTGCCGGAGATGATCTCGGCGGTTCGACAGACGGGGCAATTAAGGTCGGCCATCAGTCCTGTGCGGCCGGGAGCATGAGTTGTCCAAAAGGGTGCGGCGTCTCCCGGCGTCCGCGACCCGAAGTATAGCCAATGCTTTACGAAGTGAAGTGAGGTGGCGGAGCCGAGCTGCGAGGTGCTCCGTTGCCGCCGTTCGGCGTTCCGTTCGCGACCGCCGGCTTCCAGATGTTGCTCTCCGGCTCCGTACGAGCGACTGGCTCGGTGTTGGAAATGAGCTGCTCGACGCTGCTGGCACTGCGACCCTGCGCGCCGAGCATCAGCTTGAAGTCGTGCGGGCTGGACGCTGTCTCCATTGCGACCTCCACTGTGACCGCTCCGGCGAGGACCGCTTTGAGCAGCGCCTGGTCGAAGGTCTGCATTCCGTAGTAACCGCCTTCGGAAATCACCTCGGTGATCTTGCCGGTCTCATCGGGATTGAGGATCAGATCCTGTATGCGCCCGGTTACGACCATGATCTCGGCCGCAGCCACTCGACCGGCGCCGTCCTTCTTCGGCACGAGCCGCTGGGAGACGGCGGCGCGCAGCGTCGAGGCCAGCATCACTCGAGCCTGCTGCTGCAGGTGCGGCGGGAAGAAGTCGATGATCCGGTTGATCGTCTCGGCGGCATCCAGCGTGTGCAGCGTTGAGAGCACGAGATGCCCGGTCTCGGCCGCCGAGAGTGCCGTGCGGACGGTCTCCTCGTCGCGCATCTCCCCGATCAGAATCACGTCTGGGTCCTGGCGCAGGACCCGGCGCATGGCCCGGCCGAAGCTGACCGTGTCCGAGCCGACCTCGCGCTGGTTGATGATCGAGCGCTTGTCGCGATGGAGGTACTCGATCGGATCCTCGAGCGTGACGATGTGGCGCGCGCGGGTCGAGTTGATGTGGTCGATCATCGCCGCCAGGGTCGTTGACTTGCCGGAACCAGTGGTTCCGGTCAGCAGGATGATCCCGCGCGGCTCCTCGGCGATCTTGCGGATCACCTCGGGCAGGCCGAGGTCGGCGATCGTGCGGACCTGGAAGGGGATCGCGCGGCAGACGATGCTGACGTCGCCGCGCTGGCGGAAGGCATTGACGCGAAAGCGCGAGAGGCCGGGCACCGAGTAGGCGAAGTCAACCTCACCGTCCTCCGCGAACTCCTCGACCAGGTTGGTCGGGAGGTCATGCATCAGGTGCTCGAGCGCCGCCTCTGTGTCCTCACCCCTGAGGACCTGGGAGCCGTCAATCGGCGCCAGCTCACCGTGAATTCGGGCGACGGGGGGCGAGGGCACCTTGACGTGGAGGTCGGATCCCTCGCGTTCAACGACATAGCTGAGCGCGGCATCGATATCGAACATGATCTCCGTATCGACGCCTGGCCCCGAACCTTGAGCGGCGTCCGCCGGGTTCGGTCTATCGTTGCCCCGGCATGGGACGCTCGATGCTCAGATGCTTCGCGGCCACACTGGTCGCGGGCGCCCTGCTGGCCCCGGAAGCGGGCGCGGTGAAGGCCCAGATCCGCGTAGGCGGCCCGAGCGCGCCGGGCGAGCCGATGGTCGCGATCGTGGGCAGTGACTCGAATCTGGCCGGCAAGCGGTACGTCGTGCGGCAGGTCGGCGGCAAGGTCGTCAACCGTGGCAAGCTGACCAAGGCGCCAGGGAAGCCCGCGCCCTGGAAGCACGCCTACGCAGCCAACCTCGGCGAGCTCGGGCCAGGCAGCTACAGGGTTGCGGCCGGGCGTCTCGGCTCGCGGCCCTGGACAGTTTCTGAGACAGGCGCCGGCCCCGCGCTGGAGACGATGCTGCGGTTCTTTGTCTCCAACCGCGACGGCAACGAGCCGTCCTCGACCCATGGGCCCGCGCACCTCAGCGACGCGGTCGTGCACCCGAGCGCCGCGGTCGCCCCCGGGCAGCAGCTCGACATGGCCGGCGGCTGGATGGACGCCGGCGACATGATCCACTTCACGCAAACGACCGCGTTCTCGACCGCGCTGCTGCAGGCCGCAGCGCTGCTGGACCCGGCACACGCGGGGGCGCTCAACGGCGAGGCCGACGTCGGCATTCGCTGGCTGGTCAAGGCCCATCCGGCGCCCGGCGTCTTCGTTGCCCAGGTCGCCGACGAGCGCGATCACGAGATCGGGTTTCGCGATCCCGCCGGCGATGCCGGGCGCAGCGAGGAGGGGATCGCGGTCCGCAACGCCTACACGCTGCCCCCGAACCAGATCGGCGGCGACCTCGGCGGCAAGACGGCGACAGCATTGGCGATGGCCTTCCGGCGCACCGGCGACCCGGCTTTGCTGACAGCCGCGCGCGACTGGTACGTCGCCGGCGAGTCGACCGCGGGTCCGGCGCCCGCGCTGAGGAGCGTCGGCTACCCGGCGTTTGCCGGCAACTTCTATGTCTCCGACGACTCCAGCGGCGGGCTGGCCGCAGCCGCGATCCAGCTCTTCCGGGCGACCGGCGAGCAGCAGTTCCTCGCCGACTACGTCGATCAGATGAACGGAGTGCCGGTTGACGCGATTCTGGACGTCGCCGACAACTTCGCCGGCTTCGGCGCCGCCGATGCCTGCGGAGCCCTCGGCGAGCCGGCGATTCCCGCCGGAGCCGCACTCGACGTCGCCTGCAACTACCTGCGCGAGATGGGCAGCACCGCCGTCACTCAGGCGCGCTCAAACGCTTTTGGGATGCCGGGCTACTTCAGCTGGGGCACAACTGCCCAGAACGGCGGCTCGGGCTCGCTCGCCGCATTCGCCACGGTCGCCGGCGTCGACGGCTGCGTAACCGCGGCCGGCGCCCGAGACTGGCTGCTCGGCCGAAACCCCTTCGGCGCCAGCATGGTCGCCGGCTTCGGCCCGCGCTCGCCGAGATCGATCCACCACTGGGCCTTCAGCGCCTCCCCGGGCGGCCTTCCGACCGGCGCCGTTGTCGGCGGCCCCTCGTCCATCCAGCAGATCCGTGACCAGGGCTTCAAGGCCAAGGGTCAGTTCAACTCCTCGTTCCAGGCCTACGAGGACAACCGCCGCAACTACGTCACCTCGGAACCGGCGATCGACTACACGGCAGCTTCGATCCTGCTCGTCGCGGCCGCCGGGCGCTACTGCTAGGCAGGGCTGGCGCCGCCGTCGAGGCGTTCGTCGATGAGGCGGAAGATCGCCTTGGTCTGCGCTCGACCCTCCTCGCGCAGCTCGCGGTTCGAGTCGGTCAGGTCTTTCATGGCCTGACCAAGGTGTGTAAGCGTCTCGATCATCAACTCGAACGCCCGAACATTCAGCTCAAACTGCCTGTCTACGCGTTCCATGAGCTCGTTGCCCCGAGCCATGTGCGCGTCAAGCCGCTTGAGGATCTCGTCCATGGGAACGATTGTGACAGTCGGGGCGCGACGGAACAACCGCGAAATGTGCCGATGCTCAGGCGACTTCGCGGAGCTTCTGTGCTTCTGCGAGTGACTGCAGCTTCTTCAGCGACTGGTTCTCGATCTGGCGGATGCGCTCGCGGGTGACGTTGAACGTGCGCCCGACCTCGTCGAGGGTGCGGGGGTGCTCGCCGCCGAGTCCGTAACGCAGTTCGAGCACTCGGCGCTCGCGGTAGGAGAGGTTCTCGAGCGCCTCACGCAGCGCCTCCTTGGTGAGGATGTCGACGGCGCGGTCATACGGCGACTCGGCCTTCTCGTCGGCGATGAACTGGCCAAACTCGGACTCTTCCTCGTCGCCGACCGGCTTCTCGAGCGAGACGGGGGCTTGAGCGGAGCGCTTGATCTGGTCGACTTCTTCGGGGTCGATGCCGGTGACCTCGGCGATCTCGTCGGGAGTCGGCTCGCGGCCGAGCTCGGTGACCAGCTTGCGCTCGGCGCGGCCGATCTTGTTGAGCTTTTCGACCACGTGCACCGGGATGCGGATCGTGCGCGCCTTGTCGGCGAGCGCGCGGGCGATCGCCTGGCGGATCCACCAGGTCGCGTAGGTCGAGAACTTGAAGCCCTTGCGGTAGTCGAACTTCTCGGCGGCGCGGACGAGACCGAGCGTTCCCTCCTGGATCAGGTCGAGGAAGGGGAGGCCCTGGTTGCGGTAGTTCTTGGCGATCGAGACGACGAGACGCAGGTTGGACTCGACCATCTTCTGCTTGGCGTCGAGGTCACCGCGCTCGATGCGCTTGGCGAGGTCGACCTCCTCCTGAGCTGTCAGCAGGCGAACCTTGCCGATGTCCTTGAGGAAAAGCTGAAGCGAGTCGGTCGTCATGTCCGGCTTCAGATCGAGCGTCGTGGCCTTGGCGCGACGGCGACCGCGCTTGTCGGTCAACTCCGGCGCCGGCGAGTCGGTCGTGTCCTTGTCCTCGACCAGCTCGATGCCGGTCTTCTCGATGTGCTGGTAGAGCTCCTCGATGTCGCCCTCGTCGACATCGACCTCGGCGACCGCCGTGGCGATCTCTCCGTAGCTCAGAACGCCAACCTGCTGGCCCTTGGTCAGCAGCCCCTTCACTTCCTCAAGCTCTTGGAGTTCCGTCAGTAGCATTCGTCTTCCTGTTGCCCCTCTATCGGTTTCTTAGTCAAGGACCGTGAGGCCCGCCGCATCGACGTGAAAAAGCGGAACCGAGCCTAGGTTCCGCAATCCGGACGTGACCGGGTTGATAGTCGGCACACGCCCGTGCGCATGGTAGAAGCTTTACTTTCTGAAGTCAAGTTTTGCAAGCCCGATTTCGGCCCGCGAGAGCCGGATACCCGATCAAGCAGTCGCTCTAGCAACACAGCAGTTTGACTCAAGTTACGCAACGCTCCGGGGGGAGTTCTCCACCCATGGCAGCCACCCCGTGTGGGATCGTCTAGTCCGGACCGCACGACATCGATGAACGAGCTCTTCTCAAACCAACGAACCGACGACGACAGCGGCGACGGCGAACGCGACCCCGGAGTGCTCGGGCAGCTTCCGAAAACGCGCCCCGCGCGACGCAGCCCGCGGCGCAAGGCGGCGCCGGCCCAGACACGAACAGCTCCTCCAGCCGCGCGAGCGACCTCCGCCCGCGCCACCCCGGCCCCGCCGGCCCCGCGCGCGACGCCCGAGGCGGAGCGCGGTCTGATCGAAGAGGTGGCCAGGACGGGGGTCAGCGTCGCCCTGGGCGCCGCGGAAGCGAGCTTCGCGATCGCCGGAAAAGCCCTCGTTGCGCTCCGGCGCAGATGAACACCGAGCCCGCGGCGGTTCGCCGGCCTCCGGCCCGCCCCCAGGCCGAGACGCAGGAGCTCTACATACATATGGGCCGCGGAGCGCGCACCTGGCTGCGGGCCTTCTGGATCCGCTCCTATCGCGAGGGCATCACCGGTCTGGCCGGGATGGTCGCCTACAACCTGCTGCTGGCTTTGTTCCCGTTTGCGCTGCTCGTGCTCTTCATCTTCGGCCAGGTGCTGCAGTCGACCGATATCGAGCAGAGCGTGCTGCTCGACCTGCAGCGCCTCTTTCCCGCTGTCGAATTGAACACTCTGCAGAACGCTCTCGACCAGATCCAGGAGCGCTCGACGACGATCGGCGTCGCGGCCGCGCTCGGCGCCATCTGGATCGGCACCTCGTTCTGGGGAGCGATGGACACCGCCTTCTGTCGCATCTACCACGTCGAGTGCCGCGGCTGGGTCGAGCAGAAGCGCTTCGCGCTGGGGATGCTCGTCGTGACGATGCTGTTCCTGGCGGCGACGGTCGTGATCCCGGCACTCGAGGGAGCGATAGTCGCCAGCTCCGACGACCTTCCCTTCGGGCTCTCGAACCTCGGCTTCCTCGACAACCTGCTTCTGCTCCTCGGCGCCCTCGGGCTGACCTTCATCATCGCCTGCTCGATCTACTACCTCGTTCCGAAGGGCCACATGCCGTGGCGGGGAATCTGGCCGGGAGCGGTGCTCGTAGCGATCGGCGCCGGCCTCGCCAACTGGGCCTTCCCCTTTTACTTCGTAGAGGTCGCGACGATCAACGAGGTCGGCGGTGCGATCGGCTTCATCCTGATCGCGCTGGTCTGGTTTTACCTGCTGAGCCTGACGATTCTGGCGGGCGCAGTCGTCAACGCGCTGCGGCACGAGCTGCACGCCGACGTAGTTGCCGACGGTTCCGCGGTAGCGACTGAGGAGCGTGCGCAGCTCACTGAACAGCCGTCCGACCTCGGCGGACACCAGCTGTGCATCCACGCTCTCGGAGATCGCGGTGTAGGAGATGATGTCGCCGACCGCGATCGCCATCCGCGCCAACTTCACCGGCCGCGCGGTGCTGCGCGGATCCGCGTCGGCGACGATGGGCATCGGCGCGCACGGGGACCGGAACTCGAGCTCGGTGGCACCGACGCGGATGCGATCGCCGTCAATGAGCTCGATCGGGGCTCCGCGCTCCACCCGGGCGCCGTTCAGGCGCGTGCCATTCGCGCTTGTGTCGATCAGGCTGGCGCGTCGGCCGTCGGGGCCGAGCCGGATCTCGAGATGGTGTCTGGAGACCTCGTCATCGTCGACCACAAACCGCTGCTCGGGTGCGATCCCGAAGCAATCGCGACCGACGACAAGGCGGCCGCGGATCGGCACCGGCTCCGCCTCACCATCGACGGTCACGTAGGGCTCGCTCATCGCCGGCACGTCGCTCACGGGGCGAGCATAAACCCGGGGTGGCCGTTCGGTTGACCGCTTCGATGACCAGACGGTCTAACCAGTCCACCAGTCGCGCCGACCCTCGACGTCCCCGCGCGGGTCCTCGCCGAGATTCGGCGCGCCGATGACGAGGATCTCGAGGCCCTGCGGCCCGGCTTCGTAGCCGCGCCACGTCCCCGGCGGGACGCGCACCGCGTCCCACTCCCGCAGCTCGACGATCTCGTCGTCGAGCTTCATCCGCCCGCTCCCGCGCACGACCACGTACACCTCCTCCTGCGTCTCGTGCGTGTGGCCGTACGGAAAGCGGTAGCCGGGCGGGACGCGCTGGTAGCTCAGGCCGGACCGCTCGAGCTCGAGCGCCTTGGTCGCCGCGCGGAACTCGAGGTCCGGCGCGCCGTCGAAGTTGGACCGAGATCCTCCAGGTCCTCCTTGAGGTTCCTGAGCGTGAACGGCACGGCCGCAATCCTATGGTGCCTTGGCTCCGTCTCAATGTTTCATTCACTACGTCCTGCAGTCTGGAAGTTCCGAGTCCTTCCGTCGTCACTCGGGCGTCGGGCCGAAATGGTCCACCAAGCGCACCTCGCTAGCCGTCGCCGGTGCACCTGACGGGATAAGTCCGTCAAGACCACCGAGACGCTCGTCCCTTAGCCGGCTGCAACTCCACGCTGACGGTCGTCGCGCGCCGGCCTCGCGCTGGTCTGGTTCTATCTGAACAGCCTCACAATTCTCGCCGGGGCGGTCGTCAACGCGCTGCGCCACGAGCCGCACGACACCGGGACGATTGTTGAGGGGTTTTCAACGAACCGCACTGAATGCGACGCGCCCCGCCCTGGGTGACCGGGACGCGCCACTTCCAACCGATTCGTCGGCCCGCTACGCCATCATTGGTGGTAGTGAAATCTTTCAACAGAACTGTGCCCGGCACCCCAGCCAACGAACCGTCTCAGCGCGTCGCTGAGACCTGGAATCCGCCCGAGGCCATTGCCGAGCACCGCGCACTCTCGCCATCCCAACGCCTCGAGCTCGTCATCAGCTTGTCGCAGGCTGCGCTTGCGCTCAGCCGGCAGCAAGATCGATGACAAAGGAGCTCTTTGATCCCACGGGGGTCATTCGCGCATTCAACGAGCGCAAAGTCGAGTACATGGTCATTGGCGGGCTCGCGTCTGCGAGGCACGGAGTGATTAGGGCGACCCGTGATATCGACATCGTCTACGACCGGGAATGGGACAACGTCACATCACTTCTCGCCGCTCTTGAATCAATCGACGCCGCACCCGCCACCGAGCACACGCCGCCGCTGCGCCCGGAGGTGCTGGTCCGCCGAGTCGACCTGAAGCTCAACACACGCCATGGGTCGGTTCATCTCCTGAACGCGGTTGACGGCGTACCCGATTTTCGCGCCCTGATGCCAGGCGAGGAGACCATCCTCAATGGCGAACCCTTCCGGGTTTGCGCGCTGGAGGACCTGCGGGCAATGAAGCGAGCGGCCGGTCGCCCAAAGGATCTGATCGACCTGGCAGAGCTCGACGCACTGACCGGCACGCTTGTCAGCTGGCGCTTGGCAAGACCGGCACTGCTTTGGATCCGACAGCCTGGTGAACCCCACAGCGAGTGCGGAGCAGGCGTGGCTGCCCCTTCACCACTGGCTCAATCGGACCATCGTCTCGATCACGCTCGGGGTTGCACTGCTGGCCTGCCCCGTTTCCTTCGCCTACCTGATTCCGAATTTCGACGTACATGGCTGGGAGATCTTCGGCCAATTCGTCGCCCTTGTCACGGGGATCAGCTTTGGATTCGCCCTGGTCCTTCTGATCGGCGAAACACTGATGAGACCGATCCTGGCCGACATCTCCAAGGCGGTCGCGCCCGGATGGGCGCCGCCGCGCACTCGCTGGAACGTGCGAACCAAGGCGATCGTCCTGCTGCCGGCGTTCGTGCTGATGACGATCGGTGTCGCGGTGGAAGTTCGTACCTGACGACGCAACGCGTGAGGCCAGGCTGGCCGCGGCTTCGCTTGGCGGCATGGGCGCGCTTCTGCTGATCGGGCTCCCCGCGATTCACGCCGCCACCGGCACGATTCTGGAACCGCTGAAGGCGCTGGAGCGGGCCACAGCGCGGGTGGCTCAAGGTGACCTCTCACAGCCCGTCGCCCTGACGACCGCGGACGAGTTTGGCGCGGTGGTAGCGGGATTCAACCGCCTGCAGCAGCGGGTCGGTGAGCAGCTGGAAGAGCTGCGCGACTCCCGCGCCCGCATCGTCGCCGCCTCCGATGCCGAGCGTCGCCGCGTCGAGCGAAACCTCCACGACGGGGCGCAACAGCGCCTCGTTGCCCTGGCTCTTCAACTCTCGATGCTCGAAAACGGAGCGAGCGACGACGCTCAGCGCGCCCTGGCATTGAAGTCGAGGGAGGATCTCAGCCAAGCGCTCGCCGAGTTGCGGGAGCTCGCCCGAGGCCTACACCCACAAGTGCTCACCACGGGCGGGCTTAAGCCGGCGATCGAACAGCTCGCCGAGCGCGCGCCGCTACCGGTCACCGTGCAGGCCCCAGCAGAGCGCTACCCCGATCCCGTCGAGTCGACCGCGTATTTCGTCGTCTCGGAGGCGCTCACGAACGTTGCCAGTACGCCGAGGCGAGCGCCGCCGAGGCACCGCCGGCCAGGTCAATGGGTGGCTGGTCGTTGGATTCCGACGACGGCAAGGGCGGCGCCGAGGCTCGCTGGGCTCAGGGCTTTCCGGCCTCGCGGACCGGATTCGCATAGCGCTCGACGGAGGCAGCTGAGCGTAGAGAGCCCGCCATCCCGAGGCACGCTGATACGACCGGGACTCCCGCTGCGGTCACGAGGCCGAGTGCTCCTAGACTGCGCCTGGGCGAGCCACGTATACTCTGCGTGTCAAGGGTGATCGAGATGGCTCGTCATCGGGATCACGGTCTTGGTCGTGGCGGTCGCCGTCCCTGTGACGGTCTGATGCTGTACCTGGCGACGTCTATGGCATTGATCTCAGTCGAGCCGAGGCTGCACGGGTTGCTCCTCGATCGCACGGCCTGCGGAACCGCTGCGGTCGTCGTTGGGCTTCTGCTGGTTCGGCATCCGGTGAGCGCGATCCTCGCCTGGGCCGCACAAGAAGTAGTGGATCGGCCATCGCCTGAGGAGGCTTGGACTCTGATGGTGCGGGCGCTGGGATTCGGTTCGTCCCGCGCCCATTCATCGTGCTGTTCACTGCTTCACCTCGCGATCACGGACGTCTACGTCGCGACAGTCGCGGATATGTTCTGACGGGGTAGCTCGGCATCGCCGTCGCGACCCAGGTTTGCGAGGGTCGCCTTTGTCTGGATGCTGACCGGATTCTGGGTCGAGTTCGTCATCCTCAGGCCGGCGATGTGAAGAGATCGACGCGCAGCTTCCGATCGGCGCCGAGCGACAGCGAAAGCGTGGCGGCTTCAACACGGATCGTTCTCTTCCCCGATCCCGTGCGGTGGTGCCGTAGGCGGGATGGTGACGGGCGCTTTCGTTGTGCAGTTCTCCGACAATATCGACGTTCTTCTGCTTGTCGCAAGCCTCGGCGCGGTTCTCTGCGGCACGTTTCTGGCTTTTCTCGTCAAGGGCGCGATCTCCGACCAACTGGTACGCCCGATCGCCGACCTGTCGGCGGGCGCTGAACGGGTGGGGGTTGGGTGACTTCACCGAGAAGGTGCCAGTGGTGGGCGGCGACGAGCTGGGCGCGCTCGCGTCCAGCTTCAACGAGATGCAGCTCGGACTGCGCGAGCTGGCGGAGCTGCGCGTCGAACGCGAGCAACTCCTCGACGAGGTGCTCGCCTCACGCGCTCGGATCGTCAGCGCGTCGGACGCCGAGCGACGACGGGTGGAGCGCAATCTCCACGACGGCGCCCAGCAGCGGCTCGTCGCGCTGGCGCTGAACTCTCGCTGCTCGCGGACGGAGCCGCTGCCGACGCAACCGCGGACCTGGCAGGCGTCGCGAAGGCCGAGCTGGCTCATCGCTGGAGGAGCTACGCGAGCTCGCGCGGGGCCTCCACCCCGCCGTTGCTGAGCATCGCGGGCTGGCGCCGGCTCGAGGGTACTGGCCGGGCGTTCGACGATCCCCGCCGATCGGGAGCTGCCCGCAGTGAGCGCCTCCCCGATGCAGGTCGAGTCGACCTCCTACTTCGTCGTCGCCGAGTCGCTCGCGAACGTCGCCAAGTACGCCGCGACCGCGAGCGCACCGTTTCGGCGCCGCGCCTTAAGGGAGACTGCTGGTCGGGGTCTCGGACGACGGCGTCGGCGGCGCCGACTCGGGCGCGGGACGGGGCTTGCCGGTCTCGCCGACCGGGTGCGGCCCTCCCCGGTAGGCTCGGATCGAGAGCCCGGCCGGGGCGGCACGAAGGTCTCGGTTGAACTGCCCGTGGCGATGCCGGAGAGCGGCACATGAACACAAAAGCGACCCCTCGTCCAGCCGGTGGTTGGGCCGAACGCCTCTACCTGAAACTCGGCCATCGCATCGTCTACCTGATCATCGTGATCGCGGCGTGGGTCTTCAGTGTTTTGGCCCTGTTCTGCTGGAGCCTTGCTCTATTCGGCTACCTCGACGGCAGCGCGTCCCAGTACGCGACCGGAGCGGCAATCCTCGCGGCCGGGGGGTGCTTAGGGATTGCTGTAGGGCTCCGGGTCGTCTGGTCGGCGGTGCAGCCAGGCCTCAGCTGGCTTCGCAATCCCGACGGCGCGACCAGTGCCGAGGACGCCTGGCGCTCGGCCGTCTATGTACCCCTTCGCCTCGTTTTCACATGCTGTTCCTTTGTGGTGATCCTCGTCGGCCCCGCGATCACGGCGTACGTCACGATGGAATTCAACTTCAGCGCCCTCGAGGGGGTCGGATTCTTCGGCGCGTTCTTGATCTGCGCCGGGGCGATCTTTGCGGTGGTCGTCTTCACCGCTCAGCTCCTGCTGCGGCCCGCGATCGCTGAGATCGCAGCCGCTCGCCGCCCGGGCGCGCGTTCGCCCACGTCGCACTGGAACGCTCGGACCAAGACGACAGTACTCGCCGCGATCAGCTGCTTCGCCGCGGCCGCCGGCAGCGGCGCCCTGCTGCCAGACGCGGCCAGCCCAGGCGAGCGCCTGGCACTGACGACCGCCGTCGCCTATGTCTTCACCTTGCTGGTCATCCTGCCGATCTTTCTGCCGCTCACCGACGCGATCCTGCGCCCGATCAAGGATCTACGCAATGCGACCGACCGGGTCTCGCGCGGCGACTACTCGACGCCGATCGCGCAAACGACCGCCGACGAGTTCGGCGAGGCGGTGGCCGGGTTCAACCACCTTCAGCAGACCGTGGAGGCGCAGGTCGAGGAGCTGCGAGCATCGCGTGCCCGCATCGTCGCAGCCTCCGACGCAGGCGCATCGGCGGGTGGAACGAAACCTTCACGACGGTGCCCAGCAGCAACTGGTCGCGCTGTCGCTTCAGCTCAACCTCCTCAAGGAGAGCACCGGCGAGAACGAGGAGCTGGCTGCAGGCATAGACGCCGCCGGCATGCAGCTGTCTTCAGCCCTGGCGGAGCTCCGTGAGCTTGCGCGGGGCCTTCACCCGCAGGTGCTGTCCACTGGGGGGCTGAAGCCCGCGCTCGAGCAACTCGCGCAGCGCTCGCCGATTCCGGTGACGGTGGATGCACCAGCCGAGCGCTACGCCGACCAGGTTGAGTCGACGGCTTACTTCGTCGTCTCCGAGGGCGTCTGGCGAATGTCGCCAAGTACGCCGAGGCGAGTCGCGCCGAGGTTTCGGCCGAACGCTCGAACGGCTGCCTGACCGTGACGATCGCCGACGACGGGATCGGCGGCGCCGATCCGAATGCCGGCTCGGGCCTGTCCGGACTCGCCGACCGGGTCGCCGCGCTCAACGGCGTGCTCACGGTTGACAGCCCTGCCGGGGGGGAACCACGATCAGGGCCCAGTTGAGCCAGCCTGAGGACGCCGGAGCGGGCGTGGATGGCTGAGCGCGCCTGCGCGAGGCTCGGCTGGAAACTGGTCCCGGCCTACCTCGCAGGGTGCGCTGTGTTCACGGCTGCCATGACGACCGCGGCCGCGGCCGCACTTGTCCTGAGCTACCTCAACGGCGACTCGGAGCAGTTTCGGGTCACCCTGGCAATCGCCCTGCTGGTTGAGCTGGGAGGCTTCGTTGCCGGCGGGTGGTTGACACTCCGCCAGACGGGAAGGACGCTGCGATGGCTCAGGGAAGGCCGAGAGTCCGGCGTTGAGCCGTCCGCGGCCTGGACCACCATCGTCCTCTACCCGATCCGCCTGATCAGCACTGTGGGGATTGGTTGCTGCGTCAGCCTGGCGATTATGTTCCCCGTTTACCTCGTTCCTGAGTTTGACCTGACCGGTTGGGCGACAGCCGGTGTGGTGATCGGGATCGGCTCCATCGGGCTCTTCACCTGGGCTTCGCTTGTTTTCTTCGGAGAGCACCTGTTCCGACCGGTGGTGGCGGAGATCGCCACCATGCTGCCGCGAAGGCCGGCTGGCTCCCAGATCACACTGGAATGCCGGCGCGAAGGCGTTCGCCGCCCCGCTTTCGATGGGGATGCTCACCGTGGGCGGCGCCGCCACCTTCATCCCGGCCACACATTCTTCGACCACTCGTCTCGCGGTCGCCGCAGGTGTTGGGCTTGTGGTGCTCGTGCTGGTCGGGCTCCCGCTTATCTCACTGGCGACAGCCACTGTCCTGGATCCGCTTCGCCGGCTTCGGGAGGGCACCCTCAGGGTGGGGCGCGGTGACTTCACGGAGCCGGTCCCGCTGACCTCCGCTGACGAGTTCGGCGACGTGGTCGCGAGCTTCAACCGGATGCAGATCGGCCTTTCCGAACGCGAAACGCTTTCCGTAGACAACGACCGGCTCCTGGAGGAAGTCCGCGCGTCCCGTGCGCGGATCGTGTCGTCAGCCGACGCCGAGCGGCGCCGGGTCGAGCGAAACCTTCACGACGGGGCGCAGCAGCGACTGGTGGCGCTGGCGCTGAGGCTGCGCCTGCTCGAGGAGCGCCTGAGCGGCGATCCGAGTGCGGCCGCTCTCGCGGCAGAAGCGAGCGCCGACCTTGGCGCGGCAATCGCCGAGCTGCGTGACCTCGCGCGCGGCCTGCATCCCCAGGTCCTGACCACGGGTGGGCTCAAGCCGGCGCTTGAGCAATTGTCTCAACGCTCCCCGGTTCCCGTCGCGGTGAGCGCCCCAGGTGAGCGCTATCCCGATCCGGTCGGAGTCTCCACCGCCTACTTCGTGGTCTCCGAGGCCCTGGCGAACGTCGCTAAGTATGCCTCGGCTTCCAAGGCAGCCGTCTCGCTCGCGGCAGACAATGGTGCGCTGATGGTCGAGATCACCGACGACGGCGTCGGCGGGGCCGATCCTGCCTCCGGGTCTGGCCTCTCGGGGCTCGCCGACCGGGTCGCGGCACTCGACGGCCGGCTCCAGATCGAGAGCCCGAGCGGCGGCGGAACGACGGTGCGGGTGTCGCTCCCGCTTCAGGTATGAAACGGCGAAGGCTGGCTCAGGATCCACCCTGGCCCTGTTCAGCTAGCGCTTGAAGAGACAGACGCGGGCGGGGAACGACGACGCGACCCGGAGTGCGACGGTGCGCTGTTGCGGCGAGACGCTCCGGGGACCGCTCAGTTGGGTGAAATGCGGCTGCGCCGGCGTAACCACGACGCTGACGCTGCGCCGGGCCTGAGCTGCCTCCGATCGATACCGCGACCTGGGGCGGGGGTACTTTCACATGCCGGCGCTGATTGCATGATCATGCGGCTACTGAAGGACCCGGAACTTCCAGACCGCCGGAGTCGGGTCGAAGTTGCCGGCTGCGTCGATCGCAACGACTGTGAACTTGTGGCGCCCAGGGTCGACTTGCTTGACGACCGGCGGGGTGCAGGCCTCGAACTGCTCGTCGTCGAGCCGGCAGATGAAAACGGCTCCGGGCTCGGATTCGAACTTGAAGCGCAGGCGCGTGCGTGTTCCGCGGCGCTTTGGGCCCCGCTTCTTGATGGTTTCAGGCGGGACCTGGTCCGCCTGAGGCGTCTGCTGGTCGGTACCCGCACCCGCGCCTGGATCGTCGGCGGGCGGCTGCTGTGACGCCGGCTCGACGATGGTCCAGATCGCGGTAGCAGGCGTCGTGTCGACGTTGCCGGCGTAATCGGTCGCGGCGATGGTGAACACATGAGGTCCGAGTGCGAGCCCGTCGAAGTCGACGCTGCCCAGGGCACAAGACATCGGCTGATTGTCGAGGGTGCACGCGAAAGTGGTTCCGGGGATGACCGGCCCGTACTCGAAATGCGCAGCGCGGGACTCCGTTGAAGCAGGCGGCGCGACGACGATCGTCGTCTGCGGTGCGGTCGCGTCGAAGCTGCTTCGGTAGACGTCCCGCTTGTTGACGTTCGTGTCACCCGCTGCGAGGGAATCAGTGGTGTCGTAGTAGACGATCGAGCCGTCGGGCGAGACGCCACGGAAAGTAACGGTGCCGGGGCCGGAATTGGCCGCGTACAGCGCTCCCCCTTCGTACATATAGATGTCGCTGCCGGAGTCGGTGTCGGAGGGCAGCAGCTTCTCGGCTGTTGCGATGAAGACCCTGGTCCCGTCAGCGGAGGCGGCCAGGAAATTGGACGTGGTTGCGGTACCGGCCGTGATCAGGGCCAGCTGGCCGCCGTGGCGCTCGTAGAGGTCGGGCAGTGCGTCGTTGTCGCCGGGCAGAAGGCTCGTGTTCGTCCTGAACAGGATTCGCGAGAGATCCCGCGAACCGCCAACGTAAGCCGCGGACGCGGGGTCACCGACTCCCTGGGGGTCAACGGCCAGCTCTTGCGTGACGCCGCCCTCGAAGATGTAGCCGTCGATGTTGAGGTCCGAATCAGAGTCAGCGAGGGACTCGCGACTGCTGAAGATCACCCTCTCGCCGTCCGGCGATGCGGCGACGAAGTCTGCAAAGGCGCTGAAGCCCCCCACGCTGTTGGCGTTGCCGCTTCCGGCCCGCGATCCCGTGGTGACCCGGATCGTCTGGCCTGCCTCCCGCACGTACACGTCGGTCTGAGTGTCAGCGTCGTCCGTCGTGTGTTTGTCGGGCGAGTCGAAGAACACGCGGGCGCCGTCGTCCGTCTCGGCGCCGAAGTACGCACCGCTGTAGTCCGACTGGCCCAAGCTCGGAGATGTGCCCTGAGACACATGCGTGATCGAGTCGGCTTCCCAGCGATAGACGTCGGTGCCCATGAAGTCAGTGTCGGAGGAGGCATGCGACGAAACCGACTCGAAATAGACGCGGGAACCATCTTCAGAAAGGTGGACGAACTGGAGCCCGGGGGAGCGCGGATTGGCATGCCCGGTGAGCAGGGTCGTGTGGCCGCTCGCTCGCATGTAGAGGTTCTCCGGCCCGTCCTGGATGCTTGTGGCGGTCGCGGGGCGCCCGTCCAGCCTCTCGGTGGATCTCAGTATCACGACCGACCCGTCGGCGGACACCGCCTCGAAAAAGGCCGGCCGCGCGGCGTTGCCAAGGGCAGGAGTGTCACCCCGGGAGACATGGATCGTGTTCTGGCCGCCCTGGCGCATGTAGACATCGATCGCGTCGTCGGTGTCGGTATCGCGAAGCCGCTCCGCCGTTTCGAAGTAGACATCCTGGCCGTCTGCGGAGCTGCCCGCGAAGGTGACCGGAGCGGCCGTGTCCACGGATACGAGGAACGTCGTGCCGTTCAGGCTCCAGTAGAGATCCGAGACCGAGTCGTTGTCTCCCCCGACCAGCCGATCCTCGGTCGTGAAATAGATGTCGTAGCCGCTACGCGAGATCGCGGAGCCCGACTTGCCAACAACCGCTGTTGCGCCCAGGGGTCTCCCACTATCGCCCCCGTCAGCGCTGAGGAGCTCGGGAGAATCGAAGCCGGTCGCCTGAGCACGAGGGGCCGCGACCAGCGCTGTCAGGACCAGTCCCGCGAGAACGGCGATCCGGAGAGGACGAAGGGCAAGTGAAGTATTCATGCCTGCAGCCTTACGGCTCGTGGCGGCTCGACTCTCCGTGCTGACACTGAACTTTTCAATGACTCCTAACGCCGCACTTTGAAGGCCCAGGTCGCAGGGCTCACGTCGAAGTTGCCGGCCGCATCCACTGCGGCCGCAACGAACGTGTGGCGACCCGGGCGAACACGCTTGGTCACCGGTGAAGTGCATGCCCGGAAAGGCTTTTTGTCCAACCTGCAGACGAAGGCAGCGCCGGGTTCGGACGTGAAGGAGAAGGTGACCCGTCGGGCTCGCGTGCGGCCCTTCGGCCCGCCCGCCTTGGTCGTCTCGGGAGCGCTGCGATCTCCCGGGGGCGGGTCAGGGTCAGGTTGCGTCGGTGGTGTCGCCGCAAGCGCAGCCAGACGCGTCTTCAGCGCCGTGCCGTGAGGGAACCGAGGAGTGCCGGTGTTGTCCGCGAGGATCACGTGCTCGCCACAGCCCGGCAGGAAGCTGAGCGACCACCAGGCCCACATCAGGTAGCCGACGCCACGGGCGTCGGCCCAATCCATCCAACGGATCAGGTGGTCCTCCTTGCAGTCGTCAGTGCCGAACTCGCCCGCGACGACAGGCACCTGTGCTGCGATCGGCGCGATCACCTGATCCCAGCAGGCGACGTTGTTGCAGGTTTGGATGTTGTAGTTGTGGAAGCTGGCGACGAGCTGGTCGTCGGCGGTTCCGGCCGCGCCGTCCTGTGGGCGATGCGCGAGCCACTGGCTGAGGTCGTTCGCATAGTCCAGCCCGGGCAGCATGATCGGTTGCGTCGCGCCGGCGCCGCGGATTGCGCTGACCAGCGCCTGCATCCCGACGGTCGTAAAGGTCGATCCGTCCGAGGGCTGGTTCTGGTGGTGTCGGGGGGCATGGCAGCCGCCGTTCAGCCAGCAGTCCCAGGTGAGGTCGAAGTTGGCGCCGCCGTAGGTGCGCGAATAGGGCTCGTTGAAAGCGTCGAAGATCATTGCGCGGTCGTCCTTGAAGCGGGCGGCGACCGAAGCCCAGAACTCGTCGGAGCGATCGTCGGGCATCGCCCGCTGGCCACCCTCGGCGAGGACGCCGTTGGGCCCCGACCAGTGCAGGTCGAGGATCACCGCGATGCCCTCGTTGTGGAGCAGGTTGACCCAGTTCTGCACGGCCTGGCGATAGCCCTCGGCGGTGCCGTAGATGTCGGGTTCACCAAGCGTCGCGTCGTCGCCGAGCCAGCAGTCCTGGTTGAGCGGGATGCGAACGGTGTTGATGTGCCAGCTGGCGATCAGTGCGGCGCCGGCGGCGTCGGGGCCGACGTGCTGCTCGTTGGCCTGCTGGGAGTAGTCCCACCCCTGTACGCACGCGTACTCGAAGCTCGGCCAGTTGACGCCGCGGGGGACGAAGGCCGTGTTCGTGGTCGTGTCGACAAGCTGATTGCCGGAGACGCGGAGGCTGGGGGCGGCGGCGCTCGCCGAGGAGGCGAGCACCGCGATCACAAAAACGACCGTCGCCATCGCAACGCTGTAGGTGGCTCGGAATCTCATGGGCTGATCCTGAACCCGCGCGGCGCGCCGATCCTCCGTGCTGGCACTGATTGGCCGCGTGCAAGGCTCACGGACGCACCCGGAAGTTCCAGATCGCCGGTAGGTGTGTCAGAGTGCTCCCGCCGTTGGCTGCCGGCGCCCCGAGCTGTGAGTCGGCGATGAGCGGCGTGCCGTCGACAGCACGGTTCCGCGCACTTCCGTGGTCTCGATCAGGTCGTGGCCGTCGCGGGTGACCGAAACGACCGCGACGTTCCCCAGTCCGGGGGCAATCTCGGCGGGCCGGTGGACGAGCAGGTCGACGCCGGCGGGGCTGTCAGACAGAACCGAGCGCATGAGCGAGACCACGGCCGTATGCGAGCCGCTCCCGTCGTAGGCGAGGCTGAAGAGAGCGCCACCCCCGTCGGCGGCGGTGTTGAACGAGAGGGTCGAGCTCTCGACGGTGACCGTCCCGTTGAAGTTGGCGACTCCGCCGCCCAGCCCCGACCCGGATGTGGTGCCGAAACCGCCGACAACGGTGCTGAAGTTCAGCGATCGTCGGCGACTGCGATGAACGGGGATTCGAACCTCAGCCGACGGCGTGCTCGGCGAGGCCACGGCCTTCGCTATTCAGCGATGAGGTGACCGATGCTTCGAAGGCGGTGCCCCCGGCGGCGACCCGTCGCACGGCGTCGGCGAACTCGCGCAGGTTCGCCACGCGCTCCTTGAGCAGGTAGCCGACACCGGTCTCGCCGAGCTTCAGCAGCCGGCCGGCCGAAGCCGACTCGACTTCTTGGGAGAGCACCATCAGGCCCAGGTGGGGGTTGTGCGCACGCATGCGCTCGGCGGCGTCAAGGCCCTCCGTGGTATGGGTCGGCGGCATGCGGACGTCGACGATCGCGATGTCTGGCCGCAGCTCGGCGGCGAGCCGAACGAGCTCTTCCCCGTCACTCGCCTGGGCGACGACTTCGATTCCGGCTGCTTCGAGCACGTGGGCGATTCCCTCGCGCACCAGCACTGCGTCGTCGGCGAGGACCGCGCGCACCTTGGCCGGCGCCTCCGGCGTCCAGGGGACCTCCCAGGCCTCGACCGGGTTTGGAATGCCCTTGAGCTCGAGCGGGCCAACCGTACGGGCCCCTTCGGGGCCGCCGGAAACCTGGTGCGTGGAGGCGGAGATCAGGATCTGCCCGGAGCCGGCGACAGCGCAGAGGCGGCTCGCCTGGACGACCCCGAGGCCGTGGCAGTCGCCGTCGCAGAGCGCGACGTCGCCGGTCGAGACACCGACGCGGATCGAAAGCGGCGAGTCGCCGGGGCCTTGGTGCTGGGACTCCATCTGCATGCCGACGGCGCAGTCGATCGCGTTGCGGGCGGCGTCGAAAGTCGCCATCAGCCCGTCTCCAAGCGTCTTGATGACCGTGCCCGCGAACCGGTCAACCTGCTCGCGCATGTCGTCGTAGTGGGCAGCGCGCACGCGTTCGGCCTCGCGGTCGCCGAGCCGCGCGAGGAGCTCCGTCGAGCGGACCACGTCGGAGAAGAGGATCGTGAGCGTCTTGACGGCCATGACATGAAGCATCGCGCCGGACGAACCGAGACTCGTCAGTGGTAGCACGGATTGTCGAAGTGAGATGCGACACAGCCCCGGTTCAGCGCTAGCCCTGATGATCTGGTCCCCTGCGGGGCCTAATCTGAGCCGCATGCACAGGTGCGGCCGCATCGACACCCGGCTCGATCGGGTTAATCCCCTGGCCGTGGAGGGCTGAACGTGGAACGTCTCTGGTACCGGGTCTACAGGAACGTCAAGGGCAACCCCTACTGGCTCCCCCTGGCCGTCGTTGCATTCTTCGTCGTGATCGCCGTTCCGGTGACGGTGCTGACGCTCCTGATCGGCGACCTCTATGTCGACTTCTCGTGGTCCGAAAGCATCCGAATCATGGCCGTGGCAACCGCCTGCGAAGTGGCGGCGATGGCCTTCGCGCTCATCTACAGCCGTAAGCGCAACCGCGCGATTCTGGCCTGGATCCGGCAGAGCGATGAACGTCCCTCGCCTGAGGAAGCCTGGAATCTGATGGTTCAGATCCCGAGCTGGCTGCTGACCCCGCCCTTCGTCTTGCTCTCCGTCCTGCACCTCGCGATCACCGACGTCTACGCGGCGAACGTGGCCGACCTCTCGCTGGTCGGGTATTTCGCGGTCGCATTGATAGTTCAGACCGCGGTGATTCTCGTCTGGATGCTGCTCGCTTTCTGGATGGAGTTCGTGCTGCGACCCGCAGTCGAGGAGGTCGACGCCGAGCTTCCGGCTGAGACGGAGCGGCCGGCGCTCGCCTGGAGTCTTCGCACCCGGCTGCTGCTGCCAATTCCGGTCGTCGCCGCGATCGCCGGGTTGATCACGGGTGGTTTCACCATCGAGTTCGCGGACTCAGAGGACGGACAACTGCTGGCGGCGAGCCTGGTCTCCGTGCTGGCAGGTGTCTTCCTTACGCTGATCATCAAGGGAGCGATCTCCGACCCGTTGATCCGGCCGATCGCCGAACTAACCACAGGCGCGCGGCGGGTCGGCCGCGGTGACATCAGCGAGCCGGTGCCCGTAATCGGCGGCGACGAGCTCGGAGCGCTGACGGCCACCTTCAACGAGATGCAGCTCGGTCTGCGCGAGCGCGAGGCGCTGCGCACCGAGCGCGAAGAACTGCTGGAGGAAGTCCTGGCATCGCGCTCCCGTATCGTCGCCGCCTCCGACGCCGAGCGCCGTCGCGTGGAGCGAAACCTCCACGACGGAGCACAGCAGCGGCTTGTCTCGCTGGCGCTGCAGCTGAGCCTGCTGGAGGCCCAGGCGGCCGCGGAGCCGGACCTCGCGAGCGGCATCGCCGCGGCGAAGACCGAACTCTCGGACGCCCTCAGCGAGTTGCGAGACCTGGCCCGCGGCCTGCATCCCCAGGTGCTTTCAACCGGCGGCCTCAAGCCGGCACTCGAACAGCTCGGGGGGCGCTCGCCCGTCCCTGTCACCATCGACGCGACCGGCGATCGGTTTCTGGATTCCGTGGAATCGACCGCCTACTTCGTCGCCTCAGAGGCGCTCGCAAACGTCGCCAAGTACGCCGGCGCCAGTCGTGTCGAACTCTCGGCCGCCACCCGCAACGGTGACCTGGTGGTCGCGATCTCGGACGACGGAGTCGGTGGCGCCGACGCTGGGGCCGGGTCCGGGCTGACAGGCCTCGCTGACCGTGTCGCTGCCCTCGACGGGAGGCTCTCGGCCGACAGCCCGCCGGGTCAAGGGACGCGGGTGACGGTTGAGATTCCGCTGACGGCCGGACCTGGAATCGAGCTGCCGCGGGGGGTGGAAACGGGATGAAGAACCCGTTCGATCCCGATTCGGGACACCCGCGGCGCGTCCCCCTTTACGTTGCCTCGGGCTTCCTTGTGATTGCGCTTGCGGTTGGAGTCCCGCTCGTCGGCGTCCCGGTTTTCGGCTACCTGGACGGCTCCGCCGAGCAGTTCTTCGTTTCCCTGGTTATCTGTTACGTCGCAGTCGCGTTCGGGCTGGTGGCCGGCTACTTCGCGGTCCGATCCGGGTGGGTACTCGTGGCGGAGGCACTCGAGCACCCTGAATCGGAAGCCTCCGCCGTGGCGGGCTGGAACGCAGCGGTCAGCTATCCACGGCGTGGGCTTCTCGCCGGATCAGTCGTCACGGCCGCCATCAGTGTTCCCACCATCCTTGCCTACTGGATTCCGCAGTTCGGCCTCAACGTCGTCGAGACCATTGGGGCCGCAGCCGGCGGCCTGACCGGCTTCGCCGCCGGCTGCGCCTTTCAGCTGACGGCGCTGGAACTCGCGCTGCGCCCGATCGTCGCCCGAATCGCTGAGGGCCTCCCACCCGATCAAGTGCAATCGGCTCCGCACTCGCGAGTGCTCGTGCGGCTGATGCTCGCCTTCGCCGTCCTGGCGGGTACCACGGGCATCGTCTCGGGGCTCTTCATCCCAGACGACGCCGACGCCGCGACGCAGCTCGCGGTTGCGGTCGGCGCGGCGATCGGTTCGGCGGTACTGATCGCGGTCGCGGCGGTCGTCGTCCTGGCCGCCGTGGTCGAGGTGCCGCTGCGCCAGCTCGCGGCCGGCACGGCGCGTGTCGCCCGTGGCGAGTTCACGACCCCGATTCCCCCCACCACCTCCGACGAGTTCGGCGCACTGATCTCCAGCTTCAACCGCATGCAGCGCGGACTCATCGAGCGCGAACGGCTGGCGGGCGAGAACGTCGAGCTCCAGGATCAGGTCCGGGAACAGCTCGAGCAAGTCCGAGCGTCGCGCGCCCGCATCGTCAGCGCTTCCGACGCCGAGCGCCGTCGCGTGGAACGAAACCTCCACGACGGAGCGCAGCAGCGGCTTGTTTCGCTGGCGCTGAAGCTCAGCCTGCTGGAGAGTCAGGCCGAACCCCGGTCCGAGCAGGCCGACGGCATCGCCGCCGTCAAGACCGAGCTGAGCGCGGCGCTCAGCGAGCTGAGAGACCTCGCCCGCGGTCTGCATCCCCAGGTGCTTTCAGCCGGCGGCCTCAAGCCGGCACTCGAACAACTTGCGGCGCGCTCGCCAGTCCCGGTTGAGGTCCGCACCCCCGCAGATCGCTACTCGGACGCAATCGAATCGACCGCCTACTTCGTCATCTCCGAAGCGTTGGCCAACGTCGCCAAGTACGCGCAGGCTTCTCGTGCCACGGTGACCGTCGAGCGGCGCAACGGCCTGCTGGTCCTCGCCGTCGAGGACGACGGCGTCGGCGGCGCCGATCTCGGGGCAGCATCGGGGCTTGCAGGTCTCCACGACCGGGTCAGCGCCCTCGACGGCCGGCTGACGCTCAAAAGCCCGGCCGGCGCAGGGACGAAGGTATTCGCGGAGCTTCCGCTCCCCTCCTGAAGTCGGCTGCCCCCAACCTCGACACGGGGAGCCAGCTTCTGGAAGGGTTCACTCCTTGATCTCAGAGGGCAGCAGATTCGGCGACTACCGCATCGAGCGTATGATCGGCTGGGGTGGCGGCGGCGTCGTTTACGAGGCAACACAGCTGTCGGTCGGCCGCCGGGTCGCGCTCAAGCTGCTGCGCTCAGAGCTCGGCGAGGATCCGGAGTTCGTCGCCCGCTTCAAGCGCGAGGGCCGAGTCCAGGCCTCACTCGAGCACGCTCACGTGTTGGACGTCTATGAGGCGGGTGAATCCGAGCATGGGCTGTTTCTCGCTCTGCGGCTGCTCGAGGGCGGTTCGCTCGCCACCGAGATCGCATCCGGCGCACTCTCTGCCGAGCGCGCTTTGACGCTGCTGGCTCAGGTCGCAGAGGCGCTCGACGCCGCTCATGAAGCGGAAATCGTGCACGGCGACGTCAAGCCACAGAACGTCCTGCTGGAGGACGCCGAAACCGCATACCTGACCGACTTCGGGTTGACCCGCGAACTCGGGCGGACCCGGGCGACGGCAAGCGTCGCGGTGATGGGAACGGTCGCCTACCTCTCACCCGAGGTGATCCACGGCGAACGGGCGACGCCGGCCAGCGACCGATATTCGCTGGCTGCGATGGCGTTCGAGTGCCTCAGCGGTGCCCGCCCGTACTCGCGACCCACCGCGGCGGCGATGATGTTCGCGCACACCAGCGATCCGGTGCCGGCCGCCAGCGGCGTTCGCCCCGAACTGCCGAAGCAACTGGACGCCGTGCTTGCGGCCGGACTCGCCAAGGACCCCGCGACGCGCCCGGGTTCGGCCACCAAGCTGGTCGCAGCCTGTCGCGAAGCGATCGGGGACGAGCAGATCGGCAAGCTCGGCCCGCCGGAGCCGGCCGAAACTCCGCAGGGCACGGGCAAGACCCCGACCCCCGCCCCGGCACCTCAGGCCGCCCGCGCTCGCCGGTCGCTCGTTCCGATCATCGCCGCCGCCCTCGTAGCGGCCGCGGTCGCCGTTGCGATCACGGTCGCACTCGATGACGGCCCCGAACCAGTGGCCACAACCGAGCCGACCGCGCCCGCCGGCAGCCTCGTTCTCGGCAGTGACCTCGCCACCGACGCCGATCGCAGCGTCGACTGCGCCGGGCAGGAAGCGACGCTCGGTTCGCGCCCATGCTCCCTGCTTCAGGCGGCACTGCCAGGGTCGACGCTGCGGGTCCCCGCCGACGGTGTGATCACCTCCTGGAGCATCAGGGGCGCGACCGGCGACGTCGCGCTTCAGGTCTTTCGCGACGAAGGAGACAAGTCCTACCAGGTAGCGCGTTCCCAGTACGTGACCGTTCCCGACGAGCGCGTGCATACCTACGACACCGACATGTCGGTGACCAAGGGCGACAGGATCTCCCTGGAGATGGGACCGGAGAGCCAGCGTCGGCATCGCCGACACAAGCGGCGCGACCACGGCACGCTGGTACCCCGTGCTGCGGGGAAATCCGAGCGCGGCTCGTCCCACTAAGGGACCGGGCAGCGGCCTCGACGGGGAAGTGCTCGTGCAGGCGCACATCGAGGAAGGCGTAAAGCCTGACGCCCCCAAGCAGATCCAGGGCAAACAAGCGGCGAGGCTTCCCAACGGGGAGGAGTTGAGGAGTTTCCAGATGACATTTGCGAGCGGGCTGGAGCCCGAGGTCGCACTCGTCGAACTAAACCGCGAGCTCTACTTCGATCTCTTCATAGACGGCGAGCGGGCCGCCCGGATCGCCATACCCGACATCGCGCCGGGCGGTCAGGTGCTGGATTACTACACGTACGTCTACGACGACTCTGCGAACTTCGGCGAGGTGGGCATCACCTACGCGAACCCGTCGAGCGGGCGCATCATCGAGCGCATCTACGGTGTCTACGACACAGGCTTTGAACTGTACGTCTAGTAGTACTCGTCCCGATGAACACCGGTGACCGCATCGACGGGCTCGAGATTGGCCGACGCCTCTCGGCGGATGGCCTCGGTCAGGTCTTCGAGGCGGTGCAGCCGGGCCTCGAGCGTGCCGTGGTCGTGCGCGTGCTTGCCGCCGGCGAGGACAACACAGAGGCCGAGGCGAGACTGGGAACAGCCCTGGCCCGCTACTCCGAGCTGCGGCACCCCTCCCTGCCGGATCTGCTGTCGGCTGGATCGGACATAGCGGGCCCGTTTGCCGTTTTCGGCCCGCGGGGGGGAGCGGGGCTGACCAAACTGCGGGATCGCAAGCGCGCAAGCACGATGGCCGCGATCGAGGAGGCAATCGCTCTGCTGCACGCCAACGGACTCGCACACGGGGCGATCGAACGCGGTGCAATCAGGCTGAACAGCGCCGGAACCCCGATCCTGCTTCATGCGGCAACGGCGACGGCGGTGCTCGAGGCCCAGGAGGCAGCGTCACGCGACACCCAGGCCCTGCAGGTGCTGCGCGACGAGCTGGCTGCGTCCCGGCGCCGGAACCGCGTGCTCGCTGTGGCTGGGGTGGTCGTGGCGCTGGCAGCCGCCGTCGTGGTCATCGGCGCCGCCAGCCGCGACGACCCCCCTCCACCAGCAGCCACCGTGCCGCCCGTCGGCGAGGGCCTGGTGGCGCTGGGCAGCGAACTCACCGGCTCGGGGATCTCGACCGTCGGCTGCGACGGCGCGCCTCCGACGCCCGACAGCGTCGACTGCACGATCACGCAGACGCGCGTCGGCGGTTCGAGGCTGCGGGTTCCCGCAGATGGCGTGATCAGATCCTGGGCGGTCACCGGCGCCAGCGGCGACGTGGCGCTGAACGTGCTGCGACCGACCGGGCGGGGCCTGCGCGCGGCGTTTCTATCCCAGTTCGGAAGCGTCGACGGCACCGGCGTGCACGAGTTCGAGACCGACCTTCCAGTCAGGCGCGGCGACCGAATCGCCCTGGAGGTGGCGCTCGGCTCGGGCGTCGGAATCACCCCGGCCGAAGACGCCGAGGTGGACCTCTGGACCACCGGGCTCGAATGGAATCCGCGGCCCGCCGATCGCCAGCCGCCCGCCGCGCTCGAGGGTGAGCTTGCGCTTAGGGTCTCGATTGACTTCGGCGCCAAGCGCTCGGTGCCAGCCCAGATCAACGGAGACGAGGCGGCCGAAGCCGCAGACGGGACGACGCTGGCCGAGTTGCAGTTCCTTCTCCCCGAAGCGGGACCACGCACCCCGCGCGTGGTCGACCTCGGGGATTCGATCGCGCTCGACCTCTTCCGAGGTTCCCGGCGGCTCGCTCGCATCGAGATTCCCGACGTCGATCCGGAAGGATCGCTGGACTTCTTCGACTACCACGACCTGCGCACGCCTGACGGCGCCATCTTCAACTGGACGAACCCGGACGGCTCGGGGATTCGCCACGACTACCTGATCGAAGCCGATTCGATTCGCTACGTCGACTGAGCCGGGTCGTCGCGCAGATCTCGATCGCTTACGATTCCCGCTTCCAGCGCGCGGCGGGCGAGCTCCATGCGCTTGAAGTTCTGGGCAAGGTCGGGAACGTCGAGCTCGCGGTAGAGCGCCTTGAGGTGGGTGCGCACGGCGTCGAGCGAGATCGTCAGCTCCTCGGCGATCTCCTGGTTGGACGCCGCCGCCCCCACTCGGTGACCAGCGAACGGGCGGCAGAGGGCGACCAGGACACGCTTTTGCGCGGGCGTGATGCGGGCCATCGAGGCCGCATCGCCGGCGGCGGTCGTCTCGAGGATGTTCGCAACCGCTCCCTGCCCGGCGGGCCAGCGATAGAGGATCCGAGTGCGTCCGATGCGAAGCACGTCGCCGTCGTCAAGGCGCCGTCGCGCCGCGATCCGCTCGTCGTTGATGAACGACCCGTGCCTGGAGAGTCCGTCGTCCGCCACGGTCCAGGCTCCGGCGAAACGCTCGAGCAGGATGTGAACCCGCGAAACCGAGTCGTCCCAGGAAACGACGATGTCGTTGTCGCTCATGCGGCCGATGGTGAGCCGCTCCGCCTTTGCCAGCGGATGCAGGCGCAGAGCCCCGGCGCCGTCGCGTAGCGCGAGGAAAGGCTCAGCCGCGGATTCTGCGCGACGCAGCTCGAGCAACTCAGGGGCCGTGAGTTCATAGGGCTGGAACATCTGCCCCAATTCTGCACGCCGGGGGTCTGTGTTGGGGTTAGGGGGGTGAGCAAGACCCCCTCGAGGGGGTATGCGTACCGCGTGCGCCGCGGCCTAGGTTTGCGACATGGCGAAGTTCTCATTCACCGGGAGAGGGGCCGACAAGCGGCGGGCCAAGCAGCTCGATGCCTCGCGCAATCGGATCGTCGCGACTTCGATGGCAAAGCGCCGCGGGCTCGAACGCCAGCTCGACCAGGGCGTCTGTCAGGAGCTGATCGTCCTCAATCTCAAGCTCGGTTTGCTGCGTGCGCGCTTCGCCGAGGACGAGGATTTCGCCGCGGTGCTCGACGAGCTGAACGAGCAGTTGCTTGCGATCGGGGGGCAGCTGCGGACGTTCGGGCATGACCTCTACCCCTCGATTCTCGAGCGGTCCGGACTGCCCGATGCGCTCGGTCAGGCCCTGCAGGCGAGCCAGGTTCCGACCGAGCTCGACTGCCGGGGAGTCGGCCGCTACCCGCTTGAGATCGAAGCCACCGTCTACTTCTGCTGCCTGGAAGCGGTCGAGAACGCGGTCCGACACGCCGGCCGGCACGCAAAGGCTCAGGTCTGGATCCATGCCGCGGGAGGCCAGTTGACCTTCAGCGTCGCCGACGACGGGCTCGGCTTCGAGGCGAACCCCGCTCATGGTCGCGGCGGACTCGAGCACATGGCCGATCTGCTGGCCTCGATCGGCGGCGATCTCGAGGTCGCATCCGCGCCCGGAACCGGGACGACGATTCGGGGTCGCATTCCCGTCGGCAAGCTCGGCTGGGGCGGCCCGGCCCATCCGGCGGTCGCCGCCATCGCTGCATCCCCCGGCCTCCGGGCATAGCATCAAGAGGCGCGGCGATTCAGTGCTAGCACTGAGTGTGAAGGATCGCCGGCGGGTTACCTCTTACTGATGCAGCCAACCGTATTGATAGTGGACGACCACGCCGGCTTCCGTGCGGTGGCTCGCACGCTGCTCGAAAGGGCCGGATACGACGTTGTCGGTGAAGCCGGCGACGGCGCAACCGGCATCAGCACCGCACGGGAACTGGGGCCGGAACTGGTCCTGCTCGACGTCCAGCTTCCCGATATGGACGGTTTTGCGGTGGCGCACGAACTCGCCGCTTTCGACCGGCAGCCGCTTGTGGTGCTGACCTCAACACGAGAGGCTTCCGACTACGCAGACGAAATCCAGAAGGCGCCCGTCGCCGGGTTCATCCACAAGCCCGAGCTCTCGGGAACTTCCCTCGCCGCCTTCAGCGGCCTGCCGAGCCGCTGACCTCCCGCGCCAATAGTCTTCGCGCAGCATGAGCGAAGCGCAGAACACGGTGCTGCGTCTGGTCGTCGCCGACGACTCGGTCCTGCTGCGCGAGGGGGTCGTCCGAGTGCTGACGGATCGCGGCTTCGACGTCGTCGCCGAGGCCGGTGATTACGAGGAGTTGATCCGCAAGGTCGGCGGTCACAAGCCCGACGTCGCGGTCGTCGACATCCGCATGCCCCCGACTGGCCAGGACGAGGGGTTGCGGGCTGCCGAGCAGCTGGCCGAGACGCATCCTGAGATGGCTGTGCTGGTTCTCTCCGAGTATCTCGAGAGCGAGTTCGCCGCACGCCTGCTTGAGTCGGGCACGCCGGGGCGCGGCTACCTGCTGAAGGAGACGGTCACAGACTTCGACGCCTTCGCGAGCGCAATCCGTCGCGTCGCCGCCGGCGGATCCGTGGTCGATCCCTCGATCGTGAATCAGCTGATCACGCGGGCGCGCGAGGGAGACCCGCTCAGCGAGCTGAGCGAGCGCGAGCGCGAGATCCTCGGGCTGATGGCCGAAGGGCTCTCGAACGGCGGGATCGCCAACCGGCTGGTGGTCAGCGAGCGCACGGTCGAAACGCACGTCCGCAATGTTTTCGGAAAGCTCGATCTGCCGGAGACGCCGGATGATCACCGCCGGGTGCGGGCGGCGCTGACGTACCTGCGGGCCTGATTACGTGTTCCGAACAGTGCGGTACACCACCTGCGATGCTAGGCGGGATGGCTGCATCGGTACTGATCGTCGACGACCACGATGGCTTTCGCTCCGTGGCTCGACTACTGCTCGAGAGCACCGGATACGAAGTCATCGGCGAGGCCGAGGATGGAGCCTCTGCTTTAACCGCGGCACGCGACCTGAAACCCGATCTGATCCTGCTGGACGTCCAGCTGCCCGACAGCGACGGCTTCTTACTCTCGCGGGAAATCGAGAACGAGGATGACCCGCCCGCGATCGTGCTGATTTCGAGCCGCGAGGCGTCCGACTACGGCGATGAGGTCGCCAAAGCGCCGGTCCTCGGCTTCATCCACAAACCTGAGCTCTCCGGCGCGTCGCTCAGTGCCATCGAGGGAATTCCGCGCCCCTGACGCCGGAAAGGCCGGATTCCGGCTTTTTGAAGCTCAGCGCTAGTACGGAGGATCGGGCCGCCTGCTCGATCTATGGTGGAGCCATGACAACAACGGTGCTGATCGTTGACGACCACAGCGGCTTTCGCTCGGGAGCGAAGGCCGTTTTGGAAGCGGCGGGCTATAACGTGATCGGTGAGGCGGCCGACGGCGAAAGCGCTCTGCGCGCGGTGGTCGATCTGCACCCGGATCTCGTTCTGCTCGACGTGCAGCTTCCCGACCGTGACGGCTTCTCCGTCGCCGATGCCCTCGACCACAGCGGCGACCGGCCGCGGATCGTGTTGATCTCGAGCCGCGAGGCCTCCGACTACCAGGGGCGCCTGAACGAGGCCGTCATCGACGGCTTCATCCACAAGCCCGAGCTGTCGCGCTCGAAGCTCGAAGAGCTCGTCGGCGAAGCCGACTGACCCAGTGATCAGCCGTAGCGCTCGCCGACGACCTCGCGCAGCTTGGCGCGGTCGTGGCGGGCCTTGACTTCGCGCACGGTCCCGGAGCGCGAGCGCATGACCAACGACTCGGTGGTCGCCTGGCCGGCGGAGAGGTAGCGGACGCCGGCGAGCAGGTCTCCGTCGGTGACGCCGGTGGCGGCGAAGAAGACGTCGTCGCCGGAGACGAGGTCGTCGGCGGTGAGCACGCGCTCGAGGTCGTAACCGCCGTCGATCGCGGCCTGACGCTCAGCGTCGTTTCGAGGCCAAAGCCGGCCGACGATCTGGCCGCCGAGGCTCTTGATCGCCGCGGCTGCGAGAACTCCCTCGGGGGTGCCGCCGATACCCCAGAGCAGGTCGACCGCGCTTTCTTCCGTGGCGGCGAGCATCGCGGCGGAGACGTCGCCGTCGGAGATGAAGCGGATGCGGGCGCCGACCTCGCGGAGCTCGGCGACCTTTTCCTCGTGCCGGGGGCGGTCGAGCAGGATCACGGTCACGTCCCCCACTCCCTTGCCCTTTCGCTCGGCGACATTTCCGACGACCTCGCCGATTGACTCGTCGAGGCTGAGCAGGTCAGCGATCCTGGGCGAGCCGGCGAGCTTCTCCATGTATACGCAGGGGCCGGGGTCGAACATCGTTCCGCGTTCGGACAGCGCAATCACCGCCAGCGCCGAGGGCATGCCCCGGGCGGTCAGCGTTGTGCCCTCGAGGGGATCGACCGCGATATCGACGTGCGGCGGGCTGCCGTCGCCGATCGACTCGCCGTTGTAAAGCATCGGGGCCTCGTCCTTCTCGCCCTCGCCGATGACGACGGTGCCGTCCATCGGCACGGTGTCGAGCAGCAGCCGCATCGCGTCGACGGCCGCCTGGTCGGCGGCTTCCTTGTCGCCGCGTCCCACCCAGCGCGCGGCCGCGAGAGCTGCGGCCTCGGTGACGCGGACCAGCTCCATCGCCAGGTTGCGGTCGGGCTTGGCGCCCGAGCGCACGTCATGTGAGATCACACCCATGCCGGCGCGCGTCTCAGACGTTGCCGGGCGCTTTTCGGGCCTTCTTGCCGCCGGACTCCATCGAGCGCATGAAGGCGGGGATCGCCATTCCGAAGCCGGCCAGCAGGGCGATGAAGTAGCCGTAGTCCAGCGAGACGCCGATCTCCTGGCGCATGCTGCCCGGCTTGTCGATGATTCCGTTGTAGAAGATCAGCGTCAGCGCGGCGAAGGCGCCGATCATGGTCACCTCGCCGGGCGCCCACGAGAGCTTGTTGCCGCGAACCAGGATCCAGGCGAGGATCAGCGGAGCGCCGGCGCCGAGCAGCAGAATCCAGCGCAGGATCGGGAAGGTCTCCCAACCGGTACAGGAGTACTCGCCCTCGCCGCAGATCCAGTCAGCCGGCAGGCGGACGACGTTTTCGTCGAGCGAGTACCAGGGGATGAAGAAGAGCGAGATCAGGGCGATCCCGGCGCTGACGGCGCCGATCACCTCGAGCTTGCTGATCTTGGAGAAATCCATCAAGGCTGACCCTATCCGACCAAGCCGGACTCGTGCCACCCCATGTAGGGTCCGCCGCGATGTCGAGTCGCTGGGGGCTGACCCTTCCACTTCCGATGATGGCGCTGCGCGACCAGGCAGATCTGCTGCGCAGGGCTGAGGCGGCGGGCTACACCGACTTCTGGAGCGGCGAGACGAACGGGCCCGACGGCTTCACGCCGCTGACGCTGGCGGCGGCCTGGACGGAGAATGTGCGGCTCGGTACCGGGGTCGTCGGGGTCTACACGCGGGGGCCGGCCTTGCTCGCACAGGAGACCGCGGCGCTTGCCGACGCCTCCGGCGGGCGTTTCGCGCTCGGCATCGGAGCGTCGTCCGATCGGATCGTCGAGGGCTGGAACGGCATCCCCCTGGAGCGGCCGCTGCAGCGGATCGAGCAGACCATCGACTTCCTGCGCCCCGTGCTGGCCGGGGATCGGGCGCCCGAAGGCGGTTTCAAGCTGGAGACTGCGCCGGCCGCGCCGGTGCCCATAATCCTCGCGGCGCTGCGGGGCAAGATGCTGAAGCTGGCGGTGGATAAGGCGGATGGGGCCTTCACAAACTTCCTGCCGCTCGACAGCCTGCCGCAGCTGACCGAGGCGATCGCGGGCGCTCCCGAAGACTTCGAGTTGCTCTGCCGCTTCTTCTGCATCCCGGGCGGGCGCGAGCAGGTCGAGCCGATCGCGCGCTTCATGTTCTCGAGCTACATTACGGTGCCCTTCTACGAGGCCTTCTTCCGCTGGCTCGGCCACGGCCCCGCGATCAACGAGATGGTGGAGGCCTGGGCAGCAAAGGACCGCGCCAAGGCCGCCGCGGCCGCGCCCTGGGAGCTGATCGAGAACGTCTTCATCATCGGCACCCCCGAGCAGATGCGCGAGCGGCTAACTGCCTACGTCGACGGCGGGATCACGCTGCCGGTGCTGACGCCGATCACGACGCCGGACAAGGTCGGCGAGCTGATCGAGGCGCTGGCGCCGGCCTAAGCCGACTCACTCCTAAACGCCGCGATCAACTCCCCACAGCCCACAGGCCTTTCGCTACTCGTCTTCGGCCGCGGTCCACACAGGCTGGGGCGGCGCAGCGCCGAGCGCCTTGCGAAGCAGCGTCAGCAGCCGGCGGCGCTCGCTCTCGTTGAGTCCGCGCAGCACCTCGCCTTCTGCCTCGATCGCCAGGATCCGGGCCCGCTCGAGCACCCGCCGGCCTTTGGCCGTGATCACCACTTCGCGGGCACGGCGATCCGTCGGACGCGGCCGGCGTTTTGCGAGCCCCGCCTTCTCGAGCTGGTCGATCAGCGAAACCATCGTGCTGGGGTCGATGCCCATCGCGGCACCGATCTCCTGCTGGATGGCTCCCTCGTGGGGCCCGAGGTAGTTGAGCAGCGCGAAGAGTGCGGTCGTAAGCCCGAGTGACTCGAGTGCGTCTGCGAACCTCGTGTGCGAAGCCCGCCAAAGCCGGAACAGCAGCTGGCCGGCGAACTCGGCGACGGGTGCGTCGGCGGCAGGGCTCGATTCCATACTGGGATCTTTGCACAAATAATCAGCGCCGCCAATCATTTGTGCTACAAATTAATTTCAACGATCACCAGCAAGCCGAGGAGACGCAGCGACCATGAGCAGGGCCAAGACCGCGACCAAGACCAAGCGGACCGCCGCGAAGTCCCCCGCGCCCCAACCAGCAGATAGCCACCACCTGATCCGCGTGCAGGGTGCTCGGGTGAACAACCTCAAGGACGTCAGCGTCGAGATCCCGAAGCGCCGGCTGACGGCGTTCACGGGCGTCTCCGGCTCGGGCAAGAGCTCGCTCGTCTTCAGCACGATCGCCGCGGAGTCCCAGCGGCTGATCAACGAGACCTACAGCGCCTTCTTGCAGGGCTTCATGCCGACGCTGGCGCGACCCGAGGTCGACGTGCTCGACGGCCTGACGACCGCGATCATCGTCGACCAGGAGCGGATGGGCGCCAACGCCCGCTCCACCGTCGGCACCGCGACCGACGCCAACGCGATGCTGCGCATCCTTTTCAGCCGGCTCGGCAAGCCGCACATCGGGCCTCCCAACGCCTACTCGTTCAACGTCCCCTCGGTCAAAGCCAGCGGTGGGATCACAGTCGAGCGCGGCGGCAAGACAGAGACCAAGGCCGCGACCTTCAACCGGCTCGGCGGCATGTGCCCGCATTGCGAGGGTATGGGCGCGGTCTCCGACTTCGACATGACGGCGCTCTTCGACGACAGCAAGTCGATCAACGAGGGCGCTATCACGGTCCCCGGCTACAGCATGGAGGGCTGGTACGGCCGCATCTTCCGCGGCTGTGGCTACTTCGATTGCGACAAGCCGATCAGGAAGTTCAACAAGAAGGAACGGCACGCGCTGCTCTACAAGGAACCGACCAAGATCAAGGTCGAGGGGATCAACCTGACCTACTCGGGGCTGATTCCGCAGATCCAGAAGTCGTTCCTCTCAAAGGACGTCGACACGCTGCAGGCGCACATCCAGGCCTTCGTGCAGCGGGCGGTGACCTTCCAGACCTGTCCCGAGTGCGACGGCACCCGGCTCGCCGCGGAGGCTCGCTCCTCGAAGATCAAGGGCAAGAACATCGCCGACGTCTGCGCGATGCAGATCACAGATCTGGCCGAATGGGCTCGCGGGTTGAAGGACCCGACGGTGGCCCCTCTGCTCACCGGGCTTCAGGACCTCTTCGACTCGTTTGCGGAGATCGGGCTCGGCTACCTCTCGCTCGATCGGCCGTCGGGCACGCTGTCCGGCGGGGAGGCGCAGCGCACCAAGATGATCAGGCACCTGGGCTCCTCGCTGACCGACGTCACCTACGTCTTCGACGAGCCGACGATCGGGATGCACCCGCACGACATCCAGCGGATGAACGACCTGCTCCTGCAACTGCGCGACAAGGGCAACACCGTGCTGGTCGTGGAACACAAGCCGGAGGCGATCGCGATCGCCGATCACGTCGTCGACCTCGGTCCTGGCGCGGGCAAGGCGGGCGGCACTGTCTGCTTCGAGGGCGATGTCGAGGGCCTGCGGGCCAGCGACACGACCACCGGCCGCCACCTCGACGACAGAGCCGCGCTCAAGGAGACGGTGCGCGAGCCGAGCGGCGCGTTGGAGATCCGCAAGGCGACCACGCACAACCTCCAGAACGTCAGCGTCGATGTCCCGCTCGGGGTGCTCTGCGTGATCACCGGCGTCGCGGGTTCCGGCAAGAGCTCACTGATCCACGGCTCGATCTCGGAGCGTGAAGGCGTGGTCGCGATCGACCAGGCCGGGATCCGCGGCTCGCGCCGCAGCAACCCCGCGACTTACACGGGACTGCTCGATTCGGTCCGCAAGGCGTTCGCGAAAACCAATGGTGTCAAGCCCGGGCTGTTCAGCTCCAACTCCGAAGGCGCCTGCCCGACGTGCAACGGGGCCGGCGTCATCTACACCGAGCTCGGTGTGATGGAAACCGTCGCCTCCCCTTGCGACGACTGCGAGGGCAAGCGCTTCCAGGCGACGGTGCTCGAGCACGAGTTCGGTGGCAAGAACATCGCCGAGGTGCTCGCGATGCCGGTCACCGAGGCGGAGGCGTTCTTCAGCGAGGGCGATGCCGCCATACCCGCGGCGCACAAGCTCCTCGACCGGCTCTCCGACGTCGGGCTCGGCTACTTGAGCCTTGGCCAGCCGCTGACCACGCTGTCCGGCGGCGAGCGCCAGCGGCTGAAGCTGGCCACCCAGATGGCGGAGAAGGGTGATGTCTACGTGCTCGACGAGCCGACCACCGGCCTTCACCTCGCCGACGTCGAGCAGCTGCTCGGACTGCTCGACCGGCTGGTCGAATCCGGCAAGTCCGTGATCGTGATCGAGCATCACCAGGCGGTGATGGCGCACGCCGACTGGGTCATCGACCTCGGCCCCGGCGCCGGCCACGACGGCGGGCGGATCGTCTTCGAGGGCACGCCCGCCGATCTCGTAGCGGCCCGCTCGACCCTCACCGGCGAGCATTTGGGCGAGTACGTCGGCGGTTGACGGGGCCCTCGGCGTCCGAGGCCATTAACTCGCCGCGCGCTCCTGGGCGATCAGCCGCCTGAGCACCCCCACCACAACCTCAGCCTCCTCGTCCAGCTGAAGCCAAGTGGTGCGCGGGCAGCGGTAGCCCAGCAGGGTCAGCTGCTGGTCACGGCGTCGGTCACGCTCGAAGGCGGCTCCGGTGAGGTGGGTCTCACGACCGTCGGTCTCGAGGATCAGCTTGTGATCTGGCCAGTGGAAATCGGGGTGGATGGTTTGGCCGTTGGGGAGAAGCAGCGGTCGGTTGACGAGCGGGGTCGGGAGGCCGGCTTGTCTGAGCAGTCGCAGGAAGCGGCGCTCCAGTTTTGACTTGAGTTGCTTTGAGAGTGGGTCTGAGGCACGAACGGCGGCAGCGAGGAGGTGTTGGCCCCGGCGTCCTGTCGCTCTCGCCAGGACGTCGTCGAGCTCGCCTCTGTTGAGGCGGTTGTCGATCTCGGCCTGCTCGAAGGCCTTCCAGAAGATGTGCTCGGGTCCTGATTCGGCGAGGTCGAGCAGGGTCCGGGCGACCGTGGTGACGAGGATGCCCTTGCGGCGGGTGACGTCTCTGGTCAGGAGGGTGGTGGTCGCGTGGGCGCGGATACCCTTGCGGGAGTCTGTCCTTCGCTTCGGCACGCTGACGTGGACCGGGCGAGTGAAGCCTTTGAGCAGGCCCCAGAGTTGCGCCGCGGAGCGGTGAGAGAGGACGGCGTGGCCATAGGCGAGCACGGCCTCGATCCATTGAGCCTCGCGTGTGAGCAGTGCGTGGCCGACCGCGTAGACGCCGCGCAAACGGCGCACCAGGCGGCCGGCTGCGACGCGATCCCGGACGTTACTTGCGCTCAGGCCGAGGTTTCGCAGCTGATCGAGCGAGATCCGGCCGTGCTGGCGTGCCGCAAGCCTCCCGATCGCCCGATCGGCGGGGGGTGCCACGTGTTCCGTCGAACTATTCGACGCATCTCGTGGGACCCCGGCCATGGGGTCGATGCTGGCGCCCGAACTGCCCCCTTTGATGCGCCGTTCGTGCCTAGATCTGCGCCGGAGCGCGCCTAATCAGGCGCGCCCGGGGCGGACGCGCCTAGACCGCGCGCGCCAGCGAGAGGCCGTAGAGCGCATCCGGGTCGGTCCAGAACTCGACCATCTCCAGACCGGCCTGGGCGTAGATCTGTTCGAGGCGGTCCACCGTGAACTTGGTTGAGATCTCGGTGCGCATCTCCTCGTTGCGGGCGAAGTGGGTGCGCATGTCGAGCGCCTTGAGGTCGATGAACTGCTCGGTCAGCGAGCGCAGGCGGATGTCGATCCAGGAGTTGTCGGGATCGAAGAAGGCGACATGCTCGAACCCGTCGGGATCGAAGTTGGCACCGAGCTCGTTGTTGAGAACCTGCAGAACGTTCTTGTTGAACTCGGCCGTGACCCCGGCCGAGTCGTTGTAAGCGGCCTCGAGCACGGCGTGGTCCTTGACGAGGTCGGTGCCGAGCAGGAAGCGGTCGCCGGGGTACATCAGCGTCGCAATGCGGGCCAGGAAGCTGCGCCGAGGGGCCGGGCGGAAGTTGCCGATCGTGCCGCCGAGAAAGCCGATCAGCGCACCCTCCTCACGCGGGACGCGCTCGAGGTGGGTCTCGTAGTCGCAGATCAGGCCGTGGACTCGCAGGCCGCGATACTTCTCGACGAGCTCGGCGGCGGCGCGGCGCGTGATCTCCTCCGAGATGTCCACCGGCACAAACGTTTCCAGGGTCCCCGCGTCGCGCATGGCGTCCAGCAGCACACGGGTCTTCGCGGCTGCGCCGGAACCAAGCTCAATCAGCGTTTTCGCGCCGGCCTCGCCGGCGCCCGCAGCCTCGACGATCGCCGCTGCCTGGGCATCCAGGATTGCCGCCTCGGCGCGGGTCGGGTAGTACTCGGGCAGTTCGGTGATCGCCTCGAACAGCTCCGAGCCGCGCTCGTCGTAGAAGTACTTCGGCGGGATCTCCTTGAAGGGGCAGGAGAGCCCCTCACGGACGTCCTCGGCCAAGCCCGTAAGCGCGCCGCCCGCGGGGAGGTGGACGTCAATCGTGATCTGATCTTCGGCTATCGATGCGTGCACGCGGCTTCTAGTAGTCCTCGCTGGTGCTGTTTTGTTTCATTCTGGTCGTCATTTAGGTCAGTTGCTGTCCTTAACGCAGCGAAGCCCCGAAAAGATCTGCTTGCGCTCGGGGTTGTCCCAGTTGCGGAAGCTGGTGCGGATGACGTCACGGCGCGCCGCCCAGGCGCCACCGCGCAGTACCCGGTAACCCTGGCCGAAAAACTCTTCGGAGTACTCCTTGTAGGGGAAGGCCGTGAAGCCGGGATAGCCGTTGAACTCGCTCGACGTCCACTCCCAGACGTCGCCCAGCATCTGCACGGCGCCGCATTGAGACGCCGCGTCGGCGTACGCCCCCGCGGGCGCGCAGCCGAAGGCGAGCAGGTCGAGATTGGCCCGCTCGGCATCAGCGCCGGCCGCGGCGGCTTCCCACTCGAACTCGGTCGGCAGCCGCTTGCCCGCCCACTGCGCGAATGCCTGCGCCTGGTTGAAATCCACGTGTATGACCGGCAACGCCGGGTCAATCGCCTGCGCCAGGCCCATCGCGGTGCGCATCCATCCCCCACTCCCGTCGCGCTCCCAGTACATCGGCGGCTCGCAGGCGCTCTCCTCGATGAAGGCGGCGAAGGCGGCATTGGTGACCGGCGTGCGGTCGATCCAGAACGAGTCGAGCTCGACGCCGTGTCGTGGCCGCTCGTTGTCATAGGCGAAGCCCACCGCTTCGGCGCCGATCTCGTACGAGCCACCCTCTACCAACACCATCTCGGGGCCGTCGGCCGTGGGTTCGGACGCCGGCCCGGAATCGCGCACGATGGGGTCGTAGGACTCCACCATCTGCAACAGCTGCAGCATCGTCTCGTTGTGCTGATGCTCGTGGGCGAGGATCAGCTCGTAGACGAAGCCATCGCGAAGCAGCGGGTTCTCCGAGGCGAGGTCCACCCCGTCGAGCACCTCGAGTGTGCGCTTGCGGACCTCCTCGAGGTAGGCGCGGCACTCGTCGCCGCGCAGGATCGGCAGCTCGTTGCGGATCGCACGCGGGTTCTCGATCGCGTCGTAGAAGCGCCCGAGGTCGCCGCGCATCGGTTCGAGCCCGCCGATCTCCTGGACCAGCCAGAGCTCCTCGAAGTTTGCGATGTGGCCGAGGTCCCAGGAGAGCGGGCTCAGCAGCGGGCTGTAGACCCGGTTGAGCTGCTCCTCGGAGAGCGGCTCGACGAGTTGCAGGGTCATCCGGCGAGCCTCGTCGAGGCGGTCGGCGAGCTGCTGCTTGGTAGTGAGGGCTACCGGAACGGCGATGGCGAAACCCTAGCGAGTGGGAGTCACCGACATGCGAACGACCGCGCCTTGCGACCCCCGCTGAAAGGCGGGGTTTGCTGACGGCCTACCTGCGCTTCCTCTTCTTCTTGATAGTGAAAGACCTCGTTGCCGGACTCGAGTCTGGGATCCCGGTCGAGTCGAAGGCGGTCACGGTGATCGTGTGCTTGCCGGTGGAGAGCCGCTTCGAGGTGAACGGGCTCCCGCAGTCCCTTGCGTCGCCGTCGTCAATCTGGCAGGTGAACGTCGCCCCCGCCGCGTCGGACTCGAACTTGAAGGTCGGCGTGCGGTCGCGGGTCCGCCTGGGGGCGCTGGTGATCGTGGTCTCAGGCGTCGTGATCGCGCCGCTGTCCGGCACCCCGTCGTCGTCTGAGTCGAGCAGTTGGAGGCCGGTATCCGTGGTCGTGCCGGTCTCGGTGCTCCCGAACAGCTGGGTTCCATGCGCCCCTTTGGAGATGCTGTATGCGAGCCCCATGCCCGCGACCTTCCAGTCGGGGCCGAGCATGTTTTCGTTGTGGCCGAGAGTTGACTTGCGCCACTGCTCGAAGAGGTCGAAGGCCGATGCAGTGCAGCAGTTCGAGGCGATGTTCTCGCCCACATAGATGTTCGGGTAGCCGGCCGCCACTGCGCGATCGCCCGGATCCTTGCCGTCGGGGTTGACGTGCGCGAAAAAGCCGCGATCGATCATGTCCTGGCTGTGATTACGGGCCGCCGTTCGCAGGCTCGTGTCCATGACCACAGCGCCGAGCCCACTGGCCTGCCGGTAGACGTTGACCCGGCAGAGCAGCGCCAGCTCCGCCGACTGGATGTTGTCCGAGGTGATCGGGGCCGTCTCGCCGATGCAGGTCGCCGCCTGAGAAGACGCCGGAGCGCCGAGCAGCACGCAGGCCGCAACCAGGCCGCAGACCATTCCCACCCTCCTCCGCATGCGGGTCAGACTAGCGCTGCCGTAAACAGCCGACGCCGATTCTCGTTGAACTCAGGGGAAGCCCAGCCGGTAGTCTCCCGCGCCGATGGAGATCGCAGGCAAGGGCGCACTGGTGTCGGGCGGAGCCTCCGGGCTCGGCGAGGCGACCACGCGAGCGCTGCACGCCGCCGGGGCGAGCGTCGTGATCGCCGATCTGAACGCCGAGAAGGGCGAGGCGCTGGCCGCGGAGCTCGGCCCCGACGCCAGCTTTGTCGTCGCAGACGTCACCGACGAGGCGCAGGTCCAGGCCGCGGTCGACGCCGCGGCGGCGGCCGACGGAGGTCTGCGGATCTCAATCTGCTGCGCCGGGATCGGCTGGGCCCAGCGCACCGCGAGCAAGGACGGCGCGCACGACTTCGGCCTCTTCAAGAAGGTCGTCGAGGTCAATCTTTTCGGGACCTTCAACGTGCTGCGCCTGGCTGCCGCGGCGATGAACGGGAACGAGGCCGACGCCGGCGCCGAGCGTGGCGTCTGCGTCAACACCGCCTCGATCGCCGCCTTCGACGGTCAGATCGGCCAGGTCGCCTACTCGGCATCGAAGGGCGGCATCGTCGGACTGACGCTACCCGCCGCCCGCGACCTCTCCAGCCGCGGCATCCGCGTGCTGACGATCGCGCCCGGGACCTTCGACACGCCGCTGCTGGCTGCGCTGCCCGAGGAGAACCGCAAGCAGCTCGGCGCCGCGATCCCCTTCCCCAGCCGCCTCGGCGACCCCGCCGAATTCGCCGCGCTCGCCTGCCACATCGTCGAAAACCCGATGCTGAACGGGGAGACGATCCGGCTGGACGGCGCGCTGCGGATGCCGCCGCGCTGAGCCGCGTCTGAGCCCACTCAGGGCTGGCACGGAGGCCTTTTCCCGCTCGCAATAGGAGAATCCGGACGTGGGGTTCCTGCGGAGACTCACTGAGGAGGACTACCTCCAACATCTCTACGAGCGCGATCCGGCTCGCTTCGTCGCCCTGACCGTGATCGGGCTCCTGGCCGCGGCTGTCGCCGGCTTGGTACCCGTGGCGGTCGGGATCGGCTCCCACGTGCTGGGACTCTCGCTGGAAGACTTCCTGGCCGCCCTCGGGTTGATTTACATCCCCACGACGATCGTCGGTGTCTCCTTCGCAATCTCATTCCGGCGGGGCCTGCGTGCGCTGCGCCGGCCGCTGGCGGAAACCAAGGCTGACGACTCCCTCGCAACCGAAACACTGGCCACGGCCTCGACTCTTCCCGCCGACGCCGCAATCGCCCTCGGGACGCGTGCGTTTCTCCTTGTCGTTCCCGTAGCGAGCCTGGTGATCCCGTTGCTCGGCGACGACCTCAGCGTGAGCGCAGTCACTCAGATCCTGATCGGCAGCCTGCTCTCGATTGCTGCCGTAACGGCGGGGGCGCAGCTCTATCTGGAACTGGCCTGTCAGCCGATTCGAGCCGCCCTGGATCGCCACCAGCTCGGGGTTGAGGGCCGAGCTCTCCAGCTCACCGGGAGGCTGGTCATCGGGATCGCGGTGACGTTGTTCTACGCGGCAGCAATCACCGGCGCGGTTTTTATCGACCCGGACTCGAATGGCCTGTTCGTCCTCTTCGCGGTTGCGGCCGCCATCTCCCTGGTGCTCGTCGGATTCGGCTCGTTGCCGCTGTCGCTGACGATCCTGCATCCGATTCGGCGCTTGATCACCGGCACCAAGTCGGTCTCCGCGGGCGACCTCGAGACCGAGGTCCCGGTGACCAGCTCCGACGAGTTGGGTGAGCTGACCGCGAGCTTCAACCAGATGGTCGGCGACCTGCGGCGGCGCTCGGAGGAGCTGCGGTCCTCACGTGCGCGCATCGTCACGGCCTCCGATGAAGCTCGCCGCTCAGTCGAACGCGACCTTCACGACGGCGCCCAGCAGAACCTTGTGCTGCTGAGCCTCAAGCTCGGCATGATCGAGGAGAGCCTGGGGGCCGATCCGAGCCGGGCGGGCGAGCTGCTGGCCGAATCGCGTGCCGATCTTCAGACGGCGCTGGCCGAACTGCGCGACCTCGCCCACGGGATCTACCCCGCTGCGCTGACCAGCGGCGGGATAGCGCCCGCGATCAAGGCGGCGGCTGGACGCGGGGCGATTGCGGCGACGATCGAGTCCAGCGGGCTCGGGCGCTACCGCCCCGAACTCGAGGCCGCCGTCTACTTCTGCTGTCTCGAGGCGCTCCAGAACGCCTCCAAGTACGCGGGCGACGGGGCGGCGGCAACCGTGCGCCTCGAGGAGACCGAGGGCTGGCTGCGCTTCGAGGTCGCCGACGACGGCGCGGGCTTCGACCCGTCCAGGGGATCCGCGGGGGCGGGGCTGCAGAACCTGGCCGACCGCATCGGCGCGCTCGGAGGCGAGGTCGAGACCGAATCGGCACCAGGCCAAGGCACCGTCGTAAGCGGCGCGATTCCAGTGCAGGCTTCCGTGTAGCGCTCGGGGTTTGCCAGACTCCTCACGATGGGGAGCCCTCGCCGAGTCGTGCTGCTTGCCTGTGTCGCGTTTGCCCTCGCCCTGGCCGCGGCGGCCTGCGGGGAGAAGAGCGAGAACGTCGCCGTTGCGCTTACCGCCGAGCCGGCTGCCGTGGCGAGCGAGTCCACGGCCGTCGCGTCGAGCAGCGAGCCGGCAGCGGCGCTCAACCCCAGGCAGGCGCGTTTGGCGCGCCGGCTCGACTCAGCGCTTGCCCTCGCGGGCCGCGTCACCGGCGGCCCGGGCGCGACGGCGGCGATCGTCCACAAGGGCGAGCTGGTCTGGGAAGGGGCTGCGGGCCTGGCCCGCGTCAAGCCGGAGCGCCGCATGACCCCCGAGGACAAGTTTGCGATCGCCAGCATCACCAAGATGTACACGGCGACGCTGGCGATGCTGCTGGTGGAGGGGGGCAAGCTCGACCTCGACGAACCCATCTCTGAGGCGCTGCCTGAGATCCGCAACGCCGACCGGATCACGACGCGGATGCTGCTCAAGCACCGCTCGGGCATCGGCGACTACTTCGCCAACGGCGAGTTCGCCCGCATCCTGCGGGCGGACCCGACCCACGAGTGGACCCGTGAGGAGGTGCTCGGCTTCATCCGCGGATCGCGATTTCCCCCGGGCGCGCGCTACTCGTATTCCAACTCGGGCTACGTGGCCGCGGGCGGAGTTCTCGAGCACGCCGCAGGCGCCCCGGTCGACCAGCTCTTCGACGAGCTGATCGCCGCCCCGCTCGGGCTCTCAGAGTCGACCTTCACCTACGACCCCGAGCGCTCCGACGAGTTCGCCGCCCCCTACCGCATCCGCCGTGGCAGGCCGATCAGCCGGCTGGCGCCGGGCGGGATCCTCTCCTCCGACTTCATCGGCCCGGTCTGGACCGACGGCGGCCTCGGGCAGACGGCCGCCGATCTGGCGCTCTTCACCAACGCGCTCTTCGACGGGCGAGTCGTCAGCCCAGAGTCGCTCGAGCAGATGCTGCCTCCGGGCGGGCGCGGCTACGGCCTCGGCATGTACCGGTTCGGGGCTGCCGGAGCGAGCTGGTGGGGCCACGACGGCTCCTACGGCGGCTACACCTCGGAGAGCTACACCGACCGGGACCGGGACCTGACGATCTCGGTGTTGGCCAACAACGCCAAGGCCTACCGCATCTGGCTGGCGCTGGCGCTAGTCCTGCGGGGCAAGTAGCGCCGTCCCAGCCCTGCCCCGAGTCCGGGCGGAACGACGCCGAGCGACTGGTGCGCTCAGCAGGCGGCCTGGGCCGCGGCGACCGCTTGAGTCATCCGCGTCCAGAGTGAGCGGAGCTTCGTGCGGGCGCGCTTGCGCAGAGTGACGTTCGGAGCTGCCTTGACGCGCTGCAGCTGAGCGGCAACCTGCGCGACGAGCCGGTCGCGCTGCGCGCTCTTGGCGGTGCAAGCCTGGGTGCCCGAGCCGGTCGCGCCCTGGCCGCCGACGGTCTGGGAGCCCGTGCCCTGATCCCCGTCCTGGCCGTTCGTGTCCTGGGGGCCGGGCGCGGTCTCGCGCGAAACGCCGAACATCTGCGTCGCGTAAGCGCCGCCCTTGGCGGCCGCGAGGCCCATCCCGGTCAGCGCCCAATCCGTGTCGAGCATCCCGGCGTTGTGGCTGGGGCTCGCCTTCCAGGCGCTCAAGAACTCCTGGGGGGTGGCCGGCGCGGCGAAGGAGATGTTCTCACCGGTGCCGGCTCCCTCGGGGAAGCCGGCCGCGATGGCGCGCTCGAACGGGGTGACCCCCTCGGGCGAGTTGTGGGAGAAGTAGTCGCGGGTCGCCATGTCCTCGCTGTGGGAGCGGGCGGCCTGCTCGAGGGCCGGGTCGACGGCCAGCGCGGGAAGGCCGTTGTCGGCGCGGTAGCCGTTGACGAGGCAGAGCAGGGTCTCCTCAGCGGCCCTGACGTTGCTGGCGGTGATCTTGATCGTCTCGCCGGGGCAGGGCAGCGCCGCCTGGGCGGCCGGAGCGAAGGCCAGCCCGCAGGCGATGGCGGTGGCGGCACCTAGTACGCAGTTGCGGACTGTTTTGGTGATCTCGTTCATGGCTGTGATCCTCCCTCAGTCGAGGAGGCCAGTCTCGCGTGCTGGCACTGATCCCGTCAGTGACGGTGCTCACGCTGTGGCAGAGCTCACAGATGAGGCAGACAGCCGGTTTCAGCCGATTCGCGTCGCGATCCACTGCGACAGGAACGGCTCGGCGATCCAGTAGGCGCCCTTTTCGGTGGCGACCAGCTCACGCTGGACGAGGGCGCCAAGGGCCTTCTGCAGGTTGGTCGCGGCCGGCAGCTCGTGGCGGCGCCGGTAGTCCTGGCTGAAGGGGCGAGCCGGGGAATCCGCGGCAAGGGCGGCGAGCACCAGCTTCTGGACGCTCGACGCGCGCTCCCAGATCAGCTGGAAGTGAGCGTTCTCGGACTGCAGCACGGCGTCGAGCGCCACGTCGAGGTCCGGGCCCGCGGCTTCGCCGCCTTCGTCGACCTGCTCCCAGAGGAAGTAGGCGAGTTCCTGGGTCGCGTAGGGGTGGCCGCCGGTCAGGTCCAGCAGGGCTCCGAGGCACTGCGGGGCGATTCTCCGTCCACTGGCGCGAAAGCGCTCGGCGATGAACGGAGCGAAGAGGTCGGGCGCGATCGGGCCCAGCTCGGTCGACTTGGCGCTGCGCCAGAAGGGCTCGTTGCTGTCGCTGAAGATGCGCTCCATGATGTGGCGGCGACTGCCGAGATAGACGTGCGAGACCTCGGGTTGCGTCTGGAACACCGAGCGCAGCAGCTTCGGCAGGTCGGGATCGATCTCGACTATCTCCTGGAACTCGTCGATCACCAGCGCGACGCCGCGACCGCGGGCGGAGCCCAGCTCCCCCGGGAGCTGCAGCAGCCGCTCGAGGGTGGCGTCGATGTCCTCCCGGGCCCGCGAGACACCGAAGCTGAAGCTGAGGCTGCCGTCCTCAGGGCTGATCGAGATCGTCGGTTCAGCCCGCAGCCCGCGAAACGGCGCCAGCGCCCGGTCCTTCGCGCGCTCCAGCGGTGAGGCGATGTTTTCGTAGATCGAGGAGGCGAGCTTCTCGGCGAGCTTCTCCTTGGTCGCCGTCGTCATTAGGTCGACGTGGGCGACCAGGTGTCCCTTCGCCAGCAGTTCGCGCTGCGCCCTCCAGACCAGCGACGACTTTCCGAAGCGGCGCGGAGCGAAGATGACTACGTCCTGGCCGTTGAGCACGTCTGTGAGAAGTTCGGCCAACTCGCGCTCGCGGTCGGCGAAGGATTCGTCGAGGGCCAGGGCTCCGTATCGGAAGGGGTTTACTGCCATATACCGTGAGGTATTATACGTGTTGGTATAGGACATCCGCTGAGGCCCGGGTATCGCATATACCAGGGGGTATTATACCTTGACGTATATCAAGTCCCTTCGGCCTCGGGGTCCGTGTAGACGCCCTTGAGCCAAGGCGGGGTGACCGCGAAATCGTGGGCAGGTTCCGTCTCGGCAACCGACTCGATCGGGATCGCGATCAGGCCGGAGGCCGGCGTCCAGCGCTGACGCTCGATCCCGTCGTCGCGGACGTTGCCGGCATGGCTGCCGCTGGAGACGTAGAAGCTCCCCGTCTCGGGGCCCCAGCCGCCCTGGGGGCGAGCGCCGAGCGCCTCGGAGACATCCTTGAGCGGACCGATGTCGGCGTCGGAGCCCCAGTTGCCGGGACCCTGCTCGTAGTTATAGCCATGGTGGGAGCTTGCGCGGGCGAAGCTGCCACCGGGGCCGATCCGCACCGCGTACTGCTCCCAGTCGTCGCGATGGAACCCTGCGTCGCCGGGCAGCGCCTCGAGCGTCGAGGAGTCCGGGTAGTAGAGCCAGTACTGCAGGTAGAGGTTGCCCTGCCGCCCGCCGGAGCAATCGCTCTGCGGCGGAGCCGATCTGCCGTCGCGGCAGTCGATTGCGTGAACGAAGGCCACTGCCGGCAGGCCAGAGTGAGTGCGCGCCACAGCGCCGCTTGCCGGGGCAAGCGAGCACTCGGCCTCGCGGCACTCCCGGAAATCGACGGGCAGCTCCAGCTCACCTTGCTCGTAGACGATCTCCGGACTGTGTTCGGCGAATAGCCCGGCGATCTCGGAGCCGTACTGGGCGACCAGCGCAGACCTGATCTCGCAGGCATCGTCGAGCGAGACGGCGCAGGCGATCCGCGACGCGATCGCCTCGGCGAGTGCCAGGCCGGGTAGCCGCGCGCCGACCAGCGCCAGCGCCCCGACCAAGACCAGCGAGACGAGCGCGACGAGGCCGACCCATTCGATCGTTGCCTGCCCCCTCTGTCCAGCGGGCGCCTCCTGCATGAGTCGACGGTGGCAGCGCCGCTGTCACGCGTGGCGCGCGCTTTGTCAGGGGTTCGTGACGGGGTCGTGCCAAAGCAACGGATAGATTTGCCTGATGCCGAGCGTGCCCCCGACGATCGAGAAGAAGCAGCGCAGCAGCTGGAAGCTCTGGGCGGTCGGGATCGCCGGGCTGCTGCTGGCGATCTTCGTCGCCCAGAACATTCAAAAGGTCACGGTCGACTTCCTCTTCGTCGAAACCGAGACGCCGCTGATCATCGCTTTGCTGATCGCCGGTGGGCTCGGCGGGCTGATCGGCTGGCTCGGCCCAATCGTGCGCCGTGGCCGCCACCACGACCGCAACCGCCAGACCGACGAGAAGTAGCCCGATGGGTGGCCCGACGTCGTCGGGCCCGCGGCGGCGCTAGAGGTTCGGTATCTCCGAGGCGATGTCGGCGGCGGCCTGCTTGGCGTCGGCGAACAGCATCGACGTGTTCGGCTCGTAGAAGAGGTCATTGTCGATGCCGGCGAAGCCGGGGCTGAGCGAACGCTTGATCACGATCACCTCCTGGGCCTCGGAGACCTCGATGATCGGCATCCCGGCGATCGGGCTGTCCGGGTCGTTCTTGGCGGCCGGGTTGGTGACGTCGTTTGCGCCGATGACGACGGCGACGTCGGTGCGCGGCATCTCCGGGTTGATGTCGTCCATCTCGCGCAGCTTTTCGTAGGGGACGTCTGCCTCCGCCAGCAGCACGTTCATGTGCCCGGGCATTCGTCCCGCAACCGGATGAATCGCGTACTCGACGGTCACGCCCTTCTTCTCGAGCTCAACGGCCATCTCCTTGACGGCGTGCTGAGCCTGGGCGACTGCGAGGCCATAGCCGGGAACGATCACGACGGTGTCGGCGTAGGCGAGCTTGATCGCTGCATCCTGGGCGCCGATCGAAATGTGCGGGCGCTCCTCGCCACTGGCGGCCGGCCCGCCGCTGGGGGCGCCGCCGAAGCCGGCAAAGAGCACATTGGCGACGGAGCGGTTCATCGCGGTCGCCATCTCCATCGTCAGGATCGTTCCCGAGGAGCCGACCAGGGTGCCGGCGACGATCAGCGCGACGTTGTCGAGCGCCATCCCGGCGGCCGCAGCGGAGAGGCCGGTGAAAGCGTTGAGCAACGAGATCACGACCGGCATGTCTGCGCCGCCTATCGGCAGCACCGCCAGGTTGCCGAGCAAGCCGGCGGCGATCAGGACGCCGATGAATAGCGGCTGGCTGGGGTCGCCGTTATTGATGCCAAGGACGATGCAGCCGGCGACGATCCCGATCAGCAGCAGCGCGTTGACCACCTGCTGACCCGGTATCGAAAGCGGCTGAGTCGGGATCAGGTCCTGGAGCTTGGCGAAGGCGATGTTCGACCCCCAGAAGGAGATCGAGCCGACGACCATCGCGAAGAGGATCGGCACGAAGGTTTCGAGCGGGATCTCGGCCAGGGCGCCGTGGTCGATCTCTGTGAGGCTGTAGCGGAACTCCGACCAGGCGATCAGCGCGACTGCGCCGCCGCCGACGCCGTTGTAGAGGGCGACCATCTGCGGCATCTCCGTCATCTGCACCCGCAGCGAGGCGACGATGCCGACGGTGGTGCCGATCAGCAGGCCGACGACGAGCAGGCCCCAGTTGCCGATGCCGTCGAGCAGCAGGGTGGTGAGGACTGCGACCACCATGCCGGCGGCGGCGAGCAGGTTTCCCTGCTTGGCGGTGGTCGGATGCGTTCCTCCGCGGACGCCGAGGATGAACATCGAGAAGGCGACGATGTAGAGGATGGTGGCGAGGTCGCCACCGGGTTCGAGGACGGCGAGCAGGCTCACGAGGTGCCCTCGGCAGACCCGGCCGAACCGGACGCTCCAGCGGTGGTTTCGGCCGGCGCTTCTGCTGGCTTCGGCTTCTTGCGCGTGAACATCCCCAGCATGCGGTCGGTGACCATGAAGCCGCCGACGATGTTGATCGCGCCGAAGGCGATTGCGATCGTGCCGATGATGTCCTCGAGGGCGTCGTCGGCGTAGCCGATCACGATCAGCCCGCCGAGCATGACGATGCCGTGGATGGCGTTCGTCTGCGACATCAACGGCGTGTGCAGCGTGGTCGGCACCTTGGAGATGACCTCGAAACCGACGAAGGCGGCGAGCACGAAGATGACCAGTTCGGTGACGACGTCCATGGTTGGTTGCTGGTCGCTGGTCGTCGCATCCGGCGACTAGGTACCAGCGACCTCCTTAGCCCTTTCGTTCTTGATTTCGCCGCCGTGGGTGATGCAGGCGCCGGCGACGACCTCGTCTTCGAAGTCGAGCTTCAGCTGACCCTCCTCGACGAGCAGGCCGAGCAGGTTCTCGATGTTCTTGGCGTAAAGCATTGAAGCGTCGGCGGCCATGTCGCTGGCGAGGTTGGGCGGGGCGATCACCTTGACGCCGCCTTCGACAACAGTCTCGCCCGCCTGCGTCAGCTCGCAGTTGCCGCCCGACTCCCCGGCGAGGTCGATGATCACGGACCCGGGGTTCATGTTGCGCACGGCGGCGGCGGTGATCAGCGTCGGCGCGGGGCGGCCGGGGATCTGCGCGGTCGTGATGATCACGTCCTGCTTGGCGGCATTCTCGGCCAGCGCGTCGCGCACCTGCGCGTTCTCCTCCTCGGTGAGCGGCCGGGCGTAGCCGCCCTCGTCCTCGGCGTCGGGGATGAAGTCGAGCTCGAGCGGGCGGCCGCCGAGGCTGGCGATCTGCTCCCAGGCGGCGCGGCGGATGTCGAAGCCGGTGACGATTGCGCCGAGCCGCCTCGCGGTGGCGATCGCCTGCAGGCCCGCGACTCCGGCTCCCAGCACGAGGACCTTGGCGGGCTTCACGGTGCCTGCCGCCGTGGTCATCATCGGGAAGAACTGTCCAGCCTCCCGCGCTGCGAGCAGAGCGGCGGCGTAGCCGGCGACGTTCGCCTGCGAGGAGAGTGCGTCCATCGCCTGGGCGCGTGTGATCCGTGGCACCGCCTCCATCGCGAAGCTCGTGACTCCGCCTGCGGCGAGCCCCTTGGTCGTCTCGCCTGAAGTCAGCGGGGCGAGGAAGCCGATCAGGACCTGGCCGGAGCGCAGGCGGGCGATCTCCTCGGCACTCGGAACCGCCACGTGAGCGACGACCTCGGCGGCCCAGGCATCGTCGGCGGAGCCGGTCTTGGCCCCCGCATCGGTGTACTCGGAGTCGGGATACCCGGCCTCATCGCCGGCGCCCGATTCGACGACGACCTCGAGGCCGCCGCCGGTCAGCGACGCGGCAACGACCGGTGAGAGCGCCACCCGGCGCTCGCCGGTGGCCGATTCCTTGGGAACGCCAATACGCATGAGGGCGGCGATGAGCCTAGTGGAAGGGTGTAACGAGTGGTAGTTAGTGTTGCACTGACAAATATGGAATCCGCAGGAACACAGGACCCCGTCACGCGTGGTCCGCGCCCAGAGACGGCCGTCGAGCTGAAGGCCCAGATTGAGGCCGAGCGCACCGGGCAGCCCTTTTTCGCCTACCGAAACGAGGACGGGGAGCACCAGCTTCACCTGATCTCCGAGGAGACGACGGAGGTCTGGATCGGGCGCGAACCGCAGGCCGATCTACAGCTCGGCTGGGACCCGGAGGCATCATCGCTGCACGTCCAGATCGTCGTTGTGCGCGGCGCCTGCACGCTGATCGACGAAGGGCTCTCGAGCAACGGCACGTTCGTCAACGGCGAACGCGTCGGCGGTCGCCGCCGACTTCGCGACGGGGACGTCCTCCGGGTAGGCCAGACCGGCCTCCTGTTCCGCTCGCCGGTGGAGGCCGGCAGCGAAACCACCAAGGCTTCGTCGGCCGATGCGCTGATCGCAGCCGGCGTCTCCCCCGGACAGCGCCGCGTGCTGGTCGAGCTCTGCCGCCCCTTCAAGGACGGAGCCTCGTTCGCCACCCCCGCGACGAACCAGCAGATCGCCGACGCCCTGCACCTCAGCGTCGACGCGGTGAAGACGCACCTGCGGGCCCTGTTCGAGAAGTTCGGAGTCGGAGACCTGCCGCAGAACCGCAAGCGCGTGGCGCTCGTCGAGAGGGCGCTGCAGAGCGGGTTGATCGGCCAGCGCGACTTGTAGGGCTAGGGCGTTGCCCGGCCGGCTCGGCCTGCCGCCCCGGGCGCCCGTGAGCCGCGAAGCGTCCGAACGGCAGCAGCAAGAGCCCCACGAAGGGGGCGCGGGTGGAACTTAAAGGCTTTTACACACTGGGGTGTGCAAATCCGTCCAAATTCCGCTTCGGCAGGTACTGGCGCTGAGCCAACTCCAGCATCGACCGTTCACCCGCGAGCAACTGCTGGCACTTGGGCTCTCGCGAAGGGCGATTCAGCACCGCATGGCCCGCGGCCGCCTGCGCCACATCCACGATGGCGTCTACGCCCTCGTCTCCCGCGAGCAACTCTCCCAAATGGGACGGTGGATGGCGGCAGTGCTGGCCTGCGGTCCCGACGCCGCCCTCAGCGACGAGTCCGCCGGCTGCCACACCCGATTCTGGGAGCAGCAGACGAGGGGCATCGAGATCACGGTTCCCAGCTCCCGCCGCCGCCAGCTTCCGGGGCTCCTCATCCACCGCCGATCCCTGCTCTCGAACGACACGGTGATCCGAAACGGAATCCCGACCACGAGCCCCAACTGCACCCTGGTCGCCCTTGCTGCCCGTTTCTCCGCCGGCGAAGTGGAGGGAGCGATCTCGGCAGCCTGCTTTCGGAATCGCACCACCCCCGAGCAGCTGCTGCGCTACTGCGACACGATCGGCAACCGCAAGGGTGTCGCCAAGGACGTCCAAACCACGCTCCAGAGAGTCGCCGCACGTCTGGACCTCCGCCTCGATCTCACTGCCTGAGTGCTGTCGTTCGTTCCCACCCCCACCCAGGTGTGACTCCGACCACACCCCCGGCGGGGTCCAGTCCAGCCCTTGGCCCCCTGGTCAGGAAGGCGGGTTGGCCCGAAACTCATTGCATCGCAACTCGCGACCAACCAAGCACTGAGATATCCAAGGAGACCGAAATGAAGATTCACGCCCAACCCGCCGCGCCGATTCGCAAGCGCGTCCTCGCTGCCGCGATTGCCGCGGTTGCCGGGCTGGTGTTGCTGCCGGCAAGCGGCCACGCCGCTACGACCTTTGGGACCAATGTCTCGACGGACCTGCAGCCCTCCAACGCCGGCGACGGTCACACCTGCGAGCAGGAGATCGGCACCCCCGGCACCTGTACCTGGATCATGAACGAGGCCTACTCCAACGGCGGTCCCCTGCAGACCACCGCTCCGGTGAGCGGCAAGCTGAAGAGGATCAACTGGATCGCTCAGGCGCCTGGTTCGTTCCGCCTCGTGGTCGGCAAGCTCAAGAACGACGGCGAGCTCGGCCGCATCACCTACCGCTCGAATGTGATCAGCTACGAGGGCCAGCCGGCCAACGAGGACGCCGATAGCTACGTCATCGAGACCGCCAGGGTCAAGACCCTGATCAAGAAGGGTCAGTACCTGGGCATCGAGGCCGACTCGACGAGCATGCTTCGCTGCTCCTCCGGCGGCCCCAACACCGTTCTGTTCCAGCCTCCACTCGAGGTTCGGAGTCCCTTCGCTGTCGCGGACGGGGACACCGGCTGCTGGCTGCTTCTCCAGGGCGTCATCAAGTAGGGCGCGCCTCCAGTCAGAACCCGGCAAGCATCACCAAGAACCCAAGCCATCAGACGAGAGCCCCGGCCCCCCCGGGGCTCTCGTCGTTGCTGCTCAGGGAGTGAAATTGAGGATCTGGTCAGCAACCCCGCCACTGACCCAGACCTGATCGCCGCCGGTGGAGATCTCCTCCGGGGATGAACCCACCTCGTGGGTCTCGATGATTTCGGCGGTGGCTGGATCGACCTCGCTGACATAGCCGTCACCGTTGGAGACCCAGATCCGTCCGAGGCCGGCCGTGACACCGCGGGGGTCGCCGCCGACCGGCACCGGAGCGCCCGGCGCCATCGTCTCGGCGTCGATCGGCGTGAGGATGCCGTCGTCCTCGCCCTCGACCCCCGTGTTCGCCACCCAGACCGTGCCGGCATCGACAGCGATTCCCTTCGGGTTGTCGCCGACTGGGATCTCGACCACCGGGAGTGGCTCGGCCTCGGACTCCGAGTCGATCCGGGACACCGAGTCGCCGTCGCGGTTCGCCACCCAGACCCCGCCGCCGAGCGCGACTCCGTGCGGCTCATCGCCCACCTCGATCGTGTCGAGGACTGCCCCGAGGCCCTCGTTGGCGAGCGGGTCGATCAGCGTGACGGTGTCGTCATCGCCGTTCGTGACCCAGACGGCGCCGGGCTCGTGCACTACGGCCCGCGGACCCGCGCCGACATCGATCCTGGCAATCACCTCCCTGGTCTGACGATCGACCCGTGCGATCTGGCCCACCCCCTTCAGGGCGACCCAAACCGAGGCGGGCCCGACAGTGAGACCCTCGGGAGCGCTGTCCGGCCCGAAATCAACGGTCTTTAGAGCGCTGCCGTTCTCACGATCGATCAGCGAAATCGAGCCCTGGGTGCGCCTGCCTACCCAGACGCCCTCATCGGCGACGACCATCCCGACCGGCACGCCCGTGAGGCTGATCGCGGTGAGCGCCGATGTCGGAACCTGGGCCGGCTCCTTGACCTCGTCGCCGCCCAGAGCGAGGACCAGCGCGATCGCGATCGCCGCCGCGCCCAGCAGCGCAACGCCGAGCACGCCCCGCCTGACCCCCGATCCCTGGGAGGTCTCCACCACGTCCCGGTCCAACGGCTTGGTGACAGCCTCCTCTGTGCGCGGCGCCGCCTCCCCTCTGGCAACCGTGCCAACTTCGAGCGTCGTCACTCCCCTGAGTGCTCCCTGGGCAGCGCGGGCCAGATCACCGGCTGAGGCATAACGATCCGCAGGCTGCTTCGCCAGAGCCCGCTCGATGACGCCATCGAGGTCGCGCGGCGATCCCGGCATTCGCTCGGTCAGCTGGGGCGGCGAATCCTTCAGGTGCCCGTAGAGCTTCGCCACGTTTCCCTCGACATGTCCGTAGGGCGCCTGCCCGGTGAGCATCTCGTAGAGCACGCAGCCAAGCGCATAGACGTCGGTGCGTGCGTCGAGGGGCCGGCCCTCAATCTGCTCCGGGGCGACGTAGTCGATCGTGCCGACGAACGCGCCCGTTGCAGTCATGTCAGCCCCGCCCTCGATGCTCTTGGTGAGGCCGAAGTCGCTGAGATAGACGCGCTCGCCGCCCCGTGGCACTCCGTCCCCGGACGGGTCCAGTTCGATCAGGATGTTGCTCGGCTTGACGTCGCGGTGGACGAGGCCGCGTGCGTGCGCTGCGTCAAGCGCCGACCCGATTGCAGCCAGGACTTCAGCCGCGTGCGAGGGCCCAAGCGGGCCGCTGGCGCGCAGCGCCTGGCGCAGGTCCGTGCCCTCGACGAGGTCCATCGTCACAAACAGGCGCCCGCCCTCCTCTCCAGCGTGGTGGACACCGACGACGTTGGGATGCCGGATTGAAACCGCCGCTCTCGACTCGGCCACGAAGCGGGCCCTCCAGGCGGGATCGTCAGCGAATTCAGGCGCGATCACCTTCAGCGCGACGACGTGATCGAGCGCCAGATGCGTCGCTCGATAGACGACCCCGACGCCGCCGCGCCCCGCAACGCCCTCGATCCTGTGGCCAGCGAAGACCGTCCCGGGCTCCAGATCTGCCATCGGCTGCCGATTCTATGGGTGTGCAGAACCGACCAGGTACTTCGAGGACCTCGACCGCGGTTCAATCGTCTTGGGTCGGCCACGCAAGGGGCAGCCTGGGGGCGGCGCTGGGCGCCGTCCTCGCTTGCGGCCTTCTCGGGGCAGCGCAGGCCCAGGCGCAACGCGCAGTCGTCTGCGAGAAGCTCAACTCGTCGGCGGCCAGCTTCGAGGCCGACCACATCAATCTCGGCCCGGGCGACGACGAGATCACCGGGCAGCGCGGCCGCGACGTCATCAACGGCGGGCCGGGCGACGACGTGATCAGCGGCGGCCGCGACAACGACGTCGTCCGCGGCGGGCCGGGCGACGACATCATCTGCGGCGGCTCCGGGGACGACCGGCTCTACGGCGGGCCGGGCAACGACCGGCTCTACGGCGAGGAGCACAACGACACTCTCCGCCCGGGCCCTGGCAACGACTACGCGCTCGGCAGCGCCGGCGACGATCACGTCTACGGCTGGGGAAGCAGCGGCGGCGCCTATGTCGCGCACGGCGAGGACACGATCGACGGCGGCTATGAGAACGACGTCGTCGAGGGTGGCGGTGCCGACGTGATCCTCGGCGGCTCGCACGACGACGTGCTCAGCACCAGGACTCCGGCGATCACGCCAAAGATCTTCAACGGCAACAACCAGTTCGATGTCGTCTACGGCAGCTACGGCAACGACACGATCGCCGGTGAATTGGGGGACGACGAGCTCCACGGCAGCCTCGGCGACGACACCATCTACGGCGGCGGCAACGAAGACCGCCTCTATGGCGAGGAGGGAAACGACGTGCTCTTCGGCGAGACCGGGGTAGACCAGCTCTTCGGCGGGCCGGGCTTCGACCAGCTCTTCGGCGGACCGCTCGCGGACGTTCTGGACGGGGGCGGCGACTTCGACCTCTGCGATGGCAACGACGGGACCGACCTGCTGGTCCTCTGTGAATCCGGACCGCTCCGCGATTGATGAAGACCGTCGTCAAAGCCCTGATCGCAATCGCTCTGGCGAGTTGCCTCACTGCGGTGGGGGCCGCGCAGGCTCACAAGCTCGACCACGACGTCGTCATCCGCAAGACCGGCCAATGGGCGGCCAAGCGGTGCAGCCAAACGCCGGACTGTGTGCGCTCAGAGGGCCGCTACTGCTACCCGCTGACCGACCACCGCCGGCGCTGCACGGCCCAAGTGGTCAAGCGCCTAGCCGACGGCAACCTCGTCCAGTGTCAGACGCTTCTGTACTGGAAGCTCGAGGCGAATTCCAACCGCGTCACCCTGCAGCGCGTCGGCAACTCGGCCTGCGGGACGTAGTCGGGTCCCCGACCGGGCGCCCTGCAAGAAGGCCTCCCGGACTCAGATCAAGCGCCTACTTGATCGAGTCCTGCAGGCGCCGGGCGAATTCGTCGGCGCTGGGGCGATCCTCGGGCTCTTTGGCGAGCGCCTGCAGAATCACGGCGCCGAGCGCCGGCGGCAGATCGGGGCGCTTCGCAACGGGGTCAGGCGGTGCGTCCTGGAGATGCGCCCAGAGGATCTTCATCCCCTGCCGGTCGGCGAACGGTGCCTGTCCCGAAACGCAGACGTAAGCCACGCAGCCGAGGGCATAGAGGTCGGTGGCGGCGGTCACCTCCGCCCCGCGGATCTGTTCGGGGGCCATGTAGTCCATCGACCCGAGCACCTGGCCGGGCATCGTCAGCAGGCTCGCGTCCTGCTGCTTGGCGAGCCCGAAATCCGTGATGTGAACCGATCCCTGCTCGTCAAGGAGGACGTTGCCCGGCTTGAGGTCGCGATGGACGACTCCGACAGCGTGAATCGCCCCCAGGGCGCCGATGATCTCAGTGCAGATCCTCACGGTCGTCGCCGGGTCGAGCGCTCCCTCGTCTTGGATCCTCTCTTCGAGTGAACACCCCTCGACAAAGCGCTGCACGATGTAGGGCACACCGTCGTGCTCGCCGGTGTCGACGACGCTGACCACGTGCGGGTGTTGGATGCTCGCGGCCATCCGGGCCTCGCGGTCAAACCGCTTTTTGAAGGACGCGTCCCGGGCCAGGTTTCCCTTGACGAGTTTGACCGCCACCGCAGCGCCGTCGGGACCGACGGCCCGGTAGACGAGTCCCATTCCCCCTTCACCGATCAGCGAGATGACCCGATAGGGGCCAACGGCCTCGGGATGAGAGGCTCCTGCGACCTCAGACTCTGCCATTACTCGCCACGCTTCCTCCGTGTATAGACCGGCGTTAGGCTACCGGCTCAGGCGCCGGGTCCCTATCCCAAGGCCGTCCGCATCTTTTCCTCGGCCGCGATCACGTGAACGACGGCGTTGATCAGCGCCAGGTGCGTGAAGGCCTGCGGAAAGTTGCCGAGGTGGCGACCGGTGTTGGGGTCGATCTCCTCCGCGTAGAGCAGCTGCGGGGAAGCGTAGGAGAGGAGCTTCTCGCAAAGGTCGCGGGCGCTCTGCAGGTCGCCGAGCTCGGCCAGTGCTGAAACCAGCCAGAACGAGCAGATCGTGAAGCTCCCCTCCCTCCCCGAAAGCCCGTCGTCGGTCTCCTCGGTTCGGTAGCGCAGCACAAGACCGTCCTCGGTCAGCTCCTCCGCGATCGCGTGCACGGTGTTGCGGACGCGCAGGTCGTGTGAAGGCAGAAAGCGGACCAGGGGGAGCAGCAACAGCGAGGCGTCGAGGGCCTTCGTGTCGTAGTGCTGCGTGAACACGCCGCGCTCCTCGTCGATGCCGTTGACGCAGACGTCCTCGTGGATCTCCCGGGCGACGCCGGCCCAGCGATTCACGAGCTCCGTCTCATCACGCATCGCGGCAAGCCGAGCGCCGCGGTCACATGCCACCCAGCACATCACCTTCGAAGAGGTGAAGTGCTTGGCCTCCCCGCGCACCTCCCAGATGCCGCGGTCCGGCTCACGCCAGTGCTCGCAGACAGCGTCCATCTGAGTCTTGAGCACCGACCAGACCTGCTCGGAGAGGCGGTCGCGGGACTTGGTGTGCAGATACGCCGAATCCAGCAGCGCGCCCCAGACGTCGTTCTGGCGCTGGTTGTAGGCGCCGTTGCCGATCCGCACTGGTTGGGCGCCGTCGTAGCCGCTGAGGTGGTCGAGTGTGCCCTCTTCGAGCACGCGCTCACCGCCGATCCCGTACATGATCTGGATGTTCGGGTTCTCGCTGCAGGCATCGGTGACGAAGAAAAAGAAATCGTCCGCCTCGCGATCGAAACCCAGCGTGTAGAGCCCCCAGAGCATGAACGTCGAGTCCCGAATCCAGGTGTAGCGGTAGTCCCAGTTGCGTTCTCCCTTCGGGGTCTCGGGGAGCGAGGTCGTCGCCGCCGCGACCATGGCGCCGCTGGGCGCGTACATCAGGCCCTTGAGCGTCAGTGCGCTGCGCTGGAGGTAGCTGCGCCAGGGGTGGTCCGGAAAGCGCCCACCGTCAAGCCAGCGGCGCCAGTGTGCCGCGGTCTGGTCGAGAGCGAACTCGGCTTCCTCGTAGCTACCGGGAGCGCGGCCTTGCGCCCAGGAAAGGGCGACGAACGCCGTCTCGCCCTGCTGCATGGTGCGACGGGCATGGGCGGTTCGGCCCTCGAGCCCGACCCGCAGGTCCGTGGTCAGATAGAGCGGCGTGTCTACGCCTTCCGCAGTCGCCAGCGCCTCGTGGTAGCCGGAGCCGGTGTATTCCCACTCCGGGCTGACTCGCCCATAGTCGAAGACGGGCTCGCAATCGAAAATCAGCTCCACGGAGCCGTGCACGCATTCGATCGTTCGCAGCAGGACCTTGTCGTCCCGGTAGTCGGTGGGAGATCGCATGAAGCTCTGTGAGCGCTCGTCCTCGTCCTGCCAGGGCCCGATCGTCAGCGCATCGCGCACGATCAGCCAGCCTCCACGGGTCATCCAGGTCGTCTCGAGCACCATCGTGCCTGGCAGATAGCGCCGGCCGGCCGGCACCGTGACGTCCACCGGAGCCAGGCGGCAGCCGCCGGCACCCCGATCGAGGATGGAGCCGAAGACGCTGGGTCCGTCCATCCGCGGCAGACAGAGCCACTCGATGTTCCCGCTGGAGGCGACCAGTGCGGTCACGTGGCAGTCGGAGAGAAACGCGTAGTCGGCGATCGGGGGGAACGGGCTGGGGCCCACGGCGAGATCGCCGACGAACGATCTCAGGCGCTCGGTCCTCTCCTCCATGCGGGCACACTATCGCCCGCACCCAGCGTCTCCGTGAGGCCGCATAAGATCAGACCGTGACCAAGCCCCTGGAGCCCGGCAGCACACTCGGCCCCTACCGACTGACCGGCACGATCGGCCGGGGAGGGATGGGTGTCGTTTACCGCGCAGAGAACACCGGCGGAGGCGAGGCTGTGGCCCTGAAGGTGCTGGCTGCGGAGATCGCTCGTAGCGAGGAATTCCGGCGCCGGTTTCTGCGCGAGTCCCGCTACGCGAGCGCCGTCGAGCACCCGAACGTGGTCCGAGTGCTGGACGCCGGCGAGGATGACGGCGTGCTCTACATGGCGATGCAGCTCGTCACCGGCACCAACATGCAGACGCTGATCGCCGAGCAGAGGGCGCTCGAGCCGCAGCGCGTCGTCAACCTACTCGCCCAGATCGCCGACGCCGTGGACGCCGTCCACGAGGCCGGCCTGCTGCACCGCGACCTCAAGCCGGGAAACGTGATCGTCGAGTCCGCGGAGGACGGCGAACGCGCCTGGCTGACCGACTTCGGGCTTGGCAAGGACCCGATCAAGGACAGCGTCGCCCTGACGGCGGCCGGGACCTTCGTCGGCAGCTCCGCCTATTCGGCTCCGGAGCAGATCCTCGCCGTCGGGACCGATCGGCGGGTCGACGTCTACTCGATGGGCTGCATGCTGTTCGAGTGCCTGACCGGGCAGCCTCCTTTCCAGAGCGAGCTCGCCTCCGACGTCCTGCGGGCCCATGTGCAGGAACCACCGCCGGCCGCCAGCGGCTACCAGCCGACGCTGCCGCCGCAGATCGACGCCGTGATCGCCAAGGCGATGGCCAAGGAACCGGACGACCGCCACGAAACCGCTGGGGCCCTCGCCGAAGCGGTCGCCGAAGTCCTCAACGGGCTGCCCGCACAACCCGTGGCGACACCCGAGACTCCGACCAGCCAGCGCATCCAGGTTGCCCCGCCGCCGGGCGCCCTTGCTCCGCTACCGGCCCCCGGCGCTCCGCCCCCGCCGCCGGCCGCCCCCGCGCAGTCGACCGCGCTGAAGCTGGTGATCAGCGCCGGACCGGCCAGCGGGCAGGAGCTCGAGCTGACCGGCGAGACACTCTTCGGTCGCTCCGAGCAGGCCGACGAGAGGCTCGGCGGCGATCCCGAAATCTCTCGCCGCCATGCCCGGATCATTCGCGGCGAAGCACAGGGGTGGCGACTCGAGGACCTGGGCTCAACGAACGGCAGCATGGTGAACGGGCGCCGCATCACGGGGCCCGTGGACCTGAGCAGTGGCGACGTGATCGAGATGGGAACGACCACCCTGACTGTTGAGGAGCTCGAGGGGCCGGGGCCGGCCGCCAAGCCCGCCGCGCCGAAGACGGCTCTCTACGACCCGGAATCACACCAGCCTGACGCCGGCGAGCCGGCCACAGAACCTCAGGAGCCCGGCGGCGAGCCGACCCCGGCCCCTGCCTCCACTCGCCTTTCGCTTCGCCTCGAACTCGACCTCGAATCCGGTGAGGTGCTGCTGGGGCTCGACGAGGAATCCGAGCCGATCAGGCTCGAGCGCGACGGCCGTGGCTGGCGGGTTATCCCCTGAGGCCCATCATCAAGGCCATGCGCACGCGCTGCATCTCGTTGGTTCCCGAGTAGATCGGCGCTCCAACCGCGGCCCGCACGTCCTTTTCCAGGCCGGCCTCCTGCATGTACCCCTTGCCGCCGAAGATCTGCACGGCAGCCAGCGAGGAGGCGAGGTTGGCCTCGCTGGTCACGATCTTGGCCATCGCCACCTCCGTGGTCACGCTGCGGCCGGCGGCAAAACGCGCCGCCGTGTCGTAAACGTGCTTGCGGGAGTTCTCCAGCCCGATCTTCTGGTCGACGATGTGACCGGCGATGTACTGGTTGACGCCGATCGGCTTGCCGAACTGCTTGCGGGTCTTGGCGAACTTGAGGCAGCGCTCGTGACGGGACTGCATCTCCCCCACCATCATGATGAAAATCGCCAGGATCTCCCAGGTCATCACGTGCTCGAGGATGAAGAAGCCACCTCCGGGCTTGCCGACCAGGTTCGCCTTCGGCACGCGGCAGTCCTTGAACTCGAGCTCGCCGATCGGCGAGGTGTTCAGCCCCATCTTGGGGATTGTCTCCCCGACCGTGATCCCCGGGTTGTCGGTGTCGACCAGGATGGCGCTGACTCCGGTGGCGCCCGCCTCGGCGTCAACCACGCAGTAGACCGTGATCACGTCGGCGACGGGGCCGCTTGTGCAGTACGCCTTCTTCCCGTTGATCACCCAGGAATCGCCGTCGTCCGTGGCCGTGGTGCTCATCGCCAGGGCATCTGAGCCCGCGTCAGGCTCGGAGATCGCGTGGGCGCCGAGGATCGAGCCGTCGACCAGCCCCCGCAGGTATTTCTCCTTGAGCTCGTCGGTGCCGAACTTCTGGATCGGGATGGCGACGCTGACGAGTTGCGTCGCGACGCTGAACAGCAGGCCGCTGTCACGGCAGCCGTAGCCGAGGTTCTCGAGCACATAGGTCATCGTCAGGGCGTCGTGGCCCAGCCCGCCGAACTCCGGGTCGAAGGGGAGGCGCAGCACCCCCGACTCGCGGATCAGATCCCACTTCTCGCGGTTGAAGACGTAGTTCGCGTCGTCCTCGATGTGACCGGTAGTCAGTGCGTCCGCGTACTTGTCCAGGGACTTACGCAGTTCCTTTTGCTCATCGCTCCACTCGTACATCATTCGTAGGCGGAGGAGTGCACGCCGGATTCGGTCAGCCTGTGAGCCTCGTCGCCGGTCAGGGCCGGCGTGAACATGCAGACCAGCCGCAGGTCCTCATCCGCAGACGCGAGCAGGTCATGAGCATCGTGCTTGTCGAGGGCATACATCGTCCCGACCTCGATCTTGTGCTCGGTGCCGTCCAGCTCGATCACGGAGCCGCTGCCCTCGATGCAGTAGCACGCCTCGAGATGGTTCTTGTACTCGAGTCGCGACTTGGTCCCGGCACGCACGATGGTGTCGGTCACGGTGTAGCCCATGCCATCGGCTTCGAGCAGGAAGCGGCGAGAGAGCCCGTTGCCCCACTCGACGGTCTTGACGTCGTCCAACTTACGTATCAGCATCGCTGCCTCCTTGGTCAAATCATGGCGTGCGGGGGAAACTATCGCGCCCTGAGTTGGCGTGCGCGGCTGACGCCGGGCCGGGGGCGAAACGGGGGTGGCTGTAACGCGGTTAGCCCGTCGCGCCGAACTCGCCGAGCAGCGCCCTGAAGTCCTCGACCACGTCGGTTCCCCGCTCGAGCGACTGGGTGACGCAGGCGACGCAGGCGCTGCCGATGATCGCCGCGTCGGCGCCGACCGCGCCGAGCCCCTCGATGTCCGCGCGCGTCTTGACGCCGAAGCCGACGGCGACCGGCACCTCGGTGCGGGCGCGTATCGCCTCGAGCACGGGCGTCAGGGTGCTGTGGTCCGGGGGCCCGACCGTGCCGCTGCGGCCGTAGGCCGAGACCAGGTAGAGGTAGGCCGAGGCGTGGTCCGCCGCATCCTCGATGATCGGCGCCTCCGAGCTCGAATAGCAGGTGGTGACGATCGGCTGCCCGGCTGCCTCTGCGGCCTCGTAGTAGGAGTCGCGAATCCGAGGCGGAAGCGCGTGGACGAGCACGCCGTCGGCCCCCGAGGCCTTCGTGCGCGCCAGGAAGTCCGGCAGCCCGACATCCCTGATCGAGTAGCGCCAGTCGGCCAGCAGGGCGATCTTGAGGTGCTTGAGCTCGGGACGAATCTGCTCGATGAAGTCGAGGACGGCTTCGCGGTCGGTCCCGTTTACCAGCGCCCGCGATGCCGATTCCTGGATCACAGGACCGTCCGTGGGGGAGTTCGGGAACGGGATCGCAAGCTCGAGGCAGTCGACGCGGCAGGCGTCGAGCATCAGCACGAGCTCGCGGAAGACGTCGAGTGGCGGGTCGCCCGCGTTGAGGAAGATCGCAAGACCCGGTCTGTCCGCAGGCCGATCGGTGAAGAACTCGGACATCACGCGGGAGCCGCCTCGGCTGCGGGCGCCTCGCCGTGGGCTCGCAGGCGATCGATCAGCTCTCGCGGCTTGCCCTCGCTCATCGTGCGCTCGGCCAGCTCGAGGGCCGCCGGCCAGTCGCCGGCCAGCTCGGCGTTCAGGGCCAGGGCGGCGCCGTTCAGCCTGATGCTCTGGATGGCGGCGGGCGGTCCGTTGCCGGAGATCAGCTCGAGGAAGTTGGGGACCGTGTCATCGAGATCGGCCACAGGCTGCATCTCGTCGAACGAGCCCTCGCCGAGGCCCAGCTCGCGCGGATCGAGCTCGAACTCCTTGTCGCCGTCGGAGTCATACACTTGGCTCGTCTCGATGCTCAGCAGCTCGTCGACACCGAGCCCGTTGGAGCAGATCCAGTAGCGGCGGCTGGGGTCCTGCGAGGCGAGCTCGCGGAAGGTCGGCAGCACAGAGTGGTCGGAGACGCCGGTGATCTGGGTGGTCACCGGAATCGCCGCCAGGAACGGGCCGACGACGTTGAAGAACCGACCCACTGTCTTCATCCCGTAGGGGAGGATCGCGCGGGCCAGCAGCCGCAACTCCTTGGGGTAGACGAACGGCCCTGCGCAGGCGATGCCGAAATCGCTCAGCATCTGCTCCGTCTCCTCGTAGGAGCCGGTCAGCTTGATCCCGAGCCGGTCGAGCAGGTCGATCGAGCCGGTCTTGCTCGCGTAGGCGCGAGACCCCGTCTTGATCACTCGCGCGCCGAGCGCCGCGCCGACGAACGCGGAGGCGGTCGAGAGGTTGAACGTGCTCGGCCCGCCGCCCGTGCCGACGATGTTGACCGTCGGCTTCGGTGGCGACTCCGGCTGCGGGTTGCGCTCCCGCAGGGAGCTCAGCAGCGCGCTGACCGAGGCGCCGTCGGGGATCTGCGTTGTCAGCGAGGTGACGACCGCCAGCGCCTCACCAGGACCGAGGTCCTTGGCGGCGAGGCGGTCCCAGAAGTCGTCCCAGGCCTCCTTGGGAACCGGATAGCTGTGGGTGACCAGCGCCTCGAGGGCGAGGGCGTCCGGGGCGCGGGCCATCAGCTCCCCTTGGACTCCTCGATGAAGGCCTTGATCGCGTCCACGGTGCGAAAGCTGTCCGGGCCGAGCTGGGAGTCGTCGACCTCGACGTCGAACTCGCCCTCGAGCCAGGCGACGAGCTGGAGCAGGCCGAGGCTGTCCACGACGCCTCCCGTCAGGAGGTCGAAATCCGAGGAAAGCTCTTCCACCGGGACGTCCGGCATGAAATCCTCAACGATGAACTGCTTGATCTTCAGGGTGAGGTCATCAGTCATTGGCGTTCAGTCCCTTCTATTTGCGCAAGGACGGCCTTGCGGTCGATCTTCCCGGTTGACGTCTTCGGCAGCGGCTCGGTGACGAGTTCTACCTTCGATGGCATCTCGGTGCGAGCCAGCCGGCTGGCGCAATGCTGGCGAAGGCTGAGGCTGTTCAGCTTGCTGTCGGGCTCCTTGCGGATGACGGCGTGCAGGCGGGCACCGGCGAGCTCGTCCGGTACGGCGACCACCGCGACCTCGACGACCTCGGGATGCTCGGAGATGGCCTGCTCGACCACCTGGGTCGAAACCCGCACCCCGCGCACCTTGACGTAGAAATCGGCCCGTCCCTCAAGCGTCAGGGTGCCGTCGTCGTGGCGGCGCACGATGTCCCCGCCCCGGTACCACGTCGTCTCGCCGTCGGGGTCGTCGATGAACTTGCCCTCGTTGAGTTCGGCGTTGAGATAGCCGTGCGTCTGGAACGGGGTCGAGACCAGCAGCTCACCCGTGCCCGCCCCTTCGAGCGGCGATCCGTCCTCGGCCTGTACCCGCGCGCTGACGCCGGGCAGCGGCTTGCCGACGGGGACGGCGGTCGGCACGTTGCCGTCGGCCAGGCCCTCGAACTCGTGCATCAGGCTGTCGTTGGTCTCGGTGCAGCCGTAGACGTTGAAGAAGCGTGCGTTGGGGAAAAGCGACGGCAGTTCGGCCAGCGTGCTCGCCGGAATCTTGTCCCCCGTGGTGAGCGCGTACTGCATGCTTGGAAAGCTCGTGTCGTCCTCACGCGCGGCGTCGATCAGCAGACGGTAAAGCATCGGTACGGCTTGAACCACGTTGACCTCGTTGCCCGCCAGCAGCTCGGCCAGGTAGGCACCGCTGGTCGCGCGATCCTGATCGACCATGACCACGCAACCGCCGTGCTTGAGCGTCGCCCAGATGTCGAGCAGACAGAGATCGAAGTTGAGCGGCGCGTAGTTGGCGACCTTCGTGCCGGGACCGATGCCGAACGCCGAGCCGGCCCAGTCGGTGAACCGGTCGACTGCGCCGCGGGTCAGCGGCACGACCTTCGGCAGGCCGGTCGAACCGGAGGTCGTGAGCATGAATGAGACCTCGTCGGCCCCGCCGGGCGGCGGCCACCACGAGCCAGACGGCTCTTCAGCCGTATCGGACTCCTGGATCGCGCGCAGGCTGGCGGCGCTGTCCGAGCGCGGCCCGAGCGGGCTCATCACCCGGCCGGCGCCCGCCTGAGCGAAGAGCTCGGCCAGCGTCTCCGGGGCGAGCTCGATCGATGGCAGCAGGAACGGCTGCTGGGCTTCGAGGCAGGCGAGGATCAAGGCGATCGCCTCGGGTGACTTCTTGGCGCGCAGGCCTACGGGGCGGCCGGCAGGCACGTCCTCGCCGTCAAGCTGGGCACGGGCCTCGGCAGCCATCTGCTGCAACTCGCTGTAGCTGATCGCCTCCCCCTCCCAGATCAGCGCCGGGGCCGCAGGCTGACTCTCTGCGTGGGCTGCGACTGCCGCTGAAAGTGGATCGCTCATTGCTGTGCCGGCATGGCGGAGGGGGCCGAATCCAGGCTCTGGCGGTGCCGCTCGAAATCATCGACCCAGCCCTGCACGCTGTCGGCGAGCAGCAGGCCGGTGCCGACCAGCAGACCCTTGAAACCCGCGCCGACAAGCTCCGCGGCCACCTTCGGGTCGATGATCGCGCTGGCGCTGACCGGGCACGGAGTCCCGGCTCGAGCAGCCGGCTCGAGCAGGCTCCGGCTGACGCCGATATTCCCGCTGTCTCGCTCCTGATCGCGGATCGTCTTGTTGTTGATGGCGATGATGCAGTCCTCGGGGTGAACGACACGATCGAGCTCGGTCTGATCGATCACCTCGACGAACGGAGTCAGACCGTGGCTCAGCGTCATCTCGATCAGCTTCGGCAGCGTGGACTTCGGCAGGATCTGGGCCGTCAGCAGAATCGCCGATGCTCCAGCCTCCTTGGCGGCGGCGATCTGGCGCTCGCGGGTGATGAAGTCCTTCTTCAGCAGGGGAACGTCGGTCAGCCCGGCAACCTCGTCAAGCATCGCGTCGTCTCCGCCGAACCAGCGACCTGTGACGACGGAGATGCACGGCGCCCCGGCGGCCATGTACGCGCTGACGATCTCGGCGACGCTTCGCTCGCCCATCAACTCGACCCCGTGACCGTCGCGCCGCTTGACCTCCATGATCACGGGCAGTGGGGAGGCCAGCAAAGTGTCCACGAAGCGGCTGGCCATTTGCGTCTACACACTCTCCTCTTCGGGAGGCGCCTCCCACGCTTGGCAGATCGCCTCGACGTTCTCGGCCGCCACCTTACCGTCCGGACCGCGCGCGTTCGTGTCCACATCGATGCCGAGGAATCCCGGATGCGCCGTCAGGGCGTCGTAGTCGCCCCGGTTGGCGGCGGAAATCCCGCCGGCGAGCAGGAACGGGCGCCCCAGGCGCTCCGCCAGCGAGGCGACGAGATCGGCGTCAAGCGTCTGGCCTGTGCTCCCAACCCTGCCGTCCGCAGTCACTGCATCGAAGAGGAAGACGTCCACCCCTGCCTTCTCGTAGGAGGCCGTCAGCTTGCCCTCCAGGCATTCCTCCCCGCGCACGTGCAGCACCTTGAGCACGCGGACATCGGGAGAGAGCTTTTTCAGGGCGCGCACGAGGCCCGGGGTCTGGTAGCCGTGAAGCTGGACCCAGCGCGCGCGCGAGGTCTCGATGGCTTCGCCAAGCGCCTCGATGTCCTTGAGGAAGGTGACCAGGACCGGGGTCAGGCGTGGCGTGGCGGCGGCCGCCGCCACGAGTTCGCGCCAGACGTCCAGCGGAAGGTCCGCGGGGCCGTCCTTGACGCCGTACCAGAGGCCGACGAAATCAACCGGCTGCGCGGCGAGCACGCCGATCTCGGCGGGCTCGGTGATTCCGCAGACCTTGACGCGGGCGCCTGACCCCACCTGGGTCAGGCGCCCGTCGCCATTTTCAGTCTGCTTCGTCGTGACTACAGCGCGGCCAGACCGGTTGCGCCGATTCCGAGATCGGCGCCGGCCGGTGTTGCACCGAGCGACCTCAGGCTGCCGTTGCCCCTGACCCTGTACTGGTCGATGTGGCTGGGCGGCCCGGGACCCACCGACGGTGCAAGCACGTAGAGGTACTTGTCATCCGAGCTCAGGTCTGCATCCGTAGCGGCGAAATCGCCGGGCTGGTCGGTCACGCCGAGGGGACTCAGCTGGCCGGCACTCCACCCGAATCTCGCGACCGATGCCGGCGCGCCGGCCCCGGTGTTGACGACGAACGCGAACTTGTCGTTGCTCCGTGCAACCACGACCCAGCAGGGCAGGACGCCGTTGCTGCTCTCGGTGTCAATCGGAGTCACGACGCCCGTCTTGCTGAGGTTGTACGTGGAGACCGTCCCGATCACGGGGTTGCTCGGTCCCGCCGTCGGATCCTCGATGTTCGTCACGACCAGACGGCCTTTGCTGTCGAAGTCGAAGCCGAACGGGAAGGCACCGGTGCCGGCATACTCGGTCACCGGTCCCGCGACCCCCTTGTTGTTCACGACGAACGTGTCGATCGCACCCGGTCCGGGCCCAATCGGAGCCATGAAGTTGGCCGAGATCTCGGTGACAACGATCACCTTGTCGTTCGGAGCGAACCCGATCCCACGCGCGGTAACCGGCCCGTCCGGCGTTGGAAGGGCGGTGTTAGCCAGCGTCTGCGACGAGCCTGCGATCGGCTTCAGCCTGCCGTTCGGGGCCACAGAGAAGCCGGAGATGTTCCCGGTCGTGCCGTCGGCGTTCGCCGTGTCGGCGTTCAGCACGTACAACACGTCGCCCTCGCTGTTCAGTGCGAGTGAGTTGGGGAAGTCTCCCCCGAGCTCTTCGTGCTGGCCTTCTTCAGGCCCTTCTTCGTCACTCGGAACGAGGTGACACTGTCGCTGCCTGCGTTGATCGTAAAAACACGTGAGCCGTCCGGCGATGTCCTGACCGCACCGTCCGAGTCGAGGATCGGGCAGCCGGGGCCGCAACCGACCCCCTGGGTACTGCCGTTGCCTCCGGTGGAGACGGTCTCGCTCTTCTTGAGCTTCCCGTTCTTACGGCGGTCGAAAGCCACAATCGAGTTACCGGTGGGGTCGTTCGTCTGTGTGTAGACGGCACCCACTACCGGATTCTTGGCCTTGGCCTCAGCGCCGCTCACGGCAACAAGGCCAGCCAGCGATGCGGCGATCCCCGCCAGGGCGACGAGCCCCAGCCTCGACCCACTCAACGAATACTCCATGCTCATCCAGCCCCATTCCTAAATCGAGATCGACTCGAACAATGCGAATTCTGTACGAAATTCGCGGTTACTCTACTCCAACACTCCCAGTCAGCGGTTGATTCGACGCGCTTTGGTGGACCGCCTGCATGTCAATCGGCCGGCTCAGCGATTGCAGGGCCGGCAACTGCTCCTCAGCCGCCCTGCGCCCGGCGGCCAGGAAGAGGTCCGCGAGCTGAAAGTCGCGCCAGTCCGCCGGCGCAAAACGCGGGGTGACGACGACATCGGCCAGCGCCGCGTGACGGGTGCTGGTGTCCAGCTGGCTCAGGTCCATGACCTCGAGCATCGTGTCGAGCATTCCTCGCTTGCGCTTCTTGGGAGCCTCGGCTTCGACGTCGACCCCCTCGGGCCAGCTCTCCAGCGTCTCCGCGCCCATGATGTTGACCGCGAGCACGAGATCGGCGCCGTCCTCGACCACAGAGGCGGTCGGCACGGGAACCAGGGCGATGCCGTCGACCAACCGGTGTCCATCGCGCTCCTGGACGGGGAAGACCCCCGCAACGGCGAGCGCCGCCAGCAAAGCCTCCCAAATTGGCCCCTGACGCAGTGGCAGCGGCGCGCGGTCGGTGAGGTCGACGGTCATGATCACAAGCGGAATCTTCGTGTGCGCGAACCAGCGCTCCTCGGTCGCTTCACGCAGTAGGCCCCTGAGGATCTCGACTCCGGCCTCACGGACTCCGAGCGGACTGGAAAACATCTCTGCGACCCGGTCGGTGCTGAAGGCTCGACGAAACCTGGCGTCGATCGCCGAGGAGTCGAATCCGAGTCCAACCTGGGCGGCGACGAAACCGCCGATGCTGCTGCCGCCGACGTAGTCGATCGTGTACCCGGCGCTTTCCAGCACCTGCAGGACCCCAACGTGTGCGTAGCCCTTGGCCCCGCCGGCGCCGAGCGCGAGCCCCAGCTTGGTCCCGGTCAGATGCCGGGCGAGCCAGGCCACGTCGTCGTCGGCCAGCGGGTAGCCGGTATGGCGTTCGCAGCGGCGCACAACCAGTCCCTCTGAGTGCTTCGTCCAGGACTTGCTCGCCGCCTCGGCCTCCTCGCCGACGAGCACGACCTCGAGCCGGCCGCGGCGGGGTTCGGCGAGAACGGCTCCGAGCGCCCCCGCTTCCTCGGCGCTTCCCACCAGGGCGACCACGCGATCGACCTCGTCGAGCATGTTGGAAAGCGTCTCGTGATCGAGATCCGCCGGGATCAGCACGGTGGCGTGCTCCGGGGCAAGCTGATCGGAGGCGGTCAGGGCTCCGGCGAAGGAGAGGCGGCGGTCGAGGAAGGTCACCGGTCGCGGTGTGGCGGCACGCGAGGCCGCAATCACCGCGCCGAGGGCTGCGTTCAGCGAAGGGCCCGCGAGCAGCGCGATCTCCTCCCCGCGCTCTTCGACCGCACTGCGCGCGGTTGCCCGGAAGAGCCGCTCGCGCTGCACGCGGATCACGTTCAGGAGAATCGCCGGGTGCCGCTGCGCGACGTCGACGAGATCCGCGGCGCTCAGCTCGAGCGCCGAGGTGGGCATGCTCGCCACGACGGTGGCGGAGCGCGGCTCGCCGGTGATCGCGTCCTGGGCGCCGATCACGTCGCCCTTGCGAAGACGCAGCCCGAACTCACCGGCCCCGACGGTCGTAGGCGCGAGCCAGTGCGTCAGCCCGGCGGTGATCAACCAGACCCTGTCGCTCGGCTCCCCGGCGCGACAGAGCTCCTCACCGGCGGCGAACTCGCGTGAAACGACCTTCCTGGAGAGCGCGTCGAGCTCTTCGTCGGGCAGCTCCGCGAACAGCGGGACGCGGCTCAGCGCTGTATCGCGGGCCATCTCGCGCAGCGTATACAAAGCGGCCGCTCCCATTCAGCCTTGTGTGGGGATATGGTGCGCACGCATGGGTGTGCCACAACAGGGGCTGCGGAGCGCAAGCGCGATCACGGCGCAGGAGAAGGGCGTCAAACTGTTCTCCGGACGAGCCAACCCGGAGCTCGCCGCCGCGATCGCCGCGGAGCTGGGCGTCGAGCTGGGGCCGGTCACCCTGAAGACCTTCGCGGCCGGCGAGGTCTACTGCCGATTCGATGAATCTGTCCGTGGAGCCAACGTGTTCATCGTTCAGCCGACCTGCGCCAACCCGGCTGAAGAGCTGAGCGCAAACGACGCGATGATGGAGCTGCTGCTGATGATCGACGCGGCGGTCGGGGCCTCCGCAAATCGCGTCATCGCGGTGATGCCGTGGTTCGGCTACTCCCGCCAGGACAAGAAGTCGGCGCTGCGCGAGCCGATCAGCGCCCGGCTGGTCGCCCACCTGCTCGAGACCGCCGGTGCCGACCGCGTGCTGACCGTGGACCTGCACGCCGGCCAGGTGCAGGGCTTCTTCACCAAGCCGCTCGATCACATGACGGCGCTGCTCGAACTGGCCGGCTACTTCAAGCGACTGGAGCTCGACGACCTTGTCGTCGTTTCACCCGACGTCGGCCGCGTCAAGCTCAACGACAAGTTCGCGGCCAAGATCGGCGCCGACTTGGCGGTGATGACCAAGCAGCGCCCGGCCCACCAGCAGGCCGAGATCGGCTACGTGATCGGCGACGTCGAGGGCAAGACGGCGCTGATCGTCGACGACATCATCGACACCGCGGGCACGCTCAGCGCCGCGGGGCAGACCGTGCTGGACCGCGGGGCGAAGCGTGTCTACGCCGCGGCAACTCACGGGCTCTTCTCCGGCAAGGCCTTCGAGAACCTGGCCGCGACCGCCTTCGAGCAGGTGGTGGTGACCGACACGGTTCCGCTGAGCGCGAACGCACCCGGCAATATCGCGGTCGTCTCGCTCGCGTCGATGCTTGCCGATTCGATCCGTCAGATCTTCACCGGCGGCTCGGTGAGCAGTGTGTTCGGCGGCGAGAACCAGATGTTTTGATGGGCGCATTCCCTGATCGCTGCGGGGGTAATACAGTGCGGCCAGCGAGTAGGCAACCGAGGAGGAGCTGATGGCGGACCGTTCGGCGTCGATCCTGGAATTGAAAGCGCTACAGGTGCCCGAGGGGCACTACGACGTCGTGGTTCTCGGCGGCGGCCTGGCGGGGCTGTCGATCGCGCTGCAGCTCAAACAAACGCGCCCGGAGACGTCCGTTCTGGTGACCGACAAGCGCTCTGAGCCGGCGCCGGAGGCCGCCTTCAAGGTCGGCGAGTCATCAGTCGAGATCGGTGCCCACTATTACCGCGAGGTGATCGGGCTGCGCGATCACCTCGAGTCGCATCAGCTGCGCAAGCTGGGCCTGCGCTTCTACCTCCCGGCCGGTGACAAGAGCGACATCACCAAGCGGGTCGAGTTCTGCACGCCGGCGCACCTCAACGCATTCACTCACCAGATCGACCGCGGCCGCTTCGAGAACGAGCTCTTCCGCCGCTGCAAGAAGGCCGGCGCCGACGCCTACCGAGGCTGGCGCATCCAGGATGTCGAGGTCGGCGCGGGCGACGACCCGCACACGGTCCACATGAGCCAGGAGGACGAGACCGCAACAGTCACCGCCACCTGGGTGGTCGACGCCGCCGGGCGAGCGAACATCCTGCGCAACAAGCTCGACATCGGCACGGACACGGGCCACCACATCAACGCCGCCTGGATCAGGCTCGCGGGTGGCCTCGACTTCGAGGACTGGACGGACGACGAGGAGTGGCTCGGCCGCATGCCCGACCGCGGGCTGCGCGCGCTGTCGACCACGCACCTGATCTCCGACGGCTACTGGCTGTGGCTGATCCAGCTTGCCTCGGGCCCGATCAGCATCGGCGTCTGCGCAGACCCGCGCTTCCATCCCTGGGAGCAGCTCGAGAGCTTCGACGCGTTCATGGACTGGGTCAAGGCAAACGAGCCGCAGCTGCACGCGGAGCTCGACGGGCGCCGCGACGACGTACTCGACTTCCTGCGCGTCAAGGACTTCTCCTATGCGTCAGAACGCATCTTCTCCGCCGACCGCTGGACGATGGTCGGAGAAGCCGGCGGATTCATCGACGCGCTCTACTCGCCTGGCTCGGATTTCATCGCCTACACCAACTGCTTCAGCACCGAGCTGATCAATGCCGATCTCGACGGCGAGGGCGACGTGGGAGAGCGGGCGGAGTTCTACAACGACTTCTTCTTCAAACTCTTCAACCCGACGATCCGCCTCTATCGCGACAACTACCAGCTGTTCTCCAACCCGCAGGTGATGGTCCTCAAGGTCGTCTTCGACAGCCTCGTCTACTTCACGTTCCTCGGCGGGCCGTTCGTGCACGGGAAGCTGACCAAGATGGACGACATCAACAAGATCGACGAGCTGATTCAGCCCGTGCTGCCACTGATGGGCCGGATGCAGGAGCTGTTCCGCGACTGGAACGACCTCGAGCGCAAGCAGTGGGAGGGCGTGTCCGTGCTTTCCAAGGAGCTGACCCCCTACATCAACGCCCAGGAAGGGCTCGGCATCCCCGGAAGCGACGAGGAGTTGCTCGAGCGGGTCAAGGAGAACCGGGAGACGATCAAGGCGTTCGCGGTCTGGATCTTCCACAAGGCCGCCGAGAGCCTGCCGGAGCCACCCGACCCCGAGCGGGCGATCAACCCCTACGCCGTCAGCCTCAAGCCGGAGAACTGGGAGGAAGACGGTCTCTTCTCCGACAACGACGACAGCCTCACGCTCGCCCAGGCGATCGAGCGGCTGCCCGGAGTCGAGGAGATGGACCTTGAAGCCCGCGGGGCGACTCTCGGCTGAGCGCCGACGTGCGATACCTTCCCGGCCCGCGGTGAGGCGACTACAAAGGAGTATTTGATGGCCGAGAAGCCAGAAGCGACCGAGGTCCCGCAGCACGTGCTCGACTTCCTGGCCTCACAGCAGACGATGACGCTGGCGACGGCGTCGGCGTCCGGCGTGCCGCATGCGAGCACCTTCATGTTCGCCAACGACGGCCCGGTGATCTATTTCTGGGCGCGGCCGCACTCGACCACCGCCAAGCACATCCAGCAGAACCCCGTCGTCGCCGTGGCGATCAGCGAGTTCGGCGACGACCCGCGCCAGTCGAAGGGGGTGCAGTCAACTGGAGAGTGCAGCGTCATCCTAGGCGGCGACGAGATCGTGCGCGCGCTGGGACTCTTCGGCGACAAGTTCACGACCACCTCGTCGGGAGCGTCGACCACCAACGTCTCGTTCTTCCGCATCGCCCCCACGGAGCTGTTCTACATCGACAACACCTCCGGCGGCGGCAAGTCGGACCCCGAGGAGTTCGGGCTCACTTTCGAGCGCGACCTGGCCTTCAGCGCCTTCAGCGACCTGCCGCAGGTCGGCTCGACCACGATGAGCGCGCAGCTGCAGACGATCCAGGCCCCGAGCGGCGACGTGATCGTCCGCGAGGGCGCCCCGGCGGACAAGTTCTTCATCGTCCTCGACGGCGCCGTGGAGCTGGTGCGTGACGGGGCAGACGGCCCCGAGACGCTGGCCAAGCTGAGCTCCGGCCAGTTCTTCGGCGAGATGGCGATCATGCGCGACGCTCCCCGCTCGGCGACCGTGCGCGCTGCCGCCGACACGACCCTGCTGGTCATGGATCGCGACACATTCCGCCGCCTCGTCGCCCAGTCGCTCGGCACGAGCGAGGACTTCGACAGCATCGTTCGCTCCCGCCTCGACCAGCTTGGCAGCGGTGAGACAAAATAGCCTCGCAGCAGACGTAGGGTTCCCCCGGCAGGAGTTCAGCGCCCGGGACTTTCGCGACACGCTGGGCTCTTTTGCCAGCGGGGTGACGGTCATCACCACCCGCGGCATCGACCATGCCCACGGGATGACGGCGAGCGCCTTCTCCTCGGTGTCGCTGGACCCGCCGCTAGTTCTCTGCTGCATCGGCCACACCGCCGAGGCCAGCGAGATGATCGAAACGAACCGGGTCTTCGCGGTCAACATCCTGGCCTCCGACCAGGAGCCGATCTCAAACTACTTCGCCTCCAGGGACCGCCCCCGCGGGGTCGACGCATTCAAGGAGATCAGCCATCGCAAGCTGGTCACCGGCTCGCCGATCATCGACGGCGTCGCCTCCTTTCTCGACTGCTCGGTCCACTCCTCCTACGACGTCGGCGACCACCGCATCTTTATCGGCGAGGTGCTGGCGCTGGAGGTCAACAACGAGGCAAAGCCACTGCTGTTTCACGGCGGCAAGTACGGCCAGGTGCACCGACCCGGTTAGCCCTCAGCGCCCCTTCAGCGGCCGCGCGATCGCCGTCTCGCCGGCGTTGACGATCGTGCTGCGGCGGGTGTAGAAGTTGCGGAACCTGACCCTTCCCTCTTTGACCCTGACGCCGGTGACCCCGCCGCAGGCTTCGAACAGCAGCCACTCGGTGCCACGCACCGAGGCCGAGCCGTGGTTCCCCTGGGTGGCGAAGTTGCCGTTGCCTGAGCCCCAGAGGCCGGGCTTGCGCTTGCGGGAGGCAAGCTCCTCACGGGAGTCGCGGCCGACCCCGCACTGCGGGCGCTCCAGGATCTTCATCGTCGTCAGGTCCTTTTTTGCTCTCTGGCGGATCTGAAAGCGGGCCTTGAAGAAGTCAGCGCTCTGGGTTCCGCCCTGCGACGTTGCCGAGGTGATCGCGACCCGGCCCCGGCGAGTGTCGACCTTGGTGCCGACCGGGACCTGGGTGGCCTCGTCCAGGGCAATGAAACCCTGGCCGTCGCGAGGGACGTCGACGCGCACCTTGCCGGAGACGGTGCTGGCGTTGACCGTCTTGCCCAGGACGGGAGCCGGGACCGGGCGCAGCCGCAGTACCCGCGCAAAGTTCGCCTGGGTGTCGATCACGTAGAGGTCCCCCTGCGGGTCGACATCCACGCCGAAAGGTTGGAAACCGGTGGTGCCGGTCGGAGCCGGGGCCGGCACGTCGAAGTTTGCGAAGCTGTCCAGGAGGGTCCCGCCGGGGCTGAACTGCTGCATGCGCAGGTTCGCGGTGTCGGCAACCCAGACGTTGCCCGCCGGGTCGACCGCGACGCCGTGCGGGCTGTTGAACTGGCCGGCCGCAATCCCCAGCGTGCCCCACGTGGTCACGAAGCTGCCGTCGGGGTCGAACTTCTGGATGCGGTTGTTGTCTCGATCGGAGACGTAGATCTCGCCGGCGTTTGAAGCCGCAAGCGCGGTCGGCCGGTCGAACTGGCCGTTGCCGGATCCAAACGATCCCCAGCTGACTCCCGTCAGGTCCCCCTCGGTGCTGAACACCTGGACGCGCTGGTCGCCGAAGAACTCCGAGACGTAGACGTTGTCGAAGGCGTCGACCGTCACCCCCTCAGGCGATGCGAAGGCACCTGGGGTTACATCTGGCGTGCCCGCAAAGCAGGCGGACGTGCAGAGCTCGAAGCCCCCACCCTGCCCGGTGGCCACGCCCTTGCCCCAGGTCCGCTCGTAGCCCCCGCTCTCGCCGAACTTGACCACACGGTGGTTGCCGCGGTCAGCAACGTAGAGCTTGCCCGCGCTGTCGATGTCGATTCCGTGCGGCGAGCTGAGCTGCCCCGCGCCCGATCCGAAGCTCCCGAACGCGCGGATGAACACCCCCTCGGAGGTGAACTGCTGGATGCGATGGTTGTCGCGGTCGACGACGTAGACATCACCATTGAAGGGGCCTATCGCGAGATCGCTGGGAAAGTCGAACTGGCCGGGACCCGTGCCCGGGGAGCCCCATAGGGTGACCAGCGTCGCCGCGGCGTTGGCGCCGGCCGGAAGCGCGGAGATGCAAGCGAGGACGGATGCGGAAAGCACCGCGACGCGGAGCGCCGACCCGCGCTCGCGGATTGCACCCCGCCCTTTTCTGGAACGCCTCACCCTGCCGCCTTTCTCGTCACCCTGACTTCGGCAAGATTAGCCGCTCAACGCCCCTTCAGCGGCCGCGCGATCGCCGTCTCGCCGGCGTTGACGATCGTGCTGCGGCGGGTGTAGAAGTTGCGGAACCTGACCCTTCCCTCTTTGACCCTGACGCCGGTGACCCCGCCGCAGGCTTCGAACAGCAGCCACTCGGTGCCACGCACCGAGGCCGAGCCGTGGTTCCCCTGGGTGGCGAAGTTGCCGTTGCCTGAGCCCCAGAGGCCGGGCTTGCGCTTGCGGGAGGCAAGCTCCTCACGGGAGTCGCGGCCGACCCCGCACTGCGGGCGCTCCAGGATCTTCATCGTCGTCAGGTCCTTTTTTGCTCTCTGGCGGATCTGAAAGCGGGCCTTGAAGAAGTCAGCGCTCTGGGTTCCGCCCTGCGACGTTGCCGAGGTGATCGCGACCCGGCCCCGGCGAGTGTCGACCTTGGTGCCGACCGGGACCTGGGTGGCCTCGTCCAGGGCAATGAAACCCTGGCCGTCGCGAGGGACGTCGACGCGCACCTTGCCGGAGACGGTGCTGGCGTTGACCGTCTTGCCCAGGACGGGAGCCGGGACCGGGCGCAGCCGCAGTACACGGGAGCTCGTCTGGGTGTCGATCACGTAGAGATCACCCTGCGGGTCGACGTCCACGCCGACGGGTCCGAACGTGTTCGGCCCAGTGGGTCCAGGGGAGGGGACGCTGAAGGTGTTGAAGCTCTCGAGGAAGGTCCCGTCGGGGGCGAAGCGCTGCATGCGGGAGTTTGAGCGGTCGGCCACCCAGACATTTCCGTCCGGATCAATCGCGACGCCATGCGGGCCGAAGAGCTGACCCGGGGCCGGCCCCGGGGTCGCGGTCCCCAGCGCGGTCACGAAGTTGCCGGCGCTGTCGAACTTCTGGACGCGGTGATTGTCGCGATCGGAGACGTAGATCTCGCCGTTGTTCGAAGCCGCCACCGCGGTCGGCCTGTTGAACTGGCCGTTGCCTGTGCCGACGGACCCCCAACTGATGCCGGTGAGTGAGCCGTCCGGCCGGAACACCTGGACGCGCTGGGTGCCGAAGAACTCCGAGACGTAGATGTTGTCGAAGGCATCGACCGTCACGCCCTCTGGGGCCGACACCGCTCCCGGGAAGGTATCCGGGAAACCGCCGAAGCAGGGGGCGGTTGTACAGACCTCGAAGCTCCCGTTGGTGTTGGTGGCGACACCCTCACCCCACATCCGCTCGAAGGTGCCGTCGGGGCCGTACTTGACGATCCGGTGATTGCCGCGGTCCGTGACGTAGAGGTTGCCGGCGCTGTCGGCGTCGATCCCGTGCGGGGAGCTGAACTGACCCAAGCCGCTCCCAAAGGTCCCCCACTCGCGGATGAACACTCCGTCGGGGCTGAACTGCTGGACGCGGTGGTTGTCGCGGTCGACGACGGAGATGTCGCCGTTGGGGCTCACGGCGAGGTCGCTGGGGTTGCTGAACTGCCCGGGACTGGAACCCGTGGCACCCCAGGCTGTGACCAGCGTCGCCGCCGCGTGGGCGCCTGTCGGCAGCGCGGCGATGCAGGTCGCAGCGAGCGCGGACGCCGCCGTCAGGCGGACGCCGCCGATTCCCCGGCGCGTCGTTCTGGATCCCCTCACCCGGCCGCTTTTCTCATCACACTCCATCAACAAGCCGCAGCCCGGATCGATGCGCGTGATCATGTGATCGCCAGTCCTCGAAACCCAGATCGATCCGTCGCCGGCGGCGATCCTCGCCATGAGCAGTCCGCCCGAAAGCCCGGGCTTGCGCGGCTTGCGACCTGGGGTCAGTCTTCGCCGGGTGGTGGGCGCCGGATCGTCTGTTCCCCATCGCCGTTCCCGTCGTCGTCGCCTCCGGGAGCATCGGCCGGTGCCTGGCCGAGCCGGGTCGCCGCCTCGGCCCCACTCGATGCGGTTTCGCCGATCACCGTCTTGTCCTCCGCCCCGGAAGCGCCCGGCGGGGTCAACTTCACGGTCGGCGCAAGGTCGCTCGGCAGGGTGGTGTCAAGCGTTTCGATCGAGCCTTCGACGGCCTGGAACGCCGCCCTGCTCAGTTCGCCGCAGGTCTGATAGCGGTCGTCGCGACTCTTGGCGAGCGCCTTGGCGATCACGTCATCCAGCTCCGCAGGCAACGACGGGACTAGTTCGGTCACCTTCGGAATGTCGGCGGCCATGTGGGCGAAGATCTTCGCCTGAGGTGTGTCGCGTTCGTAGGGGAGCCGCCCGGTGAGCGCCCGGAAGAGCAGGCAACCGAGCGCGTAGACGTCGGCGCGGCCATCGATGTCGTCGCCCTCGAACTGCTCGGGAGGCATGAAGTCGATCGTGCCGATGATCATCCCCGTGGCCGTCATCGTGGCTTCGTTGGTGGACTTGGTGCAGCCGAAGTCGGTCAGGTAGGCGTGGTCGCCGCGCTCCGACTGCTCGAGCAGCACGTTGCCCGGCTTGACGTCGCGATGGACCAGTCCGGCCTGGTGGGCGGCGTCGAGTGCGAAGCCGACCTGGTCGACGATCTTGACGGCGCGCTGCGGGTCCAGCCTTCCCTCTTCGGCGATCAGCTGGGACATGTCCTTGCCGTCGATGAATCGCATCGAGATGTAGAGGAGCCCGTCCTCCTCGCCGATGTCGTTGATCGGGATCACGTTCGGGTGCTCGATCGACGCCGCCATCCGCGACTCGCGCTCGAAGCGGGTCCGGAAGTCCTCGTCGTCGGCGTACTCGGGGGCGATCATCTTCAGGCCTCGTGTGACGCCGAGCTGGGTGTGCTGCGCGCGGTAGAGGACGCCCATGCCACCCCTGCCGGCGAGCTCGATGATCGTGTGGCCCGCGAACTCGGCTCCCGGGGGCAGCTCGCCGGCGATGATCCGCTCCTGGCGGCGCACCTGCCGGTTCGCCAACAGCTGACGGATCGCCAGCGAGCCGATGTAGCCGGCGATCAGCGCCAGCAGCGGGTAGACGACGACCACGATCGAGCCGCTGTTGAAGGCAAGCTGCGCCCCGATCAAAAACAGCAGGCCCGCCCCAGCCGCAACCGCAAGACTGGCCCACTGCTTGAGCCGGATACTCGCCAATGGAGCGACGAAGCCGAGCAGCACGATCAGGGCGACGTTGACGACGCCGGGGGCCGGACCGAGCGGCAGCCCGGCAGCGAGAGTGGCGATCGCGTTCGCCTGGATCTCGGGACCCGCCATCAGCTCCCCCCTCCCATCGGAGTCGGGTGCACGTCCTGAAGGTCCGGGGAAACGGCGCCGACGACCACGGTCTTGCCCTCGAGTTCCTCCGCCGGAATCTCGCCGTTCAGCACGTCGGAAAACGAATATGTGGTGATCGTCTCCGCCGGCCCGTGATAGTCGATCGTGACTCCCTCAGGATCGAGGGAATCGGGGTCGACGGTTGACCCCGAGCCGACCTCGTGCGCGACCACGGAGAAGCTCGTCAGACCGCGGGTCGAATAGGGCACGTAGCGGAAGACTCCCCCAGAGGACGGCGGTATCTGCGTATTGGCCGGTGTGGCGCCGATCTGCTCCAGAACGTCGTCGCCCCCGAAGATGTTCGTCCCCCCTTCTTTGTTGACCTCGATCGTCGCCAGCACGACCCCGTCGGCCGCATCGACGGCGCGGATCAGGGCGTCGTCCTCGCGGGGGATGGTCGGCTCGGTGAACTGGACGTCGTAGGCGATCACCTTCGCTCCCGCTTCGTCGAGCATCCGGATCAGGTCGCCGTGAAGCGAGCGGGGGAACGGCCATTGCTCGCCGAGGTCGCTGAAGGTCTTGTCGTCGACAGCCACGACGGCGAGATCAGGCGGCGGCTCGCGCGTGCCGCGGACCTGGTAGCGGGCATCGATGGTGTCGAACTCGAGGCCCTCGAAAACATCGACGGCGTGCGCAGCCAATCCGATCGCGATCGCAACCAGCGCGGCCAGCAGGTAGCCGACCCAGTCGAATCGATGGTTCGCCCAGTTCCTGACCGCGGGCGGGATCGCCGAGACGTCAGTCCACATCGACCTCGATTCGGACCTCGATTCCGGCGCCGGTTCCGGCGGGCGCTCAGGGGTGGGCTCGGGCGCCGACTCGGTCATACGGGCAAGCTAACGGTTCGGCGGCCGCGCGACCGCAGTCTCTCCCTGCCCGACGAGGGTCGTCGTGTCGCGATAGAAGTCAGTGAAGCGGACGATCCCGTTCTTGACGAAGGTGCCGGTGATCCCACCGCAGGCCTCGAACAGCAGCCACTCGGTGCCGCGGACCTGAGCGGAGCCGTGGTTGCCCTGGCTGGCGAAGTTGCCGTTCCCGGAGCCCCACAGCCCCGGCTTGCGCTTGCGCATGGCGAGCGCGCTCTTCTGCCCCGCGGGAGCGCCGCATTCGGTCTTACCACGCAGGCGCATCGTGGTCAAATCCCTGCGCTTGGTCTGGCGGACCTGGAACTTGCCGTCAAACCACTCGGCCGCCTGCGTGCCGGGCTGCCCCCCGGGCTCCTCGGGCTCAGTCGCCGACGTGACCTCGACCCGGCCCCGCGTCGCGTCAACGAGCGTCCCCACTGGAACCTGAACCGGTTCGGTGATCGGGATCGCCTGCCGTCCCACCTGGGCCAGGCTGACCGCGACGTCGCCCGAGATCGGGCGCAGGTTGACGGTCTCGCCCTGGACCGGGGGCGGGGGGTCGCCGCCGGCGACCAGGAAGATCTGGGATGCGGGGCTCGGGTCCGTAAGCCCTTCCGCAACCGCCCTGACCCGGAGCGTGTGCAGGCCGCTGCTGAGCAGGCGCAGCGTGTAGGGCGAGCTGCAGGCGCTGAAGCCCGCGCCATCGAGGCTGCATTGAAAGCCCGCTCCGGTGGTCGGCGAAGAGAATTTGAAGGTCGGATTGGCATCCGTGATCACCGGCCCCGAGATCGCCGTGTCGGGCTCCTCGAGCTCGAAACCGCCGCTGACCACGTAGACGGCGCCGGCTCCCTGTCGGCCAGCGGAGAAGTCGGGGTCGCCGACCAGTACCTCGGCCCGTCCGTCCCGATTCGAGTCCCCGGCGAAGCCGACCGCGTGTCCCAGCGATCCGAGGTCCTGATCCTGAACGCGCATGATCACGAAGCCGAGGTCATCAGCCACCGCGCCGCTGGCGATCTCGGCCAGGCTGATGTCCGCGGGGTCCGGGGCGGCCTGGCCGTAGACGACATAGGCCGCGCCGTCGGCGCCGTCGGTCGGGTCAGCCGCGGGCGCGCCGACGATGACGTCGTCGACTCCGTCTCGGTTGCCATCCCCGGCTGCGCTGACCGCGGCGCCGGCCCGGTCGAGCTCGCTCGCTCCGTCGATTTGCGTCATCGAAGCTGCGCCATCACCGGCCGCGAGGTCCAGATCGGCGATGTCGCGCTGACCGGAGGCGACGTGGAGGACGTATGCACCGCCCGAATCGTGGCCGCCCGTGTCCAGACCGGTGGCGCCGGCGATCAGGTCGGGGCGCCGGTCGCCGTTGAAATCACCCGCATCGGCGAGCGACGCGCCGAGGCTCTCGGTGGCGGAGGCACCGTTGATCACGAGACCACGCCCGTCCTGGCCTTTGCCCAGTTCGGAGAGGACGACGTCGGCCGGATCGGCGAGGTTCGAGCCATAGATCAGGTTGACCCTGCCGGAACCGGGTCGCCCGCGGACGTCGAACGAGGGTGCGCCGATCGCCACATCGGAGTGGCGGTCACCCGCGAAGTCGCCGCCGGCGACGGCGGATCCGGTGCGCGAGAGGCGCTGAAAGCCGCGCACCGTCATGCCGCGAGCGCGCTCTGAGGTCCCCAGGCGGTCCACGTCCAGGTCGGAGGAGTCCGCCCCGGCCTGGCCGTAGATCACGTAGGCCCGGCCAGATCCGCCCGCGGTCCGGTCTCCGATGACCACATCTGCCAGGCGATCTCCGTTGAAGAGCCCGGCCCCGGAAACCGCGTAGCCAAGCGAACCGTTGCCGTCCGTGGCGATCTCAAACCCACGCGCTCCGAGACGGGCGAGATCGACGTCAGCGAGGTCGCTGGTCTTGCGGCCGTAGACGACGTAGGCGGCGCCGCCCGAGCGGCCCCCCGCGTCCGCATTCGGAGCGCCGACGATGAGGTCGTCGATCAGGTCGCCGTTCACATCCCCGGCAGCCGCGGCTGAGAACCCCGCGCTGTCGCCTGGGCTTGCGCCGTGGATGGTGAAGCCGTCCTTCCCGAGCCGCTTGCCCGAAAGCTCGACCGCAGGTCGGCCCCTGCGGCCATAGACCACATAGGCCGATCCCGCGGAGCGTCGGCCGAGAGCGTCGGAGTCCGGTGCGCCGGCGATGAAGTCATCGACGCCGTCGCGGTTGATGTCCCCGACTCCGGCCACGGAGGAGCCCAGGTGATCGCCGGCTGCGACACCGTCGACACGGACGGCGGCCGCTGAATGGACGTCGGCGTCTGGGTTCGCTACTGCGATCGCGGCGACCGCGAGTGCCGCAAGCCCCACAAGCGACGCAAGCATTGCTACTCGGCGGCGGCCACCTCGGGCCACATCGTCGAGCGACGCACGCCTGTTACGCATTCAGTTCCCCTCTATGCACGGTTTTCGCAAAGCGTCACGACGGCCATCAGCGCTACCGGATTCTTCACTCCTAGTTTTCATCCTAAACGCATCACCGAGACGGATCAAGCGTGTGCTGAGCGCACTAGGGTCGCCGCGGCGGCCGCGCGATCGCGGTCTCACCGGCCCTGACGATTGTGCGGCGGCCTGTGTAGAAGTTTCGGGAGAGCACGCGCCCCTGCTTGACCTTGGTGCCGGTGATCCCGCCGCAGGCCTCGAAGATCAGCCATTTGGTGCCGCGAACCGAGGCCGAGCCGTGGTTGCCCTGGGTCGCGAAGTTGCCGTTGCCTGAGCCCCAGAGCCCGGGCCTGCGCTTGTGGGAGGCGAGTGTGTCGCGACTGCCCCCGACCCCACCGCATTTCGGCCGCTCGCGCAGACGCATCGTGGCAAAGTCGTTTCGCTTGCCCTGGCGGATCTGAAAGAGGCCGTCATGGAACTCGGCGGTCTTGGTGCCGCCGATACCAACCCCTTGTTTGGGTCCGTCCCTCGTGCCGGATGAATCGTAACCGACACACCCCGCGCCGGAGCCATCGCGGATAAGATCCGCGCGTCGTCACCCAGATCAGCACGAGCGAGACAGGAGACCATCTTGGCCACCGATCGAAAGCCCGCCGACAGCTACGACGTCGCGATTCTCGGCGGCGGCCTCGCCGGGCTGACGGTCGCCTTGCAGATCAAGCTGCAGCGGCCGGAGACGACGATCTTCATGGCCGAGAAGCGCAACGGCCCGGCGCCCCTGGCAGCTTTCAAGGTGGGCGAGTCGACGCAGGAGATCTCCTGCAACTACTTCGGCGAGGTGCTCGGCCTCACCGAACACCTCGAGAACGAGCAGATCCGCAAGTGCGGGTTGCGCTTCTGGTTTCCGGCGGGCGACAACAGCGATCTCGCGCAGCGCGTCGAGCGCGGGCCCGCCAAGCACCCGCCCGTGCCCAGCTATCAGCTCGACCGCGGTCGCTTCGAGAACCACCTGGCTGAGCAGGTCGAGGCCGCGGGCGTGGACCGCTTCGGCAACTGCCGTGTCCAGGAGGTTGACCTCGGTGACGACGTCCACGAGATCACGTTCACGCTCGGCGAGGAGACCCTCAATGCGAAGGCTCGCTGGGTGATCGACGCCACCGGCCGCGCCTTCACGCTCAAGAAGAAGCTCGGGCTGCTTGAGGACAACGGTCACGTCGTCAACTCCTCCTGGCTGCGACTGGCGGGCGGGCTCGATCTCGAAACCTGGGCGGACCCGAACGACGAGGAGTTCATGGGCCGCATGTCCGAGCGCGGGCTGCGCACGATGAGCACCAACCACATCTGCGGCAAGGGCTACTGGGTCTGGATGATCCCGTTGGCAACGGGGCCGATCTCGATCGGCATCGTCGCCGACCCCCGCTTCCACCCCTGGGAGGAGATGAACACGCTCGACGGCGCGATCGACTGGATCAAGCGCCACGAGCCGCAGCTGGGGGCGGACATCGACGGCCGCCGCGACCAGATCGAGGACTTCCTCAAGGTCCAGGACTTCTCCTACGGCTGCAAGCAGTCGTTCTCAGGTGATGGCCGCTGGTGCCTGGTCGGCGAGGCGGGGCCCTTCCTCGACCCCTTCTACTCGCCGGGCTCCGACTACATCGCGATGTCCAACACGTTCACCACTGACCTGGTCACGCGCGAGCTGGACGGCGAGGATGTCGTCGAGCGCGCCGCCGCCCACAACGACTTCTTCCTCAACGCCTACAAGGTCCACCTGACCTTCTACGAGGGCCAGTACGAGTTCTGGCACAACCCGGCGGTGATGAACGTCAAGATCGGCGGCAACAACATCCTCTACTGGGGAACGATCGGCAAGCTGTTCTTCCACCGCAAGCTCACCGACCTTGACCTGATGGCGGCCGTTCGCCCGGACATCGAGCGCATCTGGGGCGTCACGCGCGCGCTGGAAGCGATGTATCGAGAGTGGAACGCGCTGGACTCACGCGAGTGGCAGCGGGCGATGGTGCCGACCCGTGCTTTCCCGGCGCAGTTCGAGCTGCACACGGAGCTGGAGGCCGGTTTCGACGACGAGACGCTGAAGACGAAGACCACCTCTACCGCGGACCTGCTCGAGGCCTACGCGGTGATCGCCTTCCACAAGGCGGCCGAGAACCTCGACGGCGAGGTCGTGCCCGGCGAGGACGAGAAGATCAATCCCTACGCGGTCAGCCTCGACCCGGACCGCTGGGAGGCCGACGGGATGCTGAATGGCGAGGGCCTGTCGCTCGCCGAAGCCCGTCAGACCCCCGCGGCTGACATGGAGAAGCTGTTCATGGAGGAGATCGCCGAGCCGGTCGGGTAGGTGGTTGACGGCTGAGGTTCAGCGGCGCGAACTCAGCCCTCGAGCGGGGGCGCCATCAGCGACTGGCGGCGGTAGTCCGCGCCGAACTCATCGCTCTCGTCGACTCCTGAAGTGTTGTCGATGAACTCGAGCGTGCGCGGGGAGATCCGCAGGAAGATGACGGCGCTGGTCGCGCCTGGGCGCAGGTCGGGGAACTTCTCACCGAAGAGCTCTGCCGCCGTGGCGATCTCCTCACCGGTCACCGCCGCGCACTCGCCGCGGCCCTGGATGCCGCGCGCCTGGCGCCAGTCGTCGGTGTAGTCGTCGATCGCGAAGGCGACCGTCGGCTGGTCGCGGACATGGCTGGCCGTGATTGAGCTCGGCTTCGTCCAGACATAGATGTCCGGGCCGTCGTTGACGAAGGTGAGCGTGGCCGCCCACGGCCCGTCGTCACCATTGCTGGCGAGCGTCAGCGTCTTCTGCTCGCGAAGGTAATCGAGCACCTGGTCCGGGACGTCGCTTGTCATCTGTTTCCTCTTTCGGTTTGAGAGCTGACTTGGTGTTGCGCTCGCGTCACGCTACGGCCGGCGCGCCAACTAGCTCGGCCATGCGCTCGAGCGTGTGGAAGCGCTGGGCCTTGTCCATGTGCACGGGCGAGCAGATCAGGCGGTCGATGCCTGCAGCGCTCATCGCCTCGACGCGCTCGGCGACCTCGGCCTCGCTGCCGACCAGTGATGTCGCATCGACGAGCTCATCGGGAATCGCCTGGTAGGCCTCGTCGCGCTTGCCGTCCAGGTAGAGCCCCTGGACCTCGTCGGCGACCTCGCCGAAGCCGAAGCGGTGCGTGAGGTCGACGTAGAAGTTGGTCTTGCGCGAGCCCATGCCCCCGAGGTAGAGCAACAGGCCCGCCTTGACGACCGCGCGGGCCGTATCGAGGTCGCCGTCGATCGCGACCTGAACGGACGGTGAGATCTCGAGGTCCTCGCGGCTGCGCCCGCCCTTGGCGAAGCCGGCTTCGAGGTTCTCGCCCCAGGTCTCCTCGAAGGCGCTCACCGAGAAGAAGATCGGGATCCAGCCATCGCAGATCTCAGCGGCCAGCTCGACCGACCTGCGTCCGATCGCGCCGACGTAGACGGGGATCTCGTTGCGAATCGGGTGGAAGTTCAGCTTCAGCGCCTTGCCCTGGCCGGTGACGCCCTCCATTTCGTGCGGCAGCGGCAGTTGGTAATGCTCGCCGTCGTGGTTGAGCGGGCCGGTGCGGGCGATGATCTCGCGCACGACCTCGATGTACTCGCGCGTGCGGCCCCACGGCTTCGCGTAGGGAACGCCGTACCAGCCCTCGGAGACCTGCGGCCCCGAGGGCCCGAAACCGAAGATGAAGCGGCCGCCCGAGAGGTAGTCGATCGTCGCACCGGCCATGGCCGCCGCGGCCGGGGGTCGAGCAGGAACCTGGAGGATGGCCGCACCGAGCTTGATCTTCTCCGTCTGCCCGGCCAGCCAGGCCAGCACGCTGACGACGTCCGAACCGTAGGACTCGGCGCACCAGGCCGAGTCGTAGCCGAGGTCCTCGGCCTTCTTAACGAGCTCGAGAGCGTCGGGGCCGGCCGGGCCGATCCCGAAGTAGCCGAGGTTGATGCCGAGCTTGGGTGCCATCGGCGGGCACCCTACAAGAAAGGGCCGGGATCTCTCCCGGCCCTTTCCGATGCTCGTTTAGGGAGTGTCGCTACTCGGTGTAGCCGAACTCCTCGAGGTAGGCCGCGGCCACCTCTTCGGGCTTCTCCTGGTCGACGTCGACGCGAGCGTTCAGCTCCTGCATGACCGGCAGCGTCAGGCTCGACTGAACCGCCTCGATCGTCTCACCGAAATCGTCTCCGGCTTCGTCGACCGTCTCCTGGCTGGCGACGAAGAGCACGTTGCCGGCAGGCAGCACGCCCTGGTCGTCCTCGAGCAGGGTGTAGTCGTCGGAGGTCGAGAGCTGGGCATCCGTGGTGAAGAGGATCGAGAGATCCGCGTCACCCTTGTCCAGCACCTCGTAGCGCAGGCCGATGTCGACCGGCGTGAACTTCCCGAACTCGAGCCCGTAGTACTCCTGCAGGCCGAGTAGGCAGTCGATCCGCTGGCGGCACTCCGGTGAGCCGGCGAGCGTCAGGTCGGCGGCCTGGTCCTCCAGGTCGGAGATCGACTCGAGGCCGAGGTCCTCGGCGGTCGAGGTCAGCACGCCGACTCCGTTGGCGCTGGAAAACGGCGTCGGCGGATAGGCCACCAGGCCGAGCTCCTCGAAGTCAGTCTGGGAGGCCTCGAACGCCTCCTGGCCGTCGCCGGGCACGTCCTCGGGCGCGTAGTCGAAGAACGACGTCAGCGCGGTGGAGGTGTACTCCGGATAACCGCTGATCTCACCGTCCTCGAGCGCCTTCAGCGCGACCTGCTCCGAGCCGAGGTTGAGCTGGGTGGAGACGTCATAGCCGGCGGCCTCGAGACCCTGGGCGTAGATCTCGCCGAGGATGATCTGCTCGGTGAAGTTCTTCGAGCCGACGGTCACCGCCACGGCGTTGTTGTCGGGGTTGTCCTCGATCAGCGCGGCGTCTCCCCCGCCGCTGTCGGTGCTCGGGCCGTCGTCTGAGCCCTCGTCGTCGTCACCGCAGGCGGCGACACCGATCGCCATCGCAAAGGCGACGAGCGCAGCGAGCAACACTCGCGGATAGGGGTGCGTGCTCATGCAAATTCCTCTCTGGTGGGTGCGCGGGCGCAGGGATCGCCGCGCTGTTGAGCCGATCCTATGCAGAAGCGCGGGCGGCGGCGCGCTCGAGCCTGATACCGCGAGGCGTGATCAGCTTCTGAAGGCCCGCCAGCAAGAGCTCGACGGTGATCGCGAGGGCCGCCACCAGGATCGCCCCGGCAAGCACGCCCTCGTCACCGTAGACGTTGCGGGCGAGAATGAAGTCGCCGAGCGTCAGTACCCCGGCAAGCGGGGCGATCGTGGCGGTGGCGACGATGTTGACCGCCGCGGTGCGCACGCCGCTCATGATCGTCGGAATGGCCATCGGCAGTTCGACCTTGGCGACCACCTCCAATTCGGTCAGGCCGATCCCCCGCGCCGCGTCGACGGTGCCACGATCGACCTGGCGGATCGCGACGAAGGTGTTGGTCAGGATCGGCGGGATTCCCAGCACGGCCAGCGCGATCGTGACGTTGAGCAGCCCTGTGCCTATGAACGCGACCATCAGCGCGATCAGGACCAGCTCGGGGACGGCCCGGCCGGCGTTGCCGATCGCCACGGCAGCCAGCTCGCCCTTGCCGCGGTGACCGAAGTAGACGCCGACCGGCAACGCCACGATCAGCGCCATCACCAGGGCGAGCGCGCTGACCTCGATGTGGGTGGACATCAGCTCCCAAACCTGGTCGAGGCCGCCGACCTGGGTGCCACCGCCGACGGCTTCGCGCTGATTGAAGATGAAGTCGATCGCGCCCGAGACCGTGTCGCCGATGTTCGCAAGCAGCAGGCTTGGGTCAATCGCAGTCGTCACGAGGGTGCTCATGCCGGCCTCATCCGCTGCCAGGGGGTCAGCCAGCGCTGGGCGAGGTAGATCAGCAGGTCGAAGGTGACGGCGATCGCGATCGCCAGGAAGCTTGCGGTGAGCACGCCCGTCTTGAAGGTGATGTTGGAGCCGGTGACGATCTCAGCGCCCAGCCCGCCGCCCCCGGCGAAAACTGCCAGCGTCGCGATCGCCACCGTCGAAACGGTCGCGATCCGCAGCCCGGCGGTGATCTCGGGGATCGCCAGCGGCAGCTCGACCTTCCAGTAGAGCTGGCGCTTGGTCATACCCATCCCTCGCCCGGCGTCGATCGTGCTGCCGGGCACGTTGGCGAGCCCGGTGACGATGTTGCGGTAGATGATCTGGAGGTTGTAGACCGAGAGCGCAATGATCGCCGTGTCGGTGCCGAAGCCGGTGATCGGGAGCAGCAGGAAGAAGAAGGCGAGGCTCGGGATCGTGTAGAGCACGGTCGTCGCGCCCGTGAAGATCGGGATCAGCCAGCGCCGGCCGTGAGAGGCCGCCGCCATCGCGAATGCGACCGCGAAGCCGATCGCCACCGAGGATGAAACCAAAACCAGGTGCTCGAGCATCGGCTCGACGTAGCGGTCGAAGTTGTCGACGACCCAGCCGGGGCAGATCTTGTTCTGCTGGATGCAGCTCGCCTCGGAGCGGTCGCGGAAGAAATCGCTGGACTGGGCGAGAACCGGCGCGAGCGAGGCGAGCGAACCCATGCCTAGACGTCGGCTAACGGCCGCTCGGCAGCAGGCTCGTCGCTCAGCGCTTCGGGCGACTGCAGGAAGTCCGAGATGACCTCGAACGACAGCACACCGGCTATCACGCCCTGCCCGTCGACCACCGGGGCATACATGGTCTCGGCTTGAAGCAGGTCCGAGAGCGCGTCGCGCAGGACATCGTCGAGGTCGAGCAGCGGATCGGCCGGGGTGTCTGGACGCTCTGGGACGGTCTCCCGTTGCAGATCGGACTCCGAAAGCCAACCCAGCGGCCGACGCTGGGAGTCCACGACCAGCGGATGTGGCACCTCGGCCCCGTCGAGCTTCGCCTGCACCTCGGCGGTCGGCTGACCCACATAGGCGAGCGGCGCCTGCCAGAGGTCGATGTCGGAGACGCGCAGCAGCGCCAGGCGCTTGAGGGCCCGGTCGGCGCCGACGAAGTCCTCGACGAAGGAATTGGCCGGCGCCATCAGCAGCTCGGCAGGCGTCGCGTACTGGGCGAGGATGCCGCCCTCCTGAAGGACCGCGATGCGGTCACCCATCTTGATCGCCTCGTCGATGTCGTGGGTGACGAAGAGGATCGTCTTGCGGACCTCGGCCTGCAGGCGCAGGAACTCGTTCTGGAGCTTCTCGCGGTTGATCGGGTCAACGGCGCCGAAGGGCTCGTCCATCAGCATCACGCCTGGATTGGCGGCGAGCGCTCGGGCGACGCCGACACGCTGTTGTTGGCCCCCGGAGAGCTGCGCCGGGTAGCGCTCGCCGAGCTCCGGGTCGAGTCTGATCAACCCGAGCAGCTCGGCCACCCGCGGCTCGATTCGCTCCTTCTCCCAGCCGAGCAATCGCGGCACCGTGGCGATGTTGTCGGCGATCGTGCGGTGGGGGAAGAGCCCGGTCTGCTGGATCACGTAGCCGATGTGGCGGCGCAGCTCGGCCGGCGAGCGCCCCTTGATCGAGGTGCCGTCCACGGTGATGTCGCCGGAAGTGATCTCGACCATGCGGTTGGCCATCCGCATCGCCGTCGTCTTGCCGCAGCCCGAGGGACCCACGAAAACGCAGATCTCTCCCGCCGGGATCTCGAGGCTGAGGCTGTCTACAGCGGGTTGGCGGGCCCCGGGGTAGACCTTGGTGACGTCGCGGAAGCTGACGTCAAGCGCCGCGGCCGTCTGAGGCTGGCCGTTTTCGGTTGCCGCTTGCACCGCGTCGCGATCCTAGTGTGAAAGGGTGATCAGATGACCACCGCCTACTCCCTGAACAGCAGGGTCGCGTTGATCACCGGCGCCGCGCGCGGCATCGGCTTCGAAACGGCCAAGGCGGTGATCGAGCGCGGTGGCTCGGTCGTCATCGTCGACCTCGAGGCGGAGGCATCGCAGGCGGCGGCGGCACGACTTCACGACGAGCGCGCTATCGGACTCGCCGCGGACGTGACCGACCGCGGCGCGATGCAGCAGGCCGTCGCCGCCACGGTGGAGCGCTTCGGCAGGCTCGACGTCGTTGTCGCCAATGCGGGCATCGCCCCGCGCGGCGCAACCTTCCGCGCCATGGCGACCGAGACACACGACCGAGTGCTCGACGTCAACATCTTCGGTGTCACCAGAACGGTCGAGGCGGCGCTGCCGGAGGTCGTGCGCAACCGCGGCCACGTGGTTGTGGTCGCCTCTATCTATGCATTCGTGAACGGCCTCGGGGTCGTCCCCTATGCGATGTCAAAGGCGGCCGTTGAGCAGTTCGGCCGGGCGTTGCGGGTCGAGTTGGTGCCTCACGGCGCCAGCGCCAGCGTTGCCTATTTCGGCTTCATCGACACCGAGATGGTCCACCAGGGCATCGACCAGGATCCGCTGGCCGACCGGATGACCGCGAGTTTGCCGAAGCTCCTGCACAAGCGGCTGCACCCGTCGGTCGCGGGCAAGTCGATCGCCGACGGCATCGAGCGCCGCGCGCCCAGGATCATCCAGCCACGGCGGTGGGCCGTGTTCTCGTTCCTGCGCGGGTTGATCAACCCGGCGTTCGACCGCGTGATGGAGCGCGACGCGGAGTTGCAGGCAGTGGTCGCCGGGCTCGACGAGCGCGGCAACGAAGAGCAGCCGACGACGGCGTAGACGCAGGCCTTTTCCGCGGCAGCATCGGCGCCGCACAGCGGCCTGCTGAACTATCAATCCCCCAACGCCGATGTCAGCAGCCGAAAGACACCCCCAGGGCCTCTCCTCGCGCGAGGCAGCCAAGCGCCTCGAGCGCCTCGGCCCGCGCGAGGACACGACGAGCCGCTCCAAGGCTTCGATCATCGCGGCCAACGTCGTCACGCCCTTCAACGCGATCATCGGCGTCTTCTTCATCCTGATCCTCTCGCTGGGGCTTTTCGCCGACGCGCTCTTCGGCGTGATCGCGGCGATCAACTCCTACATCGGCATCCGCCAGGAGCTGAAGGCCAAGGAGACGCTCGAAAACCTCGCGCTGCTGGTCGCCCCGAGGGCCAAGGTGGTGCGCGACGGGGCGATCCTCGAACTTCACGCCGACGAGGTGGTGCCGGGGGATGTCGTCCGCGTCGAACCCGGTGACCAGCTCGTCGCCGACGGACCCGTGATCGAATCACGCGGGCTGACGCTCGACGAATCGCTTCTGACCGGCGAATCAGACGGCATCCGCAAGCGGGCCGGCGACCCGATGCTCTCGGGTTCCTTCTGCACGTCGGGATCGGGGTACTACGAACTCGAGGCGGTGCGCGAGAAGAGCTATGCCGAGAAGCTGGCCGGAGAGGCCAAGCAGTTCCGCCACCCGCCCTCGCCGCTGCAGCTCGAGGTCAACCGCATCCTGCGGGCGACGACGATCATCATGATCCCGCTCGCCGTCGTGCTGCTGGTCGCGCTCAACCTGCGCAACACACCGTTCGACGAGGCCGCCCAGGAAGCCACCGCGGGGCTGATCACCCTGATCCCCGAGGGCCTGGTCCTGCTGATGAGCGTCACGCTCGCGATCGCCGCGGTGCGCCTGGCTCGCCAGCGCACGCTGATCCAGCAGATGGCGGCGCCCGAGGCCCTCGCTGCCGTCGACACGGTCTGCGTCGACAAGACCGGAACGCTGACCGACGGCAACCTCGAGCTCGTCGCGGTGCTGCCGGCCAACCCCGACGCCCTGCGCCAGACCGAGATGGTCCTGGCGCGTTTCGCCGCCTCGGCGGGCGAGCAAAACCGAACCCTGGAGACGATCGCCGAGCGCTACCCGGCACAGCCCGAGCGGGTCAGCGGCGAAGTTCCCTTCTCCTCGTCGTGGAAGTGGAGCGGGCTCGTGCTCGGGGGTGAGGCCTTCGTGCTCGGCGCGCCCGACGTGCTCGCCCATGCGGGTGTGCTGACGATCCCCGCGGACCTCGAACGCCAGCGCACAGAACACACCGCGATCGGGCGCCGCGTCGTCGTTTTCGCCCGGGCGCGGGGCCAGCTTCCCTCCGATCCAGCCAGCCAGCCGCCGCCCCCGCTCGAGCCGCTGGCGCTGGTCGTCCTCGAGGAGAGCCTGCGACCAGACGCCGCCGAAACCGTCGAATTCATGCGCAGCCAGGAGGTCGACCTGAAGATCATCTCGGGCGACGCCCGCGAGACGGTCACCGCCGTCGCCAAGGCGGTCGGGGTGCCGGACGACGCGGGGGTGATCGAGGGTTCGTCGCTGCCGGACGACAAAGCGTCGCTGGGAGAGGTCGCCGAGGCCAACACGGTCTTCTGCCGAATCACCCCGGACCAGAAGAAGGCCCTGGTGGGAGCGCTGTCGGATCGCGGCCGGATGACGGCGATGATCGGCGACGGCGTCAACGACGTGCCCGCGCTGAAGCAGGCGCGGCTCGCCGTCGCGATGGGATCCGGCAGCCAGATCACCAAGGGCACCGCCGACATCGTCCTGCTCGACGACCAGTTCTCGATGCTGCCGCGCGCGATCGCCGAAGGACGGCGGATCGCGCGCAACATCCACCGGCTCGCCCGCCTCTACGCGACCAAGACGGTCTACGCCGGCTTTTTGATCGCCGTCGTCGCGATCTTCGGCTTCACCTTCCCCTTCCTGCCGCGCCACCTGACGATCGCCGCGACCCTGACGATCGGAATCCCGTCGTTCGTGCTGGCGCTGGCACCGAGCGAGGGACCCCTGTATCGCGGGCGGCTGCTGCGTGCCCTGGCCGCCTTCTCGGTTCCGGCGGGAATCGCGATCGGCGTCGCCTCGCTGTTATCGATCTTCCTCGTCGACAGCGTCTTCGGCGGCACCCTCGAGGAGGGCCGGACCGCGGCGACGACGACGCTGATCGTGCTCGGGCTCTGCTTCATCCTGCTGCTCGAACGCGGACCCGGCCGCGAGCACATCGCGATCCAGAGTTACATGCTGGCGATGGTGGCGGGCCTCGGCGCGCTCTATGCGGGGATCCTCGCGATCGGCCCGGTTCGCGACTTCTTCGAGCTCGAGCTTCTCAGTGCCGGCTACTGGTTCCTCTCGCTCGCCTGCGTGGCCGCGGGGCTCGCCCTCGCGGCAGTCGGCTGGAGGCTGCCGATCATCCAAAGGCTCGAGGCCGACGACATCTCCGCGCCCGAGGACGCGATGCCCTCCCCCACCCACCGCTCAACGCGCGACTTCGCTGCCGTCGCCGGCGAGCGGGCGGCCGTCACCTCGGAGCGGGCGGCCGTGCCGAGCGATCAGCCGGCCGCGCCCAGCCAGCCGGTTGATCTTCCGTCCCCGACCGACAACGCTGAGGTACTCCACCAGGACGGCGAGGCCACCCAGATCATGGGGGCGGACGGCGAGACGCGGACACAAGTGATGCCGGAGCGAGTGGAGCAGCAGCCGCCGGCGCCGAAGCCCGATCATCCACCCAATGAGTGAGAGGCGAACCAAGATCGTCGCAACCGTCGGACCGGCGACCCGCTCGCCCGAGCGCCTCGCCGAGCTGATCGCTGCCGGCGTCGACGTCTTCCGGCTCAACTTCTCACACGCGACGGCGGACGAGCACGCCGAGACCGTCGAGATGATCCGCGACGCCTCTAGTCAGGCGGGCCGCGAGGTCGGCATCCTCGGCGACATCCCCGGCCCGAAACTGCGCCTGGCCGAGGTCGAGGGCGGGCTCGTCGAGCTGGAGACGGACTCAGAGCTCGTGCTGACGGCCGCCGAGTGCATCGGCAGCTCCAGCCGGCTTCAGGTCTCCTGGGAGGGGTTGAGCAGCGGGCTGCGCGTCGGCGATGAGGTATTCCTCGCCGACGGGCGAATCCGGCTGCGAGTGTCCGCCGAGGCGCGCGACGGCGAGGTTCCCTGTCTGGTCGAGGTCGGAGGGCCGGTCGCCTCGCACCAGGGGGTCAACCTCCCCGGGGCGGACACCGGCCTGCATTCGGTCGACGCCGGCGACATCGCCTGGGTCGACTTCGCCGTCAAGCACGGCGTCGACCTGCTGGCCGTCAGTTTCGTGCGCAGGGCCGCCGATCTGAAGCCGGTCTCAGACCGGGTCCACGAGCTTGGCGCAGACATCCCGCTGATCGCGAAGATCGAGAAGCCGCAGGCGGCCGAGAACGCCGCGGAGATCGTCGCGGCGGCGGTCGGCGGCATCATGGTCGCCCGCGGAGACCTCGGGATCGAGCTGCCGCTCGAGTCCCTGCCGGTGACCCAGCGGCACCTGATCTCTGAAGCCGGGCGCCAGTCGAAGTCGGTGATCACCGCGACGCAGATGCTCGCGTCGATGGTTCGCTCTCCCCGGCCCACCCGCGCCGAGGTCACCGATGTGGCCAACGCGATCTACAACGGCACCGATGCCGTGATGCTCTCCGAAGAGACGGCGGTCGGCGATCACCCGGCGGAGGCGGTGCGCTGGATGGACCGGATCGCCCGCGAGGTCGAGCCCGACCTCCCCTACTGGGACTGGGTGCTGAGCCGGGTCGCCACCGACTTCGAAGACGTCGCCCGGTCGGTCGCCCGCGCCGCGGTCGGTTCGACGCACACGCTCGGACTGGCGGCGCTGGTCGTGCCGACCCGCAGCGGCAGAACCGCGCGCCTCGTCTCCGCCCACCGGCCGAAGGTGCCGGTGCTGGCCGTGACACCGCGGCCCGAGACGGCGCGGCGGCTGAACCTGCTGTTCGGCGTTCGAACCGCCCTCGCACCGGACTGGGAGAGCCTGCGGGTTCTGCTCGACAGCTGCGCGCGAATGGCGGTTGAGCACGGAATTGCCAAGTCAGGCGAGATCATCGGCATCACTGCCGGCCTGCCGGAGCAGGATCTCGGGACGAACCTTTTCGAGGTCCACCGGGTTCCCTAGCCCGAGATGGCGGACCGGGTCACCTACGTCGGGCACGCAACCGTGGCGCTGGAGCTGAGCGGCACCGAGTTGCTGACGGACCCGATACTCAGGGGTCGTTTCATTCACGCCATCCGGCATGCCCCGTCGGTGCCGAGTGAGGTAATGGACGGGGTCGACGGAGTGCTGATCTCGCACCTGCATCCCGACCATCTCGACTTTCCCTCACTGCGCAGCATCGACAAGCGGACGGAGTTCCTCGTTCCCGCCGGCGGCGGGCGCCTGCTGAAGCGCCGAGGGTTCAAACAAATCCATGAGGTCGAGCCCGGCGATGTCGCCCGGATTGGGAATGTTGAGATCGCCGTGACCCCGGCAATCCACGACGGCCGGCGGATCCCACTGGGACGCGAGGTGACGGCGGTCGGCTACGACCTGCGTGGCGCCGCGCACCGCGTTTACTTCGCCGGCGACACCGACCTCTTCGCGGGGATGGCGGAGCTGGCGGAAGCCGCGGGCTCGGGCAATGTCGACGTGGCGCTACTGCCGATCGCGGGCTGGGGACCGAAGGTCGGCAGCGGCCACCTGAACGCGCAGCGGGCGGCCGAGGCGGCGGCGATGATTCGGCCGCGCTGCGTGGTCCCGATCCACTGGGGAACCTACCTGCGCTTGGGCCTGAAGCGGACCAAACCCCACTTGCTGACCGCGCCACCCAAGCATCTCATCGACGAGCTGGCCGAGCGGGCGCCGCGCTCAGAGGCGAAGGTCCTCGAGCCCGGGGAAAGCCTGGACCTCGGTGCGTCCGGCGAGATGGATCAGACGCGCGCCTAGCGCCGTTCGATCCAGGTCGCGACCCGAGATGGCCGCTACGCCGCGCCGCGCCGCGACGCCCAAAACCGAGCCACCTCAGCCGCCGTCACTGCCGATCGCCTGCAGTCGAGCGCGGATACGCTCTGCCCGCTCGCCGTCGTAGCGACCGAAGAAGCGCTTGACGATCGGCGTCGGAGCGCGCATGACGCGATCCATCGCGTCCTCGTCGAAGCCCGGCGGAACCGGCTTTCCCTCGGCGTGGCGGAAGAGGGCGACGCTGAAGATCGAGTTCGCGGTGACCACGAGCAGGTAGGCCATCGCGACCGTGACGACGCCGCTCGCGCCGATTGACCAGCCGAGCAACTCGCGGTCGTTCTGGACGAGCAGAATGCCGGCCCCGACGGCGATCAGGCCCGGCAGGCCGACGAAGATCGCCGGCCGCAGCCAGACGTAGACCATGCCTGTGACCTGGACTCCCCAGCGGCCGGCCACGAGCCGCAAGGACCTGCTCGCCGCTCGGATCGGGCCGTCACCGGCGAGGGCGATCGCTGGGATCGCGAAGAAACTGAGCACGCCCCAGCCGAAGCCGAGCAGCACAGCGGCCGCCTGGTCGAGGACGTAGCCGGTCCCGACGCGTGAGAGCAGCCCGACGCCCAAAACGACCAGCGCCCAGCCGGCCACCTGGGGGATCCGGCGAACCATCGTGTCCAGCCCGCGTCGCGGTACCGCCTCCCGGCCTGCGAGCAGATCGTCCGCCATCGCCGCGATCCCGACGCCTGCGAGGTTGGAAAGGAACGCGGCCACGTAGAGCAGCGGAGGCACCAACAGCAGCCGGTGTACGAACGAGCCCTCGTTGCGGATCGCGACCACGCCGGCCGCGGTCAGCCCGTAAAGCGCGACGATTACGAGACAGGCTCCGAGCACGAACCGCCGCAGACCGCTGGGCTTCGTCGCCAGCGCCACGGCCGCCCCGCCCATCGCCCAGCCGTCGCGCGCGTATTCGCTCAGGCCGCGTGGCTTGACTGCCGGCTCGGCGGTGGCGCTGGCGGCGAGGGGCGCAGGGTCGGAAACGCCTTCGCCTTGCACCGCGGGAATGCTAGTGCGGAAGAAGAGCGGCGCGATCCCAGTCGGGAGCGAGGCGAGACACAATCGAGTTCCCGGATGGTCTCCTATGATCGCCGCCAGTGGCCTCGCAAGGGAGCAGCGTCAGCCGGCAAAGGACGGGGCCTCGGGCGATATTCCGGGCACTGATCGTCCTGGCGTTCAGCGCGCTGGCGCTGGTTGGGATGAGCGCGGTGCTCGCCGGCTTCGACGTCTCCGGTGACGCGTCGGCGCTGGCCGCCGCCGCGGCGATCGGCGTTGCCAATGCCGTCGTCTGGCCACTGTTGATCCGGATCGCGTTGCCGTTCACCGTGCTGACGCTCGGCATCGGCGTGCTGGCGCTGAACGGTGCGGTGATCCTGGCTGTCGCTCAACTCGACATCGGCGTCACGGTTGACGGCGTCGGTGCGGGTGTGGCGGTCGCGATCGGACTGACGATCGTCAACACGCTCCTGACGTCGCTGCTTGCGATCGACGACGACGCCTTCTACCACCGCAACGTGATCCGCCGCGAGGGGAAGCGGCGCGCCTCGGCCACACGCGACTCGGACGTTCCCGGGGTCTACTTCCTCGAGATCGACGGGCTCGCGCACGGGGTTGCACAAAGAGCGCTGCGAGACGGCCACCTCCCCACTCTGGGGCGATGGCTGCGGGATGGCTCACATTCGCTGATCAGCTGGGAGACGGACTGGTCATCCCAGACGGGCGCCTGCCAGGCCGGATTGCTGCACGGCAACAACGACGACATGCCGGCCTTTCGCTGGTGGGAGAAGGACCGCGGCAAGCCGATCGTGACCAACCACCCGCGCGATGCGGCCGAGCTGGAGCGCCGCCACTCGGACGGGCGTGGCCTGCTCCACGAGGACGGGGCCAGCCGCGCCAACATCCTCTCCGGCGATGCCGAGCACACGCTGCTGACGATGAGCACCGTGCTCGACCGCAAGCGCGCGGGCAGGATCGGCCAGGACTACTTCGTCTATTTCGCCAATCCCTACAACGTCACGCGCACCCTGGTGCTGGCGATCGCCGACATCGCCCAGGAGCTCTATTTCGCCGCCCAGCAGCGCCGGCGAGACATCCGGCCCCGAGTTCACCGCAACTTCAGCTACGCGCTGATGCGAGCCTGGGGCACCGTCGTCCAGCGCGACCTCCAGGTTGCCGCCGTGATCGGCGACCTCTACGCCGGCAGGCCCGTCGGCTACACGACCTTCCTCGCCTATGACGAGGTCGCCCACCACTCCGGCGTGGAACGCCTCGACGCGCTCGCGACCCTCAGCCGGGTCGATCGCCAGATCGCCCGCATCGAGGCCGCCGCCGCGGATGCCCCGCGCCCCTACAGGCTCGTCGTGCTCTCCGACCACGGTCAGTCCCAGGGGGAGACGTTCCTCGACCGCTATGACATCTCCCTCGAGGATCTGGTCACCGAGGCCTGCCGGGTCCAGCAGGTGCGAAGCGAGCCGGGTGGCAACGCCGAGGCGGCGGGATACCTGGCCGCGTCCCTGACCGAGGCCGCGGGCGGCGAAGGGGCCGGCGCGCGCAGCGTGCGCGCGGTGATGCGTCGCAAGGAGGTGGACGGTGAGGTCAGGATCGGGGAGCCCGCCAAGCGCGAACGGTACGCCGGCGAGGACACCGGGCCGCTGCCGGAGGTCTCGGTGATGGCCTCTGGCAACCTCGGGCTGATCTCATTCCCGCGCGAGCCCGGCCGTGTCAGCCTCGAGCGGGTCGAGGCGCTCTATCCGAGCCTGCTGCCCGCCCTGCGCGATCACCCGGGAGTCGGGTTTTGCCTGTTGCGATCCGAGCGGCACGGTGCGGTGGTGATCGGCGCCGAAGGCGCCAACTACCTCGATGAGGGTCGGGTCGAGGGCAATGACCCGCTACTGCCGTTCGGACCCAACGCGGCCCGCCACGTCAAGCGCACCGACGGCTTCGCCCACTGCCCTGACATCGTCATCAACAGCACCTACTGGGCCGAGACCGACGAGGTCGCGGCCTTCGAGGAGCTGGTCGGCTCACACGGGGGCATGGGCGGCGAGCAGTCGCACCCGTTTGCTCTCTTCCCGAGCGCCTGGGAGCGGCCCGAGGAGCCCGTGGTCGGTGCAGAGAAGATGCATCGCCAGATGCGCGCCTGGATGGTGGCTCTCGGGCACCCGTCCTACGGCGAGCAGCCCGTCGCAGCCGTCGGAGAGCTGCAGGCGTGAGCTTCCTGATGCTGCTCCACGTCCTCGGCCACTGGTAGGTTCGCCGCGTTCGCCAGCTAGGCGTGCGTCCCAACGGAGGAGGAAAAGTGGAAGCGACTCAGGTGGCAGACGCGCAGGCTCGCTCGGCGATCAAGGGGGTCTCCAAGCTCTGGTGGCTCTGGATCGTCTTCGGGATCGCCTGGATCGCGGTAGCTGCGATCATCCTCCAGTTCGACGACACCTCGATCAACACCGTGGGTGTGATCGTCGGGATCATGTTCCTGGCGACCGGATTGCAGAACTTCATCGTCGGAATGCTGGCCGACAGGCTCAAGTGGCTCTGGTTCCTGTTCGGGGTCCTTTTTTTGGCCTGCGGCGTCGTCTCGATCTCCAGTCCCGGCGACACCTTCGCCGCACTCGCCGACGCCCTCGGCTTCCTCTTCCTCTTGGTCGGAATCTTCTGGCTGATCCAGGCGTTCGCATCGCGTGAGCTGAACGAGCTCTGGTGGACCGGGCTGATCGCCGGCATCCTGATGCTGATCATCGCCTTCTGGACCTCGGGCCAGTTCTTCATCGAGAAGCAGTATCTGCTGCTGGTCTTCGCCGGAATCTGGGCGCTGATGCAGGGTCTGATCGACGTCATCCGCGCCTTCCAGATCAAGAAGCTCGGCGAGCTGGTCTAGCGCGGCGCAATCACGAAGTTCGTCAGCACCAGGTTGGCGACGAGGCGCTCGTCGCGGTGGACGCGAACCTCGACGACGTGAGTGGAGCGGCCTCGGTGGAGGTGCTCGGCCGTCGCGAGCAGCTCGTCCCCCTCCCCGGCGCCCGCGAAGACGTTTAGCTTCATCTCGACGGTGGTGAAGTCGTAGCCCGCCGGCAGGTGCCGGAATGTCTGCCAGGCACCGACCGAGTCCGTCAGCGCGACCCAGGCGCCGCCGTGGACGAGCCTGCCCGGATGCAGGTGGCGCTCATCGACGACGATCCGCCCGAGGCAGCGCTCGTCATCGATCTCGAGCGGCTCGACGCCGAGCTGCTCGGGAAAGCTGCCCGCGATGCGCTGCTTGATCGACTCGACTGTGACTTCTGGGTTGCTCATGGGGGCGGGCGGCCGGCTACTTGGTCAGGCCGAAATCGCCGAAGGGCTCGTCGCGCTCGCGCACCGCTTCCTTCCATCCCGCCTCGGCCGCCCTGCGCGTGAATTCGTGCGCCTCAGGCGTATGGCGGGCGATGCCGTCGAAGAAGGTGCCGAGCACCTGCGTCGCCTGCAGGCCCTGCGCGTAGAGCGCCTGATTGACAAGCAACTTGTGCATTACGAGTTGGTTGATCGGCAGGCGTGCGACACGCTCGAGCAGTGCCTCGAAGGCCCCGTCCAGCTGCGGCCCGGGCGCGGCCTCGGTCGCGAGCCCCCACTCGACCGCCTCGGTGCCGCTGAGGCAGTCGCCGGTCAGCAGCAGGCGCTTGGCGCGCATCGGACCGATCCGTGCCGCCCAGAGCGCCGTCGTCGGCACACCCCAGACTCGCGCCGGCGGGTAGCCGATCTTGGCCCGATCCTCGATCACCAAGAGGTCGGAGCAGAGCGCCATGTCGGTGCCCCCGGCGACGCAGAAGCCGTGGACCTTGCAGAGCACGGGCTTCTCGGAGTGAAAGAGGCTCATGAACCCGCGCACGTTTCGCGACATCATCTGAAAGTCGGTGACCGGGTCCCAGTCTGCCTTTGGCATGTGGTTGGCGCCAACCACTCCGAGGTCGAGCGGCGAGCCCTCCGGAATGCCGCCGAGCTCCTCGAGACCGATCGCTCCCATTCCCTCCGCGGATGCGAGGTCGTATCCGCCGCAGAACCCCGACCCGTTGCCGGCCAGCGCGATCGCGTGAACGCCGGGATCGAGGTTGGCCTGCTCAACGCACGCGGCCAACTCGCGCGGCATCTCGAGCGTGATCCCGTTGCCGCGCTCAGGGCGGTTCAGGGTGATCCGCGCGACCCGCCCGTCGCGCTCGTAGGTCATCGTGGAGAGGTCGGACATGGACGCGGGAGCCTAAACCGATCCGGGTCGCACTGACCCTGCTGTACCCGGTTGGTGCGCGGTCCGCAGCCAGACGTGCGCGTCAGCCCTGCGTGTCGTCCCGGGGAGCCGGTGTGTCGGTCGGTGGAGTTGGCGTGCCCTTCCGTGCAGCTGGTGTGTCATCCGGGGACGGGGGCAACGCGCCTACCGGGAACTCGCGGACGATCTGGCGTCGCAGCGCTTCGATACCGATCGCCAGCAGCACGATCAGCACGAGGGACGGCAGCAGGCGCTCGGTTCCCTGCGTCGGGCTCCACCAGAAGATCAGCAGGACGAGAACGGCGAAGGTTCCGATTGCGACCGATGGCTGGCGGAAGTGGGGCGAGATCTCCGTGCGGATGCGAACGGCGATCTTCGTCGGGCCGGCGAGCCAGGCGGCGAGGACGATGACGACGCCGTAGCCGATCATCCCCTGCCCGATTCCGGTGAGCAGCGAGGTGCCGATCTCCCAGCTCGCCGTAACGGGTGCCTCGGCGGCGGCGGTCGACGCGAGCGAGTCTGTGACCGCCCCTCCTGCCAGACCGTGCGCGACCAGAATCAGAGCGCCGACGAAAGCGAACGCAAAGCCGACGGCACGCATCGTCTCACGCCTGCGATCGCGAGCGATGAAGATCGCCAGCGCATAGAGCCCGAGCGCGATGAGAGCCAGCAGCCAGACCGCGGTCTTGAAGATTTTCAGGGCCTTCTGCACCGACGCGAGCTCGTCGGAGCGCATGATCTCGAGTTCTCCCGCTTCGGGGGGAAGGCGGTCGACGAGCTTGCCCGGGAGTCCCGTGCGCTCGACCACCTCGGTGAGCACCCCAGTGAGGTCGAGCGTGACCACGCCACCCGTAGTAGCGACGAACTCGCCCTCGTCTTCGAGCAGCGCCAGCAGCCTCTCCTGGGCGGCACGGTTGGCGTCCTCCCAAATCGCCTGGACCTGGCCGCTGGCGAGGGCGTCGCGGGCAGCCTCCCCGGCGAGGTTGCGAAGGGCACCGGCCACCGGTCCGGCCAACGGCTGGGTGACAGGAGGCAGGATCTGCTCGAGCTCAGCCTGAACGTCAACGTTGTCGAACAGCTCATTGACGACGTAGTCAGCGACGGCGTCGCGAATCACCTCGCGCTCGAGCAGGTCGCTGCTGGTTTGGACCCAAGTGTCAGTCTCCAGCACCTGGCGCTTGGCCCAGATGGCGGCCACGGCGGCGACCGCAACCAGCGAGGCGACCACGATCAGGACGATCGGAAGTAGCCGTCTGGAATGTCCCGATTGCGTCGCCTCGGCAACCACGGGCTCTACTCAGATCCCGAGCAGCTGATGTCTCTTGGCCTCGAAGTCCGCGTCGGTGATCGGACCAGGTTAGCTTCGCCCCCCGCCTCGCTCAACTCGCGACCACGCCGCCTCGTCCTCACCGTAGAAACGATGCCGTGCTTTGGTTCGGGGTTCTGCGTCAGGCCTCGAGCTGCTCGAAACGGCAGTCCGCGGGGTCCTTGTCCTCGCGCCAGCGCACGATCGAGGTGCCGTGGCGGATGCGGCCGCCGCTGACGTGGTCGAAGCTGACCTCGATGACGAGCTCGGGGCGCAGCTCGACCCACTCGAGGTCGCGCTCCGCGGCCCAGCGGCTGGGGTCGGCGGAGCCGCGGCTGCCGGTCTCATATGGCGCCAGCTTGTCGATCAGCTCGCGCTTCTGCTTTGCCTTGAGGCCGGACGTGTGGCCGACGACCCGCAGCCGCTCGCCGTCGTAGAGGCCGAGGATCAGCGAGCCCACCGTCCCCTCCTCCTTGCCGGGGCGCCAGCCGACGACGACGCAGTCGGCGGTTCGAAGCCGCTTGATCTTGACCATGCCCTTGCGCTCACCCGGGCGGTAGATCGCGTCGACCTGCTTTGCGATCACGCCCTCTCCCGACTGCAGCCAGGCCTCCGCGGCGTCGGCGGTCTTGGCCAGCTTGGTCAGATTGATCGAGGCGGCTGTTGTTTTCCTTTTCTCTCCGAGGCCGGCAATCAGGGTCTCCAGGCGCGAGCGCCGCTCGGCGAACGGGGCCGCGAGGAGCGACTCGTCGTCCTCGGCGAGCAGGTCGAAGGCGTGGTAACGGGCCGGCGTCTGCTCGGCCAGCATCCGGACGCGCGACTCGGCCGGGTGCAGCCGGTTCTGCAGGGCGTCGAAGACCTCTAACCCATCCTCGTCGAGGATCACCAGCTCGCCGTCGAGCACGTAGCGGCCCTCCGGTAGCTCGACCTCCGGGAAGTAGCGCCGCAGCGGCCGCCCGTTGCGTGATTGCAGGAAGACGTCGTCGCCGTCGACGAAGGCAAGCGCCCGGAAACCGTCCCACTTCTGCTCGTAGGCCCACTCCTCGCCCTCGGGCAGGGCCTTGCGTGAAAGCGCCAGCTGCGGCTTGACCGTGGGCTTGAGGGGCAGGGTCACAGGCGCGAGGCTAGTCGACTCCCAGAAACGGGAATAATGGCCCGCGTGATCTGGGAGCGGCAGACCCGACGCGAGTTCCTCGAGCGCAGCGGCGCCGCCGCGGCCGCCCTCGGACTCGCCGGCAACTTCGGCTGGCTTGCCGGTTGCGGCTCCGATTCATTCAGTCAGCCGGCCTGGAATGAACTGGCCGCGCAGCTCGACGGCAAGCTGCTGCGCGCAGGCGACGCCTCCTACGCCGCAACCAGCCGCCCCTACAACCTCCGCTACGCGAGCACACACCCGCAGGGCGTGGCCGTGTGCGCCGGTGCCGAAGATGTCCAGCTCGCGCTTCGCTGGGCAGTCGAGAACGAGATCCCGGTTGCGATTCGCTCCGGTGGCCACAACTACGCCGGTTACTCGACCGGTCCGGGGCTGGTTATCAACCTCGGCCAGATGCGCGAGGTCGAGGTTGACGACGTTGAGGGAACCGTGACCGCCCAACCGGGCGCGCGGAACACGATCATCTACGCCGGGCTCCAACCCCACGGCGTTGCCATCTCCGCCGGTCGCTGCCCGACTGTGGCCGTCGGGGGACTCGTCCTCGGCGGCGGAGTCGGCTTCAGCTCACGCAAGCTCGGCCTCACCTGCGACCACCTGATCGAGGCCGAGGTCGTCACTGCGGGGGGCGAGCTGGTCCGCGCCAGCGAGTCGGAGAATGCCGACCTCTTCTGGGCCCTGCGCGGCGGGGGCGGTGGCAACTTCGGCGTCAGCACCTCGTTCACCTTCACGACCAATCCGGTCTCCGACGTCGGGCTCTACGACCTCGCCTGGGACTGGCGCGACGCCGAGGCGGTCTTCGCGGCCTTCCAGGAGCTGTTCACCAGCGCTCCCAATGAGTTCTCGGCGAGGCTCGGCGTCGGGAGGCCGGGAGGGGAGGGAACAAAGCCCGGCGAGCTCTCGCTGAACGCGCTCGGGCAGTACTTCGGCCCGGTCGAGGAGCTGCGCGAACTGCTCGCACCGGCGCTGGCGGCCGGCCGTGTTCGCAAGCAGCTGATCGCCCGCAGGACGTTCTGGCAGGCGAAGGAACATTTCTTCCACAACACGCCCGCCGAAGCCTTTGCAGTCAACTCCGCCTACCTCGACGAGCCCCTGGCCGGCTCGGGGCTCGAAGCGCTGTTGCAAGCGGTCGAGAGCTGGCCGGGAAGTTCCAACCCGGACGGGGCGGGTGCGGCGATATTCGCCTCGGGCGGCGCGATCAACGAAGTGCCTGCAGACGCGACGGCCTTCGTCCACCGCGACAAGTTCGCGTTGCTGGCGACGGAAGCCACCTGGACTCTCGCCGACAGCCGGCAGACGATCGATGCGAACGTCGGCTGGCTGAGCGAGCTGCGGGAATCACTGGCGCCGTCCGTCAGCGCCTCCGCCTACCAGAACTTCATCACCCGCGATCAGCCCGGCTGGCAGCGCGCCTACTACGGGTCCAACTTCGAGCGGCTGGTCGAGGTCAAGAACCGCTATGACCCCGACGATGTATTCAGCTTCGAGCAGAGCATCCCGCTCGACTGAGCGTTCAGGGAGGTTCGTCGCACGTCGGCAGGCGCTCAGCGCCTGGCGTAGCTCGGCTCGGCGTTTCGCGGCAGCCCGTTGAGCACCTGCACGACCTCGAGCAGGTCGCCGCGCTCCCAGAAATCGACGCCGACGATGTTGGGCAGCAGGTTGCGGTCTGCCTGGCAGCGCTGCGCGCGGTCGCGCAGGAAGTCGAAAGAATTGACGAAGGCGCCCGTTCTCGGCGAGCGGGGCACTGCCTCCACCCAGTGGTTGAGCTGGAACAACGGCGCGTTCGCGCGCCCGCGCTTGGGCAGGCAGCTGTCCGCGGCGCCCAGCGCCTCCCGCGTGTGGAACGTGTAGGGCGTCTCCTGCGTCAAAGCAAAGCCCTCGTGGTACCAGGGATAGCGCCGGTCGCCGCCCTGCTGTTCGGCCATCACGAGCACGCGGCGATCGGAGGCGATCATCTCGCGCAGCGTCGGCAGCGGCTCCCCGGGGCGCAGGGTGTAGACGTAGTTGATCAACCCGCTGCGCTTGAAGATGTCGTCAATCGCCTGCGGCGGGACGTGGTCTTCGATGAAGACGATCAGCACCTCGTCGGGATGCCCCTGGACGAACCTCTTGATGATCTCGAGCTCGGTCACCCCCGGCGTGGCTCCGATCTCACAGAAGACGTGACACCAGAAGACCTCTGACTTTGTGCTCTCATCCACCTGTCCGGCGATCCGCCGGGTCAATCGCTCAGCGACGTCGACGAACTCCTGGCTGGTGTTCTCCGCCGCGTTCTCAAGCGCCTGCGCCTTCCCACCCTCGCGCTGGAAGTCGGTCGCCACGAACGGGCCCTCGCCGCTCAGGCCCCAGTGGGCGTCGATCAGCAGGGCTCGAACACCGGCCTCGAGCTGGTCGCGGATTCCCTTCTGGTTGTTGGGCAACAGGAAGTCGTCGTCGGCGGCCGACATCGCGTTGTGCACTCCGGCGAACGCGACCTCGTCGATCCTTCGATCGCAGAGTTCGCTGAAGCCGTTACAGCGCTCGATCGCTGCGAGGTCGCGAGTGTGGCGCCTGTCGCCCTCCGGTGCCACCAGGATCAACGCAACCAGCCCGAGCGCGGCGGCGACGACCGCGCCCCGGCGGACCCGGGAACCGACCGACAAGGCCGACTCGTCCTCCCCCTTCGCCTGCTGCGCCGGGGGTGCGACCAGCAACAGCAGCTCGCTGAGCCCCCAGAAGAGCGCATAGCAACCGACAAGTACCCCGAAGACCAAAACCGCGAAGCTCGTCGAGAGCAGAATCAGCGCCCCCACCGCTGTCGCCGCAAGCGCGCGCAGCGCCTGACCGCGCCTTGATTCGCCAAGACGGCCCCAGGCGGCGAGCAGGCGGCGCGCCGATTCGCCCGCGTTCACCCGGCGCCGCGTCCTGGCCGCCGCCGCAAGAACAAGAGCGACGATGACCGCAGCGAACATCACCCTCTCCAGGTCCCCGAAGAAAGCGTCGAAAATTGCCCTGGCGGCATCCTCGAGGGTCTCGTCAGCCAACGTGGCCGCGATCAAATTCGGAGTGACGGAGATGGCAAGGGCGGCGATCCCGGCACCTGCTGCAGTCGCGATCGCCGCCTGCACGAAGCCTCGCCGTCGGTCGGGGGACAATGCGACCCCGGAGCCGAGCAAGACCAGCCCAAGAATCGGCAGCATCAGGCCGAGCAGCCGGATCTTCTCGGCGAACTGCGCGAAATCGATGGTCGAATCCGACTCGACGAGCTCCCGAAGCCGCGGCGCGAAATCGCGCGGGATCCGAGCGGCGATCTTGGGCGAGAAGCTCTCGGCGGCCTCGATCACAAGACTGGTGCCGTCGGCGAGGTTGAGGACGAGGTTGTCGCGCTCGCGCGTGAAGACCGTGTTGTACGCGCGCTCGGCGGCCTCGCGGAAGACGGTGCGGAATGGTGCGCTGCCGAGGACCGTTTCGGCCGCGGTGGTGATCAGAGGGCGGGCGTTGATGAGGTCCGGCTCTCCGCGCTCGATGATCTGATCCACGAGCTCATCGGAGAGGACGCTGGCGACCTCCTCGTTGTCGAGCGCGCCGGCGGCCCGCTGGCCGAAGGCCTGCGGATCGAAGGTCTCCTCGCGCGCGTAGAAGAGCACGCCGCCGATCACGAGGACGATCGCCCCGGCGATCACGAGGACAAGTGATGCGATCCGTCGCCCGCGCCCCGGGGCCGCTCCCTGTTCCATTCGGCAAGTTTAGGATCGCTGACAGCTTGAACGCGGCGATTCCACCCCGAGAATGCGATCTGGTCGTCATCGGGGCCGGCATCGTCGGTCTTGCGGTCGCGCGAGAGCTCGCCTTCAGACACCGGGACGCGAGTGTTGCGGTGATCGAACGAGAGGTCGCCATCGCGACCCATCAGACCGGTCATTCGAGCGGCGTGATCCACGCCGGGATCTACTACAGGCCGGGATCGCTGAAGGCCCGGCTCTGCGTCGAGGGGGCGCGCCGGCTCTACGAGTACTGCGACCGCGGTGAGATCGAGTATCGGCGGCGCGGAAAGCTGATAGTCGCTGTGGACGAGTCCGAACTCGAGCGCCTGGACGCGCTCGAGCGCCGCGGCCACGAGAGCGGCGTGCCCGGACTGCGCCGGCTCGATGCGCGCGAGCTTCGGCAGGTCGAACCCCACGCGGCCGGCATCGCGGCCCTGCACTCACCCGAAACCGGCGTGGTCGACTTTGCGGAGGTTGCGGGCTCATTTGCCGGCGACCTCGTGAAGGCGGGTGGGAGCCTGCACCTCGGCTGCCAGGTGCAGGGAATCGAGTCGGCCGACCGCGGCGGCGTGCTTGTCAAACATCGCTCGGGGGAAACGCGTGCCGCCTTCGCAATCGTCTGCGCGGGTGCCTGGTCCGACCGCCTCGCGGTCGCGGCGGGTGCCTCTCCGGAGCCTCGCATCGTGCCGTTTCGCGGCGCCTACCTGCGTCTGCGGCCCGAGCGGCGCGAGCTCGTGCGCTCGCTGATCTACCCCGTTCCCGATCCGGAGCTGCCGTTTCTGGGCGCCCACCTGACCCGCGAGCTCGACGGTGAGGTCCTGCTCGGGCCGACGGCGCTGATGGCTGGAGCCCGCGACGCCTATCGGCTCACCCGGGTCCGCCCTCGCGACCTCGGCTCCACCCTCACATGGCCCGGGACCTGGAAGCTGATGCGCCGGCACTGGCGCACGGGGATCAACGAACTGCGCTGGGCGGTCAGCCGGCGCTCCTACGCGGCAGAGGCTCGCCGGCTGCTGCCGGAACTGCGCCCGGCGGACCTGCTGCCGGGACCCAGCGGGGTGCGCGCCCAGGCGCTGGCGCGTGACGGCACGCTCGTCGACGACTTCGTGATCTCGGAGACGGATCGGGCTCTCCACATCCGCAACGCTCCGTCACCAGCGGCGACTTCGTCGCTGGCGCTCGCTGACCTGATCGCTGACCGTGTCGATGCCGCTCGCTAAACGTGCCTGGGCCGGACTCTCCGCGGCGCTGCTGGCAGGGGCGATCGGCTGCGGCGGGTCGGGCGCCGGCGACCATCCGCGTCTCGAGCTCGACCAGCTGCAGCCGCGCGAGAGCGTCGCGCCGGCCACCGAGGCGGCGGGCCAGGTCCGGGAGCCCGGAGGCGGAGCAGGCGAGGGGGAACCCCAGGCCGAGACGCGCACCGAGACGGTCCGCGTCGGTCGCTCCGTTGAGGGTCGGCCGATCACCGCCACGGTCGTCTCTGGGCCTCCCGTGTCCGCGAACATCATCGTCATCGGCTGCATACACGGCGACGAACCGGCCGGCATGGCCGTCACCGAGCGCCTGGCGGGTCTCGACCCGCCCCGCGGCACCGCCCTCTGGCTCGTCGACGAGTTCAACCCCGACGGCTGCGCCGCGGGGACCCGCCAGAACGCCAACGGCGTCGACCTCAACCGCAACTCGCCTTGGCGCTGGCGCCCGCTCGAAAGCCCGGGTGACACCTACTACTCGGGAACGGGCCCACTGTCCGAGCCGGAGTCACGGGCCATCAACGCGCTTGTCACCGAAATCGAGCCGCTGATCACGATCTGGTACCACCAGCACGCAGCGCTCGTCGACCGATCTGGAGGCGATCCGGCAATCGAGCGCCGCTACGCCGAGCTGGTCGGTCTCCCCCACGAGTGGTTCGGCCGCTTTCCCGGCAGCATCACGAGCTGGCAGAACGAGACCTATCCCGCCGATACGGCGTTCGTCGTCGAGTTGCCGGCGGGGGCGCTTTCTGAGGAGGACGCCGCAACTCACGCCGGCGCCGTGATCCAGCTGACCTCCGAGATTTTGCGAAACGAGATCCTCGGGTAGGCTCGCGACGTGGAAGCGAGCACCGCCAAGGCCCCTGAGCAGCCGACCGAGTCGAGCGCGTCCTCGTTCGCCAAGTCGATGTTCCTCGGTGAGATCCACGAGGAGATGGTCTTCCCCTGGCCTTCGCCCGATCCCGAGGAACAGGACCGTATCCGCGCCCTGATCGCGGCCGCTCAGGCCATCGGGGGCTCGATCGACCACCGCAAGGCCGAGGAGGACCGCTGGATCGGCGACGACAACATCAAAGCGCTGGGTGAGGCGGGCCTCTGCGGGCTCTACGTCGACGAGAAGTACGGCGGCCAGGGCCTCTCGCAGACCGGCTACGCCCGCGTATTCGAGACCTTTGCCCAGATCGACGCGACGATGGCGATCATCCTCGGCGTCCACCAGTCGATCGGCTTCAAGGGCATCTCGATGTTCGGATCCGACGAGCAAAAGGAGCGCTGGCTGCCCGACCTCGCCAGCGGCCGCAAGCTCGCCGGCTTCGCGCTGACCGAACCGAGCGCGGGCTCGGACGCCTGGAACCTCGAGTCTCGCGCCGTCCAGCAGTCCGACGGATCCTGGGTGCTGAACGGGCACAAGCGCTACATCGGCAACGGCGGCAAGGGCTCTGTGTTCACGACCTTCGCGCGCTGCGAAATTGACGGCAAGGACCGCCACATCGCGCTGATCCTCGAAAAGGGGATGAAGGGCTTCGAGGTCGGCGACCGCTTCGACACGATGGGCCTGCGGGCCAATGACCTGCGGCGCCTGGACTTCCGCGACGTCCGCGTTCCCGCCGAGAACGTTCTGGGTGAGCCCGGCGAGGGCTTCAAGATCGCGATGCAGGTCCTCAACAACGGCCGCATCGGGCTCGGCACGGGGTCCGTCGGCGGCGCCAAGGCGCTGCTCGACCTCTCGATCGACCACGTCAATGAGCGCCGCCAGTTCGGTGAGCCCCTGGCCAACCTCGACCTGGTCCAGGAGAAGATCGGTTCCACGGTCACCTATTTGTTCGGGCTCGAAGCGATGTGCTACCTGACCTGCGGGCTCGTCGACGCCGGGGTCACCGACTACTCGATGGAGTCGGCGATGTGCAAGATCGCCGGGACCGAGTTCCTCTGGTACGTCGCCAACCGCTCCCTTCAGCTGGCCGGCGGCGAGGGCTACATGAAGGATCGGCCCTACGAGAAGATCCTGCGCGACATCCGCATCTTCCCGATCTTCGAGGGAGCGAACGACGTGCTGCGCTCCTACGTGGCGCTCTCGGCGCTGAAACCGGTCGGCGAGAAGCTCTCCGAGCTCGGCGACGTGGGCCTCAACAACCCGATCGGCTCGATCGGCGTGCTCGCCGAGTACTTCGGCGGTCGCATCCAGCGCCGGGTGCGGCCGGACAAGATCACCGAAGCCCACGGCGAGCTCGAAAAGCACGCCGAAGCCGTCGGTGAACAGGTCAAGGAGCTGAGCTTCGTCTCGGAGGGGCTGCTCAAGAAGCACCGCAAAGAGATTCTGCGCCAGGGCCTGCAGCACAAGCGACTCGCCGACGCTGCCGCCGACATCTACGCGCAGGTCGCCGTGCTCTCGCGGGTCAGCCAGATCTTCGAAGACCAGGGCGTCGAGCCCTCGGGCCAGGAGCGCTACATCGCCGAGACCTTCTGCGAGCGCGCCGCCTCCAGGGTGCGCTCACAACTCCGCAAGATCGAGCGCAACGACGACGACCGCGTCACCGCCGTCGCCAAGCTGGCCTACAAGCGCGGCGAGTACGGGTACGCGTTGTTCGAAGACTGAGGTCCGATGGCCAAGAGCGAGTTCACGATGCTCGAGGTCGCGGGCCGGGAGGTGCGGCTCTCCAACCCGGGCAAGGTGTACTTCCCCAAGCCCGGCTGGACCAAGCTGGACATCGCCGAGTACTACATCTCCACCGCCGAGGCGGTGCTGGTTCACCTACGCGAACGCCCAACCGTAATGAAGCGCTTCGTCAACGGGATCATGGAGGACCCGATCTGGCAGAAGCGGGTGCCGAAGAACATTCCCGACTGGCTGCAGACGGCGACCGTCGCCTTCCCGTCGGGGCGCACAGCCGAAGAGCTGGTTGCCGACGACGCCGCGCATCTCGTCTGGGCGAACAACCTCGGCGTCATCGACTTCAACCCCTGGCCCGCCCGGCGTGAAGACCTCGAGCACCCCGACGAGCTGCGGGTCGACCTCGACCCGACCGAGGGAATCGCCTGGGCCGATGTTCGCAAGACGGCGATGGTCGTCAAGGAGGTGCTCGAGGAGCACGGCCTGCAGGGCTACCCGAAGACCTCGGGCTCAAAGGGCATCCACGTCAACGTCCGCATCGAGCCGCGCTGGGATTTCCTCGCCGTGCGCCGCGCCGCCCTGGCGATGGGGCGCGAGGTCGAGCGTCGCGCCCCGGACCTGGCGACGACCAAGTGGTGGAAGGAGGAGCGCCACGGCGTCTTCATCGACTACAACCAGAATGCCCGCGACCGCACGGTTGCCTCCTGCTACTCCGTGCGCCCGACGCCTGACGCGCGGGTCTCATGCGCGCTGGCCTGGGATGAGGTGCCCGATGTCGAGCCGGAGGATCTGAGGCTCGACACCGTGCCGGAGCGGCTCAAGGCGTCGGGCGATCCGGCTGTGGATATCGATGACGAGCCGGGCTCCCTGGACCAGCTCCTGGAACTGGCGCGACGCGACGAGGAGGAAGGCATCGGCGACGCGCCCTGGCCGCCGCACTTCCCCAAGCAGAAGGACGAGCCCAAGCGCGTGCAGCCGAGCCGCGACAAGGACCGGCCCAAGCAGCGCGGCCGCGCCGGCGACCCGCAGCCGGGTGGTCCTCCCCCGGATACCGGCACGGGCGGTATGCAGCATGGATTCGGCTCGAAGCCGCGCACCGGCCAGGGCCACGCCGAGGAGTTCGAAGACCAAACCTAAAGGGGTCTGACCCCTTTAGGTTTTGTGCAGCGGTCGGGTGCCGCAGCGGGTGAAGTAGGGAAGCTTGCTCAGCGAAGCCGTGACGGTGGCCTGCTGGGGGCCGCGGTAGCTGCGGCCGGTCTGAGGGTCGCGCCAACAGCCACGTGGGAAATACACGTCCCGGATCGTCGCACCCTGGCGCACGACCGGCGCAACGAGCACGTCGGGGCCCAACAGCCACTGCTGGTCCTGCTGGACGGCGTCTGGGTCGTTCGGAAATGCGAGCCAGAGCGGGCGCGTCGGCGGCACTCCGGTCGCGGCGGCTTTGCGCCAGAGGCGCATGATCAGGGGCGCGGCCCGCAAGTGCAGACGCGAGTAGCGCTCGTAGATCCGCACGGTCTCGGCGTCATAGGACCAGGGCGTGTGGGTGCCGGCGACGATCGAGCCGTGCAGGCGCATCACCGGTGAGAGCGCCGCCCATTCGGCCCAGCGGATGAAGAGCTCCTTGGTCGTCGGCGGCGTGACGAGGTCGAGGTAGCCGCCGACGTCGGTTCCGAACCCGTAGGCGCCCCCGATCGCTCGGTTGAGCATGTCCGGCGCCTGCGAGCGCAAACCCGAGGAACGACTCCAGTCGGTGTTCTCGTCCCCTGGGAAGTTGCCCCCCTCGTAGGCCGCCGAGCCCGGCGTCCCCGAGTAGCCCGACCGAGTGAAGAACCAGATCCGGCGGCCGGGATGGCTGCGCTCGAAGCGGTTGATGACTTCACGGGTGACCCGGTGGAAGAGCACCGGGTAGCGGTTGTGCATCGTCGCGCCGGTCTCGCCGTTGTCGAAGTGCATGCCGGGGAGCACCTGCTCGCCGAAGTCCTGCATGAAGCCGTCGGCGCCGAGCCGCAGCACATCGGTGACGCGGCCGCTCCACCATTCGACGGCCTCAGGGTCGGTGAAGTCGATCTGTGCCGTCAGGTTCTGGAAGTTGCCGATGTAGGTGTAGGGGTCGCCGTCGCCGTTGGTTGCGACCCAGCCGTTGTCGACGGCTTGGTCGAACTCCGACGGCCGGTCGGTGCCGATCTCGTCGCGGCCCACAAAAGCGCGGAAGTAGACGAGCGCGCGAACCCCCATCCGGTGCAGGCGGCGGATGACGCTGCGCAGGTAGTCGCGCTCCAACCAGGCCCAGGCCTCGATCCGGTATGAGGTGATCGGCAGGTCGTGACGCTTGATCTGGCGCAGGTCGTCCTCAACGGAGGCGGTGTAGGACTCGACCGTCTCGCCGCTGAACCGCGTCAGTCGATCGAAGTGGGGCCCGAGCGCCCAGCGCGGCGGTACTCGGTGGCGGCCGCCGATGCGGGTCGTCGTCTCGATCGCCTGCGCCGCGGCACCAGGGGCGACGATGTAGTCAAGCGCCGCCCCATCAACGGTCAGCTGCCAGGCGTCGGACCGATCCGAGGCCATCCGCCAGCCCGACAGGCGGTCGCTGTCGAGCAGGAAGCCGTAACCGCGCGAGGAGATGAACTGTGACTGCACGTAGAAGGCGCTCGTCGGCCCATTCGGGAAGAGGTAGGTATCCCTGCCGGTACCGGGGAGCACATCGGCGACGGGCTGGAGGATCCCGGCTCCCGTGTTCTGCTGCTCGACCCAGTTGTAGAAGTCCTCACCACGCTGGTCAATCGCGTTGTGGCGGCCGCCGAAACCGTGGAAGGCCTCGCCGTGGGCGCTAATGAAGGAGTCGGACATCGCCACGACGCCGGCTGCCGACCTCGGGCGGACTGAGACCCGCAGCGCTCCGGATCCGGCGGGTGTGACCCGGACCGCAAGCAGGCGCCCGCTCGGGTCGTTGGTCGCAACCGTCAGCACAATTCCTCCGCCGGTCCGTCGCACGCCTGTGACGTCGGTGGCGGAGTACTGCGTGCCTGCCTCGGCGCCGAGCAGCTTGTTGCCGACCCAGGGCGAGGCGGGGTACTCGAGTCCCACCCGAGCGCCCACGGTGAAGGTCAGCGGTGAGTAGAGCGAGGGCCCGTCGACGACGTCGGCACCTAGCGCCTCCGGCTCGACACTCGGTGGGATCACGAAGGGCTCGGGGCGGGTGTTGGGAACCTGGGAGAGGGCGGGCCGGCCGGCGGGCTCGGCAAACGACAGCCGCAGAGGTGAGCGGTCGATCGTCGCCCGGGCGCCGGGGGCGGTGACGACGACCCGCTGGTCGCCCAGGCGGACGGCGGCTCGCGCGGGCACGGCGGCAGCAAGGAACAGGAGGGTCGAACCCGCTAAGGCCAGCACTTGACGCACCATGGAGCAGATGAGTATCGCCGAGGCTGGCACGCCCGATGCAGGTTGGTCTACCTTTGCGCGGTGTCCGTCGGCATCGACCTGATCGAGATTAAGCGCGTCGAACAAGCGCTCGAGCGCCAGCCGCGTCTCGCGGCGCGCCTGTTCACCGCGGGTGAACTCGAGTACGCGCAGTCGATGGGCCGCCCCGGTCGCCACCTGGCGGCGCGGTTCGCGGCCAAGGAGGCCGTGATGAAGGCGCTGGGCCTGAAGTACTTCGCACCCACAGAGATCGAGATCGTCCGGGGTGACGGCGAGCCCACGGTGAGGTTGAGTGGGGGGGCGGCGCAGAGAGCCCAGGAGCTGGGCGTAGAGGTAAGCGTCTCCCTGACCCACTCTCGCGACCTGGCCGCGGCCGTAGCCCAAGCCCAATAGCCCCAATCCCGCGAACGTCCCAAATGACCTCCTATAGGGGGTACTCCGGGACGTTCGGCGAGAGTTTGGTTAGGTGCGGAGGCCTTCCAGCAGCGCCAGGAGGGCAGTTTCCAATTCGGCTCGGGTTGAGGGGTCGCCGGAGTCGGCCATCGCCATGCCGGCCTCCCCCATCGCGGCCAGCAGCAGCTGGGCCAACGGCTTGACGGGCTGGGCCTTGAGTGCGCCGGCATCCATTCCTCCCTGCAGCGCCGCCATCGCCAGGCCGAGGCCGTAGCGCTCTTCGATTTCGCGCCAGACGCCGCGCCCGAGCACCGTCGGCGCCTCGAGCAGGCTGATGCGGGCGATCTCTGGCGTCTCGCAGGCGTCTAGAAAACTGCGGATGCCGACCCGAAGCGCCTCGACGGGATCGGCCGGCCCGGCCTCGGCGAGCTTGGCGGCGATCCCGTCGGAGAGCTCCTGCTCGAGGTCCTCGTGCACGGCCAGGAAGAGATCCCGCTTGTCGGCGAAGTGGTGGTAGAGGGCGCCGCGGGTGACCTTGGCGCGGGCCACGATCTCCTCGGTGCCGACGTCGTTGTAGCCGCGCTTGGCGAACAGCTCGCGGCCGGCGCGCACCAGCTTGGCGCGGGTGGCTTCGGATCGTTCGGCCTGTCTTGACTTGGCGGCTTCCACAGTGATCAACCTCACACAACATACATACTGCTTGTATGTTACCTTCACGACGCCCCCTACGGAAGGACTGACCAAGCATGTCGAACCCGAACACGTACTGGCGCTCCCCCGACCTCGGCGAGGCCCACGAGGTCAACCTCCCCGGCGGCCCGATGCGAGTCTTCGAGGCGGGCTCAGGACCGGCGATCGTCTTCGTCCACGGCGCGCTGGTCAACGCCAACCTCTGGCGCAAGGTCGTGCCGCAACTCAGCGCCGACTTTCGCTGCGTGACCCTCGACATGCCGCTGGGCTCGCATCAGCTTCCCGTCCCGGACGCGGACGTCTCCCCTCCCGGGCTGGCTGCGCGGATCGCCGCTGCGATCTCCGAGCTCGAGCTCGAGGACGTGACGCTGGTCGGAAATGACACCGGCGGCGGCCTCTCCCAGATCGTTGTCGCCAACCACCGGGAGCGAATCGGGCGGCTGTTCCTGACCTCGGTCGATGCCTTCGAGCAGTTCCCGCCGGCACTCTTCAAGTACCTGCTGGCACCGCCGCTGATCCGCAGCGCACCGATCACCTTCGGGCTGCTGAGGGTCCACGGGCTGCGGCGACTGCCGATCGCCTACGGCTGGTTGATGCACTCGAAGCTCGACCGCGATGCCGGCGACTCCTACGTGCTGCCGGTGCTGAGCAACCGCGAGGTGCGTGCCGACACGGCACGCTTTCTCGGCGGCCTCGACCCCAGCCACCTGCTCGACGCCGCGACGACGTTCGCGAGCTTCAGCAAGCCCGTGACGATCGCCTGGTCCAAGGACGACAAGTTCTTCTGGCTCCGTAACGCCGATCGGCTCTCCCAGTCCTTCCCGGACTCGAAGCTCGAGTGGATCGAGGACTCGCGCACGTTCTCCCCGGAGGACCAGCCGGAGGTCCTGGCTCGCCTGATCAGGGAACTGACCGAGCGTCCCGTAAAGACCGAAGCGGGCGCGGTGACCGCAAATGGCTGACGTCATCATCGTCCTCGCCGCTCTCGGCATGGCCGGGATGGGCTTCTACGCACTGTCGACGCCGTCGTCGATCCCCGCCATCTTCGGCGGCACGGCGCCGAGCGCCGACTCCCGCAACGAGATCCGAGCGGTCTACGGCGGCTTCGGTGTCGCCGTGGCAGCGCTCCTGGCCTGGGTGGCGCTCGCCGACTCAGCTGCGGGCTGCTGCTTGCGGCTGCCTAGGTCGGGCCGGCGCGGATGTATCGGGATCGCAGGTAGGCCACCACACGCTTGATCCTCGAGAAGAGGAACCAGACGAGCAGGGCGCCGGTGATCAGCAAGAACGCGGCGATCAGCGCGGCGGCGACCGGGTACTCGAGCGCGAACAGGGTGACGCCGGCGACGGCGACATCCTCGGCGACGCTGGTGATGATGTTCGAGAAGGGCTCGGGCGAGGTGTTGATCGCCAGCCGCAACCCGCTCTTGACTCCGTGGCTCGCCAGCGCGATCCCGCCGCTGCCGGCAACCGTCAGCGCCTCGTCGAGTCCCTGGACATCCGCCTCCCCGGCGAGTCCCACCCCGATCCAGGACGCGACCGCGGGCCGCACCGCCGTACCCACCAGGTCCCAGAGATTGTCGACGTAGGGGATCTTGTCGAGCACGAACTCGACTGCGGTCATCACCAGCGCGGCGATGATGACTCCGTCCGAGGTCAACTCGGACGGCACCTCCCCCACACCGGCGCGGCCGAGCAGACCCAGCACGGCGACCGTCAGGTAGGCATTGATCCCGGCCGCCCAGCCGGTTGAGACGACGCTGGCCGCGAGGTCCATGGCGCCAGCCTACGAACGATGGCGCTTCAGCCCAGACCCGATGACGCGGAAAGCCATTGTTCGCTCGGGGCGTCGCTTGGGTTCAGTTCAAACGTTCGACCAGCATCGCCTGGCCCTGGCCGCCGGCGACGCACATCGTCTCCAGGCCGATCGTGACGTCATCCGTCTCGAGCACGTTCAGCAGCGTTCCCATGATGCGGGCGCCGGTCATGCCGAAGGGGTGACCCAGCGCGATCGCGCCGCCGCGCGTGTTCAGCTTCTCGAGCGGGATCTCGCACTTCTCCATGATCGGGATCACCTGGGCGGCGAAGGCCTCGTTGAGCTCGACCCGATCGACGTCGGCGATCGACATGCCGGCGCGCTCGAGGACGTTGTGGACGGCGCCGATCGGGGCAACGCCCATGATCTCCGGCTCGAGCGAGCTGACCGCCGAGGTGATGATCTTGGCTCGCGGCTTGAGGCCGAGCTCGTTGGCCTTGTCGGCCGACATCACGAGAACTGCGGCCGCGCCGTCGTTCAGCGGGCACGAGTTTCCGGCAGTGACCCCGCCGCCGCCGAAGGCCTCGTCGAGTGAGGCGAGCTTCTCATAAGTGGAACTGGCGCGCGGGCCGTCGTCCTTGCTGACCTCGTTGCCGTCAACCGTGACCGGCACGATCTCGCGGTCGAAGAAGCCGCTCTCCTGTGAGGCGACGGCCAGCTCCTGGGAACGTTGCGCGTAGTGGTCCATGTCCTCCCGCGAGACGTTGAACTTGTTGGCGACGTTGACAGCGGTCTCGCCCATCTGGATGTACGCGTTCGGCTCGCTCTGCAGCTTCTCATTTTGGTCGGGGACACCGGCCGCCTCGCTGCGCTCGTTGTAACGGCTGACCCACTCGACGCCGGCGGCGATGTAGGCGTCGCCTTCGCCGGCGCGAACGGCGTTGCCCGCCTGGCGGATCGCTTCGAGGCTGGAGGCGCAGTAGCGCGAGACCGTCGAGGCGCTGACCGAGTCGGGCAGCTTCTCGGAGAGCAGCACGGCGATGCGGCCGACGTTGAAGGCCTGCAGGCCCTGCGGCATGCCGCACCCGCAGACGACCTCCTCGATGCTCGCGGGATCGACGTCGGGATTGCGCTCGAGCAGCGCGTCGATCGCGTACGCCGTCATCTCGTCGGGACGCAGGCTCGCGAGCGAGCCCTTGAAGGCGCGGCCGATCGGCGTGCGCACGGTGTCGACGATCACTGCATCGGGCATCTGCGGTCTCCTTGGTTTGCGGGCGTACGAAAGTTCCGTCGGGCATCGTATTAGGGAGCAGTGGCAACGGTTCGGCAACGCAGCCTGCGGCCCGGCGAAGCGGGCCGTAATACGCTGCATCCCGTGGAAGCGACACCACAGCAAGCGATCGAGCTCCCCGCCGCCCAGCTCGAGGCGTGGCTCAGGGACGGCGACGTCCAGGTCGTCGACGTGCGTGCTCAGCGCGAGTACGAAGCCGGGCATCTGGCCGGCTCACGCCAGATCGAGTTCGACGAGGTGTCGTCGCAGGCGTCGAGCCTCGACAAGGAACAGAGGCTGATCTTCGTCTGCCGCAGCGGCAACCGCTCCGAGATGATGGCCGAGGCGTTTCGCGGCGCCGGCTATGACGCCTACCACCTGACCGAGGGCCTACTGGCCTGGGCCGAAGCCGGACTCCCGCTGGAGCCCGAAGGCGGCGAGGTCGTCGAGAGGTCCGTGGCCGACCTATGAAAACCCCGAAGCTTCCGCGTCCCAGGTTGCGCCGCGGTGCGGCAGCCGAACCGGAGACCGGGGATGCGGCCCCGAAGGCTGCGCTCCCCGGCTCTGCGAGCGCCACGGCAGGAGCCGGAGCCACAGCGGCATCATCAGCCACAACCAAGCCGGCGACACCCGCGGCGCCCGCAACCCCGGCTCGTCCACCCACAACCGAAGAGCGGCTCGACGGTCTCGGAAGCTGGCTCGCCCAGGTGGACCGCAAGCTGGGCATCCGCACCTACGCCCTCGGCGCCGCACTCGTGCTCTCGCTCGCAGCGGCCGGGGTCGGCCTGGTGCTCGTGCTGCAGCTGCGCGACGACGCGGCTACGAAGGACGACATCCGAGCGCTGATCGAGCAGGTTTCGGCGGTCGAGGACAGCGCCGTTGCGGCAGCCGCAGAGGACGTCGAAGCCGTGGGTGACCGGATCACCCAGCTCGAGCAGCGGTTCGCAACCTTGCAGGGCGACCAGACCACCAGCGAGCAGCAAGTGACCGCTCTTCAGAACGACATCTCGGACCTCGAGGAACAGATCGCGACGCTCGAAACCGACGTCTCCTCGATTCCGGACTCGATCCCCCCGCCATAGGCGCGAATCCCACTTTGTGCGTATTCACACGTTACGCACGGTAACCGTCTGCCGGAAGGTCTAACGTCATTCGCTGTTGAGGGTGTCAGGCAGCGTCAAGGCGTCGCAAGGCATCTACCGGAGGGTCCGAAAGGAGACGTTCATGCCAGAGGGCTACTGCGTCAAAGAGCGCAAGAAGGTGGAGATCCAAGATCCCCAGCAGGTGACCATGAAGAACGGTCGCCCGGCGATTCAGGGCACGTGCCCCGACTGCGGGACCAAGATCTTCAAGATCGGAAAGCTCACCTGAGGTGACGGGTCGCGCCCTCGGGCGCGACCCGGTTTCACCCCCGCGGGCACGCCTGACACCGCGTTGGACGGCACCCACGGCGAGCACCCGGCCAGCCTAGATCAGTCGCAGCCTCGCGTTTACGCGACTGCCAGGCCCGATTGCCGCTGGCCGTAGAGGTATCCGACCAGCACCTCGACCACTTCCGGGTCGAACTGGCTGCCGGCGTGACTGCGCAGCTCGGCGACCGCCCTGTGGTGCGGCATCGCCGCTCGGTAGGGACGATCGGAGGTCATTGCGTGGTAGGCGTCACAGGCAAGGATGATGCGTGCTCCGATCGGGATCGTCTCGCCACCGATGGCATCCGGATATCCCGCACCGTCCCAGCGCTCGTGCTCGTGGCGAACGATCGTCGCGATCCGGCCCATCCCCGGAACCGCACGCAGGATCCGCTCGCCGATCGCGGGGTGCTGGCGCATGACCTCCCACTCGTCGTTGTCGAGTGGCCCGGGCTTGTGGAGGATCTGGTCGGGAACGCCGACCTTGCCGATGTCGTGCAGGAGCGCGGCGGTCTTGATGCGCTCGACCTCCTCGAGGTCGCGGCCGAGCGACTCAGCCACCCTGCCCGCCATCTCGACGACCGACTCCGAGTGCTCGCCGGTGTAGCGGTCTCGCTCCTGAAGCGCCGAGACGAGGGCTGAGACCACTTCGCCCGAGCCGGTTGGGGCCGAGGCGTCGGGATCCTTGGCATCGCTCACCAGCGAGACCCGCCCGCCGCCGGCGGCACGCGCCTGGTCGAGGGCGTCGGCGGCCGCCGCGAAGAGCAGCTCGGGCGACCCAATGTTGTGAGGCAGCGGCGCGAGCCCGATCGAAACGGACAGCCCGCGGACCGCGCCGGCCTCGAGCGTTTCGAGAATCGCCAGGATTCGCTCGAGTACCGCGATGGCCGCCGGTGCGCTGGCACGCGCGAACAGCAAGACGAACTCATCACCTCCGGTGCGGCAGACGAGGTCGCCGGCGCGCGTCTGGGTCCTGAGCACGGAGGCGACTGCTGCGAGCACCTTGTCGCCGGTCGCATAACCGTGCCTTAGGTTGAGCGCCCTGAAGCCGTCGATGTCAACCAGCGCCAGACAGAGCGAGTCGCCGTTTCGCTGAGCTCGTTTGAGATCCGTCTCCAGTTGGGCGCGGAATGCGCGCAGCGTCAGCAGTTCTGGCACAAGGCCATCTCGCGTCGCGAGCTGGGTGACCCGCGCTTCCAGCTCGCCGAGTCGACGATGGGCAGCGGCGAGCTCCTGGCCCTGGGCACGATCGAGGAGGCTTCGCATCGTGCATCTATCGGCCGTGCAGGCGACGATCTTGAGCGCGATGCACCCCGCGAAATTTCAAGATCTCCGGTCGATCATTTAGGGTCTTGAGCGTGAATCGCTTGATCTCCCTGACGGCGGCCGCAGCGCTGGCCACAGCTTCGTTCGGAACCGGTTGCGGAGGCGATGACAGCGACGAATCGATCCCCGTGATAACCGGCCCGACCGGAGCCACCGGATTCGGCACCGAGGGCGGCCTGCGCGACGACGAGCAGGACAAGGAAAAGCGCGGCGAGTAGTGGGCGGCTTCCCACTGACGAGCAACGGATAACCTGAACCCCAGAGAGGATGGAGGGGTCCCAAAAACCGCTGGCGCTGATCCTGGCGCGCAACCTGATCACCAGTATCTCGACGCCCGCGTTCCTGGTGGATGACGCCGCTCGGCTGGTCTTCTACAACGAGGCGGCCGGAGCTCTGCTCGGGATGTCGTTCGAGGAATCCGGCCGCATGGAGCCCGAGCGCTGGACAGCGACGTTCGGTCCCTTTGACGACAACGGCGAGCCCTACGCGGTGGAGAAGTTGCCTCTGACAGTGGCTCTGCGCAGCGGCGGTCCCGCCCACGCGAACTTCATGGTCCGATCGACCAATGGCGAGGAGCACGCGATCGAAGCCAGCGCCCTGCCGCTGGTCGGCTCCGACCAGGAGTCCTCCGGCGCGATGATCATCTTCTGGCCGCGCGACGGCATGCCGGAGCACGGAGGCCGCTCGTGAAGGTGAAGGTCTGGGGCTGCCGGGGATCGGTGCCCTCCCCCGGACCGCAGATGAACCGCTACGGCGGCAACACCTCCTGCGTAGAGCTGACCCTCTCCGATGACTCCAAGCTGATTCTCGACGCCGGCACCGGCATCCGCACCCTCGGCACGGAGCTGCTCGACGCACCCCAGGTCAACATCTTGCTGACCCACCTGCACCTGGACCACATCCAGGGCCTGATGTTCTTCCCGCCCTGCTTTCACGCCGAGTCGCACATCACGATCTGGGGCCCAGCGTCGCCCGAGGCGTCGCTCGAGGATCGGATCGCGCGCTACATCTCGGCGCCCTTGTCGCCGGTCGAAGTCAAGGAGTTGCCGTGTGAGGTCGATTTCCGCGATACGCCGCCGAGCGAGTGGCAGGTCGGCCCGGCGACGATCCGGGCGGAGTCGGTGACCCACCGTGGTCCGACGCTCGGCTTCCGGATCACCGACGGCGACACGACCGTTTGCTACATCCCCGACCACGAGCCGGCGCTGGGCGCACCGATCGAGGGGCTCGATCCCGAGTGGATCTCCGGCTACGAGCTCGCCCGCGACGCGACTCTCCTGATCCACGACTGCCAGTACACCGACGACGAATACGCGGGCCACGTCGGCTGGGGCCACTCACGCTTTTCGGACACGATCGCCTTCGCAAACTCCGTCGGCGCCGAACGGCTGCTGCTCTTCCACCACGACCCGCTGCACACCGATGACGCCCTGGACGCGCTGCACACCGCGGCACAAGAGCGCTGGGAGGAAACCGGCGGGGACCCGACCATGGTCGAGATGGCGATGGAGGACCGCGAGCTCGATGTCCTCGGTCCCCCGCTGGCAACTCACCAGCTCGGAGTCACAACCGGCGGTCCGGCGCAAGCGCCGGCATCCGGGCCTCCGCTGGTTTAGCCGGCGCGAAGTTTCAGGACCCGGCGAGCGCTTCGCGCCTTGCCGCGTCCGCGGCGGCGCGGGCCTGCTCTTCAACCTGCTGGTGGACCTGTTCGGCAAGGGTGCGTGAGCGTTCCTGGGCCGCCTTCTCAGCCTCCCGGGCGGCTGACTGAGCCTCCTGCTCGACCTGGCGCTGCAGCCTGGATTCGATGCCGCGCAGGCGCGCCTCGGTCTCGGTCTTGACCTTTTCCTCGGCCTCCTGGCGAAGCTTGGCCTCCTCCTCACGAATCCGCATCTGCAGCTGCGCGCGAGATCGGGCTACAGCCTCTTCGCGCGCACGCTCTGCTGCCTCCGCAGCCTGGCGCTCGATGATCTCCATCTGTTCCTGCACGCGCGCCTCGGCGTCGCGGCGAGCGCGCTTCTCCGCCTCGGCGGCCAGGCGATCGACGAGTTTCTCGAGCCGGGCCTGGGTCGTGACCAGTTCATTCTCGAGCTTCTCCCGCTGTTTGCGCTCGTCCTCCGCCTCCTTGCGAGCCTCGGCGATGCCCTGCTCGATCTGGTTGCCCGTCTCCGATCGCGAGCGCTCGCGAAGCTGCGCGGCTTCGGAGAGCTCGCGCTCCGCGCGTTCACGCAGCTCCTGCGTCGCCGCCTCAGCGAGGGTGGTCGCCCGGGCGTCGGCGCGCTGCTTGAGAGTTGCCGCGGCCTCGCGGAGCTTCTGCTCCGCCTGGAGCTTGAGGCGTTCGCGAGCCTTGGCGACCTCCCGTCGCACCCGCCCATCGAAGTCTGCGACCTCCTGCTCGGCGCGCCGCTCGGCTGCCTGCACGGCCTCGTCGGCGCGGGCTTCGGCCGCCTTGACTTGCTCGTCGGCTCGGCGCTCGGCGGCCTCGATCGCACCCTGGCTTCCGGCGCGGACCTCGATATCCCTGCGGCGAACTTCGTCCTCTGCCCGTAGCGCCCTCTCGATGGCGACATCGGCCTCGGCTCGCGCGTCCAGCGCCGCCTGCTCCGCCCGCGCCCTGCCGGCCTCGGAGAGCTGCAGCCGCTCTTCGGCGGCATCAACGCGGCGCTTTGCCGCGGTGATCTCGGAACTGAGCCGCCTGAAGTCGGCGGCGAGCTCGGTGATGCTCTGGCGGCGCGCCTCGTCCACGGCGCGGGTCACATCCTCGGTCGCCTGTTGGACGTCGGCGACCGCAGTACCCGCTTCCGCTAGGTCACTGTCACCGGAGTTCTCATCTGGACGGGGCGCTTCGGGCATAGACCCTCTTCGTCCGCGGCGCACGTTCCCCGTGCCTGGGCTCTGCGCATCGGAAGCGCGAGCCTAGCAGGGACTTTCGAGCCGCTCAGGCCCGCCGTCGTCTAGACGCCCGGCGGGGTCGGTTTGCCCTTGCCGCCGTTGAAAACCTCGATCTGGAAGAGCACGACCGCGACGACGATGATCAGGATCCCAAGGCCGATCAGCCAGCGCATCTTGCCGGCATGGCCGTAGGCGCCGACCACGAATCCAACCAGAAGCAGAATTACGAACGGCGCGACGTCGGTGTCCTGCCCCATCCCGTCATTATCATCGCCCGCATGGCGGATTCGCTCGCACCCACTCCCGGTCAGGCATCCGGCGCTCCGACATCGGCCGCCGACGTGACCACCCGCCTCGGTGAGGTGGGCTATCTGGCGGACGAATCCGCGGCGCTGGTCTCCTATCTGGCCCAGCGCCTCGGCAAGCCCATTCTTGTCGAGGGGCCGGCTGGCGTGGGCAAGACCGAACTCGCAAAGGCACTCTCGCGGGCGAGCGGGCGCGAACTGATTCGACTGCAGTGCTACGAAGGCCTGGACGAGACGAAGGCCCTCTACGAGTGGAACTACCGCAAGCAGCTGCTCCGCATCCAGGCGGATGCGTCCGGACCAACATCACTTCCGCCAGCGCCGGCTGACGCCGACTCGCCGGAAAATGGACCTCCCGCAACAACAACGCCTGCCACGTCCTCCGCTTCGCGTCCCGGCGCGGCAGGGTCTGGTTTCGGCGACATCTTCAGCGAGGAGTTCCTGCTCACGCGTCCGCTGCTGGCGGCGATCGCCTCCGCTGAGCCGGTCGTACTGCTGATCGATGAGATCGACAAGACCGATCAGGAGTTCGAGGCGATGCTGCTCGAGGTTCTGTCCGACTTCCAGATCTCGATTCCCGAACTCGGCAGGATCGAGGCGCGCACGCATCCGATCGTGGTGCTGACGTCGAACAACTCTCGCGAGCTGACCGAGGCGCTCAAGCGCCGCTGCCTCTACCTCTGGCTCGACTACCCCGACGCCGAGCGGGAGATGGAGATAGTGCGCCTGCACGCGCCGGAGATCGACGAGAAGCTCGCCCGCAGACTCGTCGAGGTCATCCACATGGTGCGCCAGCTCGATCTCAAGAAACCGCCGTCGATCGCCGAGTCGATCGACTGGGCGAGAGCGCTGCTGCTGCTCGGCGCGGACGACATCGACGCCTCCGTCTTCGAGCGCACGATGAGCATCATCGTCAAGCACCGCACCGACATCGACCTGGTCGCAGAGCGCGTGGGCGTCAAGCTGGCCGCGCAGGATCCGTTCGGCGCCGAGGCGGCGAGCTAGCGGCGGCACCCCGTCGCCGAGGCCGATGGCCGACCAGCCCCTGCCGCCGGGACTTGCTCCCCGCCTGATCTCCTTCGGCGAGCGGCTTCGCGAGGAGGGCGTCGCGGTCGGCACCTCGGAGCTGCTGGACGGCTTCGAAGCGCTGCAGGCCGTCCCCTGGATGGAGCCGGCCGACTTCCGTGAGGCGCTCGCGTCGACGCTTGCGAAGTCGCAGGAGGACCGGCGGATCTTCGACCTCGTCTTCGACCGCTTCTTCTTCCGCGCGGCGGAGGCCGAGGCGCTCGAGCGCGGCATCGGCGAAGGCGAGATGCGCTACGAGGGCGGTGAGCGCCTCGACATCGAGGCCCTGCGTGAAGCGATCCGGCAGGCGATCCAGGATGGGGACGAGGGCCAGATGCGCGATCTCGCCCGGCTGGCGATCGCGGCCTTCGGACGGCAGGGTGAGGGCTCCGGCGTCGTCGGCGTTGACGTGCAGCGGATCAGGCGCACGCTCTCACTGCAGACCCGCACCGGAGAGGCTGGGAACGAGACGCCGCTCGATCGCGACGGCCTGCGCCGCTTTGAATCGCACCTGCGCGCCGAGCTCGAGCGGGCGCTGATCGAGCGCTCAGAGCGACTGCCTGCTTCGCGCCCGTTGGCAGATCTCGACCGGGCACTGCCGACCAGCGCCGCACAGGACCTCGCCGCGGTCCACCGCGCCGTCGCCCAGCTCAAGCGCAGGCTGGCGACGCTGGGACACGAGCAGCGTGGCCGCAAGCGCGGCGCCGCGGTCGACGTGCGCAAGACGATGCGGGCCTCGCTGGAGACCGGCGGCGTGCCGCTGCGCCTCAAGTACCGGCCCAAGCACCCGCGCCGGCCGGAGATCTACGTGCTCTGCGATGTCTCGACCTCGGTGACCTCTGCCAGCGTCTTCTTTCTCTCGGTTCTGCACGCGCTGCACGACTCCTTTCGCAAGCTGCGTTCGTTCGTCTTCATCGAGCGGATCTCCGAGATCACAGACGTCTTCGAGCGCGAGCGCGACTTCCGCAAGATCTCCGAGCGGATCAGCCGCGAGGGCGGAGTCGCCGACGTCTCCGGCTACACCGACTACGGCCGGGTCTGGCTCGAGTTCGGAACCGAGATCTCCGAGGAGCTGCACTCGCGCTCCACCGTGATCGTGCTCGGCGACGCGCGCACCAACGGCCGCGAGCCGCACGCCGCCGCCTTCGCAGAGGTCACGCGCCGCGCCGGCCGCACCTTCTGGCTGAACCCGGAGCCGAAGCTCTACTGGAACTACGGCGACTCGGTGATGTCGGCATACGAGCCGCACTGCACACGTGTCTTCGAGTGCTGGACAACCAGGCACCTCGAGGATTTCGTCAACGTGATCGCGGGCGGCGCGTCCAGGGTCGAATAGCAATCAACGGCTAAGAACCGGTCGCGCGGGGTAGTGGCCCTGTATGTCCCACGTGGCGATCCTCGATCTCGACGGAACGCTCGTCGATAGCAATTACCACCACACAATCGCCTGGCATCGCGCCCTGCGCCAACACGACGTGACCGTCCCCGTTTGGCAAGTCCACCGCCACATCGGCATGGGCGGCGACAAGCTGGTCGCGGCCGTCGCCGGTAATAAGGTCGAGGACGACCTCGGCGACAGCATCCGCGGCGCCGAGAATGCGCTCTACATGGCGATGATCGAGGAGGTGCAGCCATTTGCAGGAGCCAGGGATCTGATCGTAGATCTGAACGAGCGCACCCGGGTCGTGCTTGCGAGCTCAGCGAAGCCGGAGGAGGTCGACCACTATCTGGATCAGCTCGAGGCCCGAGACCTGGTCGCTGCCTGGACGACGGCCGCCGACGTCGAGGCCACCAAACCGGAGCCGGATCTGGTTCAGGTCGCCCTCGACGCCGCCGGAGCTGACGACGGCGTGATGATCGGCGATACGCCGTGGGACGTCAAGGCCGCGGCAGCAGTATCGGTACCGACCTACGCCGTGCTCACCGGCGGCTTCTCCGAGGCCGAGCTGCTGGACGCAGGCGCCGCTCAGGTGTTCGAGTCGATTTCGGACCTGCGGGCGACGCTCGATCGGCTGCCACTGCCAGCGGCCGCCTAGCCTTTGCAGAATCCGCGGATAGACTTCGTGATGTAAACCGGGGTGCTCGCGGGAAGCGGGCTGAGATAGCGCAACCGGCCGAGGCCGCCCGGCGCTGACCCGTCGAACCTGTGCGGTAATGCGCGCGGAGGGAGAATGAACACGATCACCCGGGCTCCCGACATGGATCCCGACACCACCTCAGGCAGGGAAGCCGTCGCTCAGGCGCCCGGCGCCGGCCTCGCGGTCGAATCCGTCTCGCACTCCTACGGCGAGCTTCGGGTTCTCGACACGGTCAGCCTGGCCGCCGCTCCACGCGAGGTGCTCGGGATCGTCGGCCGCTCCGGCTGCGGCAAGTCGACGCTGCTCGAGCTGATCTGCGGTCTGATCGATCCCGAGGCGGGCTCGATCGCCGTCGGCGAGACCGACGGCCCGTCCCGCATGGATCACTGCGCCTACATGCCGCAGCGCGATCTGCTGCTCCCCTGGCTTGCGGCCATCGACAACGCGGCGCTGGCACTGCGGGTCAAGGGGATCGCGAAGCGTGAGGCGCGCGCAGCCGCGGCCCCGCTCTTCGAGCGCTTCGGCCTGGCCGGCTTTGAGGACTCCACCCCCGATCAGCTCTCGGGCGGCATGCGACAGCGCGTCGCGTTCTTGCGCACCCTCCTCGCAGGCAAGCCGCTGTTGCTGCTCGACGAGCCTTTCGCCGGTCTTGACGCGATCTCTCGGGCCGAGATGCAGGAGTGGCTGGTCGGAGCGCTGGCCGCGGAGCCGCGCACCGTCGTGCTGGTCACCCACGATGTCGAGGAGGCGCTCTATCTCTGTGACCGAGTCGCCGTGCTCTCGCGCCGGCCGGCGGGAGTCATTGCCGAACTGTCCCAGCCGGGGCCGCGGAGTCGTGACCGTCTGGCGACCGTCACCTCGCGGGAGTTCGTCGCCGCCCGTGAACGCGCGCTCGAGGTACTGCGGTGAAGGCGCGCCAGGTACTGCTGCCCCTGCTGGTGATCGCGGTGCTGCTCGCGGCCTGGGAGCTGGCGGCGCGCTGGGACGTTCTCGCTGACCTGCTCAACATCAAGCCGTTCCTGATCCCGGCGCCGAGCGAGGTCGCCGAGGCACTTTGGAACGACCGTGAGCTGCTCGCCGAGAACGCTTGGGTGACGCTGCAGGAGGTCCTGCTCGGCTTCGGGGTCGCGGTCGTGGTTGGAGTGACGTTCGCGCTCCTGTTGCACCTCTTCGAGACTCTGCGGCGCTCTCTGTATCCCCTGCTCGTCGCCTCGCAGACCGTGCCGATCATCGTCGTGGCTCCGATCCTGGTCGTCTGGTTCGGCTTCGGGATCGGGCCGAAGCTGGGCATCATCGCGCTGATCTGCTTCTTCCCGATCACGGTCAACACGCTCGACGGCCTGCGCTCGGTTGACCCGCAGCTGCTGAAGCTGATGCGCTCGCTGGGCGCCGGCCCGCTGAGGACCCTGCGCCAGGTCGAGGCCCCGTCCGCCCTCCCCTACTTCTTCAGCGGCGCCAAGGTCGCCGTCGCGGTGGCGGTGATCGGCGCCGTCTTCGGCGAGTGGGCCGGGTCGGATTCCGGACTTGGCCATCTGATGCTGCAGGCCTCGGCCCAGCTGCTGACGGCGCGCATGTTCGCCGCAGTCGTCGTGCTCTCTGCCTTCGCGATCGGGTTGTTCGCGCTGCTGTCACTTACCGAGCGCCGCGTAGCCTGGTGGGCTCGATGAAGCAGCTGCTCACAGCCATCGCCGTCCTCGCCGCGCTTGTCGTCTCGGCCTGCGGAGAGAAAAAGGAAGCCGTCCGCGGGGTCGAGCCGGAGGAATTCGATCTCGCACTCGACTTCTACATCAACCCCGACCATGCGGGCCTCTACGCCGCCCTGGACCGCGGCTTCTTCGCGAATGCCGGGCTAGACGTTCGCCCACGCGTGCCCTCCGATCCGTCGGCACCGATCAAGCAGGTCGCGGCGGGACGAGCCGACCTCGCGATCTCATACGAGCCTGAGGTGCTGCTCGCCCGGAATCAGGGACTTGACGTGGTCGCTGTGGCTGCGCTGGTGGATGAGCCGCTGACGTCCGTGATCTGGACGGCCGACTCGGGATTGACGAGCGTCTCCGACCTCGCGGGCAAGACGCTGGTCACCGCCGGGATTCCCTACCAGCAGGCGTTTCTGGAGGCGATCGCGGAGGAGGCCGGTATCGACCCGGAATCGATCAGCACGGTCGACGTCGGCCTTGACCTTCAGGCGGCAGTGCTCTCCGGACGCGCCGACGCGATGCTCGGGGGGTTCCGCAACATCGAGGGGGTCGACCTCGAGGCCCGCGGCGCCGATCCAACGGTGCTGCCTGTCGATGAGATCGGGATTCCCAACTACGACGAGCTTGTACTCGTCGCATCTCGCGAGCGCCTCGAGGAAGATCCGGAGGAGATCGAGCTCTTCATCTCCGCCCTCGCGCGTGGGACACGCGTAGCCGCCGCCGATCCCGAGTCCGCATCTGAGTTGGTGGTCGAAGCAGGCGACGGACTCGACCCCAAGCTGACGCTGCTCGAGACTGAGACGACCCTGCCGCTGCTGCTGCCGGCCGGCGGCGAGCGCTTCGGCGAGATGAACCTCGAGGAGTGGCAGGAGTTCGCCGGTTTCCTCTACGACAAGGGTCAGCTGAGCCAGCGCCTCGATGCTGCGGACGCGATCACGAACGATTTGCTGCCGGGGCGGGCGGGGGCGGAGTAGGTTTCCGCTGAGCTCGGTAGGGCTGTCAGGGACGAACGAACGACAGCACTCAGGCGGTGAGATCGAGGCGGAGGTCCAGGCGTGCCGCGACCCTCTCGGGGCGACACCCTTGCGGTTGCCGATCGTGTCGAGGTAGCGAAGTGGTCGGGATTCCGTCTCGGATCACCGTGTCGTTCGAGACCAGGGATCGGCGGTGAGCCACAAGCGCGTAGATGCCCCGGGAGATCAGAAAGAGCCGACCGCGACGCATCCGGTGAGCGATCGAGTTCGCTGACATCCCGAGCCCGAGCAGATCCTCGAGCAGCAGCACCCCGTATCGCGTTTGCGCGAGTGCACGTACCTGTCCGAGTGAAACTTGTCCAGTTGACATGCCTAAGGCATGTCAAGTCCGCAAGGTTCACCCGCGCCCCCTTGGTGGGGCCCTTGGTGCTGTCGTTACGGCGCTTCGCGGCTCAGTGGCGCCCAGGGCCGCAGGCCGAGCGCGGCCGGGCAGCGCCCAGCCCTCAGGCGGCCTGCGGCAGCATGCGAAGCGGTGGCCCGGAGGTGAGGATGCGCTTGCGGTCAACGAGCAGGAAGAGGCCGGCCAGGGCTCTGAACGGCTCGTACTCGGCGAAGTACTCGTGGATCTGGGGCACTGTTGCTCGGTAGCCCTCGCCGCGGGCGTGGCCGACGAACTTGACATACGCGAGGTCGCCCGCGGGAAGCGCATCGGGGTCGCCGCGGCCGTGCAACCCCAGCTTTTCCACGGTCCAGGGGCCGATCTCGGAGATCGCCAGCAGGCGCTCGTCGTGTTCGGCGCGACCCGGATCGATGTGCCCGCGCTCGATCTCACGCGCGATCTTGACCAGCGCGATCGACCGGGCAGCCGAGAGGTCCGCCGCCTGAAGCTCGGCCGGCGCCCGGGCGGCCATCGCCGCGGGGGTCGGAACGTCGCGCAGGCTGCCGACACCGGAAACCTCAACCTCAGCCCCATAGCGGTAGACGAACCGGCGCTGTATCGCCTGGGCTCGCTCGACCTCGATCAGCTGCTCGGTTACCGCCCAGGCGAGCGATTCCCAGGGCCAGGGACGGCGGCTGGGCCGCAGCCATGGGCGCCGGCGGATTGCAGGGCCGAGCAACGGATGGCGACGAAACTCGTCGAGAAACGACCGCAGGTCGTCATCGACGCCTAACGAGAAGCGAAAACGCGCCACCCCGAGCTCGAGAACCTCGACGGGCACACCTTCCCCCTCCCCCGCCGCCGGTTGCGCTCTGACCACCACTGCGCCGTCGCGACGCTGAAACGCCTGCACCAGGAGCGAATGGCCGAGGACGTGCAACAGCCGGTAGACGGTGCCGCCCCGCTTGCGAAGGACGCCGTCGCCACGCCCGCGCGCGATCAGCCTGTAGGGCCAGGGCGGCTGGATCTCGACCTCGAGCGGCCGGATCGTCGGGCTTGCGGCGCTGCTCACCGAACGAAGATACGCCCGGCCCCGGCGGGGCTACCGGTCCCCGAGCAGGTGCACGTCGACCAAGAAGGAGCGGCTGGCGACCACGTTGCCCGGCCGTTCGCCGCGCCTGCGCTTGCTCGAGCGAGTCGTCTTCGACGAGCCTGCGACTGCCCGCACCACTGCCACGGTCGCCGCCCCGGCAACCAAGCCGCCGGCGGCTGCCAGCGCCAGCGTTCTGACCTCGGCGTTGGAGAGCGCCACGTTTCGGGCCTCGCGAACCACCGGCAGCGAGCGCACCGACACGGGAGGGTCGCCGTCGAGGGGCACGCTCGCCTCCTCGATCGCGTCCGCTTCGTACACCTCCTGCCGCATTGGCTGCAGTCTAATCCCGCGCCAAGCGGCGGCCCGAGTGCGCTTCTTTTCACCTGCTCAGGACGGAATCGACCAGAGCTTGACCGGCTTCTCGCGGCCGCGAACGGGCATCTCGTCGACGTAGACGAGCCCCTGCGCGCCTGATTTCAGAGCGTCGCGAGTGGCATCGGCGATGAAGACCTGGTGCCCTGAACCCTTCGTCATGCCTTCGATCCGCGATGCGGTGTTGACCGTGTCGCCGATCGCCGTGTAGTCGAGGCGGCGCTCCGAACCGACGTTGCCCGCCATCACCTCGCCGGTGTTGAGCCCGACACCCATGCGGAACTCGTGGTCGATTCCCTGCGAGTGCACCCAGTGATTAAAGGCGTCGAGGCGTTCGCCGGCCATCGCCTTCGCGGTCGCGAGAGCGCGATCAGCGTGGTCGGGTTGGTCAAGCGGCGCCCCGAATATCGCCATGATCCCGTCGCCTATATAGGCCGCGATCGTGCCGCCGTTGGCGAGGATCGCCTCGCTCATCTCGCTGAGGTACCGGTTGACGATGTCGATCACCCGCTCGGGGTCCACGCCTTCCGAGAAGCTGGTGAACCCGCGCAGATCGCTGAACAAGACCGTGACCTCTCGGCGTACGCCGCCGAGCCGCAGGTCCGAACCCGCCTGAGCCAGCACGTCGTCGACGACGCTCTCAGGCACGAAGCGCGCAAACAGATCGCGCACCCGAACCCGCTCCATCACCTCGTTGACGTAGTAGACGCCGAGCGTCCCTGCGCCGGCCAACACGAATGCCAGCATCGGATAGCTGAACGGAACGATCAGGCCGCTGTTGAAGGCGAGCTGCACCCCGACAACGAAGGCAAGCCCGGCACCGACCGTGGCCAGCAGCGCGTAGCGCGGAGCCAGTCGGATTCCCGTCACCGCGGCGAACATCCCCATCGAGACGATCAGGACCACGTTTAGCCAGCCCGACGATCGGCGCAGCGGAAAGTCGTCGAGGATGGTCGCGATCGCGTTGGCGTGGATCTCGGGGCCGGTCATCAACTGGGTCCCGCCGCTGAAGGAGGTTCCATGGACGTCGCCGAGCGCCAGCTTGGTGGCGCCGACGACGACAATCTTGTCCTCGAAGTAGCCCGGGGGTGTCTGACCGGCCGCAACCTCGCTGAATGAGACGATCGGGAAGGTCCCGGGTGGCCCACGGAAGTCGATCCAGTCGAGGCCTCTGTCCGGGTCGATCTGCTTGCCGGTCGCCCGCTCGGCGACGACAAGGGGGAAGCTTTCGATGCCGTCCACCTCGTTGTCCATTCGCCTGTAGATGCCACCGGGGTCGGCGGGGAACACCGACGTGCGCCCGACCACGGCGTTTGCGCTTTCGACCGTCTCAGGGCCGCCGAAAGCCGGAGGGACGCCGGTGCGGGCGTTGACCTGCTCGGCGGCCAGCACCACACCGCCGGCGTCGCGAACTGCGTTGAACAGCGCCCGGTCCTCCGGCTCAACCGTCTGGCCGATGAACTCGACGTCATAGGCGATCGTGCGGGCGCCGTCGGCCGCGAGTGCCTCGATCACGTCGGCGTGATGGATCCGCGAGAACGGGTAGCGGCCGAGCTTCGCGGTCGTCGTGTCGTCGATTGCGACGATCACGATCTCTTCGGGAAGAGCCTGCTCGCCCCGAACCGAAAAACGGGCGTCGACCGTGCTCAGCTCGATCCTGTCAAGCGCCTCGGTCGCGTAGAGGACCAGCGAGATCGCTGTCGCGGCGATGCCGACCGCGAGAAACGCCCTCAGCCGGCGCCGCTCGCCGCGGGAGTCCCTCACACCTCGGCGAGCCCGGCCACCGCCAGCGCCGCGGCCGGGTCGAGGTAGGCATCAACCTTCAGGACGCGGCCATCGCGCAGCGTCCAGACGTGCCCGAACTCACCGGCCAGGGGTAGTCCACTGGCCCGCCCCCTCCCGTAGATCCGGCCGACGACGACGATGCGGCCATCAGCCGCCTCGCGGACCTCGGCGACTTCGTACTTGAGCTCCTCGAAATCCTGCTCGAGTGCGTAGCCGAAATCCCGCAACTCCTGGACGCCGCGAACGGTCCTGCCGCCCGTTTCCTCGGAGAGGCGTGACTCGAAATCCTGGTCGGCGAGATTCACCAGCGCGGACAGGCCGGTCTCGCGCCCGGCAACGGACGCCCAGTTGAAACCGTAGACCTGGCGGATCAGCTGGCTCACCTGACCCGAGCAACATAAACGCCCGGGTCGCCGTTCGGTTTCGGACGCAGGATTACGGTGCGCTTCTTGTCGAAGTCGCGGATCTTGAGTCGGCCCTCGAACAGTTTGAAGCGGGTGGCCCCGTTGCAGAGGTCCTCGGTTCGCCAGATGGTTCCCTGGACGGTCGCTGAGCCGTTCTGGCCGCTTGTCTGATGCCCGCCCCCGCCGTTGGCGAAGAGGCCGCCCTGACCAGGCTTCTTCGGTCTCTTCGGGCGCCGGAGCTGGGTCTTTGACCCCGCAACCGCAGGCGCTGTCTCACACGAGCCCTCCTCGTGAACGAGCGCCGCCCTTGTTATTCCGCTGCGGGTCTGAGTCAGCCTGAAGACGCCCGCTGAGAAGATGATGGAGCGGGTCCGCGTGCCCGACTTGTTTACCGCGGTGATCACCTCGACCTGGGCGCCCTCGGCGGAGGTGTCGACGATCGAGCCCAGTGGAATCGTCTCGTTCGCTCGTAGCGGGCGGAACCTGTTGGCTCCCGGGGTCTTGATCTTGACCTTGCCCTCGGTGTCGTCGCCGGAGACGCCGCGGTTGTCCTTGATGGGTTCGGGAGTCCGCTCGGCCTCGGGTTCGATGACGAAGCTCGCCGTGGCCGGGCTGCCGTCACTGTTTCCGGCGGCGTCGACACCCCGGACCTCGAAGGTGTGAGCGCCCGGGGCGAGACCCGGGTAGCTCATAGGCGAGCTGCAGGGCGTGTAGCCGGCACCGTCGAGCTGACACTCATAGGAGGCCGCGTCCGGCGAGGTGAACCCGAAGATCGGGTTGGGGTCCTTGCTGGCCGAAGCCGGGCCGAAATCAACGACGGTGTCGGGGGCAACCGTGTCGATGATGAAGGAGCGCGTCTCAACGCTCTGGTTGCCCGCGGCATCCGTTTGGCGCAGGCGGAAGGTGTACTCGCCGTCGGCGAGTGCGAAGAGCGGCGAGTGGGATCCGATGCCCGAGCAGGAACCGAACACCGGCAAGCCCTGGTCAATCGAGCACTCAGCGGTCGAGCCCGGCTCGGGATCGAACTCGAAGCTGGGGCTCGGGTTGGCAGTGGCCGTCGGCGGAGGCGCCGCGGTGATCGCATGGGCACTCGGCGGTTGGGTGTCGACGGTGAAGGTGCGGGCATTCGAGACGCCCGTGTTCGTGGCTGCGTCGGATTGCTCGGCCCGGGCCGTGTACTCGCCGTCGGCCAGCGGGGTCAAAGCGTCCCCGGAATAGACGCCTCCCCCACCGGCTCCGGCGGCCAGCGTCTGCATCGGCAGGCCCACCGGGGCCGGGCCCGAGTAGATCCGCACCATGATCGCGGCCTGGTCGTTGGGCGCTGTGCCGGCGGTGCCGCCGAATGTCGGCGTCGGATCGCTCGTCGCCATGCCGTTGGCCGGAGAGTTCAAGCTGATCGACGGGCTTGTCGTGTCGATGCTGAACGGGCGCGTCGCCGACGGTCCTGTGTTGACCGAGGAGTCCACGGCTCTGACCTCGAAGGCGTAGGGGCCGTCGGGCAGGTTCGTGTACGCGTCGGGAGGCTGGCAGAGCTCAAAGGGATCGCCCGGATCGACGCGGCAGCGGTAGGTGGCCGCATCGGGCTCGGAGAAGTCAAAGGACGGGTCATTGTCGTTGGTGAGCCCGTTTGGCCCCGAGGTGATGTTGGGGGCCCCGGGGGCCGCATTGTCGACGTGGCGCTCGAAAATCGCGATCCCGTGCGAGACGTTCGACGGGATGTAGACGCGCTCGCCGTCCGGGCTGAACTCGGCCGCCACAGGGTCCATCAGCGCCCTGCCGTCCTCGCAATTACCGATTTGCCCATTTTCGCTGACGCAGCCGTCGGTCGTGGAGCTGAGCGAGATGTCGCCGTCGGGCTCAAGGTCGAAGATCAGCACGCCATCGTTGGCGGTTCCGGCGTAGAGGTTGCGCCCGTCGGGGCTGATCGAGAGCCGGATCAGGTTCATGCCTCTTGAGATGCCGCAGCGCTCGTAGTAGGGGAAGGCCGACACGCAGGCCGAGCTGCCGGAGCGCTGGGTCAGCTCGCCCGTAGCGTCGTTGCGGTCGAAGACCGCAATTGCGCCGCTGCCGGCGGTGTTGGTGCCGACGTAGACGTAGCCGCCGCTGGGGGAAACGGCGATCCCGTTCGGCGAGTCCAAGCCGCGCAACCTCTCGCAGGGCCCGTCTCCGGTGTGCGAGACGCAGCTCGCCTCCACCAGCGAGCCGTCCGGCTGGATCTCGAGGGTCGTCACCGAGTCCGAGCGGTTGGCGGCGGCGTAGACGTGGTCGCCGTCGGGATCCACCGCCAGCGTCTGCGGCCCGACGAGCGGCATCGTGGCGTTGGTGCACTGGTTGTCAGTGCCGGCCGGGAAATCCCTGCCGTTGTGGGTGATGCAATCCTGCGTCCCGCCAATGCCGGACGGCTGGCTGAGGGCACCGGTTGCTGGGTTCACGTTGACCGCCGCGATCCCGCTGCTGCCGTTGTACGCCGAGCCGACGTAGATGTGCTGGCCATCCGCGGTCATCACCATGTCGTTGAAGGCGTTCATGCCGCGGCCGTTGAAGCAGAGAAAACTGCCGTTCTCGTTGATGCAGCCCGTTGGCCCACCGATTGTCGTCAAGAGGCCGGTGACCGTGTCGCGATCGAAGGCTGCGACGGAGTTGCTGACTCCGCCACCGACGTAGACAAACTCGCCGTCGGGGCTGACGGCGACACCGTTGGCCCCGCCGATCTGCCCAGCCACCGCCTCACAATTGACCGGATCGTTGATGGCCCCACTGCCCTCCTTGCAGGCTCCGGTTCCCGTCAAGCTCGTCAGTTCGCCCGTACCCGGATTGACGGTGTAGGCCGTGAGCGTGCTGGCGCGCGTGACCAGATATCCAAAAGCCCCATCAGGAGAGAGAGCGAACGCAGACGCTGCGTTCAGCGCTCCTGTCGGCTGCGGTGAGTCTGTGCACGCCCCCGCCGTCCCAGCTGGGAAGTCAAGGCCGGCGTCGGTGATACAACCCGCTAGTCCCGGCAGCTGCTCGAGGTCGCCGTATGTCGTCGCGCCGGGGCCGTAGAGGACGACCTTGAAGCTGCGCGGCCCGAGGCTCGTCCCGACCGTCAGGGTCGCGTTGCTCGCGAGACTCTCCGGCGAGAACTCGATGCCGACCTCACAGTCGGCCATGTAGACGAGCGGGTCCTCCTCGCAGCCGTCGGTGATCGCGAAGCGGCCCGAGTCAACACCGCCGATGGCGAGACCGGTGATCGACTGGTCGCGTTGTTCTCTATCAAGGTTGGTGATCGTGACCGATGCGGTCGCACTTCCCCCCACCGCGGTCGTCGGGAACGACAGGTCATACCCGGGGAAGATCACGGGCAGGCCGGAATACAGCAGATCGACCATGCCCGAGTCTGTGCCGTTGGCGTCAGCCCCGACGGACGCGACCAGCAGGATGTCGTGAGTGAAGTTGAACATCTCGATCGAGCCGATGTAGTTGCCCGCATAGTCATCCTGGGCAGCCCCGCCGATCCGGAGGCCACGATCGTCCGCGCTGCCGAGGATGTCGCTGACGTCGAGGTCGCCAGGATCGCCCTCGTCGCGCCCGTAGACGACGTACGCCGCCCCTGAGTCGGTCGCGTTGATGTCTGCGTAGGGTGCGCCGACTGCAACATCATCGCGTCCGTCTCCGTCGATGTCGCCGACGCCCGCCACCGCCCACCCGAAGCAATCCCCCGCGACATCGCCGGTTATCTGCTGAGCGCGTGATCCCGGCGTCAGCAGGTCTAGGTCCGCCGGGTCTCCGCCGCCGCCCTCGCCGTAGACGACGTAGGCCATCCCCGGGCCGGCACAGCCGAGGTTGCCGACGTCGGGTGCGCCGACAACGATGTCGTCGTTGCCATCGGCGTTCACGTCGCCGGCCCCGTCGACGCTCCAGCCGGTCAGGAAGTTCTCGCCCGCACCGGGCATGACCATTCCGCGCGCCTGATCGGAGGGCGACCCCCCGGTCAGCGCCCCAAGCCCAAGATCATCGGGGTCAGGGTCATCCTCGCCGTAGACGACGTAGGCGGCGCCCGCAAAGGGATTGCCTCCCTGGGTCGAGTGGTACGCGCTGAGGAGAATGTCGTCGAAGCCGTCGCCGTTGAAGTCGCCTGCGCTCGCGGTGCTAAACCCGACGCCGTCGATGGCGGCGACTCCGGTGAACTGCGCGCCAAGCGCCGCCGGCCCGCCGGCGAGGCTGATGTCGGGGACGTCGCCTCCTGGTGGTGCCTGACCGTAGATCACGTAGGCGTGTCCGGGGCTCGCGCCCGCTCCGCACCCGTAGGCACCGACTAGGAGGTCGTCGCGACCGTCGTCGTTGAAATCGCCGGCGGGCGAAACCGAGCCCTCCCAGCCGAGGCAGCTTTCGGCTGCGGCGCCGTCGATGCGAAAGCCCCGCGAATTGGCGGTGGTCGTCAGGTTGGCCAGGTTCAGATCCGCAATGTCATCAGCGCCCGTGATGGCGCCCAGGGGGTTGAGAGGCTGCTCACCGTAGATGACGTAGACGCTGCCCGAATTCGTAAAGCCGTTGTCCGCGCCGGGCGCGCTGACGTAGATGTCGTCAAAACCGTCGCCATTGATGTCACCGGCGGCTCCGACGTCGTGGCCGGCGATGTCCCCGGCTGCGACGCCGTTGATGCGGAAGCCCCTGAACGTCTGGGCAGGGCTGCCCGTCGTGATCGTGTCCAGGCTGGTGTCGGAGATTCCCTCCCAGCCGTAGATGACGATGGCCGACCCCGAGTCCGCCCCCGACTGTTCGCTGCCAGCTTGGCCGATGATGATGTCGGGGTAGCCGTCGCCGTTGACGTCACCGGCATCGTCCGTGGCGCCTGCGAAGTCTCCGGCCGCCGCGCCGCTGTAGCGAAACGTGTCGTCAGCCAGGAGGTCCCAGTCGGCGGTTGCGTAGGCGGATGCGGGCATCAGCAGGCAGGCAAGCGATGCCGCTGATGCGGCAAGTCTGAGCGACCCCGGTCGCCGGACGTCGAACTCCCCAATCAACTGATCCCCAATCCCCTCCTATGGGCTGTGGTCAATGGTACGCACCGATGGTGGCAGCATGAGCCGGCAGCGCGCGTGAGCGCGGTCACAATGTGACGTCACTCACGCGCGCTTCTCAGGTGCTAACCCGAGAAATCAGGGAAAAGATCAGGGAAGCGGGCGCTCGTAGATCCGGTAGCGCTTGGAAACCGTGCCGCCCATGCCCTCCATCGCGCGGTTCATCGCCTCGTTCGTCTCAAGGATCCAGCCGGTGTGGCCGCCCTTTTCGCGGGCGACGGCGGCGACTTGGCGGTGCTTGACGTAGAAGGCGGCGGCGGTGCCGGTGTGCTGGTGCGCCGGCAGGACTCCAAGGGCGAACACCCGGACAGCGTCGATCTTGCGCCGGCCCGTCAGGAAATGCCACCAGCCGAATGGCAAGAGGCGTCCCTTCATCTTGATCAGCACCTGATTTATGTCAGGCAGCGTCAACGCCGCCCCGATCACCTCCCCGTCCTTCTCGGCGATCATCGTCCACTGCTCCTCCAGCACCGGCTTCAGGTTTTTGGCCTGGAAGTCGACCTCGGCGTCGGTGATCGGGACGAAGCCCCAGTTTTGGCCCCAGGCCTCGTTGTAGACGTCCGTGAAGCGCTTGACCTCTGCCTTGAGGTCTGACTTTCGCATCGCGCGGATGGTGACGCCGTGCTCGGTCTCGGCCTTGAGCGCCGCCTCCTCGATGAAGTCGTGAAAGTTGTTGCCCTGCTTGAGGTCGCCGAGCCAGAGGTCCCACATCAACAGGTCCATCACCTTCGTCAGCGACTGGGCCTCTAAAAGCTCGCCGTAGTAGGGCGGGTGCCAGGGCTCGAGGATCATTGCCGGCTCGTCGAAGCCATCGACGAGTACGCCGCACTCGTCGTTGGTCGTGAAGTCCATCGGGCCGATGATGCGCTCACGGCCTCGTTTGCTGAGCCAAGCGGCGGCCGTGTCGAGCAGCGCCTTGGCGGCCTCTGGATCGTTCTCGCACTCAAAGAGCCCGAAGAAGCCGTCGTTGCCGCCGCGGTACTCGTCCCAGCGCTCGTCGATGTGGGCGCAGCAGCGGCCGACGAGCTGCCGGTCGCGCTCCGCGAGGAAGTACTCGCACTCCGCGTGCTCGAAGAAGGGATTCTTGTTGCGGTCCAGGAACGCGCGGCGCTCGAAGACGAGCGGCGGCACCCAGCGCTTGCTCGAAGCGTGGAGCCGGAAGGGCAGCTTGATGAAGCGGGTCATGTCGCCTCGCCCGGCGACCGGTCTGACTGTCACAGCCACGCGCCGCACACTATCCGGGGACGAGGTTGCCAGACTCTTGGCCATGAGCGAAGCCACTTCAGCACCCAAGGACGTCTTTGAGAAGGCCCGCACCCATGATCGCCTCGAACAGCTGGCGGCGGCCAAGGAGGCAGACCTCCTGCCCTACTTCAAGGTGCTCACGTCCGAGGCGGGCCCTGTGGTCGAGATGGAGGGCCGGGAGACGATCATGCTCGGCTCCAACAACTACCTGGGCCTGACGGGCGACCCGCGCGTCAAGGCCGCGGCTCGCGACGCCCTCGAGCGGTACGGCACGGCGCTGACCGGTTCACGGCTGCTCAACGGCACGATCCCCCTCCACCTCGAGCTCGAGCGCGAGATCGCCGACTGGATGCACACGGAGGACGCGATCGTCTTCTCGACCGGCTACGGCGCCAACCTCGGCGCGATCGGGACGATTCTCGAACCCGGTGACACGGTCATCTGCGACTCGGGCGATCACGCTTCGATCCTCGACGGCTGCCGACTCTCTGGCGCCAAGCTGCGGCCGTTCCGCCACAACCAGATGGCGAAGCTCGAGAAGATGCTTCAGCGCGCCGCTGAGGACGGCGGTGGGGTGCTGGTGGTCGTTGACGGCGTCTTCTCGATGGAGGGCGACATCGCACCGCTGCCGGAGATCGCCGACCTCTGCGAGCGCTTCGGCGCCCGGCTGATGGTCGACGAGGCCCACGGCGTTGGCGTGCTCGGAGAGCGCGGCGCCGGGGCCTGCGAGCTCTTCGGGATCGAGGACCGGGTCGACCTGCGCATGGGGACGTTCTCCAAGAGCCTGGCATCCTGCGGCGGCTTCATCGCCGGCTCCGAGGAGGTGATCGAGTACCTGCGGATCGCTTCGCGGGCGTTCATCTTCACCGCCTCAGCGGTCCCGGCCGCTGTCGGGGCGGCGCTGGCGGCTTTGCGGGTGATCCGCGAGGAGGGACCGGCGCTTTTCGAGCTGGTGCTCGACAACGCCCGCTACCTGCATGCCGGCTTCACGGAACTGGGACTGAGGGTCGTCGAGCCGACGACCCTCGGGGACGGTAGTCAGGCGCTGACCCCGGTCGTCCCGGTTGTGGTCGGCGAGGACTGGCAGGCTGTGCTTCTCTGGAAGGCGCTCTTCGACGAGGGCGTCTACACCAACGTCGCCATCCATCCGGCGGTGCCGCCTGGAGGAGCGCTGCTGCGAACCAGCCTGATGGCGACACACGAGCGCGAGCACCTCGACCGGGCTCTCGAAATCTTCGCCCGGGTGATCCAGCGATTCCCCGACCTTCCGAGTTCTTAACGGCCGTCCAAGTTTTCCCCCTAATCGGGTAGTTCCGCCTTGTCCAGATTTTCACAAGGTGTTTCGGTGAAGGAAAACCGTGCTCTTAGCGGACGACCTGTGTTCCAATTCCGTCCGATCGCTGTCATTCACCCCTCTGAGTGAATAACTTCTCACGCGCCGGTCGCACTCGGGGCAAGGGAGCGGACCGGGACGGATCAAGACTCACCAATCTGTCCCCTCCTAGGGGCCTGGGCTCGGCCCAATTCCCGATGCGTCGGCACGCTGTTCAGACCCTAAAGCCTCACTGACACTCGGAGGAGGAGTGACGATGGAAGCTGCCTCAACGGCCGCCACTGCAGCAACGCCTCAGCACATGCAGGCTCTTGCCTATGCCAACCGTGTTCGACTTGCAAGAGCGGCACTGAAGCGATCCGTACAGGCCGGGGAGGTACACGTCGGTGAAGTGATCCGGGGCTGTCCCTGGGAAGCCGAGACGATGAGCGTTTCCGAGCTGCTGCGCTCCCAGCGCCGCTGGGGCCGCACCCGCGCCCGCAAGCTGCTCACCTCACTGTCGCTGAACGAAACCCGCCAGATCGGTCGGCTCACCGAGCGCCAACGCCTGCTGCTCGCCCATGAGCTGGAGTACAAGGTCCCAAACAACGGTTAGCCGGACCAGACCGGGTGGCGGCGTCCAGCCGTCACCCGGGAGCGGGGCCCAGTGGTTAGCGCTTCCTCGGGGCCTTCACACGGAACGCGCGCCCTCCGGACCGAGCGCTGAAGAGCTTCGTCAGCCCGAACGCCGAGCCTCCGAAGATCATGGCGCCCAACGCCAGACGCGCGACGGGGGGGAACGACGACGGCGCCGCGTAAAACAAACCCCCGAGGACCGCCACCGTCGGTAGCGCTGACAGCACCAGCGTGTGCGACTTGTAGCCGGCGACGTGCTCGCGGACCGCGATCTCGAGCCCTCCCAGCGAGCAGAGAAAGAGGCCGGCGATGATCGTGATCACCTTCGTGCCGTCGTCGGAGACGAAGAAGAAGCCGACAATCAAGACGATGATTCCACCCAGGATCGCCAACTCGACCAGCGGGAACTTCCCCCAAGGCGGGAGCGGGGCGTCTTCGGCCTGGGGCCGGTGCTTGGGGCGCGACCGCGCCTTTGCCGCAGAGGCGTTGGCGCGCGGCGCCCCTGCCTCAGCCTTCTCGGGGCTTACCTCGGCCGGCTGACCGCTGTCTGCAGCAGCCCTCTCAAGCCGCTTGGCTCGCTGCTTTCGCTTGCGTTCCCTGGAGGCCACGGCGGGAGGCTACCGCCGTGGCGGTGGCTAACGGACAGCCGGAAGAAAGCTTGACGCGCCACCAGCCGAGCAGCATGCCGATGATGCCCCAGCGCGGCCGTGAGTGCCAGTGACGGCATTCGCTCTCGCCGAGATCCTCGTTGGAGACGCGCACCCAGCGGTATTCGTCCGGGGCCGCGATCATGTGCTCGACCAGTTCGCGGTTGCGCTCCTCGACGTCAACCCGGGCGGAAAGCTCCTGGCGTGCCACGCTCAGCCGGCTTGCGAGGCCGTCGCGAATCCGCTCGAGCTCGCCGAGTCCGAGTACCCGCGGCCCACCGGCGGGCGGCACGTCGAAGTTGATCCCACGGCGGGGGAACGACGTCGCGAACAACTCGCCCAGTTGCAACTCGAGCCTGCCGATCTGACCGCGAAGATCGTCGCGCGCGCGTCGCGCCTGCTCTCGCTCGGTGAGCGGCGCCCGGGGGACTACGGGGGCGGCGGGAAGGCCGTCCCCGGTTCGCATCGCGTGCTCCAGGGTCTCGGGCATTCGAAGTTGCCTATCAATGAGATCGACTTTCGAAGTGTACCCCTCACGGACCGCCGCGAAGAAGGTTCGGCCTAAGCGGACAACATCACCTCCGAGGCAAGCCAAAGCGCCTCTTCGACGGCGAGGTCGGGCACACCCTTGATCTGCACGGCGACAAGCACCGTCCGCTTGGTTTTCCCGTGCACCCCCCTGCCGGCGGCCATCGCGCCGAACAGCAGCGACAACGGCCGTTCGGCGTCGGCGATCACCAGCGTGCCCGAGGGCAGCTCTCCGGGCCGCCCCTCGAGCCTTTCCCCGCCCTCGGCCGGGCGGATGCCCAGCCTGCCGCTGAGCCGGTCGGCGTCGAAAGCCCTCACGCCGACGTGCGTTTCGACCGTCGCGATCGTCAGTGCATCGTCGAGCAGGTTGTCGCTGTGGAAGTGGCCCTTTTTCATCCGCTCCAGCGTCAGCGCCTCGATCGGAGTGAGTGTGTGGTCGGGATCGAGTCCGATGTGGCGGAAGAAGACCCGGTAGGACCAGGGGATCGTCTTCTGGCGCATCACGATCGCCTGGCCGCCGGTGAAGCGGCTCGAAATCTCCTTGAGTCGCTCCTTGACGTGGCTGGGAGAGCGGCCCGAGCCCCGCTCGACCAGCACGTAGGAGAGCCCCAGCCCCGGGAACTCATCGCGCAGGTCGGCGTGCAGGTAGCCACGCTCGGCCAGGCCCTCCGGGACGTACCCGACGATCCGCCCGGACGTCTCCCCCGGATCAGTCATCGAGCACCAACTCACCCTGGGCGCGACGGCGTGAGGAGCTGATCAACTCGTCGATCTCATCGACGATGTTCTCTCCGGTCGCCTCCCGGCCGATCAGCGGCTTGGCCAGGATCCCGCCCGGATATACGAGCAACGCGGTCGGACAGCCACCGACGCGGTAGAGGTTGGCGATCGCTCCGTCGCTGTCGTAACCGACGGGCATCTCCCAACCGTGCTCGGAGATCAGCGAGCGAACCTCTTCGCGATCGTCGCGCACGTTGATCGAGAGGAAGTTGACCCGGTCACGGTAGCGGCGGTAGAGCTCGTCGAGCTCGTCCTGAGCCGGCAGGCAGTCGGCGAAGCGCAGGAACCAGAACGAAAGAACGAGTGGGCGGTCGAAGAAGTCGCAGATGCGCAGCACGCCCTCGATATCGACCTCGCAGGCGGGGATGCGCCGGTCGGCCTCGGGGCAGGGGTTCTTTGAACTCTCGCAGTCGTCCTGGTAAACGTTGGCGTCACCCGGCGGCCCCCCGACGGCCGCAGGCAGAGCGAACTCGGTCAGCGCGATGCCGGACTCGGTGGGGTCCGCGCCGACGATCCCGGCGTCGTCGGTGCCGGCCGCATTGACGATCGCCAGCACCGCCAGCACCACGAAGGCGAGGCCGACGCCGATCGAATAGCGGCTTGGGCTGCGCCGCTCGGTGCTCTGCGAATCGCCGTGGTCGGCGTCCTTTTCAGACACCGGGCGGCTAGCCCTCCGTGCTCTGACCCGCGCCCGATGGTGCGACGGTCACCGCATCCGTGCGGGATCGGCGAAGCGACGGCAGCCTGCCCAGCCCGCCCTCCCTGCTCTCGGCCCAAACGAGCGAGGCCGGGAGCACGATCATCACGCCAAGCAGAGCCACGGCGAGATCGACGACCGTGACGAGGCCGAAGTCGGTCAGCATCGGGATGCCACTGCCGCCGAAGATCCGCTGGATCGGGTCGGCGATCGGCAGGACCGCAAAGCCCGCAATCGCGGTCACGCCCGATGCGAAGACCGCAGCCCCGGTGCGCGAATAGGTGTGGCGCAGCGCTTCGCCGACCGAGAGACCGCGCTGGCGCTCCTCGCGATAGCGCGCCGAAAGGATCACGCTGAACTCGGTGGCGATGGCGATCACCAGGGCGCCGAGCGTCGCCGACATCGGGTTCAGCGGAATCCGGGTCGCCTCGATCACGAGGGCCGACCAGCCGGTTGCGAAGACGATCGGAATCAACGGAACCAGCGCTCGGTTGAAGGAGCGATAGGCGGCCAGCAGAACGAGGGCGACGGCGAGCAGCCCCGCCAGGGCGAGCCAGTAGCGACTGTCGGAAAGCTCTGCGTTTGCATCGGCGGCAAGCGCCGGGATGCCGGCGACGCTCGCCTCGACACCGTGCGGCGCATCGTCTGCGATGCCGGGGGGATCGATCTCCGCCCTGATCGCATCGATCAGCTCCTTCTGCTCGGAGAGCGGCATCACCCGGATTCCGAATGCCATGTTCGCCGTGTTGCCGAAGCTCGCGTTCGGTGGACCACCCTCTTCTCCGGTGGCGCTCCGCGGCGCGATGAATGCCTGCGAGAAGTAGGTGGGCAGAGCCTTGAGCAGGTTCCGCACCTCGCCCTGCTCGGGAGCCGCGTTCGGATCGCCGCTGCCGAGCAGGTCGGTCACGAACACATACGGACAGATTCGGGCCGCCTCACAGCTCGCGTCCTCGCCCTCGAAGCCGCCCGCCGCCAGGATCCGGGCCTTCAGACTCCGCATCCATCCGATCACGTCCGGATCGGTGATGTCGGGGGCGTCAACGATCACGTTCAGCTCCCCCGACACGCCGGTCTCCTCCTGGAGCTCGTCGACGCCGGCGTCAGCGAGGACGCTGGAGGGAACGAGATTGCGCAGATCGGATTCGACCTCGGTCTGGGTGGAGGCGATCCAGCCGCCCGCCGCGATCGCAAGCGAGACGAGCAGCACCCTGCCGGGGTGAGCGATCGCCATCGCCAGCGCCCGGGTGCTGGTGCGGCCGACGAAGCCGGCGCTGCGAGCCCGCATCGCCGTCAGCCGCTCAGGAGCGGCAGGAGCCCTCCAGCGCCGGCGTTCGGCGGTCTTGGAGGCGGTGCCGCGACCCGACTGGGGTTTGGCTCCCGAGAGCACGGCGAGGCCGGTGGTCACCGCGATACCGAGGGCGATCAGAGCGCCGATGACCAGCAGGATCCCGAAGCCGCGCACCATCGGGATCGGCGACAGCAGCAAGACGGCGAAACCGGCCATCGTCGCCGCCACCGCTGTCGCGATCACCGGCCCTCCGCGCGCCGCCGCAGTCCGCGAGGCCAGGCCGGGACCGTCGCCGTCGGCCATCGCCTCACGGTGCCTCGCCTGGAACTGAATCGCGTAGTCGACGGCAAGCCCGATCAGGATCGGCAATACCGCGATCGACGCCATCGTCAGCGAACCCCCCGCCAGCGAAAGAACCCCGAAGGTGAGGGCCGTGGCCACCAGCGCCAGCCCGAGCGGCAGCAGCCGCATCGGTGGCTCGAAGACAAAGGCGAGCACGATCGCCATCACGAAGAGCGCGGCCAGCAGCAGCACGAAGACCTCGCCTTTGAACTCGTCGCCGAGGGCCTCGATCACGACCGGCACGCCGCTGACGAGGTAGTCGGCATCGCTGAGCCTGAAGTCGGGACTGTCGACAGCCTGCCTGATCAAACTGATCGCGTCGGTTCGCTCCGCGGCGCTCAGCCCCGGCTCGAGGCGTACGGTGATCTGGGCGGCATTCTCGGACGGGAAGAGGCTTCGCAGGTCCTCGCGCGGCGTCCCGGACGGCTGCCGCGAGTCGAAGACGACCGCTGTGACGAAGCGGGGATCGTCGATCCGCGGAGGGCCGGATTGCCCGGTCTGAAGGGCCAGATTCTGAAGCTGGCCGTAGAAGTTGTTGATCACCTCGTTGGCCGAGGCGATCGCGACCTGCTGCTGGCCCTCCTTCGAGTAGCCCTGCTCGGCCGCCTGCTGTGCGGCCTCGAGGCCGACCTGCTTGGCCTCGGCGGCCGCTGCTTCGGCCTGCTCGGTCAGGAACTTCTCCGCTTGGATCGCCGACTGGTTGAGGAAGGTTGCGGGCCCGTAGACCGCGCGTACGGCATTTGAGTCCGCGATGTCCTCACAGACCTCGTTGGGGGCCTCCTGCCCTTCCGGGATGTTGCCGGAGAGGCAGCCCTCCAGCCGCAGGAGCTGCCCGAGGTTCTCGGTCAGGATGGTCTGCTCGAGGTCGCCCTGGACGAGGATCGGAATCGCCTCGTCGCCGAAGAGGTCGTGGAGCTCCTCGGTGGCCGCGAACGACTCCGAGCTCTTGTCGAAGAGCGTGTCCGCGGAGGCATCTGTGTCAAGACGCGTCGCGGCGACGATCGCGATCAGCGTCGCAAAGGTCGTCGCAGCGATCACCGCCCGCCGGCGGGCTACAGACCAGCCTGCAAGCCGAGCAAAAAGGAGACTCACGAAGGCAAGCTTACGGAGAGGGTGGCGAGTGCCGAGCAGTTCAAGAACGCAGCCTGAACGGCGCCGCGCGCGCAGCGGCCGCTACGTGAGCAAGACGTTCAGGCGAGGACGCCGAAATGCGCCGGCAATCGCCGCCCTCAGTCCATTGCAAGCGGACCGATGGTCTCTGCGTTGAGGAACTGCGAGACGAACTCGTTCGGTGAGTTGAACAGCTCCTCCGCCGGGCCCGACTCGACGATCTTGCCCTTCCAGAGCACCGCGATGAACTCGGCGATCCGCCGTGCGGTCCCGAGGTCGTGGCTGATCACCATGTAGCAGCCGCCGTTCTCCTCGTGGATCTCGCGAACCAACTCGCAGAGCAGCGCAGTGCGAACCGGGTCCAGGCCCGAGTCGGGCTCGTCGAAGAAGACGATCGAGGGATCGAGAACCAGTGCCCGGGCAAATCCGGCACGCTTGCGCATTCCCCCGGAGAGCTCGTTCGGCATCTTGTCCATCGCCTGCTGCAGACCGACCTCGGCGAGGCGGCGATTGACGATGTCGGCGATCTCCTCCTCGCCCTTGTCGGTGTGCTGGCGCAGTGGGAAGGCGGTGTTGTCGAAGACGTTCATCGAACCGAACAGGGCGCCGTCCTGGAACAGCAGGCCGAACTTCTTGCGCATCTCGAAAAGCTCGTCGTCGGTCATGTTCGGGACCGACTCGCCGTGGACGAGGATGTCGCCGGAGTCGGGGTAGAGCAGGCCCACGATCAGCTTGATGAGCACGCTCTTGCCGGTTCCCGAGGGGCCGAGCACCATCGAGATCTGATTGTCGGGCAGGCCGAGATTGAGCCCGTTCTGAATGCGCGTGCGGCCGAACTGCTTGACGACGTCGATGATCTCGATCGCGTCCTCGCCACCGTGGTCGCGCTTCTCACCGGTGTGCCAGCGGTAGGGCTGCGACTCGCCCGGGTCGACGCCCGGAATCATGTAGTCCTGATGGAGCTGCCCCAGCTCGGGAGCGGACTCCTCGTAGGCCTCGCCGCCCCCGGAGTCGTCGGTGTAGGCGGGCTCGGGATCGGGCTGGTAGACCTCTTCCTCTACGGCGGCCTCTTCCTGCGCCTCGACCTCGCCCTCCCCTTCCGGGCGCGCGCCCCAGCCGTCTCCCTTGCGGCTGCCCCAACTATCGCCAGACTCCATCAATTCGCTCTCCTATCCGCCTATCGGGGCTCGCGGGTTTGCTCCCCAGAAAACCAATGTTCCCATCATTCCGATGATGTGCACCAAGACGATGTTCAGCACCATCGATTTTGCTGTTGCCGTGCCGACTCCCACGGGCCCGCCGGAGGCGGTGTAGCCGTAGTAGCAGCCGACCAGCACGATCGCCGTGGCCATGAACATCGCCTTCGTGACGCTGAATAACAGGTCCGGAGGGTTCTGGAACATCCAGAAGATCAAGAAGAAGCCGCCCGAGGAGACCTCGCCGACCTGCTCGACGACGGCGATGTAGCTGGCGATGAAACCGGCGCCGATGCCGATCAGGTAGAGGAAGGGCAGCGTCAGCCAGGCGCCGACCAGGCGGGTCGCGCAGAGGAAGATCATCGGGTTCACGCCCATCACCTCGAGCGCGTCGATCTCGTCGGAGATCCGCATCGCGCCGAGCTCGGCGACGATCCCGGTGCCCACCTTGGCGGCCATCATGTAGCCGAAGGCGTAGGGGATGACCTCACGCAGGTCGCACCAGGCGGCGAAGGTGCCGGCGTTCGATGGAGCGCCGACCGAGCGGCTGAAGTAGGCGCCCTCGATCCCGCAGGTCAGGCCGAGGATGAAGATCAGGCCCCAGATGACCACCGCCGAGCCGAGGATCAGGATCCCGGCCTGGCGCAGCGCCTCGCCGAAGAAGGTGAAGACGCGGCCTGTGTAGACGATGCCCATGACGCGACCGCAGAAGCGGGCGATCTCGCCGAGCGAGCCGAGCCAGTCGCGAGGAACGGCGAGCCAGCCCATTATCAGACGCCCGATCCTCTGCTGCGCAGGACCTGTGCCTGATCATTACTGGAAATCTCACAGGCCCTGCTTCGCGTCCGGGTCGGGCTCGGACGCACCACTCCCTTTGAATTGAGCGCGGGCGTCACTTGATCACCGACAGATCCGGGTTGGTTGCGAGCAGCGTCTGGGTAAAGATGTAGTTGAAGGCGAAGACGCCTAAGAAGGCGACCACGACTCCCTGGTTGACCGCTTTGCCGACTCCCTCGGCGCCGCCTGAGGCGTTCATGCCGAAGTAAGAGCAGACGATCGCGATGATCGCCCCGAATAAGGTGCATTTGACGACCGACCCCCAGAGGTCCGTGATCGAGGCGTTGTTGAAGAGCGTCGCGAAGAAGCCGCCCAGGGGCGCCGAGTACAGGAGCTCGGCCAGGATGCCGCCGACGATGCCGAAGATCAGCGCGTAGATGTCGAGCAGGCCGGTGATCAGCATCAGCGAGAGGAAGCGCGGCACGACCAGGTTCTTGATCGGATCGACGCCCAGCACCTGAAGCGCGTCGAGTTCCTCGCGGATCTTGCGGGCGCCGAGGTCGGCCGTGATCGCCGTGCCGGCTACTCCGGCGACGACGACTGCCGTTACGAACGGCGCGAACTCGCGCACGGAGGCGAGGATGAAGAAACCGCCGAGGCGGTCGAGCGCGCCGAACAGCGTCAGGAAGTTGGCGGCCTGAAGTCCGGGGGCGCCGAACCCGAAGGCCAGCGTCGAGATCAGCATCGGGAACCAGCAGAGCTGCAGGGCGAAGAGGAACTGCGAGATGAACTCGCCGCCGTAGGGGTAGGGCGGGCGCACGGCAGCGACCATCGTCTTACCAGTCAGGATCATCATGTTCCCGACCTGCTCGAAGACTGATTTTGCGGGTAGAAATGCCCTGTCGGCGACGGTTCTGACCATCTGCTCTCCCGGGAAGGCTTGCTTGATGCGTCTCCCCTAAAAAGGAAACTTAGTCGATGGACCGGCTGCGCGCCACCCCCCAACGGTGAGTGTGCGTATTCGACCGCGACGCCGATGCCTCGGGAGACCGTGGTATGTTCCCCGCGCCTTGGGGAGAGGAGCCACAAGCGCCCTGAGGAGCCAGCCTGAAGGTTGGTCCTCAAAGGCCGCCGCTTTCGCACTGGCCGCCTTCGTTTCGATCGGCCTCGGTGCCTGTGGCGGCGGTGAGACACAGGACGCCTCGGAGCCCAGCGGTGATTACCCGGTGGATGTCTTCCGGGCCACCTTCCCCAACCGCCAGCGACTCGCCGAAACCAACGACCTCGTGGTCGGTGTGGAGAACAGCGGCGAGGAGACGATCCCCAACATCGCGGTGACCGTCTTCATCGCCGACGAAGAGGGGAACCCGTCTTCGAGCGGCGACCCGTTCTCAACCCGCGTCGTCCAAAGCGGCGTCGCCGACCCCAACCGGCCCGTCTGGATCCTCGAGAACAAGTACCCGGTGATCAAGGGCTTCCCGCTTCCGAAGGGTTCCTCCCCCGGGACGGTCGCTCAGACCAACACCTTCGGCTTCGGCGAGCTGGCCGCGGGCGACGACATCGAGATGATCTGGCGCCTGACTCCGGTTCGCGCAGGCACCTACACGGTCGAGTACCAGGTCTCTGCCGGCCTTTACGGCAACGCGGTCGCCGTGACCTCCGACGGCAGCGCGCCGGAGGGCAAGTTCGTGGTCACGATTTCGGAGGAGCCACCCGAGGCGAAGGTGGACCCGTCCGGTCAGGTGATCATCGAGGGGCAAGGCGAACGCTCCGGCTGAGGTACCTGCAAAGCGGGGCATCTCGGCGTCCTCGGCCGAACGCCTCGCTCACGTAGCTGCCGCTACGCTCGTTGCGCCATTCGTCCTGCGTCCTTGATCTGCTTGCTTTTCGGCGCCTCGCTAGTCGGATGCGGTGGGGAAACCACGACCACCAGATCGCTTCCGCCGGTCGAAGTGGAGCGCACGACCAGCCGGCCCGAACGTCAAGCCCGGACTCCGATCGGGGACGGCCAGGGCGGAGTCGAGCTCGTCGAGATCGGCAGCTTCGACGACCCTGTCTACGTGACAGCGCCCGCGGGAGCGCCCGGAGATCTCTATGTGGTCGAGCAGTGCGGGACGGTGCGGCTCGTCCGCGACGGCCAGGTTCAGCAGGAGACCTTCCTCGACGTCAGCTCTGAGGTCGGCTGCGGAGGCGAGCAGGGGCTGCTTTCGATCGCCTTTTCCCCCGGCTACGAACGAGACGGGCTCGTCTACGCCAACTACACGAACCTCGACGGCGACACACGAATCGTCGAGTTCCGGCGAGATCGGAGTGATGACTGGAAGGTCGATCCCGGCTCGGCGCGCGAGCTGCTTGCCGTCGACCAGCCCTACCCGAACCACAACGGCGGCCAGCTCCAGTTCGGTCCCGGCGGCCTGCTCTACGCCGGGCTCGGCGACGGCGGGTCGGGCGGCGACCCGGAGCGAAGCGCCCAGGACCCCGACAATCCGCTCGGCAAGATCCTCCAGATTGATCCGGGCGGCGACCCAGAGGAGTACGAGGTGTTCGCGAGCGGTCTGCGGAACCCGTGGCGCTTCTCGTTTGACCGCGAGAACGGCGACCTTTGGATCGGCGATGTCGGCCAGGACTCGCTGGAAGAGGTCAACGGGGTCTCGTCCCGCGATGCCGACGGTTCCAACTTCGGCTGGTCGGCGTACGAGGGAACGAAGCGCTTCAACGAAGACCAAACGGCGCCCGACCACGTTCCGCCGCTGCTCACTTATCCCAACGGCGACGAAAACTGCTCGGTCACCGGAGGCTACGTCTCGCGCGACCCCGGATTGCCCACCCTCGCCGGCCGCTACCTCTATGGCGACTTCTGCGCGGGCGAGCTGCGCAGCTTCACGGCCGAGCCGGGTGACGAAGCGGTGGATGACCGCCCCCTGGGCATCAGCGTCGAAGCCTTGAGCTCGTTTGGCGAGGACTCCGCCGGCCGCCTATACGCCGTCTCCCTCAGTGGCCCGGTTTACCGGCTGATCGCCGCCGAGTGATCGGGCCGGCGCAGCAACCGGGCCCGCCGGGGGTTAGGGAGCAGATGAGCCGGATCCGAAAAAGCGCACTCGCCGTGCTCGCGGTCGCCGTGGCAGCCGCGGTCGCGGCAACGGGCGCAGCCGGCCAGACTGGGCTGCGGCTCGCGAAGGTGGGCGACTTCAACGCCCCTGTCTACGCGGAGGACGCTCCCGGCGCCAAGCGGCTGCTGTTCGTCGTCGAGCAGCCCGGTGTGGTGAGGGTCTTGCGCAGGCACCGCACCCTCCCCCGGCCCTTCCTCGACATCAGCGAGCTCGTCGGTTTCGGCGGCGAGCAGGGCTTGCTCTCGATCGCATTCCCTCCCGACTACGAGCGCTCGCGGCGCTTCTACGTCTACTACACCAACAAGCAGGGCGACATCGAGATCGACGAGTTCAAGCGCTCGCGGCGCAGTGATGTGCGGGCGACGAAGTCCTCGCGCCGGGTCGTCTTGGTGATCAACCACCGTCAGGCGTCAAACCACAACGGCGGCCAGCTGCAGTTCGGTCCCGACGGGATGCTCTACATCGGCACCGGCGACGGCGGCGGCTCGGGCGACGGCTTCGACAACGCCCGCCACCCAGGCAACCTGCTCGGCAAGCTGTTGCGAATCGACCCGCGCCCGCCGAAGCCCGGCAGCGGCGCGCCACGGCTGCCGTACAGAATCCCAGCCGACAATCCCTACGGCGGCGCGGGCAACTCCGGCGCCGACGAGGTCTACGCCTACGGGCTGCGCAATCCCTGGCGCTTCAGCTTCGACGGCAATCTGCTGGCGATCGGCGACGTCGGGCAGGGGTCGATCGAGGAGGTCGACGTAATCGGGGTCGGCAACGCACGCGGCGCCAACTTCGGCTGGCCCCAGTACGAGGGCACGCGGCTCTTCGACGAGGACCGGCCCGGTGCCGACCCGCCCGTGTTCCCGGTTCACGAGTACACGCACAACGAGGGTGGCTGCACGGTGACCGGCGGATATGTCGTCCACGACCCCGGCCTGCCCGCTCTCGAGGGCCGCTACATCTACGCCGACTTCTGCATCGGCGAGCTGCGCAGCTTCGGCCTCAGCGGCACCCAGGGCGCCGTCGGCGACGCCTCCCTCGGCCTCTCCGTGCCGCAGATCTCGAGCTTCGGCGAGGGCGTCCGCGGTCAGATCTATGCGCTGTCCCTCGATGGTCCCGTCTACCGTCTCGAACAATGAGCGCCGAGCGGGAAGACAGGCGAGACCTCTGGATCGCCGCGGCGATCGCGCTGCTCGCGATCGCCATCATCGTGGTCGGCGGCGCGCTTGAAGCCGACGACGCGCGCAGCGCCGCAGAAGACGCCGGTGGGGCGCGCGCCGGGGACGGGCGCGGCGGCGTGGTGCTCAACCAGGTCGCCCAGCTGGACGAGCCCGTCTACGTGGCGGCGCCGAACGGCTCCGGGGATGTCGCCTACGTGGTCGAGCGCGAGGGCCTGATCAAGGTGCTCGACGGCGACCGCGTGCTCGGCGGCTCCTTCCTCGACATCCGCCGGCTGGTCTCCTGCTGCGAGGGCGAGCGCGGCCTCTTCACGATCGCCTTCCCGCCCGACTACGAGCGCAGCGGCCGCTTCTACGTCTACTTCACCAACAGGGGCGGCGACATCGAGGTCGACGAGTTCAAGCGCTCCGGCAACTCAACCACCAAGGCCAACCCGAAGTCGCGTCGCAGGCTGCTCGTGATCGAGCACAGCGAGTTCTCCAACCACAACGGCGGCCAGCTGCAGTTCGGCCCCGACGGCTTCCTCTACGTCGGCACCGGCGACGGCGGTGGCGGCGGCGACCCCTACGAGAGCGGCCAGGACAAGCGCAGCCTGCTCGGCAAGTTGCTGCGGATCGATCCCACCCGGGGCAAGCGCTACGGCACGCCGCGGTCAAATCCATACGTCGGCAAGGGCGGGGCCGACGAGATCTACGCGATCGGGCTGCGCAACCCCTGGCGCTTCTCGTTCGACCGCAAATTCATAATCATCGGCGACGTCGGCCAGGACCGGTTCGAGGAGGTCGACTACGCAAGCGTTCGCAAGACCAACGGCGCCAACTTCGGCTGGGACGCCTTCGAGGGCAACTCGGCGTTCGAGCGCGAGCGGATCGGCAGCCACCTGAGGCCGATTCACAGCTATTCGCACGCCGGCGGCAATTGCTCGATCACGGGCGGCTACGTCGTTCGCGACGTGCGCCTGCCGAGCCTCTCCGGCCGCTACGTCTACGCCGACCTCTGCGCCGGAGAGATCCGCAGCCTGATCGCGCGCACCCGCGGTGCCGGCGGAGACAGGGCACTGGGTGTCGAAGCCCTGCCTGGGCTGACCAGCTTCGGGACCGACGACCGCGGGCGGATCTACGTCACCGCCGGCAGCACGCTGTACCGGCTCGACCCCGAATAACCCATCGGCTCTGTCCCTTTGGGGTCAGACCCCGTTCATGAAACGTCCTATAGTCCCCTTGACCAAGCGGCTAAGGAGGAATCGGGCATGGCATCGAGCACGTCGGCGGCGGCGAAGGAGGGTGCTGCGAAGACCAACGGAGCATCCGCGTCAAACGGGGCTAACGGCGCCTCCGCGAGCGAGACCTTCGACGTCCATCGCCCGACCGACGGCGGCGTGATTGCCAGCCTGCCGATCGACTCCCCCGAGCGTGTCGCCGAGGTGGCGGCAGAGCTGCGCGCAGCCCAGCCCGCCTGGGAAGCGCTTGGCATCGACGGTCGCTACCGCAAGCTCGGCGAGTTCCGCGAGTGGCTCTACGCGAACCGCACCCGCATCGCCGACATCCTCCAGGAGGAGACCGGAAAGGTGCGCGCGGACGCCGAGAGCGAGGTCCCCTTCCTGCAGGCGGAGATCAACTACTACGGCAAGCACGCCGCCGAGTTCCTCGCCGAAGAGTTTCCCGCGCCGAGCCTGCCGATCATGCGGGTCAAGAAGCTCGAGGTCGTTTACCGGCCGCACCAACTCGTCGGCATCATCAGCCCCTGGAACTTCCCGATCCTGCTTTCGCTCGGCGACGCGATGCCGGCACTGATCGCGGGCGCGACAGTGATGATCAAGCCGTCCGAGTTCACGCCGCTTGCCGTCACCGAGATCATTCGCGGCTGGCACGAAGAGGTCGGAATGCCCGACGTGCTGCGTGTCGTCAACGGCCTCGGCGAGACCGGCGGGGCGGTCGTCGACCAATCCGACTACGTCCAGTTCACCGGCTCGGAGCGCACCGGCAAAGTCGTGATGAAGCGCGCCGCCGAGACGCTGACCCCGGTCAGCCTCGAGCTCGGCGGCAAGGACCCGATGATCGTGCTCTCCGACGCCGACATCGAGCGCGCCGCCAACGGCGCCGCCTTCGGCGGGCTCGCCAACACCGGCCAGATCTGCATGTCGATCGAGCGTGTCTACGTCGAGGAACCGGTCTACGACGAGTTCGTCCAGAAGCTGACCGAGCGGGTCGCGACCCTGCGACAGGGCGCCGACGGCGACACCTTCAAGGCGGACATCGGCGCGATGGCGACCGCCGCCCAGGCGGAGATCGTCTCCGATCAGGTCGAGGACGCTCGTGACAAGGGGGCCAGGATCCTGACCGGCGGCAAGCGCCCGGCGCAGCCCGGCGGCCAGTGGTACGAGGCCACGGTGATCGCCGACGCCGACCACTCGATGAAGGTGATGACAGAGGAGACCTTCGGCCCGGTGATCCCGGTGATGAAGGTCAAGGACTCCGAGGAGGCCATCCGCCTCGCCAACGACACCCGCTACGGGCTGTCGGCGTCGGTGATGACCAGCGACTTCAACCGCGGCGTTCAGATCGCCAAGCGGCTCGAGGTCGGCGCCGTCAACGTCGACGACGTGCTGACCAACTACACGCTGCCCGAGCTGCCGATGGGCGGCTGGAAGCAGTCCGGCATCGGCACCCGCCACGGCGCCTACGGCATTCGCAAGTACTGCCAGAGCGAATCGATCGTCAGCCCACGGTTCAAGCAGGGCAAGGCCGACCCGCTCTGGTTTCCGCACGGCAAGGCCAAGCGCCGCGGCATGCTGCGGGTGCTGCAGCTGATCAACGGCCGCGGGATCCGCAGCCGGCTGGGCCTTTAGGGCTGACCGCGCCACCCATCTGACCGATCGGATAACTTTTCGCGAACGGTCCGGAGGGACGAGGCAACACCGACGTGGGGGAGGTTGTGCCAGTGGCTGCGATTCGCGAAAGAGGGGTGGAGCTGGGAGGCTTCCAGTCGCGGATGTTGTCACTCGATGGCGACGGGACGCCGCTGCTGCTGCTTCACGGCTGGGCTGACAGCTCCGACTGCTGGCGCCCGCTGATGTCCGTGCTGGCCCGGACCGGCCGCCGGGCCGTCGCGGTCGACATGCCGGGGTTCGGCAAGGCGCAGCGGCTGGGCCGCGATGAATTGGTGCTTCCACAACTCGACGCGCTGGTGGCCGCGGCCGTCGATCAGATCAGCGACGAGACCGGCGAGGAGGTCGTGATCGCGGGCAACTCGCTGGGCGGCTGCGCCTCGATGCGGGCCGCCGAGAATCCGGACCTGCCGATCGCGGGCATCGTCCCGGTGGCCCCCGCCGGACTGGACATGGCCCAGTGGATCGGAATGATCGAGAGCGAGCGGATCCTCAAGCTGCTGTTGCGAGCGCCCGTGCCGCTGCCCGAGATCATCGTTCGTGAGGGCGTCGGCCGCGCCTATCGCAGGCTCGCATCCGCGCGCCCGATTGACGACGCCGTGGTCAGCTCGTTCACCCGGCACGTTGCGACGCGCCGAGACATCATCCGGATCCTCGCGGCGGGTCGGCGGCTGCGCCCGGAGCTAAACGACGCGTTCCGGTTCGAGCGGATCTCCTGCCCCGTGATGATCGTCTGGGGTGAGCTCGACCGCATGGTCTTCCCCACCGGCGCCTCGCGGGTGCTGGACAACGTTCCCGGTTCGTCGCTCGTAAGCATCCCGGCCTGTGGTCACTGCCCGCAGGTCGAAACTCCCGAGTTGCTCGCAGGCCTGCTCGAGGAGTTCACGCTCGAACTGGCGCTCGGGCGAGATGCGGACGACGTTCCAAGCAAGGCCGCCTAGATCACGCCGAACGTCCCAATTGACCGCGCATAGGGTGTACTCAGGGACGTTCGGCGGGCTGCGGGCGCACCTGCCGGCGCCCGGCTGAACCAGATCGACCTCCGCGGGCCCGATCCCAGGCTTACCATCCCAACCGATGCTGTGCCCGTCCGGCCATCGTGTCCCCAAGGGGTCGAGGTTCTGTCCCGACTGCGGGTTGCCACTGGGCACCGAGAGGTGCTCGGAGTGCGAGGCGCTGCTCGTGCCCGGGGCGCGTTTCTGCGCGGACTGCGGCGTACAGGTCTCCCCCGGGGCTTCGGATCCAGCCCGCAAGCCGACAGCGGAGCCCACCGAGGAGCTGCGGCAGATCACCGCAGTCTTCTGCGACATCGTCGGCTCCACCGAGCTTTCGACCCGCCTTGATCCCGAGGAGTACGGCGCGCTGGTCCGGGCCTACCGTGAGCAGGTCGACGATGTCCTGACTGAATACGGCGGCAAGGTCGACAAGTACCTCGGCGACGGCGTGCTGATCGACTTCGGCTGGCCCCAGGCCCACGACGACGATGCCGAGCGCGCCGTGCTGGCGGCGCTGGCAATCGCCGAGGAGCTGTCGGACCCCGACGCCAAGCACCCACTCGCCGTTCGCATCGGCATTCACACGGGGCCCGTGCTCGTCGGCGACATGGGTTCCGCCAGCCACCCCGAGACGACGGCACTCGGCGAGACGATGAACCGCGCCGCCCGGCTGCAATCTGTGGCGCCGCCCGGCGGGGTCGTGATCAGCTCGAGCACCCTGCGTATCGTGCGCGGCGTTTTCATTGTCGAGGAGATGGGGCCGCAGAAGCTCGCGGGAATCGGCGAGCCGGTTGATGCCTTCCAGGTGCTTCGTCGAAGCGGTGTTTCGAGCCGCCTCGACGCCGCGGGCGACAGCCTCACCCCGTTCGTCAGCCGCGAGGCTGACCTCGCCGTCGTTCTCGAGAGCTGGGCGCGCGCGCAGGACGGCGAAGGCCAAACCGTCCTGTTGAGAGGTGAGCCGGGGATTGGCAAATCGAGGCTCGTCTACGAAATGCGCGAGCGGCTGCGCGACAGCCCGCACAGCTGGCTGGAAGCGCGCGGTTCCTCCTACACCCAGCACAGCGCCTTTCACCCCGCGATCCAGCTGATGGAGCGCGCGCTCGAGATCCGCGCCGGCGAGACCAACGAGGTCAAGCACGACAAGCTCGTCAGCGGGCTGGAATTGGCCGGAATGGGCGAGCCCGACGCCGTGGCGCTGCTTGCCGACCTGCTGTCGATCACGACTGACGGCTCCGAGCGGTTGGTGATGAGCCCGGAGCTCTCGCGCCGGCGCACGATCGAGGTGCTCGCCGATTGGGTGCTCAAGACCGCCGAGCTGCAGCCGGTGGTCCTGCTGGCGGAGGATCTGCACTGGTGCGACCCCTCAACGCTCGACATGTTCGAGCGGCTGATGGTCCAGGGGGCCAATGCTCCGCTGATGCTGCTCGGAACGACGAGGCCGGAGCTGGACGCAAGCTGGGTCGACCACCCAGACCTGATCCGCCTCGAGCTGACCCCCCTGAGCGAATCCGACACACGTGACCTCGTCCGCTCGCTGAGCACCGGCCCGGCGCTGCCGGACAGCGTCCTCGAACGGGTGATCGCGGAGACGGACGGCATCCCGTTGTTCGCCGAGGAGATGGGCCGGATGGTGCTCGAGTCGGGCCTGATGACCGAACGTGACGGCACCCTCGAACTGAACGCACCGCTCGAGGAGCTCGACATCCCGACGACCCTGCAGGGCTCGCTGATGGCGAGGCTCGACCGGCTGAGCGCGGCGAAGCGCGTTGCACAACTCGCCGCGGCGATCGGCCGCGAGTTCGACTACAGCCTGCTCGAAGAGGTCTCCGGTCTCGACGCGGACATGCTCACCCACGGCCTTCGCCGGCTGGTCGAGGACGAGCTGATCTATCAGGACGGCCAGCCACCCGAGGCCACCTACTCCTTCAAGCACGCCCTGATCCAGGACGCCGCCTACCGCTCGCTCGTCAAGCGCTCGCGGCGACCGCTTCACCGTCGCATCGCCGAGGTGCTCGCGCGCGAAGGCGGCCCCGCCGCCTCCTCCGAGGTCCTGGCCCGTCACTGGGAGGCCGCGGAGGAGCCGGCCGCGGCGATCGTCCATTACCGGCGTGCGGCCACCTTCGCGGCGGACCACTCGGCTCATACCGAGGCGATCGAGCACCTGCGCCGCGCGATCGGCCTGATCGAGGCGCTTGCGGCCGCTCGGCGACCAGGAGCTCGAGCTGGACGTCGAGGCGCTGCCCGCGGATTCGGCGAACCAGGAGCTCGAGCTGGACCTGCAGCTCGCCCTCGGATCGTCGGTGATGGCGATCCGCGGCTACGCCGATCCCGAGATCCAGGTGGCCTACGACCGAGCGCGGTCGCTCTCCGCCGAACTCGGACAGGAGACTCAGCTCGGATACACGCTGATCGGCCTCGCGATCTACTACCTGAACGCCGGTCAGCTCGACCGCTGCATCGAGCTCTCGGACCGAGCACTCGATTTCGCCGGCGAGGACGACGACGACGCCCTGGCGCTGCTCGGCCACGTCCAGCTCGGTATCGCTCGCTTCTGGCAGGGTCGCTTCGACGAAGCACGGGCACACGGCGAGAGCGCCTGCACGATCTACAGCCGCGACAAGCACGACTGGCTCGCCTCCCGGTACGGGACCGACCAGGGCGTGGCGGCGTACTGCGTCACCGGTGTCGCGCTTTCGCACCTCGGCTTTCTGGAGCAGGCGCTTGAGAGGGCCAATGGCGGAACCGAACTTGCACGCCAGCTCGAGCGCCCCTTCGACCTCGCCTATGCGCTCAGCTGGCAGAGTCTGATCCACTGGACTCGCGGAGAGTTCGGTGGACAGGGCGGCCGCGGCCGAGGTGGTGGAGATCTGCGACGCGCAGGGCTTCACGGACTTCGCCGGCATGGGGCGCATGCTGCGCGCCGCGGCTTCGGCTGCCGAGGGTGGAGACCCGCAGGCCGCGCTCGAGGAGGGTCTCGGCGGTGTCTCGCTTGCTGCCAGCACAGGCAGGCGCGGCGGCCTGCCCGCCTTCGTCGTCGCTCTCGCCACGATCCAGCGCGCCGCCGGAAAGCTGGATGACGCTCTCGGCACGATCGACGGGGGGTGGCGATTGCCGAGGAGACCGACCAGCCGTACTGGAGTGCCGATCTGCTGCGCATCAGGGCCGAGATGTTGCTCGAGCGCGAAGGTGGGCATGAGGATGAAGCCGAAGCCGCACTCCGAGAGGCCGTCGCACTCGCCCGCAAACAGGGGAATCGCCTGCACGAGCTGGCCGCGGCCACATCCCTCGCGCGCCTCGCGGACCTGCAGGGAAAGCCGACCCCGGCCGAGCTGGGGCATGCATACGAGCCTTCACCGAAGGCCACGACACCAGCCCGCTGCGAAGCGCGGCCCAGGCACTCGGTGGCGTACCCGCGCATGGCCTCGGCTAGCAGCCTGTTCGCAGCGCCGGCGGGACGGCCGCGCTTGCCAGGGAGGTCGCGCGTGCCTTCCCGGATCGGCCGTTTGCGATCGAGCTCTGGGATGGCGGGTTCGTTGAAGCGACGACAACGGGCGCCCCGACGATTCACCTGCGCGACCCGGCCGTGATCGCCCAGTTCGCACGCGCCCCCGGGCAGCTCGGCGCCGGGCGGGCCTACGTGCTCGGGCAGCTGGATACGGACGACCTCGACGCCGTTGTCGACCTGATCGGCCGCTGGCAGCCGCCCGCCCTCGGGCCGGGAGACAGGCTCCGCCTCGGCCTGGCGGCTCTGCGGGCAGGGGGAATCCGCCGGCCGCCGCCGCTTCCGGCCACAGAGATGCGAGTCACCCGAAACCGCCACACCAAGGCCCGAGACGCGGAAACCGTGCGCCACCACTACGACGTCTCCAGCGAGTTCTACGAGCTCTTCCTCGACGAGACGATGACCTACAGCTGCGCGCTATTCAACCGCGGAGCCAGCACCCTCGAGGAGGCCCAGCGCGCAAAGCTGGAGCTGATCTGCGCCAAACTCAGGGTTGATGCGGAGACTCGCATGCTCGACGTCGGCTGCGGCTGGGGCGGCCTCGCGATCCACGCCGCCCGCGAGCACGGGGCCTCGGTGCTCGGGATCACACTCTCAGAGCCCCAGGCGGCGCTGGCCCGTGAACGGGCGCAGGCAGCAGGCGTTGCCAACCGGGTCGAGATCCGCGTGCTCGACTACCGCGAGCTGCACGGAGAGCGCTTCGACGCGATCGCCAGCATCGGGATGGTCGAACACGTCGGCGGCGACCAGATCGACGACTACGCGCGCCGCATGGCCTCGCTACTGGCGCCCGGCGGCCTGCTGCTCAACCACGGGATCATCCGCATCCCCCCCGCCCCCGGCGGCGCCTGTTGTCGGCGGCCCCTTCTGGCAGCGCCACGTCTTCCCCGACGCCGAGCTGCTCAACCTCTGGCGGATGCTGGCCGCACTCGAGGGCGCCGGCTTCGAGCCGATCCACATCGAAAGCCTGCGCACCGACTACGCCGAAACGCTGCGCCACTGGACCGAGCGCTTCGAGGCGCGGCTCGACGACGCCGAGCGAATTGCCGGCGATCGAGCGCGTGCGGGTCTGGCGCTCTCTACCTGGCGCGCCGCCGGCACTACTGTTCGACCGAGCCGAGAACGGCGTCTGCCAGATCCTCTGCAGGCCCGGGACTGCGCCAGAAGCGCTAGTCGGATCGTTGCTGACAGCGCTGCGTGTTGCCCGACGCCGAGCCAGCCAACCAAAGGCGGCGAAGCAATCGCGAGTGCCGTCGTGAGCACGGACGAGCAAGATCGCAGGATCGGGAGATAGCGCCGTCGCCGACTACGCCGTGAATCTCGTGCGCAACGAGGATCGCGACGCTCGAGACACCGACCTCGACGAAGCACGCCTCGCTTCGCGCGCGCCGCGGCACCGACATGGTCGAAGTCCGGCGCCGATGCCGGCGAGAACCCCGAGGATCGAGAGCAGCAGGTATGCGCTCGGGCCGAGAACGGCGCTAGGAAGTAGCCCGTGACGGCGCCGTAGACGGCGGGGAGCGCGATCATCGATCACCTGAAGCGAGCGCGGGTGCTCTTCGAGCAGCGGCGGCAGTCTCACGGGGTCAGCTCGGCTTGAAGCCCAGCGTCGGGTAGTGCACCTCGATCTGCTCGCGCGCGGCCTTCATCTGAGCCGCCATGAAGGCAGGCTCGATGCCGGTCGGCGCGGTCCCCCCGAAGATCACCGTGTGGAAGGCGGCGTCGTCCTCCCAGTAGGACATCAGGATCTCCGCATCCAGTGAGGCGCCGATGAAGCTGTCGCGATGCTCGGCTCGCGGATTGGGCTTTCCGAAAGCGTTGCGCCAGAGGAAGGAGATCGGGCTGTTTGAAACGAGCTTCTCGGCCTGCGGGCCGTCTGACTCGTAGGCGCTGACGAAGTCGACGCCGCCGATCTTGACGAGATGCCAGTCGCCCTCGCCGATCGTGCCCTCGTCTGCTGCGAGGTCTTGACGCCTCGCAGGTCGACGCCGTCGAACTTCTTGGTGTTCTCAACCGGGACGCCGTACATCCAGTTGGAGAAGTAGTTCCAGTCCGACTTGCCGAGGCGAACGACCTGCTCGAAGTTGACCTCGGACTTGGCTCCCTTGGCCGCGCGATATCCGAAGGGGTGATCCCAGTCCGCTTTGGGGGCATCGATCTGGTAGTAGCCGAGGAAGACGTTGAACCAGACCGACTCTCGGGTCGCTGTAGCTGCCGAGGCCCCTGTCGTCGAAGGGGCCGACGCAGGCGACCGTGTTGAAGACCCAGTCGGGCTCGTCCTTCCAGAGCTCGTTCTTGGCGACGCGGCCGACGTCGGCGACCAGCCGCTTGCGGTCCTCGACGAAGATCCGGGTGACGTTCTTGGACGACATGCGTGACTCCCCGTACTCGGGATCCTTGACCCGGGGAGGGTGCGGCTCGGTGTCACCGCCGACTGACCCGTGAGCCGGGCTGTAGTAGATGCACTCGTCGACCTCGGCGACCTCATGGAACTGCTCGAGGATCGGATCCCGGACGCTGACCTGGCCCTTGACGTGCGCCTCGCCGGCGGCGTTGTCGGCTTCGAAGCCGATATCGAGCTTGACCGGGCCGACCTCGATGCAGAAGTCCTTGCCGTTCGGGGTGTCAGCTCCGGGCGTGATCTTCTCGGCGTCCTTGGTGTCGCCGGCGACGCAGAGGCCGAGCTCGACCGAGCCGTCGAGCTCGTCGATTCCGACGCACGCCTGGATGCTCGGGATCTTGATGCCGAGCAGGCTCGTGGCCGGCAGCAGCTCGATCTTCTCGACTCCCCCTTCGGTTTCGTCCGGCATCTCCGCGACTGTACCCGCTGGCCTCCCCGAACCAGGGTGAGGCTGGTCACGCACCGAGCACTGGATGGCGCGCTACTGCGACATAGTCATGGAGGGTGGAATCACCAGCGGCGTGGTCTACCCGCTGGCGGCCGTCAAGCTCGCCGAGACCTACGAGTTCAAGAACGTCGGCGGCACCTCGGCCGGGGCGATCGCCGCGGCAGGGGTCGCCGCTGCGCAGTACGGCAAAAACCACGGAAAGGGAAGCGAGTTCGGCGAGCTGGCCGAGCTCCCGAGCTGGCTCGGCACGAAGATGACCGGCCTCTTCCAGGCGAATCCCTCGACCCTGCCGCTGTTCCGCATCGTGCTCGCGACGACCGCCGACACCACCCCGACCTGGAAGTTCCTCGGCGCGCTGAGCGCACTGCTGCGCGGATTTCCGATCGCCGCGCTCGTCGGCCTGGTTCCCGGGGCGATGCCGGCGGAGCCGTGCTCTCGGCCGGCGGCCCGGTGCTGCTGAGCGTCGGCCTGCTCTGCGCCGTCATTCTGCTCATCGGTGGGCTTGCACTCGGGCTGCTTGCCGGCCTCTTGATCCGCGCCATCAAGGTGCTGCCAGCGAACGGGTTCGGCTCGTGACCGGCTACGTCGACCCGCCCGATCCGGACAATCCGGCACTCAGCACCTGGCTCGCCGACCTGCTCGACCGCCTCGCCGGGATCGAGGGCGAGGACGCGCTGACCTTCGGCGACCTCTGGGGCGACGACCCCGATGACCCCCGCAAGGTCAACCTCGAGATGATGACCACCTGCCTGACCCAGGCACGGCCGTACCGGCTGCCGTTCGCCGACGACAAGTTCTGGTTCTACCCTCCGCAGCTCGAGCGCTACTTCCCGCCCCGCATCGTCAGCCAGATGGTGCGCAACGCACGCGAGGACCCGCGCACCGAGGAATTCGCGCCGCTCGTCCCGATGCCGGCGGCAGCCGATCTGCCGGTGGTCGTAGCGACGCGGATGAGCCTCAGCTTCCCGCTGCTGATCAGCGCCGTGCCGCTGTTCGCGATCGACCACTCGATGGCGATCGAGGGCGAGGATCGCCACCCCGAGCCCTGCTGGTTCTCAGACGGCGGCATCGCCAGCAACTTCCCGATCCACTTCTTCGACTCGCCGGTGCCGCGCTGGCCGACCTTCGCGATCGACCTGCGCAAGATCGGCTACGGCTGGACGCTCTCGGAAAAGCAAAAGGAAAACGTCTGGATGGTGCGCAGCAACGATTCCGCCGGCGACATCTGGTGGAACGGCTGGGACAAGAAGGGCCGCGCCGGCCAGCTCGCCTCGTTTGCGGGTTCGATCTTCCGGACGATGCAGACCTGGATGGACTCGACCCAGAGCCACACCCAGGGATACCGCGACCGGATCGTGCACATCGAGCACAGCGCGAAAGAGGGCGGGATGAACCTGACCATGCCCAAAAATGTGATCGAGGGCCTCAGCGAGCGCGGGATGTGGGCCGGCGAGCTGCTGCAGCGCCGCTTTTCGACTCCGGAGGGTGACGGAACCCCGATGACCTGGGAGAACCAGCGCTGGATCCGCTACCGCTCGTTCATGCGCCTGCTCGAGGGAACGCTCAAGGGGCTGCGGACCGGCGCGACCGGCGCCCTGCCTCCCGATTCGCGGAGATCGACGAGCTCAGCCGGCGGGAGCCGCGAGACGCCCCCGGAGTTCCACTGGGTGTCCGACGGTCAGCGCGAGCTGGCCCTCAGCGGCACTGCGGATCTGATCGAGCTGATCGAGTCCTGGCAAACGAGCGGCGAAGATCTCGGGGCAGGAGCGCCGGAGCCGGCGCCCGAGTTGCGGGTGTCGCCGCGGATCTAGACAGGGTGCCGTCGGCGTGGGCGCGACCGATCACCGTGTGGACGCGTCGAATCACGGCTTCAGGCGGATGTTCCGGGCGAGGTGTGCGACCTCTCCCGTGGGCTCGAGCGTGAACACGGTCATTCGTGCCCTTATCCGCTGCCCCCTCTCGAGCAGGCGCCGGCCGCGCCTTGTTCGGCTTGACGGAGACAGCGATCTCGCCAACCTGATCGGTCGAGAAGTCGCCCGCGCCGATCACGACCAGGCCCTGCTTCGCTGCCCGTGCGGTCTTGCCAGGGTTCAAGCCGGAAATCGTCTGCGACCCCACGGTCATCGCGACCGCGCCGGAACAGCCGGTCGGGTTCGAACACGAGACGGACGTGACGACGGCCTTCTTCATCACCTTGCCACCGCGGCCGCCGATCGCCGGTTCGAATGATTGCGACGTCGACTCACCAAGGTCCGCCGGACAGCCGGTGCGAGGCTCCTCGGGGGAGCGCTGGAGGAAGCGCAGCGTCTCCGAGGTCGAGGCGGTCGCGTTGGTCGAGGTCGTGATCGTCAGCCCGATCGGGATGTCGGGCCGAATCCAGGGGGCCGTGAACGCGTTCGCGAAGGCGGCCAGGAACTTCGCGACGTCGTCGAACTGACCCTTGACGCTCGGTTGACTAGGTGTCACCCGCGGTCTTTCCCAATTGGGATGGATGCGCAGCAGCGGCTGGGACTCGTCATAGCCCGCCCCGCCGTAGAAGCGACCCCCGCCATCACGAAGATCGAAGAATTCGTAGCGGACGATCGGATCCGGGGCCGTGGAAGCCGTGGCGTTGAGCGCGACGCCGGTGCCGGCGCAGGAGGGATTCGGAGAGACGCTCAGCCGCGCGACCGGCTCCGCGACGGGTGGTGGCGGGCGTCGTCAGGATCAGGCTGAGGTTGTCTGCGTAGCCGTCGGTGTAGAGGCCGGCGAAATTCTCGAACAGCACGGTGACGAAGGCATCGGTGGCCCCGGGAGCCACCGCCGCGAGCGTGCTGCGCGGAACCAGCGTGGTCTGATTCGACCGCTCGGAGGGGAGGACGGGGCCGATCTGGAGCAGGTCGCCGACGGTCGCCCCACCCGTATCGCGGAAGCGAACCGTGACCGTGGCCCTGTCGCCGTCAGTTAGGATAGCCCCCGAGGTCGCCACGCAGCGTCGCGTTGACGCCGCCGGCGGCGATCCGCGCCTCGGCGGCGGCATCGAGGTCGATCACCTGGGTGATCAATTCGTGGGCTGCCGTCTGCCCGCCGGCGAAGAAGGCGTTGGCGCCGCCGATCGCCTGGCCGACGGCGGTTGTGGGGAAGCCCGTCGGGGCCGGATTGCCGACCGAGTCGTAGAGCACCTGCGAAACGTTGCCGGTGACGTCCCACTGCGGCGGAGGACAACCGAGGTGTCGGGGGCTGCCTCCCCCACTTCCGCCCCGGGGTTTTGGATCAGGTTGCCCGCCGGGAGTTGGGCGTGGGCGGGCGAGGCCCCAACACAACCGCGGCGGCGGCGATGGCGCAGTTTGCAACTGTTTGATCATCGGTTTCCTCCAAGCGGTGATTTCCCGCGGCAGCGGATCAGGGCAGGCCCTCGTCCGGAGTGAACTCGTAGGTGACGACGATGCGAACGCCGCGAGGCCGCCGAAGCTTTCGCAGAGCCGCCTTGGTGAGCTTCAGACTGCAGCTTGTACGACACCGGCCGGCCGGATCGACCTGCACTGTCGTCGGCTTGGCGGCGACGAGAGAGCCGGGCTGTGTGGCCGCGGCCGTGATGGCGCCGATCCCCCCGAACGTCGCCGACGCCTATGCAGTCGGAGCGCTCGGCGACCTCGCGCAGGCGCTGCCAGTCGGGCTCCTGGATGCCTCCTCACCCGCGGCCACAGGCTCGCTCACCGCGCGGTAGAAGGGCTCACCGGCCCCCGGCGTCTGGACGCAGAAGAGGCGGGCGGTTTCGGATGTGACCCGGAACGCGTGCGGAAGCCCGCGCGGAGCGATGAACAGACCGCCGGCGCCGACCGTGTGCTCCTCGCCCTCCGAGTACACGACCAGTTCGCCCTCGAGCACGTAGATCGCCTCGTCCTCGTTGGGATGGATGTGAAGCGGGGTGGACTTGCCGCGCACGACGTCGTCCTCGAAGACGAACATCGAGCCGCCGGTGTCCTGCGAGGTCGCCTTGATGGTCCAGATCCCCCCGCCCGCGAACCAAAGTCGCTCTCCGTCTTCGCGCTGCCTGATGATTGGTTCCATCGTCGTATCTCCCGCCGCCGTTGTTGGTATCCTACTGCCCATTATGGGCACCAGAGTACCACGAACGGAACCGGGTTACCAGGAGTCCGGCCGCACGCGGCAGAAGGCCCGCACCCGCGCTGCGCTCATCGAGGCCGCCAGGGAACTTCTCACCGACGGGTCGGGCCTCACGGTGGAGGCCGCCGCGGAACGCGCGGGCATCTCCCGCACCACCGCCTACCGCTACTTCCGGAATCACCGCGAGCTGCTCGCGGCCACCTATCCGGAGATCGAGGAGCCCTCACTGCTCGGAAAGGGCGCCGCAACCGATCCGGCCGAGCGGCTCGACGCGGTGATCGCAAGCGTCCTGGGCCAGCTCCGCGATCACGAGCCGGAGCTCAGGGCACAACTGCGGCTCTCGCTCGATCCCGGGGAGGGCGAGGATGACCTGCCGCTCCGCCAGGGGAGGGTGCTTCGCTGGATCGAGGATGCGCTCGAGCCCCTGCGCGAGCAGATCGGAAAGCGGGGGGTTCACCGGCTCGCACTGGCCATCCGCGCCACGCTCGGCATAGAGCCGCTCGTGTGGCTCACCGATGTGGGCGGTGCGTCGCGCGAGGAGGCATTCGAGATCATGGGCGCGTCCGCCCGCACGCTGTACGAGGCCGCACTCGACGACGATTCCGAGCGCTGAGCGTCAGCGCTAGCTACGAGAGGCTTGATGTTTTTGACGCCTGAGATTCGGGAGGCCTGGTTGCTGGGCACCCCGTCGAGGCTGGTGAGGTTCACCTGCTGCCGCCAGATCCGCGTCTGAATTGCGGTAGGCCTTACCGGCGGGCACCAAGGGCGGGGCCAGGAGGTGGTCAGGGACGCGCGAGGCCTCGGATTGCGAACTAGTTCCGGACGTCGGAACTGAACTGCAGAAGAACGCGCACAGAGCTTGAATCGCGTTCAACTGCAGTTTGCTCCCGAGGGGTGGGAGCGGACTGCGTTAGAACGCGGAATCGGCTTTCCTCCCCCGGTGCTGTCGGTAAGACCTACGGCATGCCCAGCGCGCCACGGGGCGCCAGCCAGATCGCCCTGCGTGCACTACGGACCCGTGTTAAGCCTCTGGTCACGCGAGCAACTCGTTCCCGTGGCGGGCCGCGATCTCGCCGACTTCGGCCATCATCGCCTGCATCTCCTCATCGCTGGGCTCGAACTCGCCCGGCGGCAGCGTTCGCGCGCCGGCGGGCTCGCCCATCTCCCGGACCAGGGCCTCGGAAGAGCCCACCCGGGGTGAGGATGAACAGCATCCGGCACCCGTCCGGACCGACCGTGAAGCGGTGCGGGATGTCGCGCGGGCCGAACGCGTAGTCGCCCGGGCCACACTCGATCGTCTGGTCCCCCACCTGGATGGTCACGTCTTCCTCGAGGATCCAGAAGGCCTCGTCCTCGCGGCGATGGACGTGCCAGGGGGTCTCGGCACGGGGGGCTCGGTCATCTCCAGGATCGTCATCTGGCCGCCGGTGTCCTCGGCGGTGGCCTTGATCTCGGTGAGCGCGCCGAACCACCAGATCGCCTCGCCCTGGCCGCTCTTCCGTCTCGCGGCGGGCCGACCGAGCTGGGGAGTCCGTGTCGCTGGTTCAGTGCTCTGCCTCGCCTGGTCGGTTGTCTTTCGGCGACCAGGAGCGAGATCGCGTAGCGCCAGGTCCCGTCCGACCCGAACGCCGAGCGACGCCGAGCCCCCCGCGCTTGCCAGCACGAATGCCGTGTCCCCCGCCTGGACCACCCGGTCCGAGGCGGCGACCCCGTACGTCGCCGTCGGCACTCCACAGCGCGGCTGCGGCGCGGGAGATCGCCTCGGCGCCGCGGGCCTCACGGGCCGGCGTGCCGGTGACGAGCAGCGCCGCTGGGCTGGAACAGCGTCGAGCGAGGGCGCGCGGACGTCGCGCACGACGAACGCGTCCTCGAGCATCGTCTCCAGCTCCTCGGGGGTTCGTGCACCTGGGGTCACGGGGCGACGCTAGACCCCAGAAGCAACCGTGCCTATTCCACAAATCTGGCATTCACAGGATTTACTGCCGGGACTTAAGATCGGATCGTGGGTTCTTCGTACGCAAAGGAGCGCGCCCTCGACCGGATCACAGAGCTTGCCGGGCAGGGAAATGACGTCATCAGCTTCTGGCGGGAGGCAACCGAGGCGCTGCGGCCGGCCATCCCGCACTACATGTCGCCCTGCTGGTACACGCTCGACCCGGCGTCCGTGCTGATCACCAGCCACTACCAGGCCGAGATCGACGTCTTCCCGAAGGAGTTCCTCGAGCACGAGTACTTCGAGGATGACGTTCACAAGATCTCCGACGTGGCGCGCTCGGAGCGAGGCATCTCGACACTTCACGAGGCAACCGGCGGAAATCCGGCATCCAGTCCGCGCTGGCACGCGAACATGGAGATGGGTGGGGATCAGGAGCTGATCGCGGGTCTGCGAACGCCATCGGGCGAGGTCTGGGGCGCCCTCGGCATCTACCGCGAACCGGATCAGCCGCTCTTCGACAACGACGAGATCGCGCTCATCGACGCCCTCACCCCTCATCTTGCCCGCGGTGCTCGCACCGGCCTGCTCGTGGGCGAAGCCGCGGATCCGGAAGGTCCTGGGGCACCGGGTCTGGTCGTGCTGTCCGAGGACCACGAGATCGAATCGGCGACGCCGGGGACGGCGGAACGTCTGGCTGAATTCCCCGACGGTGACCTCGATAAGGGCCGCCTGCCGAGCGCGGTGCTCTCCGTCGCCGGACAGGCGGCGCGCGCGGCCGAGCACCCGGATCAGCCCACGGAGATTGCGGTCGCCCGGGTGCTGACGAACTCGGGAACCTGGGTCGTGCTCCACGGCACCTCACTGATCGCCGCCGGCTCGAAGCGGACGGCCGTGATCGTCGAGCCCGCCCACCCGGCGCGGATCACCCCCCTGCTGATGTCCGCCTACGGGCTGACGGAACGAGAGCAGGAGGTGACACGGCTAATCCTGCAGGGAGACTCGACAGCGCAGGCGGCCGAGCACCTCGTCGTCTCACCACACACGATCCAACAGCACCTGAAGAGCATCTTCGAGAAGACCGGCGTGCGCAGCCGCCGCGACCTCGTCGGCAAGGTCTTCTTCTCCCACTACGAACCGCGACTGCGGGACAATGAGGACCGAATGGCGGTCGAGAAGCCGCTGCGCGGGGGCCCGTTCCCAAGCTGAACCGGGTCAGCAGGCCTGCTCGTTTCAGGCGAACGGATTCTCGATCAGCACGGAGTCGAGCTCGGTGCCGTGCGACAGGTCCTCCGTCAACAGCCGCCCGCAGCCGCCGGCACGCGCCGCAGTGAGAATCTGGGCGTCCCAGAACGAGATTTGGGAAGTGCGGCTGAGATCCACCGCGCGGAGCACCACATGCTTGTCCACCACCACCACGGGAAGCATTGCCAGGACGCGCACGGCGTCGGCGGCGTCCTCGTCGCTCAGCGGCTCGCGAAGTCGCCGGGTGACGACGACATAGAACTCGCTAAGCACCTGCGTGCTGATGACGAACTGCTTGTCTTCAGCTGCAAGAAGCGATCGCGCGGTATCACGCTTGGACGGCTCGGAGTCGTCGACAGCGTAAACGAGGACATTGGTGTCGACGAAGTCCCTAGCGGGCATGCGCGCCGTCGCGCGTCCAGGTTCTCCCGGCCTCGCCGCTACTTGCCCGCGAGCGATCGGCAAGCTCGAGGAAAGCGCTCATTCCGTCGTTGAGGGGTACCTCGCGTGCAAACGACTCGAGGTACTCACGCACGAGCGCATTGAGCGAAGTTCCTCGTTCGAGGGCGCGAATGCGAGCCTTGCGCAGGACGTCCTCGTCGACTGCGAGCGTCAGATTGGGCATTTGACTGGCCTCAGTCCGTGTAGCACAGGATCAGTGTAACACAGGGTCCTTTCCATCCTCGCCGAGCAGCTTGTCGGTGCCGCCCTGGCCCAGCAGCTCGTCACGGCCGCCACCGCCGCAGACGATCTCGTTGCCGCCGCTGGCTCGGACGAAATCGTTGCCGCCGAGCGCCGCGACCACATCGTCGCCCGGGGCGCCGGTGAGCGTCTCGCCGTCTTCGGTGCCGACGATCGTCGCGGTTAGGCCGTTGCAGATGGTGGTCGTCCCGCCACCGCCACCGCCACCACCGGGTTCGTTCGGCGCCGGGTCGCAGGCGTTGCCCAGCTCGTCCCACATCCGCGTTGGCCTGGTCGGCGTTTGCGGCGAGCTGGCAGTTATCGGGGCTCGTCGTCCAGGCCGTCCGGCGTCGTCATCGGGGTCGCAGGCGTCGCCCAGCGCGTCGCGGTCGGCGTCGGTCTGGTCGTTGGCGACCGAGGGGCAGATCGTCCGTCCCGATGGGGAAAAGCCGTCGCGATCTGGGTCGTCGGGCGTGGTCAGCGAGATGTCGTCGACGTCGTAGCGATGGCAGAAGCGAACGTCGCCGGGGTTCCCGGGGTCTTGGTAGGAACACGAGGTCCGAAAGACAAGCATGACGAGGGCCTGGGGTGGCAAAAGCCGAGACGTCGAGCGGCGACCTCGGTGTCCGCGGCCCTGCGCAACGGCGGCCGCTCGACCGTCGGCGATCCAGGTCAGCGGCACCGACGCCGCGGGCAACGCGGGCCAGGGCTCGCTTGGCGTGCGGCCGAAGGCACCGAGAGCCGCCTCCCCGAAGCGTTAGCGCTCAAGCGGAAAGGCTGAGTAACTACGCGGTGGCCGCGCCGCCGTCGAAGCGATCGAGACGCTCGATCATCCGGGAACAGCGCTTCGCTGTGGGCGCGGCTGTCCCTGCGAAGCTCCCGCAGTTCATCCATCAGACCGCGCATAAACTGCTTGTTGTCGTCGAGCATCTGCGCCATCGCCATCTCGTAGAGCTCGAAGGCTTCCCTGTTTTTGCGATGCTCGTCCCTGACTTCCTCCATGAGTTTGTTCCCACGAGTCATGAGCTCGTTGCCACGGGCCATGTGCTCGTTCCCACGGGCCATGTGTTCGTTCCCACGGGCCATGTGTTCGTCGATGCGCTTTAGCACCTCGTCCATCGCCGGATTGTCGCAAACGAAGCGCGCCGACGGGCGCGCAAGTCGTTTCGAGGGCGTCCCGAAAGCGTCAGGAAACTGCGGTCTGCATCGCCCGCTTGTCCTCACTGAGGCGCGGCGCGGTTCGCGCTAACCGAGCGCCTCCAGGCCCGCGCGATCCGGCCGCGTCGCGATGCTCTTTCATCCGCCGCAGGTGAGCAAGCGAGCAGACTTTGAGAGGCGTTCCAAGCAGTTCACTGGCCGTCGCCTCCGTCTCGAGCTCCCAGCCGTCCCACCGCCACGCCCCCGATGGTGACGAAGTTCACGTCGTGTTCGTTCAAGATCGAGATAAGGGCGTGCAGGTTGAACTCGCTCATTGATCCGATCCAGGCTTGGCCCGGTCATCTGCTTGGACAGTCGATGCACGCGGGCCAGTCGCTCATGCATCGGCAGGGCCAGGTCGGCGCGCTGGCGGGCACGGGCGCCCTCATCGAGCTCGACGGCGCCTTCGACTCGCGTGCGCAGGTCATACGTCCCAGAGATCGAATCCAGCAACCCGTCGAGCGGCAGCCGGTACTCGCCGCCCGGAAGCCGGATGTAGGGCACTCGCCCATCCCGAATCCAGTTGGTCACCATCCGCGGCGACACGCGCAGAAGCTCGCCGGCCTCTCTCGTCGTCAGCATTCGCCCAGCCAGCGTGATGCACCGAGTTTAAGCGTGTTTTCGGATATTTCCGAGTTTCCGAGTCAGACCACCGGCTACTCAGAAACGGGCGCGGATCCAGCCACTACGCAGGCGCCATCGCGGTGCGCCTCGCCCTCGGCCTCGACGCTGCCCTCGGTCGGCTCGTCCTCGGGCGGCAGCTCGCCGCCGCGGTCGGTGCCGGCGATCAGCTCGTCGGGCTGCTTCTCCTTGGGGATGAAGCCGGACTTCATGCCGAAGTAGACGGCCTGCGGGTGGTGGGCGATGATCGCCACCGTCGACTGCTCGGGCATCACGGCGTAGCCGCCGGAGAGGGTCATGCCGATCTCCTCGAGGCCGAGCAGGCGCCAGACCTTCTCGTGCTCGGACTGGTCCGGGCAGGCCGGGTAGCCCCAGGAGTAGCGGCGGCCCTGGTCGAGGTCGATGCCGAGGTCGCGGCGGACGTCGGGTGCAGCCACTCGGCCAGGCCCTCGGCCGACTGCACGCCGAGGCCGTGGGTGAAGAGCTGCTCGGCGAACTCGCCGTCCTTCTCGAGCTTCGCCATCAGGTCGGTGACCTCGGGGCCGACCGTCACGCCCTGGAGCGCGACCACGTCGCGCTCGCCGCGAGTCGAGCGGCCGGTAGAAGTCGGCGAGGCAGATGCGGTCGTGCTTGGGCTGGCGCGGGAAGACGAGGCGCTCGATCTCGCGCGTCCGGGTCCTCGGGGTCGAAGATGACCAGCTCGTTGCCGTCGGAGTTGCAGGGGAAGTAGCCGAGCTTGGCGCGCGGGTGGAGGTAGTCCTGCTCGCGCCACATCCGCTCGAGCCGCGGCGCGAAGCCCTCCTCGTCGCCGTCGCCCTCGACGAGCTTCCGCCAGTCCTCGCCCTTCACGCCGCGGCCGCCCCAGTGCAGCTTGAAGAGCACGTGGCGGTCGAGGTAGGGGTAGACGTCGTCGAGGTCGACCTCGATCTCGCGCACGCCCCAGAACGGCGGCTCGGGGATCGCGTTGTCGGTGACGGCGGCGGAGCGCACGGAGTCGTCGGTGACCGGCGGCCCGTCGTCGACGACGACCGGCTTCTCGCGCAGCTCGCGCGCGCCCGTCGCGGGTCTTCTCGACCAGCGCCGCGCGCGCGTCCTCGTCGATCAGCGCGTCCATCGTGTCGAGCCCCTGGAAGGCGTCCTTGCAGTAGAAGACGCCGGGCTCGTAGATCTCGTCGGACTCCTTGCCCTGCGGGTAGAGCATGCGGCGGCCGAAGTCGCGGTTGATCGCGGCGCCGCCGATCAGCACCGGGAACTCGAGCCCGCGCTCGTGCAGCTCGTCGACGCAGGTCGGCATCTGCTTCGAGGTCGAGACGAGCAGCGCCGAGAGGCCGATCGCGTCGGCGTCGTGCTCGACCGCGGCGTCGATGATCGTGTCGACCGGGACCTGCTTGCCGAGGTCGATCACGGTGTAGCCGTTGTTGGTCAGGATCGTGTTGACGAGCGACTTGCCGATGTCGTGGACGTCGCCGAAGACGGTCGCGATCACGACCTTGCCCTTGGTGTGGCCCTCGATCCGGTCGAGGTAGTTCTCGAGCTGCGCGACGGCGCGCTTCATCACCTCGGCCGACTGCAGCACGAAGGGCAGGATCAGCTCGCCGGCGCCGAACTTGTCGCCGACCTCCTTCATCGCCGGCAGCAGCACCTGGTTCAGCGTCGGGACGGCGCCGATCTTCTCGTGCAGCGGTCGATCCAGTCCTCGACGCCGTCCTTCTTGCGGCGCAGGATGTGCCAGTGCAGGGCCTCCTCGGGCTCCATGCCCTCGGTCGGGTCGGCGGCCGACTCGGCCTCCTCGTCGCGGCCCTCGAAGTGCTCGATGAAGCGCTGCGAGCGCGTCCTCGCGGCGGTTGAAGACGAGGTCGTCGGCGAGCTCGCGCTCCTCCTCGGGGATCTCGCGGTAGGGCGTGATGTGGTTCGGGTTGACCATCGCCAGGTCGAGCCCGGCCTCGACGCAGTGGTGCAGGAAGACCGAGTTGAGGACGGCGCGCGCGGGCATCCCGAACCCGAAGGAGACGTTGGAGACGCCGAGCGAGGTCTTGACGCCCGGCAGGGCCTCCTTGATCGCGCGGATCCCCTCGATCGTCTCGACGCCGAGTCCTTGAACTCGTCGTAGCCGGTGGCCAGCGTGAAGGTGAGGGCGTCGAAGATCAGCAGCTCGGGGTCGAGCCCGTGCTCGTCGACGGCGTAGCCGTGGATGCGCTTGGCGATCTCGAGCTTGCGCTGGCGCGTCTTCGCCATCGACTCCTCGTCGATCGTCAGCGCGATCAGCGCGGCGCCGTGGGCCTTGGCCAGCGGGACGACGAGGTCGAGCTTGTCGCGGCCGGCCTCGAGGTTGATCGAGTTGACGACCGCCCGCCCGGGGTTCTGCTCGAGCGCGGCCTTCATCACGTCGGGCTCGGTCGAGTCGATCTGGATCGGCGTCGGCTGGGTGAAGGCGACCCGCTCGACGACCTTGCGCATCTGCTCGTCCTCGTCCTGGCGCTCGGTCAGCGCGACGCAGAGGTCGAGCACGTGGGCGCCGCCCTCGACCTGGTCCTCGGCGACCTGGACGAGGCCGTCGTAGTCGTCGGCCAGCAGCAGCTCCTTGGCGGCTTGCGCGAGCCCTGCGAGTTGACGCGCTCGCCGACCAGCGTCGGGCGCGGCTCCTGGACCAGCGGAGTCGAGGTCATCATCGAGCTCAGCTCGGGCGGGCCGCCGCGGGACGCGCGCCGAGGACGTGGCCCTTGACGCGCTCGTGAATCGCGCGGATGTGCTCGGCGTCGTGCCGCAGCAGCCGCCGACGATGCCGACGCCGAAGCGCTCGACGAACTCGCCGAGCGTCTTGGCGAGCGGCTCCGGAGTCTCGGGGAAGATCGTCTCGCCGTCGGGGCCCTGCAGCGGCAGGCCGGCGTTCGGGATGCAGTGGACGGGAGCGGGCTGGACTCGCCGAGGTAGCGGATCGCGTCGCGCATGTCCTCGGGGCCGGTCGAGCAGTTGAGCCCGATCACCTGGACGTCGAGCGCGCTGAGCGTCGTCAGCACGGCCTCGATGTCGGTGCCGAGCAGCATCTTGCCGCCGTTCGGCAGCAGCGAGACGCTGATCTGGATCGGCAGCGTGCTGCCGGTCAGCTTGAAGGCCTCGCGGGCGCCGAAGATCGCCGCCTTGACCTCGAGGATGTCCTGGGCGGTCTCGATGATGATCAGGTCGGCGCCGCCCTCGACCAGGCCCTGGGCCTGCTCGGTGAAGACCTCGACCAGCTCGGCGAAGCTGATGTCGCCGAGCGTCGGGTCGTCGGAGGCGGGCAGGAAGCCGGTCGGGCCGATCGAGCCGGCGACGAAGCGGTCCTCGCCGACCGCCTTGCGGGCGATCTGGGCGGCCTTCGGTTGATCTCCAGCGTGTGCTCGCCGAGCCCCACTCGTCGAGCTTGATACGGGACGCCTGGAAGGTGTCGGTCTCGACGACCTCGGCGCCGGCCTCGACCATCGAGGTGTGGACGCCCTCGATCACGTCGGGGCGGTTCAGGACCAGCGCCTCGTGGCACTTCCCGGGCAGGCCGCCGTAGTCCTCGTCGTCAGCTCGAACTGCTCGAGCGTCGCGCCCATGCCGCCGTCGAAGAGGACGACGCGCGAATTGACCGCGCTTATGAAATCCCGCTCGGCCATGTGAATTGGTGTTACCTCCATCGCTCCCGGCTGTCGCACCGTGCTCGCCTCCGGGGAGGCGCACGGTTGCGGCGGCGTCATCGATCCGGGTCTCTCGGCCGCTCTTGATGGTCACCATCAATATACGACACGCATGCCGAATCCATCGGCGATGGGAAGAGCACAACTGTGCGCGACGTCACACAACGGCAGGCATGAAAAGGAAGAACCTTGGGAGAGCTTCAGAACGTTGAGGAGGTAACTCAGATTTCAACCGGCCTTCCCCCCGGACCGCGCTGGCCGAGCGCGGCACAAGCGGTGGCGCAGTGGAACCGCCCACTGACGTTCCTCGAGCGCTGCCGCGCCCGCTACGGAAAGCGGTTCACGATTCGCTTCCCGCTGCTGCCCCCGTTCGTCGTGATGTCGGACCCGCAGGACGTCAAGGGGGTGTTCACCGCGCCGGCCGACGTCCTCCATCCCGGTGAGGGCGCCAAGATCCTCGAGCCGGTCGTCGGCAGCAACTCGGTGATCCTGCTCGACGAGGCACCGCACATGGAGCAGCGCCGCCTGATGCTGCCCGCCTTCCACGGTGAGAAGATGGAACGCCTCTCAGGGTTGATGGCCGAGGTGGTCGAGCGGGAGATCGCCGGCTGGCCGCGCGGCACGGAGCTTGCGCTGCAGCCGCGGATGCAGCACCTGACCCTCGAGATCATCCTCCGGGCCGTCTTCGGGCTGGACCCCGGCGAGCGGCTCGACGCACTGCGCGACCGGCTCTCGGAGATGCTCACGTTCGGCGACCGGCCGGTCAGCCTGCTGCCGATTCCGGTCGATAGCAACGTCGGCCGGATGCTGGGCCGCCTCGCTCCGTTCAAGCGCTTTCTGGACCTGCAGGCGGAGATCGACGAGCGCATTTTTGAGTTGATCGACGAACGCCGCGCGGACATCGCAGCGGGCAACACGCGCGACGACGTCCTCTCGATGCTGCTCGAGGCGCGCCACCAGGACGGCTCGCCGATGTCCGCCCAGGAACTGCGTGACGAACTGCTGACGATGCTGGTCGCCGGGCACGAGACCACGGCCGGGACACTCGCCTGGACCTTCGATCGGCTGTTGGGAGCCCCGTCGGTCCTCGGGCGGCTGGTCTCGAGCGTCGACGGCGGCGAAGACGAGGGGTATTTGACCGCAACGATCCAGGAGAGCATGCGCAGCCGGCCCGTGCTTCCCAACGTCGAGCCGCGACTGACGATGCGCCCGATCGAGATCAACGGCTGGACCTATCCGGCCGGCGTCTGCCTGACCCCGAACGCATATTTGGTTCACCACGATCCGGAGGTCTACCCCGATCCCTACAGCTTCCGCCCAGAGCGATTCCTCGACACGCCTCCCGGCACTTATACGTGGCTCCCGTTCGGCGGCGGCCGCCGTCGTTGCATCGGAGCCAGCTTCGCGATGGTCGAGATGAAGATCGTCCTGGCATCGCTGCTTCGGGAATGCGAGATCACACGGGCCGGCGACGGCCACGAGCCGACCCGCCGGCGCAACATCACGATCCGGCCGAAGGACGGAACGCGTGTGCTGCTGCGGGAGCGGGCCAGGGTTGAGCCGGCGGTTGAGCCTGAGGTGGTCGCGGCTTAGGTCTGCTCGAGCGAGCGCTACTCCGAACGCGACCAATCGATCGCCGGACCGCCCTGAGAGCTCAGGTTCACCGGCGAGGCGCTGAGAGCCTGCAGGCGCATGTCCGACCAGGTCATGCCCTCGCGCACCAGGGCCGGCAGGCCGAGCCCGAGCGAGGTGGCGATCTCGACAGCCTGCAGGATCACCCCGTAGGCGAGGGCGTCCGCGGCGGAGACGTCGAAGCCGGTCGTCAGCACGCTGACCACGGCCAGCTGGAAAACGCCGATGTTCGACGGAGTCGCCGGCACGACCGCGGTGACGTTGACCGCGAACAGCACCGCCGCGGCGGCGCCAAGGCCGACGTGCTCGAGGCCCATCGCCTTGAAGAGGACGTAGCAGGCGAGCAGCTGCAGCCCCCAGGCCGCAAGCTGGACGCTGGCCGCAACGGGACCACGCCGCGGGTCGCGGAAGACGTGAAGACCACTTCGCACCTGAACGAGCGCTGAGCGGATCGCGCCGAGAACCCTTGCAACCCGGCCGGAGCCGGCGCGGCTCATCACGGTCGGGGCGAGCACAACGGCGACAAGCAGCACCAGCGGAACGAGGCTGATCAGGAAGAGCTTCTCGGTGTTGCGATGGAAGAGGTCGGTCGAGGTGACGATGATTCCGCCGAGGGCGACCAATGCGACGATGTTGAGCACCGTCTGCGAGACGAGCGTGCCCAGGAGCACCGGGAAGGTCTCGCGCAGTCGCCCGATGTGGCGGGAAAGCACCATCGCACGCACCGGCTCCCCCAGTCTGGCCGGCAGCGTCGCCGACATCAGCACGCCGATCATCGTCGCCGAGGTCACATCACGGCGGCGGATCTGGCGGCCGGGCAGTGCGGAACTGGCGATCGCGTGCCAGGACCAGGCGCGCAGGATCATCGAGGCCACCATGATCGCCACGGCGATCAACACCCAGGACAGGTCGGACCGCACCGCACTCTTGACGACCTCGTCAAATCCGATTCGCGTCGCCGCCAGCGCAGTCAGCCCAACCCCAGAGAGAGCCACCGCGCCCAGGGCGACCTTGCGGGCGACACGACGACGCGCGCCGGTCCCACTCGGAAGCGGCTTCTCGATCGAGGGCAAGCGCTCACCCGGCCAGCCGAGCGCGAAGCGGCCGTCGGCGTCGGTGATGCCGAAACGGCGACCGGCGCGCTCCCAGCGGCCGGTCGGCTGCGGGGCCTCAAGCGTCGCCGTGTAGACCTCCTCGACCTCCTCCGCGACCTGCGGCCAGGCGTAGCGCTCGGCGCTCTGGCGCGCAGCCTCCCCCATCGCCCGGCGCCGCTCCGGCTGCAGGTACATGCGCTGCAGCTCTTCGGCCAGCGCCTGCGGATCGGCAGCGGGAACGAGGAAGCCGTTAACGCCGTCCTCGACGAGCTCGGAGTACCCCGGCACGTCGCTTGCCACGACCGGCGTCCCCGCCGCGAAGGACTCGATCAACACCATTCCGAAGCTCTCCCGCGGCAGCGACGGGGCACAGAGCACGTCGGCCTCGCGGAGGTGGCGCCAAAAGGTCTGGTCGTGCGGGATCGGCCCAACTGCGTCAATCTGATCGATCAACCGCGGGTCGCCGAGCAAGGGGGTGATCTGGTCGACCGTGGCACCGACGATCGTCAGTCGTGCGGGTACCTCGCGGGCGAGCGCTTCGAAGGCCGCGAGCAGCACATGAATCCCCTTGCGCGCCTCGGCGCGCCCGACGAAGACGATCCGGAACTCCTCGCTCGCCGTCTTCGGGCCTGTTGGGGCAGCGGCGAGATCGACCCCGTTGGGAATGATCCGGTAGCGGCCGCCGAAGAAGCGCCGGCAGGTCCACGAACTGGCCTCGCTGACGGCGATGCGCGCGTCCAGCTTGTTGAACGTCCTGTAGGCGCCGAAGAGGTTGCCGACGTGATTGGGGAACGGCTTGGCCGAGTACTGGTGGAAGGTGCCGACGACCGGCGCTCCCTGCCAGCCGGCCGCGTCCGGGCCGACGAACCAGCCAATTGGAGCGTGGACGTGCACGAGGTCGTAGTCACCCTCACGCAGCGCGCTTCGCAGCCGCACCAGGTTCTGAGGGAGCACGGCCATGTTCGAGACTCCGCCGTTCGCCGGCCAGCCCACCGTGCGTCCGAGCGAGATCAGGTGCTCCGGCGGCTCGATGTCGCTGGGCGTGGCTCGGTGCAGGATCCGCGAGTTGCGGTCGTTGGGATCCCAAGGCGCCAGAATCGCCGCCTCGTGCCCGCGCACGCGCAGCTCGGAGCCGAGCGCTTCTACGTGGCGGTTGACGCCACCCGGATAGGTCCACGAGTAGGGGCTGACGAGAGCAATTCGCATGCTTGACATCGCTCCGTGCCGCAGGGACGGGATCAGCGGGGAGGGGGGCCGGGCGACGCCCCGGAATCGTACCCGTTCGTCGCCCAGAAAAATCCTGCGGCCGTGGCCAGGAAGATCGTCCCGATCGTCAGCAGCAGCGCGCCGGAGTCGTTTGCGAAGGTGCCAACCACGATTCCTGCCAGCGCACCCAGGAACCCGCAGCGCGCCTGCCAGCGAGCACCGAACCAGGAGAGGACCGTCTTCCGCTTCCAGGCGCCGACCGCGACCAGCACCAGCACGGCGAAGAAAAGCTGCGTGTAGACCGGGTGGGTGAAACTCCGCACGGTCAGCGTCACGCGTCGCTCGATCACGTCAGACAGCTCGGTCGAGTCACTGGCGCCGAGCACGGACCCGGTCAGATGGGCGCCGCCGCCGAGCACGAGATCGACGAGCACCAGGCCGATCAGACCGAGTACCGGCACCGCGACCATGGTGACAAGCAGGCGCCGGCCGTGAAGCCCGAGGGCAAGCGCCGCGGCAGTTGCACCGCCCACGCCGAGCACGATCGCCGCACCGACGTCCGCGCCGAAACGGCCCGGCGCGAAGGCCGCGGCCGCAAGCAGGGCGATCGCGCCGAACCAGATCGCCGCGCGACGTGGATCGTCGACTTTCAACGCCGTCAGGCCGGCGCCCGCACCAATCATGGTGAGAGCGGTCAGAACAGCCTCGAGCTCGTTGCCGATGCCGAAGAAACGCACGCCGCCCCCAGGGTTGGGGCCCAGCACGGAGAGCGCAGTCAGGGGCGATCCGATGACCACATCGATTGCGTGCGCACTCACCGTGACAGCGGCCGCAAAGGCCAACCCGCCGCTCGGGGAGCGGCGAAAGCCGGCCGTCGTCGCGAGGGCGAGCAGCGGCGACCCCAGACCGAGCATCAGTGCCTCACCGCTCTCCCCGGGTTGAACGGCGGCGCCGACCAACAGCATCAACGGCGCGTAGGCACAGCTGAGGGCAAGCAGCGGCAGCGCGATCCGGGCCGCGCGCCGACGCCCGAGCAGGACCGCGATCCCCGTCAGTGCCAGCCAGATCTCGAGCGGCACGAGCACAACCTGGGTGCGGCCCGGCCGGTTGGTGAGCCGGTCTTCGAGGTCCCGGAGCGCCTCGATGTCGGGCTCCCCTTCGGCCGTGATCGGCTGGCCGTTCATTTCGCCGGGAATCTCGACGCCGAGCCGCTCCAAAATCGTCGGCAGCAACGTCTGTGGTCAAGACGACGCCATCCGTGCGTGTCGAGGCGGAAGTCAGGGTGCCGAAGAACCCGTCGCCGGCGATCCCGGCCGTGATCAGTACGGCCCGCCGTGGCGGCGGCTCCTGAATCGCAATCAGCAGGTCGTCGCCGGCAAGCGCGTTCACCATCTCGGGCAACCGCTCGGGTTCTGCGCGCACGACGCTGAGCCCGGGCCCGCAGCCTCGCGCCTGGCACCGGCTGGCGGGAACCTCCGCGATCCCACCGTTCTCGTCAACTGCAATCAGGCTGGGCAGGCCGATACCGTCGGCGGCCACCGCCGGGTGGCCGGCGCGCTCGAGCGTCGTGGCCAAAAGGCCGGGGGCGACGCCGGCAGGCGCGTCGTCGGCGCGCCCGGTGGCGCGCTGCCAGGCATCTGTGGCCACCCCGCCGCCACCTGGCAGGAGGCCGGTTAGAGGCTCCTCGTAGAGGCTGTCCGAGATGCGATTGCCCTGGCTGATGTCCAGGTAGGTCTGCACGGCGGGCACGGCCCCGATTCCGCTGCTGAGCACTCCGGGCGAAAGCCCGGGCACATCGGCGACGTCGCCGAGGCGGAAGTCCGGGCCCATGATCGCGACGATCACACGGGTGTCGGCGGGCGTGCCGGGGGGCGGCAACGGTTCCCTGGCCTGCGCGGTCGCCGAGGCCCAGCCGCAGGCGACGACGAACGCTAGCATCGCCAAGGCGATGCAGGACACGATACGCACGTACGTGAAGTTCACCTTTTTCAAGCTGTCCCCAGAGTGGCAGCGGCGCGACACCGAGCTGCGGGCGCAGGATAAACGTGAGTTCCTCGCCGCTTGCGAGGATTTCGCCACCGACCGCTCCCTGCGCGCATATTCGACGGTCGGCACGAGCGGCGACACCGACTTGCTGATCCTCTCGCAGAGCCCGATCCTCGACGACCTCCACAACTTCCACGTCGTGCTCGCGCAGACCGGCCTGGCTCAGTGGGCCGCGATTCCCCACTCCTACCTGGCGATGACGAAGCCGTCGCCGTACTCCGACTCCGAGGTGCGGCCCGAGATCTGTGTCTCCGCAGCGCAAGTACCTCTTCGTCTACCCGTTCGAGAAGAAGCGCGAGTGGTACGCGCTGCCTGCCGAGGAGCGTAAGCGGATCATGCGCAGCCACATCGAGACCGGCCGCAGGTACCCGCGAGATCACGATCAACACCGCCTACTCCTTCGGCCTCGACGACCAGGAGTTCGTCGTCTCCTTCGAAGGCGACGATCCCGGCGACTTCCTCGACCTCGTCCAGGAGCTGCGCTGACACGGAGTCGAGCTCGTACACGCTGCGCGACACCCCGATCTTCACCTGCGTGGCGATGTCGGTCGGCGCAGGCGCTCGACGCGCTCGACGGCGCCGCGACCGCCCGATCCGAGCCCGCCGTCGCGTAGCACTTCCGAGGGGTCAGACCCCGTTAGCCACCACGATGCGCGTAACGCTGGCGTTCAAGGGGCCAGGCCCCAACGCCGCTAACCGCGTCGCTACCCTTTCCCGCCCGATGTCGCTCTCGGCACCCCCGAGAACCCGCTTCGCGTCGCCATCGTCGGCTCCGGGCCGGCCGGCTTCTACGCTGCCGAGCACCTGCTCGGCAACGCCGATCACACGGTCGAGGTCGACATGTTCGACCGGCTGCCGACGCCGTTCGGGCTCGTTCGCGCCGGCGTCGCTCCCGACCATCCCAAGATCAAGTCGGTGATCCGCGTCTACGAGAAGACCGCGGCCCGCGACGGCTTCACGCTTCTTCGGCAACGTCGAGGTCGGCCGGGACATCTCCGCCGAGGAGCTGGCCGAGCGCTACCACGCGGTCATCTACGCGCTACGGCGCGCCGCACCGACCGCCAGCTCGGGATCCCCGGTGAGGACCTGCCCGGCTCGCACGCCGCCACCGAGTTCGTCGCCTGGTACAACGCCCACCCCGACTTCGCCGACCACGAGTTCGACCTCTCCCACCGCGGTCGCCGTTGTGATCGGCAACGGCAACGTCGCCGCCGACGTCGCCCGCATGCTCGCGCTGACCGAGGACGAGCTCAAGGCCACCGACACCGCCGACCACGCGATCGAAGCGCTGCTCGAGCTCGGGGGTGCGCGAGATCATCGTGCTCGGCCGCCGCGGGCCCGCCCAGGCGGCCTTCACCAACCCGGAGGTGCGCGAGCTCGGCGAGCTGCTCGACGCCGACATCGTCATCGATCCGGCCGAGATGGAGCTGGACGACGCCAGCAAGGCCTACGTCGACTCCGAGGATTGCGACCCGACCAACCGCCGCAACGTCGAGTACTTCACGGCATTTTCGGCCCGCGACGCCGGAGGGCAAGACCAAGCGCGTCGTGCTGCGCTTCCTGCACATCGCCGATCGAGATCAAGGGCGACGGCAAGGTCGAGTCGATCGTGATCGGCCGCAACGACCTCGTCGCCGACGACTCAGGCGCGATCAAGGCGCGCGACAGCGGCGACCGCGAGGAGATCGAGTGCGGGCTGGTGCTGCGCTCGATCGGCTACAAGGGGGTCCCGCTTCACGGGATCCACTTCGACCACGGCCGCGCCACGATCAACAACGTGGGTGGCCGTGTGCTCGATAGCGAGAGCGGCGAGCAGGTCCCGGGCCAGTACGCCGTCGGCTGGATCAAGCGCGGCCCCAGCGGCGTGATCGGCACCAACAAGAAGGACGCTCACGAGACGGTGAACCACCTCTTCGAGGACCTCGACGCGGGCCACATGCCGGAGGCTGCAAGCAGTGCGCAGGAGATCGTCGAGCTGATCGCCGAGCGCCAGCCTCACGCGGTCTCCTTCGCAGGCTGGGAAGCGATCGACCGGGCCGAGACCGAACGTGGCGAGCCCCACGGGCGCCCGCGGGTCAAGTTCCACCGTATCGATGAGATGGTCGAAGTCTCACGCGCGCACACCGCGGCATAGGGCTGTTTCGCTTGTATACGCTCCCGCCCCCTACTGCCGCCACCATCGAGGAGAGTCAATGAAGCGTGCGTTACTGGTTCCGAGCCTGTTGGCCGCGACAACCGCCGTCGGCCTACTGGCGGGCTGTGCCGCTCAGCTCGACACCGACTCGGTCGAGGAAGAGACGGCGAAGGTCCTCAACCTCAGCAACGTTGAGTGCCCGGACAGCGTTGACGCCAAGCAGGGCGCGGACTTCGAGTGCACCGCGACCGGCCCCGACGGCGAGGTCACGATCCTGATCGAGCAGCTCGACGACGAGGGCACGTTCCGGCCGATCCTCAGTGCGGACGGCGCAGGCGGCGCGGACGGCTCGACGACGGAAGCGCCGGAGACAGAGCCAACCGAGACCACGACCGAGAGCCCGTAGTCCCGTGGCCGACCTGGCCGAGCTCCAGCGGCTGATCGAGGAGGCCCTGCCGGGGGCCGAGGTCGAGGTGATCGACGAGGGCGGCGGCGACCATCTGCGGGCCATCGTGCGCGCAGCCCAGTTCGAGGGCCTCTCGCGAATCGACCAGCACCGGCTCGTCAAAGCGGCGGTCAAGAGCCGCTTCGATGATGGCTCAATCCACGCGCTGTCGGTGCAAACGACCACCTCCTGATCGGGGTTTGCCAAGTAGGCCCGGCGGGGCCGTTCGCTATCGTGGGCACATGGCCAATCCCGAGCTGAAAGCGCAGGTCGAGCAGCTGGTAGCCGACAACCCCGTGCTGCTGTTCATGAAGGGCACGCCCGAGGCACCGCGCTGCGGCTTCTCGATGCGCGTCGTGGAGTGCCTGAACTCGCTCGACGTCGAATACGGCGCGGTCGACGTTCTGCCGATCCTGCAGCCGCTGCGCGAGGTCACGGCCGAGCGATCGGACTGGAACACCTTCCCCCAGCTCTACGTGAACGGCGAGCTCCTCGGCGGTTGCGACATCGTCGAAGAGATGCTGGACTCGGGCGAACTGGCGACGCTGGTGGGCTCCGACAAAGCCGGTGAGATGCCGGAGCCGCTCGAGTCGAAGCTGATGCCAGGTGGTTCTCAGACGAGCCCGCCGCTGCAGATCGAAAACCTCAGCTGAGGATGCTGCAAACCCACGCCTCGGGGTGTCCTCCCCAGGCTTGGTTTCTTGCGCCCTCGTGCCCTAGACGGTTGCGTGCTCGGGTGCGTCTTCCTTCACCTGGAAGGAGGATCCGCATCCGCAGGCTGCGACGACGTTCGGGTTGTTGACCTGGAAGCCCGCGCCCTGCAGGCCCTCCACGTAGTCAACCTGGGACCCGAAGACGAACTGCATGCTGACCTTGTCGACGACGACGGCCACGCCCTTGTTCTCGAAAACGTGGTCATCTTCCTTGGTCTTGTCGAGAGCCAGTGAGTACTGAAACCCCGAGCAGCCGCCGCCGCGCACGGAGACGCGCAGGACCTGGTCGGAGTCCTCCTGCCCGCTGAGCAGCTCCTTGAGCTTGCCGGCTGCGTTGTCAGTGAGCGTTACCGCTGCTTCTGGCGTTTCCATCGTCCTCAATTGTAGACGTACCGGCACTCGCGCCCTCTGCGGCCTCTCCGGCGTGGGCGTAATCGAGGTACTGGAGGATTCGCTTTGAGTCGTGAACGACCTCCTCACCGTCGATCAGCAGCGGCACTCGGCGTTGACCGGTCAGCTCGACGATCTCGGGGCGATCGCGCTTTCGCAGCGCCACCCGCTCGGTCCGGTGCTCGATCGCGAGCTTGCGCAGCCGGCGCTCGACTGCCCCGCAGGGACAGAGGAAGTTGGTGGGCGTACGACAGCGGTAAAGCAAGACGGTCCGGGAGGCTTCGGCTTCCGCATCCACGCTGCGATCAGCGCCCCACCAGTCGCTGGCCGACCCTGATCGCGCGGCCGGCGGCCAGGAGCGGCAGCTCGTAGGCGGGGCGCCCGGATGGGGTGCGGTGACCGAGCGCAGCCGCCTGCCAGCGGACCGCGTCCTCGAGCGTTTCCTCGTGCGGGCGCGGCCTGAAGCCGAGCTCCTTCTTGGCCTTCGTGTTGCGAAAGGTCCACCACAGCGTTGCCGACTTGACCTCGTCGACAGACACGGCGATCGGCAGCCCGAGCCCGTTGGCAAACTCGGCCCCACGAATGGCGACGCCGCGGCTCAACTTCAGTGCCGGCGGCTCGACCCCGGAGATCCTCGAAAGGTCGGCGAACAGCCGCTGGATCGTGAAGTTGCGGCCGCCGAGGATGTAGCGCTCGGCGGTCACTCCCTTCTTCTCCGCCAGCAGGTGGCCGATGGCGACGTCACGGACGTCGACGATGTTGAGCGCTCCATCTGTGAAGACGGGGATCTGCCCGAGCAGGAAGCGGCGCACGAGCCCCATCGAGGTGCCGCGTGAGGGAGCGTCGGGGCCGAGGGTGAAGGTCGGGTTGACGAAGACGACGTCGAGGCCGCGCGCCGCAAGCCGCAGCGCTTCGACCTCGGCCTCGTGCTTGGAGTTCATGTAGGCGATCCCGAGCCCCCCTGCCGTGAACGGCTGAGCTTCGTCCGCCGCCTTGCCCTGTCTCGCCGGCCCGATGGCGGCAACAGAGGACGTGTGAACGACTCGTTCGACGTCCGCCTCCAGGGCGGCGCGCATGACGTTGCGTGCACCCTCGAGGTTGACGGCAAAGATCCGACGCTCGTCGCCGGCACGCAGCGAGGTCGTTCCCGCGCAATTGAAGACCCGCGTGACGCCCCGCATCGCCCGGTTGACGGTGCGGCGGTCGATGATGTCACCGGTCACGCGCTCGAAATCGAAATCAGCGAGGTGCTCGGCATGGGCGTGCCGGCGCAGCAGCAACTTGAGCTCGTCGCCGCGCTCGCCGAGCGCCCTGGCGACGTGCGAGCCGATGAAGCCGCTGGCCCCTGTGACGAGGGTCTTCCCCATGAGACAACCTTAGTGCTGCCCCCTCATCGATCCGGCACCGGGCCGCGCCCGGGGCGCATCGCTGATAAGAACCCGCAGGTGAATTCCAGCCCCGCCACCGCCGTTGTCACCGACACGACCGCCTACCTGCCCGACGATTTGATCGCCGAGCACGGCATCCACCGGGTCAGCCTCTACGTAACGCTTGACGGCGACACCTCGCCCGAGCTCGAGATCGGCGACTACGCGAACTTTTTCGAGCGGCTGCGGCGTTCAGAGGGCGGAGCCACCACCTCACAGCCCTCGGTCGGTGACTTCCTGGCTGTCTACGAGCCGCTGCTCGCCGAGGGCAAGGAGGTCGTCTCCATCCACCTCTCGGCCGGGATCTCCGGCACCTGCGAATCGGCCCGCCAGGCGCGCCAGAAACTGATCGACGACGACGCCGGCGGCGAGCGCGTGCACGTGGTCGACAGTCGCTCCGCCTGCGGAGGCCAGGGCACGCTGGTGCTGGGAGCCGTGGCTGCCGCGCGCGGCGGCGCCGACGCCTCTGACGTGCTGGAACGCGTTCAGCAGACGAGGGAGGCGCTGAAGATGTGGTTTGCGATCGACACTCTCGAATACCTGCGCAAAGGCGGCCGCATCGGTGCCGCCCAGGCCTGGATCGGTTCGGCGCTGAGGATCAAGCCGATCCTGACGCTCGAGGAGGAGATCACCCCGGTCGAGCGCGTGCGGACGCGGCGACGCGCGCTGGAACGCATGGTCGATTTCGCCCGCGAGCGACACGAGGCCGGTGCAGACGGGTGGGTGGTCCAGTACATCCAGGACGACGAGGCGGCCTCCTCGCTGGCAGACCACTGCCGCGACATCTTCGAATCGGAGCCTGCGTTCATCTCCGAAGTCGGGCCCGTGATTGGAGCTCATGTGGGACCGGGGCTGCTCGGAGTGGGCGGCGTGCCGCGGGCCTTGCTCGAGCCTTAATCGCCTCGGCGCGTGCGGTTTGGCAGGCCCCCAGGACGCCGGCGAGCAGAGTTTTGAGGAAATTAGGTGCCCTGGCCCCCAATTTCCTCCGAGTTTCGACGAACTCCAGCGGGTTGAACTACGCGCCGCGCCTGCGCCTGCGCCGCAACATCAGCATGCCGCCGATGACGAAGCCGGCGACGGCGGCGCCGGTGACGATTTGGGTCTGGTGCTCGCGCACCTGACGGCGCCAGTCGGTCAGCTCGCCGACTTTGGTGCGCAGCACTTCGACGGACTCGCCGAGTTCGACGCGGGTCTTCTCGATGTCGGCGCGGATCTGAAGCGGTGAGCGCCCGGGGGCGCCGGGGCCGCTGCTCGGAAGGCCCGGGTAGGGCGCGCCGGTCATCGTGCGCTTCCTGTGGGGCTGCCGGCGACCGGTGACGGGGGATGCTCACCGGCCAGCGTCTCGCGGGTCAGCTTCGCCTCCTCGATGGCCATCGCAGGCACGGGCGGCGCTCCCTTCTGGAAGGCGCGGTAGGCCAGGTAGCCGGCGACTCCGGCCATGATCAGCCAGAGGATCGCCTCGATCAAGAAGCCGAGCCACACGTTGTCCTCGAAGAAGAGGTCATTGAGCAGCCAGGCGAAGGCGTGCATGCCCATCGCCAGGAAGAGCAGCAGGAAGATGCCGGCGGCGATGCCGACAACCCCGCCGCGAACGAGCTGGGTGACTTTCTCGGTGACCTCGGCCTTGGCGAGCTCGATCTCCTCGCGGACGAGCAGCGTCGTCTTCTCGGAGACTTCGACGACCAGCTCTCCGAGGGTGCGGCCCTCCTCCGACTCCCGGTAGTCGGGCCCGTCCGGGTTCACTCCGGCGGATCCTCGTTGAAGATCCGGACCCAGATCGCGGACGCGAGCCTGTGCGCCGCGATGCTCGCCAGCGCGCCGGTTCCGGCAAGCAGGCCGCTCCAGATCAGTCTTCGGGCGAGCTCATTCTCCATCAGGCGGTAGACACTACTAACACGGGTGCGGTCGACAGGACTACGACGAGTTCTTGGCTCCCGCCGCCCCATTCTCCAGGCCGCCGCAGATCGTCTCGACGACCATTTCCTTGGCGCGCATGAAGTCCTCATCGCCTGCCGGGATCAGCTCGAAGACCCAGCCCGAGAGCAGCTGCTCGATCGCTCCGTAAAACCACATCGACGCGAAGGTCGGATCGACGTCCGTCCTGAAGGCGCCGTTCTTCTGGCCGTCCGAGACGATCTTGGCGATCATCTCGTAGGCGCGGTTGATCTCCGGCATGTGGGTGCGACCGAAGGAATTGGCGGCCCGCGTGACCTCGACGATGATCACCTTCATCAGATCGGGGTCGTGCTGGTAGGAGTCGATGATGAAGCCGGCGACCGCGGCGAGCTTCTCGCGCGGCGTCATGTCCGTGCGTGCGTCGACCTCTTCGGTTGCGGCCAGCAGCAGCGACCAGCGCTCGAGGAAGAGCTCGTTCATCACCTGGTCCTTGGACTTGAAGTAGTGGTAGACGAGCCCGTACGCCACGCCGGCCTCATCGGCGATGTCGGAAACGCGGCAGCCGTTGTAGCCCTGCTCGGCGAAGACGCGAATCGCGGCGTCGAGAATTTGACGGCGACGGTCGACGGGGGGCGCCTTGGCCATCAGGCCGGCCCTCCCGCCATCGCCATCCGCGCGGACTCGGGCCAGCGGTAGGAGGCGGCAACCCGATTGGCGAGGGAGGGAAGCGAGGCCCGGATCTCTTCCTGGCGCGCCAAGTCGAGGTCGGCGGCGACGAAACATTCGCCGTCGCCGGCGACGGCGAGTACGTCACCCCAGGCGTCCACGATCATCGAGTGGCCCCAGGAATCAAAGTGCGGAGGCGCCTTGCCAACCTGCCCGGCGGCGATGACGAAGCACTGATTCTCGATTGCGCGGGCACGCAGCAGAGTCTCCCAGTGAGCCCGGCCGGTTTCGGCGGTGAAGGCGGCGGGCACGGTGAGCACGCGCGCACCGCGCACAGCGAGTATGCGGAAGAGCTCCGGAAAGCGCAGGTCGTAGCAGACGCTGAGGCCCAGCTTGAGGTCGCGTCCACCCTCGAAGTGCAGGTCGGCGTCGATGATCTCCTCGCCCGCCGCCTCCTCGTCGGACTCGCGATAGGAGACCCCCGCTACGTCCACGTCGAAGAGGTGGATCTTGCGGTACAGCGGCGACGACGTTTCCCTCGGGGTCGATCACGGCCGATGTGTTGAAGAGGCGCTCGGAGCCATCGACCCGCTCGGCGATGCTCCCGGCGACGATGTGGACTCCGAGCCCGGCGGCCCAGGCGCCGACCGCGGCGAGCGATGGGCCGTCGATCGTTTCGGCGGCCGCCCGCAACGCCTCGCCGTCACCAAGGACGGTCCACTTCTCCGGCAGGACGATGAGCTCGGCGCCGTCGGCGGCCGCCGCGCGCACGAGCCGCTCGGCGGTTTCGACGTTGCGGTCGCGGTCCGCGGTCGCGTTGAGCTGCACCGCCGCCGCGCGGATCTGATGCCCGTCTCGCTCCTTCATCTCTCCATTCCGCCTGCGTCGACCCGGTTGACTGACCAATCAATCAGGTATTCCTCCGATCAGTATAGGAGCGCCGGCGGGTGCTGTCAGGGGTTCTTTTCGACGACGGCTGAGTGCGATTCCGCGTGTGTCCGCGGGCGGGAGGAATCGGAATTGGACAGCTAGCCGGAGAGCAGCCAGGCGACGAGGGTGCCCAGCACCAGCACCGCCTCTCCGACGACGACGAGCGCCACCGATCCGAACAGCGAATCGCTCGAGAATCCTGCGGCCAGTCCGATCGGGATGAACACAACCAGCAGGGCAACCGTCACCGCGCCCCAGAGGAGCAGCGCCCGCTCCCAGCGCTGATCACCGTCGCCGTGAGCGGGACCGCCGACGCTCCGCAGCACGAATGGCGTCGCGAAGAGCGCTGCGAAGAGGCCGATCGAGAAGACGACGATCCACGGGTTGATGCTTTCGAAGCTCAGGTAGGGCGCGCCAGTGGCGGCCGCCAGCAGCAACGCCGCGAGTGCAAGCGCGAGGCCGCCGAGCAGCCAGAGGGTGGGGCCGCGGGCGGGTCCGCCGGAATCGGCTTCGTCCGTCTGCCCGGCCGGGCGGCTGAAGGAGTCCCGGGGACTCACGCGGCGATCGTACGGGTGCGCGGGGATTTGGACTCAGCCATCTAGTGTTGGTGGCATGAATCTTCCGCTGCCGCTTGCCCGATTGTTCGTCGCTGCCGCCCTGGCGGCTGCGCCGGCGCTGGTCGCCTGCGGCGAGAAGTCCGAGCCCTCCCCTGCTGCCCAGGCATCGACCACGACGACCACGGCGACGCCATCCCCCGGCACGCCGCTCGTCAGCTACGCACGCAGCGGCGGAGTCGCCGCCTTCCAGGAGATCCTGACGGTGACTCGCAACGGCGGCGCAAAGCTCGAGCTCGGGTTTCTTCCCAACGCGAGCCTGACGCGATTCGAGCTCACGAACGGGGAACTCGAACTGCTCAACGACACGCTTGACGCGGCCGACCTCGAACCCGGCGACGCGCCTGAAACGGGGTGCGCCGACTGCTTGCAGTACGAAATCACAACGGCCGACGGGACCTCCCGATTCGACGAGAACGCCATCCCGCCCGGAGCCGAGGACCTCATCCGGGTGCTGGAGAAGATCGTCGCCGACAACATTCCGGCTCAGGCCGCGGCTGCTGCGCAGGGTGCCGGCGCCAACTAACCAGCGCCCGTCTAGCGGCGAACCGCCTCGATCCAATCCCAGCGCCGGCCGCAGAGCCGCCGGTAGTGCTCAGCGGTCGTCGTGACAAGCGCCTGAGTCGCGGGCATCGAGAGAACGAGAGGCCCGACGGACGGCGATGGCCCGCCGCTACCGGGTGCCGACAGTTGCTCGTCGTAGCGAAGGGTGAGCTCGTGGCGGCCGGGATCCAGATCGGCGGCGCCGAGCTCCAGGTAGAGGCCGGAGTTGTTGAGTTGATGGCGCGTCGAACCCCCTGAGCGACCGTCAACCAGCACCTCGATTCGGCCCGGCACGGTTCCAGCGAGCCAGACTCCGTAGCGACCGGATCGCACGACCTCGACTTCGAAGGTCGCCTCACCTGGGCCGCCGAGGACCAGGCCGTTGCGTCCCGCGGCGCTCCAGGCCGTGGGCAGGGACCGCTCGTCCGGGGTGACAACGAGCGTCGTCGGCGCGGGTGCCGCGAGCAGATCTGCGCGCGGTCCCGCAGCCCGTGCCAGCTTCGCGACGCTTCCGCAGGTCGGCACCGCCCCGGGGTCGAGACCGTCGCCGAGCGGTAGGTGCCCTTCCGGCTCAACCCCTTCTTCCCGCTTCTGCCAGACCTCGTAGTACTCGCCCTCGTGGATGCGCTCGTAGCTGCGAGGGGGCCGGCTCTGCTCAGGGGTGCGGCGCAAGACGAGCATCTCGTAGTCGAGCAGCGCCTCCAGATCGACCCGGTCCGTATCGACCCACTCCCCCTTGCGCGCCGAGCGGCCGCTGCGCAGCGGAATCGGGTGGCGGCGCAGCTCCGAGATGCCCTCGGCGTCGGCCTCGCGCAGGAAGTGGCGCACACCGTAGGGCTGGTACTCCGTCATCAGCGCCGGCCCCCTTCCGGCGATCAGCTTGCCGATCTCCTCGAGCTCAGCGAGTTGCTCGCGCGGTGCGAGCCGCACCTCGTGATAGGCGAGGGCGGCCGACCAGAGAACACCGACTCCCATCGCCGCCACAGCAACGGTCGCCACAAGACGGCGACCCGACCCGAAGAACGAAACGGCAGCACCGAAAGACACGGCCAGCACGGCCGGGGATGCGATGGCCGTCGCCTTAGCTGCCACCCAGGGCGACCCGACGAGGCTCAGAACCGCGAACCCGGCGATCGATGCCGTCGCGTAGAGCAGGAGCCCCCATGAGCGCGTACGCCACGCGTAGAGGATCCCCACCCCGAACAGTGCCAACGCGAAACCGATCAGCAAGTAGGCCACGACTTCGCTGTCTGGATCGAAGCGGAAGTCGCCGTTCGGCCAGATGCCCGCGACCTGCAGCGGGTTGAGCGCCTCGGCGAGATTGCCCTTGGCCTCGTTGTCGGTGAGCGGGGATGAGGTCGGGGGAAGCAGGCGCCCGCCGGCGATCAGGGGGATGGAAAAGGCGGCGGTGAGGGTGAGGAAGGCCAGCGTGGGACGGATGGCCTTGCGTCTCTCGTGGAGCAGGAGGTAGCCCGAAAACGGCAAACGACGGCACCAAGAGCCATACGGCGCCGCCCGGGCTGAGGACGCCGAACAGGGCCGCGGCGGCGAGTGCCGCCGGCAGGAATCCGAGATCATTCGGGATTGACCCCTGTTTGGAGGTGAATCCCGAAAGATTCTGTCGATGCCTCACGGGCGCCCGTACCCCACCCCCTGAGTGCCGCGTCCCCCAGCAGCGCCGCGAACAGGGCGATCAGCAGCGCGGCCGCGATCTCCTTGATGCCGCCCCAGAGGACGTAGCCGAGCATCAGCGCGCTGAGGCTGCCGCCGAACGCGGCCAGGGCCCGAAGCGCGGGTGATTGGACCAGCGGCCGCAGCAGCACCTCGAGCACGAGCGTCAGCATCGCCGCCATCAGGGTCATATAGGGCTGCACCAGCCAGGCGACGTCCTGGCCGCTGAGGATCGCGCCGGCGCCCAGCGCGATGAAGACTCCGATCGGGTAGCCGTCGGCGAGGTTGAAGGCGAGGGTCGCCTCGTAGGACGAAGGCGCGAGGCTGTCGATGTCGCGGCCGTACTCCATCACCCGGTCGGTCAGCGCCATCCAGGTAGCCGTGTCGTCGAGCTTGATGTAGCCCGCGAAGGTGGCGTCCCCCGAGAGGACGACCGGAGCGGCGTAGACGGCATAGGTGCCCGCGGCCGCGAGCAGCAGCCAGCGGTCAAAGCCCCCCGCACCGCGAAGCCGCGAGCGCCCGACCCAGAAGCCGGCTGAGCGCCAGGATCGCCAACACCGGGACCGTCAGTTCTGCGGTGGAATCGGTCAGGGTCGTGAACTGTCCGACGACGAGCACCGTCGCCAGACCGATCGCCGGCAGCAGCGGTCGGGCAAGCTCGATTCCGGCGGCACGCTCGCAGGCCAGGCCGCAGCCCAGCGACAGCGCCGCGAGCAGGGCCGGGAACAGAAACCAGGAGATGCCGAGGTTCCATGCGAGCGCAGTATGTTGCCGGGCGATGGCTCCCGCTCGGCGCCCCTCCCTGCTCCTGCTGTGGCAGGGCACAAAACTGGCGAGCTGAGCCTTCAGCGCATCGGGTCCGACTCGCGAGGTTATGCGAGGGGCCTCAGCCGCTGCGGCGGCTCTCGCGCAGACGCTCGAGTTCCGCCACCAGTGCCTTGGTGCGCAGCGCCGTCAGCAGGTCGTTGAGCGGCTCGGTGCCGGCCTCGATCAGCTCGAAGACCTGGTCGGGCTCCATGCCGGTGAGCCGCTCGGTCAGCAGCTGCACCTCCTCCGCGGCCAGGGCTTCCATCGCCTGCTTGTAGCGCAGCGTGTCGTAGACGGTGAAGCCGATCGACTCGTCGTAGCCGCCGGCGCGGAAGCGGCTCATCGCCTCGACGATCTGGATGTCGGATGGTGAGTAGCCCTCGGCGGTCGGCGTCAGCACGCCCAGCTCGGCCAGCCGCTCGAGCACCTCGCGGGGGACCTCGTAGCGGTCCCCGATCTCCTCGACGACGACGCGATCGCGCTCACCGGCGAAGCGCGCTCGAGAATGCGGTCCTCGAGCTCGACCAGGTCGCGCAGGTGTTCAGGGTCGCCGTTGCCCGACTCGAGCAGCTCGCGGATCACCTTCAGCGGCAGGAAGCGCTCCTCCTGCAGCTGCTTGATCAGCCTGATCCGCCCAGCGAATTCGCGCGGGTAGTAGGCCATGTTGCGGCTCGTCTTGACCGGCTCGGGGAGCAGGCCCTCGCGCAGGTAGTGGCGCACGGTGGCCACGGGAACGTCAGCGGCCTCGGCAAGCTCCGAGATCTTCAGCAACTCCGCCTCAGCTCCCCCCTCCCCGCCGAACGTCCCTATTGACCCCCCATGGGGTGTACTCCGGGACGTTCGCTGGTTGGGTCGGGCGGAGGACACGGGGCTCAGCCCATGAACGAGTGCTCTGTCTTGTCGGCGGCCGGACCCGCGGCCGCGCCCGATTCGAAGAGCGCGTCGATCTCCTCCGCCGCCAGCCCGCCGGCCTCGAGCACCTCGCGGGTGTGCTCACCGAGCGCGGGCGCCGGCGTGTGCACCGTGCCCGGCGTTCGCGAGAGCTTCACCGGGACGCCCACCTGGCGGACCGGGCCCAGGTTCGGCTGCTCCCACTCGACGACCATCTCGCGCTCACGGACGAGCTCGGAGTCGAGCGCCTCGTCCATGTCGAGCACCGGTTCGAGCATCGCGTCGTTTGCGTCGTTGAACGCCTTCCACTCGGCGCGCGTCTTCGAGCGGAAGATCTCGCAGAGGTCGTCGTAAGTGTCAGAGCCGACCTCGTCGAACTGCTTCTCCACCAGGTCCTCGCGGCCGACGCCGGCGCAGAAGCGGGCCCAGAACTGCGGTTCGAGCGCCCCCATCGTCACGTAGCCGTCGGCGGCCTCGTAGGGCAGGTAGCAGACGAACTTGCCGGTCAGCTGACCCGTGCCGCGCGTCGGCACCTCGCCGTCACAGAGGTAGGCGCCCGCGACCATCGCCATCCAGGACAGCGCGCCGTCGGCCATCGAAACGTCGACGAACTGACCCTCGCCGCAGCGGCGGGCTTCGTGGAGTGCGGCCATGATCCCGAAGGCGCCCATCAGCGCGCCGCCGCCGAGGTCGGCGATCTGGCCGGCCGACTGGATCGGCCGGCGGCCGGGCTCGCCGGTGAGGCCGAGCAGGCCGACCAAGCCCAGGTAGTTCATGTCGTGACCGGCGCGCTGGACGTTGGGGCCGGTCTGGCCGTAGCCCGTGATCGAGCAGTAGACGAGTGCCGGATTGCGCTCCTTCATCGCCTCGTATCCGCAGCCGAGCCTGTCGAGCACGCCCGGGCGGAAGCTCTCGAGCACGATGTCGTAGTCCTTGACGATCGCGAGCAGCGCGTCGCGGCCGTCCTCGGACTTGAGATTGATCCTCACGGAGCGCTTGTTGCGGTTGAGCGAGAGGTAGAGCGCCGAGCGGGTGCCGAGCGGCTGGTACTCGTCGTCGCCGTAGTACGGAGGCGCCCAGCGCACGTAGTCGCCCATTCCCGTGTCCTCGACCTTGACCACATCAGCGCCGAAGTCGGCGAGCATCTGTGAGCAGAAGCCGCCGGGAAGCAACCGGCTGAGGTCGAGAACCCTGACGTCGGAGAGCGGCAGGCCGCTGCGATCGCCCATCAGGCCGACGCCTCCGCGGTCTCGATCGGATGGGTCAGCATCTCGCGCCTCGTCGGCTGTTCGCGCTTGGGCAGCCCGAGCAGCTCGCGGGCCTCGGCGACGCTCGCGGCGCGGCGGCCGATGTCCTCGGCCATCTGCCGCGCCTTTCCGATCAGGTCGCCGTTGGAGCGAGCCATCTCGCCGTTCGGCAGGTAGAGGTTGTCCTCGAGCCCGGCCCGGACGTTGCCGCCGATGTTGAGCGAGGCGGCCAGCAGCTTCCATTGGTCGCGCGAGACGCCGATTACCTGCCAGTTGTTCTGGCCCTCCGGTCCGCCGGGGATCTGGTCGGACATGAAGGTGACGTTGCGGGGCGTCGGCCGGATCCCGCCGGTCACGCCCATCACCAGGGAGATCTGCAGCGGCTCCTTCAGCAGCCCCATGTCCAGCAGCGGGTCGAGGTTGGCGACGTGGCCGGCGTCGAAGCACTCGTGCTCGGGCTGGATGCCGAGCTCGTTCATCTCCTCGATGAACTGGATGATCAGGTCGAAGCTGTTCTCGAAGACGGCCTTGAAGACGAAGTCCTTGCGGCGGCGCGAGTACTTCGCGTAGTTCATCGAGCTCATGTTCAGCGCCGCGACGTCCGGCTTCAGCGCCCGCAGGTACTCCAGCCTCTTCTCCACCGGCACTCCGATCGCACCCGTCGAGTAGTTGATGATCACGTCGCCGACCTCGGCCAGGATCGCCTCGGTGATCGCCTTGAAGTCCTCGATCTCGTAGCTCGGCACACCGTCGGGCGTGCGGGCGTGGATGTGGATCTGCGAGGCGCCTTCGTCGACGGCGCGACGCGCTTCGGCGGCGTACTCCTCGGGGGTGTAGGGGATCGCGGGGCACTGATCGCGGTTGGCGATCGCGCCCGAGATCGAGCAGCTGATGATCACCGGGTCTTCGAAACGGCTCATGTCGCTCCTTCGCTTCCGTTGCTTGAGGTGACCGAGCCGGCCGGCGCGATCTCCAGGTAGACGGTGTCGATGCCGAGGCGCTCGCCCTGGCTTTCGTAAACCTTGCGGCCGAGACCGTAGTTCGATTCCAGAGCCACCTCGGCCCGCGGCCACTCCGATTCTTCGAGCACTCGGGCGACGCCGTCGGCGGCGGGGCCGAGCGGCTTGCCGCGCATGTTCGACGGGGCAAGCCGGGCGCGTCCGTTGGCGCGGATGCGCTTCGTCTTGCCGACGGCGCGCTCGGTTCGCACAAAGGCCTTGCCGTCAGCGTCGAGCCCGAACCAGACGGGCGTCGGGAATCGCTTCGCCGGAGTTGCGGTAGGTGATCAGCAGCGCGTACTTGTGGCCCTCGAGCGCTCCGAAACCGACGGCGCCCGGCTGACCCGCGGCGAGGTCCCAGGCCCGCTTGTCCCGGATCTTCAGGTAGAAGCTGTTCGATGCCGCGGCAAAGCGCTCGCCGACGCTCATCGGCTGCCGCTCTCCCCAGCACCGGCCACCGTGAGTGCTTGGTCATGGTCGAAGAACGAGCGGCCTCGGGCCAGCAGACCGTCTCGCAGTTCGAACACGTAGGCGACAGGTTGATCGAGCTCGACTCCGCTACCCCGGCCGGTCGCGTGGACATGCCCGAGGACAACCACTGTGTCGGGCTGCTCGCGGATCTCCGCGACATCCACGTCCCAGGTCTCCCAGGTCTCCCCCCACTGCTCGAAGAACTTCCGCGCCCCGTCCTTGCCCTGAAACGAATCACCTTCGACTGTCGCGATCGTGGCTGGGACCCACTCGAGGTCGTCGGTTGCCCGAGCGAGCACCTCGTCGAAGTCCTTGCGATTCCAGGCCTGCAGGATCTCGGCGACGACCGCGACGTTCTGCGAAGGATTCTTGCTCAGACCGGCATCACTCCGTGCTTGCGCCAGGGGCGTTCGACCTTCTTGCCCTTCGCCATCCGCAGGCCGCGGATGATCGTCGGGCGGGTCTCGCGCGGGTCGATGATGTCGTCGATCAGCGCGTTGTGGGCGGCGATGTAGGGATCGATCTGCTCGCGGACGGCGTTCAGCATGGCCTCGCGCGTCGCCTCCGGGTCATCGGAGGCCTCGATCGCGGAGCGGCCAATGATGTTGACCGCACCCTCCGCGCCCATCACCGAGATCTCCGCCCCGGGCCAGGCGACGATCAGGTCGGGCTCGTACGCCTTGCCGTTCATCACGTAGTAGCCGGCGCCGTAGGCCTTGCGGACGACGACGGTGATCTTCGGCACCGTCGCCCGCGAGATCGCGTAGAGCATCTTCGCGCCGTGGCGGATGATCCCGGCGTGCTCGACCTTCGAGCCGACCATGAAGCCGGGGACGTCCTGGAGGAAGACGAGCGGGATCTTGAAGGCGTCGCAGAGGTTGACGAAGCGCGCGGCCTTGTCGGCCGAGTCGTTCTCGAGGATGCCGCCCAGGTGCTTCGGCTGGTTGGCGACGATGCCGACCGGCTGGCCGCCGATGCGGGCGAAGCAGGTGATGATCGTCTTCGCGAACTTCGGCTTGATGTCGAAGAACTCGCCGTCGTCGACGATCTCGCGGATGACCTCGTACATGTCGTACGGCTTGCGGTTCGAGTCCGGGACGATCTCGAGCAGCTTCTCGGACATGCGGTCGTCGGGATCATCCGTCTCGCGCATCGGCGGCGGCTGCTCGCAGTTGGACGGGAAGTAGGAGAGGTAGGTCTTGACGGCCTCGATGCACTCGGCGTCGTCCGTCGACCTCGAGGTCGCCCACTCCCGACTTGCGGCAGTGGACCTTGGCGCCCCCGAGGTCCTCCATCGAGATGTCCTCGCCGGTGACCGCCTTGGTCAGGTGAGGGCCGGCGAGCGCCATCGCGCCCTGGCCCACCACCATCGGCACGAAGTCCGAGAGGCCGGGGATGTAGGCGGTGCCCGCGGCGCAGGGGCCCATCATCGCGGCGACCAGCGGCACGACGCCGGACATCTGAACCTGCTCGCGGAAGAGATGTCCCGAGCCCGCGAACAGCGAGCCGGAGGCCTCCTGGATGCGGGCGCCGGCCGAGTCGAGCAGCCAGATCATCGGCATCCGCTTCTGCAGCGCCATCTCGCGCAGGCGGGCCATCTTCAGTTCGCCGGTCATGCCCATCGCGCCGGCCATCACCGTGAAGTCGTAGGCGCCGATCGCGCAGGCGACGACCGTCGACGTTGCCCCAGCCGGTGACGACGCCGTCCGCAGGGGCTTCCTTCCCCTCCATCGAGCGCTGTGAGAAGTGGGGACCGGCGTGGATCCCCATCTCGACGAACGTGCCGGGATCGACGAGCAGGTCGAGTGCGCTCGCGGGCGGTCAGCTTGCCGCGACTCGTGCTGCTTGGCGATCTTCTCGGGGCCACCGCCGAGCTTGGCCTTCTCGCGACGCGCGTGGAGGTCGTCGACCAGGCCCTTCATCGCGGACTCGGGCGGCGCTTCTGGAGCTTCCGGCGCCTCCCCGACACCACCGGCCGCGTCCTCTGCTTCGCGTCCGGGCGCAGCCGGCCTTGCCCCAGGGTCGTTCATCAGCGTCCTTTCCATTCCGGTTCTCGCTTTTCGAAGAAGGCCATCACGCCTTCGATCGCATCCTCGGTCGAGAGCTCGAGCGTCAACTGGGCGCGCAGGTAGTCGAGCGCGTCCATCAGCGGCAGGTCCATCTGGCGCCACATCGCGTCCTTCCCGAGGCGCATGACAAGCGGAGACTTCGAGGCCAGCTTCAACGCCCACTCCTCGACGGCGGCGTCGAGCTCCTCGGCGGGGACGACCTTGTTGACGATCCCCGCCTGCTTCGCCTCCTCGGCTGTCAGGCGATCGCCCAGCAGCAGCATTTCCGTCGTCTTCTTGCGCGGGACGTTGCGGTAGATCAGCGCCATGATCATGAAAGGAAAGAGCCCGACGTTGATCTCGGGGGTGCCGAAGCCGGCGGTGTCCTTGGCGATGATCAGGTCGCAGGCGAGCGCGATTCCCAAGGAGCCGGCCAGGACGTGCCCGTTGGCAGCGACTATCGACGGCTTGCCGAACTCGCCGAACTTCCGGAAAACGTCGACGAAGAGCTGAGTCCCGTCGTACTTGAGGATCGTTGAGTCGTCTCCCCCGAAGCCTCCGAGGTTGCCGCCGGCGGAGAAGACCTTCTCGTGCGACGAGGTGAGGACGACGACGCGGACGGCGTCATCGGCCTTGGCGGCATCAAGTGCCTCGTTCAGCTCGGTCAGCAGCTCGTGGGAGAGCGCGTTACGCGTCTCGGGATCATCGAACGTGATCGTCGCGATCCCCGCGTCCGCGACCTCGTAGCGAATCTTTTCGTAGCTGTCAACGCTCATGAACTTCTTAAAGGGGTCTGACCCCTTTAGGTTTGAAGCGCTACCCTAGCAGCATCGCAAAGTAGAAAGTATTACTGTTTACTTTCTACCACTCAGGCACGAACTGTCGCGAAACCGGCCGCATTTGCGGCCCAAAACGGAGGTCTCCCTTGGCATCAGCCATCCAGGACAAGGTCATCAAGCCCGACTTCGGCGGCGGCGCCCGCCACTTCATCTTCACGGACGAGCACGAGGACCTGCGCGAGTCGATGAGCAACTGGGTCAAGAAGGAGCTCTACCCCCACCGCAACGAGTGGGAGGAGACACTCTGGCCGGACTCGGCGATGAAGCGGGCCGGCGAGCTCGGCTTCCTCGGCCTCTGCTTCCCGGAGGAGTACGGCGGGCAGGGCGGCGACTACTTCTACTCACTGGTGCGTGCCGAATGCATGAGCTACTCGGGCTCGGGCGGGACCAACATGGGTTTTGCCGTCCAGACCGACATGGCCCTGCCCCCGGTCCACCTGCTCGGCAACGAGGAGACCAAGCAGAAGTTCCTTGTCCCGGCCATCAAGGGCGACAAGATCGCCTCACTCGGGATCACCGAGCCCGGCGCCGGCTCCGACGTCGCCGGCATCCGCACGACCGCCCTGCGCGACGGCGACGAGTACGTCATCAACGGCTCGAAGACGTTCATCACCAACGGGCCACGGGCTGACTTCATCGTCCTGGTCACGAAGACCGACCCGAACGCCCGCCACGAGGGGATCACGCTGTTCGTCGTTCCGCTCAAGGACGACGACGGCAACCCCGTCGAGGGCTTCACCGTCTCGCGGCGCCTCGAGAAAATGGGCATGCACGCCTCCGATACGGGCGAGCTCTCCTTCGAGGACGTTCGCGTCCCGGCGGAGTACATGCTCGGCGAGGAGGGCAAGGGCTTCTACCACATCGCCTGGGAGCTCCAGGGCGAGCGGCTTGTCGCCGCCGCGGGCTGCGTCGCCTCGTGTGAGCGGATGTTCGAACGCACCCTCGAGTACGCCAAGGAGCGCGAAGCCTTCGGCCGCCCGATCGGCAAGTTCCAGGCGATTCGTCACAAGTTCGCCGAGATGGCGACGAAGACCGAGGCCGCCAAGCAACTCACCTACGCGACCGCCTGGCGCTTCGCCAACGGCGAGTACCCGGTGCGTGAGATCACGATCGCGAAGCTCTATGCCTCGCGGATCGCCTGCGAGATCGCCGACGAGTGCGTCCAGATCTTCGGCGGCTACGGCTACATGCAGGAATACGAGATCGAGCGCGCCTACCGCGACGTCCGCCTCAACCGCATCGGCGCGGGGACGGACGAAGTCATGCTCGACGTCATCGGCAAGAGCTACGGACTCTAGGCAAATGGAGATCGCCACCGCCACGGGAAACCCCGCACTCGCGCTGGTCGCGAGCGACGAAGAGCGGCTGATGCGCGAGGCCGTCGCCTCGATCTGCTCCGGCTTCGGGCGCGACTACATGCGCGAGTGCGTCGAGGCGGACAAGCCCGCGTCGGAGCTCTGGGACGCACTCGGGGAAAAGGGCTACATCGGCGTCAACATTCCCGAGGAGTACGGCGGCGGCGGACAGGGCATGTACGCGCTGCAGGCGGTGGCCGAGGAGATCTCGGCGGCCGGCAACTCACTGCTGATGATGGTCGTCTCCCCCGCGATCGTCGGCTCGATCCTGACCAAGCACGGAACTGACAGCCAGCGGCGTGAGTGGCTGCCGGGCATCGCCGCCGGCACGACCCGGGTCTGCTTTGCGATCACGGAGCCGGGCGCGGGCTCGAACTCGCACAACATCTCGACCGCGGCGAAGCGCTCGAACGGCGGCTACGTGCTGCGCGGAACCAAGCAGTACATCTCGGCCGTCGAGGACGCCCACGCGATCCTGGTGATCGCGCGCAAGCGCGATCAGGACGGCAACCTCGGGCTGCCCCTGCTGCTGCTCGTAGACGCCGACGACCCGCGGATCCAGCGCCAGCACATCCCGACGGCGCTGAACGCGCCCGACAAGCAGTGGGAGCTCTACTTCGACGACGTCGAGGTCCCCGCCGACCGGCTGCTCGGCGAGTCCGAGCAGGTCGGGCTGAAGGCCGCCTTCGACGGCCTCAACCCAGAGCGGATCATGGGCGCCGCGCTCTCCAACGGCGGCGCGCGCCGGGCCCTGCGGATGGCGGCCGACTACGCCAAGGAACGGGTCGTCTGGAGCGTCCCGATCGGTGCCCACCAGGGGATCTCGCATCCACTCGCGCAGGCGAAGATCGAGCACGAGCTGGCGAAGCTGATGACGCAGAAGGCCGCCGCGCTGTATGACGCCGGTGCGCCCGCGGGCGAGCCGTCGAACATGGCCAAGTACGCGGCCGCCGAGGCGGCGATCAAGTGCATCGACCAGGCGATCCAGACCCACGGCGGCAACGGCTTCGCGACCGAATACGGGCTCACCGACATGTACTGGGGAGCGCGACTGGCGAGGACCGCGCCTGTTTCGCGCGAGATGATCCTCAACTACGTGGCCGAGCACTCGCTGGGCTTGCCGCGGGGGCAGCTACTGACGGGCGCGACGGGCGAAACTGCCGCGATAGCTCAGCGGGTCAAGGACGCGGGACCGCGGGGCCGGTGCTGACGACGATCCCGACCTCGGCGCCGGCGACGAGCACCTTGCCGGCCTTCTTGCGCAGCTTGATCACGCGGCCGCGGGCGACGTTCGCCGAGCGGCGGCGGACGATCTTGCCGGGCCTGCACCCCGCCTCACTCAGGGCCTGCTTGGCAGAGCGAATCTTGGATCCCGGTTCCAGCTTGGGAACGATGCAGTTGGAGTCGGCCGGTGGGTCTGACGGCGGCGGCGTCACCTCGCGGTACTCGATCCCAGACGAGCAGGCCGAGCTGGTGAGGTCTTGGGTGGCGGTTGCAAAGAGGGTCGTCGTCGTGTTGTCGGCGACGTGAACGGAGATCCCAGCGCCGGTGAGCTCGACCGCTGTTCCGGTTGCCAGCGGCGTGCCGGCGCAGGAGGAGTCGGCGTAGATCCGGATCGTCGCGCCGGCCGAGGCGCTGCCGCTCACCTCGGGGTTGTTGTCGTCGGCAGGTGAGGCGGGGCTGGTGCCGGTCAGGGCCGGCGTCGAGACGGAGAGGGTGAAACGCTGGACCTGGCTCGCGTCCGCCGTGTAGACCTGGCCCGCCGGGTCCACTCCGATGCCGAGAAGGTCGTTGAACTGGCCAGAACCCGTACCGGCAGATCCCCATTTGCGAATGAAGTTCCCCTGCAGGTCGAACTCCTGGATCCTGTTGTTTCCACGGTCGGCCACGAACAGGTGGCCGAACGGATCGGCCGCGAGATCGAGCGGAGTGTTGAACAGCCCGTCGGATGTCCCGATACCCCCCCAGGACCGGACAAGACCTCCGGTCGGCGTGAACTGCTGGATGCGGCCGCCGTACTCGAGTGCGTAGACGTCGCCGTTCGAACCCACGGCCAGTCCCGTGACATTGTCCAACTGCCCCGGACCGGCCCCCGGAGAACCCCATTTGCGCAGGAACGTTCCGTTGGCGGAGAAAACTTGGATCCGCCTGGTGACGATGACGGCGTTAACGACGGCTTTGTCAGCCGCATACACGTTCCCTGCCGCATCCACGTCGAGTGGAAAACTGCCACACCCAGCGATACCGATCTGGCCGTCGCCTGACCCGACTTGCCCCCAGCCGTGGACAATGTTTCCAATCTGGTTGAAGACTTGGATCTTGTACTCGGCCCCGAAGTCTCCGACGATCAAGTTGCCGACAGCGTTGATGGTCAAGCGTTGGCACAGGTGAGTTGGCCGTAGCCGGTTCCGGGAGCGCCGAACTTCGCCAGGAAGACGCCTGTCGAATTGAAGATCGAAACGCGATCCGCAACCAAGTCGGGGACAACCACGTTTCCGTTCGCATCCGCGTCGACGTCTACGGCATAACCGAACGAGCCGTCCGGCGGGGGCATTGCCGCGGAATGTGTCCCGAAGCTGCCGGTGTGCGCGTACTCATCGGCCTGCGCAGGCCCCGCAGCCGCGATGGCGGCGATCGCCGCCATCACCCCCGCTCCTAGCCTCGACCAGACCATTCGCTAATTGTCACAGGTTTCGCCGGTTCGATCTCCGTGCTGGCACTGAATTCACAATCGGGGTACGTTTCGGCCGTAACCGTTCGGATGCCAAGGAGATGAGATGACCGAAACAGACGATCTGGGCAGCGCCGCGCTTGATTCCGACGCCGGACCCCCGCTCGGCGAAGCTGACGCCGCAGCGATGGCCAAGCTCGTGGCAGATGCGACCGACGAGCAGCTCGCGGAGGGCATGGCGGACCCGGCCAACCGCAAGCAGGTCCTTGATGAGATCTTCCGGCGCATGGAGGAAGCCGTCGACTCATCAGCGGCCCAGGGCGTCGACGCGATCGTCCACTTCCGGATCACCGATCGCCCCGACGGCGGCGAGGACATCTACGAGGTCGTCATCTCCAACGGCGGGATCGAGATCAACACCGAGGGCGGCGGCACGCCGCGGGTCGCATTCGTGCTCGGCTCGGTCGACTTCCTGCGCCTGGTCACCGGCAGCGCCCAGGGCCCGATGCTGTTCATGTCCGGCAAGCTGAAGATCGAGGGCGACATGATGTTCGCCACCCAGCTGACGAGCCTCTTCACGGTCCCAGGCGGCCCGCCGGGCGCCTAAGAGCAAAATCCTTCGCCGAACGTCGGGTTCACCCCTGTATGTGTCCGTATTTCCGACGTTCGGCGGGGGTTTACTCCGGGGCTGGCGACGAACGGTGTGGGGGGCGAAATCGACATCGATCTTCGAATTCGGTGAGAATCCCGGCCATCGGCCACCTCGACCACATCCGCTCCTACTACGAGGCGCTCAACACGGGCGACGCTGACCTGATCGCCTCGCACTTCACCGACGACGCGACGCACTACTACACGCGCCTCGGCCCTCACCACGGTCGCGAGATCGCCGACAACGCCCGCTGGGGCGTGGAGACCGTTGACGGACAGTGGTGGCTCGAGCACGGGATCGAATCAGGCGACGAGGTCGTGATCGAGTGGACGATGACCTGGCGCGACCCGAAGTCGGGGGACGAGCGCCTTAACCGGGGCACCGAATGGTTCCGGATCGTCGACGGCAGGATCGCCGAGGTGCGCGCCTATCACCACGGCGATCGCAAGAACCCGACCGGTGACCTGCTCGGCTTTGACTTCAAGGGGCGCGGCTACACGACGATGACGGATTGGAAGCCGCCGAGCCCGAAGTAGGGCCGTGGCTGGACCACATCTCCCGACGGCGCGGGAAACCTCAGACGACGGCGAGAGACTCGGCCGACTGACCGAGCAAGCTGCCGACACGGTCAAGAGCGCCGGAGCTGATTGAGAAGTAGGCGTACGAACCCCGCTTCTCCCGCTCGATGATTCCGGCGTCCCTCAGTTGCTTGAGGTGGTAGCTCACCGTGGATTGCTTGAGATCGAGCATCTCCTCGAAATCACAGACGCAGACGGCCTCGCCGGCGGCGGCCAACAGACGGTTGAGGATCTTCACGCGGTGCCGGTCGGCGAGCGCCTTGAAGAGCACCTCCAGCTCCTTGGCCTCGTCCTCGGACAGGCCCGGCTGAGCAAGGGGAGCGCAGCACTGGATCAACGGAAGCTCGGTCATGCGAAAAGCATCATATCGAAAACTCTCGATACATATGCTAAGGTGGCGCATCGAAACTTTTCGATACGTCCATACGCACAACGATCCCGGAGGAGCCGGACCAATGACCGAATCAAGCGCCTGCTGTACCCCTGAGAAGCAAGTCGACTGCTGCGATTCATCCGCCAAGCAGGACTGCTGTGGAACCGGTGACGCAACCTGCGGCTGCGGCGAGGCAAAGTCCCTTCCCGTCGCCGTGATCGGCGCGGGGCCCGTCGGGCTGGCAGCAGCCGCGCACCTGATCGGGCGCGGCCTGGAGCCGATCATTTTCGAGGCGGGGACCTCAGTCGCCGCCAGCGTGCGCGAGTGGGGTCATGTACGCATCTTCAGTTCGTGGGACTTCAACATCGATCCGGTCGCCGCGCAACTGCTCTCCGGATCGGGCTGGATCGCTCCGGCTGAGGGTTATCCAACGGGAGCGGAGCTCGTCGAGGACTACCTCGAACCGCTGGCCGCGCATGCCGCGATCGCTGGCTCGCTTCACCTCAACGCGCGAGTCATCGCGGTTACGAAGCAGGCGGTCGACAAACTCAAGGACGCTGGGCGAGAAGAGGCGCCATACGAGTTGCTCGTCGAGCGAAACGGTGAGGAGCGCCGCGTTCTGGCCAGCGCGGTGATCGACGCCTCAGGGACGTGGACGCAGCCGAATCCCCTCGGCGCGGGCGGACTGCCGGCCGAAGGCGAACGCGCGCACGCCGACCGGATCTCCTTCGGCATCCCGGACATCCTGGGCGCTGACCGCGGCCGCTACGAGGGCAAGCGGGTGCTCGTCGTCGGCGGGGGCCACTCCGCCTTCAACGCCATCCAGGACCTCGCGGCCTTGCGCGAGCAGGCGCCTCAGACCGAAGTTGTCTGGGCGATCCGCGGTGAAGCGCCGGGCCGCAAGTACGGCGGTGGCGGAGCCGACCAGCTGCCGGCCCGCGGAGCGCTTCGCGAGAAGGTGAGCGATTTGGTCGACGGCGGGCTGATCGAACTGGTCACCGGCTTTCAGAGCCGGCGCATCGACGCCGCAGACTCGCGCTTGTTGATCGCCGACCGAGGCCGGCAGATCGAGGCCGATGAGGTGATCGCTGCGACGGGTTTCCGTCCTGACCTCTCGGTCCTGCGCGAACTGCGACTCGATCTCGACGACCGGGTGGAGGCGACCCGAGCGATGGCTCCGCTGATCGATCCGAACGTGCACTCCTGCGGCTCGGTCCCGCCACACGGAGTCGACGAGCTCTCCCACCCTGACGAGGGCATCTACGTCGTCGGCATGAAGAGCTACGGCCGAGCGCCGACCTTCCTGTTGCGCACCGGCTACGAACAGGTCCGTTCGGTGGTCGCAGCCGTTGCCGGCGACTGGGAGGCGGCACGGCGCGTAGAGCTCGTGCTACCCAAGGCGAGCGCAAGCGCCTGCGGCCGCGCGTCCGGGCAGATCACCGTCGGCGAGCCCGAGGAGGCCGTGTGCTGCGGCGACAGCGCGCCACTGGCGCTCGCCGGCGCCGTGTGAGCGCGCGCTGGAGGGTCGTCGGAGCGCTCTCGGTTAGCGAGACGGTCTCCTGGGGGATCCTCTACTACGCCTTTGCCGTCCTCCTGGTCCCGATGCAAGCGGAGGTGGGCCTCAGCGCAGCGCAGCTGACCGGGGCCTTCTCTCTTGCTCTGGTCGTGTCGTCGGCAAGCGGAGTACTCGTCGGCCGCCACCTCGACGGGCACCCACCGCGCGCCCTGATGACCGCGGGTTCGATCGGAGCGGTGCTGGCGGTCGTGGCCTGGTCGCGAATCGACAGCATCGCCGCGATGTACGCCGTCTGGGCGGGCATCGGTGTCGTCATGTCCATGGTTCTCTACGAGCCGGCCTTCACGGTCCTCGCCAAGCGCTTCCCGGACGCTGCCGAGCGCCGGCGGGCAATGACGACCCTGACGCTGGTGGGCGCGCTCGCGAGTTTTCTCTTCCTGCCGCTCACGCAGGCCCTGATCCAGGAGTACGGCTGGCGCGACGCTCTACTCGTGCTGGCTGCCGTGCTGGCCGTGACGACAGTTCCCCTGCACTTCCTCTGCCTTCCGGGAACTGAACGGCGCGATGGAGACACTCCGCGAGCCCATCAGCGCCCAGCGTCGACAGCGAGGGGATCGATCAACGCCGGCAGAGCCCTGCGCTCGGCCTCGTTCTGGCTCCTTTCTGCCGCCTTCTTCCTGGCCACGTTGACGACCGTGGCGATGATGGTCCACTCCGTCTCGATCCTGCTCGAGCGAGGCAACGATCTTGCCTTTGCGGCCTTTGTCGTCGGACTCGGTGGCGCATCGCAGATCCCAGGACGGCTGTTGTTCGGCACGATCGCCGCGCGCTGGCCCCGCTGGATCGCCACCGCGACACCATTCGCCCTGATCGGCCTGGGCATCGCGACGGTGGCTGCCCTGCAGAGCCGAAGCGCGATCATCACCGGCATGGCTCTGCTTGGAGCAGGCAACGGCATGACAACGCTCGCCCGAGCGACCGCAATCGCCGACCTCTACGGCGGCGGCTCCTACGGCACCATCGCCGGTGTCGCGGGCGCGATGACCAAGCTCGCCCGCGCTGCCGGGCCACTCGTGGCTGCACTGCTGGCCGCCGCCGCCGGATACACGGTGCTGCTCTGGATCCTCGTCGCAACGGCGGCGATTGCGACGCTGCTCGCCGTCTGCGTTGAAGTACGTGCCGCCTCGGAAAGCGCGGCGGCGCCGGCCGGGCCGCAGGAGTCGGCACACCTGCAGCGCTGCCCGGTGCCGACGTGAAGCGAGCCGCGACATCCCGCTGGCCGCTGATCGTCGCCAGCGGTGCGACCGCGCTGTTGCTGCTCGACGTCACCGTGGTCTACCTCGCCTCGCCCTCCATCGGCGCCGGTATCGGGGCCAGCTTCAGCGAGTTGCAATGGGTCGTCGACGCGTATGCCCTGGCGATGGCCGCCGTACTCCTTCCGGCGGGGGCACTGGCGGACCGCTGGGGGCGCCGGCGAACGTTCCTGCTCGGCCTCGCCGTCTTCGGCGCCGGCTCGGTCGCCTGCGCTCTGGCGCCCACCGCCGGCTGGCTCGATCTGGCCCGCGCCCTGCAGGGAGTTGGGGCGGCCGGGCTCTTCGCCACGTCGCTGGCACTGATCGGCGCGACCTACGAGGGCGGCGAGCGCGGCTTTGCCCTCGGCGTCTGGGGAGCGGTCAGCGGCGCGGCGCTGGCGGCGGGGCCCGTCGTCGGCGGGATCATCGTCGAGGGGCTCGACTGGCGCTGGATCTTCTGGCTGAACCTGCCTGCGGTGGCGATCCTGGGATTCCTCGCGGCGACCCGGACAGCGGAGTCGAGGAACCCGCGTAGCGCTCCGCCCGACCTGGTCGGCGCCGGGTTGCTCGCGGTCTCGCTGTCCCTGCTGATCGCCGGATTGCTGCAGGGAACCGAACGCGGCTGGGGTAGCCCGGAGATCGTCTTCGCGCTCGGCGCCTCGGCGATCATCCTCGCGGGTTTTGTCTGGCACCAGTTGCGCTCAAGCCACCCGATGCTCGACCCGCGCCTGTTCCGGAAGCGCAGAGTCAGCGTGATGGCGCTGGTGACGCTTCTGCAGTCGATCGCGATCTACCCCGTGCTGCTGTTCCTCGCCCTCGAGCTTCAGGGCGTTTTCGGGTTCAACGCGCTCGAGGCGGGGCTGCGGGTCCTGCCGGTCACAGCTGCGCTGCTCGTCGTCGCGCCTCTTGCCGGTGCGCTCACCAGCAGGGTCCAGCTTCGCTACCTGCTCTGCAGCGGACTGGCTGGTGACAGCCGCCGGCCTGCTGGCTGCCCGCGCCGCTGAGGTCAGCGAAGGGTGGGAGTCGCTGCTGCCCGGGTTCTTCTTGATCGGCGTCGGCATCGGCATCCTCAGCCCAGCCGTGGCGGCGGCGATCATGGGCGCCCTCTCCGACGATGAGGTCGGTCTGTCGTCTGGCATCGGCAACACCTTCAGACAGGTCGGGATCGCGCTGGGTATCGCGATCTTCGGGATCGTCTTCGACTCGTCGGTGGCCGACACCTCGGAACTGGCGCCGATCCTGGCCGGCCTCTCTGCCCCCTCGCTGGAAGCGCGGCTGGCCTTCCACCACGGACTCGAGGCTGTGTTGAGCGCGGCGGCCGTCGTTGCCGTGGCCGGGGCGATCGTCAGCCTGGCGCTACGCGCGGAGCCTGGTCGCCGAGCGCCTTGGCGACGGCTGCCATTATCATCCAGGTGATCGTGACCCATGTCCCCGAGGTCCTCTTTGTCTGCGTTCACAACGCCGGGCGCTCGCAGATGGCGGCCGGGCTGCTGAAGCACCTCGCGAACGGGCGGGTGAATGTGCGCACCGCCGGTTCCGATCCCGCCGACGAGCTGAACGCGGTGGCCATCGAGGCGATGGCGGAGCTCGGCATTGATCTCAACCAGGAGTTCCCCAAACGGCTCACGGACGAGTTCGTGCGAGATGCCGACGTCGTGATCACGATGGGCTGCGGCGACACCTGCCCGATCTACCCCGGCAAGCGCTATCAGGACTGGGAGCTCGACGACCCGGCGGGGCAGGACCTGCCGGCCGTGCGCGAGATCCGCGACCAGATCGCCGGGCGGGTCCGCGCGCTCCTCGACGAAATCGCCCCGGGATGAGCTGACATGGACTCGGCCCTGCCACTCTGGAGGCGCTCCGCGGCCGAGGGTCTCGCCGCCTTCGCCCTGGTCTTTGCGGGCTGCGGGGCAATCGTGACCAACACGGTCTACGCAGGGTCGCTGGGCGCCGTCGGGGTCTCGCTCGTCTTCGGGCTCGTGATCATGGTGATGATCTACGCGACCGGGCACCTCTGCGGCGCGCACATCAATCCCGCGGTGACCATCGCATTCACCGTCACCAGGCACTTTCCGACTCGCGACGCCGCCGGCTACATCGCCGCTCAGCTGACGGGAGCGCTGCTCGGGGCGCTGCTCCTGCTCGCGGTTTGGCCCGACCAGCCCGCCGACCTCGGAGCCACCGTTCCCAGCGTGGGCGTCGGCAGCGCCCTCGTCTACGAAATCGCCCTGACCGCCTTCCTGATGTTTGTGATCATGGCCGTGGCCACCGATACTCGCGCTGTCGGCGCCGCCGCGGCGATCGCGATCGGCGGAACGGTCGGACTCGACGCGCTCTTCGGGGGGCCGGTCACCGGCGCTTCGATGAACCCGGCCCGCTCGTTCGGGCCGGCGCTGGCGTCGGGCCAGTGGACCGACTTCTGGATCTACGTCGCCGGCCCGCTGATCGGGGCCACGCTCGGCGCGCTTGCCTACCAACTGGTGCGCGGGCCAAACCCCGCCCAGACCCAACAGCTACCGTTGTCGCAGCCCGATGCCGACCTCGACGACACCGCACCCGGCCGTGGCTCCGGCCGCGACCTCGAAGCCACTGCCTAGACCCGCTTCGGAGGTCCCGGGCCCGCGGCTTCCCGGGCCGCTGCAGACGTGGCTGGGGGTCACCTGGCCGGTCTGGGTCAGGCAGCAGATGCGCAAGCGCTACGGCGGTGTCTTCAAGTCGACTGACTCGATCGCCGGAGAGCTCATCCATGTGGCCGACCGTGCGCTGATCGAGCAGATGTTCAAGTGGAAGCCCGAGGCTTACAACGTTGCGGAACCCCGCGAGCTGATGGAGCCCGTCGTCGGGTCGGAATCGCTGCTGCTGCTGGACGGGCAGCGCCACATGCGGATGCGCAAGCTGATGCTGCCTTCCTTTCACGGCGAGGCGATCGCCGGCTACGCGGAGCTGATCCGGGAGGTCACCGACGCAGAGATCGACCGTTGGAAGGCGGGCGAGACGATCCGAACGCGCTCGGTCGCCCAGGCGATCACGATGGAGGTGATCATCCGCGCGGTCTTCGGCGTCACCGACGAGGAACGGGTGGCCGAGTTCAAGCACTACCTGCCGCACCTTTCCTCGATCAACCCCGTGGTGCTGTTCCTGCGCAAGGACCTCGGCCCGCGCAGCCCCTGGGGACGCTTTCTGCGAAACCGCGACCGAGTCGACGAGATGCTGTACGAGGAGATCGGACGGCGGCGCGACGAGCGCGGTGACGGGACCCGCAGCGACATCCTCAGCCTGCTGCTCGCAGCCAGCGATCAAAGCGGCGCTCCACTGACGGACAAGGAGCTTCGCGACGAGCTGATCACGCTGCTGCTCGCGGGCCACGAGACGACGGCCACTTCAATCGGCTGGGCCTTCGAGCGGCTGCTTCGCAGCCCTGCGGCGCTCGAGCGTTTGACCCGCGAGATCGAGGCCGGAGAAGACAGCCGGTATCTGGACGCCGTGATCAAGGAGACACTGCGCGTGCGGTCGGTGATCACCGAGGTGTTTCGCTCACCCACGCAGGCCACCGAGCTTGGCGGCTACCGCTTCGAGGCTGGTAGCCAGCTCTGCGCCTCGATCGTCCTGGTTCAGTTGGACCCCGAGCTCTACGCCCCCGACCCCGAGGCCTTCAGGCCCGAGCGCTTTCTCGAAGGGGCTCAGGATCCCTACACGTGGGTGCCGTTCGGCGGCGGGGTGAGGCGCTGCATCGGCGCGGCCTTCGCGCAACTCGAGATGAAGGTCGTGATCGCGACGATTCTTTCCCGGGTCGTCCTGCGAGCACCGCGGACCGCCGACGAGAAGATGCGATTTCGAGGCGTGACCGTGCTGCCGAGCCGGGGCGGCGAGGCCGAGGTCACGGCCATCGGCGCAAGCTCCCTTTGACGCTGGTCCTGGTCTCCCTGGGCCGGCCGTGAGTCGTCGGCCAGGTTCTGCCCCCTTTGCGCGGGAGCCAGGAAATGCGAGGATGGCGGCCATGGCGGTCATCAAGGACACCGGCGCCCGGGCGCTCCTGCCTCCCTTTACCGACGAGCACGAGCAGCTGCGCGAGACGATTTCGCGCTGGGTCTCGACCGAGATCGCCCCCCACGTGATCGAGTGGGACGAAGCCCGCGAGTTCCCTCGCGAGCTCTACAACCGTGCGGCGAAACTCGGCTTCCTCGGGCTCAAGTACCCGGTGCAGCTGGGCGGCCAGGGCGGCGACTACCTCCACGACGCGGTCTGGGCAGAAGAACTGGCGCGGGCCGGGGCCTCAGGCGGGGTCGGCGCGGGGCTTGGCGCCCACACCGGAATCGCCACGCCCCCGATCTTCAAATTCGGCACTCCCGACCAGCACGAGCGCTTCCTGCGTCCGGCGATCGCCGGCGAGAAGATCGGCGCCCTCGGCATTACCGAGCCTGGAGCGGGATCCGACGTCGCCTCGATCCGCACCTTTGCCAAGAAGGTCGACGGCGGCTACGTCGTCAACGGCGCCAAGACCTTCATCACCAACGGCGTGCGCGCCGACTTCCTCGTCTGTGCCTGCAAGACCAGCGAGGACGGCGGCCACCAGGGAATCTCCTTCCTGATCCTCGAGCGCGACATGCCCGGCTACGAGGTCGCACGCAAGCTCGAAAAGATGGGCTGGCACTCCTCCGACACGGGCGAGCTCTCGTTCACCGATGTCGAGGTGCCCGACGAGAACCTGCTCGGCGAGGAGAACCGCGGCTTCTACCTGATCATGTCCAATTTTCAGTGGGAGCGGCTGCTGATGGCGCTCGGCGCCGTGGGCGGGATGAAGCGGCTGCTCGAGGTCGCGGTCGACTACGCCGGTGAGCGCGAGGCCTTCGGCCGGCCGATCGGCAGGTTCCAGGCGATCCGCCACAAAATCGCCGAGATCGCGATCAAGATGGAGACCGCGCAGGCACTCACATACGACTGCCTGCGCCGCTTCAACGCCGGCGAGGACGCCACCCGCGAGGTGACTATGGCCAAGCTGATCAGCCAGCGCTCGATGGTTGAGGTCGCCGACGACGTCCTGCAGATCCACGGCGGCTACGGCTACATGCGCGAGTACCACGTTGAGCGTGCGCTGCGCGACGCCCGCCTGGGACCGATCGGCGGCGGGACCGATGAGGTGATGAAGGAAATTCTCGGCAAGATGATGGGGCTGTAGCGCCCCTCGTCGTCTCAGCCCTGGCGGCGGGAACGCGGCACCGGCTTCGCGAGCGCAGTCTGGCCCTGCTTGACCAGCCTGGTCTTGCCGGTGTAGAAGTTCTTGAAGGCGACCTTGCCCTCCTTCACCGTGGTGCCGGTGATGCCGCCGCACTGCTCGAAGATCAGCCAGGAGGTGCCGCGCACGGAAGCGGAGCCGTGGTTGCCAGAGCTTGAGAAGTGGCCGCTGCCGCTTCCCCAGAGGCTCGGCTTGCGCTTGCGTGAAGCGAGCGGATTGCGGCCGGTCCCGGCGCCGCCGCCGCACTGCTGCTTGCCGCGCAGACGAGCGTTGGTCTGGTCGCTGCCCGTGCCCTGCTTGATCACGAACAGCCCGCCGTAGAAATCGGCGGCCTGCGTGCCGCCATTCGCAGTCGCAGACGTCAGCGAGACTCGGCCCGCTGTGGTGTCGACCTTCGAGCCGACAGGGACCTGAGCGGCCTGATCGAGCGGGACGAATCCTGCCGCGTCGCCGGGAATGTCAACACGGACCGTTCCCGACACGGGGACCAGGTTCACGGCCACACCCTGGACTGGCGCCGGCAGCGACCCGCCCCCGCCGACCCCGCGGAAAATCGCGATGCGATCGGCGGCGAGGTCGCCGCCTGCGTCCGTGAAAGCGCCGCCGACCACCGGCGCGCCCCCGAAGAACGCCAGTGCGTGCCCCTGGCCGCTGTTGAAGGGGCCGTTCGTCTCGTCTGCGTTGGTTCCCATCGAAGACCAGTTGGCGCCATCGAAGACCGCGATATGGTCCGCAAACGGATCGCCGTTCGCATCCGCGAAGCTGCCGGTCGCATAGAGGCTGGAGCCCGATACGAGCAGGTCGTTGATCGCCGTGGTCGCTGGCATATACCCGTCCGTACCGGCGCTGTCAGCACCGACGGCGTTCCAGGCGGCCCCGTCCCACCTCGCAACGTTGTCGGCCTGCGAAATGCCGGCGATGTCAGTGTCGTCGGTGCCGACGTAGACGTTGGTGCCGTCGCTGGCCAGCGCATCGACGTTGGCCGTGTCGATCGCGGGGATAAACGCGCCACCCATCCCCTGCCAGGCGTTGCCGGTGTACATGGCGACGTAGTCAGCCGTGCCGATCCCGTCGATGTTGGTGAAGGTGCCACCGGCGTACAGATTGCCGGCGGCATCCGCTGTCATTGCCTGGACGCGTCCGGCGAGGTCGCCGTCGTTGTCAACGGTCGCGGAGATGAACTGGCCGGTGTCGAGGCTGCACCGGATCAGGTTGTCCGCTTGCGCCTGGCCGTTGACATCGCTGAACGAGCCGCCGATGTAGAGCGTGTTGCCGATCACCTGGAGCGAATCCACAGGACCGTTGATCGACGCGCAGAAGAACTGCCAGTTGGTCCCGTTCCAGAAGGCGAGGTTGTCCGCTGCCGGATTGCCACCCGCGTTCTGGAAAGTGCCGCCCGCGTAGATGTTGCCGTTGTAGAAGGCGAGCGCGCTGACGAAGGTCCCCGTTCCGGCAAGGCTTTCGGACGGCCCGAGCGAGCCCCAACTCAATCCGTCCCAGATCGCGATCCGGTCGGCGTCGGGATTACCACCGGCGTCGGTGAATCTGCCGCCGACGATCAGCTGTCCAGGCGAGTCGGTGTTGAGGGCGAAGACCGTGTCGTTCAGCCCGGTGCCAAGGCTGTCCCAGCCGCCGGGGCCGAGCGCTTTGGCCGGCGTCGCACCGAGCGCTACGGCCATGGCCAGGGCCGTAATCGCCACCATCAAAGCCCGACCCGTCAGCGTCCGAACTGCGGCCCGCATCCGCATGTCAGCAGACGTTAGCGGACCGTCCGTGTGCTAGTGCGAAATCTCACCACCTGGTCGAAGGTCCTGCGTCCCTTGCGCCACTTGAGCAGCGCACGGTAGCTCCTGTTTGGCTTCAGCGGTTGCGCCGGGATGAGCGCCGAGGCGGGCCCGTGCATCGCCGCGCGCGTATCGCCGGATTTCTCGCTGCCGGCCAGGAAGCGGATGCCGTTGATCACCTTCTTGCCCCGCATCAGCCGCTGCGAAACCGGCTTCAGGGGCACGCGGTCGGGGCTGTAGGCGTAGAGGGTGATCACGGGGCCAGTGGGGATGTTGTTCGGCAGGTGAGCGGCCTCCATCGGCGAGAGCGGGCCCTCGCAGCAGATGGTCACGGAGTAGGGAACATCCCGGAGCCCCTGGGGCGCGATGAACGCCTCCAGCGTGACTCGCCTGCGATCGCTGAACCCCGCCAGGCGCATGCAGTGCTCGATGCGACCGCTGGAGGCAAGGGTCTGGCCGTATCCGGCGGAGTCCGCCGTGGGGTCGAAGGCGGCGGCCATGTGTCCGGGTGCTCGCTCCCAGGGGTTCGTCTCGATGCTGAACTCCGGGGAGTTGACCGCGTGCAACGCGATGTAGCCATCGGCGTAGATCGGTAAGGAGGGGTCGCCGGCGCCGACGGCGCTGTACTCAGGCTGAGTTGGATCCTCGCCGAAGAACGGGGCTCCGGGGTGAGCCTCGAGGTATGCCATGTGGTTGAGGCAGCCCTGTGAAAGGTCCGGGTGCTCGGTGATCGGCTCGATCCCGTTTGCGGCCCGCTGGGCGTTGAGGAATGCGATCGCTTCGCTGCCGCTGACCACGGCGCTCGCCGGCGCAGCGGCCAGCAACGAGATCAGCCCGACCCCAATGCAGATTGTCCTCAGACTTCCCACCGCCGTAAATCCTACGCCGCCGGCGTATGCGCGGTGCCGGCCCGGCGCAGGCGCTTGGCGCGCGAGGCCGACCCGGTCCGGGTTGTCGGCGCCAGCTGCCGGGTTTCTCGACCGGAAGGAATGCAGATCACGCCGATGGCAGGCGCACCTTGAAGGCGGCGCCGGAGCCCAGGTCGCTTTCGAGCTCGACGGTTCCGCCCATCCCCTCGGTCAGCTCCCGCACGATGGCCAAGCCGATGCCGCTGCCGTCGCCGTTCGCAGCGGCGCCGCGGTCGCGCAGATGGAAGCGGTCGAAGGCACGCGGGATGTCCTCGGCGGCGATTCCCGGCCCGCTGTCTGCGACCGTGACCGAGGCCGGCGCGACCTCGACCCGAACGGTCGCTCCACGCGGCGAGACGCGCACCGCGTTCTCGATCAGGTTGGAGACGACCTGGAGGGCGCGGTCGGGGTCGGCGAGCACCACCCCACCCGGTCCATCGACGATCACGTCGACCCCGTTCTCGGCCGCTGTCAGCGCGAGGCGTCTGCGGGCAGACTCGGCGACTCCTCTGAGCTCGACCGCCTCGCTCCTGAAGCCGAGCACTCCCTGTTCCAGCCGGGCCAGGGCCAGAAGGTCCTGAACGAGCCGCTCGAGGCGCCCGGCCTCAGCGACAATCACCCGCGCACCCTCCCGCGCAGCCACCGTCCTGTCCTCGACGGCCTCTGCGTAGCCGCGAATCGCCGTCAGCGGGGTGCGCAGCTCGTGGGAAACCGAGAGCAGCACCGAGCGCTCCGCCTCCCGCGCCCGCTCCAGCTGTGCGGTCATCTCGTTGAACGAGCGCGCCAGAGTCGCCAGTTCCTCGGGACCATCCTCGGAGAGTGGCTCCGGCCGATGACCCTCCGCAAGCTCGCGGCTCGCGGCTGAGACCCGCTGGATCGGCGCCGAGAGGCGGCGAGCGAGTAGGGCCGCCGCCACCGCGGCGAGCAGGCCTGCCAGGGCCCCGGCCGCCAGCAGGCCGCCGAGGTAGGGCTCGAAGTCCTCGCCGGCAACGGAGGCGGTGCGGGTCAGCAGAAAGACCGCTTGCTCTCCTCCCGTGGCGCCGCCGTTCACGGCGTCCTCCGCGTCCAGCGCTCGAGCCGCGAAAAGGCGATCCTCCCCAGCGATCTCGGCCTGGCCGTCGGCTTCGCCGTCCTGCTCGAGCGACTCGATGGCGGACTCGGGCAGCAAGCCCGCAGCCTCCTCGAAACTGATTACCCGCGGCAGGCGACGAGAGCCCTCAGCCGGAGCAAGCACGTCGCCGGGCGGCGGCGGGGCCGGCAGCTCACCCGCGCCCAGCTCACCACTCGGGGGGACCGGGGGCTCGAACGGAACCGCCTCGTCGATAGCGGGCGGGCCGGCACCCGGGGGCAGCGCCTGCAGGAACTCGATCCCGAGGCCGGGACGGCCGCCGACGGTCGCCGCCGAGGAGAAGAGATCCGCCTCGCGACTGAGCTGGTCGGCGTTGGAGTCGCGCACCGCACCCCGGGTCAACGTGATCCCGATCGCAAGCGAGATTGCGACAGCGACCAGAACCGTGGCCAGGATCGCGGCGAAGAGCCTGCCTCTGAGCGTGCGCAGCACCGCCACCTCAGGCACGCACCTTGTAGCCGGACCCGCGGACCGTCTCGATCAGTTCGGGACGGCCGAGCTTGCGGCGCAACTGGGCGACGTGGACATCGACGGTGCGGGTTCCACCCGGAAAGGCGCCGCCCCAGGCCAGGTCGAGCAGCCGGTCGCGGCCGAGCACGATGTTCGCGTTGCCGAGCAGGGCGGCCAGCAGGTCGAACTCGCGGGCGGTCAACTCGATCGCTTCACCGTCAACCGTGACCTCACGAGCGTCACGGCGCAGCACGATCCCCTGGGCGCCTAGGACGTTGCCTGCGGCTGCCGGGCCGGCCCCTCCGCGGCGCAGGATCGCCTTGATTCTGGCGATCAGCTCGCGGGGCGAGAAGGGCTTGACGACGTAGTCGTCCGCGCCGGCCTCGAGGCCGGCAACGCGATCGATCTCATCTTCCCGGGCGCTCAGCATCAGGATCGGAACCGCCGTCCTCGCACGCAACCGCCGGCAGACCTCGAAGCCGTCAATTCCGGGCAGGCCGATGTCTAGGATCACGAACCGAACCGGGTTGCGGCCCAGCTCCACCAGCGCGTCCTCTCCCGAGCGCACCCAGAGCGGCTCGAACCCCTCGCGCTCGAGGTAGGCGCGCACGAGATCCGCGATCGCGGTCTCGTCTTCGACGATCAGCACCCGGCCGTTCACAGTCTCAAGTCTCGCAAGGCCGAGGCGCGCAGACGGGGCGGCAACCTGCGTCGCCGCCCCGCTGCGCTCCGGGGTACCGGAGGCCTGCCGCCTAGTTGCCGTCAGTCTCGGGCGGGGCCGGGGGTGCGTCGGGCGGGGGTGCAGGCATCAACGGGCGCTCGCCGCCTTGCGGCAGGATCCCGATCATCGCCGCGGCATGACCGACCTCACGGTGCACTGAGACCTCGTCTCCGACCTCGAGGTCGGAGACCTCGCCGATCAGCTCGCTCGGGTCAGGGAGATCCTCGAGGTCAGGGCGCTCACCATCCTCGGGGAAGGGCGGCGGCGTCAGCACCTTGGTCTCGCCATCGACGGGGATCGTGGCTTCGCTGTCGTCGTTGTGCGTAATCGTCACCGAATCGTCGTCCACAGCAGAGACGGTGCCGCGGTCGAGCCTCGTCACGACCTCCTCGCCGTCGCGCAGCGAGTGGAACTCGGCATAGGTGAGGTCACCGCCGCCGGGTCCCATTCCGATCGCGCCTGGACCCGCGATGTGGACGACATCGCCGTCCTCGCCGGCGGCCCGAGCGTGTGCGATTGCGACACCGGCGATCGGCGCCGGACCCGGTACCGCCATTTCGAACGTCTGCGGCTCGGCGTCTGCGTCCCGGCCGGACTCGCCGTCGCCCTTCGGCGCGGCGATCGCGAACCCGCCGACCAGCAGGGCCGGGAACACGGCCCAGCTGAGTGCTCTGGTCAATCTGTGTTTCATCTTTGAATCCTCCTTGAATTTGCCTGCTTGACGGTGCCATGCTCGGTGACCCGAGTTCGGCTTTCAACAAGGCCGTGTAAGGGCTTTGTAAGTGGTGCCGTCCGGTGGATCGGGGGTAGAGTCCGCGCCCCCTATTCAGAGAACGAAGGAGCACCAAGCGATGGGACTACTCGACGGCAAGAGCGCGATCGTCACCGGATCGGCGCGAGGCATCGGACGGGCGACCGCGCAGCTTTTCGTCAGCGAGGGCGCCAAGGTGCTGATCAACGACATCGACGGCGACGTCGCCGAGCAGGCGGCCGCTGAGATCGACGGCGAGACCGCGACGTTCTCAGGTGACCTGACCGAGCCGGGCGTGTCCGAGAGCCTCGTCGAGGCGGCCATTTCCTCCTTCGGGGAGGTCGACATAGTCGTCAACAACGCCGGCTACACATGGGACGCCGTCACTCACAAGATGTCCGACGAGCAGTTCCAGGCGATGCTCGACATCCACACGATCGTTCCTTTCCGCGTCGCCCGCGCGATCGCCCCGCACTGGCGCGAGGCCGCCAAGGCGGAGAAGGCGGAGAACACCGAGCGCTTCCGCAAGCTGGTCAACATCAGTTCGATCTCGGGGACGATGGGCAACGCCGGGCAGGCCAACTACGCGGCGGCCAAGGCCGGCGTCGTCGGACTCACCAAGACCCTCGCCAAGGAGTGGGGAGCGCTCAAGATCAACGTCAACGCGGTCGCCTTCGGGTTCGTCGAGACACGCCTGACACAGGCCAAGGAGAAGGGCGAGAAGATCGAGACCCACGGCCAGGAGGTCGAGATCGGCGTGCCGGAGCAGATGCGGGCGATGGCCTCGATGATCATCCCGCTGGGGCGCCCGGCGCAGCCCGAGGAGGCCGCCGGCCCCGTCCTCTTCCTCTGCTCGCAACTCAGCAACTATGTCCACGGCCAAACACTGAACGTCACCGGCGGGCAGTTCGGCGGGATGACGACCTGAAAGGGCTTTCGGCCTGAACTGAGTGGATCTGGTGCCGGTACTCGCGACCGGATCAACACAGAACGCCACGACAGCTAGGGTTTCGGCCTGCGCTCCTCAGCCAGCGGCTGATCCCCGCGCCCGTAGAGCTCCGGCGGCCAAGAGCCGAACCAGTTGTCCCTGGCGCCGTCCGGGGTGATCACGCAGCCGGAAAAGAAGTCGCCGGCCTGCGAGGCCAGGTAGGCGACGAGCCAGGCCATCTCCTCGGGCTTGCCGAGCCGGCCGAGCGGGATCGTCTGTGCGACGGTTTCCGACACCTCCTTCGGATACTTGGTGCGGATCACCTCGGTGTCGAACTGACCCGCGGCCAGAGCGACGAGCTTGATGTTGTAGCGCGCCCACTCCACCGAGAGCGTCTTCATCATGTTCTCGACCGCCGCCCGCGAGGCGCCGGAGTGAACCATGCCCGGCATGCCGTTGTGCGGCGAGAGGGTGACGCTCAGCACCTTGCCGTCGCACTGCGGGATGAAGGCCTTGGTCGCGGCCGCATGGGTCATGTTCCAGGTGCCCTGGATGTTCAGCTCGGTGACGGTCCGGAAGCCCTTGGCGCTGATCGCCTCCGCCGGGCTGAGGAACTGTCCCCCGGCGTTGTTGACGAGCACATCGATGCGTCCGTGACGCTCGAGAACGCCGTCCATGAACGGGCCGACGGCCTCCTCGTCGCGGATGTCCAATGGCTCGAACTCGGCGCTGTAGCCGGCGGCCGTGACCGCCCCGACCATCGCCTCGAGCGGTTCGGTGCGCCGCCCAACCCCAACAACAGCCGCGCCGAGCGACGCCAGCTCCTTTGCCGTCGCCAAGCCGATCCCGGTCCCTGCGCCGGAGACGATGCAGACCTTTCCCGCCAGCAAGCCGGGCGCGAATACTTCTGAGCGAAAGGCGGCATTCATGGTCTGCCGGAGCTTATTCCGGAGGGGTTGCGGCCGCTACGCTGGCCGCTGCGCCATGAAGATCCACGCAGAGCCGACACCACTCAGCAAGCCGCTTGCCGGCGGGCGTGACGGCGCGACCGTCAGCGTCGAGCCGATCAGCGGCGGCGAGGTCCAGTTCCCCCCGCAGAGCTTCGAAAGCGCCGGCGGAAGGCTGGCCGCCGCAAAGGCACTCGGCATCGGCGTACCGCGCTCGAAATGGGTCTACGTCCCCTGCCCCGTCTACCTGATCAGGCACCCAAGCGCGGGCCCCGTGCTCGTCGACACCTCACTACACCCATCCGTGGGGGCCAGCCCTCGTGAGAACCTTGGTGCGCTTTCGGCGCGCATGTGGCGGCCGAGGATCGAGCCCGGGCAGGACGTGGCATCTCAGCTGCGTGCGCGCGATCTGGACATCAAGTCAATCCCGACCGTGGTGATGACGCACTTGCATTTCGACCACGCCTCCGGCCTCTCGGAGTTCTCGAATTCGACGATCGTGGTCACGGCCAAGGAGTGGGAGGCGGCGACAACCGATCCACGCCCGAGCCTGCGCGGCTACCGCCCGGCGCACTACGACTACGCCTTCGACTACCGCACGATCGACTACGACGGCGAGGGCATCGCCTCGTATGCCACCTTCGGCCGCACATTCGATCTCTTCGGCGACGGCAGCGTCCGGCTCGCGTCGACGCCCGGCCACACCGCCGGCCACCAGTCGGTGATCTGCCGGCTCTCCGAGAACGACTTCGTGATCGGCGGCGACGCCTTCTACACCAACAACCAGCTCGAGGACGGACCGCCCCAGCCGCGGCCGGCCGACCCCCATCTCTGGCGCCGCTCCCTACGCGAGCTGCAGCACTTCCACCGCAACTACCCAAAGGCGATCCTGACGCCGGGGCACGACGCGGAAGCGTTCAGGCGGCTCGAGAAGCTCTACGAGTAGCGAGTGCGGGCCCGGCAAGGGGTGCAATCACCTGGCGGGCGTGGCCCTCAGGGCGCCCTTGCGGCCGCCGCTGTTGAGCGCGGCGTACATCTCACGAACCGGCGCGAAGATCTCCTCGGCCACCTCGAGCTGCTGTTCGCGGGTCGAATCCTCAACCACGGCGAACGTCTTCGGCTCGGCGTACTGGATCGTGACCTTGGGGAAGTGGAGTTTGTTGAGGTTGCGCACGTCCTTTGAGCCGTGGATCGCGACCGGCACGACCGGCACGCCAGACTCCAGCGCGAGACGCCCGACGCCGGGCTTGACATCGCCGAGCTCGCCGGAGCGTGAACGCCCGCCCTCTGCGTAGATGAGCACGCAGCCGCCACGATCGAAGATCGCGTGTGCGGTCTTGAAGGCCTCCTCGTCGTGGTGGCCGCGCATGATCGGGAAGACCCCGCCGACGCGGAAGATGTAGTCGCCGACCGGATTCCCGAAGAGTTGCGACTTGGCCATGAACTGGATCTTTCGGTGCAGGTAGGTGCCACAGAAGAAGTGGTCCATGTTCGAGAAGTGGTTGGGGGCGAGGATGAAGGGCCCGTCGGCGGGCACGTGCTGGGGATCGATCGCGCGGGCGCGGTAGATGACGAGCGAGATCCAGGTGGTGACCATGCGCACCAACTCGTAGGTCCAGCCGGGGGGATGGGTCCGCGTCCACTCGTGGAAGTGCTGAAAATACTCCGGCGGCCGCTCTTCCTTGTAGTTCTGTGGCTTCAGTTCTGACATGAGTGCGCAGGGCGACGCCCTGCGTGGGGATTACCCGCTCGGCGGCGCGGAGTTACACCCGCAGGTAATGGAGCCTGTCCCGGAGCGGGGCGGCTGACGACTGGAGTTCAGGGGCCTTCTCGCTGGGCGCCCGGTCCGCGGTTGATTTGCGTTAGGTCTTACCGGCGGGCAGCGGAGCAGGGCGGGGTCCTGGCGGGAATTGGGCTGTCGCTGTGGCGAGGGTGAAACTTGGAGCCTGAAGCCCCCTATAGGGGGGACAAGACGACAAGTTTCGCGTCAGCGCCCCGAGCCTCCCTTCGCGTGGTCTTTTTACTGCGCCCACCCCCGGGAGCGCTCCAACGCCCGGTGCCATTCGGCCAGCAGCGATTCGCGCTGGTCCTCGCTCATCGACGGCTCGTAAAGCGCGGCCTCGCGCCAGCGTTCGCGGACCTCGTCCGGCGTCCAGATGCCGGTTCCGATGCCGGCCAGGTAGGCGGCTCCGAGGGCGGTCGTCTCAGGGATCTCAGGAACGCTCACGGGGGCGTCGAGAACGTCGGCTTGAAACTGCATCAGCCAGCGATTCGAGACCGCTCCGCCGTCGGCGCGCAGAAACGGGAGTCGCTGCTCCGCGGCGGCCTCCTGAGCGCGCACCGCATCGACCGTCTGGTAGGCGATCGCCTCGAGCGCGGCGCGCACGAGATGGGCGCGGCCGCTCCCCCGGGTCAGGCCGACGATCGTGCCGCGTGCGTACGGGTCCCAGTGGGGTGAGCCAAGCCCGGTCAAGGCCGGCACGAAGTAGACGCCGTCGTTCGACGACAGCGATGCCGCAATCGCCTCCGTCTCGGCTGCCTTTCCGACCAGGCCCAGTCCGTCGCGCAGCCACTGCACCGCCGCCCCCGTTACGAAGATCGAAGCTTCGAGCGCGTAGTCCGTTCGTCCCGCCAGTCCCCAGGCAACCGTGCTCAGGAGTCCCTGGCCGGGGTCTGCCGCTTCGCCGCCGGTGTTGAGCAACACGAAGCTGCCCGTGCCATAGGTGTTCTTGGCCATCCCCACGTCCTGGCAGGCCTGGCCGAACAAGGCCGCCTGCTGGTCGCCCGCCGCCCCGGCCACCGGCACATCCCCGCCGAACTCCGAGGTCGTACCGTAGACCTCCGCCGAGGGCACCGGCTCGGGGAGCTGGCTCGCGTCGACGCCCATCAGGTCACAGAGCTCCTGATCCCAGACCAGTTTGCGGATGTCGAACAACATCGTCCGCGAGGCGTTCGAGAAATCGCTCACGTGACGTCCCGTGAGCTTGTAGATCAACCAGGAATCGATAGTTCCGAAGCAGGCGTCGCCGGCACCATCGACGTTGGCCGCCAGCCACTCGATCTTGGTGGCCGAGAAATATGGGTCGATGACCAACCCCGTCCGCTCTCGGACGAGAGTTTCATGACCAGCCTCGCGAAGCTCGTCGCAGCGCTCGGAGGTACGGCGGTCCTGCCATACGAGGGCGTGATGCAGAGGCTCGCCGCTGCGGCGGTCCCAGGCGACCACCGTCTCGCGCTGATTTGTGATTCCGATCCCGTCGAGCTCGCGGCCGACGATTCCGGCGGCTTCGATCGCCTCCGCCGCAACCCGCCGCGTCACCTCCCAGATCTCGTTGGCGTCGTGCTCAACCCAGCCCGGGCGCGGAAAGTGCTGGCCGAACTCGCTGTAGGCGCGCCCCGTGATCGCGCCCTCGCGATCGAAGACGAGGCAGGTGGTGCCGGTCGTGCCCTGGTCGATTGCGAGGATCAATGGGTTGGGTCTCTGGTCGCTGGTTGCCGGGAGGCTGCTCGGCAGGCTATCTGGGGTTCCTGCGCGACAGGTAGACCTCAGCGAAGTCCTTGAGCTGGCGGCCGCGGTGGATGAAACCGGCGAGCGTGCGCCCGGTGGCGCGGTGCTCGAGATCCAGCTCAATCTCGAGGATGCGCATCCCGGCCCTGGCCGCGTCGATGTTCATGCCCGTCTCCATCCCATAGCGCGGCGCGAACGGGAGCAGCCGGCGCAGCGAGGAGCCTTTGAGGGCGCGCTGGCCGGAGATCGGGGCGCCGAGCCGTACCCCGGTTCGCTTCTCGGTGGCCCAGCGAGAGAACCCGAGCGCAGCCCCCACCCCACCGCCCACCCGACGGCGAAACGTCGCAATCGTCAGGTCGGCGTGCCCCGCGGCGATCGCTTGAACGAGCGGGCGCAGCGCCGCAGCGGAGGCCGCGAGGTCGGCGTCGCAGAGCAGGAAAACCCGCTCCGCCGCACCCTCCACCTCTTTCAGCGCCAGCTCGGCGGCGGCGGTGACATTGCCTCCTTTGCCGACGGCGCGATCGCGGCCAACCACACGTGCACCGGCGGCCTCGGCGATCCGGCCCGTGCCGTCGTCCGATCCGTCGTCAGCCACGTAGAGCGCCGCGCCGGGAAAGGTTTCGGCCAGAGCGCGCAGCGCCTCACCGATTCTGTCGGCCTCGTTGCGCGCAGCGATGATCGCGATCGGGGCGGCATCAACAGACATGGCAGCGGGCACGGCGGGTATTGTGGCGCGCCAATGGCTGATGTAGAAGCGCACATCACGGGAACCGTCTGGAAGATCGAGGTCGCGGTCGGCGACCAAGTCCACGAGGGCGACACTGTGGCGATCCTCGAATCGATGAAGATGGAGATGCCGGTCGAGGCTGAAGACGACGGCGTGGTGTCGGAGATCCGCTGTGAAGAAGGACAGTCGGTCTCCGAAGGCGACGTCCTGGTCGTTCTCGAGTAGGCGGTCGTGCCGGCCCCCGAAGAGCTTGCTTCGGGCAAGCTCCTGCTTGACTTCCCCGCAGAGGCCGTCGCTCGCCTGACGATCTCAAACGAGGCGAAGCGAAACGCCCTCGACCACGAGATCCTCGACGCAATCGCCACCGCGCTGCCGCGCCTGGACAGCGGCATTGATCACCGCTGTGTCCTGATCACGGGCGCCGGTTCGATTTTCTCCGCGGGGTACGACATCGGCGGGATCCCCGACGACCGCTTCGCCGCGGAGGCAGAGTCGCTGGTCGCTCATCCCTTCCACGCCGCCATGGAGGCCGTGAGCGCGCATCCCTATCCGGTCGTCGCAGCCGTCAACGGACACGCCCTCGGCGGCGGGCTCGAGCTGGCGGTCCGCTGCGACCTGCGGATCTGCGCGGCCGGCGCCAAGCTCGGAATGCCGCCCGCCAAGCTCGGCCTGATCTACGGGCACACCGGGCTGCAGCGCTTTATCGAGACGGTCGGCATCCCGCGGACCAAGGAACTGTTCCTGACCGGTCGCAACGTCAGCGCCGAGCGCGCCGAGCAGATCGGGCTTGTCCACTCGGTCACCGCCGACCGCGAACTGGCGTCGACCGCAGTCGCGCTGGCCGCCGAGATCGCCGGCAACGCGCCGATCTCAATGAAAGGCAACAAGTACGCGATCGGCAAGCTGGCCGCGGCTGCCGAGGTCTCGCCCGAGGTGGCCGAGGAGCTGGTCGCTCTGCGTCAGTCGTGCTTCGACTCCGAGGACTTCCGAGAAGGGGTTCGCGCCTTCGGCGAAAAGCGCAAGCCTCACTGGACCGGGCAGTAGCGGCGAGGCTCAGCGCCCTCGCATCGCGCCGTCCCGGAACCCTGCGTTAGCCGGGGACTCAGGGACGGCGCGGGTGTTTTTCACTCAGAAGGCGAGGTCGAAGACCGTGATGCAGCCTTCGCGGTCGGCTTGCTTGGTGGTGTCGGCCTCGAGCGGCCCGTCGTCGGTGTTGTCGTTCTTCTTCCCCCTGCCCTCCCCCTTATCCGCCCGCTGCCCCTTGTCCTTCTCGGCCTCCCACGCCTCCCAGCAGCCCATGGCGTCGGTCTGGACGACCATTCGGGTGGTCCCGCCGCTCGCGCCCCCGAGGTAGACCCTGCACTCCCAGTTGTCCTCGCCGCTCTCGCTGCAGGATTGGTTGTAGACCTCCGAGGTGCTGCCGATCGACTTGACCAGCCCGTCGGCCTTGACGCCGAGCACCCGTGCCGGCCGGAACACGAACAGGCCGACCAGAGCCACGAAGGCGACCGCCGCGAGCAGTCCCACAACGAACATCAGGCGCACCCTCCACTTGGACATGGGGCGCGAGGCTATGAGATGGGTGGCCCGATTTGTGGGCCGTGACGCTCAATCGGTGGATTGAGCGTCACTCGCAATAGGACTTCGCCGGCAGCGGGTCGCGGCCTTCGACGCCGGCACAGAAGCGCAACGAGCCGAGGAGCGGCTGCAGGACCGGATCGGGCACGGTCGTGTCACCGGTGGTGATGGAGGGGTTGTAGGCCAGGTTGTCGATCTGGAACGGATCCTGAAGCAGGTTGTAGTGCTCCCACTCGAACTTCTTCTCGCACTCACGAGTCGTTTCGGGATGGACCACGGAGCGGCGGTGCTCGACGTAGACCTCGCTCGGCGTCCAGAGCCCGGAATACGCACATGTCGATCCGCGGCGCGAGCGGTCTTTCTGGAGTCGGTATTCGAGCACGATGTGGCGATCCGCCGGGAAATTGAGCCCGGCGCCGCGCAGCAGCGGGGTCAGCGTACGGCCATCCATGATCCGGCAGACGTTCGTGCGCCGGCACGGCTGAGCGCCCGCATAGTTGAGGATCGTGGGAGCGAGATCGATGTTGGCCGTCGTCGCGGTCACGCTCGACGGCCCACGTCCACCAGGCGGCAGGATCACGAGGGGCAGGCGGCTCGCCTCCTCGTATGCCTGCTGCTTCTGGCCCGGCAGCCTGTGCTCGCCATAGAAGAGGCCATTGTCCGACCAGAAGATGAAGACCGTGTTGTTGAGCTCTCCGGCCTCGCGAACCGCGTTGTAGATGTCCTCGACGGCGCGGTCGACTCCGCGCAGGGTCGCCAGCGCGCAGCCCCAGCGACGCTGGATGTCGAGCGACTGCTCGAAGCTGATCGGTGGCAGGCGGCGGATGAACGTCGGCTTGTCGTCAACGTTCGCCTCGTTGAACGAGTCCTTCTTCGGGATCGGGTCGGTCACGAACAGGTCGCCGTCGTGCGGGCCGGGGACCGCGGCTCCCGCGCAGCGACCGGTCTTGTCGCCGGATCCGTTGTGGACGGCGTAGGGAGCGAAGGTCATGAAGAACGGGTCGGGCTTGGGGACGTAGCGGTCGATCAACCTGACAGCGAACCGGTCGAGGACACGGGTGTTGTAGTCGGCCGGCCTGGTTCCGTAGCTGACCGTCTCGCCGTTCACCTGCAGGTCGTAGTCGTAGTATCGGCGAGGTTCCAGGGCGGCGACCCACTCGTCCCATCCCGGAGCCGGGGTCGAGTTGCGCCCCACTGCGCGCCCGTACTTGTTTAGCCACTTGCCGATATGGGCGGTCTTGTAGCCCGCCTGCTGCAGCCATACGGGCAAGACGTTGTTCTTGGCGACCAGTGAGTTGTAGCCCGGGTTGTTCGACAGCACCCGCGTGTTGTGGGCGTACTGCCCGGTCAGGAACGTGGCCCTCGACGGGCAGCAGGTGGACGTCGTCGCCACGAAGTTCTTGAACGTCGTCCCCCGGTCCACGAGCAGTTCGAAGGTCGAGGGCATGACGTCGGGCCGGAACGTGTCAAGCGACTGATCGTCGGTCATGATCACGATGATGTTCGGCCGCTTCTGAGTTTGCTTGGCCGCGCTCGCCGGCTCAGGCCCGCCGCCGGACTGGGCGGCAGCGAACCCAAGGGTGCCGGCAAGCGCGCAGGCGAGCGCTGCCGTCAACCGACGGCGGCCAGCCGTTCTTTTTAGGCGCGCTTGCACAGTCATCTGTGTTGTCCCGCTCCGCTCGCCCCCCGCTCGGGGGCGTCCACGGCCCCCAACACCAACCCTTCAGACCTCGCAATGGTGCGGAAGGCGGGCGATGTTAGCAACGGCAAAAGCGGGATTTCGAGCCAAATCACTCGCATGCGGGGCGTCCCGGGACCGGGGTTGAGGCGGTGCCGGCGCAGCGACCGAGTGAGGCGGCGCGGGCGGCCAGGTTCCGCTGATGCTCGGTCGGCGGAAGTATGAAAGAGTCGAGGTTGTCGAGCTGGTAAGGGTCGCTGGCCAGGTCGTAGTGCTCAACCTCAAGAGTGTCGAGACAGGCGTTGAAGTCGGGGTTGAAGACACGGAGGTGTTCGACGTAGAGCTCAGTCGGAGTGCGAACTCCGGTGAACTGGCAGCTGCCCCCCTCACCGCGGCGGCCGCTTCCTCGGGTGGGACTGTCGTACTCGACGAGAACTCCGCGGTCGGCCGGCCATCCTCCGCCCTCAAGCAACGGCAGCATCGAGCGCCCGTCGAGCGTGCGGCACCTGCCGTTGACCGGGCAGGGGATCGCACCGGCCATCTCGAGGATGGTCGGCGCGAGGTCGATGTTGGCGGTCAGGTTCTCCACGACGGGCGGTGGCGGCACTCCGCCCAGATAGCGCTTTGGCACCGAGATCGCGAGCGGCTGGCGGATCGCCTCCTCGTAGGGAAGTCCCTTGCCTCGACGAACTCGGTGCTCACCCTGGAAGTAACCGTTGTCCCCCGTGAAGATGAAGATCGTGTTGCCGAGCTCGCCGGCCCGCTCGAAGGCGTCGTGAACTTCCTCGACCCCGCGATCCATCGCCTGCAGCGCGGCGACGCGGCACTGGTAGGTGCGCTGCATCTCCGAGACCTCTGCCGCATCGAGCGGTTTCAGCCTGCGCACGAACGACGGCTTGTCGAGAACGTTGTCCTCGTTGAACGAAGGTGGCAGCGGCAGCAGCTCGGTCGAGAACAGGTCCTCTTCCCCGGGTCCCGGGATCGCGCTGCGGTGACAACTGGAACTCGGGGCCTTGGCGCTGTGAGGCGCCAGGTAGGAGAGCACCATGAACATCGGCCGCGCCGTCTGAGCGTACGCCTCGATGTGGTGCTTCGCCCGATCGGTCAGCTGGGTGGACAGGTAGGAGGCACGGGACCGGCCGAAGTGGCGGCGCTCGCCATCCAGCGAGAGGTCGTAGTTGTAGTAGCGGTGCGGAATCATCATGCCCGCCCAGTGCGCCCAGCCCGGAGCCGGCTTGGCGGCCTCGGGAACCCGATCCTCGTAGCCGTGCAGGAACTTGCCGAAGTATGAGGTCCGGTAGCCGGCGCGGCGCAGCCAGACTGGCAGCACGTTGTGGGGCTCGACAAACGTCGCGTAGCCGGGATGGTTGGTGAGCACACCGTTGTTGTGCCCGTATTGGCCGGTCAGGAAGGCCGCCCGCGACGGGCAGCAAAGCGGCGTCGGGATGATGTAGTTGGGAAATAGCGTGCCGCGGGCGACGATGTCCTCGTAGGTGCGCGGCATGTGGATCGGATCGAAGCTCGCCAGCGTCTGATCGTCGCTCATCACCACGACGATGTTGGGGCGGGGCAGGTCTGACTCGAAGGCGGGCGTCCGCGCCGGGCCGTCGGCTCCCGGGGCGCCCGCTACCGCTGCCAGGAGCGCGACCGCCGCAAGTGCGGCGGCGGCGGCCAGCCGCCGCCGACCCCTTCGCGCCGAGGTCGCCTCCGCGGGCGCTACTCGCACGCGGCTCGGCCGGGAACCGGGGCGGCGTAGGTACCCGCGCAGTTGCGAAGTGCCATCAGGCGTGCGGCCAGTAACGCCTGGACCTCGGTCGGCCCGTTGCCCTCGATCCAGAGGTTCTGAAGCTGGAAGGGGTCGCTGGTGAGGTCGTAGTGCTCAACGAGCGGCGGCGATTGCTGGGCGCACTGCCCTGTGGCCGGGTCAATGGTGCTCGTCGTGACCGTGTAGAGCTGGCTGGAGGATCGAATCCCGGCGTACGTGCAGGGCCCGAAGTCCCGGCGGCGCGCCAGGCCCTCGATTTCGTTCTGCTGCTCGATCACGATCGCCCGGTCGGCGGGCCACTTCGGGCTGCCCTCCACAAGGCGCACGACCGAGCGGCCGTCGAGCGGCCGGCAATTGCCGAGCGAATCACAAGGCTTCGCGCCCGCCAGATCGAGCAGCGTCGGGGCCAGGTCGATGTTCGCGGTCGGCAGCGTCGACACGGGCACGGGAACCGCGTCCAGATACTTGCGCGGGATCCGGATGGCCATCGGTACGTGAATGGCCTCCTCATAGGGAAGCCCCTTGCCCGAGCGCAACCGGTGCTCGCCGCTGAAGTAGCCGTTGTCCGAGGTGAAGACGAACACGGTGTCATCCAGCTCTCCGGCCCTCTCGAAGGCGTTTACGAGTTGGTTCACGCCGCGGTCGACCGAGCGCAGCGAGGCCAGGCGGCAGCGGTAGCGACGCCGCAGCTCCCCGGCCTCGAGGGCGTCGATCAGGGTGCGCTGCTGCAGGTACGGCGGCTTGTCGGAGATGTCCTCCTCACTGAAGGACGGGGGCACCGGCAACAGCTCGCGCTGGAAACGGTCGTAGTCGCGGCGGGCGGGGATCGCTGAGCGGCTGCACTGGTTGGGCAGCGCCTTGGCGCTGTGCGGCGCGACGTGCGCGATGTTGAGGAACATCGGCTCCGGGGCGTCGATGTTCTTGCGCACGAAGCCGAGCGCGCGCCTGTTCAACACGTCGGTGGCGTAGTCGTGGGTCTTCGTGCCGTAGCGGAACGTCGTGCCGTCGACCGAGAGGTCGTAGCCGTAATAGCGGTCGAAATTCAGGAGCGCGACCCAGCGGTCCCAGCCGGGTGCTGGCGTCCCCGGGCTGGGTGCGACATCGGAGTAGCCATGCAGCCAGCGGCCGACGTGTGCGGTCAGGTAGCCGGCCGCCTGCATCCAAGCCGGCAGGATGTTCTCGGGGGCGACTAGGCCGCCGTATCCCGGCTTGTTCGCGAGCACTCCGTTGTTGTGGCCGTACTGACCACTCAAGTACCCGGCACGCGAGGGACAGCACACGGGGGTGGTGACGAAAAAGTTCTGAAAGACGGTCCCGCCGTTCGAGAACAGGTTGAAGGTCGCGGGCATGATCTTTTTCCGCAGCCAGACCCGGGCGCCGTTCTCGGTCATCATTTCCTGGTCGTCGGTCATGACGACGACGATGTTGGGCGGGTCGGGGTTGTCCCGTGCCTTGCCGCCCGGCTTCCCGGTCGCGCCCGGCACGACGGCTACGACGCCCGCGACGACGGCGAGGAGCACCCCTGCGCCACCCACCAGCCGGGCACGGCTGCGCCGCGGCCGCAAGCCGCTGCTGAGCCTCTTGGCTGTTGCCGCAGTCGCCATGGTCCTTCTGGTCAGTCCCCTGCGCTCCGCCCGACTGCCCGTTGCCCCGCGGGCAAGCCGGACCGGTTCCCTAAGGGTAGCCCGTCGCTTCGCGCGGCACGCCATCAGATGACTGGAGTCACTCATCCAGCGTCACCGCCTGCAAGTCCGCACGCTTTCGGCGAGCGTCAGCCGGCGGCCATCGACGAGATCGACGGTGACGACGACCTTGGCGCTGCGCCTGCGGCTCAGCTCGGCAAACGGGAGCTTGCGCGCGAACGGCGGGCGCACGCGCTTGAGCACCCGGCGCCCGACCCGGAACCTGACCGACTCGACCGCCTCCCCGTGCCGGGCCAGTACCGCCTTTACCGGCGCCGTGGCGCAGGTCAGCCTGCCGCCATCCCCGTCTTCGTAGCTGAGGTTGAATTCGACGCGTGGCCGAACGGAGCAGTCTGCTCCCTGGCAGCGCCGCAGCCGGCGCAGCCTCGCCGCCAGCGCGGACTTGGCCTCGCGAAAGGCCGGGGTGCGGTGCAGGCTCGTCAGCTGGTACGGGTCGGCGAGCAGGTCGTAGAGCTCGACCGAGCCGTCGGAGTTCTCCGAGTACATGTAGCGCCAGGTTCTGATCGCGCTGAAGCGGTTTGACTCGATCAGCAGTTCACGGCCGCTGAGCATGCGCGGCGCATCGAGCAGCGGCAGCAGCGAGCGGCCGTCGATCTTCAGGTCGGCGTTGGCGCCGGTGAGCTCGAGGATGGTGGGGGCGAGATCGGCGTTGACGACCATGTCGTCGACCTGAAGCCCAGCGGGAATGCCCGGGCCCCGCATCAGCAGCGGCACCCGGATCGCCTCCTCGTAGATGCGCTTCTTGCCCTGCGGGATGCGGTGTTCGCCGTAGAAGAAGCCGTTGTCCGAGGTGAAGATCACGTAGGTGTTTTCGAGCTCGCCGAGCGCCTTGAGCGAGTCGAGCATCGCGCCGACACCCTCGTCGACGGACTGCAACTCGGCCAGCGCGCAGCGATAGGCCCTGGTTACGTGCTCGATCTGCGCCTCGGTCATCTGCGGGCGATCCCGGATCTCAGAGGGCTTGTCGATCACGTCGGGTTCGTCGAAGTTGGGCGGTCGCGGCAAGGGCTCGCTGTTGAAGAGCGGCGCGTGCCGCGGCGCGGGCTTGGGTGCCATGCCGTCGCAGTTGCCGGCCGGCTGTGGACTCGGGTCGGGGCCGGCTCCGTGGGGGGCCGTATAGCCGACGAACAGGAAGAAGGGCCGATTGCTCGGTGCCCGGCGCGAGATGAAGTCGAGGGACCAGGTCGGTGATGACGTCCTGCTTGTAGTCGTCGAAGGTGTGTCCGTAATCGAGTGTGGCTCCGTTCTGGTTGGTTCCATAGTCGTAGACGTCGTCCACGGCTGGAGCGGTTGGCGCCTTCCACTCAGACCAGCCGGGTGGAACGTAGGCCGGCCGGTCGCCGCCATACCCGTTCAGGTATTTCCCCATGTGACCCGTGTAGTAGCCGCGTCGCTGCAGCCAGACCGGCAGCGTGTTGCCGTCCCTCAGCTTCGAGTAGCCGCCCGTCGGCAGCGCGTTGTCATAGACGCCATGGTTGGACGCGTACTGCCCGGTCAGGAAGGTCGCCCGCGAGGGACAGCAGAGCGGGTAGTTGACAAAGCTCTGGGCGAAGCGAACGCCCTGGTCGCCGATTCGCGCGTTGACCCGGTCCATCACCCGGATCGCCTCGAGCGTCTGATCGTCGGTCATGACGACGAGAACATTGGGACGTTCGGCCGCCGCCGGACCGGCCTGCGAGGCGGGTGAGAGGCCCAGCGCGATGGCCAATGCGAGCAGGCCGAGCGACGCGGCCACCGCCGCGCCTTCGTGCCGCGGCCGCCGCCTGGACGGGCCCACAGCTCTCGTTTGCATCGATCCAGTCATTCGGGGGACGCTGGATTGTGAACACCCGGTCGGCGCCGGGGTTGCGTCTGACGACATTTGGACGGCTGTGGCCGGGATCGGGTGAAACTCGTTACCGACGCTCCGCGGCCAACGGCGGGCCGGGCGACGGCAACTGAAGGTCTAACCGTCCGATCCCGTTCCTAGCCTCTCCAGGCAGTGGCATCCCTGATCAGCTTCGAAGAGGCACTCGGGCTCGCCGAGTTGCGCGAGCCGGACGAGATCATGCAGCTCGTCGATCGCGCCTGGAACGTGCGCAACGAGCGCTTCGGCGACTCGACCGATCTCTGCTCGCTGGTCAACGCGAAGTCGGGTGGCTGCGCGGAGGATTGCGGCTTCTGCGCGCAGTCGCGCTACGCCGAGGCCGACACGCCGATGCACGCGATGATGGAGCCGGAACAGATGCTCGAGCACGCCCGCGCCGCCCAGGCCGCCGGCGCACACCGCTTCTGCATGGTCACCCAGGGCCAGGGCCTGTCCCGCAAGGACTTCACCAAGCTCGTCGAGGGCGCCCGGCTGGTCGCCGAGAACACCAACCTCAAGCGTTGTGTCTCGATCGGGCACATCTCAGCGGACCGTGCTCACCAGCTCAAGGACGCCGGCGTCCAGCGGGTCCACCACAACGTCGAGACGGCTCGCTCCTACTACGACGAGGTGACGACGACGGTCCAGTACGAGGGGCGGATGCGCACGATCGACGCCGTCACCGAGGCCGGCCTGGAGTCGTGCGTCGGCGGCATCCTCAACCTCGGGGAAACAGAGCGCCAGCGTGTCGAGATGGCGTTCGAACTGGCTGAGATCAACCCGACCTCGGTGCCGATCAACTTGCTCAATCCCCGCACGGGAACCAAGTTCGGTGACCGCCCCTTGATGGAGCCTCTCGAGGTCGTCAAGTGGGTCGCGATCTTCCGCCTGATCCTGCCCGACGCGCTCTTCAGGCTCTGCGGCGGCCGCGTCGAGAACCTCGGCGAACTACAGCCCCTGGCCGTCAAGGCCGGCCTCAACGGGGTGATGATGGGCAACTTCCTGACCACGCTCGGCGCCGAGCCCGCCGACGACCGGGCGATGTTCGAGGAACTCGGGTTGAACACGGCCCGCCACACGGACAACGGCGCCACGCCACGGCCCGACAATCGCTCGGGTTGGCTCGAGGGCGCGACTCCGGCCACTCCCGTCGATGACCTGATCGACAGCCAGGAGGAAGCGAACTTCTGGGACCCCTCGACGCAGCTGCGGGTGGTGAAGAAGACGCGCAAGCCGCCTCCCTACCCCAGCAAGGAAGCCGCATAGTGGGTCCACCAACTTGACGGACGTGACGGAGCGGCTGGACGAGCTCCGCCGTGCGGGCCTGCACCGCCAGTTGCGACAGGTCAGCGGACCCCAGGGTCCACGGGTGCTGCTGGACGGCCGAGAGGTGCTGTTGCTCTGCTCCAACAACTACCTCGGGCTCGCCGACCATCCGGCCGTTCGCGAGGCGGCTGCCGCGGCAGCGATGCGCTGGGGCGTTGGCGCCGGCGCCTCGCGCCTGGTCTCCGGCTCGATGACCCTGCACAAGCGGCTCGAGGAACGACTCGCCTGCTTCAAGAAGACGGACGCGGCGCTGCTGTTCGGCTCGGGGTACCTGGCCAACACCGGAACCGTCGCGGCCCTCGGGCGAGAGGGCGAGGTGGTCTTCTCCGATGCGCTCAACCACGCCAGCATCGTCGACGGGTGTCGTCTGGCGAGGGCGCAGACATTCGTCTACGACCATGCCGACCTCGACCATCTCGAGTGGGGCCTGCGCAAGGCCGGCGGGCGCGGCTCGCTGATCGTCACCGACGGCGTTTTTTCGATGGACGGCGACGTCGCGCCCCTGGAGGGACTGGCTGAGCTCTCGGGACGTTACGACTGCCGGCTGATGGTCGACGAGGCACACGCGACCGGCACGACCGGTCCCGGGGGCAGGGGTTCGGTCGCCGCGGCCGGAGTCGGCGAGGAGGTCGACGTGATCGTCGGCACCCTCGGCAAGGCCCTCGGGAGCTACGGCGCCTACGTCTGCGCCCGGCGCGAGCTGGTCGAGTTGCTGGTCAACGTCGCCCGCCCCTTCATCTTCTCGACTGCGCTGCCCCCGCCGGCGGCCGCCGGAGCGCTGGCTGCGCTGGCGCTGCTCGAAGCGCACCCGGAGCGAGTCACAAAGCTGGCCGACAACTCCGCGGCGCTGCGCCGAGCGCTGGCCGCCGCGCGAATGCCCGTCGAAGAGGAGGGGACGCACATCGTGCCGTTGATCGTCGGGCGCTCCGAGGATGCGACAGCGCTTTCGGAGGGAATGCTGCGCCAGGGCGTGTTCGCGCAGGCCATCCGGCCGCCGACGGTGCCGGCGGGTAGTTCACGGCTGCGGTTGACGGCGATGGCGACGCACCGGCCTGCGGAGCTGCGCGCCGCCGCCAAGACGATCGCCGCGATCGCCGGTGGCCTGGGTTTGACCGAGGCCGGCGGCATCGCCAAGGCCGAGCCGCAAGCCACGACCGTCGCGGCGCCCAGGTCGGAGTTCGGGCGTTGGGATGAACCCGACGGACTCGACTGGGGGACGCCCGATGGGCCGGTTGACGAACTTGACGTGCCGTTGTTCGCGGGCGGCCGCGCCGCGACCGGCGAGATCACCTTGGACGATCTCGACCTGGACATCGATCCGAACCCGGCACCGACGAGCTCCACCTGCGTCGCGCGGCGTGACGACGGCCGAGCGCCGCGGATTCTTCGTCACCGGCACGGGCACCGAGGTCGGCAAGACTGTCGTCGCTGCGGTGCTCGCCCGTGGCCTTGCGGAAGCGGGCAACCGCGTGGCCGTCTTCAAGCCTGCGGTGAGCGGGTTGGACGGCGGTGGCGAGCCGGATCACGAGCTGCTGCGGCGGGCGAGCGGGTCTGCGCAGAGCGACGACGAGATCGCCCCTTATCGATACGGGCCACCCGTCTCCCCCCACCTGGGCGCAGAGCTTGCGGGGAACCAGATCGATCCAGCCCGGCTCGTCAGCGCGGCGCGAGAAGCCGCCGCCGCGGCCGACGTGCTCGTCTGTGAGGGCGTGGGCGGGTTCCTGGTGCCGCTGACGCTCCGCTACCTCGTACGCGACCTGGCCCGGGCAATCGCCCTCCCGGTTGTGATCGCGGCCGCGCCCGGACTGGGAACGATCAACCACACGCTGCTCACGATCGAAGCCGTGCGAGCGGTCGCGCTCGAAGTCGCCTGCGTCGTGCTCACCCCCTGGCCCGAGCCGGTGGGAACCGTCGAGAGCTCGAACCTCGCCGCGATCGAGCGGCTGGGCGACGTGGCCGCGCTCAGACTGCCGCGGATCGACCTCTCGGACCCTTCCGGCTGGCCCGTTCTTCCGATCCGGAGAGCGTCCGGATGCGGGATGCGTCGGCCTGGCGCCGACGGTCGGCGATGATCGCGTTGGCGAGATGAATGTTGATGACGGGATGCATGAGCGGCTCCTGACTCGTTGTGTGCGTAACCAGTGTTTACCTTACAGTAGTTAGTCTAACCAGTCAAGGTGATTTGGCAGTTACGTCGAGGTACAATCTCGCCATGGCGGCCAACGCTGCGCCGGACGCACTTGAAACGGTGCGCCGCTTTGCCAACTCGATCGATATCGAGACCGGCGAGGAGGAACTGTCCTCCCCCGCGGCACTTGCGGAGTGGCTGCGAGACCATGCCCTCTGCGAACGCGCGCCGCGGCTGAAACGTGAGGACCTCGAACGGGCGCTCGAACTGCGCGAGGCACTGCGGGCGGCGCTGCTCGCGAACGCCGGCGGTGTGGAACTCAGTCCGAGCGCGATGACGACACTCAACCGACAGCTTGCCGCAGCACCCTCTGGCCCTTCAGTTCACCGCCTCCGGCAAGGCCAACCTGGAGCCGGCCGGGCAGGGACTCGAGGCGGCCTTCGCCCGCCTCGCGGCGATCGTCATTGAGGCAATGGCCGACGGCACCTGGTGGCGGCTGAAGATATGCATCGCAGACGACTGCAGCTGGGCCTTCTATGACCGCTCCCGCAACCGCTCGGCTCACTGGTGCGACATGGCCAACTGTGGAAACCGGGCCAAGGTGAAGGCATTCAGGCAACGACGGACAGAGGTCGGGTAGACGCTCGTTCCCGGCTCGTCAGTAGTCGGCATCTGATTTGATGGACGGCACCAGCCGTTCGATGAGGGGGAAAATCTCGAAGCTCGCCACAACTTGCCTGACCGTCGTATGCCTAGGCGCCGCCGCGCTCGGCGCGGCAACTCCCGCCTCGGCGGCATCGATCTCTGCCGATCTCGACGTCAACGCGAGCGGACCGATCTACGTCGGACAGCGCCAGAGCGTCACCTACCGGGTGACTGTGGCGCATCGAAGCGGCTCACCGCTCCAAGCGGGGGCCGCTCAGGTGACGCTGCTTCAGCCCAACGATTTCGAGGTGGCCTCGGGGACGCCCGATTGCACAGTCGACCAAGGCGCCAACACCATCAGCTGCGAGGTTGGCGCGATCGATCCCGGCCAGTCCAAGGCGTTCTCGATGACCTTGCTGAACCGCAGCCCGACCGCCCCCTGGATGGAGGACATCGTCTGGAATGTTTCGACGGACGGCACCTCGGGCGCCGACGCTTTCAGCGACCCCGATGTCTCGAACAACGGTTTCAGCAAGACAGCTCAGGTTCTCACAGAGCCACCAAGGAAGCGGTTCACACTCACGGCGAGACAACGCAGGACGCAGGAGCTCGGAGAGCTGGCCACCCGAATCCGCTGCAGCGTCGCCTGCCAGGTGACGGCTCGGGCCAAGGCCAAGGTCGCGGGTCAGCTGATCACCAGCCAGAAGGTGATTGCCATAGTCAACCCCGGCACGGTTACGACCATCAGGTTCAGGTTTGCCAAACAGCGGCTGGCCTTCCTCGACGGCAAGGGCGGGACGGCGACGCTCTCGATATCAGCGATCTCCGCGATCGGCGAGCAGAAGTCAACCTCCAGGAATGTCGCCCTCAGACTCGTCGGCGGCTGACTTTGCGAGCAGCCTCAGACTGATCCGCGCAGGGCCGCCGGGAGTTCTCGCCTGGAACCGATCTCGAGCTTGCCGTAGGCGTTACCGAGGTGCTTCTCGACCGTCTTGATCGTGACGAACAATGCGGAGGCGATCTGGCGATTCGTCATGCCGTCGGCTGCCATGCGTGCGACTCGCATTTCGGAGGCGGTCAGCGAGGCCACTCCCGAGATCACGATGCTCCTCGGTCTCGCCCCGGTGGCCGCGAGCTCGCGCTGACCGCGGTCGGCCAACCTCCCCGCTCCGAAGCCATGGGCCAGATCGACGGCCTCGCGGAGGCAGTCCTGAGCCTCCCGGAGCGGCGCCCGCGACTCTCCACGCCGATTTGCCCGTCGCAACGCGGCCCCGAGGTCGAGCATCGCGCGAGCGAACTCCAACTGGGTTTCGCGCCGATTCAGGAGCTCGACAGAGCGCTCCAGACGGGCCAAACCACCGTCGGCTTCCGTACAGAGCCCGAGCACCCGCAGGGAGTTTCCGATCACGTGTGGCAGCTCGGTCAGCTCGGCAAGCTCGAGCTCTTGCTTCGCGAGAGCCCTCGCCTCCTCGTCCTCCCCTTGCCCGATCAGGATCTCGGCAGCCGCCGAGCGCCAGCCGCCGAGCGCCGGGCTCAGTACGCCCCAGCCTTGATGCAGGGCTCCGGCGGCCCGAACGTCGCGCAGCCCACCATCGGGGTCCCCCAGGCTCGCGCGCAGACGACCACGGCTGACGAGCAGCAGGTCGAACGGAAACAACGCAGGCAGCTCGCCCCCCATCTGGTACGCGTCGAGCAGAGCGCGAGCCTCCTCGAACTTCCCGCGATCACCGAGGAGATCGAGCATCCAAGCCAATGCGACCCCCATCCCGACGGACGCCCCCTCCTGGGTGGCGCGCAGCCCGTCGGTCAGCAGGGCCTCCGCCTCGGCCAGGCGTCCGGCCAGGTAAGCGCAGCGAGCGGGGTTGATCGAGTGCATCGCAAATCCGTGCAGCGAGCCTCGATCGGCGGCCGCCCTCAACCCGCGCGCACCCTCCGGCTCGAGCAGGTCCGCGAAGTCACCGAGGGCCGCGACGCCCGCGGCCATGCCGACCAGGATCGAACCGGGCCCCTGTTCGGCAATCAGCTTGCCCTCGCCAAACGCGGGTTCCAGCGCAAGCCGAACCTCACTCGCGGGCCTCCCCCTGCAGAGCCGTGAGAACGCAAGTGGAACGAGAAGCGCGCGTTCCCCCGGCGTCGATCCGGAGACTCCCCCCGCGGCGGCCTCGAGTTCCTCGGCGGCGGCCCCAAGGTCGCTCGAGGAGTCCATCACGGCCCAGATCGCTCGTTCGCCCTCGAGCGCAACCAGGAGCTCCGGATCGCCGTCCCGGGCAGCGTCCATTGCCTGATCGAGGGTCGAGCGGGCCTCGGGGAAAAGGCCGTAGTTGGTCGCGGCGATAAAGGCGCTCTCCCGAAGGATCGCGACGCGCTCCTCTCGATCCCGTGTCAGGCTCGCGGCCGCCGCCAGATCCTTGAGGACATCCGGCTCCGCCTGCAGCGCCGCAACGCGCGCCAACTCGAACATCGCCCCCGGGCGTTCCTGCTCTCTCGGAGGCTCCTCGAGCGCCCGGCGCAGGTAACGGGCCGCCGTCTCGGGGGCTCCGCGTGCACGAGCCCTGGCGGCCGCCTCGCGGAGCGTCTCAACTCGCTGCGCATCCCCGGCCGGCGCGACGTGGAGTAGATGGCCCGCCACGCGCTCGTGGGCCCCTCCCGCCATCAACAGCTCGGCCGCACGGGCATGCTCAAGCGAGCGCTGCCCCAGGTCCTGCATTTCGTAGGCGGCGGTGCGCAGCACGGGGTGCGCAAACCGGAGGGGCCGGGCATTCGCGAAGAGTCCGACCCCGGCGAGTTCATCCGCCGCCCGTTCCGCCTCCTCATCAGACAGGCCCGCGAGGGCAGCCGCCCAGCGCGTTTCCACCCCTCCGAGCACCGCGACCGATCTCGCCAGCGCCTGGGCAGATTCTGAGCGGCGAGAGATACGGTCCGCGACGGCGCGGGCCACCTTTTCGAGCGAGAGATCGCCAAGCTGGGCGATCCCATCCTTGGAAGCTGGGATCCCCTGCTCCTTGACCCCACCGAGCAGCTCCGACAGCAGGAACGGGTTCCCGCCCGTTGCCCGATGGCACGCACGCCCGAACTCCGTGCTCGCGTTCTCATCAAGGTGCCGGCGCACCAACTCGGTCACCGTTGGCTCGTCGAGCGCGCAAGGTTGCAGCTGCTCTGGATCACCGGTTGCGATCAGAGACTCCAGCTCCCCGAACGATGCGCCTTCGCCGCAGCGGCGCGCGATCATCAGCACCAGGGGCAGGTCGCGAACTCGCCGGCCGAGATAGGCGAGAAATCGCAGCGACGGAGCGTCGCTCCAGTGAGCGTCGTCGACACTGATCAGCAGCGGCTCGCGATCGCTGAGATTCGACACCACCCAGAAGAGCCCATGGAGCGCAGCGAAGAGCTCCGGCAGCCCCGAGCCCGATGGAGGGTCGGCAATCGGGTCCTGCCCGGGCAACAGGATCGGCGCGGCGAGTCTGGCGCTGCCGGCGAAGATGGCGCGACGCTGACTCGGGGACGCCTCGCTGACGACTCCTTCGAGGAGCTGGCGGACGATCCCGAATCCGATCTCGACCTCTGACTCGTCTGCGCGCGCCCGCAACACTTCCAGCCCGGCAACGCGCGCCCGTTGCTCGGCAACGTCAAGCAGGGACGTCTTGCCGATTCCCGGGGGACCCTCGATGACGATCAACGAGCCCTCGGTGCCCGATGAGGCGGCGTCAACCCGCGCTCCGATCACCTTGACCTCCGTGTCGCGAGAAAGCAGGGCGCCAGTCATCTACTCAGGCGACCCTACCCAAAAAGTAGGGTCGTCCCCTACCGCGAAGGAAGGAGCGACGTGGTTCTCTGTGAGTCGTAACCTCACCGACGCGGAGCATCTGGGGAGTACAAGCGGGGTAATGGGCGGGCGGGCTGCGGCAACGCGGCCCGCCGAAGGGGGTGTAAACCCGGAACCTCCGGGTTTCAGCGGCGGGTTTACCGCCGCGCGCGGCTTTAGTGTCGTCCCCGATGGGGAGCAGCGCAGCGGATCTCGATCAACGCCACCTCTGGCACCCGTTCACGCAGATGCGCGGCTGGGGTGAGGAGCCGCCGCTGGTCATCGAGAGCGGACAGGGCTGCGAGTTGGTCGACGACGAAGGTCGGCGCTACATCGACGGTGTCTCCTCGCTGTGGGCCAACGTCCACGGGCACCGGCAACCGGCAATCGACAACGCCATTCGCGACCAGCTCAACAAGGTCGCGCACTCGACGATGCTCGGGCTCACACATGAGCCTGGAGCGCGACTCGCGGCGCGACTCGCCGCGATCGCCCCGCCCGGCCTCGGGCGTGTTTTCTACTCGGATTCGGGCTCGACCGCGACGGAGATCGCGCTGAAGATGGCCTTTCAGTTCTGGGCCCAGCACGAGCGCGAGGATGGCTTGAAGCTGGAGCGCACCTCGTTTGTGACGCTCGAGGGCGGCTACCACGGGGACACCCTGGGCGCCGTCTCGGTCGGCGGCATCGACCTCTTCCATTCGGCCTACGGCCCGCTTCTCTTCAAGACCCGCCAGGTGCCGGCGGGCGACGTTCGCAAGCTCGAGCGGGTGCTCGAGCTCCACGGCCGCGAGATCGCCGCCGTGATCGTCGAGCCGACCATCCAGGGAGCGAGCGGAATGCGCGTGCAGCCGCCGGGTTATCTGCGGGCCGTCCGCGAGCTCTGCAACCGCTTCGAGGTCTTCCTGATCTGCGACGAGGTGGCGACGGGGTTCGGGCGCACGGGAACGATGTTCGCCTGCGAGCAGGAGCGGGTCGTGCCGGACTTCCTCTGCCTCGGCAAGGGGCTGACCGGCGGTTATCTGCCGCTGGCCGCGACGCTGACCACCGAGCGCGTCTACAACGGTTTCCTCGGCGCGCACGAGGACTTCCGCACCTTCTTCCACGGCCACACCTTCACCGGCAACCCTCTCGCCTGCGCAGCGGCGAACGCAAACCTCGACGTTTTCGAGAGCGAGCACACGCTGCTTCGGTTGCAACCGAAGATCCGTCTGCTTCACGACCTGCTTAGCGACGTCCAGGCCATGGACGAGGTCGCGGAGGTTCGCGGCCGCGGCTTCATGGTCGGCATCGACCTCGGCGAGCACGACGCGTCGCGGCGGCTCGGCCACCGGGTGACGCTCGAGGCCCGGGCACGCGGCGCGATCATCAGGCCGCTCGGCGACGTCGTCGTGCTGATGCCGCCGCTGTCGATCTCGAAGGCGGAATTGACCCGGCTGGTCGCGATCACACGCGCTGCGATCAGCGCTGCACACGCATCGGCATACGGTGGCACCGTCAGCCAGATCGGCGCCGACCGCGGCGCGGGGACGGTGGATTCGCCGGCGATTCCCGAAGCCGCCTGAGCCATCCCGTGTGATGAAACGCCCGTTCCGCCGTAGTACGGACGTGCAACACGTGCTCACAGCCCCGGCCGCGGCCCTCCCAAGCGAGGCGGACTCGGCCTTCGAGGCCCTCTACCGCGACGCCCGCGACGACCTCTTCGCGTATCTCGCCGGACTGCTGCGGGATCGACACGCGGCCGAGGACGTCACCGCCGTCGCCTTCGAACGCGCCTACTCACGACGTAGCCGCTTCGACGCCTCACGAGGCACGATGCGAGCCTGGCTCTTCGGGATTGCCCGCAACGCGGCACTCGACGAGTTGCGCCGACGCGGGCGCCAGGCCGAGCTGGCAACGGAACCGGCCGACGACTCGCCCGCTCCGGACGAGCAGGCAGATGTGGCTCTGCGGCGCACCGCGCTGCGCGGAGCGCTCGCCAAGCTGACCCCGCGGGAGCGCGAGCTGATCGCGCTCAAGTTCTTCGCGGGACTTTCCAACCCAGAGATCGCGGACGTGATCGGCGTCAGCGAGTCGAACGCCGGCACCCGGCTGCACCGGGTGATGGCGAAGCTACGGGAGGCCTGCGATGACGCAGCCTGAAGACCACTTCGAAGCCGCCGAGTTCGGCGAACTCGGCGCCCTGCTGACGGCGGAACGGCCCGAGGCTGACGCCGAGTTCGCCCGCAAGCTGGACGAGTGGGCCGCTGCGGGGTTCCCGCGCGGCTCCCGTCCGTCTGCGCAGCCGCAGTCCGCCCCGGCGGACGGCGGAGGCCGAGAGGGCCATGCGCGGGTTCTTCGATCGGCTGTCGGCTGTCCCCCCGAGGCGCATACTTGCTCCAGTGGGCGCGTTTGCCTGCTTGGCCGTCGTTGCCTCCGTGTCGGTTTCACGGATTTCCACCGACTCCGGCAACGATCCTGCCAACTCGACGATTGCGATTGAAGACATCGATTCGAGCGCGGCCGGCCTCGGCGAGGCGCAGAGCGCCCAGTCCCCGGCGACTGAGGCCGCGCCCGGCGAGGGGCGAGCCGGCGCCGCGCAGGACACGGAAGCGCCTGAGGCCGACGCGGCGCCCTCGCCGGCTGCGCCGGAGGCCGTGCAGAGCGATGACGGCGGTGTCGCCATCGGCGGCAGCGGTGCGGGTGCAGCGCCGCCAACACCCCTGACCGGAACCGGAGCGGGTGAGCGCGAGATCGCGCAGGACGTCAACCTCGAACTCTCCACCGAGCCCGAGGAGCTGCGCGACGTCGCCGACGGAGTACTCGACGTCACCGATCGCCACAACGGTTTCGTGGTCTCGTCGAACGTCTCCAACTCCGCGGCGACCGATGGCGTCGAAGCCTCTGGGACGGCACGGTTCGAGCTCCAGATTCCCGCACCGCAGCTGCAGGCGACGATCTCCGAGCTCTCCGAGCTCGCGCACGTCTCCTCACGCAGCGACGGCACCGTGGACGTCACCGGACAGTTCAAGGGCGCCGAGCGGCGGATCGAGCAACTCAGCGCCGAGCGCGACCGTCTGCTTGCCGAGATCCAGGAGGCGGAAAAGGACGAGCGCCGCAGCATTCTGCGTGCCCGCCTGGACACGATCCGCGCTCAGCTCGGCGGCGCGCAGCGCGACCTGGCAAGGGCCGAGCAGCGCGTCGACCTGGTCCCCGTGACCGTCACCGTCAGCACCGACGAACCGGCGGACGACGGCAATTGGAGTCTCGACGAGGCACTCGACGACACGGTCGACGTCCTGACCACAGTCGCCGGCATCATCCTCCTCAGCGCCGCGGTACTGCTGCCTTTGGGCCTGATCGCGTTGCTGGTGGCGCTTGTCTGGCGCCGCACCGTGACCCGCAAGCGCGAGCAGGCGCTCGACGGCGAGTAGGCGAGGCTCTTACGGCGGCGAACGATGGCGCCTGAGTCCATCCCCTTGTGGACCGAGGCGCCATCGTTCGGGGAGGGGCGCTACTCCTCGTACGGCTCGAAGTCGGCCTTGCGGGCTCCGCAGACGGGGCAGAACCAGGTGTCGGGGATGTCGGCGAAGGCCGTTCCGGGCGGAATGCCGCCGTCGGGATCGCCCTCGGCGGGGTCGTAGAGGAAGCCGCAGGAGCTGCAGATCCAGAGTTGTGCAGTTTCAGTTTCGGTGCTCATCTCATACAGGTGAGATTGCGACGGGGCGAACGCGAAGCGCAGGAGTCGGCGGAGGTCACGTGAGCAGCGTATCCGAGCGAGGCGTAGGCTGCCGCGAACGATGGCTGACTCGTCCCCCGCGATTCCACGTGCCGCAGCGACGGTGATCCTGCTGCGCAGCGGGCCGAAGCACTCCTCGACTGGGCTGGAGGTCCTGCTCGCGCAGCGCAACCGCGAGTCGAAGTTCATGCCCGGCGTCTGGGTGTTCCCCGGAGGCGGCGTCGACGAAGCCGACGGGGCGGATCCAGGCGTCCCGGCGGCAGAGGTTCCCGAGGGGGCCTACCGGCGCTGTGCCGCCCGCGAGCTGGCGGAGGAAGTGAATGTCTCGATCGGGGACCTCGAGACCCTGGTGCTGTTCTCGCGCTGGATCACACCGGAGATGGTTCCGATTCGTTTCGACACCGTCTTCTACCTGGGCCTGGCTCCCGGCCACGTGCGCCCCGAGCCTGACGGCGGCGAAACCACCGCGGTGCGCTGGGTCTCACCGAGGACGGCACTCGACGAACACAACGCCGGCGAGTTACCCCTCGTCTTCCCGACCATCAAGCACCTCGAGGCGCTGACCGGCTTCGAGACCCCGGCCGCCCTGATCGAGCACACCAAGGCGCGAGCGGTGGAGCCGATCCTGCCGAAGCTGATCGAGATCGACGGCGAGCAGCGCGTCGTGCTCCCCGGCGAGCCCGGCTACCCCGGCTGACGACGCTAAGCGGCCGGTGCCGCCGGGTTCTCGGGAAAAGGTTCGAGGCCCGCGTACCAGGGCCCGCTCTTGTAGACGAGCACCTCGTGCTCTTCCATCTCGCGGCGAACGCGCTTGAACAGCTCCCCTGCGTTGTCGAGCGCCAACTCGAGTTCGTCGCGGCTGCGTGACTGCAGGCGCCAGAGGAAATAGAGCTGCTGCTCGGAGCAGCCGAAGTCAACCTCGCGCTCGATCGTCGTCGTCCAGACGAGGAACCCGGGGCCGAACATCTCGCGCACGGCAATCGGGTCGTGCTCACGCGGCACCGTCGCGATGAAGCGCTTGTTGAACTCGATCGACTCGAACTCGACCCGCTTGCGCGAGGCGCGATCGAGCAGATCGCTGGGCCGTGCCTCGATCGACTCCACGTTGAAGGCGGGCATCACGCTGGCCAGGTCGGGCATGTGCGCCTTGACCAGTACCGCGTGCGGAAGCACGGTCTTCGAGAAAAGCCCGCCCTCCTCGCGCTCGTCCGCGTCGCAGGACGCCCCCCAGAAATCGTCCGCAAGCCGGCCCGTCAGCCGCCGCGCGCCGCCGGGGCAGAGCGCTGCCGGCTGTCCGACGGGGTTGAGGCCCCCGACCTCGTCGAGGCGTAAGTCGCGTGCCGCCGCCACGCCGCGCACGGCCTCGTCCCAGGCCTCCAGCTCGTCCTTCGCACCCATCGGAGCGCCCGGGGCTACTCGGCTTCGATCAGATCGGTGCGGCCCTGGGCCTCGAGCTGAGCCTTGTAGCGAGGGAAGACCGGCTTGGTGAGGGGAACGAGCCTGAGGATCTTCGCAACGGGCCCGGTGGCCTTGATCTGGCCGCGAGCGAGGGCCACCGTGACGTTGACCTTGCCGAGCCAGAACCAATGGCCCGTGTCCGCCTCCATGCTCATCGTCACCTCGGGCTCCATGCTCGACTCGCCGAAGTCGACGTCCCCCGGTTCGCCCTCCTGCAGACGCACCGTGATCGCGGAATCGGGCTCGCTGTACTCGTAGCGAACGATCGTGTTCGCCTTGCGGAACTTCGGCGCCAGTTCTTCATCGACCGCGAGATCGGCAAACAGCTTGCCGATCGTGTCGTAGACCTCCTGCGCATCCTTGAATAAAGCCAACTCTCTCCTCTTCAGCTAACTCGGTTGGGGATACTTGCACAGGCGCTGGGAATCGTCCTGGCCAAGCAGTTCAAGGACGCAGGGAGGCGGGCGCCGGGAGCGCACTTGTTTGTGCGCGACCAAGCCAGCCGACCGGTTACGCCGAAATGTGCGGTACCCGACCGGTTCCTTACGGGTCGGCGAACAGCACGGGCGCGCGGCCGCCGCCGAACTCCGCCGGGGAATCCGGCGTGATCACGCACGGTGCAAAGCCGCCGCTGACCGGCGGGCGGTCGTTGATCGTGAACTGCTCCTCGTCCAGGGTGGCTGGAGAGCCGGGGGTTGTCGTCGGCGTGTAGTCGAGGTTCTTGCAGTCGAAGCTGGGGTTGATGCCGGATCGCGCAGAAAGGGGCGCGGTCAGCTCCAGCGCCTTGAGGTAGCCGTTGCCGCGGTTGGTGTTGAGGCGAACCTGGTGCAGGGCCAGCGACTCGGCGCTGAGGTAGCCAAGCTGTCGCAGGTAGTGGCGTGCGGCGTGCTGGCCGGGGATCTCGGGCAGGGTCGCCGCAGTGGCCGTGCCGGGGCCCGCGAGGAAGTCGGTGATGGTGTGGCGCTGGTAGAAGAGGTAGTCGAGGATCGGATTGAGGTTCGCGAGGAACGGATCGAGCCCGTCGAGCAGCGGCTCGGCGCCGTTGAGCGTCGAGCTCAACGCCGGCAGGCCGGTCTTGGAGACGTCGACGAGCGTGTCGAGTTCGGTGAAGAGACTCTGAAGCGGCGGCGAGAGCTCGCGCAGCGCGGCCAGCGTCGGGCTGAGGTCCTCGGCGACCGGGATCAGATCCTCGATGAGCGGATTCGTCTCCTGTGAGAACTCGTCAAGGGCGATGAAGGTCGCCCGCGACTCGCGTTCGAAGGTCGGCAGGATCTGGATGATCTCGGCGAGGGCCGTCTGCTGCGAGGCCAGCGCGCCAAAGACCTCGTTCGAGTTAACGATCACGTCGGCCAGTTGGCCGTCGCGTTCGGTCAGGGCCTCGAAGACGACGCCGGTGTCCCGAACGACGGCCTGCAGGTCCTCCTTCTGCTGGTTGAGCAGCTCGACGACCTCTGACGCGTCGGTGATGAACGGGCCAAGGTTGCCGAAGGCGTCGTTGACATCGAGGCCCGCGGTCCTGGATGGCGACGGCGGCGTTGGCCTGCCAGCGCTGGAAGGAGCGGCGGGTTTCCTCGTCGAGGGCGTTGAAGATCTCGTCGATCTGAGTCGCGTCCTGGACCTGTGTGTTGGCGAGCTGCCCGTCTTCGGGAATCGATTCGACGCCGGCCGCCTCGGCGTCGGAGACGTTTGAAGCCGCGCCGAGGCTGACCGGAGCCGACAGTTCGCCGGGCTCGCTTCCCGAAGTCAGCTCCACGAAGGTCTCCCCGAGCAGGGTCTTCTGGCGGAGGATCGCTCGGGCATCGCTCGCGATCGGCGCGAACTCGGGGTGGATCTCGATCGTCACACGGGTCGCGTCCTGGCCGTTGACCTCGACGCCCTCGGGGGCGAGCTCGAGTGACTTGACCTTGCCGACGTTGACGCCGCCGATCCTGACGTCCGCCTCGATCGCGAGTGTCGTCGCCTCCGGGAAATCGGCGGTGATCCGGTAGCTCTTCGGGGACAGCGGGACCGGGCCTCCGAAGGTGACCCAGAGGAACAGCAGCAGGCCGAAGCAGCTGAGCGCGAAGCCGACCGCGACCAGGATCCTGCCGGCTGAGGGAGCCTGCTTCTGCATTACGCAGTCACCTCAATCATTGGCTGCAGACCGCCCCGGGTGCGAACAGCGCGCCGAGTCCGGTGACGACCGGAGCCAGCGGCGTGCTGGAGATGATGTTGCCGATGTTCGCGCAGCTTGCGCTCAGGTAGATACGGCGGAAGAAGCCGTTGCCATCGCCGGTGCTGAAGACGCTGTTGCCGTTGTTGCCGAGCCAGGCGGCCCAGTAGAGATACCCCTCGTCGCGATCCTCTCCGCCGACGGGCTCGGCGCCACCTGGGTTGTAGGCAGCCATGTTGCCGAGCCTGTTGATCTGCTCACCGATGATGCCGAGGTCCGGCGTCGCCGCCGCGAGTCGCCTGCCCGCGTCGCCGAGGTTTGGCACGACCGGGCGTGCCGCCTGCACGAGCGGCCGGATCTCGTCCTCGAGCACAGGCGTCGAGTTGATCGCCAGCGCGCTCAGCGAGTTATTGAGGGGCTCGAGCTGCTGGGCGAACGGTCGCAATGCGTTGATCGTCGGACCAAGCTCGGCAGCCATCGCCGCCGTCGCATTCAGGGTGTCCTCGCGCCTGCGACAACGTCCCGGGCAGCAGCGAGACGGCTTCCTGGACGTTCAGGTCCTGCTCGGCGATCGCGCCGAGCGCGGCATTGGAGGTCTCGACGAGCGACGTCAGGTCCTCGTCCTGCTTGCCGACGGCGGCGGTGAGAACGTTGAAGTTGTGGACGAGGTTCTGGAGGTTGGCGGCGCGCTCGGCGACGACCTTGTTGAGGGTGCGGAGTTCACGGTTGATCGGGCCCAGGCTGCCGAGCAACTCCCCGAGGTCGCGGCCGCGGCCGTCGAGACCACGCCCGGCGCCGACCAGCATCAGGCGCAGATACGCCTGCGTATCGGCATCGAGGGCGTCGAGAATCTGGTCGAGCGTGACGTCGGGCGCCGTATTGGAGACCGGAAGCGTGCCGCCTTCCTCGACCTCGCCTGCGGCTCTGGTGCCCGGATCGAGCTGGAAGAACATGTCGCGCAGGCCTGTCGTCGGGCGCATCAGCAGCGTCGCGTCGGTGTAGATCGGCAGGAACTCACGATCGACGGCGAAGGTGACCACGGCCACACCTTCGGAGACCTCGACCTCCTGGACGTCGCCGACGCGCACGCCGGCGACGCGCAGCGTCTGACCCTGGCCGGCGACGACGCCGTTCGTGCTCTGCATCTCGGCCTGGAACTCGAAGGGCTTCTCCTCGAGGATCGGGATGCGCAGTCGCTGCTTCTGGACGATGTAGTAACTGACACCGCTCGCGAGCAGAATCAGCACGGTGATCGCGAGGAAGTCGCGGGAGTACTTCTTGATCGCGTGGGCCATCAGCCGCCCTCCGCCGCTTCTGGACCGATGCCGCCGGCTTCGCTTGCGCCGGCGCCCTGGTCGCCCGACCTCTCGCCTTCGCCCTCGCCATCCACCTCGGTATCGGTTCCCGCCGCCGCCGCCTGAGCCGCCTCGACCAGCTCAGCGGTCTTCGCAGCTGCCTCGGCGAGGCTGAGGTCGCCCAGATCCGGCACCTCGAGCGTCGCACCGCTCGCTGACGCCGCGATCGCGGTGTAGCTTTCCAGCAACTGCGCGAGTGCCTCGAGCGTGACCTTCTCCAGCTCCTCGGAGGCTTCCGTGTCGCCGTCGAGCTCGAGCTGGGCCACCTCCGCAAGTGAGGCGAGCAATCCGGTGAACTGGGAGTAGGCCTCAGCCAGCTCGGGCGGCAGGTTGTCGGCGCTTGGCGCCGCTGCTGTCGACTGAACCGGCGGCGTTCCCAGCGTCGCGCCAAGGTTCGGCGGATCCTGGCGCTCGCACGGCTGCAGGGGCCTGAACGGCGTCTTCTTGGAATCCTCGACCGGGCTGAAGGACGGAATCGCAGCCTCGATCGGGAACGGGGTGAGCCCGAACAGGTCGTTCGGGCCGGTCACACCGGAGACGCCGGTGTGGACCAGGTTGACGCCGCCGCCGGCCTGGGTGCGGATGTACTGGGCGTTGGCGTCACCGGAGCGGCTCTCGCCGGAGATGCCTGCCAGGCCGTAGCCGGTTGTCTCGTAAACATTGCCGGCCACGGGGAACGGGTAGTTCGACGGCGGATCGACCTCGTCGTTGGACCAGGGGATCACGACCTGGTTGAAGCAACTCGACAGCGAGCGAGTCTCGTCGAGGAAGATCGGTGTCAACTTCGTCAGCTCGGTCAGGGGCGGGACGGCCTTGCCGAGGTCGTCGACCAGACCGCCGAGCTCCGGCGGGGAGACCAGCAGCGCGAGCTGGCGGATGAAAGGCGTCGCGACTTCGAGCGTTGCAGGCGTGCTGCGCACTCCCGGGAGCGCCTCGCGAGCGAAGGCTCGCAGCGGCGGGAAGGCGGCGTTGAGGTTGGCGAGCGCCGGCTCCGCCGCCTCAAGCACTCCGGGCAGCAGCTCGACCGCCTCTGCGAGCGCGACATCTTCGGCCGCGAATGAACCGGCGAAGATGCGGAAGTTCGTGACCAGATCGGCGAGCACCGTCTCGTTCTTGCCGAGTGCTCCGACGACCTTGCCGAGGTTCTTGATCAGGCTGGAAAGGTCGTGCGGCTTCTCGCCGAGCGCCGCCTGGGTGACCTGGGCCGAATACTTGAAGGCGCCGGGTGAAGTCTCGAAGACCTCGCGGAAGCCCTCTGCCCCGCCGAAGTCGATGAAGCCCGCGCCCAGCTCCTCGAGCGCGATCTGCAGGTTCTCGCGGACGTCCGACTGCAGCGTGGTCAGGATCTGGTCGAGCTGCACGGTGGTCGATGTGTTCTCGACGCTGAAGACGTAGTTGTCGCCCGCCTCGACGGCGCTCGGCGAACCCGGGTGTAACTCGACGAACAGGTTGCCCTCGAGGAACAGGCGCGGGCGCATCTTGAAAGTGGAGTCGGTCTTGATCGGACGGCCGGCGTCGGATATCTCCATCGTCACCAGCGCCGCTCCCTCGGCCTGTTCGGTCGCAGCGACGTCGCCGTCCTCGAGGTCGGAAGCGCTCTCCGGCGTCAGGTGCTCGACGCCGGTCACCTTGCCGACGTTGACGCCGGCGATGCGGACCGGGGCGTTGACCCGGACGTTCGAGGCTGACTCGAAGACCGCCTGCACTTCGTAGGCCTGGCGCCACGGCAGCTCCTTGGTGAAGGCCAGCAGGGAGGCGATGATGATCCCGATGATGAAGACCAGGCCGATCACCCAGTTGGGCAGGCCGCGCGTTCCTCCTGGCATGCCCCTCACCATGGTGGCTGCCTCGAAGGAACTCGTGTGTCACGCAGAATGCGTGTGCCGTCCTGAAGGTTGAACGAGGTCGTCGGGCCGCGGCTGCCGGGGATGTCGGAGACGCCGTAGGCGGGGTTCGACGGCGACTGGCCGGGCAGCAGTCCCTGGCCGAGCGGGTAGCCGAGCTGGCCGATCTGGCAGTCGGCGTCCTCCTGGCCGGCCGGGCCGTAGACGTTGCCGTGGGCGATCGGCAGCTCGAACGGCTCGAACTCGCCACCGAAGGTGTCGCCGAGGCTGAAGGTCCGGCCATTGGCCTGGACGCCGGAATAGCCCTGCATCGAACTCGAGGCGCCGCCGGGTGGAGGCGGAACCGTGATCGAAATGTTGTTGAGCAAATCCGTGCCGGCGGCGACGCTGGTCGCACCCTGCGGGAACTCGATCAAAATCTGACGCAGGTTCCAGCCCGTCCCGTCGAAGTCGGTGAACGAGTTGGAGAGGTTGGCCCAGGTGTAGTTCCAGTAGTTGCAGACCGTCTGCGCCGGCGCGACGAACTGAGCCAGCGGCCTTGCCGTGTCGAAGGTGCCCTCGAGACGCTTGAGCGAAAGGGCGGTGCCCGGGTTCTCAACGAGCTGCTCGAGCTCGCGGAAGACGGTCTCGAGATCCCTTGCCGTCGCCGGGGTGCGCTTCAGCACGGGGGTGCCGGTGAGGATTGCGTCGTTGAGTATCGGCAGCGTCGGCACGAGATTGCGGACGCCCGGCGCCAGAGCCTTCGAGAGAGTTGTGAAATTCTGGATGAAGGGACGCGTGCGTGGCAGCGATTCGATCGCGGTCTCGAGGGTTGGCACGCCCTCGACGATGCCGTCCTGCAACGCCTGCGGGTCGGCGGAGAGCGCCGCGAAGGTGGCGGCGGCGTTAGTGAACAGTTCGGCCTGCTGGGCGGCGACCGGGGCGACGATTCGGGCGGCGGTCGCCAGCGCCGGGAAGAAGCGCTTCAGTTGCGTGTTGCGCGCGGTCAGGATTTTCGCCACCGGCCCCAGGTTCTCGACCAGCGGATCGAGCGCGCCGATCGCGTCGTTGAGTGAGAGGCCTCGGCCCGCGAAGGCGTTGCCGAACCCGACGAGGTTGATGCGGCTGTTCTCACGCGTCACGGAGTCGAAGGTGTTGGCGATGTCATCGAATTCCGTCTGCGGGATGAACTGCGCAGGGTTGTCGAACAGGTAGCCCTCCGGTGCGCCCTCACCCGTGCCACGCTGGATGTCGAGGTACTTGAGGCCGAAGGCCGACCGGTAGCGGACGCGGAAGGTCGAATCGACCGGTAGCGGCTGGGCCGTGCGATCGAGCTTCAGATTGAGGCGGGCCACGGCCTGGTCGGGGTTGGACCCGGTGAACTCCTCCTCATCGGTGGCCTCTCCCTCGGACGGCGGATCGGTCGCCTCCTCCCCGGTGGGCGCGACGACGTCGATCGACTCGACCACGCCTATGCGGTGGCCGCCGATCCGCACCTCGTTGTTGCGGATCAGGCGGGCGGCGTTGGGAACCTCGACGGAGACGCGGTAGACCGGCACGAACGGCAGGCCGTTGTTGGCGTTGTAGGCGAGGAAGACCGCCACCATCACGATCAGCGTCGTGATCGCACCGACCATCGTCGGCGACGCGGCAATCGACTGGAGTGGGCTTCTTCCTCTCATCAGGTTCTCACTCAGTCCACGAAGAGGAAGTCGAGGAGGCCTTGCGCCGCCTGTTGGTCACTGCTGCTGCCACGATCGCCGCGGAGTCCGAGTCCGCCACCAAGGCTGCCGTCGGAGATTCCGAGCAGATCCTCGAGCGTCTCGAGCAGATCCTCCGGGTTGCCCGGCAGGGTGGTTTCGGGAAGCTCAGGCAGCGCCGGCTCGGCCCCTTCATCCGGCCCGGACTCCTCGGGCGGTGCCTCCTCGGGCGGTGCCGCGTCGGTGCCGCCGGCTTCGTTGCCGTCGCTGGAACCGTCACCCGTGCCCGACGCATTGGCCGATGAGGCGCCGGCCGGGTCGCAGAGCGCCAGCGCGGCGGTGGGCGTGGTGCCGTGCGGGCAGACAGACGGGTCGTATGGCGGCAGGTTGATGTCGTCGTTGATTCCCGGCTGATTGGCGCCGAGCCAGCCGACGCAGCTATGGGCGTCCAGGAAGTTGGTGGTCGTGCCGCCGTCTTGCGCGGGTACTCCCGGAGCGCCGGTTTCGGAATCGTGGCCGGTGCTGAACATCCCACACGGTCCGGTGAAGACGTCGTAAAGGCTGAAGTGCAGCAGGTGGCTCACCTGGTCGAAGTTGTTGAGCGAGCCAGCCTGGTAGTAGACGTAGTTGAGGAGCGACTCCATGCCGGTGTAGCCCGTTGGCGCTCGGCGGTTCGTATCGCGAGCCGCCCAGGAGTCGACATCGGTGGCGCGACGGGGATCGTCGATGTCGAGCAGGAGGTCGGCCAGCGGCGCGGCGGCGCCGGGCGCGCTCCTGACCGATTCGGCGAGCTGGCGGAACTCGCCCTCGCCCTCGCTGAGCGCGCGGGTCCCCACAACACCCGCCTCACCGAGCGCATCGAGCGAGAGTGAGGTGGCGGAGTTGAACGGCGGCAGGTTGATCGCAAGATTGTTGAGCTCGGGCGCCGCTTCGCCGAGGTCGACCAGGACCGGCGTCTGCTCGAGGGCGAGCTCTTCAAGGTCGGCGAGCGTCGGCTCGAGTTCCTCCAGGAAGGTCGGGAGCAGCTCGAAGTCGCGGGAGAGGCTGTCGCGCACGGCGGCCGAGGCGGACGCCGTTGCGTCGGCGGTCTCGACGAACCGAACGACGTCGTCGCGGCGGGCGGCCAGGGCGCTGATGATCTGGTCGGAATCGACGTTGAGGTCGCGGATGATGCGGTTCTGGTCGCCGAGAATCGAGAGGACGTCCTGAAGCTCGCGCAGCGCCGGCGCACCGCGGCGAATCGCCGAGTTGAGGTTCTCGGGGTTGCCGGCGAGCGCGGTGCCGAACTCATTGATCAGCAGCTGCAGGCGCTGCTTGAAGGGCTGGCGCAGCGTGTTCTGGACGAGATCCTGCTGGACGGTCTGGGAAGTCTGCTCGACGGGGATGATCCCGCCCTCCGGGAGCGGCTCGCCATCCGACTGGCAGTCGAGGAAATACTCCGCGATCAGCGACTGGGGCTCCGTGGAGCAGGTCGAATCGACGCCGAGCTGACTGAGCGGGCCCGAGGTCGTGAAGGAGACGAGGGCGCGCTTGGCATCGTTGAGCTCGAGGTCGGTAATGCTGCCGACGTTGACTCCGGCGACACGGACATCGGCACCTGGGACGATCCCGAAAGCGTTGTCGAGCTCGATCTTGTACTCGTGGCTGTCGTCAGCACCGGCGACCGTTACGAGGGCGGTCGCGCCGAGGCCGCAGAGCAGCAGCGATATCCACAGCAGGCGCCTCATGGGCCGGGAGCCAGCTGGGCCGGGTCGCAGTTGACCGGGTCGGTGAACGGCGAGGAGCCGTCGGTGAAGGGCACCGAGTTGTCAGAGGGATCGACGGCACCGAGCGGGCGCTCGTTTGAGCCCGGGCACTTGTTCAGGTAGCCAGTGGTGATCAAGCCGAGGTTGGTGGGGTCTTCTAGGCCAGTCGGGAGGATGTTGCCGGTGCCGATGAAGGGCAGGCCGGAGATCGGCGAGGCCATGAAGGTATTGAACCCGGCGAGGATGCGCCCGACGCCTCCGTTGGCGTCGAGCGTGCCAGGGTGCGAGAAGCCGTCGAACCAGCCGACCAGTTCGTTCGTGTAGGCCCGGAAGAAGGCCAGCGCCGGCAGGCCGTTGCGAAGGGCGCAGACGGACTCGCCGAAGGAGCCCTCGGTGAAGTCGCCGTTGGCGGCGCGCTCGTAGTCGGTCTCGGGGTCAGATCCGCACTCGGGCGAGCCCGAGCCGATCGCCGAGGCCTCGAGCGGCACCTGGGCGGCGGTCAGCTCGATCAGGTCGTTGGCGCGGCCGGGGGCGGAGATGACCTCGTCGAGGCCGGTGATCGTCGGCACGGCGTCGGTGACCGCCGAGCGCAGCTCGGCCAGGAAGGGCTGCAGGCGCACGGCGGCGGGCTTTGAGGCCTCGACCAGGGGGTCGAGGTCGTCGAGCGCGGCGCGCAGGTTGACGAAGGTGGTGTTGGACTCGCGCATGAAGGCGGGCAGTTCGGCGACCGATTCGGCCAGGGCGGTCTTCTGGGAGGCCAGGGCGCCCATCATCAGGTCGAGGTTGCCGACCAGGGCGGAGATGTCGGTCGAGCGCGAGGCCAGGGTCCCCGAGAGGCGCGAGGTGTCGACCAAAAGCTGGGAGAGCGCCTGCTCGTCGAAGTTCAGCTCGGAGAAGAAGTCCCTGGAGGCGCCCAGGAAGGGGTTCAGGTAGCGAAAGCCGCGGTTCGCCTGCTCGCCGACGCCGTCGTAGGAGATCTCAAAGCCACGGATCACCTTCTTCAGGTTGCGCACGGTGCGGTCGTCGAGCGTGTTGAAGATCTGGTCGAGGTCGACCTCGGAGACCGTCTCGGACTGGCTCATCGAGCCGCCGTCGGGGATCGCCTCCTGCTCTGCCTGCGCGTCTGGGTCGCCGGCGCGCTCGGGCGGGAGGGCGAGCTGGATCTGGCGGTTGGCGATGCCCGACAGCGAGTAGGAGCGGACGGTCGCGATCGTGCCCACGGGCAGGGGAGCGTAGTCCTCGTTGACGGTGAAGCGAACGAGCGCCTGTCCGTCGTCGCCGAGCTCGATCGTCTTGACCGTGCCGACGGCGGCGCCGGCGATCACGACCTCGTTGCCGCGCACGAGCTGCGATGCGTTCTCGAATTCGCCCGTGATCTCGTATTCGTCGCCGCCGCCCGTGAGCAGCATGAAGACTGCCACCACAGCGACGGCAAGGGCAACGAGGGCCGCAATGCGGCCTATGGCGGAGGATCTCAAGTCAATATTTCCCCTCGGGACATTCCCTTCCCCGTGAGCTTCGCTACGGGTAAGCGCGAACCTACCAGTCAGCGCGGAAGTGTGTCAAAGGCCTTCGGGGACCACAAACCGCATTGCAATGCGGATCGGGACCAAAATTTTCTTTAGTTGGTGTTAAGACTGCCCTCCGGAGGGGTCCCATCGGTAGGATCGCGGCGTGGTTGTCGCCCTGATAGTCGTCGGCGCCTTGCTCGTGCTCGGGCTGATTTACGTGCTGATCTACAACAGCATGGTCGGCTCGCGCAACCGCGTCGACGAGGCCTGGAGCGGCATCGACGTCCAGCTGAAGCGCCGCCATGACCTGATTCCGAACCTCGTCGAGACCGTCAAGGGCTACGCCACACACGAGCAGCAGACGTTCCAGAACGTCACCACGGCGCGCGCCGAGGCGATGAAGGCTGCCGGCCCCGGTGAGGCGCAGGGAGCCGAGTCGAAGCTGTCCGGAGCCCTCGCCGACCTGCGCGCCGTCGCGGAGAACTACCCCGACCTGCGAGCAACAGAGAACTTCCAGCGCCTGCAGGCGGATCTGACCGAGATCGAGGACGAAATCCAGGCCTCGCGCCGGATCTACAACTCCAACGTGCAGGCCTACAACACGAAGATCCAGATCTTCCCCAACTCGATCGTCGCCGGCATCTCGAACTTCGAGGACAAGGACTTCTTCGAGATCACCGAAGCGAGCGAGCGGGAAGTCGCCGGCGTCTCGTTCGGTCAGCCCGGCGCTTAGCGAAGGGCCGGCGTGCCCGGGCGGGCTTGATGCCGGCCGTGAATTTGGCGAACGCCGGGTCACCGGTGGGGCTCGTCGCGCCAAACGACAACAGCAAGGGCACCAGGGATGCCAGCGCGGGACCCAGGGCGCCTGAGTTCACGAATCGAGGCCCAATATGGATGAGCTTGCAGTTTTCACTCATATGCGGGGGAAATCGCAATCTCACCGAATTCGAGACGCTTTTCGTGCCTGCCGGGGCCGAACCCAGAGACGTGTATCGCTCAGCCGTTCATATGCAACGCCCAGGCGACACACGTCCCCACCGGCGCCTTGGGTGCCTCACTTTCGCCCGAACCCCCTCCCTAAATGCCGCCGTTGAGACGCCCGCGCCCCGGAGGCGCCCCGGCGACAGCCAGATCCGGCGTCGGCGTCGAACCTCGGCGACAGCCAGGTCCGGCCCCGGGGCAACCCGTCCTGCCCCTACTCCCCATCCCCCAGCGGCGCGAAGGTCGCGGCTCGGTTGTAGACCTCGTAGAGCAGGAAGCCGCGGCCCACCTGCGAGCTGCAGGCGTAGTCGAGCGTTTCGTAGGCACGCTCTGGATCCAACACCAGCCCCTGCTCTTGGCCCGGCTTCGGCGCGGCGGCCTCCTCCAGGCGGTTCACCGTTGCCAACCGCTCGTCGACCGTCGCCTCGTTCCACTCCTCGCAGGTGGCCTTCTCGATCGACGTGCCACCGAGGCCTGCGAGCCCCGCTCCAGTCGGGGCCTCGGGCGCCGAATCGTCGCCGCAGGCAGGGAGGGTGAGCGTCAGCGTCGCCGCCGCGGTTGCTGCGAGGGCTTTGCCTCGGCTCACGGCCGCCGGCCGCGGAACGCCTGACAGCTGAGCGTCGTCGAGCCGAGCACGTCGCAGAGCCCGTCGAGCAACTCGGTGCGCGTCTCGACCTGCTTCGCGGTAATCGGCGCGGGTGATGCCTCAGCGGCTGCGGCCTGCGTTCCCGGCTGCGCCGGTGTCGCGAACCACGGGCAGATGGAGGCGTCGTATTCGCCCTTAACGCCGACGGCGAACAGGCAGCCGAGGATCTCAGGTGCGTGATCCACGTAGGTGAGGCCGGGAGTGATGTTCTCGCATTCCTTCGAGAGCAGGTCGCCGGGCGGGTCCGTTGTCACCTGGCCGTTTCGGTACCAGCAGTTGTCCTCTCCCCCCGGAAAGTCGTCGAACCAGAAGTCGACGCCGTTGGGCATCGCCTTCCCGGACGGAGAGCGGCCCATCACGTTGTCGTGGTATCGGTTTCGGTGCGAGGTCGAGCGCAGGCCCCGCACCTGCTCCGGCGTCTCGACGTTCGAGACGATGTCGGGAAGCGTCAGCAGCATCGTCCCGCGCCGCCAGTTGTCCCAGATGCGGTTGTGGTGGACGTTGTTGTTGTTGCCGCCCGCGATCAGGATGCCGACGCCAACGGGGACCGGCACATGCGGGACGACATCGGAGTCGGGGGCGAAGCTGTTGAAGTTGTTCGAGTAGATGTTGTTGTGCGCGAACTCGGCGCTGTCCTGCGGATAGCCGGGATGGCCGCCTGCGAAGAACGAGTCCGTCGTGATCCCCGTTCCGTTGCCGTAGAACTCGTTGTGGACGACCCGGGTGCCGTTGGCCATCGTGCCCGAGTAGCCGAGCGTGTTGTGATGGATGTCGCAGGAGCGAATCGTCGAGTTCGCGCGGGCACCGCTCTCGACCGACGTGTTGCGCTGTTCCCCGGTCTCAGGAGCCGCACCCGGGTAGACGGCCGAGTCGCCGTGCCCGACGCCCTCGCAGTTGCGGGTGAGGCCGTGGTCGGAGGTGAAGGCCAGCAGCCCGTAGAAACCGTTGTAGTACCACTTGACCCGATCGACGAGATAGCCGTCTGTTTCGTGGATGTAGAGGCCGTGCTCGCGGGCGTGGGCGAAGGTCACGTTGCGGATCACGAACCCGTCGGCGCGGTCGACCCGCATGCCCACGTCCTTGACGTAGTCCCTCGGCGCTTCGCCCAACTGCGTGCGCGGATCCGCCGCGGCCTCGATGACCACGTCCGTGGGCACCACGCCCGAGCCCTCGATCTGCACGTTGCAGCGAATGCAGCGCCCCGCGTCGGGGATGCCGTGGCGGTCTTCCAGCGCAGGGAACGGAACCGGATCGTCGGTCAGCTTGCGGCCCTGCACATAGATCAGGCTCTGGTCGTTCGGGCACTTGACCTGGAAGCGGTAGGTCGCCGCGCCGGCGCCGTTCTCGGAAGGCTCGCGGTACTGGTCGCACTCCGGATCGTTCGTCGGAGAGCGGCGCGACGGGTCCTCCGTGTACTCGCCCGGCATCACAACCACGCGGTCGTTGTTGCGGGTGTCGAAGACTGCGGCCTGGATGCTGCGGTACTCGCATCGCTTGAAGAGCCGCTTGTTGATGCGCTCGAGCACGGCGGAGCGGCCGGCGCCAAGCCGGCGCAGCCGTTCGCTGGGGCGCAGCTTGTAGCCGTTGCGCCGGGCGTCGGCGATGTCGGCGCGAACGAGTGCCAAAGAGTTGCGCTGGCAGACCACACGCGTGGTCCCGCGGGCCGCGGGCCGCAGTGCCGAAGCCAGGCTGCGCGCCTTGGGGACCTCGCCTCCGGCCGCGGGCCGCACGGATCGATCCGGGGCCGGGTCGGGCCAGTAGGAGCTGCGTTCGACATGAGCAGTGGCCGCTACCGGCACCACCAGTACGCACAGCAAGCCGATCGCCGCGGCGAGCAATGCCCTGCCGGCGCCGAAACCCGGCAGTCGTGCGTTCACTGGTGAGCCCCGCATGTCCCTCAGCCAGGGTACAGAGCGGGTCGTAAACGGGGCGCAGTCACAAAGCGGGAATAATGGCTGCGTGGGCGGCGTGACGGATTCACACGACTTCGATTGGCTCGTGATCGGATCGGGCTTCGGCGGCAGCGTCGCCGCCCTGCGGCTGGCCGAGAAGGGCTACCGCGTCGGCGTACTCGAATGCGGGCGCCGCTTCGCGGACGACGACTTCGCCGAGTCGGCCTGGAACGTTCGCCGCTACTTCTGGGTGCCGCGCCTGGGCATGCGGGGGATCTTCCGGCTGACCCTCTTCAAAGACGTCTTCATCGCTTCCGGAAACGGCGTCGGAGGCGGCAGCCTCGGCTACGCGAACACCCTCTACCGTGCCCGCGAGGCCTTCTTCGAGGACCCGCAGTGGGACGGTCTCGCCGAGTGGAACGCCGAGCTGCAGCCTCACTACGACACCGCAGAGCGCATGCTCGGCGTGACCACGCACGAGGGAATGACACCGGCCGACAAGCTGCTCAAGGAGTACAGCGAGGAGATCGGCGTCGGCGAGACGTTCAAGCCGACCCGGGTTGGAATCTTCTTCGGGCCCGCCGGTCAGGAGGTCGAGGACCCGTACTTCGGCGGCGAGGGACCGGCGCGTACGGGCTGCACACGCTGTGGAAGCTGCATGATCGGCTGCCGGCACGGAGCCAAGAACACCCTTGTCAAGAACTACCTCTGGTTCTCCGAGAAGCTCGGTGTCGAGGTGATCCCCGAGCGCCAGGTGACCTCGATCCGCCCGCTCGGTCCCGCCGACGGCTCCGAGGGCTACGAGTTGGCGACCGAGCACCCGGGAGCCTGGCTGCGCAGACGCGAGCGCAGGTTCACCGCTGCGGGAGTGGTCATCGCCGCCGGCGCGCTCGGCACCAATCAGCTGCTCGCCAACTGCGTCGACTCCGGCGGCCTGCCGAGGGTCTCGAAGCGCCTCGGCGAGGTCGTGCGCACGAATACGGAGTCGGTGCTTGCCGTGACGGCGCCCGACGACACCACCGACTTCGCCCGCTCGATCGCCATCACCTCGAGCATCTACCCCGACCCGGATACCCACATCGAGGTCGTCACCTACGGCCGTGAGGGCGATCTGATGAGCCGCCTGTTCACGACGCTGACCGGGGGCGGCACGCGGATCACGCGGCCGCTGAAGTGGACCGCGGCGATGCTGCGCCACCCGCTGCAGACGCTGCGCCTGCTCGTGCCGTTCGGATGGTCGCGCCGTACCGTGATTCTGCTGGTGATGCAGACGCTGGACACGGCGATGGCCTTCCGGCCCGTCCGCAAGCGCTTCGGGGGCGGTGTCCGCCTGCAGACCGAGCAGGATCCCGAGCGACCGAACCCCACCTACATTCCGGCCGCCAACGCCGCAGCCGAGTGGCTTGCAAAGCGGATCGGCGGGATCCCCCAGAGCGGCATCACCGAGTCGAGCCTCAACATCCCGACGACCGCCCACATCCTCGGCGGCGCCGTGATCGGCGGCACCGAGGCCGATGGAGTCGTCGACTCACAGCAGCGGGTCTTCGGCTACGAGAACCTGCTCGTAACCGACGGCGCCGCCGTTCCCGCAAACCCAGGCGTCAACCCGAGCCTCACGATCACGGCCCTGGCCGAGCGCGCGATCAGCTTCATCCCGCCCGCAACAGAAGCAGAACCGGCCAACCTGCCCGAAGCAGCAAGACCGGCGCCGTAGCAGCGGCAACCCGGGGTCTGACCCCTTGACGTCGGACGCTGGAGCAGGTCAGGCGTCAGGGGGTCTGACCCCCCAAGGTCACCCGTTAGCAGCCGCGAAGTGCTCGGCGACCTTTGACCAGTTGACGACGTTCCAGAAGGCGTCCAGGTAGTCCGGGCGCTTGTTCTGGTACCTCAGGTAGTAGGCGTGCTCCCAGACATCGACGCCTAGCAGCGGCGCTTGGCCGCTGGAGACCGGGCTGTCCTGATTGGCGGTCGAGACGACGGCGAGGCCGGAGCCGTCGTGGACGAGCCAGGCCCAGCCGGAGCCGAACTGGCCGATGCCGGCGTTCTTGAACTTCTCCTGGAAGTCGGAGAAGCCACCGAAGGCGTCATCGATCGCCGCGGCCAGGTCGCCGTCGGGCTCGCCGCCGCCGTCCGGGCTCATGATCTCCCAGAAGAAGCTGTGGTTGGAGTGGCCGCCGGCGTTGTTGCGGACGGGCCCCTGCTTGTCGTCGGGAAGGCTCGAGAGGTTCTGCAGCACCTCGTTGACGTCCTTGTCCGCCCACTCGGTGCCATCCAGCGCGGCATTCGCCTTGTCGACGTAAGCCTGGTGGTGCTTGTCGTGGTGGATCCGCATCGTCTGCTCGTCGATGTGCGGCTCCAGCGCGTTGTAGTCGTAGGGAAGGTCGGGGACTTCAAAGGCCATTTGGGCTCCTTGCTCTCGCGAATTCTCAGTGCCGCCCCATACCCTAACCGCGCGGTCTTCAGCGGGCCCCCCGGGGAGGCTCTAGCCTGAGCATGTGGTGAGGAGCGCTCGCTCGGTCATCGACCCCGTACCCGCAAGGTTGATTCCCGTCGGGGAGCTGACAGCCGCCGATGAGGATGCCTGGAGGCAACTCGCGGCCGCGGCCGTGGAGCCGAATCCGTTCTACGAACCCGAGTTCGTCCTTCCCGCAGCCAACCACCTGCCCGAGGCCCGCGATCTGGCGATCCTGCAGACCGGCGAAGGCGGCGAGTGGACTGCCTGTCTGCCGATCGGCAGCGGACGCTGGCGGGCCGGGATCCGCGCCGCAGCGGCATGGCGGTCGCGCTACTCGTTCCTTTCCACGCCCCTGATCCGCGCGGGGGCCGGTCTCGATGCCGTCGGGGACCTGCTCGACTGCGCCCGGCGACTAACGGGGCGCCGGATTTTCGCGCTCGAGGGATTCGCTCACGGGGGCGCCTTCTCAGAGATGCTGGACGCCCAGCTCCGTGACGGGCCGCGCCTCGAGGCCTTCGCGCTGACCAGCGAGCGCGCACTGCTTCGCCGCCGCGATGACGGCGAGTACACCGCGGGGCTTCGCGCTCACCATCAGCGCGAGCTCAACCGGCTCGGCAGGCGGCTCGCCGAGCAGGCCGGCGGTCCCGTCGAGGATCTAAGCGTCAGCGCCGACCCGGATGCCGTGCAGCGCTTTCTCGATCTCGAGAGCACGGGCTGGAAACGACAATCGGGCACCGCGCTCGCCTCGAGCCCGTCAGACGCCGGCTTCTTCCGAGCGATCTGTGAGCGGTTTCGCGAGGCCGGTCGTCTCGAGCTGCTCGAACTGCGCGCCGGGGGAGCGCCGGTCGCAGCCAAGTGCAACCTGCGCTCGGGGGAGGGGTCCTTCGCCTTCAAGATCGGCTACGACGAGGCCTACGCGAAGTTCTCGCCGGGTGTGCAGCTCGAGCTCGCCAACCTGCGACGTTTCCACCTCTCCGGCGCATCGTGGATGGACTCCTGCGCTGAGCCCGGCAACACCATGATCAACCGCCTCTGGCCTGCCAGGCGCGTCCTGCGAACCGCCGTGATAGCTCCCGCCGGGCCCAGGGGGCAAGCGCTGCGGAGCGTTTTCCGGCTCGCCTACTCGGGGCGTGAGCGGCTGCGCGACGGCCCGCCGGTGCCGTTGGATGATTCGGAGCCGTGAGGTTTCGCGCCGGCGCTCCCGGGGGCGCCGCGGGGTTCGCGTTGCGCGACGGAGGCTCCGGCGCGAACTGCCCCCGGGGCACGGCCCTTCGCTGCGTAGAGCCGCTCGTCGGCCTGCTCGAGCAGCGCCGAGACCGAATCGGCGCCGGCCAGCGCCGCGAAGCCGTAGCTGAAGGAGAGCTGGACCGGACAATCAGCATCAGCGAGGGCAGCCCGAACCCCGGCGGCGTAGGTATCGACGTTCTCGGACGAGGGAGCCCCGACGAGGACTGCCGCGAACTCGTCTCCGCTGAGTCTGCCGACGATGTCCGTGCTGCGGGCGCGTCCGGAAATCGCCTGCGCAAAAGCGATCAGCGCCTGATCCCCAACCTGGTGCCCGTGCGTGTCGTTGATCCTCTTGAGGCCGTCGATGTCGGCGGTGAAGAGGTATGAGGCGATCAGGTTGCGCTGCGCAATCCGCCACTCGCGATCCAGTGCTTCCAGGAACGAGCGACGGTTCTGGAGATCGGTGAGCGGGTCGGTGGCGGCAAGCGTGATCAGACTCTCGTTGAGCAACTGAAGCTGCGCCTCGCGGCGCGCGGCTTCGATACGGCTTGCCAGCAGGCGCGACATTGCCAGCAGCAGTGCACCTGACGTACGGTCGAACTGCCCGTCCACCGGATGCAGCGCGACCAGCTTCGCCACCATGGTCCCTGCGATCTCCACCGGGGCGGCAACCAGATCCCCGGCGCCGACCACCCCGGGGGCGTCGAGCCGCATCAGCATGCCTGGCGCGACCCGCACACTGGGATTCCCGGATACGGCGACGACGCAGATCGTCCGGCCGGGCGGCGGTGATTCGAGGCTTCCGAGGACGACCGCGCTGCCGGGCAGCTGGGTGACCAGCGCGCTTAGCACGTCCGCAGCGAGCGCGGACACCGTGCCGTCCTTGAGGATCTCCGCGGGCGGAGCTGTGCTCGCCTCGGCGTTGAGGCTAACCGTGGACATCACCTCATGACCTCCGCGTCTTGAGTTGAGAAGTTGACGACGGAATGTTCTACTTCCACAAGCCTAGGCGCCGCTGATAAGCAGCGGATGAGCTGACGGTGAGATCCGCTCTCACGCGCGTTCCTGAAGGTTTGGGGGGGTAGGCTGGACGGGTGCTGGATCCCGCAGGACAGAGCCTCGCTGACGGGGCTTTGCGGGAGTTGGCGCTTGCGAATCTGCCGGGGGCGGCGGCGATCATCTTCGACGCCGACCTGAGGATCCGATTCTGCGAGGGAGCCACCCTCGTCGAGAACGGCCCGGCCACTGAACAACCCGAGTCCGCATCGCTGGCTGATCTGGTCCCCCTGCGGCAGCGCGGCGCCTTGACCGAGCTTTGTCTGCAAGCGCTGGCGGGGGCCTCGCCCCCGGGGTTCGAGTTCCGCTCCGCGCGGGATGGACGCGACTACCGGCTGCGCGTCGAGGGGCTGCGCGACGCCGGCGGCGCGATCTGCTCCGGCGTTGCCCTGCTCGTTGACATCAGCGCGGACAAGCTCGCCGACGAGCAGCGTCGCACGCTCGAGCGGCGACTCGAGCGGCTGCACCGGCGCGAGGCGGTGGACCAGCTCGCCGCAGACGTCGCGCACGACTTCAACAACCTGCTCGCGGTCGTGGTCAACTACGCAGGCTTTGCAGCCGACGCGCTGCCCGCGGACAGCCCGTTGCAGGCGGACCTGGCGGAGATCCGCGCCGCGGCGCAGCGAGGCACAGCCCTCACCGGAGAGCTCCAGTCCCGCGCCCGGCTCACAACCGAGAAGCGGCACCGAACCGAGGTACCCCCAGACTCTCCGTCTGCGCAACCTGCGGCGCGCGCTCCTCTGGAGCAGGCAAACTGACGCGAAAAGTGGATCCGACCCCCTCCCTACTTTCGAACTCGAGGCTGCCGCCGAGCCTTTCGACGATTTCACCCGTGATCGCCAACCCCATCCCCTGTCCGGGAACGCCTCGCGCCGTGGAGGCCCGAAAATTGCGCCGCCCGACGAACCGCAGCTCATCGGCCGGGATGCCGACGCCTTGGTCTGTGACCTCCACCACCGTCGTCTGGCCATCTGCAACTGCCCGCACCTCGACCAGTCCGCCAGGGCGGCTGTATTTGATCGCGTTGGAGACCAGGTTTGAGAACACCTGCGCAAGCCCGATCCTGTCGGCGATGACCTCGAGCCCGCCGGAGAGCTCAGGTTCGACCACCAGCCCACGCCTTGACGCAACGGCGCCGAACTCCTCGAGCACCTCGAGGAGCAGGCCGGTCGCGTCGACGGGGCCAAGTGCATGGTCCGTCCCGCCGAAGTGCGGCCCCGAGGTGTCCAGCAGATCCTCGATCATCTCCTGAAGGTGCGCCGCGCTGCGACTGGCGATCTCCACGTATTCACGCTGCGGAGCCGGAAGCTGATGCCGGGAATCCTCGTCGGCGAGCGCCTGCAGATAGCCCTTGATCGCCGTCAGCGGGTTGCGAAGTTCATGGCCGACCGTGTCGATGTAGCGCTCCCGCAGCTCGTCGATCGTGAGCAGATCGCGTGCCATGTCCTCCGCCGCCGAGACCGCGGAATTGGCGTCGGCGGCGCTGGCGCGATGGTGAAGCTCCGCCGCGTGCGCCTCGAGGCTCTCGGCCGCCGCGCTCGCCGCCGCGACTCGCGCCTCGGCAGCCTGCGCCTGCGAGGCGAGTAGCGACCCCCGCGCGGTTCGGCTGTCTCGCTCCGCTCTTGCCGCAGCCCGCTTCGCGTCTCCCGCCTCCTGCTTGAGATGCGAGAGCAACGGGGCAGCCCTTCTCAGCTCCCTCGCCAGGGCAAACGCCGCCACGGCGGTCACCAGCCAGGCCGCAAACATTGCCAGATCGAGCCGGGTGGCGGCGGTACCGGTGAGCAAATCGACCGCCCTGACTGGCAGGGCGAGGGACGCGACGATCAAGATGACGAACGCCGCAGCACGCATGTTCGTCAGCCTGCGCGCGACCGGCCTGAGGCGTCGCGGGGCAGAGGCTGACGGGCGGGCGCCTAGGGGGGCAAGACGCCCGCCCGCCGGAGGATCCGGAGATCCAGATGCCTGGCTCTCTGCACGATCAAGCCCTTCAACGACTGTGTTAAAGGGGACGGAACTCACACAAAGACGATAGCGGAAACGATAGCGGATTAGTGCACTTTGTTGGCGCCGACGCCTGAGATGCGCTATCTTAAACGCAGGGATGAATACCAAGGACCCTTCAGCACGATCGAGCCAGCGTGGGATGCGAGCCACAACGGTGCGTTTTGGAGCCGACCTCTGGGAGATGCTCGAAGCGGAAGCCGAACGCTCCGGAGAGAGCGTGGCGCAGTACGTGCGCGAAGCGGCACTGGCCCGCGTCGCCTTTTCAGCGGCCCGCCGCGGCCATGGCAACCCCTGGAGCACCCTCGCCGAGGAGGGCGCGTCACGCGACGAGGCGGCGCGAGAGCGCTCCAGCCAGCTTCGCGAAGACTCCGCCGGGGTTCGCGCTCAGGGCCGTCAGGCCGTGCGCCGCTCGGAGCAGCTCGGGGCCGGCGTCCACGAGCGCCGGACCAAGGCCTGAGCCGACCGCTCCTACCTGAACCGGCCGCTTCGGGACTCGGGCGCGCTGCTTGCCATGTCCTGCAGCCGCGACGAGCCAACGACGATCGCCCCGCTGACCTCGCCGCGCAGGACGCGAAGCGGCCGGCACTCCAGAGCGACGCTGATCGCGCGCCCGGTGCGATCGTGGCCCGAAAGCGCCAGCTCCTCGAGCTCGCTTGTGCCATCGATGCAGGCCCGCACGGCCGGCAGCAACGCTGTCACGGGAATCCCAAACTCCAGTGAGTCGAGCTGGGTGTCGAGAACGTCAGACCTGCGCAGGCCCCACGTCTGCTCCGCCGTCTCGTTCCATTCCCGAACTCGCCGGGTGCCGTCGACGACGACGACGAACCCGCTCAGACTCGAGAGGATCGCCGTGGTGAGGCCGCTCGCCTGCTCGAGTTCCGACGTCCTCAACGTCAGCTCCTCGTTGATGGTCTTCAGCTCCTCGTTGGTCGAGTGCAGCTCCTCGTTGGTCGTTTCCAGTTCCTCGTTGGTCGACTGCAGCTCCTCGTTTGTCGTTTCCAGCTCCTCGTTGGTCGACTGCAGCTCCTGGTTCGTCTTCTCCAGTTCCTCCACCGTGGACTGGAGCTTTTTCCCGGTCTCGCGAACCTCGGCCCGAGAGCGCTCGAGGTCCGACGCGACGTCCGCATAACCGCTGACATCGAAGTATGTGACGCTGATCGCAAGCAGGCCGCCGGTCCGATCGGTCAGTGGGGACACAATCGCCTGGACCCGAGCCTCGTTTCCGTCGGCAACCGCGACCGCAGCGTCGGGAAGAACAACTGTGGAGCGCCGCAGCGCGGCGCTGTCGAGCGCGCTGGAAAGGTTCACTGGTGACGTGGCGATGCTGAGGTTTGCGAGCGGGCGCCCGATGTCGATCGCGCCAAGGCCGAACATTGATCGCGCCCGCCGATTAGCCTGCAACAGCACGCCGTCGCGGTCGACCACCACCTGAGCTGCGCTGGCCTGCTCGAAAAGGTCGTCGCGCAACGCCGCCGCCGTGGACGACTCTCCATCGCGCTGGGGTTCGGTCGGACCCGATCGGCGCCGCAGCACCCCTGCCGCGGTGACGGTGGGGTCGTCCGCACGCCTGAAGATCCGCATCCTCAAATCGATCGGCGCGAACGGGCCGTCCGCGTCGGTCAGCATTTCCGACTTACCCAGGCAGAGGCAGCCGCCTTCCTCGAGCGCGAAATGGAAGTGGTTGATGATCGCGCGCTGAACCTCGATGTTGAAGTACATCAACGTGTTTCGGCAGAGCAGCAGCGAGATACGGGAGATGGGGGCGTCGGAGGTGAGGTCGTTGCGGCCGAAAATCACGGCGCGCCGCAACTCGGGGCGCACCCGGAAGCGACCGTCGCTTTCGCTCAGAAAACGCTCCCTGAAACGGGCCGGGACCGACTCCACATCCTTCGGGAGGTAGGACCCGTGTCGCCCGGCTTCGAGCGCCCGTTCGTCGATGTCGGTTGCGTAGATCTTGACGCGCTCCGCGAACTCGTTGACTCCCAGCACGTCGGCCAGGATCATCGCGATCGAGTACGCCTCCTGACCTGAGGCGGTACCCACCGACCAGACGCGGTATGGACCGGAGTCGCCGGACCGCAGGCGTGGCTGAATCACCGCCTTGCTGAGATAGTCCCAGACGTCGGGGTCGCGAAAAAAGTCGGTGACGTTGACCTCCACCGCCCTGAGAAGCTCCGAGATCTCGCGTGGGTTCGCCTCCATGTAGCCGAGGTAATCGGCGTACGTATTCAGGCGCAGCTCCGCAATGCGCTTATCGAAGCGCCTGCTCAGCGTCGTTCGCTTGTAGCTCTCGAGGTCCAGCCCTCGGGCGCTCTTGAGGAACGACAAGAGCTCATCGAAGCTCTCGTCAGGCGTCGTTGCTGACTCAGGATTCACGTACTCCCCAGGCGTTCCGAACCGTGTTACGGATGGTGTCAGAAAAGCAAGTCGAAGTGTAAAAAACCTACGGTTCTTGCGCGGTGGCTGTCAGCACCACGCGGCGCAACATCCGCACGCGAGCCGTGGCGGAATGGGCCTGCTCCAGGTAGCCGTCGGCCTGGCCGGGCGATCCGTCTGCTTTGGCCTGACTTGCCGCCTCCCTGAGCAGGTAGGCACGTTCCTCGAGGCGCCGAATCGACGCCCATAGCGCCGACTCGAGCGACTCGCTCTGCATCGCCAGCAGGCTTGCCACCGAGTAGATGTGACCGCTCGGGCAGCAGAAGCGAACGATCTGCGGATCCTGATCAATCGACGCAAGCGCAGCGCCACACTCGGGACACGTGAGCACCTGCCCCCCGCCGTCGCCGTCGCCGTCGCCGTCGCCGATCATCCCAAGCACCTCAGTGCCGGAGTGCGGCGTGAATGCAGCCTCGCTTTCGCTCAGCGGCGTCGATGCCAGGCGGACGATCTCGGCCCCGATGGCTTCAGCGACCCCCACGAAGTCGACATCGACGGACGCGATCGCCGCCTCGGGCATGCTCGCGTATGTCGCCTCACCGGGTTCCTGAACCAGGGTGGTTCCTCCGCGTCGTTTGAGGACCGCGAGGCCGGCGACGCCATCGTCCAGCATCCCAGACATCAGCACGCCGACGGTTCGCGGACCGAAGGCGGCCGATGCGGTCCGCAACAGCGGGTCGATCGCTGCGCGGTGGCCGTGTTCGCGTGGGCCGTGGCCCAGCCGCATCCTGCCGCCCTCCACCAGCAGGTGGTGATCCGGCGGGGCGACGTAGATTGCGCCGTGCTCGATCGCCTGCCCGTCGCGTGCCGATGCCACGTGTAGCGGGCCGGCACGACCGAGGATCTCCGGCAGGGCGCTGCCAAACCCTGGAGCGAGATGCAGGACGATCAGCAGCGCTCCGGGAAAGTCTGCGGGCAGCGAGCCCGCGAGCCGGGAGAGCGCTTCGACACCGCCTGCCGACGCGCCAACGACGACGACGTCGTGCGCCGCGGGCTGAGGGCCCACTTCAAGCACTGAGACTGGGCTCCGGGGGGCCACTTCAGGCACACGACCGAGCCCGGGAGGCGCATCGGACTTGGTGGCCCGTCTGATCCTGCCTCATCTCAGCGACCGGGCGAATCTCCGGCGCCGCGAAGAGGGTCAGCCCCCCAGCCCTCGACGCTGCCCGCGGCAAGCGCGGCTGCCCCCATCCCGAGCATGGTGTCCCGGGTCGGTGGAGTCCCGGGGCTGTAGGGGCTCGCGACCAGACTGCGGAGTGTCTCGAGCAAAATCAGCAAATCAAGCCAGAGGGTGTGGTTCTTGACGTAGTAGAGATCGTTGCACAGCTTGAAGGTTGTGCCCTCAAGCGTACCCTGGTAGCCGACTCGAACCTGCGCCCAGCCGGTGATGCCGGGCTGCACGACGTGGCGCTGAGCATAGAACGGGATGCGATCCGAAAGGACCTCGACATAGACGGATTGCTCGGGCCGCGGCCCGACCAGGCTCATGTCGCCTCGAACGACATTCCACAGCTGCGGCAGCTCGTCGATGTGGGTGCGGCGCAGCACCTTGCCGAGACTGGTCACCCGGCGGTCCCCGGGCACCGTCCACTCGGTCGTGGAACTCGGCACCGACCTCATCGTGCGCAGCTTCAGAATCGTGAACGGCACCCCACCCTTGCCGATCCGTTGCTGACGGTAGATCGCCGGGCCACCGTCCCGCCGGATCAGCAGCGCGACCGCGGCGAGCAACGGCCAGAGCACAACGAGCAGCGCCAGCGCCAGCGCCAGGTCCAAGCAGCGTTTGGCGAGTCGCGTGAGAGGACGGTGATGCCGGCCCGCAAGCCCCGTGAACCAGGAGTGACTGATCTCCGCCACCGGTACTGCGCCGAAGCGGTACTCGTGGAACTCATGAAGAGCCATCACCCGCACTGGGCGGGTGATCAGCTCGTCGAAGAGCTGGGCATCGACCTGCTTCCGGGAGAACTCGCCGGTGACGACAAGGATCTCGATGTTGCGCTCGTCGATCACACGTCCCACTGCCCCCAGCGAGCACACGCATGGGCCCAGCAGGGCAAAGGAATCGACGCTCCAGTCGTCGGGGGCGATCACCGCCTCGACGACCAGGCTCCCACCGCCCGCGGCCTGAATCTCTGCGGCGAGCCTGACCGCCTCCATCGGAGATCCGACGACGCCGACTCGCACCCGCGGCGCCACAAGCTTGGCCCCGCCAAGAAAGCAGGCGAGGGCGAGGGCCGCGGCCAGCGCCTGCGGCGTCGGCTGCGCCGCCACGCCGGCGATCGCAAGGGCGCCGGCGGAGATCAGGATGCCGACCAGCGGCACGACCAGCGCTGACAGCACGCCTGCCATGGGCAGGAGCCAGCGCCAGCGCGCAGCGCGCAGCCCAACGGCTCCGGCAACGAGGTAGGACACGAACACAATCGAACCCGCGCCCGGCGACTCGGCGACGCTGAGAAGGGCCCCGGCCGCGACAGCGGCGGCAAGCGCCGGGTAGAAGCCGGCGGTGCGGCGAACGCCGATCGACGGCCCGCCGATGCCGAACTCGTTCCCGGCAAGGGTTGTGGTGGCCCTGGGAGCGTCTGCGAAGTCGCCCCTCATGCGAGTGCGCACCCGGATCCGCCACCGCGTCGTGCGTATCCTTCATGACTGTGGAGCGGACTGAGAGGGAGAAGTTCACGATTTTGGTCGCCGACGACGAGGAGCAGAACACCCGACTGCTCACGAGGCTGCTCAGCGAGAGTGGGTTCGGCCGCGTGCTGGCGACCACTGATTCCTCCGAGGTGATCGGGCTGTGTGAGCGCCTGCGCCCGGACCTGCTGCTGCTCGACCTCGCGATGCCGGAGCCAACCGGGTTCGACATCCTCGAACGCCTCGGCAAGAGCGGCGAGTCCCCGCGAGCCGTTGTCCTCAGCGGGCATGAACATCCGTCGCTGCAGGCCCGCGCGACTGAGCTCGGCGCCTACAGCATGCTCTCGAAGACCGCCGGGCGCCAGGCCCTTATTCAGTGCGTGGACGACGCGCTGTCGCCACGCGGGCATTCAAGTCGCGTCTCCGCGTCGTGAGCCATCTGGATGAGCCAAGCGGCGCAGCCCGAGCCCGAGCCCGAGCAGCCCGGCTGCCGCGAGGACGAGCCAAATGGACTCGAGTCCTGTGAACGGCAGCGAGCCGGGAGCGGGGCCGGGGGCGGCCCCAGAACCCGATGCGATCGCGGGCGGCGCCTCGCCGCCTGCGGAGTCATTGACCACGGTGACCGGATCGTCGTATTGCGCGTCGGTCGGCGATTGGGCGGCAGCTGAACCGGGCAGCCCCACTCCCGCGGCCAACGTGGTCGCGGCAACCAGGCCGGCGAGGCGGCGACCGAGGGCTGGGCGGTATGTCTTGTGGCGGGACTCACACATCAAGGCCAGAGTAGACCGGGGACGTGAAGCGTCCGTGAGACCTGTGTGAGAGATGCTCTTACCGCGAGCGAACAAACTGCAGTCATGAGCAGGCTGCTCGTCGCCGAAGACGACCCGCACGTGCGGACGTTCGTGGTCAAGGGCCTGGGTGCGGGCGGCTTCGCAGTGGACGCGGTAGCCAGCGGAAAGGCCGTGCTGGCGGCAGTCGCCGAGCAGGACTACGCGCTGCTCGTGCTGGATCTCGGCCTGCCCGACATGGACGGGATCACGGTGCTCGAGCGCCTGCGGGCGACCGGAGCCCGGCTTCCGGTGATCATTCTCAGCGGCCGGGCCGGGACGCGTGACCGCGTGGCCGGACTCGACGGGGGCGCCGACGACTATCTGACCAAGCCTTTCGAGCTGGCGGAACTGCTCGCCCGCGTTCGCACGCGGCTTCGCCCCCAGGAGGCGGCGCGCGGCGAGGTGCTCGAGGCGCACGGAATCAGCCTCGACCTGACGACCCGCTGGGCGACGATCGCGGAGCGGCGAATCGAGCTGAGCCTGCGGGAGTTCATGGTGCTGGAGACCCTGATGCGCCATCCCGACCAGGTGATGAGCCGCCAGCAACTGCTGTCTGCGGCCTGGGGCTATGACTTCGACCCTCGCTCCAACGTGGTCGACGTGTACATCGGGTACCTGCGTCGAAAGCTTGGTGCCCAGCGTATCGAGACCGTTCGCGGGGCGGGTTACCGGCTGCGCGGCTGAAGGAGGCCGTCGCAGCGGGCGGCCTGCGGCAGCACGCGGCTGCCGGTCAGTCAGCCCGTAAGGTTCGACTCGACGATTGGGCCCGGGTCCTCGATCCCGAAATCGGCCCGGAGCCTCGACTCGATCTGCGCGCGACTCGACCCGGCGACCGCCATCTGCGCCGCGAGCAGCTGCGCCCCCTCCGACACTGCGGAGGATTCGGTCGCTTCTGAAGATCCGTTGGATGGCGTCTCGATCAGCTCCTCGTGCCGGTCTGGCGGCCGGGCGTGGGACGCGGTGCCGATCCGGTTCCGAAGCCGCTCGAGCCTGCCCGCGAGTTGGTCTGCACCAGGCCTGCGCGAGTGCGAGTCACCGTTTGCCGAAACGTCGAACCCCGCAGCGGGTTGCGGCTCGGCCGCCGGAGCCGGCTCCTCATCGTCAGCCCCACCTGGCGCATCGACGGTCGCTGATGGCGCTTCATCGACGAAGCGCTCCGGGTCGGGCGCAACCGCGTACTCGGCGGGCATCTCGGCCGAAGGGTCGTCGTCCGCAACCGCACTGGCGGCGATGAGGCCGTGTTCGAGCGATTCGATCGCAGCGTCGAGCGCCTGTGCGAGGTCGTCGGAGCGCTGCTTGACCGTGTCAGCTCGCTCGAGTAGGCCATCTGTCAACTCGGCCATCTTGCGCACCCGCTGCAGCGTCAGTCGGTCGGCACGCTCTTCGGCGTCGTCCAAGCGGCGCTTAGCCTCTACCTCAACCTCCGCGAGGATTGAGTCGGCCGCCTTCTCTGCCGCCTCGAGAACTTCCTGAACGCGCTGACCGGCAGCGCCGATCAACTCGGAGAAATCCGAGCCCGCGCCCGGCCTCGCTTCGCTGTGCTCAGACAATTTCGCTACTCCTATCCCCAGGCGGTTCCCCGGGCCAGCGTGAGGCGGTCTCGAGCAGCATCTTGTCGGCGATCGAAGACACGCCGTCGGCCAATTGCCGCAGGTCGCGCTCGGCGGCAACGGAGGACGCCTGTAGGCGTCGACGCAGCTCGCGCAGCTCCGCCACCCGCCTCGTCACCTTCAGGTCGGCCTCTGCCGTCACCCTCTCGGCGTGGCCGGCACTCTCGTCGTCGGCCTTCCTGACAGTGTCAGCCGCGCGGCGCTCGGCGTTCGCCATCAACTCGCGGACGCGGGCGGCAATCTCGCCGAGGCTGGACGGCTGCCCGCCTGCTGTCGGCAGGGGGCGTTCCCGGGCACGAGTGGGCGTTTGGTTCGGTGGCATCATTGATGCTTCTACGAGTGTACGTCGTAAACGATACCGTAACCGCAATCGCTTTTCCAACAATAGGACTATTCTCCATGCATGGCCTCCGCTAGCGGCGCCGCCGAACGAGTACGCGGATTGCGCGATTTCATGCTGGCCCACGAGTCGTGCGTCGACTCCCTCGACCTCCACCACGAAGCCGACACCGTAGTCGTGCTTTGCCGGGCCTGTGGGGAGACCTTCCGCTATCAAAGAGAGCCCGGCGGGCAGCGCGAACCAGCGCACCCCCGGCCGACCAAGGCCGAGGGCTCGGTGCTCGACGAAGAGCCGATCACCCCCGCTTCGATCTCCGCGACCCCCCCGACTCATCCACTCGCCCGCGGGAAGCCCCGGTCGCTGCCGGCAATGCCGGGGCGCCTCGTCATTGCGGGAATCTTCGGGGCGATCGCAATCATCGGCGTGGTCGCCGGGATTCGCGCGCTGGGCGGCGAGGGAGACGAGGGCCTCAGCCGATCCTCGTCGGCCCAGCCCGGCGAAGCTCCCTCCCACGGCACGCCCACCTCCCGAGGCGATCAAGCGGACCCGCGCCAGGGTCAGGGTCGGGGCCGCAACGAGCCGCGGGCCGAGGGCAATCGCGGGCAGAAAGCACCCGAATTCGCCATGGTCGGCCTCCAGACCGGGACATTCGAAATCCCGCTCACTCGCCCCAAGGCTTGGAAGGAGGAAAACGGCGGCGACCACATCGCGATCGTCCCGCGAGACGGCGCCGGGGTCGAAATACAGGTCTATGCAGACGCCTACAACACGATCTCGATAGACGAGATGGCGACCAGAACGTCGGCACTGCTGAAGGCACGGAAGCCGGACGTCCGTCTCAGCGACGTGCTTGACGCTCCGTCGGGTCCCGCCGTCTCGATTCGCGGCCGCTATCGGGCCGGAGTGCTACGAGCGGTCCTGCTTGTCAGTGGCACCCGGCGGTTCTTGGTGATCGGCGAGATCGATCGGAACGCGCCGCCGGGCTTGCGCCAGAAGGCGAACGCAACTCTGGCCAGCCTCGGCAACAACAACCTTGTCAGCGTCGTTTGCCCGAACCTGGGCCGGGTCGCTGCTCGGGACGCCTGCCAGCGCCCACGCCGTCACGATTGACCAGAATCCGGGTCGCCTGCTCGAGTCGGTTTTCGGTCTCGTCCATGCGCTCGGCCGTGTCCTTCGCTGCGTTGAGCGCTCGCCTGAGTTGAGTCCGGGTCAGGTTCAGCCGGGACTCCGCCGCGATGCGCTTGGAGACGATCTCGGCGGCGGCGAGAACCGTTTGCGTCGCCTCCTCGGCGGCGCTCTCCGCGGCGGCCCGGACCTGGGATTCGCGAACGCCGATCTCCGCGCGGGCGGCGGCGAGCAGCTCCGCAAGCCGTGCCTCCATGCGCTTTCCGGCTTCAGAGCCTGCCGCCACCGATTCACGGCGGATTTGCTCGGCAATGGCCTGCTCCAGCGCGGCGCGGTCGCTTTCGAGACGATCCGCAAGCTCGCTTTGAATTCCCTCAGCGCCGCTCTCGAGTTGCTGTCGGAGTCCGGCTTCGATCGCCTCCAGCCTCACACCGATGAGCTCGGCCGCGCGCCCGCGCTCCTCGTCGGCTCGCTCGCGAAACGCCTCAACCGCCTCCGCAACATTTTCATCGACCCGGACCCCCAGCTCGGCGAGATCCGCCTCCGCGCGCAGAACCTGCAGCTTTGCCAGGCGCTGTTCCACCGCGCTGCGTTCAGATTGCGCCTCCTGGGACAGGGCTGCCGCCGCACTGTCGACCTGGCTGGACAGCCGCCGCTGCAGACCTTCCCTCAAGTCCTCCATCTGCTCGGCTGAATCGCGTCGCAGCCTCTCGCCGAGATCCTCCCTGACCACCGCCAGCTCATCGCGCACCTCCGCACTGACAGAGTCGAGCCGGTCGCCCATCGCTGCACCGATGCGCTCATCGATCATGGCGGTGAGCCCATCACTCAGCGATTCCTCGACGGCGCGCAGCCGCTCCTCGGCCTGCGTCGCAAGCCGCAGGTTGATGTCGGCAATCCGTGCATCATGGGCGGCTCGGAGCTGCTGTTCGAGCCGCGAGCTGCGCTGCTGCAGGTCGGCGGCGAGCTGCTCGCTGCGCTGCTCCAGCTTCGCCGCCATCTGTTCGCTGCGCTCGGCGATCTGGGCCTCCAGTCCCTCGGAGCCGGTGCGCAGCGCCTCGGCGAAGAGTTCGTTGAGCTCGGCCTCGATCCGCTCGCGGGAGGCGACCTCGCGGACGATCAGCCTCGCCTCGGCCTTGGCGAGTTCCTCGCCGCCGGTCTGCGCGAGGCTCTCGGTGATCTCCGAGCGGGTGGTTGCGGCCCGCCTGTCGATCTCTGAGCGCAACTGCTCACCGAGCTGTTCGGAGGAGGCCGCCAGGGCGGCGGAGACGGTCGCGTCGATGTGCTCCTGCAGCATTCCAGCTGAGAACCTGCCCTGTTCTTCCAGCTGAGCGGCCAGGCGCTCGTTGAGATCGGCCTCGATTCGCTCGCGCGCGGCCTGCTCGCGGTCGAGCAGCTTCGCTTCTGCGGTGGCGAGGCCCTCGCGGGTTCGCTCGGCCAGCTTCGCCTCGGCCGCGGCGAGCTCGCTGCGCCCGGCCTCGGCCAGGCGCTCGGCGGCCACGGCGCCGGCCGCGGCCGTGCGTTCGTCGAATTCCACGCGCAGTCGCTCGCCGAGTTGCTCGGCCGAGCCGCTCAGCGTCTCGGCGACCCTGGTCTCGATCAGCTGCTTGAGCTCGCCGGCCGAGGCGTCGCTGCGCTCGGCGATCTGGGCGGTGGCCTGTTCGCTGCGCTCGGCGATCTGGGCGGCGAGCTGCTCGCTGCGCTCTGCCAGCTCCGCCGCCGCCTGCTCACTGCGCCCGGCGATCTGCGCCGTGGCCTTTTCGCTGAGCTCGGCGATCTGGGCGGCGAGGGCCTCTGAGCGGGAGCTGAGTCCCGCCTCGGCCTCGGCCTCGATTCGCTCGCGCGCGGCCTGCTCGCGGTCGAGCAGTTTCGCTTCTGCGGTGGCGAGGCCCTCGCGGGTTCGCTCGGCCAGCTTCGCCTCGGCCGCGGCGAGCTCGCTGCGCCCGGCCTCGGCCAGGCGCTCGGCGGCCACGGCGCCGGCCGCGGCCGTGCGTTCGTCGAATTCCACGCGCAGTCGCTCGCCGAGTTGCTCGGCCGAGCCGCTCAGCGTCTCGGCGACCCTGGTCTCGATCAGCTGCTTGAGCTCGCCGGCCGAGGCGTCGCTGCGCTCGGCGATCTGGGCGGTGGCCTGTTCGCTGCGCTCGGCGATCTGGGCGGCGAGCTGCTCGCTGCGCTGCTCCAGCTTCGCCGCCATCTGTTCGCTGCGCTCGGCGATCTGGGCCTCCAGTCCCTCGGAGCCGGTGCGCAGCGCCTCGGCGAAGAGTTCGTTGAGCTCGGCCTCGATCCGCTCGCGGGAGGCGACCTCGCGGACGATCAGCCTCGCCTCGGCCTTGGCGAGTTCCTCGCCGCCGGTCTGCGCGAGGCTCTCGGTGATCTCCGAGCGGGTGGTTGCGGCCCGCCTGTCGATCTCTGAGCGCAACTGCTCACCGAGCTGTTCGGAGGAGGCCGCCAGGGCGGCGGAGACGGTCGCGTCGATGTGCTCCTGCAGCATTCCAGCTGAGAACCTGCCCTGTTCTTCCAGCTGAGCGGCCAGGCGCTCGTTGAGATCGGCCTCGATTCGCTCGCGCGCGGCCTGCTCGCGGTCGAGCAGCTTCGCTTCTGCGGTGGCGAGGCCCTCGCGGGTTCGCTCGGCCAGCTTCGCCTCGGCCGCGGCGAGCTCGCTGCGCCCGGCCTCGGCCAGGCGCTCGGCGGCCACGGCGCCGGCCGCGGCCGTGCGTTCGTCGAATTCCACGCGCAGTCGCTCGCCGAGTTGCTCGGCCGAGCCGCTCAGCGTCTCGGCGACCCTGGTCTCGATCAGCTGCTTGAGCTCGCCGGCCGAGGCGTCGCTGCGCTCGGCGATCTGGGCGGTGGCCTGTTCGCTGCGCTCGGCGATCTGGGCGGCGAGCTGCTCGCTGCGCTCTGCCAGCTCCGCCGCCGCCTGCTCACTGCGCCCGGCGATCTGCGCCGTGGCCTTTTCGCTGAGCTCGGCGATCTGGGCGGCGAGGGCCTCTGAGCGGGAGCTGAGTCCCGCCTCGGCCTCGGCCTCGATTCGCTCGCGCGCGGCCTGCTCGCGGTCGAGCAGTTTCGCTTCTGCGGTGGCGAGGCCCTCGCGGGTTCGCTCGGCCAGCTTCGCCTCGGCCGCGGCGAGCTCGCTGCGCCCGGCCTCGGCCAGGCGCTCGGCGGCCACGGCGCCGGCCGCGGCCGTGCGTTCGTCGAATTCCACGCGCAGTCGCTCGCCGAGTTGCTCGGCCGAGCCGCTCAGCGTCTCGGCGACCCTGGTCTCGATCAGCTGCTTGAGCTCGCCGGCCGAGGCGTCGCTGCGCTCGGCGATCTGGGCGGTGGCCTGTTCGCTGCGCTCGGCGATCTGGGCGGCGAGCTGCTCGCTGCGCTGCTCCAGCTTCGCCGCCATCTGTTCGCTGCGCTCGGCGATCTGGGCCTCCAGTCCCTCGGAGCCGGTGCGCAGCGCCTCGGCGAAGAGTTCGTTGAGCTCGGCCTCGATCCGCTCGCGGGAGGCGACCTCGCGGACGATCAGCCTCGCCTCGGCCTTGGCGAGTTCCTCGCCGCCGGTCTGCGCGAGGCTCTCGGTGATCTCCGAGCGGGTGGTTGCGGCCCGCCTGTCGATCTCTGAGCGCAACTGCTCACCGAGCTGTTCGGAGGAGGCCGCCAGGGCGGCGGAGACGGTCGCGTCGATGTGCTCCTGCAGCATTCCAGCTGAGAACCTGCCCTGTTCTTCCAGCTGAGCGGCCAGGCGCTCGTTGAGATCGGCCTCGATTCGCTCGCGCGCGGCCTGCTCGCGGTCGAGCAGCTTCGCTTCTGCGGTGGCGAGGCCCTCGCGGGTTCGCTCGGCCAGCTTCGCCTCGGCCGCGGCTCCGGCTTCAGCAGTTTCGCGCTCCTGCTGCTCTCGTAGCCGGCTCCCGAGCTCCCTGGTCGCGCGGTCGAGTGCGGAAGCCATCTCGGCATCGAGTCGCTGACGCAGGTCACCGGCAACGGCCTCGCCGCGTTGCTGCAGCTCGGCAGTTGCCTCTCGACCGCGTTGCTGCAGCGCTGCCGCCACCAGCTCGCTGCGCTGGGTCAGCTCGGCCGCGAGTTCGTCTGCATCGGAACCGAGGTTTTCGCCCAGACGCCGCACCTCGAGCTCTACCTGGTGCTTGGTCAGACCCTCAAGGTGATCAGCGTTGTCCGCTTGCGCAGCCTCCGTGGCCGCTTCGATCCGCTCGGTTTCGCTCGCGAACAGGTGCTCAACGCGAGCCGCCAACTCGCTTTCGGCCGCAGCCATTGCGGAGGCGGCGTGCGCAACTGTGCGCTCCCGGATGTCGGCCGCCAAGCGTTCGACTCCTGCCTGCAGTCGCGACTCCAGGCGTGCTTGCAGCCGCTGCTCACGGCTGTCGTCGGCAAGGACCAACTCGTCGTGCAGCTCCCGCACCCGAGCCTCGAGAAGCTTCGCCTGCTCGGCGACCCCGGCGGCTGCAGCTTCGGTTGCGGTGCGCTGGACTGCATCGCGAACCGCGCTCAACTCGCGATTCAGCCGCCTGACCTCTGAACTCAGCCGGCGATTGAGCTCCTCCCGGGCGCGGGTGGCCACAGCGTGAACCCGCTTCGGTGACGATCGCTCCGCGTGTTCGTCGTGGGTCTGTGGTGGTTGCATGCTGCGATCGTGTTCAGGAAGTAGTTGCGACTGAACGCTACCTCACCCGGTATCTAAATCGCTATCTATCCACTCACGTGGCGGTTCCTGACCAATCCAGTCACCGGGCGCCGCCTAGGTGCACGAACATCACCTCCAAGTCCGTCAACGATTGATGCGCTCAAGCGCCCGCCGCGCTCGTGGATCGCCCGGGTTCAGCAACGCAGCGCGTTCGAGAGCGCCCCGGGCGGCGCGCACGTCGAGCTTGGACTGAGCCCTGCCGAGCAGCAGCTGGGCTGCCCAATTGTCCGGCTGAAGTTCCGCAGCCGCCGAGAAGGCCGCGACAGCCCGTGCAGGGTCATCGACTCGCGATGCGATCTCCCCCTCCAGCAGCAGCGGTTCGATGGCCTGCGGAAAGACGTCCTCGGCCCTCGAGAGATCTCGATACGCGGACGGGAGGTTGGTTCGCCAGCTGTCCGCCGCGCGTTCGGTCCAGCGGTGAGCCAGAAACGGAGGAACCAGCGTCAGCGCAAAGGCGACCAAGCCGGCCGCCGCGACGGCACGCCCTCGCGACCCACCCCGATCGTGCAGCTGCATGGTCGGCGGGGCGCAGGCAGCTCCCAGCAAGGCGATCACCGGCGCCGTCAATCCCGGGTAGTTCCAAAACCAATCGACAGATGCGTGCACCAGCCAGTACGCCGTGATAGTCAGCGCCCCGGCGGTCAGCGATGCCGCTCGCGGCCCGAGCTTTCGCGACTTCAACGTGCCCGCAACAGCCGCCACGGCAAACAGCACGAACAGGCCAAGGCCCGGGAGCCCAAGCTCGCCGGCGAACAGCAGCTCGACGCTGTGCGGATCGCGCGGTGTTTCCACGGAGTCGCGGTCGAGCAGATACGCGGAGCCGAACGACCCCGCCCCGCCGCCCTTCAGAGGCACATCCCCAAACTGGTCCAGCGCAACGCGCCAGAGGTCGTAGCGGTTGGACTGTGCGTTGAGACCGAACCGAGACCCTTCAGAGGCGAGGTTGGGGTTACCGCCGCGATCCACCTGCCCGAGTGCGCGGTCGATCCATTTGTCCGGCGTTCCGTTGCCCGCGACCAACAATCCGAAGCCGACGATGAAGATGGCCGCCCCGGCGATGGCACCCCCTCGCTTCAATCGCTGCGAACCCACTCGTGCCTGGGCGCCCACCCAGAGCGAGCGGCCCCAGCGGAGCATGGCGAGCGCGGCAAGCGTCCCAAGGAGTCCTGCCAGCAGCGCGGCGAGCGCGGCCGCATCCAGCGGGCCGGCCGCGTCCGTCCCGGCGGCGCTCGTCGCGAACGGCGCCAACAACCAAGGCAGGGTCAGAGCCGCGGGCAAGACCACGACCGCGAACCAGCCGGCCGCGCGCAGCCGGTCATCGGCCACCGCCATGTAAACGATCAGCGATGCGACCCCAGCCAATAGCGATCCGCGACTCTGAGACAGGATCGCGAGCGCGAGGGAGATGCTCGCCGCGCCGGCAAAAAGAGCACGCGCACGGCGTGAGAGATTGGCATCGAGCGCCGCCGCAAGCCCGGCCCAGCAGGCGATCATGAAGAACGCTCCGTTGGCATTGCGATAGCCGAGCGGCAACTCGAGGGTCAACTCGCCGTCGAGATGGCGCGTCGGATCGCCGGCAAGGAGCAGCGAGATCGCCGTCGCCGTGGCGACGACCGCCCCGGCGAGCGCAAGCGGGAGCAGCGAAAATGTCATCCGCCGCCCGAGCAGCAGGCAGAGCCAGAGGCCGAGCACGAAGCAGGCCGCGTAGACGACGATCTGCTGTGCATCCTCGATCGCGGCGTCGCGGGTCGGGGTCCACAGGAACGAAAGTGCCGTCCAGGCAGCGAGACCCCCGAGCGACGCAAGCGCGATCAGCGGCGGCCCTCGCAGCCGCGAGTTCCAGGGCGCAGCGAGCGCCAGAACGGCGAGGACAGCCAGCACCGCCAGCCCGCCGAGAGTGAATGCGGTCGGGAAGTAGGCGCCCTGCTCCCACGCCCAGATGGCCCACAGCGCCGCCAGTGCGAGCGCCAGCGCGGCGGTGATGGGTGCGACCCTCGGGCTCACGGCGGCGAGTCCGGTCCGTGCGATGATGGATCTTGCCGGTGAGCTATCTCCTGATCGATCAAACGAGTTTCGGCGCCGCGTTCGGTCACGGCCCCCTCGGCGTGTCGCACTCGCTGCTGAAGCACCCGCTGCTGAGCGCAGACCGGCTCGGGGAGTTGGCCGACAGCCTGCCGGCCGATCAGGTCGAGCACAACGTCGGCGACCTCCCGGAAGTACTCAACGACCCCGAGCCGGCGCGATCCCGGTTGCCCGCGGGCGAGATCGCGCGGACGATCGAGTCGAACGGACTCTGGATGGTGCTGAAGTTCGTCGAGACCGACCCGCTGTACCGCGAGCTGTTGGACCGGGCGCTGGACGAAGTAGAGCCCCTGGTGGCCAGCGCAGAGGGCGGAATGCTGCAGCGCGAGGGGTTCGTCTTCATGTCTGCCCCTAATGCCGTGACCCCGTCGCACACCGATCCGGAGCACAACATCCTGCTGCAGGTGCGAGGCAGCAAGGAGATCACGGTGGGACGCTTCCCCGACAGCCGCTCCAGGCAGCTCGAAATCGAGGACCACCTTTCCGGAGGCAGCCGCAACATCCAGACGCGCCCGGTTGACCCTCAGCTCTTCAAGCTCACGCCGGGCAGCGGGGTCTACGTCCCTCCGCACGCTCCCCACTCGGTCAGAAACGGACCCGAGGCCTCGATCTCCCTGTCGATCACCTGGCGAACCCCCGCGACGCTGCGGACCTCGCGGGTGAGTTCGGTGAACGCTCGCCTTCGTCGCGTCGGGTTCAGCCCACGACCCCCCGGAGAGCGGGAGTTCGGCGATGCAATCAAGGCTGCAGCTTGGGGCGCCCTCGGCCGGGCGCGGCGCGCGTTTCGAAGCTGAGCCGCCAGCCAAGAACGCCAGACGCGCCTGGCCCGGCTGAGCAACCCGTTGCGCCGACATCGGCTCCGACACCTGTTCCGCCATCGTCTGCCAAGCTGTATAGCGGATGACCGTGCGCCCTCGGCTCAGCGACAGCGCAGACTGGCTGCACCCTCCCTCCGAAGAGCAGGGTCTTCGGCGTTACGCGCAGACGCTTCGGGAGCGCTGGCTGATCGTCGTCGTGGCCGTCGTCGCCACCACCGCCGCCGCGACCGCCTACGCGTTTTTTGCCGACGACGTCTACGAGACTCAGGCCGACCTGCTGGTCACCCCGATATCGAACAGTGACCCCAATCTCGGCAACCTCGGGCTGCTGCGCGAATCGGCGGATCCCACCCGCGACGTCGAAACCGCGGCGCGCCTTGTGGCCACGCTCGAGGTCGCCGACCGGGTGCGCAAGCGGCTCGACCTGACTATCCCCGCGCGCTCGCTTCTCGAAAGCGTCAACGCCGAGCCCGTGGCACAGAGCAACATCGTCGCGGTGACTGCAAGCGCATCGACCGCCATCGGCGCCGCCGACCTCGCCAACGCCTTTGCGGAGGAGGCGGTCGAGCAGCGCACCAACCAGCTCCACGAGCAGATCGATGTCGTGCTTCCCTCCCTGCGCGAGCGCGTCGATGCCGCCGATCCCAGCACGCTGGCAGGCCAGCAGCTCGCCGCGCAGTTGGCGCAGCTGCAGACCCTGGCCGACGGCGAGGACCCGACGATCAGGACCGAGACGGCGGCTCAGCCGCCGACGAGCGCCGTCGCGCCTCGGCCCCTGCTCAGCATCGCCGCCGGCCTGCTGGCCGGCCTGATTCTCGGGATCGGCGCGGCCTTCGCCTGGGAGTTGCTCGATCCGCGCCTGCGCCGCGAAGAGCAGCTGCGCCGCCTGTACCGCCTGCCGATCCTCGGGCGGATCCCGAGGGAACCCGGCAAGCGCCACCGCGGCCCGCTCGGCCCGAGAAACCTCTCGCCGGTCGCGGGCGAGGCCTACCGGACCCTGCGCAGCACGGTGACGGCGTCGTGGCGTGCAAGCTCAGGTGAGATCCCACAGGTGATACTCGTCACCAGCGCTTCGGGGTCGGAGGGGAAGACGACCACAGCCGTCAACATGGCCTCATCGCTCGCGGCCGCCGGGCGTCAGGTGATCCTGATCGAGGCCGACCTTCGCCGGCCGACGCTGGCCGATTCGCTGCAGACCAACTCCGGCACACCGGGCCAGGGGGTGGTCAGCGTGCTGATCGAAAACGCGACGCTGGAGCAGGCGCTGGTGCCGCTTCCCGGGTTGCCGAAGCTTTGCACCCTGACCGCGGACTACGCCGGTGGCTGGATCGCCGACCTGTTCGCTCTGCCCGCAGCCCGGCGCATGATCGACGAGGCTCGCCTGCTCGCCGACTACGTCATCATCGATTCGCCGCCGCTGACGGAGGTGATCGACGCCCTGCCGCTGGCCGAGTACGCCGACACGACCCTGCTTGTCGTGCGACTAGGGCGCACACGCCTGAAGAAGCTCTCCCACCTCGGCGAGCTGCTGGCCGAGAACGGAGTTCGCCCCGTCGGCTTCACGCTCGTCGGCACCGAAAGGCCAAGTCGCGCCGACTACCGCTACTACGCCGAGGGCCATCGGCCGCTCGTGCGTGACGGAGCCCGGCCCCCGGCCGAACGGGCGGCTTCGCCCACCGCCTAGGCGAATCGATGGCTGCCACGCTCGAGCCACCACGATGGCTCCTGGGGAGCGCGCTGGGCGCGGTCTCGGTCGCGCTCGGACTCGCGGCCGGATTCGACCCGGGGCTCGCCCTCGCCGCCGCCTTCGCATTCGCCTACTTTGCAATCGCACTCGCTGACCTCTCGCGAGGCCTGGCCATCTTCACGCTGCTGCTCTCGTTCGAACTGCTGCCGTCATCGCTCGGAGTGCCAGTCAGCGTGGCCAAGGTGACGGGGCTCGTGCTCGCTGTCTCATGGCTGGCCCGGAGCACGACTCGCGACCGCCCCGAGGCGACCTTCTGGTCAACCTACCCGGCGTTGACCTACCTGTTGCTCGCGTTCCTGGGCTGGGTGGCGCTCAGCGCCTCCTGGGCCGAGGATCCGGCCGCAGCGGTTGACTCGGTCGGTCGATTCGCACTCGGGCTGGCGCTGATGCCGATCGTCTTCGAGGCGGTCAGGGGGCTGACCGAGCTTCGCTGGGTGCTCTGGGGGCTGGTGCTCGGAGCATCGTTCGCCGCCGCCTACGGCCTCGCGCTCTCACCAGACGCGTCGGGCTTCGCGACGAGTCCGACCGCGGCGGACAACCTCAACCGACTCGCGGGCACGATCGGCGACCCCAACGTCCTCGCCTCGATGCTGGTGGTCGGGTTGGCGCTATCGATCGGGCTCGCCGCAACGAGCCGGGACAGGCCAGGCCAGCGCAGTGTCGCAATCGTCATGGGGCTGCTCTGTATCGTCGCGCTGCTGTTCACCTGGTCGCGTGGGGGCCTGGTGGCCCTCGCTGCGGCGCTGGTCGCTGCGGTGTTGTTGGCACGCGGTCGCCGGCTCTTCGCGGTCGGGGTGGTGGCGACAGTCGCGATCTCGGCTCTGATCTACTTCACCGCCCTGGCTTCGCCGGGCGAGCTCGAGCGACTGCAGAATCGCGACGGCGGATCCGGAAGAACGGACATCTGGAAGGTCGGCTCGAGGATGGTCGAGGCGCAGCCGCTCGCCGGCGTGGGCGCGGGCAACTTCCAGGTCTCGTCGATTCACCACCTGCTCGAGCCGGGATCGATCCGCTTCGACGAATACATCGTTGACCAGCCTGCTGTGGCCCACAACATGTACCTCGAGGTTCTTGCCGAGCTTGGGATCGTCGGCCTGGTGATGTTCGCTGGGATTCTGGCGGCGTCGATGGTGGCGATGATCGGGGCGGCGCGAAACTTCGCCCGTCGCGGCGACCACGAGGGCGAGTTCTTGTCCCGGGCCCTGCTGGTCGGACTGATCGCGCTGATGGCCGCCGACTTCTTTCTCTCCGAGCAATACGGAAAGCAGCTCTGGCTGCTGTTGAGCCTCGGACCCGCGCTGCTCGCGATCTCGCGGCGCGACTCGCCCCCGCTCGGCAGGGGCCGTCAGCCGCGCGCCAGTCCCCCGGCCTCGATCCAAAGTCGCTCGTAGAGCCGCTCGATCCGGTCAATGAACCCGTCGATGCCATGCTCGGAGCGGCGACGCTCCCGCGCGCGCAGCCCCATCTCACGGGCACGGTCGGGCGCGTCGAGCAGGGAAACGATCCCGTCCTCGAGCGCGTCGGGGTCCCGCGGTGAAACGAGGACGCCGTGAACGCCATCCTCGATCAGCTCCGGGGTGCCGCCGACCCGCGTGGCAACGATCGGCAGCGCGGCGTCCATGTACTCCATGATCGAGAGCGACCCGCCCTCGAAATCCGAACAGCAGACGGCGACGTCAAAGGCGGCGAGAAGATCGGGAATGTCGGTCCTGAAGCCGAGCAGGTGCACGCGCTCGGTCAGCCCGAGGCCCTCGATCAGGCGCTCGAGCCGCGGGCGTTCATCGCCGTCCCCGGCGATCAGGACGCGCAGATCCGGTCGGCGCGAGGCGAGCAGCGCCGCCGACTCAATCAAGACCTCGTAGGCCTTCTCGGGTCGAAGCAGCCCCACGGTTCCGACGACCGGGGCACCCGCCGGAATGCCGAGCGCTTCCCGGACGGGTCCGCCGTCCCCCACGGGAAGCGTTGCGATCCCGTTCGGGATGTAGGTGACGTCCGCGGGGTCGATGCGTTCGATCTCGATCATCTGGCGACGGCCCTCGCGCGAAACGGCGATAAAGGCATCTGCGTTGCGCGCGATCAGCTCGCGGTCCAGAAACCGCCGGCTGGGGCCCGCATTTTCGTAGGACCACATGTGCTCGTGGGCGATCACGACGGGGACTCGCAATGCGGAACCGAGCAGCGACGCCCAGACGTTCGAACCGAAGACGTGGGCATGAATGATGTCGATCCGCTCTTTGCGCAGCAGCTCGATCAGTGGTCGCATCGCCAGGAGGTTCCGCCGCGAGCGTCGCGTCAGCCCGACGAATCTGACATCCGCCGACTCCAGCCTGCGGATCGCCCCGCCGCCCGATGCCTCAAGGCGAGTGTCCTGATGCCAGCGGGTGGCGCAGAGCCAGCGATCGAACCGGCCCGGGTCGAGCCGGGTGGCGATCTCGACCGCGAGTGTCTCCGCTCCGCCAAGGGGATCGAGGGTGCTGATGAGCGTCAGGACCCTCAACCTGCGGGCGGAATCTGGGGAGCTGCGCTGTGGGTCGATCTGGGCCACGGCCTAATGCGCCCTCCTGCCACGGCGCAGGAACAAGGGTAGATGAACGAGGTCGAACAGCCCGCGGCCCTTTCCGGCACGGTCGTCCGGGGTGTCGGCATTTCCGGGGTGGGGATTTTGCTGATGCAGGCCCTGACCCTCGGCTTTTACCTCGTACTCGCGCGCACAGCGACGCCAGAGGACTTCGGGCTGCTCGCCGCGGCCTGGATCCTGGTCGGGGTCGGCTACCTATTCACCGAGTCCGGGATGCTCGCAGCGCTGATCCAGCGTCGGGACCGGATCGAAGAGGCGGCCAACACCGCGGTCATCGCCACGGCCGTCGGAGGCGTCGTGGTTTCCGCGCTGGCAGCGGCGGCAGCCCCCGTGATGGGGGCGATCTTCCAGGATCCAGAGGTGACCAAGGTGTCCGCGGCCGTATCCGGACTGCTGCTGCTCAGAGCCTTTGCGGTCGTTCCTGACGCGCTGCTGCAGCGCCGGTTCTCGTTTGTTCGCCGCACCACCGTCGAGCCGCTCGCGATCATCGCCTTCGGGTCCACCGCCGTCGTACTGACGGCGCAAGGCCACGGCGTCTGGGGCCTGGTCGCCGGGCACTACGCATTCGCACTCACCGAGCTGGTGCTTGCCTGGGCGTTCGTGCGCTGGCGCCCCCGCCTGCGGCTCGCGTCGTTCGCGATGTGGCGGGAGTTGATCGCCTACGGCCGGCACGTGATCGCTGGGGGCATCTTCCTGCGAGCCGGGGAACAGGCGGACCGTCTCGTCATCGGGCGGTTCGTCGGCGTCGCCTCACTGGGGCAGTACAGCTACGCGCTGCGAATCGCCGCGACTCCGTATCTGGTCGCGCTCGGGACCGCTGCCTGGGTCCTTTTCCCGGCATTCTCGCGTATCGCGGAGCACCCCGAGCGCTTCCGGCCGGCGTTCTTGCGGGCTCTCTTCTGGAGCAGCGCGATCGGGATGCCTGCCGGACTGATCCTCCTGGCGATCGGCGAGCCGCTGACCGTGTTGGTTTTCGGTGATGCCTGGCGCGAGGCCGGGCAGGCCACCATGGCTCTCTGCCTGTTCGCCGGGCCCAGCGTAGTCACCGCCGTGACGCTCGAGGGAGCCAAGGCGAGCGGCCGGCCCCAGATCAATACTCGGGTACACGCGGCGACGGCTGCGGTGGCGATCGCAGTGATGGTTGCCCTCCTCCCGCTCGGGCTCGTCGGCGTCTCGATGGCGGTCTCAGTTGCTGCGATCGTCGGCGCCGGCTACGCGATTCGCCTCTTCAGCCGCGCCAGCGCCGTCGGCCTGCGGCCGATGATCGAACAGATCTGGCCCGCGGTGCTCGCTTCCGCGACGATGGTCGCCGTGGTCATCCCCCTCGAGCGGCTGATTGTCGATGCTCAAGCGCATGGATCCGCCGTCGGCCTCGCTCTCCTCTGCGCCGAAGGCCTGCTAGGTGCAACGATCTACCTGGTGACCTTGAATGTGCTCGTCCCGGGCAGCGCCGCGGACCTCCGGGGGCTGGCCGCGACCATGGTGAAGCGCTTGCGCCCGTCGGGGACCCGCACATGACCGACGTTCTGGTGCTCTGTTACCACGCCGTCAGCGAGCGCTGGCACGAGCACCTCGCCACCTCGCCGAGCCAGATGGAGCACCAGCTTCGTTTCCTCGCCCAGCGCGGGTACCGCTGGACGACGTTCGCCGAGGCGATCTCCGGATCCACCGCGGGGCCCAGCGTCGCGGTCACGTTCGACGATGGCTATCGCTCGATCGTACGACTCGCACTGCCGATCCTGCAGCGCCTCGGGGTTCCCGCAACCGCCTTTCTGCCAACCGACTTCATCGACGCCGACGGACCGATGTCGTGGCCCGGAATCGATCACTGGGCGGCGGGCCCGCATCGGGACGAACTGGTGCCGATGTCGTGGGAGGAGGTCCGCGAGCTGGTCGCGGCGGGGTGGGAAATCGGCGCTCACACCTGCTCTCACCGGCGCTTGACGGAGCTCAGCGACGAGGAGCTCCAAGCCGAGCTCGCCGACTCGAAGGCGATCTGCAGCCGGCAGTCGGGAGTTGAGTGCCAGACGCTCGCCTACCCGTTCGGTGATTACGACCGGCGGATCATCGGGGCCGCGAGGCGGGCGGGCTACATCGGCGCCGCCACGCTTCCGACCCGGTTGCACGCGCCCGAGCCGCTGGCCTGGCCCCGCATCCACGTGCAAAGCAGCGACGGGCCGATCCGGTTTCGCGCCAAGGTGTCGCGACGCGTACGGGCTCTGCGGCGTACCTATGCGTGGACGATGCTGGACGTCTCGCGTCAGGCGCTTCGGGTGCCGCGCTCGTGAGCGGGCTCCCGTGGGCCGACCGCCGTCTCCCGCCCCCGGCCGCCGCGAGTGGCCGTGGAAGCCGGCCGCCAATCAGCATTCGGGGTCGCTCACACACGGGTCGATCACCCGCAGCCGCGTCCAATCGACGCCCTCGAAGAGGTCGAAGCGCCGCTCCGCAACGCCGTTCTCGTTGAGGTCGATTGCGGGAACGCCGACAGCCTCGCCGAAGGCGTCGAGCCGATCCGGGTAGCCGAAGCTCGTGTAGGTCGTCGGCCCCTCGACCTCGACCGCCCAGCCCCCCGAGGCCGGCTGCCCTCCCCCGGCGCAGGGTTCGGCGCTCTTCAGCCCTCCCTCGGGGCAGTAGTACCCCGTCGTGTCCGAAACGTAGGCGCCGTATCGGGCGAACGCCCGCAGCAGCGCCATCTTCCAGACCGGAATCGGCAGCACCAGGATCTCGGCATCGCTGATGTCGAGCTGGAAACGGCTGCCCAGAGCGGGGGCACCCGTCGCCTCGATCCCGTGTTCGCCGCAACCGTAGGCCGTCCCGACGGCCGGGTAGACGCTGCCCTCGGTGCACGGGACCGCGAGCGCGAGCGCGTGCTCGACGCTGCCGGCTTCGAGCTCCGGCGCCCTGACCACCCCCGCCATTCCGGCGAAGCCGGCGGCGGTGGACCCGGATCCGCGCCCGTCGCCTCGAACCGGCGAGCGGCCGCCTCCGTAAGACACGATCCGGCCGTCCGCGATCGAGCGCACGTTGAACAACGAGTACTCCGTGTCCGATTGCTGATCGACCACGACCAGGTGGGCGTCGTGCTCGTTGGCGGCGGTCGAGAACCCGCCCGCCGGCAGCGCGCCTTCGGGCACTCGCGCCTCGGCGCCGCCGAGACTGCGTTCGCAGTATCCGCCGCTCTCATCGACGCAATCGATCGTCGTCAGGGGGTCGCTCTGAAGCGGCCAGAAGATCGGCTGGCCGAAGTCCAGCGCCGGGTCGCCGGCGACGATGTCGGAAACGGGATCCTCGGCGAGGCGTGCGGCGATCTCCGCGGAGCCCGGATCAAGCGCGGGGTCCGCGGGAACTCGGCGGTTGAAGGGGCTGGTCGCGGCGTAGGGCCGCCAGCACGCCGGCGGCCAGGCCCCCACCGAGAACGCTCCGTAGGCGGCAGGGCAAGGGCTTGGGTTGGCGGGAAACGCGGCGATCGACAACGCCGGCTTCCGCGTCTCGATATCCGCCGCACCCGAGCCCGCTCCGATCGTCGAGATGAAGGCTTGAATCTGGTTACCGCTTGCCGTCGCGGTGTAGCTGACCTCGGCCCGCGCGAGGTTGTCGGACGCCTCCAGGCCGGCCCGAGCTTCGTCAACCGTGGCTCCGTCCGTGGTCAGCTCCCTGACCACCAGCTGCAAGGGCGATCTGCCGGCGGAGCCGGCGCGCTTGATCGAGGCGGCCGCGCGGTAGGAGTAGCCCGCGTAGCTATAGGCAAGCGATTGCCGCTCCACGATCTCCGGCGCTGCCGAGCGTGCGGTGGTGGGATCACTGAGCGAGATCACCGGCGGTTGCGCAGTGCCAGAGGCGAGATACGCGCACGCGGCGACCGCAACTGCCATCTTGCGCATTTGACGAGCAACGGTAGCGGCGACAGATGAGCCCCAGACTCATCATTGCGGCCTCCGGCTCAACCTCGCCCAGGCGCCTCTCCCGCGGGCCCGCGCCGCATCGGGAAGGAACTCACCGGCGCGCCGCAGACCGGCCTCGGTCGCGGCCAGCAGGCGAGTCGGATGCGCCCGCTGCCCGAACACCCGCGTCTCAACCGAGCAGGCATCGTCGGCGAAGCGACGCTTGTAGTCCTCGTCTCCCATCAGGAGGTCGTACTCGCGGGCTCCCTCCTCGATCGCGCTGCGAAATGTATGGGCGAGCAGCAGAAACCCGATGCTGAGCCCCGCGGAGGCGGGATCAAACCCTGCCTGGTAGTAGGAGTAGCGCCGACCCAGGCGCCAGCCGTACCAGGAGGCGGCCGGCCGGCCGTCCAGCTCGAGGGACCAGAGCCGCAACCAGCCTTGCTCGAGCGCCTGGTGCGCGAAGCGCCGGTGAAAATCCCGCCAGGCCCGGGAGGCGGCGGCAGAGCCGCCACGCCCGCTCCAGCGAGCATCGTGAAGGGAGAAGAAGGTGTCGAGGTCTCGGTCGAGCTCCGCCAGCGTCTCGGTGAGCCTGTAGCCGACCGAGTGGCGTTCGGCGAGCACCCGAGCCTTGCGGCTGAGCTGGCTGCGAAAGTTCCTGCTTCGCTGGGTGAGGAACCCGTCCCAGGACTCCTCGAGCCGAGCGAAGGGAAGGCTTGCGCGACGGTAGCGCGGCCCGCGCCGCGAGGCCGGTAACCCCGCGGCGAGCTCGTCGATCCAGGGCGCCGGCTCGACGTTGTCGAGCACGATCGCGTCCCTGTGGCCGGCGATCAGCGCCGCGCCGGCGCCCGCCACGCGGCCGCGGTCGCCGGGGCTGAGCCCAAGCGGGTGGAAGCGGTCCCCGAACGCCGCCCCCGCAAACCGGAACGTGCGCCGGCGGCGGCCCGCACCGGCGACCAGCGGGAGCAGGCCTCGCAGCTCACCGCTCGACCCGGTCAGTGTGAGTATCGCGGCCTCGGTGTCCTCGCCTGCCGCCGCCCTGGACGCCCTGAACCATTCGGGCGTCACGAACGCATTGCCGGCATCGACGGCCAGCTTCCGCCACTGGGGCTCGATCTCCCCCGGAGCGTCGAGGATCGACGTTGTCACCCTCCCAGTCTCTCAGCAGCTCGGCATCACCAACGCCTCAGTCGCCGACAGCGACACGGATTGGCTGCATGATCCGTCCGGGCGCCGGTAACGACCGCCGAGGTTGAATTGCTGGGAGCCGCCCGGCGACGGGTTGATCACAACGGTGCCGCCGGAGTAGTTCCTCTGCCAGCCCGCGCCAACCTTGAAACGCTCGCCGCTGGGAACGCCGATGTCGGTCGTCCAGCCGGGCGTGAATGGGTCCGCCGCCTCGTCGGCCCGGTATGCGAGCGAGCTTCCCGGCTTCCCGTTCCAGCCGAGCAGAAAGGTCGCGCGGGCGTAGCGCTGTATCTGAACGTCGTCGACACCGCCATAGGCGATCGCCATGTAGTCGGCTCCGGTCGCCTGAAGCTGCTCCATCATGGTCAGCGAGCTGATCCAGTTCCCGGGGTCGGTGAAGAGCGGGCCCGTGTTGTTCCAGCGGATGAAGTGCTCGAGGGTGACGGCCTGGGTCGTCTGCGCCACTCGCACGGCCGCGGCCCGCTGGCCGGCGTCGAACAGGTCCATGCCGAGGTTGGGCATCGCGACGAAGCCGGCTGCGCGAAGCTGCGGCGCCACGTTGGAGATGAAGCTCTCTGCCGCCTGCATGTACCCGGCGCCGCTGAGCTCGGCGATGCGGCCGTCCATCCCGTGCCCGGGATAGAGGTTGGAATCGTCCATGAAGACCCCGTCGAAGCGGGTGCCAGAGCCGTCCGCCTCGGCATCCTGAAGCCGGGCGAGGACCGTCTCGCGCCACGCATTCTGATAGGCGCCGTTGCCGATGTTCGTCGCGTAGAGCGATGTGTAGCTCACCGAGGTCAGGCGCTCGCCCGTGTTCTTGTCGTGTAAAAACCAGTTCTCGTGTGGCGTGACGTCGCACCAGTTAAGGCCGGATCCCTGGAAGGGCTTGAACTCACACCCCGGGCCGTGTGTCACGAAGGAGACATCCTTGTAGAGCAGGATCTTGGTCTTGGGGTTGGCGGCCCGGATGTCGTCGACGTACCCCCGGAGGTTGTCCCGGATGACGACGTAGCGGTACTTGGAGCCATGCTCGGCGATCAGCGCCGCCTCCTGCGGCGTCAACAGGGCGATCTGGCTGGTCGTGACCGAGCCGCCTGACGGGGGGTTCGTCTCGGCGGGGTTCGGCTCGGCCGGGTTCGGCTCAGGTGTCACGGTCTCGCTCTGATCCGGCAACGCCCCCTGGACGAGCGAGATCGCGTCGACCCTGAAGGCGTCGCGGGGGACACGTGCGCCCGCTGTGCGCCTGACGTAGACGTCGATCGTGTTGCCCGGCGCGGTCGCCTTGTGGGTGACGCTGAGTCGCCTGAACCTCGGGCCCAGTCGCGCCTTGCGTTCGGACTGGCTGACGACCTCTCCATCCGGGGTCGCCTCACGAATGACCAGGCCGACCGCCTTGCGCCGCGTCGAGGGCATCGCCTGAACCCAGGCCTCGGCAGAGTAGGAGCGGCCTCCCCGCGAGCTTCGCGGAGAAGTCGGCTGACCGCCGATCGTGTCTGGGGAGTCGTCGATCGTGTAGGCGCCTTGGCGGCTGGTCGCTCTGACCACGGCGACGTGGCGCCCATCGGGGGCGTGACGCGAGCGAACCCGCGTTACGCGGGCCGCGTAGCCGCCCCAACCGTCGGTTCCGGAACTGAAACTCGGGTTCGCCGTCAGGTTGCCGGCCGGCAGCGAACTGATCGCGGCGGCGGGACGGGGGACGAGCGCCAGTGCGAGCGCTAGGGCAACTGCGATCGTGGCATGCGCAGCGCGACTTCTCGCGGCGGCGAGCAGCGTCATTCGAGACTCCCTTCGGCGGCTGAGCCATCTCGTTGCCGAGACCTCTGGCTTTGCGTCCCCGCCTCGCGACGGGTTTGCCTTTGTCGGGGCGGCCCTCTGCGGGGTTCCCGTTCAACACGACCATCGACCCCCGGCGCAGAGGGCTTGGGAGAAACGGCCGAGAACGGACATCCGTCCATTGCCGACGGTGGGTTCGCTGGGTCCCGGGCTCCTCGCTAGCCTCGATCTCGGGTCGGCAGCGAACCGGGGCGGCGGCCCCGGCACTTCCCTAACGGCCCGCTCCGCCGCGCGAAACGGTCAGTCGTCGACTCCCTGATCCCCATTGGCCCCCCAATGTGTTCGAGCGTCAGTGCCGGTATGGCACCAGCGGCTGGTGACTCACACAGGAGCACCATCCAGGGACAAGATGGGCGCCTACGGGGCCGCTGTCAACCCGCTTTCGGATCCGAAATCGAAGCCGGTATCACTCGCCGATTTCGACCAGGTCCGGCGAAGACTGAGGCCCGCGAAGTGCTATCGGCTTGCAGCTCGGCAGGCCGCGACCGACCGCTGCCAGACGCCCAGGTAGGCCTCCGCCATGCGCCCGATGGAGTACCCCTCGCCGATCTGTGCCCGCGCGATCTCGCCGAGGCCGAGGCGAGCGCGGTCGTCGAGTGAAGCCAACTCCAGGATCGCGGCGGCAAGGGCTCGGGGGTCGCGAGCGGGAGCGAGGCGGCCCGCCCGGCCAACCAGGGCGGCGGCATCGCCCACCGCCGTCGCCGCCACCGGCAGCGCGCAGGCCATCGCCTCGCCGATCGACAGCGCCATCGCCTCACCCGTGGACGACGAGACGGCTGCGTCACAGGCAGCGTAGATCCGCTCTACATCCGTGCGCTCGCCCAGCAGCCGCACGCGGTCGCCGAGCGGCGCCGCCCACCTCCGCATCTCTGGGTTGGCCTCGGTCACCTGCGACCCGCAGAGCACGAACCTTGCCCGCGGCTCGCGCTCGGCAACGCGGGCCGCCGCCTCGAGCAGCGTCTGGTGATCCTTGACGCGATGAAAGCGGGCGACATGGCCGACCACGAAGTCCGTGTCGGCAAGACCTAGTTCGGCGCGCACAGCGCGGCGCGCGTCTGGATCGGGGCGAAAGCGCGCGGTGTCGATGCCGTTGGGGATCGTGACGATCTTTTCGCTCGCGTAGCGAAGCCGGTGCATCACCTCGGTTGAGGCATCCGAGCAGGAGATGATTGCCGCCGGCAGCGACCAGGAAGCCAGCGCCTCGAGCCGCTGCAGGGCGGCGGCCCTGATACCGAAGGCCTCGCGCGCCGCGGCGGCGACATGGATTCCCCAGACGACCGGGACGCGGCCTGCGAGGCGGGCGGCGATGGCGCCCAGGGTGTTCGAGTGAAGCAACCAGGTCTGGACGAGGTCGGGAGCGCCGCCCCGGATCGCATTGCGAATACGGCGAACGTCAGCGGGCGACGGATTGCGGTTGATGCCAAGGGTCACCGGCTGCACCCCCAAGGACTCGATCGCCGGTCCGAGTGTGCCCGCCGTGGTCAGCGAGATGACGCGTGACTGGACGGCCTCCGGGCCAAGCTGGCCGAGCAGCCCGAGCAGCAGCCGCTCCGCCCCGCCGGTGTCGAGGCCGGTGATCAGGTGCGTGACGCGGGTCGGCGAGCTACTCAATCCCCAGCTCCGCGTAGACCGCGAGCGTGCCGTCGACCATCGCGTCGAAACCGAAGCTGGTCGCCATCCGCGTTCTGGCCGCGCGCCCCAGTGAGATCGCCCTCGGTCGATCGCTGAGCATCCAGTCGACGGCGCAAGCCAGGGCAACGGGGTCTCTCGGAGCGACCAAGCGCCCGGTGCTCCGGTCCTCGATCGCTTCCCCGACGCCGCCGACATCGGTGGCCACGATCGGCAGGCCGAGACTCATCGCCTCGAGCACCGCGTAGGGGAAGGACTCAGACCACGACGGTTGCACGAACACGTCGGCGCAGGCGAGCAGGCCGGCGACGTCGTCCACCTGACCCAGCAAGTGGACCTTGCGCGCGACACCGAGGCTGGCGATCCGCGCCGTGATCGCGTCGCGCTCCACTCCCTCACCCGCGATCACGGCGTTGGCGGTGGGGACCCGCTCGAGGATCTTCGGCATCGCCTCGACCAGCGAGATCACCCCCTTCGGCGTCTGCAGTTCCGTCACCGCCGCGAGCACGGGGCCGAGCTTGCCCAAGTCTGCGACCGCGGCGTTTCGGGTGCCGTTTCGCAGCGGCACGATTCCGTTGTGCACGACCCGCGCGCGCGAGCGCAGGCCCAATCGCGCGGCGATTTCGAGCTCGGCCTCACAGACGCAGATGACTCGCGTGGCGAGCGGGGCCATTGCCTGCTCGAGCACGCGATAGGCGGATCGCTTGAGCTTCGAGGAAACGTGATTCGTGAAGGCGAAGTTGTGCGCGGTGAATACGAGTGGCACGCCGGGAAGGAAGACTCGCGCGAGGCGCGCGAGCACCCCCCCCTTGGAACCGTGCGCGTGGATCAAATCCGGGCGGTAGGAGCGGTAGATGCGGCCGAGTCCGACCAGCGCGAGCGTGTCGCCCAGCGCGGAGGGAGCCCGGGAGATCGGCAGTTCGATGATCGGGACGTCGGTGCCGCCTCGGTGTTCGGAGTGAGGGCCACAGATCGCCACGTCGTGGCCGCGGCTGGCCAGTTCGGAGCTGAGACGCACGACATGGCCGAACGCCCCTCCGCGGCTCGGACGAACGACCATCAGGATCCGTGCCATCTTCCTTCGAGGATACCGATAGCGCATCCGCTACCGTGCCTACGGTCTCGTCGCGCCGCTTGAGATCAAGCCCGGGAAAGCTCTAGGCTGGGCCGCCGTGGACACATTCTCACCGACCGCCGACGCTTACGCCCTGCCGCAGGACTTCATCGACTTCCGCGACACGATTCGGCAGATGGTCGATGAGAAGGTGCGTCCGCGTGCCGCCGAGATCGACCGCACGTCTGAGTATCCGTGGGACATCCGCAAGCTCTTCGCCGAACACGACCTGCTCGGACTGCCGTTCCCCGAGGAGCAGGGCGGCACCGGAACCGGGACGCTGATGCTGAACGTGGCGATCGAAGAAGTCGCGCGCGCCTGCGCCTCGAGCGCGCTGATCCTGATGGTCCAGGAACTCGGAACGCTGCCGATTCAGCTGTTCGGCTCCGACGAGCTGATCGAGCGCTTCATCCCGCGCTGTGCGACGGGTGAATGGTCGCCGGCCTTCTGCCTCTCCGAGCCCGAGGCCGGCTCCGATCCTGGGGCGCTGCGGACCACGGCGGTTCGGGAGGGCGACGAGTGGGTGATCAACGGCCAGAAGAACTGGATCAGCAACGCGACGATCGCCGACTTCTACGTCGTCTTCGCCAAGACCGACCGCGAGAACAACCGGACCAGCGCTTTCGTCGTCGAGAAGGAGCGCGATGGCTTCGATCCCGGGGCGCTCGAGCACAAGCTCGGCATCCACGGCTCACCCACCGGGTCGCCGTCGTTCACCGATGTGCGGGTTCCCCACGAAAACCTGATCGGAACGGAGGGCAAGGGCCTGTCGGTGGCGCTGGGGACGCTCGAGCGCACGAGGCTCGGCGCCGGCGCCCAGGCGGTCGGGATCGCCCAGGGCGCAACCGACTACGCGCTCGCCTACGCGCGCGAGCGCGAGGCCTTCGGCTCGCCGATCCTCGACAAGCAGGGCATCCAGTTCAAGCTCGCCGACATGGAGACACGCATTGCAGCCGCACGCGAACTCCTCTACACCGCCTGTGCCAAAGCCGACCGCCGCGACCCCGACGCCGCCAAGTACAGCTCGATGGCAAAGCTGTTCGCCTCCGACACCGCAATGGAGGTGACGGTTGAAGCGGTCCAGGTGCTCGGCGGCTACGGCTACGTCAACGAGTACCCGGTCGAGCGCATGATGCGCGACGCCAAGATCACCCAGATCTACGAGGGCACCAACGAGATTCAGCGCGTGGTGATCGCCCGCGCGATGCGCGACGCCGGCGCCTGACTCAGCGCCGAACGTCCAGAATACCCCTGTATATGGGGGTATTTGGGACGTTCGGCGTGGGTGGCGGGTGAAGTAATCGGGGCGCGCGGATTTGAACCGCGGACCTCACCGACCCGAACGGTGCGCGCTACCAGGCTGCGCCACGCCCCGATGAGTGGGTCATTATCGCAGGACGCAATTCGATTTCGCCGACAGCCGCCGCGAGGGGCTAACGCACCGCTTCGACCGCCGCCTCGATCTCCGCGACGCTCGGCTCTTCTTCGAGCGTGCGAGTGCCGCCGAGGCCGTCCACGACCACCGCGGGCTGCGCGGTCAGCATCAGATTTGCGGCGAGCATCGCGTCGGCCTCGACCGGGGCGACCGCCTCGCCGCTGTCCATCAGCTCGCTCCCAGACGGCCACGTCGAGGCCGGCGCTGCCGGCGATCGTTCGCAGGAAGTCGAGATCGACGTCGCTCGTCACCTGGTCGAGGTTCTCGAACACGAGCTGAATGAACTGCCACTGGCGCTGCTGCTCGCCGGCGGCTGTCGCGGCGACGGCCGAAAGCGTGGTCGCGTTCTCGCGGCCGATCGAGAAGTGCCGGAACTCAAGGCGCGCGTCCCCGGGGCGGACGAGGTCCTCGATCAGCCGCGGCACGACCTCGGCCTGGTACTCGACACATTCCGGGCATTGAAGGTCATTGAAAAGCGAGATCGTCACCGGCGCCTCCGGTGAACCGAGGGCGTTGCCCTCCTGAGCCATCCCGCCCACAAGCGTGTTGGTCTCGTTGACTCCGGTGATCTCGAAGCCCTCCTCCCCCTCTCCCGTCGCGATCAGGGTGATCGTCGCCAAGAGCAGCCCGACGACGACCACGATCGCGGCGATCAGCAGCCCCCGGCTTCGCGGCGGGCGCCGCGAGGGAACGTCGATAGGGCCGCTCACTAGCCGGTGACGGCCTTGTAGTAGCGAACCGCAAGTCCGGTCAGAAGCGTCCCGAACGCCTCCTCGAGCGAGATCTCGGCGTCGGTTGCGAAGCGCTCCAGTCCACGGGACTCGATCTCGGCCGAGCGCGCCATGACGTCGTCCACCAGCTCCGGGTGCTCGTCGCAGAAGTAGGCGCCCATCGAGTAGAGCTCGGTGTCCATCAGCGACTCGACGAAAGCGCTGCGGGGTTCGCTGCCGGGGGCTTCGCTCACGCGGCAATCCTAGTTTGAGCCGCCACCCGTCAGCCTGAGCAGGAGCGCAGCGAGGAGGTCAGCCGCCGACGAGCACGGCCGCAATCACGCCGACGAGCCCGGCCATCATCCCGCCGCCGACGCGGATCAGCGTCGTGCGCAGAGCGGCGACTTCACCGCGAAGCTCGATTCCCATCTCGCGCATTTCGCCGCGGAGCTCCGCTCCTTGCTCGCGAACCTCGCCGCGGAGGGCGCGAATGTCGGCATCGACCCTTGCGAAGCCCATGTCCATACGCGAGGAGAGGTCGTCAAGCCGGGAGTCGGTCCAAAACGTGCGCTCCATCACCGCAAGGGTAGACCGTCAGGTGCGACCCGTTACACGCAGAACGTGACGATTCAGCCTCGCGCCACGAACATGCGAACATCGCGGCGTGGCCTCCCGCGACGAGATCATCGCCTTCTGCGACGAGCTGCTCGAGATCGGCTCGTTCGAGGACTACGGGCCGAACGGGCTGCAGGTCCCTGGTGCGACCGAGGTCACCAAGGTGGTCAGCGGCGTCTCTGGCCATCTGGAACTCCTGGCGGGTGCGGTTACGGCGGAAGCTGAACTGTTGATCGTCCACCACGGGCTCTTCTGGGGCCCGCTCAGCGGGCTCAGCGACCAGCTCGCGACCAGGCTGCGCGTCGCACTCGTCGCCAACCTCAACGTCGCCGCCTACCACCTCCCGCTTGACGCCCACACCGAGATCGGCAACAACGCCCTGGTCTGCCGGGCGCTCGGCTTTGAAGGGGAGGCGGGCGCATTCGCACTCGCCGGCGGCCGTCCGATCGGGGCGATCGGACGCCTTGCGGAGGGCATCGGCGTCGCCGAGCTTGCGGTCAGATTGGCCTCTGAGACGGGCCAGCAACCGCTCGTCTTCGATTCCGGCCCGGAAACGATCCACTCGATCGGCGTGGTAACGGGGTCCGGCTCCAAGCAGATCGCCGAGGCCGCGGGCCTGGGGCTTGACGCGCTCGTCACCGGCGAACCGTCAGAGCCCGCGATGGCCGACGCCCGCGAAGCCGGCATCCATTTCCTCGCCGGCGGTCACTACGCGACCGAGGTCTGCGGGATCCGCGCCCTGGGTGAGCTGATCGCCGAGCGCTTCGGGGTAGCGCACGAATTCATCGCCGTGCCGAACCCGATCTGATGGCCGGGGATCCTAGGTGCGCAGGCAGCGCCGGTCTGCGCCGAGGCAGCGTCTGACGACCTTGCGCAGCGGCCCACGCTTCCAGGCCTCGAAGAAGTCGGCGTGGAGGCTGTGGAGTCCCGCCCGAAGCGAGCACCGCGGACTGAGCGGCGGCCGGGGGGTAATCAACGATCAACCGCAGGCCGGGGATCGCGATCGGGTGGCTCTTCGGGCAGGCCGCGAACCGCTTCCCGGCGCGGGCCTTTGAGTAGGCGAGATGGCGGGTGTGGTCGCGGCTACGCGCGCGGCCGTTCGAGCAGTCGGGGAAGTCGATCCGCGCACGCAGCACCTGCCGGGCCGCGCACAGCGGCGGTGTGGCGACGACGTCGAGAACAGGATCATCCGGGCTGGCCGCAGGCCCAGCCGACGCGATCGGTCCGCTGCGGGGAGGTTGCACCCGGATCTCCACCGATCGCCTCGAGGCCCGTCCGGGAACGGAACGATCGATTCGGGGTCGCGGTCGTCGACCAGGAACTGGACCGTCATCCCCAGCGGCTCGACTCCGGTTGCCTGGCCGGTTTCAGGGTCGACCAACGCCGGCGACCAATACGCGGAGCGGTCTCCCGGGTCTCCGCACGTCCCCCGTACGCCGAGCAGGCTGCGGCGCGTCGAGCGCGCGTCGATCGAGGGGTTGCCGAAGAAGTCGTGCAGATGCGAGGCGCCGAAATGCCCCGGGTGCACGATCGGATCGTCGGGCGCCTGCCTGACGAACTCACAGGTGGCAGTCCAGCTTCCCTGGCCGTGGCGGACGCGCTCGCTGTCCATCGCCACGGCTGCAGCCGGACCCGGGAGAACGGTCGCCGCCAGAGCGAGCGCCAGCGGCAGAAGCACGGCACGGAGTATCACGGGGACCCGCATCAGGGTCAGGCTAGCCATGCGTCCGGAAATTCCGGGTAAAAATGTTTGACATGTCCCTCTGAGGCGATATACATCTAGATCGAGAGCGACAAGGAGGATGTATCCGTGGCAAACCATCTGACGCCCAGTGAGCTCGCCGACGAGATGAAGATGAAGCGGCGAGAGGTCATCACGAAGTGCATGGAGTTGGGCGTCCCGATATACAACGGCCGCATCGACAAGACCCTCTTTGAATCGAACCTGCGCCTGATTCAGTCGCAGAAGCAGACGGCCGCCGCCTAGCGCCCTCCCCGGCGCCACAACCGAAATAGACTCCTTCCGGAGCGGTGCCGCCCGCCGCGCTCGTTGTTAACCCTGCGCTTCCCGCGCGCCCCAAGGAGGAGACTTTGGAAACCGCCACGATTCCGGCCGCTGACGCCGCCACGGGAGCGAAGACCCTCGCCGACCTGTTCCCGCTGGCGATGCGCAAGCACGGCCCCAAGCCTGCGATGAAGTTCAAGGCCGACGGCGGCGCCTGGGTGACCCAGACCTACGCTCAGGTCGGTGAGATCGTGCGCGGGCTTTCGCTCGGGTTGATGGACCTCGGGATCGAGCGCGGCGACAAGGTCTCGATCCTGGCCAACACGCGGCCGGAGTGGTCGTACTTCGACTTCGCCGCCCTCAGCGCGGGCGCGACGGTGGTCCCGATCTACCAGACGAACTCCCCCGAGGAGTGCCAGTACGTGCTTGAGAACTCAGACGCGCGAGCGGTGATCGTCGAGGACGAAGCGCAGCTCGAGAAGGTGAGGGCCGTACGCGAGCAGTGCCCGAAGCTCGAGTTCGTGATCCGCATGACCGGCGAGTCCGACGACGCGATCTCGATGCAGGCGCTGATCGACCGCGGCGCCGGCGGCACCGACGAGGCCTGGGCGGAGCGCTACAAGTCGGTCACGACCGACGACATCTGCACCTTCATCTACACGTCGGGCACGACCGGGCCGCCCAAGGGCTGCGTGATCTCGCACGGCAACTACCGCTCGATGCTGGACATGATCCACTCGGTCAACGTGCTCGGCGACGACGAGCTGACCTACCTCTACCTGCCGCTGGCGCATTCCTTTGCTCTGCTGGTCCAGCTCGGCACCTTCGACCTCGGCGCCACGCTTGCCTACTGGGAGCGCGACCCGCTGAAGATCATTCCCAACCTCTCCGAGGTCAAGCCGACCTACTTCCCGTCGGTGCCTCGCATCTTCGAGAAGATCTACACGGCCGCCACCGCCGCCGTCGACAAGGAGGGCGGGCTCAAGAAGACGATCTTCTGGTGGGCGATCGGCGTCGGCAAGAAGGCGCGGGCGCTGGAGCGCCAGGGCCGCTCGCCCGGCGGGATCTTCAAGCTCCAATACAACTTCGCCGACAAGCAGGTCCTGTCCAAGATCCGCAACCTCTTCGGCGGCGAGTTGAAGCTGGCCGCCTCAGGAGCCGCCCCGATCAACCCCGAGATCCTCGAGTTCTTCGACGCAGCCGGCGTGCTGGTGATCGAGGGCTGGGGGATGACCGAGACATCGACGGCGGCGACGATCGCGACCCCGGACGACTTCAAGACCGGCACGATCGGCAAGCCGCTGCCCGGCTGCGAGGTCAAGATCGCCGCCGACGGCGAGATCCTGGTCAAGGGCCCGAACGTCTTCCAGGGCTACTACAAGAACGACGAAGCGACACGCGAGACGATCGTCGACGGCTGGCTGCACACCGGCGACATCGGCGAGTTCGACTCAGACGGCTACCTGAAGATCACCGGCCGCAAGAAGGACATCATCATCACCGCGGGCGGCAAGAACATCACGCCCGCCAACCTCGAGGCCGAGATCAAGCAGAGCCCGATCGTCTCGCAGGCCGTCGTACTCGGCGACCGCAAGCCCTACCTGGTTGCGCTGGTGACGCTCGACGCCGAGGAGGTGGCGAAGCTCGGCGCCGAGGATCCGGAGATCGGCACCGACCCGGCGAAGTGGCCCGACGACGCCAAGCTCAACGCTCAGATCAACGCGCACGTCCAGGAGATCAACAAGAAGTTCGCGACCGTCGAGCAGATCAAGAAGATCAAGGTGCTGCCCCAGGACCTCTCACAGGAGGGCGGCGAGCTGACGCCGACGCTGAAGGTCAAGCGCAACGTGGTCGCCGATAAGTACTCGGGCGACTTCGAGGCGCTCTACGAGGACTGAGCCGGCCTAGCAGCTCTTCGGCTTTGCGTCGAGTCCGCGGTCGATGATCGCGGGCGGGTCTCCGTTGCGGCCGCAATGAATCACCGGATCTCGCGTCTTGTCCATCGTCCAGATCGTGTCTCGACCGCCGCCGCCGAACTGGCGGTCGTGACCGTCGCCGCCGCCGATCAGGTCGCTGCCCGGGCCGGACTTGAGCGTGTCGTTGCCGTCACCGCCGTCGAGCCTGTCGGCGCCCCCCGCCGACTTGACCGTGTCGTTCCCATTTCCGGCGTTGATGATGTCCGCGGCGGGGCTGCCGACAACCGTGTCGGCACCATCACCGGTGTCGGCGACGAACCCGATCGCCAGGCTCCCGGTTGCTGAAACGTGGTCGGCGCCGTCTGCCGTGAGGACGCCGATCGGCGGGAAGTCGGGATTCGCGGTCAGCAGGGCCGCGTTGCAGGCGACGGTCGCGCCCAGCATGCGGCAGCTGCCCTGCTCGGCGGTCACCGCCTCGATCTCGACACCGGCTGCGTCCGAGACCTGGATCTCGTTCGTTTCCCCCAGGAAGTTGAGCTGGATGGCGTTGGCGACTCCCGGCGCGGCCTCCACCAGCATCGTCCCGGTGATGGTTGAGAGCGTCACCTGCGTGACGCCGGGCGCCTGGCCCCCGGCCGTCGGACCGAAGACGAGGAGCCCGGTCGCCGAAGCCAGGAGCGAGGCTGCGGCCAGGCCGCGGCTGCCGAGAACGCCGAACCCCCCCATCCCGGTCAGCTCTCCGACTCCGCCTCCTCGGCGGCGTCTTGAGGATTTTGCACGGGCGTCGGCTGATTACGCAGCAGTGCCGAGGTCGTCTGCTCGAAGACACGCCGCCAGGCGGGGATCGACTCGCGCTCGCGCTCGACCTGGTCGAGCACGTGGCGAACGCGCCGCGCCGAGATCTCGATGCCGTGGCGCTCGGCGATCGACTTGTAGCGGTCGTAGTCGCGGGCTAGCTTCATCGTCACCGATTCGAAGCCGTGCTTGGCGATCCGCAGGCGGGCGCTGTAGTCGAGGATCGAGGTACCGAACATCAGCTCGTCGTCGGGCTCGGGCTCGATCAGGATGATGTCGACGCCCGGGTACTCGTCGGCCCAGCGCTCCATCGCCCGGTGCAGGCGGTCGTGGGAGAGGATCCGGAAAGCCTGGTTGCCGATTCCGCCGACGCCCATGTCGGAGACGCGGCGCACGCGGGTCCCCATCACCGTCGGAACCTGCTTGCTGAAGTCGTTGACGTAGGGCACCATAGGGTTGATGACGACGATGAACTTGGCCCCGCGCTCGACGGCGATGTCGACGTTGGTGGTCGAGCGGATACCGCCGTCGATCAGCTGGCGGCCGCGGATGTCGACCGGGGAGTAGACGATCGGCAGCGCGCCCGAGGCCGCTACGGCCTTGGAGATCGGCACGTCGGAGAACTCACCCTCCCCGAGGACCACGCGTTCGGTCGTGTCGAGGTCGGTGGCCGTCAGGTAGAGCTCGGGTTCAAGCAGGCGGAAGTCGTTGCTGCGGTCGGGGTCGGAGAGCACGTCCTCGACATAGCTTTCGATGCCGCGGCCCGTGTAGACGCCTGCCGGCAGGCCGCTGGCAAGTCCGGCGGCAATGTCCATCACCGAAACCTCACCGAGATGGCCGGCCAGCTCACGGGCCAGCCCCAGCACCTTGAGCGGGAAAAGCAGGGATTTGGAGGCGATCCCGCGATAGTTCGGCCGCAGCAGCGTCGAGAGGTCGATGTCGCGAATCGGCGAGGGCAGGCGGGGATTCAGCACCCGCATCATCTCTTCGGGGGTGATCCCGTTGGCGGTGAGGCTGCCGATGAAGGCGCCGACACTCGTGCCGACGTAGACGTCGAACTCGTTGACCGTGCGGTTGACGGCCAGCAGGTCGAATGCGCGCAGCGCTCCGACCTCGTAAACGCCGCCGGTGAAACCACCGCCGCCGAGTACGAGCGCGGTCTTCGAACGCCTCCGGCGGCGCCGCGGTCTTGCTCCCTGCGACCGTGGCCCCGACCCGGGCGTCTCGAGCTTGACGACCTTGCCCATGGGGCCACCTCTTATAGCAGGGGCGCTGGACCGCGGGCAGCGCCCAGCACCGTCCACTAGCTACGCTTTCGGGCGTGAGCAGTCCTAGCAGGGGCTTGACTGCTGCAGTCGTGCTGGCGCTGACTGTGATCGGCGGCCAGGCCTCGGCCGCGCGCCCCGAGCCGCTTCAACCCGTCGCCGGGCCCGATATCGCTGCACGGACGCCGTACGCGCAGCCCGCGAGCTCCGCCGCGTCCAAGCGCCCGCTGAGCGGCAGGGCGCTGCGACGGCAGCTCAACAGGATCATCGACTCGGCCGGCAGCGCCAGCGGCGCCTTCGTCTACGACGTCGGCAAGGGCCGCCGGATTTTCGCCGAGGACGGCAACCGACCCCGGATCCTGGCCTCGAACACAAAGATCTTCACGACCGCCACGGCACTTGACGTGCTCGGACCCAATGACCGCCTCGAGACCGAGGTGTTCGCCGATGGTCAGATCGAGGCAGGCGTGCTCGACGGCGATCTCTACCTGGTCGGCGACGGCGACCCGGCGCTGGCGAGCAAGCGCTTCGCGGCCTCGAACGGGCTCCCGCTGACGCCGTTCGGCCGCCTCGCCAAGCAGATCAAGGCGGCGGGGATCGAGCGCGTGACGGGCAAGATCTTCGCCGACGACTCGGTCTTCGACCGCGTCCGCGGCGTCGCCGACTCCGGCGGCGCGACGAGCCCTTACATCGGCCCGCTGTCCGGGCTCAGCATCAACTCCGGCTACGTCTCCGGCGGCTTCGCCAGCGACCCGGCGCTGGTCGCCGCGAACACACTCAAGGGTGACCTCGAGCGGCGCGGCATCGGCGTCGGCGGTGGGACCGCGCTCGGCAAGCTGCCCGGCTCGCTGGCCGACGCCGAGCCGCTGGCATTGGTCGTCTCGCCGCCGATCGCGACGCTGATCGAGGAGACCAACCACGTCTCCAACAACTTCTTCGCCGAAATGCTGCTGAAGAGGCTGGCGGCGACCGGAGGCAGACTGGGAACGACCAAGCGCGGCTCCCAGCTGGTTGAGGACTTCGTGGGCGGCCTCGGCGTCAGGATGCACTCGGTCGACGGCTCCGGCCTGACCCGTTCGAACACCGCCGCGCCGCGCGAGGTCGGCGAGCTGCTCGTGGCGTTGCTGAAGCAGCCGTTCGCCGATGCCTTCTACGACTCGCTGCCGGTGATCGCCCAGGAGGGAACCGTCGCCTACCGCATGGGCGGCACCGCGGCGGCAGGCTTCTGCCGCGCCAAGACCGGCACGCTCAGCGACGTCTCGGCGCTCTCGGGCTACTGCGGCGAAGGCGAGCAGGCGATCGTCTTCTCGATCCTCAACAACTCCGTCAGCCCGACCAGCGCCCGCTCGGCTCAGGACCAGATGGTGGCCCTGATCGCGCGCTACGGTCTGTAGCCCCCAACACGCTGGGGTTGTTTCAGCGGCGCAGGTTGGGCGTCGGTTCCTTCTCGCCGCCGCCGCCGTTGTCGCCGACCAGCTTTTGCAGTGCCGCTTCGTCGATCACGTCGACGCCGGCGTCTTCGGCCTTCGCCAGCTTTGACCCTGGGTTGTCGCCCGCCACCACGTAGTCGGTCTTCTTGGAGACCGATGAAGCCACCTTCCCCCCCGCTCGTTTGACCAGGCTCTCCGCCTGGCTACGGCTGAGCGTCGGCAGCGTTCCGGTGAGCACGAACGTCTTGCCCTCGAGCGGTCCGCCCTCCACCGGCCTGTCTTGCGGGGAGGCCTCGAAGCGCAGGCCGCGCTCGCGCAGGCGTCCGATCAGCGCCAGGGTCGCCTCGTCGGAGAGCTCTTCGGTGATCGATTCGGCCAGGATCGGGCCGATGCCCTCGACCTCCTCGATCTTCTCGGGGTCGGCCTCGATCAGCGCGTCGATCGAGCCGAAGTGGTTGGCCAGCGCCTGGGCGGTCACGTAGCCGACCCCGGGCAAGCCGAGCGCGAAGAGCACGATCCCGAAGGGCCGAGCCTTCGACTTCTCGATCTCTCGGATCAGGTTGTTGACCGAGAGCTCACCGAAACCGTCAAGTTCCAGGACCTTTTCGGGCGTCAGGTCGTAGATGTCCGCCGGATCGGCGATCAGCCCCTCGCGCAGGAAGCGCTCGGCGTTCTTCTCGCCGAAGCCCTCGATTTCCATCACACCCCTGAAGTGCTTGACGAGCTGGAACGTCTGGCCCGGGCAGCCGCCGCGGTTCGGGCAGATCGTCCAGACGCCCTCCTCGGGCTTGATGGTCGGGGTGCCGCAGATCGGGCACTCCTTCGGCGGCTTCGGCTTGCGCAGCCGCTTACCCTCGCGACGCTGGACGAGCGGCGAGACCACCGCGGGAATCACGTCGCCGGCGCGCATGATCACGACCGCATCGCCCTCGCGGACGTCCTTGCGGGCGAGGTCCTCCTCGTTGTGCAGCGTCGCGGTCTGCACGGTGACGCCGCCGACCTGGACCGGCTCCAGCATCGCGAACGGCAACAGGCGTCCGGTGCGGCCGACGTTCCAGACGATCTTGTTGAGCACGGTCGTCGCCGTCGTCGGCGGAAACTTCCAGGCCACCGCCCAGCGCGGCTCGCGGCCGGCGACGCCGAGCTCGCGCCAGAGCCCGCGCTGGTCGACCTTGATGACGACCCCGTCGATCTCGAAGTCGAGGTCGCCGCGGCGCTGCTCCCACCAGAGGGCGCGCTCGGCGACTTGGTCTGCGGTCTCGTGCCGGGCGACGTCCTCCTGAACGGGAAAGCCGCGCTCGCGCAGCCATGCCATCTCCTCCCAGTGCGTCGCGAACTCGATCCCGCGCAGCGCTCCGGTTCCGTAGGCCCAGATCGCCAGCGGGCGCGCGGCCGCGATCGAGGGGTCGAGCTGTCGGATCGTGCCCGCAGCCGAGTTGCGTGGGTTGGCGAAGGTCGCCTCCCCCGCCGCAGCCCGCTGCTCGTTCAGCTTCTCGAAGGCGGCGACGGGCAGGTAGACCTCACCGCGCACCTCCAGCAACTCGGGCCCGTCGTCGATCTGCTTGGGAATCGCCTCGATCGTGCGGATGTTGTGTGTGACGTCCTCACCGATGCGCCCGTCCCCGCGGGTCGCCGCGCGCACGAACTTGCCGTTCTCGTAGAGGAGCGACATCGCCAGCCCGTCGATCTTGGGCTCGGAGACGAAGCGCAGCTCGCCGGGCTCGATGTCGAGGCGCTTGAGGCGATTGGCGAGCCTCGCCTCCCAGCCGCGGAACTCGTCGATGCCCCGGGCGTTGCCGAGCGACAGCATCGGCTCGGGATGCTCGACCTGGGTGAACTTCGCCAGCGCCGTACCCCCCACCCGCTGGGTCGGGGAGTCGGGGGTCTGCAGCTCGGGGTGCTCGTCTTCGAGGGCGCGGAGCTCGTTGATCAGCTCGTCGTACTCGGCGTCGGAGATCTCGGGGTCGTCGCGCTCGTAATAGAGGCGGTTGTGGTGCTCGAGCTGCTCGCGCAGCTCGGCGGCCCGCTTCGCTGCCTGCACTGCGGCGCTCACGTCAGCAGGGTTGACTCGAGTTCCACCAGTCGCAGGCGCTCGAGGCCACCATGGTCGGTGAGGTCGAAGTGGATCGGTGTCAACGATACCTTTCCCCTGGAAACAGCCGCCAGATCGGTGCCGTCCTCGTCCTTGAACGAGGGCTCGAAACCGTAGATGCGGAAGCGGCGGCGGCCGTCCGGGTCCTGCTCGACCAGCTTCAGCTCGTCGTCGTAGATGCGCTTGCCGAGCCGCGTCACCTCGATGCCCTTGATCTCGCCGCCGGGACAGTTGACGTTCACGAGCGTGTCGGGGCCGATCGGATTCAAGGCCAGCCAGGCCACCAGTCGCGCCGTGATCTGGGCTGACTCGGTGAAGTCGAAGCTGCGCCCGTACCAGCCCATTCCGGCGCTGGTCGACTGCTGGGAAACGGAAACCGACGGGATGCCGAGGACTATTCCCTCGAGCGCCGCGGCGACCGTGCCCGAGTAGGTGATGTCGTCGCCCATGTTGGCGCCGTGGTTGATTCCGGAGACGATCATGTCGGGACGCTCGCCGACGAGGCCGAGCTCGGCGAAGCGCACGCAGTCGACTGGGGTGCCCTCGGTGGCGAAGCCGGTTGTGCCGTCGTCGAACTCGACCTCCTTGACCCAGAGGGGCGAACGGGTCGTGATGCTGCGAGCGGTGGCGCTGCGGTTGGAATCGGGGGCGATCACGCTCACCTCGACGCCCTCGAGCTCGCACAGCGCGCGGCGCAGCGCCTGCAGACCCTCGGCGTCGATACCGTCGTCGTTTGTGAGCAAGACCCGCATCGACCCCAGTCTAGGAGTCGCGGTTTCGGTGGTGATCCCGACCCGTGACCGGCCGGAGAGCCTGCGCGCCTGCCTGGATGCGCTCAGCCGCCAGGATCTTCCCGACCTCGATCTCGTCGTGGTTGACGACGCCGCCGGGATCGGGCGCCCCTGTGGCCATGCCCTCCCAGGCGCGGCTGGTTCGGACTTCGGGAGCCGGCCCGGCCGCAGCGCGCAACGCCGGCACCCGCGCCGCGCGCGGAGAGGTGATCTGCTTCATCGACGACGACTGCGAGCCCGAGCCCGGCTGGGCGCGCTCGCTCGCCGGGGCAGCGGCCGCGGCGGGAGCGGCGGCCGGAGTGACCGTGGCCGCCGCCGGCTCAAACAGCTTCGCGCGCGCCTCCCAGGCGCTCACCAACGAGCTTCAGCGAAGCTCGCTGATGCCAGACGGAAGACTCGGATTCGCGCCGACCTGCAACCTCGCCGTCCGCCGTGAGACCCTCGACGAACTGCCCTTCGACGAAGGCTTTGCAGCCGCCGCCGGAGAGGACCGGGAGTGGTGTGCGAGGGCTGCCGCGATCGGATTCGGTCCGCGCTTCGAGCCCACGGCGGTGGTCCGGCACCGGCCGCGGGCGGACGCCGCGGCTTTCGCGCGCCAGCAACTGCGCTACGGAAGCGCCGCGCTTCGCTTCCGCGCCCTCGACAAAGCCGGCGCCGGCGCCCGGCTGGGGCCGGCCCGCATCGCCAGGCTGGCGCTGCGCTCCGGCCCCGCGGTCGGCGGGCTGATCGCCGGCGCTCAGCTGCTGATCGTCGCCGGCATGACGAGCGAGGCGCTGCGCTCAACTCGCGCCTCCTGAGCGGCCCGCGGCACGAGCAGGGGAGTTCCCGGCAGGCCCAGCGTCTCCCCGCTGAGCACCTGCGCCACGGTCGCCGCGACGTCGATCAGGCGCGGCTGGGATACGTCGACCCGCCAACCGCGATGCCCCCGGAGCGAGCAGCGCCCAGGCGTCGTTGGCCGTGTGGTTGCCAGACCGTCCGCTGCCGGCGCCGCGGCGCCGGACCTCACCGAAGCGAGCCGAGCGCACGCCGGCGAGGGCCGTCGCCGGGCTCTCGCTCCAGTGGACCACGAGATCGGGCAGCCGTCCGGCGGCACTGCCGCGGTAGCGCGCGGCGGTGCGCTCGACCGCCGCCACCGCCGGCCCGCCGTCGAGATCCTCGAAGTCGCGCAGCCCCTGCTCGATCTCTTCCATCAGGCCGTCGGCCTCGCCGGGGTCGACGATGCCGTCACGCTCGCGACCGCGCAGGTTGAGGCGCAGGTATCCCTGGTTGTCGGCTGGATGGGCGAAGGCTCGCGTCGTGGACCAATCGAGGCCGCTCAGCTCCAGCCGCGAGGTCAATTCGAGCGCCGCCCGGCGCGGCAGCGCCGCGGCGACAGCGGAGCGGACTCCGGCCGGAACGGCTGCCGCGCAGCTTCCAGACGGCCGCCCGCCTCGTCCGCTCCCGCCGGCGCGGGCCCGCCGCGCAGCACGGCCTCGAGCATTCCCGGCAGCAGGTCGGCGCGGCTCGTGTTGACGTCCATGCCGACCGCCGAGGTGACGATCACGTCGCAGTCATCTCGCGAGCGCAGCCAGCACCCGGGAGATCGCGGCGTCAACGGCCGCGTAGACGTCTTCGAGCGCCGACTCGAGAGCGGAGCGCCGGTTCACATCAAGGTTCTCGGCGCCCAGCTGGGAGAGATCCCAGAACTGGTGGCCGGCCATGTGCGAAGCGCTGAAGGTCAGCCAGACGAGGTCGAACGAGTCCCGTCGCAGGTATCGCAGCGCGGCGTCGGCGACGCGGCCGGGCGCGGCCACGAGACGCCGCTGAAGGCGGGCCAGCTGAGCGGATCGGGGGCGCCCGAAGACCTCCGTCGCCGTCGGGGCGCGCCCCTGGCGCATCGTCAGCCGTGGCCGGGCGCCGCGCGGGCGTGACCAGGCAGGCAGCACGACTCGCTCCTTGAAGCCGACACCGCTGATCGCGAGACCGTCGATCTGCCGCGGCGGGCGGCACTCGTAGGGATCGATCGCCAGCGTTCGCAGGCCCCTGACCGCCAGCCGCTCCCAGATCGCCGGAGGCGCGGGGAAGGCTGTTGCGTAGTGCGCTCGCTGCGTCGCCGGGTCCCACTGGAAGGGGTAGAAGATGCCGTGGTCGGCGAGCTCGACGCCGCTGTAGAGGCTGTAGAAGGCGCCCGCCGCAAAGTCGCGCGCCGGGGTATCGAGTTGGAGTCGAACGCCCCGCTCCTGCAGCGAAGCGAGCCCGGCAAGCCGGCCCGAGGCGAGCATGCGCTCGAGGATGCTGACGCTCACCGAATCGAAGACGAGCACGGCGATCATGGCGCCGCCGCCGTTTGGACCGCCGCCGCCACGACCCCGCCACCGGCCGCCGCCGATTCGCGCACCGCCTCGAGGATCCTCATCGCCGCCAGGCCGTCGCGCGCGGTCGCGAGCGGCCGGGGCCCGGGGGCTGGCCCGGGGGCTCCCTGAGCGCAGGCGGCAAAACACTCGAGCTGGCGCGCCAGGGACTCGATCAGAGGATGGCGAGAGCCGGGCAGGCGCCCGCGGATCGCCGCCAGCGCGCCGCCTTGCGCGCTTGACGCCAACAGCCGGCCGTCGGCGTCGCGCAGCTGCACCCGCTCGCGCCAGGGCCGGTCAGACGAGCAGCTGACCTCGGCTCGCAGGCGCTCGCCGACGAGCTCGAACCTGGCCCTCGTCGGCTCGACCTGCGCCGCCTCGACTCGCGGCGGCGTCTCGCCCAGGCCCAGGCAGATTGCGAGGTCGATCAGATGGATGCCGACATCGGCGAGCGCGTCATCGTCGACTTCGACCGGCCGCCAGGAGCGCCGCCTGTAGTCGAGTTGCAGGCGCAGCCGTAGCCCGTCGCCATTGCGAACCGGGCGCAGGCGCGGCAGATGGCTGAAGCGGCGGTTGAACCCGATCCAGGGCTGCGGGTCCAGATCCGCAAGCAGGGCGGCTGCGGCTGCGTCCTCGGCCGGGGGCTTCTCGACGAGCGTCGCGAATCCCGCGGCCGGCCAAGAGCGAGGCCGCATCGAGGTGGCTCGCGCGGCGGGGACGCGACGACGACACCGTCGAGCCCGCCGGCATCGAGCATCGCCTCGAGCGTGCGGTGGATCTCGGTTTCGGCCCCGACCAGCTCGCTCGGCGCGATCGCGGCGCTGCGCGGCGGGTTCGGCCAGCGCGACAAGCTCGACGGCCGGGCTGGAGGCGATGGCGGGCAGGTAGCCGGCCTGCGCGAGGCGTCCGAAGCCGACCAGCCCGAGCCGCATCGATCCGCTCACGCGTCCCCACCGCCCCGTGCCCGAGCCGCCGCCAGCGCGGAGCCGATTCCCGCCGGCACGGAGGCGATCGCGACCAGCTCGTGGGTGACCAGCAGCGGCGGGCCGGCGGCCAGCAGCGCCGGCCCTCCGCGGCTGGCGAGCAGGGCGTAGAAGTCCGCGTTCAAAGCCAGCTGGGCAAGCCCCGCGGCCGCCGCCGCGCGCGGGCGACGGCCGATCAGCGCGGCGACCAGCGCCAGCGAGCTGAGCGCGCTCAGCCGGCGGCGCGGGCTGAGGTTCAGGCCCCGCGCGACCCGCCCGTTTTCGACCTGCAGCCGCACCCACGGAACGCCGCGCCGCGCGAAGTCCGTGTGCAGCATCGAGCCGAGCGTCCAGCGCTTGAGGTGGCGCCCGCGGATCCCGGGGTCCAGGCGCACGCGCCCCCCGGCGGCACGAAGGCGCATCCCCAGTTCGATGTCCTCGACCGAGGGCTCGGCAAACCTGGTGGCGTCGAAGCCGCCGACGCGCTCGAAGTCGGTGGCGCGGACGGCGCCGAGGCCTGCCCAGAAGGTCTCGGCCGGCCCCTCGGCCGAGGTGTGGACGTGATGGTGGAGCAGGTTGCGAAACCGCGAGACGAGCGACGGGCCCGGCGGCCGGTCGTCGTAGGCCCCGAAGACCGCCGCGAGCTCGGGGTCCTCTGCGAAGTTCCGGCTGATCAGCGCCAGCGCGTCGTGATGGACCTCGACGTCGGCGTCGACGAAGACGAGGATCTCACCACTCGCCCTGCCGGCTCCGGCGTTGCGCGCCGCCGCGGGCCCGGTGCCCGGCGGCTGATCGATCACGAGCAGCTCGGCCGGGGGACTCTCGCCACCCCGCACGGCCGCGAGGCAGCGCTCAAGCGTTTGCGGCCGGTTGGTGGCGGCAACGACGACCGAGATCACAGGGGAGGACGGCATTTCGGCAAGCCTAGCCATATGCTGGCGCAAGTTAGGTATGCCTAAGACGGTCGAGACCAACGGACGCGGGCCCGGCACGGACGAGCCCGTCGTCGCGGTGCTCGGCGGGGGCCCCGCCGGCCTGACCGCCGCCTATGCCGCGTCGCAAGCGGGCCGGCGCGCGATCCTGGTCGAGGCAGGCCCCAACGTCGGCGGCCTCGCCCGCACGGAGGTTCGCGACGGCTACCGCTTTGACCTCGGCGGCCACCGCTTCTTCACCAAGAACACCCAGGTGCAGGCACTCTGGCAGCAACTGCTCGGGCCCGAGCTGCTGACTCGTCCGCGCCTCTCGCGCATCTACTGGCGCGGCCGCTTCATCGACTACCCGCTCAGCATCGCCGACGTCGTTGGAAAGGTCGGGCCCGCGGAGCTCGGCCGCTGCGCAGCCTCATACGCCGGCGCCCGGCTGCGGCCGCGCCGCGAGGCCGAGAGCTTCGAGGATTGGGTCACGCAGCGTTTCGGCAAGCGCCTCTTCAAGCTCTTCTTCGACTCCTACACGGAGAAGGTCTGGGGAGTGCCGACCTCTGAGATCCGGGCCGAGTGGGCCGCCCAGAGGATCCGCGACCTCTCGCTCGGGAGGGCGGTTCGGGCGGCGCTTCCGGGCGGGCAGCGATCGCGCCCGCACAGCCTGATCGAGAGCTTCAGCTATCCGCGGCTCGGCCCCGGCCAGATGTGGGAGCAGATGGCCACCGAGATCAAGCGCTTCGGCTCCGAGGTGCGGACCGAGACGGCGGTCACCGGTCTCGCGCTCGATGGTGCCGGGGTCCGCGGAGTTCAGACGACGGCTGGATTCATCGAGACCAGCGAGGTGATCTCGTCGCTGGCCCTGCGCGACCTGCCCGCGATGGCAAGCCCCGGCGCGCCGAGCGAAGTGCTGGCCGCGGCCTCCGGGCTGCGCTACCGCGATTTCCTGACCGTGGCCCTGCTCGTGCGCGGCGACGACCTCTTCCCCGACAACTGGATCTACGTGCACGAGCCCGACGTCAAGGTCGGCCGCATCCAGAACTACCGGTCGTGGAGCCCGTCGATGGTTCCCGCAGGCGGCCATGGATGCGTCGGACTGGAGTACTTCTGTTTCGAGGGCGATCAGCTCTGGACCTCACCCGACTCCGATCTGGTCGAGCTGGCCATCGACGAACTCGATCGTCTCGGCCTGGCGGCTTCAGACCGGGTCGAGCGTGGCCACGTCGTGCGCGTGCCGCGCGCCTACCCGATCTACGACCGTGAGTACGAGCGGCGGCTGAGCGTGATCCGCGGCTGGCTCGACGGCATCGACGGCCTTCAGCAGATCGGCCGCAACGGCCTGCACCGCTACAACAACTCCGACCACTCGATGCTGACCGCACTGCGGGCGGTGGAGAACCTCCACGGCGCCGACCACGACGTCTGGTCCGTGAACGCGGACGAGGTCTACCTCGAGGAGAGCGGACCCACGGAGCAGCCCTATCGACTGGCGCCTGAGACCCCCGTGATGCGGGCGGAGGCCGAGCCGGTCGGGATCCCGGAACCGGCACACGAAGCGGTGTAGCTCCACCCCCCGTCGAGCTCGGAGATGAACGCGCCCTTGCCCTTCAGCGGCGCGCGGGAGACGTAGACGGCCGACATCGGCAACTCGAGTCGCCAGGCGAGCGCGGTTTCGTCCTCCAGCCGGGAGATGACAGGGGGACCGCAGGCGGTGAGCGCCTCGCGACCGGCGTCATCCACCAGTTCGAACAGGGCTCGCTGCCGTTCTTCGGTGTCACGAGCGACCTGCAACTCAGCGTCGATCTGCGATGCGCGCTGGATGGACTGGGCGGCAAGCGCAATCCCGACAAGCAAGATCGCCGTGGCGGCGGCCACGGCGCCGCGGCCTTCCCTGCTGCCCAGCGCCGCGAGCGCCGTTGCGCCGGCCCGGGCGATTCCGACCGCACCCAGCACCGTCACGATCGCCGCCGCCGGCGCGAAGAACCGCGGCAGTCCGGCGAATCCGGCGGCGGCCATGACGGCGACGATCCCGATCCAGGCGAGAGCGCCGGCCGCGAGGACCGGGATTCGGCGCTCGCGATCGCGAGTGGCCACGCCGACAGAGAACACCGCCCCGAACCAGAACGCCGCCAGCGGCAGCTCCAGCGCGCGCCCGAATGCTTCGATCGCCTCGGCGAACGCCTCCCCCTCGCCGCCGCGGGCCCGCTCGGCGCCCGTCAGAGCGTCGCCGGACCCGAGCAGATCGCCGGCGAGCCAGAGCACCGCCACCGCGGCCACGCAGATGGCGATCGCAGCGCGTTCCTCGCGCCGCCGCCAAAGGTGAACGGCGTACAAGGCAAGGAACGGCCAGGCCTCGGGGCGCAGCAGCGCCGCAGCACCTGCAAGCACCAGGGCCGCGCGCCTGCCGCCCGCGAGACCGCGCTCCACGGCGGCCAGCACCAAGGCCACGAGCAGCGGCTCGGCGAGGCCGCCGGCAAACTGGCGCGACCAGGGCGTGATTTCGTCCGCGAACAGCGCCAGCCCGAAAAAGGCGATCGCCGCCGCGACGATGCGCTCGCCGAGCGGGCGCTTCCCGGTGAGTCGCCAGGCGAGCAGCGCTGTGATCGCAAGGGCCGCGATCCCGCCCGCGCGAGCGAGCAGCAGCCAGGCGTCCGGAGCGGCGTCACCCAGCGCGCTGAGCGGCAGCGCGGCAACCGCCGGCAACGGCTTCCAGGAAGGACCGCCAGAAGTGTCGAGGTCGAAGCCCGCCAGCTCCCGGCCCCAGATCAGCCAGCCCCAGGGGTCATAGACGGGACCGAACGGGAGCAGCAGCGAGACGGCGGCCACGGCGAGCGCGAACCCGGCGATCGCCGGGTACGGATTTGTTCGCAGATACCGCATCGAGGCGTAGATTGGCAATAATTAGGCTCGCCTAACGGTTAGGGGTACCTAATTGCCTCTGCGATCCCCCAGGCCCGCCGGCCTCAAGACCGACCATGACTCCCAAATCAATGATTTCCAATCGACGTGTGCGGCCGCTGATCGCCCTGCTCGTCACGCTCGCTAGCGCGGTTCTGGCCGCCTGCGGCGGCAGCGCCGAGGAAGGAACCGGCTCCGGCGACGATCCCGGCCCGGAGGGCGTCACGGTCTATTCGGGGCGCTCCCCCGGCCTGATCGGCCCGGCTATCGACCTCTACGAGGCGGACAAGGGCGTTGACGTTCAGGTGCGCTTCGGCGAGAGCGCCGCCTTCGCTTCGACCCTGATCGAGGAGGGCGAGAACACGCCGGCCGACGTCTTCTACAGCCAGGATGCGGCGTCGCTCGACGCGGTCGCCGCCGAGGGGCTACTGGCCGAACTCCCCAACGACATCCTCGAGGAGGTGCCGCGCGCGCTACCGGTCCACAGACGGCTACTGGGTCGGCACCTCGGCGCGCGCCCGGGTCGTCGCCTATGACGGGACGGTGCTCGAGCAGTCCGATCTGCCCGCCTCCGTGCTCGACTTCGCCGATCCCGAGTGGGCCGGTCGGGTGGGCTGGGCGCCAACCAACGCCTCGCTTCAGGACTACGTGACGGCGCTGCGCCTGATCGAGGGCGAGGAAGTGGCCCGAGCCTGGCTCGAGGGCATGGTCGCCAACGGGACGCAGGCCTACGAAAGCAACGTGCCCGTCCGTGACGCGATCGCCGCCGGCGAGATCGAGGTCGGCCTGATCAATCACTACTACGTGGCGCAGGCGATCGCCGAGCAGGGCGAGGACTATCCCGTCGAGATCTACTTCCCGCCGGACGACCTGGGGTCGATGATCAACGTCGCCGGCGCCGGCGTGCTCGAGTCGAGCGAGCGCAAGCAGGAAGCCTTCGACTTCATCCGCTTCATGCTCGCCGGCGAAGCACAGGAATACTTCGTCGAGAGCTCGAAGGAGTACCCGACGGTGCCCGGCGGGCCCGAGCCGGCAGGCGCAGTGCCGATCGCTCAGATCCCGGCGCCCGAGCTGGATCTCTCTTCACTTACCGACCTTCGAGGCACGGTCGAACTGATGCAGGAGACGGGAGCGCTTTAGATGGCCCAACGCCGCGCCCCCGCCCCCCTGCTCGTGGCCGGGCTGGCGGTCGGCGCCCTTGCGGCACTCCCGGTGGCCTACCTGGCGATCGTCGTCGCCGGCGACCCGCAGACCGCCTGGGACGCCATCTGGAACACCCGCACGCTGGAGCTGGCAGTGCGCAGCCTCGGGCTCGCCGCCGCAGTCACGGCGACTGCCATCGCGATTGCCGTGCCGATCTCCTGGCTGACGGCGCGCACCGACCTCCCCGGCCGCCGCGTCTGGACGGTTTTGACGGCCCTGCCCCTGGTCGTGCCGAGCTACATCGGGGCCTACGTGTTCGTCTCGGCCTTAGGCCCGCGCGGGGCGCTTCAGGACGGACTCGCCTGGCTTGGCGTCGAGCGCCTGCCGTCGATCTACGGCTTCGCCGGCGCCTGGCTCGTCCTCACCCTGTTCACCTACCCACTCGTCCTGCTGACGGTTCGTGCCGCCTTCCAGCGGCTCGACCCCCAGCTCGAGGAGGCGGCGCGGGCGCTGGGCCGCGGTCCGCTGTCGAGCTTCACATCGGTCGTGCTGCCGCAGCTGCGGCCGGCGATCGCGGGCGGCGGGCTGCTGGTTGCGCTCTACACGCTGTCTGACTTCGGGGCCGTCTCGATCATGCGCTTCAACACCTTCACGCGCGAGATCTACATCTCCTACACGGTCGGCTTTGACCGCACGGCCGCGGCGGCCCTGGCGGCACTGCTGGTCGTGCTGATGTTCGTTTTGCTCGCCTTGTACCTGCGACTTCGCAGCGAGGCGCCCGGTCACCGGGTCTCACCAGGCACGCAGCGCCTGGCGCCGCCCGTGCGGCTCGGGCGCTGGCGCTGGCCGGCCCTCGCCGCCTGCGGGTCGCTGGTCGCGATCGGGGTGCTGATGCCGGTCGCGGTGCTCGTCTACTGGGCGACCCAGGGGCTGGGTGACGGGATCGACGTCAGCGCGATCGCAGCGAACGCAGGCAACTCGCTGCTGGTCGCCGGGCTCGCGGCCGCGCTGGGAGCTGTCCTGGCGATGATCGTCGCCATGCTCGCGCTTCGCGAGGGCAGCGCCCTCACCGGCATGATCGAGCGGGTCAGCTACACCGGCTACGCGCTCCCCGGCATCGTGATCGCGCTCTCGCTCGTCTTCTTCGCGACCCGCGTCGTGCTGCCGCTCTACCAGACGCTGGCGCTGCTGGTGGTGGCGCTGACGATCCACTACCTGCCGGTCGCGCTCGGCGCGGTCAGCGCGGCGCTGTTGCAGATCCCGCCGCGGCTGGAGGAGGCCGCTCGGACGCTCGGGCGAAACTCGGCCGACGTCGCCCGAACGGTGACCGCCCCGCTGGCGGCGGCGGGCATCGCCGGCGGGGCGGCGCTGCTGTTTGTGAACGCAATCAAGGAGCTACCCGCCACACTTGTACTTGCCCCGATCGGCTTCGAGACGCTGGCGATGGACATCTGGCAACAAACGACAACCGGGTTCTTTGAGGCGGCGGCAATTCCGGCGCTCGTGCTGCTGGCCGTCGCGGCGCCGCCGCTTTACCTGCTGAGCGGCCGGGGGGTACCGCGATGAGCGGCCGGGAGCAGACCGCGCTCGGCAGCGGTGTCGCCCTGCAGCTTTCCGGGCTGCGCAAGTCGTTCGGCCAGACGCAGGCGGTCGCGGGCCTCGACCTCGATGTGGCCTCGTCGACGATCTGCTCGCTGCTCGGACCGAGCGGTTGCGGCAAGACAACCGCGCTGCGCCTGATCGCCGGGCTCGAGCGCCCCGACGCCGGTTCGATTTCGATCGGGGGGCGAACCGTCGCCGACGGGGCAGCGGGGACGTGCCTGGCGCCGGAGGAACGACGGATCGGGATCGTCTTCCAGGACTACGCCCTGTTCCCCCACCTCGATGTTGCAGGCAACGTCGGCTACGGCCTCGGGCGCCGCCCCGACCCCGAACGCGTGGGCGAGGTGCTCGACCTGGTGGGCCTCGGCGCTGTCGCCGGCAGGCCCGTCCACGAGCTTTCCGGTGGCCAGCAGCAGCGGGTGGCACTCGCGCGGGCCCTGGCGCCGGCGCCTGAACTGCTGCTGCTCGACGAGCCGTTCTCCAACCTCGACGCCAGCCTGCGCGAGAAACTGCGGGCCGAGGTCGCGGCGATCCTGCGCGAGGCGGCTACGACCACGATTTTCGTGACGCACGACCAGGAGGAGGCCCTCAGCCTCGCCGACACCGTCGCGATCATGCGCGACGGGCAGATCGTCCAGGCCGGGTCCCCCGAGGAGATCTACGGCCAGCCGGCGACGCGCTGGATCGCCGAGTTCGTCGGCGAGGCCGAGGTGCTGACCGGCACGGCGGGCGACGGCTACGTCGAGTGCGAGCTTGGGCGCATCGGCGTCGACCCAGGGTTTCGCGGGGCGGCCGACGTGATCGTGCGTCCCGAGTCGATCGCGCTCGGCACCTCCCCCAGCCCGAGGGGCGGGGACGCCGCTGGAGTCGTCGTCGCGCGCACCTTCTACGGGCACGATCAGCTCGTCCGCGTGCAGCTCGATTCCGGGCGCCAGATCCGCAGCCGCCGCCTCGGCTTTCCCGCCTGGCATCCGGGCGACCGCGTCAAGATCTGGATCGAGGGTCCGGTCAGCGTGATCGAGAACGCCGCCGCACCCACGGGCTGACCGGCATCTGCTCGGCGCTCCGCGGATCTGCCTCAGTAGGTGACCGAGGCCAGATAGAGCCCGTGCGGCGCCGCGGTGTCGCCGGCGGCCTCGCGAGGTGCGCCTTCGAGCAGCCGCTCGAAGTCCTCGAGGCCGCGCTTGCCCGCACCGACCTCGAGCATCGTTCCCACGATCACGCGCACCATGTGGCGCATGAAGGCGTCGGCCTCGATCCAGAAGCACCAGATGTGATCGGACTCGGGATCCCCCTCCGGCAGCCACTTGCAACGACGCACGTCACGCTCGAAGCGAACGTGCTCGGTGTCGGTGGGAGTGAAGGCTGTGAAGTCGTGCGTGCCGACGACAGCCGCGGCACACCGCCGAAGGGCGTCGATGTCGAGTGGGTGCGGCCACCACAGCGCCCTCCCCTCCTCGAAGGGGATGCGAATCGGGGAAACGAGCAGGCGGTAGCAGTAAGTGCGCGATCGAGCGTCGCGGCGAGCGTCGAATCCACTGGGCGCCGGCGCGACCTCGAGCACGGAAACGTCCTTCGCCAGCACCGCGTTAAGCCGCAGACCCAGGCGGGAGGGGAGCTCGGCCCTGGTGCGAAAGCTCGCGACCTGGGACCAGGCGTGGACCCCGGCATCAGTGCGCCCGGCGACGGTCAGCTGGATCTCCTGGCCGGTGATCTTCTTCAGCGCGGCTTCGAGGTCGCTCTGTACGGTCCGCTGACCGGGCTGGGCAGCCCAGCCGGCGAAGCGGGAGCCGTCATAGGCGATCGTGAGGCTGTACGTGGACATCGACGCGCGAGGGTAGCCCGGAACCGACCGCTGGGGCGGGAACGCTAGCCCGGCGCGACCCAGTGCATCGAGAAGAAGTCGCGAACGACCCAGCCCTACGGAACGCCGCGGCTGGTCTCGCACTTGGCGCGATCGCGCCTGCCGCCGCCGCCGTTGCACCTGTCCTTGCCCCTGCCGCCGATCAGGCGGTCGTTGCCTCTCGCGCCGTTCAGCCGGTCCTTCCCCGAGCCGCCCAGCAACCTGTCGTTGCCCGATCCGCCGTTCGCCCGGTCGTTCCCCCCTCCCAGGCAGACGACGTCGTTGCCGTCGACTCCGCGAACCACGTCGTTGCCGCGGCCGGCGACGATCACATCCGCCTCTGGGCGCCCGAGCAGCAGGTCCTGGCCGTGGGAGCCCAGCACCGTCGCCGCCTTGCCCTTGCACCTCGCCTCGGGTGAGGCCGGATCGATCTGGACGTCACCGAGTCTCGATCCCTGGGTGAACAGGTTCGGGAAGCGCACGTTCGGATCGCCAAACGGACAGCCGTTGGACGTCCCCGGCGCCGCGATCGCCGGGCAGAGGTCGGTGGTGTTGGGGACACCGTCGCCGTCGTCGTCGGGACAGCCGCTCGGGGTTGCGCCGGCCGTGTCGGGACAGGCGTCGGCTGTGCCCGTGACGCCGTCGCAATCGGGGTCATCGAGCGGCGGAGCGGTCGGACAGCCAGGCGGGTCCGGGATCGCCTGACGGCTGAACGTGTTGATCGCGTCGCCGCTGGCTGCGCCAACGTAGACGGAGTCATCCGTGGCGACAATGCTCTCGGCCGAGCCCAGCGACTCGTTGCCCGTGCTCACGCAGGCACCCGTGGCCGGGGCAGGGTCATAGCAGCGCTGGTACGCCGGCGCGCCGTTGGCGCCGAGGCCGAACTGGGACACGACCGAGCCGAAGCCGTCGCTCATGTAAAGCGTCTGGCCGTCCGGGCTGAGGGCGAGCTCAGTCCCGCCGAGGGTGCCGTCCACTCCGGGCGCCGGCATGCTCGTGCAGTCGCCGCCGGTCTGGTTGATCGTCTGCCGGCGATCGCCGGCAACGAATTAGGGATAGCGAAACAGGGCCCGCCGGCAAGGTCGTCGATGCAAAGGCCAAGCGTCAGGCTGCCGTCACCGTTGCGCGCGTACTGCGTGATCGCGTCGTGGCCGCCGATTCGTGCGCCGACCGCGTAGACCGCGTTTCCGGCCACGGCGACGCCTCCGGGGTTCTGGTGCACCGCACCCAGGTTTCCGGGGTCGGTGCCGCAGGCCAGATCCGGCTCGTTCTCGTCGAAGCAGCCCTGGAACGCGAGCGTGCCCGCCGGCGCGCGGGTGAAGTGGGTCAACCCGTCGGTGGAGACCACGTAAAGCGAGTTCGCCGTCGGGCTCAGCGCAATTTCGACGACGCCGTCAAGCGTGGCGGGGGTCGGCGTCGTGCAATCGTCCCCGGCGGTGTCGTCGAGGCACGAGACAAAGGTCAGGTCGCCGAGCGCGGCGGAAGCCGCCGAAGGCAAAAGCAAGGCGATGCCCAAGGCCAGTGAAGCGAAGGCCGCTACCCGCCATCCCCCCTTCCAACTCGCCCGCATGGGCGAACTCTACTCACACTTGGGGTGGGTGCGACACAAAACCGATCCGAAGACGCCGGGACGGTGGCTGGCGGGCGGGGCTCAGCAGGCGTCGTAGACGTAGCGCGGGGACCCCGGCTGGCTGACGAGCCGGTCGCGCAGCACAACAGAGATCTGCTCGCCGACCGTGCGGCAGGCCCTGTCGAAGTCCTTGCGCCGGTACTCGATCGCGATCACGAGGTCGCCGTAGACGCGCTGATAGCGACCGCACTCGTTGTAGCGCGCGCACTCCTCTGCGACGGCGAAGTCGAAGCCGGCCTTCGCAGCCTGCGCCGGCGTGACGTCGGCGGTGTTCTTCTGAGCGACGGCCAGCCCGAGCTCGTGTGCTCGCGCTGCGATCAGCTGCCGCGAAGGCCAAGCGCCTGTGCCTTGCCGAACGGAACCCGCTTGGCCAGCGGGGTGCCGTCGAAGCGCGTCCAGGAGTCGAGGTTGTCGTACTCGACCGCCTCGAAGCCCTTGTCGGCACAGCCCTGAATCATCTGCTGGACCCACTCTGCCGCGGCGGCGCGCTTGCGCGCGTTGCGGATGTCGACCAGATACTCGCCGCCCCACTTCGGATCGTCGCCGAGCTTGTGAAGGACCAGGTTCCGCGGCCAGTTCGAGCGCTCGTCCGGGCGGTCGGTGCCGGGCTCTTCGGCCTGGGTCTGGAAGGCATTGACGTAGCAGACCGAGTAGACGGTGTCCTCGGCCGCCTCCCCGGAGAACCAGTCACGCGTGACCACGGTGACGCCATCGGGAAGTGGGTAGTCGCCGCCGATCTGATAGTCGAAGGCCGCGTCGGCCGGGGGCGGCGCGAAGGCCGGGGAGGCCTGGCGCCCGTCACCCGCAGCCAGTGAGACAGACAGGAGTACAGCCGCCACCGCCCCCGTGAAGGCCAAGACCACCAGCGCGCGCCTGCCCAGGAACTTCACCATCCCTGTTGATTCTGAAGCATCGGACCAGCGCGTGCTGCGTCGGCCCGAAATCGCTCAGACCAGTTCGAGAAAGACCATCTCGGTCGCGTCCGAGCGGCGCGGGCCGAGCTTGACGATCCGCGTGTAGCCGCCGGGGCGCTCCGAGTAGCGCGGCGCAACCTCTTCGAAGAGCTTGTGCACCACGAAGCGGTCGTTGCCGAGCTCTGAGAGCGCCTGGCGCCGCGCATGCAGATCGCCGCGCTTGGCGAGCGTGATCAGCTTCTCGACCTCGGGCTTGGCCGCCTTGGCCTTTGCCTGGCTGGTCTTGATGCGCTCGTGCTCGATCACCTCACGGCAGAGGTTGCGCAGCAGCGCCTTGCGATGCGAGGCGTCGCGAGAGAGCTTGTGTCGGCTTCTTACCGTGTCGCATTGTGGTTCGCGGTTCGCGCGGTTCGCGGCGTGGGAACGCTACTGCGAACTGCCCTCAGCCGACTTCCCTAGCCGTCCCTCAGCAACAGGCCGAGCTGCGACAGCGATTCGACGACCTCGTCGGTCGAGCGCTTGCCGAAGTTCGGGATCGCATTCAGCTCCGACTCGGACTTCAGGACCAGATCGCCGATCGTCTGGATGCCGGCGCGCTTGAGGCAGTTGTAGGCCCGCACGCCGATCTCGAGCTCCTCGATCAGACGGTCGTCGCCGTCCGGCAGGCCACGGCCACCGAGGTCGAGATCGTCGACAGCGCCGCCGATCGCGCTGCGGTCGGTCAGCTGCTCGACGCTCTCCGGGTCCGAGAAGATCGCGAGGCTCTTGATCAGGATCTCAGCGGCCTCACGCAGCGCGGTCGCCGGCTCGACGGAGCCGTCGGTCTCGATCTCGAGCGTGAGCTTGTCGAAGTCGGTGCGCTGCCCGACACGGGCGGCCTCGACGTTGTAGGCGGCGCGACGGATCGGCGAGTAGATCGAGTCGATCGGGATGACGCCGATCGGCAGCTCGTCGGACTTGTTCTCCTCGGCCGGGCTGTAGCCGCGGCCGCGGCCGATCGTCATGTAGATCTCGAGCTTGGTGCGCTTCTCGAGCGTGGCGATGTGGGTGTCCGGGTTGAGGATCTCGACGCCCGCGGGCAGGTCGATGTCCTTGGCCGAAACGTCGCCGGGACCGCTGGCGACCAGCGGGACCTCAACCTCGTCGGCGTCGGTGTGCATGCGCACGACGATGTCCTTGAGGTTGAGGACGATGTCGGTGACGTCCTCCTTGACCCCCGGGATCGTCGAGAACTCGTGGGCCACGCCCTCGATCCTGACGCTCTTGATCGCGGCCCCGCCCAGGGAGGACAGCAGCACGCGGCGCAGGCTGTTGCCGAAGGTGTAGCCGAAGCCCTTGTCGAGGGGCTCGATGGTGAAGGAGCCGCGGTTGTCGGCGACGTCTTCCTTGCTGATCTTCGGAATCTGGAAATCGGGCAGCGTGGTCATGTACATCCTCAGTTCGTCTCGTTTGCGTGGGGGTGGAGCTCTACTTGGAGTAGAGCTCGACGATCAGCTGTTCCTGAACGGGCGTGGTGATCTCGCTTCGTTCGGGCAGCCTCAAGACCTTGGCCGTGAGTGAGTCGTGATCTGCCTGCAGCCACGGCGGGACTGCGGCGGTGAGCTCGGTGGCGGTGCGCACCAGCGGGTCGGCTGCGGAGCCGTCCTTGATCGCGATGATGTCGTTGGGGCGCACCTGATAAGAGGGGATGTCGACGCGGCGGCCGTTGACCGTCCAGTGGCCGTGTCGCACGAGCTGGCGCGACTGGCGGCGTGAGGCGGCGAAGCCGAGGCGGACGATGACATTGTCGAGTCGCGTCTCGAGCAGGCGCAGGAGGTTCTCACCGGTGACACCCGACTGGCGTGAGGCCTTGTCGTAGTAGCTGCGGAACTGCTTTTCGAGCAGCTGGTAGTAGCGGCGGGCCTTCTGCTTCTCGCGCAGCTGGACGCGATACTCGGACTGACGCATACGACCGCGGCCGTGGTCGCCCGGCGGGTAGGAGCGGCGCTCGACGCCGCACTTGTCGGTCCCGCAGCGAGCCCCCTTGAGGAAGAGCTTCTGGCCCTCGCGGCGGCACTGCTTGCACTGTGGGGATGTATCTCTTGCCATTCGGTGCCTCCTAGACCCTGCGCCGCTTGCGGGGGCGGCAGCCGTTGTGGGCCTGGGGCGTGACGTCCTTGACCGTGGTGATCTGAAGGCCGGCAGCCTGCAGCGAGCGGATTGCTGTCTCGCGACCGGAGCCTGCGCCCTTGGCGAGCACCTCGACGCGTTCGAGGCCGTGCTCCATGCCCTTGCGCGCGGCGGCGTCGGCGGTCACCTGCGCGGCGAACGGGGTCGACTTGCGGGAGCCCTTGAAGCCGGCACTACCGGCTGACTCCCAGCAGATCACGTTGCCCTCGGTGTCGGTGATCGTCACGATCGTGTTGTTGAACGAAGTCTTCACGTGGGCGACGCCGTAGGAGATGTTCTTCTTGACGCGGCGACGGGTGCGCCCCTTGGCCTTCTTGGGTTGCGGCATACCTCAGATCCTCACTTCTTGGCCGGAGCCTTCTTCTTGCCGGCGATGCTGGCCCGCTTCGGCCCCTTGCGGGAACGGGCGTTGGTCTTGGTGCGCTGCCCGTTGACGGGCAGGCCGCGGCGGTGGCGCAGCCCCCGGTAGGAGCCGACCTCCATCAGCCGCTTGATGTTCTGCGAACGCTCGCGGCGCAGGTCACCCTCGACCTCGCGCGACTCGACCGCCTGGCGAAGCTTGAGCTCCTCGTCCTCGGTGAGGTCCTTGACGTAGGTGTCGGGGTCGATCCCGACCTCCTTGAGGATGTCGTTGGAGGTCGAGCGGCCGACGCCGTAGACGTAGGTGAGCCCGATCTCAACCCGCTTGTTGAGCGGAACGTTTACCCCAGCGATACGTGCCACTAGGTGATCACCTAACCCTGTCTCTGCTTGTGACGGGGGTTGGTGCAGATGACGAGCACGCGTCCGCGCCGCCGAATCACGCGGCAGCGCTCACACATTGGTTTTACGGACGCTCTTACCTTCATCGCTCTCGCGTTGCTCGTATCGGACTAGAGGAAAACCCGCGTATCCCAGGAAACGGACATGCAGGCACAAAACGGCCAAATGGCCGACGAAGGAGGATAGCAGGGGCGTTGTGAATGCCGTGCGCCACCCCAGGCGTGCGAGACGCCTGGGGGTGTGCCGGACGCCTTGACGCTACCGGTTGTGGCGAGGGCTCGATCGACCCTTCTACTCCATGCCTGGGAGTGGGAGGGCTCACAGCTGGCGGGAGCGCCCAGGTCGCGGTTTCCGGCGCTCCACGACTGCGGGCAGCACGATCGTCGACAGCATCCCGGTCACTACCACCCATCGCACCCTGCTGGACCTGGCCGAAGTCGTGTCGCCGCGATACCTGCGCTACGCCTTCGACCAAGCCCGACGCATGGGCGCCTTCGACCAAAGAGCACTTCACGCCGTCATCGAGCGCAACCCCGGCAGGCACGGCATCAAGCCCCTGACGGCCCTTACCGCCACCGTAGACGCTCCGCCGCCCGATCTGCGCTCGCCGACAGAACAGACATTTATCGACATCTGCCACGAACACGACATTCCCATCCCCGAGACCAACGTCGTCGTCGAGGGCGAAACCGTCGACGCCTACTGGGCGGCGGAGCGCCTGGTGGTCGAACTCGACAGCTGGGGATTCCACGGGGGCCGTGAGAGCTTCGAGGACGATCGCCGGCGTGACGAGGAGCTGTTGGTTGCGGGCATCCAGACCTTGCGCTTCACCCGTGACCGTGCGCTTGCCGACCCCGCCGGGGTGGCGCGATCGGTGCTCCGGATGCTCGCAAAGCTCCGAAGTTCAGCGAATGCCTGACCCACCCGACGCGGGGTGGCGGTTGTCGCTCAGGATTCGTGCCAGGGAGTCAACACGCGCGGGCCGTTGTCGGTGACCGCCACGGTGAACTCGAAGTGCGCCGCCAACGAGCCGTCGGATGAGTAGACGGCCCACTGGTCGTCGCCGACGCGGACCATCTCGTTGCCGGCGTTGACCATCGGCTCGATGGCCAGCACCATGCCCGGCTCCAGTTCCGGCCCCTTGCCGGGCTCGCCGTAGTTGGGAATCTGCGGGTCCTCGTGCATGTCGCGGCCGATGCCGTGACCGACCAGCGTGCGGATGATCGAGAAGCCATCCATCTCGACGCGGCGCTGGACCGCGGCTGAAACGTCGCCCAGGTGGTTGCCCGCGACGACCTTCTCGACCGCCTCGAACAGCGAGGCCTTGGTGGTGCCGAGCAGCTCCTTCGCGCCGTCGTCGATGGGGCCTATCGGGACCGTCATCGCCGCATCGGCGACCCAGCCTTCGTAGGTGACGCCGACGTCGATCGAGAGCACGTCGCCGCGCTTGAGCTCATAGGGACCGGGAATGCCGTGCACGACCATCGAGTTCGGCGAAGCGCAGATCGAACCGGGAAAGCCGCGGTAGCCCTTGAAGGACGGGATCGCACCCTGCGAGGTGATGAACTTCTCAGCCGCCTCGTCGAGCTCCTTGGTGGTCACGCCGGGCCGCGCCTTGGCCGCCAGCATCTTCAGGCAGCGCGTCTGGATCGCGCCGGCCGCGGCCATCTGCTCGATCTGCTCGGGCGTCTTGCGGATGATCATCTGGGAATCGCCTCGGAAACGACGGGGACCGGCTAGGCCTCTTCTTCCATCCGCAGCGTCGCGAGCAACGCCCGGATGGAATCGGCGACCTCGTCGGGCGGGCGGTTGCCGTCGACCCGCTTGAGGATGCCGCGCTCGTCGTAGTAGGAGACGAGCGGCTCAGTCTTTTCGTGGTATGTCTCAAGGCGCTTGGCGATCACGTCGGGCTTGTCGTCGTCGCGGGTGATCAGCTCGCCTCCGCAGATGTCACAGACGCCCTCGGTCTCTGGTGGCTCGAACTCGACGTGGAAGATGTGCCCTTCCTTGACGCAGGTCCGCCGCCCGCCGAGCCGCCGGATCACCTCGTCGTCGGAGACGTCGACCAGCAGCGCGGCGGTGAGGTCGCGCCCCAAGCCCTCCATCTCCTTGTCGAGCGCCTCCGCCTGCGGGGTGGTGCGCGGAAAGCCGTCGAGGATGAAGCCATCAGCGGCTTCCGAGCCCTGGACGCGCTCGCCGATCATGCCGATGATCACGTCGTCCGGCACCAGGTCGCCGGCGTCCATGAACCCCTTGGCCTTGTTACCGAGGTCGGTCCCCTCCCGAACCGCGGCCCGCAGAATGTCGCCGGTCGCGTAGTAGGGGAGTCGAAAGTCCTCGTTGAGGCGTTCGCCCTGGGTGCCCTTGCCGGACCCAGGAGGGCCGAGGAGGATGAGATTCAGTTCAGACATGGGCCCTGACCCTACAGCCGTCTACTTCAGGAAGCCCTCGTAGTTGCGCATCATCAGCTGCGCCTCTAGCTGCTTGACGGTGTCGAGCGCAACGCCGACGGTGATCAGGATGGAGGTGCCGCCGAAGAAGAAGTTGGCCTGCGTCTGGGCGATCAGGATCGTCGGCAGCGCCGCGACCGCGCCCAGGTAGAGGGCGCCGGGGAAAGTGAGCCTGGAGAGAATCCGGTCCAGGTATTCGGCGGTAGGTCGCCCGGGTCTCACCCCGGGTATGAAGCCGCCGTATTTCTTCAGGTTGTCTGCCTGGTCCACCGGGTTGAAGGTGACCGCCGTGTAGAAGTAGGTGAAGATGATGATGAAGAAGACCTCGCCGACGATGTAGGCCCAGCCGTTCGGGTTGAAGAAGGCTGCGAAGTCGAGCCAGAAGGGGGTGTTGAAGAGCTGGCCGAGGGTCGGCGGGAAGGCCATGATCGAAGCGGCGAAGATGACCGGGATGACGCCGGCCATGTTGACGCGAAGCGGCAGGTAGGTGGAGCCGCCCGTGGTCATCCGGCGGCCGACCACACGCTTGGCGTACTGCACGGGGATGCGCCGCTGGCCCTCCTGGACGAAGACGATTCCGACGATCACCGCCAGGGCGATGAACGGCATCATCACGACGAAGACCTTGTCCGGCGTCTCCCACCACTGAACGATGCCGTTCGGCAGCCCGGAGACGATCGAGGCGAAGATCATCAGCGAGATCCCGTTGCCGATGCCACGCTGCGTGATCAGCTCGCCGAGCCACATCAGCAGCGTCGTTCCCGCGGTCAGCGCGATCACGATCATCATCACGTTGGAGAAGTTGAGGTCCCCGACGACGCTCTGCCCGTTGGGAGCGACGAACGACTCGAACAGGAAGACGTAGCCGAGCGACTGGCCGAAGGCGAGGGCGACGGTCAGGTAGCGCGTGTACTGCGTGATCTTTTGCTGGCCGACCTCCCCCTCCTTTTGCAGGCGCTCGAGTGAGGGCACGACCACCGTCAGCAGCTGCAGGATGATCGAGGCCGTGATGTACGGCATGATCCCGAGCGCGAACAGCGACAAGCGCGAGAGGCTCCCACCCGAGAAGAGGTTGAGGAAGCCGAGGATGTTGTCGGAGGAGAAGTTCTCCGAGAGTGCGTCAACCGCGTCTACGTCGACGCCAGGCGCCGGGATGTAGGCCCCGAGCCGGTAGAGAGCCAGCATCGCCGCCGTGAAGGCAAGCTTGCGCCGGATCTCCGGGATCGCGAACGCATTCAGCAGCGTCTGCAGCATCAGGTCAGTCCAGAAGCTCGCAGGTCCCGCCTGCGGCCTCGATCTTCTCCTTCGCCGTCGCGCTGAAGGCGTGGGCTCGCACGGTCAACTTCGTCGAGATTTCGCCCCGTCCGAGCACCTTGACCGGGTGGCGACGCGTGGCCAGGCCTTTTTCGCGCAGCGACTCGGGAGTGACCTCGGCGCCGGCATCGAAGCGCTCCTGGAGGTCGGAGACGTTGACGGGCTGCGTGTGCGTCCGGAACGGCTCGAACGGCATCGACATCTTCTTGTTGGGACCGCGCAGCTTGCGCATCCGCATGTGGATCGGGTTCTGACCGCCCTCGTAGGCGATGTTGCGTTTGCTGCCCGAACGCGAGCCGGCGCCCTTGTGGCCGCGACCGGACTGCTTGCCCAGGCCCGAGCCCTCACCACGGCCGACACGCTTGGGCTTCTTGCGCGAACCAGGCTTGGGACGAATCGTGTGGAGGCCGACCTCCTCAGGGGTGAGCCGCGACATCAGGCATCCTTTCCGGTCTTGACCAGGTGGTCGACGACGCGCAGCATGCCCTGAAGCTGGGGTGTGTCCTTGTGAGTGGCGGTCTTGCCGATGCGGCCGAGCTTCAGCGAGCGCAGCGTGTCGCGCTGAGCCTGGTTGGTGCCGTTGGAGGAGCGGACTTGCTTGACCAGAACATCAGCCATCGAGGGACGCCTCCGCAGCCTCCGGAGAGGCATCACTTCCGGCAACATCACTGGCCGCCGGCTCCTCAGCTTCGCCACCGGGGGTGGCGGCTTCTCCCTCAACCACAGCTTCGGCCGTGACCGCCTGATCCTCGGCCGATTCACCTTCGGCCGGCTCCTCCTTCGGCTTCGGCTGAATTCCCAGCACCTCGTTGACCGTCAGGCCGCGCAGCTTGGCGACCTGCTCGGGTCGGCGCAGCTGCATCAGGCCATCCATCGTCGCCTTGACGAGGTTGATCGGGTTCTGGGTGCCGAGGCTCTTGGAGAGGACGTCGCGGATGCCGGCGAGTTCGAGCACCGCGCGCACTCCGCCACCGGCGATCACGCCGGTACCTTCGCTTGCGGGGCGCAGCACGACGTGGCCCGCGCCAAATCGCCCGATCGAGCGATGGGGGAGCGTCTGGCCGTACTTGGGAACGCGGATCAGGCTCTTGCGGGCGTTCTCGACCGCCTTCTGGATCGCCAGCGGAACCTCACGGGCCTTGCCGTAGCCGATCCCGACGACCGAGCTCTCATCGCCGACCGCGACCAGCGCGGTGAACGAGAAGCGACGGCCGCCCTTGACGACCTTGGCGACGCGATTGATCTCAATCACACGCTCCTGCAGGTCGAGCCCCTGCGGGCTGACCCTCTCGATGTCGTACTTGACTGCGCTACTCATGATTGCGCGTGAAGATAGCCATCTAGATCCACTAGAACTCCAGGCCTCCCTCGCGTGCGCCCTGCGCGAGCTGGGCGACGCGGCCGTGGAAGCGGTAGGCGCCGCGATCGAAGACGCAGCCGGTGACGCCGGCTCCCTTGGCGCGCTCGGCGAGCAGCTCGCCCGCACGCTTCGCCTGCTGCGCACCGGAAAGTTCGCGCAGGTCGCCCTCCGTCCAGCTGACGGACGCGAGCGTGCGGCCGGCGTCGTCGTCGATCAGCTGGGCGAAAACGCCTCGGTTGGAGCGGTGCACGCTGAGGCGCGGACGCTCCGCGCTGCCGCGAATCTTTGCGCGTACGCGCCGCCGGCGACGCATCTTGCGGTTGTTCTTGACTGCGACCTGGCTCATGCGCGCTTACCAACCTTGCGGCGAACGTGCTCGCCCTCGTAGCGGATTCCCTTGCCCTTGTAGGGCTCGGGCGGGCGGGTCTTGCGAACCCGGGCAGCGGTCTCGCCGACGAGTTGCTTGTCGATTCCGCGGACGATCACCTGAGTCGGGCTCGGGACCTCGAACTCGATGCCGTCGGGTGCGGGAAGCTTGACCGGGTGCGAGTAACCGAGCGCCAGCTCGAGTCCCTTGCCCGCCAGCTTGGCCCGGTAGCCGACGCCCTGAATCTCGAGCTTGCGCTCGAAGCCTCCGGTGACGCCCTCGACCATGTTGGCGACCAGGGAGCGCGTCAGCCCGTGCAGCGCGCGGTGCTGGCCGCGATCGGTCGGCCGTGAGACCTTGACCGTGCCGTCGGACTGCTCGATCGTCATCTCCGGGCTGACAACCTGGTTGAGTTCGCCCTTGGGGCCCTTGACCGTAACCAGGCCAGGGGCGATCGTGACGGTGACTCCGTCGGGGATCGTGATGGGGTTTCTTCCAATTCGGCTCATGGTTCAAGTGGCTGGGGGCTGGGGGCTGGCGTGCTACCAAATGTAGGCGACTACTTCGCCGCCTACGCCCTTGGCCTTGGCGTCGTGGCCGGTCATCACGCCGTGCGACGTCGAGACGATCGCCGTGCCCATTCCTCCGAGCACGCGGGGCACCTCGTTGTGGGTCACGTAACGGCGGCGGCCGGGGCGCGAGACGCGCTTCATCCCGGTGATCACCGAGCGGCGATCCTCGGTGTAGCGCAGGGTGATCTTGACCACCTCGCCAACGGGCGCCGGCTCGACGCTGAAGTCGTCGATGTAGCCCTGCTCCTTGAGCAGGCGCGACATCTCCTGCTTCAGGCGCGAAGAGGGAATCTGGACATCGCGATGATCCGCCGCGATGGCGTTGCGGATCCGTGTCAGGAAATCGGAGATCGGGTCGGTCTGCATGGTCTTTACCAGCTCGACTTCGTCATGCCGGGGATGAACCCGCGGTGAGCGGCCTGGCGCAGGCAGAGCCGGCAGAGGCCGAACTTCCGGTAGTAGGCACGCGGGCGCCCGCAGCGCTTGCAGCGGTTGTAGCCGCGACTCTTGTACTTGGGCGTTCGCTGTTGGCGAACTCGCTGTGATGTCTTAGCCATAAGTTTGGAGCTAGGAGCTAGGGGCTGGGAATCCGGTACCCGGCACCTAGTGCCTCGCGGTCATCCTTCCTCGTCAGATCCTTCATTGGTTTCGGCGGCCGCGCCGCCTTCGCCCTCTTCTTCGCCTTCCTCGCCCTCCTCGGGCTTCTCGGGCTTGGCGTAGGCCTCGGGGTTCTCTTCCTTGAGCTGTTCGAGAGCTGCCTGCTCGGCCTCGGCGCGCAGACGCGCTTCCTCCTTGCGGCGCTCTTCCTCCTCTTCGGCGGCCTTGTCGATCTGGCCGGGACGGCCGTCCTGGGCGAACGGCATGCCCAGTCCGAGCAGCAGCTCAAAAGCTTCGATGTCGGTCGCGGCGCTGGTCGTGATCGTCACATCCAGACCGCGGACCTGGTCGATCGAGTCGTAGTCGATCTCCGGGAAGATGATCTGCTCGCGGATGCCCATCGAGTAGTTGCCACGGCCGTCGAAGGAGCGCGGGTTGAGCCCGCGGAAGTCGCGAATGCGCGGGATCGCGATCGTGATCAGGCGGTCCACGAATTCCCACATGCGGGCGCGGCGAAGCGTCACCGCCACCCCCACTGGCATGCCGTCGCGGATCTTGAAGTTGGCGATCGACTTGCGGGCGCGGCGCACGTTGGGCTTCTGGCCGGCGATGATGCCCAGCTGCTCGGCGGCGGGCTCAAGGACTTTCGCCTCCTTGGAGGCCTCCCCGACGCCCATGTTCAGCGTCACCTTTTCGAGCGTCGGCACCTGCATGCGGCTCGTGTAGCGGAACTTGGTCGTCAGCGCAGGGACCAACTCCGCCTCGAACTTCTCGCGAAGGCGGGCGGGCGGCGCGGCCTGCGAGACCGGGGCCACGTCCATCTCTGTCATCTCGGAAGCTTCCATTTGATCAGTCCAGAACCGTCTGCGTTCGCTTGGCGATGCGGCGGCGGGTGCCGTCCTCGTTGACCTTCACGCCGACTCGGGTCGGCTTGTTGTCGGTCGGGTCGATCAGCATCACGTTGGAAACGTTGATCGGGCCCTCCTTCTCGATGATGCCGCCGGCCGAGGCGCTCTTCTGAACGTCCTTGACCGACCGCGGGCGCTGGTGGCGCTTGACCATGTTCAGGTGCTCGACGTAGAGGCGGCGCTTGGCCGGCTCGGTGCGCAGCACGCGACCGGTCTTGCCCTTGTCCTTGCCGGCGATCACGATCACGTGGTCGTCCTTCCGGATTCTCATCTTCTTGGCCATCAGAGCACCTCCGGGGCAAGCGAGATGATCTTCATGAAGTTACGGTCGCGCAACTCGCGGGCGACGGGACCGAAGATGCGGGTGCCGCGCGGGTTGAGCTGGGGGTCGATCAGCACGGCCGCGTTCTCGTCGAAGGCGATGTAGGTGCCGTCCGGGCGAGGCAGCTGCTTGCGGGTGCGGACGACCACGGCCTGGACGACTTCGCCCTTGCGCACGGCGCTGTGGGGCGTCGCCTGCTTGACGGTCGCGGTGATCACGTCGCCGACACCGGCGTAGCGGCGGTGGGACCCGCCCTTGACGCGGATGCAGAGGAGCTCGCGGGCTCCGGAGTTGTCGGCCACCCGCAGGCGGCTTTCCTGCTGGATCACGCCTGCTCTCCTTCGACCACGGCGGCGGCCTCCTCGGAGGGCTCGATGACTGCGGTGCGGGCCGGGGCGCGCTCGACTATTGCGTCGAGACGCCAGCGCTTGGTGCGTGAGAGCGGCCGCGACTCGATGATGCGCACGGTGTCGCCCTCGCTCGCCTCGTTTCGCTCGTCATGGGCGTGCACGTTGTTGGAGCGGCGCACGACCTTCTCGTAGCGCTTGTGACGACGCACGATCTCGAGCTGGACGGTGATCGTCTTGTCTGCCTTGCTGGAGACGACGCGGCCCTGGCGGACCTTGATCGCCGGTGGGCGCTCACGCTCGGCGTGCGGCGTGCCGGTCCCGGGCTCGCTGCGGCGGGCCTTCTGCGAGGCGCGCGTGCGGCGGCGGTGCACCTTTGCGGCGGCGCGGCGGGCGTCGCGCTCGGCTTGGCGCTCCTCGTTGGTCCGCGCCGGCGCGGCTTCACCGGTGTGCTGGGCACGGTTGACCTTGCGCTTCTGCTTTTGGGTAAGTACTTCCTCGGGCTCCTCATCGGCGGCGGGCGCCGAGGCCTTCGCCGCAGGAGCTTCCTCGGCAGCGGGCTCTTCGGCAGGGGCGTCCTTAGCTGCAGGCTTCTCGGCGGGAGCTTCCTCAGCCGCAGGCTCTTCGGCAGGCGCTGCCTCGTCTGACCCGGCCGAACCGGACGCGTCAGCGGAGGACTCGGCCGGCTCTGTTGTTGCCGGAGGTCCATCTTCCGACGAGGCGGCGTCAGCCGCCGCTGGCGGAAGTGGTGTATCTCCGGAGGCATCGGCAGGGGCCTCCGCGGCCGCCTCTTCGGGGGCCTCGGCTGGAGTCTCTTCAGTTTGGTCTTGCTTTTCTTCGTCAGTCATCGAACTTCCTCAGCTCTGCGTCTAGATCGATTCCACGCTCAGCGGCCACCGTCGACAGCCGGGCGATTTCGCGCTTTGAAGCGCGGATCTTCGCCGTGTCCTCGAGCTCGCCGGTGGCGTGGCGAAGTCGCAGGTTGAAGGCCTCGTGGCGAGCGTTCTTGAGCGCCTGGATCAGGTCCGGATCCTTGAGGGCGTGCGCCTCGGCGGCCTTCATTGCCCGGACCCCTCTCGGGTCACGAACTTGGTCTTCAGGGGAAGCTTACGGCCGGCCAGACGCATTGCGTCCTTGGCGAGGTCTTCGGGAACGCCCGCGAGCTCGAAGAGCACGCGTCCCGGCTTGACCACAGCGACCCAGCCTTCGGGGTTGCCCTTTCCGGAACCCATCCGGGTTTCGGCCGGCTTTGCCGTGTAGGGCTTGTCCGGGAAGACGTTGATCCAGACCTTGCCGCCACGCTTGATCTTTCGGGTCATCGCCACGCGGGCGGCCTCGATCTGGCGGTTGGTGACCCAGCCGCGCTCGATCGCCTTGAGCCCATACTCGCCGAAGTGGACCTGGGTCGTCCCCTTCGAGTTTCCGCGCATGCGACCGCGCTGCTGCTTGCGGTACTTGACTCGCTTCGGCATCAGCATCAGCTATCACCATCACTTCCGTCGGCGCGGCCGAAGCCTCCGGCGAAACATCACTTCCGTCGGCGGCCGCTGTCGCGGCCTCGCCGGAATCAAGACCTCCGGCAACATCACTGGCTGCCACCTCCTCCGCTTCGCGTCCGGGGGTGGCAGCGTTCTCAACGGGCGCCTCCGCGGGCTCAGGCGCAACAACCTCGGGGGCAGGGGCCACTGGCTCGGAAACCGGCTCCGCCGCAGGGGTTGGGGCCTCGGCGGCCGCGACAGATGCGGGAGTCTCCTTGGGGGGCGCCTTAGGCTTCGGCGCAGCGGGCTTTGGCGCGGCGGCCTTCTTGCGGCCGGGCGGATCGGGGGAGCGGTTCGGCTGCGGCTTACTTCCGCCGGGCTTGCGCTCGCCGCCTCGGGCAGGCCGGCGCGCGCGGCTGCCGAGTGCCTCTGGATCCTCGGTGTTGGAGAAGCCCTCGGGCATCACCTCACCCTTGTTGATCCAGCACTTGACGCCGATCCGGCCAGTTGTCGTACGGGCCTCGACGAAGCCGTAGTCGATGTCCGCGCGCAGTGTGTGCAGCGGCACGCGGCCGTCGGAGTAGCCCTCGGTGCGCGCCATCTCGGCGCCTCCGAGACGACCTGAAACCTGGACCTTCACTCCCTTGGCCCCGGAGCGCATCGCCGACGTCAGGGCGCGCTTCATCGCGCGGCGGAAGGCAACGCGGTTCTGCAGCTGCTCAGCGATCGACTGGGCGACCAGCTTTGCGTCGAGCTCCGGCCGCTTGATCTCGCGAATGTTGACCTTGACCGGCTTCTTGGTCAGCGCGTGGAGCTCTCGGCGCAGCGCGTCGACCTCAGCGCCGGACTTGCCGATGACGATGCCCGGGCGGGCCGTGTGGATATCCACGGTGACCTCGCCACGCTGCTTGGTGATCGTGATGTCCGAGAGGCCGGCATGCGAAAGCTTGCGATCGATGTGATCGCGGATCGCCAGGTCCTCCTGCAGGTAGTCGGAGAATTCACGCTCGTTGAACCAGTTCGACTTCCAGTCGTGGATGTAGCCGACGCGAAACCCCTCGGGGTGGATCTTCTGGCCCATTGTCTACTCGCTCACTTCCGGTCGAAGAACCACGCTTATGTGGCAGGTGCGCTTCTCGATGCGCGAGGCGCGTCCACGGGCGCGTGCGCGCCAGCGCTTCAGCGTCGGGCCCTCGTCGACGTTGATCGCGGCGACCACCATCTCCTCGGGATCGAGATCGAAGTTGTTCTCTGCATTGGCGGCTGCCGAGTCGATCAGCTTGCGCACGTTCTCGGCCGCGCCGCGTGTGGAGAAAGCCAGGATCGAGAGCGCTTCGTCGACGCCGAGGCCGCGCACCTGGTCGGCGACCAGGCGGGCCTTCTGCGGGGAAACGCGCGTGTACTTGGCGCTCGCGCGCACCCGCACGCCGCCCTCTTTGGTCTCGGTCGCGGCAGCCATCAGCGATCCGCCTTCGAGCCTGAGTGGGCACGGAAGGTTCGGGTCGGCGCGAACTCGCCGAGCTTGTGGCCGACCATCGACTCGGAGATGAATACGGGCACGTGCTTGCGGCCGTCGTGGACGGCGATCGTGTGACCGACCATCTCGGGGAAGACGGTCGAATGACGCGACCACGTCTTGACCATCTGCTTGTTACCGGACTCGTTCATCTTCGCGATGCGGCCCATCAGCCGATCCTCGACCCACGGTCCCTTTTTGGTTGAACGTCCCACGAATTACCTCTTCTTCTTGCCGCGTCTGCGGCCGCGCACGATCAGCGCGTTCGAAGCTTTGCCCTTCTTACGGGTGCGGTAGCCGAGTGTCGGCTTGCCCCAGGGAGTCTTTGGATGCCCGCCCGGCGTCTTGTGCGCCTCGCCGCCGCCGTGCGGATGATCGACGGGGTTCATTGCCACGCCTCGCGTCTGCGGACGCTTGCCCTTGTGGCGGTTGCGGCCGGCCTTTCCGATCTTGACGTTCTGGTGCTCTGCGTTGGAGAGCACGCCGATCGTGGCGCGGCATTCGGAGCGCACCAACCGCACCTCGCTCGAGGGCAGGCGCAGCGTGACCATCGGGCCTTCCTTGGCGACGAGCTGGATCGAGCTGCCGGCCGAACGCCCGAGCTTGCCCCCCTGGCCGGGGATCATCTCGACGTTGTGCACGATCGTGCCGGTCGGGATGTTCTTCAGCGGCAGCGTGTTGCCGGGCCGGATGTCGGCACCGTCACCCGACTCGAGCGTCGTGCCCACGGTGACGCCGGCGGGAGCGAGGATGTAGCGCTTCTCGCCGTCGGCGTAGTTGAGCAGCGCGATGTAGCAGGTGCGGTTGGGGTCGTACTCGATCGTCGCGACCTTGGCGGGAATGCCGTCCTTGAGGCGCTTGAAGTCGATCTGCCGGTAACGACGCTTGGCGCCGCCGCCGCGGTGGCGGCTGGTGACGCGCCCGTGGGCGTTGCGCCCGCCGGTCTTGGTCAGACCCTCCGTGAGCGGCTTGTAGGGCTCGGTCTCGGTCAGCTCCTCGCGCAGCTGGTAGGTCGAGAAGCGGCGACCGGGGGAGGTTGGCTTTGTCTTGCGAATGGCCATTACTCAGCCACCGCCGCGCCTTCGAACAGCTCGATCCGGTCGCCGGGTGCGAGCTGTACGACAGCCTTCTTCCAGCCGCGGGTCTTGCCCATGTGCATGCCGCGCCGCTTCGGTTTCGAATGCACCTTGGAGGTGCGAACCGCGAGCACGGTGACGTTGAAGATCTCCTCGACCGCGTGGCGGATCTGCGTCTTGTGGGCGCGATCGTTGACGCGGAACGTGTACTTGCCGTCGGCCATCAGGGCGTAGCTCTTCTCGGAGACGACCGGCTCGACGATCACCTGGCGGGGATCCACTACGCATCACCTCCGGCGCTTCCGCGTGTGACCTCGGAGGTCTTCGCCTTGAGCGCTTCCAGCGCGGCCTCGGAGATGACGAGCGAGCGAGCGCCGATCACGTCGGCGACGCCGACCGACTCGACGCCGAGCACGGCGACACGCGGGATGTTGCGGAAGCTGAGTGCGGCGTTTCGCTCCTCCTCGCCGACCAGCACCACCAGGGTCGGAGTGCGCTGGCCCCACTTGGAGAGCAGCTCGGCCGCAGCCTTGGTCGCGGGGTCGGGGAGGGCGCCCGCGCCGAGCACGGCCAGCGTGCCGCGCTCCACATGCACCGAGAGCGCGGATCGAAGGGCCTTGCGGCGGGCCTTACGGTTGACCTTGAAAGTGTGGTGGCGCGGCTTGGGGCCGAATGCGACTCCGCCGCCGCGGCGGTGAGGGACGCTGAGCGCGCCGGCACGGGCGCGGCCCGTGCCCTTCTGGCGCCATGCCTTGGCGGTCGTCATCGAGACCTCGCCACGGCCGAGGGTCGAGGCGGTGCCGCGCCGTCGCGCCGCCAGGTCAGCCTGCGCCGCCTCGAAGACGAGAGCCTCGTTGAAGGGCTCCGCGAACACGTTCTCGTCAAGGGTCGCCTTCTTTGTCGCTCCCAGCATCGGGGCGCTCGGAGCGGCCATCAGTCGTCGCTCCTGACTTCGACGGTGCCGTTCCTGGGGCCGGGGACCGAACCCCTGATCAGCAGCAGGTTCTCGTCCTCGTCCACCCGGAAGACCGTGAGGCCGCGCTGGGTGCTGCGCTTGCCGCCCATCCGCCCGGGCATCTTCATGCCCTTGAAGACGCGGGCAGGGTCGGCGCTGGCGCCGACCGAGCCGGGGGCGCGAACGTTGTGCGAGCCGTGGCTGACGGGGCCGCGGCTGAAGTTGTGGCGCTTGATCGTGCCCTGAAAGCCCTTGCCGATGGCCGTCGCGGAGACCTTGACCTTGGCGCCGGCCTCGAAGACGTCGACCTTGACCTCCTCGCCGATCTGCATCTCGACGCCGGGGTCACGGAATTCGACCACGGTGCGGCTCGGCGGCGCTCCGGCCTTCTTGAGGTGGCCGAGCTCACCCTTGCTGAGCTTGCGTTCGGCGATCTCGCCGAAGGCGAGCTGAATCGCGTCGTACCCGTCCTTGTCCGCGCTGCGAACCGCCGTCACCACGCAGGGGCCGGCCTCGAGCACCGTGACCGGGACGAGCGTGCCGTCCTCGGTGAACACCTGGGACATTCCGAGCTTCTTGCCGATGATTGCGGGCATCCGTCGTCGCTCCCAGATACCTAGAGGCGGATCTCGACGTCGACGCCCGCGGGGAGCGTCTCGATGCGCTGCAGCTCGTCGACGGTCTTCGGAGTCGGATCGTGGATATCGATCAGACGCTTGTGGGTGCGGATCTCGAAGTGCTCGCGCGAGTCCTTGTCCTTGAACGGCGAGCGGATCACGCAGTAGACGTTCTTTTCGGTCGGCAGGGGAATCGGGCCGGAGACACTGGCACCGGTGCGAGTCGCCGTCTCGACGATTTCGCGGGCAGCGCGATCGATGGCCTCGTGGTCGTAGGCCTTGAGTCTGATTCTGATCTTGCTTGCTGTGATTGATGCCATTGTTTTCTGTCTTTTGAGCGCAGTTCGGGGCGAGGCCCCGTAGGTGGGGCGCCGCCCCTGGTCGTATCGAACAAATTGGTCCGGCACCGCCTGCGTCTCCGGGTGCCGGGGTTTCAAAAAGGACGGCCAGGTGGCCGTCCTTGGTGCTGCGAGCTACTCGGTGATCTCGGTGACCACCCCCGAGCCGACGGTGCGTCCACCCTCGCGGATGGCGAAACGCAGGCCCGTGTCCATGGCGATCGGCTGGATCAGCTCGATCGACATCTGGATGTTGTCGCCCGGCATCACCATCTCGGTGCCCTCGGGCAGATTCGCGACGCCGGTGACGTCGGTGGTACGGAAGTAAAACTGCGGCCGGTAGCCCGAGAAGAACGGGGTGTGGCGTCCACCCTCTTCCTTCTTGAGGCAGTAGACCTCAGCATTGAACTTGGTGTGTGGCGTGATCGAGCCCGGCTTGCAGAGAACCTGCCCGCGCTCGATCTCTTCGCGCTTGGTGCCGCGCAGCAGACAGCCGGCGTTGTCGCCGGCCTGGCCCTCGTCGAGGTCCTTGCGGAACATCTCGACGCCGGTGACGACCGTCTTGGTCGTGTCGTGGATACCCACGATCTCGACCTCGTCGCCGGTGTGGATGATGCCCTGCTCGATGCGGCCGGTGGCGACGGTGCCGCGACCGGTGATCGTGAAGATGTCCTCGATCGGCATCAGGAACGGCTTGTCGAGCGGACGCTCCGGCTCCGGGATGTAGGTGTCGAGAGCCTCGGCGAGCTGAAGGATGCCCGCCTTTGCGTCATCGTCACCCTCGAGCGCCTTCAGCGCCGAGCCGCGGATGATCGGCGTGTCCTCGCCCGGGTAGTCGTACTCGTTGAGCAGGTCCTTGACCTCCTCCTCGACGAGCTCGAGGATCTCCTCGTCGTCGACCATGTCGACCTTGTTGAGGAAAACCACGACGTAGGGCACGTTGACCTGACGGGCGAGCAGGATGTGCTCGCGGGTCTGGGGCATCGGGCCGTCGTTGGCCGAGACGACCAGAATCGCGCCGTCCATCTGCGCGGCGCCGGTGATCATGTTCTTGATGTAGTCGGCGTGGCCCGGGCAGTCGACGTGCGCGTAGTGGCGGTTGTCGGTCGAGTACTCGACGTGCGAGGTCGCGATCGTGATCCCGCGCTCTTTTTCCTCGGGAGCGTTGTCGATCTCCTCGAAGGACTTCGCCTCGGCACCACCCTGCTCCGCGAGGACCTTGGTGATGGCAGCCGTCAGCGTCGTCTTGCCGTGATCGATATGACCGATCGTTCCGACATTGACGTGCGGCTTATCGCGATTGAACTTCTCCTTCGACATCGTGCTCCTCTGGCTCCTTGTTTATTCAGTCCTGGGTGTTTTCTAAGTTTCCGGGTGCTGTTTGCGGGCCGCACCGCGAGTCGTTCGTTTGCGGGCAACCGAGGGAATGTACAAAACCCTGGCTAGGACGCGGCTCCGACCGGCTCGCCGGCACGGTGTTCGACGATCTCTTCGGCGATGTTTGCCGGCACTTCCTCGTAGCGCTCAAATTGCATCGAGTAGTTCGCGCGGCCCTGAGTTGACGACCGCAGATCGGTCGCGTAGCCGAACATCTCGCCCAGCGGGACGAAGGCCGCCACCGCGAGCGCGTTGCCGCGCGGCTCCTGGCCCTGGACCTTGCCGCGGCGGCGAGAAAGGTCGCCGATCACGTCGCCGAGGAATTCCTCGGGGGTGACGACCTCGACCGACATCACGGGCTCGAGCAACACCGGCTTGGCGCGTCGCGCCGCTTCCTGGATCGCCATCGAGCCGGCAATCTTGAAGGCCATCTCCGAAGAGTCGACGTCGTGGTAAGAGCCGTCAATCAGCTCGACGCGAACGTCGACCATCGGGTAGCCGGCCTTGACGCCGGTCGCCAGCGCCTCCTCGATCCCCTGCTCGACGGCGGGGATGTACTCCGTCGGAATCGCGCCGCCCTTGATCTTGCTGGTGAAGTCGAAACCCTCGCCCGGCGCGGGCTCGAGGTTGATGACGACGTGGCCGAACTGACCGCGGCCGCCGGTCTGGCGAACGAAGCGGCCGACGATCTTCTTGGCCTCCTCGCGAACGGTCTCGCGGTAGGCGACCTGCGGGCGGCCGACGTTGGCGTCAACGGAAAACTCGCGAAGCATGCGGTCGACGATCACCTCGAGGTGAAGTTCCCCCATGCCGTGGATCAGCGTCTGGCCGGTCTCGTGGTCAGTTTCCACCTGGAAAGTCGGGTCTTCTTCGGACAGGCGCTGCAGAGCCGTCGCCAGCTTTTCCTGGTCGGCCTTCGTCTTCGGCTCGATCGCGACGGCGATCACCGGCTCGGGAAACTCGATGTTCTCGAGGATCACCGGAGCGTCGGGCGCGGAGAGTGTGTCGCCGGTCGAGGTCTGCTTGAGCCCAACACCGGCGAGGATGTCGCCCGCGTAGCACTCCTCGATCTCCTCGCGGCTGTTGGCGTGCATCATCAGCAGCCGGCCGATGCGCTCGGTGCGGCCGTTGGTCGAGTTCAGCACGCGGCCGCCGGCGGCGAGCTTGCCGGAATAGACGCGGAAGTAGGTGAGCTTGCCGACGTACGGGTCGACCGCGACCTTGAAAGCGAGCGCGGCAAAGGGGGCATCGTCGTCGGGCTTGCGCTCGACCTGCTCGCCCTCCTCGGCGCCGCCCTTCTTGGAGGCGACGGTCGCTTCCATCGGCGGGACTTCGAGCGGCGAGGGCAGCAGCTCGACGATCGCGTCGAGCAGCGGCTGGACTCCCTTGTTCTTGAACGAGGAGCCGCAGAGCACGGGTGTGACCTTGATGTCGAGGGTCGCCCGGTGCAGCGATCGGGCGATGCGCTCGTGAGGAATGTCCTGCTCGTCCAGGTACATCTCCATCAGTTCGTCGTCGTAGTCGGCGCAGGCCTCGATCAGGTGGGTGCGCGCCTCGTGGGCGGCCTCCTTGAGGTTCTCGGGGATCTCCTGGTAGGAGAACTCGGTGCCGAGTTCGTCCTTCCAGACAAGGGCCTTGTCCTCAATCAGGTCGACAACGCCGACGAACTGGTCCTCGGCGCCAATCGGCAGCTGAATCGGCAGCGGGTTGGCGCCGAGGCGGTCGCGCATCGTCTTGACCGCGCCCTCGAAGTCAGCGCCGACTCGGTCCATCTTGTTGATGTAGGCAATCCGGGGGACCTCATACTTGTCAGCCTGGCGCCAGACGGTCTCGGACTGCGGCTCCACTCCGGCGACCGAGTCGAAAAGGGCGACGGCGCCGTCGAGGACGCGCAGCGAGCGCTCGACCTCGACGGTGAAGTCGACGTGTCCCGGGGTGTCGATGATGTTGATCCGGTGGCCCTTCCACTCGCAGGCGGTCGCGGCGGAGGTGATCGTGATGCCGCGCTCCTGCTCCTGCTCCATCCAGTCCATGACCGCGCCGCCTTCGTGGACCTCGCCCATCTTGTGGGTGCGACCGGTGTAATAGAGGATGCGTTCGGTCGTCGTCGTCTTTCCGGCGTCGATGTGCGCCATGATGCCGATGTTGCGTGTCTTCTCTAATGGAAAGGTGCGTGGCATGTGTGGTCCGTAAAGTGTCTTCCTGGCTCTCAGCTGGACGGCGGGGCCCAGACAAGAGGAGATTTCGGTGTCGAACGCCCTTGGGGCACAAAAAAGGCCCGGGCGGGCCTCGAACAGCCGCTTTGCAAGGACCGATGAGTATAGCGGCTGAAATAGCCCAAATATGAAGGCTCGGCGAAGGCGTGCAGGCACGCTCGCAGGCGTGGGAGCAACTTCTGAATTGGCCCAATCACGACCATTGACGACCCAGACTTCCAACAGCCTCCGATACGCCCTGCAGGACGTTTCCTTCGTGATCCGTCGTGCGACCGAGCGCCCGGGACGCGTGCTGACGCCGCTCCGCGTCACGATCGCCGTCGGCTTGGTTGCGGTGGTCGCGATCGTCGCCGCGCAGTTCATGGACACCAGCGGTGTGGCCATCGCCACCAACGACTACGCCGTCTATCCGGGCCTCGAAAGCGTCGCACCGCCTCCCCAGGTCGAGGTCGACACGCCGGGGACGCTGCACGCGGTCGCTCTGATCCTCGTAGCGCTGACCGCCGTCGCCGGGATGGCGCTGGCACTGGCCGGCAAGACCGGGGCGGGGCTCGCAGTCGCGGCGGCGGGGCTCGTCGGCGTCGCACTGACGCTCGCCGTCGACCTCCCGAACGCGCTCGACGAGAGCGCCGCCCGGCTCAGCTACGACGACGTTGATGCGGAGCTGCTGGCGGGGTTCTGGGTGCAACTCGTCAGCTCCGCGACCCTGATCGCCTGCGGTGGGTTGATTGCGCTGCACGCGCGAGGTAGGCGAAGGTGAAGCTCGGAGCCGGGCGTACCCCGAGGTCCCGCAACCGAGCCTTCCCGGTTGAGTATCTGCTCGCCGCTGCCTGCTTGATCTCCGCGATCGTGCTCGGCTACTCCGAATTCCAGGATTCCTTCGAGCTGACTCAGGGCGGCGAGCCGATCCAGCTGCTCGCGGCCGGCGATCGCCACAGCTACGCGATGCTGGTACTCGCGATCTTCGCCGTCGGCGCGCTGCTCGTTGCGGTCGGTGCCGGTTCCAAGCCCGCCGCCACCGCAGTGGCGCTCGCGGGCGCCACTGCGCTCGTCCTCTTCCTCGCGATCGATCTGCCGAAGGTCAATCAGATCGGTGACTTAAACGAGGCCGGCCAGTTCCTCGCTCAGGCGAAGGCCGAGCCCGCGGACGGCTTCTGGCTGTCGCTGCTCGGCGCGCTCGGGCTGGCGCTGAGCGGAGCGGCGCTGGCGACGTTGTCGGCCGCGCAGCTGATGCTGATCGGCCGCGGCAACCGAACGCCGGCGAGTGCCCAGCCCGCGGTCGGCGATCCGGCCACGAACGGCGACCCCCCCGCGGAGGCCCACGGCGGCCGCAGCCGCGAGTCGACCCCCCCAAGAGCCCGCCGCCGAACGCCCTGAGCAGCAGCTGAAGGATTTGCGCCCATATGGGGGCGCGCGCGCCTCAGGCGGCTGTGGAGCGGATGTGGGTGGCTACGTGGCGGAGCGTGTCTTCGACTCCGTCTGGGCCGTAGCGGATCTGGGAATGCGTGAAGCGCAGGGAGGTTCGGCCCGCCTTCGCGCGCGCTTGATCGCGCGCGGCGTCGGCAGTTTGCTGTGCAGGGGTGCGGTGATAGCGCAGGCCGTCCGTCTCGACGACCAGACCGAGCTCGGGCCAGTAGAAATCGACTCGGCTTGGTCCCAGCTGCTTCTGTGTCTTCGGCAGCGGAAGGCCGGCCGCAAGCGCCAAGGGCAGGAAGCGGCGCTCGAGCTCCGAGTGGGTCAGGGCAAAGGTCGGGCGCTTCAAGGTCTCCTTCAGCACCCCCACGCCGGGCCTTGGCGGGGTCCGCTCAACCACCGAGAGGAGCGTGTCCGCTCGGATCACGTTGTTGGCGTCCGCCTTCGCGATGAGGCGCTCGCGGCCCGCTTCGTCGGTGCGGGCCGCCAGGTCGATCAGGGTGGCCGCCGGAGTCGTGACCCGGATGCCGTGCCTCTCAGTCAACTCCCAGGACTGAAGCTTTCTCCTGACGACCGTGATCCGTGGTGGCTTTCGGTCTATGTGGGGAGGAAGGCCGATCTCGACCCCCCGGCTCTCATGGCCCCAGACTCCCCAGAGGCATCCGGCTGACTCGTTTGCAAGCCAGGCTTCGGGGCCACAGCGAAGCTCCGATGCCTTCCAGCGCCCCAGATCGCTCGGCGTTCCAGGATCGAGCGAGTAAACGCGCGAGTGCCTCGAGGTCAGGCGGCGCCGAGCGAGGCGGTGGCGGATCTGCTTGTCCGTGAGGCCCAGCTCCAGCAGCTGGTCGTGAGTGACGCTCCCGTGCTGGCGCTCGGTTAGAGCAAGGATCTGCTGGAGAGTCGGCTGAGGTCTGAATGCCCCCACACAGGAACAAATCCCTCCGAGGCCCTCCGCGCCCCCTACCGCCGCCGCTTGTTACCAGCGGTAGTGGGCGAAGGCCTTGTTGGCCTGCGCCATGCGGAAGATGTCGTCCTTGCGCTTCCAGGCGGAGCCCTGCTGGTTGATCGCGTCCATGATCTCGTTGGCGAGACGGTCGGCCATCGACTTCTCGCGACGGGCGCGGGCGAAGCCGACCAGCCAGCGGACCGCGAGCGTGCGGCCGCGGCGGGCCGGAACCTCGACGGGAACCTGATAGGTGGCGCCACCGACCCGGCGGGAGCGCACCTCGAGGACGGGGGTCAAAGTCTTGATCGCCTCGTCGAGAACCTCGACGGGCGGCTTGCCGGTCTTCTCGGAGACGATCGCTAGGGCGTCGTAGACGATCTGCTCGGCGATCGACTTCTTGCCGTGGATCATCACCTTGTTGATCAGCTGCTGGACCAGCTTGGAGCGGTGGACCGAGTCCTGCTCAACGGGACGGATTGTGGCGCGCGACCTACGTGCCATGAACTACTTCTTGACTCCGTACATCGAGCGCGACTGCTTGCGGTCGGAGACGCCTGAGGCGTCGAGCGTGCCGCGGATCACCTTGTAGCGGACGCCGGGAAGGTCCTTGACGCGACCGCCGCGGACGAGCACGACGGAGTGCTCCTGAAGATTGTGGCCCTCGCCCGGGATGTAGCTCGTCACTTCCATGCCGTTGGTGAGGCGAACGCGGGCGACCTTGCGAAGTGCCGAGTTCGGCTTCTTGGGCGTGGCCGTGTAAACGCGCGTGCAGACGCCGCGGCGCTGCGGCGCAGCGATCTTCTTCTTGCGACCCTGACCGGACTTGAGGCCGGGCGTGGTCGTCTTCTTCTTGGGCTTTGTCCGGCCCCGTTTGACGAGCTGATTCGAGCTTGGCACGGCGGCGAATAGTAGCCATCCGAGCATGAGACATCGCCGCCTGTACGCATGGATGGCGTGGCTACCCTGCCGTGCATGCCTGACGAACGCCCGATCCTCGCCGTCGATGTCGACGGCGTCATCAGCCTCTTTGGGTTCGAGTCGATCGAGGACGCGCCCGGCCGCTTCGAGCTGCTCGACGGGGTGCCGCACTGTATTTCCCCCCACGCGGGAGCACGGCTGAACCGGCTGGCCGAGCACTACGAGCTGATCTGGGCGACCGGCTGGGAGGAGCGCGCCAACTACCACCTCCCCCAGATTCTCGGCCTCCCCGAGGAGCTTCCGTGCCTGACCTTCGACGGCCGCGCGGCCTTCGGCAGCGCCCACTGGAAGCTCGATGCGATCGCCGACTTCGCCGGCGAGCGCCCGCTCGCCTGGATCGACGACAATCTCGACCTCGAGCTGCTTCGACTGGGCGGCCGGCCGGCCGGCGCCGACGCTGCTCGTGCCGACCGAGTCACAGCTCGGAATCGAGGAGGCGCACGTCGAGGCGCTGACTCGCTGGGTCGAGGACGGCTTCCAACCGCGCTGAAAACCCTGTTCGGGAGCCGGAATCAAGGGTAGACTGGTCTCGGATGGAGGGCTGGTGGCCGATCTTCTTCATGGCGGTGATCCTGAAGATCCCCGTCGCCGCGCTGCTCTACATCGTCTGGTGGGCGGTCAAGGCCGAGGACCAGCCGGTCGAGGGGTCAGGTGACGACGGCGGCTTCCGCCGCCACCGCCAGACGCCGCCACGCCCGCGCGGACCAAGGCGTGGACCGCACGGACCCGACGCGGTGCCGCTGCCGGACTGCCCGCCGGGCGGGCGCACTCGGGTCCTCAGGCCGGAAGCAGTTCCAGCGCCTCGACGTGAGCGGGTTTCATCGCGCTGAAGTGAACAGGGTTCGGCCGCGGGGAAACTCGAGTCCGACCCGTGGCGCGCTCGAACCGGCTCGTCCTCCCCTCCTCGGGCTACTCCAAACTTGGCGGAGGACGGATCACCGTCGGCTCGGACGGCGTGAGGGTGTCGGTCGGCTGCTCCCCGGTTTCCAGGCTCAGAATCATCGTCGTGTCGCCGATCTGAATCACGTCGCCTCCTTCCAGACGGCGCGGTGCGTCGATCCTTTCGCCGTTGATCCAGCTGCCGTTCGAGGAGTCGAGATCCTCGATCACAACTGTCAGGCCCTCGGGGCGCAGGCGTGCGTGCTCTCGCGAAGCGGCCTCGTCGCTGAGCACGATGTCGGCACGCAGGCTTCGGCCGATGACGGCGTCTTCGGCGAGGGAGTGGCTGGTTCCCGCGTCAGGGCCGACGGTGATCAGAAGGGTGGGCGCAGGCACGCCTGCAGGTTACGGGTTGCCTCCCGCTCAGCGGGCCCGGAAACGACGCTCGCGGGCGTTCCCCGCTGTGTCGAGCGCGACGACGCCGACCCGTGCGCCCCGCTGCACGCTGACTCGAATCGAAACCGTCCCGCGCCTTCGCTTCGGCTCGCGCTCGATGTGGCGGGCGTTGCGGCCGCCGACATCGACGATCAGGCGGTCGAGTTGCTTGTCGTCGCGAGCACCTGCACGCACGAGGACCGTGCGACCGCGCCGCGTACGGCGTAGCCGCAATCTCGGCTTGCGCTGATCGCCGCGGAGCAGCCCACGCGTGTCGAAGAAGCCTGGGGTCTCAACGCTCGGGAAGGACGCGTCGGGCGGTGCAACCGAGAAACCCGGGGGCAACTGGGACGCACCGGCAGAACTTGACGCGGCCCCCGCGTCTGAAACGGGGACCGCCGGCCCGCCGGAGAAGAAGTTTCGGTCGAGCGTGACCAGGTCCCATTCGTTCGCGGTGCGAAGCACCACGCGTTCTGTGTCGTCGTTGACGTCGGTCGAGACCGTCCCGCGGGCCGAGCCGTCACAGTCGAAGTCGGCCGGGCGGTTCAGCCGGACACGACGCCAGCGCCCACTTCTCGCGCAGGCGTAGATCGCCAGCGCCGACATCAGGCTCGAACGCACACCCGCTCGCTCGTCCAGTGAGCGCTCGTTCATGTCGGGTATTTCGGCAGGCCCGACGAAGCTGTAGCCGAAGTAGAAATTGTCTGTCCCCACCAGCGGCACCCCGCCCGTGTAGCTGTAGTTCATGACCGAGAAGTGGTTCGGCTTGTGGTTGATGTCGTCGCCACCGCCGTGGCGAAGGCCGACGTTGTGGCCCAGCTCGTGCATGATCAGCGCCGCCTGATCGAGAGAATCAACGCTGCAGGCGGTCCTCACGCCCGGGCACTGGAGGGCGACCATGAAGTTGCCCCCCGGGATTCCCATGCTCTCCCCACCGACGCCGGAAAGGGCGTGGTGACGGGCCGCGATCGCGTAGTGGAAAACGAGGCCGCGCTCGTCGAGCAGGTGCTCGCCCTTGTACTCGAGGAACTTGCTCCAGTCGTATTCGTCGGCGGCGTCGACGCTGCCGAGCCGATTGACGAGTGGCACGGAGTCCGCGCGGCTCAGCTCGCCCCAGGTCTGGCCGCTGCGGATGTCCATCACGGTGTTGGGGCCGGCGTCGATGTGCAGAGAAATGCCCTCGCTCCCGTCTGGGTTTCCGACGTTCGCCTCCGCGTAGGTTCGCGCGATCAGCTCCACCGCCTCGGGGTCGATCGAGTAGCCGGGCATGTGATCGATCTCAACGAAGACGTCGCGCCGCATCGGATCCGCGCCCATCGCGGGCAGGTCGACCTCGATCTTCGGGTCAACCCCCCGCAGCTCGTCGGCATAGGTGTTGACGCCGGAGATCTCCTCGTCGTCGAAAAGCCCGTCGCGATCGCTGTCGATGCGCTGCTTTTCCCAGCTCGAGCGGCTTGAACCGGCAAGGGCGCTGAAGCGGAGCTTTTGCGAGTCCCAGGAGACGAGCATCGTCGCCTCGCGCCGCTCGAATTCGCCGGTGCACTCGCCGCCCTGGGTGATGGCGACGTTCTCGATGCCCGTGTACCTCGGCTCGCTGCCGCTGAACTCGTGCAGCACGGTCCCGACGGGGTAGCACTCGTCGTCGCCGGTGACGACGATTGAGGTGAACCCGCCCTCGTCGGTCTTGACAACGTCGATCACCCCAGCGTTGCTGACATTCCGCCAGCTGTCCTGGACGACGCGATCGACCCGCTCCGCGGCGCTCGCCGGCGCGGTGGCCGACAGCGCCAACACTGCGCAGGCACCCAGTGCCGCTGCGATTCCCTGTGGTCCGACCGCGCGCCTCATGGGCCTCCTCCCTGCCGGTCGCAATGAGCGTACCGCACCTGAGGCTGGGGTCCGGGTAGAACACGCGCATACCGACGGTGCGCTCACGGACCCAGCTGGCGGCTCGGCTCGCCGCCGGCCGTGACCGACTCGGCGAGCCTTGAGCTACTGCAGCCTTCCCCGGCTCTCGCGCAAGACATCCTCGACATCCTGCTGGAAGAGCACGAACTCGGACAGATACGCCAGACCTAGCATTGCGGCGGTGATCAGGAACAGCGTGACCCAGGTGGAGGTCTTTGCCTGACCAGCGACGTACGCGATTGAGACGAAGAAGGTGGCAATCCCGGCGAGTGCGCCGACTGCCGCGAAGATCATCTCGATTATTCGCCCGGTCGAGCTGATCTCCAGGCACTTGTCCCCGGTGCGGACCAGGTCCTGGATCGTGGCGCTCTCGCAGGCCGGATGCTGGAGATTGAAGATGATCGCGTAGATCATCAGCGCTGCCGCGCCGATGGCGACGATTCCGAGGACGACCGCAAGCACCTTGGCCCACGCCGGGGCTTCACCGCGCGAGCGCCGGCTCGGCGGGAACACCACCGGGGTCTGGGGCTGGGGTGCGGACGGGGTCGGCGGCTGCGGGGTCGGCGCAGCTGCGACGGGCGCTTCCAGGGTCGCTGGCACTTGGGCAGCGGGCACCGGCGGCGGTGCAGGGGCCACTGGCGCGGCGGCCGTGACCGTCGCGACGCAGACGCAGGTGCCGAACTGGATCTCCTCGCCGCCCTCGATATAGACGGGCCCCGTGAGCCGATGCCCGTTCACGAAAGTTCCATTGTTCGACCCGAGATCGTGGAGCGCCCATTGGCCGTCATCCGTCGGGTAGAACGCCGCGTGATGGTGGGAGACTTGCTCGTCGTCCAGCGCCAGCTGAACATCGGCGCCGCGGCCAACGACGAAACGCCGAGTCACCGGGCCCTCCCGGCCCGCGCCAGGTCCAGCCGTTTGTTGCAACCGAAGGTTCCACCGCATGGTCAGCTCACACTCCCCTCACTCATCGTTTTGCTGCAAAGTCCCGGCGAGCGACCTCGCCGTTACAAAAGTCAATTCACCCTTGCGTTCTGCTTGGGAATGGTCTTCGAATCAGAAGCCCCCGTCAGTGCCCAGATCGATGACGGCAGCCTGTTCGACCTCGACATCGTCGCCATCGGTGATCGTGGCCCGGTACTCGCTGCCGTTGGCGGTGCACTCGACGACGTCGCCGGCCTCGAGGCTCGACTCGTCACAGCGTCGCGTCGTCGGCGTCGGCGAAGCTCGCCACCAGGCAACCCTCGCACATCGCGGGGGCTCAGTCCAGTCTCAGTTGCAAATGATTTCCGGCAGGCGTTGGTCGGCGAACGGATCGAAGACACTGCGATCACGAGCGCCAGTGCGCATGCACGGCATATTGCTCACGGAATAGCAACCTCCACTTCGCAACTGCCGCCGCCAGTGTCAAGCGCGGGCCCGCCGTTGCACTTGTCCTTGCCGGGGCCGGCTCCGAGCGCGTCGGGACCGCCACCGCCGGCGAGAGTGTCATTGCCCTTGCCGCCGACAAGCTTGTCCCTGCCGGCGCCGCCGATCAGGCGGTCGGCGCCGTCGCCGCCCACGAGGGTGTCCGCTCCACTACCACCCGAGGCCGTACCGCCCTCGTCTCCGAGGGCGATGAAGTCGTTGCCCTTTCCGCCCTTGATGGTGTGCTTGCCTTCGACCACGCAAATCGAGTCGTTGCCGGACCCTCCGTCGATCTTTGCGGTACCCGAGAGGGCGACGATCACGTCATCGTCGGCGGTCCCCACAAGCGGAACGTTGCCGGTACTCAGCAAGGTCGGCGTCGAACCGTCGCAGCTCGCAACGACTGTGAACGAAAATGAAGCCGGCGTGGGATCGGAAAGCCCGCCGTTGAGGGCACGAACCTGCAACGTATGCCGACCGGCGTCGAGCCCGTTGAGCGTCAGCGGCGAGACGCAGGCTTCGAACTGCGCGGCATCCAGAGAGCACTCGAAGCTCGCACCCGGACCGTCGGAGGAGAACGCAAACGTCGCGCCGGGGTCGAGCGAAATGGGCGGCGGTCCAGAGTCGATCGTGGTGTCGGGCTCAGAGGGCGCTGCTACGAAGACCGTCCCCTGCCCCGTCAGGCCCACGTCGCTCGGCGAGCCCGGCGCGTCGTGGGTGAAGCGCAAAAGCGCCCCCTTGGGGCCGGTTGTGAGCGGCGAGAAGCGCACCTGGACGGTGCAGCTCTGATTCGGTGCGACCGTTGCGCCACTGCAGGTGTCGTTCAGCAGTTCGAATTCACTCGCGGTGCCCGTGGTCAGGGCGACACCGGCGATCGACAAGCCGGTGGTGCCGGGGTTGGTGACCGTGAAGGTTTGGGGGCCGGAGCTCGTGCCCGCCACCTGGTCGCCGTAGCCCTTGGGGTTGGGGGCGACGGAGAAGCCCGCGGCGGGCACCGGGGCTCCCGCTCCCTCCAGCCCGAGTTCGCTCGGCGAGTCCGGGGCGTTGTGGTTGAAACGCAGGTTGGTCGTCTTGGCGAGAGCGGAGGTCGGCTTGAAGCGAACCTGGACCGTGCACTGCCCGCTCGTCGGGAGGTTGACACCCGTGCAGGTGTCGTTCAGGATCTCGAACTGGTCGGGGGTGCCCCCGGTGAGGCCGATGCTGGCGATCGTCAGGTCGGCGGCGTCTGTACTGGTGACCGTGAAGGTCTGGGCGACCGAGTTGGTCCCCACCGCCTGGTTGCCGAAGTTGTGGCCGAAGGACGGGCTGACGGAGAAACCGGAGACGATCCCGCTGCCCTCCAGCCCGAGCTCGCTCGGCGAGTCCGGGGCGTTGTGGTTGAAACGCAGGTTGGTCGTCTTGGCGAGAGCGGAGGTCGGCTTGAAGCGAACCTGGACCGTGCACTGCCCGCTCGTCGGGAGGTTGACACCCGTGCAGGTGTCGTTCAGGATCTCGAACTGGTCGGGGGTGCCCCCGGTGAGGCCGATGCTGGCGATCGTCAGGTCGGCGGCGTCTGTACTGGTGACCGTGAAGGTCTGGGCGACCGAGTTGGTCCCCACCGCCTGGTTGCCGAAGTTGTGGCCGAAGGACGGGCTGACGGAGAAACCGGAGACGATCCCGCTGCCCTCCAGCCCGAGCTCGCTCGGCGAGTCCGGGGCGTTGTGGTTGAAACGCAGGTTGGTCGTCTTGGCGAGAGCGGAGGTCGGCTTGAAGCGAACCTGGACCGTGCACTGCCCGCTCGTCGGGAGGTTGACACCCGTGCAGGTGTCGTTCAGGATCTCGAACTGGTCGGGGGTGCCCCCGGTGAGGCCGATGCTGGCGATCGTCAGGTCGGCGGCGTCTGTACTGGTGACCGTGAAGGTCTGGGCGACCGAGTTGGTCCCCACCGCCTGGTTGCCGAAGTTGTGGCCGAAGGACGGGCTGACGGAGAAACCGGCCTGGGCGAACGCCGATGCCGGGGCGCACAGCAGGCAGGCGCCTACGACGAGGCCGACGAGCATCCCGGTCCGCGACCTCCGCTTCGTCATCATCGCACCCTCCCGTTCGACTCGGCCCCCGTGATCGGGCTCCGCGCATCGTACCGCCAAGGACGAATGAACGACAGTAGCAAGGGGGCCCGCCGCCGACATTCAGGGACGGTCGTCCCCCAACTCTCGGCGACCTCAAGCCGTCAACGCAACAACTCCTCGAGCTCGTCGGCGAAGGGTCGAGCCGAAGCCCTCGAGCTCGGTCAACTCGTCGCCGTCTGCGGTCCGAGCAACTCCGGTCTAATGCGGGACGCCCGCGGCAGTCAGCCAGGCCCGGATCGCGTCCGCTGACTGCTTGCCCTCGACAAGCTGGCGCACGCCGGCGCCGAGGTTCGCCGCCCCGGCCCCGAAGCCGTCACCGGCCCAGGTCGTCCGCTGCTTGACGAACTCGAACTTCCACTGATCGACGCCGACGGTTACGCGGACTTCCGCGTTGCGCTTCGACCACGGAAACTCGATCGGTGCATCGGTGAGTGGTGCGTCGAAAATCGACACCCAGCCCTCGAGCTCGAGTTGTGTGTTCAGCTCGGGATTCCCCGCGCGTTCGGCGATCTTGGCGCGATGGCTTTCCTTGGGCATCGGCCCCAGCGTCCGGAACCGCACGCGGTCCTGGTAGAGGTCGAGCGTGCCGTCGACGACGATCCCGCGTAGGCCGCCCGTGGTGGTCCGGACGGGCACCTCGAGCCACTCCTGAGGCTGTTTCATTGGCAGATCACGCTCCGGGTGCGTGTCAGTAGCTGAGGTCGGTCGAAACGTCGTCGATCACCGCGGCTTGCTCGACCTCGACCTCGCCGTCATCGGTGATCGTTGCCCGGTACTCGCTGCCGTCAGCCGTGCACTCGACGACATCGCCGGCTTCGAGGCTCGACTTGTCGCAGGTTGCCGTGTCGGCCTCGGCGAAGCTCGCGACCTCATCCTCGATGCCTGCCTGGTCGAGTGTGTCGTCACCCCCGCATGCCGAAAATGCGGCCAGGGCCAGGGCAGCGGTCGCGCTCAGGGTCAGCTTGATGAGCTTGGTCAAGTCCCCTCCTCGGGTGAGTACGTCGGTCAAATGCCGGCGTCACTCTCTCACATGTCGGCTCGGGACGAAACGAACGAAGGCAGTGAGGGTTAGGGGTCGAGGTTAGGGACGAACGACGAACGGCTGCAGCAAAGGGCTAGAGGCCGAGGGTTGGCGATAGTCGTGCTGCGACTCTCGCCAGCGTCGTTCGGACGTGTTTGGGCTCGTGGCGGATCTGGTGGTGCGTGAAGCGCAGTTGGGTGAGGCCGGCTGCAGTGTGGGCCTGGTCTCGTTTGCGGTCGGTGGTCTGCTGGATGGCGTTGAAGTGGGAGCCGAAGCCGTCTGCCTCGACGACGAGGCCGAGGGTGGGAAACCAGAAGTCGACCCGGTAGCCGTTGACGTGGTGCTGGGTGAGTGGGGTCGGCAGGCCTGCGGCGCCTGGCGATCGCCCTGAAGCGTTGTTCTAGCTCGGAGTCGGTCATCGAGAAGAGGTGGCGTTCGAGCAGCTTTCGCATCGGCGCGACGCCCTTGCGGTTGCCGATCGTGCCGCAGTAGCGCAGCAGTTGTTCGGGTGTCGTGAGTTCGCGAAAGCAGGCTCTCCGGATCGCCAGTTCGATCTGGTCGCTCTGGAAACGGGCAGCGAGCGCAACGAGCGTGCAGTTGGTGCTCGTTGCCGGGATCTTGTCCCGGATGACTGTGTCGTTCGGCAGCAGGGTTCGGCGGTGGACCAGGAGCCTCGGGGGACGGCAGTGGATGTCGGCGGAACCGTCACCTCGATGCCCCTTGTCTCCTTCTCCCAGAAGCGAGCCAGGCAGCCGGCGGACTCGTCGCTGAGCGCCGCCCTGGGACCGCAGGCCAGTGTGGCCGCCATCCACTTGCCCATCTGCGAGAGCTGGCGGTAGGGGACCAGGGCGTAAACGCCTGCATAGGTGCGGTACAAGCGGCCGAGGGCAAGGCGATGCTCGATCGCTTTGGGCGTGAGCCCAAGCGTCAACAGTTGCTCGCGCGTGAGCAGCCCATGCTGGCGGTGAGCCAGCGCCAGCACCTGTCGAAGCGAAACTTGTTCCGGAAACGCCGCTATAGGGGGTATAAGCCCCCAAGTTGCGAGCGCGCCCCCTTGGTGGCGCCCTTGGTGCTGTCGCTAAGGCGCTGCGCGGCTCACTTCGGCCCGGGGCCGAAAGGCCCGGCAAAGATGCCGGGCTTGACGCCTGCGTGCTACTCGGCGGGGCCGAGCCCCCGGGTTACTCGCCGCTGGAGTCTGAACCGTCGCCGTCGGCGCTCGGCGCCGGGGAGATCTCGCTCGCCAACTCCTCGAGCTCGTCGGCGAAGCTCGGGCCGAAGCCCTCCAGCTCGGTCGACTCGTCGCCGTCGAGGCCGAGCTCTGCGGCGAGTTCGTCCTCGTCGAGCAGTTCCTCCTCGGGGCGCTGGGCCGGCTCGACGGGCTCGATCTCAAGCGTGCGGTAGTGCTTGAGGCCGGTCGCGGCCGGGATCAGCTTGCCGATGATGACGTTCTCCTTGAGGCCGGCGAGGCGGTCTCGCTTGCCCTCGAGAGCCGCATCGGTCAGCACCTTGGTGGTCTCCTGGAAGGAGGCCGCGGAGAGGAAGGATTCAGTTGCCAGGGAGGCCTTGGTGATACCGAGGATCACTTCCTCGGCCGAGGCCGGCTTGCCGCCTTCGTCCTTGACCTTCTTGTTGAGGCGCTTGAGCTTCTGGCCGTCCTCGAGCTGACCGGGCAGCAGGTCGGTCGTGCCCTTGGTCTCGACGCGAACCTTCTTCAGCATCTGGCGGACGATCAGCTCGATGTGCTTGTCGTTGATGTCCACGCCCTGCGCCTTGTAGACCTTCTGCACCTCCTTGACGAGGTAGAGCTCGGTCTCGGTGCGGCCGCGGATATCGAGCAGCTCGGCGGGGTAGAGCGAGCCCTCGTTGAGCTGCCTGCCCTTCTCGATTCGCTCACCGTGCTTGACCTGCAGCAGCGTGCGCAGCGGGAAGGAGTATTTGTGCTCCTCGCCCTTGCCGTCGACGATCGTCACGGTCGTGCCCTTCTCGCCCTCCTCGACGGCGACCTTGCCGTCGACCTCGGCGAGCTGCGCTAGGCCCTTGGGCTTGCGAGCCTCGAAGAGCTCGACGACTCGCGGCAGACCCTGGGTGATGTCCAGTCCGGCGACGCCTCCCGTGTGGAAGGTGCGCATGGTCAGCTGCGTGCCGGGCTCACCGATTGACTGAGCGGCGATGATGCCAGTGGCATCACCGATCTCGACCATGTCTCCGGTCGCCATCGCCACGCCGTAGCAGGAGCGGCAGATTCCGACCTCGGCCTCGCACTTGAGAGCCGAGCGCACCGGGATCTTGACGTCCTCCTCGCCGAACGCCTCGACGATCTCGTCGAGCTGCTCCTGCTCGATCAGATGGTTTCGCTTCAGCAGCTCGCGGCCGCGCTTGGTCTCGAACTTCTTCGCGGACAGGCGGCCGAGCAGGTTGTTGTTGGGCTCTCCGTCCTTGTAGAGCGTCATCTCGATGAAGTCCTTCGTCTTGCAGTCCTCCGAGCGCACGATCACGTCCTGCGCGACGTCGACCAGACGGCGGGTCAGATAACCCGAGTCGGCCGTACGCAGAGCGGTGTCGGCGAGCCCCTTGCGGGCACCGTGGGTGGAGATGAAGTACTCGAGCACCGACAGGCCCTCCATGAAGTTGGCCTTGATCGGGCGCTCGATGATCTCGCCCTTCGGGTTTGCCATCAGGCCGCGCATGCCGGCCAGCTGGCGGATCTGCTTGAACGATCCACGGGCGCCGGAGTCGGCCATCATGTAGATCGGGTTGAGCTCGTTCTTCTTGAGGTTGCGGTCCATCGCCTCTGCGACTTCGTCGGTCGCCCGCTCCCAGAGCCGCACAAGCTGCTCCTTGCGGTCCTCGTGGCTGAGCAGACCATCGTCGTACTGGGCGTCAATTGCCGCCGCCTTGGCCTCGTAGCCCTCGAGGATCTCCTCCTTGTCGGGAGGCGAGATCACGTCGTTCTTGGAAATCGTGATTCCGGCCGCGGTGGCGTAATGGAAGCCGAGCTCCTTGAAGGCGTCGAGCACCTGCGAGACCGCTGAAGCGCCAAACGCCTCGACGAGGTTGGTGACCATCTCGTTGATGTCGCGCTTCTTCAGCGTGTGGTTGACGAACTCGAAGCCCTCGGGGTCGAAGTCGTCACCGAGCGCCTCCGCCAACGCCCGCTCGATGCGGTCGTTGAAGATGATCCGCCCGACCGTGGTCAGGAAGTGGCCGTGCCCGGGACGCCGGTACTCGGCGAGGTCCAGGAGCTTGACGATCTTGTTCTCGTAGGCCAGCAGGGCCTCCTGAGCTGAGCGGTAGACCTTCGGGCGGTCCTTCTTCGGGCCCGTGCCCTTGGCCTCCTTGAGCTTCGCATCGAGCGCCGCCAGCTGCTGCTCGTCGGCGTCCTTGCGGTAGGTCAGGTAGAAGATCCCGAGCACCATGTCCTGAGTCGGCGTCGCAAGCGGCGCGCCATGGGCCGGCGAGAGGATGTTGTTCGCAGACAGCATCAGGATCCGCGCCTCGGCCTGGGCCTCGGCGGAGATCGGCACGTGCACGGCCATCTGGTCGCCGTCGAAGTCGGCGTTGAAGGCGTGGCAGACGAGCGGGTGAATACGGATCGCCTTGCCCTCGACGAGCACGGGCTCGAAGGCCTGGATGCCGAGACGGTGAAGCGTCGGCGCGCGGTTGAGCAGCACCGGGTGCTCGTGGATGACCTCCTCGAGCACGTCCCAGACCTCCGGGATCATCGAGTCGACCATCTTCTTGGCCGCCTTGATGTTCTGGACGGCCTTGCGCTCGACGAGGCGGGCCATGATGAACGGCTTGAACAGCTCCAGCGCCATCAGCTTCGGGAGCCCGCACTGGTGCAGCTTCAGGCTCGGGCCCGAGACGATCACCGAACGGCCGGAGTAATCGACGCGCTTGCCGAGCAGGTTCTGGCGGAAACGCCCCTGCTTGCCCTTGAGCATGTCCGACAGCGACTTCAGCGGCCGGTTGCCCGGGCCGGTGACGGGACGGCCACGACGGCCGTTGTCGAAGAGCGCGTCGACGGCCTCCTGCAACATCCGCTTCTCGTTGTTGACGATGATCTCGGGCGCGCCGAGGTCGAGCAGCCGCTTGAGGCGGTTGTTGCGGTTGATCACGCGGCGGTAGAGGTCGTTGAGGTCCGAGGTCGCAAAGCGGCCACCGTCGAGCTGGACCATCGGCCGCAGCTCCGGCGGGATCACCGGGACGGCGTCGAGCACCATCCACTCGGGCCGGTTGGTTGAGTTCAGGAAGGCGGAAGCGACCTTGAGGCGCTTGACCGCACGGGCCTGCTTCTGGCCCTTGGAGGTGTTGATCATCTCCTCGAGCTCGACGCAGTCGGCCTCGAGGTCGACCTGCTCGAGCAGGTCGCGAACGGACTCCGCACCCATGCCGCCTCGGAAGTACTCGCCCCAGCCGAAGGGGGAACCGAAGCGGTCCTTGAGCTCGCGGAAGACGGCCTCGTCGTTGATCACGTCCTTGACCTTCATCTCGCCGAAGATGCGCCAGACCTCGCGCATGCGCTCGGCGGCATCCTCGAGGTAGGCCTCGGTGTCGGCGATCTCGGCCTGCAGGCTCTTGCGGATCTCCTTCTGGAGCTTCTCGCGGTCGGCCGCGGAGAGCTTCTTGATCGAGCCGATCGACTCGGCCCAGAGGTGATCGTCGTCGTCGAACTTGTCCTGTGCCCCGGACTCGACGTACTCGACCCGACGCTCGAGCGACTGAGCGAGGGCGTGGGTGCGCTGCTCGCGCTCCTTGTCGTATTCGTCGAGGATCTTCTGGACTTCCTTCTCGAGCTTGCCCATGTCCTTCTCGCGGGCCTCCTCGTCGATCCAGGTGACCAGTGAAGCGGCGAAGTAGAGGACCTTCTCGAGCTCCTTGGGAGCCATATCGATCAGGTATCCGATGCGGCTGGGAACGCCCTTGAAGAACCAGATGTGTGAAACGGGCGCGGCCAGGTCGACGTGACCCATTCGCTCGCGGCGAACCTTGGAGCGAGTCACCTCGACACCGCAGCGCTCGCAGACGATGCCCTTGTAGCGGACCCGCTTGTACTTGCCGCAGTAGCACTCCCAGTCCTTGGTCGGACCGAAGATGCGCTCGCAGAAGAGCCCATCCTTCTCAGGCTTCAGCGTGCGGTAGTTGATCGTCTCCGGCTTGGTGACCTCACCGGAGCTCCAGCCCCGGATCTTCTTGGAGGAAGCGAGGCCGATCTCGATCGCGTCGAAGTTATTGATGTCCATCTCTACTCCTCAACCTTCGCTTCGGCCTTTTCTGAGCCATCCGTGGTTCCGCCCTCGCCTTCGGCAACCGTCTGCTCTTCCTGCTCGTCGGCGGCGCCGTTTTCTGACTGCTCGGCGCGCACTCCGGAGAGGTCGATGCCAAGCTCCTCGGCGGCACGCAGCAGCTCGTCCTCTTCCTCTTCCATCTCGACCGGGCCCTCCTCGGAAACGAGGTTGGCGTCCAGCGAGAGGCTCTGGATCTCCTTGAGCAGAACCTTGAAGGACTCCGGAACCGACGGCTCCGGGATGTTCTCGCCCTTGACGATCGACTCGTAGGCCTTGACGCGCCCGACGGTGTCGTCGGACTTGACGGTAAGCATCTCCTGCAGCGTGTAGGCGGCGCCGTAAGCCTCGAGCGCCCAGACCTCCATCTCACCGAAGCGCTGGCCACCGAACTGCGCCTTACCACCGAGCGGCTGCTGGGTGACGAGGGAGTAGGGGCCCGTCGAACGCGCGTGAATCTTGTCGTCGACGAGGTGCAGCAGCTTGAGGATGTACATGCTGCCGACCGTGACGACGTCCTCGAAGGGCTCGCCGGTGCGGCCGTTGTAGAGCTGGGTCTTGCCCGACGACTGGGCACCCGGCCTGGCCTTCAGGTCAAGCCCCATGTCGATGCCGCGGTCGGCGTGATCTGCCTGCCAGCGCACGAGCGCTTCGTCAACGTCTTCGACCGAGGCGCCGTCGAAGACGGGGGTCGCCACGTAGACGCGGCCGCCGGTCTCATCGACGCGCTTGAAGGCCTCCGAGCCGTCGTCGTACCAGCCGTTGGCGGCAGCCCAGCCGAGATGCGTCTCGAGAATCTGGCCGATGTTCATACGGCTGGGAACGCCGAGCGGGTTGAGGATGACGTCGACAGGAGTCCCGTCCTCGAGGAAGGGCATGTCCTCCTCGGGAACGATCCGCGAGATCACGCCCTTGTTGCCGTGACGGCCGGCGAGCTTGTCGCCCTCGGCGATCTTGCGCTTGGTGGCGACGTAGACGCGCACCAGGTCGTTGACGCCGGGCGAGAGGTCGTCGCCGTCGTCGCGGTTGAAGGTCAGCACGTCGATGACGACGCCGCCCTCACCGTGGGGCACCTTCAGTGAGGTGTCGCGGACCTCACGAGCCTTCTCCTTGAAGATGGCGCGGATCAGCTTCTCCTCGGCGGTCAGTTCGGTCTCGCCCTTGGGGGTGACCTTGCCGACGAGCAGGTCGCCGGAGACGACCTCGGCGCCGACGCGGACGATGCCGCGCTCGTCGAGGTTGCGCAGCGACTCCTCGGACCGGTTGGGAATGTCGCGGGTGATCTCCTCGTCGCCGAGCTTGGTCGTGCGGGCGTCGATCTCGTATTCCTCGATGTGGATCGAGGTCAGCTCGTCGTCCTTGACCAGGCGCTCGGAGAGGATGATCGCGTCCTCGAAGTTGTAGCCCTCCCAGGACATGAAGGCGACCGTGCAGTTCTTGCCGAGGGCGATCTCGCCGCCGGCGGTCGAGGAACCATCCGCCAGCACGTCGCCCACCTTGACCTGGTCGCCGACCTTGACGATCGGGCGCTGGTGGATGATCGTGCCCTGGTTGGAACGCATGAACTTCGAGAGTTCGTGCTCCTCGGTCTTCGAACCCTTGGTGATGAGGATGCGCTGGGCGTCGACCGAGGTCACGTCGCCGTCGATGCCGGCGAGCAGAACGTCGCCGGTGTCTGTTGCGGCGCGGCGCTCCATGCCGGTGCCGATCAGCGGCGGCTCGGGCTTCAGCAGCGGAACAGCCTGGCGCTGCATGTTGGAGCCCATCAGGGCGCGGTTGGCGTCGTCGTGCTCGAGGAACGGAATCAGCGCGGTACCCACCGACCAGATCTGGGTCGGAGAGACGTCCATCAGGTGGACTTCCTTGGGGGAGACCATCTTCGCCTCCTCCTCGCGGGTCCTGGCGAGCACGCTCGGGCCCTTAAGCTTGTGCGTCTTGGGATCGACCTCGGCGCTCGCCTGCGCGATCACGCGCTCCTCTTCCTGGGTCGCGTCGAGCTGGACGATCTCGTCGGTGACGACGCCGTCCTTGACCACCTTGTAGGGAGTCGTCACGAAACCGTGCTCTGAAATCTGCGCGTAGGACGACAGCGATCCGATCAGGCCGATGTTCGGGCCCTCAGGCGTCTCGATCGGGCACATGCGGCCGTAGTGGGTCGCGTGGACGTCGCGAACCTCGATCGGGGCGCGCTCGCGCGTCAGGCCGCCGGCGCCGAGTGCGGAGAGGCGGCGGCGGTGGGTGAGCCCGGCCAGCGAGTTCGTCTGGTCCATGAACTGGGAGAGCTGCGAGGAGCCGAAGAACTCCTTCAGCGCCGCGACAACGGGCCGGATGTTGATGATCGTCTGCGGCGTGATCGCGTCGGCGTCCTCGGTGGTGAGGCGCTCGCGGACGACGCGCTCCATGCGATAAAGGCCGATCCGGAACGCCTCCTGGATCAGCTCGCCGACTGTGCGCAGGCGGCGGTTCCCGAAGTGCTCGTACTCGTCGAGGTGGTCGACGATCGGATCGCGCGGGTAAAGCTGCGCCTCGGCGGCGTAGTCCTTGATCGGGCTCTCCTCGTCGATCTCCTCGGGCAGGCCGAGCAGCTTCGGCAACGTCACGAGCTCACGAATCAGGGCGACGATGTCGTCCTTGGTCAGCGTGCGGGTGTCGAGATCGACGTCGAGGTCGAGTCTGGCGTTGAGCTTGTAGCGGCCGACCCGGGTGAGGTCGTAGCGCTTGGGATCGAAGAAGAGCTGCTCGAGCAGATTGCGGGCGGCGTCGACCGACGGCGGCTCACCGGGGCGCTGCTTCTTGAAGAGCTCGACCAGCGCGCCCTCCTCGGTGCGAAGCGGCTCGGCGTCACCCTCGATCGTGTTGCGGATGTAGAGCGAGTTGTTGAAGAGCTTCAGCAGCTCCTCGTCGGTGACGAAGCCCATCGCGCGCAGCAGCACGGTGACCGGCAGCTTGCGCTTGCGGTCGATGCGGGCGAAGACCTTGCCCTTCTTGTCGATCTCGAGCTCGAGCCACGAACCACGGGCCGGCATCAGGTTGGCGATGAAGACCTGCTTCTCGCGGTCCTTCGGTTCCATCACGTAGGCGCCGGGCGAACGCACGAGCTGCGTGACGACGACGCGCTCGGTGCCGTTGATGATGAAGGTGCCGCGATCGGTCATCCACGGGAAGTCACCCATGAACACGGACTGCTCGCGGATCTCCCCCGTTTCACGATTCTGGAACGCGACCGTGACCGTCAGCGGCCGCGAGTAGGTCATGTCCTTCTCCCGGCACTCCGCGATCGTGTGCGGCGGTTCCTCGAAGCGGAACTGGTCGAAAGCGATCGCCAGGTTCCCCGTGTAGTCCTCGATCGGCGAGATGTCGTTGATCGTCTCCCGGAGCATTCCCGACTGGGTGTCGGTGAGCGCTGCGAAGGAACGACGCTGGATATCTATTAGATGCGGGACCTCGAGAGTTTGGGGTAGGCGGGAAAAGCTCCGTCTGACGACAGGGGCATCAACGCGTGACAACTGGGCGACTCCTCAGAGGTCGAAGAAATTCGGGCTACAACGGCGCAAGAGCGAGCTCGGCGGCGCATACAAGCGCGACCGCGCAATATAACATACCGCCCACGCCCGGGTCAAGGCGACTTAACAAACAGCCGGAATCGGGTGGATCTAGCGGAACGAACGGTGCAGTGTAGCTACTGCAGATCGAACGACTGGATCATGGCCGCAATCTCCTCCGCGGCGCCACGATCGTTGGACGCCGAGGCGCTTTCGAGGACGAACGTGGACGACCCGTCAGGGACCAGCACGATGCTGTGCGCGGTCCCAGAATCCTCGCGGGCGTAAGAGAAGTAAAACGCCGGCCCCGCCTCGGTCTGCAGGACCTTGACACTGCCCTCAACGTAGTCGGGGACTCGGCCTCGCAGCTGGGTCTCGAGCTGCTGGGCGAAGTTTCCGCTGGTATCGGTCGGCTTGTCCTCGTGGCGGACGATGAAGAGGCCACTGTCACCCTCGCGCTCGAGCACGGCGAGCGGAGCGTTCGGGAAGACCGCGATCTGGTTCTCTGAGAGCTGGGTCCAGCCTTCGGGCACGTCGAGCGTGTAGCCGGCCTCGGCCGAGCCGGCCGGCGCGCCGGCTTCGTCGTCACCGCCGAAGATCGCCCTGGCGGCAAAGAAGATGCCGACGCCGACGGCGAACACAAGCAGGCCGATGAGAACTGGACGCATCGGCGCCGCTCGGGACGGTCGTGGGCGCCCCAAGGCGGTCCGTCGAGCTACTTGAGCTCGACAGAACCGCCGGCCTCTTCAAGGTCGCCCTTGAGCTTGTCGGCCTCGTCGCGCTCGATGCCTTCCTTGACGGCATTCGGAGCGCCGTCAACGAGGGCCTTGGCCTCCTTGAGGCCGAGGCCGGTGGCGGCACGAACGGCCTTGATCACCTGGATCTTCTTTTCGCCGGCCGCGGTCAGGATGACGTCGACTGTGGTCGACTCCTCCTCGGCGGCCGCGTCGCCGCCGCCGGCGGCCGGAGCGGCCGCCGCAACAGCGGTCGCGGAGACGCCGAACTCCTCCTCGAGCGCCTTGATGCGCTCGGAAAGCTCAAGCACGGAGATGCCCTTGAGTTCTTCGATCCACTCTTCAGTCGTAGTCGTCGCCATTTCTAGTCCTCCTTGGGAGTCTCGTCGTCAGATTTGGTTTCTTCAGCTTCGGCCTCTTCGGCCTCGGGCTCCTCGGAGGGAGCCTCCTCGGCCTCGGTGGGCTGCTCGGAAGGAGCCTCCTCGACCGGAGCCTCAGGTGAACCGGCGTCCTCCGCCGGCTCGTCAAGATCTGCGGGGGTCGCCTCTGGCTCGGCGTCGGATGCATCTTCGGCGGGCTCCTCGGCCTCTTCGGCTGGAGCCTCTTCGGCGGCGGGGGGCTCCTCGGCCGGAGTCTCTTCTTCGGCCACCTGGGGCTCCTCGGCCGGCGCCTCTTCAGGCGCAGCCGCCGGAGCTTCGCCGCTGACGAGTCCCTGCTCGGCGATCTGGCCGAGCGCGATCGCAAGCCCGCCGATCATCGAGCCGAGTCCGCGGACCAGGCCGGTGAGCGGGCTCGCGGCGAGGCCGACGAGCTGGCCGTGCAGCACCTCGAGCGGAGGCAGCTTGGCGAGCGCCTGGAAGCCGTCGGCGTCGAGCGGCTTGCCGTCCATCAGGCCGCCCTTGAAAGTGAGGACGTCGTGGTCCTTCGTAAATCCGTTGATCGCCTTGGCGACGACGACGATGTCGCCGTTTACGAAGGCCAGTGCGGTGGGGCCCTCTAGCAGCTCGTTGAGGCCCTCGGTGCCGGCCTTCTCGACCGCGAGCTTGGCGAGGCGGTTCTTGACGACGTTGAAGGTGGCGTCGGCGTCACGCAGCTTGGTGCGCAGCTCGGCGGCCTGGGGAACGCTGATCCCGCGATAGTCGACCGCCAGGATCGAATCGGCCTCGCCGAGCTTCTCGGCGATTTCGACGACCGTTGCTTCTTTCTGTGTTCTGTCCATGTTTGGTCCCTGGTTTGAAGCCTGAAAAAGCCCGCACGAAGGCGGGCAAGGAAGTGCTTCCTGCTCCACCTGCGCCGGACTTGCGAGCCTGGGGCTCCGCCGACGGTCTTTGGCGAGACTCGATTGGAGGCGTGATGGTAGCGGGGTCAGCCGAGAAGCTCGGCGGCAGCTTCGATCGGGTCTAGACGCCGGGGCCGGTCCAACTCGTCGAAGGCGCGGTCGGCCGTAACGATCGTGTCAATTCCGTGGGCGATGCAGGTAGCGGCGAAGATCCGGTCATTGGCGCCGATGCGGTGTGCCGGCAAAGCGAAGGCTGCCAGGACCACGTCCTCATCCAACGGCAGAAGCGGGCCCAGCATCGACGTCATCTTGGCCGCGGCGCCAACCGGCACCGGCGCCGACCCTGAGAGCTCCAGGTGCCACAGCTCTTCCGCGACCCCTACCGAGGTTCTTGCCTCGAGCTTCCCCGCGATGGTCGCCGTGAGCAGTCGGCTGCAGGCGGCCGAGCGCTCGTCGCCCGCAAGCGCTGAAACGAAAACGTTCGTATCGAGGAATACGGTCACGACTTCTCGCGCCGTGGCTTCCCGTGGAACTCTTCGAATTCCGCTTCGACTTCCTCGACGACGATCCTGTTGATGTCCTCCGGGCTCAACGGCGGGCCCTGATACTGCTGACCAAGCGCGAGGAAACTCTCCAGCGCGTTCTCCCGCTCCGCGCGGCTCGGAACCTTCAACTTCTCGTCGATCGCTTCTCGGACCACCTGACCAATAGAAGCCCCGTCCGCCTTGGCGCGCTTCCCGAGGGCGCGATGCTGCTCGGGCGTCAGCAAAATCTGAAGCCGCTTACTGAACATGTGTAGAGGCTACACATGTCGACCTCCGCGCCCGTCACCTCCCCATCAAAGCTCAGGCGGGCTCGGCGGCGGCTATTCGGCGGGCTCGTCGTCCGCAGCGGGGTCCGCTTCAGCGTCGGCCTCGGGCTCTGCTTCCGCCTCGGGTTCCGGCTCGACTTCAGGCTCCGCTTCAGCCGGCGCCTCCGCCTCGGGTTCAGGCTCAGCAGCTTCAGGCGGCTCAGCCTTTTCCTCCGGCTCCGCCTCAACCTCGGCAGCAGGCTCCTCGGAGGGTTCCTCAACCGGCTCGGGGGCCGGTTCGGGCTCTTCGACCGGCGCGGGCTCGGGAGCCGGCTCCGGTGTCGGGGCCTCGACGGGCTCGCCGCCGTTCTCGGCGCCGGGCGAGCCGTCGCTGAGGATCTCGGCCACACGGGTGCGAGCGGTATCGACCGGCACACCGGGGCCCATCGTCGTCGCCAGCGTGATCGAGATCAGATAGCGGCCCTTGGCGACGGCGGGCTTGGCGCGGACGATCTCGTCGACGACGGCGGCGTAGTTCTCGAGCAGTGCCCGAGGCTCGAAGCTTGCCTTGCCGATCGTCATGTGGACGTTGGCCTGGCGGTCGGTGCGGTACTCGACCTTGCCGGCCTTGGACTCGCCGACCGCCTTGGTGACGTCGTCGGTGACGGTGCCGACCTTGGGGTTCGGCATCTTGCCCTGGGGGCCGAGCACGCGGCCGAGCTTGCCGACCTTGGGCATCATCGACGGAGTCGAGATCGCGACGTCGAACTCGGTCCAGCCCTCCTCGACCTTCGCGACCAGGTCGTCGCCGCCGACGAAGTCGGCTCCCGCCTCGGTCGCGGCCTTGGCGGCCTCACCCTCGGCGAAGACGGCGACGGAGACGTCCTTGCCGAGCCCGTGGGGCAGGGCCAGGGTGCCGCGCAGCTGCTCTTCGGCGTGACGGACGTTCAGCCCGGTCTTCAGGTGCAGCTCGACCGACTCGTCGAAACTCGCGGCAGCCGTCTCCTTGACGAGGGCGACTGCCTCTGACGGCGCGTAGTGGCGCTCGCGGTCGACCTTTTCGTAAGCCTCGCGATAACGCTTGCCGCGCGCCATCAGCCGCCCGCCTTCGTTTCCATGCCGTCGACGTCGACGCCCATCGAGCGCGCGGTGCCGGCGATGATGCGCGCGGCGGCGTCGATGTCGTTGGCGTTGAGGTCGGGCATCTTGCGCTCGGCGATCGCGCGGATCTGAGCGGCGCTGATGCGGCCCACCTTGTTGAGGTGCGGCTCGCCCGAGCCCTTCTCGAGGTTGATCGCCTCCTTGATCAGGACGGCGGCCGGCGGCGTCTTGGTGATGAAGTCGAAGGAGCGGTCCTCGTAGACGGTGATCTCGACGGGGATGATCGTGCCGCTGTCGGCCTGGGTCTGGGCGTTGAAGGCCTTGCAGAACTCCATGATGTTGACGCCGTGCTGGCCCAGCGCGGGACCGACCGGCGGCGCCGGATTCGCAGCCCCCGCGGGGATCTGCAGCTTGATCATGGTCATGACTTTCTTTGCCATTGGCTTCGGGAGGTTAGTGGGCCGGGAGCGGCTCTCTAGAGCTTCTTGACCTGGTCGTAGCCGACCTCGACCGGCGTCTCGCGGCCGAAGATCGAGACGAGCACCTTGAGCTTCTGCGCGTCGTCGTTGATCTCGGCGATCTCGCCGGAGAAATCGGACAGCGGGCCGGAGACGACCTTGACGGTCTCACCGACGTCGAACTGGGCGCGCGAGCGCTGCGGGGCGACCTTCTCGCGGTGAAGCAGACGGTCCACCTCGGGACCCGAAAGCGGCACGGGCTTGTTGCGGGAGCCGACGAAACCGGTGACACCAGGGGTGTTCTTGACGAGCCCCCAGACGTCGTCGGTCATCTCCATGTGGACGAGCACGTAGCCGGGCATCGTGCGCTTCTCGATCTGAACCTTTTTGCCGTCCTTGATCTCCGAGACGGACTCGGTGGGAACGACGACCTGGCGCACGCGGGTCTGCTGGCCCATGGTCTCGACCCGGTGCTCGAGATTCTGCTTGACCTTGTTCTCGTGCCCGGAATAGGTGTTGATGACGAACCAGCGAAACATTTGACTCCTAGGTATTGCTGAAGGGAACGGGGCTCGGGCTCGGTTTAGATGATGCGCTGCACGAGCCAGTTGAAGATTGCATCGAGAACGCCGAGGTAGGCGGCAGCTACGGCGACGAAGATGATCGTGATCGCCGAAGCCTGGATCAGCGTCTCTCGGTCAGGCCACTGTACGCGCTTGAGCTCGGCCCAGCAGGAAATCAGGAAGCTGAGGACGGCGCCGCGCTTGCGCTCCTCGACATCTGCGACGGGCTTCTTCTCGCGGGCCTTGCGGCGCGCTTCCTTGGCGGCAGCCTCCTCACGCTCGCGGCGCTTGCGCTCGCGGCGGCTCTCGGTCGGCTCCGCGGCGCCGGCGTCAGGGACGCCGACGTCGGCCCGCGACGGGGCGGGGGATTCAAGCTCGGGTTCGGCCTCCGGCTCGGCCTTGGCCGCCCGGACGGTCTCGCCGAGCTCCTCCGGCTGTGCGCCGGTTGCGATGATCGCCTCGACCTCGGCGACCTCCCCGGATTCGGGTACCTGCGTCGCGTGCTGGGCGCTGCTCTCGCTGCGCAGCTCGCCCTCGCTGCGCGGGGCTTGGGCTTCGCGCTTGCGCTTCTCCGCCTTGCGCTGTGCTCGGGACTTGGCCACGGTTCGCCTCGCCGGCCGAGACGGCTAGCGGGTCTCCTTGTGTGGTGTGTGCTTGCCACACCAGCGGCAGTACTTGCGCAGCGCCACACGATCCGGCGTGTTTCGCCGTGACTTGTTCGTCTGATAATTACGCCGCTTGCACTCCTCACAGGCGAGGGTGACAGCGATCCTCACATCTCCGCGGGCCATAGTTCCTCTTTGTCGAAGCTGAGCTGCCCCGCTCACTTCGGGGCAGAGAAAAGCCTCCCGCCTTTCCGCGTCAGCGACGCACGATCGGCGCGAGGTGGCCCCAAGAATAGCGGGCTCAGCGCTCAAGAAATTCCCCCGAGGCGCCGATGCAGAAGCTGGCGCACGGAGGGACCGCGTCCGCTCGCGTCGGTCCGGCGCTGACTTCATTTTCCAAAGGAGTGCAAATGTCAAGGTTCGAGATTCTCGCTAGGCGACCGAAGAGCACGCTCGCGGTGCTGGCGCTGCTGTTGGCGGCAGTCGGCGTCGTGGCCGGCTCTGGCGCCAACTTCACGGCACAAACCGCCAACCCTTCCAACACGTTCACGGCCGGATCCCTGTCGATGAGCAACTCCAAGGACGCCGCCGCGATCCTGACGGCGGCGGGACTGAAGCCAGGCGATTCGACCACGGGCACGGTCGACATCACGAACACCGGCACGATTCCGGGCACGTTCACGATGAACCGCAGCGCCCTGACGAACTCGGACGCGACGTTCCCGATGGCGGCCAAGATGAACATGGTCGTAACCGACTGCGGCACCGACCTCGACTGCGGGGCCGGCGCCAACCCGAACGTCTACACGGGGACGCTGGCGGCGATGTCGGCGACCTTCGCGCTCGGCACCTTCGCGCCGAGCGAGGCGCATCGCTACAAGTTCGATGCCACGTTCGACAGCTCCGCTGACAACGACTACCAGGGCGACTCGACGAGCGCGACGTTCACCTGGGACGCCACGCAGTAGTCACCGCGTTCCTCGAACGAGTCCTCCTCCGTGATGGCCAGGCAAAACAGCAGGCTGGGGCGGGTCGGGCGCTGGGTCTTGAACCTGGCGCTCGGCGCCGCCCTGCTGGCCGCCGGTGCGATGCTGGCCGCCGCGCTGCTGGGCTATCAACGCTACGTGATCACGGGCGACTCGATGACGGGCGCCTACGACCGCGGCTCGCTGCTGTTCTCCGAGACGGTGCCGGTCTCCGAACTCGAGGTCGGCGATGTGATCACCTACGTGCCGCCGCCCCGCAGCGGCGTCGAGGGGATGGTCACCCACCGGATCGTCTCCGCCGGTCAAGACCGAAGCGGCGCTCGCAGCTTCCGCACCAAGGGGGACGCCAACGCAGAGCCAGGACCCCTGGCGGTTCACGCTCGGGCAGCCCGAGGTCGCGCGAGCAAGCGCCGGCGTCCCCTACGTCGGCTTCGCCTTCGCAGCGCTCGGGATGCGCGAGGTGCGGATGCTGCTGATCGGGCTGCCTGCGCTGCTGATCGCGATCGGACTGGCGGCGCGACTCTGGCGGCAGGCGGGCGAGGAGGCCCGCGAGCTGACCGAGATCGCCAAGGCGCGACTCGACGACGCTGCGGACCCCAAGCGGGGCTGAGCGCCATGTGGACCAAGCTCGCCTTCTCGCTCGTGCTGCTGGCGCTGGCGGCGCTCGGCACCCAGCTGTCGGGCGCCAACTTCACCGCCTCGAAGTCAAACCCGGGCAACGGGTTCACAGCCGCAGCCGACTTCTGCAGCGGCGGGACCCAGACCGTGCCGGCGAGCCGCGACAGCTACGTCAGCGCGGCGCTCGGCGCCGGCAACACCAACTTCGGCAACGCAACGACGCTCGAGGTGCAGACCGCGACGCTGATCCTCGCCACCAGCGTCCGCCGCACTTTCGTCGGCTTCAACCTGCCGGCGATTCCCGCCTTCTGCGACCTCACCGGCGCGACGCTGCGCCTCTTCTCCACCGCCGCCGCGGGCGGACGCACGATCGAGGTCCAGCGGGCCTCCGCTTCGTGGACGGAGCTCGGCGTCACCTGGAACAACGCCCCAGGCGTCACCGGGGCGCTGGCGACGAGCTCCTCGGGGACCGGCTGGCGCAGCTGGAACGTGACCTCGCTGGTCCAGTCTCAGTATTCCGGCACCAACAACGGCTTTCGGGTTTCCGACCAGGGCGGGCTGCTGAGCCTCGCCCAGGGCCAGACCTACCAGTCGACCCAGGGCACGCCGAATACGCAGGACCCCGAGCTGGAGCTGACTTTCGGATGATGCCACGCCTCTGGACTGCTGGCCGGGCTGGGGGTGCTTGCCGCGGGGGCGATCGCCGCCGCGGCCACCCTCGGCGGTTCAAGCGCTGACGACAGCGCCGCGGCGCTGCTCAAAGTCAAGACGAGCGGCAAGATCGCACTCTCGAACTCCAAGCGGGATTCGGCGGTCGTGGTGGCGAGCAACCTCGTTCCCGGGCAAAGCGCCCGCGGGCGCGTCGCGATCGGCGTGACCACCCATGGCAGCGTCCACCTGCAGCTGGCGCCCCACGTCACGCCCGGCTCACCAGGGCCTGGGGGCGGCGACCTGGCGGGGTGTTGCGTGTCGAGGTCGACCGCCCGGGGGCGACGCGGCCCGCCAACCGCCGGGCGCTCTATCGCGGGCGCCTCGCTGATATGCCGAACATCGGGCTTGGTCAGGTGCCCGACGGGCGCACGAGGCGTTACCGCGTCACGGTCACCTTTCCCGACGGCGGCACTCCGGCGTCGCCGGTCGAGGGCGACAACGCCTACCAGGGCTCAAACGCCGAGGCCAGCCTGGTCTGGCGCGCGCGGCCGGCCTGAGGGCAGTTACGGCGTCTCGACGTAGGGCCAGGGCGCGGGCGGAGCGGCTGAGCGCGAAAGCGGCCGGCGGCCGGCGGCCCTGCCGCCCGGACCGCTGACGCTGAAGGCGAGGCTCTCCTCACCGCCGCACGACACCGCGCAGTGTGGCGGACCCGGGGATGCGCAGGGTGCGCTGGCAGGATCTTGCCGTCGCGACCCGCGGCGCGGGCGATCGTGCGCCAGTTCTTGCCGACCTTGCGCTGGATCTGCAGCCTGCCGTTTCGCGGCGGGATCGTCCAGACCTTGACCGCCGGACCCTTGAGGCGATCGAGCACGAACGGGAAGCGCCAAGCCTGGAAGGCCGGCTTCTTGCGGCCGTCGGCGAAGAAGAGGCCCGTCTGGATCCCGCCGTCGCCGTTGCCGCCGAACCCATCGACGAGCTGAAGGCCCATCACGACCGGCGCACCTTGGCGCCAGAGTGAGTAGAGCGCCTCCTCGAGCCAGAGCGCGTGCTGTCGCACCGGGACCCCCTGGGGATCAGGCGGCTTGGTCTGCCACCACAGCTCGGACGCCCAGAGCGGGTGGCGACCGCGTGTGGCGAGCGTTCCCTTGCTCTCGGCCGCGCGCAACATCGAGGCGACGTTGTGGAAATCCGGGATGGCGGCGTCCCAGATGCTGATCGCGCTCGTGTTCGGTCCACCGGAGAGGGTGATCGGGTGGTGGCTGAGGATGTCGAACTTCGGCTTGTTCGGGCAGGACGCCGATTGCAGGTTGCGAAGGCTCCCCCTCAGGCAGAGCACCTCACGAAGAAAGAGCAGCGGACGGGTCCGCGGAGCGTTCGGGGGATCGCTTCCGTAGGGCGCCGTGGCGCCGGCGATGACCTTGGCGCGCTTGTTGGTGCTCTTGACGCCCGCGTAGAAGGCGTTCAGCAGCTTGCGGTAGTGCTTCGCCCCAACCGGGCTCGTCCCCCTGTACTGGGGCGTCAGGTAATCGGAAAGGTTGGGCTCGTTCCAGGCTTCGAAGAACTGCACTCGGGGCAGCTTCCCGGCCCCGGGGTCGAAGCTGCCCGAGTAGCGTTTGGCGGCAGCCGCGGCAAAGTCCCCGAAGGCCTTCGGGCTCGGCCTCCAGGTGCCGGGGTCGACGCCGTTGGGCACGTTTGCCCCCGCGGCGAAGGGGGGCGCGTGATACACCGTCATCATCACCGAGAGGCCGTGGGCCGCAGCACTGCGGACGGCTATGTCGGCGTCGGTGAAGTTGTACGCCGGGTCCGACGGGTTCCGGGGATTGGCCGGCTTGGAGGTCGCGATCACCGACCAGATGGCGTTGACGCGAATCATGCCGGCGTTCACCGCCACCGTCTGGTCGAACCAGTGATTGCGGACGGCGTCGTCGAAGTAGAAGTACTGGTTCTCCGTGAAACCGGTGGTCAGCCTCGGGGGCGCCGCCGTGGCGGGCGCGGCCAGGAAACCGGCAGCGGCCGACAGCGCGAGCGCCACGGTCAGTGTCAGCGTTCGCGCCGGGTTGTGGCTTCGCGGCCTCCGGCTCACGCGCCCGCCGATCGAGCTGTGCGGCGACGCAGCCCGAACCCGGCGGCCAGCATCAGTGATCCGAAAGCGGCGAGAAAGAGAGTTTCGAGGCCTGAGTTGGGATGCGACCCCGAGGGCGTCGAGCGCCGGGTCGCCTGGGCCTCGGTGGGGCCGGCAGGCAGGCCCGAGGTCGCGCTGCTCCCAAACCCGGTTGTATCGGTCGAGGAGACCGAGGCGTCGGGGTCGTCTGTGCCCGACTCGTTGTCCGAGCCGCCGTCGTTGCCACCCCCGTTGCCGCCGTCAGCAGAGGGCGGCTCCTCGATGTAGGCGTCCGTGCCCGCGTCTTGGGCAGCCGCGATCGCGGGTAGAGCGACGCAGAGCGCGAGCGCGAGCAGTGAAATTGAAATGATCCTTGCCATGGCTGAGTAGACCTCGGGTCTGGCGGGAGACCTCTGGTCTGGTCTGAGTACCGGGATTCAGCCTAGCCAACACCCGCCGGGGCCCAATTGTTGCGAATCAGGCGGTCCTTACCCGACAGGAAGCAATCAATGCAAACGGTGCCAGCAAACAAGAAGGTACGTATCGAGGCAGCCCTCGGCTGGCTGCTGCCGTTCGCGCTCGTCTTCTACCTGGGCATGCGCGGGGGTGGCTACGACCCCGTCGTCAGCCTGCCGGTCGGGATCATCGCCTGGCTCTGCCTGGGTGCCGGGATCGTCTTCGGCGTCCTGCCGCGGTCGCGCCTGCGCCGCCCCGAGCTCTGGGCCGCAGGGCTGCTCGCCCTGTTCGCGCTCTGGACCGCGCTCAGCGCGCTGTGGTGGACGTCCAGCGACGAGCGCAGCGTTGCGTCCCTGGTGCTGGTCCTGACCTACCTCGGCGTCTTTTCCGTGGCGCTGGCCGGGATCGGCCCCGATGGATGGAGGCGCGTGCTGGGTGGCGTCGGTGCGGCGATCGCGCTGCTCGCCGGCGTCGCTGCGCTCTCGCGCCTGCAGCCCTCCTGGTTTCCCTCCGACAGCATCGCCGAGTTCCTGCCGGATGTCGAAGGGCGCCTCAGCTACCCGCTCGACTCCTGGAACAGCCTCGGTGCGCTGGTGGCGATCGGCCTGCCGCTGGTGCTCGTGGCCGCGACCGACGCCAAACGCGTTGCCATCGCGGCGCTGGCGAGCGCCGCGGTCCCGGTGATGGCCCTGACGCTCTTCTACACGCTCTCGCGCAGCGGAGTCGGGGCGGCGGCAGTCGCCGTGGCCGTCTTGATCGGCTTTCACCACGAGCGCTTGCGGATGCTGCCGACGCTGTTGCTCACCGGGCTCGGCAGCACGCTCCTGCTGCTGCTTGCCGCCGGGCGCAACGAACTGCAGGACGGCGTCGAGAGCGCCGTGGCGTCACAGCAGGGCGACGAGATGCTCTGGCTGACCCTGGGCGCCTGCGCCGTGGTCGCGCTCGCGCGGGTCGGCCTGGCCCGCGCCGAACGCGAGGCGCTGCTGCCCGAGCCGGAGGTCTCACCCGCGACCGCACGCCGCGCGTGGGTGGCGGTCGCGGTGCTCGCCGTACTGGCGGTGATCGCACTCGCGGCGAGCGGAGAGGTCGGGCAGCAATGGGATGAGTTCACCTCTTCCACGGATCCGACCACCGGGTCCGAGCGGCTGACGAGCGCCAGCGGAAACGGGCGCTGGCAGCAGTGGGGAGCGGCGATCGACGCCATGGAGTCGGACCCGATCACCGGTATCGGCGCCGGGACCTTCGAGTATTGGTGGGCAGTCAACGGGACGATCTTCGGGTACACCCGCTACGCCCACTCTCTTTACCTGGAAACGCTTGGCGAGCTCGGATCGGTCGGGTTTCTATTGCTGATGGGCTGGCTTGGCTGTGATCGGCGTGCTCGCGGTGCGGCGGACGCTCGAGCACTTCGACGAGCAGCGGGCTCTGCTCGGGGCCGCGCTGGCCGCTCTCGCCGCCTTCGCGGTGGCGATGGCCGCGGATTGGGCCTGGCAGGTACCGGCGGTTGTTGTGGCCTTCCTGCTCGTCGCCGCGCGCGGCGATCAGATCGGGCGCGGTCGAGGAAACGGAAGCGGGCGAAACCGCTGCCCAGGGGCGCAGGGCGCGAAAACCGGTCCGGGTCGCAGTCGCAGCCGGGTCGCTTGTCGTGGCATCTTCCTGCTCGCAACCAACCTCGCCGGCAACGTCCTCTTGGATCGAAGCCAGGACGAGGCCGCAGACGACGACCTCGACGCGGCACTCAGCTCCGCCGAGGACGCTGAGCGCTTGCAGCCCTACGCGGCCTCCCCACACCTGCAGCAAGCCCTTGTGCTGCAGCTGCTCGGCAGACTCGACGAGGCCGCCGCCGAGGCGACCATCGCCTTCGAGCGCGAACCGACCAACTGGGAGCCGCTGTACGTCTACGCCACGATCCAGAAGGAACTGCGGCCACCCGGTTGCGGCGCGGACCGCATACGTCAATGCGCGCTCGCTCAACCCCCGCTCGCCGATTTTCCTCGAGAACCCCGATGCTGTGCTTCCCCCGTGACGAACACAGGCAGACCGAGATACTGCGCTGATGCCATCCGCGCGAGCCCCCGGGCTGATGCTGGCCGCGGACGTCGAACTGCCCGATGACACCTTGCTCGGCGCCCATGTCGTGATCCACGCCGGCACGCGGATCGGATCGGGCGTCGTCATCCAGGATGGCGCCATGATCGGCAAGCCGCCGAAGCTCGGAGGGCGCTCGACCGCTTCACGCGAAGCTCCACCGCCGGCGCTGATCGGAGACGGCGCGGCGATCCTCGCGGGCGCCATCGTCTTCGCGGGGGCCGAGCTCGCCGCCGGGGCGATCGCCGGCGACCAATCGCAGGTTCGCGAGCGGGCGCGGATCGGGGAGCAATCGGTCGTCGGTCGCGGCACGGCTGTCGACAACGACGTCGTAATCGGCGACAGGGTCTCCGTGCAGACCAACTGCTACGTCACGGCCCGCACGACGATCGAGGACGACGTCTTCGTCGGCCCCGGGGTGACGATGACCAACGACAACACGATGGCCCGCCACCCGCCGGACGCGGAGATCGTCGGGCCCACTCTGCGCCGTGCCTGCAGGGTCGGCGGCGCGGTCGTCCTCTGCCCCGGCGTCGAGATCGGCGAGGAGGCGTTCATCGCCGCCGGAGCCGTCGTGATCGCCGACGTTCCCGCCCGTGCGGTGATGATGGGCGTTCCGGCGCGACAGGTTCGCACCGTCGCGGACGAGGACCTGCTTGCAAACTGGCGCTGAGGCGATGAAGGTCTGGATAGACGCGGCCAACTCCCCTCATCCGCCCCTCTTTGCGCCGATCACAAGACAACTCGAACGTGACGGCCACGAGGTAATTGTCACCGCCCGCGACCACGCCCAGACGCTGGAGCTTGCTCGCGAGGTCTGGCCCGAGGTGGAGGCGTTCGGCGAGGAGAGCCCCGGCGGGCGCCTGGCAAAGGCGGCTGCGCTGGCCGGCCGGATACGCGCCCTGCGGTCCTGGGCCCGCGGCCGGCGACCCGACGTCGCGCTCTCCCACAACTCCTACGCCCAGATCGTCGCGGCGCGCTCCCTGCGGATTCCCGCGGTCACGGCGATGGACTTCGAGCACCAGCCCTCGAACCACCTCGCGTTCAGGCTCGCCAAAGTGGTGCTGGTGCCCGAGGCGTTCCCGGTCGAGGCAGCCCGCCGCCAGGGCGCAAGCGCAACCAAGCTGCGCCGCTACCCGGGGCTCAAGGAGTCGCTCTACCTCGGTGACTTCGAGCCGAGTCGGCGCGCCCTGGAGGAACTCGGCCTGACCCCAGGTGAATCGATCCTGGTGGTCGCCCGCACGCCGCCGAGCCGGGCGCTCTACCACCGTCAGGAGAACCGCCTCTTCCTGGACTGCCTGGAGGCGCTCGGCCGCGAGGACGAGGTCGCCTGCGTCGTCCTGGCGCGCCATCCCGAGCAGCGAGCGGAGCTCGAGCAGATCGGCGGCTGGGACGCTGGTCGTCCCCGCTCATGCCGTCGACGCGCGCTCCTTGATCCACGCTGCGGACCTGTTCCTGGGCGCGGGCGGCACGATGACCCGCGAGGCGGCGCTGATGGGCGTGCCCACCGTCAGCGTCTTCGCGGCGGAGATCCCCGCGGTGGACGATCAGCTGGTCAGCGCCGGGCTGCTGGGACGCATCGGCGCCGTCTCGGAGCTGCTTCCGATCGTTCGCCGGGAATCGGGGCCGCGGTCTCCACAGGAGCTGCGCGCCGAGTCCGACGCGACGATTTCGTATTTCGTGCGCGCCGTCGAGGACGTGGGCGGTGCTAATTCGCGCCGCGCCGGTTGAACACGATCCGAAAAGTCCGGATCACGAGCTTGACGTCGAGCCAGAGGCTCCAGTTGGTGACGTAGAGCGTGTCGAGCTTGACCATCTCCTCGAAGGGGATGCTGGTCCGCCCCAGCACCTGCCAGAGGCCAGTGATGCCCGGTGAGAGGTCCAGGCGGGTTCGCGACCAGCCGGTCACCAGCTCGTCCTCGTCGGGGATCAGGGGGCGGGGGCCGACCAGGCTCATCTCTCCCCTGAGCACGTTGATCAGCTGGGGCAGCTCGTCGAGGCTCGAAACGCGCAGGACCCTGCCCGACCCTGGTCACGCGCGGATCGCGCTCGAGCTTCAGCCAGTTCGGGTCGGAGCTCTGCTTGCGCAGCTCCGCGACCCGCTCCTCCGCGTCTGGGTCCATCGTGCGGAACTTGAACAACGAGAAGCGTCGTTCCCGCCGCCCGATCCGCTCCTGGCGGAAGAAGACGGGCCCGCGCGAGTCGAGCTTGATCGCGATCGCGATCGCAAACATCGGAATCGCAGCCAGCAGCAGCCCGATCGTGGCTCCGACGATGTCCATCGCGCGCTTGAAGTAGCGCGAGGAGCGCGGCAGCACCAGCGGGTTGAGGTCGAGCACGGTGACGCCCTCGATCTCGTCGACCTCGACCGAGGGCCCGAGCGCGTCGCCGAAGCGAGGCAGGATGCTGACCTTGATCGAGAGCTGGCCACACTCCTGCAGCAGGTCCAGCAGCGTCTGGTCGTCGACGTCGTCGTGGGCGACGATCAGGCGCTCGAAGGCGTGGCGGTGCTCGAGCGCATTGAGATCGAGTTGATCGAGCGGTTCGAGCAGGGGCAGTGGGGTCGGACCCGTCGTCACTTGCAGCGGCACGATCCCGACCGGTTCGAGGCTGTATTCGGGATGGGTCCGGATCTTGTGGATAAGGGTCGCCAACTCAGACGGATCGCCGACAAACACGACCCGCTCGGGGCCCAGCACGCGTTGGACGAGGCGTCTGACCACGATCCGGGCAACCGGGATCAGGGTGATGGCGACGGCCGCGAAAACCGCGACCTCCGCGAACACCAGGCGCTCCGCCCCCGGGAGCACCCGCAGCCAGGTCCAGGTGATCAGCGTGCCGATCAGCAGGGCGTGAAAGATGTTCGGCACGTCGTCGAGCGCACCGTGGCTGATGCGCTTGATGTCGCGCTCATAGAGCCCGTAGGCGCGAAAGAGCAGCAGCCAACCGGGAATCAGGGGCAGGCAGTAGACGAGATCCATTCGGTGGGCGCCGCCGTCAAAAAGGCCGATGCCGATCGCCAAGGCCAGGAACAGGGACGCGATGTCGGAGCCCGCAAGCGCGCGCCGCAGGACGTAGTCGCGGCGGCCGTAGCGGTGCGACATCGTCGGGGAAGGAGCGGCGCGAAGGTGTGAGGTCGGCTCGCCGTCCTCGAGAGGGCGTCCAGCGGCTCCCTTGCGAAGCTCGCTCACGCCAGCGCGCCCGACGAGAGATTGCTGACGGTGACGGGGGCGCCACCCTCTTGCAGAGAGCTCGAGGCCGCTTCGATCAGGCGCACGACGTCGCGGCAAAGCGCGGCGTGTCCGGCAGGCACCTGACCGCTGCGCACGGCAGCGATGAAGTCCGCCAGCTGCAGCGCCAACGGCTCCTCGGTCCCGATCCGCGGCGAGACGATGTCGCCGGTCCGGTAGGAGAGGTGGTACTCCCCGAAGGTCTCGGGATCGCGATAGACGACGCCGTGATCGAAGACCCGCACGGCTCGGGAGCGCCGTCTTCGTAGACGATCATCTTCTCGCTGCCGACGAGCACGGTGCGGCGCAGCTTGCTCGGCGCCAGCCAGCTCATCTCCAGGTTGACCAGCAGGCCCGAGGGATAGCGCAGGGTCACGAAGGCGACGTCGGGGATTCCCTTGACGACGGAGTCGCGGCCGACCGTCGAGACGGACTCCGGCAGTTCGTCGAACCAGTAGCGCAGGATCGAGAAGTCGTGGGGACCCGAGATCCCAGAGGACGCTGACGTCGCGCTGGTGCAGGCCGAGGTTGACCCGGCTCGAGGTGATGAAGAACGGCGTCCCGAGGTCGCCGCGGTCGATGATCTCCTTGACCGCGCGCACGGGCGGGCTGTAGACGAACGTGTGGCCGCACATCATCGTCAGCTTGCGGGCATCGGCCTGGGCCAGCAGCTCGTCGGCCTCGGCGGTGCTCGAGGCGAGCGGCTTCTCGACGTAGGTGTGCTTGCCGGCGGCGAGGCTGCGTGATGCCAGCTCGAAATGAGTGAACACCGGGGTGGCCAGCAGGACCGCGTCGACATCGGGGTCGGCGAGAATTTCCTCGACGTCCGCCGTCGTCCGCGAGCCAGGGCTGCGAGTCGCCATCCGAGCCAGCCGCTCGGGGTCGAGGTCGCAGAGCCAGGCGACCTCGGCGTCGGGCGACTCGCTGAGAACCCGCAACAGGTTCGGCCCCCAGTAGCCGAGTCCGATCAACCCGACGCGAACTGGAGAACCCTCTCGCGCGCTTGTCTGGGGTGCGGGAATCAAGACCTCCGGATGCGGTACCCCGACGCGCGGCGTTCGACCCGTGGGGCGAAGCGAGGTTAGCGGCTGTCCGCTCACCCGAGAAACCCCTCGGGAAGCTGGATGGAGCGGTGCAAGGCACCCCAAAAGGCCTCCGGCACGCACCTATACTGGCCCGCTCGTGAAGGCTCTCGTAACCGGCGGTGCCGGCTTCATCGGCTCCAACCTCGTTCGTCGCCTGCTCGCCGACGGACACGAGGTGCGCGTTCACGACAACTTCTCGACCGGCGATCGGGCCAACCTCGAGGGACTCGACGTCGAGGTGATCGAGGGCGATCTGCGCTCATTCGAGCGTGTCTCAAGCGCCGCGCGCGACACCGAGCTGATCTTCCACCAGGGGGCGCTGCCGTCAGTGCCACGCTCGGTCCAGGATCCGCTCACGTCGAACGCGGTAAACGTCGAGGGCACTCTCAACGTGCTGCTCGCGGCTCGTGACCACGGGGCCCGCCGAGTCGTGTTCGCCTCATCGAGTTCGATCTACGGTGACGCCCCCGGGATGCCGCGCGTGGAAAGCGCGCCCGTCGCCCCGCTGGCGCCCTACGCGGTCGCCAAGCTTGCAGCCGAGCAGTACTGCCTCGCGGCCCACCGGGTCTACGGGCTCGAGGTGGTGGCGCTGCGCTACTTCAACGTCTTCGGCGAGCGCCAGGACCCGCTTTCGGGCTACGCAGCGGTGATCCCCAAGTTCATCAGCCAGATGCTCGCCTCCGAGCAGCCGACGATCAACGGGGACGGCCAGACGGCGCGCGACTTCACCCACATCGACAACATCGTCGAGGCCAACCTCGCGGCGGCCGCCTCCGGCTCTGCCAACGGTCGCGTACTGAACATCGCCATGGGTGACTCGCACTCGCTGCTCGACCTCGTCGCCGCGCTCAACGAGCTGATGGGCCTCGCCATCGAGCCGCGGTTCGGGCCCGAGCGCCCGGGTGACGTCGCGCTCAGCCAGGCCGACATCTCACTGGCTCGCAAGCTGATCGGCTACCAGCCGGAGGTCAGCTTCAGCGAGGGGTTGCGGCGGACGATCGACTGGGTTGCAGAACGCTCGCCGCTACCAACCCCGTAAGCACCCAGAAGAGGGTCGCCGAGCCGAGGTTGCGAAACGGGGTGCCGTGGAATGCCCCTGCCGCCATCGAGACGAGGATCCCCGGATAGGCGATCAAGAGGGCCCGGATCCAGCTGGCAGACAGCTCCCGGCGGGCCGCTGACATCGCCCCCAGCCCGATCAGCAGCGCCGAGGACAGGACGAGTGCGACGCCGAGCCAGCCCGTCTCGACCAGCAGCGTGCCCGCGTCCATGTAACCGACGACGACAAGGTCCTTTTCTTCGGGCATCTCGATGTCGAGGTTTTCGGCGTAGGTCGTCACACCGAGCCCGCGGCCGATCAGGAAATCCAGCGGGGGGTTGTTGACGAGCCGCATCGCCGTCTCTATTTGCACGCGCCGCCCGGGAACCTCCTCTGCGGTGACGGGCTCTGTCGCCGTATCGGGCTCGACGACGACGTCGGCCTCGTCGAGGTAGATCGTGCGCGAGTCAGAGTCGGTGATCACGCCGAGATCGGACGGGCGCCAGATCGCGTAGCCGCCGAAGATGGCGCCGGTCGTGACCGCGACAACGGCGAGAATCGCCGCCGGGCGCCGCGTCCGCGACGATGACGATTGGGATCCGGCGCCCGAGCCACCCCTTTCGGCCCACCAGGCGGCAACGGCGACGGCGAGTCCAGCGACGGGAATCACGAGCAGCATCAGCCGCAGCGCGGTCCAGATCGCTGCGATCGGCAAGACAAGGGCGAGGGCCAGCCAGACCGGCCTGCCCGAGCGCGCGTAGGCGCCGAGCGCCAGACAGGCGCCGACCTCAAGTGCGAAAGCGGTGCTCGGCCCGGCGTAGTCACCGAAGGTGCCGACGATCAGGTCGACGTTCATGCCGGCCAGCGACTGGCCAATCGTGACGGCGAACTGAAGGATCACCAGCCCGATCGCCGTCCAAACGACGATCCGGGCACGATCCTCGCTCGGCCCGAGGGCGGCGATGGCCATCGCCAGCAGCGGCAGGAAGAGGAAGTTCTTGGCCGAGACCAACATCCTCGGCAACTCGTCGGCGCTGAGTGCGCAGGCGACCATCAGCACGGCAAAGGCGATGACCAGATACGGCACGGCGACGGCGCGCCCGCTGCGCAGCACAGCCCACCCGATCCAAAGCAAGAGCACTCCCGCGGCAAGGTCGGCGAGCAGTTCGATCGCTCCCGGAAGGCCGAACGCCTCCCGAACGCCCTGCAGCAGCACGGCCACGACGAGCACCACCGCGATGCCGATGTCCAGCCTGCGGTCGAAAGGCGTATCGGCACCTTCCGGGCGCCAAACGAACCCGCTGCGGGTCGCGGCAATGCCTGACCCCGATGCGGCCCGGGTCGGAGTGCTGGCCCTGGCCTCCACGGCCGAGGCAGGATAGTTGCTGCGTTCGGAGTCACTAAATTGCCCGCCCCCGTGAACGTCCCCCTGTTTGCAAGCCGCGGCGCCATCGAGCCGCTGATCCCGAAAGTCGCAGCCCGCATGGGCGAGGTGCTGGAGGGCGGCGCCTACGTGCTCGGCCCCGAGGTCAAGGCCTTCGAAGAGGAGTTCGCCGCCTACCTGGGCGCCGAGCATTGCGTTGGAGTGGCCAACGGAACAGACGCCCTGACGATCGCGCTGCGCGCGCTGGGCGTCCAGCCCGGTGACGAGGTGATCGTGCCCGCGATCAGCTTCTACGCCACCTGTGAGGCGGTCGTCAATGCCGGTGCCAGGCCCGTCTTCGCGGACGTCGATCCGCAGACCTGGTGCATCACGGCGGCGACGGTCGAGCCACTGATCGGCCCGCGGACGTCAGCGATCGTGCCGGTCCACCTGTTCGGCAACCCCGCGCCGATGGACGAATTGCTCGCCCTCGCTCGCGCCCACGGCTCGGCGGATCGGCCGATCAAGGTCCTCGAGGACGCAGCACAGGCCGCGGGAGCGGCGCTCGGCGGAGTTCGCGCCGGAGCGCTCGGCGACGCCGCCACCTTCAGCTTCTACCCGAGCAAGAACCTCGGCGCCTTCGGCGACGGCGGCGCCATCCTCAGCAACGACGCCGAGGTGATCGAGAACGCCCGTCAGCTGCGCTTCCACGGCTCCCGCGACAAGAAGGTCCACACCGCCGTCGGCTACAACTCACGCCTCGACGAGCTGCAGGCGGCGGGGCTGCGAGTCCTGCTCCCCGAGCTTTCCGCTTGGACCGAGGCCCGCCGGTCGGTCGCCACCCGGTATGCGGAACTGGGCCTGGGAGACAATCTCGAACTACCGGTCGAGACCGCCGGAGCCGAGTCCTGCTTTCACCTCTACATGGTCTCCTCGCCGCGGCGCGACGAGCTGGGGGCGAAGCTGTCCGAGCTCGGCGTCGGCAACCGCGTCTATTACACCCCGGCGCTGCATGAGCAGCCCGGCATGGCCGCGTTCAAGCCCGCCGAGGCGCTCGCTGGCGCCGACCGCTTCTCGCAGACCTGCCTGGCGCTGCCGATGGGCCAGGCACTCAGTGACGCCGAGATCGAGCGCGTCGTCGAGTGCGTGGCGACGGCGCTCGGCTAGGCGACGGGTTCGCCGGCCAGCTGGATCACGGCGCCGTTCTCGTCGAGCGAGCGCTGCAGCGCCTCGAGGACACGCACGACGCGAAGCCCACTGTGACCGTCGGAGCGCGGGCGTTCACCGGAGCGGATGCATGCGAGAAAGTGCTCGCACTCGATTCGCAGCGGCTCGCGGTTGGGAATCGCCGGGCTGGTTGCGGCCCCCGAACGCGTGATGTACTCGCCGTAGGAATCGAACTCGCGGTCAAACCCCTTGTCGAAGATCGTCAGCTTGCGCTCGAGCGCCATATCGTCGAGGGTCGCCATGCGCTTGGACCCGACCACGGTGATCTTTCGCTCCTTGTGCGGGTCAAGCCAGGAGAGGTGCAGGTGGGCGACGATCCCCGACGGGTATCGAAGGAAGGCAAAGACGACGTCCTCGACACCCTCGCGCACATAGGCCGACCCCTGGGCCCAAGCCTCGACGGGGGTCTCGTTGGCCAAAGCGAGGACGACGGAGACGTCGTGGGCGCCGAGGCTCCAGAGCGCGTTCTCGTCGCTGCGAAGCTTGCCCAGGTTGAGCCGCTGCGAGTAGACGTAGTGGATCTCCCCCAGCTCGCCACTCTCGGTCAGCTCTCGCAGCTGCTCGATGCCGGGGTGGTACTCGAGCAGATGGCCCGTCATCAGCGTCCTCCCCGCCTCCTCGGCCAGCTCGACCACACGTTCTGCCGAGGCCACGTCCTGTGCGAGCGGCTTCTCGACGAAACAGTGCTTGCCGGCGGCGAGCACACGCTCGGCGAGATCTGCGTGGGTGGGGACGGGCGTCGTCACCGCCACGGCTTCAAGCGACTCGTCGGCGAGCATCTCGTCGAGGTCGGCGCAGAAGCGCGCGCCGGGAAAGGCGCCGCCCCAGCGCTGACGCGAAGCCGCGTCCGCGTCACAGCACCAGGCCAACTCGGCGCCGTCGATTGCGTTGAAGTTGCGAGCCAGGTTGGGACCCCAGTAGCCGAGTCCCACGACCCCGACGCGTATCGGCTGCGTTTCGGCCACGGGCGCAGGGTAGCGGTGCGTGGCGGGCCCGACGGAGGGCGATCTGGCAGATTGCTCAGCGGAGTGAAGCGATGAGAATCCTCACAGTCGTGGGCAATCGCCCCCAGTTCATCAAGGCCGCGGCGGTCTCCCGCCACCTGCGCGAACGCGGCGAGGAGATCCTCGTGCACACCGGGTCAGCACTACGACCGCGAGCTCTCCGAGCTCTTCTTCGAGGAGCTCGAGCTGCCGCCGCCCGACCACATGCTCGGCGTCGGCGCCGGCAGCCACGCGAGCAGACGGCGAAGACCCTGCGGGAGCTCGAGCCGCTGCTCGCCGAGGTCGCGCCCGACGCCGTGCTCGTCTACGGGGACACGAACGCGACGCTCGGCGGCGCGCTGGTCGCCGCCAAGGCGGAGGTCCCGATCGCGCACGTCGAAGCCGGCATGCGCTCGTTCATCCGGACGATGCCCGAGGAGATCAACCGCATCGTCGCCGACCGGCTCTCCGGCCTGCTGCTTTGCTCGACGCCGACGGCGATCGAGAACCTCGAACGAGAGGGCATGGGCGAGGCACGCACAGCTCGTCGGCGACGTGATGGCCGACATCGCGCTGACCTTCGGAGAGGTCGCCGAGCGGCGCTCGACGATCCTCGAGCGCCTCGGCCTCGAGGAGCGTGGTTACCTGCTGGTCACCGCGCACCGCGCCGAGAACGTCGACGATCCCGGCCCGGCTGGAGCTGCTGGTCGGGCTGCTCGAAGACGGCGGCAGCGGACGCGCAAGCTGGTGCTGCCGCTGCATCCCCGAACCGCGGCCAGGCTCGACGCCGCCGGCCTGCGGCTCGCGGCTCGAGGCGGCGGCGCAGATCACCGAACCGCTCGGCTATCTCGACATGACCCGGCTGCTGCACGGCGCCCGAGCCGCGCTGACCGACTCCGGTGGACTGCAGAAGGAGGCGTTTCTCGCCGGCGTCCCGTGCGTGACCCTGCGCCCTGCAACCGAGTGGGTCGAAACGGTCGCAGGCGGGCTGGAACCGCCTGGTCGATCTCGACATGGACGCGGCGCTCTCGGCGCTGGGCGAGCTGGCGCCGCTGCGTGACGAGCGACCCTCCCGACGCCTCGATCTACGGCGGCGGCACGGCTGGGCTTCGGGTCGCCGAAGCGATCGCCGCCTGGACCGGCTGAGAGCCGATGGCCGCGTCAAGCAGGCTGCAGAGCGACGGGATCCGTCCTCATCTACAACTCGGTCTACCCGGAGGCGCCGGTGGTTCGCGAGAGCGTCGAGGCGTTTCGGGCCTTCTCGAGCTTCCCGGTCTTCCCCGTCAACGCCGCGCTCGGCTACCCCAGCGGACTCGACGGCATCCGTTTCGCGGCGATCGTCCTGCATTACACGATGTTCTACGGGAAGTTCGCCCCACTCACCGAGGACTTCCGTTGCCACCTCGCAGCCCACCCGATTCCTTCGGGTCGCCTTCTTTCAGGACGAGCAGGCCTACCTCCCGGAGCGAATCGACTTCTGCCGGGAGTACGGAATCGACCTGATCTACACCTGCATCGAGGCCCCTCACGCCGAGCGGGTCTACGCGCCGAGCGGCGCCGAGCGCGTCGTCACCTACCTGCCCGGTTACGTGAGCCGCGAGCTTGCCGCCCAGCGGCCGCCGCAGGGTGAGCGGCCGATCGACATCGGCTACCGCGGCCGCAAGCCGCCGCCTCGTGGACGGGGGCGGCGCTCGAGAAGTACGAGATCGCCGAGCGGTTCCGGGACCGCTCCGCCGGCCTGGGCCTGAAGCTCGACATCGAGACGAGCGAGGCGAAGCGCATCTACGGAGACGGCTGGCTGCGCTTCATCGGCAGTTGCAAGGCGGTGCTCGGGACGGAGTCCGGCGCGGCGATCGCCGATCCCCAGGCGAAGGGGAGATCCCCTATCGCACGATCAGCCCGCGCCACTTCGAGGCGGCCGCGATGCGCAGCTGCCAGATCCTCTACGAAGGCCACTACTCCGGGGTGATGGAGCCGATGACCCATTACATCCCGCTGCGCAAGGACTTCTCGAACTTCGACGAGGTGGTCGAGGCCTTCCGCGATCCGGAACTGCGACAGCGGCTTACCGACAACGCTCACCGCGACCTGATCGCCTCGGGCCGCTACGCCTACGAGGCGTTCGTCGCAGGCTTCGACCGCGAGCTCGAGGCCGCTGGGCTGAGCGTGCCCGCCGGGTTCGATCCAGAGCCCACCGCCCGCGCGCTCTACCCGACGCGGGCGCGGAGCGCCCTGGTGCGTTCGAGGGCGCGGCTCAAAGCGCTGGTCCGAGTCGGGTTGAACAGGGTCCGTGGGCGCCCGCCCACGGATTCACTGCGTTCGCCCCGCGATTGAGTGCGGGCTTCAGGTCGCGTTGGTGAGCAGGTCTCCGGTCCTTTCCAGCCCGCAATGGAAAAGCGCGTCCGCAATCGAAAGGCCGGGCACGAACGGATCCGCCGACTGCGGGTACAGCGGATGCGCGAAGTTCTGTTCGACGAGATCGACCCCGCGCTCTGCGAACAGCTCGTCCCGCTGGTAGCCGCCAGCGCCGCCGCCGGCGAGGTAGGCCGTCCCAGCTACGGTCTGGACGATCGAGATAAGAAGCTCGGTGGCGTCACCCGAGATGTTCAGATCCGAGCTTCTGACCAGGAGCGTCGTGTCGAGGCCAATCGCCTCCGCAATCGCCCGGATGTTGTAATCGTTGTACTCGGCGAGCATCGAGTTTGGGTTGAGAACGCATTCCCTCAGCAAAGGCTGGACCTCGGCGAGGTACGGAGCACGGGCATACGCCTGCTCGATCGTGCTGACAAGCTTCTCCCGCCAGGGACGGGATTCGTCGATCTCCATCTCATTGATGGCACGGGTGCCGTGGTAGGCGCGCACGATCGGAGCGGTCACCCAGACCGGCCCCGGGGCTGCGAGAACCTTCACCCTGTTGGTCGGCGTCCCTCCCTTCTTCGGAAACTGAACGTGGTCGAGGAGCACCATCGTGTCGGCCCGAGCCAGCTTCGCGAACCACCCCAGCCAGGGGAAGAAGTTCGGTTGGTGGATGGCGACGAGGCGCTCAGGAGGCGCGGCCAAGATGTTCATCCCGCAGGATCGCCATGACGACGACATCGACGCGCTCGCCGTCGAGATAGACCGCCTTGCGAAGGGTGCCCTCCCGGCGCATTCCCGCTTTCTCGTAGACCCTGAGCGCGCGCTCGTTGCCCCCGAACACCTTCAGGTGCACCCGAGCGAGATCGAGATCGTTGAAGGCATGGTCCAGGAGCAGCTGGACTGCCTGGGTGCCGACCCCGCGTCCGCGAGCCTCCTCGGGTCCAATCCTGATCAGCAGCTCAGCGGTACGGTGACGCGGGTCGATATCGCGGAGCTGGCAGCTCCCGACGAGCTCTCCTCCGTCCAGCAGGCGGATGGCGAAGATGACGACGTCCTCGCGGCTGCGGATCTGCTCGAACCACTCTTCATGATTGGGCTCGTGGACTGGCGAGTAGGCGGAGCTCAGCAGGACGAGCTCGCGATCGTTGATCCACTCGTACAGCCGCTCGGCGTCGTCGGTCGAGATTGGGGCTAGCTCGATGTCCATTTCGCGTCTCATCGGTTCCCGAAGAGCAGCTCGCCGTAGATGCGATCGAAGCGCTCCGCTCCGGCACGTGCAGAATGCCAGCGAACCGCGAACTCGCGACTGCGCTTGCCGATCTCCTCTCTGCGCTGCGAATCTTCAACTAGCCCTCGGACGATCTCATAGACGGTGTCCTCACCCGCGTCGATCACGGGCAGCTGGTCGACGTAGTCGGGAATCTCCGCGCGCATCTGCTCGAGCCATTCGGAACGCAGGTTGCAGACAACAGGCTTGCCGAGCATCATCCCCTCGCGAGCGGTGGCGCCGAAGAACCCGTACGTGAGCATGTCACCAAAGATGTCGGCCTGCGCCTGGTAGTAGCGCACCTCCTTGTTTGGCACCTCGTGGGGCGAGATCAGCTCAACGTCGTAGCCCTCGCTTCTCAGCCGCTCCACCAGCGGCACCCAGACGTGGGTCGACTTAATGTTGCGCCCGCTGACGGCGTCGGTCCGCGCCTCCATGTTCCCGACCGTGTGGTAAATCCGCACTAGGCCTTCGCGCTGAGGCAACCTGAACGCCTCTGGAATCTCCAGGTCCGGCCTCCAGAACTCGGGGTCGAGGCAGTAGAACTCGGGCACCTCATGGATACGGGGATCGACGTTGTAGTCGATTCGGTTTCCGCCCAGCAGCACCTGGAAGTCGGCGACGCTGTTACGAAACGCCCCCCACTTCAGATTGCGCTGATCGCTGCAAACGGACGGCGAGTTGCGCCAGGCGCAGTCCGCGCAAACGGGGCTAGAGCCCCAGCTCCCAAACGAAGTCTGCGAGACCCCGTCCAGACAACCGTTGTTCGTGTACACGATCTTCTTGCCCAGGCGCTTCAGCAAGCGAATCTCATCGCCCTCCCGGAAGACGCGCGATACCGCATCGTGAAGTGGATGCCCGAAGCGGATGCCGTGGGCGTTACTGAAATGGAAGATGTCGTAGTTGCGAATCGCCGAGAGGTAGACGCGAAGGTGACGCAGGGCGTCGAACCGCGAGCCATAGCGGAGCCTGTAGTCCTCACCGTGGTAGTAGCGATCGTTGTCAGGTTCCGGGTCCCAATTGAGTATGTCGGCCTTCCAGCCGACCTCCCGCAGAGCCCGGGACAGGCACCAGGTGTTGTAGTAGGCCTGGCCCACGTAAAGCACCCGGCCCTTCACAGCGGGCCGATCGGCGGCGGCGGTCAATCGCTGCGCGCGGGTAGATCCGCCGCCGTCGCGGTCAGCCCGGCCGTCGACCAGGTCGAGTGCGGTCGCACGGAGCCCTGGACGACGTTCCAGGGGTAGGGGTACGAACCGTCATGCGGCGAGTTCACGACCGTGAAAGCGAGCACTCGTTCCACGAGATCGAGCGTCAGCCCGACCAGACGGTGAACGGCGATCTCGAGGTGGTACTCCCCCGGCAGAAGCATCAGGTCGAGTTCGGCGTTGATCTCAATCGCGCCGACTTCGAGAGACATTAGCGATCCGTCACGGTCGATGCTCTGGGCAGTAACCACGCGGATTCCGTCGCCGGTCGCGATGCCGATGTCGACTACGGCGTCGTCAATCGGCTCGCCGACTTCGAACGACATCCGCACCGACATCGGCTCACCGAGGGAGAGCCGGTCGGTTGCCTGGCCCTCGGCGCCGCAGAGGTCCACCCGCGCGAGCTTGACGGCGCCCGTCCCGATCCGCGACACGCCCTCTGCCAGGGTGGCCGAGCCGCCCTGCTGGGTGGCTCCTGCGGTCTGCAGATAGGCAGCGACGACCTGTGCCGTCGGGCCGGCAGCCTTGAGGTGGCCGTGGTCAATCCACACGGATCGGTGGCAGAGCCGCTGTACCGCTGAGAGGTTATGGCTGACGAAGACGATCGTGCGCCCCTCCCCGACGACGTCCTGCATCCGGCCTAGGCAGCGACGCTGAAACTCGGCGTCGCCGACCGCCAGAACCTCGTCGATGAGCAGGATCTCCGGCTCGAGGAAGGCCGCGACCGCGAAGGCCAGCCGCACGTACATGCCGCTCGAGTAGCGCTTGACCGGCGGTGTCGAGAATTCCTCCACGCCCGCGAACTCGACGATCTCGTCGAACTTGTCGGTCATCTCCTGGCGCCTCATGCCGAGGATCGCGCCGCTCAGGAAGGCGTTCTCACGCCCACTCAGCTCGGGGTGGAATCCGGTGCCCACCTCGAGCAGCGTCCCCACCCGCCCGTCGAGCGTGATCGAGCCGGTGTCGGGCAGCGTTACCCTGGCCAGCAGCTTGAGCAGGGTGCTCTTGCCGGCTCCGTTGGCGCCGATCAGCCCCAGCACCTCACCGCGCTCCACCTCGAGCGACACGTCCCGCAGCGCCCAGAACTCCTTCTCGGTGGAGTCCCCGCCCGAATCGCTATCACCGCCGGACCGCGAGCGCCGCCAGCTGAGCCCCCTGCCGAGCTTCTCGACGAAGGTGGTCGGGCGCATCGTCGCGCCCAGCTGATAGCGCTTGCTGACGGATTCGACGCGGATGACGGGGTCGTCGCTCACTGGCTCAGATGATGTCAGCGAAATCACGCTCGGCCCGCTGGAAATACCAGGCACCGGCCAGCATCAGCACTGGTGCGGCGATCACCGGAACAAGGAGCAGCAGGCCCGGCGCGTCCGCCCCTCCGAACAGCAGCCACCTATAGGTCTCGAGGATTCCGACAAGCGGATTCAACGCGTAGAACCGCTGGGCGGCCTCGGGGACGAGCTCGAATGGGTAGACGATCGGCGTCGACGAAGAGGCCGACCTGGATCGCGAAAGGGACCACGAAGGCGATGTCCCTGTATTTGACGTTCAAAGCCGACAGCCAGAGCCCGATTCCGAGCGCGAGCAGCCAGGTGAGGACGATCAGCGCCGGAAGCAGGACGATGCGCGGGCTCGGCACGACGCCGTAGGCGAGAATGACCGGGATAACGACGCTGAAGGCAACGATGAAATCCACCAGCGGCTGGGCCGAAGCCGAGAGCGGAATGATCACCCGGGGGAAGTAGACCTTGGTGATCAGCGTCGAGCTCTGCACGGTGCTGTCGGAGATCTTCACCAGCGAGCCGGAGAAGTAGAGCCAGAGAACCAGCCCCGAGAGCGCGAAGACTGGATAGGGCACACCGCTGCCTGACGGCACGCGTGCGTAGAGCCCGAGGAAGACGCTGAAGACCGCGGCGAACAGCAGCGGCTGCAGCACCGCCCAGGCGGCACCGATCGCCGTCTGCTTGTAGCGGATCGCTACGTCGCGCCGCATCAGCAGGTAGATCAGGTCGCGCGACGCCCACAGCTCGCGCAGGCTCGGCAGCTCGAACCCGCTGGCAGGCGTAATCACCCGGCGCTGATGGATCAGCTGGTTGGTTGCCGCGTCCTTGATTCCTGGACCTCCATCTCCGTCCATTGCTCCGGGGTGACGATCTCCCCCATCTCGATCCCCAGGTCGGCCGCCAGCTCCGACATCTTCTCGCGAAGAGTGGCGGGCCGCTGCCGCCACCAGAACGGGTGGATGAGCAGCTGCAGCAGCTCCGGCGGCTCGGCGAGCAGTTGCACGAGGTCGGTTTCGCGCCAACTCTGGTTCGAGTCGGACGCGTAGGCGATCCCGGTGAAGAATCGCGGCGCATAGGTGTTGATCAACGGATCGGGAAGCAGCAGGTGTTGCACGGCGCGGCGCCCCGGCATGTGAAACGAGACGACGCGGACCTCGGACTCGAACTCCGCGCCGAGCGCCTGCGCCTGTTCGACCACCAGCCGAACGGCATCCTCGTCTGAATCGATGCTGCTGACGTCCGCGTGCAACCCAAGCGTGTGGCCAGCCTCAAGTGCCGCAATGATCGCCGCCCGCTCGCGCGGGCTCTCCACGCTGTACCACGGGGAGTCGGTCTGCACGCAGTAGGTCGCCGACACCCCCGCCGCGGCCTCGATCGCGGCGACCTCGGTCATGAAGCGCGGGCCGTAGTCGATGTCGTGGCGCAGCAGTACCGTCGGCTGCCCGTCCAGCTCCGACCAGTCGAGGTCGGCGAAACCGGCGAAGCGGCAGCCGCTTTCGAACGCAAGGGAGAGCAGCTCCGAGTACTCCTCGTGTGTGAAGGTGTCGTAGCTCATCCCGAAACCGCCTCGGGCGCAGCGTTGGCCGCCAGCACCGAGCCAATGCCCTGCTCGAAGCTGCGTGGAGCCGGCAGCCCGGGGAAGGCCGCCGCGAATGCCGTGCGCTCGGCGACATAGCCGCCCGGCTCATCAGCGGAGTCGGCAACCAGCGTCGGCGTCCGATCCAACAGCGCTCCGATTGTCGTCGCCATCTCGGCGATCCCTAGGGCCTCGACGCCCCCCACGTTCAAAGTGCTCGCCGGCCCCTCGACGGCGGTCGCCGCGAGCAACGCACCAGCTACGTCGGCGACGTGGATCGGGCTGAGCAGCAGGCCTCGGGCACCCTCGACGTTGACGGCATCGCCGTTGCGCAGACGCTCGATCAGGTCCGCCACGAGCCGCCCGCGCTGTCCCGGGCCGTAGACCGTGAAGATCCGCATCACCAGGCAGGAGAATTCGCTGCCATAGGGGCCAATCAGGAGCTCAGCGGCACGCTTGGTCGCCGGGTAGAACTGGGCGCAGTCAAGCGGAGCCCTTTCGCTCAGAGGCTCCAACGAGCGCTGGTACAGCGTCGCGGTGGAAGCGAACACGAAACGCGACACGCCGCTACGACGCGCGAACTCGAGCAGGCGGGCGGTAGCCGCGACGTTCACCGCCATCATGTCCGAGGCCCCCTCGGGGAACTCCCGCGAGCGGCGTGACTGCGCCAGGTGGATGATCGCGTCGACGCCCTGGGGCAGCTTCTCCGTAAAGCTCTCCGAACCGAGGTCGGCCGTGATCCACTCGACGGCGCCGGCTCCGACTTCGGCACCGGATGCAGGCGAGCGCAGGCCGAACAACTCGTGATCACCCTCAGCCTGGCGCGCAAGCTCACGGCCGACGAACCCACTGGCTCCGGTCACCAGGATCCTCATCCGCGCCGCCCCGCCAGCCGGAAGAAGTGGTTGCTGCGGTAGTCGTCGACCTGTCGATGCTCAGCCTCCCGGACTTCAAGTGCGGCGGACTCGAACAACTCGACGGCCTGCTCGGGCCCGAGCCGCTTGATGTGGAAGACGTCGTCGGCACCTCTGGGCGTCTCGAGTTCGTCGTACCAGGCGTGCGAAACGGCGGGAGCCGGGGCGCCCTCCCGCTTGTGGCCGAGCCAGACAACGATCTGCCCGTCGGCGACAAGCACCCTCCCAGCCTCCTTCAGAGCGCGCACCGGGTCGACGAAATGGTCGAGCGTGGTCGCGAAGAGCACTCTGTCGAAAGCGCCGGCGACAAAAGGGAGATATTCGGCTAAACCGCGAACCTTTGGGTATTCAGCGGGGAGATCGCCGACGAGCGGATCGATCCCGGTAAAGCCCGTACCGTCTTCGTGTGGTGAGAAGTACGCGGGGATCGGTTGCGGCCCGCAGCCGATGTCGAGCACACTGCCACGAAGATCGGCGAAGTTCGCGAACGCGCTGGCGTCCTCGCGTGGACCGAAGGCGAGGTTGTTGTGCGGATCGGCCTCGTAGCTGACGACGCCGTTCGCCTGCAGCTGCTCCCAGGTTGCCCAGATGTCCGACGCCACCTCGCTGCGCGGAGGCAGCAGCTCCCAGGCGTGGGGCAGCCGCCTGTACGGGTTGCCACAGGCCTCACATTTTCCCGCCGCAGCGGTTCCGGGCTCGAGCCGTGTCTGACAGGAAGGGCAGGCAAGAATCTCGAGCAGCCGGCGATCGGCCCCGCTGGCGGCGGCGGTCATACGCTCGCCACTCATTGGGGCCAAGATAGCTGGCAGCCGAGCGGCGCTGGCGTATCCCGGCAGGCGGGCGGGATCCTGCTAAACCTTTGGAATGCATTCGCAGGTCACCGATCCCGGTCAGAGACAGGTCCAGACCGCCTTTGCCCACAAGTGGGGCAGAACGCCCGATTGGGGCATCCACGGGGAGACGGCCAGCGTGATGACCGACTGGATGATGCCCCTGCTGGGGTGGCGCGACGAGGCCGAATACGCCGGCTTTCTCAGCGGCAAGAGCCGCGTCCTCGACGCCGGCTGCGGCAACGGCCGGGAAGCGATCCGCATGGCCCGCCTCAATCCGGGAGCCGAGGTCGTCGGGATCGACCTCTCCGACATCGAGGCCGCGCAAAACAACGCCCGAGGCCTCGACAACATCAGCTTCGTTAAGGCCGACCTCACCGAAGCCCCGTTCCCACCCGCGAGCTTCGACTACATCCTCTCGTTCGGAGTCCTGCATCACACCCCGGATACCCGCCGCTCGCTCGAGTCGTTGCTGCCGCTGCTGAGCCCCGGTGGTGAGTTGGCCTTCTACGTCTACAGGCAGAAGCCGCCGTTGCGCGAGTACAGCGACGACCTGGTCAGGGATGCGCTGCAGGAGATGGCCCCCGACGAGGCCTGGCAGGAGATGGAGAGCCTGACCCGATTCGGGAAGGCCCTCGCGGACCTGAATGTCGAGATCGACGTCCCCGAGGTCTCGACGCTCGGCATCCGCGAGGGGCGGCACAACGTCCAGCGGCTGGTCTACTACGCGTTCCTGAAGTGCTACTGGCGGGACGGCTGGTCGATGGAAGAAAACACGCATGTGAACTTCGACTGGTTCTACCCCCGCTACGCGTGGCGCCATACCCCGGAGGAGGTCCGGGGGTGGCTGGCGGAAAACGACCTCGACGAGACCTACTACGGCGAGATCGACGCGGGGCTCTGGTTCCGGGTCAAGCTGACCCGGCGATCCGGCCAAGGCCTGACCCCCGCTCGCGATCCGGATCCCGTCGACGTTTGGTGGCCATATGTGTGGAGTGACCGGAATCTTCAACCTCGAGGGCGAGGGCGTGGACCCGCAGGCACTGCAAACGATGACCGACGCGCTCGCCCACCGCGGGCCTGACGGTCAAGGCGTCCACATCGACGGCTCCCTCGGCCTCGGCCACCGCCGGCTCGCGATCATCGACCCCTCGCCGGCGGGGCACCAGCCGATGCAGAGCGCCGACGGCCGCTACGTCCTCAGCTACAACGGCGAGGTCTACAACTTCCGCGAGCTGCGGGCTGAGCTCGAGGCGCTCGGCTCACGGTTTCGCTCCAGCAGCGACACCGAGGTCGTCCTCTACGCGCTGGCGCAGTGGGGCACTGGATGCACTGCTGCGCTTCAACGGCATGTTCGCGCTCGCGCTCTGGGACAGCGAACGGCGGCGAGCTTGCTGCTGGCCCGCGACCGTTACGGCATCAAGCCGCTCTACTACACGCTGGCGGGGACACGCTGCTGTTCGGCTCGGAGGTCAAGGCGATCCTCGCGCACCCGTCCTACCGGCCGAGCTCTGGACCGAGGCCGCTGCTGTCGAGTACTTCACCTTCCAGAACCTTTTCACGCGACCGGACCCTCTTCAAGGGCGTTTCGCTGCTGCCAGCCGGCACGCTACCTGCGAGTCGAGGCCGGTTCGGCGTACCGGCTCCCCCGAGCGCTACTGGGACTTCGACTTCGCCGAGCCCGCGACCGCCGCTCGCGAGGAGGAGTATCTCGAGGAGCTCGACCGCCTCTTCCGCCAGGCGGTCGACCGCCAGCTCGTCGCCGACGTTCCCGTCGGCTCCTACCTCAGCGGCGGCATCGACTCCGGGTCGATCACCGCGACTCGCAGCTCGGAGCAGATCGACCGAGCTGACGGACCTTCACGGTCGGGTTCGACCTGCGCTCGGCGTCGGGGATGGAGCTCGCCTTCGACGAGCGCGAGCAGGCCGAGCACATGTCGTACCTGTTCGAAGACCGAGCACTACGAGATGGTGCTCAAGGCCGGCGACATGGAGCGCGCGATGCCGCGGCTGGTCTGGCACCTCGAGGAGCCGCGCGTCGGCCAGAGCTACCCGAACTTCTACGCCGCCCAGCTCGCCTCGAAGTTCGTGCAAGGTCGTGCTCTCCGGCTCGGGCGGCGACGAGCTCTTCGGCGGCTACCCGTGGCGCTACTACCGCGCCGCCGTCAATGACGACTTCGAGCACTACGTCGACAAGTACTACGGCTTCTGGCAGCGGCTGATCCCGAACGACGACGCTGCAGCGAGCTGTTCGCGCCGATCGGCGACCGAGGTCGAGGGCGTCTGGACGCGCGACATCTTCCGCGACGTCTTCGCCACCACGCCGACGCAGCTGAGCGCGCCCGGAGGACTACATCAACCACTCGCTGTACTTCGAGGCCAAGACGTTCCTGCACGGCCTGCTGGTCGTCGAGGACAAGCTCTCGATGGCTCACGGGCTCGAGACGCGCGTGCCGTTCCTCGACAACGACCTCGTCGACTTCGCGCAGCGCCTGCCCGTGTCGCTGAAGCTCGGCAACCTCGGCGAGGTCGTGCGCCTCAACGAGAACGAGCCGGGCCCGAAGACGCGAGCGCTTCTTCGAGACGACCCGGGACGGCAAGCTGCTCCTGCGCAAGGCGATGGAGCGCTACGTGCCCGAGCGAGGTCGCGCAGGCCGAGAAGCAGGGCTTCTCCGGCGCCCGACGCGAGCTGGTTTCGGGGCGAGAGCATCGACTACGTGCGGCGGACGCTGCTCGACGGCGACGCCGCGATCTACGAGTACCTCGACGCCGACACCGTGCGCGGACCTGGTCGACGAGCACCTCAGCGGGCAGGCCGAACCGTCGGCTGCTGATCTGGTCGCTGCTCTCGGTCGAGCAGTGGTGCCGGACGTTCCTGAGCTGACGCTCAGCGAACTGCGGCGGCCCGGGAGCGCTCGACCTGGGCCTGGTGATCGCGACGCCACTCGATCAGCGCCCGCAGCCCTTCCTCGAGCTCGATCTTGGCCTCGAACCCGATCTCGGCGGTTGCGCGCTCGGTCGAGCCGATCCGGTTCTTGACGAAAGTCAGCCCCGCCGGCTCTTTGCGAATCCCAACGTCAGACCCGGTGAGGGCGAGCACGAGATCGGCGAGCTCACGGATCGAAGTTCGGACGCCGGTGCCGACGTTGTAGAAGCGGCCGTCCGCCTCCGCCTTCATCGCGCAGACGTTGGCGTCAGCGCAGTCGCCGACGTAGACGAAGTCATAGGCCTGCTCGCCGTCCCCGAAGATCGTCAGCGGCTCACCGCGATCGATCGAATCGAGCATCTTCATGATCACCGCAATGTAGGCGCCCTGGTAGTCCTGGCGCGGGCCGTACACGTTCATGTAGCGCAGCCCCGCGAACGGCATCGTGTATCGCTCGTGCATCGCCGTCGCCATCGCCTCGCCGGCGACCTTTGTGGCCCCGTAGAAGTTGGTGAAGTTGAAGGGATGGTCCTCCGTCATCGGCTCCTCGACGGCGTCGCCGTAGACGGAAGCCGAGGACGAGTAGACGAGCCGGGAGACGTCGTTGCGAACACACGCCTCGAGCACGTTGAAAGTACCCCGGATATTGACGTCGAAGGCCGACCGCGGGTACTCGTAGCACTGCAGGAGCCAGAGAGCCGCGAAGTGGAAGACCCCGTCGACCCCCGCCATTGCGGCGTCGAGGATGTCGGTGTTGCCGATGTCCCCGCCGGCTTCGAAGATTCTCACCCGCGGGTCGCCGAGCGGAGCCTCGAGGTTGCTGAGGGTTCCGCGCACGAAGTTGTCGAAGACGACGATCTCGCCGACGTCCTCGCGCAACAGCGCCTCCACCGTGTGAGAGCCGATCAGCCCGGCCCCACCGATGACGAGAAGCTTCTTGTCTCGAATGTCCATCGGCGCCTAGGTTAGGGACTCACCCAGCTCGCCCCAATGCGAGCGCAGCCAGAGCTTGAGGCTGACCAGACGCCAGACCAGGAACTCGGCGTCGAGCGAGCGCTCGTCCCTCGCGAGCAGCGCCGCTACAGCGTCGGGTCGGAACCAGCGCTCCTCGTAGGAGGTCGGGTTGGCGATAGGTCCTCGCGGTGATCCTCGACGAGCGCCCAGGTGACCGCCGGGTCCGCCCTGAAACCGACCTTGTCGGCGCGGCTGCGGATCTGCTCGGGGATGACGCCGGCCAGCGCCTCGCGCAGCACGTACTTCGTAGTGCGTCCGCGGATCTTCCACTCGTCGGGCAGGCGAAAGGCGAACTCGACGAGGCGGTGGTCGAGGAACGGCACCCGGGCCTCGAGGGAGTGCGCCATCGAGTTGCGGTCCTCGTAGCGAAGCAGCGCGGGCAGGCTGGTCGAGCGACGTCTCCCGGGCCAACAGCTCGTTCAGCGAGCGGGCCGGCGCACTTTCGTCGAAGCCGGCCTTGCGGGCGCGGTTCTGCGCAGGAGGTCGCTGACAGCTCGCACCCGGGGGCCGCGCCTTCCGGGGTCGCAGTCGCGCAGGCGCCGGGCGACGACGCGCAGCCGGCTGGCAACCCAGCGCGGCCCGCTCCCCAGCGAGGAGTTCGCGGCGGGCAGGTAGCCGAGGTAGCCGCCGAGAATCTCGTCGGCCCCCTGGCCGTCGAGCATCACCTTGATGCCCGCCTCGCGTGCCGCGCGGAAGACGAACCACTGGGCCGCGATGCTCGCTGAGCCGAAGGGCTCGTCCTGCTGGTGCAGGATCGCCGGCAGCGCCGCGCCGAACTCGCGGTGAGTCGGGCGTCACGTAGGTCATGCTCCACGCCGGTGCGCCCGACCACCGCCTCCATGAAGTGCTCGCTCCGAGTGAGCGCCGTCGACCGGCACGTAGCCGAATGCCGCATGGGCGTAGCCCGGGAATCTGGCCGTCGCGGCGAAGCTCGTCGGCAAGGCAGACGATCGACGACGAGTCGAGACCGCCACTCAGGCAGCTGCCGACGGGACGTCGCTGCGGGCGTGGATCCGAATCGAGTCGCCAGCAGCTCACGGAAGGGGCGCGGATCTTCGTCCCGCTGTCGGCACGTCGGCCGGCAGGCCGCCAGTAGCGGTGACGGCGGCGCTTGGACGGGATCGTCGAGTTCGACGACCAGGTTATGTGCGGCGGGCAGCCCGACGATGCCGTCGAAGATAGGTCCGCTCCTCCTCGTCGCTGCGCGAGTCGAGAGAAAGCGCGTCACGCGGCGTCTCGTCCGGCTCGGGCGAGATCGCAGAGGCGGCGCAAAAGCCCCTTGATCTCGGAGGCGAAATGCAGTGATCGGTTTTGCGCGCGTAGTAGAACGGCTTGATCCCGAAGCGATCGCGGGAGAGGAACAGGCGAGTCGCGCCGCAGGTCCAGCATCGCGAAGGCCCACATGCCGACGAAACGCTCGACGCAGGCCTCTCCCCACTCGGCGTAGGCGCGGAGGACGACCTCGGTGTCGCCGCTGAGCTGAAGGACCTGGCCGAGCGACTGCGAGCTCGGCGCGCAGCTCGACGTAGTTGTAGATCTCGCCGTTGTAGGTGAGGGCGAGTCGCCGGCTCGGCGTCATCGGCTGGTCGCTGCGGATCGGAGAGGTCGATGATCGTCAGCCGGCGATGCGCAAGTCCCACGAAGCCGTCGCCCAGCGCGAACACCACGTCGAGGTCGCGGCGGATGTCGAGAACACCCCCGTCCAGGTAGAGCAGGTAGCCGTCGCCGTCGGGACCGCGGTGCTCGAGTGCATCGGACATGGCCTTCAGGTCCGAGGGCTCGATCCGAGCGGGGCGAACGATGCCTGCGATTCCGCACACCTCAGGCCGGCCAGTCGACGGGTCGTCAGCCGAGCGTTGCCCGAGCACTACGCTCGTCGGGGCTGGGCCTGCTCGAGCACCTGCCGCGAGCCGCGCCTCTGCGCCGCTCTTTACCCGGTAGGCTACGTTCGAGCGCAGTTCGCCGTCGCCGGTCAGACCGGGTAGATCCGGCCGCAACCACGCCTGGATCACCCGGATCGACCTGCACGCCGAGCCCGTGACGCCGCGCCAGCGCCGCGATCTCGGGCAGCGGGGGGTAGATCATCGGCAGCCCGCCGCCACAGCCTGGAAGAAGCCGTTGGGAAGGGCGTTGAAGACGCTGATGTTGGTCGGCGTGTAGAGCGCCAGCGCCAGATCGGCGTCGCGCAGGAACGATGCGACCTCGACGGGCGCGACGGCGCCGACAAAACTGACCTGCTCGCCGAGGCCGAGGCGCTCGACCTCGCCGGCGAATCGCTCGTAACCGCGACCGACGCAGGCCAGGTGGACGCCGGCGTCGTCGGGCAGCAGCGCGATCGCCTCCAGGGTCTTCGGAAATGCGATCGCTGGCTTGGCGTTTCCGATCACGACCGCGAGCAGCTTGTCTGCACCGACTCCCGAGGCCTCACGAACCGAGACATCAATGGGGCTGTCGAGGCGCGGGTCGTGGGCGTTGCGAACGACCGCGAACTGGCGCCCGAAGCGCTGCTGCTGGAGCTCGGCGAGACGCGGCGCCACCGTCATGCAGGCCGCCGCCGAGCGCACGCAGTGGCGCTCCATGATCCCCCTCAGCTCGTGGGCGACGCGCGAGAAGTCGGGTTGCAGGCGCTGCTCGCTGATCAGCGTCGAGTAGAGGTCGTGGGCGTCGTAGACGAAGCCGGCGCCGTTGCTTGCGGCAGGCGGCTCGAACGGCGGGGTACTGGGCGTACTCGTGGAGGACGTAGAGGTCCGCGGGCGGCAGCAGCGGCGCCGTTCGGCGTCGCTCGGCGTTGACGCCGCGCAGCCAGCGAAGCGGTCCGTAGAAACGACGCAGAAGCCTCAACCGACGCGCTGCGGCGCTTGGGGATCGCGGGCGCGGGGCCGCCGTCGCCGGCAGGCTCGCCGACGCTGACCAACTCGAACGGCAACCCCGCTCGCGAGAAGGAGCTGTGCCCGCCCTCAACCACGATCGAGCGGTAGCCCAGCCGCGCGAACGACGCGGCCTCCTTGAAGGTGCGGCTGTCGGCCTCGACGGCCGCCGGCGTCACCGAGACGATCGTCTTCATCGCTCACGGCCTCCGCAGCAGGCGCTTGGCGAGGCGGCGGGCCGGCGGGATGACCCGACGCGCGGATTCGCGCGAGCGGATACAACGAGCACATCAAGCGCGTTGTTGAGCCGGCAGCGCAGCGCCGAGCGCAGGCTTCGCGGCACCGGCGCCCTCGCCCCAGGCTCTCCCCAGGCGGCCGCATTCGAGGTCCGCGACCATGCGGCCGTAGTTCCAGTCTCCGGAGGCGACCACATCGCGGTAGGCCCGTTCGGCGATCTCCTCGCGCAGCGCGTCAGTCTGGATCTGATCGAGAACGCTCTCGAGATTCGAGAAGTCCCGCTTGAGCTCGATGTAGTGCTCGCCGGCGCGCAGGACGCCGTCGTAGTCGCCCTCGATCAGGATCTGGCAGGTCTTCGTCGCGCAGGCTTCGAGGTGCCGCGGCGAGAGTGCCTTGAGGTTCAGCTCGCCGTCACGGCCGGGGAAGCAGGCGGCCTCGACCTGGTCGTAGGCGGCATCGGGGTGTGCCTTTCAGGTAGGCCTGGGTGCGCTCGTTGAGGCTGCCGTCGAAGTCGAGCACGCTGGCCCCGCCCTCGACCCCGATCGTGTACTTGCAGGAGGCCAGGTAGCGCAGCCAGTCGTCGCCGAGGATCGTGTCCTCGTGGCGCGTCGAGATGTCGGCGACGAGCCCTCGCTCGGCCGCCTTGGCGTCGAAGACGGAGGCCAGCTCGGTTTTCAGCTGCCCCTGACTGCCCAGCCATGGAGCCGCGTGCCAAGCTCGGTAGCCGATGTCGACCGGGCGCTCGCGCGACGCCGGCGACGATCCGGTCGATGCGCCCCACGGTGTCCTCGTCGAGGTAGCCGGTCAGCACGCGGCCGAAGCGAACCCGCTCACGATCGACGTCCGGGTACTGCTTGGGCCATTCCGATCTCGGGCGAAACCGAGAGCACGAGGTCGATGTCGAACTCCTCGACGAAGCGGCTGACGGCGTCGGTGCGGAAGAACTCGTCCTGGGGCAGCGCGATACGGACCCGACCGAGCCCCTTCAGCGGCGCCGCCCGCTCACAGAGCTCCTCGAACAATCCCGGCGCCCAGCGCCCGGAGAGAAAGCTCGTGTGGAAGACGACGGCGTCGAAGGGAGATGCCGGTCAGGTGGCGCGCAACCTTGCGCAGGCCGAGATTGAGGTAAAAGCAGCGCCGGTCGCGAGTAGCGGCGCAGGCTGTAGAGGTGGTCGCTGACCGCCGCTCGCAGGGGGTATTCCTCGAGCCGGTAGACGACGAGCACGTTGCCGGAAGCGGGCAAGCTGCCGACCCTATCCGCCATCGTCGTCGCTATTAGGAGGCCGCGAGCTCGAGCGTCTGCCGCAACTCGGGGATCCGGTCCGCGTGGCGCGCCATGCAGCTCTCGATCCAGTCGAGGTTCTCGCGCGTCCAGCTCGATCGTGTCTCCAAGCCCTCTGCGCAGCTCGGTCGTCGGCGGCGAAGCCGAGCTCTGCGCGGGCCTTGTCGGGATCACCGAAGCGCTTGCCGGAGTGGTCCCAGTCGCGCGCCGGGCGTCAGCGCGATCGGCGTCGGGTTGCCGGTCAGCTCGTTGACTCGTCTCGGCCAGCTCGCAGGATCGTCGTCTCGACGCCGCTGGCCAGGTTGTAGACGCCCCCGGCCTCGCCGCTGAGCGGCGCAGGCGATCAGGCCGGCGACGATGTCGTCGACGTAGATGAAGTCGCGGCTGGCGATGCCGCCGTTCTCGACCGGCAGCGCCTCGCCCTTCAGCGAGCGGTAGATGAAGGTCGGCGTGACGTTGCGCCAGACGGTGTTGGGCGTGCCGCGCCAGCGGCCGGCGCCGAGCACCTCGCCGGGGCCGTAGACGTTCTGGAAGCGGGCCTTGACGACCGGCAGGCCGTGCTGCGAGAAGTAGTAGTTGGAGTAGAACTCGCCGATGATCTTCGAGATCTGGTACGGGCTGTCGAGCCAGAGCGAGACCGGCGCGTCCTCGCTGGTCGGCGTCGGCCTCGTCGAAGGTCTTCTCGGCGACCGTGCAGCCGGCCGACGAGTAGACGACCCGCTCGATCGCGCGCGAAGTCCTTGATGCGCTCGTAGAGCTTCAGCGTCGTCAGCGTGTTGTTCTCGTGGTCGGCGAGCGGGTCGGCCATCGAGCTCTGGTTGCCGTGGTAGGTGGCGAGGTGGAAGACGTAGTCGAACGTCGTCGGGCAGGCCGGCGAGCACGTCGTCGTCGGTGATCGAGCCCTCGACGAACTCGACCCGCTCGTCGTCGGGCAGGTTCTCGCGCTCGGCCGAGAGCAGGTTGTCGACGACCGTGACCGTGCCGGCGCCCATCGTCGAGCAACCGGCGGACGAGGTTGCGAGCCGACGAAGCCGGCCCCGCCGACGCACGAGCGCGCGGCGTGCCTTCAAAGCCGGCCGCTCACTCGCCGGCACCTTCAGGTGGGTGAAGGTCTGCTCGATGCCGTACTCGTCGTAGTAGGCGATCGCGCTGGCGACGCCCTCTGTCGAGCGGCGTCTTCGGCTCCCAGCCGAAGTCCTCGCTGGATCCGCGAGGGATCGAGCAGGATCGTGAAGGCGTCGTCCTCGGCGCGCGGGCGCACCTCGACCTCCTCCTCGAGCTCGATCCCGAGCGCCGCGACGGTCGCGTCGAAGAGCTCCTTGATCGAGAAGTCCGAGCCCGAGGAGACGTGGTAGATGCCCCGAGCCCTTGCCGTCGACGACGCATCGATAGACGACGTCGATCAGGTCGTCGACGTAGATGAAGTCGCGGCGCGTGTCCATCACGAAGCAGGGCTTGTCCTCCGTGAGGCGGTGAAAGAAGGTCGGCAGCGGGCCGCGAGATGTTGCGCGGGCCGTAGGCGTTGGCGAGCCGCAGCGAGACGAAGTCGAGCCCGACAGCTCGATGTACTGCTCGCCGGCCGTCTTGCGAGATCGCGTAGCTCGAGTCGGGGCGGATCGGGTGCGTCGAGCGTGATCGGCTGCTCGATCGGCTTCGTGCCGTAGCAGAGCGCCGTCTGGAAGTAGAGCAGCGCGGTCGACGTCCGGAGCCTGCGGCCGCCCTGACGACGTTGGCGGTGCCGAGCGCGTTCGTGGCGACATCCTCGGCCCAGGCGTCGGGGTCCTTGTAGGAGGCGGCGGCGTGGACGACGCCGGTCGGGCTCGAAGTCGTCGAAGGCGTCGTCGACCAGCGTCGGCGTCGACGATGCGTCGCCTCGACGATCGTCAAGTCCGTCCTGCTCGCTGAGGTTGTCGCGGCGGCCGGTCTCGTAGTTGTCGATCACGAGGACCTCGTGGCCGTCGGCCAGCAGCCGGTCGGCGAGGTGGGAGCCGATGAAGCCGGCGCCGCCGGTGATCAGCACTTTCATCGTAGGCGTCCTTTCGGTTCGTCGAGCAAGTCCGCTTGATACGTCGGGACTCGCGGTCGTGGAAGGTCTGCTGCCAGAGCTCGAGCGAGAGCAGACCCCAGGTCTTGCGCCCGAACTCCGATTCCCCGGTCGAGGCCCTCGAGCACCTTGCCGTTGTCGATCAGCGCGCGGCCCTGCGCCGCCCTGAGGAGAAGACATCGTGGACGAAGTCGCGCGCGGGGCCGCTGCATCCACTCCGCGAGCGGCACCGGGAAGCCCATCTTGTCCTTGCGCTCGGCGACCTCGGCGCGGCAGCAGCGGCCCGGTGACCTTCTTGAAGACGTGCTTCATGTCGCCGTCCTTGAACTTGACGTCGGCGGGGATCGTCGCCGCGAGCTCGACCAGCGCGGTGGTCGAGCAGCGGCACCCGCGACTCGAGCCCGTGCGCCATGGAGACGCGGTCCTCGACCTGCAGCAGCGCCGGCAGCAGGGTCTTGAAGTCGAAGTGGGTCATCTTGTCGAAGTAGGACTCGTGGCCGACGTTCGTCGCCGTTGAAGATCTCCTGGAAGGTCTCGAACGGCGAGTAGTCGCCGAGCGCCGCGACGTCGATCTCGTCGCCGATCTGCGGCGCGCGGTTGATCAGGCGCGAAGTAGCGGGCGTCGAGCTCCTCGAACAGGCCCTCGCTCCAGAACTCGCTTGCAGCAGCGGCTTGTAGTTGCGCAGCGCAGACGAGGTTGGGGATGATCGACTCGTAGGTGACGACGAAGTTGCCGCTCGTCCATCGTGCCGTCGATCGCGCCCTTGATGCACTGCTCGAAGTAGGCGATCAGGTAGCGGGCGTAGCCGCCGAAGATCTCGTCGCCGCCCTGGCCGCCGAGGATCACCTTGCACGTCGCTGCGGCCGCGAGCTGCGAGACCATGTACTGCGGGAACGAGCCCGGGCCCGGCGACGGGGTAGTCCAGGTGGTAGATCACCGTCGCGGATCGTGCTCGAGGAAGTCGTCGACGCCGATGTCGACGAGCTCGTGCAGGTCGAAGCCCGCGTGCGTCGGCCAGCGCCTGCGCGTAGCGGCTCTCGTCGAACGCGGCGTCCTCGGGGAAGCGGCCGGTGAAGGCCCTGCATCGCGGTAGCCGGCGTAGATCGAGGCCAGCGAGGCGACCGAGCTCGAGTCGAGGCCGCCGCAGAGGTAGGCGCGCCACCGGCACGTCGCTGCGCAGGTGCAGCTCGACCGACTCGTGCGAGCAGCGCCTCGATCTGCTCCTCGAAGTAGCGGCTCGGTGTGGTCCCAGTCGAGCTCGTAGTAGACCTCCCAGTAGCGCTCGACGCTCGACCTGCCGTTGCGCGACGCGCAGGTGGTGGCCGGGCAGCAGCTCGCGCACGCCCTTGAAGAGCGTCTTGCCGGCGAGGCAGAACTGGAAGGCGAGGTAGTCCTTGAGGCCCTCGAGGTCGGTCTCGATCGACGGCAGGAACGGCAGCAGCGCCTTCGCCTCGGAGGCGAAGTAGAGGACGTCGCCGACCTGCGCGTAGTAGAAGCGGCTTGATCCCGAAGCGGTCGCGGGCGCAGACGAGCTCGTCGGCTCGGCTCGTCCCAGATCGCGTAGGCGAACATGCCGCGCAGGCGCTCGCAGCGCCGTCGACGCCCCAGCGTGCCGTGGGCGCGCAGGACGACCTCGGTGTCGCAGTCGGTGCGGAAGCCGTCGCCGCCGATCTCGGCGCGCAGCTCGGGGTAGTTGTAGACCTCGCCGTTGTAGGTGATGCCAGCGGCCGGCCTCGTCGGACATCGGCTGGTGGCCGTGATCGAGGTCGATGATGCGAAGCCGGCGATGGGCGAAGCCGACGTGGCCGCGTGGATGCGCCCAGACGCCGTCGTCGTCGGGACCGCGGTGCGCGATCAGCTCGCTCATCACCTCGAGCCGGCGCTCGAGGTCCGGGATCGGATTGCCGTTGAGGTCGATCGCGCCGCAGATTCCACACATTTCAGGTCGCCTCTCCGGCGATCAGGACGCGGGACGTCGCAGCCGATAGGTGCCGCCGATGCCAGCGTGCATCCCGCCGTGCAAAGGGTAGCCGTCGTCGTCGGAACTGAGCGAGCGGATGAAGTCCCGGTGTTCAGCGCCCAGACGCTCGTCGTTGACCGCCGCTTCACCCTGCTCGCTAAAAAGATCCAGCTCGAGGCGCGACAGATAACCACCCAGATATCGAGTCTCGAAGCCGGCCAATTCACATTCGGCCGTGAACTCCTCACCGCCGTAGCTGCGTGCAATCGGGCAGTCCTCGCCGTCGGTCGTGCGCGAGAAGGCCTCGTCCAGGCTCAGCCCCGCGTAGTCGCCGTCGAGGATCGTTCGCTGATAGGCGACGTAGAGGTGGCGCCAGAGGCTGTCGCGGTTGTAGACCATCACGCAGGCCTCACCCCCCGGCTTCAGCACGCGCAACAGCTCGCGCAGGATCGGCTTCGGGTCGCTCGTGTGATGAAGCACCCCCTGGCTCTGCAAGTAGTCGACCGAGGCGTCCTGCAGGGGCACCCTCGGGTCTGTCTCGGTCGAATGAATCAGCTCGATCCTGGCCGGATCGACGCGGTGCAGCGCAAGCCGGTCGGCGGCCAGGCCCAGCGCTTTGTGGGAGACGTCGATGCCGATGATCTTTGTCGCGCCGGTATAGAGCGCAAAGCCGACCAGGTCGTTGCCCGGCCCGCAACCGTAGTCGAGCAGGACCTGGCCGTCGTGGTCACCCCAGAGCCCGCTGAACTCGCGAAAAAGGGGGTACTGGTTGAACCGCCACTCGAGCTGGCGCTTGGAGGCGCCGGGAGTCCAGACGCGCATGGTGTCGACCGTGTGCCGGTTCCAGAAGCTCTCGACGTCGTTGACCTCCCCGTTGCCGGTGCCGGACCGGATCGCCGGCCGCTCCCCCATCCAGGCGGGGCCCAGGGCATGCGTGAGCCTGGCAGCGGCCTCCGAGGGCAGCTGGCTGGCCCTGCGCAGGCGTGATTTGAGCGCGTTGGCGGCCACGGACGCCCGACAGGGTAGAGAGCGCATCCGGGCACTGAACGATGGCTAGCCTTGGCGATGTGGGTGCGGCAAACGTCAAGCGAGCCGATGCTGACCGCGGGCGCTTCGGTTTCGGCGAGAATTGGAGTCGTTTCGCATCGGCGCTCGAGCCGTCCCAGATCGAGACGGCGCGGCGCTCGGTCACCGACCTGCTTGGGCGCGACACGCTCGAGGGCATGTCGTTTCTGGATGTCGGTTCAGGAAGCGGCCTGTTTTCCCTGGCCGCCTGCAACCTTGGTGCGAAGCGCGTGCACTCGCTCGACTACGACCCGATCAGTGTCGCAACCACGGAGTCGCTCCGCGAGCGTTACGCCCCAGGCCGTGAATGGTCCGTCGAGCGCGGCAGCGCCCTCGACCCGGCGTATATGCGCTCCCTCGGTCAGTTCGACGTCGTCTACTCATGGGGTGTCCTTCACCACACAGGCCGGATGTGGGAGGCGATCGGCCAGACCTGCGAGCTCGTTGCCCCAGGCGGCCTGCTGGCGATCTCGATCTACAACGACCAGGGCGCCCTCAGTTCGGTCTGGAAGCTGGTCAAGCGTGTTTACAACGCGCTCCCGACGCCGCTTCGCCCGGCGTTCGCAGCACTCGCGATCGCGCCGATGGAACTGAAGATGCTGGCCGCCCGCACGCTTCGCGGAAGACCAGGCGAGTACTTCGAACTCTGGCGCAGCGAACGGGGGCACGAGCGGGGGATGGATCGCTGGCGCGACATCGTCGACTGGGTCGGGGGCTTTCCGTTCGAGGTCGCCTCCCGCGAGCAGGTCATCGAGTTCTGCACCGGCCGCGGCTTCACGCTGGAGCGGATCGAGAGCGTTGGCCGCTCCCACGGCTGCAATCAGTTCGTGTTCGAGCGAACCGGTCACGGTGGCTGATCCGGCCGGCGGCTTGGTCCGCTGCCTCCACCTGCTGCCCGACACCGACGATGCCGGCGCCGAGAACCAGGCCCGTTACCTGCTGGCGGCACTTGCGGAGCACCCCCACTTCGAGCCGGAGCTTGCCTTCTTCGGCGAAGGCCGCGGGCACGAGGCTTTCGAACAGCTCGGGATCCCGATGCACCAGGTCCAGCGCAAGCGCCGCCTGCGCACCGACCTGTTCGGGCGCGCGCGTCGGCTACGCAGCGCCTGGGCGAATCGCGAGCCGGAGATCCTGCACACCTGGCTGCTCGAGGGCAACATCATCGGACTGCTGGCCGCGCGCACCTGGTCTGCGACTCGGGTCGTGATCACTCAACGCGGCTCCTGGAACGAGCTCGACTACGGAGGCCTGGTGCGAATCCAGCGCCGTCTGATCGATCGCGCAGACGCGGCGATCTCGAACTCGGGCGGCGGCGCCGAGATGCTGGCGCAAGACGGGATGCGGCCCGAACGGGTGACGGTTGTCGCCAATGGGATTCCGGCAGAGCGCGTGTCCGGCGGCGCCGACCGCATCGCGACCAGGCGCAGGCTGGGATGGGAGGAAGCGGAGGTCGTGGCCTGGGTCGGACGAATCGATGACCTCAAGACAGCCGCCCAGAAGGACCTTGTGACGCTCTACACGGCGGTCGGGCAGCTGCGCGCGAAACGGCCATCCGTGAGCCTGGCGCTGATCGGCCCGAGTGACGAAGAGCTCGACTCGGCTGGGGTCCCCCCGCCCCCGTGGGCACAGGCTCTCGGCTGGCACTCACAGCCTGGAGAGCTGCTTCGAGCCGCCGATCTGATGGCGCTCTCCTCGAAAACTGAAGGCAACTCGAACGTCGTCGGCGAGGCGCTCGTCGCCGGCACGCCGGTGGTCAGCACCGATTGCGGAGGGCATTGCGAAGCGGTTCGCGCGAGCGGGGGACGCGTCGTCGCGGTCGCCGACCCAGGCGCGATGGCGAAGGCCATGGAGGAGTTGCTCGAGCACCCGCCCGAGCGCGGGTCGGTCACAGCGGCCGGCGTGCGCGCCCTCTCCGTGGATCGCATGGTCGCCGAAACCGTGGCCGTCTACGAGCGGGCGCTGGCCACCGGGCGCGACAACTAACCGCTGGTACCCTCGCCCGCCGATGGGTGCCGGTTCCGACAAATCGCCCCGCCTGCCCCCGCGCGCGCTCGTCACGGGGGCCGCGGGCTTCATCGGCTCGCACCTGTGCGAGCGGCTGCTCGGCGAGGGCTGCGAGGTCGTCGGCGTAGACAGCTTCACCGATTACTACGACATCGCCGAGAAGCGCGCCAACCTCGAGCCGGCGACCGGCACGACAGGATTCTCGCTTATCGAGGCAGACCTCAACGAGCTCGACCTCGAGGAACTGATCGCCGGCACAGATGTCGTCTTTCACCTCGCAGGCCAACCCGGTGTCCGCGTCAGCTGGGGGGAGAACTTCGACGTCTACACCCGCGACAACGTGCTGGCGACCCAGCGGCTACTCGAAGCCGCGAAGGACTCTGGGATCGAGCGCTTCGTGTTCGCCTCGTCCTCGTCGGTCTACGGCCAGGCGGAAAGCCTTCCCACCCCGGAGGGCGCGGCTGCAAGGCCGATGTCCCCGTACGGGGTCAGCAAGCTCGCCTGCGAGCACCTCTGCAGCCTCTATCAGGCGGGCTTCGGTGTGCCCGTCACCACGCTGCGGTACTTCAGCGTCTACGGGCCCCGCCAGCGCCCGGACATGGCACTCACCCGCTTCATCGCCGCGGCGCTCGATGCCAAGCCGGTGACCGTCTTCGGCGACGGCAGGCAGAGCCGCGACTTCACCTACGTCGGAGACGTCGTCGAGGCGACCGTGGCGGCGGGCTCCCTCGCGCAACCGGGCACCACCTACAACATCGCGGGCGGCTCCAGGGCGACCGTGCTCGACCTGGTCGACGCCGTCGGCAACGCGCTCGGGGACCCGGTCGAGATCGAGTGGATCGCCGCCGGGCCCGGTGAGCCTCGCGAGACCGGCGGTGACACGACGGCAGCCCGTGCCGCGCTCGGGTTCGCACCGTCGACGAGCCTCGCGGACGGAGTCGCGGCCCAGGTTGCAGCGCATCGCGACCGGATCGCGGCGATCAGCGGCGCAGGTTGAGCCCGGCGATGCCCTTCCGTTGCCCGGAGTGCTCGGCCGAGCTCTCGGGGCAGGGCGATCAACTCGTCTGCGCCCACGGCCACGCCTTCCCGGTACTCCGGGGCGTTCCCCGATTCGTCGCCGAGAGCGACTACACGGCCAGCTTCGGACGCCAGTGGAACCACTGGGCGACGACCCAGATGGACAGCGTCAACGGGACGAACATCCACCGCGAGCGCTTCAGCCGTTACTTCGAGCCGCCCGAGCGGCTCGAAGGCCTGCGAGTTCTGGACGCCGGCTGCGGGGTCGGCTCGTTCATCGAGCTGGTCGCTCCGCACGCGCGCGAAGTCGTCGGCTTCGACCTCTCGACCGCCGTCGAGGCCGCGCAGCGCAACGTCGGCGGCCTCGCCAACGTCACCATCGCCCAGGCGGATATCTACAACCCTCCGCTCGAGCCGGAGAGCTTCGATTTCGTGTACTGCCTCGGCGTCATCCAGCACACCCCCGACCCGCGCGCGGCCTTTGCGTCCCTGGCGCGGCTGGTCAGACCCGGCGGCCGGCTCGGGGTTTGGATCTACGAACGCACCCGCTTCGAGGCGCTCAAGCCGCGGCACCTTATTCGCCGCTACTCGAGCCGGCTCTCCGGCGAGCGGGCGATGCGCTTCGCCGAGCGCTACGCCCCGCGGGCGTTGCGAGTCCGCCGCTCGCTGGCTCGGCTGCCCGGCGCGGCTTCAGCGCGCAGGCTGGTGCCGGTGGCCGACGTAAGCGACTACGAGGGCAACCCGGCAGCGCAGCTGACCGCGGTGCAGCAGGCCGAGTGGTGTGTGATGGACACCCACGACATGCTCGTCACGACCTACGACCAGCCGCAGCGCGCCGTCGATGTCGAGCGCTGGTTTGCCCAGGAGGGCTTCGACCCACCCGCTCGCGGAGCAGCCGAGGCAATCGCGATGCTTGGCACGAAGCGAGACTGAAGGTCCAACGGCGCGATGTGCGGGATAGCCGGCAAGGTCAGCGGCGCGGGTGTCGATCCGGCACTGCTCGAGCGCATGTGCGAGGTGATCGACCACCGCGGGCCCGACTCCCGCGGGACCTTCATCGAGGACGGGGTCGGCCTCGGCATCCAGCGCCTGGCGATCATCGACCTCGCCACCGGCGACCAGCCGATCTTCAACGAGGACGACAGCGTCGTCGTCGTCCAGAACGGCGAGATCTACAACTACCGCGAGCTGCGCGCCGAGCTCGAGCGGCCGCGGCCACCGCTTCTCGCACCCACTCGCGACACCGAGGTGATCGTCCACCTCTACGAGGAGTTCGGCGACGACTGCGTCGACCCACCTGCGCGGGATGTTCGCGTTCGCGCTCTGGGACCGCCGCGGCGGCGGCTGCTGCTCGCCCGCGACCGCGTCGGCAAGAAGCCGCTCTTCTACGCCGAGCGCGACGGGACCCTCTGGTTCGGCTCCGAGGCGAAGTCGATCCTGCAGGATCCGGCGATCTGCGCGCGAGGTCGAACCTCGACGCGATCGACTGCTTCCTGCACTACCAGTACGTGCCGCATCCCCTGAGCGCCTTCGAGGCCCTGCGCAAGCTGCCGCCGGCGCACATCTCGCGGTCTGGGAGGACAAGGCCGCCTGCAGACCAGGCGCTACTGGAAGCTCTCCTACAGCCCGGACGACGGCATATTCCTCGGCCGAGGAGATGCACGAGCGGATCCGCGAGGAGCTGCTCGAGGCGACGCGCCTGCGGCTGCGAAGCGACGTGCCGCTCGGCGCCTTCCTCTCCGGCGGAGTCGACTCGAGCGCCGTCGTCGCGGCGATGGCAAAGCTGAGCACGACCGCTGGTCAAGACGTTCTCGATCGGCTTCGACGTCGAGGCGTTCGACGAGACACGCTACGCGCGTGAGGTCGCCGAGCTCTTCGAGCACCGAGCATCACGAGTTCCGGGTCGAGCCGCAGGCGATGGAGATCCTGCCGCGCCTGATCTGGCACTACGGTGAGCCGTTCGCTGACCAGTCGGCGATTCCGAGCTTCTACCTCGTCCGAGCTGACGCGCAAGCACGTGACGGTCGCGCTCAACGGCGACGGCGGCGACGAGGATTTCGCCGGCTATCCGCGCTTCGTCGCCAACACACTCGCCGACCGGCTCGACTGGGTGCCCAAGCCCGTCGCGCTTACGGCCGCTCGCGCGATCGACCGGATCGGCCCTGGGCCGCAGCCCCGAAGCCTGCGCACGCGGCTGCGACGGCTCGCGCACGCGCTCTCGCTGACGCCGTACGACCGCTACGGGATGTGGATCGCCTACTTCACCGAGCTCGACCGCGCCGACCTCTACACGCCCGAGTTCCGGGAAGCGCTCGGCCCGCAGCGCACCGCGCCGAGCGTGATCCGCGATCCGTTCCTCGACTCCGACGCCGGCTCGCTGGTCGAGCAAGCTGCTCGACGTCGACGTCAACAGCTACCTGCCGGGCGATCTGCTGGTGAAGATGGATATCGCGACGATGGCCCACTCGCTGGAGGTGCGCTCGCCGCTGCTCGACCACAGGTTCATGGAGATGGCGGCGCGGCTGCCGGCGCTCGGCCAAGCTGCAGCGGCACGACGACGAAGAAGGTCTTCAAGGACGCGCTGCGGCCCTGGCTGCCCGGACCACATCCTCGACCGCCAGAAGATGGGCTTCGGCGTCCCGATCGGCGACTGGTTTCGCGGCGCCCTGCGCGACCTGCCCGGCGGAGATCCTGCTCGACCCACGCTCGCTCGATCGCGGCTACTTCCGGGAGCAGGCGATCCGCGGCGATCATCGATCGCCACCTCTCAGGCGACGGAGGACACCTCCAACAAGATCTGGGCGCTGCTGCAGCTCGAACTCTGGCTGCGCACCTACGTCGACGCCGAGCGCCCCGCACCGCAGACGATCTCGGCCTAGCAGTCCTTCACAGCGAAGCTCTAGGCGCCGTAGAAGCGAGCCATGAAGTCCGCGCGCGGGAGGTGCCGGTACCAGCCGTTGGTGAAGCCGTCGATCTCATCGGCCGGATGGTTCTGGCGGAAGTAGTAGAAGTAGCCGCCGTCCTCGATCAGCGGCGTCCCCAGGACGTCGAGGTACGGTTGCGGCAACTCCGTGAACCCTCCAAACGTGCCCCGATCCGACGCAAGCCAGTCAAATCCCGCGCGAGATCCAGCGCCGAGGCGGGCCCAGCGGGTGATCGTGGTCGCGCGTCCGTCGACCAACGGCTTCATGTCGTAGTCGACGTCGAAGAGCTTCCAGCTCCGTCCGATGCGGACCTCCATCAGAGTGTGGCCGTAGCTGTCGTCGTGAACGAGTTCGGAGTCAGTCAGCAGCGACACGCGCCTGGCCTCAAATCCACGGCGACGCAGCAGCTCCACGGCGAGTGCTGAGACGACGCCGCAGCTGATCTGCAACTTTTGCCTGTTCGCGATCTCCTCGTAGCGCTCCACCCAGCCGTCCTGGGCGTAGTAGCGGTCGTCTTCAAAGACACTATGCCGCTGATACCAGGCCAACCCCGAGAGCAGCGCGCTCGGACGCTTCGCGAAGGCAATCCGATTGAGCCGCTGATCGCCGATCCTGATGCGGTAGGCGCCCTCCCGGCGCAGGTTGTAGATCTGTCCGGCGACGGCGTACCGTCCCGGTGGGATCACGAGCTTGTCTGGAAGCTCATCCGCAACACCCACATCGGCGGCGAGCTCCGCGCGATCCCTCTGGGCTTGATCGGGCAGCCAGGTCACGCGAACTTCCGCCGGGGCCACCTCGGATGACTCTTCTGCGTGTGCGGCGGGAATGCCGCCGTAGATCACGGAACCAGCCGCCACGGCCATCAGCACCCAGCCGGGGCGCCTGGTTTCCTGTCGCCGTATATCAGCCGTCAAACTCATCGTTTCGCCCGCGGTTGACAGAGCATTCACATCTACAACACCGGCGGGACTTAAAGGAAGCGCCGACCCCAGAGCTCCAGCGAGAGCAGGCAGAAGAGCTGGCGGGTGTGGTCGGCCTCCCCGGAGCGGTGGCGCGCCAGCAGGCCCTCGATCGCGGATCGCTCGAACAGCGGCGTGATCGAGGCGCCCGGGTCGAGCATCACCTCCTCGGCGAAGCCGCCCAGCTCCGGGCCGCGCAGCCAGCGGTCGACCGGGGTCGCGAAGCCGCGTTCCTTGCGGTGGACGATCTCGCGGGGCAGCAGCGGCTCGAGCGCCTTCTTCTCGACCAGCTTGCGCACTCCACGGCGCAGCTTGTAGTCGCTCGGCAGCGACTCGATGAACTCGACGAGGGTGCGGTCGAGGAAGGGAACGCGCATCTCGACGGACTCGGCCATCGACATCTTGTCCCCGACCAGCAGCAGGTCGTCTGGCAGCCAGAGGCGGGTGTCGACGTACATCATCTGAGTCAGCGAGTCGCGCCCGGCGACGCGGCTGCGGTAGCGCTCGACGGCCCGCTCCGGGGCTCCCGGGTCGGCTGACACCGCGCTTCGAAGCTCTGGTCCGTAGAGCCCCTGCTTTCCCGGCTGATCGAAGACGGCGTAGATCTGCATGAAGCGCTCGAGCGTGTCGGGGTAGCGAAGCGCCCGCAGGCCACGCTCCAGTCGCGCGGAACTGGTTCTCGCCCCAAGGGCGGCGAGCGGCTTGCGCAAGCCGAGGCGGCCGACGGTCGCGAGCGCCCGCTGGGCGATCCACTCGCCGACGTAGCGCCAGTAGCCGGCCAGCAGCTCGTCGGCGCCCTGGCCGGAGAGCAGCACCGGGACATGCTCGCGGGCAAGCTTCGACACCTGGCGGAAGCCGAGCGCCGAGGAGGTGCCGACCGGCTCCTCGAGCATCGCGATCGTCAGCGGCAGTTCTTCACGGAAGTCGCCCGGCGGCAGGACGATGTCGTGGTGGTCGGTCCCGAAGAGCGCCGCGGTCTGGCGCGCCAGTCCGGTCTCGTCGGCGTCTCCGCCACCCTCGAAGCCGACGGTGAAGGTTCGTACCTGGCTTGAAGCCTCGGCCATGAAGGCGACGACCGCCGCCGAATCGATGCCGCCGCTCAGCATCGCCCCGATCGGGCGGTCGCTCATCATCTGGCGCTGCACGGCCGCCCGCAGCAGCTCGCGCAGCCGGTCGGCGGCGTCGTCAAGCGTGAGGTCGCTGCGCTCGGTGCGCCGCTGGGTCCCAGTAGCGGCGCCGAGTCTCCCGTCCGTGTTCGCAGAGCAGGTAGGTGGCGGGTTCGAGCTTCTCGACGCCTTCCAGCAGCGTGCTCGGTGCCGGCGTAAAGCGGAAGCTGAACTGCTGGTCGAGCGCGAGCAGGTCGAGGCTGCGAGGGACTGCGGGATCGGCGGTCAGGGCCTTCAGTTCCGAGGCGAAGCGGATCGCGTCGTCCGCTGCGGTGGACGTAGAGCGGCTTGACGCCGAGCTGGTCGCGAACCAGCAGCAGGGCGCGGCGGTCGGCGTCCCAGAGCGCGATCGCGAAGATGCCGTCGAGACGATCGCAGAGCCCGGGGCCGAGCTCCTCCCAGAGGTGGGCGATCACCTCGCCGTCGCTGCCGCTGGCCAGCCGGTGCCCGCGCTCGCGCAGCCAGCCGCGCAGCTCCTCGTGGTTATAGATCTCGCCGTTGAAGACGACGTGGATCGAACCGCTCTCGTTCGTCAGCGGCTGGTCGCCGCCCTCGACGTCGACGATCGCGAGACGGCGCATCCCGAGCCCCACGCCCTCCCCGATCCAAACGCCCTCGCCGTCGGGGCCACGGTGGCGCATCTCCGCGACCATCGCCGCCAGAGTCGCCGAGTCGACCGCTCTACCGGGCGTGTGGATGCCCGCGATCCCGCACATCTCGGAGCTCAGTCTCCCGCCGGCAACGGGGCGAGCGCTCCGGGCGAAAGCTCGTCGTAGAGCGCGAGCACGCGGGCGGCGATTTCCCTCGAGCCGAGCCGCTGAGAGCGCTCGCGACCGTCGCTGCGCCGGATCGGATCGCTGAGGCAGTCGACGAGGGCCTCGCCGAGGGCCTCTGGGGTCGCCTCGCAGACCCAGGACGGCTCGACAGGCTCAAGCAGCTCACGGACGTCGCCGACCTCTGTCGCGATCACGGGCAGGTCGCACATCAGCGCCTCCTTGACGACGTTGGGCGAGCCCTCGATCGCGGAGCTGAGAAGCAGGCAGTCGGCGGCGCTCATCAGCGTCGGCATCTGTTGCGGTGAGACGCCGGTGGCGACGTGGAGGCGGGCGCCACCGAGCCGCTCGGCGGCGATCTCGGTCGCGGCGGCAGCCAGCCAGTGGCGCTTTCGCTCGACGGCCGGGTCGGCGGCGAACAGCACGACGCGCTCGTCGGGGTCCCAGCCGAGCGCGGTGCGCGCGGCGGCTCGGTCGGTAGGGGTGAAGAGCTCGCGATCGACGCCGTTGGGAACGACCGCGTTGCGCGCTCGCACACGCGTGGGCAGCACCGCGCCCATCTCGCTCGACTTCGTAAGCGTGCGACTGAGCAGGCGCGACTGCGCCCGCAACACCGATCGCCGCAACCGCGAGGCGGTGGTGATAGTGCCGTCGGCCCGCGGCGTACCGAGCAGGTCGTCACCGCAGTAGGAGACGAGCACCGGGGCGCGCAGGTAGAAGCGGGCGGCCAGCGCCGTCTCACCGCCGTGCCCGTGGACGAGCGCGTAGCGGCGACGCAGGTTCAGCCAGGCGAGCCTGGCCGCGGCGAGCGCGTAGGCGAGCGGCGAGCGGTAGCCGCGAATGAAGAGCACGTCGCAGCGCAGGCCGGCCTCGATCAGCGAGTCAACCTGGCGCTTGACGAAGATGCCGTAGTCGGGCCGATCCTCGTTGGGCCACATGTTCGTGATCACGAGCACGTCGGCGCGCGTGTCGGAGTGCTCGGTACTCAGCAGTCGAGAGCGCATGCGCGAAGCCTGTTCTATCCCGCGATCTCTGTCGACCCCGGAATGGCGCCGTTGCCCGCCGGACCCCCGGGCTTGCGGGCGACGATGAAGATGCCGTCTGTTGCCAGGTCTGGGTCCGACAGCGGCTCGAAGCGTGGCGCCAGCCGCGAACGGATCGAGCGCACGAGCTCGAGCGCCCCACCGTGAACCTCCGTGGCGGGGTCGGCTTGGTCGCGGTGCGGGAGCACCTCGCTCGGCTCTCCCACGAAGTGTGTGACGAGAAGTTGCGACTCGTAGCCGAGTTCGGCGAGCTTGGCGCGATACCAATCGCCGAGGCGGCGATTGGGGCGTCCCGAGCTGCGGCTCATCAACGCATAGAGGCCGTCGGGGACGGTCAGGAAGGTCAGCGGATGCATCCCGCCGTCGGTGAACATGCCGTGGTCGCGGAAGTCGACCTTGTGCAGCATCACCCCGCCCGGTGCCAGCACGGCGTCCATCGCGTCGAGGGCCGCATCGGTGTCGTAGAGGTGCTCGAGCACGGCGCGCGAGACGATCAGGTCGAAGCTCCCGGTCTCGAAGGCGTCGGCGAGCTCCTCTCCGGCGACGCCCTCGACGATCTGCAGGCGGTCGCCGGCAATCCGCACCCCGTCCGGCGCCAGCACCCCGCCGAGACCCTGGCGCTGGGCTGGGTCCAGTCGCTCGAAAAGCGCCTCGTAGATGCGTCGCTGGTGTGACTCGTCGCGGCGCGAGGCAAACTTGTCGACGCAGGTGATTAGCGAGGCTCCAGCCGCCAGGAAGCGGAGTGCGACGCCAAAGTTGTCGCCGGGGCCGAGCTCCAGGATGCGGGCGCCGCTGAGCGCCCCGGCGTCGAGGCGACCGTACTCGCAGTAGTCGGCGAAGACGCGATCGATGTAGTCAAGGCTCTCGCCGGTTGCGAAGGTTTCGTGGGTGGAGCCGCTCGTGCTCTCGGGAACGCCGCGTCGCGCCGCCATCCTGGCGCGCAAATCCTTCGCCACGGTGGCCGCGATCACCAGCCACTTCGAGCGCTTCGCGGCTGCCTTCAACCGTCCCATGCGCGGCCAATGTAGCCATTTGTTCGACAGGTGAATCGGGCAGCCGGGAAGGCTGCGAAGATGCGGGCGTGCAAGGAAGCCACGCTCAATCCTCCGTCTGTGTTGGGCCAGGTCTCACGGATGAGCCACTAGAGGCGCCCATGCGGCGGCTGGACCTGCCCCGGCCGCAGCTGCGGCGCTCGACCCTGCGAGCCAAACGGGCCTTCGACCTGGCCGCTGCCAGCGTCGCGCTGATCGTGCTGGCGCCGCTCTTGCTCGTGGTCGCGATCGCGGTGCGACTCGAGTCCAGGGGCCCGATCCTCTTCCGGCAGGCGCGAATCGGTCGCTTCGGCAAGCCTTTCCGCGTCTTCAAGTTCCGCAGCATGCAGAACGGCGCCGACGCCCAGCGACCCGAGCTGATCCAGCTTCACCGGACGAACGGCACCTTCAAGCTCGTCGCTGATCCCCGCGTCACGCGGGTCGGGTTCTGGATCCGGCGACGCTACCTGGACGAGCTGCCCCAGCTCGTCAACGTGCTGCGCGGCGAGATGAGCCTGGTCGGACCGAGGCCGTTGCCGGCCGACGAGGACGCGCTCGTCGAGGGCGCGTATCGCGCCAGGCTCCAGGTGCCGCCGGGGCTGACGGGTCCGTGGCAGGTGCGCGGCTCCTGGCGGGTGCCGGTCGAGGAGATGATGGCTTTGGACTACGCGTACGTCCAGGCGGTTTCGCTGCGCGGCGACCTGAAGCTGCTCGCTCAGACCGTCCCGGCGGTGCTGCGCGGTCGCGGGGTCTAGCCGCCCGCGCGGCGCCCTACAGCCCGAGCGTCTTGGCGATGATGTTGCGCTGGATCTCCGAGGTGCCGCCGTAGATCGTCGAGACCAGCGTCTTGCGGACCAGGCGCTCCATGTCGTACTCGGAGGAGTAGCCGTAGCCGCCCATCATCTGCATCCCGCCGAGGGCCGCGCGCTGAGCGGCCTCGGTCACGAACAGCTTCACCATCGAGGCCTCGCGCGGCAGCATCTTGTCTGGGGCCTCGTCGGTCTTCGTGGCTACCCAGTAGGTCATCAGGCGGGCCGCTTCGAGGTCGGTGGCGATGTCGGCGAAGCGGTGCTGGAGCGCCTGGAATGAGCCGATCGGCTTGCCGAACTGCTTGCGCTCCTTGGCGTAGGCGAGCGCGTCGTCAAAGGCCCGCCAACCGGCCCCGAGGATCGTCGCCGCCAAAATCAGGCGCTCGACGTTGAGCCCGGCCATCAGCTGGGTCCAGCCCTGGTCGACCTCGCCGAGCACCATCTCGGCCGGCGCTTCGCAGTCGTTCAGGTAGAGATAGTTGGTCTCGCGACCGCCCATCGTGTCGATGCCCTGGATCTCCATCGCCGGGTTGTCGGTCGGCACGAAGATCATCGTCAGGCCCTCGTGCTTGCTGTCGGTCTTGGTCGTGCGGGCGACGACGAGCACGTGGTCGGAGATGTGGGCGTTCGAGCAGAAGACCTTGGTTCCGTTGATCACGAAGCCGCCGTTGACGCGCTCGGCAGTGCTCGTCAGCGAGCCGACGTCGGAGCCGGATTCGGGCTCGGTCATCGCGATCGCCTCGACCGATCCGGAGGCGATGCCGCCGAGGATCTTCTGCTTGATCTCCTCGCTGCCGAAGCGCTGGACCGCCTTGGCCACGATCAGGGTGGTGTTGTAGCCGCCCATCGGCGCGAGGCCGCGGCCGGCTTCCTCCATGAAGACGCAGGCGTCGACCATGCCTCCGCCGGAGCCTCCGTAGGCCTCCGGCAGGCTGACGCCGAGCCAGCCGAGCTCGGCCATCTTCTTGTAGACCTCGGCCGAATGGGCCTCGGTGTGGCCGTCGGTGAGGCGCTCGCGCTGCTCGGGCGTGCCGCATTCGCGCTTGCAGAAGTCGCGGATGGCCGCGGCGAAATCCTGCTGCTCGTTGGTCAGGGAGAAGTCCATGGCGCGAACACTAGTGCGTGCGCACGGGTGGCCAAGGCCAGGCCGTTAAAGGGATCTCGGGCCTCCGCCGATGGTCACTACACGCTGGCAACAGAAATTCGGGGGGACCGAAAGGAACTCATGAGCAAGAGCTTCAGCTCATCTGCAGGCAGACATCTTCGAAGCAACGTGATCGGCTACATGGCCCTGTTCGTTGCGCTCAGCGGCAGCGCCTATGCGGCCGCCAAGGTCAACTCCGGCGACATACGCGCGAACGCGATCCAGGCCAAGCACATTCGTGCCGGCGCGGTCGGCGCCAGCGAGATCCGCAAGAACGCGATCAAAACGGGCGATGTGCGTGATGCCGGGCTGCGACCCAAGGACGTGCGCGGGCTCGATGCTTCGATGCGCAAGGTCAACGACATCGAGCGCTCGCTGGGCGGCGCCGCCGGCGCCTTCGCGTCACTGCAGTCGCGTGTCGCGGCGCTCGAGGCCCGCAACGACGAACTGACCGGCCAGATCGCGTCACTGCTCGAAACCCTCGGGCTCGCCGATCTGAGCGACCTCTCGACCCTGGATCTGCGCCTCGACGCGGTCTGCGAGCAGCTCGACGGGTTGACAGCAGCGACGAGTTCGCTGCGCGGCGCCCTGACCGGTCTGCCGGTCATCGGCGCGATCCTCGATCCGCTGCTCGGCGCGATCACGGTGCCGGTCTTCGACGAGACGCTCTGCCAGGGATAGGCAAGCCTCGGGCGGGGTGGACGCGACTCCTCCCAATCGGTAGCGACAGCGGGGCGCCCCTGTCACATCCGCGCTCGGTCGCGCTGAAGCCCGGGACGAGACTCGAACTCGTGACCCCCTCCTTACCATGGAGGTGCTCTACCAACTGAGCTACCCGGGCGCTCGGAGCCAACTTTAGCGCCGGGCCGCCAGGCCGAGAGGCACGCGAGGGAGCGGAGGTTTCCGCCCATCGGGCGGAACCAACACCGCGCTGAGCGCTTTCAGGAAGCGATCGCCTCGGCGGCAGCGCTGACGAGCGCGTCGACGTCCTCCGCGGTCGTGTCCCACGAGCACATCAGGCGGATCAGGCCGCTTTCCTCGGCTCCCCAGGAGTGGAAGGGGAGGTCGCCGGGGAGGGCGCTCTTCAGCGGTTCCACCGCTTCGCCGGGCAGAACCACGAAGACGGCGTTCGACTCGACGGCGAACGGCAAAATGACACCGTCGATCTCGGCCAGGCGGGCTGCCAGCTTCGTCGCCATCGCGTTGGCGTGGGCGGCGGTCTGGCGCCAGAGGTCGCCGGAAAGCAGGGCGTCGAATTGTGCTCCGAGGAAGCGCATCTTCGAGGCGAGCTGGGTTCCCTGCATGCGGGTGGACGCGAAGCCCTTGCCGAGGCCGGGGTGAGCGAAGACGACGGCCTCACCGCCGAGCAGGCCATTCTTGGTGCCGCCGAAGCAGACGAAGTCGGCACCGGCCTCGGTGGTGATCGCAGCCAGCGAGGCGTCCAGATGGGCGGCGGCGTTGGCGAGGCGGGCTCCGTCGATGTGGAGGAGCATCTCCTTGGCGTGCGCGAAGTCGGCGAGGGCGCGGACCTCTTCAGGGGTGTAGACGGTGCCGAGCTCCGTCGCCTGTGAGATCGAGATCGCCCGCGGCTGGGGTGAATGCGGGTCGCCGAGCCGCAGCCGCTGCATCGGGGTCTCCGCCAGCTCGGGGGTGAGCTTGCCGTCTTTGGTGTTGACCGGCAGCAGTTTGACGCCGGCGATCGCCTCTGCGGCGCCGGCCTCGTCGACGTTGATGTGGGCGCTGGAGGCGCAGATGACGGCGTCGCCGGGGCGGGCGAATTGGCGCAGTGCCAGCACGTTGGCGCCGGTGCCCGTGTAGACGAGGTATGGATCTGCGCCCTCGCCGAAGTGCTCGCGCAGGCGGGCGTGGGCGGCCGCCGTCCAGGGGTCGGCGCCGTAGGCGGTCGTGTGGCCGTGGTTGGCGGCGACGATCGCGTCCATCACGAGCGGGTGAACGCCGGAGTGGTTGTCGCTGGCGAAGCCGCGGGGGTTCGGATCGGCGGGGGCGGGGCTCACGGGTGAAGTGAGAGGCGCTGGCCGTTCATGCGGGCGGCGGAGTCCGAGCAGATGAAGGCGAGGGCGTCGGCGATGTGCTCGGCCGGGGTGAGGTCGGGGTTGTCGGCGCCCGGGTCCTCATCGAGCATGCGCGGGGTGAGGATGGCGTTGACGACGAGGATGTTGGCGGTCGCGGAAGTCTCGGCGAAGGAGTCGGCGAGGGCGAGGGTCCAGGCTTCGGCGGCGGCCTTGGTCGCGGAGTAGGAGGCGTTGGTGGCGCTCGGGGTTTGGGCCTGGGAGGAGGAGACGAGCACGAAGCGGCCGTGGGGGCTGGCGGCGAGGGCTGAGTGGAAGGCGCGGGTCGTGTGCTGGACGGTGTGGACGAGCAGGTCGTGCAGCAGTTCGTAGTCGGCCAGCGGGGTGGTGTCGATCGGGTCGCCGCCGCGCCACCCGCCGACGAGGTGCAGGAGGGCGTCGGTGCGGCCGAAGCGCTCGGCGAGTGCGGCGGCCCAGGCAGCGGCGCCGTCGGAGGAGAGTAGGTCGGAGACGCGGGCGTCGAGGCGCTCGTCGGGCAGGCCTAGGCCGGCCTGCAGAGCCTCGAGGCGCTCGGGGTGGACGTCGGTCAGGGCGAGGGTCGCGCCGTCAGCGGCGAGGCGGGAGGCGACGACGGGGCCAAGGCCGCCGGCCGCGCCGGCGATTGCGATCACGCGTCCGTCGAGGGAGGGCATCGCCTCCAAATTAGTACACCCCTGGCACTTCGTAGCATCTGCGCGGTGCTGCAACGACTGCGTAGGCCGCAAAGGAATCCGGGCATCCCGAAGCGGCCGCGCTCGACTGTGCCGCCTGCCGCCTCCCTCCTCGACGAGGCTGTGATCGACGAGATCAGGACGGGATTCGAGCGCAGCTATCTGCGCGACGCGCCGGCTGACTGGCTCGCCTCGCAGGAGGGACGCGACGAGGTCACTCGTGAGATCGTCGAAAAGTACGAGCTCTGCCGACGCCATGTCGTGCCCTGGGTCGGGCGGGTCGCGGATCTCGACGACGCCCTGATGATCGAGATCGGCTGCGGCACCGGAGCGAAGACCGCGGCATTCGCCCAGCGGGTAGGACGGGTCGAAGCCTGCGATTTCAGCCCGCTTCACGTCGAAGGAGCGGCGGCACGGATCGACGCCGTCGGCCTCGAGAACGTTTCCTTCTCCCGCGTCGACGCCGCGACGTTTCTCGGCCAAGTCGGGCGCGAGCACCCCGGCGGGGTTGACATCTGCCTGATGTTTGCGGTGCTCGAGCACATGACGCTGCAGGAACGCCTCGATGCGCTCGGCGAAGCTTGGGGGCTGCTGCGCCCCGGTGGGGCGCTGGTGGTCGTTGAGACCCCGAATCGGCTGCTGCCCTGGGACTGGCACAGTTCCCGGCTTCCCTTCTTCAACCAGCTTCCGGACGAGCTTGCGCTGCGCTATTTCGAGCGCTCGCCGCGTCCCGACTTCGTCGCTGCGATCCGGGCCGGGCTGGAGGAAGACGGCGAGCGGGGCGGGCTGGAGGCTTTGGCTCGCCAAGGTCGCGGAGTCTCCTACCACGAGTTCGAGACCGTGCTCGGGCCGCTCGAGGGGCTGGTGGTCGCCGACTCGTTCGATCCCGAGATCCTCGAGATGAATCCGATCTACCCCGACGAGATTGCGCTCAGGGAGCTGTTCGAGCGCGAGGAGCTCGGGGTGCCGATCGCATTCAGCCGCTACTGGCTCGACGTAGTGCTGAAAAAGCCGGCTTGAGGCGGGTGTTGCGGTCGTGATCGCCCGCGTCCACTCCAAGCACCGTCGCCGTGTTTTGGCGCGCCGCTTTGCGGGCGGTCGCGCTGACTCGGTCGTTTCGATCGTCGAGTCGCCGCTGCCCTCGGCGCAGGAGCCGGATCTTGCGGGCCTGCGCGGGCAGTTCGTCGAGCACTACGTGAGCGGCTACCCCGGCCTCGACGGTCAGTGGGCCGATTCGGCTGAGGGAATCGCCGACCTGGGGGTCGAGCTGATCGACAAGCCCGCGCTGTGCCGGGCGCTGCTTGTGCCGTGGGTCGCCCGGCAGGTCGAGCTCTCGGAGGCGACGGTAGTCGAGATTGGTTGCGGTGCCGGGTCTAAGACGACGGCGTTCGCCCCCGCGGTCAGGCGCGTGTGGGCTGGGGACCTCAACGGGCCGCACGTGCGCGCGGCGCAGCTGCGCATGCAGGCGCTTGGAATCTCGAACGTCCGGCTTGCCCACGCCGACGCTCGGGAACTGCTCGAGACGGTTGCCGAGGAGGAGGGGGAGGTCGACGTCTGCCTGATGATCGCCGTGCTCGAGCATATGACGCTGTCCGAGCGCCTGGAGGCTCTCGAGAAGGCGTGGGAGCTGCTTCGCCCCGGCGGGATTCTGGTCGTTGTGGAGAGCCCAAACCGGCTTTTGCCCTGGGACTGGCACAGCTCACGACTGCCGTTTTTCAACATGCTTCCGGACGAGCTGGCGCTCCGCTACGCCGGTCACTCACCGCGCAGTGACTACCGCGAGGTCGTTCAAAGTGCGCTGGCGCGAGGCCACGCTGAGGGCTTGATGGAGCTGCGGCGCCAGGGCCGTGGCGTCTCCCACCACGAGTTCGAGGTGGCGATTGGAACGCTTTCCGACAAGATCGTCGCCGACTCCTACGACGCGGAGATCGTCCAGCTGAACCCGGTCGCGGCGGACGAGGTGGCGCTGCTGGAGTTCGTGCGGCGCGAGGGGCTCGACGTTCCCGCGGGATTCACCCGCTACTGGATCGACGTGATTCTGCGCAAGCGGGCGGGTAACGGGGCCGCTGCGCTTGCGACGCCGACCCTGCTCGAGTTGACCTGGGGGTACCGCGTGCGTCTGCAGGCCGGGCTCGCGCACTTGTACGACGAGCGTTCGATGCTCGAGTACGCGCTTCCCGAGGGAGCACGGGAGCTCGTTTTCTGCGCGCATGCAGAGGGGCCGGAGACGGCTCTGCGGTTAAGCGACGGCAGGGAACTGAGTGCTGAGGTTGCGCTCACGCGGGAGCGCAGGACGTACTCGGTCTCGCTCGACGGGCTTGGCGGAACGCTTGCGATCGGGATTGCCTTGGTCGGCGGTGGGGAGGCGATCGTCGAGCACATTCAGGCTCGCTGAGCCGGGGCGGCAAAGAGCCGCCGGCGGTGGTGGGGAATTGCCGGCGGCTCTCGCTCCTCTGTTTGTTTGGGGCACCCCGGTGGCGCTGCGTCCTGGTCGGAGGAGTCAGGGGCGAAGCGCCAGGTGGGGAGAGAGGTAACCCCGGGGCAAGTCGTTCAAGCCGGCCGTCAGCTCAGACGAGGGCCGCCCTGTGGATGACCGCGTGGGTCAGCGTCTCGCCGCAGCTCGTACAGGCGCGCATCCGTGCCCAGCTGCGGTGGTCCTTGCCGCAGGACTGGCAGTGGTAGTTGCGCTCCATCGCGATCAGCCTGCGCGACGCAATTTCGGTTCCGTTGTGTCGATCGGTTGTCTGAGTCATGGGCGGATATTCGCCTCTGGGCGACGCGTCCACTATGGACAGCTGTCCACAATCCCCCCGCCGCCGCTGTACGCGCTGTCGAAAGCCCTGCAAAAGGCACACTTTTGGCACATTCTGCGCGCCACACGTGACACTTTTTTCCGTAGGGTCGTGCCCATGGACCGACCCTCGCCCCACAAGCGCGAAGAGCAGAGGCTGATCAATAGGAGGCAGCAGGGGGACCTGGGCGAGGCGTCAGCGATCGAGTGGCTGACAAGGCGGGGCGTTGGCGTTTGGATTCCCCTCGGCCATAGCCCCGACGCGGATTTGATCGCTGACTACGAAGGTCGTCTTCTCCGTGTCCAGGTCAAGACGACGACCTTCATGGAACCCACGCCCCTGGGACATGAGCGGTGGGAGGCTTCTCTGTCAACGAACGGGGGAAACCAGAGTTGGAACCGAGTTGCGAAGACGTTCGATCCCTCGCGATTCGACTTTCTCTTCGTTCTGGTTGGCAACGGCCGCCGTTGGTTCATTCCAGCAAGCGTGATCGAATCAACGCACACCGTCCGCCTCGGCGGGGTGAAGTACGCCGAGTTCGAGATAGGGGCGAGCGACCCGATCGACCAGCTTGTCTACGGTGAGCAGAAGCCGTCCCTAGAATCACCGATCCCTACGGGGGAGTATCCAAGCGGTCAACGGATATGCGCTGTAAACGCATCGGCCTATGCCTTCAGAGGTTCGAATCCTCTCTCCCCCATCGCCTCCTCACCGAACTCGGTCGAGGACATCACGTCTTTCGAGCGCAAGCTCGGCAGGGCTGGCCAATCTGTGGTCCGTCAAAAGCGCCAGACCACGATCCCGAAGCAGCCGTTTGATCAATCAGGAATTCAAATAGGCGAGCGAGTCAGATGGCGTGCCGACGGCGAAGGTCGGATTGTGCTCGAGCGGGTTGAGCCGAATGGCAACCTCTTCGGCGACGATCCCTGAGCTCTCACCCCTCGGGTCCGGCCACTACGCCCTCGTCGTGCAGCCGGCCGATCTCGGTCTCGCTCAGGGACAGCAGCTCGCTGAGGATCTCGTCGGTGTGCTCGCCGAGGATCGGGGCGCGCTTCGGGGGCAGGCGGCCGTTGATGCCGAACTGAAGCGGCGAGCCCGCCATCAGGTAGGTGCCGATGCCCGGCTGCTCGAGCTCCTCGAACATCGGGTTCTCCGTCGAGCAGCGCGGGTCGGAGTCGACCAGCTCCATGAACGTCTGGTACGGGCCCCAACAGACCTGATGGGCGTCGAAGACCTCGCGAATCTCATCGAGGGTGCGAGCGATCGTCCAGGGCTTCAGGATCGCCCCGAGCACCTCGCGCGCCGCGAAGCGATCGCCCTCCTTGTCGAGGTCGACCCCCATCGTCGACTCGACGAGCTCGAAGGCGTCGTGCAGACCCGTCGCGTCGACCAGACCCCTCCACTGGTGCGGGGTCAGCGCGACGACCATCACCCGCCGGCCGTCCTTGGTCTGGAAGTCGCGACCGAAGGCACCGTAGAGGTAGTTGCCCTCCTTCTGTCGCTCGCGGCGCAGCACCTGCGCCTCGGCGATCTTGCCGAGGTTGCCGACCATCGCGAAGGCGACGTCCGACAGCGCCACCGTGACCAGCTGGCCCTCGCCGCTCGTGCGCCGGTGCCGCTCGGCCGCCAGCACCCCCGTCGCCGCCAGCGTGCCCGTGATCGCGTCCCAGGCCGGCAGCAGGTGGTTGAACGGAACCGAGAGGTTGCGCGGCCCCGTCGCCCAGGGAAACCCGGTCGCCGGGTTGATCGTGTAGTCGACAGCCGAGGAGCCGTCGTGGTTGCCCGTGATCGAGACCATGATCAGGTCGTCGCGCTTGGCCCGCAGCGTCTCGTAGTCAAGCCAGCCGCGAACCGGGAAGTTCGTCAGCAAGATCCCCGCGTCAGGCCCGCCGCCGCCGATCAGCGCGCCGAGCAGCTCCTTCCCCTCCTCGGAGCGCAGGTCGACCTGGATCGAGCGCTTGCCCTTGTTGAGCCCCGCCCAGAACATGCTCTCCCCCTCCTCGGTGACCGGCCAGCGCCGCCGGTCGAGCCCGCCGCCGATCGGGTCGAAGCGAATCACGTCGGCGCCAAGCTGAGCCAGCGTCATCCCGCCCAGCGGAGCGGCCACGTAGGCCGATCCCTCGATCACCCGCAGCCCGTCAAGAATCCCGGCCACTAGACGAGCACCCCCACGAACTCCCAGTCGAGCACCTGCTCGGCCGGCTGCCCGTCACCGCGGTCCGCGCGGACGACGGCACGCAACTCGGCCAGGATCGCGTCAACCTCACCGATCCCCGCCGTCGCAACCACCGTCAACTCCGTGCTCAGCACGTCGCCCTCGAAGACGGGCGCCGAGTGCCGGCAGCCATGCCAGGCAACGATTGTCGCCAGGTTCGGCAGCGCCGTCGTCGCCTGAGCCGCCGCGATCGCGATCGTCTGCCCGCCGTAGACCAGTCGCCGCCCGCGCGCCCCGGCCGCCGCGTCGCGATGCGTCATCGCCAAGTTCAGCGTCATCCTCGCCAGCTCGGGAGCGGCCGTGACCGTGTCGCGCCCCTCGATCTCGATGACGGTCCCCGACGCCTGCGGTTCACCGCCGCCCCCAAGGCGATCGCGCAAAAGCTCGTAGCGCCAGCCCGCCGGCACCGCCGCCAGCACGCGCTTGGGATCGAGGTCGCCTGCGATCTCGTCGAAGCCGTCGCAATGACCGGTCTCAAGCGTCGCGTCCTTGAGCGGGATCATCGGACATCGGTAGAAATCGAGCACCTCCTCGGAGCGCTGGTTCTCGGTTCGGATGCGCAGCACCGCCAAGCCGCTCGCCGCCGCGCCCTCCTTCGCACGGTTCTGTTTGAGGGCCACCACCTCGGTCCGCGTCCGCAGCGTGTCGCCGCAGAACACCGGTCGCGCCAGCACCATCCCGCGGTAGAAGAGGTTGCCGAGGACCCGCTGCGTCGGCTCCGTCGACTGCCCGATCGCAACGTCGCAGACCAGGTTCGGGTGCACGAGCGTGCCCTGCGCCCCCGTGACCAGCGCGCTCAGCTGTGCGTCGAGCGCGAGCGCCAGCCGGTCGCCGGTGATCGCCTGGTGCACCGCCGCGTGCCCCGAGGTGATCGTCATCGCCGGCGCCTCGTAGACGGCGCCGCGTTCCAGTTCCTCGAAGTACGGTCCGCTGACGCGAGTGCGCGAGACAGTCTCCATCAGCGAAGACTAGGGCAAATGGTGCGGATTGCAACTAACAGCCCCCGTCGCTTATGCTCGCTCGCCATGAGATCCCGCCGCTCCTGCCTGGCCGTGCCCGCCCGACCGGCCCGAAAGCTCGAGAAGGCGGCGCGGCTGACCGCGGACGAGATCGTCATCGACCTCGAGGACTCGGTCCCCACCGACCTGAAGGTCGAGGCTCGCTCGGCCGTCGTCGATGCGCTCGCAAGCTCGGACTGGGCCGCGGCCACCGTAAGCGTGCGCGTCAATGCCATCCACACGCCCTGGTTCGAGAGCGACCTGGGGGCGATCGCCACGGCCCCCCGCCTCGACAGCATCGTCATCCCCAAGGTCGAGCGACCCGCCGACCTCACGATCTGCGCCGAGCTGCTCGATTCGGCTGAAGGCGACTCCGAGCGCGTCGGCACCGTCGGCCTGCAGGCGCTGATCGAGACGGCGGCCGGGCTGCAGGCCGTCGACGAGATCTCCCGGGCCACCGCGCGGCTTGAAGCCCTGATCCTCGGGCCCGCCGACATGAGCGTCTCGCTCGGATTCCCGAGCCCCGCCGAGGGCCCGCAGTGGGACTACCCCCGCGGCGCGGTCGTCGTCGCGGCCCGCGCGGCGGGCCTGCAGGCGATCGACGGCCCGTTCCTGCAGATCTCCAACCCCGAAGGCCTTGCCGACTCGGCCGCGCGCGCCCGCGACTTCGGCTTTGACGGCAAGTGGGCCCTTCACCCCGCGCAGATCGAGCCGCTCAACCAGACCTTTGCCCCCACCCCCGAGCAACTCGCCGAGGCGGAATCGATCCTCGCCGCCCTGGACGGAGCCGGAGCCGCCGGAGCCGCCCTGCACGACGGCGAGATGGTCGACGAAGCAAGCCGCAAGCGCGCCGAGCTGATCCTGGCGAGATCACAACGACCGCGATGAAGTGGGTCCACGAGTTCTCCGAGGGCTCACGCGACCAGCGCGAGCTGCTCGGCGGCAAGGGCGCCGGCATCGCCGAGATGACCCGAGTGCTCGGCGCCGAGCGCGTGCCAGCCGGCTTCACGATCACCACCGCCGCCTGCGTCGCCTACATGGACGCCGGCGGAGTCGAGCCGCCCGGCCTGGCCGATCAGGTTGCCGAGGCCCTTGCCGCGCTCGAGCAGCGCGCCGGCAAGCGCCTGGGCGCGGGCGCCGACCCGCTGCTCGTCTCTGTGCGCTCCGGCGCCCGCATCTCGATGCCCGGGATGCTCGACACGGTGCTGAACCTCGGCCTGAATGGCGAATCGGTCGAGGCCCTGGCGAGCGCGACCGCCAACGAACGCTTCGCCTGGGACTCCCACCGCCGCTTCGTGCAGATGTTCGGCAACGTCGTCCGCGGCATCCCCTCCCACCACTTCGAGACAGAGATCGAATCGGCCAAGCGCGAGCGGGGCGTCAGCGCCGACACCGGCTTGGACGCTGCCGCGCTGCGAGAGCTGACCGCCACCTTCAAGGCCATCTTTGCCCGCGAGGTCTCCGAGCCCTTCCCCGATGATCCATCCGCCCAGCTCACCCAGGCGATCCGCGCCGTCTTTGATTCCTGGAACGGGGAGCGTGCCCGCACCTACCGGCGCATCGAGGGCATCCCCAACGACTGGGGCACCGCCGTCAACGTGCAGCAGATGGTCTTCGGCAATCGCGGCGAGCGCTCCGGATCCGGCGTCGCTTTCAGTCGTGACGAGCGCACCGGCGCGCCAACGCCATCCGGCGACTTCCTCACCAACGCCCAGGGCGAGGACGTCGTCTCCGGCGTCCGCGACCCGGAGGACCTCTCTGCGCTGGCCGAGCGGCTGCCCGAAGCCCACACCCAGCTGCTCGCCGATCTGCGCGACCTCGAGGCTCACTACGGCGACATGCAGGACGTCGAGTTCACGATCGAAGAGGGCCGCCTCTTCCTGCTGCAGACCCGCTCCGCCAAGCGCCCGGCCCAAGCGGCCGTCCGCTTCGCCACCGACGCCGTCGCCGAGGGCCTGCTGAGGAAGGCGCAGGCGCTCGCAACGATCGACGCCGGAGCCCTGGACGCACTCCTGCACTCGGTCTTCGATCCTGAGTTCGAGGTCACCCCCCTGACGAAGGGCGTCGCCGCCTCCCCCGGCGCGGCCAGCGGGGCGATCGCGCTCGACACCACCGAGGCGGTCAAGCGGGCCGCCGCGGGAGAGGACGTGATCCTGGTGCGCCGCTTCACCGAGGCCGACGACGTCGCCGGCTTTCACGCCGCCCGCGGCATCCTCACCGCCGAGGGCGGCAAGGCATCGCACGCCGCGCTCGTGGCCAGGGGCATGGGTCGACCCTGCATCGCCGGCGCCAGCGCCCTCAGAATCGACGAAGCCGAGGGACGCATCCAGGTCGGAGAGATCGAGCTCAAGGCGGGCGACACGATCTCGATCGACGGCTCGACCGGCGTCGTCACCCTCGACGAAGTGCCGTTGGTCGAGCCGGAGATCAGCGAGCAGTTCGAGACCGTGCTCGGCTGGGCCGACGAGATCCGCCGCCTCGAGATCAGAGCCAACGCCGACACCGCCGAGGACGCCGCCAAGGCGCGCCAGCTCGGGGCCCAGGGCATCGGGCTCTGCCGCACGGAGCACATGTTCTTCGGCGCCGACCGCGCCGAGCTCGTGCGCGGCATGTTCGTCGCAGCCGAGCGCTGGCGGCGCGCAGAGCTCGGCAGCGAGGAAACTTCACTCGAGCGCAGGCGCGAGCGCGAGGACGCACACCGCGAACTCGAGAGCTCGCTGCAGACGCTCGGCGAATTGCAGCGCACCGACTTCGTCGCGATCCTGCACGAGATGCGCGGCCTGCCCGTGACGGTGCGCCTGCTCGACCCGCCCCTGCACGAGTTCCTGCCGCTCGAGCACTTCGAAGCGCAGCTGCGGGAGTTCGAGGAATCCCCGAGCGCCGACCGCCTGCCGAGGGCGCGCCAGGCCGCGGAGATCGTTCGCGACCTCCAGGAGGCGAACCCGATGCTGGGAACGCGCGGGATTCGTCTCGGCGTTCTCTATCCGCAGATTTACGAGATGCAGGTGCGGGCGGTGATCGCGGCCGCGGCGCAGGCCGCCCGCGCAGGCGACACCCCGCACATCGAGATCATGCTGCCGCTGATCGCCTACGAGACCGAGCTGACCCAGTTGCGAGACCAGGTGGCGGAAGTCGCTCGCTCAGCCGCAACCGACGCCGGCGTCGAGGTGCCCTACTCGATCGGGACGATGATCGAGCTGCCGCGAGCCTGCCTGATCGCGGGCCGGATCGCGCGACACGCCGACTTCTTCTCGTTCGGCACCAACGACCTCACCCAGACCGCGATCGGACTCTCGCGCGACGACGTCGAGGGCAGCTTCATCCCCGTCTACCTCGAGCGCGGCATCATCGACCGCAGCCCATTCGAGACGCTCGACGGCCCCGGCGTCGGGGAGCTCGTCGAGATCGGCGTGCGCCGCGGCCGCGAGGCGAACCCGGAGCTGACCTGCGGCATCTGCGGCGAGCACGGCGGCGACCCGGCCAGCATCGCCTTCTTCGACGGCCTCGGCCTCGACTACGTCAGCTGCTCGCCCTACCGGGTCCCGATCGCACGGGTCGCCGCGGCGCAGGCCGCGATCGAGCAAGGCTGAGAACGCGTCAGTCGCCGAGCTCGCGCAGGCGCTGCGCTTCCGGCAGCTGCTTGAGCTTCTTGAGCGTGTTGTTCTCGATCTGGCGCACGCGCTCGCGGGTGACGCCGAAGTAGCGGCCGACCTCCTCGAGCGTCATCGGCTCCTGGCCCCGCAGGCCGTAACGCAGCTCGATCACCTCGCGCTCGCGTTCGGGCAGCGAGTCGAGTGCCTTGCGGATGTCCTCGCGCTGCAGGTTCTCGGTCGCCAGCTCGAACGGCGACTCGACCGTCTGGTCGGCGACGAAGTCACCGAGCTCGGACTCGTCGTCGTCGCCGATCGGCTTGTCGAGTGAGACCGGGAGCTGCGCCACGCGCAGGATGTCGCGCACCTCGCGCACCGAGATCTTCAGCTCCGTCGCGATCTCGGCGGGCTCCGGCTCGCGCCCAAGCCGCTGCACAAGCTGGCGCTCGACATGGGTGACCCGGTTCAGCTTCTCGACCATGTGCACCGGGATCCGGATCGTCCTCGCCTTGTCGGCGATCGCCCGCGTCACCGCCTGGCGGATCCACCAGGTCGCGTAGGTCGAAAACTTGTAGCCGCGCCGGAAGTCGAACTTCTCCACCGCTCTGATCAGCCCGAGTGAGCCCTCCTGGATCAAGTCGAGGAAGCTCAGCCCGCGGCCGAGGTAGCCCTTGGCGATCGAGACCACCAGCCTCAGGTTCGCCTCAACCATGTGGCGCTTGGCGAGCATGTCGCCCTTTTCGATCCGCTTCGCCAGCGCGATCTCCTCGTCGCCGGTCAGCAGCTCGACCTTGCCGATCGATCGCAGGTAAAGGCGCAGCGAATCAAGGCTCGGCTCGACCGTCAGGTCGAGCTCGGGCTTCTTCGGGGAATCCGGCTGCGCGGACTTGCCCTCCTTGTACGCGGTGACGCCGTCCTCGCCGATGACGTCGACGCCGTGCTCGATCAGATAGGCGTGGAATCCCTCGAGCTGCTCCTTGGCGACCTCGACCTCTTCGAGCGTCGAAGCGATCCGCTCGAAGGTCAAAAAACCCTGCTCCTGGCCCTGCGCGATCAGGCCGCTGAGCTCGTCGTGATCGGCGAACGGAGCCTCTCCGTCAAAGCCGTTTACGGGCGCATTTTCGACGCGAACCGACGGGTCCGCGGTGAGAAGTTCCTCCCCCTTCTCATTCATTCATAACCCTGGCGCCTCTTAAGCCCCGCGAAGTATAGACCTCGCCCTCGGCGGCGAGGGCGGTTCCGTACTCTCTTTGGCATGCCCCAGAGCGCAAAAACCGAAGCTCCGGCCCCAGCGGCTGGGACGCTCGACGCCCAGGCCGCCCGCCCGGCGACCGAGGTCAGCCTCAGCCGTGTCGGGGTCACCGGCGTCGAGAAGATCATCCACGTCGACGCCGCGGCCGGTGGGGAGCGCCCCGGGTCGCAGCTCTACTACGCGACGCTCAACTGCTTCGTCGACCTCAACCCGCGACAGGCCGGCGTGCACATGTCGCGCTTCGAAGAGGTCGTCAACGAGGCGATCGACGCCGTTGTGCTGGGCGAGCAGGCGTTTCGCGCCGAGACGCTGGCCGCCCACATCGCCGAGCGCGTGCGCAGCTCACAGCACGGGCTGCGGGCCGAGGTCACGATCGAGGCTCGCTACCCCGAGACCGTTCCCACCCCCACCTCGGGGATCTCCACACAGGAGATCTACACCCTGTTCGGCACGGCGGTCGCCTCCGAGCAGGGCACTCGCACGCTGACCGGAGTGCAGGCGCAGGGAATGACCGCCTGCCCCTGCGCACAGGGAATGGTCGCCGACCGAGCCCGCGCCCGCCTCGCCGAGCGCGGTTACGAGGCCGATGAGATCGACCGCATCTTCGAGGACGTGCCGGTCGCGACCCACAATCAGCGGGGTATCGGCACACTGCACGTCGGCCGCTGCGAGGACACCACCATCGACGTCGACGCCCGCGACCTGCTGCGCATCGTCGAGAGCTCGATGAGCTCACCGATTTACGAGCTGATGAAGCGCTCCGACGAGGTCGAGGTCGTCGAGTGTGCCCACCGCAACCCCCGCTTCGTCGAGGACTGCGTGCGCGAGATGATCCGCCGGGTGGCCGAAGCCTATCCCGCGCTCGGCGACGCCTGCTTCATCTCCGCCCGCCAGGAGAACCTCGAAACGATCCACCGCCACAACGTCATCGCCGAGCGCTACGGGTTGCTCGACGAGATCCGAGCCGAGCTCGATTCCGGCGAGCACTCGACGCGTCACCAGACGATGCGCGAGTGGCTGGAATCGCCGTCTGGCTAGCGCCGGCGTGCCGCTTTGGCCGCGCTCGCAGCGGAGTGCTCCTCGATCCGCTTTCGCAGCCCGAAGACGTAGTCGGCACCACTGATGACAGTCATCGCCACGGCCGCGTAGACGAGCAGGTCGACCGAGATCGGTACCGGCGGATCGACGATGATCAGCGCGAAGACGGCGGCGATCTGCAGTCCCGTCTTGACCTTGCCCATCCAGCTTGCCGAGATCACCACCCCACGCTCCGCGGCGATTCCCCGCAGGCCCGTGACCGCGAACTCGCGGGCGATGATCACCATCGCCACCCAAGCGGCCAGCCGGTCGAGCGAGACCAGCGAGACCAGCGCCGCAACGATCAGCAGCTTGTCGGCGAGCGGGTCCATGAACTTGCCGAACGTCGTCACGTCGTCGCGCCTGCGCGCGATATAGCCGTCGAGGCCGTCCGTCAGGGCCGCCAGCGCGAACACGATCGCCGCCAGCGTGTCGCCGTTCGGCGTCTCGTCAAGCAGCGCCACAACCAGCACCGGCACCGCGAGGATCCGCAGCATCGTAAGCACGTTGGGGAGGTTGAGCGGAAACACGCGCCGTGAGTATGGCGCTCCGGGCTCCGGGCGCTGCGGTCAGCCCGCGAGTACGTCCTGCGCCTGCGATTGCAGCGCCTGGGCGTTGCGCAGCGCCTTGTCGGCGTTTTCCGCAGGGCTGTCTCCGCCCCAGACGCTCATCTGCACGACGTTCGCCGTGCGCCAGCCGTACGTCGCCGTCTCCTGCTGACCCTCGAACCTGCCGTTGATGCCCCAGGCGCCCGGCCCGAGCAGCTGCTCAGCGTCCAGCTTCGTCACCGGCTTGGTCACCGACCGGTTCTGCTTCAGCGCCAGGGCCAGCCCGCGCTTTGCCGAGTCCTCGTCGCGATACAGGTAGACGATCGACTCGACGAACGGGTCGCTCACCGTTGCGCCGACGAACTGCACGTCGTAGTCCACCTGCATCCCGGCCTTGCGCTGCTCGCGCACCCAGCGCTCGCCGATTCCCTTGCTCGCCACGGCTCCGTAGCCCATCTTCTGCGTGTTCAGCTCAGTTTGTGGCGGAACGTCGTCGGGATCGAGCGCCAGCTTGGGCATGTCGGCGCGGCCGAACTTTCCCGCCACGGCGGCGGACGTCGAGTTCGTCGTCTCGGCGTCCTCACCGCAGCCGGCAGCGGCGATCGCCAGCGCCGCTGCAATTGCGAGAGCGAGTGTTCGCAGGGGATTCGGTTTCAAGCGTTTGCAGGATAGGTTTCGGACACCATGGCCGTCGACTACGTCTATCGCATCGAGCAGCCGCATGTCCAGGGGCAGCTGGCAACTCTGTGCGGGACGATCGCCGACGCCGGCGGGCTGATCGGCGACATCGTCACGATCTCGATCGGGCACGAGCGCTCGATCCGCGAGGTCTCGGTCGAGGTCGGCGACGACGCTGACGCCAAGCGCGTCGCCGGCGCGATCGAACAGCTCGACGCCGTCCAGGTCCTCGACTACTGGGATCGGGCACTGCAGGCTCACGAGGGCGGCAAGCTGGCGATGCAGGCGATCGCCTCGATGCAGACCGTCCAGGACCTTCGCGACATCTACACCCCCGGAGTCGCCCGCGTCTGCATGGCGATCGCAGAGCGGCCAAACCTGGCGCGCCGGCTGACGATGATCGGCCGCACGATCGCGATCTGCACGAACGGCACCCGGGTGCTCGGGCTCGGCGACATCGGCGCCGTCGCCTCGATGCCGGTGATGGAGGGCAAGGCGATGTTCTACGCCAGCATGGTCAACCTCTCGGCGATCCCGATCCTGATTGACACCAAGGATCCCGCCGAGTTCATCGAGACCGTGAAGCGGATCGCGCCGGGCTTCGGCGCCATCCACCTCGAGGACATCCGCGCACCCGACTGTTTCGAGATCGAGCGCCGGCTGATCGACGAGCTCGACATCCCCGTTATGCACGACGACGTCCACGGCACTGCTGTCGCCGCGCTCGGCGCCGCGATCGTCGCCTGCGAAGGCGCCGGCCTCGACCTGCCGAGCGCCACCGTCGGCCAGCTCGGCCTCGGCGCCGCGGGGCTCGGGATCGCCACGCTGATGGTCGAGGCAGGCGCCAAGCGAGTGATCGCCTCCGACCCCTTCGAGGACTCCCACGAGCGCGCCCGTGAGCGCGGCATCGAGGTCAAGACCTTCGAGGAAGTGATGGCCGAGGCCGACGTAGTCGTCGCGACGACTGGCCAGCCCGGCCTGATCAAGCCCGAGATGGTGCGCGAAGGGCAGGCGATCTTGGCGCTGACCAACCCGGAGCCGGAGATCGCGCCCAAGCTCGCCGAGGCCGCCGGCGCCGGCTTTGCGGCCGACGGCTCGATGGTCAACAACGTGCTCGGCTTCCCCGGGATCTTCCGCGGTGCCTTCGCCGCCGGAGCCACCGAGATCTCAACCGGCATGAAGCTGGCAGCCGCCGACGCGATCGCCGAACTGACCCGGGCCTCCGAGCTGATCCCCGATCCGCTCGACCCGAAGGTTCACGCCGAGGTTGCCAAGGCGGTCCAGGAGGCGGCCGAGGCCGAGGGGCTCGGGCATCCCGAACGAGTGCCGTCGGGCCTCTAGGAGAGGCCTACGGCTTGAGCCTGATCGTGCGCCTGGCGCTCGACTGATTGCCGGTTCCATCCGCAGCGGTGACCGTGATCCGCGCCCTGCCCTTTCCTCGGCGAGCGGCTCGTGGAATCCTCAGCTTCAGCGTCCGCGTCCGCCCGGCAGGCAGGCTCGCCCGGGCCTTGCCGAGCCGGAAGCTCTTGACGATCCGCTTTCCACCGCCGCCGCGAACGCTGATTCTGCCCGCGGCGCTGACGCTGCAGGCCTCGTCACAGCTCGCCCTGACCTCGAGCGCCGCGTCTGCCCTTTGCTTCTTCTTGCCGCCGAGCCTGATGGCGGGCGGGTCGCTGTCGGCAGGATTCGCGACCGTGATCACCTGCTCCGCCCTCGCCCTCGGGCCTCCGTTGCACGAGGCTGTCTGGCCGGTGTAGACGAAACTCGCCGAGCAGCCCTCGTTGTCGGTGACCGTCAAGGTCGCGCCGTATGTGCCGGCCGCGGCGTAGGTGTGGGACGCCGTCGGGGTCGTCGTCGTCTCGGTCGCGCCGTCGCCGAAGTCCCAGGCGTAGGAGAGGATCGTCCCATCGGAATCGCTCGACGCTGATGCATCGAAAGCCTGCGGTTGGCCTGCCGTCACCCCGGCGACCGTGAAGGCTGCCGTCGGCCCCTGATTGGGAACGACCGCGATGCCCTGGGGGGTGGAACCGACGATCGGCGTCGCCAGGACCGTCTTGGCGGCGATGTCGACCGAGAAGACGCTGCCGGGGGCAGGAGCAACACTGCCGAGCAGCACCCGTGAGCCGTCCGGTGTGACGGCGACGGCCTCGGGGCCACCGTCGACGAAAAACGAACTGACGGCATTCGTCGCGGTGTCGATCACCGACAGCCGCCCCCCGGCTCCGTCGAGGGAAGGCACGTAGGCGGAAGATCCGTCGGGTGCGATTCCGACCCCGGCGAACCCCAGCATCGGCGAATCGAGCGGGACGGTCGCGACCACCTGGTTGGACCCGGTGTCGATCACGGAGACATCCTGGGTGCCGTTGTTGGGCACATAGAGCCGCCTGCCGTCCGGGGTGATCGCGAGCCGCCGGGCCGCCAACCCGACGCTGATCGGCGAGCCGGTCAGCTCATTGGTGGCGGTGTCGATGATCCGTACGGTCATGTCGGAGAGCACCGACACGTAGGCGCGGCTTCCGTCTGGGTGGATGGCCAGTCCAGAGGGGGAGGCCGCTCCGATCATCACGGTGTCGATGACCTGGTTTGTAGCCAGATCGATGACCGAGACGCTCATCGAACCGTCGTTGGTGACGTAGGCGCGAGTTCCGTCCGGCGTGATCGCGATCTGCACTGGGTTGTTGCCGACGAACACCGGTGGCCCGACGGCCCGCGTTCTGGTATCGATGGCCACCACGCGGTCTGCGACTCCGGCGCTGGTGACGTACACCCTGTCGCCGGCAGGCGTGGCGGCGATCCCGGTCGGGGCATCTCCGACGGCGATCGGCGCGGCGACGAAGTTGCTCGTCACGTCGAGGATCGAAACGTCGTCGGAGTTCTCGTTCGCGACGTAGGCATCGCGGGCCCCTGCCGTCGCCGGAAGCCCGGCGAAAACCAAGCTCGCCCCAACGACCGACCAGCGCGCGGCTGCGGACGTGACCCGTTTCACTCGAGGTCAGGCTAACGCGATGCACGGCGCCGGTCAAGCAGGAGTCAGGCCCTCGAGCCCCGAGTAGGCTGCGGCGCCGTGAGCGCACCATTCGTCCATCGGCTTCGCGTCCGCTACGGCGAGTGCGACCCGCAGGGGATCGTCTTTAACGCCAACTACCTGCTCTATTACGACGTCGCCTTCACGGAGTTCTGGCGCGAGGCCGTGGGGCCTTGGGAGGAGATGGTCGAGCGAGGCTATGACGCCGTCGTCGCCGAGACGAACCTGCGCTTTCGCGCGCCGGCGCGCTTCGACGACGAGCTCGAGCTGCGCTGCTCCATCAACAAACTCGGCACGACCAGCATCACCACCGAAATCGACGTCTACCGCGGCGACGAGCTGCTGCTCGAGGGCTGGCTGCGCCACGTCGTCGTCGACCGCGAGAGCTGGCAGAAGACCCCGGCGCCCGACTTCATCCGCGCCGGGCTCGAGCGCTTCACCTGAACCAGCCGGCCGAACGATGGCGCTTCGGCCCACACCCTGTGGGCTGAAACGCCATCGTTCGCTCAGTCGGCTGCTCGTACTCGGGCTCGGGTTAAAACGGCGTCGAGCATCGGCTCGGTGAGCTTGCCGGTGAACGTGTTCTGCTGGGAGACGTGAAAGCAGCCGAGCAGCGTGTAGCGCCCGATCTGCGCCTCAACTCCGTGACCGAACTTCGGCTTCGGCTTCGGGATCTCGTGGCCAAGCGCCCGCAGCGCCATCAGGGTGCCGGCCCAGCCGTAGGCGCCCAGGGTGACCAACACCTTTGCCCGATGCAGCAGCTCCAGCTCGCGCACCAGGTAGGGGAGGCAGTTGTCGCGCTCCTGCGTCGTCGGCCTGTTGGCAGGCGGGGCACAGCGATTGACGGCGGTGACCCAGGCGCCGTCCAGCCGCAGGCCGTCGTCGCGGTTGACCGACAGCGGCTGATTTGCCAGACCGGCCCGGTGCAGACCCGCGTAGAGGAAGTCGCCTGACCGGTCTCCCGTAAAGACCCGCCCCGTGCGATTGGCGCCGGTCGCGGCCGGCGCCAGTCCGACGATCACGATTCCTGCGGCGGGGTCACCGAAGCCGGAGATCGGCCGGGCCCAGAAGCGCTCTCCCCGAAACCGCTTGGGCGGGTTGGCGGCCACGGCTTCGCGCCACTGAACCAGCCGTGGACAGGCCCGGCATCCGTGGATTTCCGTGGCGAGCTCGTCGAGCTGCTTGCTCATCGACGCAGATCATGCCTGCACGCTCAGGCTTGCGGCACCCGGCACCATCTCGTCCGGCGCCTCGTCAAGGCAGTCGCGTCAGGAGGCGCCGAAGAGGGGATCGGTCAGCGATGCCCCGGCGGCACCCTGCAGCTGGTTGTAGGCGTAGAAGAGGAACAGCGCGCCCCCGACCAGGGCGATGTTCTTCAAGAAGTTGCCGATCTGCTCGCCCTGCTCATCGGGGTCCTCGATTTGCCAGAAGTTGTGGACGAAGAACGCCGTGACGAGCAGGCCGGGGATGACCAGGAGGGCCCCGAGATCGGCGTAGATGCCGAGCAGGATCATCAGGCCGCCGACGAGAAACTCGGCCCCGATCAGGAGCACGCCCAGCTCCGGCATCGGTGCACCCTTCTCCCGTGCCGCTTCAGCGAGGTCCTTTCGATTTGCGAAGTGGTTCGGTCCGGCACCGATGAACAGAGCAGCGAACAGGATCCGACCGATCAGAAACAGGATGTCCATTGCTTTACGCCCTTCCCTTTTCGCACGAACCAGCGTTGCTGTCGTGATTTGGCCCGCCGAAGCACGAATCGCGACCCGCGCCGCCGGCGAGCTTGTCGCGGCCTCGCTCCCCGAGCAGGAGGTCAGCGCCGCGTTGGCCTTTGAGCGTGTCGTTGCCGGTGCCCCCGCAGACGACGTCGTTGCCCGCTGAAGCGAGGATCTTGTCGTCACCGCCGAGTCCGGCGATGACGTCGTCGCCGGGCGTGCCGGAAATTGTCTCGGCCTCGTCGCTGCCGGCGATCGTCGCCGCAGTCTCAGCGCAGAGCGGCGGATCGGCCTGGGGACCCTCCGGTCCCGGGCCAATGCCAGCTCCAGGATCGCCCACCGGGGTCTCGGTGGGCGCAGAAGCGGGTGCGGGCGTCGGCGGCTCACAGAGGGCAAAGGCACCGAGGGTCGGCGGCTCCGGCGGTGCCGGCTCGCCGTCGAAGGCGGTGCCGCCTCGGCGCAGGCCGGCAACCCAGCCGTTGGGGTGGCCGCGAAGGATGCTGGGCGCGGTGGCAATCGGTCTCGCGCCGGTCTCGCCGCCAAACCCTCCACCGACGACCCGCTGAGCCCCGGGGCAGGCTGCCGACAGATCGGTCGGATCGACCAAGGACGCCACCGGCGCCCGCGTGACCTCGATCGTCGCCGTCGATGCCGGCGAGCAGAGCGCGAACACCCTGTAGCTCTCAGCGTTTCCCGCCGCCACCGCAGCGGACCAACCACGGGCGACGTCCCCGTTCTGGATCTGCATGAACGGCGTGGTGCTCGACGGCGCAGGCTGGCTGCGGGTGATCTGCCCGGTCAGGTCGCCCTCCGACCCAAGCCCGCCGCCGACCGCGCGTTCACCAGCGGGGCAATCTGCAAAAGCGGCACGGCGCTTCGTTGCCGGAACATCGATTTCGGTGGCCTGAACGGTCGCGTCCGAGCTGGCCGAACAGAGCGCGTAGTAGGTGACGAGCATCGGGTCGCTCGGGGCCAGCACCGCATTGAACAGCGCCGAATACCAGTAGCGAGGAATGTCGCCGTCGTCCGTCGATTGCGTCTCCCCACTCGCGTCGAGCGGCCCGCTGACTGCGACGAACGGGTCGCCGCCAGAACCCATCAAGCCGCCGCCGATCGCGCGATCGCCCGCTTCGCAGCGAAGCGGAAGGTCTGCGAACGACTCCGCCGCGACGATGCGAGAAGCTTGGATCACGTAGGCGTCATCCCCCGGCGTCGCCGCGGCGGGGGATACCGAACCCAGGAACGCAACCCCGGCCAGCGCCCAAAGCCGGACCCTCACGCTCTTCCCTTCTCGCAGGAACCGGCGTTCGAGTCGCGGTTGCGTCCTCCGAAACAGGAGTCGCGGCGGCCCGCGCCTCCGGCCAGTGAATCGCGACCCTGCTGCCCCAACAGCAGGTCCTTGCCTCCGCCGCCCCTGAGCTTGTCGTTGCCGGCTCCGCCGCAGACGACGTCATTGCCTGCCGACGCGAGGATCCTGTCATCGCCACCGAGGCCGGCGATGACGTCATCGCCCGGCGTTCCCGAAATGGTTTCCGAGCTCTCCGTGCCGACGATGGTGGCCTCGGTCTGTGCGCACGGTGGATTGGACGTCGCACGATCGGTGGAATCCGATCCCGAGTCGGGGTCGGCAGCGGGATCCGGCGTAGGCTCGGGCGTCGTCGGATCTGCCGGCTGCGGTGCCGGGGTCGGTCCCTCACAGATTGCGAAGACGCCGTGGGCCGGGTAGTCGGTGGCGTCCGGCGCGGCTTTGATCGTGGCCGTCCAGCCGCCCGCGGCGCCTTCGGCAGCGGTGGGAGCGCTGGTGCTCGCGGTCGGGCCGCGATACTCGGCCCCCCATCCCCCGCTGAGGACCCGCTGTCCGCTTGGACAATGCGCCACCTCGGTGCCGGTTTCAGCGGCTGCCAGCGACAAGTACTTGACGCCCATTGTTGCGGTCGACGTCGGCGAGCAGATGGCGAAGCGCTTGTACGTCCGGGTTGCCTGCACCGTGTTCTCGATCCTGAAGGTCCAACCGTCGGCGATATCGCCGTCGAACTGAAAGAACGGCAGCCTTACCCGGTTTTGCGGATAGCTCATGGAGAGCACTGCGTCCACCGAGCCGGTTGTTCCCAGGCCGCCGCCGATGGCCCGCTCACCCGGTCCGCAGGAGATACCGGTGAGGTACGCCGTGCCCTTGGCGGTCAGTTCGAAGGTACCGGCACGAATCGTCGCATCCGAGCTCGCTGAGCAGATCGCGTAGAAGTTCGCCGGGACACGGTCCTCACCGGGGTTGTTCAAAGCCGTGTACCAGTAGCGGGGAACGTCTCCTGTGTTTGTGTCCTCGGTACTGCCTGACGCGTTGAGAGGTCCGCTGACCGCGACCGTTACGCCGGAGGCCGAGGCGCCGCCGCCAAGTGCCACCTCCCCCTCGGGGCACCGAAGGGGTAGGCCGGTGACCTTGCCGGAGTCGATCGTTACCTGCTCACTGATCACGTGCGCGTCGTCACCCGCAGCCCCATGGGCCGGAGACGCAACGACCAGGTAACCAAGCAGGAAGGCCAGCCGGGCAGCGCACATACAGGTCGATCTCATAGGGACAGCATTCCGGCAGATCGGTCGACCGCCCATCACCCAAGTGGGTGAACGCCTCACCCCTCATTCCGAACCGCGGGGCGCTAGAGGTCTCGCGGCACGACGACGCCCGATGCCAGCGCCCGCCGCGCCAGCTCGGCGCGCTTCTGGCTTTGCGGGAGGTCGGGAATCTCGAACAGCTTGAAGAGTGTCTTCAGGTGGCTGCGCACCGACTCGATCCCGAGTGTCAACTCGGCGGCGATCTCACCGTTGGAGGGTGGCACGTTGCTCTTCGCGGCCCCGTCGAAGAGCGGACGGCAGAGCGCCACCAGCACACGGTGCTGGGCGTCGCTCACCCCGGTCGGGGTGATGCTCGCCATCGCAGGCGTTTCGTCAGGCTCGATCGCGGTGCTGCGGAAGAGCAGCTGAGTTTCGCCCACCCGCAGCAGATCACGGTCGCGAAGCCGCCGTCGCCCGCGCACGCGGGACTCGTTGACGAAGGTGCCGTTGCGGGAGAGCTGGTCGTCGGCGACCGTCCAGCTTCCCGCCAGGCGCTCGAGCACCGAGTGCAGCCGCGATACCCCCGCGTCCCAGTCGATCGTCAGATCGCTCTCCGGCGCTCGGCCGATGGTGACCCGGTCCCCGCTGAGACCGAGAATGGTCAGCTCGCCGCCGGCATCGCGGTAGACCACGAAAGGGCGCCCCTTGCGCTCGGCCTCGATCTGCGCGGCGAGCTCCGCCGGCTTGAAGTCGTGACGTCCCAGTCCCATGCCCCAATCTTGGCGCGCCGCGCCGACACATGTGAACCCGGCCTCTCAGCCGATCAGCCGGATTCCCGTCCCGTCGCGGTTCAGCTTGTACTCGTGGCCGATCGCGGTGTCGTCCTCGTTTTGCCACTGAAGGCAGAAACCACGGTACGGACCGCAGGACGGCTCGAGCTCGACCAGCTCACCCGCCGGGTCTGCGTCGGCCACTGCGATCCGCGCCTGTCGCTCCCCGCGATCGAAGACGTCGATGAAGATCGCCGCTTCGGAGAAGACCACAGCGACCTCGGCACTGCGCGTAGCTGAGAGGTCGATCGTGACTGCCGCGAATCGCTCACCCGTGGACGCTGCGGCGGCCTCGTCGCCGCGCAGCAGCTGCGCCGGAGGCGGGCGGGCGCCGGCGTCGACGTCCACGCGCAGCAGCAGCTCCCCGTCCAGCAGAGTCGGTGTTCGCGGGATCCGCGGCCGCGAAGGGAGCGCTCCACCCCAGCGCAGAAGCGACGCACCGGCGGGCCGCAGGCCGACCGCGCTGCCCGGACCCAAGAGCAGGCCGACACGGTCGCCGGGCCGCACCAGGATGCTCGAGGCAAACAGCTGCGGCTCCTCGCCGCTGACCTGTTCGGTGGTCGAGAACCCACGAAAGAACGGCTTGTCGTCGAATTGGCGAATCACCGTCAAGGTCAGCTCGCCGCTTGCGCCGCGAACCGCCCAGCCACGGATGATGCCGCGGCGGCGGACGACCAGGGTGTGCCGGTCCAGCTCCGTCTGCAGGAGCGTGCAGGCGGGCGTGTTCGGGGTCAGCTCAGGCGCGCAGCCGAGCGACTCGTAAGGGCCGGGCGCCAGCGAACTGCCCAGGGGCATGGTCTCGGCGGTCACGGCGGGAGCGAGCCGGGCGGTTGCCTGCGGTTCATCCTCTCCACCCCCCGCGAGCAGGGCGACGGTCACGGCCGCCGCCGCGAGCACCGACCCCGCCGCGACCCAGTAGAGCCGATGTCGGCGTCGAACGGGGCGGGCACAGGCGATCGCCTCGGCGAGTTCCTCCAGGGCGGCGCGGTCGGCGGCTTCGTCGCCGCCCCTTTCCAGGCCGAGATCGGCGAGCAGCAGCTGTCCCGCGGAGTCGATCAGGATGTTGTGGGCCGCGATGCGCCCGTGGACGACATCCTGTGCGTGGGCTGCGTCCAGCGCCTCAGCAACCGGGCCGAGCAGTTCCCGAGCCCGCTCGGGCTCCAGTGAGCCGCGCGCCAGCGCCTGTTCGAGCGACTCCTCGCCCACGAAGCGCGTGGCGACGAAGCGGCCGCCCTGCCATTCGCCGATCTCGTAGGTCGGGACGATGCTGGGATGGTGGATAGCCGCCAGGCGCGTCTGCTGCTGTACGAAGCGCTCTTGGGCGGTCGCGTCGGCAAAGACGTCCGCGTTGAGCAACCGCAGCGCCACCGTACGCCCGAGCGAGATCTGAACGGCCTCAAAGACCGAGCCGAACGAGCCCTTTGCCAGCGGGCGCACGAGCTCGAAGCCGGCTATCGAGCTGCCCGAGCGAAGCGCTTCGCTACCCCTGGTACTCGAAGTGTCGTGGGAAGACATGGGCAAAGTGGAAGATCATCCTGCCGCTGTTCGGGTTGACCCACCAGACATCGGCTTCGCCGAAACCCTCGCCCGGATATGGATAGCGTCGCAGGCTGACCGGCTCCCCCCCCGGGATCAGGTCGGGCAGGAACAGGCGAGCCCGCCGTTTCTCGCCGTCGAAGAGGTCGAGCGCCACCGCACCCTCCACTTCGACGAGCACAACATCGACCTTCACGCGGGGAACCGAGATCTGAAGCGAATCCTCGTCGACCACCCGCCCGTCCGGCGCGTTCGCCGCTGCCGCCCCGGTGAGCTGCTTGGGAAGCTCACGCTCGCCTCCGGGCACGAAGTCAACCCTCAGCATCGCCTCGTAGTCGAAACCCGTGCCCGGGCCGCGATCGGCCAGCCCGAAGGCGCCTCCCGCCGGCGCGAACCAGCGGTCCGTAGTCGCCCCCGCCACGTCGCGGACACCAATCGTTGAGCCCTGTCCCAGCTCGACACCGAGCACATCCCCGCGCTCGACGGGCAGGTCGGTCGGAAACCAGGTCGGGGCATCGTTGCCGGCAAACGCGTATTGCGAGCGAAGCACCCGCGACGTCTCCTCGCCGCGCTGGCGGATCACGTCGAGCGCCAGATCCCCGGAGGCGCCGCGCACCGCCCAGCCAACGATCGTGCCGGCCTCGGGAACCAGCAGGGTCGCCCCGGGCAGCTCCGTCTGCAAGATCGCGCAGGAGCGCTCCGCCCCTCCGTCCTGCGGCTCATTGCCCAGGCAGCCGACCGACCGGTCGTAGGAGCCGAGGTCGCTGCCCAGCGCCTGCGCGCCCTCTGCGACCGGCGGTACCTCGACCCCGCTCCCCGCGGGTTCGTCGTTTCCGTCACCGATCAGCGCCGCGACCGCCACGCCGACCGTGACGGTTGCCAAGACCAGGGCCATCGCCAGAGCCGCGAGCCTGCCGCGGCGCCCGTGCTTCGGCCCGACGAGCGGCCCCGCCCCGATCGGACTGGTCGCCATCGAGACCGGGCTGCCGGCCTCGGGCGGCCCGAGGCCGGAGGCGTCCGCCTCGGCCAACGCCTTCGCCACCGACTCGACCAGCTCCCGAGTGCTTGCAGGGCGCTCGTCTGAGGCCTTCGCGAGCGCGGCCTTGAAGATCGGGTCGAGCCTCGCCGGCAACTCAGGACGACGGGCGGAGATCGACGGCGGCTGCTCGCTGGCATGCGCGTAGAGGACCGCCGCGTCCGAGCCGCGGGGAAACACCTCCTCACCGGTCAGTCCCTGGAAGAGGGCCGCGGCGAACGAGTAGCGATCCGAGGCGGGCTCGGGCTCTTCACCGCGGATCACCTCCGGTGCCGCATAGGCGAAGGTGCCGAGCAGTGGCCGCGCCGCGCTGTCGGCCACTGTGCCATCGGCGGAGCGCGTCAGCCCGAAATCGGAGAGGTACGCTCGGCCCTCCTCATCGAGGAGCATGTTCTCGGGCTTGACGTCGCGGTGAACCAGCTCGATCGCGTGGGCAGCGTCGAGCGCCCCGGCGACCTCGGCGAACAGACGGAGCGCCTTGGAGGCGCCGAGATCACGGGAGCGGATCAGCTCGGCGATCGAGCGCCCGCGCACGAGGCGCATCGCCAGGAAGAGCCCGTGCACGGATTCCCCGACCTCGTAGACGTCCAGCACGTGCGGGTGCTCGAGCGAGGCCTGCAACCGGCCCTCGCGCCGGAAGCGCCGCACGAAGTCCTTGTCGTCAGCCAGCTCGGGGCGCAGGACCTTGAGAGCGACCGGGCGATCCAGCGAAAGCTGCGTCGCTTCGTAGACGACGCCCATGCCGCCACGGCCGATCTGCCGCTTGACGCGGTATCCATCGAAGCTCGTACCCGGTTCGATCACCAATCTCCCCTTCCGGCAAGGTTACGCGCGAAATAGGATCGCGTGGGAATGGAACCGAGGACGCCGACGCATTCGCACACCGTGCTGATCCGTGCGATGGGCATCACCGACGCGAACACGGCGGGAAACGTGCACGGCGGCATGGTCATGAAGTTCTGCGACGAGGCCGCCGGCTTCGCCGCGGTCAAGCACGCCAGCGGCCGTGTCGTGACCGCCGGCGTCGATCGCATGACCTTCATCGAGCCGGTCTACGTCGGCGAGCTGCTCTGCTGCAGCGCCTCGGTGAACGCCGCCTGGCGAACCTCGATGGAGGTCGGCGTCAGGGTCGTCGCCGAGAATCCCCGCACGGGGACTGAGCGCCACACCAGCACCGTCTACCTGACGATGGTCGCGCTCGACGAACACGGCAGGCCGACGGCGGTGCCACCACTGCAGCCGGAGACCGAAACCGAGCTTCGGCGCCAGCGGGAGGCCGAGCTGCGCCGCTCCAACCGCCTGGCCGAGCGCGACCAGATTCTGCACGAACGCGGCGCCGAAGCCTGAGGGCCCTACCATTCGGGGGCCGCATGTCTGCAGAGGCCCCCACGCAACTGCGCAAGCTGGCGATCGTTCCTGCCTACAACGAGGCTGAGATGGTCGGTCGCGTCGTGCGCGACATCCGTCGCCAGGCGCCCGGATTCGACGTCGTCGTCGTTGACGACGGATCGATCGACAGCACCGCCGCCGCGGCTGAAGCCGAAGGCGCCGTCGTGCTGCGCCATCCCTTCAACCTCGGTATCGGCGGCGCCATGCAGTCGGGCTACAAGTACGCCCTGCTGCACGACTACGACGTCGCCGTGCAGGTCGACGGCGACGGCCAGCACAAGCCGGAGTACCTCGAGTCGATGCTGCGTGAGCTGCACACCCGCGGCGACGCCGACATGGTCACGGGCAGCCGCTTCCTGGAAGATCCCGGCTACAAGGTCCCGATCGGCCGCCGTGCCGGCAACCTGATCTTCGGTGCGGTGATGACGCTGATCACGCGCCGCCGCATCACCGACCCCACCTCCGGCCTGCGCATGGCCAACCGCGACGGGATCGAGTTGTTCGCGCGCGACTACCCCCACGACTACCCCGAGGTCGAGGCGATCCTGATGCTCCACCACCACCGCCTCCAGATCCACGAGGTGCCGGTGAAGATGAACGCTCGCGGCTTCGGCAGCTCCTCGATCGACTACCGCCAGAGTGTCTACTACATGGTCAAGGTGCTGCTGGCGATCTTCGTCGGCCTCTTCCGCCGCCGACCGACTCCCGTCGACGTGCCACCCGAGGGCGGCGAGGGCAAGCCGCTGGCGCCTGGCGCGGCGATCTCGGGCGCCGGGGAACCGAAATGAGCACCTTCGCCGCCTGGCTCCCGCTCGCCGACGCGGAGCCGCTCGACAGCCCGATCCGCATCGGCGCGATCGTCGCAACGGCGGTGATGGTCGGCATCGTGCTCGAGCTGGTACGCCGCCGCCGCCTCGCCGAGCGCTACGCGCTGCTCTGGATGCTGGTCAGCGTGCTGCTGCTCGTGCTCGCGGTCTGGAACGACGCGCTGGTCTGGATCTCGAGCACGCTCGGCTTCGCCCTCGCCGCCAACTTCCTCTTCGTGACCGCTTTTGCGGTCGCCTTCCTGCTGCTGCTTCACTTCTCAGTGGCGACGTCGAAGCTCTCCGACGAGACCAAGATCCTGGCCCAGGAGGCCGCCCGGCTGGATCAGGAGGTGCGGGCGCTGAGCGCGGCGAGCACCAACGGGACTTCGGCGGATACAAACGGGTCCGAGCCCTCCGCGGCTAGCGAGCCCGAAGCAGGGTCAGCACCGCCGCCCAGTAGCCACGCAGACCCGCGCTGATCAGCCTCGAGCGCCCGACGCGGCCGAGGAACTCGGAATCGAGCTCGGCGGTCAGTCCGCGGGCGAACTCCCCGGCGCTGATCTGGCCCGCCCGCTGAATGCGGCGGCGCTCTCCCAGCAGCCGCGGCAGGTCGCCGAGGGTTCCTCCCCAGGCGGCGAGCTTCTGGCGGCCCCAGCCGCCGGCGATCGCGACCGGCAGCAGCGCCAGCTCCGTCGCGAGCAGCGCGGGGGCCAGCAGCACCAGCAGCGCGGCGGGGTAGTCGCGGATCAGCACGGCCCAGCGGTTGCGCTCGAGGCGCAACCATTTCTGGGCGCCCTTGTCGAAGTCGTAGTCGTGATCGATCACGGCGCTCGGCTCGATTCCGATCCGGCCACCCGCGAGGCGCAGCCGCAGCGAGAGGTCGACGTCCTCGTGGTAGAGGAAGAACTCCGGGGGGAACCCGCCCAGCTCGCGCCAGCGCGCAAGCGGGATGGCGGTGCAGGCGCCGGAGAGAAACCCGACCTCTCGCGGGTGCGGGTCCGAGTCGGCTCTCGGCCGGCCCGCGCCGCCCGCCCAGGCGATGCCCGTGAAGTGGACGACACCGCCCTCGGTGTTGATCGTGCGCCCCCCGTCGTCCGTGACCAGACCCATCCAGGCGTCCCAGCCGCGGCCATCCGCCAGCGGCGCTTCGATCGCGGCGCGAAAGCCGGGCGCCGGGATCACATCTGGGTTCATCAGCAGCAGCAATTCGCCCGACGCCCGATCAGCACCCAGATTGCAGGCCGCCGGAAAGCCGAGGTTGGCACCCGACTCGATCAGCAGCGCGTCGGGAACAAGCTCCCGGATCGCCTGCGGCGTCCCGTCGCTTGAGTCGTTGTCGACGACGATCAGCTCGTCACCGTCGCGAAGCTGTGCCGACAGCGCCTCGAGCGTTCGCGCGATCGAGTCGCGGCAGTTGTACGTGACCGTGACTACGGAGAGCCGGGTCAGGAGAGCGCCTGGAGGATCGCCGCGGTGTCGGAAAAGGCCTCGGCCTCGACGACGCTGCCGTCGCGCAGCCGGTAGACCCAGGCCGAGCGGGACTCGAGGCGCTCGCCCTTGACGCGAAACGTGACACTGGCGACGACGAGCACGTGGTTGTCGTCACAACTGAGGACCTTCTCAGGCACCGCCTTGACGTCGTCAAAGGCCTGCAGAAGCCGGTCGCAATAGGCGCGGAAGCCGTCGGGACCGACGTAGGTGCCGCCAAAGGGCAACGTCTCCGGAATCCGCACCTCGGCGGCCCCCGTGACGATCGAGGTCGCGCCGTCCAGATCGCCTTTCTTGAACGCCGCCCAAGCGCTCTCAATCACATCAACGTTGTCACGGGCCATGCGTTCTCCTCGGGTTCAAAGCGGCTGCGAGCCGGAGACTATGCCGAAGCGGGCTCGAGCGTCAACGTCAGACAAGCCGGCGAGCGGATTTGAACCGCTGACCCCTTCATTACGAGTGAAGTGCTCTACCAACTGAGCTACGCCGGCCTACGGCGAGTTTAGGTGAGCGCCTATCCCTCGGCCAGCTTGTAGCCGATACCGCGCACGGTCAGAACCAACTCGGGCTCCTGAGGGTCGTGTTCGACCTTCTGGCGCAGGTTGGAAATGTGAACGTCGCAGGCGCGCACGTCGCCCCGGAACTCCGATTGCCAGAGTTCCTCCATAATCTCCTTGCGGCTGAAGACCTGACCGGGGTGGTCGGCGAGCAGCCGCAGGACTTGGAATTCCGAGCGGGTCAGGTTGACGGGCTCACCTCGGATCGCGACGAGGTGGCGGGCGAGGTCGATCCTGACCGCCCCCGCCTCGATCACGTTGCCGCCGGGAGCTCCCGAGGCGCGGTCGAGCTCGCGGCGGCGCAACTGGGCGCGAACGCGTCCGATCAGCTCGCGTACGGAGAAGGGCTTGGTGACGTAGTCGTCGGCGCCGACCTCGAGCCCGACGACCTTGTCGACCTCGGCGTCCTTGGCGGTCAGCAGGATGATCGGGACCGGGCTGCGGCCGCGGATGTCGCGGCAGAGGTCGAGACCCGAACGGCCCGGCATCATGATGTCGAGGATCAGCAGTTCGAACTGCGGCTCTCCGTCGCCGATCTTGCCCTCGGCGTCGGATCCGTCCTCCGCCAGCGTGACGGCGAAGCCCTCCTGCTGGAGCGCGTAGCCGACCGAGTCGCGGACCGAAGTCTCATCGTCGGCGACGAGTATCCGTGGAGCGCTCATGCGACGTGCGTCGGGCTGGTCTTGGCGATCGGCATCCGCACCCAGAACGTACTGCCAACCCCGAGTTCGGAGTCGACGCCTATCGATCCTCCCATCACATTCACCATCCGCTTCGCAATCGAGAGCCCAAGCCCGAAGCCCTCCTGTTCGAGCTGCTGGCTGCCTCGATAAAAGCGCTCGAAGATCCGCTCGACCTCCCCTGGGGGTATGCCCGGCCCGGTGTCAGAGATCTCGATCACAACGTCGTCGGCGCCATCGCGGCGGGCGCGAAGCGTAACGCCGCCGGGCGCGGGGGTGTTCTTGTAGGCGTTGGAGAGCAGGCCGATCAGCACCTGGCGCAGTAGCACGGGATCGGCGCGGGCGGCGAGCTCCGGCTCGGCCTCGAGTTCGAAGTCGATGCCTTCGGGTGCCTGGACGGCGTCCGCCGCTTCCGTCGCGGCCTTGGCGACGCCGACGACCTCGGCATCCCCCTCCCCGATCGCCTCCATGCGGGCGAGCGTCAGCAGCGACTGCGTCAGGCGCGTCACACGCTCGGCGTCGAGCTGCAAGCGCTCGAGGAAGTGGTCACGAGCCTCGGGATCGTCCTTGGCGCCGCTGCGCAGCACCTCGATCGCCCCGGAGATGCCGGCGATCGGGTTGCGCAGTTCGTGCGCGGCGTTGGAAACGAATTCGCGCTCAGCAAGCTCCCGGCGCAGCTCCTCGGTGCGATCGCGAACCACGGCCAGTACGGCGTTCTCGGCGGGCAACTCGCGCGCCGCCACCGCATAGACCCGTTCGGCGATCGGCAGCCCGTCCTGGGTCGCCGTCCCGCGCTCGCTGGCGCGCTGCAGGCAGGGTCGCAGCGCCTCGGCCGCGCGCCCGTCCCCGTCGACCAGCGGGGCGGCGGCGGGATTTGAGAAGCGCACGTCCCCGGTTTCGCTGGAGACGACCATCACGGCTTCGTCAAGCGCATCGAAGATCGCCGAGAGCCTGTCCCGTTCGGAGGAAAGGGCGCTGAAGGTTCCGCGCAGGGCCGCGCGCATGCGCTCGAAGGCACGGCCGAGGTCGCCGATCTCGTCACGCCCGCGCGGCACCAGCGGAACGTCGAGCCGGCCCTCGGCGATCCGGCCGGCGCTCTCGGCGAGCCGCTTGATGCGACCCGTGATCAAACTGGCGACGAAAAAGCCGATCATCAGGGCCACGCCAACCGCGATCAGCACGGTTGCAAGCCGGTCGCGACGCAACGCGTCCAGCGAGCGCTCGAGCGACTCCGGCCGGGTCGCCCGGGCCAGTACGGCCCCGAGCAGCCGTGCCGAGGCGCGGCCAGCCTCGGTGCTCGCCTCGGTGACCCCTTCGAGGATCGGGGCGGCCGCGATCGTGATTCCCCCCGGAAGGCTCTGCTCGTAGGTCTTGCCCTCGAGCGCCGTCGCCACGGCCTGCTCGCGCAGCGGCACGCCGGCGAGTTGCGCTTCGCCGGCGCCGTCAGGAGTCAGCAGCGTGCCGTCCCGACCGAACGCCCAGGCGGCGTAGCTCTCACCGTCAGCCTCGCGCACCCTCCTCCTGGTCGTGATCGGGAAGCCGACGGCGAGCCGGTTGCCCAGGCGCTCGGTTCGCTCGACGGCGATCTCGGTCTCGCGCTCGGAGATCGCCTCGGTGGTGCGATCGCTGATGAACAGGTAGACGGAAAGCGCCGTCAGCACGCCCACGCCGGCGAAGCCCAGGCCGAGCCAGAGGCGAACCCCGAACCGTCTACGTCGGATCACGGCAAGGCCATGCCCAGGTTGCGCCATCGCAGCTGAGTGTAAAACGGCGCGGCGGGCGGGCCGCCGCAGCGCTACCCGTCTGCAAGCAGAGCCTGCGCGCGGTAGAACAGCGCTTCGAGGGCGAGCTCCTCTGAAACGTTCACCCGCAGGCGCCTGCGCATCTCGAGCGCCCACTCCGCCGCCCGGCGCGAGCGCCTCGGATCGACGCCGGCGGCATCCGCGCTGAGCGCCTCGACACGGTCGGCGTTGAGGACGTAGCCGGCGGCATCCTCACCCGTCGCCGCGAGATCCCGGAACCAAACCGCGGCAAGCGCGAAGGAGAGGTCGAGCGTTTCGGTCCGTCGCCTCCTCGAGGAGCGCTTGGCAGCCTCCTCTCCCAGCTTGTGGATCCGCGCCTTGGTTTTGTCGTCGCCGCTCATCTCGGCACGCTCGCGAGTCGCCTCCACCGTGGCACGACCCGCCTGCTCACCTTCGGCCTCGGCGATCTTGAGCAGCGCCAGCCAGGGAGCCGCGGCGGTTTCAGCGCTGCGGGCCGCTCGAGCGCAGGCCTCGACGGCTCCCCGCAACTCGCGCCCCTCCCCGGAGATCAGAAACCGGGCCCGGTCGAGATCGCCGCTGCAGAGCCTCGCCGCGGCCCGCAGCTCCGTTTCGGAGACCTGCTCGGTGCCGGACGCGAGCGCAGCGCGCAGCTTCCCCTCGACGGCTTGGGGCGTCAGCGACTGAAAGCCGATCCGCTGGCAGCGCGAGGCGACAGTGCTCAGCAGGCCGGCCGGCTCGGCGCTCAGCAGCAACAGGTGGGCAAAGGAAGGTGGCTCCTCGAGCGTCTTCAGCAGCGCGTTCTGGCTCTCGTCGGCCATGTCCTCGGCTCGTTCGATGACGAAGACCCGCTTGGCGCCCTCGAAGGGCGTGTAGGCGATTGCCCGGATCACCGCTTCGCGCACCTCCTCGACCAGGTGCTGGCCGCCGGCCGGCCGCAGCCAGACGAAATCGGGGTGGGGCGACGGGTCGGCCAGCGCCCGGGCACGGGCGCTCGCCGGGTCGAAGGAGCCGTCGGCGAGCAGTTCGGCGGCGAAGGCCCGGGCCGCCGAAGCCATCGCGGCGGGCGCGGGGCCGGCGAAGAGGTAGGCGTGGGACGGAGTCCCAGCCAAGGCCGCCGTCAAAGCGGCGCGGGCGCCGGGCTGGTCCTCGGTCGCGCTGAGGAGGGCGGGTGAGAGCTCCGAAGCGTTCACTGCGGTGCCGTTCTGAGGGACGTCGCACCGAAGGCAACAAGGATCGCTTTGCTCGCACCCAAGACGCCGCTGGACACGAAACTTGGAGGGTTTTTGGGGCGATAGCAACCACAATCCTCCAAGTTACGTCTGCTCAACAGCGCAAGGGAACTCATGGCGCCACCCGGCTTCGAACGGTCGCCATCACCCTTTCGTGCACCTGCCCTTGCTGCCCTGACCCGTCGATCGCGACGACCCGGCCGGGGTTCTCACGGACGATCGCGTCGTAACCGGCCGCCACCGCCCGCTGCAGCTCCAGTCCCTCTTCCTCGAAGCGATCGTTGGCGCCCTCGCGGCCCGCGGCGACCTCCGGATCCAGCTTCAGGAGCAAAGTCAGGTCGGGCTCTAGCCCTCCCGTCGCCAGCGCGCAGGCTTCGCGAACGATCTCGTCGCCCAGCCCCCGGGCACGGCCCTGGTAGGCCACGCTCGAGTCGCTGAAGCGATCACAGACCACGGTGCGCCCATCATCCAGCGCGGGCCGGATCACCTCGGCGACCAGTTCGGCCCGTGCGGCACAGAAGAGCAGCAGCTCCGCCATCGGGTCGACGTCGAGGGCGGGGTCCTTGACCAGCTCCCGGACGCGCTCTCCCAACTTCGTTCCACCCGGCTCACGCAAGAGCAGCGTCTCGGGCCCGAGCTCGGCCGCCAGCAGCTTCGCCTGCGTTGACTTGCCCGAGCGGTCGATGCCTTCGAGGGTGATGAACAACCGCGGCGGCTACTTCTTGGCGCTTGAGGATCGCGCGCGCTTCGTGCGGGCTGTCTGCGGCGAAGGTGGCTTGCGTGCGCGGGTTGATGCACCGGAGCGAGCGGGCTTGGTGGCCGCCTCCTCGTCGCCGGCAGGCTTCTCCCCAGCTGCTTCGGCCGCCCCCTTGGCGGCTTCACGCGCTTCCTTTTGAGCCTGGCGCTCGGCGCGCTTCTCGCGCATCTCGACCATCGTCGGGCAGTCGTCGTTGAGGCAGAGCTTCCAGGGGCGCCCGCGGAAACCCTTGACCGTCAATCGCGGCGTCACGCCGCAGACCGAGCAGCGGTCCTCGAGCCGCCAGAGCTCATAGCCACGTCCCGGCAGCGGGCGGGTCCAGTCACAGGAGTTGGGGTCCTCGGGGTTTTCGCGGTTGTAGCCCTCACAGCCGCAGAAGCGCTTGCCGCCCTTGAGGTCGATGATCCGCAGCCTGTTCGGCGAGCCGTCGTCGTGGCCGCTGCGCTCGAGCTCCTCGCACTTCGGGCAGGGGCCGAGGAACTTGTCCTCATCCATGCCCGCCCAGATGTGCTTGGCGAGGTCCTCCTGCTTTTCCTGCAGCTCGGTGGTGGTCCCGTGGAGCATCTCGCGGCTGAGACGCAGCACCTCCTCCTTGCTGATCGCCCCGGCCGCGATCTTGTCCATGTCGCGCTCGAGCTCGGCAGTCATCTCCGGCGTCGCCATCCGCGGCACGTATTCGTGGAAGGCCTTGTACATCGCGATCCCCGTCTCCGAGGGCTCGGGGGGATTTCTGTAGACGTAGCCGCGGTCATACAGCTTCTGGATGATGTCGGCGCGCGTCGCCTTGGTCCCGAGGCCGCGCTCCTCCATCAGCTCGATCAGCTTCGCCTGGCTGATCCGCGGGGGCGGCTGGGTCTCCTTGTCGACGATCCAGGGCTCGCCGTCAATCGGCAGCTCCTGGCCCTGCTCGAGCTTCGGCAGCTCCTCGTCCTTGGATCGCGCGTAGGTGTAGATCGCGGCAAAGCCGGCGTCGACGACGACCGAGCCGCGCACGAAGTAGTTCTCCGAGCCGGCGCTGATGTCGGCCCGAGTCGACTCGGTGATCATCGGCGGCGCGAAGGTGGCGAGGAAGCGGCGCACGACCAGCTCGTAGACGCGGCGCTTGGGACCCTCGAGCGCCTCGGGGTTGAGCGCGGCGGTCGGGTGGATCGGCGGGTGGTCGGTGGTCTCCTTCTTGCCGCGGGTCGCGACCAGTTCAGGCGCGTCGAGCAAAAAGGCGGCCTCGGCGAAGGCCGGCTGGCGCACCATCTGCCCGACCAGCTCGCGGACCGGCAGGGAGGGCGGGTAGACCGTGTTGTCGGTGCGCGGGTAGGAGATGAAGCCGTCCATGTATAGGTCCTCGGCGATCCGCATCGCGGCCGCCGGCGTGATTCCCAGCCGGTTGGAGGCCTCTGTCGAGAAGGCGGTGGTGTTGAACGGCGTCGGCGGCTTGCGCGTGTTCTTGCGAGCGCTGATCTCCGAGACAACGCCCGGGCTCGTGGTGCCGGCGATCGCCGCGTCGGCCTCGGCCTTCTCCCAGAACTTGTCGACCTTGTGGTGCGCCTCGAAGGATCCGTCGGGATGCTCGAACTTCGCAAACACCTCCCAGAAGGGCTTGGCCACGTGGGCGCGGCGCTCGAGCTCGCGCTCGACGATCAGCGCCAGGGTCGGGCTCTGGACGCGGCCGACCGAAAGGAAGTTGGAGCCGAAGCGCCGGGTCGCGAGAGAAACGGCGCGAGTCAGGGTCGCTCCCCAGATCAGGTCGATGTCCTGGCGCGCGGCGCCCGCGAAGGCGAGGTCGTAGGAGAGCTCGTCGAGGCTGGAGAAGGCTCGCTGGATCTCTTCCTTGGTCAGTGCCGAGTAGCGAGCGCGGGCGACGGTCGGGCGCACGGTTTCGAGGCGCTCGCCGCTGCCGGCGAGCTCGTCCTCGCCGCCGTCCCGGCCGGCCCCGTCACTGCCTACCTCGTCGCCGACGATGTCCGGGTTGCCCTCGAGCGCTTCCTTGAGCGCCTCGAGCCCGATCAGTTCTCCCTCGCGGTCATAGTCGGTCGCGATCACGATCGAGTCGGCGCCCTTGGCCGCCTTCTTGACGGCCTTGACGACGTTCTTGTCGGTCGCCTCCTTGATCAGCTTGGCGTCGATCAGGTCGTGCAGGTCGGTCTGCTGCCAGTTCGAATAGCCGTCGGGGAAGGCCGGGCTGACGACATGTCCCTTGAGCCCGATCGCCGTGTGGTCGCCTTCGGCGTCGGTCCATGTATAGAAGGGAACCTTGTAGCTCGCCTCCGATTTGGCGCTGCCCGCGCTCAAGATGTCGGAAATCTTTTTGGCCGAGTTGTTCTTCTCTGTGACGATGAGGCGCATCGGCGGCGAGAGTAGCACCAGGCCCCGAGGGCTCCTACAGGCTGGCCATCAGGCACACCGGGCCAAGACGACGCGCCAGTTCAAGATCCGCAGCCGCCTCTAGCAGCGCCGCGGGCGGCTCCGCCCCGGCGCCACCACCAGCTCGACCCGCTCGGCGCCGGGGCAGAGCGCAAGCAGCAACCTCTGCGCGTTCGGCCGCGAGCGAACCTCCGCGCCGCTGGCCGAAACGCGGTAGCCGTCCGGGAAGTCAGAGCGCGGCACCCAGACCTCGGTCTGCGAGCCCGGCCGGAATCGGCCCGGCGAGTAGACGAGCTCAAAGCGCGGCGCATCCTCGTCGTACCTGAAGCGCTCCGGCGTCCCCGAGATCAGGCGCGGGTAAGCGCGGGTGACGGCGTCGAGCCGGTCGGTTCGGAGGTTGCCCGGCCGCGGCGGCTTCGCGTCGTCGACCTTGATCTGGCCGGTCGAGCCCATGTAGGCCCAGTCGGTCCAGGAGACCATGTAGCGGTCGGCGAGACCGGCGACCCGCTCGTGGATCGCCGGATCCGCGGTGTCGCCGAACTCGGTCAGGATCAGCGCCGCACCGGTCGCCCGCGAGTGCGTCTCGGCGTTCTCGAAGACGAGCGTCTCACCGATGTCCTCGCAGGCGCCGATCGGGTCGGGGATCGCGGGCAGCCCGGGCGCCGCGCCGAGGCAGTAATTGTGGAAGCTGAAGCCGGCGTTGGCGTCGTCGACGCGGCCATGCTGGGTCGCTGCACCGACGTCGAAGAGCAGATTCGGCTCGTAAAAGGCGAGGTGATCGGAATCCTCCTCGCGGATCGCCGCGATCACCAGATTCGAGAAGTCTGTCAGTGCGGTCTGGTCGAAGCCGCCGGGCGGGCAGCCGAGCGGGTTCGCGCAGGTCGCCCAACTCGTGCCGGGCCACGGCTCGTTGAAGATGTCGTAGCCGAGCAGGCGCGGTGAATTCGCGAAGCCGCGCGCAACCCGGGCCCAGCCCTCGGCGAAGCGATCGATCAGACCCACTCCCTGCGGATCCGGGGCGTTCGCCCAGATGTTGTCGTACGCCCGGTTGAGCGCCGGGTTGGCGAAGTAGCCGAGCGGGAATGCAAGCTCCGGGTTGGGCAGACCCCCGTCGTCGATGAACCAATCGGGAAAGCCGCGACCACGAAACGGCGGCCCCAGTTGGTCTTGGTGGAAGTCGAGCAGCGTGAAGATGCCCTCCTGGGCGAGCAGGCGCTGGGTGCGGCGGAAGCTGCGCAGGTAGCCGATGTCGTAGATGCCCGGCGAAGGGGAGAAGCCTCGGAAGAACATCCCGAGGCGAACGACATTGAAACCCTGCGCTGCGAGCAACTTGGCGTCAGCGCGGCGAAAGCCGACCTGGGCGGCGGTTCGATCCGGCTTGCCGGCGTCGAAGGAGCCGCCGACGACGACAGCGGCGCCGTGGAGCATCACCACGCGGCCCTTCGCGTCGGTGATCCAGCGGCCCGCGTGCGTCAGCGGCTCGGCCGGGCGCGGCGGCGCAGCCACGCCCGGCGCCGCCGACAGCAACGCCAAGGCGGCGACCGCGATCCCGGCCACCACCGTCCCGCGGCGTTTTTTGCGACGTTCGCTCACCCCCGCTTGATGCTACGTGACCAAACGAAAGCCGTCGCCCCTGAGTCGAGCCGGAATCGGTTCTCTAGGCTTCAGGCGATGCCGGCCCAGGCCTACAGCGGCAAGGAATGCGTCTGCCAGCTCCGCAAGGGGATCTGCGACCAGTCGTGCGTGCGGGGGATGCTCGAGACGCCGCTCTATATCGCTTGTCTGATGCTCGACGGGCGGCCCTGCCTCGTCGTCGGCGGCGGCGAGGTCGGGCTCGAGAAGGTGGAGGGGCTGCTCGCCTGCGGCGCCGCCGTGACGCTGGTGGCGCCGGACGCAACCGGCGAGCTGCGCTCGCTGGCCGAGGAGGGATCGATCACCTGGCGGCAGCGCCAGTACGAACCCAGCGATCTGGACAGCCAGCTCGTCGTCATCGCCGCCACCAACGACACCGACGTCAACATCGCCGTCCACGGCGACGCCGAGCGGCGCCAGATGCTCTGCAACGTCGTTGACGTGCCACCGCTCTGCAACTTCATCCTGCCGGCGATCGTTCGCACCGGCCCGCTGGCGATCGCGATCTCGACTTCGGGCGCATCACCCGCGCTGGCCAAGCGCATGAAGCGCGAAATCGCCGAGAGCTTCGGCGAGCCGTACGCGCGCCTCGCCGTGATGCTCAACGACGCCCGCGGCTGGGCGAAGGCGACCCTGCCGACCTATCACGATCGCAAGGACTTCTTCGAATCGATCGTCAACGGCGATCCGGACCCGGTCGCACTGGTTCGCGAGGATCGCGAGGACGCGGTGCTGGCGCTGATCGAGGCCGCCAAGGAAACGCACGCAGCCCGCGTCTCCAGCGCCACCGCCTGAGGGGTAGGTTCCCGGAGTGGATCCGAGTGGACGGCTGGCGCTGGTGACGGGCGCCTCGAGTGGAATCGGGGCCGAGATCGCGCGAGCGCTTGCGGCTCGCGGCGCCCGGCTGATCCTGGTCGCGCGGACGCGCGAGAAGCTGGAAACGCTGGCGGAGGAGCTTGGCGGCGAGACGATCGTGATGCCCGCCGACCTCTCCGACCTCGATGACGTCCGTCGGCTGGCGGCCGACCTGCTCGCGGGGCCCGGCGCCCCCGACATCCTTGTCAACAATGCCGGCGCCGGGCGCTGGCGGGCCGTTGACGAGAACGACCCCGGCGAGTCGCTTGACCAGATCAGCCTGCCCTACCTGGCCGCCTTCGAACTGACCCGGGAGTTGGTCGGGGCGATGATCGCGCGGGGCTCGGGGCAGATCCTCAACATGACTTCGATCGCCGGCTTCATGACGATCCCGGGCGCCAGCGGCTACGCCGTCAGCCGCTGGGCGATGCGGGCGTTCAGCTATCAGCTGAGCGAGGACCTCAAGGGCACGGGGGTCGGTGCCTCGCTGCTGGTGCCCGCCGAGGTCGACTCGCCGTACTTCGACAACAACCCGGGGTCAAAGGAGCGAATCCCGAAGATCGGGGCGCTCATCGGAACGATTGAACCGGCGGACGTTGCCCGCGAGGCGGTGGGGCTGATCGAAAGCGAACGCCGCCAATGGATCATCCCCTGGCGGGGCCGCTGGATGCTGCGCACGACGCCGCCCCCGCTGCTGCGCTGGCTGATCAGCCGTACCGGCTGGCAGCGCGGCTGAGCGCTCCCGGGCGCTACCCGCTACAGCGAGCAGGCGGCGCCCTGGATCCGCCCCAGCGCCTGGGCGATCAGCTCCGCCTCCTCGCCCGTGATCGAGCCGACGAAGCTCGTCTCGAGCTCCGCCTCGACGACCGGCCGCATCTCGGCGAAGAGCTTCTCGCCCGCCGGCAGCAGGATCGCATTGCTGACCCGCCGGTCTGTCGGGCAGGCCCTGCGCTCAACGAGGCCGGCGCTGACGAGGCGGTCGAGGAGTTTGGTGAGGCCGCCGCGGCTGAGGATCATCGCCTCCGCGAGATCGCTCATCCGCATCCCCTCTTCCCCGGCGGCCGACAGCGCGTTGAGGAGCTGGTACCAGGCCAGCGGCGGCAGCCCAGCCTCAGTCAGCGCCTCCTGAGCGCGACCGCTGACGGCGGCATGCGCCCGGGCCAGCTGATCCCAGGCCGCCAGGTGTTCGGCTGAGAGCGTGATCGTGGAAGCCATGCACTCATTCTAGACGATTGTTTCGGTCGCAATAGTTGACACAACAAGCATTTCTGCTACATTGCTTTGCGTGTCAAGTATTTCCTCAGAAACCAACTAACGCACAAGGAGGCAGCAAATGAGCACCGAGACGATCCAAAGAGAGGCGATTCCTGCCGGTCGGTGGACCTACGACCCCGGGCATTCGTTCGCCCGCTTCGAGGTCGGCCACGCCGGCATCTCCACCTTCCGGGGTGGTTTCGGCCAGATCGAGGCGACGCTCGAGGGCGGCGAGGTCGCGAAACTGGTGGGCGCCGTCGAAGTCGCGAGCATCGATGTGGCCGAGGAGCAGATCAAGGGGCACCTGCTGTCCCCCGAGTTCTTCGATGCAGAGCGCCACCCGCAGGTTCGCTTCACCTCGACCGCCATCGAGGCGACGGAAGAGGGAGAGGTCAGCCTTCGCGGTGACCTGCAGATCCGCGACAACACCCACGAGGTCACCGCCACCGGCCGCTACGGCGTTGCGGACTTCGGCGTCGAGAAGCTCGGACTCTCGCTCGAAGCCTCAATCAACCGCTCTGAGTTCGGCATGGACTGGCAGATGGAGCTGCCCAGCGGCGGCAACGCACTCGAGTACGAGGTCAAGCTGATCGTCGAGCTCGAGTTCGTCAAGGACGCCGAGTAGCGATGCGCATCCTCGGAATCTCGGGCAGCCTGCGTCGCGATTCCATCAACTCCGCGCTGCTGCGGGTAGCCGCCGAGCGGCTGCCCGCGGGCGCGGAGCTCGAGTTGTTCACCGGGCTCGCTGACATCCCGCCCTACAACGGGGACGACGACCTCGGCGCCGGCCCCGCGGCGGTCGCTTCCCTGCGCGAGGCGATCCGCGACGCCGATGCCGTCCTGATCGCGACGCCCGAATACAACAGCTCGATCCCCGGCCAGCTCAAGAACGCTCTCGACTGGGCCTCCCGGCCGGCCGGCCAAAGCGTGCTGCGCGACCTGCCGCTGGCGGTGGTCGGCGCGAGCACGGGGATGTTCGGGGCGGTCTGGGCCCAGGCCGAGACCCGCAAGATCGCGAAGGCGATCGGCGCCAGGGTGATCGAGGCGGAGCTGCCCGTGGGGCACGCCGGTGAGCGACTCGACGAGTCGGGCCGGCTCGAGCTCGACCCCGAGCTGAGCGCGCGGTTCGAGCAGATCCTCCTCGGCCTGGCGAGGCTCGCCGACGGTCACGAGGCTTCGACGATGGACCTGGTCGCTGCCTAGGGCGCCGCTGCCGAGCGTTGGCATACGCTGCGGGCGTGAGCGACGACGAGGGGGCACCTTCCGCGACGGCGGCTGGACCTCAGCCTGAGGCGATTGCACACGCTCGGGCGACCAGGGGCCGCCACTTCGGCGCGCTGCTTCGCAGCCCGCTTGCTCTGATCGGGGTCGTCGTGGTGACGGTCGCCGCGGGCGGAATCGTGGTGGCGCTGGTCAGCCCGGTTGCAGGAGCCGGCACCGCCGCCGTTGCAATGCTTGTCGCCCTCCTGGTCGTATGGCTGATAGCCGGTTCGCGGGCCGAGGATGAGTTCCACCGCAGCTACGCGGCGCAGCGCTCCCTCACCGGCGGCCCCGGGAAGTGCGCCCTGCCAACTGCCTCGGGGCTGCTGGGCCGAGGCGTTCGCCGCTACGCCGAAGCGGCCTGGGGCGGCACGCTGCCGGGAGGGCTCGAGGGCGTGTTGGCGCTCTACACCTATGAGACCGAGACCCGGGACCACAAGGGCAACAAGCAGGTCTCCTACCACCGCTTCACCGTCGTGCTCGCCGAGATCCCCGGGGCCCACGCCTTCGTCAGTGAGCTTGCCTGTCAGCGGCGGGCGGGGTTTCGCTTCCTGGACTCGGCCGAGGACGTGTTCAGAAACCGCCGGCGGGTCGAGACCGAAAGCATCGCCCTCGACGAACGCTTCGAGATCTTCATCGGCGAGCACGACGAAATGGGGCGCGCCCGCCAAATCCTCTCTCCCACGTTCATCGATTGGCTCTCCAGCGAGAGCGAGGAACTCGCCTTCGAGCTGGACGGCGGCATGCTGGTCGCCAACATCGAGGGCCATCACGACTCCGTCGCGGAGCTTGACGGCCTCTGCGAGGTGGCTGCCAAGATCGCGACGCGCTTAAAGGAGGAGGTGGCCGAGTCGGTGCCCGCGTCCGGCGTCGGGCGCTTCGACCCGCGGGCCGTCGCGAAACCGGCCGAGACCGGAGCCACCGGTGCAACCGATAGCTCCAGGGTGATCGGGGTGCTGGGAGCGATCGTGCTCGTCGTCGCGGCCTGCATCGGCGGGCTCAGCGCGCTCGCCGAGGAAACCGACGAGAACCGGGAGTCCGGTCCGCGCGTCGGCTTCGCCGTCAATCAAGGTCCGAGGGTCAAGACCCTCGACGACGAGCTGATTCCGGCGTTCGGCCGGAACGGCCGCGCGGACATCGTCGACCTCTACGCGACCGGAATCCGCGCCGGAGACGTCAACCTCTGGGCGCTCGACGCGGTTCGGCGCGGCCTGATCGAGCTGAGGCCCGCCGGCTACACGCTGACCAAGGAGGGCGAGAAGCTGGCGAAGGAGCTCGGCATCTTTGGGCCGGCCCGCTGACTATTGAAAGGCCCCGGACGCCTCGGACATCAAGCCGGGATCGCGTAGATCGCAACCGCGGCGAAATGCGTCACCGCCGCTGCGATCACGAGCGCGTGGAAGACCTCGTGGTAGCCGAACACAGCCGGTCTCGGATCCGGGCTCTGGCGCGCGTAGACGATCGCGCCGGCGGTGTAGAGGACGCCGCCGACCGCGATCAGGATCGCCGCTCCGATGCCGGCCTCGATCAGGATCGCCGGGAAGCCGAGAGCGCCGATCCAGCCGACGGCGAGGTAGACGATCACCGCCACCCATTTCGGTGCGTCGACCCAGATCAGCTCGACGACGATGCCGGCGGCGGCGCCGGACCAGACCGCGATCAGCAGTGCCGTCGCGAAGGGCCCCTCCATGACCAGCAGTGCGAATGGGGTCAGGGTGCCGGCGATCAGCAGGAAGATCATCGAGTGGTCGAGGCGGCGCATCCAGCGGCGCGCCCCGGGGCGCTTCCAGTTGACGCGGTGATATAGCGCGCTGGTTCCGAGCAACAGGGCCAGCGACCCGGCATAGATGGCCGCGGCGAGCTGGGCCTTGCCTTCCGGCGCGGCGATGACGAGGATCGCGCCGGCGACGACGGCGACGAAGAACGCCCACTCGTGCGAGACGCCCCGCAACCGCGGCTTGACCTTGGCCATCGCCTCGCCGGCGGCTGCCTTGGCCTCCGCGACGCGCTCAGCCGTTGCGGCCTTGGCGTCGGCGACCGCCTCTCCCGCCGCGTTGGCCGCTTCGGACATCCGCTCGCCGGCGTTTGCCCTGGCACCGGCGAAACGCTCCTGCGCCGTATCCAGGCGTCCCTTGAAGTCGTCCTTCGTCATCTGCCCGAAGCAGCGTACCCGCATTTGGAGCCACATGTATGAACCCTTCCCTAAAGGGGTCAGACCCTTTAGGGAACTCCCACACACTATATCTAGTGTGTGGATGAGAGGAGGAAAACACCAGCTGCTAGTAGAATACGGATGCATGAAGTGTCCGAACTGCAGATCGGGAACCCGTGTCGTGGAGACCCGCGCCGCGTCGGGAGGCACCGCGGTGCGGCGACGGCGGGAGTGTTCGGCCTGCGATCGGCGCTTCACCACCTTCGAACGCCTGCAGGAAACGCCGCTCTATGTAGTGAAGCGCGATGGCGGGCAAGAGCCCTTCGATCGCGAAAAGCTTCGTAGGGCGCTGCTCGGCGCGACCCACAAGCGCGCGGTCCCGCGCTCGGAGATCGAGCGGATCGTGACCCGGATCGAGGCAGAGCTCGTCAGCGGCGAGGGCGGGTTCGGCGCCGAGCAGATCGGCCGGCTCGTGCTCGCCGAGCTGCGCGAACTCGACTACGGCGCCTATCTCCAGTTCGCCGGGACGATGCCCGGCGTAAGTGAATCAGTAAACCCCGAAATTGCGGCGTCGGCCGCGGCGGGTTCCGTCCGGTTCGAGGAGCATGGTTCGTAGTTCCCGCCGAAACCGCCACGAGAGGAAGATTTGATGTCTGAAGTCGCTGCAAACCACGCTCTTAACGATCTCGATGGACTGACCGTCCAGCGCCGTTTCACCACTCCCGGGGTCCATCCGTTCGACCAGGTCGAGTGGGAGCAGCGTGACGCGGTGATCGGCGATCCGGCCAACCCCGCCTTCGAGCAGCGCGGCGTCGAGTTCCCGAAGACTGGTCGCAGAACGCAACCAACATCGTCGCCCAGAAGTACTTCCGGGGAAGCCTCGACGCACCCGAACGGGAGGGCTCCGTCAAGACGATGATCTCGCGCGTCGCCGGGCGCATCGCCGAGTGGGGTCGCGAGGGCGGCTACTTCGCCAGCGACGAGGACGCCGACGCCTTCGAGATGGAGCTGACCTACATCCTCCTCAACCAGCAGGCGGCCTTCAACTCGCCGGTCTGGTTCAACGTCGGCTGGAAGCTCGGCGCCGAGCAGTGCAGCGCCTGCTTCATCCTCTCGGTCGAGGACACGATGGAGTCGATCCTCGACTGGAACACCCAGGAGGGAATCATCTTCAAGGGCGGCTCGGGCTCCGGCATCAACCTCTCGAAGATCCGCGGCTCGATGGAGCAGCTCTCCAAGGGCGGGATCGCCTCCGGCCCGGTCAGCTTCATGCGCGGCGCCGACTCCTGGGCGGGCGCGATCAAGTCCGGCGGCGGCACCCGTCGCGCGGCGAAGATGGTCGTCCTCGACGTCGACCATCCCGACGTCGAGCACTTCATTCGCTGCAAGGCCGCCGAGGAGGACAAGGCCGCGGCGCTGCGTGACGCCGGCTACGACATGCGGCTGGACTCCGAGGCCTTCTCGTCGGTCCAGTTCCAGAACGCCAACAACTCCGTGCGCGTCACCGACGCCTTCATGCAGGCGGTCGCCGACGACGCCGACTGGGACCTGATCGGCCGCGCCGACGGCGCCGTCGTCAAGACCGTCAAGGCCCGCGAGTTGATGAACCAGATCGCCGAGGCGGCCTGGCGCTGCGCCGATCCCGGCGTCCAGTACGACACGATCATCAACGACTGGCACACCTGCCCCGAGTCGGGCCGGATCAACGCCTCGAATCCGTGCTCGGAATACATGCACGTGGACGACTCGGCCTGCAACCTCGCCTCACTCAACCTGATGCGCTTCCGCAACGCCGACGGCTCCTTCAAGGTCGCCGACTTCGAGCACGCCGTCGACATCGTCTTCCTGGCACAGGAGATCGTCGTCGGGCCGTCGAGCTACCCGACCGAGAAGATCGGCCGCAACGCCCGCGCCTTCCGCCAGCTCGGCCTCGGCTACGCCAACCTCGGCGCGCTGCTGATGGCCGACGGGCTCCCCTACGACTCCGACGAGGGCCGCAACGTCGCCGCCGCCATCACCTCGCTGATGACCGGCCGCGGCTACCGCAAGTCGGCTGAGGTCGCCGCCGCGATGGGCTCCTACGACGAGTACGAGCGCAACCGCGAGCCGCACAACAAGGTGATGCGGATGCATCGCGACGCCGCCTACGAGGTCGACGGCGAGGGCGTCGGCGAGGAGCTGCTCGCCGCGTCACGGCAGGTCTGGGACGACGCCGTCGAGCTGGGTGAGGAGCACGGCTACCGCAACGCCCAGGCGACGGTGCTGGCCCCAACCGGGACGATCAGCTTCCTGATGGACTGCGACACGACCGGCATCGAGCCCGACTTCTCGCTGGTCAAGTTCAAGGAGCTGGTCGGCGGCGGTCAGATGACGATCGTCAACCAGACCGTGCCGATGGCGCTCCAGACGCTCGGTTACACCCAGAACGAGGTCGAGCAGATCGTCGCCTACATCAACGACAAGGCGACGATCATCGGTGCTCCGGGCCTGAAGGACGAGCACCTGCCCGTCTTCGACGTGGCTGTCGGCGAGCGCGCGATCTCTCACATGGGCCACATCAAGATGATGGCCGCGACTCAGCCGTTCCTCTCGGGTGCGATCTCGAAGACCGTCAACCTGCCCGAGTCGGCGACGGTCGCCGACATCGCCGACGCCTACATCCAGGGCTGGAGCAACGGGCTCAAGGCGCTTGCGATCTACCGCGACGGCTCGAAGACGGCGCAGGCGCTGAAGACCGACGCCGGTGACGCCGACGAGGCCGAGGCCGAGGTCGCCGCACCCGCTCCGGCCCGGCGCAAGATGCCGAAGGAGCGCCAGTCGATCACGCACAAGTTCTCGATCGCGGGTCACGAGGGCTACATCACGGCCGGCAAGTACGAGGACGGCACGCTCGGCGAGATCTTCCTGACCGACATCGGCAAGGAGGGCTCGACGCTACGCGGGATGATGAACGCGTTCGCGACCTCGGTCTCGATCGGGCTGCAGTACGGCGTCCCGCTCGAGATCCTCGTCGACAAGTTCAGCTACATGCGCTTCGACCCGGAGGGCATCACCGGCAACCCGGAGATCCCGTTCGCCAAGTCGATGCCCGACTACATCATGCGCTGGCTGGCGAGCCGCTTCATCGACGACGTCGACGAGCTCGAGGCGCTCGGGATCATGACCCCGGCGGTACGCGCCCGCAAGGAGGCCCAGCAGGCGCTCTTCAGCGACGAGGGCCCGGCGCCGACCGAGCAGGGCGAGGGAAATGGCAACGGGAACGGACACGCCAACGGTGGCGCGGCGAACCCGCAGGCCACCGCCAAGCCGGCCGCGCCGACGACGGCGCTGACCGACTCTCCCCCGGTCCGCCCGGCCAGGCTCGCCGGCCGCGACCTCGGCCCCGCCTGTGAGCAGTGCGGCGGCATGATGCAGCGCACGGGCTCCTGTTACACCTGCTCGAGCTGCGGCAACAACACCGGCTGCGGCTGAGAGGGCTCGCGCCCCGGCGTTCGAGGACCGCGGGCGGTCGCGGAAAAGATCGCCCGCATCGCCGCTAACCCAGCGAGACGATTTTCGTGATCGTCCCCTGCGCGACGGCGACGTTGATCCGGTCTGGATTGAAGTCCAACGTCACCGCGAGCTGCTCGCCGTCTTCTACGACGACCCGCACCTCGCAGCCATGATCCTCGGCGGTGGCTGAGGCCTGATCGACGGTTTCGCCGACCAGCATCGCGGTTTCCAGAGCGTCCTCTGCGCCTCCCTCGGGGCAGGTCAGTCCCGCTGCTGAGGTGGTCGAGGTGGTTGAAGAGTCCGTGGCATCGTCCCCGCCGCAGCCGGCCGAGATGGCGAGCGCCAACGCGGCCGCCAATGTCAGCGAAATCTGGATCGCGCTCACCGAGACTGCCTATGGCTATACAGCTTGGTGGTCGAGGGTGGTCCGAGCACCCCGGCCATCACACCCCGGCCATCAGCGAACCGCGAACGGGCCCCGGTAGCTCCAGGCTCCCTGCGCCGCCAGACCCAGCGCCTCGACCTCGCCCGCCGCGCGCTTGCCGCCTTGCGAGGTCGTGATCGGGCTACGGGACTGTGCCAGCGTCCACGCAGAGTGCGCCGCCGCGTCGGACATCTGATCGAGCGCGGTCGTGCTCAGGTTCGCAAACGTGTCGCAGGCTTGGTGGTAGCAAGGGTCGTAGGCGATTCCGGCGACTCCGCCGAATAGCGCCTCCTGCTCGTCGGTCTTGATGCCTTCGGCCCCGGTGAAGAGCCCGCCGGCGGCGACGCCGGCGCTGATGAAGGGACCGTAGTCGCTGCGACCGTCGAAGGCGGTCGGCAAGACCGCCAGGCCCTGACGCTCGAAATAGCGCAGGTACATGTTTTCGATCTGGGCGGAGCCCGCCGGGGCGCCGCTCGGCGGTGGCGCCGAGTCCGAGAGATCGCCGTCATAGACGAAGCGCGCGAAATTCGGCGATCCGATCATGTCGAAGTTGAGATTGGCCTCGTGCTGGGAGAGCTCGGCGCCGGTCAGTCCGGCGACGTACTCGGTTGAGCCGACCAATCCCGCTTCCTCGGCGCCCCACCAGGCGAAGCGGATGCGGTTGCGGGGCTCGCGCCCGCGCTCGGCGACCTCCTCCGCGATCTCGAGGATCGCGGCGCTGCCGGAGCCGTTGTCGTTGATTCCCGGCCCCTCTTCCACGGAGTCGAGGTGCGCCCCCACGAGGATCGTGCGATCCGCGTTGCCTGCACTGTCGGCGAGCACGTTGTACTGGGTGATCGGCGTCGTGGTCGCGTCGACGGCGACATGCATGGTCACGGGGCCGCTCTGAGCCTGCGCATAGATCGCTTCGCCGACGTCGTTGGAGAGCATCGCCGCCGGCAGCGAGAATCCCTGCGGAGCGGTTATGAAGAGCGGCTCCTCGCGGCCCTCGCCGCCGTCATTGAAGATCAGCGCGGCGACGGCACCGGCGTCCTCGGCGTTCTGGTACTTCTGCACGAAGGGGCAGGTACCGCGCTGAATCAGCGCGATCTTGCCGTTCGCGCCCGCGAAGTCGGCGGGATCGCAGCCGCTGACGCCGCTTCCCGGCCCGCCTGCGGGCGGCACCTCGGTGTTGCCCGCGACGAATACTTCGGCCGTGACGTCTCCCGAGCCCGAGAACTGGGAGACGACGAAGTCTGTGCCCTCGCCGAAGGTGGCCGGATCCGGGGTGAGCCGCTCGACCGTCGCCGGTCCGTTCTGGGTCCAGCTCGCGAACTCGAAGGGGTCGAGCGTCACCTCGTAGCCGGCTGCCTCGAGGCGCTGCTGTACGTAGGCGACCGAGGCGTCGTAACCGGGTGTCGCCGCCGCGCGGTTGCCGTCGTTGGCCGTGCCGATTCGCTGCAACTCGCGCATGTGCTCGAGAATGCCGTCGACGGTCACCCCCGTGCGCAGGTGCTTGGTGTTGACCCTGTCGATCGCCGAGCTCGCCGGGGCGAGAATAAGCGCAGCGGTGACGGCCAGCAGCGAGGCGACTTTGAATCCCTTCACGAAGTCCTCCTGAGACGTTTCGGCACGGGCGGCGACCAGTGCGGCCGACGCGCGTCGAGTAATCGCACGGCGGGTCATCCTTGACCCGTCTCGCGCGGTGACGCCTCCAACGGTCTACCCAAAGACCGGCGCGGGGAAACGGGCGAGCGGCGACCGGCTCAGCGGCTGCGGTAAAGCCGCGTCGTCAGCGGCAGGAAGATCGCGGTCAAAAGCGCCGCCACTCCCAGCGAGATCAGGATGTCGCTCGAAGCGGCATCGCCGGCCATCAGCCCGCGCGAAGCGTCGGTGAGGATCGAGATCGGGTTGACGTCGACGAATGCCTTGAGCCCGTCGGGCAGCGTGTCAGGCTCAACGAAGACGTTGGAGAGGAAGGTGAGCGGGAAGATGCCCATGAAACCGGCGTTCATGACCGCATTCGGCGAGCGCAGCACCAGACCCAGCGTCGTGAAGATCCAGGAGAGCCCGAACGAGAAGACGACGACGAGCGCGAGCGCAGCGACTACGCCTTGCACCCCTCCGTCGGGGCGGAAGCCGAGGATGAGGCCGAGCACGATGATGACGACGCCGGCGAGCGTGTAGCGGACGCTGTCGCCGAGCAGCCCGCCGAGCAGCGGCGCCGGCTTCCAGATCGGCAGCGAGCGGAAACGGTCGACGACGCCCTTGGTCAGGTCGGTGTTCAGCGCGACGCCCGAGTAGACGGTCGTGAACAGCACCGACATCACGAGGATGCCGGGCAGCAGGTAGTCGAGGTAGGCGCCGGTCGAGCCGGCGATCGCGCCGCCGAACAGGTAGGTGAACATCAGCACGAACATCACCGGCGAGATCGTCACGTCGAGCAGCTGCTCGGGGACGTGCTTGACCTTGAGCATCCCGCGCCATCCGAAGGTCAGCGAGGCAGAAAGGGCGCCGGCGCGCGGCGGGCGCGGCGTCGAGGCGAGGGCCTTGCGAAGGGCCACCTCCTCGGCCGCGGCGGTCGCCGGCTGCGGTGTCGTTCCGGGATGCGTGCTCATGATTCGCCGTCCTCTCCTGCGGCGAGCAGAGCCGCCTCGGATTCGTCCTCGGCCGGGTGGCCGGTCAGCGCCAGGAAGACCTCGTCGAGGCTCGGCTGCCCGACGGAGAAGTCGCCGATGCCGATGCCGGAGCGCGCCAGCCCGGCCAGCGCCTCGGCGGCGCGGTCGGCGTCGGCACAGGGAGCCGACAGCGCGGCAGGGTCTGGCTCGCGGTGGACGGCGGCACCGAGCTCGCGGGCCAGGACCGACTCCGCCTCAGGGCGCTGTTCGGGATCGAGCAGGCGCACCTTGAGCGCACCGGCGCCGACCGACGCCTTGAGCTGGGCGGGGGTGCCCTCGGCGATCACCTTGCCGTGGTCGATCACGGCGATGCCCTCGGCGAGCTGATCGGCCTCCTCGAGATACTGGGTGCAGAGCAGGATCGTCGTGCCCTCGGCGACGAGCGTGCGGATGATGTCCCAGACCTGGTTTCGCGAGCGCGGGTCGAGGCCGGTCGTCGGTTCGTCGAGGAACATCAGCCGCGGTGTCACGACGATGCTCGCCGAGATGTCGAGGCGGCGGCGCATTCCGCCGGAGAAGTTCTTGACGAGCCGCCCGCCGGCCTCGGCGATACCGAACGCCTCGAGCAGCTCGGTCGCCCGCGCCTTGGCGGCTGGGCGCTTCATCCCCAGCAGGCGGCCGATCAGGACGAGGTTCTCCCAGCCGGTCAGATCCTCATCGACGGATGCGAGCTGGCCGGTCAGGCTGACGAGGCCGCGCACGTCATCGGCCTCGGCGACGATGTCGTGGCCGAAGATCCGAGCCGACCCGGCGTCGGGGCGCAGCAGCGTCGCCAGCATCCGGATCGTCGTCGTCTTGCCGGCTCCGTTCGGGCCGAGCACCCCGTAGACGGAGCCGCTTCGGACCGAGAGGTCAACGCCGTCGACCGCTCTCGTGTCACCGAAGGATTTGACCAGGCCGGTTGCTTCTATGGCTAGTGGCTGTTGGGTGTTCATTGTTCGCTTGACGTCGGAATTCGGGTGGCGCTCATCAGGTACGACCGTGGACTGCCGGCAAACTCATCGTTGTGCCTGGTTGACGCCTGCAATCGAGCTTAGAACATCGCCCCTGCAGGCACCGCTTTCGGGTTGCTCCTGACAGTTCGCTAACACTTTGCTAATGTTCGCGCTGCCTGCTGAGTCCTCGCCATCCGAAGGCGAGGACCGGGGGACCCACGTTGTTGGGGCGAATCGCAGCCTCTTGGCCGCGTAGCGCAGCTCTTTGAGCGCGAGCCCGTCAGCTAACCCCGGAAGCGATCTAGAGCAAAGGACGGACAAAGTGGCTTTTGGCTACCAAAACCTGACAAGGCGAATCCTCGTGCCGGCGCTGATTGCGCTGAGTGCGCTAGCCGTGACCTCGACCGAAGTGGCACTCGCCGGATCCGGCGGGGTCGCAACGACCTCCGGCCAAGGTGCCACCAAGCCGGATCAGACAGAGGCAGGCGGCAGGGCCGGCAGGTACGCCCGTATCTGGGAACAGACCTCCCGCGACGACAAGCGCTGGGCGCGCAGGACGGCCCAGTGCGAGTCCGGCCGCGACCCCGACGCGATCGGCGCGGGCGGCCTCTACCGCGGCGCCTTCCAGTTCATGCGCGAGACCTGGGCCACATCTCCGAAGAGCCCCGGCGGCGACCCGATCAGGTACTCGTATCGCACTCAGGCCGTCGTGGCCGTGGCGCTGATGCACCGTGACGGTCGCGGCCACTGGCCCGTCTGCGGCTGACGAACCGCCGACTCGAGACGCGTACCATCGCGGTCATGGACCGCGGGCCTGCCGTCGAGCGTGAGCTGCGCTCGCTGCTCGGCGATTCATCCGTCCTTCCCGCCGGCACCGCGGGGTATGGCGCCGACCAGACCGAGGGCCGTGGCGTTCACGCTGCCCCCGCCGACGCAGTCGCGCTTCCCGCGACGGCGCAGGAGGTCGCCTCGCTCGTCACCTGGTGCTATGAGCATGGCGTGGCGGTAGTCCCGCGCGGTGGCGGCACCGGTTTTGCGGGTGGTGCCGTACCGACCGAGGGCGGGGTGGTCCTCTCGCTCGAACGCCTGAGCGCGGTGCGTTCACTCGATCCCGAGCTCTGGCGGATGGAGGTGGAGGCGGGTGTTCGTACAGCCGACGTCCAGCGTCTCGCGCTGGAGAACGGACTGCTCTTCCCGCCTGACCCCGGGGCCGCCGAGCAATCGCAGATCGGCGGCAACATCGCCACGAACGCCGGGGGCCCGCACGCCTTCAAGTACGGAGCGACGGGCGCCTGGGTGACGGGGCTCGAGGCGGTGGTCGCTCCCGGCGAGCTGATCAGGCTGGGTGGCCTGCGCAAGGATGTCGCCGGCTACGACCTCAAGAACCTGCTGATCGGCTCAGAAGGCACCCTCGGGGTGATCACCGCGGCGACACTGCGGCTGATCCCGCGCCCGGAGGCCAGCCTCCCGGTCGCCGCGTTCTACCGCGATACAGAGGCAGGCTGCGCCGCGATCGCCACCGTGCTCGGCAGCGGCCTCCAACCCGCGGCGCTCGAGTATCTCGACGCAGCCACGTTGTCGATCGCCGGCGGCTCCTATCCCGGAGCGATTCCGGACGGCGCCGGCTTTCTGTTGCTGGCCGAAGCCGACGGCGCGCAGGCGCAGGCGCAGGCGCTTTGCGACGGACTTGCCGAGGCGTTGCGCGCAGACGCCATCGAGGTCAGCGAACCGCGGCCGCGAGAGCTTTGGCGCTGGCGGGACGGAGTTTCTCTGGCCGTGACCGCGAAGCGCGGGGGCAAGGTCAGCGAGGACATCGTTGTGCCCGTCGACCGGCTCGCGGCGGCGATCGAGGAGACGGTCGCGATCGGCGCGCGCCACGGCCTCCAAGCCTGCAGCTGGGGGCACGCAGGCGACGGCAACCTGCACTCGACGATGCTCGTCGACCCGTCGGACTCCGAGCAGCTCGACCGTGCTCGCGAGGCCTCCGGGGAGCTGCTCGCCCTCGCCGTTGCGCTCGGCGGCGCAGTCTCGGGAGAGCACGGACTCGGCTGGGTGCGCCGCGGGGAGCTCGCGCGTCAGTGGCCGCCGCGCGCGCTCGAACTGCACGAGGCGGTCAAGGCGGCCTTCGATCCGAAGGGGCTCCTCAACCCTGGCAAGAAGACCGCGCGCCGAGTGGTCCCCGCCGTTAGACCCTAACCTGCAGTCGATGGAGGCGGGACCACGCGCACCAAGATTCGGCGACCCTGACTTCACCGTGCTGCAGGCGACCGGCGGCAAGCTCGGAATCGTCGAGACGACGATCCCGCTGATCCTCTTCTCTCCGCTCTGGGTTCTCTTCGATCACGAGATCGGGCCGGCGGCCGCGATCACCGTCGCCATCAGCGTCGCCTTCGCGATCGCCCGAATCGTTCGCGGAGAGAGCCTCCAGTTCGCCCTTTCGGGTGCGGTCGGCATCGGCATCTCGGCTGCCGTTGCGGCGACCACCGGCAAGGCCGAGAACTTCTTCCTGCCGGGCATCCTGCTCAACATCGGCTGGGCCACGGCTTACCTGATCTCGATCATGGCCGGACGCCCGCTGCTCGGCCTGATCGTCTCGCAGTTCACCCGCGAGGGCAGCGCCTGGTACCGGGACCCCGAGCGCCGGGCTCTTTACACCAAGGCCAGCTGGGTCTGGGTGGGCATGTTCGCCCTGCGCCTCTCGATCCAACTGCCGCTCTACCTGCTCGGCGCCGTCGGCCCGCTGACGGCGGCGCGCGTCTTCACCGGCATCCCGCTCTTCGCGCTCGCCTTCTGGCTTTCCTACCTGGTGCTGAAGCCGTTGATCGACGAACGCCTAGCCGCCACTGCGGCCGCCTGAGGGGCAGTTGGTGCGAGCCACGATCGCCACAGCCGCGCTCCTGGGGATCATTGCGATTGCCGCGCCGGCAGCGGCGAGCGCCGCGGACGGGCATGGCTACTGGACCTCCGCCCGGATGCGAGCCGCCGTCCCGATCGAGCAGCTCAACCACGCCCAGCCGGACGGCGCCGGCGACCGGGGCCCGCGCCTGCACCGGCAGGTGGACCGCGACCTCATCGCCGACACCACTCGTTACCCGCACAGCACCCACGGAAAGGTGTTCGGGACGATCCCCGGCGCCGGTGACTTCGTCTGCTCCGGGACGATCGTCCACTCTGAATCCCGATCGCTGGTGACAACCGCGGGCCACTGCGTCTACGACCACGAGGTGTGCGGCGGGTGCTGGGCGACCAACTGGACGTTCGTCCCCGGCTACCACAACGGTCAGTCCCCGTTCGGCCGCTGGACGGCCACCAATCTGCAGGTGCCGCCGGGTTGGGTCCAGGCCGGCGACTTGAGCTTCGACGTCGGCATGGCAACCCTGGAGATCAGGGACGGAGTCGCGGCCGAGGATGCGGCGGGGGCCCGCGGCATGGCCTTCGAGCGCCCGCGTGAGCAGACCTACGTTGCCTACGGCTACCCGGCCAGAGCCCCTTTCGATGGCGAGAAGCTGTGGACCTGCACCTCGCCATACGGCGGAGCAGACTCAGGGTCGCCTGCGCCGATGCGGATCGCCTGCGATCAGACGCCCGGGTCAAGCGGCGGCGGCTGGGTGATCGACAACCGCTACGTCGTCTCGGTGATCAGCTACGGCTACCTGCTTGGGATCAACGACCTCTTCGGCCCGTATTTCGGCTCGGAGATCCGCACGCTCTACGAGGGCATGGGCGGGAGCGCAGACCCCGGTTCCGTCGAGATCCTTCGCCGACCGCGCGAGGTGACCGCCGACCGCACGCCCACCTTTCGCTACACGGCCGACGTCTTCAACGGCGAGGCCGAGTTTCGCTGCCGGATCGACGCCAGGGCGTGGAAAGTGTGCGCCTCGCCGAGCACCTACTCGCTCGGGGGCGGCCGGCACGTCTTCCGGGTCGAGGCGCGAGACTGGGAGGGCGGCTGGATCGGAGAGCCCACCGTCGCCGCGTTCACAATCGGCCGCCGGGGGAGGTAGGCGGCCGGCCGCGGGCCTGAGCTCCGCGGTCAGCCTGCTGACTCGCGCTCGGACTCGCGCAGCTCGATGCGGCGGATCTTGCCGGTGAGCGTCTTCGGCAACTCGTCGACGAATTCGATCCGGCGGGGGTAGGCGTAGGCGGAAAGGTTGTCGCGGACGAAGCCCTTGATCTCGTCGGCCAGCGCGTCTGAGGGCTCGCGTCCCTCGCCGAGCACGAGGAACGCCTTGACGACGTGGCCGCGTCGCTCGTCCGGCGAGGCGACCGCCGCCGCTTCCAGGACGGCCGGGTGCTCGATGCAGGCGGACTCAACCTCGAAGGGGCCGATCCGGTAGCCGGCCGAGATGATCACGTCGTCGGCGCGCCCCGCGTACCAGAAGTAACCGTCCTCGTCGCGCTCGGCTGCGTCCTTGGTGTGGAACCACTCGCCGCCGAAGGTCTCCGCGGCCGCCTCGGGGTTGTTCCAATAGCCGAGCGGATAGGTGGGGTTGGAACGGGCCCGCAGGCAGATCTCGCCGCGCTCGCCGACGCCGACCGGCTGCTCATCCTCGTCGAGGATCTGCACGTCCCAGCCCGGCATCGGCTTGCCCATCGAGCCCTCGCGGACCTCCATGAAGGGGTAGTTGCCGCAGAGCGGATAGGACTCAGAGAGGCCGTAGAAGTCGAGGACCGTGATTCCGTACTGGTCGCGAAACCAGCGGATCGCCTCGGGGTTGAGCGGCTCGCCGGCCGAGCAGACGATCCGGAACTTCTGCGGGTAGCGCTCGCCGGCGTCGTCGATCGCCATCATCGAGCGGATCGCAGTCGGGGTTGCGAAGACATTGGTGACGCCGTTGCGCGAGAGCACCTCGAGCTGCTTGTGGGGGTCGAAGCCGCCCTCGCGCGCGTAGACGAACTGCGTCGCTCCGTAACGCCAGGGCCCGATCAGCGGGATGATGCCCGCTGCCCAGGCCCACTCCCCCATGCCGTGGAAGAGCTCACCCTCGCGAACGTCGTGGGAGTAGACGAACTCCTCGTGGGCGAGGAGGTAGCGGTGGGCGTGGAGGATGCCCTTGGCGAGGCCGGTCGTGCCGGAGGTGTAGTAGATCTGGGCCGGATCATCGGCCGAGGTGTCGACGGTGGCAAAGGAGTCGTCGTGCTCGGCGAGCAGCTCCGGGGTCAGCACGAGTACCTCGTCGACGAGGTCGCCCGGCATGCGCGCGACGTTCTCGGCGTCGGTGACGATCAGCTTGGCGCCCGAGTCCTGTACGCGGTGGCGAATGCCGTCGTCGCCGTAGAGCACCGACAGCGAGAGCAGGATGCCGCCGAGCTTCCAGGTGCCGAGGAACATCGCCGCCGTTTCCGGCGAGGCGGGACAGCAGACGGCGACCCGATCCTCGCGTTCGACGCCGTGGGCGGCAAGCAGGTTGGCGGCGCGGTTGGCAAGCGAGCGCTGTTCGGCCCAGCTGACGGTGCGCCGGTTGCCGCGGAAATCCTCGAACAGCATCGCCGTTCGCTCGGCGGGCTGGCGGTCGCAGATGTCGGCGGCGATGTTGTAGCGCTCGGGGACGTTCCAGCTGTGGTCCGCGCGGGCCTGGTCGTAGTTCATCCGGCGCCGATCATAAGCCGGGGCCAGTTAGTCTGGCCAGGTGAGCGACAAAGCTGACGTCGTCATCGTCGGGGCAGGCCTCGCAGGGCTGTCGGCAGCGCGAGCCCTCGCCGCGGCAGGGCGCTCGGTGATCGTGCTCGAAGGCCGCGACCGCGTCGGCGGGCGCACGCTGAACGAGCCGATCGGGGACGGCAAGATCGTCGAAATCGGAGCCCAGTGGGTCGGACCGACGCAGCACGCCGCCCTGGAGCTGATCGACGAGCTCGGACTTAGGACGTTTCCGACATACGTCCAGGGACGCGACCTCTTCGAGCGCGCCGGGAAGATCCGCAGCTACAAGGGAACGATTCCGAAACTGAGCCCACTCGGCCTCGTGGAGACGGGCGTCGTGATGTCCCGCATCAACCGGATGGCGGCGAGCATCGATCCGCTTACGCCCTGGTCGGCTCCCAAGGCCGCAGTCTGGGACTCACAGACCTTCGCCTCCTGGATGTCGCGCAACGTGCACACAGCATCGGCACGCGACCTGATGAAGCTCGCGATCTGGGCGGTCTGGGCCGCAGAGCCCGAGGACGTCTCCCTGCTGCACGTGCTCTTCTACATCCGCTCGGCGGGCTCGTTCGAAGCGCTGATCGAGACCGAGGGCGGCGCCCAGGATTCGCGCGTTGTCGGCGGCACACAGCTGATTTCGCTGCGCATGGCCGAGGAGCTCGGTGAAGCGGTGCGCACCTCAGCGCCGGTTCGACGGATCGAGCACTCTCCCGCCGGCGTGGTGGCCGGCGGGGACGGGTTCAGCGTCGAGGCGCGAGAGGTGATCGTGGCGACGCCGCCGACCCTGGCGGGCCGGATCGACTACACGCCGGCACTCCCGGCGATTCGCGACGGGCTCACCCAGCGCGTCGCCCAGGGTTCGGTCGTCAAGTGCATGGCCGTCTACAGCGAACCGTTCTGGCGCGCGGATGGCCTTTCCGGGCAGGCGGCAAGCGCCCAGGGACCGGTGTCGGTCACATTCGACAACTCGCCCCCCGATGGCTCTCCGGGTGTGCTGCTCGCATTCCTCGAAGGGCGCGCGGCGCGGCGCGCCGCGGACCTCCCCCAGGACGAGCGTCGCGCGATCGTCGTCGACTGCCTCGTGCGGCTCTTCGGGCAGCGCGCCGCCAAGCCCGAGCAGTACATCGACAAGGCCTGGGCGGCTGACCCGTTCTCGCGCGGCTGCTACGGCGGCTTCCTCCCTCCCGGGGTCTGGACCGAGAACGGCCCGGCGATGCGCGCGCCGATCGGCCCGCTGCACTGGGCCGGCGCCGAGACCGCGACGGTCTGGAACGGCTACATGGACGGAGCGATCTCGAGCGGACGGCGCGCCGCCGCGGAAGTCGTCGGGGAACTATCCGCGACCCAGTAGCTTGGCTCGACGCTTGCGTTGCGGCTCGTCCCAGCTGACCGGCTCGAGCAGGCGCGAGAGCATCGGCAGCAGCGCCTCGACGGAGTTGCGCCCCCAGCCCACCGCCGCGTCGAACTGCTCCGGCGGGGGAACCAGGTTGACCGGCGAGAGCGTGCGTTCGAAGCGGTGCAGCCAGTCGGCGAAGCGGACGTTGCTGACCATCTGCAGCTGTACGGCGCGGGTGATCGGCTGCAGCCAGATATGCCCCGGGTCGCGGCGGGGGTGAAAGCAGTCGAAGGCGAGCAGAAAGGCGTTTCGGGTCCCCAGTTTGCCCGCCTGGATCCGCCGCCAGGCGATCTCCGCGGGCACGTTGGCGGCGACGCCTCCGTCAACGAGCGCGCTCACCTCCTCGCGCTCGAACAGCTCTTCGAGCAGCGGCACCATGTGCGAGTCGGGGTCGCGGATGTCGTAGTGCAGAACGCCGGGGATGGCTGCCGAGAAGCCGGCCGCGTGGATCGCGTCGAACTCCGCGGTCAGCTCGTCGGCGCCGAGCACGATCGGCCGGGTCACCCGGGGGTTGAAGAAGGACCCGACGCGCAGCAGGCGGGCGCCGACGCTCGGGCTGAGGCGGCGCGGTGAGGAGCGGGCGCTGATTCGAGGGGCGCGCCGGAATCGCGCGGGTTGGCGCTCGGTGGAGCCGCGCCGCACACCGGCGACCACCGCCTCAAAGGGGATCGGCAAATCGCGGATTCGCAGCGGCTGGTCGTCGGCGCCGAGGAAGTCGTCGCCGATCGCCTGGTCGATGTGAAGGGAGAGTGCCCCGGGAAACCCGAAGCGGCGATTCATCGTGATCGGCGAGAAGAGGGTGCGGCGGTCGAGGCCCTTTGCGATCGCGATCCAGTCGTCCCAGCGGCCGGGCATGGCGCTGGCGCGAAAGATTCCCAGCACGGCTCCGATTGAGGAACCGATCAGGTAGTCGGGGACGATGCCCGCCTCCTCCATGCGCTGGTAGGCGCCGATGTAGACGTGCCCGGCGCCTCCTCCTCCGCCGGCGACGCTGACGAGGACCTTGCGGCCGGCCTCCGCGTCCAGTTCCTCGCGTGAAAAACGACTGCCCTCACGACGTGCCAGCACGACCTCGCGCTCGCGCTCGAGGGGCTCGGTCAGCTCGGAGAGTGCTTCGATCGAAAGCCGCAGCCGCTGCGCCGGGTCCTTCTCGATGCGCAGCGGTCCCTCCAGCCGGTCCAGCACGAGCCCCCGAAAGCCTGCCAGCTCCTCGCCGAGCGAGACATCCTCGCGATCGTTCGGCGCGCCGATGAGCGCGGCTCCCGGCTGAAAGACGTCGAGCCGCGCGAAGCCGAGCAGGTAGCGCACCCTTTCGAGCTCCCGCCGCGGCGCCAGCCCGGGATTCGCCAGCTCGGCGCGCACAAGCGCCGTCTCCATGCGCTTGAGGTCGATCAGGTCCTTGCTCAAGAGGCCGAGCTTATGGGGGCAGCTCTGTCCCTTTGGGGTCTGACCCCTGTTTGCGGCTTACCCCTGTTTGCGGCTACGTGCCGGTGAAGCTGGGGTCGCGCTTTTGCAGGAAGGCCATTGCGCCTTCCATCACATCGGCGCTGCGGAAGAGCTTGTGCTGCTGTTCGGCTTCGAGTTCGAGCTGCTCCTCGAGCCCGCCGTAAAGCGACTTGTTGAGCGCCTGCTTTGCGGCTGCGTAGGCGCGTGTGGGACCCGCCGCGAGGCGGTTCGCAAGTGCGTCGGCCTCCTCGTGAAGGCTCGCGCTCGGGTACACGGCGTTGATCAGTCCCCACTGCAGAGCCTTCGGCGCCGGCACCTTCTCGGCCAGCAGCGACATCTCCATCGCCCGCGCCTTGCCGACCCGCGCCGGAACCGAGAGCGTCGCCCCGCCATCGGGCATCAGGCCGATGTTGGCGAACGAGAGGAAGAAGTACGCGTCCTCGGCGGCGAGGATCAGGTCGCAGGCCAGCGCCAGCGAGCAGCCGATCCCGACGGCGGGTCCCTGGACGGCGGCCACGACCGGCTTCGGCAGGTCGCGCACGCCCGTGATGATCGGGTTGTAGAGCGAGCGCAGCCGCTTGCCGATGTCGGGCATGTTGTCGTCGGGATGCATCTCGACATCGCCCGTCGACTTGAGGTCGGCGCCTGAGGAGAAGGCGTTACCGGCGCCACTCAGCAAGACGGCCCGCACCGAGGGGTCGGCCGCTTCGCCGGTGATGATCGCCCCGAGGTCGATCCCGAACTGGCGGTTCCAGGCGTTAAGCGAGTCCGGACGGTTGAGCGTGATTCGCCCGAGCGCGCCGTCCTGCTCCCAGAGCATCGTTTCGTAGTCACTCATGCGGGGCTCTCACTACGGCCAGTCGTCGACGAAAAGGTCGAGCTGGAGGTTGGAGTCGGCCGCGCCGGCGTACTTGTCGAGGTCCGTGATTCCGGCATCCGCCAGGACCTCGTCGTCGATGAAGGTGTTGCCCGTGCAACGGCTCGGGTCCTGGACGAGGATCGCGTGGGCCGCGTCGCCCATGATCTCGGGGGTGCGCGAAGCCGCCATCGCAGCGTCGCCGCCGAGTAGGTTCTGGACCGCCGCGGTCGCGATGATCGTGCGAGGCCAGAGGCAGTTGGCGGCGATCGGCGTGGCCTCCTCGTCGGCGGCGAGACCGAGGGTGATCATCGTCATCCCCATCTTCGAGAGCGTGTAAGCGGAGTGGTTGCGGAGCCACTTCGTGTCGGAGCTGAGCGGTGGCGACAGGGTCAGGACGTGGGCGTGATCGGACTCGCGCAGGTGCGGCAGCGCAGCCCGCGTGAAGACGAAGGTGCCGCGCGAGTTGATCTGCTGCATCAGGTCGAAGTGCTTTGGCTGCAGGCCGGACATCGGAGCCAAATTGATGGCGCTGGCGTTGTTGATGACGATGTCTATACCGCCGAATGCCTCGACGGTCTTGGCGACCGCCGAATCGATGGACGCGTCGTCGCGGACGTCGCCGACGATCGGCAGCGCCTCGCCGCCGGCGGCGACGATCTCCTCGGCCGCCGTGTGGATCGTGCCGGGCAGCTTTGGATGCGGCTGGTCGGTCTTCGCCATCAGCGCGACCTTGGCTCCGTCGCGCGCAGCGCGCACGGCGATCGCCAGGCCGATCCCGCGGCTGGCGCCGGAGATCAGGATGATTCGATCCTTGAGAGTGGCCGACATTCGGCCGGGGATCATACGCAAAAACCGTCAGGGCGGAACGTAAATACCCTCTGGGGGTATGCTAAAGTCGAGGCCTGCTGAGTTAGACGGACGGTGGGGTCTGACCCCTTGACTGCCAACGACCGGGCAGCCTGGTCGTCGCACGGGGGTCTGACCCCGAAAGGAGAGCCATGGAAGCAGCCGCCCACGCCCACCACGACCACGCAGGGCACGACCATCACCACGAGATGCCCACCGAGGGCCGCGAGCTCACCGGTGTCGCGATCAGCGCGACGCTGCACTGCCTGACCGGGTGCGCGATCGGCGAGGTCACCGGGATGATCGTCGGCACGGCGCTCGGGTTTTCCAACTTGGGCACGGTGGCCCTGGCCGTCGGCCTCGCCTTCCTGTTCGGCTACACGCTGACCAGCATTCCCCTGCTGCGTGCCGGGTTGGCCCTGGGCGCGGTGATCCCGATCGCGCTCGCCTCCGACACCTTCAGCATCCTGACGATGGAGGTGATCGACAACGTGGTCATGGTCGCCATCCCAGGCGCGATGGAGGGTGGGGTCGACACGATCCTCTTCTGGGGCAGCCTCGCCTTTGCCCTCTCCCTCGCCTTCGTCGCCGCCGTGCCCGTCAACCGCTGGCTGATCGCCCGCGGCAAGGGCCACGTGGCGGTGCACGAAACCGGGATCCACGGCGGGCCACCCGTCCGGGTCGTAGCCATCGGAACGGTCGCGATGGCGCTGTTCGGGTCTGCCGTGCTGCTCGCCGAGGTGCTCTCGTGAGCTCGAAGGGGACGACGGATCACGCCTACGCCCCCAAGAAGGGCGCGCTGCTCAAGCGGCTGCGCCGCATCGAGGGGCAGGTGCGGGGGATCGAGCGGATGGTCGAGGAGGACCGCTACTGCATAGACGTCGTCACCCAGATCACCGCGGCCCAGGCGGCGCTCGACAAGGTCGCGCTGGAACTGCTCACCGATCACGCCCACCATTGCGTGGTCGGCGCCGAGGAGTCACAGCGGGACGAGCGAACCGAAGAGCTGATGGGGGCCGTCAAGCGGATGCTGCGCCACGGATGAGTGAGCCGACCACGCAGACCGGTGCCGCCGGCTACGTTCCAGCGCTGCGATTCCGATCGCTGACTCGCTTCTATGACCCGCTGGTGCGCCTGACCGTGCGCGACAACGAGTTCAAGCGCCGCCTGCTGGTCGCGGCGCAGCTTCGCACGGGGCAGGACGTACTCGATCTGGGCTGCGGGACCGGCACGCTCGCCATCATGGCGGCGCAGGCCGAACCGGGGCTCAACGTGGTCGGCCTGGACGGCGATGAGGAGATTCTCGAACGAGCCCGGGCGAAAGCGATTGCCGCCAGGGCCGCGATCGACTTCCAGGAGGGGCTCTCCACCCGGCTTCCGTTCGCGGCGGCCAGCTTCGACCGGGTCCTTTCCACGCTCTTCTTCCACCACCTGACGACGGCGGACAAACGGCTGACGTTGACCGAGGTGACCCGCGTCCTGCGGCCCGGCGGGGAGTTGCACGTCGCCGACTGGGGAAGACCGCAGGACCCCCTGATGGCCGGCCTGTTCACCGGGGTACGCGCCCTCGATGGGTTCGAGCGCACCCGCGCCAACGTCCGGGGACAGCTCCCGGCGCTGTTCGAGGAGGCAGGCCTCCTCGAGGCGCGCGCGCACGACCGGCTGCGCACCGCCTTCGGCAGCGTCGAGCTTTACACGGCGCGGCGCAGCCCATAGGCTTGAGCGATGGGAAAGATCGAAGGCACCGCCTCCATTGAAATCGACGCGCCGATCGACAAGGTCTTCGAGGTCGCCGCCGACGTCGAAGGTTCGCCACGCTGGCAGCCCGAGATCAAGGCCGCCACATGCGTCGAGCGAGACGCCGACGGGAACCAGGTGCTGGTCGACACCGAGACCGACGCCAAGGTGCGGACGCTGAAATCGCGGCTGCGCTTCTCCTACAACGCGCCCGACGGGCTCAGCTGGCGACAGGAGAAGGGTGACCTCTCGTCAATCGACGGCAGTTGGAAGTTCGAGGATCTCGGCGACGGCCGCACCAAGGCGACCTACTGGATGGAGGTCGACCTCGGTCGGATGCTCGGAATGGTGGTGCGCGGCCCAATCGTCGACGTGATGCGAAAGCAGCTGATCATGACGATGCCGCCCAAGCTCAAAGGGTTCCTCGAGGACTGACGGACCAGCCGTAACGCCGTTGCACTCATGCTCAACGGCCGGCTCGAAAAGGGCGATCTCACTCCGATGGTTTCGATCAAGGTTCGTCGTCGTGCTCCGGCACGACCAGGCTCTTCAGCCTGCTCTTGATCTGCTCACCGAGCGACGGCCCGTCCGCCTCCGCCTCCTCGGCGAGCGCCTCGTCCATGCCCTCGGCTCCGTCGAGCCTCGAGGCCGCGGCCGCGACATGGCCCCCGAGGATCACCGCGATCGATCCGAGGTAGATGCAGAAGGACACCGCTAACAGGGCACCGATCGCGCCGTAGATGGCGCTGGTGCCACCGACCAGCCCGAAGTAGATCCGAGCCCCCAGGCTGACCAGGCCAAGGCCGACCATGCCTACGATCGCGCCGGGCCAGGCCGCCCTGAGGCTTCTCCGGCGTGCCGGCAGGACTCGGTAGATGCCGCAGAGCAAAGCGAAGATCAGGATCGCCGGGGCGACCCCGGAGACCAGGGTCGCGACAAGCCCTCCGAGCAGCGGCTGGTCCCCGAAAGCATCGGAGATGTCCTGGAGCACGTAGAGGCCGAGGCCACAGAACGCGAGCGGCAGCACGGCCAGCGTGATCGCGATGTCCAGCCCCTTGGCAGGGACCAGGGGACGATCGTCGACGCCCCAGGCCTTGTTGACAGCCGCTCGCAGGGCGGAAACCGCGCCGCTGGCGGAGTAGAGCAGCGCGAAGATGCTGATGAACCCGATCGCGCCGGCGCCGTCTGCGATGCCGTCCAGCAGGTCCTCGACCTCACTTTCCCCGGTCTCCTCATTGAGCGGCAGCGCATCGACGATCGCGTTGACGACCTCGTCCTTGACACTCGGGTCGTCGAGCACGGTCGAAAGGGCCCAGACGACGACGAGCAACGCCGCCGGGGCCGACATCAGCACGTAGAAGGCGAGCTGCGCGGCGTCGCGGGTACCTGCCTTGCCCACCAGCGATTCCACGCCGCGGCGCAGCAGCAGAAAGGCGTGTGCGGCGATCCGCTTCACGGCCCCAGGCTAAGCTCGCGAGCGGAGGGACCGGGGAATGGCAGCAGGCAACCGCAACGTCACGGGCAGATGGCCGGCAGCAGCGGTCGTGTCGGCGCTGCTCGCGTCACTCACCATGGCAACCGCCCAGGGAGGGGCGCAGGCCCCCGAGTCTGACGACGCCGACGTCCGCGTCGCCACCACCGGCAACGGATCTGAGCTCGTCAAGACGCTGCCCGTGACCCGCGATGTCGATGCCGAAAAGCGTGTCGTCATCTCGATGCGGCCCGCCGAGCTTCCCACCCTCGCCGCCGGCGACCGGCTCGAGTTCAGCGCCGAGATGCAGATCACAGTCAACTGCGCATACCCGTCGGCACGCTGCATCGGCCCCATCTACGGCTATGACCCGAGGATCCGTACACGGCTCCTGCTGGCATCGAGCCCAGGCGCCACAGGCGGCACGCGGACCATGCCGATCTCATCGATCGATCGCGAGTCGTGCGGCAACCGCAAGGGTGACCGAGAGCACCACTGCGTCGTCGTCTTCGACGGGGTTGGCCTGGACATCAACGATCCGCAGAACCTGCCCTGTCCGCTCGAGAGGTGTTTCGTCAACCTCGTCGCCAGCGCCCACAATCCCGCCGCCGACCGAGGCGATGTCGTCGCGGTGGGCGGAAACCGGCCGGACGGCAGCATCCCGCAGGACCGCGGGCGCATCAACGTGGTCCGCTACCGAAACGTCGCCGCAACCAGCTTCGACGCCGGTGAGGTCCACCAACCCCTCGCCGGCGCGATCCCACCGGATTACAGAAAGCGGGTGATCGCATCGCTTCGGGTCAAGCGGCTCAAAGCAGGCGAGCAGCTGACGGTCAGCGCCGCGGTGCGGACGGACATCTCCCATCTTCGCTATGCGGTCCGCACGAGCGCGAAGGTGATTCTGGCCGACAGTCCGACGGCCGTCGAGGAGGGGCACTTCGTGCGGCGGGTCGCTTCGCTCAACGGGGAGATCTCCGAGAACAACGGGTTCAACTGCACCCAGGCCCGCGGCGGCTGTCTGACCCGCAAGGTCGGCGTCACCGAGATGCGGGATGACGCGATCAACGGGAAGGGCCGCCCCGTGGCGCTCTACGTCAACGTGGTGATGATCTTCTCGCCGAAGCTGCTGCACGCCGGCGCCGCAGACCGGGTGCTGATCAAAAACGCAAGCATCCGGGCCACACGCTTCCCGCCGCCGGGGCCGAATTAGAACGCCGAACGTCGGAAATGCGGACACATACGGGGGTAAACCCGACGTTCGGCGGTTGGGCTATCCGTTGACCTCCGGTGGGAAACGCCGGACCGCGATCTCACCCTCGAGGATGTCGATGCGATCCCCGGCCTTGGCGCTCAGCACCTTCGGCCCGTAGACGACGACCATGTTCACGTAGAGCGGCACCGGGTTTCCGCGACCGTTGACGGCGTCGCGCTTGATCTGCAGGACGCCGACCTTCTCGGCGATGCAGTACGGCTTGTCCTGGGTGCAGTTCGACCCGTTGTTCTCGGAGATCTCGCCGTTGCTCTCGGCGATGCGCTTGACGAACCGGCCCTGTTTTGTGCCGTTCGGGCGGTCGGAGAGGATCAGCCGGGCGCTGCTGCGCACGGCGTAGGGCACCTGCTTGATCGCGGTCTTGATGAAGGCGTCGACGTCGAGCTGCTCACCCTCGGAGAGGCCGTCGAGGCGCAGCGAGAATGCCACGTACCGCTTGAAATCTGGCGGAAGCTCGTCGTCGCGGACCGCCTGGGTGGAAGCAACCTCGAAGTCCGGCGCGCTCACACCGCGGTAGCGGATCGCGTTGATGCGGCCGCGGTCCTGCGGAATGCTGCCGTCGGGCTTGTTCCCCCCGACCAGCACTACCTCACCGGGGCGCGCGTCCGGATTGTGCGCGCCGGCGACCATGTTCACGTAGCAGGCATCGAGCGGGCAGGGAAGCTCCGCAGGGTCACGGATGATCAACCCGCCGCGATTGAACGTCAGCACGCAGTGGTGCTCGCGGTGCGGGTGGCGCTGGGTGCAGGCGTCCACCTCGTGGCCCGTCAGCGGCAGCGCGTCGGGACCGCTCATCGTGCCCGCGTCGGGCGCGAGGACAAGCCGTGCCCGCACGATCGGGTCGTAGCGGTACACCGGGCCGACGCAGCGAGGGGAGGGAAAGCCGCAATTGACCGTCACCTGCATCTCCGCGGTGAAGCGCACGCGGTCACCGGTCTGCAATCCGGGGAGTTTGCCCGGCTTCATCGACATCACGACGCGCTCGGACCCACCCTTGCGGTTGGTGACCGGCAGCGTCTTGACGAGCTCGGAGTGGTTACCGGTCGTGGCGACCCGGACGCTGCCGTCGGCCAGCGCGGAGGGCGCCCTGGACGAGGCCGAACCGGCGAGCGCGCAGGCGGCGAACAGCACGGCGAAAAGCGCGCCGGTAAGCACGCGAGCGTTGCCTCGAAGTGCCCCTGTCCCTGCCGCCATCGAGACCGCGATCGTAGCCGAGGGGAGCGCCGAACGAGCCATCCCCCAGTCCTGTGACTATCCATCGCGATGAGCGAACCGCCGGCAGGCAACACCCAGGCCGAATCACCAGAGCAACGACTTGAGTCGATCTCCCGCCGCAGCGTAGTCCTCGGTGTGGGCGGCGCTGCCGTTGGCCTGTTGGCGCTGGCGATCCTGTTGGCGCCAAAGGCCGGGGACATCGCCGCCCAGCTGGAAGAAGTCTCTGTCGGCACGCTGATCGCGCTCTCCATCCTTCAGATGGTCACGCTGGTGCTGCGGACGGAGGCCTGGGCTCTGACGCTCCGCGCCGGTGTCAACGCCCTCCAGCGACGCCACCTCCATGCCGCCAGCGCGCCTCGCTTCCTCGCCGACACCGTCGTTCCCGTCTACCTCGGGATCTTCGTTCGCGTTGGGATTCTGCGCTGGCTGCTGCGAGGGCGCGCGCCCACGATCGGGCAGATGGTCGCCGCCGACGGCGTCAATCTCGTCATCGAAGGGGCGATCACCGTCGTCCTGGTCGCAATCGCGACCGTCGCGCTGGGGCTGCCCTGGTGGTGGGACGCGCTGCTGCTTGCGATCACCGCGCTCGCCCTGGGTGTGATCTGGCTGATGCGGAGGCGATTCTCGAAGCTTCCGTTTGTTCGCAGCTTCGAGGTCCTCGGCCACCCACGTCACCTGCCGCTGCTCGTCGTCCTGCTGGTCTTCGTGATCGCGATACAGCCACTGCGGTTCCTGGTGGCACTGCGGGCGGTCGGGCTGGACGCCGACGCGATCCTCGCGCTCGCCGCTTTCATCTTCACGAGCCTGCTCGACGTCCTGCCGATCGGCAGCGGGCCGGCGAGCGTTGGCGCCACCACGGCCATCTTCGGTCACGAGGATGTCGCCGCAGCCGCAGCAGCGGCACTAGTCTTGCTGGGGACGGCTGTGGTGGCTGCAGCCGTGTACGTGCTGTTCGCAACGGTGGCGCTGGTCGCAGCTAACGGGTCCAACCGGAGTGCGGACCCACAGCCCCGGATCCAGCAGCCAGGCCCATAACCGATGACGACCACAGCATCCAGCACAAACCGCACCGCGACCTTCAAACCACGCGAGGTCGACGAGCTGATCGACTTCTACGTCCATCGCCGCGTCGCAAGCCTGGTCGTCCGTGTGCTTGCCCCGACGCGGGTGACCGCCGATCAGGTGACCGTCAGCTCAGGCGCAACGGCGGTGGTGGCCGGAGTCTTGATCGGCACCGCACCAACCGGCCGGCCGGGCCAGGCCGTTATCGGCGCGGTGATCATGTTCCTCTCGATGGTGCTGGACTGCGCCGACGGCCAGCTGGCGCGCTTGCGGGGCAGCTCCAGCTTCGCCGGACGGGCGCTCGACGGCTACGTCGACGTCGTCAGCGTCGTCTCGCTCTTCGTCGGGCAACTCGTCTGGCTGCTCGCCAACGACGCCTCGGTCGGGCTGACCATGGCTCTTGCCCTTGCCGCCGGCGTCAGCTTCAAGTGGCACGTCCACAAGTACGACCACCTAAAAAACGTCTACCTGCTGAACACGACAGTGCCCGGTGAGGACACCTTCCCCAGCATCGAGGACATCGAGCGCGAGCGGCTCGAACACGCCGCCGCGGGCCGCTGGTTCAGTGCGCTTCTGTGCCGCGGCTACAAGCAGTTCGTCGGCACGCAGCGCCGCCGCGTCAAGGACCGCGCCGGTGTCGACCGGCCCGCGATGGGAACTGCGAGCGAACGCGACCTCTACCGCCACACCCACCGCCGCTTCATCCGGCTGTGGACGTTCAACGGTGTCGGTACTCACCTCGGGCTGATGGTCGCCGCCACGCTGTTCGTGCCGCTGTACCCACTCGCGCCACTGCTCGCCTGGGGTTTTCTGGCCGGGCCGTTCAACCTCTTCACCCTCTGCCTGATGGCCGAGGAATCGCGCTTGCAGCGCCTGCTGAGCAGCAGAGCCAGCCATCCCCCCGGCCGCCTCCACGATCGCCAGGAACCAGTTGCCGCTGCTAGCCTAAATCCAGACCCCGGTGTGAATTCGTGACGACCATCAAGCGGCTGCTGCAGGGGGAAAACGCCTCTGTCCTGATGGGCGTCCACAACGCCCTCGGCGCGAAGATCGCGGAGGACGCGGGAGCCGACGGCATCTGGATTTCCAGCTTCGAAGTCCATACCGCCGCGAGGCTTCCCGACGCCGACATCCTCGGCACCGCGGAGTACGTCTCGGTGGTCGAGCAGATCGTCGATCGCGTCTCGATCCCGCTGCTCGTTGACGGCAACGCCGGCGGCGGCAACGCGATCAACACGATCCGCCTCGTCCGCGAGTACGAGAAGGCGGGGGCCGGAGGAATGTGTATCGAGGACAACCCATTCCCCAAGCGCTGCAGCTTCTACGACGGGATGCAGGACGATCTCGAGCTGGCCGACACCTTCTGCGGGAAGATCCTTGCCAGCGTCGAGCGCCGGGTCGACCCGGATTTTGCGGTGATCGCCCGCACCGAAGCGCTCAACAAGGGCCTCGGCCTGGACCTGGCGATCGATCGCTGCAAGCGCTACGCGAGTGTCGGAGCGGACGCGATCCTGATCCACCACAAGGGCACAGACGCCGAGCCCGTGCTCGAGTTCGCCGAGCGCTGGTACGAATCGGAGACGGTGCCGCTCGTCTGCGTGCCGACGACCTACAACGAAGTCACCTACTCCGTACTTAACAACGCCGGCTTCAAACTGGTGATATTCGCCAACTACGGGGTCAGGGCAATCGTCAAGGCGCTCCGACAGACCTTTGGCGCCGTGATGGAAAACCGGCGCCTCTCAGACGCCGACGATCACGTCGTCAGCCTGAATGAAGTCTTCGACCTGATCTTCCTCGACGAGCTGAAGGAGAATGAGGCACGCTACGTCCGATGAGGGCCTGCTCGAAGAGCTCCTCGGCGAGGGCCTTGATTTCTTCACCGGCGTTCCTGACAGCGGGCTGAAGCGCTTCATCGCCGAGGTCCACGAGCTCGGGCCCGACCAGCACGTGGGTGCCACCTGGGAGGCTGAGGCCGTCGCGCTGGCGGCGGGCGCCGCGCTTGCCGGGCGCAAACCCTGCGTGTACCTGCAGAACGCCGGGCTCGGGCACGTGATCAACCCCCTGACCTCTCTGTGCATCCCCTACGGGATCGACCTCCTGCTCGTAGTCGGCCACCGGCACACGTTGCCCCAGCACCGGGTGATGGGTGAGATCGACACGAAGCTGCTGGATCTGATCGGCTGGAGCAACGTCGTGATCGTTGACGGCGACAACAACGAGAGATGACCGCGCAGCCACTCACCCGCACCGAGGCGATCCGCGGCATCCTCGAGCGCCACGGCCGCGACGCCGTCTACGTCGCCTCGACCGGCTTCGTCAGCAGGGCGGTGGCCGAGACCGCCGAAAGCGATCATCACGTCCTCTTCATGCAGGGGAGCATGGGGCTGGCTCCCGCCATCGGTCTCGGAATCGCCCTCAACACCACCAGGCCCGTGGTGGTGATCAACGGCGACGCGGCGCTGCTGATGGGTCTGGGAATCACGCACACCCTGCGCGACCGGGCTCCGGCCCACTTCTTTCACTACGTGCTCGACAACGGCTGCCACGAGTCGGTCGGCGGACAGCCCTGTGCAGCGCTTGAACCGTCCTATCCCGGCGTGACCGAGATCATCAAGACGGACCTCGCGGGCAAGCCGCCGCGGGTGCCGATCGAGCCGCTCGAGAACTCCGCCGCGCTGCGCAGGCTGCTGTGCAACGACGACTCGGTGAGCGCCTCGTGAGAACCAGCCCTCCAGCCGGCGGCGGAGCTCGGCGACACATCCTCTTCAACCCAGGCCCCGTCAACCTCGATCCGCGGGTCAAATCCGCCGCCTTCGCAGTCGAGCTCTGCCACCGCCAGCCCGAGTTCGAGGAGCTCAACGCCCGCGTCAGGGAGAAGCTCTACGCCGCAGCGTCGCTGTCCCCGTCGGGGCACAACCTCAGTCTGCTGCACGGCTCCGGGACTCTGGCGGTTGACGCGGCGCTTGCCTCGGTGGTCCGAGGCCGGGTGCTCGTGATCGACAACGGCATCTACTGCCGGCGTTTGAGCGCCACCCTCGACGCGATTCCCGATGCGGACGTGGAACGGCTCGACCTGGGGGTCGGCCGCGCCGTGGACCTCGGGGAGCTCGCCGAGCGGCTCGAAGGCACTCGGCCCGACTGGGTCGCGGTCGTCCACCACGAGACGACGACGGGATTGCTCAATCCACTCTCGGCGATTGCCGACCTCTGCGCGCGTTTGAAGTGCCGGCTCTTCGTCGATTCGGTGAGCGCCTTCGGGGTGCACGCCGCCGACCGCCGGGCAGACGTCCTTTGCTTCAACAGCGGCAAGTGCCTCGAGTCGTTGCCCGGCATCGCCGGCGTCTTCTGGAACGTAGATCTGGTCTCGCGCGCGGCGGTTCCCGTACTCGACATCGGCGGCTACGCCGAGGGCACGCCGAGCACGCCGCACGTACAGGCGATGCTCGCTCTCGACGCCGCCCTCGAGATCCTCGGTGGGGAGGACCGCCCGGCGCGCTACGAGCGTCTCTGCAGACACGTCTGGCAAGCGGGATCAGGTGGCTTCGAGCCGCTTTTGCCCGAACCGGATCGGTCTCACGTGCTGACCTCGTTCCGCCTCGATGGGCGCGATTACGAGCAGCTGCGGCGCCGTGCCGCGGGTCGCGGCTACGTGATCTACGCCGGCCAGGAAACGCTCTACGAGCAGATCTTCCGCATCGCGAACATGGGCGCCGCCATCGACGAAGATGTCATCGACGACCTCTTCAGGACGCTCGCAGGCTGAAGATGACCCGCGTGTACGTCGACATGGTCGCCGACCTGTTCCACGCAGGCCATGTCGCGTTCCTGCGCCAGGCTCGCCAGCTCGGAGATGAGCTCTGGGTCGGGATCCACTCAGACGAGACCGTGACCGGCTACAAGCGCGAGCCCGTGATGACGATGAGCGAACGCATCGCCGTCGTCGAATCCTGCCGCTACGTCGATGCTGTCGTCCCGGACGCTCCGCTGGTCATCAGCCGGGATTGGATCGATCGCCACGGTTTGGACATGGTGGTCCACGGCGACGACTTTGATGGGAGGACGATGCTCTCTATGTACCGCGTGCCCTCCGAGCTCGGGATCCTGCGAACCGTCCCCTACACGCCCGGGATTTCAACCTCTGAGTTGATCGAGCGAATCCGGAACGGCTAGGGCACGGTCCCCGCCGAACGCGAGATCAGACCACTTCCGAGCCGCCGGCGCCCTGGATCTGGCAAGTGTCATCGCTCCCCCACGAGCAGCGTTTGCACGGCGCGGCCGATGCGCCCCCGCTCGTCCCAGAGCACCGTGTCAGTCATCCCGATCCCGTTGCGCTCGGGAAGAGTCAGCGCATCGAGACAGACCCACTCACCCTCAGGCATCCGGTGCAAGTGGACGCTCAGATCGACGTTGATGAACAGATAGCGGCGCCAGTCGAGCGCTGAGCTGACCCCGTTGCCGGTATCGGCTGCGGCAAGGACCCGGACCAATGGTGAGGGCTCCTCGCCACAGACAAGCGGCACCCTCATCCGCATCCAGGTGAGCGCCGGTCCAGGCTCGGTGAAAGCGCCGCGGATGAAGCGGTACTCCATTGCCGAGTGGTAGCCGACCTCCTGACCCGTCGGGAAGAAGTCACGAGGCTCTCCCTCTTGTTGAGGGGGGGGTGTGCGGCGGGCCTCTGCGGTGGAGCCGCCAACGACGTCATCCGGGATCGCGGTCTCCTCGGTCCGAAGCCGCCAGGCCGTTGCCCGGACCACGGTCTGTTCGTCGTCGCTGAGCGTCGCCTCGCAGAAATCGACGCTGCGGCCGGGCCGAACCACCCTCGCGCTGAGTGTCAACGGCGCGATCGGCACCGGGCGCAGGATCTCGAACGTGACGCGACCGACCTGGCGTTCCTCGCCGCCTTCCAAACGCTCGATCGCCCGCCCGATCAGCGCCGCGGGTGGCCCGGCGTGCTGTGAACCGGGATCCCAGGGCCCGCGCGTCAGCTCGGTGGAGATGAAGCGATCGCCGTCGGCTTCGTAGAAGGCTTGAGGCACCTACCGATGGTATGGAGAGCGGCGTAACGAAAGCACCCGACCCCCGACTAACTTGATGGGCGAGGATTGCCCCTGCCCAACCCGAAGGAGGCAAACAATTGGAAAAGGTCACAAAGACAGAGGCCGAGTGGCGCGAGCAGCTCTCCGACGAGGAGTACCACGTGGCGCGTGAAGAGGGCACCGAGCGCCCCTTTACCGGTCGCTACTGGGACACGAAGGCGGACGGCGTCTACCGTTGTGTCGGCTGCGGCGAGCCGCTCTTCAGCTCCGACACGAAGTTCGACTCCGGTACAGGCTGGCCGAGCTTCTATGAGCCCATCGGCGATTCCGGCGTCGAGACCCAGACCGACCGCAGCATGTTCATGAAGCGCACCGAGGTCCACTGCTCCAAGTGCGACACACACCTCGGCCACGTCTTCGACGACGGCCCCACCCCGACCGGGCTTCGCTACTGCATCAACTCGTGTTCGCTGCAGCTGGACGAGGCTGAGGGCGAGAGCGAGGGCTAGCCACAGCCCGACCTGACGTCCCCGCCACCCCTCGAGCGGCGTCCTACCCCAGCGTCGCCGGCGCTCCCGCCTCGACCAACACCGGCGGCACGGAGATCTTGCCGCCTTCGTCCTGGCGATTCTCCATGATCGCGATCAGAGTGCGGCCGACCGCGGTGGCGGTGCCGTTGCAGGTGTGCACCGGCTCGGCCTGGGCGCCTTCGGAGGGCCGGAACCGGGCGCCGAGGCGGCGCGCCTGATAGTCGGTCGTGTTCGAGGTCGAGGTCAACTCGCGGTAGCGCCCCTGGCTCGGGATCCAGGCTTCGCAGTCGAACTTGCGGGCCGCCGGCGCCCCGAGGTCACCGACCGGGATCTCGACGACGCGGTAGGGAATCTCGAGCGCCGAGAGAATTCGCTCCTCGATCGCCAGCAGCCGCTCGTGCTCTGATTCGGACTCCGACGGCTGCACGAACGAGAACATCTCGACCTTGTCGAACTGGTGGACGCGGAAGATTCCGCGCGTGTCCTTGCCGGCCGCACCGGCTTCGCGCCGAAAACAGGTCGAGATCCCGGCGTAGCGGATCGGCAGGCGTGAGGCTTCGAGGATCTGGTCGGCGTGAATCGAGGCCAGTGCCACCTCAGAGGTCCCGGTGAGGAAGAGCTCGTCGCGCTCGATCTCGTAGATGGTCTCGCGCTCCCCCGGGAAGAAGCCGCTGCCGTAGAGGGCGTCCTCGCGGACGAGAACCGGCGGGATGACCGGCACGAATCCTTCGCCGCCGATCAGATCCACCACGAAGCGGATCAGCGCCAGCTCGACGAGCACGAGATCGCCGAGCAGGTAGGCGAAACGCGATCCGGAGGCCGACGCGGCGGCTTCGACGTTGATCAGGCCCGCCGCGGTGCCGAGGTCGAGGTGGTCGCGGGGTTCGAATCCGAAGCTCGGGCGTTCGCCGACCTCGCGGAGCACGACCGCGTCCTCGTCGCTGTCGCCGTCGGGGACGTCGCGGTGGGCGAAGTTCGGAAGCGTCGCTGTGATCGCGTCCCGCTTGGCTTCGACTTCCCCGAGCTCGCCTTCGAGACGCTTGACCTCCCCAGAGACCTCCCGCATCGTCGCGATCGCCTCGTCTGCGCTCCCACCTGCGCGCCTGGCCTGGGCGATTCCGTCGTTGGCAGCGTTCTGGCGCGCCCGGCGATCTTCGATCTCAGGGAGCAGCTCCCGCCGGCGTGCATCGAGCGCCAGCAGCTCGTCGAGCTGCTCGGCCGCCCCCCTCCGGGCCAGCGCGGCGCGGGCGGCGTCAGGGTCCTCGCGAAGTCGCTTCAGGTCAAGCACGGCCCTGAAGCTAGTACACCCGCGAGAGCTATTCCTCGGTGTCGCTGCCCGAGTACTCGGCAATGAACGCCGCGACCTGCTCCGCCTGGTCCCCGGTGACGATGTTCTGAGGCATGATCACACCGGAGAAGCCACCGTTGCGAATCGCGTAGAGCGCGTCCTCTTCGTCGACGGTGCGCTGGTCAAGGTTCGGACCCTGGATCGGCAGCTCGTTCTCCTGCGAGCCCTGAGCGCCGGCGGCCGCCAGCGTGTGACAGCCCGAGCAGCGGTCCGCGAACAGGGCGGCGCCCTCGTAATGCTCGCTGTCTTCGGCCACAGAGATTCCCTCGCTGCCACAGGCAGAAAGGGTGGCCATGACGGCCGCAGCGGCAATCAGTGAAAGCAGTCTCCGCACGCGGGCGGCATCATATTCGCCTTGTGAGTCAGGAGGGGATCGACCCCAGCGAATTCCGAGCCGCAATGGCGGCCATGCCGACGGCTGTCACCGTCGTGACCGCGCTCTCCGGCGGCGCGCCATTCGGCGCCACGGCGAATGCGGTCGCCTCGGTTTCTCTGCAGCCTCCGCTGATGTTGGCGTCTCTCGACCGCGGCTCGCGCACGCTCGGGGCGATTCACGAGACGCGGCGCTTCGGCGTCAACGTGCTTGCCGCCGGCCAGGAGAGTGTCGCTCGGGGGCTCGCTTCGAAGTCGCCTGTCGCCGAGAAGTGGGACGGGGTCGATTGGAGCGAGGAAGCCGGGTTGCCGCGGCTGGCCGGCATCGCCCTCTGGGTCGCCTGCGAACTGCGCGATCTCCACGACGGCGGCGACCACGTGATCGCGACCGGTCTCGTGCTCGAGGCCGATGCACAAGGCGGCGACCCACTGCTCTACCACGCGGGGTCCTACCGGCTCTTCGACTGAAGCGCCCGGCAGCTACTGCGCCCAGGACAAGCCCGAGCCGGCGCTCAGAGTCCCCCCGAGGTGAACCCCGCCCGCAGCGCCAGCAGGAAAACGATCAGCGCCGAGAGCGCCATCACGCCCATCTCGTTGCGGGCGATCGCGGCGGCCAGCTCAGCCTGACGCGAGCGCGGCTGGGCGTCGAAGTCGAGGCCCTCGAGCTCGCGGTCGGCCATCCCCGAGCGCGAGCCCTCGGCGAGCAGTGTGACCAGCAGCGGCAGCAGCCCATATACGTAGTGAAGGCCATCGGGGGGCTCGTTACCGAGCAGGACCAGCACCCCGCCGATCGCGACCTGGATGACGACCGCAGCCTGCGCAACGCGCAGCGCGTACCAAAAACCGACGGTCGGCTTGCGCAGGTACCAGGCGATCGCACCCCAGCCGCCGGCGAGCAAATTGCTGGACATCACGGCGATGCCCATGGCCAGGTGGATGTCACGCACGAGACGAATTCCCGAGCGATGGCGCCTCGGCAAACAGCGGCCGATCTTGATCGCCATTGTTCGCCGAGGGGTGGATATCCGCCCGCAGAGGTCGGGTTTTCCCCATTCTTATGCGGAAAATCACTAGTAACACCATGTCACAAAGTTCGTGTATAACAGGCACGTCCCAGCCTCCCTCCCGTGCTCAAGAGCTACTTCCCCATTCTCGTTTTCGGCGCCCTCGGGGTGATCGTCGGGTCGGCCTTCATGCTGGTCAACGGGAAGCTCGGACCCAAGCGCCCGAGCAAGGTCAAGAACGATCCGTACGAGTGCGGGCTGCCGACCGAGGTCTCGCGGACCTTCCGGTTCGGGATCAGCTTCTACATGATCGCGATGCTCTTCATCCTTTTCGACATCGAGGTCGTCTTCCTCTATCCGGTGGGCGTCATCCTCAATGCCGCCGACTCGGTCTTCGTACTCGCCGAGATCCTCATCTTCGTGGCCCTGCTGCTGGTCGCGCTGATCTACGTCTGGAGAAGGGGCGCACTCGAATGGAAGTGAAGCGCGAGAAGCTGCGGGCGGCTGCGCCGCTGGTCACGCCGGACACCGACGAGGCCGCGGCCGCGCGGCTGCGCGTACGCCAGATTCGCGCCCGCGACCTGTTGCGGGGCGACCTCGAAGGACCCGAGCTCGACGCGCACGTCGAGTCCGCGGTGATGACGACGACGCTGGACAAGGTTCTCAACTGGGGCCGCGCCAACGCGATGTTCCCGGTCACATTCGGGCTCGCCTGCTGCGCGATCGAGATGATGTCGATCGTCTCGCCGCGTTACGACATCGCCCGCTTCGGCGCGGAGGCGATGCGCGCCTCCCCGCGCCAGGCCGACTTCATCATGCTCTCAGGCCGCGTCTCGATCAAGATGGCGCCGGTCATCCGGCGCATCTACGACCAGATGCTGGAACCGAAGTGGGCGATCGCGATGGGCGCCTGCTCCTCCTCGGGCGGCATGTTCGCCAACTACGCGGTCGTCCAGGGCGCCGACAAGTTCATGCCGATCGACGTCCACGTGCCGGGCTGCCCACCGCGGCCGGAGGCGCTGATCTATGGCTTCAACAAGCTCCAGAAGCTGGTGCTTGGCAACCCTGACCCGGGCTGGCGGCGGCGCTACAACGCCGAGGGAACCGAGGAATGGGCCCGCGACGCCGGCCTGCCCAGCGACATCGAGCTCGAGGCCTACGCCAAGGCGCGTGAAACCGCCAGGAAGGCGGCGCAAGCCTGATGCCCGACGCGCCCGGGCTCGAGCTGATCGCGCAGGAGCTCAACGCCGCTCACGACGGCGCCGTCATCGGCACCTACCACGAGCGCGGGCAGGCCTGCCTGATCGCCAACCCCGAGCTGATCGCCGAGACGATCAAGTGGCTGCGCGACACACCCGGCCAGGAGTACCGCTTCCTCGCCAGCGTGCACGGCGTCGACTACTACCCGGCGGAGCCGCGTTTCGGCGTCCACTACGAAATGCTCTGCATGGACCGCGTCGAGCGGGTTCGCGTGCGGGCGGCGCTCGCCGACCCCGGTGACGGCACGCTTCCCGAGCTCGACTCCGTCGTCGACCTGTTCGCGACGGCGGACCACCAGGAGCGCGAGGTCTATGACTTCTTCGGGATCGTCTTTCGCGGCCATCCCGACCTGCGCCGGATTCTGATGCCCGAGGACTACGTCGGCTGGCCGCAGCGCCGCGACTTCCCGATGGGCGGCGAGCCGGTCATCTTCACGAACAACGAACTCGAGGTCCCGAGGTGGTACGAGTGAGCGCCATGGACGAGGTAGTCGGCACCTCAGCCATCGAGCGCACGTCCCTGCTCGACCCGGCCGCCCCCGGACGCGAAGCGCAGGAGGCGGCCGGCCCCGAGGCTCTTGAGCCCGAGCAGGAGCTGATGACGATCAACATGGGCCCGCACCACCCGGCCACCCACGGCGTGTTGCGGTTGATCCTGACCCTGCAGGGCGAGACGGTGCTCGACCTCAAGCCGGTGATGGGCTACCTGCACACGGGCATCGAGAAGAGCTGCGAGGACAAGTCCTACTGGAAGGTGATCCCGTTCATCGAGCGGATGGACTACCTCGCTTACTTCTTCAACATGGACGCCTTCTGCGGCGCCGTGGAGGCGATGCTCGAGCTCGAGGTTCCGGCGCGTGCCAAGTACTTGCGGGTGATCCACATGGAGCTGAACCGGATCCACTCGCACCTGGTCTGGCTGGGGACGACCGCGCTCGACCTCGGCGCGATGTCGATGTTCTTCTACTGCTTCCGCGACCGCGACCGGATCCTCGACATCTTCGAGATGTCGACTGGACAGCGCATGCACACCCGGTACTTCCAGGTCGGCGGCGTCTTCGAGGACATTCCGCGCGGCTTCGAGCGCAAGCTGCGCGACTTCTGCACGGAGATGCCGAGCCGAGTGGACCAGTACATGGCACTGCTCAACCACAACGAGATCTTTCTGCAGCGCACGAAGAACGTTGGCGTCGTGAGCAAGGAACGCCTGATGGAGTTCGGCGTCAGCGGCCCGCTGCTGCGTGCCGCCGGCGAGCCCTGGGACCTGCGCAAGGTCTCCCCCTACGAGGCCTACGCCGACTTCGACTTCAACATCCCGATCGGAACGATCGGTGATGGCTACGACCGCTTCCGCGTGCGCGTCCAGGAGATCCGCGAGTCGGTGCGGATCATCGAACAGGCGCTCGACGGCCTTCCCGAAGGCCCCTGGGTCGCCGACGACCGCAAGATCGTGCTGCCACCCCGACACGAGCTCTCAACCTCGATGGAGGCGCTGATTCACCACTTCAAGCTGGTCACCGAGGGCTTCCGCGTCCCGCCCGGCGAGTACTACAACCCGGTCGAGTCCCCGCGCGGCGAGCTCGGCTGCTTCGTGCTGGCGGACGGGTCGGCGAAGCCGGCGCGCGTACACATGCGCGAGCCTTCGTTCATCCACCTGCAGGCCCTGCGCGAGATGTGCGTCGGCGGCTACGTCGCCGACCTGATCCAGACGCTGGCGATGCTCGATCCGATCATCGGAGGGGTAGACCGTTGAGGCCGGAGGAAATGACGCCCGAAGACGCGCAGGCGGTCCCCGAGCTGCACGAGGTCGGCTGCCCTGATGACCTGCGGGAGGAGATCGAGACGGCGATGGGGCGCTACCCGCAGCTTCGCTCAGCCTCGATCCCCGCACTCTGGGCGGTCCAGCGCAAGTACGGCTGGTGCACGCCGGAGGGAATCCGCCAGGCCGCCGCGGTGATGGGCCTGACGCCGGCCTACCTGGAGTCGGTCGCCAGCTTCTACGACCTGCTGCGGACCAAGCCGACCGGGACCCATCGCGTGCTCGTCTGCCACAACATCTCCTGCTGGATGAACGGCGCCGACGATCTGCTCGGCGCCTTCTGCGAGGCCGCCGGCGTCGACCACGGGCACGCCGTCCACGGCGGCGCCAATTCCGACGACGGCTCGCTCTTCGTCAGCGGCTTCGAGTGCCTCGGCGCCTGCGACATGGCGCCGATGATCTCGGTCGACGAGAAGTACTACGGGCCGCTCGAGCTCGGCGACGCGGCGACCGTGATCGACCAGCTCCGCTCCGGCGCCGAGGTCATGCCGGAGAAGAACCTGCTGCGCAAGCCGGCGGCCGGCGGCCCGGAACCCGCGCCGGATGAAAGGGTGGCCGGCCATGGCTGAAACCCGGATGCTGTTCCGCAACATCGACGACCCCGCGCTGGCGACCCTCGAGGGCTACCGCCGCCTCGGCGGCTACCGGGCGCTCGAGAAGGCCTACAAGCAGATGGAGCCCGAGGACCTGATCTTCGAACTCGAGCAGTCCGGCCTGCGCGGCCGCGGCGGCGCCGGCTTCTCGATGGGCAAGAAGGGATCCTTCCTGCCGCGCGGGGAGATGGCCAAGTACCTCTGCTGCAACGCCGACGAGTCAGAGCCCGGCACCTTCAAGGACCGCGAGCTGATGCAGAAGAACCCGCACCAGCTGATCGAGGGAATCGCGATCGCGGCGATGGCCGTCGACGCCGAGCACGCCTTCATCTTCATTCGCGGCGAGTACGCCGAGGTGGCCGACATCCTCGACAACGCCGTCGCCGAGGCTTATGCCGCCGGTCTGCTGGGCGAGAACATCCTCGGCACCGGCACCAAGGTCGAGATGGTCGTGCACCGCGGCGCCGGCGCCTACATCTGCGGCGAGGAGACGGCGCTGCTGGACTCCCTCGAGGGTAAGCGCGGCAACCCGCGCCTGAAGCCCCCCTTCCCCGCGATCCAGGGTCTCTACAACGGGCCGACCCTGATCAACAACGTCGAGACGCTCTCCAACGTCCCCCACATCGTCAACAACGGCGCCGACTGGTTCAAGAGCTTCGGCACCGAGCAATCGCCCGGCACGAAGATGGTCTCGGTCTCAGGCTGCGTGATGCGACCGGGCAACTACGAGATCGAGCTCGGGATCAAGAGCCGCGAGATCGTCGAAGGCCTCGCCGGCGGCCCGCCCAGCGGACGCAAGATCAAGGCCTGGTTCCCCGGCGGCTCTTCGGCCCCGGTTCTCGCTGACGCCGCGCTCGACCTTCCGTACACGTTCGAGGACATGGCCGAGGCCGGCTCGATGCTCGGCTCCGGCGCGATCATCGTCGCCGACGAATCGGTCTCGATCCCCCACCTCGCCCTGCGCACGGCGCGCTTTTACCACCACGAGTCCTGCGGCAAGTGCACACCCTGCCGCGAGGGCACAAACTGGACGACGAAGATGCTGGAGCGCGTGGTCAGCGGCGAGGCGACGCCGATGGACCTCGACGTGATCGTCTCCGTTCAGGAGAACATCATCGGCAACTGCCTCTGCGTACTCGGCGACTCGATGGCGATGCCGGTCTCAAGCATGGTCAGGCTCTTCCGCCACGAGTTCGAAGACGTGATCGAACAGGCGAGGGCGGGAATGGGGTCCCCGCTCACCGAGGCGGAGGGGTCACCGATTCCGATCGGGGTGGCGGGATGAGACGCCGGTCGCCGGTCGCCGGTCCACTCGCCCGGGTGGGTGGCTGATGGCCGCGCGTCAGGTCACGCTGGTCGTCGACGGCGTCGAGGTCTCGGCCCAGGACGGGACGATGCTCGTCGACGCAGCCAAGCACGGCGACGTCGAGATCCCGGTCTTTTGCTACGAGCCCAAGCTCGGCGCGCCGGTCGGCGCCTGCCGCATGTGCCTGGTCGAGATCGAGGGCATCCCGAAGCTGCAGACCGCCTGCTCAACCCCGGTGCGCGACGGCATGGTCGTCTACACGCAGACCGACCGCGTCAACGAGGCGCAGAGCGCCGTCGTCGAGTTCCTGCTGGTCAATCACCCGCTCGACTGCCCGGTCTGCGACAAGGGCGGCGAGTGCCCGCTGCAGGACATCGCAATGGGCTGGGGTCCCGGCAAGAGCCGCATGACCGACCCCAAGCGCCACTTCCAGAAGCCGCTGCCGCTGTCGCCGCTGGTCAAGATCGACCGCGAGCGCTGCATCCTCTGCTACCGCTGCGTGCGCTTCAGCCAGGAGGTTGCCGAAGACGAGCAACTGCAACTGCTCGAGCGCGGCGACCGCACCTACGTCGGCACTTTCGACGACCGCCCCTACATCGCCCCCTTCCACGGCAACATCATCGAGCTCTGCCCCGTCGGCGCACTGACCTCGGAGACCTACCGCTTCCGCGCCCGCCCCTGGGACATCGAGGCCGCCGGCTCGGTCTGCACGCTCTGCCCGAGTCAGTGCAACGTCGCCTTCACGGTTCGCGACGAGCAGGTCAAGCGAGTGCTCGGCCGCGACAACCAGGCCGTCGACGACGGCTGGCTCTGTGACAAGGGCCGCTTCGGCTACGGGATGATCGGTTCTTCCGAGCGCATCACCCGGCCGATGATCAACATGGGCGGCACGCTCGAGCCGGTCAGCTGGGCCGAGGCGATCGAGGCGGCCGCCCAGGGCCTGAAGGCCGCCGGAGCCAGCACCGGAGCAATCCTCGGCGGCGGCACCTCCAATGAGGAGGGCTACCTGATCCAGCGCATAGTCCGCCAGGCGCTCGGAGGCGCCGACATCGACTCGAACCCAAGGGCCAAGCTCTCCCGCGAGACCCTCGGCGCCCTTGCTGACCCGTCGGTCTCCGCAGCCACGACCGACATCGACGACGCCGACGTCGTGCTGGTGATCGGCACCGACCCGTTGCATTCCTCCCCGATCATCGACCTGCGAATCCGCAAGGTCGTTCGCCGCAACAACACCCGCCTACTTGTCGCCTCAGACCGCCCGACTGCACTTGACGGCGGAGCCGACGAGGCAATTCGCTACGTCCCCGGCAGCTCGGCAGAGTTCCTCACGGCGCTGGCCGGCGAAGCGACCGGCGCCAGCGGCGACCACGACGCAGGACGTATAGCCGCCGAACTCAAGCGCCACAGGCAAACCGTGATCATCTGGGGCTCCCGCCTGCTCGACGGCGAAGACGCCGAGTCCGCCGCCCAGTCCCTGATCGCCCTGGCGAAGGCAACCGACGCGGGCCTGATGGAGATCCCCGAGGACTCGAACGCAAGGGGCCTGCGTGAGTCCGGCTGCATCCCCACCGCCGGCCCCGGCTTCACCGAAACGGCACCGGGCCGCGGCGCGTCGGAAATCCGCGATGCCCTCGAGTCAGGCGACCTGTCCGGCCTCATCCTCGCCAACGCCAACCCCCTCCGCGACTACCCCGACGGCGCTTCCTGGTCCAAGGCCCTCCAAGCCGCTGACTTCACGGTCGCCTTCTCCATGTTCCCCAACGAGTCCACAAAGCTCGCCAACGTCGTCTTCCCGGCCGAGTCCCACGCGGAAAAGGACGGAACGGTCACGCATCCCGACGGTCGCCTCCAGCGAGTCCGGGCCAACATCCCCCACCGCGACGACCTGAAGCCGGGCTGGCTCGTGCTCGTGGAACTGGCAGCGGCCCTGGGCCACGAAACGGGCCTCGACTCCCAACCTGAAGTCTTGGAAGCACTGACCACGGAGTCCCCCATCTACGCCGGAATCAGCAACGAAGAAATAGGCGGCCGCGGAGTCCGCTGGCAAGACCGCGAAGCGGCGGCGTCCCTGGCAGGCGGGGCGACCGGCGTTGCCCCAGCGGAGACTTCACGCCCGCATCCCCCCGGTCAGGAGGCTTCCGAAATCAACGAGACGACCGGCCGGGGGGTCGTCTCCGATGGGGCAATGCCGGTTGACCCGCCGAACGGCCACGGGCTAAGAATCGGCACCTACCGCGACCTCTGGGCGTCTGAGGCAACGGAGCGCAACGAGGCTCTCGAGTTTCTGGCGCCGAAGCAGACCTTCGAGCTCTCGCCACACGACGCAGAGCGACTCGGCGTAGCGAACGGCGACGAAGTGAACGTGCGCTCGAACGGAACTTCAATCGCGGCCCGCGCGGCGATCCGCGCACGTGTCCGTCCCGGCAGCGCCTTCCTGATCGACGGCATCGCGCAGGGAAACGCGAGCGCTCTCGTGGCCGGGACCGAGGTCGAGGTCGAGGTCAAGGCGGCTGAGGTGGCCGAGTGAGCCTGCCGATCGCCGACGTCAACTTTGTCGAGGCGACCTGGATATTGATCGTCAAGAGCATCGTGATTTTCGCCGTGATCTTCGCGATCGTCCCCGTGATGACGGTCGTCGAGCGCAAGGTGCTGGGGCGGTTCCAGCACCGCTACGGCCCGAACCGCCTTGGACCCTGGGGCCTGATGCAGCCGCTCGCCGACGTTGTCAAGCTGTTCGGCAAGGAGAGCTTCACCCCCGCGGCATCGGTGCCGCTGCTGTGGGCGCTGGGGCCGTTCCTGGTCGTGCTGTCGGGAGTGCTGACGATCGCGATCCTGCCGTTCGGGAACGTGATCGACGGTGAGGTCGGTCTGTACGGGATCGATGTGCCGATCGGAGTTCTGTACTTCTTCGCCTTCGGGTCGCTCTCGTTCTACGGACTGCTGCTCGGCGGCTGGGCATCGGGTTCGAAGTACAGCTTCCTCGGCGCGATGCGCGCGGCGGCACAGCTGATCTCCTACGAGATCTCGATGGGCCTGGCGCTGCTCGGCGTGATCATGATGTCGGGCTCTCTCTCGCTGGTCTCGGTCGTCGAGGCGCAGGACGAGATCTGGTTCATCGTCCCGCAGTTCGTCGGCTTCCTGATCTTCATGGTCGCCGGCTTCGCCGAGGCCAACCGCACGCCCTTCGACCTTCCCGAGGCGGACGCCGAGCTGGTCGCCGGCTACCAGACCGAGTACGGCGGCATGCGCTTCGGCTCGTTCATGCTCGCCGAGTACATCGAGATCACGGTGATCTCGGGGATCGCGGTCACCTTCTTCCTCGGCGGCTTCCTCGGCCCCGGCCCCGACTGGCTGGGGCCCGCTCTGGTTCCTGCTCAAGGTGTTCGGCCTGATCTTCATATTCATGTGGATCCGGGCGACGGTGCCGAGGCTGCGCTACGACCAGCTGATGACGCTCGGCTGGAAGATCCTGTTGCCGCTGGCGACACTCAACGTGCTGGTCACGGCGGTCCTCGTGACGGTGCTCTGAAAGAGGAACCCATGGCTGAGAACGACAACACATCGAGCAAGTACCCCTACCTCTCCGACGACTCCGTCGTCCAGGTGCAGCGCGGCCCCGAGCCAGGCGGCGCCGGCGGCGTCTATCGCGCCTTCGGCGCGACGCTCAAGGGCCTGCGGACGACCTTCGCCCGGATCATCGAGGGGCCGGTCACGATCCAGTACCCCGAGGAGAAGACGCCCGTCTACCCGCGCTTTCGCGGGAGGCACAAGCTGCACCGCTTCGAGGATTCGCACCTGGAGAAGTGCGTCGGCTGCTCGCTCTGCGCAGCCGCCTGCCCGGCCGACTGCATCCGCGTCGTCGCCGCCGAGAACGATCCGGACGACCGCGTCTCGGCGGGTGAGCGCTACGCGGCGGTCTACGAGATCAATCTGGCGCGCTGCATCTTCTGCGGCTACTGCGAGGTCGCCTGCCCGTTCGACGCGATCACGATGGGCCACGACTACGAGATGGCCGACTACAACCGCGAGGACCTGATTTTCACCAAGGAGATGCTGCTCGCCGAGCCGATCGAGAAGACCCCTTTGAGGATGGAGGGGGAGTAGGCGTTGGAGGAGGTCGTTTTCTTCATCGCCGCCATTGGGGCGATTGGCGGTGCCGTCGCCGTGATCGCGCTGCGCAATCCCTTCTACAGCGTGCTGGCGCTGGTGGTCCACCTGTTCGCGCTGTCGGCGCTCTTCCTGCTGCTCGAAGCGCAGTTCATCGCCGCGGCGCAGATCGTCGTCTACGCGGGAGCCGTGATGGTGCTCTACGTGTTCGTGGCCGCCTACGTGGGAGGCGTTGAGGAACCGATCTGGGAGCCGATTCCAGGTCAGCGCCTGATCGCGCCGCTTGTCGCCGGAGCGCTCTTCATCGAGCTTTCGATCGCGGTCCTCGGTACGGCCTTGACCACGCTCGGCTCGAAGGGGCCGGAGTCAAGCCCCGGCTTCGGCACCCCCGAGGCGATCGGCGAACTGCTGCTCGAGCGCTTCCTGATCGCCTTCGAGGCGGCGTCGCTGCTGCTGCTGCTCGCGGCGGTTGGGGCTGTGGTCCTGGCCGGCCGAAGCAAGGCCGAGCCCTCAGAGGCAGCCGCCGCCCCCGGACGCGAAGCGGAGGAGGCGGCGGTTTAGTTATGGACCTCGAGTGGTATCTCGTGCTCTCCGCGCTGCTCTTCGCGATCGGCGCCGCCGGCGTGTTGCTGCGGCGCTCGCCGATGGTGATCCTGCTCTGCCTCGAGATCATGCTCAACGCCGCCAACCTCGCGCTGCTGGCGTTCTCGCGTTCCCTCGGTGACCAGGACGGGCAGATCCTGGCCCTGATCGTGATGGTCGTCGCCGCCTGTGAGGTCGTCGTCGGCCTCGGCCTGATCGTCGCCATGTACCGGCGCCGGCTGGCGCTCGATGTCGACGAGATGCGGGAGCTGAGGGGATGAGCGCCGGCACCTACGGGTGGCTCGATTCTGTTGTTCCCGCTGGCGGGCTCGATGATCATCGCCTTCGGGCGGCCGTTCCTGCCGGGGCGCTCGGCGGGCTGGCTCGGCACCGCGGCGATCTTCGCGGCCTTCATCAGCGCGATCGGCGCGCTCTGGTCGATCCAGGATCTGCCCGAAGAAGCGCGGCATGCCACCTCGTCGCTCTACGACTACGCCTCGGCGACCGGCCTCGACATCAACCTCGGCATCTTCGTCGACCCGCTTTCCGTGTTCATGTGCCTGATCGTCAGCGGCGTCTCCACCCTGATCCACCTCTACTCGATCTCCTACATGACGAAGGACGAGGGCTTCGTCCGCTACTTCTCCTACCTCAACTTCTTTGTCTTCTCGATGCTGTTGCTGGTGCTGGCCGGCAACTACGTGCTGCTGGTCGTGGGCTGGGCCTTCGTCGGCTTCGCCTCATACGCGCTGATCAGCTTCTGGTATCGCCGCGGCACAGCGACCAAGGCGGGGATGAAGGCTTTCGTGATCAACGTCGGCGGCGACGTCGGCATGATCTTGGCCGCGTTCCTGATCGTCGGCCAGGTCGGCAGCTTCGAGTACCTCGAGGTCTTCTCAGCGGCCGAGGGCGCCTGGGATCCCAACTCCACCGAGATCACCGCGATCTGCCTGCTGCTGCTCGTCGGTGCGCTCGCCAAGTCGGCGCAGATCCCACTGCACACCTGGCTGCCCGACGCGATGGAGGGCCCAACCCCCGTCTCCTCGCTGATCCACGCGGCCACCATGGTCACGGCCGGCGTCTACCTGATCGCCCGCAGCTATCCGCTCTTCGAACTCTCCGGGACGGCATCCGACGTCGCCGCCTTCCTGGGCCTGGCGACGCTGATCTTCGCCGGCACGGTTGCGATCGCCGTCACCGACCTGAAACGGATCATCGCCTACTCCACCTGCAGCCAGATCGGCTACATGATCGTCGGCGTCTCCATCGGCGCCTACTCGGCGGGGCTGTTCCATCTGCTCACGCACGCCTTCTTCAAGGCGCTTCTTTTCATGGCGGCCGGTTCGATCATCGGCGCGATGGCCGGCGTCCAGCACATCGACCGCATGCACGGGATGAAGAAGGCGCTGCCGTTCACGTCGGCGCTGCTGCTGATCGGGGCGCTGGCGCTGGCCGGCATGCCGCCGTTCTCGGGCGCCTTCTCCAAGGACGAGATCCTCGTCTTCGCCGCCGATCGCGGCGGCATGTACTGGATCTTCTGCGTCGGCGGCTACCTCGCCGCGGCGCTGACCGCCTTCTACGCATTCCGCATCACCTTCCGCGTGACGGCCGGAGAGCCCAACCCCGAGGCCAAGCAGATCGTCGAGACCGGCGAACTGCCCCACGGCGAGCACCGCAACCCCGCCAACGACGAGGTCGAGGACACCGAAATCGGCTTCCCCGGCCCCGAGCACTTCATCGCCGAGCGGGAGCTGCCCATGAAGGTGGCTATGACGATCCTCGGCATCGGCGCCACCTTCCTCGGCTTCCTGCAGCTGCCGGGGGTGACCCACGTGGTCGAAAGCTTCCTCGAGCCGGCCTTCGAGCACTCGAAGTACGCCGACATCCACCTGTCGACAGGCTCGCTGTGGCTGGGCCTGCTGGTCGGCGGCTCGATGGCGATCATCGGGATCGGGCTCGCCTACCGGATGTACGTAGCCGACCCCGGGACGCCGGGGGTGTTGCAGGCGCGCTTCCCGCGGCTGCACGCGTTCCTGTTCGGCAAGTGGTACTTCGACGAGCTCTACGACGTGCTCGTCTACCGGCCGATCGTCGCCAGCGGCAGGTTCGCCAACAACGTGCTGGAAGCGACCCTCGTCCAGGGCTTGGTTGACGGTGCGGTCGGCGTGGTCAAGGGGGCCGGGTCGGTTGTGCGCGGAGCACAGACCGGGTTCGTCAGGGCCTACGCCCTGCTCGTCGTCACCGGCCTCGCCGGCCTCGCCCTCTACTTCCTGATCGTGAGCAACGGCTGATGCTGAACGTCCTGCTCTGGCTCCCGCTCGCCGTTGGACTGCTCTGCGTCGTCGCGCCACGCAAGCTCGCCGGCCCGCTGGCGACTCTCGGTGCGCTGGGAACCGTGGGCCTCGCGATCGCCCTGGTCCTCGACTTCGATTCCGGGATTCCCGGCCTGCAGCACGCGGTCAACGAATCCTGGATCCCTGACCTCGGCATCGGCTACCAGCTCGGCGTCGACGGAATCTCGATCTTCCTGGTGGCGCTGACAGCTGTCGTCTGGGCCGCGGGCATCGCCTACTCGGCGTTTACGGGAGTCGAGCGCGAGCGCAACTACTTCCTGATGCTGCTGATCGCCGAGACGGCGACGCTCGGCGCCTTCCTCGCCCAGGACCTGGTGCTGTTCGTCCTCTTCTTCGACCTGATGCTGGTGCCGTTCTACTTCCTCTTCGGCAGCTGGGGATCAGACGCCCGCGACGACGGCGAGACCGAGTCGGTCAAGCGGGTGCCGGCGACGATGAAGATGTTCGTCTACACGCTCGTCGGCTCGCTGCTGATGCTGGTCGCGGCCGTCGCCACCGGCATCCTGGCCCAGCCCGACGGAGGCGAGCTCAGCTACTCGCTGACGACGCTCGGCCAGAACCTCGTCAGCGACAGCGACCAGGACTGGATCTTCTGGTTGTTCGCCCTCGCCTTCTTGGTCAAGATGCCGGCGGTCATCGTCCACGGCTGGATGCCGGACGCCTACCGGGTCGCGCCGCTGCCGGTGCTGGCGATCTTCTCAGCCGTGCTCTCGAAGGTCGCGGCCTACGGCTTCCTGCGGATCGTGCTGCCGCTCTATCCCGACGCGGTCGTGCAGTTCCAGGAGGTCATCCTGATCATCGCCCTCGGCTCGATTCTCTACGGCTCGGTGATGGCCTTCACGCAGACCAACATCCGACTGGTCGCCGGGTTCTCGTCCGTCGCGCAGCTCGGCTTCATCACGCTCGGCATCTTCGCTCTGCGCCCTGACGGCGCCGATGGCGCTGTGCTGCAGATGGTCAACCACGGGCTCGTGGTCGCGCCGCTGATTCTGATCTTCGCGGTGCTCATCGAGCGCTCGGGCACGGAGGATCTGACGAAGATGGGCGGCCTGGCGATGCGGGCGCCGGTGCTGGCGGCGCTGTTCCTGGTCGTGACCCTGGCGACGCTGGCGATGCCCGGGTCTTCGAACTTCATCGGCGAGTTCTTCATCCTCAACGGCGTCTTCCAGGACACGATCGCCTACGCCGCCGTGGCCTTCATCGGCGTCATCCTCGCGGCCTTCTACGCGCTGCGCCTCTACCAGCGCACGATGCACAACCGGCTGCCGGAGGGGATGGAGTCACGCGAGATGTCGGTCAAGGACGGCCTTGTGATCGCCCCGCTCGTCGCCTGCATCGTCGCGCTGGCGCTCTGGCCGGGGCTGATCCTCGAGCGCGGCGAAAATTCCGTGGAGGCCGCGCTTGCCCCAGTCGCTCACCAGGGCATCGAGATCGAGATCGTCGAAGGCGGCGGCGACCAGTTCGAGGACGGCTCGACCGGCTACACCCCGGTCGGTGAGGCGACCAAACCGTGAGCTTCACTGCGCCGGACATCGACTACGCGGGCATCTCGCCGATCATCGCGCTGACCGCGGGGCTCGTCTTCGCGCTGCTTGCGGGACTCGTCGGCCGTGGCCAGCGGATCTTCGTCACCGTGGTCACGCTGGGGGCGCTCGGCGCCGCGGCGGGGCTCTGCATCTGGCAGTGGGGCGAGTCCAAGGATCTAGTCTCCGGCGCGCTGCGGCTCGACGACCTGGCGCTGGCGATCTCGCTGATCTGCATCACGGCGGCCGCGTTCTGCATCCCGCTCAGCTGGCGCGAGCAGGCCGCCGAGAGGCCAGGAGAGGAGGCTCGCCACGGCGAGTTTCAGGGGCTGATCCTGGGCTCGGTGCTGGGGATGGTGCTGCTCGCCCAGTCACAGAACCTGATCTCGCTGTTTGTCGCCCTCGAGCTGCTCTCGATCCCGCTCTACGTGCTGTGCGGCTCGGCGCTGCGGCGCCGCGAGTCGCTCGAGTCGGGGCTCAAGTACCTGATCGTCGGCTCACTCGGGTCGGCGACCCTGCTCTATGGCCTCGCCTTCATCTACGGAAGCTCGGGATCGATGGACTTCGAGGAGATTCGCGCCGGGCTCAGCGAGGGCGACGTCTTCGACGATCCGCTGACGCTGATCGGGATCGGGCTCGTCGCCACCGGATTGGCCTTCAAGGTCTCAATCGCCCCGTTCCACCAATGGACGCCCGACGTCTACCAGGGCGCGCCCACGCCGGTGACCGCGTTCATGGCGGTGGCCACCAAGGCGGCGGCGTTCTGTGTGCTGGCCAGGCTCTTCCTGGTTGCGCTCGGGCCGTCGCAGACGGAGTGGGACGGACCGCTGGCGCTGCTGGCGGTGCTCTCCATTCTGGTCGGAAACATCGGCGCACTCGGCCAAAACTCGCTCAAGCGGCTGCTCGGCTACTCCGGGATCGCCCAGGCCGGCTACATGCTCGTCGCGGTGGTCGCGTACTCGGAGATCGGTGTCAGCGCGCTGGTCTTCTACCTCGCCTCGTACACGCTGATGAACCTGGCGGCCTTCGCGGTGATCACGCTGCGCGAGCGCCAGAGCGAACACGGCGACGACATCAAGGCCTTCGAGGGCCTCGGCAGCGAGCGGCCGGCGCTTGCCTGGCCGCTGACGATCGCGATGCTCGGCCTCGCCGGGCTCCCCGGCACCGCGGGCTTCATCGGCAAGATCTACCTGATCGAAGCCGCCGCGGATTCCGGCGACACCTGGCTCGGAATAGCGATCGTCGTCGGCACGATGATCTCACTGGCCTACTACCTGCGCGTGGTGGCAGCGATGTGGATGAGCCCCGGCGGGGAGGATTCAACGACAACGGCAGCATCGCGGGAGCTCCCGGCAATGGCCGGCGGTTCACCCGAGGCCGACGGCCTCGACGTCCGCGGGAGCGGCATGGGGGCGCGCTGCTGGGTGATAGTCGCCCTTGCAGGGGTGGCCGCGGCGGCGACCGTCTTCTTCGGGGTCATCCCGGCGCCGCTGACGGACTTCGCCGAGCAGGCCGGCGCGTCGCTGAGCGAATTCTTGGGCTCCTAACCGCGTCGAACGTCCCAATTGACCCGCATAGGGTGTAGTCCGGGACGTTCGCCGTGATGTCGACCAAACCCCGCGATACTCCCCCCATCCTCCACCACGTTTCCATCGAAATTCATCCCGACCATGCCCTGCGCGCACTCGAACTGCTCGGGCTGATCGGCTTCGAGCGGGTCGAGGCACCGGGTCCGATTGCGGAGTACGTCGATTGGGTCGAGCGCCAGGGCACCCAGGTGCACCTGATCCGAACGACGGAGCCGGCGGTTCAGCAGCTCGGACACCCAGCCTTCGTGGCTCCTGACTTCGACGCGACAGTGGCAGGGCTTCGCGAAGCCGGATTCACGGTCGTGGACGCACGCGAGCTCTGGGGCGAGAAACGGGCATTCGTGGTCTTCCCGGGCGGTCAGCGGGCGGAGTTGATGGCCGCGCCGCCGCCGCCGCGGGGATAGTTCCGCGTGGCAGCCGTCTGGCTGATCGTCGCGACGGTGATCGCAGCCACGTCGGGCGGCGTCTGGGCGGAGCGGCGCTTCGGGGCCCGAGCCGGACGGGGCACACGCCGGGCACTGAAGTACGTCCTCTACGGGGTGCTCCCGCCCGCCGTCTTCTTCAACATCGCCCATGCCGAGCTCAACGCCGATGTCGGAATCGGCGTGCTGCTGGCCTACGTCGCCGTCGCCGCCGCGTTGCTGTTCGCCTGGCTGGTCTGCACGAGGTTCCTGCACCTGCCACGGCCTGTGGTCGGATCGGTGCTCTGCTGCATCGTCGTCGCAAACACGGGCTACCTCGGCCTGCCGATGTCCGCTGCGCTGCTCGGCTTCGACAGCCTCTCGGAGGCGTCGGTCTACGACATCCTCGTTTCGGCCCCGTCGCTGCTGCTCGTCGCCTTCTCGATCGGCGCGGCCTTCGGCGCCGAGGCCGGCGAGGGCGGAGCCGAACGCTTCAAGGCGTTCCTGACGCGCAACCCAGCGCTCTATGCCGGCATCGCCGGGCTGCTCGCTCCGCAGGCGCTGGCACCGGGCGTTCTGGTCGACGCTTCGCGAATCGTCCTGGCCGCGATCCTTCCTGTCGGCTTCTTCGCCGTCGGCGTTGCGCTCGCCGAGAAGTCGGAGGAGGGCGCGCTGGGAATCCCTCCACGCCTGGATGCTCCCGTGGCGCTCGCCGTCGTTTCGCGCCTCGTGATCGCCCCCGCGCTGCTGCTCGCGCTGGCGCTGCCGCTGATCGACCTGCCCGATCCATACCTGCTGCTGGCGGCCATGCCCAGTGGGATCAACTCCCTGATCGTTACGCACGCGTACGGCCTCGACGTGCGCGTCACTGCATCCGCGATCGCCTGGTCGACGGCGGTTGCGATCGTCGTCGTGGCCGGCGCCACCTTGTTTGGGGCGTGGCCTTGACACAAACGGTCACCGCGAAATAGGTTTCAGCGATGCTGAAGCTGAAAGTGACGGTGGGGCCGGGGGGTCCCCGGGAGTTTGAGGTGGGCGGCAACCGCTTCGTGGTCGGTCGCGAGCAAGGCGCCGACATGCTGCTCGAAGACGAAGAGGTCTCCCGCGAGCACGCCGCCTTCAGCGAATTGCCGGACGGCCGCCTCACCCTCGAGGATCTCGGCTCTCGCAACGGAACCTTCGTCGACGGCAACCGGCTGACCGGCCCCGTCACGATCTCAGGCGGCGAGGAGATCAAGTTCGGTATGACGACGATCAGCGTCGAGATGCCGCGCTCGGCGGAGACCAAGGCCTCGCCAACCACAGGCGCAGGCGCCACCAAGATCGCTGCGCCACCTGTTCCCGCCGCCGCACCGCCTCCCGCCGCCGCGTCACCGCCGCCAGCGGCCGCACCGACTCCCGCTGCGCCCCCGCCCCCCGCTGCCGCGCCGCCTCGCGCTGCACCGCCTCCGCCGGCTGCCGCGCCGCCTCCTGCCGCGCCGCCTCCCCCCGCGGCTGCACCTCCTGCACCCGTCCAACCGGCTGCCGCCGTGCCGCCCCGCGCCGCTGTGCCGCCCCCCGCCGGGCAGCCCGCCGCGCCGGTCGCACATGCGCCTGCCGCGGCTGCCCCCGCGGCGCGACCTGCCACACCACGACCGGCGTACGCCCAGCGCGCTGCCTCGGGCGGCGGCAGTTCCGGAACGATCGCGCTCGTCATCGCCGGCCTGGTCGCTGTGTTGGTTGTGGTGGCCCTGATCTTCACGTTCTTCATCTGGGGCGGCGTCTCCCAGACGCTCTTTCGCCTCGGCATCGGCGGTGGCTGGTCCGATTCGGAAATCGCACAGGTGGAAGCCGGGTTCGAGCAAGCTGCCCTCACGCCCGAGCAGTCGGCATGCCTGCTCGACGAGTACCAGAAGCGCCTCACCTTCGACGAGTTCATGGAGGCCGACACGGCGATCCGCTCCGGCACGACGCCGGAGCAGGTCGATGCGCTCACCGAAGGCGCCGAAGCGTGCGGCGCCACCAATACGGGCTTCTGAACGCCGTCGGGAACTGCGCAACACGCGCAGGTACTGCGGCCGGGCGCCGCCGAGCGCCACACTAATATCGCCGATCCGTGCGCTACCCCGTCGAGTCATTCAGCGAAGCCGAGCAGGCGCTCCTCACGCCCCACTTCACGAATCTCGACCGCCCCGTCTTCGGGCTCGTGAACCTCCCCGAGACGGTCAAGGGCGCCCTTTTCGCCCGCTACTCGCGCTACTCGGGGTCCGTGCGTCGTCTCTATCTCGAGGAGTTCGCCGCAGACATGCCCGCGGATTCTCGCCCCTTCGAGGGCGAGGAGGGAGAGCGCGCGGCAGGTCTCTACGAGCGCGTCTTCCTCGGCTATGGCGACGACTCAATCGCTCAGGTCGGCGGCGCCCATCTTGCCTGCGAGTACGTCTCGAACATCCTCACCAAACTGCTGCAGCGCGGGCGGCTCGCTGCCTACCTCGAGCAGTCGACGCGCTACATCCCCTACGACGTACCGCTGGAGGCCGCTGTCGGCGAGGAGGCGCGCTGGCGCTACTTCCGCGACGAGCAGCTCGGCCCGGAGTTCAGCGCCGCGATGGACGAAATCTTCAGCATCTACTCGCAGAGCCTCGTGCGCGTCACCGAATGGGCCGCGGAGCGTTGGCCCCGCGGCGAGGAGCCGGAGAGCGCCTGGAGGCGCTCGATCAAGGCAAAGGCGCTCGACCTGCTGCGCGGGCTGCTGCCCGCGTCGACACTCAGCCATGTCGGCATGTTCGCATCGGGCCAGGCTTACGAGCAGCTGCTGCTGAGGCTGATGTCCTCCCCGCTGCCCGAGGCGCGCCATTTCGCCTCGATGATGCTCGAGGAGCTCCGCAAGGTGATCCCGAGCTTCGTTTCCCGCGTCGAGCGCCCCGATCGCGGTGGCGAGTGGGTTACCTACCTCGAGGAGCGCCGCGCTACCACCGAGCGCTGGGTCAGCCGCCTCGGGCTCGATCGCCGCGACGGCGACGACACACCATCGGTCGAGCTGACCGCCGTTTTCGGCACCGAGGATGATTTGCTGGCCGCGTCCCTGTTCGAGGCCGCCGGCGGCACGGAGGGGACCATCAGGGAGCGCATCGGGGTTCTCGATCCAACCGAGCGGGCGCAGATGCTCGCGGAGCTCGCCGGCGAGCGGGCCAACCGCCGCCACCGCCCCGGCCGCGGCTGGGAGGCGGTCCGCTACCGCTTCGAGATCGTCTCCGACTACGGCGGCTTCCGCGACCTTCAGCGCCACCGCATGCTGACCTGTCAGTGGCAGCGCCTCAGCCCCGACCTGGGGGCGGGAGTTCCCGAAGAGGTCCGCGAGGCGGGCGCCGGCGGCGAGTATGAGCGCGCTCTCGAGATCTCACGCACCGAGTTCGGACGGCTCGAGGACACCGGTCATCGCGAGGCGGCGCCCTACGCACTCTGCCTCGGCTACCGGATCCGCTACATCCTCGATCTCAACGCCCGCGAGGCGATGCACCTCTGCGAACTGCGCTCCGGACGCGAGGGGCACCCGACCTACCGAGCGGTCGCCCAGGCGATGCATGACCGCGTCGCCGAGATCCATCCGAACGTCGCCGCCGCGATGAGCTACGTCGACTCGACCACGGAGCCGCGGCTCGAGCGCATCATGAGCGAGATCCGCACCCACCGCAAGCGCGTCGCCGCGACGAACATCTGAGGCGATTCTTCAGCCGGGGGTTTCGCGGTGCAGGCACTCCCGCGCGGTGGCAATCGTGCTCGCCTGCATTTACGATGCCTGCATGGGTAGAGGTCGGGTGGCTATCGCGGCGGCGTTCTTTGCGCTGACGCTCTGCGTGCCCGTCGTGGCTCAGGGGCAAACGACCGGCGAGCCCCTGCCGGCGGCGCCGCCGCCCGTCGAGGTCGCGCCCGAAGCCGCGACAACCCCTTCCGATCCCGTTTCCGTTCCCGAGCAAACAACTGCGGGCACTCCGGGCGAGGCAGAAGAACCAAGCGGGGAAGCGGTCGAGCCGGCCCCTGAATCCCTGCCGGACGCCGAAGAGGACGACCCCGTGGACGACTTCGTCCCCGCGACGGGTGAGTCAGATGAGGCCGCGACGGCCCGCGAGGACGCACCTGAAGCGACGGCGGCGGCCTCCGCCGACGTCGACATAGTCGACTTCCTGTTCGAGCCGAAGAAGGTCACCGTCACAGTCGGCGATTCGGTCACCTGGACGAATCTCGACCCCGACTTGCACGATGCGACGGCCGACGACGATTCGTTCGGAACGAAGTTTCTCGAGGAAGGCGACTCCGAGGCGATCACCTTCGACGAGAAGGGAACGTTCAATTACATCTGCAGCCTGCATCCGCCGGACATCGCCGAGTACAAGAACTTCGTCGGCACGGTCGAGGTGGTCGCTGATAGCGACAGCGGCGGCTCCGGCGACAACGTCGACGACTTCAGCCCGGCGTTCGACACCGGCATCACGCCGATCGCCTCGTCGGGCTCCGGCCAGGAGCTTGCGGATACGGGCGTAGACGCTGCTCTTCTGCTGGCGATCGCCGGAGGACTGCTGTTCTCCGGGTTGCTCGCGCTTGCCGTGCGCGAGCACCTGCGCTGGCACTGAGCGCCCGCCGCGTGGGCTGAGCCGGGTCGCTAGCGCTTGCGCTTACGCTTCTGGCGCTCGATCGGCTCGCCGGTCCGCCCGTCGTCCGGAGGCAGCTCGGTGCCGAGGATCTCTTCTGCACTGCCCTCGACGTCCTCGGGGTGGGCGCCCCCGGGGTCGGGTGGTGGTTCGTCGCCGGGTTTCGGCCAGGGGATCACTTCGACGGCGTCCCAGGCAGGCGGTTTCCCACTCGGCCAGCGGCCGATGAACAGCATCCCGAGACTGAAGCAGTAGAGAACGACCGCGGGCGGTCCGATCGGCCCGAAAAGAAGCACGGCGACGCCAAGGGCCATGCCGAGGCTTCCCAGGAAGCGAGTCAGAAGCCCGATTCGCATCGCCTGCAGGCAGGTGTAGACCATCCCCACCAACAGACCGAGGGAACCCGCCAGGCTGATCCCCCCGGCAACGCCGAAGGTCGAGTCGGCCCGGATCACGTCCTCCTCGATGCAGTCGTCCTGCGCCTCAATCTCCTCCTCGTCGACGCAGGTGCTGTCTTCGAGCGCGAAATCCGTGGCGATCGAGTCGAGGGCGAAGGTCCCGAGGATGCCTCCCACTGCGAAGAAAAGCGGGCCGACAATGACGATGCCGAGCAGGCCGCGGCGGATCTGGTCGCTGCGATTCAGCGTCGCCCGGAAGAGGTAGACGAGCGGAGCGACGAGCAGCCCGATTGCGAGCGCCTGCAGGATTCGCCCGAGGATCAGCACGTTGCGGTTCTCGTCGAAGGACTCGAGGCTCTCCGCGAGCGTCGCGTCGGTCGGCAGGTCGGCCGACTGCTGGATCAGGATCGCCGCGACGAAAGCGACCACGGCCAGCAGGCAGGCGATGAACACCGGCGCCGCCCAGCGGCGCTCGCTTTCTCTGATTTCAGCCTTGCTCATGTGTTTCAAGTCCTAGGCGGAACTGAGTCCCCCCGTCGGGGGCCGTATCTTAGGCAGGTGAGCGAGTTCGCCATCACCGCCATCGGCCGGGACCGCCCCGGCATCGTTGCCGCAGTCAGCGGGGCACTCTACGAACTCGGCGGCAACATCGAGGACTCGCGGATGGCGATTCTCGGTGGTCATTTCGCGGTGATGCTGATCGTCAATGTGCCCGACGAGGTCGGCGCGAGCGCGCTCGAGCAGCGGCTCGCGGGAGTTGGGGACGACCTGGGCCTCGACGCAATCACCGTCAGCGGCGTCCAAGCGGCGACCGCCACCGAGGCCGCCAGCCATGTGGTCAGCGTCTACGGGGCAGATCACCCGGGGATCGTTCACGCGGTTGCCTCCACTCTCGCCGAGCAGGGAGCCAACGTCACCGACCTGCAGACGCGGGTGACCCACGCCTCGAAACGGCCCCTGTACGTGATGCTGATCGAGGTCGCGCTGGCCGATGGAGATGCGGAAGCCCTGGGCGCGGCCCTGACGGCGGCCGCCGAACGCGCCGAGGTTGACGTGACGATGCGTGAAATCGGCGCCGAGACGTTCTAGTAGGGCCTCAGGGTGCCTGTCAGGCCCGTCCTCCTCTATCCGCATCGTGCCCTCAAGCAGGTCGCGGCACCGGCTCAGCCGGGCGAGATCGGGCGGGTTGAGGCAGACCTCCTGGACACCATGGCATCGCTCGGACACTGCGTTGGCCTCGCGGCGCCGCAGTTGGGGGAACTGGTGCGAATGGCCGTCGTTGACGTCTCCGGGCACCCGAAGGCGAAGACCAGCAACGGTTTGCTGGTGCTGATCAATCCGCGCGTCGGCGAACGCGAGGGCAGCAGGGTCGCGCGGGAAGGCTGTCTGTCTCTGCCCGATATCACGGCGAACGTCAGACGCGCGACCAGGATCGTGGTCGAGCACGCCCGCGGGGTGGTCGAGTGCCACGGCTTCGAGGCGCGCGCCGTGCTCCACGAGATCGACCATCTCGACGGCATCCTCTTCCTCGACCGCGTCGACTCGCTGGCCGACGACCTGTTCGAGCGCCGGGTCTACTCCGAGCCCGAAGAACGCGCCGGCGAGGCCGCAGCCCGCAGTGCCCGGTCCGAGCTGCCGATGAACGATCCTTCGGCACCACGGCGGACGGGGTAGTACTCAGCCTCCGCCGGCTCCGCGATCCGTGAGATTCGGTCCCCGACGCTGAGCACGAGGTCGAGCAGCGGCGCCGCAAGCGCGATCAGTCCTTCGACGCGTCCCTGCAGGCGGGCCTGCTCTGGTGTCAGGTCGGTTCCGGGCATGTCAATCGATCACGCTTCGCCTAGACATCGAATGGATCTGCTCCGCGCTCAGGGCCCAAATCTAGTGACTAGCCGCGCTCGTGGAAGAAGAAACCCGGAAGAGCGCCCTCGATCACCTCGGCGGTCATCCGCTGGGCGACTTCGAGGTTGCCGGTGCGGACGGCGATGTCATCGAGGGTGACGATGCCGACGAGGTCCTCGCCGTCGAGAACCGGCAGACGACGAACCTTGTGCTGGACCATTCGCGCCGCCGCCTCTTCGAGGTCCATGTCTGGCACGCCGCTGACCAGGGGCCGGGAGGCGTGCTCGCGAATCGGCTCATCGAGCGGACGCTCGTTGGCGAGCGCGCGCACGGTCATGTCGCGATCGGTGATCATCGCAACCGGGGCGCCCTCGGGATCGCAGATGACCACAGATCCGACTCGGCGATCGCGCATCAACTGCGCCACGGCCAGAACGTCGTCGTCCAGGTTGGCGGTGACCACGCCCGTTGTCATGATGTCGCGCAGTTGCATCGGCGGTTACCGTAACGCAGGATGACGAATCTTCAAGGCAAGAGCGCTCCCGAGGGGACGAGAGCGGACCCGCCACGCGGCGTGGTGCCCCCAGAAAGCGGCGCGATCGGCACCTGCCCGGCGTGCGAAGGTCCGCTCTACGGCTGGATCGAGGTGCCCGCGGCGGATCCCCGCCGCGATGAGATCTACGTGCTCGACCGCTGCGAGCGCTGTGCGCTCGGCCTCCTGCACGAGGGATCGCCCGATCTCGAGGAGCTGATCGCCGCCTCGCCCGGGCGTAAGGATGGGCTGGTCGAGGTCAGCGTTCCCAACAAGCGCAGTCTGCAGGCGTCGCTGGCGGCGGCCCACTGGGCCGCGCTGCGACTCCCCGAAACGCAGTTCTTCGCCACACCCCGTGCGATCACCGAGCTCGTGCAAAGGTCCGGACGTCAGCTGGTCAGCCTGCGCCAGCCCGTCTTCGGTCCCAATCAGCTCTGGATGTGGCAGACGCTGATGAACGGCCTGACGCTGCACCGCGACTTCGTTCGCGAGGTCAGGGCCGGGCGGCTGACCGCGTCAAGCGCCCGCAGCCGCTTCGCTTTCGGCGTCGACATGGTCGTCTCCGCCCTGGCGGCGCCGCTGGTTGCCCTCGTGGCCTTCCCGGCTGAGACCGTCGCCGCGTTGCTGCGGCGTGGTGGCAACCTCGTCGCGACGACCACTGCTCAGAGCAGTTCGAACAGCGACTCGGCCAGCTCCGAGGCTCCGTCGTAGTGCGGTAGCCCGCTTCCCCGCTGTTCGGACAGGGCGCCGTTGCCGAGGCGCCCGACGAGTGCTTCGCAGGCCATCCGCACAAGCGGCGGAGTCGCAGCGTTGACGACCACGTAGATCGGCTCCGAGCAGTCCGCCAAGCGCCCGTACGGCGGTTCCCAGGCCGGCACCGCCGCGAGCTCGACAAAGAGCGTCATCGGATGGGACTCGGCTGCGGCGGCGATCTCGGCGGGCATGCGCTCCAGACCGGGCCCGAGCCCGGGCATCGCGCCCTTGAGGTAGGTCTCCAGGGCGCCGGCTGCCCCGCCCTGCTGGAAGGCATGCCGCAGCACCTCGCCGTCCGCCGAGAGCGCCTCTGTGGCCTCCGGCACGAAGGCGAACAACGGCGGCTCGACCAGCACCGCAGCGCGCCCGCTTTCGGGTCTGCGCATCAGCAGGTCGAGAGCGGCCACAGCGCCGATGCCGGCACCGCAGAGCACGGCAGGCGCTGCATCCAGTTCCTCGAGCAGCCTCCACGCGTCCTCGGACTGCTCAGCGACCGTGGTTCGCGTGTAAGGCTCGGGCGCCCGCGAGCCTCCCCAGCCGCGGCGATCCGGCGCGATCGTGCGGGCGCGGTCACCGAGCGCGTTCGCCAGCGGCCGCCAGATCTCGCCGCTGGCTGCGGTCTCATGCAGACAGAGGGTGGGGGCTCCCGATCCGTGCTCCCAGAAGCTGAGGGACATGGGCCCGGCTCCGCTCAGAGCTTGAAAGCCCGCTCGCCGAGAGGCATGGCGATCGCGCGCGGTGCATGTCGGCCGAGGAAGGTGGCTGCGCGGTTGACGGCGCCGGGAACGACGACGCGGGCACCCTGCTCAGCGCCCCGCACCGCGCGCTCGGAGATCTCCTCGGGCGTTTCCCAGAGGAAGTCGGGAGTGCGGTCCTCAGCGCCCGCGAAGCCGGCGATGCCGACGAACTCGGTCTTGACCGGGCCCGGGCAGACCGTCGTCAGCGTCACCCCTGAACCCTTCAGCTCGTGGTGGACCGCCTCGCCCAGGTGCAGCAGGAAGGCCTTGGTCGCGGCGTAGGTGGCATTCGAGGGAAGCGGCTGGAAGGCGGCGCCGGAGGCGATGTTGATGACGGCGCCGCGGCGGCGCTCGACCATCGCCGGCAGGTAGCGAGCCTGCAGATCGAGGGGCGCCTCCATGTTCAGCCGGGCCATTTTCAGCAACCCCTCGCGGTCGGCTCTGGCAAAGTCGTTGAAGTCGCCGAAACCCGCGTTGTTGACCAAGATCTCGACGTTCAGGCCCAGTTCTTCAATGCTGCCGACCAGCTCGTCTCGCGCAGCCGGGTCAGCGAGGTCGCAGGCAATCGCCTCGGCTCGGACGCCCCGGCTCGAGGCGAGCTGCGCGGCGAGCTCGCGAAGCCGCTCTTCGCGGCGCGCCACCAGCGTGACGCCGTGGCCCTTTGCGGCCAAGTCGCGCGCGATCGCAACTCCGATGCCGGAGGAAGCGCCCGTGACGACAGCGGTCGAGTTCGGGTCAGGAGAAGGCAGGGCCAAGGTGCAGACGGTACCGACATCGCGCCCTCTCTATGATCGCGAACATGGAAGGCAGCGAAGGCTTCAACATCTTCGGAGACCCCGATGAGCTGCGCGAGCGCCTCGCCGAGTTGGCGAGCCAGATGCAGAGCTCCCAGCAGGTCGCCTGGGCGGACAACGCGATCAAGCTCGCCGTCGAAATGACGGTGGCATCGATCAACCGCCTCAACCTGCAGGGAACGAGCGACGACCAGGCCGTCCAGGTCCGCGACGCGATTCGCATCGTCTTCCCGGAGGCGGTCACGCTGGTGCGCGAGGCGCGCCAGGGGCTCTCCTAGCTCACGTCGCTGCTTCGGCGCGCATTCGGCACAAACCCCGCGCAACGTGACACTCGCCGCTGCCTAGCGTGGGCTCATGGCTGCTCACGATCCATTGCAGCGGGGTTCGGCTTCAGTCGAGTCGGTCGCGCTGGCGGGCCTGATCGCGCTGCTTGTCGTCGCCGCGGTCGCAGCGATCGTCGCCGGGCCGCCGCTCGGCGCCGGCCGGGACCTGGCTTCAACGCTGGGGCGCAAGATCCGCTGCGCGGCGGTCGGGCCGGGGCCCTGCTGGCAGGACCCGCTGACGGTGGCCTACGGGCGATCACTGGCGGGGACGGTCCGCGCGCTGGCGCCGGCGCCCGTGGCGGTCGGGGGGCTCGTGCCCGTGGACTTTCGCTGGTGCCGGTCCGCGAGCTGCGCCGTGCCCGGCGATGCGGAGGGTCTGACCACGTCGAATCGGCGGGTGACCGCGTTTGTCGCGGTTGAGGACGAACGGCGCAGTAAGGGAGTGGTGGGCGTGAGCTATTGGCTCTACCGACCGTCGCTTGGCTGGGAGCGCGTGCGGCGCTTGGTTTCAGGCGGGGACGTGGCCGCTCTCGCCGGCACACGGCTCTTGGACGATGCCGTACCGGCATTGGTGCCGCTCGAAACCCTCACGGGGCGAAATCACTACGACTTCACTGCGACGGAGGAGCCGCCCTGGCGTTGGCGAGTGAATCAGGCGTTTGGCTAGGGGGTCTGTGACTTTCCGTCCCTCGACCCGCCTACCACTTTGCGTCGTGGAACTCCATCACCCCGATGCCGCTCTCCAGCTCGATGCCCCCGGGGAGGGTTCCGGTGAAGGTACCGAAGGGCTGGCGATACTCGTAGCTGATCACCAGCAGGTTCTGGGCGGCCCTGCGCTCGGCCTCGCACTTGAAGTCGAGCCGCGAGCCGTCGTCGAAGTCGATTCCCTGGAGACCGTCGAAGCGCGAGGGCGGCGGTTCGCCCGGGCTGCCATCGACCCAGATCGCGCGCTCAGACTTCTCGGCCGGGTCGTTGACGCCCTCGACCAGGTTCCAGCCAACTGAGCGGCCGTCTTTCGTCGTGCCGACACCCGCGGACCAGCTCCAGACGGTGTGACGAGGGTGATAGCCGGCTGACTCGTCCTCGACGCCGCGCGCCTCGAGGTCCCAGTGCCGGTCGCCGACACGGACGTAGCAGTGGACCGGCACATCGCAGCGCTTGCGCGTCCAGACGTAGGCGCCGCCCTCGGTTGGGTTGATGCTCTCGGCCCACTCGCCCTCGCCGACGCGCATGTCGATGAGGACATCACCGGAGCGGGCCCGGTCGGTCAGATGGCCGTCGCGCGTCTCACGCCAGACCTCCCCCCGGGCGCCGGGCAGGCGCATCTTCGTGCGCTCATGGATCTCGCCCTTCTCGCGGTCGACAAGCGCCCAAAACGTCTGCCCGAACGGGCCCACCTGGACCCGGGCCACACAAACCATGAATGGCTCGGCAAACGCCGCGACGTAGCGCCAGCGCTTGCGCATCGTCCCGCCGAGGCGCATCGGCAGCTCGTCCGGCGGAATCGGCAGCTCGGGCCTGTTGCCCGGCCCCCGCCACGGGAGCTGCGAGAGGGCGGAATCGATCACGATGACTGCCTTACTCGATCACGGCGAGCACGTCACCGCTGGCGACCGAGGCACCCTCGGCGACCTTCAGATCCGTGACCTTGCCGGCGCGATGCGCGCTGATCTCGTTCTCCATCTTCATCGCCTCGATCACGCAGATCAGCGCGCCCTGCTCGACTTCAGCGCCCTTCTCCACGGCGACCTTGAGCACGGTGCCCTGCAGCGGCGAGGACAACTCAGGGCCGGACGCTCCGCCTCCGGACCCCCCAGCGCGGCCCGCCCGCTTGGCCGGACGCTTGCCGCCCGCTGCGCCTGCGGCGGCTGCCGGCGCGGCGGCGCCGATCACCTTGACCTCGTGCAGCCGCCCGTCGACCTCGACGCGGTACTTGCGCTCGCTCAGCTCCTCGGCTCGCCGTCGTCCGACTCTGACGCGCCCGTATGCGAAGCGGGGAACGCGTCAGGCTGCGTTGTCTTCAGCCACTTCTTGTCCTCGGTGAGGTCCCGGCACGTCTCCCCCGCCGCCCACTGGTCGGTGGCGAGAATCGCCTTGTGGAAAGGGATCAAGGTGACGAGCGGCTCGATCTCGTATTCCCCGAGCGCGCGCAGCATCCTCGCCGTGGCGCGCTCGCGATCAGTGTCCCAGCAGATCAGCTTGGCGACCATCGGGTCATACAGCGGCGTCACCTCTCCACCCGCCTCCACGCCCGAGTCGATTCGAACCCCGGGACCGGCTGGCTCGGTGTAGGTGACGATCGGCCCCGGCGCCGGCGCGAAGTTCTTGTGTGCCGCTTCGGCGTTGATCCGGCACTCGATCGCGTGACCGCGCAGCTCGACGTCGTCCTGAGTAATCGAGAGCTTCTCGCCGGTTGCGATCAGGATCTGTTCGCGGACGATGTCGATGCCGGTGACCATCTCGGTCACGCAGTGCTCGACCTGGACGCGAGTGTTCATCTCGAGGAAGAAGTAGTCGTCGCCGACCTGCAGACCCTCAATCGTGCCGGCCGAGCGATAGCCGACAGCCGCCGCCGCGTCGGTCGCGATCTTGCCGATCCGCTCGCGCATCTGCGCGTCGACCTTCGGTCCCGGTGCCTCCTCGATCAGCTTCTGGTGGCGCCGCTGGATCGAGCAGTCGCGTTCGCCGAGGTGAATGACGTTGCCGTGTGAGTCGGCGAGCACCTGCACCTCGACGTGGCGGGGATCCTCTAGGTAGCGCTCGAGGTAGACGGCGGGATCCGAGAAGAACTTCTCCCCCTCGCGGGAGGCGCCCTCGAAGGCCTCGGTGATCTGATCGGCATTGAGGGCGACGCGGAAGCCCTTGCCGCCACCGCCACCGACGGCCTTGCAGGCGATCGGATAGCCGATCACCTCGGCCTGCTCGGCAGCTTCGGCGGCGTCCTTCGCGGGCACAGTGTTACCCGGAACGATCGGCACCCCGGCCTTGTCCATGAGTTCGCGGGCACCCGTCTTCGAGCCCATTGCTTCGATCGCGCTCGCGGGCGGGCCGATGAAGACGATCCCCGCGGCCTCGCAGGCATTCGCGAAAGCCGCGTTCTCGGCGAGAAATCCGTACCCCGGGTGGACTGCCTGCGCGCCTGAGCGCTCGGCGACGTCGAGCAGCTTCTCGACGCTCAGGTAGCTCTCGGCGGGCACCGGCGGGCCGAGCAGAAACGCCTCATCGGCTCGGCGAACGTGCGGCGCCTCACGGTCGGCTTCGGAGTAGACCCCAACCGAGGCGATGCCCATCTCGCGCAGCGATCGCATCACGCGGATCGCGATCTCGCCGCGGTTGGCCACCAGCACCTTCTCGAACACGCTCATGGGCGCGCAAGGCTATCGGCAGCGCAATCAGTTGGGGATCTTGATCACTACGGTGAACTTCTCACCGATGTCGGCGATGCGGGTGCTGCTGGCTATCGCGACGCCGTCGACCTCGGCCTCTCCCCCGGCCTTGCCGAGCGCCTTGCAGACCTCCGACTGGGTGCGGACGGGTTCGCCGTCGATCCTGGTGATCAAGTCGCCGGGAAATATGTTGGTGTCGTCCGCGGGTCCCTTGCGCTCGGTGGAAAGCACGTACATGCCTCCGTCGAGCTTCAGCTCTTCGACGTGCTCGGCGGCCTCAGTCGGCGTGAAGCCCGCTTCCTTGAGCTTGTCGCTGAGGAAGATCTGGAATTCCTGGGCGAGGTCCACCTCCTCAAGCGGACGCAGCAGCCAGCCCTCGTTGAGCGGGTTCTCGCCGTCGGCCAGATCCTCAGCGACGCCGCGCAGGCGCTGGCTCGGCACGGCGTAGGAGGGCGTGCGCTCGCTGAGGTCGCTGACAACAAGCAGGCCGATCGCGTCGCCGCTGGCGTCAAGCAGAGCGCCGCCGCTGAACTCCGGTTCGAGAGACGCGTCGAACTCGATCAACGACGGGAATGACGGCAGGATCGGCGTCAGCTCGGTGTCCTCGATTGCCGGATCGGTGACGACGCCCCGGCTGGCCTTGACCGTCCCGCTCTCGGCTCCGCCGAATTCGCTTCCATAACCGACCGCGGTCACCGGCTCCTGCGCCTCCACCTCATTTGAGGCGCCGAGGGGAAGTGCTTGCAGGCCCTTCAGCGAACCCGCGTCGTTGCTCGCCAGCTCGAGCACTGCGACGTCGTCGCATGGAGCCATCCCGGCGATCCTCGCCCCGATCGGCGTCGCCCCTGAGCCGGCGCTGACGAGGAGGTCCTCGGCGGAGTTGACGTTGGAGGCGCTGGTCAGCACCAAGCGCTTGTCGAGGTCGTAGACGAAGCCGGAGCCGCCGACGGGGATTCCCAGGCGCTGGGCGGAGACCTGGACGACGGCTTGGGTTGCGGCGCCTGTGGGGAGGGCGTCCTTCGAGGCGCTCGTGTCGTCGCCTGAATCGCCCCCGCACGCCGAAAGGCAGATCGAAACGACAGCGCACAGGGAGAGCGTCAAAGGCCGGAGGGGCATCGGCGGGAGTCTAGAAAGGGGGTGTGTGACTTTCCGTCCCGCATAGGGACGCAACTTCCCAAACCGCCTCCCGAGAGCGGTTTTGGCGCCAGAGCCATTCCCTTGATGCTGCCGTTCGCTCGCCCCCCGGCCGGCTCAGCGAGAGAACCTCGCCCCAAGACGCGAACCGGCCGCCCGAGGGCGGCCGGTCGCTACGTCTTTGGCACGGCGCCCTCAGGCGCCGGACTCGACTACGGGGTGCTCGTCGTCGACGACGTCGTCGCCGGGGTCGTGCTGGTCATCGCGACCTGGTCCTCCGGGATCTTCATTTCGACCCGGAACGGGGACTCGTCGATCAGCTGGTCGACGGTGCCGCTGGCGACGAACTGGCCGTCGATCTGCAGCGTCTGACCGGGGCTGGCGCTCTCCAGGATCTTGCAGACCTGGGGAATCGTCTTGACCGAGCTTCCGTTGATCTCCTTGATCAGGTCACCCTGGACGATCTGCGCCTTGGCGGCCGGTGAACCGGGCTCCGAGCCGAGGTTGTAGAGACCCTTGTCTCCACTGCCGACGATGCTGTTGGCGACACGAACGGCGAGCCCGGACGAGATGCCGAACTGCTCGATCAGGTCCACCGCGAGCTCTTCGGGCGGAACGAACTCCAGCGGCAGCAGATTCCAGCCGAGAGCGACCTGGTCCTGGCCGGCCTCCAGCGTCGGCAGGATCGACTTGACGTGGTCGATCGAGATCGCGTACGACTGACCTTCGACGACATCGCTGCCGGCCGAGCTCAGCGTGTTGATGCCGACGACCTCTCCGGCTTCGTTGATCAGCGGACCGCCGCTGTTACCGGGGTTGACCGTCGCCGTGTGCTGAATCAGCTGCGGGTACTCCGGCAGGTCGGGGCTGATCTCGTTGCCGACCACATCGGCGTTGGAGACCTCACCGGTGGTCGATGTGATACTTGCCGAACCGGAACGCTGCGCCGTGATCGGGAACCCGAGGGCAACCACCTCGTCGGCTGACTCGACGGTTGCCGACTCGCCGAGCGGCATCGTCACGAGATCCGGTGGTGCGTTGACCAACTCGAGGACAGCGAGGTCCTGACAAGGTGCGGTGCCAACCCGACGCGCGGTCACGTTGTCACCCTCAACCTCAGCGGTGATCGTCGAGAGACCCTGCACCACATGGGCGTTGGTCAGGACGCGAGCGCCGGCATCGGTGCTGTAGAGCACACCGGTTCCGCCGACCTTCGCGTCGCCGAGGCGACCGCTGAGCTTCACGGTCGCAGGCGTCGCCTTCGCGATGATCTCCTGGGACGTCAGGACCACTGGCTCCGTTGTGCCGCCGCCATCGTCTTCGTCGCCCCCGCCGCAGCCGACGAGTACTGCACTCGCCACGCCAATCGCCAGGAACAACCTAAATGCACTGCTGTTCATCACACCTCCAAGGGCTGTGATCCACCGATTCCGGTGGGATTGTCTGTCTGCCCCGAGGGCCGGGGTCCATTTCACCCGGCTCCCCTGAGGGGGTGGTACCGGACGCCCAATCTGGGCGCAACATATCCGACTCGGGCGGATGCCGCTTTGTTACACACAATGCGCAATCCCGCATCAGCGGCGGAGTTCTCCGGGCTTGTCGGATTTACCAACGTGTACAACGACTGCTAGGCGGCACGCAGGTTCGTGTCCGCACCGCCGTCATCGAGCCAGATCACCTGGTCGCGCCCGGGGCCGACGCCAACGACCCGCACGGGCACGCCCGCCAAATCCTCGATCGCCCGCAGATACTGCTGGGCCTCTGCGGGCAAATCCGACTGCGAGCGGCATCCGGCCACGTCGCCTTCGAAGCCTGGCAGCTCCTCATACTCGGCTTCGGCGGTGTGGAGGATCGACTGGTGATACGGAAACTCGTCGAAAACGGCGCCCTCGGGATGGCGGTAGCGAACTGCGATCCGCAGCGGGTCGATCCCTGACAGAACGTCGAGCTTCGTGATCGCGAGCGCGTCCATGCCGTTCAGGCGAGCGGCGTAGCGAAGGGCGATCGCGTCGAGCCAGCCGCAGCGCCGCGGGCGCCCAGTGGTCGTTCCGAACTCGTGCCCGCGCTCGCGCAGGCGCTCGCCGATCTCCTCGTCGAGCTCGGTCGGGAAAGGGCCCGCCCCAACCCTGGTCGCATAGGCCTTGGCGACACCCCAGACCTCGTTGATGTCCTTGGGTCCGACGCCCGCCCCCACGCAGGCGGCCCCGGCGATCGGATTGGAGGAGGTCACAAACGGATAAGTACCGTGGTCGAGGTCGAGCAGGGTCGCCTGCGCGCCCTCGAAAAGGACCGTGCGACCGCTGTCCAGAGCCGTCCAGCAGAGTCGTGCAGTGTCTGCGATGTGCGGCTCGAGCCGATGGCCGTAGGCGACGTACTCCTCGGCGATCGCGTGCAGGTCGATTGCGTCGAGGTCGAACTCCGGGTGCTTTTCGAGCTGCTTCTCGATCGCGCGAAGCGAGTGCTGTTTGGGCGTCAGCGCGGCGAGGATCTTTTTTCGCAGGATCTTCGGATCGAGCAGGTCCTGAACACGGATCCCGAGGCGCGCCGCCTTGTCCTGGTAGCAGGGCCCGATACCGCGCCGCGTGGTCCCGATCGAGAGCTTGCCCAGCTTGAGCTCGCCGGCCGTGTCGAGCAACACGTGGTAGGGCATGATCACGTGGGCATTGGCTGAGAGCTTGAGGCCGCTGACGTCGATGCGCTGGCGCTTGAGCCCCTCGATCTCGTCGCAGAGGATCTTCGGATCGACCACGACGCCGTTGCCGATCACGCAGGTCTTCCCCGGATGGAGGATCCCCGAGGGGATCAGGTGGAACTTGAAGGTCTCGCCGTCGCGAACGATGGTGTGCCCAGCGTTGTTTCCGCCCTGGAAGCGCACGATCACGTCGGCCTGATCCGCGAGCAGGTCGACGACCTTCCCCTTGCCCTCATCACCCCACTGGGCGCCGACTATGGCTATTCCTGGCATCGCGACCGATGATTATGGGGGAATTCGCGGAGTTTCCGGCCTCAGGCCGCTTCAGGCGACCCTGTAGCGCTGATCATCGCCGAAAAGCGGCAGCGGATCGCCGCAGATCTCAGCGAGACGCGAAACGGTGCGTGGGCCGATCTGCTCCTCGAGCAGCGACTCGTCGAGGTTGGTGGTGACGACAATTGAGCGCTGCGTCTCGTAGCGCTCGTTGATGAGCGCGTAGAGCTGCTCCAGGACCCAATCGGAGCGCTTCTCGGCGCCGAGATCGTCGATGTGGAGCAGGTCGACGGAGACGAGGCGCCCAAAAAAACGCAGGTAGGAGTCCTCGCCCGCCTCGCCCTCATAGGTTCGCCGAATCCGCGCGAGCAGCTGCGGCAACGAGTAGATCGCGACCGTGCGGCCCGCCTCGAGCGCCGAGCGCGAGACGAGCATCGCCAGGCTCGTCTTGCCGGTGCCGACGTCCCCCATCAGCCAGAGCCCGCGACCCTCCTCGAGCCGGTCGTCGAGATGCTCGACGAACGAGCGGATCTCCGCCACCACAGGCGCCGACGCAGGTGCGGCGGCCAAGCTCGAGACCGGAGGCCGGTCGAAGCTGACGCCGCGGAACTTGGCCGGGATCACCGAGGCGACGCCGTGCAGGCGGGCGTTGGCGATGCGCCGCTCGCGGCAGTCGCAGGGCCGTGCCACGTTTTCGGGCCCCAGCAGCCATCCGGACCCGTCGCAGGTCCCGAACGGGCAGGCTGCGCCTGCGCTCGGTCGCTCGCGGCCGCTCACGCCGACTCGGCCAAGTCCTCACCGGGCCGCTGCTCGACCGGGCGCCTCTCGCCGGAGTATGTGGCGAACTTGGGAAAGTTCGGAAGCCAGGCGAGCTTGACGGTGTCGATCGGCCCGTTGCGGTGCTTGCGCACGATCAGCTCGGCCATATTCTGATCCTCGGTATCGGGGTTATAGACCTCGTCGCGGTAGATGAAGGCGACGACGTCGGCGTCCTGCTCGATGTTTCCCGATTCGCGCAGGTCGGAGAGGATCGGCCGCTTGTCGGGGCGCTGCTCGGGGGCACGCGAAAGCTGTGAGAGCGCGACCACCGGGACGTGCAGCTCACGCGCCAGGAGCTTCAGTCCACGGCTGATCTGACCGACCTGCTCGACGCGGTTTTGGCGCGGGTCGTCGGCCCGCATCAGCTGTACGTAGTCAACGATGATCAGCGCCAGGCCATCCTCATGGCCGTTGGCCTTCTCCTGGGAGTGCAGCCGTCGCGCCTTGGCGCGCAGGTCGAGCAGGCTCAGGTCGGCAGAGTCGTCAAGCCAGAGCGGTGCCTCGTTGAGCTTGTTGCAGGCGCGCAGCATTCCCGGCCAGTCGCGGGCGGCCACCTGGCCCTTGCGCAGCCGGTCGCCGGGAATCCTCGCCTGCGAGGCGATGAAGCGGTCGGCGAGTTCGACCTGGGACATCTCGAGCGAGAAGAATGCGACCGGACCCCCCTTGATCGCGACGTTCTCGGCGATGTTGCAAACGAGCGAGCTCTTACCCATCGAGGGGCGGGCCGCGATCACGATCAGGTTCTCGCGCTGAAAGCCGCCGGTGAGCTCGTCGAGCTTCTTGAAGCCGGTCGCGGTCCCCGTGATCGAGCCGTCGCCCTTGGAGAGCGCCTCGAGCCGCTCGAGCTCCTCCTGGAGGACCTCGGAAATCTCGCGGAAGTCGCTCGCATTCTCCTCGTGGGCGACCTCGAACAGCATCTTCTCGGCCCGCTCGACGAGATCACGCGGGATTCCCTCGCGGCCGTGGACCGACTGCTGGATCTCCTGTGCCGCCCGCAGCAGCCGTCGCAGCAGCGAGTTCTCCTTGACGATCTGGGCGTAGTGCGCCGCGTTCCCCGGAGCCGGGGTGCTCGAGGCCAGCAGCGCAACCTCCTCGCGCCCACCGGCGGCCTCCAGCTGCCCTGTCTGGGTCAGCAACTCGGTGATGGTCAGCGCGTCGATCGGTTCGCGGCGCTCGTGCTGTTGCTTGATCGCCCTGAAGACGACCCGGTGACGCTCGCGGTAGAAGTCTTCGACCTCGAGCCGAACATCGCTGACGACGCGATCGACGACGTCTGCGACCATCATCGCCCCGAGCACAGCCTCCTCCGCCTCCAGGTTCTGGGGCGGGACATGCGCTTGTGCTGTTGCGTTCGTGGCCATCTCGATTGCTTTCGCCGGGGGTCTCATTTACTAAAGCCCTCAGCCATGAGGATCGACCCCCGTCCGGCGGAAGAAAGCACAGCTGCCGCAAGCGCGTGGGCGGCGAAGCGGGAGTTTGCGGCGTAACCTTTTTTCCCGGCGACTCCTGAACGGCAACCACGGGCGATCAGTCCCGTTTCGTGAGTTCAAGACCGGCGGCCACCCGGGGAGGAGTCGCTGGCACCTTCGTCTGCGAGCTCACCGGATCCGCACCGGCGTGCCGATCGGCATCAGGCCAGTGAGCCTCGTGATCGCCTCGTTCGGCACGCGTATGCAGCCGTGCGAGGGCCGGCCGGGGATCAGGTAGGGCTGATTCGTGCCGTGGATGCCGACGACCCCACCTCCGGGCCAGTCGCTGAGGCTGGCGTAGGCGCTGGTGCCAAACGCCCACGGCCCGTACGTTCCGCCTGGGTCCGCCACCTCGATCAGTTCACGGATCCAGAACTGGCCCGCCGGCGTGGGGGTGCTTGGGGAACCGACCCCGATTCGGGATTGCCAGATCCGGCGCCCGGCCCGAAAGAGGATGGCGCGCTGGCGCTGACGATCCACCAGCAAGCGAGTGCGGACGAGGTGAAGGTGGCCAAGGGCGGAGTCCCGCACCCAACCCGTCCGCCCGTTGGGCCGCATTGGGATTCGGACGTTCAACCAGGCACGTCCATCCGCTGCGGTCCAGCGACGCAGGACCAGGTACACCTCCGGGAAGCCGTCCTCGGTGACAGCGTGGACGCGCGCGACCCGCCCCGAACTTGCCGCAGGACGCTTCCGGATCAAAGCCCTGACCTTCGGATGAGCCCAATAGGTGGAAGTCCGCTCGTCGGAAAGAAGCTCGGCCCCAGCGATCCGCGGTTCGGTCCCAGCGTACGCCGGTCCGGTCGAGGCGAGTGACGGCAAGAGTGTCAGAGCGATGGCGCCCAGCGCGGCCCCGATCGTGATCGAGCGCCTGGTCACTAGACCAGCGAAGGCTGGACACTGGTCAGCGCTTCGCACCGGTCAGCCTGTGAAGTCCGGGACTCCCGGGACGTCGTCGGGGCCCCCAGAAAGCGTCGGGCGCTTGCATCGCCTGAACTGGTCCGACGTCACCGTCCGGTTGCCCAGGCGATCAACCGCCACGATCCTGATCGTGTGGCGACCGGCCGGCAGGCTCTCGGCCTTGATCGAGACCGAAAATCGCCCGTGGATGGCCCGCCTGATCAGCTTGCCGTCGAGCAGAACGTCGATTCTTCGGATCCCCGACTCGTCGCGAGCCCTGATTTGAAATTTGAAGTCGCGAGCTATGCAGCGCTCTCCGCCGCCTCCCTCCGCCGCCGCCTCCGCCTCCGCCGCCGCCGCCGCCTCCTCCGCCGTCGCCGCCTCCGCCTCCGCCTCCGCCCGCCTCCTCCGCCTCCGCCGCCTCCCCGCCTCCGCCTCCGCCGTCAATCACGATGATCGGCGCATCGTCGTCGTCAGGCGGGTTGTTGCCGCCGCCGCCTCCGCCGGCGCCGGCGTCGCACTCGGCTCGGGTGATGACGTTGGTGTCGAGCGTGACCGCGCCGTTGCGGGCCAGAAGCCTGCCGTCAAACGTGGCCCCGGTACTTGCCGTGATCGACGTCAGGGCGACGATATTGCCCGTGAACTCGGTCGTCGTTCCAAGCGTCGCCGAGCTGCCGATCTGCCAGAAGACGTTGCATGACTGGGCGCCGTTGATGACGTTGACGCTGCTTGCCGATGCCGTCGTCAGGGCGGACCCGACCTGGAGAATGAACACCGCATTGGAGTCACCCTGGGCATCGAGGGTCAGGGCGCCGGTCAGCTGAGCCGAGGACGCAAAGCAATAGACGCCGGAGGTGAGCGTGAGTCCACCCAGATCCTGGCCGGTCAGAACCGTGCCGCAGGCACGGCCGGCGAGGTCGTTGTAGGCAACGGTCAGGTCGGCCTGCGCCTGTGCAGCCACGGCGTTGCCTGCGTGGATCGTGCCGTTCACCACGCCCGGGGGAAATCCCGTCACGGCGGTGGCTGGGCTCACGCCGAGGTTCCCGTTGACCTCGGTGGGGCCAGTGTTGGTGACGGTGGAGCCGCCCAGGACGCCGAAAGCATCGGCTGTTCCGAGGACCACCGGTGCCTGCGCCTGGGCATTGCCTGCGAGCGCGAGAGCCGCAACCATGGAGAGCGCCACAATGCTCGCTGCCGCTACGTGGAACTTGGCGGTGTGGTTGTCAGTCAACAGAACCTCCTCGGGTCGGTGGGCGGAGGGCCATCAACGACGAGTTGTCCTTCGGACATCCATGGTTGGTTTCTCCCACCCCCCACTATCGGGGTCACCGAACGAAGGCGCAATCCCCCGTACGAGTGAAATCCCTGAATATCCCCTGGAGGGGCTCCTTTTCCAAGACGACCGTTCGCCCAGCGGCCGACGGTCGAGAACGAACCCCCCCGGCAAGCCTCAGGTGTCCCTGGTTTCCCAGGCGATCTGACCCGTCACCAGCGCGATCGTCACCGCATGCGCGCGTGTGTGTGCACCCAGCTTGCCCATCGCGTTGCGAACATGGGATCTGATCGTCTCGGAAGAGACGAACAGCCGCTTTGCCAGGTCGTCTGTCTGGAGCCCGGAGGCGACCAAGGTCATGACTTCGCGCTCGCGCTTGGTCAGTTCCACCCGATCGATTTCCACCGTCGCTAAAGGTGTCCATTCGGGCACCGCGGCGATGTCTGGTAGCTCCGTCAATCCGTTCTCGCGCGGGATGAACACCGAAAGGTGGCGCCTGGGCAGCACGTTTGCGGTCGCGCTGAACTCGACGGGCAACGGCCCGCGACCCGGTACGTAGAGCTCATACCAACCCTCCGCCTCCCCGGTGGCCAGAAATGCTTCCCATTGCTCTTCGAGCCTGCGACGCTCGCTCGGGGGAGTGAAATCGTCCATCCTGCGCCAGGGGATCTCCTCCCGAGCGATCCCGAGCAGGTCACAGGCCGCGCCGTTTCCTGTCACCCAGCGGCGCTGGTCGTCGGCGATCAACATCGGGTGCCGTGATCGTTCAAACGCCTCTCGTAGGCGCAGCACAGCCTGGCCCCCAAACCTGCTGTCCGCGAACACCCGCGCGCCTACGACGCCCGGGGAGTCAGGATGACTTGACACGGGACCACTCCACTCCACTCCACTGGTTCTCCAGATTCGGGAACCGCAAACGCTGCTAGCGCTGTTCGGCGACGATGGTCTTGAGGCGGGCGACGGAATCTCCGCCCACCTCGACTTCGACCATGTAGGTGCCGATCTCGTGGATCGGCTGCTCGAGGCGAATCTTCTTGCGGTCGACCTTGAGGCCGCGGGCCTCGAGGATCGCGTCCGCGATCTCCTTGGCCGTGACCGACCCGTAGAGCTTGCCGTCCTCGCCGGCGCGATGGGTGATCGTGAGAACGGTCTTCGAAAGCAGCGCGACCGTCTCACCGGCACGGTCGGCGGCCTCCTTGGCGGACTGTTCGGCCGCTGCCTTGCGGCGCTGGACTTCCTCGAGCGCGCCCGGGGTCGCAGCCTGGGCGAGCTTGCGGGGCACGAGGTAGTTGCGCAGGTAACCGGGGGAGACGTCGACGGCCGTTCCGGCTTCTCCGAGCTCGGGGACGTCCTTGAGCAGGATCGCCTGGGCCATCAGCGTTCGCCGACGTAAGGCAGCAGCCCGATCTCGCGGGCGCGCTTGACCGCCAGCGCCAGCTGCTGCTGGTGGCGCCGCGAGAGCCCGGTGACCCGACGGGAGCGAACCTTGCCGCGATCCGAGATGAACCTGCGGATCGTGCCGAGGTCCTTGTAGTCGATGTTGTCGACGTTGATGCGCGTGTACTTGCGCGGCCTGAAGCGATCGCGCGGGCCACGCCGCCTGGCGGTCGGCGTCGTTGGGGCACGGCGGGCCATCAGTGGCTCCCCCTGTGCTGCGGCTCTGCAAACTGGTCGTTCATGGGCGCGGCATGATAGCCACCGAGCCCTTGATTACCGCGGCTTTTGGCCGTCAACGGGCCCGATCAGGGCGTCACGTCGACCGTGATCGCGTTCTCGTTGCGGAGCACCCGAACCGTCTCCAGCGTCTGGCCGGACGGGTCCTGGACCACGACCGTGGTGTCACCGGTCAGCGGCGTGGCAAGGGCGCCGCGCAGGTTGAAGCCGTTGAGCGAGAAGGTCGTCAGGTGGTCGAGCGTGGTTCCGGCCGTGCGCCAGGCAGCCGTGGTGCGCGCCTTCTCCTTGCGGAAGTTGGGGTAGCTCCAGCCCGCCAGCGGCGAGCTCTGCCCCGTGAACAGCTCGAGATCACCCGGGCCGACGGCACTCGAGCTGGTCACCTGCGCCTTGAGGCCGCGACCGCTCAACCTGACCGAATCGTCCTCCTGCGTCGCGGTCAGTTTGGTCCCGAACTGGACGTAGCGCTTGTAGGCGTGCGGCTCCGCCGAGACCGCTGCGTCGCCGACGAACAGCGCATAGCCGGGCTTGTAGAGGAAGAGGCGGGCGTGCAGGACACCCTGCGCCTCGACGAGCACGGGGTTGTGCGCCCAGACCGCGTACCAGCCATCGCCCTCACCCCAGGCGAAGATGCCGCCGCCGTAGGGCGTGTAGTCCTCAGAGTCGTTCCCCTGGCCGTCGACGACCAGCGTCGAGTGTGCGGATGGAGAGCGCTGGAAGTTGAAGTAGTCGTCGCGGTCCTTGTGGTACTGGCCCGTGTCCTGCACCACTCTGACTCCGCGCTCGTAGAGCTCGAAGGAGAGCTCGTCGGAATGCTTGTGGGTTCCGGAGTGATACGAGGAGGCGATCGCGAGCCAGCCGCCCGCCGCGTGGTCCTTGACGACGGCATAGCCGGATGCGGGGGCGGCCCAGAGCCCGCCCTGCGAGGCTGCAAGAGCGCGCACCTCGGCCTGCGGCTTGTCGAGGCTGGTGTCGCCGAACTGGGCCATCTTCTCGTCGGGCGCGGTCAGCCAGGCAAGTGAGGTGACGAGCTGGGCCCGAGCCGCCTGCAGCTCGGCGTCGTCCGGGTTGACGATCCGCAGGTAGTCGTCGATCAGGTTGATCGCGTAGTCGTAGTAGCCCATCGAGTGTTCGAGCCAGACGCCCTCCGCTGCCTGGAATGAGCCGTAGAACGTACGCCGGTAGCGCCGCTCGCCGCGCAGCGCGCCGCGAGCCAGAAAACGGTCCTGCGGCAGATAACGGCCGAGCGACGCGAGGGCAAGGTCGATCGAGAGCCCGTGGTTCGTCGCCTTGTAGTTGGCGTTGTTTCGCAGGTAGCGGCCGTGCTTGCGGATCGAGGTCAGCATCAGCTTCGCGTCCGCGCGGCCGATCACCCCCTCGCAGGCCGTCGCTCTGGCGATGAAGGCGATGAAGGCGGCGCGCCGGGCGGCAACTCTGTCCGTCCAGGTCTCTGAACTGACGTCACCCTCATTCGCCGCTTTGATCCAGGTGAGGGCGATCTCGCGGGCCATCCGCAGCGCCCGCAGCTTCTTAGGCCTCTTGAAGTGAGGGCTGGCGACGTAGATGTAGAGCAGCTGATCCAGGAAGGCGAGGTCGGCGAGGCGCGCCGCGAATGCCTTCGAGTCGATCGGATTGCGCTCCCAGTCAACGGGCGGCTTCAGCTCGATGATCTGCCTGTGCACCTTGAACTTCCAGTGCAGCGCTCGGGTCTGCTCCTCGAAGCTGTACACAGACGTCTTCTCGGTGCGGTACTCGACAGGGCATCCCGGGGCGGCGAGATAGTCGACCGGGCCAGACCGCGGCGGCTTACGTTTGGCAGGCGCCTCGGTCGCGACGCCGCCCAGCGCTCCGAAAGCGCCGCAAACAACGGCAAGCGCAAGCAGCGAGCAGCGCGCTCGCCGGCCAGATCCCTGCTTTGGAGCCACCGTGAAAGTCATGCGTCCCACCGCGTAAACCCGTCGATAGGCGGGTCGATGCGGGGTTATTGATGGTAGGGAGGCGCCCTATGCAGGCTGCAAAGGCTGTGCCGGGACGCCCTCCCGCCACGCCGAACGTCCCAATTGACCCCCCATAGGGTGTACTCGAGGACGTTCGGTGTGGCGCGGGCGCCTTCGGTCAGTCCCAGGCGTTCCCTAGAACGGGATGTCGTCTTCGGAGCCGCCGCCGCTGCCGACGCCGACGCCCTCGGGCTCGAAGTCGGAGGTGTCGGCCGGGACGTCCGAGGTCGGCTGGAAGCCTCCGCCGGTGCTGTCGCCGTTACCGCCGTTCCCGTTGCCGCCGCCGCCCTGGCCCTCGCGCGAGCCGAGGAACTGCACGGAGTTGGCAGTGATCGAGACCTTCTGGCGCTTCTGGCCCTCGGGGGTCTCCCATTCGCGCCAGTCGAGGCGGCCCTCGATCGCGACGGGGCGGCCCTTGGCGAGCCACTGGGCGCAGTTCTCGCCCTGCGCTCCCCAGACGGTGACGTCGAAGTAGTTGGGCTTGTCGACCCAGTTCCCGCTGGCGTCCTTACGACGGCTGTTGACGGCGACGCGCATGTCGCAGACCGAAGTGCCTCCCTGTGTGCTCTTCAGCTCCGGGTCGCGAGTGAGGTTGCCGGTGATGACGACGACGTTGACATTCGATGCAGCCATAGGCCTTTTCCTTCCTGACTTTTGTTGTGCTTACCGATGATAAGTCGGCATCCGGCGGTCGCGCCCCCCACGGGGACGGAGGCGAATCGCAAAACCGCCCACTATGCGGGAAGGGCTTGGCGGTCTACTCGGCTTCGGGCGCATCAGGTGCGGCGGCCTCGGGCTCAGCCGCTTCCGCAGCCGGCTCGGGAGCGCCTCCGCTGCGGGCTCAGCCTCTGCGGCTGCCGGAGCCTCGGGCTCAGCCTCTGCGGCTGCCGGAGCCTCGGGGGCGGCCTCTGCGGCTGCCGGTGCCTCGGGTGCAACCTCGGAAGCCGCCGGCGCGACGGGGGCGGCGGGGCCGACGACACGACGTCGCTTGACGACGCTGGCCAAATCCCCTTCGTCGTCGTGCGAGCCGCCGCGACCGTCCTTGCGCGCGGGTCGCGGAGCCATCGAAGTGGGGTCGGGCGGAGTGATCAGCGGCGAGCGCGGGTCGACGCGGAAGATGCGGAAGCGCAGCACGCCGTCGGTGATCTTGAGGTTGTGGTCGAGCTCGTCGAGCAGCGGCTTCTCGCCTGCAAAGCGATAAAAGCGGTAGTCGGCCTCGGTGCGCCGCTCGATGTCATAGGCCATCTTGCGCATCCCCCACGACTCATCGTGCTTGAGCGCGCCACCGGACTCGATCCGACTCTTGGCGTCGGATGCGATCTTCTCGCGGACCTCGTCCGGGGTCTCCGGATCGAGCATCAAGACCAATTCGTACTGACGTTCTGTGGTGGCTGGCAAACGGCGGATGACTATAGGGGAATGGCGATCAGAAATCGCTTTTCCAGACGCGACACCGGGGCACGAAAGCGGTGGCCGGGCTTGTTTGCGGTGTGGGACGACAGCGAGTAAATCTGCGAAGCGCCGTGCGCCTCGGCGCCCTCGCACTGGCGGCATTGGCCGCGCTGGTGGTCCTGCCAAAGCTGCTCACGCCCCCCGCTCCCGCGCCGCTCGCGCCGGACATCGGCCTGAGCGGCGTTGGGACGACCGGCAGGCAGGGAACCTTCTGGCGCCGGGACGCCGAACCTGCCCAGAGCAGCCGATTCCCACGGCGATGCCGCGACCCACCGGCCGGACGAGCCAGAGCGCCCCCCACGCCGGCCCGAACGGACGGAGCAGCGAGTCGCGCCGAACGAGGAACAGCGGCGCGACGCCGAGCGCGACAGCGGCGGAAGTGAAGCGCCAGATCAAGGCCCATCCGATCCGCCGTCCGCGCCGTCGCCGACGGCGCTTGCACCGGCTCCGGCTCCGGCGCCACCGCCTCCACCCCCAGCACCAGCCGAGTTCGGACCCTGACGGCTGACGGCCCGCGCCTACGCCTCGCGCTTCAACCGGATATCGGCCAGCTGCTCGTCGATCCACACGCCCGGGTCGCGCCGCTCGACGATCTCGCGCAGGCTCGAAGCCAGGAGCTGACGGTGATCCGGGCTCATCGTCAGGGCCTTGTAGATCGTCTCGGCTTGCTCATCGATGTCGAAGGGATTCACGGAGAGCACGCATTCGCCGAGCTCCTCGTGCGAGCCGGTGTTCTCCGAGAGCATCACGACCCCGTCTCGCTCGTTGACCGCCGGCGCCTCCTTGGCGACGAGGTTCATGCCGTCGAAGAGCGCGTTGACCATCAGCAGGTCGTAGTTCTTGTAGCGGGCGACGGCGTCGGGCAGGTTCTCGTAGATACGCAGGTCGATCGGCATCCAGTCGGTGGTCCCGTGCCGGTGGTTGACGACAGCCACCAGGGCCTCGATGCGCTCCAAGTACTCGGCGTACTCGGGAACATCCTGGCGTGAGGGCTGCAGGTGAGCGATGAAGGTGACCTTCTCGCGGAACTCCGGGTGTCGCTGCAGGAAGACGTCGAATGCGGTGAAGCCGCGCAGGACGTTCTTGGAGAGGTCGGCTCGATCGACGCGGATGATCAGGTGTTCACGCCGCCGCCGCAACAGCTCCCGCTCGTATTCGGCGACCTCATCGGAGGCAGCCAGCGCGCGCAGCCGCGCCGCGTCGATTCCGAGCGGGTAGGCACGGACCCAGATCTCACGTCCCTCGTGATGGACGATCAGCCGCTCACGATCGACCTCGAGGTCGAGCAGCTGCGCGCAGCAGGAGAGGAAGTTGCGGCAGTAGGCAGTCGTGTGGAAGCCGATGATGTCGTTGGCGAGCAGGCCGCGGTAGATCTCCTCACGCCAGACGGCCGGCAGAATCCGCCAGGAGTCCGGCTGGGACCAGGGAATGTGGACGAACTGGTGCAGGAAGACGTCCGGGCGGGCCTCGCGAATCCTCGCCGGCGCCGTGTAGAGGTGGTAGTCGTGCAGCATCACGAGCGGGTCGGCCTGCCCGTCGAGCTGCTCGATCACCGCCGCGGCGATGTCGTCGTTGACGACCTTGTAGCCGTACTCCCACGCCTCCTTCTCCTCCAGGCGGATGTCGGGCGCGTTGGAGAGGTCCCAAAGGTAGTGCTGAATGAACCAGAGGATCGGGTTGGCGATCACGTTGTAGAAACGGTCGTAGGCCTCGGCGGCGCTCTCGACCATCAGCACGTCGTAGTCGACGCCGCCGATCGTGACAGCGACCGGCTTACCGCCGACCTCGCGCGCGACCGCCACGTCTTCGTCGGTCATCGCCGAGGCGACCCAGAGCGCCTTGCGATGCTTGACGAGATCCGTCAGCGCAGTGACCAGTCCGCCCCCGCCGCGCGAGGCAACCCGTTGACCGTCCTCGTCCAGCTCGAACTGGGCCGGTCCGCGGTTGGAGACGATGATCAGCTGATCGTCAATCTCGGCTCCCCGCTAACGATCGTCCAGCTCCTGGAACATCTTCAGCCAGTCCCGCAGCAAACGCGGCGTCAGGAACTGACGACGGGCGTGCTCTTTGCCCTCCTTGGCGAGGCGAACGCCAAGCTCCGGGTCCGCCAGCAGCTCGAGCGTGCGCTGCGCCGTCTGCTCCGGCGAGTCGACCAGAAAACCCGAGACGCCGTCCTCGATCTGCAGGGCGATCCCGCCGACGTTGCCGGCGATCGTCGGACGGCCCTTCCAGAGCGCCTCGGTCACGGTCAGGCCGAAGCCTTCGCGCAAGCGACTTCTGGATCACCACGTCTGACTGGGACTGAAAGGCGTTGACCTCGATCGCGCCGACGTTGTTGAGGTTGTTGAGGATCTTGATGTCCGGGTCGCCGTCGGCGTGCTGGAAGGTCTGGTGGAAGAACTCCCAGCCCTCCGGATCGTCGGTCGCCATCGAGCCGACCAGCGCGAGCTGCACCTCCGGCACCTGCTCGTGGACCATCCGGTAGGCGTCGATCACGCCCATCGGGTCCTTCCAGGGATCGAAGCGTGAGACCTGAGTGATCAGCGGACGCTCGACGTCGATCCCGAACTGGTCACAGACGAAGGCGGCGTCATCAGGCGAGAGGGCCATGTTCTTCGGCGAGAGCGGATCGATCGCCGGCGGAACGATGCGGACGCCGTCGCCGTTGAGGCTCTCGGGCACGTACTGCTGCATGTGCCAGACGCTGAGGTCGTACTCCTTGATCTGAGGCAGGATGCCCGCGATCGTGTCGGGGTTCGGAGTCGAGAGGTCGATGTGGCATCGCCAGATCCAGTGCTTGGACGCCTCGGGCGAGTTCTGCTTCAGGCCGACCGGCTGGGGGTCGTGGATGATGATCACGTCCCACTCGTCCTTCAACCCCTGAGCGTTCATCCAGTTGTAACGCTCGAAGAGGTCCCACTCAGCCGCGCTCAGCGTCGCCGGGTCACCCTGCAGTGAGTTGTGCATCAGCTTGGTGACGTTGAAGAACTCCTCCTTGCCGAGGATCACCTGCCAGTGCGCGTCGAGCCCGACGTCGCGCATCAGCGGCACCAACGTGTAGAGGATCTCGGAGACGCCGCCTCCGAACGCTGTGGCGCTGACGTGCAGCACGCGCTTGCCCTCCATCTTCTCCGCGAGCTGGCCGATCTCCTCGACGAGCTCGCGACCGACGATGTGCGTGTAGTCCGAAAGCGATCTGTGGCCGAGGCCTACTTCTTGGAGCACGCGGGGCAGGCTAGCGGTCGCAGGGGGTCGGCGGCTTCGCCCGCTGGGCGAATCTTGAGAGCGAGACCCCGTACGGCCGGTCGGAATGCCCTCTCCCTGACGGGCGCAAACCAGGATCAGGTCAAGGCGGCCAGCCGCTCGATGCCGGCGTCGAGCTTGGCGCAGATTGCGCTGTGCAACTCCGCGTTCGCGGCGGTCACGCAGGAGATCTGGAACTCGTGTCCGGAACCGAGCAGCCGTTTGGGCGCGAGCGACGCACCGTAGGCGTCGCTGACCACGGCGCCGGCCTCCTCGCAGATCAAGGCGACGGCCGCCAGGTCGTACGGAGAGTTGTTGAGCACGGCCCCTCCACCCACGCGCTCGAAGGCCTCGCGCATTCTCGGGACATCAGCCACCATCCGCGGGCCGGGCTCGACGTATGCGTCCAGCTGGCCGGTGAAGACGCGAGTCATGTCGAAGGTCGCCGAACCCAGGTCGAAGGTGCCGCCGCCGACCGAAGAGTCGTCGACCAACTCGGCAAGGACCTCAGCCATCGCCCTGACCGGCCGGCCGCGCAAGCCGTAGGCCCAGAACAGCTTCGCCAGGTCGGCGTTGGCGGAAAGCTTGGGGGCCGGCGCGCAGCCGCCGCCTCGCTCGGCGACGAACAGTGCCCCGCTCTTGATCTCGGCCACGCAGCCGACCTGGACGTCCCCCATCGTCGGCTCGTCGCCCAGCGGCGCCGCGGCCACCGAGACGCAGGCGGATTCAAAGCCGGCCATCGCCGGACGGGTTCCATCGATTGGATCGACGATAAGCACCCATTCCGGATCGCCGGCGGGGGTCACCATGCCGCGGTCCTCGGAGTAGAAGGCCACGCCCGGAGCGTGTCGCGCGAGGTGCTCCTCCATGAACGACTCGGCGAGCTCGTCGATTGCGAAGGTGACGTCGCCGCCTTCACCCTCCCCCGCGTGTACCCGGCCGGAATGGCGGCCGAGCTCTGGGACGACACGTTCGCGCAGAGCCAGGGTCAGCTCAACGGCGAGCTCGCGGACCTGACCGCTGAGCACTCAGGAGCCCGGGCGCGGCTCGAGCTTGATGTCGAGTTCCTCGCGCGAGCCCTCGCGCAGCACCTCGAGCCGGACTGTGTCGCCCGGCGCGTAGCCGCTTATCAGCCGCGGCAGGTCGCTGTCGTTGACGACAGGCTCGCCGTCCACCGAAAGGATCACGTCACCCCCCGCACGCACGGGAGCGCCCTGGAAGCGGATCGGCTCGTCGCCCGCTCGCAGGCCGGCGTCGGCGGCGGGACTGCCGGGAACGATGCGGGCGATCAGCGACCCGGTCTCCGTGTCCAGACCGAGGTGGTCGGCGAGCTGCGGGTAGAGCGGCTGGCTGGTCACGCCAATGTACGCGTAGTCGGCCTGGCCGTCCTCGCGCAGCTGCTCGATCGAGCGCTCGACGAGGTTGCTGGGAACGGCGAAGCCGACGCCGGCGTTCTCACCTGAGGTCGTGTTGATCTGCTGGTTGACGCCGATCACCTCGGCGTCCGAATTGAGCAGCGGTCCGCCGGAGTTGCCCGGGTTGATCGAGGCGTCGGTCTGAATCGCCGCGTCGATCCCGAACTTGGTCAGTGACTCGATCGAGCGGTCGGTCGCCGAGACGACGCCCACCGAAAGCGACTCCTCCTGTCCGAACGGACTGCCGATCGCCGCGACCGGATCGCCGACCCGCATCGCCGCGGAGTCGCCGAAGGAGAGTGGCTCGATGTTGAGGTCGGCGGGATCGACCTTGATCAGGGCGACGTCGGCGAAGGGGTCGAAGCCGAGGATCTCCGCCGGAACGCGATTGCGGTCCTGGAACTGGACATAGACCTCGTCAGCCTCATTCAGCGCCCCGCCGGTGCCCGTCGCCTGAGCGTCGGTGACGACGTGCGCGTTGGTCGCGATCTCCCCGTCCTGCGAGATCACGAATCCCGAGCCCTGGCCTGCGGCCGGGCCACCGCCGAAGATGCTGGTTTCACTGGAAGCACCGAAAGTCGAGATCACGGTGACGACGCCGGGGGAGACCTCGTCGTAGATGGCACGAGGGCTGAAGGCGCCACGCTGTGCCTCGACGACGACGCGATCGCCGGAGGGCAGCGACTCATCGCTGCCGATGGTCGTCGTCGACCCCTCGTCGTCGCCGCAGCCTGCGAGAAGTGAGATCGCGAGCACGGCCACAGCCGCGCATGCAACCGCTGGGCGCGCCGGCCGGCGCGCCATGCCTCGAAGCGAAGCCGTCAACTCAGATCTCCCCTCGCGCCAGTGGTGGGACGCGACTGCAGCTCGAGCGTGAAGGCCGTGCCGTGAGCAACCGAGTTGACGCGCAGCTCGCCGTCCATCAGCGCGGTCAGCTCATGCGCGATTGCCAAGCCGAGCCCGGAACCGCCGGTGTCTGCGCCTGTGTAGAAGCGCTCGAAGACCTGCTCGGCGACCGCCGAGTCAAAGCCGGGCCCGTCGTCGGAGACGACCAGCCTTGTCTTGCTTCCCTGTCTGTCCGTGGTTACGGTGATCGCGGTCCCTTCCGGCGTGTGCTTGAGCGCGTTGTCGAGCAGGATACGCAGGATCTGTGCGACTCGAACGGGGTCGGCGTCAGCCACCGCCCGTCCGCGCGCCGGGCCTATCACCTGCAGCGACGACGAATGCGACTCGGCCATGGCGGCGAATTCCGCGCTGATTTCGGTGGCGAGATTTCCGAGATCGAGCTCCGTCCGCTGGACCGTCAGCGCGTCGGCATCGAGCTTCGAAAGGTCGAGCAGATCGGTCGCCAGCTTCTTGAGCCGCTCGATCTGCCCGCGCATCGTGCGCACGAACTCCTGCCGGGATGCCGGGTCGGGATCGTCGGTTTCGAGCAGCTCCACGAAGCCGCCTAGCGAGAAGATCGGCGTTCGCAGCTCGTGAGAAGCGTTGGCGATGAACTCCTTGCGGGCGTTGTCGAGACGCGCCAGCCGGCGCTGCATTTCGTTGAGTGCGATCGCCAGCTGACCGACTTCGTCGCTGGACTCGATCGGAATCGGGTAGGAGAAATTGCCCTCTGCGACCTGTTCGGCGGCCTGTTCGAGCCGCTTCAATCGCCGCGAATGGCCCCTGGACGCTACGAACCCGGCAACCGCCGCGAGGCCGATCGCGATGCAGCCGGCAATCAGAATCTGCCGCTGGATCAGATCGACGTTGTCGTCGACGTCGCTGAGGGGACTTGAGCTGACCGCAACCCAGGCGGCATCCTCTGTAACCGAGCCGGGTGCTCGCACCGCGACCGCTGTCTCCGCCAGCCGCCTGTCGCCGACTCCCTCGACGCCCGAGGCGACCTCGTCACTGGCCACTGCCCGGATGGCCGGCGCGTACCGGGGCAGCACCGCCGAAGGCTCGAGCTCGGAGTCCGCGATCACGAACCCCCCCGAATCCGGGGAGCTGGGGCGCACTCCGAGCAGCGTCAGCCGGGATCCCGATTCCTGCGCCAGCCGGCGAACCAGCCGCCTCAGCGCCGGCTGGCTCGGGCTGGCCGCGATCGCGTCCTGAAGTCGCGCGACCTGGGCGACCGCCGCGGCTTCCTGGCGCGACAGCTTCTCCGCCGTCAGGCTGGTGCGCAGCTGCGGGACGACGTAGAGATAGACGAATGCGATGGCCGCGGCCGTGATCGCAAAGAACAGCAGGACGAGCCGATTCCGAACGGACACTAGACGCCGCCTGCTCTGCTCCCCGCGTCCGCGGGCGGCTGCCTACTCGCGGAAGCGATAACCGACGCCTCGCACCGTGAAGATGTACTCCGGGTTCTTCGGGTCGCTCTCGAGCTTTTCGCGCAGGTGCCGGATGTGGACGTCCACCGTGCGCGGGTCTCGGTACGAGGCGTCGCCCCAGACGTGGCGCAGCAGGCTCTCGCGCGTGAACACCCTGCCCGCCGTCGAGGCGAGTGCCGCAAGAATCTCGAACTCGACATAGGTCAGGCGCACGTCCTGGCCTCGCATCGACGCGCTGCGGCGATCGAAATCGATCTTCAGCGAGCCGGCGACGATCGGCTCCGTCTGACCCGGCTCGCGCAGCATGTCCGCGCGCCGCAGCGCCGCCTTGACCCGACTGCGGAACTCGCGTACCGAAAACGGCTTGGTGATGTAGTCGTCGGCCCCCATCTCGAGGCCGATCACCTTGTCTATCTCGTCGTCCTTGGCGGTCAGCATGATGATCGGCACCTGACTGCGGCTGCGCAGGCGCCGGCACACCTCGATGCCGTCGAGCTTCGGCAGCATGATGTCGAGGACGACCAGGTCGAACCGCTGCTCACCGAAGCGGTCCAGCGCCTCGCGGCCATCGAGCGCGCCGACCACGTCATACCCCTCCTTGCGCAAGGGGTAGGTCAGCAGCGTCTGCACCGACTCCTCGTCGTCGACCAGCAAGATGCGCGGCGACTCTCCGGGCATACGTGTTTCAGAGCGTAGTGGTGGGAAGTTGTCTGTCAGAGCCCGCGTCGAGCTGGTGGCAGCGGACGGCCAGTCTCCACAATGGACGGCCCCCGTGATCGACTTCCGCCTTTACCGGATCGCTTTCGTCCCAGCACTGCTCGTGCTGGTCGTACTGATGTTCTCGGTCGAGCCGACGCCCTCGGCACTTCGTCCCCTCGGGGGCGGGGTCACGATCGAGTTCGACGCGCGCCGCGCCGCTGCCGAGGCGCGAGGACTCAGCCTGGCCGCGCCAGACCGGACTCCTGGCGGTGAGGGCGACATGGTTGCCGCAGACTCGGTGGCAGAGAGCTTCACCGCCCTGGCCTCGGGGAAGGTGTCCGAACAGAGCTACGAGGGGGATTTCGACGGCGACAAGGTCGACCTGCGCAACGTCATCCTGACCCTGCCGGGCACCTCGGAGCAGACAATCGTCGTGCTTGCCCATCGCGACTCGAGCGGCGAAGGTGACGGCACCTCAACCGCGGCTGCCACGGGGATGCTGGTCGAACTCGCCTCGGCGTTCTCGAGAACGCGCCATGAGCAGACACTTGTGTTCGTCTCGACCGACGGCGGCAGTGAGGGCGCCTCCGGCGCGCGCGAGTTCCACGACGCCTACCCGACGCCGGAGCTGATCGACGCTGTCGTCGTCATCGAGCAGCCCGGCGTGGCCGACCCGGTCACGCCACACGTGCTGAGCCACTCGACGGCTCCGAGCAGCGGCTCCGCTCAGCTGTTCGAATCCGCGAAGGCGGCAGTCGAGGAGGAAACCGGCACCGCTGCGGGGACTCCCGGCCTCGGCGCAACGCTGGCCGCGCTTGCGCTCCCGTCGGGTTTGGGTGAGGGCGCGGCGCTGACCGGCGACGGCCTGGAGGCGATCACGATCTCATCCGCCGGCGAGCGCCCCGTCCACGGCTCCGATCCTCCCACCCCCAGGACGATGTCGCAGTTTGGGCGCGCCGCGTTCGCACTGATCGCCGCTCTCGACCAGGCGCAAGCGGCCCCGATCCACGGCCCCTCCGACTATCTGCTGGCCGGCAGCAATCTGATTCCCGGCTGGCCCCTGGCGCTGTTGGCGCTGGCGCTGATGCTGCCGGCCGCCGTGGCCGCCGTCGACGGCCTCGCGCGTGCATCCCGGCGCGGGGAGGCTGTGATCGCGGCGATGATCTGGGGTCTCGACCGGGCGCTGGCGCTGCTGGTACCGCTCGGCTTCGCCCTGTTGCTGGTGCTGATCGGGATTGCACCCGACCCGGCGTTTCCGTTCGACCCTTCCAACTACGAGTTCGGCTGGCGCGCCGGCGGGGTACTGGCGGCGCTGCTGTTCGCTTTCGTGCTCGGAGTGCTGGCGCTGCGTCCGCTCTCCGCCCCTCGCAAGGTCTCCCGCGAGGCCCTGGCGCCGGCGCTCGGCGTCGTCGCAGTCGCCTCGCTGTTCGGCATCTGGCTGCTCAACCCCTACCTCGCCCTGCTGATGAGCGCGTTCGGGCATCTCTGGATCCTCACCGCCCGGCCAGGCGGTCCGACGCCCACACCAGGCGTGTTTGTCGCTGCCCTCGTGGGCGCGGTCCCGCTGGCCGCCGCCGTGCTTTGGCTGATCGACCGTCTCGAGCTCGGCCTGGGCGCGCCGTGGCAGCTGCTGCTGATGCTGACGGGTGGCCAGATTCCGCTGCTGATCGCGCTCGTGAGCTGTGTTCTCGGTGGAACGGTCTTCGGCGCGCTGGCGATCGCACGAGGCAAGAAGGGGCCGTCTCCCCATCCCGAACTGGGTGGAGGGCCCCTGATTCGGCCGCCGAAAACGTCTGCGGGGCCGTCGAGCCCGCTAACGCCTGATCACTCAGCGGCCGATTAGTTGTCCGAAGGCCCTGATCCGGGCCGACCGGAAAGGCGCCGCTCAAAACCAGGCGGTCAGCCAATGCAGACCACGTTGAGGACCAATCGAGTGACAGACCTGAAAACGCAGATTGCCCGCGGCGAGTACCGCGTTGATCCCGGAACCGTGGCTGGATCGATGGTCGCGAAACTGGCCGTCATTCAGCGGGTTCGCCGGTTGATCGGCGCGCCGCCAGCTGGTCAAACCCCGCAACCGCGCGGACCGCATCACTAGCGTTTTCGATCTCGAGACCCGTACCCGGGCGGACCTCGCCCACCACGGTCAGGGCTGAGCCTGCGAGACCGACGGCCGTCGCGGCCTCTGCGATGGCGTCCGGCCGCAAGCAGGCGAGCAGCTCGTAGTCCTCCCCGCCTCCGAGCGCCAGGACAAGGGGATCGAGCCCGGCCGCCGCAGCGACCTCAGCCACACCGCTTGCGATCGGAACGGCAGCCGCGTCGATCCGGATACCGACGGAGCCGGCGGCACAGATGTGAAGTGCGTCGCCCGCAAGGCCGTCGCTGAGATCGATCATCGCTGCCGCCCCCACCCCGGCGAGGGCGAGGCCCGCGCCGATGCGCGGCTCCGGATCGAGATGGCACGCCTTGAGGCCATCAACGAGCCCCGCGTCCAGTTCGGCGGCCATGGCTGGACGCTCGAACAGCAGCAGGCCCGCCGCGGCGGCGCCAAGCTCGCCGGTCACCGCCACGGCATCTCCCGTCCTCGCGCCCGAGCGGCGCACCATGCGCTCGGGGGCTTCGGCGTAACCAACGGCAGTCAGGGCAAGCGTCAGCACCGGAGCGCGCGTGACATCCCCACCTGCGATGGCAAGCTCAAAGGCTGCGGCACGCTCGATAACGCCGTCGAGCAACTCCATGCATTCCCGATCTCCGAATCCCTCCGGGATCCCGAGCACGACGTAGACCTCCCCCGGTTCGGCGCCCATCGCGGCGAGGTCCGAAACCGTCGCGGCGAGAGCCTTGCGGCCAATCGAAGCCGGGTCCGACCATTCGCGGCGAAAGTGAACGCCCTCGACGAACGCGTCGACTGTCGTCGCCGTCGCGGGCCGCGCCAAGGTGATCGCGGCGTCGTCACCGCTGCCGACGACGAGCTGCGGGCCCTTGTCGGCCCCCGCCGCGCGCAGACGCTCGCGAACCCGCGCGATCAGCTCGAACTCGCCGCTGATGGCCTGCCCTGGAGCTCCACTCATCCGGAGCCCGGCCAACCCGCTAGGCGCCGACGCCGCCGTCGGGCGGTTGCGACGGCGGTGAGGTGGGCGCATCAGGCACGGCCGGGGTGGATGGCGGGGCCGGCGTGTTGCCTCCCCCGCCGCCTCCATCATCGGGCAGCGCCGGAGCGGCCTCCTGGCCGGCGCCGGGCGCGTAGAGGTCGGAGTCGTACTCGGACCCGCCGTCGCCGTCGTCGTCGCTGTCGGCCTCGGAATCGTCGAACTCGGAATCGTCGCTCGAGGATCCGGTAGACGAGCGGTCGCTGTAGAAGGGGGAGAGGCTGGCCGGGTTCTCCGGATAGGGGAAGTCACCGCAGAAGCCGTTGGCCGCAACCGACATGAAGTCGTTCCAGATCGGCGCCGCGTAGGTGCCGCCGAAGGCGGAATAGCCCATCGAGATCCTGCCCTCGGGATAGCCCACCCAGACCGCAGTCGAGAGCTTCGGCGTGTAGCCGACGAACCAGGCGTCGGTGAAGTCGTCGGTGGTGCCGGTCTTGCCGGCAGCGGGGCAGCCGAAGTAGGCGTTGGTTCCGGTTCCGCCGGTGACCACGGTCTCGAGGTTCTCGGTGACCTCGTAGGCGACGCCGTCAGAAAGCACGCGCTCGCCCTCCTCCTTCTCGAGCACGTCGGTGTCGCCGTCGGGGAAGTCAACGCTGGTCACGCCGGTGGCTTTGTGGGCGACGCCGCCGGAGGCAAAGGTCGCGTAGGCGTTCGCCATCTCCAGCGGCGAGACGCCGATCTCGAGACCGCCGAGCGCCTCAGCCGGGTAGCCGTTGAGCGGGCTGGTGATACCGAGATTGTGGGCCATCTCGACGAAGTTCTCGGGGCCGACGTCGAGACCCAGCTGGGCATAGACGACGTTGACCGAACTGGTCGTGGCGGCGGCGAGGCTCATGCTGCCGGAGCCACTGCCTTCGGAGTTGTTGACCTCCCAGCCGGTGTAGCTGCCGTCGTCGATGATCTTCGGGCTGGAGGAGTCGTAAAAGGTCGAGGCAGGATCGATGCCCTGCTCGACCGCCGTCGCCAGCACGAACGGCTTGAACGACGACCCGGGCTGGCGGTTTCCCTGGGCGGCGAGGTTGTATTGCTCCTCCGAGAAATCACCCGACGACGCCATTGCGACGATGCGCCCGTCGGAGGGATCGATCGAAACCATCGCCCCGGCCGGGCCGCCCAGCGTGGCGATCTGGTTGTCGACGGCGCTCTGGGCGACCGCCTGAAGATTCGGGTCGATGCTCGTATGCACCGTCAGGCCACCCTGGCGGACGGTGTTGACCCCGTAGCGATCGATCAACTCGGCCTCGACGTAGTTGAAGAAGAACGGCTCCTTGATGCGGGTGTAGCGGTTGCTCGGATTCAACCCCAGTCCCTGGGCTTTGCTCGCCTCGGCCTCCTCGGTAGTGATGTAGCCCGCGTCGGCCATCGAGTCGAGCACATCGTCGCGGCGGGCCTTGGCGCCCTCGGGGTTGAGGATCGGGTTGTAGTCACTGGGGGCCTGCGGCAACCCCGCGAGCAGCGCCGCCTCTGTCAGGTTGAGTTCGCGAGCCGGCTTCGAGAAGAAGACCTGGGCTGCCGCCTCGGCGCCGATTGCGGTTCGCCCGGTGTTCGTGCCGTAGGGAGCTGTGTTGAGGTATTCCTCGAGGATCTCATCCTTCGTGTACTGCTCCTCGTACTGCTGGGCGAGCTCGGCCTCCTGGATCTTGCGCTCGATCGTGTTTTCCGGATCGGCGATGTAGAGATTCCTGACGAGCTGCTGGGTGATCGTCGACCCACCCTCGACCGTCCTACCCGCTTCGATGTTCTCGAAGGTCGCGCGGAAGATCGCGCTGACGTCGACGCCGTCGTGCTCGTAGAAACGGGCGTCCTCGATGGCGACGGTGGCGTGACGCAGGTCCTCGGGCAGCTCCTCCCAGGGGATCGGCTCGCGCAGCGTGTCGGACTGGATGAAGCCCAGGCGGGAGCCGTCGGCGGCGAGAACCTTCGAGGTCTCGCCCTTGTCGACGGGCTCCAAGTCATCTATCGAACCGGCGTCGGCCGCCACGTCGAGAACCCAGATCCCGAGGCTGAGTGCGCCGATGGCTACTGCCGAGCCAAGGACCGTCAGGGCCAGGAAGATCTTGCTCGACCTGTGTCGGCGCGTCCGGCGTTGGCGTCTGCGGGCGCGCTGGGTCATTTCGCTCTACAAAAGGGTAGCCACCCGGACCCGCCGGGTTACACCGATTTATCAGGGTTTTAGTTAGAGGCGGAGCCCAGGATCCCTGCCCGGCGCAGGGCTCCCTGCGCGGCCTCACGCAGGGCGGCCTCTTCGCCGCCCACGCGAGTGCGCTGCGCGTCCAGCTTGTGCGAGAGCTCGAGGCGCACGCCTTCCACCGCGACCTCGGCGACCTGGACATGCTCGGCGATGCCATCGAGCGCCGTGCGGGCGGCCGAGATGTCGGCATCTGCCGGCACCCAGATCTCGACCGCGGCGGGCGCGCTGAGGTTCCCGGTCGAGTGGTTGTAGACGGCATCGGTGACGACGTGCTCGTTGGGCATCACCAACAGGCGGCCGTCTCCGGTGTCGACGTAGGTGAAGGTCAGCGTGATGTCATCAACGCGCCCGGTGATCTCGCCGAGGTCAGCGTCTCCGAAGGTGACCCGGTCGCCGATGCGAATCGGCTGCGCTATCGCCAGCACGACCCCGGCGATCAGGTTCGCGACCGACCTCTGGGCGGCGAAGCCGATCACCAGCCCGAGCACCGCCGACGAGGCGAGGATGCCGGTGGCGAGCTTCTCGGCGCCCTTGATGTTGCGCAGGGCGAAGGCGAAGCCGATCAGCAGGATCGCCAGGAAGACCAGCCTCCTGATCAACCTGAGGCGAGTCTGGGCACTGCGCGAGACCTCGATCGTCGTGCCTCGGACTTCGGAGACGCGCAGGGCCAGCTTCTTGGTTCGGCCGATCAGAACGCGGTCGACCACGAGCGCGATCGCGATCGTCACTCCGATCGTGATCACGGCTTCGATCAGGTCGCTGTTCTCGTCCCAGAAGCTCGGGTCCATGGCTGGCGGTCGAGTCAAGCAGAATCAGAGCCGTGAGCCGGACGAATTCGACCACCCGCGCGGTCTTCCTCGACGCTCTCGGCACGCTGGTCGAGCTGGAGCCGCCGGCCCCGCGACTGGCCTCGCTGCTGGGGGTGCCCGACGACGAGCGCCTTCGGACAGCGGTGCGCGATGAGATGACTTACTACCGCGACCACGCGCACGAGGGCCACGACGAGACCAGCCTGCTGAAGCTGCGCGAGCGCTGCGCGGCGCTGATCGCCGAGCCGCTCGGCGTCGAGCTGGACGTGGCGACGCTGATGGAGGCGATCCGCTTCCGGGCCTTCCCGGATTCCGAATGCGCGCTCCAGATGCTGCGCGAACACGGCCTGGCCCTGTACTGCGTGTCCAACTGGGACTGCTCGCTTCCGGAGGTGCTCGGCCGGGTCGGCCTGGCCCGCCTGCTCGACGGCGTCGTGACCTCTGCGCAGACCGGAATCCGCAAGCCGGACCCCGGCATCTTCGGGGTCGCGCTGCGCATCTGCGGATGCGAAGCCGCGGACGTCATCCACGTCGGCGACTCACCGCTGGATGACGTCGCGGGTGCGCAGGCGGCCGGCATCCCGGCCCTGCTGATCAACCGCGAGGCCGGGGATGCCGGGGGGCCGGCGGGCGTCACTACGATCACATCGCTGGCGGAGATCAGCCACCACCTGCGCCCGTGAACGACTTCCTCAAGAGCCTTCCCCCTCCCCAGGTCCCCGGCACGGGCCCCACCGAGCCCACCCCCGACCCGCCGCGAGAGGGCGCGACCTGGTCGCCGACGGCTGCGATCCTCGGCTTCCTCGGGGTGATCGCGATCATCGTCGTCTTCGTCAACATCGCGGTCGTCTTCGGCGCCGACCCGGAGGAGCAGGGCGTCGACCTGTTGCTACAGGCCGCGCTCGCGATCAGCCTCGTCGCCGTACCACTTGCGGTCGCCTCCTGGGGACAGACAGGACTGCGGGCGGCCGCCCGCAGGCTCGGCCTGCGCCGCTTCAAGCTCGCGGACGTCGGCTGGGCCTTTGCTGCCTACGCCGTCTTCTTCGTGGTCCTGGTCATCTACGGCGTCATCGTTCAGCCGGATCCGCAGGACACCGTCGAGGTGATCGCGGACGAGCGCAACGCAATGGCGCTGGTCGCGCTCGGGATGCTGGTCGTAATCGCGGCGCCGATCTCCGAGGAGATCTTCTTCCGGGGCTTCTTCTTCGGCGCGCTGCGAGCGAAGATGCCGTTCTGGGGCGCGGCGGTGATCTCCGGACTTGTGTTCGGCGCCGTCCACATCCCCAGCGGGATCGCCCAGGTGCCCCCGTTGGCGCTGCTCGGCGTGGTGCTCGCTTGGCTGTACGAAAGAACCGGCTCTCTGGGTGCGCCGATGATCATGCACGGCTTCCAGAATCTGGTCGCGTTCACCTACACGGTAGCCTCGAACTGAGCTGCAAGTGCGCCTCCGCGAGCCGCACCGGACGAGGAAACCGCGCGATTTGTCAGAATGAAGCTCTCATGAAGCGGGGTATGACATTTGTAGGGGCGATTGCCGTGGCAGCATTCAGCGCCGCGCCGGCGCTTGCGCAGGACTCGCCGGCCGACCCGAACAAGAAGAAGGCGACCGTTTCGGTCTCGCTCGGCGGCGTCGACAACAACCGGCTGCAGATCGGCGAGCGGGTTGAGGCGACGGCCAACCTGCGCCCCTACCAGAGCAACGAGAAGCTCAAGGTCATCCTGCTCGCAGACGGCAAGGTCGTGGAACGCGACGGGCTCAACGTCCGCCAGGTCGGCAACAAGAACCTCGGCCAGGTCAGCTTCCGATCCAAGCCGATCACCAAGCCGGCCCGCTACGTCGTCCGCGTGATCCACTTCGAGAACCCGACGCTGAGCAAGGCTCGCGACTCGAGCAGCGTCTTTCGCATCAACATTCCCGATGTCGACTACGGCGAGGTCTCTAAGGCGGCGCGAACGTTCAACGACCTGCTCGGCCGCTACGGCTATGGCAACGCGCCCAACGGCGCCCGCATCAACGCGCAGACCGCCCGGGCGGTGCACGCCTTCCGCAAAGTCAACGGCATGAGCCGCAACGAGAAGATCACGCCCGACGTCTTCCAGTTGCTGGCCACAGGCAAGGGCGAGTACGACCTCAAGTACCCGGATGCGGGCAAGCACGTCGAGGTCGACATCTCCCGCCAGGTGATGGTGCTCGCCGACGAAGGCGAGGCGAAGTACACCTACCACATCTCTTCCGGGGCTCCCTCGACGCCCTCGGATCGCGGCCACTACAACTTCTACTGGAAGGACCCGGGCTACAACAGTCTCGGGATGTACTTCTCCGCCTACTACAACGGCGGTGAGGCAACACACGGCTATGCCTCGGTGCCCGACTACAACGCCAGCCACGGCTGTCTGCGCAACCCCATCCCGGATTCGATCTTCATTTACAACTGGATCGACGTGGGCGACGACATCTGGGTTTACGACTGATCCTCATTAGGCTTCGGCCTGGTGAGAGTCTTTTTCGCAGGTGCGTCTGGCGTCGCGGGCAGGCGGCTGGTGCCGCGGTTGGTCGAGGACGGGCATGAGGTGACCGCGATGACGCGGTCGGCCGGGAGGGTCGCCGGGCTTGAGGCCGCAGGTGCGTCTGCCGTCGTCTGCGATGCGCTCGACCGCGACCAGACGGTGGCCGCGGTGGCGGGCGCCAAGCCCGACGCGATCATCCACCACCTGACCGACCTCAGCCTGCTGACCGATCCGAAGCTGGCCGGAAACCCGCGGCGCCTCGGCGAGGCTTACGAGCTCAACGACCGGCTGCGCACGGTCGGCACCGCAAACCTCGTCGCCGCCGGAGAGGCAGCAGGCGCCGAGCGCATCGTCGCCCAGAGCATTTCGTTCGCCTACGGGCCCGGGCCCGGGCTCCGCAGCGAGGACGACGGCCTCAACCCGGCGGCCCCTTCTCCCTTTGACGAGTCGGTCCGAGCCCTGACCGCGCTCGAGGATGCCGTGGTGGGGAGCCGGATGGAAGGGCTGGTGCTGCGCTTCGGCTTCTGGTACGGGCCGGGCACGGGCTTCGCGCGCAACGCGGCCACCGGCCAGCTCGTCGCCAAGCGCCGCTACCCGATCGTCGGCCGCGGCGGCGGCGTCTTCTCGTTCGTCCACATCGACGACGTTGTCGAGGCGACAGTGGCCGCACTCGAACGGGGAGCGCCGGGGATCTACAACGTCGTCGACGACGACCCGGCGCCGATGCGCGAATGGCTGCCCGCCTACGCGCAGGCGATCGGAGCCAAGCCGCCGCGCAAGGTGCCGCTCTGGATCGCCAGATTCGCGGCCGGAAGCCTGGTGGCCTTCATGGCGACGCAAATGCCGGGCGTCTCCAACGAGAAGGCCAAGCGCGAGCTCGGCTTTCAGCCGCGCTGGCCGAGTTGGCGTGCCGGATTCCAGGAGGCCCTCGGTTGAGCATCGACGAGTCGCTGCCCAGCGCCGAGGAGGTCGCCGACCCCGGTGCCCTCGACGCGGCGAAGCGGACGCTGATCGCAGAGCTGCGCGAGCACGCGCTCGTGATCGGCGAGGTGACGCTGGCGAGCGGCCGCAAGGCGTCCTACTACGTGGACGCGCGCCGCGGGTTGCTGCGGCCGACGGCCTTTCGCGCCGTCGGCGAACTGTTGCTGGCACAGGCGCGCCAGCTTGGAGCGGAGGCGGTCGGTGGACCGACGATGGGTGCGATCCCACTCGCCTGCGCCGTGCTCGGGACCCCCGGCGCGGAGAACCTGCGCGGGTTCTTCGTGCGCGGTGAGCGCAAGGAGCACGGACTGCAGCGCTGGATCGAAGGCGCCGCCGAGCCGGGCGCGCGCTGCCTCGTGCTCGAGGACACCGTCACGACCGGAGGATCCGTCGCCAAGGCGATCGAGCGCACCATCGAACAGGGCTACGAGGTCGTCGGCACCGTCTGCGTCGTCGACCGTCTCGCCGGCGGAGGCGAAACGATCGAGGCCGCCGGCGGCGGCCCGTTCAGGGCTCTGATCACGATCGACGAGCTCTACCCGGAGCGACCAGACGCCTAGGGTCGCGCGGGGCCGGCGCCTCACCCCGGCGTGATCGGCCGAGTCCTGATCGACGCGATCAGCTTGTCGATCTCGTCGAGGTAGAACTTGGGGTGGTTGTTGGCGTTGACCGCTGCAAGCACGGTCACGGTGGCGATGCCGCGGCGCCGCAGTACCACCAGCTGCAGATCCTCGGGGACGTTCTCGTCGCCCCCGACGCCGGTGGCGCGCAGCTTGACCGCCTCGTAGCGGTGCCTGATCGGCCTCGGCTCGCCGGGTTCCACTTCGCTCAGTCCGGGAACCCCGGCCGAGATCGTCGCGGTGGCGAGTTGGTCGATTGGGACTTCCCGCACCTCGTCGGTGCGGTCGATAGTCACCGTCACCGCCGCCAGACGCTCGGGCGATCCGAGTTCGGAGCGGGTGCCGCGCGCCTTCGCGGTCCAGAGTGGCGGAACGCCGATCGAGAAGCCCGCGTCGCGGTTGATGTGCTCGGCCCATCCCTCGGGCAGCCTCGGCGATGGTTCGATCGTCTCGGCCGGCCTCGAGGTGGTCGTCGCCCCCTCGCCGCCGCCGCAGCCGGGGAGCGCGATGAGTCCCGCGGCGAAAGCCAAACATGCCGTGACCCTGGCGGGTGTCGCGGTGACTCTCATCGAGCCAGTCTGGCATCGCCGGCCGGCGGCGACTTCTCAACCGCTTGGTGAAGAACTCGCCCTTCTACTACCCTTGGGTCAGGCAACCCAGAACCGGAGGCGACGATGGAACCGACGACGACCGAGCAGCAGGCGGCGACAGCGACTGGCAACGGAGCGAGCACCGCCAACGGAGGCTCGGGCGACCGCGCGATGAAGACGATCGACGTCACCAATCCCGCCACCGGCGAGAAGGTCGCGACGGTCCCCGCGCTGACCGGCGCCGAGGTGACTGAGCTTTTTGCCCGCGCTCGCGCGGCGCAACCCGCCTGGGAGGCGCTCGGCTTCGACGGCCGGGCTCGCATCCTCAAGCGTGCCCAGAAGTGGACGATGGACAACACCGACCGGATCGTCGCCACGATCATCTCGGAAACCGGCAAGACCTACGAAGACGCACAGCTCGCCGAGGTCTCCTACGCGGCGAGCGGGTTTGGCTTCTGGGCCAAGAACGCCGAGAAGTACCTTCGCGACGAGAAGATCAAGACGTCCAACCCCTTCGTCTTCGGCCGCAAGCTCAAAGTTCGCTTCGAGCCGGTCGGCGTTGTCGGCGTGATCGGCCCCTGGAACTACCCGCTGACCAATTCCTTCGGCGACTGCATCCCAGCCCTTGCCGCCGGTAACGCAACGGTGCTCAAGCCGGCGAGCATCACGCCGCTGACGTCTCTGCTGATGCTCGAGGGGCTGCTCGAGTGCGGCATGCCGGAGGGCGTCCACCAGGTCGCGGTCGGCCCCGGCTCGGAGGTCGGCAATGCCCTCATCGACGCCGCTGACTTCGTCATGTTCACCGGCTCGACCGAGGTCGGAATCAAGGTCGCCGAGCGCGCGGCCAGCACGCTCACCCCCGTCGGCCTCGAGCTTGGCGGCAAGGACCCGATGATCGTGCTCGCCGACGCCAACGTCGAGCGAGCCGCGAACGCCGCCGTCTACTGGTCGATGCAGAACGCCGGCCAGACCTGCATCTCGACAGAGCGGGTCTACGTCGAAGCGCCGATCTATGACCAATTCATCACCTCCGTCACCGACAAGATGAAGGCCCTGCGCCAAGGGGTCCCGGGCGACCCGGGCGTCGTCGAGGTCGGGGCGATCACCTCCCCGGATCAGATGGACGTGATCGACGGGCATGTGCAGGACGCGATCAAGAAGGGCGCCCGTGCGCTCACTGGCGGACACGAGCGTCCCGGCGCCGGTGACTTCTACGAGCCCACGCTGCTGGTCGACGTCGATCACTCGATGAAGTGCATGACCGAGGAGACCTTCGGCCCCACCCTCCCGGTGATGAAGGTCCGCGACGCCGACGAGGCGATCCGGCTCGCCAACGACACGCCGTTCGGCCTGCAGGCCTCGGTCTTCACGACGGACCTGGAAAAGGGCGAGGCCGTCGCGCGACGGGTCGAGGCGGGCGCGGTCTGCGTCAACGACGCCAACATCAATTACGTCGCCCTCGAGTTGCCGATGGGCGGCTGGAAGACATCAGGCCTCGGCAGCCGCCACGGCGCCGACGGGATCCGCAAGTACACGAAGAAGCAGTCGATCCTGATCACACGCTTCGGGCCCAAGCGCGACCTGCACATGTTCCCCTACAAGGCGAGCACGACCAAGCTGATCGGGCGCTCGATGAAGTTGCTCTGGGGACGCGGCAAGCGCGACTGAGCCTCAGTCGATCAGCCGCTTGCGCATGCGGCTGACGGCAACGCGCCAGAGCGCCAGCGCGAAGCAGACGAGCACGGCGAAGCGGATCAGATCGACCGCTTCGAACCCGAACGCCGCGCCGCGTACGAGCTCGACGAGCTGATAGAGCGGGTTGAAGTTGGCCGCCGCCTGGAACCCCTCGGGCAGCTGGTCGATCGGGAAGAAGGTGCCGGCAACCAAAAACAGGGGCGTGATCACGAGCGTCGTCACGTAGTTGAAGTGGTCGATCTTGGCGACGCTTGCGGCGACCGCGATGCCGAAGGCGGCGAAGCCGAGCGCGGTCACGAAGCAGAACAGGGGCACCAGCAACATGCCCCAAGTCGGGTCGAGCCCGAAGAAGATCATTGAGATCAGCAACGGGAAGCAGCCGTAGAAACCTGAGCGGATCCCGATCCAGAGCATCTCGGCGGTGACCAGCTCCTCGACGTCGACGGGAGCGGCGAGGATCGCGTCATAGGTGTTCTGGAAGCGCTCCTTGACGAAGGTGCCGAACATCGCGGGCAGGGCACTCGAGAAGATCACCGCCGTCGCCACCATCCCGGTGCCGACGAACTCGACGTAGGAGAGCCCGTCGACTCCGTCGACCAGCGTCGCCCCCAAGCCGAGGCCGAAGGCGAGCAGGTAGATAACGGGCTCGAGAATGCTCGAGAAGGTCGTCGCCTTCCAGAAGGTCCGGAAGTTGGCGACCTCGCGGCTCATCACTCCCGTGATCGCGGCGGGATCGAGCCGGCGAACTCGCGTGGTCTCCGAGGTCACTCTGCCTCCTCGCCGGTCAGCAGCACGAAGACGTCCTCGAGCGTCGCCGCGCGGCGCACCGCGTCCTCGGGAATCACGCCGTTGCTGGCGGCCTCCGAGCCGACGATTGCGATCGCAGGGCCCGCCGGCCGCACCGAGAGCCCGGTCGCCTCGGCCGCGGCGCGGCACTCGGCGAGCCGGTCGGGCGGCCCGTAGACCTCGGCGGTCTCGCGGCCGGCGTGCTGGACGATCAGCTCCGACGGGCGGCCGCGGGCAATCACCTTGCCGTGAGTCATCAGGGCGACCTCATCGGCGAGCCGCTCCGCCTCCTCGATGTAGTGCGTCGACATCAGGATCGTCTTGCCGCGGATGCGCAACCCGTCGATCAGCGACCAGAGCTCGGTGCGGATCTGAGGGTCGAGGCCGACGGTCGGCTCATCGAGCAGCAGCAGGTCCGGCTCGTGGACGAGCCCGCGAGCGAGCAGCAGCCGGCGGCGCATCCCCCCGGAAAGCTTGTCGACCGCGTCCCTGCGGCGATCGGTCAGCCGGGCGATCTGCAGCGTTCGGTCGACCGCCGCGGCGACGTCCTTGACGCGGTAGAGGCGCGAGTAGACGGCGAGATTGTCCTCGACCGTGACGTCGACGTCGAGGTTGTCGAGCTGAGGCACCACACCCATCTGAGCCCGTGCCCGCTTCGACTCGTGCGGAAGCTTGTGGCCGAGCACCTCGATCTCGCCCGCGTCGGCGATCGCCTGGCCCGTCAGCAGGCGCATCGTTGTCGATTTGCCGGCGCCGTTCGGCCCGAGCAGACCGAGACAGATACCGGGCGGGACATCCAGGTTGAGGCCGTCGACCGCCGTGATCTCGCCGAAGCGCTTGACGACTGCTCTGAGTTTGATCGCCGGGTTCACGACTTCTGAGGCGTAGGACCGTGAGGGGAGCCGAAACTCATCGGGTGCAGCCTAGAAGGCACGGTTGCGCGGGCTTTCGCCGGGTAGCTTTCAGGGATGGGCACAAGCCTCGTACTCGGGCCGCTGGTCCGCTACGTCAGCGACAGCGAGGCGACCATCTGGGTGGAGACGGACCGCGGCTGTTCGGTCGAGGTGCTCGGCCACAGCCAGAGCACCTTTGAGGTTCAAGGCCACCACTACGCGCTCGTCTGCGTCGACGGGCTCCAGCCGGGGGGAGTTTGCGAGTACGAGGTGCTGCTGGATGGCGAGAGGGCTTGGCCTCCCCCGTCCTCCGAGTTCCCACCGAGCGCGATCGGCACGCTGCAGCCGCAGGGCAAGGTCGATCTGGTCTTCGCGTCCTGCCGGGTCTCGCTTCCCCACGAGCCTCCCTACGACCTGACCAAGGACGAGGACGACCGCGGCCGCGAGGTCGACGCGCTCTACGTACTCGCCAGGCAGATGCTGCAGGGAGACCGCAGCGACTTCCCGGAGGCGATTTTGATGCTCGGTGACCAGATCTACGCGGACGAAGTCCCACCTGAGGTCGCGGAGTTCATCCGCGGCCGCCGGGGCGAGGAGCGCGGAGGCGACTGCGCACCCCTGGACGAGGTCGCCGACTTCGAGGAGTACACCCGCCTCTACCGCAGCGCCTGGGGTGAGCCGACGATTCGTTGGCTGCTCTCGACCGTCTCGAGCTCGATGGTCTTCGACGACCACGACATGCACGACGACTGGAACATCTCCAAGTCCTGGGTCCAGGACATGCGCAAGAAGCCCTGGTGGCAGGACCGGATCATCGGCGGCTACATGAGCTACTGGATCTACCAGCACATCGGCAACCTCTCGCCCCGGGAACTGGCCGAGGAACAGACCTACCAGGCCGTGCTCGGCGCCGAGGGTGACGCGACCGCGATCCTGCGCCGGTTCGCCGAGCAGGCCGAGCGCGAGCAGGAGGGCACGCGGTGGAGCACCTACCGCGACATCGGGCGCACCCGCGTGATCCTGATGGACTCGCGCGGCGGGCGGGTGCTCGAGGACGATCGCCGCTCGATCTTCGACGACGAGGAGTGGGACTGGATCGTCGAGAGGGCCAGCGGCGACTTCGACCATCTCGTCATCGGATCCTCGCTGCCGTTCCTACTCGGCCACGGCATGCATTACCTGGAGGCCTGGAACGAGGCCGTTTGCGACGGCGCCTGGGGCGACCGCGCCGCAAAGCTCGGTGAGCGGGTTCGCCGGGGACTCGACCTCGAGCACTGGGCCGCGTTCGGAATGTCCTTCGAGCGCCTCACCAAGCTGCTTGGCGAGGTCGGCTCGGGGCAGCGGGGCGAACCGCCGGCCTCGATCGTGCTGCTGGGCGGTGACGTCCACCACGCCTACCTCGCCGAGGTCGCCTTCCCCCGTTCAGCGCGAGTCACAAGTGCGGTCTACCAGGCGGTCTGCTCGCCGATGCGAAACCCGCTCGACCGCTCCGAGAAGCGCGCGATCAGGATCGCCACCTCCCGTTTCGGCCACGCCGTGGGACGCAGCCTGGCACGCCTCGCCGGCGTGCGAGACCCCGATCTGCGCTGGCGATTCGTGCAGGGCCCGCTGTTCAACAACCAGCTCGCGACCCTGAAGCTGCGCGGCCGAAGCGCCGCCCTGCGCCTCGACAAGACAACGAACTCCGGCGACGACGAGAAGTTCGAGCGCGTATTCGAGCACCAAATCGCCGCCGGGGAGCGCCAGGGTCGAGCTCCTCATCGTCATCTCATCCGGCATGCGTAGAACCTGCACTGCAAATGCAGAACGCAACGGAGGTAACTGAAATGAGCAAGCGAAACAAGTTCATCGCGGCGGGCGCCGCGGTCCTCACAATCGCCGCGGGTGGCACAGCCGTGGCGGTCGCCGGATCCGGTGGGGACGACGCCGGGGACAGCGAACAGCCCATCACCGGCTCCGCGCTGCAGCAGGCGGAGTCGGCGGCACTCGCTCACACCGGTGAGGGCACGGTCACCGAGACGGAGGTCGGTGACGAGGAGAGCCGCTACGAGGTCGAGGTCACCCTCGACGACGGCAGCCAGGTCGACGTCCAGCTCGACGGCGACTTCAACGTGGTCGGTTCGGAGGCCGACGACGATACGAGCGAGGACGAGGCGGACGAAACACCGGGCTCCTGACTGAGCCTGAGCCACGCTGAGGTCCCGTCTCGCAGGCTGCGAGGCGGGTCCTCAGTCGTTTCGCTGTTTCTCATCACACTCTCATCTTTTTCCCGGAGACTGTGTGGATGAGGATCCTTGTGGTCGAGGACGAACCGAAGATGGCGGCCTTGATCGGACGCGGGCTGCGTGAGGACGGAGTCGCGGTGGACCTTTGCGATCGCGGCGAGGATGCCCTCTACCGCGCCGCCGCGACCGAGTACGACGCGATCGTGCTGGACGTGATGCTGCCGGGGATCGATGGGTTTGAGACCTGCAAACGGCTTCGCCAGGATGGGGTCTGGTCGCCGGTGCTGATGCTGACCGCGCGTGACGCCGTCAGCGACCGCGTCCAGGGGCTGGATCACGGCGCCGACGATTACCTGCTGAAGCCGTTTTCGTTCGCCGAGTTGCTGGCCCGGCTGCGCGCGTTGAGCCGGCGCGGAGCGGTCGAGCGACCGGTGATCCTCGAGGTCGGCGACCTGCTGCTCAACCCGGCGACGCGGCAGGTCTGGAGGGCGGGAACCGAGATCGGGCTATCGACCAAGGAGTTCTCGCTGCTCGAGGTGTTCATGAGGCGCCCGGGCCAGGTGCTTTCGCGATTCCAGCTGCTCGAGCACGCCTGGGACTACGACTACGAGAACCGCTCGAACGTCGTCGACGTCTACGTCCGCTATCTGCGGGAGAAGATCGATCGGCCCTTTGGCGTGGACACGATCGAGACGGTGCGCGGCGCGGGCTACCGCCTGCGCGAGCGACCAACATGATCGCACGCCTCTCGATCAGGGCCCGTATCGCAATCGCCTTCGCCGGCGCGCTGCTGCTCATCCTCTTGCTTGCCGGCACATTCGTGTATCTGCGGGTGTCGGACTCGCTGACCAGCACTCTCGACGACCGCCTTGAGGTTCAGGTCGCCGAGTTGATCGCTTTCACCGCCGACGGTGGGCTCCCGGCAGGCGGTCTGCCTGGAGCGACCGACGACGAGGATGGGTTCTCACAGCTCGTTCGCCCCGGCGGTGAGGTGGTCGCATCGTCACTGGCGCCAGAAGTCGGTGCGGCCCTCGACGCCGAAGCCCTGCGACGAGCGAGAAGCGATCCGGTCACCGAGGAACTGGCAATCGCCGGCGTCGATGGCGAAGCCCGGGTCACAGCCGCTCCGGCTGACGGCCCCGCAGGAGAACTGCTCGTCGTCGCCGGGATCTCAACCGAGGATCGAGCCGACGCGCTGGCGGGCATTCTCGGAGCATTCGCGATCGGGGGTCCGCTGGCCCTTCTGCTCGCCGCGGGCCTCGGCTATCTGCTCGCGGCGCGGTCGCTGGCGCCGGTCGAAGCGATCCGGCGCCGCGCCGGCGAGATCACGCTCAGGCACTCCGGTGAGCGCCTGCCGCTGCCCGCGGCCGACGACGAAATCCGCCGGCTCGGCGAAACGCTGAACACGATGCTCAACCGCATCGAGGGCTCGCTCGAGCGCGAGCGGGTTTTCGTCGCCGACGCCGCTCACGAACTGCGCACGCCGCTGGCCGTCCTGCGCGCCGAGCTCGAGCTCGCGTTGCGCCCTGATCGCACGCCCGGGGAGATGCGCGCCGCGCTGGACTCCGCGGCCGAGGAAGCTCGGCGCCTATCGCGGCTGGCCGAGGACCTGCTGGTGATCGCCCGTTCCGACGAAGGCGGTCTGCCGATCAAGCGGGAGAAGGTGGACCTGCAACCGCTGCTGGAGCGGGTGGCGACGCGCCTCGAGCCGGCCGCTGTCGAGGCAGGGCGCACGATCCGCGTCGAGTCGGCAACCGGCCTGCGCGCGGACCTGGACACGATGCGAATCGAGCAGGCCCTTGGCAACCTCCTGGACAACGCGCTTCGGCACGGCGAGGGAGAGGTCCTGATTGCCGGCGGAGCGCAGGGCGAATCGGTCTTCGTCGAAGTCTCCGACGATGGCCCCGGCTTCCCGCCAGGCTTCGAGGCGGGGGCGTTCGAACGCTTCAGCCGCGCGGATCAAGCTCGCACCGAAGGAGGCTCCGGTCTCGGGTTGGCGATAGTGCGCGCGATTGCAGAAGCCCACGGCGGGAGCGCCGGCATAGGCGGCGGAGGCGGCACCACGGTCCGCATTGAGCTCCCAGCCGTCGCGGCCGGCAACTGAATGGTCACCCGCGGGGCGCTCAGCGCGTTGTCGAGCTCCACGATCCGAACCAGGGCCGCCTCGGCGGTCGGGTGGTTTGGGCGTCGGTGGCGTCGGTGGCGTCGGTTTGCCTGACGCTCGACCCAAACTCGGATGTCACATCTGATCCGCGGCGAATGACGAACGCCCCGAGCAGATTCGAACCTGCGGCCTACTCCTTAGGAGGGACTTCGGAGGAGGAACGGCCGGGTTTGTCCGGTCGCGAATGGCCTGCAGACCGCGCCTTTTGGGGAATGCGAGTGGTCCGTCCGTGGCTTCCCTTACCGCCCGGATTTACCCGTTTCGTACCTCCCGGGTTCAAGCTCAAGCGAAGCCCCTCCTTCGAGACCGGTCCGGGCGTCGCAGAATCAAGCTGGCCTCAGGCGGTTATGCGCCCGCGCTCGCCTCGGACCGATGCTCCTCGGTCGATGGCGGCCCCGCATCCTGCAGCAGTGCAAGGTAGGCGTCAAAGCGAAAGACACGTCGGCGTCGGCCGCCGGTGATCTCCCGCAGGAGCCCGATCTCAACAAACGTGGCCACAAGTTGGTTCGCGGTTGCGAACGAGACGCCGAGTGAATCCTTGACCAGGTTCACGTTCACCAATGGGCGATCGAACAGAAGCTCGTGCAGATGAAGTCCATTGAGTCCGGTGTGCTCTCCCACCAGTTCCCCATGGCGTTCTCGAAGATCAAGGATCGCCTGCGCTGTTGCAGCGGACTCGATCGCGGTCTGGGCGACTCCGTCCAGGAAAAACCGAAGCCAGCCTTCCCAGTCGCCCCGACGGCGGATCGCTGTGAGGCGGTCGTAGTACTCAGCCCGGTTTTGTTTGAGGTAGTAGCTCAGGTAAAGCAGCGGGCGGTGGAGCACACCGCGATGGACGAGCAGGAAGGTGATCAGCAAACGCCCGACACGCCCGTTTCCATCGATGAAGGGATGGATCGTCTCGAACTGGGCGTGCGCCAATCCGACATCCAAGAGAACCGGCAATGCGGCCTCGGAGTGCAGAAAGGTTTCCAGTCCGTCGAGCGCAGCGTGCATTTCCGGCACCGGCGGGGGAACGAAAGTCGCGCGTTCGATAGGAGCGTTCTCTGGCCCAATCCAGTTCTGATCTCGGCGAAACTCCCCCGGAAGCCGATGCGCCCCCCGTCCGGTTCGCAGAAGCTCTGCATGAATCTCGCGGATCAGACGCTTCGAAAGGGGTAGCGAGGAAAGTCGCTCGAGTCCGAAGTTCATCGCCCGCACGTAATTGAGCACCTCCTCGACATCATCAGGAAGGCCCGGGGTGGAGGGCTCGAGCTCGGCAACAAGTACGTCGTCCAGCGTGCTCTGAGTGCCCTCAATTTGGGAGCTCAGCACCGCTTCGCGCCGGATGTACATGGCGACAAACAGGTCTGGGTTGGGCACGGTCTGAATCACCCCGTCGAGCCGGCCAAGTGCCTGGTCGGCGGCGGAGAGCAGATTTAACATCTCCGTGTCGACTTGGATTGGCGGATCGGGTGGAAGCGGCGCCGGGATGAACGCGTCGTAGCCTTCCGTCTGCGTGACGAATGTCCCAGCCCGTGTCGTTTCGAAAGTCATAGTTGCTCGCTAAAGGCGTGCGTAATACGGCCGCCGCGTCCGGAGCCATATTTTAGCCTGCACCGTGCTGGCATAATAAGGACCGGAGACCGGGGCCGATATTTCATCCCACAATGACTCGCATTGCCCACCAGGCACAGCGTCCAAAGAGCGGGGCCCGCTCTCCTCAGCGGAAGCAGCACATCCGACCGGAGCACCCCCAGCAGCGGCTCCGCAACATCCCATCGGCGGACTGGTTACTGAACCATGTCTACCTGCGCAATGCGACGACGGGGCTGCGTGATCGCGGCATCCGTCATTTTGACTCTGGTCTTCGCGCCAGCGGCAAGCGGGTCATTCCCTGGGAAGAACGGCCGAATCATCTTCACCGGCTTGGCCAATGGAGGTTCGATACACCCGGTTGGCACCGACATCTATTCGCTGCGCTCTGGGAGCCGTACGCCGTTGCAGTTGACCTCGCAACGGCCCGCCAGCGATGCAAGCTTCTCCGCCGACGGCGAGACGATCATCTTCACGCGGCTCGGACGGTGCGGTGGGCGCCCCTGCGAGTCGATCTACCGGATGGGCCAGCACGGCGGCGCTAAGCGTCGGATCACGGACATGGAGCGTTACCGGACGGTCGTGCGTGACACGAACCCCAGCATGTCTCCAGACGGTCAGCGGATCGTCTTTGAACGAGCCATCGGACCCGGCAGGAAAAGTCGGATCTTCGTTATGGATCAAGACGGTTCGCGCCAACGACCACTCACGGGCTACTACCCGACTCGTAGCGATGGGGCCGAGCCCAAGTTCTCCCCTGACGGAAAGCGGATTGTCTTTTCCCGGCCAGAGGCGTCTGGTGTCCGAAATCTCTGGATCATGAATGCCAACGGCGGCAATGCACGTCCATTGACGGCCGCGGCAGCGCCGGATACACCGGAGTTCAGCCCTGACTACTCACCCGATGGCAAGCTGATCACCTTCTCGCGGACCAGCGGAGTGGTGCAATCCGGCGTCGTCAGCGTGGAGCAGGACGTCTGGGTGATAGGCGTCGACGGATCCTCTGAGGTGAACTTGACTCCAGGTGCCCTCTACGGGGCAGATCCGAGCTTCGCTCCTGACGGAGACGAGATCGTGTTTGTGGGCTCGTCGGGCGAAGGTGGCGCCGGCATCTACACGATGGGCGCGGATGGTTCGGATCCCAAACTTCAGAGCGGTAGTTCCGGGCTGGCCAGCGAAACCGATCCTGCGTGGCAGCCGCTCCCGCGGCCGTAGTTGCTGCCATGAGTCCTCGCTCGAACAATCACCCGCGTGTGAGCCCGATCCGGCAGCGCTTCGACTGTTGCCGGCGCGAGCGGCCGCACCTCCGCGCTCCGTGGAAGCCGCGCCTTGCGAACTTAGGAACGCCCCGACCAGGATTCGAACCTGGGGCCTACTCCTTAGGAGGGAGTCGCTCTATCCATCTGAGCTATCGGGGCCTGGGTGGAGATTACGGCTCTAGCGCGCGGATTCTGCGCTCTCCCGCTCGGCGTGTCGACCAGCCCGACCAATGGGCGCAACTGCGACATCGCCTACTCGCTCAGCCCGGCGGCTTCGAGGGCCTGCTGCTCAGACTCGAAAAACTGCCAGCGGACGATCTTGCCGTTACGGAAGGCGGCGAGGGCGCAGATGTCGACTTCCATCTGTATCCCGCTGCTCGGTCCACGTCCCCACCACCGCAGCGAAGCGAGAACGTGGTCGTCAAAGTCGCGCATCTCGCGGAGCTCGATCGAGAAGTCGTCCCAAATCTCTGTCGTCTGGGCTATGCCTTGCATCAGACCCTCGTGCCCGTGGAAGGACTGGAGGTCCGGTGCATCCGGAAGCGGAGTGAAGACAACGCTCGGGTCGAACCGCTCGAGCAGCGCCAGCGTGTCCTCACGCGCGAATGCCTCGACGACGGCCCGGCAAACCTCCACGTTCTCCTGGGACATTGCCTACTCGCTCAGCCCGACGAGGCCAAGGGCTTCCTTCCTGTTATTGAAGATGGTGGCTCGCACCAACTCTCCTCCCAGGACGGTGAAGACGTACCAGACCTCGGTTTCCACCGGTTCACCGCTCTGGGCGCCGCGAGACTGATGGAGGGAGCGGACTACGACGTGGTCACCGGCGTCGAAGAACTCCTCGGCGGTCATTACCAGCTCGTCGAAGCTCTCAGCCCAGTCGAGGGTCACTTGCAGAAATCCCTCGGGGCCGTGGTATGTGCCAGCGAGCGTGTACAGCTCGGCGTGACGCTCATCCATCGTCAGTCCGCTGTCGCTCCTTCCCTAGTCGCGCATGAACACGATGACTTGATCGTCGCCCGCCTCGATGATGCTTTCGATGTCGACGGTACAGTCGTTCCAGGCCTCATTCCAGCGCAGCACGTGGTCAAAGATTGCCTCGTGCCCCCGGCCAATCCGCCCGTTGGGAAGGTTGGTCCCGTCCCACACAACGTCCTCGTCATAAGCAGTCATGGCGGTCTGGAAGTCCGCAGCCAAAAAGGCCTCCCACATCTGCCGCACGATCTCCACGTTCTCCTGCGACATCGCTACTCGCTCAGCCCAGCGGCCTCGAGGGCCTCGGCCTTGTTGCGAAACGTCTGTTGTCGGACGACGAGTCCGTCCTTGATCGTGAAAAGAAAAGCGAATCGGTCCCCCAGGCCGATTTCGCTCACCCGCCCGGCTCCACCCATACGAGTCACTGCGATCACGCTGTTGCCCGCGTCTATCAACTCTTCGGGTTCGAGTGTGTAGCCGATCACGGACTTGCGGTTCTCCTCGTACAGCCCACGCAGGGCCTCCTTGCCGTGGTGATTGCCGAGCAGTAGCGTCACGAACTCCACCTCAGGGTCATACGACTCGAGCATGGCGTCGAGGTCGCCACGACTGAGCGCCTCGAACCCCGCCCGCACCACCTCCACGTTCTCCTGTGACATCGCCCGCGCAGTATCTCCCTACTCGCTCAGGCCGGCGGGAACTTCTCTGGCAGCACAGCGAAGCCGTCAACAGTCCCAAGCCACTCCGCCAGCGGCTCGCCATGCCGGCGGTGCCGTGTTCATGCCTTCCTTCAGGATTGATGAACTCGATATCGGGGTCGGCCCAATCCGCTGTCGAGAAGTCTCCCTTCTCCCAGCGTGCGTAGATCGAGCGCACGACCTCCAGGTTCTCCTGCGACATCGCCCGCAGTATCTCGCGTGGGGACGCCCACAGCGGACGCCCGTTTGGGCACCGGCGCAATTCCAGTGCCCAAACCCGGCCTAATTGAGCAGTATCCAACCGCATCTACGAAGACTGGCTAATCCCGAGAACGGTACGTTCGCCTCAGGTGCAGATGCGGGTCCTCCAACTGCGCGCATTGGGAGCGCTGACGACGACTCTCTGTTTCGCCGTGGTCGCGTGCTCGGAGTCCAGCGAGGATTCCGGGGAAGCGCCCGTTGCGAATAAGGGCGCGAAGCTCTTCGGGCTGGTGCTCCAGGGGTTCGACAACTCGATCGACGGCGCGGCGCTGGTCCAGGCGAACCCGTTCACGGTGCGGATGGTGCTCGCCGAGAGCATCATCGAAAGCGGCTCTGACCCCTGCCAGCCATACACCGGTGCCGGCAGCTCGTGCACCTGGCACCAGTCCGATCAGGAGATCGGCGCGACGGCCAAGGCCGGAGCGATCCCGCTGCCGGTCCTGTACGGCAAGTCCAACAGGGCGCCACTCGATGGCGACGCCGCGAAGAAGTGGAAGACGTTCATTGCCAGCGCGGTCAAGCGCTACGGCCCCGGCGGCGTTTTCTGGCAGGGCCCCTTCCAGCAACTCTTCCCCGGCGCGAGCCCGAAGCCGGTCAGGATCTGGCAGATCTGGAACGAGCCGGGATCGCCGACTTACTTCGAGAATCCGAACCCGGCCGAGTACCTGAAGCTGTTGAAGGCAGCCCGCAGCCAGATCCGCAAGATCGACGGCAAGGCGAAGATCATGGTCGGGGGTCTTTTCTCCAGCACCGACAAGGGTTCGATCAAGGGCCGTATCCCGGCGGTCGAGTTCGCCAGGAGGCTCTACGGCCTGGAGGGGGCCAGGGAGGCGTTCGACTACATGGCGCTGCACCCCTACGCGCGCGATGTCAACGACATGGTCAACCAGATCGAGCAGCTAACCGATGTCATGAAGGAGGCCAGGGACGGCGGCAAGACGAAACTCGCGATCACCGAGCTGGGCTGGTCATCCAACAGGCCCGACGGCAGTCTGCTCGCCAAGGGACCGGAGGGCCAGGCGAATACGCTCCAGGAGGCATTCGAGAAGCTGAGCGCTTCCAAGGGCAGGTACAAGCTCTACACGGTCGACTGGTTCTCGCTGCGAGACGCCCCGGCGAAGCAGAGCTCGTGCACGAACTGTCCTTACGCCGGCCTCAACAAGGTCAACGGCGAGCACAAGAAGTCGTGGCGCACCTTCCTTTCGTTCACGAAGTGACCTGAGCTGGCCTCAGCCTTCGAGGCGCTCGACCTCAACATCGAACACGGCAGCCGCCGGGGCCGCGATCACGCGCGCGGCGAGCTCCCGCTTGAGGGTTTCCAACCGCGCTTCCTGCTCGGCACTGCGCCCAGATGCGCCGGCGAGGTCGCTGAACTCCTGGGTGATGTAGCCGTCATTGAGCAGCAGAGTCGCGGCTATATCTCGGAGGACGAGCGTGAATACGAACCGCGCCAGCAGCGGACCCCGGCGCGAGCGAGCGAGCCCCGGATCGACGGCGTAGCGCCCCTCGGTGACGGCTCGCGTGACGAGCTCGAAACCATCGCGCGCCCCGGGGCCGTCAAATGCCGTGCGGACGGCGATCTCCCTGCGCTCCGGCGCCTCGCCGCCACCGATCAGCGGCAGCCCGAGCTCGAGCGCCTTGAAGGCGATCGCGACGCCTCCCGGAGACCCGGGGCCGTGGTAGCCCATCAGATCGTCGAACGCAAACCCCAGCCGCGTGCCGCGGTCGACAACTTCGAGCAGCGCGGTCAGGCCGCGACCCTGATGCGCACCTGCTGCTTTTCCTCGTTGCTGATCGTGGTGTGGATGGCCTGAAGGTTAAAGGCCGAGGCGGACCCGCTAGAGCCCGAAGAGATGACGCAGCCGGTCTTGGAGTGGCGAGAGGTTGCTGCGCAGGCTGCGCTCTGGAGCCTCGGTCTCGGCATCGTCGCGCGAGGCGATCCGGAACCCGTCGCCGTCGGACACGAGCAAGCCCATGTCCCAGTAGCCCAGCGCGTCGTCGATGGTCGTGAAGCAGGTGTCGAAGCCGCCGCCGATCGAGACGATGCCGACGGCCCTGGCCCTTCCGTGGCTGAGGCTGAAGATGGGACCGCCGCTGTCACCGCTGCGCACGGCGAAGCGTGCGCAGACCAAGCCGGTCAGAATGCGGCCGCCGCCGAAGCGATAGCTGTAGTCCTCGCGGTAAACGCGCCCGCAGTTGAGGCCGCCGAAGGCGCCGGCCGAGCAGACCTTCATGCCGTCGTGGATCGACGAGTTCGCGTGGTAGCCGACAACGGGGATCGTCGAGCTCAGCAGCGAGTCGTCGAGACCTCCGATCAGCAGGCCGCGCAGCGAGCCGTCCGTCGTCAGCACGTTGGCGATCGTCGCCGACTGCTCTTCGACCGGAACTTCGTACAGCGCCGAGTCCGCGCCGGTCCGGTCACAGCAGAGGAAGGAGCTGCCGAGCAGCGACCCGACGCGCTCGCCGGACATGCGCACCGTTCCGTGGGCGCCGCAGTGGCCGGCCGTCAGCGCGTAGGTCGCACCGCTGACCGGATCGGCGACGCCGAAGCCGCTGGTGCAGAACGACCCGTCGAGCGAGATCTTCACCCCGGCGCGGTGGGGCGGATAGTCACCCGCGGCGGTTGCCGCACTCGGAACCGAGGTAACGGCCAGCCATGAAAGCGTCGCGACGAAGGCAGCCAGGCGCTTGATGGCGGATTGGTCCATGAAGGTTGAGTCGCGCCGGCGTCTCAGGCGCTACACACCCAAGCCGACCACAGGGCCGCCCTAGCTGGACGAAGCCTCGGGCTCCTCGTCCTCTTCCCCCTCAGGCTCCGGCTCGTCGTCGTCCTCGTAGAGGCTCTCGCCGGCGATCTCGCGCAGCTTCCGGTCCCAGAGCTTGACCTCGACGTAGAACTCGTCGCCGAAGCCCTTCACCGCGTCGACGGAGACCAGGGTGAAGCGGCCCTCAACGATCGCCATCTGGTCGGTCCCCTCGCCGTTGACCTCGGTCGAGGCGGCGACCGCTCCGCGAACGAGCGGCAGCCCCCAGACGAGCGTGACGTCGCCGCCGCGGCCGGCGTCGCCCTTCCAGTGGCCGATGACTTCGTCGTTGAGGTCAATCTTCCAGTCGGGGTTGTCTTCGGCGCTGACGTCCGTGAAGTCAGCCTTGGCGGTCAGGTCCTCGGGCTCGCCGTCGGCCGGGCGGACGAAGGAGACGTAGCCGAAGTACTCAATCGGATCGCCCTCCGCGGTCTCGGTGTGAGAGCTGACCGGCAGGTAGACGCGCCCGCCCCAGCCGCGCTCGGGAAACCAGCGCACCTCCTCGGGATCAAACGGAGCACCGGCCTCGGCGGCCAGCGGCTCGCAGGCAGCCGAGAACTCCGCGATCAACCGCTCCTCCCAATGGCCATAGGGCGCCTTCTCCTGCGCGGAGTCGGCGATGAAGCGCGGAAATGGGAAGCGAGTGGGCGGCACGAGGCTGGCACCCTACTGACCATGGAGATCGCATTCGTAAAAACGGGCGACAGCCATGACCGGATTCACGTCAAGCGCGACGACGGCAGCGAGAGCGCCTGGCGCTGGGGCGCAGGCGGCCCACCCCATGACCTCCTGCACTGGGTCGTTGAATCGCGGCTGCCGCTGGAGCGCGGGTTTTGGGGGCTGGTCGCGGGTGGCGCCGACTTCGGCTTCGTCAACTCGCACGCACACGGCGTCGCCAAGGACGGCGGCCCGTCGATCGGGGACGCGACGGAGCTGGCCCAGGCCGAGGCGGTCGTCGGCGCGATCCAGATGGGGATGCGGCTGGAGCCTCGCCTCGACGACGAGGGTTGCCTCGAGTGGACGAAGCGGTGGTGTGAGCAGGCCTCGGTTCCGGTCCCGCCCGGGCTCGACGCGGCTCGGTTCGCTGAGCTCCGCGCCGCCGCGGAGGAATGGGCCGGTCGCTACCGGGCGCTGGAGACCGGAAGCGCCCTGAGTGTCAGCTTCTAGCCCAGCGCCTCGCGCAGGTCCGCGGCCGCGCGCTCGGGCGGGTAGACGTTGATGTCGACTCCCGTCGAGAGCTCGAAGCCCGCCTTGATCGTCAGTCGCGGCAGGATGTCGAGGTGCCAGTGGAAGTCCTCGGCGCCCGCCGGGGCGGTGCGCACCCAGAGGTTCAGCTGTGGCGGTGCGCCGAGCGCCACCTCGAGCCCGCGCAGTGCGACGCGCAGCATGCCGGTGCCGACCGAGCCGTCGTCCTCGAATGAAGGCGCCGGTAGCCGCGGCAGCAGGCGAAGCTCGAAGGGCCCGCGCGAGGCCCACGGGCAAATCAGCATCGCTTCGTCGTCTATTGCGACGAGCCGATCGCGGCGCCGAACCTCCTCGGTGGCGATGTCCTGCAGTAGATGGCCGCCCATCGTGCGCTGGTGATAGGCCGTGAAGCGCTCACGCTCGCGGGCGACCTGGGCGGGCACGAAGTCGAGCGCGTAGAGCTGGGCGTGGGTGTGCTCGCGCGAAGCCCCGGCTTCAGGGCCCTCGTTGACGATCAGCTGGCGGTAGGCGGCCTCGGCATGCGCCCGCATCCGCTCGCGCCAGCCGGCCACCGATGCGCCGAGCAGTTCGTCTGAGAGCTGGCCGACTCGGGTCAGGTGCTCGGGCCCGTTGACGATCACCTCATGTGCTCCGGTCGCGGGAACGCTTGCGAACAGATCCGTCTCGGCGGCCCGGGTTGAGCCTCTCAGCGGATCAACTGAAGCTGCCAGCCCGGTCTCCGCCGGCCGGCCGCCGGAGACCGGCGCATCCGGGGGGGCGAGCGCCGGATAGAGGTTCGGCACCGCCCGCGAGCGCCACCCCGGGGTGTTCGCCTCGCCGCCGTCGCGGTCCGCCCAGACCTCGAGCGGGGTTTCCCCCTCACTGCCCTCACAGAAGGGACAGTTGGCCCTGGCATCCGGCTTCGGCTCCGGCGGCGAAACCGTGAACGAGTGAGGACGGTCGGCTCGAGCCGGCGCCAGGATCGTGCGCAGGCCGGTGAGCTGGTCGATCCTGACCTCGGGTTCAGCCACCCTTGCCGGGGGACTCCCCGGTGCTCCCGCCGCCGCCCAGCAACCCACCCGGGCGCACGAAGGCCTCCATCAGGTCAATCGGCAGCGGGAAGATGATCGTGCTGTTGGTCGAGCCCATCTCGAGCAGCGTCTGCAGGTAGCGCAGCTGCAGCGTGGTCGGGTTCTTGGAGATCACCTCGCCCGCCTGGCTGAGCTTCTCGGAAGCCTGGAACTCACCGTCGGCGGCGATGATCTTGGCGCGCCGCTCACGCTCGGCCTCGGCCTGGCGTGCGATCGCCCGCTGCATCTCGGCGGGGATCTCAACGTCCTTGACCTCGACCGTCGTGACCTTGACCCCCCAGGGCTCGGTCTGCTCGTCGATGATCTGCTGAAGCTCGGCGTTGAGGCGCTCGCGCTCGGCAAGCAGCGAGTCGAGCTCGGCCTTGCCGAGCACGGAGCGCAGGGTGGTCTGAGCGATCTGCGAGGTCGCCAGCAGGAAGTTCTCCACATCAGTCACGGCCTTGGAGGGATCGATGACACGGAAGTAGGCGACCGCATTGACGCGCGCCGTGACGTTGTCGCGCGTGATCACCTCCTGCGGCGGGACGTTGAGGGTGATCGTGCGCTGGTCGACGCGGACCATCTGATCGACGAACGGGATCAGCAGGATCAGACCGGGCCCCTTCTGGCCGATCAGGCGGCCCAAGCGGAAGACGACACCGCGCTCGTACTCGCGCAGGATCCGGATCGCAGCGGCGATCACGATCAGGAAGAACAGGAAGACAACGGCGATGACCGCGATCAGTACACCCAAGGGTCAGGCTCCTTCAGTCGGGGGGGACGATTGATCGGAAACGGACTCTACGCGCTCGACGATCAGAGTGAGGCCGTCCACCTCACGGACTCTCACGCGCTCGCCGACGGGGATCTGCTCTCCCTCGGTGATCGAGCGTGCCCGCCAGAGCGCGCCCTCGACGAAGATCTGCCCGATCGGGTTGAGCGCAACCCTGACCTCGGCATCGCTGCCCGGCAGCTCCTCCCAGCCGGTCCGCACCCGCTTCTGGCGCTGGGCCTTGAGAACGCGGTCGCCCACGAAGAGCCCAAAGCCGCCGATGACGACCGCAACGGTGACGACGATCGGCACCTCCACCTCGAGCGCGTCGCTACCGGTGTCGAACAGCGTCAGGCCCGCGGCGATCAGCGCGGCGATACCGCCGATCCCAAGAATGCCCCCGGTCGGTAAGTAGGCCTCGGCAATCACGAGACCGACGCCGACGAGCAGCAGGACGACGCCGATCACCGTCACGGGCAGCTGCGCCGCGCCGTAGATGCCGAGCAAAAGCGAGAGCACCCCGAGGGAGCCGGGCACGAACAGGCCCGGCGTGAGCAACTCGATGCCGACTCCGGCGAGCCCGACGAGCAGCAGCAGGTAGGCGACATTGGGGTTGATGATGATCTGCAGGAGCTGGTCGAGCAGGCCCATCTCGTGCTGGGAGATGACGAGCTCTTCGGTTTGGAGCTCCTGCCCCTCGATTCCGGGGACCGCGAAGCCGTTTTGCTCGATCAGCTCAGTCGCGTTCGAACCGGCAGCGACCAAATCGACAAGACCGGCGTCCAAGGCCTGTTCGGCACTCAGCTCTCCGTCATCGGTCACCAGGGTCGCACCGGGTGCGATCGCGGCAACATCGGCGGCCTCGAGGACCGAGACGCCGGCGCCTTCGGCGCGGGCGCCGTCAGGGGTCACGAATGCGACGACCGGCATCGGCGCGGATTCGATCGCCGCGACCATCTCGTCCGCTGACTCGGCGAGGCCGCCGGGGGTGTCGATGGTGATGATCGCCAGAACCGCGTTGTTGTCGGCCGCATCGTCGAGTTCGGAGACCAGGAAGCCTTCGGTGGCAGGGTCAACGGTGCCGCTGAGCTCGATGGAGTAGGCGGTGTTGGAAGTGGACTGGCCCGAAGCCACCGCGCTGGTCACGAGAACGACAGCACCTAGGGCCAGCAGGCCCAGCCAGAGTCCGAGGCGCTTCTTGTGTCTCATTGCGTTCAATTATCCGCGTAACGGTCGATGTCGGCTGCCAGGGCGGCTTCGTCCGCATAGCCGCCCCTCGCTACGTAGACCTGCTCGCCCTCCGAGTTGAAGAAGATCGTCGAGGGGAATTCGACCTCGGCACCCAGGGCGTCGGAGATATCGAGGTCGGGGTCGGTGTAGCTCGGGTAGGGCAGCGGGAACTCCTCGAGGAATGTCAGCGCGGCGTCGTCGTTGTCCTGGGCGTCGACCCCGAGGAAGGCGATCTCGTTCCCGCGCTCCACAGCCTGGTTCTGGAAGAAGGGGAACTCGGCGCGGCAGGGACCGCACCACGAGGCCCATTTGTTGACGACGATCGGATAGCCGCGGAGGGCTTCGATTCGCTGCTGAAAGGCCGGCTCTCCGCCCTCGAGCAGCTCGTTGCCCTCCTTGTAGAGCGCGGCCAGTGGCGCGGGGGCGTCGGCGAGCCTGCGCTCGAACTCCGCAGTCGTGGCTTCGGGGTCGGTCGCTGTGGGGGTTTGGTCGCCGGATCCGCAGGCGGACACGCCCATCGCAAGCGCCACCGCCATGAGGCCTGCGACCGCGGTTTGCATAGTTGGTGCGTTCAAACGGAAGTCCATGGTGCTTTAATACGTAGCGGTTCTCTTATTGGACTGCGGAGGACGCTGGCCGCGGGGAGGTTTCATTAACCGGGCCCGGCGACTCTCCACGAGATTACTGCGCCACCCGCTGCGCTCTTGCATCGCGGGGGCGCCTGAGGTGAATAGAGCCTCGCATGGCTAATACGACTGAAGCCGGCACACGTGCGGCAAACAAGCCTTCTGGCAACGGCACCATTACGGATGCCGCGCTCGAGAGTGCTCGCAAGTTCACTCGCGAGCCGATCCTGCTCGAAAACGAGACGATCGCCGACATTCAACCCGGTACCGCCCGCCATAAGGCAGTCGAGGCCGCGCTGCGCGAAATTGAGGCCGACCGCGAAGAGCCATCGATGGAATGGCGGAGCCGGTTCTCGCTGGTACTTGGGCTCGAGCGGGTGCTCGAGGAGGAGGAGCCGAAGTTGCTCGACGGGGCCGAGCTCTCCGCGCATCAGGTGGACGCGCTGTCCGGAACGCTCGCCGCCCTGACCGCCGAGATCGAGGGCTCGAACGGCCACTCCCTGTCCAACGGCAACGGCCGGGCGGTGATCAGCCCGGCGGCCGAAGAGCAGGCTGAGGAAGAGGCAGACGAGGCCCCTAACAGCATCGAGAACGACGACGTGGACGGCGACGAGGACGCGGGGCCCGTCGACGACGAGCCCCTGGATCCCGACGAGGAGCCGCAGGACTGGGAGGAAGAGGCCGCCGCAGAAGACGAGGAGGATGTCGTCAGCGAGGCCCCCGACGATCCCGGTGCTGATCGGCGGTTCTGGTTCGAGCACGCCACGGGTGCCGGCAAGACGGTCGCTGCCGTCGGCTTCATCGAGGCATCGCGTACCGGCGGCGTGCTGATCCTGACCCACAGACGCAACCTCGTCGACCAGTTCATCGGCGAGATCTCCGACCGCGGCTACGCCGACCGCCTCTCGCCGCCGCTGCTCGGCGACAAGGACCGCGCCGACGGCCCGGTGACCGTCGAGACCTACCAGTGGTTCGTGCGCAACGCCGGCAAGGTCTCCGACGCGTACTCGATAGTGATCTGCGACGAGGCGCACACCGCGCTCGGCGAGAAGACCAGCGGTTGCATCCGCTCTTGGCAATCGCCCGTCTTCATCGGCATGACCGCGACCGGCGCGCTGATCGCCCGCCACGTCGCCGACCTCTTCCCGACCCAGACTTCGCGCTTCGACCTCGCGCAGGCTGCGCGGCGCGGCGTCATCTCTCCGCTTCGCTGCATTCGCATCCCTCCAGGCCCGGGCGTTCGCACGATCGCCAAGGTGCCACTGCGCCGTGGAGAGGTCGACCAGGACTTCGACCAGGAAGAGCTCGCCAAGCTGCTCGACCAGGCCCCGTTCAACATGGCCATCGCCGACCTCTACAAGTCGCGCTTTCGCAAGATTGCCGGAGTCCTCTATTGCGCCGGGGTCAAGCACTCAAATAACGTCGCCAAGGCTTTCCAGGACGCCGGCATCAACGCCCAGGCGGTCTCCGGGGAGACACCGAAGCGCAAGCTGACCGAGATTTTGGCCGCCTTCGAGCGTGGCGAGGTCGACGTGCTCTGCAACGCAATGCTGCTCGCCGAGGGCTGGAACTCGCCGCGGGCGACGATCTGCATGCACCTCGCCCCGACCGCCTCGCGACGCGTCTACCAGCAGCGCGTCGGCCGCGTCACCCGCCGCAATCCCGGCAAGGAGTCGGGGATCGTGATCGACTTCGTCCACCCGGCGACAACCCACGACGAGACGATCGTGACGCTGCACAGCCTGCTCGACCGCGATGTTTACCGCGGCGGCGCGATCGTCGTCGGTCCGGTGCGCCGCGGCCGCGGCCGCCGGGTGCGTGTCGAGCGCCGGGTGGTGCCTGTTTCGGGCGATCCCGAGCGCCGCGTGGCGGTGCTCGAGCGGGAGCTCTGGCGAACGGCGGTGGAGAACCTCGACTACGCAGAGCAGCACGTCTGGGCCGCCTTGGCGGGCGCCCGCGTTAACCCGCAGGGCTGGCGCCGCGCCAAGGCGATGCTCCAGCACGACATCTCCAAGGAGCTGCGCCGGCGCTATCTGCTGACCTGCCTGCAGCGCAACCGCAACCACCAGCTGCGGTTGAAGGCGCTGTCTGAGATCGCCGTGCTGGGCGATCCCGAGGCGTTCGACGATGCCTGCGACGTGGTCGGCGGCTGGCCGCGCGACGAGCGCAGGGCGGGCGTCAAGCTCCTACTGCAAGCGCTCTCTGAGCGCCGCATCGGCCGCCGCGACCAGGCGCAGGCGTGGGTTTGGCGGCTGGCCTCCTACACCCGGGACCTGCACGAGGAGTACGCCGTCCAGCGCTGGCCCGAGACGAAGCGCCTGCTCGGGTTGTTCGTCAACTCGTCCGGTCGCGCCCACGGCCGCAACGCCCGCCGGATCGTGCATGCGGCTCACCAGCAGGACCGCCGTCTCGCCGTCTCGCTGCTGGCGGCGTCGGTCGCGCACACACCCGAGGCCGAGGAGGTGCTGCGGGGCGCCCGCATGCGCACCGCCCGCAAGCCGTCCTCGGTTGCCCGAGAGCTGCTGCGCAACTTCCCCAAGGGTGGCAGCTCGAAGCGCCGCCGTCGGCGCAAGCGTGGTGGCGGTGGCGGTGGTGGCGGTGGTGGCGGTGGTGGCGCGAACCGCCAGAGCGGCAGGCCCAAGGGCCAGAACAAGCAGGCGGCGGCCAAGAATGGGGTCGACGAGAGCGAGGAACTGCTGGACGAAAACGGCGCCGAGGAGCGACGGCGACGGCGACGGCGACGGCGACGGATTTGAGGATGTTGCAGCCGGTGCCGAGAGACGCTCGGACGACGCGGGGGCGAACGACGACATCGATCGCGACGCCGACGACTACCCCGATCCCTATGACGACGAGGACGACTCCGCTGAGCCTGAGTGAGCGACTCCGCGGGCTCGTGAGCGTCGGCCGTGTTTTCGGCGAGCCGATCGAGCGCGACGGCGTGACGCTCGTCCCAGCCGCGACCGTGATCGGCGGCGGTGGTGGCGGAGAGAGCGGGGCCGCGGACGAGAAGCCGCCGGGATCCGGCCTCGGCTTCGGCCTGGTCGCGTGGCCGAGCGGCGCCTACGAGATCAAGGACGGCCGGGCCCGCTGGATACCCGCGCTCGACACGACCCGCATCGCGGTTGTAGCCCTGATCGTGATCGCGATCCTGCTGCGCGCACGCAACTGATTCGCGCCCAGCCATCCCGAACGATGGCGATCTAGTCCATGGGGGTTGGGCTCATTCGCCATCGTTCGTGGGAGGGAGGGATAGCTGGACCTCGCCGGCGCCCAAGGCCCGGCGCTCGCCGGAGGCCATGAGGGCAACGAGGTTGCCGCGCTCGTCGATCCCGCTCGCGATCCCAGAACCGTCCGCGCTCTCGGCGCCGCCGGGGTCACCTTCCCTCGGTGCAACGTTCCTCCACCAGACCTCCCGTCCTTTAAGCGCATCGCGCAGTTGAAACTCGCCGACTATCTGGTCCGGCGGCGCTTCGACCCACGCCGACAGCCGCTCGCAGAGCGCCGAGCAGACCGGCTCCACCTCCGTCCCGCCCCCAATCGAGGTCGCCGGCCAGCGCAGGTCCGGCTGGAATTCCTCGTCGCCGATCGCGACGTTGACGCCGACACCGATCACAGCGAAATCCGGCGGCCGGCCCTCGATCAGGATGCCCGCGACCTTGCGCTCCTCGATCCAGACGTCGTTCGGCCACTTGACCGTGCAGCCGCGCCCGGAAACGGCTTCGATGGCTTCGCAGACCGCCAGCGGGGCGGCCAGGGGCAGCAATGCGTGCTCGGGCCCGAGCGGCCTCATGACCAGCGAACAGAGCAGGGCCTTGCCCGGCGGCGTCGTCCAGACGCGTCCCCGCCTGCCACGACCCGCATCCTGCTGGGCGGCCGTGACGAGTGTCCCGTCGGGTGCACCCGCCAGCGCCAGCTCACGCGCGCGCTCGTTGGTGGAATCCGTGAGCCGGAAATGCAGGCGAGGACTGCCGAAGCGGATCGTCTGTGCGCAAACGCTCACGCGGGCCTCAGCACAAGCTGCTGGTCGACCGCGAGGCCGAGCTGCCTGCGGGCATTGCCGCGGTTGACGGCCAGCGCCAGCCGGCCGCTCGCATCCTCGAAAAGCAGAGGCTTCCCGACCGGAACGTCAGCGAACGTCGAGGCCAGCGGAAGACGAAGGACTTCCTCGCGAAGCCGCAGGTCGAAGGTCGAGGTCTCTCCCCCGAGGCTCGCGCAGCTGCGCCGGCGAGAGGTCGAGCGAGGCGTTCCCGAAGCTGTCGAGATAGAGGACGTGCGCGACCAGATGATCGTCGGCGATGATCGGCTTCGGGAGTGCCAGTGTGGCCAGCACCGCGGGGTCGATCTGGTCGCCGGCCTCCGCAAGCGAGACGCCGAGCGCCAGCCGCGCGCCAACCGGGGCAAATATGTCTCGCCCGTGGAAGGTGGCGGAGACCTCGGCAGCGGCGAACTTGGAACGGCTGAGATCCACCGCTTCGAGGGCGCCTCCACACAGTTCGAGCGAGGGTGCGAGCAATCCGTTGTCGGGCCCGACCAGCAGGCGGCCGCCCCGTGCGGTGCGCACGGCGATCGGCCGACGGGTCGTGCCGACACCGGGATCGACGACGGCCAGATGCACTCCCGCCGGCAGGTGCGCGATCGCGTTGGCGAGCGCCAGCGCCCCGTGGCGCACGTCGCCGGGCGCGATCCCGTGGGTGACGTCAATCAGCGGGGACTCACGAGAGATCTTCGCGATCACGCCCCTGCAGACGCCGGCGAACTCGTCGCGGTAGCCGTAATCGGAAAGGAAGCTGATCGGAAGGGCGGTCACTTCGCCGGCCGCGCGGCGTCGGCCAGCAACGCCTCGACCAAGCCCTCGACATCGTGCTCATCTGCTTCGGCGTCGACCTCGAAGCCCGCGTCGCGGACGGCCTGGCTTGTGATCGGGCCGATCGAGACGATCCTGGCGTTTTCGGGCATCGCGCCGCCACTGGCGGCCAGGAAGTTCTTGACGGTCGAAGACGAGGTAAAGGTGACGTAGTCGGCCTCGAGAGCTGCGGTCAGGGAATTGGGATCCGGCTCCCCGGCGACAGTCTCGTAGAGCGCCACGACATCGACTTCGGCGCCGCGCGCCCGGAGCGCGTCCGGCAGAACGTCGCGGGCCTTGGCTGCGCGAGCAACGAGCACACGGGCACCCTCCACGTCAACCTCCCCGAGCGCTTCGACCAGGCCTTCGCCCACCGAGCGCTCCCCGATCAAGTCGGGGAGGATCCCAAGCTCGCCGAGCGCCTCGGCCGTTGCCGGACCGATCGCAGCGACAGTCACCCCGCCGAGCGCCCGCGCGTCGCGGCCCTGGGCGACCATCGCGGTGCAGAGCTCGCGGACGGCGTTGGCGCTGGTCAGGCAGATCAGCGTGTACTCGTGGATGCGGGCAACCGCAGCCGCGACCTCGTCGCTCCCGCATAGCGACTCGGTTCGGATCGCCGGCAGCTCGATGACCTCCGCGCCGAGGTCCGCCAGGGTCGAGGCGAGCTCGCTCGCCTGGGCGCGGGCGCGGGTGACTACGACCCGCAGGCCGTGCAGGGGTCGCTCCTGCAGCCAGGCGATCCGCTCGCGGCGGGCAGCCACCGGCCCGACGATCGTCAGCGCCGGCGGAGATATGCCTGCGCGCTTTACCGCCGCCGCGATCTCGTCCAGAGGCGCCTCCACGACCCGCTGTGCCGGCGTGGTTCCGCGCTCGACGACGGCCGCCGGCTCGGTCGCGGCCCGTCCGGAGGCGACCAGGCGCTCGGCGATCTCGGGCAGTCGCTTGACGCCCATGTAGAAGACGAGGGTGCCTGGGAAGGCGGCAAGCGCCTCCCAGTTGATCGCCGTCTCCGGCTTGGCCGGGTCTTCGTGGCCGGTCACGAAGGCGACCGCTGAGGCGTCGTCGCGGTGCGTCACCGGGATGCCCGCGTAGGCCGACGCCCCCACGCCCGCGGTCACTCCCGGGACGACCTCAAAGCGCACTCCGGCGTCGCGCAGCGCCTCCGCCTCCTCGCCGCCTCGGCCGAAGACGAAAGGGTCGCCGCCCTTGAGGCGCACGACGCTGTGGCCGCGGCGCGCCCGCTCGACCATCAGCGACTCGATCTGCGACTGCTCCATCGCGGGTGCGCCCGGCTCTTTGCCGACGTAGACCAACTCGGCCTCGGGGTCGGCGCCGTCGAGCGCTCCGGCCGGGATCAGGCGGTCGTGGAAGATCACGTCGGCCGTCGCGATCAGCTCCAGCGAGCGCTCGGTCATCAGGCCTCGGTCCCCGGGACCGGCGCCGACCAGATAGACCACGCCTTCCCTGGCCGCGCTCAAGCCTGCCGCTCCAGAATCTCGCGTGCCCCAGAAGCGAGCATCCGCTCGGCGAGCGCCTGGCCGAGCGCGGCCGGCTGCTCCGGGTCGCCACCGACCCGGTCGCGGACCCAGTTGCTGCCGTCAGGCGCGCCGGCGTAGCCGAGCATGAACAGATGCTGCTCTGCCAGCCACGCACAGACGCCGACAGACGTCTCGCAGCTCGCCCCGAGGGCAAGCGTCGCCGCGCGCTCGGCCGTCAGCTCGATCAGGGCCGGGCCGTCGCTGATCGCAGCCGCGGCCGCGGCACCGGCGGGATCGTCCCGCCGAGCCTCGATAGCGAGCGCCCCCTGACCGGCAGCCGGAGTCAGCGAGTCGAGTTCGAAGCGAAAGGCGATCTCCCCTTCCCTGCCCAGGCGAACCAATCCCGCGGTCGCCAGCACGATCCCGTCCAGCTCTGACTCCTCGAGCTTTCGCAAACGAGTGTCGACGTTGCCCCGCAGGCCGACTATCTGCAGATCGGGCCGCAGCGCCAGCAGCTGCGATCGCTCGACGCAGACTCGACGTGCCGATCCGCGCGCCCTCCGGAATCTCCTCCAGCGACGACGCGGCGCCGATGTAGGCGTCGCTCGGGTCCTCTCGGGCGGGCACACCGACGAGCGCAAGCCCATCGGGGCGTTCCGCGGGCAGGTCCTTGGCCGAGTGGACGCCGAGGTCCACCTCACCGGCCAGCAGCGCGCCCTCGACCCCGCGCACGAACCGCCCCTTGTCACCTATCGGCGCAGCCGCATCGGCGGCTTGCACCGCGATGATCTCCGCCTCATCGCCCAGCGCCTCGGCGACCAGCCCCGTCTGCGCGAGCGCCAGAGCGCTGCCTCGCGTGCCGAGCCGCAACTACTTTTCCTGGCGCCGCAGCTGGCGGACCTCGCCGCCCTCCGCCGGGATCGGCTCGGTTGCCGAGTCAAGCCCGAAGAGCTCGCGAAGCACGCTGACCCGCAGGTAGGCGTCATCCTCACCGGCGCTGCGCTTGATTCTCAGTGTCGGCTCGTGCAGGACGCGGCTTGCGATCGCTCTGGCCATCGTCTCCAGGCGAGCAAGGTCGGCCTCCGAAAGCGACTCCCAGCGACCCTCGTTTTCCTCGAGCACCCGGGCGACGATCTCGTCGGCTCGCTGACGCAGCTCCGCGATCGTCGGCACGACCTCGAGCGAATCGAGCCAGCGCTCGAAGCGCACGACCTCGGAACCGACGATCTGCTCAGCCTGGCGGGCTTCAGTCTCGCGGCCGGCGGCGTTTCGCTGCGCGATCGCCTGAACGTCATCGATGTCGTGGATGCTGACCCCGGGAATATCGCGTGCGGCGGCCTCGACGTCGCGCGGCACCGCGAGGTCGACGAGCAGAAGCGGACGGTGGTCGCGGTCAGACATCACCATTTCCAGGGCGTCCCGCTCGATGATGTGATGCGGCGAGTTGGTCGAGGAGACGACGATGTCGGCGTGCTCGAGCTGGCGGGGAAGCTCCTCGAAACGCACCGCCTCGACCGCCGAAACGCTGCGCCAGCCCGATCGCCCGGTTGTAGCGGCGGTTGGCGATGAACACGGTCTCGACTCCGCGTGCCGCAAGCGCGCGGGCCGTCAGCTCCGCCGTCTCACCCGCGCCGATCACCAGGACTCGCTTGCTGGCCAGGTCGCCGAGGGTGCGCTGCGCGAGCTCGACGGCGACCGACGAGATCGAGAGGCCACGCTCGGAAACGCCCGTTTCGGAGCGAGCGCGCTTGCCGGCCGCCAGCGCTCCGCGAAAGAGACGGTTCAGGACCGGTCCGGTGGCACCCTCGACGAGTGCGAGCTCGTAGGCGCGCTTGACTTGGCCCTGGATCTCCGCCTCGCCCAAAATCATCGAGTCGAGTCCGGCGGTGACCCGGAAGAGGTGCGCGGCGGCCTCAACCGAGCGGTCCGAGTAGAGGTGCCCGAGAAGCTCAGTCGGTCGAAGGTCAGCCTCGCGGGCCAGCAGGCCGAGGGCCAGCGACTCCGCCTTGACCGGATCGGCCGCGACGAGATAGATCTCGGTGCGATTGCACGTGGAAAGCGCGGCCGCCTCGACCACATCGGGGCTGTCGACCAGCTCGCGGAGGATGCCGCTGGCCCGGCCCTCGGTCAGGGCCAGCCGCTCGCGCAGCTCGAGCGGTGCGGTGCGGTGCGAGATACCGAGGCCGAGCAGTTCGCTCATCAGCGGCACCCGGACGCGGGAGCAAGGCCAGCAGATCTCCAGTGATTCTGAGTGCCGGCCTTGCGGGAGCAGAGGACGCCGCGCACTATTTCCCGTCCTTCGGATCGACGTGGTCCGCGAGCTCCGACAGCTGGCGCTCGATGCGCGAGAGCTTTGCCGCCATGATCGCGACGTAGATCAGAACCAGGGCCAGGAAGACGATGTAGGCGCCGGCCACGTACTTGCCGGCCTCGTCGAGTGGCAGGGCGGGCGCTGCGAGCAGAACCTCCATCAGACACCCGCCTCCGGGCTCGGCGTGACGGGGGCCGCGGGCCGGGGCGCAGCCGGCTTGGGCGCGGAATCGAGCAGCGTGCGCCGCAACCTGGCGAGGCTCGCGGAAGCTCGCTTCGCCGTCAACTCGAAGCTGACGAGCGAGGTCCAGAGCAGCGCCGCGCCGGCCATGCAGACGAGGAACGTCAGCCACATCTTCCCGGGCATTCCGCCCTCGGCCGTGGCGAAGACACGCGGGTGCACGAGGCTCTCGGCGAGCCGCACGGCGAGAAAGTTGAGCGGCACGAAGGCCCCGGCGGCAATCGCGAACACGGACGAGTAGCGGGCCTGGCGGTCACGGTCGTCGATCGAGTATCGAAGCGGGTAATAGGTGGCGTAGAGCAGGAAGACGATCAGGAAGCTGACAAGCGTCGGCTCGTCCCAGGACCACCAGTGCCCCCACGAGGCCCTGGCCCAGATCGCGCCCGTGATCAGGACGGCGAGGCCGAAGACGATCGAGATGTGGATCGATACGTAGGAGCGGTAGTCGTGGACGGAGTCACCCGTGCGCAGGTGGCGGATTGCATGGATGGCGCCGATCATGAAGCCGACCAGCGCCACCGTCGCGAGCGGTACGTGCAGGTAGAAGATCTTCTGGATGAAGCCCTGGTCGGCATCCAGCGGCGCGAAGAAGAAGACCAGCGAGAAGCCGACGGCGATCGTTGCCGCGGCGGCGATTGCGAGGTTGCGGGGGTTCAGGATGCTGTTCATATGCGGGGAGGGTTGATCAGTCTTCCAGGAGGAAGTCGTAGACCGCGTAGCCCACGGCCACGAAGATCACATCGTAAAGGCCGAGCACCGCCAGCCAGGTGCCGAAACGGTCATATCCGGGCCCGCCGGCCGCCAACAGGGGATCAGCGGCACCCGCGGCGGCGATCATCACGGGCACGAGTAGAGGCAAAAGGACCAACGGAGTCAGCAGATCGCGGGCACGGGAATTGATCGCGATCGCCGAAACGAGGGTGCCAACGGTGGCGATCCCGAGGTCGGTCAGCGCCAGTACCAGCAGCAGCGGCAGCAGGCCGGCGGCGTCATCGAGGAAGAAGACGGCGAACACGGGCACGGTCACCAGTTCCAGCGCGACCAGATAGATGAAGATCGCCGACGCCTTGGCGGCGAACAACGCGGTGCCGTCGATCGGCGCCAGGCGAATCGCATCGAAACCGCCCTGCTCGTGCTCGGCGACGAAAAGGCGGTTGATCGCCAGGATCGCCGCGAAGAGGACGGTCGCCAGCAACACCCCGGCGGCAAGCGAGCCCTCGAGGCTCTCGCGGTCCAGCCCGAAGCGGAAGAGCACGAAGGTCGTGATCGCGAACAGGGCCATGCCCGGCACCGACTGCAGCGTGCGCAGCTCGACCCGCAGGTCCTTGGCGAGGATGGCCGTATAGGCGTTCACGCCACCGCCCCGGCGTAAAGGGAACTGAGGTCGGCCTCGGAGATGTCGGCTGGGCGACCGGCGAAAGCGGCTTCACCTCGGTGCGAGAGGCCGAGCAGCGCGTCAGCATCGGCAACTCCGGCGCTCGGGTCGTGCGTGACCAGGACTCGCGTACGCCCGGGTGCGGGCCCGAGCAGTGGATCGACCAGTGCGGCTCCCTCAGGGTCGAGGTGGGCGAACGGCTCGTCGAGCAGCAGCAGCTCCGGCTCGTGCAGCAGCGCCCGGCAGACGGCGACGCGCTGGGCCATTCCCCGCGAGAGGTTGTGGGTCAGCTCGCCCGCCCTTGCTGCCATGCCGACCGCTTCGAGCAACTCGGCGGCGCGCTCACGTCCCGAATCCGGGAGCCCATGAAGGCGACCCTGAAAAGCTAGGTTCTCGGTCACGGTCAGGTCGCGGTAGAGCAGCGGCGCATGGCCCAGGTAGCCGAGCTTCGGCCGCAGCTTCCAAGCCTGGCGGGGCAGCTCGCACCCGAGGACCTCCACCTTTCCCGGTCCAGGGCGCAGCAGCGTCGCCAGGATCCGCAACAGCGTCGACTTCCCGGCGCCGTTCGGGCCGAGTACAGCCAGCGACTCGCCGTCCTCGAGCTCGAGGCTGAGGTCGCGCAGGACCGGCCGTTCTCCGTAGTCGCGGCAAAGTCCCTGCAGCTCGAGTGCAGCCATCTCGCGAATCTAGCGCTCAGAGGGTGACCTCTCTGTAATCTCGCCTGCGCGACGATGATGGGCGCAAAGAGCAGCAGACCGGCAGGGACCGTGCTCGTGCTGGCGGTCAGCGTCGCCGCGCTGGCAGCGCCGGCCGCGGCGAGTGCCGAGGCGACGATCACCGTCGAGCCGACGGCGGGAAAGAACACCTTCGCGCCCACACGCGTCGTCCGCAATCTCGGCGGGGCCCAGTTCACCTGGGTCTGGGGTCCGGATGGCGGCGGATCACAGGGCTTCCACGACGTCGTCTCCGACGGCCAGCTGTTCGACTCGGGTGAGGCGGTCACGCAGGGGACGTTCGCTGTCAACGCCTCCGCGGGCAGCTACCGCTACTTCTGTTCGATCCATTTCGGGATGGACGCCCGCATCGCCGTCCGGCCCGAGGCCCAGGAGGCCGCCCCCGGCCGATTCCGCGTCAGCTGGGCGACCAAGGCGAGCCAGACGGGGCGCCGCTACGACGTTCGCTTCAAGGTCGCAGGCGGCACCTGGCGGACCTGGCTGCAGGACACCCGCCGGCGCTCCGGGGTCTTCAACACGGCCGACGGCACCGGCGCCTCGGCATCAGCTAAGCGCCGCATCCTGATCCAGGTCCGCTCCGAAAACACCAAGCGCAAGGCAAGCGACTGGTCCCCGGCGCTCCGCGTCACCCCCTAACCACGCCGAACGTCCGTATCGACCTCCCAGGGGGTGTGCTCAGGGACGTTCGGCGGTGGGGGCTACTTGCGGCGCAGGGTTCTGGCGCCGACCTTGAGCAGGGGGGCCGCGCCGTTCTTCAGGGCCTCCAGGCGTTTGGCGCTGGGGCCGTAGAGCAGTTGGGCGCTGGAGCGGATCGCGTCCACGAGGGTCTTGTCGTAGGGATGCCACCACAAGTCGCGGGTCAGACCCGGTTCCCAGGTGACGGTCTTGACGTTGACGCACTCGTAGAAGCCGAACTTCGAGTGCGAACGCCCGAGCCCTGAGTGCTTGACGCCCCCCCAGGCGCACTGCGCGGCGGCGTGGCTGTAGCTGTGGTCGTTGATCCAGACCATTCCCGACTCGACCCGGCGCGCCATTCGCTCCCCCTTGGGGCGATCGCGGGTCCAGATCGAGGCGCCGAGGCCGAACTCGGAGTCGTTGGCCAGGGCCAGAGCCTCCTCCTCGGAATCGACGACCGTGATCGGGACCACCGGTCCGAAGATCTCCTCGCGCATGATCCTCATCTCCGGACTCACCCCGGTCAGCAAGGTCGGGGCGATGAAGCGGCCGCGCAAGCCGTCGACGCTGCGCGCGCCGCCGAGGAGCCGCTCGGCGCCGTTGGCGATTGCGTCGTCGACCAGCTCTTCGACCAGGTCGGCCTGGTCGGTCGAAACCATCGGGCCGATCTCCGTCTCGGGGTCGGCCGGATCGCCAACCCGCAATGCTGCGGTCTTCTCCACGACCGACTGCAGGAAGGCCTCGGCGACCTCGCGAACGACATAGGTGCGCTCGATGCCCGAACAGGTCTGACCGGCGTTCGCGAAACCTCCCCAAACGCACCCGGAGCTGGCGTTGTCGAGGTCGGCGTCGGCGCAGACGATCTGCGCATCCTTGCCACCGAGTTCGAGCACCGATCCCTTGAGGTTGGCCGCGCAGCGCTCGCCGACGCGGCGGCCGACCTCGACCGATCCGGTGAACAGCACCTTGGCGACATTGCCTGCCTCGCAGAGCTCGGCGCCGACGGCGCCGCCGCCGTGAACCACCCTGACCAGCCCCTCCGGCAGACCCGCCTTCTCGAAGATCTCGCGAATCTTTTCGCCGAGCAGCGGGGTCAGGCTCGCCGGCTTGAGGACTACCCCGTTGCCGGCCGTCAACGCCATCGCCACCTCGCCGAAGGGGATCGACCAGGGGTAGTTCCAGGGCGCGATCACCCCGATCACGCCAAGCGGCTCGTAGCTGAACTTCGCCTGTTTGCTGGCGAACATCGGCTGGCGCATCGGGATCGCCTCTTCGCCAAGAATCTCGGGGCCGTTCTCGGCACACCAGTGGAGGACGTCGACCGTGGGCACCACCTCCATCGTGTAACTCTCTGCGATCGGCTTGCCCTGCTCGGCGGTCAGCAGCGCCGCAACTTCGTCGAGATCGTCGAGCAGCACGTTCGCGACCTTGCGCATGTAGCGCCCGCGATCAGCGTGCGAGAGCTCACCCCAGAACGGCTGGACCTCGGCGACCTCGGCGGCGATCCCCTCGACGTCCTTCGGCTCGATCGTCGCGACGCTGTCGATCAGAGCGCCCGTCGCCGGGTTGTAGGACTCGAGCCTGGCCACGGGGCGATTCTTTCAGACGGCCGTCAGATGTCTTCGGGCCCCGTCGCAGTGGAGCCTCCGTCAGCCGGGGGGCCGCCTCGTGAACCGCGCCCGCAACTCCTCGAGCCGGCGGCCCAGCTCGGCCTCGAAACCGCGGTCGGTGGGCTCGTAGAAACGTTCTCCTTGAACCGCCTCCGGTGCCAGTGGCTGGTCGGCGACGCCTCCGGGCTGGTCGTGCGGGTAGACGTATCCGGTGCCCCGGCCGAGCTGCTCCGCGCCCGCATAGTGGGCGTCCTGCAGGTGGGCAGGCGGCTGCTTGGCACCCTGACGCCGGATCAGTCCCTTGGCTGCAGACAGGCCTCTCATTGATGCGTTCGACTTCGGCGCCAAGGCCAGGTAGACGCAGGCCTGGGCGAGGTTTAGCTGACACTCGGGGAGGCCGACCCGATCGACGGCCTGGCCCGCCGCCGTGGCGACCAGCAACGCCTGCGGGTCGGCGTTACCGACGTCCTCCGACGCGAAGATGACCATGCGGCGCACGATGAAGCGGGGGTCCTCACCGGCCTCCAGCATCGCCGCCAAGTAGTACAGGGAGGCATCGACGTCAGACCCTCGGGTGGCCTTGATCCACGCTGAAATGTAGTCGTAGTGGCGGTCTCCTCCCTTGTCATAGACGATCGCCTTGCGCTGGAGAGCGTCCTCGGCGATGGCGAGGTCGACGGGCGAGCCTGCCGCCCTCGCGACCTCCGCGGCCCGTTCGAGCGCGGTCAGCGCCGTGCGAGCGTCACCGCCGGCGCGCTCGGCGAGCATCGCCAGCGCTTCGTCCTGGACCACGGGTGGATCGGAAACTCCGCGCAGCGGGTCGGCGAGCGCCCGTCTCAGCAACGCCTCGATGTTCGCCGGCTCGAGCTGCTTCAGCTCATAGATCTGCGAGCGCGAGAGCAGTGCAGAGTTGACTTCGAAGTAGGGGTTCTCCGTGGTTGCGCCAACCAGTGTCACGAGCCCCTCCTCGACGGCCGGCAGCAGCGCGTCCTGCTGAGCCTTGTTGAAGCGGTGGATCTCGTCGAGAAAGAAGATCGTCGGCCTGCCGTTGCCGCGACGTCGCTCGCCGGCGCGCGCGATCACGGCCCGAACCTCGGCCCGTCCCGCGTTGACTGCGGACTCCTCCTCGAAGGCGCCCTTTGACGCCGTGGCGATGATTCGGGCCAGGGTGGTCTTGCCCGTGCCGGGCGGTCCGTAGAGGATCGCGCTGTGGGGCTCGCCCGTGTTGATGGCGGTGCGCAGGGCAGAGCCGGGCTTGAGCAGATGCCCCTGGCCGACGAGCTCATCAAGCGTGCGCGGTCGCATTCGCACGGCCAGCGGGGCACCGGCGGCCAATGGCTCCGTCCCCGGTCGGTCCTCACTGTCGAAGAGTCGCTGCACTCAGCCGGCGCTGCTGGACAGTCGCTCCGCGGCCGAGACCGCCTGCTCCGTGGTTCTGTAGAGATGCATCCTGGTCAGCCTGCCCTCGGTGATCTCGAACATCCAGGCCATCTCCATCTCCACCTCGATTCCGCTGCCGGCGCCGGTCGCCTTCTGCGTCATCGGCGCGACGACCAGGGTGTCGGTCACCTCGATCGGCTCATGGGGTACAAACGAAATCTCGCTCCAAGCATCGAACCATTGGTTAGTCCAGGTCGTGAAACCCTCGTGGCCGCTGAACTCGCCGGCGTTGGCCATCTCGGGACCCGCGAAGACCTCGATCGCGGGATCGGCCAGCGTCAGGAACGCTTCGAGGCCGCCGCTCTCGAAGAGCTCGAGGCCGGTGTTGATCAACTCGACGTTCTCGCTCGCCATGCGCCCCCAGTATGACCGCGTAACCTGCCGCCAATGGGAGAGGAATCGACGACGCAACACGAGTTGAGCGCGCTCGGCACCGAGGCGGTGGCCCTGCTGCAGGACCTACTGCGAATCGACACCACAAATCCGCCCGGTAACGAGGCTCCCGCGGCCGAGATGCTCCGCGACACCCTCGCCTCGGCGGGCTTGGAGTGCGAGCTGCTGGAAGCCACCCCCGGCCGGCCCAACGTGCTTGCCCGCCTGAAGGGGGAGGCCGAGGGGCCGACACTCTGCCTGCTCGGTCATTCCGACGTCGTTCCCGCGGACCCGGCCGAGTGGACGCACCCGCCGTTCGCGGCTGAGATCGCCGACGGAATGGTCTGGGCACGCGGAGCGCAGGACATGAAGGATCAGGTCGCCGCCGAGGTCGCGGGCGTCGTCCACCTCGCCAAGGACGGGTGGCGCCCGGCCCGGGGTGAGCTCCTGGTCGTGATCACGGCCGACGAGGAGGCCGGCGCCGTCTACGGCGCCAAGTGGCTCTGCGAAGAGCATCCCGACAAGGTGCGAGCCGATCTCGTCATCAACGAGGGCGGTGGTGGCTGGTTCGAGGTAGAGGGCAAGCGGCTCTACACGCTCTGCGTCGGCGAGAAGGGCGTATTTCGCTTCAACCTGCGCGCCCGTGGCCGCGCGGGACACGCGTCGGTTCCCGCGCTCGGGGAGAACGCCCTGCTCGCCCTTGCTCCACTGATCGAGCGCTTCGAGGACCAGCCGTCACCGACCGCCTCGGACGCCGGCATCGCCTTTCTGGCGGCGGCGCTCGGTAAGGACCTCGGCGGGGACGTCGATCTCGACGGCGCGCTGGCCGAGCTCAGCGAGCGGGCTCCGCTGGCCGCCGACTATCTGGGCGAGCCGATGCTGCGAGTGACGATGACCCCAACCCGGGTGAGGGCGTCCGACAAGGACAACGTGATCCCGTCGCTTGCCGAGGCGCTGATCGACACCAGGGTCCCACCCGGAGTCGGTGAGGCCGAGGTTCGCGAGGAGATCGGGAAGCTGCTCGATCCCGTCGGCCGGCCCTACGAGGTCGAGTTCGTCGAACGGATCGAGGGCAACGCTTCGTCCTCAAACACCCCGCTCGCCGACACGATCGCGGCTTGGGTCGCGCGCAACGACCCCGGAGCCGGCATAGCGCCGATCGTGATGCCCGGCTTCAGCGACAGCCACTGGTGGCGCAAGGCCTTCGGCGCCGAGACGACCGTCTACGGCTTCTGCCCCCAGAAGGGGATGTCGATGCTGGAATCGGCGCCCCTGGTTCACGCCGCCGACGAGCGCATCCTCGTCTCCGATGTCGAGCTGGCGGCCCAGTTCTACGCGGACATCGTCCAAGAGGTCTTGTCGTGAGCGGGCCCAACGGCCATGGACCGACGACCAACGGTTCCGGCCCCGCCGAAACCGAGCCGGACCGCCTTCGCCTCGGCGGGATGGCCCTGCGCAACGGCCTGCTGATCCACGGTCCGACCTCGTGGGCGATCGCAGCGCGTGACGGCAACGGTGAGATCGTCGTCGCCTCGGGATCCAAGCCTCGGGCGCCGCAACGCCTCGCGAAGCTGCCGCTGCTGCGGGGGCCGCTTCGCCTGGCCGAGGGTTTCGCGTTCATTCCGATCGCTCGCACCCGCGCGCGCGCAGCAAGGCTGCCGCTCGAAGACGGCCGAGTGCTCGCCGCCGGCATCGCCGCCACGTCACTGACGGCGGCCGTCCGCAAGACCTCGCTGCCCCCGGCGCTGCGCGAGGTCGCCGCTTCGGTGCTTGGCCTGCTGCCGGCCCTGATCGCACTGCGCGACCACGACCTCGCGGCCTACCACGGCGCCGAGCACAAGCAGATCGGCGGCTACGAGACGGGGCTGGACCCCTTCGACGTGCCCAAGGAGCACGGCCGCTGCGGCTCGCACCTGATCGGGCCGATGCTGTTCTTCTCGGTCGCGGGCCAGCTCGTGATCGAGCGCGCCTTCGAGAACCCCGGCCGAATCACCCGCGCGCTGGCGGGCCTGGGCAGCGTCTCGCTGGCCGTCGAGCTTTTCGTCTGGAGCGAGCGACATCCCGACTCGGTCCTGGCTCGCGCGCTGCAGGCGCCGGGGTTCGGGCTGCAGCGCAGCCTCGCCACGCGGGAGCCGAGCGCGGAGCAGATGGAGGTCGGGGCCGCCGCCTTAAGCGCCGTCCTCGACGCAGAATCCGGCGCGGCATAGTCGCCTGCACGCAAGCCGCGCTCCAGCTATACGGCCAAGCGGCCGATACCTTGTTCGTATGGACTTGGCCGTGTTCGGAATCTCGCCTGAGATAGAGGACTTCATCACCCTCTACGTGCCCGTGCTCTTCATGGGCCTACTCGTCTTCTTGATCTGGCGGACGATGAAACTGATGCCCAAGACAAAGCCGCAGCAGATCACGCCGCGGTCCAAAAGCGCCGTCACCTGGGACGACGTCGCCGGGGTCGAAGCGACCAAGGAGGAACTGCAGGAGGTCGTCGAGTTTCTCTCCAAGCCCAAGCACTTCAAGCGCCTCGGCGCCAAGGTCCCGAAGGGGATCCTGCTGCACGGACCGCCGGGAACCGGCAAGACGCTGCTCGCCAAGGCGGTCGCACACGAATCCGGCGCACAGTTCTTCAGCCAGTCGGCCTCGGCCTTCATCGAGATGTTTGCCGGCCTCGGCGCCGCCCGCATCAGGCGCCTCTTCAACCAGGCCCGAGACAACGCCCCGGCGATCATCTTCATCGACGAGCTCGACGCGGTCGGCGCCAAGCGCGGCTCCGACATCTCCGGCGAGCGAGACCAGACGCTCAACCAGCTGCTCGTCGAGATGGACGGCTTCGACAGTGACGAGGACGTGATCGTGATGGCCGCCTCCAACCTGATCGAGAAGCTCGACCCCGCGCTGCTACGGCCGGGCCGCTTCGACCGCCAGGTCTTCGTTCCGCCCCCCGACCTCAACGGCCGCCGGCAGATCCTCGAGGTCCACTCCAAGGACAAGCCGCTCGCGCAGGGTTGCGACCTGCATCGCGTCGCCCGCCACACCTCGGGCCTGACCGGCGCCGACCTCGCCAACCTCTGCAACGAGGCCGCGATCCTGGCCGGCCGTGCCGGGCGCGAGTTCGTCGCCCAGACCGACTTCGACAACGCTTTCGAGCGAGTGGTCGCAGGTCTGCAGTCCCGCAAGGTGATCACCGACGGCGAGAAGCGGGTGATCGCCTGGCACGAGGCCGGGCACGCTCTCGTCTCCGAGCTGCTGCCGACCGTGGACGAAGTCCAGAAGGTCTCGATAGTCCCGCGCGGTAAGGCGCTCGGCTACACGCTCAACCTCCCCCAGGAGGATCGCTACCTGAAGTCACGTGAAGAGCTGATCGACTACATGAAGGTGCTTTTGGCCGGCCGCGTCGCCGAGCAGATCGTCTTCGGCCGCGTCACCACCGGCGCCTCTGACGACCTGCGCAAGGTCACCGACATCGCTCGGGCGATGGTCTACGAGTACGGAATGGGAACAACGATTCGCTCCCACCAGGTGCCGGCCGACGACTGGAACGTCTCCGAGCGCCTGCGCCAGACACGCGACGAGGAGGTCACGGCGGTCGCCGAGGAGGGCTACCGGGGCGCCCACCAGTTGCTCTCGGACCACCGCGACCTGCTCGACGAGATCGCCGAGCGGCTGCTCGAGAACGAGGTCATCGAGCACATCGAGATCCGCGAGATCATGAGCGGCAAGCGCTCGTCAAAGCGCCCGCCGCTGGGCCCGCGCAAGTCTCTCCCCGTGGCCTCCTCGCGGGCCGAGGCCTTCGCCTCTGAGTCGCCGCCGCCGCCGGGCGCCGAGTCCTAGTCACTAATCTCCGGCGCCGTGAAGCGCATCGACCACGTCGGCGTTGCCGTCAAAGACCTCGAAGCGGCGATCGCCCTCTACGAGGGCTCGCTCGAGATGCCGCTCGTGCATCGCGAGACGGTCGAGTCCCAGGGCGTCGAAGCGGTGCTGCTGGACGTCGGCGACGGGCACGTCGAGCTGCTGCGGCCGCTGGCCGCGGATACGCCCGTCGGCAAGTTCATCGAGCGCCGCGGCGAGGGTCTCCACCACGTCGCCTACGCCACCGATGACATCGAGGCCGAGCTTGCACGCCTGGCCGAGGCCGGTGTCGAGCTGATCGACGAACAACCGCGATCCGGCATCAAGAACAGCCGCGTTGCGTTTTTGCACCCACGCTCCACCGGGGGTGTGCTGACCGAGATCGTCCAACCAGCGGAGGGACACTGATGTCCGAGAAGAAGCGCGTCGAAATCGGATTGGGAATCGGTCAGGTGGTGGCCGCGAAGCTGACGGACGAGGCACTCAGCGGCCTGCGCGCGGCGCTCGAGGCAGGCAGCGGCTGGCACGACCTCAAGACCGACGACGCGACCGTGACCATCAACCTCGCCACGATCGTTTTCATCCGGGTGGCCGACCCAGGCCACTCGATCGGCTTCTCGGGCGACTGAGCATCAGCCGGCCCCGACGGTTTTGGAGCTCCGGGCGGCATCGGGGAGCACCGAGGGTTCGACGGGGGCGATCCCCGATAGACGCAGGGGTCGCGATTTGAAACTCTCGACCCATGCAGACAGGAGAACTCGTGAACGACCCCACCACTGATCCCGCCTCCCCGACCGGCGACTCGGTCCTGGTTGCCGCTCGCAACGTCTCGCGGGTGTTCGGCGAAGGCGGCGCCGCCGTGCAGGCGCTCGACGACGTCAGCGTCGAGTTTCCGAGCGGCCGCCTGACGGCGATCATGGGGCCCTCCGGATCGGGCAAGTCGACGCTGATGCATTGCCTCGCCGGGCTCGACCGGCCAAGCTCGGGCACGGTGACGATCGACGGCGTCGAGCTGGGATCGCTCGATGACGGTGGGCTCACCCAGCTTCGCCGCGACAAGGTCGGCTTCATCTTCCAGTTCTTCAATCTGCTGCCCGTGCTGACGGCCAGGGAGAACATCGTTCTCCCCCTGGATCTCGCCGGCCGCAAGGCAGACCCGGAACTGCTCGAGCGCCTCGTCGAGGCCGTCGGACTCGGCGACCGCCTCACTCACCGGCCGGCGGAGCTCTCCGGCGGGCAGCAGCAGCGCGTCGCCATCGCCCGCGCGCTGCTCTCGCAACCGGCTGCCGTCTTCGCCGACGAGCCCACCGGCAATCTCGACTCGCAGGCCAGCGAGGAGGTGCTGGCCCTGCTGCGTCGTGCGGTTGACGAGTTCGGCCAGACGATCGTGATGGTCACGCATGACGCGCGCGCCGCAGCGGTCGCCGACCGCATCCTGATCCTGGTCGACGGCAAGATCGTCCGCGATTCCGGGCCGGCGAGCGCCGAGGGCGTGCTCGACCTGATGAAGCAAGTCGCATAGGTCCCAGCGATGGTCAAGATCGCACTCCGCTACCTCTGGGCACGACGGCTCCGCACCATCCTTTCGTCGCTGGCGATCGTGCTGGGGGTGATGATGGTCGCGGGCACTTACGTGCTCACCGACACGATCGACGCCTCATTCGACACGATTTTCGAGGAGTCAAACGCCGGCATCGACGCAGTATTGACGGCCGAACAGGCGATCGAGGCCGATGACGGCAGTGAAGGATCGCTGCCGGCGTCTCTACTGGAGCGGGTACGGCGGGTCGACGGCGTCGGCGAAGCGGAGGGCGGGATCTTCAGCACCGGCGTATCGATCATCGGCTCGGACGGCGACCCGATCGGCGGCGGTGGAGCCCCGACCTTTGGCGCCTCGGTGGGGAGCGACCGATTCGATCCGCTCACCTACGAGGGCGCGCAGCCGCAGACCGACAGCGAGGTCGTGATCGACAAATCGACCGCGAGTGACGCCGGTTTCGAGATCGGCGACGCGGTTTCGATCGCGGGCGCTGTGGCCGCGGAGACGTACACACTCGTAGGCACGGCGACGCTCGGCAGCCTCGATTCCTTCGGCGGCGCCAGCATCGCGGTCTTCACGCTTCCTCAGGCGCGACGGGTGACCAGCGAGTCCGGACGCTTCAGCCAGATCAGCGTCGCTGCCGAGGAGGGAGTTTCACCCGAGGAACTCGCGAAGCGAATCGACGACGTGATGCCGCCCAGCGTACGGGTGGAGACCGGCGCGCAGAACACGGATTCCGCGAAGGACGACATCGGCGACTTCACCGGCTTCCTTAAATCCGCCCTCCTCATCTTCGCCGGAGTCGCGCTGTTCGTCGCTTCGTTTCAGATCTTCAACGCCTTCTCGATAACCGTCGCCCAGCGAACCCGCGAGTTCGGAATGTTGCGCGCCCTCGGCGCCAGCCGTCGCCAGATTGTCGGCTCGGTCGTGCTCGAGGCGCTTGTGATCGGGCTGGTGGCATCGGCGCTCGGTGTGCTTGCCGGGATCGGCTTCGCCACCCCCCTGAGGTCGCTGTTCGAGTCGGTGGGCATCGACCTTCCGAGCTCCGGGACCGTGATCCAGGCACGAACCGTGATCGTCGGCCTCCTCGTGGGCACGCTCGTGACGCTGATCTCGTGCCTGATACCTGCCGTGCGTTCCACCCGAGTGCCCCCGGTTGCCGCCCTGCGGGAAGGAGCCGTTCTCGACGGAGCCGGCGGACGCCGCCGCGCCGGAGGCCTGGGGGCGTTGCTGGCCCTCGGAGGCCTGACCGCGATAGTCCTCGGCTTCCTGGGGCCTCTGGGTGGGACCGCAATCGGAGTCGGTGCCGGGGCAACGTTCATCGGGGTCGCGTTGCTCAGCCCGCGCCTCGTCAAGCCGCTTGCCTCGCTCGTCGGGCGTCCGCTCGAACGGCTGCGCGGGGTGTCGGGCAGGATCGCCCGCGAGAACGCGGTCCGCAACCCCGGGCGGACAGCGTCAACCGCCGCGGCCCTGATGATCGGCCTAGCCCTCGTCTCGTTCGTCGCCGTCTTCGCGGCCGGGATCAAGGGTTCGATCGGCGACGCGATCGACAAGACCTTCGCGGGCGACCTCTTTCTCTCCCACAAGGACGGCTTTTCCGACTTCCCGGCGAAGACGGCAGAAGCGATCAACGACATCGACGGCGTGGAGGTCGCATCGGCGACCGGCTACACCCAGAACGAAGTTGAGGGCGCCAAGGGCGGCGGCTACCTGACATTGGTCGATCCGGCGAGCGCCGGCGGCGTGCTCAAGCTCGAGTGGGTCGAAGGCGAAGACCAGTTGCTCAGCGATCTCAGTTCGCGGGAGGCCGTCATCGATGACCGGTGGGGCGAACAGAACGGTTTCGCCGTCGGCGACGCGTTCACCTCGGTGACACCGAGCGGTGAAGAGATCGAGTACACGATCACCGGAACGTTCAAGGACAACACTGACTTCATCGGTGACTTCGCAGCGTCGAACGCAAACGCCGCTGCCTACAACGAGGCCAACCGGGCCACCAACGTACTCGTCAAGCTCGACCCCCGAGCTGACTCGGCGTCGGTGCGGGAGCAGATCGAGGCGGCCATGTCCGAAGCATTCCCGACTGTCGAGGTCGAGGATCAGGAGGAGCTGAAGGATTCCATCGGAGCCCAGCTCGACGAGGTTCTGGGAGCGATCTACGGCCTCTTGGCGCTGGCCTTGATCGTCTCGCTGTTCGGGATCGTCAACACACTGGCGCTGACGATCTACGAGCGAACGAGGGAGCTGGGGCTGCTGCGCGCGGTCGGGATGTCGCGCCGCCAGGTCCGGCAGATGGTCCGCTACGAGTCGGTGATCACGGCACTGATCGGCGGCGTGCTTGGCCTGGCGCTGGGCGTGATCTTCGCGATCATCGCCAGCAGGCCGCTGGCCGACGAGGGCTTCACGCTGACGATCCCGGTGGGAACGCTCGCCGCCCTGCTGGGACTGGCGATTCTCGCCGGTGTCCTCGCCGCCATCGGTCCGGCTCGCCGGGCCTCGAAGATCGACGTGCTCGAGGCGGTGGCCTACGAGTAGCGGCCGTAGTACCTTGTCCGGGTGGTTTGGCCGAGGGGGGTGCGACCGGGTCGAAGATTCGCCTCGTTCGCATCAATCGGATTCGCATTCGCGCTGATCGCCGCTTTGGCGGCGCCTGTGACTGCGGCTGCGCAGACGCCCATGCCGCGCGGCGTCTCGCCGATCGCGGGACCCCAGCCGCATTTCGGCTACAACGAGAACTGGCTGCTCGAGCGAAACCGCCTACCCCAGGCTCAGGCGGGCGGAGCCGACACGGTGCGCTTCAACATCGCCTGGTCGGACGTCGAGCCGCAGCCAGGGCTGCTCGACTGGGCGCGCTACGACCGCCTCTACACAGCGGCGCTGCACGCAGGAATCCACCCGCTGCTGGTCATCACTGACGCTCCCTGCTGGGCCTACTCGCTGCTGCCCTCGACGTGTGAGGGTGAGCCGAGCCTCGCGCGACCGCCTCGCAGCGATCATCTCGACGACTGGGCGAGGTTTGCCGGCCGAGTCGCGGAGCGCTACCAGCTGGCACGGGGAATCGAGATCTGGAACGAGCCCAACCTCAACGATTTCTGGCGCTCGGGATTGCCCAATCCGCTGCGCTACGGCCGCCTGCTCGAGGCCGCCGCCACCGGCATTCAAAAGAAGAACCGGAGGATGCCCGTCGTCGCCGCCGGACTCGCAAGCTCGATCGGTGCGGGCCAGGGGCTGCCATTCGCCGGCTACCTGCGACGCGCGCTCGGTGTCGCGGACACACGCCACCTGGACGCGGTCGCGATCCACCCCTATCCCTATCTTCACGACCGACCCGGTGGCGGCCGTCCGCGAGGTGCTCGACGGCGTGCGCGGTGTGCTCGCCAAGCTCGGCCTGGCCCGTACCCCGATCTGGGTCACCGAGGTGGGGGTGTCGACCACCGGGCCCGACGCCTACAGCGCGGACCGTCAGGCCCTGGCGATGGGCGCCATCTACGACGCGCTCAACTTTGCCCCCGACGTTCCCGTCGTGATCGTGCACCGCTTCGTCGACCAGCCCTGGAACTCCGCCACCTGGGAAGCGGGCTTCGGTGTGATGACCGAGACCGGCTTCCCCAAGCCCGTCTACTGCGCGCTCGCGGTCCGCAGGGGCTGGGGCCGCGGCGTCTGTTAGACGAGCGCCTCCCAGAGGCGCTCCTCGGCGTCAAGGACCTCGGAAGCGGCGGCGCTGATTGCCGCCCAGGCGCCGGCCTCGGGCTCGTCCAGCTCGGACGCGACCCGGAACGTCCCGGCCAGCTCCGTCCAGAGGCCCGATGCTTCGGCGGCAAGCTCCGCCTCGGGCTTCCCGGCCTCCTCGAGGAAGGCGGCGTACATCTTGCGGAAGTTGCCGCCGCCGGTGCCCCGGCGCTCGATCACCTGGTAGTTGAAGCGGGCGCACCACTGCCAGTCCTCTGTCGCCTCGGGCCAGACGCCGACTTCTGCGGCGAACTTCCGCAACGCCGGCAGGCCCTCGAACTCGCCGAGCGGAGGTTCGTGCATGCGCGAGGCGCCGCGCGCGATCGCGGCGTCGATCGCCGCGCGCGGGTCGGTCAATTCGACCCCCTCGGGCAGGAAGACCATGTGGCCCTCGTGCTGAAAGATCGGAAGCTTGCTGTAGCGGGCCTCGGCGAGGTTCTCGAGGGTCGTCGTCTGCAACTCCTCGAAACCGGTGTCGGAGAGGTAGGCGACCTCCTCGTCATAGCCCGCCAGCACGACTGCGTGGCCCGGAAAGTGCGCCGACTTGCCGTAGTGGTCGAGGTAGTAGAGGTCGGTCAGCAGCAGTGCCGGCTTCCCCGAATCGACCGCGGACTTGGCCGCCGCCCAGCCGTCGTCGGGATCCGCGTAACTCGCGTACTCAAGCGGCGTGCCAGTCAGTTCCACGAACTGCTCCTCGAGCCTCGACGTGCGGCCGTTGGTGAACCGCGAGGGCGAGGTCCCGTCGATGACGATGTAATAAAAACAGGCGCCCGCCGACAGTCCGAAGGCCATCTCCTCGGTCAGCTCGAGCCCGTGGAAGGCGAGCAGGTTACGTACGGCGGTGGAACCGCAGTGATTGCCCGGGACGTGCCGATAACCCGGGACCATCGTCGGCGTCCCGGCCACCGCGCTTCTCTCAGCCATCGGCGGCGGCCTCTCGGTCCTTGAGGATGCGGCGCAGGATCTTGCCGGACGGCGACTTGGGAATCTCGTCGATCTCCTCGATCAGGCGAATTCGCTTCTGCGGCGACACCTGCTCGGCGACGTGCGCCATCAGCGCAACGTGATCGAGGTTCTCGCCGGCCGGAACCACGTAGGCCTTGGGCAGCTCACCGGCCTCGTCATCGGGAACGCCGATGACCGCGCAATCGGCAACCTCGGGATGAGCGATCAGAATCGCTTCGAGCTCCGCCGGCGGCACCTGGAAGCCCTTGTACTTGATCAGCTCCTTGAGCCGATCAACGATCCGGTAGGTCCCGTCCGGATCACAGACGCCGATGTCGCCGGTGTGCAGCCAGCCTTCTGCGTCAACGGTGTCCGCGGTCGCCTCGGGGTTGTTCAGGTAGCCCTTCATCACCTGTGGACCGCGTACCCAGACCTCGCCGCGCTCACCCTCGGCGGATTCATCACCGGACTCGGGATCGACCAGCCGGCACTCGGTTCCCGACAACGGATAACCGATCGAACCCGGCTTGTCGGGCGCCTCGTCCAGGGGCATCATGTGGGTGACCGGGCTCGTTTCGGTGAGCCCGTATCCCTGCGTGACCGTGCAGTTCGAGATGCGGTCGGCGAGCTGCGTGGTCAGCTCGGGCCCAAGTGGGGCAGCACCCGACATGATCATCTGGATCGAGCTGAGGTCCCGTCCCTCGACCGCCGGGTGCTTGGCGAGCGCCAGCGCGATCGGCGGAACCACGTAGGCGTGGGTGACACGGTGCTCTTCGATCAGGCCCAGGAACTGGTCGAGATCGAAGCGCGGCATCGTCACCGTCGTAGCTCCGATCACGAGGTTCAGGTTCATGATCACCGTCTGCCCGTAGATGTGGAAGAACGGCAGCACGCCGATGACCACGCTCGACTCGTCGCAGAGGTTGGCCGCGCGGGTCTGCACGAGGTTGGCGACGAGGTTGCGGTGGGTGAGCATCACGCCCTTGGGCAGTCCAGTCGTTCCCGATGAGTAGGGCAGAACCGCAATCTCCTCGGGATCGATGGAGGGCGACGGGGCGGCCGCCGAATCGCCCATCAGATCGCTGAACGGCCGCACTCCGTCACCGTCCCCCAGCACGAAGATGTCTTCGACGCCGGCCGCCGCGGCCGCCTCCTTGGCGATCTCGATGAACGGCGGAACCGTAAGCAGCATGCGCGCACCGGAGTCGCGCAGCTGGTGTTCGAGCTCGCGCGCGGTGTAAAGCGGATTTGCGGTCGTCGCCCGGCCGCCGGCAGCGGCGGCGCCGTGGAAGGCGATCGCGTACTCCGGCACGTTCGGCATGTAGATGGCGAGTGCGTCGCCCGGGCCGAATCCGTTCGCCGCCAGCCCCGCCGAGAACGAGCGAATCGCCTCGGCAAGACCGGCGTAGGTGATCGTGCGGCCGCTCGGCCCGTCGATCAGCGCCGGCTTCTCGCCGAGCTCTTCGGCGCGCCCGAGCACGAACGATGTGACGTCGGTCTGCGGGACCTCGACATCTGCGAACGGGCTCGGCTTGCTCACTGCTGCTCCTTGTCGACGTGGTTCGGCGGACCCTGAACCTTATGGCCTCGCTTCCAGGTTCAGGCAGAGCGAAGCTGCAGGTACTCGGCGCGAGACCGAAACGAGTCGCGCATCTCACCGGTGACCTCCTCGAGGAACTCCTCGCGGTAGGTCGAGTCGGTCAGCATCGCGATCGCGAAGTAGAAGCCGGAGAACATCGCGAGGCCGGCGGAGACCCGCAGAAGCTCCTCGGTGACTTCGATGCGCTCACCGAAGAGCGAAAAGCCGAAGAGCTCGTTGCCCGCGGATCCGATCCACTCGGTTCGCAGCGAATCGTCGATCGCCAGTGCGCCGAACGCGGCAAAGAAAAGCCCGATGACGGCGCTGACGATCAAAACCTGCAACGCCTGACTGACGAACATCACGAGCCCAACGTTGAGGCGCTGGCTGGCCGAAAGCGATGCCTGGCCCTCGGTCGCCTCGCGCTCCAGCTCGCGGGCTTCCTTGGGGATCCGGAACGCCAGAAAGGCGGTACCGAGCAACACAAACAGTCCGAGCAGCAGCCAGAAAACGCCGGTCGCGACCGAGGTGAAGATCTGCCACATCTCCTGGGTGGTGAAGGACAGCAGCGCGAAGATCGCGAGCAACGGCACGGCTCTGGCGATCAGCGTCAGCGAGCCCGCGAGCTGGCCGGCGAGGCGGCCAAGCGTCCAGCGCACGATCGCCACCAGGCCGAAGCCGAAGACGCCGAAGATCAAAGCCAGCAGGACGAGGTTCGCCAGCGCGGTGACCCAGGCGCTTGTCGTTTGCCCGCCGAAGATCAGCGGCAGCAGAGCGGGAACGATGACGAACGCGGCCAGCTCCGTCTTGCCCACCCGCCGCGGAACCGAGAAAAACGGCCGGGCGGCGGCGCGGTTGAGCGCGCCGACTACGACGAGCAACAGCGCAAGTCCTCCCACCACCGCTGCGAGATTGGCACCGAAGGACCAGTCGAGGTCGACAGCGCCCAGCATCTCGCCGACGAAGACGAGCCCGAGCAGCGGCACGGCGCGGTTGAAGACGGCGGTGGTCGCCGAGAAGTCCTCCACGAACAGGGGCAGACCCGCCTTGCGAAAGCCCCGCTCGAGCTCAGCCATTCTTTCGTCGCTTGCAGCCACCCCCCCATTTCACTCCGGGGGGCGGACGCACCCATGGTTTTCGCGGAGAGCTGAGCGGGTAGCCGAGATCTGGAGGCTGATGACCATCGCAATCATCATCGTCGTCTGTGTGATCCTGGCGATTTTCGCGTTCCTGGCGCCACGCGCTTCGTGGTGGCCCCAGAAAGGCGTCGACAAGACGCTCGGCGCCGGACAGCAAGTCGCCGGCAAGGCGCCGGGCAAGGCCGGGGAGTTGCTGCAAAGGCCTTTCCAAAGCTCCCGCAAGGCCGCCAACAAGAGCGCTCAGAAGGGCAGGGAAGCCCGCTCGAAAACCCCAGGGTGAGCCCGGCACAGCGGGTCGCGCTACTCGCGAATCCCGACGCCGGTTCGGGCCTCGGCGGGAGCCTCGACAGCGAACTGGCCGCGACGACGACTCGGCTCCGCAGATTTGGGCTCGACGACATGGACGACGTCCGAGACTGGGCCCCTGAGCGGATCGTGATCGCTGGCGGCGACGGCTCGGTCGCTCCGTGCGCCGAACTGGCTGCTCAGCTGAACGTGCCGGTCGGTGTGATCCCGGTCGGAACGGCCAACGACTTCGCCCGCCATCTGGACCTGCCTGAGGATCCGGCCGAAGCAGCCCGGCTGGCGGTCGACGGGGCCGTCACCCGCGCTTTCGACCTCGCTCGAATCGGCGAGCGGCCATTCGTCAATGTTGCGAGCGCCGGGCTTGCGCCGCGGGCGGCCGACGAGGCCGAGCCGATGAAGGGGACGCTCGGTTCGCTGGCCTACGCCGTTGGCGCCGTCAAGGCGGCGGCCACGGCGGACCCGATCGAATGCATGGTCGAAGGTGACGGCGTGGCGATCTTCGAGGGAGAGGCGTGGCAGCTGATCGTGGCCTGCAGCGGCGCTTTCGGCGGCGGCGCTTCAGTGTCAGCGGATCCGCAGGACGGGTGGCTGGATGTTGTCGTGATCCCGGCGGGCCCGCGGGCAGGTCTGCTGCGTCGCGCACTCGGTCTGAGACTCGGTGAGATCGGCGAACAGCAGGGGGTGGTGACGCGGCGGGCCGAAACTGTCGAGGTTGACGTCCCGGCGGCGACGCAGTTCAACGTCGACGGAGAGATCGTGGAGAGCGGACCGGCAACGCTGCGCGTAGATCGGCGAACGTTCGAGGTCGTCGTCGGGTGAACGCCGGCGGCGCCAGGGCCTGGAGGACGGTTCGCGGACGGGTCCCGCGCGAGAAGCGGCTGACCGCGCTCGAGCGCTGGGGCTGGCCGGCTGGACTGGCATTGGCGGCGGGCGGCTGGTACGCGAGCGAGAGCCTGCGCCACCGCCGGGAGGGCGCCTTCGGCTATCGGCTGACCTCGGAGATCGAGGTGGGCGAACCGGATTTCGTTCGCGCGGCGGAGGCCCTCACTGGAGCGCCCATCTCTGAGGGGAACGAGGCAGAGCTCCTGATCAACGGCGATGAAATCTTTCCGGCAATGCTGGAGGCGATCGACGCCGCCGAGCAAACGCTCTGCGTGCAGACGTACGTCTATTGGACGGGAGAGATCGCCGATGAGGTGGCGAGCAGGATTTGCCGGCGTGCGCAGACCGGGGTCGAGTGCAATGTCTTGCTCGACGCTCTTGGGGCGGCCCAGATGGACGGACGCCTGCTTGACAAGATGGAGAGAGCCGGCGTGCACGTGATCCGCTTTCGGCCGCCGAAGCCGTACGCACTGCGGCGGCTGACCAACCGCTCCCACCGGCGACTGCTGGTTGCCGACGGAAAAGTCGGAATGACGGGCGGCGTCGGCATCGCCGACGAGTGGACCGGTGATGCTGAGGACCCGGACCACTGGCGCGACACCCATATCCGTGTACGCGGACCGGTCGTGCGCGGGATGCAGGGCGCCTTCAACGAAAACTGGCTCGAAGGGACCGGGCAAGTGCTGACGGGGGACGGATACCTGCCCGAGCTGAAACCGGTCGACGGAGGTGGCTCGATGCAACTGGTCCGCTCGAGCGCAGGGGTCGGAGACACCAACGTCGAGGCCCTTTATTTCCTGGCAATCGCCGCCGCCTCGAAGTCGCTGGATCTTACGGCCGCGTACTTCGTCCCCCGGCCAGCCTTTATCGAGGCCCTCGTGGAGGCGTGTCAGCGCGGCGTAACAGTCCGGATCGTGGTACCGGGCCCGCACATCGACAAGGGGTTCGTGCGTTTGGCAGGGCGAGGCGCCTACGACACCCTGCTCGAAGCCGGAGTCGAACTCTACGAGTACCAGCCAACGATGCTTCACGCGAAGACCCTGACCGTCGACGAAGTCTGGGCGTCGGTCGGCTCGGTGAACTTCGACAACCGCTCGTTTCAGCTGCACGACGAGGTCACGGCTTGCGTCTGGGACAAGCGGTTTGTGGCACGGCTCACCGAGGTGTTCGCACGTGACCTCGAGCGTTCGCGCCAGGTTGACCCAAGCAGGTGGAGCGACCGCGGACTCGCCCGTCGCGCCAGCGAATCGGCGCTGACGCTGATGCGTCGCGAGCTCTGAAATCCCGGCTGGGAATAATGCCCGTCATGTTCAAGGCGCAGAGGACACGCTCCCGCGAGCGCGCGCGAATTCGCGCGCGAGAGCAGGCAAGGCGTCGGCGCCATCCCGCACTGGCCGTACTCGGTGATCTCGATCAAGGCGTCCTTCGGGTGCTGAGGACCCGGCTTCACGGGCCGGCGCCAGATGCCTTGATGAAGACGCTCGGCCAGCTCGGCGAATGGGGAGCAGTCTGGAGCGTGATCGGCCTCGGCGCCGCAGCCGTGGATTCTGGGCGGCGGCGCCAGTGGGTTGTCTGCGCGGCCGCCGCGCCCTCGGCGATCTGGATCAATTACGCGGTCAAGGTTGCCGTCGGCCGCGAGCGTCCGCTGATCGAGGGCCACCCCGCGCTCTCTCGATCTCCGACGAATCTGTCGTTTCCCTCGGCGCACGCGACGTCCTCGCTGACCGCGGCAACGGCGATGGGCCGGCTCGCTCCAGAGGCGAGGCTGCCGCTGCTGGCGCTCGCCGGCGCCATCTGCCTCTCCCGCCCTTACCTCGGAATGCACTACCCGTCTGATGTGCTCGCGGGCGTTGTGCTCGGACGTGCTCTTGGGCGCGCCATCCCTGGACTTGACCAAGCCAACCTCAAGCGTTCGCCGTCAGCTGTCGAACCCAAGTCCCAAGCGGTCTAGCGTCCGCAGCCAGAGCCCGCGCCGGCCGCTCTTGCGATCAGCGGCCGCCAGACGGTTTCGGGTCAGCTGGACCGATGCCCAGCGCAGCGGCTCTGGCGGGAACGGCAGCGGACACGACTGAGTCGCCGAGAGTGTCGACGGCTCACTCGGCGTTCCCGCGAGCAGATCCAGGGCAACGCCGGCTCCGAAGCGGACTGGAGCAGACGCCGAGGCCGGTGTGGCCGACCGTGTAGGCGACGCGGCCGCCGAGGCCCGTGCCGTGGAAGGCGAAGAAGCGGCTGCAGGTGTCGATCGCGCCGCCCCAGCGGTGGCTGAAGCGAATGCCCTCGAGCTGCGGGAAGGTCATGAAGAAGCGCTTCGCGAGGCCGGCAAAGCTCCGTTCGCGCTGGTCGGAGGCGTCGGCCGACCCGGCTGCCGTAGTGGTAGATCGCGTCGTAGCCACCCCAGAGGATGCGGCTTATCGGCGGTCAGACGGTAGTAGTGGAACTGGTTGGCTGAATCCCCGACGCCCTGCCGGTTTCGCCAGCCGACGGAATCGAGCTGCGAGCGGTTCAGCGGTTCGGTGACGAGTACGTAGTCATAGACCGGGATCACACGGCGGCGCATCTGCGCCAGGAGGCCGCGATCGGCGCTGGTCGCCAGCAGCGCCTGCCGCGCCTGCAGCGCGCCGTCGGCGAGTTCGAGGGTGATCCCGTCGCCTCGGCGCCGCAGCCGCTTGACGCCGGCCTGCTCGTGGATGCGGACGCCGAGGTCCAGCGCTGCAGCCCGCAAGCCCCAGCAGAGCTTCGCCGGATTGACCGTCGCCGCACCGTTTCGCTGCCAGAGCCCGCCCAGGAACAACGGTGAGTGCACCTCGCCGCGCACGGCCTCGGCATCGAGCAGCTCGACCTGATGGCCGAAGCGACGCCCGTCGTCGCGCCGCCTCGGCAAGCCACTCGACCTGATGCGGCTCGAGGGCGACACTGAGGTCGCCACCTCGGACCAGTTCGCAGTCGATGTTCAGCGCCTCGATCGTCGAGATCGCCTGCTCGAAGTTGTCGATCCCGTGGCGCTCGAGGGCGTCCATCTCGGCGGGAAAGCGGGCGAGCCCGTTTGCAAGCCCGTGGGTCAGTGAGTAGATGAAGAAGCCGCCGTTGCGGCCGCTGGCGGCGTGGCCGATCGTCCGGCCCTCGAGCAGCACGACCTCGCGGGTCCGGTCGCGCTGTTTGGCCAGCAACGCCGCCCAGAGGCCGCTGAGCCCGCCGCCGACGATCGCAAGGTCAGTCTCGGACTCGCCCTCGAGCGGCGGCAGCGGTGCGGGCCGCTCGGGCGAGTCAAGCCAGAACGGCGTGGTTGAGGCATCGGCGTAGGAGCGGCGATGCTCGGCGGTGGGCGCCTCGGCGCCCCAGACGCCGCTGGGACGAACAGGCATCAGCGCAGCGGCCGATCTCGTCTAGCCGAGCAGCTCGCTCGCTCGCTGCGACACGGTGATGTGGATCGCGGCGGGCTCATAGACATAGTCGATCACGTTCAGCGCCTGGAGCCGGTCGAGGACGAACTGGAAGGCCTCGGCGTGGCTCTTGGACTCGTAGTCACGCAGGATGTCGAACGACCAGCCGGTCGTGTGCAGCGAGTAGTCGCTGGTCGCCTCGATGTTCGTCTGGGTCAGCGCGTCCTGGTATTCCTGGTCGCGGACCGCGCTGGTCAGGGTCAGCGCACCTTCGTCGCCGGCGAGCGTCTTGACCCGCTCGGCCAGGTAGAACAGCAGTGCCAGCGCCTCCGGGCGAAGCGCCCGGTAGAGCTCGGGGTCGGCACCCACCTCGTCGGCCAGCTCACCGAGCTGAGGCTGGATGCGGAAGCCGAGCGTTGGGTCGTCCGGGACGGGAGCGAGCGTTCCGTCGCCGACGGCGTCCTCGATGTCGCCGGGCTCGGCGAAGACCTCAGTCTCCTCGAGCGGGTGGAAGACTTCCTCCTGGCTCGCCTTGGTCGTCTGCAGGGCGACGATCCCGTCGAGCTCGGTCCGATCCTTGCGCCAGAGGCGCATGATCTCGGCGGCGGCGAGGATCTTCCAGAGGTACTCGGCCGACTCGTCGCCGAGGCTCGCGAGGATGTCCCAGGCTTCCGAGTGGCGGGCCGGTGAGCTGTCGAAGTAGAGCTGGGCGTAGCTGAGCTCACCGTTGTCGATCAGCTCGGCCACCGGCGTCGAGTCGTCCTCGGTGTAGGCGCGGATGACGCTCTCGAGGTTGCCGATCCCCATGTGGTAGCTCACGGTTGCGAAGTCGGCCTGGCCGAAAATGTCGCGCGCCGTCTGCAGGTACCTGACGGCGCCGGCCAGTGCCTGCTCCGGGTCAAAGCGAGGATCGATCGCCGCGCGCTCGGCCACCAGCTCGTCCACCTTCTCCTCGTCCCCATCGGCGCTGGCGCGGGCGATCGCCTTGGTGAGCTCGTGACTGCGAGTGACTTCGATGCTCATTCCCAGCAGGGACGTCCCCGTCGAGCCGACGATCTGGCCGAGGCCGGCCGCAGCGCCGGGCTCGTTTCCCGCGCTGACCTGCGAGCGCCCGGCGCTCTCGAGGAAGACGAGCGCCTCGAGCAGGTCCGCGTCGATCCCGCTCCCCTCGGTCGCGACCTCGATCTCATCGCGCCAGCTGTCGACTCGTTCAGCCGTGGCCACCACCCCTCCGGGACTGAGGGCGTAAAGCACGTGCGCCACGCCGCTCGACGCGTTCGCCTCGAACTCGGTCAGCCGTTCGCTGTCCCAGGCGAACGGGTCTTTGCCGGCCGTTCCCTGCGTGTCGCGTGCGGCATCGACGACCTCGGCCTGGTCGAGGGCGCCGGGTGGGTTGCCTGCGAGCAGCAGCGCTGCGGGGATCGCGATCGTCGCAGCGATGACCAGGATGACGGCGAACCCGACGGCGGCGTGTGACCACTCCACCCCGGAGCTCCGGGGCGGGCGAGATCCCTGCCGTCGCCGGGCGTGCTCGTGGCGAGAGCGCTCGGGCATGGATTCGATGTTAGGTTCCCGGGAGCGCGGCGCAGATTTCCTTGATAGTCGAGGCGAAGCGCGAGAAAGGTGTTTGTTGTGCGGACCAGCGCTCGCTTCCCGGGGGTCAAGCCTGGGCGTGGCCACTACGAGAGCTTCTACATCAAGGCCTCGCGGCCCGGCGGCGGGATGGGGCTTTGGATTCGCCACACCGTTCACATACGTCCGGGCGAGGAGCCGAACGCTTCCGTTTGGGTGACGCTCTTCGACGCAGACGCGGGGGGCCCGCTGGCGACGAAGCTGACCGTGCCCCACAGCGAGCTCTCGGTTCCCGGCGGCGGCTACATCAAGGTGGACGGCGCCAGGCTGGAGCCGGGCCTGGCCATCGGAGAGATTGCGACGGATGCGCTCGCGGCGAGCTGGGAGCTGACCTACAGCGACGCCAACCAGGCTTTCCACCACCTCCCCTACGGCTTCCTCTACAACGCTCCGCTGCCGAAGACGAAGTTCCTCTCCCCCTATCCGTCCGCCCGCTTCAACGGGCGGGCCCGGATCGGCGACCGAGAGGTCGAGGTCGATGGCTGGCCGGGGATGATCGGCCACAACTGGGGCGCCGAGCACGCCGAGCGCTGGGTCTGGATTGAAGGCGCGTCGTTCGACGGCGACGATCCCGAGGATCCGAAGAGCGGCTACTTCGACATGGCGGTCGGCCGGATCAATATCGCCGGCAGGACCACGCCCTGGGTCGGCAACGCCGTGCTCACGCTCGACGGAGAGCGCCACCGCCTCGGCGGATTCGACCGTATCCGCTCCACCAAGGTGTCCGAGCACCCGACCCGCTGCGAGTTCTCGCTGGCCGGCAAGGGGATCAAGGTCAGTGGCGCGGTCGGCTCGGAGGCCAAGAACTTTGTCGCCTGGATTTATGCGGATCCCGTCGGCCCTGAGCACAACACGCTGAACTGCTCTATCTCCGACCTGGAGCTGAACGTGGAGCGTGAAGGGAAGCCGGCCCAGCGCGTCACGGTCACAGGGTCGGCGGCCTACGAGTTCGGCACCCGCGACAGCGACCACGGGATCCCCGTCCAGCCCTATCCGGACGGCTGATGTGGACCAGCTGATCGCGTCCGCGGCGGGCGAGGCCGCGCAGGTCAGCGCTCTGCGAAGCGGACCCAGGTGCTCTTCAGCCCCAGCGCACCCTGGAGCTCGAAGCCACTGACCAACCGGGTGCCGCCGCTGCAGATGACCCTGGCTTTGACGATCCTGGGAGAGACTCCGGTCTTGACGACCTTGATCGCCTGCAGGTTGCCGCTGCACAGCGAACCCAGTTCCGCTTCGAGTTGCGATTGCGAGTACGTCTCCTTCCAGTTGTGCTCCGGCGAGATGTCGTCGTAGGGATCGCGCACGCCCTTCAGGTAGGGGATCGCCTGGCCGCCGAAGCCAAACTCGGAGTTCTCGGTCATCCCTCCGGACGTCGACGAGAAGTAGGTGGTCGCAACCTCGCCGTTGTACAGCAGGACCTCCCCTGCGGTCTCCTGGACCGCACGATTGGTGGCCTCGGTCTCGGAGCCCTTGCCGCCGTAGACCTGGCTCCTCGTGTCGTCGTAGAGGTCGAAGCCGTCTGCGCCGAGCTGGGTCGCAAGCGCGTATGAGCGAGCCGCCACGGCCTGCACCTTGAGCGCCTCGGCGTCCCACGACGACGGCATCTCGTTGGCGACGACGCCCTTCACGTAGCCCTCGATGCCGACCTTGTTGACGGCGTCCAGTGAGCCGGCGTCGGCGCGACCGACCAGCGAGCCGCGATAGCTGCCGGCGCCGGAGTACTCCACCGACTTGCCGCCGGTGGCCGCCCCTACGGGTCCGCAGTTGGCGAGCTTGTCGCCAGTGGAGGAGCGCAGAAGAACATCGGGGCCGGCCGGGGCAAAGCTGTATTGCGCAGAGCCCTTGAGGTCTTCGCCGCAGGCCCTGGTGGCACCGCTGAACGAGAACGATCCGACGTCCTCGGCAACCAGCACCCGCACCGATCCCTCCTCGCGGCCGATCTTCGTGCCCCTGTAATAGTGGCCGAGGATTTCCCGGTAGCCGGAGCCGTGCCGGGCCATCCCGTAGGCGCCGTACTGGCTCATGCCCACGCCGTGACCCCAGCCGTGGCCCTTGGCCACCCAGGTTCCCTCAGCCGCCGCCGTGCTCGGCGCAGCCAAGACCAGCCCGCAGAGCAGTGCGGGCAGTGCTTTTCGACCGTGTTCCATCACCTCTACAACCAGCGAGCTTCTCGGCGGTTGCGCGCTAGCCTGCTCGTGCATGGGGAGGACCAGGCGCCTGCGGATGCTCGGGTTCGCGGCCGCCCTGCTCGGCTCGCAGGCACTGACGCCCGCGGCCATGGCGGGTCCGGCCAAGATCGTCACCTGGGGGCCGCTCAAGAGCAAGTACGTCAATCCGGCGGCGGCGTTCCCCGGCGCCTACAACGAGCCGCCCGGCGTTGCCGACCGGCCCAACGCGCTGCGGGTCAACGTCTATCTGCCGGAGGGCTTCACGCGCGAGCGTCGCTACCCCCTGTTGTTCCTGCTGCACGGCAACGGCGGCGCCTACGACACCTGGGCGAACGAGTTCCAGGGAAACATCCTCGAGACCGCCGAAGGCTTCCCGGGCATCATTGTGATGCCCGAAGCCGACCGCGGCTTCTACGCCGACTGGTGGAACGGCGGCCTGCGCGGCAGCCCGGGTTGGGAGAGCTTTCACCTGCGCGAGCTGCTGCCGATGGTCAAGCGACGCCTGCCGATTCGGCGTGCGCGCCGCTGGCACGCTATCGCGGGGCTCTCGATGGGCGGCCTGGGAACGATGTATTACGCCTCGCAGCTACCGGGCTACTTCGGTTCGGCTGCCGCCTTCTCAGCACCGCTATCGATCAGGCGCATCACCTTCCAGGTCGCACTGGAGCCGCTCCAACGCGTCAACCCGCGCTCGCTCTATGGCGACCGGCAGGCGCAGGACTTCTACTGGCGCGGCCACGACCCGCTGGCACTCGCCGAGAACCTGGCGAACACGCGCCTCTACCTCTCCACGGGCGACGGCATCCCCAACCTCGCGGACTCAGGCGAAACCACAAACGCCGCCTCAGCCCTCACGGAGATGGAGGTCGGTTTTCAGACCTCCGACTTCGCGCGGGAGGTTGCGAGGACCGGCGCCCCACTCTCCTACCGCACACACCAGGGGACCCACTATTGGCCATATTGGCGCGCCGACTTCATCGACGCTGCGAACAACTGGGGCTTCTTCGAGCCACCACCCGCAGGCGAGGACCGCTGGGCGTACAAGACAGTCTCCAGCGAGGGGGAAATCTGGGGAATCGGTTTCAGGTTCCAGAATCCTCCGACCGAAGTGATTCGCTTCGAGCGCAACGGCCGCACACTCAGCGGCCAGGGATCCGGCACGGTGACGTTGACGACCGCACCCGGCTGCTCGGCGCCGGTCGAATTGCCATTTGAGCTCGAGCTCCCTCGCGGCTTTCGCCCCTGCGGCTGAGCTGCGCATTCCAGCTGCCGCGAGTGCCCGCGCGCGATGCGGGGTAGCCTGCAAGTGCATGGGCGCTGACGGCAACGAACGGGCGATCATCGAGAGGGTCCCGAAGGGACTTCTGATCGGGGGCGAGTGGCGTGAGGCGAGCGGCGGGGGCACCTTCGCGGTGGAGGATCCCTCGACCGGCGAAGCGCTCTGCGAGGTCGCTGACGCCACAGCCGACGACGCACTCGCTGCGCTCCACGCGGCGACGACGGCACAGGCTTCTTGGGCTGCAAGTGCTCCCAACGAGCGCAGCGAGATCCTCCACAACGCCTACGAGGCTCTCAACGACCGAGCCGACGAGCTGGCCGTGCTCATGACGGTGGAGATGGGCAAGGCGCTGGCCGAGTCGAAGGCGGAGATCGTCTACGCCGCCGAGTTCTTCAGATGGTTCGCCGGCGAAGCGCTGCGAATCGACGGCTACTTCAAGACCGCCGGCAACGCCGCCAGCCGGGTCCTGGTGATGCGCCAACCGGTTGGCCCCTGCCTCTTCATCACACCATGGAATTTCCCGACTGCGATGGGCACGCGCAAGATCGGCCCCGCGGTCGCGGCCGGCTGCACGATGGTCGTCAAGCCGGCTCAGCTGACCCCGCTCTCAATGCTGGCGCTGGCTGAAGTCCTGGTCGATTGCGGCCTCCCGGCGGGTGTCCTCAACGTGATGACGAGCTCCTCCTCAAGCGCGGTCGCGACGCCGCTGATCGAGGATTCACGGCTGCGCAAGCTGAGTTTCACCGGCTCGACCGAGGTCGGGCGCAAGCTGATCTCCCAGAGCGCCGAACAGGTGCTCAACGTCTCGATGGAGCTTGGGGGCAACGCTCCGTTCCTGATCTTCGACGACGCCGACCTCGAGGCCGCTGTCGAGGGGGCGATGATCGCCAAGATGCGAAACATCGGCGAGGCCTGCACCTCGGCCAACCGCTTTTACGTCGCCGACTCGCTCGCCGGCGAGTTCGCTGACCGCCTGGCGGAGCGGATGGGAGCACTTCGAGTCGGTCGCGGCACCGATCAGGGCGTTGAGATCGGGCCGCTGATCAACGAGGACCAGCGCACAAAGGTCGAAGAGCTGGTCGGCGATGCGATCGGCCGTGGCGCGAGGGCGGTGGTCGGCGGCTCGAGACGAGACGGCGCGGGCTATTTCTTCGACCCGACCGTGCTGCGCGATGTCCCGCCGGATGCCCGCGTACTGCGCGAGGAGATCTTTGGCCCGGTGGCGCCGATCGCCTCGTTCGGCTCCGAGGAGGAGGCGATCGCCTCCGCCAACGACACCGAGTATGGGCTGGTGGCCTACGTCTTCACCAACGACATCAAGCGCGCCCTGCGAGTCTGCGAAGGCCTCGAGACGGGGATGATCGGCCTCAACCAGGGCATGGTCTCCAATGCCGGGGCTCCCTTCGGGGGCGTCAAGCAGTCGGGGATTGGTCGCGAAGGTGGCAACGAAGGGATCGACGAATACCTCGAGACGAAATACGTTGCCGTGAATGTCTGAATCCGGGCGCTAGCGATTTCGTGATAAAGCGCACCAACCGCGGAATGAACCGCGGCTTGCGCTGAGAAGTGCAAGGCTTAGGCGGATGCCCGCACTCGAACTGAGCGCACTGGACCGTTTCGAGATCGAAGCCGAACTCGATGCCGGTCGCCGCACGATCGTCGTCGAGGCCAGAACCGGTGGTCCTACGCCCGACGAGTTCGGCCACGTAGCGCGGATGGTCGCCGACCGCCTCGACGCCTTCATGGCATCGGTGGCCGACGAAGGCAAGCTCACGGAGCTGGTTGAGGTGCTGCCTTCGGCCGGATTCGAGCGCCTCGTTGTCGTTCCAGCCGAGAACGCCAGCCTGGCGCGGCTCGCGGAAGCGATCGAGGACCTCGAGGATCCGCAGGGGATGAGCGTGACCGCGCTGATCCCCGGCGCAGGCCAGGCGGCCGCTTTTGACCCGCAGCACCCCGATTGGCTCGATGCGGCCGAACGGGTGCGCGAGCGGATCGAGCTCAGCGCCTAGATCTGGTTACAGCTCAGCGACCGATCAGGCTGCGCAGCATCCCGCCGGGGGTCGCCCGGTTCTCGAGATAGCACTGGTGGTAGCCCTCGGCCATCCAGAACGTCTTCGCCGGCTCGATCGAGGTCGCGATCGGAGCGGGCAGCTTCGTCTGCGCGCGTGCCTTCGACTCGGTGGCAGCCAGCTGCTGGTCGTCAGAGTGCAAGAAGATCACAGAGCGGTACTGGGTGCCGAAATCCGGCCCTTGGCGATCCACCTGTGTCGGGTCGTGCATCTGCCAAAAGGCGTCCAGCAGTTCCTCGTATGAGATCCGCTCCGGGTCGTAGGTGACCTGACAGACCTCGACGTGACCGGTCTGGCCCATGCAGACGTCCTCATAGCTGGGGTTCTCCGTTGTCCCGCCCTCGTAGCCGACAGCGGTGTCGACGACACCATCGAGGCTCTTGAAGGTGTGCTCAACCTGCCAGAAGCAGCCAGCGCCAAACGTCGCTAGTTCCGTCCTGTTTTCGCTCATCCCAGTTGGTCCTTCCAGCCTCGAAAACGTTACCCGTGCGGGCGCGCCATCTTGCGATGGTCGAGCGCCTCGTCGAGGATCTCCTCGGAGACTCCGTGCTTGCGAGCCACCTCGCGGATCGTCGCGTCCGGATCCGCGCCTGTCTCCTTGACGATCTCGCCGGCCTTGTCGTAGCCGATGTGGGGGTTGAGCGCGGTCGCGGTGGCCAGCGTCGCCTCTGCGTGGCGCTCGGTCATGTCGACGTTGGCCTCGACATCCTGAATCACCTTCTCGTCGAGCAGGCGACATGCGGCGGCGAGCAAATTGATCGAATCGAGCAGGTTACGTGCGATCAGCGGCACGCGCACGTTGAGCTCGAACTGGCCCTGCGAACCGGCGATGGTGATCGCGGTGTCGTTGCCGATCACCTGGGCGCCGACCTGGATGACGACCTCGGGAATGACCGGGTTGACCTTGCCGGGCATGATCGACGAGCCCTTCTGGAGCTCGGGCAACCGCAGCTCCGCGAGTCCCGCCCGCGGGCCGGAGCCCATCAGAGCCAGGTCGTTGGCGATCTTCGTCAGCGAAACGGCCACGACCTTGAGCGCGCCGGAGAGCTCGACGAGCGCGTCGCGGTTGGCCTGCGCCTCGAAGCGATCGAGCGGGGCCGAGATCTCGAGGCCGGTGTCGGCCGCAAGCTGCGCCCGCACCCGCTCTGCAAACTCGGGGTGAGTGTTGAGGCCGGTGCCGGTCGCGGTGCCGCCAAGCGGAATCTGGCCGACGTGGATCAGCGTCGCTCGCACGCGCTCGATCCCGAGCCGGATCTGGGCGGCGTAGCCCCCGAACTCCTGTCCCAGCGTTACCGGCACGGCGTCCATCAGGTGCGTGCGGCCCGCCTTGACGATGTCGCGGAATTCCTCCGCCTTGCGTTCGAGGCCGGATGCGAGCAGACCCATCGCCGGCAGCAGGTCGTGCTCGACCTGATCCAGCGCGGCGAGGTGCACCGCCGACGGAAAGACGTCGTTGGAGGACTGGCCCATGTTGACGTGGTCGTTGGCGTGGGCTCCGTCGCCGGCGAGGTTGGCCATCACCTCATTTGTGTTCATGTTCGACGACGTGCCGGATCCGGTCTGGAAGACGTCAACAGGGAACTGCTCGTCGTGCTCACCGCGGCCGATCGCGTCCCCGGCTTCGGCGATCCGCTCGGCGATCTCGCTGTCGAGCAAGCCGAGCTCTGCGTTGACCCGGGCGGCAGCCGCCTTGAGGCGGCCGAGCCAGTGAACGACGGGTGCGGGAATCGGCTGCCCGGAGACCGGGAAATTGGCGACGGCCTTGTCGGTCTCGCCTCCCCAGAGCTTGTCCTCGGTCACGGCGTCAGTGCTCATTCGTTCCTTCCATTCAAGTGTTGCGTGATAGCCAAGCGATTGACACAAGATTAGGCTGCACGCGTGAGCGACGAAGTCTTCAGCCAGTACGCAGCCGCACATGGGCTTGCCTTCGAGCAGCAGGTCGCGACCGGGCCGCTGACCCCGCTGCTGGTCAAAAGCGGCGGTCTCGCGCCCGCGGTCAAGGGTCCGCTGGCAGGCGGTCCGCTCGGCTACCTCGGCCGCCTCTCCTATCGGGACGCGGAAGGCGGCTCGGCGTTCCACTACAACGCGGCGCTCACCGAGATACCGGAGTCGCTGGAAATGGTGCCGCGGCTCGAGTGCGTGCGCAAGGGCCGGCTGACCTCGAACACGCACTACGGCTTCGAGATCCGCACCTCGCGGATCTGGACCGAAAGCGAGGCGCTGAACGAGCGCTACAAAGTCACGACCAGTCCCTGGCAGGACCCGAATTGGATGCGCCAGCTCTTCGCCCCCAGCTTCATCGACTGGCTGGCGACGGTTCCTCCCGGTGACTTCTCCTTCGAGCTCACCTACGGCTGGCTGCTCTGCTCTGTTGAGCGCGACCAGGCGGATGCCGAGCTGCTCGACGCCCTTGCTTCGGCGACCGCCGAGGTTGCCGGGCGAGTCCGCAAGGAATGCCTGGAGTCGATGCGGTCATGAAGCTGAACCGCGCCGGCATCTTCCTGATCGCGGTCTTCCTCTTGATGGGGATCGGCTTCCTGGTCCTCAACTTCACCGTCTTCGCCACCAGCGCCTTTTTTCTGATCGGTGTCATCTGGGTCGCGGTCTCACTCGGTTTGCTCGTCTACGCCTGGCGCGGTTCAAAGCAGGCCAAGCACGACGAATGGCTGTTCAAGGCGGGTGTCAAGGGCAGGGCGACGATCGTCTCCGCAAAGTCAGGCGCGCTGGTCAACAACCAGCCGCTGATGACCTTCGAGCTCGATGTCGAGGTCCCCGGCCAGGAGGTCTCCCGCACGACCAAGCGCCTGATCGTCTCCGACTTCGCCGGCCACCGAATGCAGCCGGGACTGGTGCTGCCGGTCTACGTCAACCCAGGGGATCCGGCGGACTTCCTGCTGGCCTGGTAGACGCTCGTAGAATCGGCGCGTGGGTGGATTTAAGGCCGTAGACCCAAAGCAGAGCTTTCCGGAGCTCGAGGAACGCATTCTCCAGCGCTGGCGCGAGAGCGAGGTTTTCAAGCGCTCGCTCGAGCGGCGCGCTGACGCCCCGGTCTGGTCCTTCTACGAGGGCCCGCCGACTGCCAACGGGCGACCCGGCTCCCACCACGTCCTCTCGCGCGTCTTCAAGGACATCTACCCCCGCTTCCAGGCGATGCGCGGAAAACGGGTGCCGCGCAAGTCCGGCTGGGACTGCCACGGGCTGCCGGTCGAGCTCGAGGTCGAAAAGCAGCTCGGGATCTCCTCGAAGGCGGAGATCGAGGCGCTCGGCATCGACGAGTTCAACCGCCTCTGCCGCGAATCGGTCTTCACCTACGTCGAGGAGTGGAACCGGATGACCGAGCGGATCGGCTTCTGGATCGACCTCGACGACCCCTACGTCACGCTCGAGAACGACTACATCGAGTCGGTCTGGTGGTCCCTGCGACAGCACTGGGACGCCGACCGCCTCTACCAGGGGCACAAGGTCGTCCCCTACTGCCCGCGCTGCGGAACGGCGCTCTCCTCGCACGAGGTCGCGCTCGGCTACCGCGACGTCGAGGACCCCTCGGTCTACGTCAAGCTGCCCGTGACTGCGGTCGCTCCCAGCGACGAGCGCCCCGAGAGCCCGGTTCGCGAGGGCGATTCGCTGCTGATCTGGACGACGACGCCCTGGACGCTCATCTCGAACGCCGCCGTTGCGGCGGGCGCCGAGATCGAGTACGTGCGGGTCAAGCCGGCCGATTCCGGTGAGGTCTTGGTGATGGCCGCGGCCCGGATCGAGGCGGTGCTGGGAGAGGATGCCGAAGTCCTGGCCCGCTTCCCCGGGGAGACACTCGCGGGCACCACCTACGAGCCTCCCTTCCCCTACGTCTCCGACTACGGGCCGCGCGGTCACACGGTGCTGCTCGGCGACTTCGTCTCCACCGACGAGGGCACCGGCCTCGTGCACACCGCGATCGCCTTCGGCGAGGACGACTTCCGGCTCGGGCAGCAGTACGAGATCAAGCTGCAGAACCCCGTTCTTGAGGACGGCACCTTCGACGAGCGCATCACCGACTTCGCCGGCCGCTTCGTCAAGGAGGCTGACCCCGACATCGTCGAGGCGTTGCGCGCCTCCGGGCGTCTTTTCCGTGATGAGCGCTTCGTTCACGCCTACCCGCACTGCTGGCGCTGCGAGACGCCGCTGCTCTATTACGCCAAGTCCAGCTGGTACATCCGCACCTCGGCGGTCAAGGACCGGATGCTCGCCGAGAACGAGAAGATCGGCTGGCACCCCGACCACATCAAACACGGGCGCTTCGGCAAATGGCTCGAAGGCAACGTCGACTGGGCACTCTCGCGCGAGCGCTACTGGGGCACGCCGCTGCCGGTCTGGGAGTGTGGCGACGAGTGCTGCGAGCAGCGCTTCTGCGCGGGCTCGGTCGCCGACCTAAGGGAGCGCGGCGGCCAGGTCCCCGACGACCTGCACCGCCCCTACATCGACGACGTGGTCCTGGGCTGCGAGGCCTGCGGGGGCGAGATGCGACGTGTCAAGGAGGTGATCGACACCTGGTACGACTCAGGCGCGATGCCGTTCGCGCAGTTCCACTACCCGTTCGAGAACGAGGAGCTGTTCAAGGAGCGCTTCCCGGCCGACTTCATCTGCGAAGGGATCGACCAGACCCGCGGCTGGTTTTACTCGCTGCTGGCGGAGTCGACGCTGCTCTTCGACCAGTCGAGCTACCGCAACTGCGTCTGCCTCGGCCTGATCCTCGACCCCGAGGGCCAGAAGATGTCGAAGAGCAAGGGCAATGTCGTCGAGCCCTGCCGAGGTGATCGACCGCCACGGCGCAGATGCCTTCCGCTGGTACTACCTGACCTCGCAGCAGCCCTGGTCGGGCTATCGCTTTTCGGTCGATACCGTCGGCGAGTCGGTGCGCCAGTTCCTGCTGACACTCTGGAACACGTACTCGTTCTGGGTGCTCTACGCCAATGCGGACGGTGTCACCGCCGCCGACCTCGACGGCGTCGGTCCTGAGAACGCCCTCGACCGCTGGGCGCTTTCTCGATTGCAGGCCGTCAAGCAGACGGCCATCGAGCAGCTCGAGGACTTCGACTGCACCCGCGCCGGGCAGACAATCGCCGCCTACGTCGACGAGCTCTCCAACTGGTACGTGCGGCTCTCGCGCCGGCGCTTCTGGGACGGCGACCGTGCCGCCTTCGCCACGCTGCACACCTGTCTGATCGAGGTCGCGGCGATGCTGGCGCCGTTCATCCCCTTCCTCGCCGACGAGATCTACAGCAACCTCACCGGGGGAGCCGATGGAGACTTCGGCGAACGGCCCGATTCCGTGCATCTGGCCGACTACCCCGAACCGCAGGCCGCACTCGCCGACCCTGGCCTCGACGCCGGCATGGAGGCAACTCGCCGTGCCGTGGAACTCGGCCGCGCAGCCCGCTCCCAGGCCGGGGCGAAGATGCGCCAGCCGCTGCGCAAGGCCGTGATCGTCGCGACCGAGGAGGAGCGGGCGCAGATCGAAGCCCTCTCATCCCTGGTCTCGGCCGAGCTCAACGTCAAGGAGCTCGAGTTCGTCTCCGAGGAGGCGGAGCTCGTCACCTATGAGGTCAAACCCAACTACCGAACACTCGGGCCGCGCTTTGGCAAACAGATGCCGCAGGCGGCCGCGGCGGTGGAGGCGCTCTCCCCTGAGCACGCTTCGTCCGCGGTCGCCGGCGAAGTCAAGGTTGGGATCCAGGTCGACGGCGCGGAACACGAGCTCACCCCCGACGACATCATCCTGGCGATGAAGCCGCTAGACGGCTACCAGGTGGAATCCGAGTCGGGCCGGGCGGTCGCGCTGTCCCTCGAGCTCGACGACGAACTCCGCCAGGAGGGCCTCGCGCGCGAGATCGTCCACGCCGTCCAGAACGCGCGTAAGGAAGCGGGCTTCCAGATCACCGACCGAATCGAGCTCGTCCTGGGTGGCGACGACGAGCTGCTGGCGGCTGCGCAGGCCCACGCGGGCTACGTCGGCGGTGAGACCCTGGCGACGTCACTTAGACTCGGCGGTGAGGGTGGAAGCATGACGACCATAGACGGCCGCGAGCTGAACATCGGACTGGCCGCGGTCTAGCGGGTGGAGCTCGGCTGCGACACCAGGGCCGTGCTGCTGGCGGCAGGCTTGATCTTCCTCTGGGCGCTGTCGCTCGGCGTCTGGAAGTACCGCCAGATGGCCGCGGCCGAGGACGGCCTCGCTCATCCGTACGTAGACACCGCCCACCGGGCGGCGCTCCTGTACTCGTTCGCCACGCTGCTGATCGCCGTCTTCGTCGAGTTCAGCGGCTGGAGCAAGGCCGTCGACACGATCGCGGCGTTTGTATTGATCTTCTTCTTCGTTGCGGCGATCGGCGGCTACTGCTGGCAGGGCTGGCGCCGCGAAACGACCAACACCTTCATAGATCCACCGCGAGGGACGCATGGCTTCATGACCGCGCTGATCCTCGGGGAAATGATCTCCTTCGCGGTTTTGCTCGCCGGCTTTTTTGACGCGCAGATTCTGTAATTTCGGGTACCCCGTTTCAGACATGAGCCGAACCGTCTACTACGCGGCCTCAACACTCGACGGCTACATCGCCGACCCGGACGACGGGATTGAGTGGCTGACGGGCTACCAGGGCTCCTTTGAGAGCGATGATGTCAAGCCGATCGAGTCGAGCTACTCGAGCTTCATCGAGACGGTCGGCGCGCTTGTCTCCGGTTCGCTGACCTACGAGTTTTGCCTCGGGCTGGAGACGTGGCCGTACCCCGGTCAGCCGTACTGGGTGCTGACCTCGCGCGACCTGCCGAAGGCCGAGGGCGAGGACATCCGAATCGTCGATGGCGACGCCTCGGAGCTTCACGCCGAGATGCTCGAGTCGGCGGGCGACAAGGACCTCTGGGTCGTCGGCGGCGGCAACGTCGCCTCGCAGTTCGCCGACGCCGGCCTGCTCGACATCGTCCACGTCACCGTGGTGCCGTTGGTGCTCGGCGAGGGCAAACCGCTGTTTGACCGCGGCCTGTCCGGTGGCCCGATGCAGTTGCTTTCGACGACCGCCTACGACAGCGGCATGGTCGGGGTCGTTTACGAGATCAGGCGCTGAGCCGCGGTGGCCAGTGTCGACTCACGACACTAGGCCAGCGCCGGCTCGAGCTCTGCTTCCAGCCGCTTCTTCGGCATAGCGCCGACGATCCGCTTGGAGACCTCGCCGCCCTTGAAGAGGATCATCGTCGGGATCGAGAGCACCTCGTAGGCCGCGGCGGTCTGCTGATTGTCGTCGACGTTGAGGCTGACGACCGTCAGGTCATCGCGCTCATTGTCGATCTCCTCGAGGATCGGGTGAACGATCCGGCAGGGACCGCACCAGGGAGCCCAGAAGTCGACCAGCACCGGGGTCTCCGATGAGAGGACCTCTTGCTGGAAATTGCTGTCGGTGACATCTGTGAGCTTGCCTGGCACTTTTGTCGTCTCCTAGTCCGAGCGGCTCCCGCTTCGCCCGTTGGTCATTGTTACTTCAGAAAGTATAGTAAAGGCCGAATTAGACCGATTGGTATCGGCACCTTACCTGCCCCGCAGTCGCATCGCCGGAACCCGCCAGACCGCTTCCGCCACGATCGACCGTGTCATCTTCGACGATCCGACTCGTCGGTCGCGGAAAGTGATCGGCACTTCGACGATTCGGAAGCCCGCCTTGATGGCGCGCCAGGCTAGCTCGATCTGGAATGCGTAACCGCGGGCGTCGATGGTGGCAGGCTCCACGGCATCAATCACAGCGGGTCGCATCACGCGGTAGCCGCCGGTGAGATCGGAGACGCGGGCGCCGAGGATCACCTTTGCGTAGACGTTGCCGAAGCGGCTGATCGCGCGCCGCCCCGGCCCCCAGTCGGCGATCTCGCCGTCGGCGACGTAGCGGGAGCCGATCACGAGATCGGCGTCCCGGGCTGCCGTAAGCAACCGCGGCAGGTCGGCCGGGTCGTGGGAGAAGTCCGAGTCCATCTGCACGACCAGCCCGGCGCCGCCCCTGAGGGCCCGGCTGAAACCGGCCGCGTAGGCGGGCCCCAATCCCTCCTTGACAGGGCGGTGCAGGACCTCGATCTCCGTGCGCTCCCTCGCCAGGCGATCGGCGATCTGGCCCGTGCCGTCCGGGGAGTTGTCGTCGACGATCAGCACCCGGGCGCCGCTCGGCAGGTGGCTGAGCACGGCCGCGCTGATCGCCTCGATCGTTTCGGCCTCGTTGTAGGTCGGCAGCACCGCCCAGATGGCGTCAGTGTCTCGCCGAGGGAAATCAGGCATCCGAATACCGTATTGGGGTCTGATGACCAATCTCGAGATAGCAGCCGCCCTCGACGAGCTCGGAACGCTCTACGAGCTGGACGGCGCCGTGCGCTACCGGGTGATCGCCTACCACGAGGCGGCCAAGGTGATCCGCGAGAGTCCCGTCTCGGTGGCGGACCTTGCCGCGCAGAAGCGGCTCCAGGAGCTGCCGAACGTGGGCAAGACGCTGGCCGAGAAGGTGACTGCGCTGATCGAGACCGGTGAGATTCCAGCGGCTGAGAAGCTGAAGGCGAAGTTCCCCGCGAGTCTTGTTGCCATCACCAGGATCCCGGGTCTGGGTGCCAAGACGGCGCGCCGGATCTACGACGAGCTCGGCATCGCGACGCTCCAGGAACTCGGTGAAGCGGCTTCCGAGCAACGGCTGCGAGGCGTCAAGGGGCTTGGGGCCAAGGTTGAGGAGAACGTGCTGACGGCCCTGGAGAACCTGCCCGAGGAGGGCGCTCCCGGGCGGGTGCTGCTCTCCAAGGTCAAGCCCGTCGCCGAGCAGCTCGCCGAGGTGCTGCGGGAGGACCCGGCGTCTGAGCGCGTCGAGATCGCCGGCTCGGCCCGGCGCTGGGCTGAGACCTGCAAGGACATCGACATCATCGCCACGGCGACCGACCCGGGAGGCCTCGCCGAACGCCTACAGGCACACCCCCTTGTCGCGCAGACAGGGGCGGCCGGAGCAGCGGGCACCCGCGTCATCACCCATCATGGAATCTCTGTCGACCTGCGGATCTCGCCACCCGAGTGCTTCGGCAACCTGCTCCAGCACCTGACCGGCTCGATGGAACACAACGTGCAGCTGCGGGAGCGCGCTCAGAAGCGCGGCCTGTCGGTGTCTGAACATGGAATCACCGACGTGGAGAGCGGCGAGGTCGAAACCTGCGCCACGGAGGAGGAGGTCTACGATCGTCTCGGCCTTCCCTACATCGAGCCTGAGTTGCGCGAGGGCCGCGGCGAGATCAAGGCCGCCGACGCGGGTCAGCTTCCCGACCTGATCACCGTCGACGACATCCGCGGCGACCTGCACGCGCACACGACGATCTCAGACGGACGCAACACGCTCGATCAGATGGCCGGGGCCGCGAAGGCCCGCGGATACGCCTACCTCGCACTGACCGACCACTCGGCGACCCACGGTTTCGACAACCACGTCACGCCTGAGCGCCTCTGGGAGCGGATCGACGAGGTCAGGGAGTGGAACAAGGGCAAGCGCGGCTTCAAGCTGCTTGCCGGGACAGAGGTCAACATCCTTCCCGACGGCTCGCCCGACTACGACGACGAGCTGCTGGCCGCCCTCGACTGGGTGATCGGCAGCGTCCACACCTCTTTCCGGATCGGCGAGAAGGCGATGACCGAGCGTGTGCTGAACGCGATCGAGCATCCCTACGTCGACTGCATCGGGCACCTGACGGGCAGGTTGATCCTGCGGCGCGAGCCCTACCCAATCGACGTCGAGAAGATCGCCGAGGCGGCGGCGCGAACGGGCACGATGCTCGAGATCAACGGCAACCCCAATCGCCGCGACCTCTCAGAGCACCACGCCCGGCTGGCCGTCGAGTCGGGAGTGAAGATCGTCCTCAACACCGACGCTCACGGCGTCGAGACACTCGACAACATGCAGTACGCCGTCGCCAGCGCCCGGCGCGGTTGGCTGGCGAAGGACGACGTCGCGAACACGAGGACGTGGCCTCAGTTCAAGCGCCTGACGAAGCATGGGCGCGGCTGAGCGCTCCGTCGCGCATCATCAGGGCGGGGGCGGGCGGCGGGTGTCCGGCCGGATGCCGGTCCCGGGTCAGCCCGGGTGTGCGGATGAGCTTGACCGGCTCGAAGGCCGAGTTTGGCTCCACGTAGAAGCTGACGCCATCGCGGTCCTCGATCGCCGCGACCGCGGCTTCGCGGTGGCGCCAGGAAAGGGCCACCAGCAGCGCGTAACCGGCGCCGATCACGGCAACCTGCGGCCAGATCGGTGCCAGGCCGCCCGCCACCAACGCGAAGGCACCGAGCGGCCAGAGGCGCGAAAGCGCGATCCGGGCGAGGGACGCATCCGGCAGGGCGACGCGGGTCTTCGCCCGCGCCAGCGGCTCGCGCACGCCGTCAGCGGCGCGCTCCGGTGTGCCGAGAAAGAAGCCGATCCCCATCGCGAGCGGCCACCACGCGGCCGCAACGATGATCGTGGTGGTGTCATCGGCCTGGGCGGCCGCCAGGCTACCCACCGCCGCGAGCGCCGTCGCCTCGCCGCCGATCAACAGCACGGTCAATCGCAGCAGATCCGTGAACAGCATCAGACCAGCGCGCCCAGCAGCTCGAGCAGATCCTCGGGGGAATCGACCGTGACGTCAGCGTGGCCGCGAACCTCCGGTGGACTTTCGCCCGCAACCACTCCAACGCAGACCGCCGTCTCGAGGTCGCGGTTGGCTCGCATGGCGTGCAGCACATCAAAGGCGTCGACATCGGTGCGGTCGTCGCCCGCGTAGAGGCAGTGCGTTACCTGCGCCTCCTCGAGCAGCGACATCAGCGCCGTCCCCTTGTTGATCGCGACCGGCGGGCGCAGCTCGATCACCTTGCGACCGCGATGCAGGACGAGGTTGCGAAGGGCCTTTGCCTCCGCCCCTATCGCCACCGCTGCCGCCTCCGACGCTGCCTCGTCTTCTGCGCCGCGCCAATGCAGGGCTTGGATCGCGCCCTTGTCTTCCAGACGCAGGCCGGCTGCGGCGATCCGCTCGGCTCCGGTGCGCTCGATGAATCGCCTCGCGGTTTCGGCGTGGCCCGACAGGCGTGGATCGGGCTCTGGATCCTCGGTGCCGGGTGGGAGTCGCTCGAAGCCGTGGTTGCCCAGGTAGATGAGATCCGCGAGGCCGACCAGGTGACGGGCGTCGAGTGCGGGGCGGCCGGAGACGCAGCCGACGAGTGCGTACCTCGCGGCCAGCCCGGCCAGTAGCTCGCGCGTCGCGGCAGGCACCTCGGAGTCCTCAGGGCGCGAGACGATCGGCGCCAGGGTCCCATCGACGTCAAAGAAGAGTGCGCTCGCTCCAGGCTCGGCGGCGAGCCTGTCCAGCAAAGCGCCGGCGGTCGACGAAGTTTCCGGGGCTGAGGACAATGTGCATCTAGTATCGCCGCTTGACTTCCGTTCCCACCACGCGCACTCCCGACGGCCCCTGGGGCCGTGAGAAGCTCATCCGGCTCGGGCTGATCGGCGTCGCCGCCGGACTCTTCAGCGGGCTCTTCGGAGTCGGCGGTGGCACGATCATCGTGCCGTTGCTGATCTTCTGGTTCGCCTACGGCGAGCGCGAGGCGACGGGCACCAGCCTGACGGCGATCATCCTCATCGCTGCGATGGCGGCGGGCGGGCAGGCGTTCTACGGAAACGTCGACGTTGTCAACGCGCTGATCGTCGGAGTGCCGGCGCTCGGCGGCGTGGTCGTCGGTGCGGCGCTGCAGCAGCGGATCGGAGAGCGCCTGATCGCCGTCCTGTTCGCGATCCTGCTGACCGTGATCGCGGTGGAGCTGATCATCCCGTGAGGTGCAGCTGATGGACGAGGTCTTTGCGGCCGTGTTCGGATTCTGCGGCGGGCTGGTCGGCGGTCTGCTTGGTGTCGGCGGCGGCATCATCTTTGTGCCGGGTCTGGCGATCTTCCTGGACCAGACCCAGGTGCAGGCCGAAGCGACCTCGCTGCTCGCGATCGTCCCCGTGGCGATCCTCGGAAGCTGGCGGCAGTACCGCTACGGCAACGTCCACCTCAAAGAGGGGCTGGCAATCGGGTCGCTGTCGCTGCTCGGCGTGGGTTTGGGGGTGGTCATCTCCAACGCCGTCTCACAGAGGGCACTGGAGCTTGCCTTCGCCTGCCTCGTGATTCTGATCGCCGCCCAGCTGCTTTGGCGAACATTCCGGCGCAAGCCCGGTCCGCTGCCTGATGGCTGATGGGCTTCAGGTCGGGGACGGCATCGAGATCGCGCTCAACGAGATCGAGGTGCGAACCAGCCGTTCCTCGGGGCCCGGTGGCCAGCACGCGAACGTAACGGCCTCCCGAGTCGAGGCGGTGTTCGAGGTCGATGCTTCTTCGGCACTGAGTGATGCTCAGAAGCGGCGCCTGAAGGGCAGGTTCGGGCCGCGCATCACGGCGGTGGCCCAGGACGCACGTGGGCAGGCGCGGAATCGGGAGTTGGCGCTGAAGCGCCTGCGGGAAAGGATTGAGGCCGGGTTACGCAAGCCCAAGCGACGGCGGGCTTCGAAGCCGACGGCGGGATCGAGGGAGCGGCGGCTGGACGCGAAGCGCCGGCGTTCTGACCTGAAGCGCCAGAGGCGCAAGCCCGAAGCCGGCTGACGCCATCGCTCGGCCGGGGTGCTGCTCAGAGGCCCCGTTCCAGCGCGCCTTTGACGCTGCCGTCCAGGGCGTTGAGGCGGTAGAGGGCGAGCGCCTCCGGGGAACCGAAACCGCTTCGGGTCTGCCCGCCGCGGCCGCGGCTCGGGCCCGTGTCGACGCCGTGGTGCGTCAGCAGGCAGTGCAGCAGCGCGACCCGGCGTGCCTCTGGCAGGTCCTTCGCCACAGCGCCGACGATTTCCGCCCCGAGCGTCAGATGGCCGAGCAGGCGGCCCTCATCCGTGAGCCCGAACTCGGCGCCGTAGGTGAACTCGCGGGTGCGGCCGATGTCATGGACGAGCGCGGCGGCCATCAGCAGGTCGGAATCCAGGCGCGGATGCAGCTGGCAGATCTCGAGCGCGAGCGTGCCGACCGCGACCGTGTGCTCGAGCAGCCCGCCGAGGTAGGAGTGGTGGCCGGCACGGGTGCACGGGGCGCGGCGCAGGCCGGCAGCCGTGGGCTCGATCGAGTAGAGGCGCTCGACGACCGAGCGCAGCCCGGGATCGTGGATCTCCCGGGTGAGGTGCTCGAAGAAGCCCTCGAGCTCTTCGACCGACCGGTAGGCGGCGGGCAGGAACTCCTCCGGCTCGTAGGCATCCGGCTCAAGGCGCCGGACATCGTCGAGTTCAACGCCCAGCTCGCCGCGAAATCGTGTCGCGCGCCCGGAGACCGCGACCGCGTCACCCCGGCTGAAGCGTGCCGCGATCCGGTCGGCCTCGCGAAAGATCCGGCCCTGAATCGAGCCGCTGCTGTCGCGCAGCTCGATCGCCAGGTACGGCGAACCGTTGCGGGCGGTCAGCCTGTCAGCGCGCACGCACGCGTAGCGGCCGGCGAACGCCTGGCCGTCGCGAAGCGAGGCGATTGAAGCCTCGACCTGTGTCATCTCGGCGCTTGCTTGCATCGCCTCCATGATGAGCATCGATCCGGACGCCCGTCAGGCGGCCGCGGCCCGCATTTTCGGGCCGATACCGCGAGGGTCTAATGTGGATCCCGTGGAACACCTCGTCTGGGAAGAGGAGCCTGAGCTTCGCTCGCCGATACTCGTCGCCGCGTTCGCCGGCTGGAACGACGCGGCCAACTCGGCGACCGCCGCGCTCGAGGCAGTCGCCGAGGCACTCGACGCCCATGTGATCGCCCGCATCGACCCAGACGACTTCTACGACTTCCAGGTCGCGCGTCCGACGATTCGCCTGACGGAGGGCCAGGCGCGTCACATCGACTGGCCGGCGAACACGTTCATGGCCGCCCCGGCCCCGAACGCGGAACGCGATCTCGTGCTGCTCAGCGGCACCGAGCCGAACCTGCACTGGCGAGCCTTCACCGAGGCCGTAATCGCCGCCGCCAGGCGGCTGGAGGTTGAGATGGTGATCACGCTCGGCGCTCTGATCGCCGACGTCGCTCACACCCAGCCCGTGCCGATCACCGGCATCGCCTCCGACGAGGACCTGGTTGAACGCCTCGGTCTGACGCGCTCCAACTACGAGGGCCCGACCGGGATCGTCGGCGTCATCCACGAGGCCTGCCATCGCCACGCGATCACCTCAGCCAGCCTTTGGGCCGCGATCCCGCACTACGTCGCCTCGGTCCCCAACCCGAAGGCGGCGCTGACGCTGCTGCGCAGGCTCGAAGGCCTGACCGGGATAGCGATCGAGGCCGGCGAACTCGAGGACGCAAGCGAGCGCTTCGAACAGCAGATCACCCGAGCGGTCGCCACCAACCCCGAGATCGAGGAATTGGTGGGAAGGCTCGAGCGCGAGCAGGAGGAAGCCGCCGAACCGGGCTTCACGGTCCCGTCAGGCGACACGATCGCAAGCGAGCTGCAGGCGTTCCTGAGACAGCAGGAGCCCGGGGGCGAGGCGAACTAAGGCGGCGGGCTGACGCCAGGGTGGTGGTGGGCTTCGTTGCTGGCGCCTCGGTGCGCTCGTGGCTGCGGGGCCCGATTTCGGCCTGATTTCGCGTTCAAACGCAATCTAGTTCCAGCATCCGGAACTGGATTGCAGTTGAACGCGACTACGGGCACGATCCGCCCCTTCCCCCTACGCCTCGCTCGCCGGGCAGATCACGCGGTAGTCGCACCAGCTGCACAGCTCATACGCCGGCCTCGGCTCGAAGTCCTGGCTGAGGATGCCGCTGCCGACCTCGAGCACGGTGCGCTCGACACGCTCGCGGTCGTCCGGCGCCGCCGGGACCGGCACCTTGATGTCGTCGAGGACGTAGTAGTAGCTGCCCTCGCTCGCCTCGATGTCCCAGACCTCCCGGGCCGCAATCCTGTACAGCGCCAGCTGGAGGTCCTCGGCGAGCTCGGCAGGCGCCTTGTGCTGTCCGGTCTTGTAATCGATCAGCTCGAAGCCGCCGTCAGGGTGCTGGTCGACGCGGTCGATGCGCCCACGGAGCTGGTGCGGACCTAGCTTGAAAGAGAAGCCGCGCTCGAGGTAGACAGGCTTCGTGTCAGACGTCAGGTGGCGCTCGTGATATCGCGTCAGCGCAGCGACGGCGCGGTCGCGGTACTGCAGCTCGTCGTCAGACGATCCAAAGCCGGATCGCCTCCAGCCGGCCTCGAACAACGACAGCAGGCGTCCGAGGCTGGGCGGGTCGGAATCGCCCCCGCGGTTCGTACCGCGCTGAGACTCCTCGAGATGAAAGCGCTGCAGGACGTTATGGATGAGGATCCCGAAGCGCTGGTTGATCGTCGGCTCCTGGGGGATCACGAAAACGCGGGCGAACTTGTACTTGAGCGGACAGGCGCGGTAGAGCTCGATGTCGGATGCCGAGAGGGCGAGGCCGTCCTGGCGGCGTGGCAGGAAGGTCTCAAGCGAAGGCTCGTCTCGCTCGGCAACCACTTCGCGGCGACGTGCCTCCTCGAGCTCTTCCTCGAGCAGGTACTGGTCGAGCGCCGACGCGGTCAGCGCCGCCGCCTGCTCCGGAGTGGCGACTCGGCGCAGCAGCTCGTTGATCGCTCCGATCGCCTCCTTCGTCGGCTCAGACCCCGGGCGCTGAACCAGGGCCGCCAGTTTGACCAGCTCGAGGAAGCGGACGACGGCGTGGTCGACGTCCTCCGCGGTGTCGAGGCGCATCTCGCTGAGCGCCGACCCTGCCCGCCAGGAGGCCTCCAGGACCTCGTCACGGATCATCCGGTAGGTCGAGTGGATGCTCTCGGCCGGACCGAACAGCTCCTCCTCCTGCTCGACGCTCGACGCCCCCAGCGCCGCTCTCGCCGCCTCGAAGATCGCCGAGGCGTGGGCTCCCTCCGCGGCGGCGCCGTACCAGCTGAGTACCAGCGAATCCGAAGCCCGCGACATCGCCGTGTAGGCGAGCCGCGCCCTGTGAGTCGCCTCGAGCTCCGGGCCGGGCTCGGGCAGGGGCTCGGCGATCAGCTCGTCAGGAATCCAGCGGTCCGCCCTGTCGTCCCCGGCCAGCGCCGCGCGCTGAAGCCCAAGCAGGTAGACGTGACGAAACTCCAGGCCCTTGAGCTGGGCCGGCTCGGCGAGCAGGACCGTGCCGGGCGCACCGTGCTCCCCGCTCCCAAGCAGGGCCAGCGGCGAGTCGCCCTCGAGCTCACCCGCGTCGGCAAGCGCCGTCAGATAGCGCACGAAGTCCCGGGTCGACCCGCGTGGTTCGCGGCGCGTCCAGGCCGCGGCGATCTCACCGAGCCGCGAGAGGTTGACCAGCCGCTCGACCGTTTCCGGGTGGGCAGCGAAGAGCTGGTGGCGGCGCAGGCCGATGCGCTCGATCAACCGCTGCAGGAAGACGTCGGCGCGCAGCTCCTCAAGCGCCTTGGCCGCGGCGCGATAAAGCTTCAGGAAGCCCTGCACGCGGTCGCGCGCCTCCTGCGGCAGCTGGGGGCTCTCGAGCCCGGCTTGCAGCGCCGAGATCATGTCGAGCTTGCGGCGGCGGGCGATCGTCGTACAGCGCGCGACGTCGACCGAGCGCAGCTGGACGGGCGGTCGGGTCAGGGCCCGCACGACTGCAGCCGCGTCGCCGGGATCGACCAGCATTCGCAGCCAGGCAATCGCGTCTCGCACCTCCGGTCGCGAAAAGATCGCCGCCGGGCCCGCGAGCCTGAAGGGGATGCTGCGCTCTTCCAGCGCCGCCGCCAACTGGCGCCCCTCGACCCGCAACGAGCCGACCGCGACGCAGACGTCATCCGGCTGCGCGAGCCCCGAGGCAAGGGTGCGTTCGACCTCCCGAGCGACAGCCTGGGCCTGGGCGCGCTCGTTGCGGCAATGCCAGAAGCGCACAGACGGCCGCGGCGGCCCGTCCTCAGGCTGGCTGCCGCGATGTGGCAGCGAGAGGCGCTCGCCAATCGCCGCCGCAACCGCGGCGGCCGCGTCGACGAGGTCCTCATCACCTCGCTGGGAGGCCTCCAGCCGGACCTCCTCCGCCTCGGAATGTCGGGCGCGAAAGGCGCCGACCGCTGCCAGCGCCGCGCCCCTGTAGCGGCGGATCGCCTGTCCGTCGTCGCAGCAGCAGACGAGGCCGCCTGAGTCGCCGACCAGGGCTTCGAGCACATTGCGGTGGGCGACTGCGGTGTCCTCGAACTCGTCGGCCATCACTTCGCGAAACCGGCCTCGCAGATCAGCCGCAACATCTGGGCGGTCGGCCACAAGCCGCGCCAGCCCGGCGAGCAGGTCACCGGCGTCAAGGCTCCCCGCCTCGCGCATGATCCGGTCGTGGCACTCGTAGAGATCTGCGAACTCGATCTCGCGCAGCGCCGCCTCCCTGGCAACTGCGTCAGGGGCCTCGCGTTCCCTGCTTGACGCCCACGCCCGCAGCGACGATGCGCTGACAGCCTCGGCCTTGAGCGAGTCGACGCGCTGTAGCAGGCGGGACAGCAGGCCGGCTGGATTGCCGCGGATCTCGTGCCGGCGAAGGGGCAGCTCTTCGAGGCGATCGAGCAGGGCCGCCAGCCGGTCAGCGAGCGTGACCGTTTCGAAGAAGGGGTCGAGTCCGGCCTCGGCGGCGTAGCGGCGCAGCAGCCGCTCGGCGATGCGCTCATACGGCCCGATCCAGAGCTCCTCGAAGGGCACCTGCAGCAGCTCCTCGACGCGACTGCGAAGCCACTCCCCGGCGGCGACGGAGCGAGTCAGGATCAGCATCTCGTCGGGCCGGACCCCGGTTCCCTCCTCGACGCGGCCGGCCAGGCGGCGGGCAAGGGCCTCGCTCTTGCCCGTGCCTGCGGCGCCCAGCACAAGCAGTGGCCGGTCGCGATGATCGACAACCCGCTGTTGGCCTGCGCTCAGCACGCTTTCAAAGGTATCCCCCAGGCCGTGGCGCCGTGCGTCCTAGCATGGGTGGATGCCCGAAAGTCCGGATTGGATCGCTCTCTGCCGTCGCGTCGTGGCCGCTCAACGCACTCTCTTCGAGTCTCAGCCAGGCACAGCCGAGCGCACTGTCTACGAGGGAATCGGCGAGGGCGGCGACAACGCATTGGCGATCGACCGCCGCTGCGAGGATCTCGTCTTCTCCGAGCTCGAGGCGCTGGGAGAGCAGGGGCTGTCGATGACGGCTGTCTCCGAGGAGCGCGGCCAGGTTGCCTTCGGAAGCGGCGACGGGCCGTTGATAGTGATCGACCCAATCGACGGTTCGCTCAACGCTCGGCGCACGATTCCCGCCCACTCGTTCAGCTTCGCCGTCGCCTCGGGGCCGACCATGGCGGACGTCGAGTTCGGTTTCGTCCACGACTTCGGCGCCGGTGAGGAGTTCTCAGCGATGCGCGGACAGGGCGCCCGGTTGGCGGATCGCCCGATCGGCGCGGAGAGCGTGGTTTCAATGCTCGAGCTGGTCGGACTCGAGTCGGCCAAGCCTGAGTGGATGCTGCCGATAGTCGAGGCGTTGCAGGGCCAGGCCTACCGGATGCGCGCCGTCGGCTCGATTGCGATCACCCTCTCGTGGGTGGCCGCCGGCCGCCTCGACGGCATGATCACCGGTCGCGAGTGTCGATCGGTGGATGCCGCGGCGGCGCAGTTGATCGCGCGCGAGGCCGGCGCCAAGGTGGCCTTCGGCGACGCCGACCTGCAGGACACCCCGCTCTCGCTCGAAGCTCGCTTTCCGCTGGTCGCCGGGCTGCGCGACGAGTGGCTGGAACTCCTATTGGGGATCCAGCGCGCCGCGGGCGACGTTCCACGCGCCTGACCCGGGCCCAGGGCCGGCCAAATCAGCCACGCACGAATCCGCACAAGTGCTACGCGTGCTTGTAACTCCTGACCGAATTTGGTTTACAAACACATGTTCGGGTAATTGGCTATACTCGAACGTCCTTACAGTTAAGGATCTTAAGACGAAGCTACTACCCAAAAGGGGTTGAGAAGACAGATGGCTACCACTGCCAGTACCCGCCGCAAGGCACCGACCAAGACCCGTAAGGCCGGCGCCACCAACACCACCAAGACCACCACCGCGACTGAGCCGCAGAGCCCCGTCGAGATCGCGTACGCGCGCGCTCGCCAGGCTGCTGAGACCGTCGTCGACGTTCCCGTCGGCACCGCGCTGCTGGTCGCCGACCGCGTCAACGAGATCGTCGAGCCGTTCACGGGCCGCGAAACCGCTGAGCGTGAGCTGAAGACGCTGCGGACCCAGGCCCGCCGCGAGCTCAACAAGGTCGAACGTCGTGGCGCATCGACCCGCCGCAAGGCAACCACGCGTGCCCGTCAGACGCGCAACCGTATTGAGCGCGACATTCGGTCCCGCCGCCGTAAGGTGGAGACCACCGTCCGGCAGAACCGTCGCAAGGCCGAGACCCGCCTGCGTCAGAACCGCCGTCGCGCGGAGACCGCTCTCCGTCAGCGCACGCGTGCTGCGGAGCAGCAGCTCCGCAAGGTCCGGACCCAGGTCGAGGAGCGCATCGACTCGCTGGTCTGAATCGCTTAACCCGGGGATTCCGCTCGAGGAGGGCGGCCCCGGTGAGATCTGCCCGCCTCAACGGCGGTCAGAGAAGCAACCTCTCCTCCCCGATCGACGGGCCCACTGTGGGCCCGTCGGTCATTTCGGAGGCGAGAAAGTGCCGCTGCGGACTAGAGGCCGAGCGCTTCGTCTTGGCGAGCGCTGATCGTTCGCACGAAATCGGCCGCCAGTAAAAGGCCCGGGATCGCGAGCAAGGCCGCGATTGCGCCGCCTGCGAGGCTGCGTTCAACGGCATCGGCCGAAACGAGGATCTGCCCGCTGTTGGTGACTGTGAGGCTGGGGTCCGCGAACAGCAGCACGACGGAGGTGATTCCAACGACGGTCGAGGTCACCCAGCTGGTCCACAGTGCCGTCAACTTGGCCGGAACGCCGCCGTTGCGCCAGTTTCCGTCCTCGAGTCGCATGCCGGCCTGGCTGGCCCGCCAGATCTCATCGATCAGCTGCTTTGGCCGAAAGAGGTTGAGTCCCGGGATCAACCAGGCCCATACGGCCCACTTGGTCGTGAACTGCGTCTGCCCGCCGACTCGCTGGATGTTGCGGTAGGCGCGATGAGACCAGATCAGGAAAAGCAGGCCGGAGGCAAGGCCGAAAAGGCTGAAAAAGCTCGTTACGCCCGAGGCCGGCGACCCCGATTCGGCAAAGTCGACGAGCCCCTGCTCGGTGTTGATGTCGTTGAGATCAACGAGGTTTGAGGCAGCGATTGCGAGCTGGACCACGGCAAAGATCGCAAGCAGGATCGCTGCGGGAGTTCCCATCCCGCTCAGCTCCTCAGGCTGGACAACGGGCGCCTCGGGCGTGTGGGTGTGTTCGGTCCACCCCTGCCCGTCCCAATAGCGAAGGCTGCCGGGATTGCTCGGATCGGGATACCAGTCGGCCGGCGCTTGAGTCCCCTCCATCGACTCGAATCAAAGCAGCCTCCGGGTGGTCAAAACAGTCCACCCCTAGAATCGGTGGCCGGATGGCGACCACAGAACAAGTAACGGAAGCACTCAGGGCGGTGATCGACCCCGAGCTGCGCCGCTCGATCGTCGAGCTCGGCATGGTTCGATCGATCGAGTTCGGCGAGGACGGCCACGTCGACGTGATGGTTTCGCTGACCACTCCCGGCTGCCCGATCCGCTCACACTTCGAGGACGCTGTCTCCCAGAAGGTCTCGGCGCTCGAGGGCGTCAAAACCGTCGGGGTCACGTTCGATGTGCTCTCGGATTCGGAGAAGTCGAATTTGCAGAAGGTTCTCGGTCGTCCCGGCGGGCTTCCGGAGGGCGCCTTGGCGCAGGTCAAGAACGTGATCTGCGTGGCCTCGGGCAAGGGCGGCGTCGGCAAGTCGACTATGACGGCCAACCTCGCCGCCGCGCTGGCCGCACGCGGCCAGCAGGTCGGCGCCCTGGACGCCGACGTCTACGGCTACTCGATCCCGCGCATGCTCGGGGTCGACATCAAGCCAGAGGTGAACGCCCAGCGCAAGATCCTGCCCCCGCTCGCCGCCGGCGGTATCAAGACGATGTCGATCGGCTACTTCCTCGAGGCCAACGCAGCTGTCGTCTGGCGCGGGCCGATGCTCCACAAGGCGATCCAGCAGTTCCTCGAGGATGTCGAGTGGGGCGAGCTCGACTACCTGCTGCTCGACCTTCCCCCCGGCACCGGCGACGTCTCGATGACGCTCGCCCAGCTGCTGCCGGCCGCCAAGATCCTGATCGTGACCACCCCGCAGCCGGCGGCGCAGAGCGTCGCCAAGCGTGCCGCCGACATGGCCGCCAAGGTAGACCTCGAGGTGCTCGGCGTGATCGAGAACATGTCCGGCTTCACGACACCGGACGGCCAGCGCTTCACGATCTTCGGCGAAGGCGGCGGCGCGCTGCTCTCCGACGAGCTCGACGTGCCGCTGCTGGGGTCGGTTCCCCTTCAGGAGGCGCTGCGCGAGGGCGCCGACAAGGGCGAGCCGCTCGTCCTTTCAGAGCCGGACGCGCCGGCCTCGCAGGCGATCCGCAGCATCGCCGCCGGAATCATCGCGGCGACTCCTCAGGAGCTGCCCGTGATGCAGGCGACCGCTGCGGACCTGCAGCCCGTCGGAGCGCCGGTCAGCGGTACCGAACTGCCGATGCTCTAGACGGCTACGCGCCCTTGAAGTAGTCCGCGTTGATCTGGGCGAACTTCGCCCACTCTTCGGGGAGCTGGTCCTCCGCGAAGCAGGCATCAACCGGGCAGGCCTCGACGCAAGCATCGCAATCGATGCACTCGTCCGGATCGATGTAAAGCTGCGTGACCTTCTCGTAGTCGGGCTCGTCGGGCGTGGGATGGATGCAGTCGACCGGGCACACCTCGACGCACGAATTGTCCTTCGTGTCGAGACAGGGCTCTGCGATGACGTAGGTCAAAACGAATGCTCCTTGTTGTGAGTCCAAGTTCCTGAGCGGGACAGGCCCCGCCGTGCGAACGCGGGATTGTAAGGGAACGGGGAACGTAGCCGTCTGACCGGTGCCCAGTCCCAGCCGTGGTTAGGGTTGACCCCGATGATCCTTGTCACAGGAGCAACCGGAACGATCGGCACGGCGCTGCTGCCACAACTGCTCGCGGGCGGTCATCAGGTGCGCGCGCTGGTTCGCGACCCACGTCGCCTCGGGGCCCAGCGTGTCAACGTCCAGCTTGCATTCGGAGACCTTGGCGAACCGCGGGCTCTGCGTCACGCAATGCGCGGTGTCAGCACGGTCATACACCTCGCCGCGGCAATCCGCGACCAGGAGGATCGGCGCGTCGAGGAGATCAACGGGCTGGGGACGCTGCGGCTGATTCAGGCGGCCGAGCGCGCCGGTGTTGAGCACTTCGTCTTCTTCTCGGCGATCGGAGCGACACCGCACCAGCGCACACGGTTCTTCCGCTCCAAGGCGCTCGCCGAGCAGGCGGTGGTCGAGTCTGCGCTGCGAACGACGGTCTTCGCCCCCTCGATCGTCTACGACCCCCACGACCGCTGGGTAACGATGCAACGCCGGCTGGCGCTCCTGCCGGTGCTGCCGGTGTCAGGCAACGGCCGGGCGCTTTACCAGCCGCTCTGCGCCGACGATGTGGCGCGTTGCGTCAGCGGAGCCCTGGGCGAAGACAGCGGATCCAGCCGCTACGAACTCGCCGGACCGGAGGTACTGAGCTACGAAATGATCGCGCTTCTGATCGCGCGCGCCGCAGGCCGCAGGCGCCGCGTGGTGCACCTGCCGCTGCCGCTGGTCCGGCAGGGCCTCATCTGGCTGCGTCGGCTCGCCGGCGACAGCGCCTTCGCGACCTGGGAGGAGGCGGAACTGATGGAGGTGCCGATGGTGAGCGCCCGAGGCAGCGCCGACGTCGAGGCCCTGGGCGTGAAACCGCGGCGAATGGACGAGGTGTTGGGGTTGGTGCCGGCGACTTCGGGCTGACGCTCGGCGAGAAGGACGGGCCTACCGCGCCTGCTTGGACCGAATCTTGAACGGCGTCCCAGTCGAGCCGTTGGCGGTTCGTACGCCGATATACCAGCGGCCGGGGCCGGGGAAGGTGACGCGGCAGAGCTCGCGAGAGCGAGGGCCGACCGAACGGCAGGCGAAAATTCGTTCATTCGGCTGCTTCGCCTTGCGGGCGTAGAGGTCGAGGTTCGCCGTGCCCGCTCCTCGCAGCCGGACAGTGAACTCTCTGGTGCCACGGCGAACCCTTGTCTTGAAGAAGCGCCATCCACCCGCGTCTGCGGCCTCGCCTGATCCCTTAGCGGGAGCACGGCCACGACCACCGATCAACGAGCCGACAACGCCGGTGACCGTGCCGATCAGCCCGCCGACCGGATTAGGGTTGCTCGGCGAAGTCTGTGTGCTCGGCGGAGTTTCCGTCTGGGTCGCGCCGAAGGTGACGAAGCGGTTTAGCGACGATCCCAGGTTCCAGTGGTTTGAGAGGTAATCACCGGCGTCAGGCGCGGGGTCGAAGTAGTCGTCGTTGCCGCAGTCGAAGTGAATGCGGTCGTTGCACCGGTTGATCGTTCCGCTCTGGTGGCGATCGCCGCCGTCGGGCGAATAGCACATGACATCGTCCTCGTCGTAGCAGTGGCCGCCGGTGCCGGTCGAGTTCGGAGCCCCGTATTGGATTGCTCCCTGCGCATGCGCGTTCTCATGCATCGGCGTCTCGTTGAACCAGCAGGCGCGGAAGATGACTGCGTAACCGCCACCGCTGTTGGCCGCGTTGTTCACCGACAGCCGCTCGTCGTCCGTGTAGGACCCGACGCCGCACTCGTTTGTGCCCGCGTCGTAAAAGATGGTGTAGTCGGCGATCGCGGCGTTGAAGCCGCTGGCGCGGGCCGCGGTGACGATCGAATCGAAGTCGGAACCGTCGCTGACGAACTCGTCGACCCGGGGCTGGTGGTCGCCTCCGCACAGCACCTTGTAGTCGGCGGTCACGCCGGCGCTGGCCAACGCGTCCTGGTTGAGCACCGCGTCCATCCGCCTGACCGCGGCTTGGATCTGCGGCCGGACCTCATTGAGGCGATTGGGGGCCGAAGCGGGACGCGCGTAGAGGATGTGCTGGAAGTAGTCGGTCCCGCAGACCGGATTGCGCTCGGCGTCGCCCGGTGAGAATCCGATGCCTCCGTTGCTCTGGCGGGCGTTCAGACGGGTCTGCGAGTCGGGGCCATGGGTGATCAGGTCGGGACCGGGCACTTCAACCCTGTAAAGGCCGGCTTGCAGCGGCTCGACATCCTCGCCGAGGATCGCCGCTTCTGCTTCGGTCAGCCCCGGCAGGCTTTCGTCCGCGAATGCCTGGCCGGCGCCCGGGAACGCGCAGAAGGCGGCCGAGGCGAGACCGAGGAGGGCCATATGCAGTTCCTTTGCCACTGCACATGGCCTCGGCCGGAATCGCCCGGCGCAGCGGCGGTCCGCCGGCAACTAGACGGATGCTCGATTAGCGCAAACGGCCGACTCTGGACGGATGGCCGATTAGCCATCTGGACGAATGATGAGGCGGGCCCGACGACGCGCCTCCGGCTCAGGTGGCCCGCTCGTCGGCGCTGAAGCCGTTGCGCTTGTGGGTTCCGTCGCAGAATGGCTTGCGGCTGGAACCCCCGCAGCGGCAGAGGGCGACGAATCCGAGCTTCGGGGGGCCGCCCGCCGGCAACTCCGGGTCGGCGAGGTCGTACTCGTTGCCTTCGGCGTCGATGACCCGGACCGGCCCGGTGATCCGGTAGGGGCCGTTGTGCACGACCTTGATTTGGACTTCGGGCGGATCGGGCACGAATCTCCCCTCAGCTCGTTCTTCAATCACAAGGAAACTTTCCGCGAACGAGTGTATATTCGCGCCATCCGCTCCGAGCCGAAAGACAATTGGACGTCATGGAGGACTTTGATCGTCGGTGTCCTTGCCGTCGGCGTCCTGCTTTTCGGTGCCAACCAGATCGCTCCGAGCGGCTGGTTCGGCGACACGCTCTCAACCCTCGAGGGAACTGATGACGGGCATACCGCTCACGCGAGCGACGCCACCCTCGGCAAGATCAACTTCACGAACCCAATTCCGTCGGGGAAGGCGTTCAGCGACTGCCCGGAGGCCCCACCGCCGTTCATCGAGGACTCGTTCCCGCAACCCGAGTTCCGCCAGAGCCAAAACGGACGGCTCGCTACGTCACTGAGGCTGTCGCTCGCGCCGACACCGATCAACGGCCAGAACTACACCACCACGGCGTACGACAATTCGTTCCCGGGTCCGACGCTGCTGTTCTGCCCCGGCGACACGCTGCGGGTTTATGTGCGCAATTTCCTCCAGCCAGCCGATTACCTCGGTGAAGCGCCCGCGCAAACGAGCTTCCACACACACGGCCTCCACGTGTCCCCGCAGAAGCCTCAGGACAACATCTACGTGAAGATCGGCTCCAACACCAGCTTCCAGCACCGCTATGCGGTCCCGACCGACCACCGGCCCGGCGCCTACTGGTACCACCCGCATCGCCACGGGCAGACCAACGTCCAGACCTATGGCGGAGCCGCCGGCGCGATGATCGTCCAGGGTGGCCTCGACGAGCGCAAGGACTACGAGGACATCGGCCAACGGGTGATGGTGATCCAGCAGACGACGCTGGACAACTCGACGATGACGACGACGATGCCTGGACCGCAGGGCCCCTTCGCCCCGGCCGGCGCCGAGCTCTACATCAACGGGCAGCTCAACCCGACGATTCCGATCAAGCCGGGCGAGATCCAGCGCTGGCACGTCCTCAACCTCTCCGCCGGCAGCTTCGTCGATTTGCAGCTGCAGGGCCAGCCCTTCCAGCTACTCGGTCAAGACGGCAACTACATCCCGCGCATTCGCCCCTACGACCACATGCTGATCGCCCCCGCCTCCCGGCGTGAAGTGCTTGTCGTCGGCCCCCCGGAGGGAACGACGCAGCCGCTCGTTGCTTTGCCTTTCGCCCAGTTCGGCGGCACACCGCCCCCGCAGCAGACGCTGGCGACCCTGAACTCGTCGGGAAGTGCGGAGAACGATCCTGAGCCGTCCCCCAAGGTTGAGAAGTTCCGCGACCTCCGCAGGCTCCCGGTCGACCAGACTCACGAAATCACCTACACCCAGGAGCCCCCCAACTTCTTCATCAACGGCGAGAAGTTCGACCCGCGCCGGCTCGATGAGGTGATGACGCTGAAGGAAGTCAACGAGTGGACGATCAACAACGACACCGGCTTCTGGCACACATTCCACATCCACATCCAGGACTTCCAGGTCACCGAGGTCTGTGATTCCGAGGGATGCAAGGCGCCCAACTTCATCGACGACCAGGACAACGTCTCGGTGCCGCCGGGCGGATCGGTGACGATGCGCACCCGGCCGACCCAGTTCACCGGACGGTTCGTCTTCCACTGCCACGTCCTCGGCCATGAGGACAACGGGATGATGGGCACTGTCCGCGTAGTCCGGCGCAATAGCCCGCTCGCTGGGTAGCGCAAGCTCCGCGCAGATGGGAAGCACGCTCTCGCCCGCGCAGCGACGGCGGTACGAGCGCGACGGGTTCATCTTTCCGGTCGCCGTCCTGACGCCTGAGGAGGCCTGCGCCTACCGAAGAGCGTACGAGGGGCTCGAGCCGCGACTCGCTCTCGCCGGGCTTTCCCCACCCCACGCCCAGTGTCACCTCCACTTCCCCTGGGCCTTCGAGCTGGCCACTCATGCGGCGATCCTCGACTGCGTCGAGGATCTGATCGGTCCCGACATCCTCGTCCACAGCACGACCTGCTTCAGCAAGCCCGCGCACGATCCGGGCTTCGTCTCCTGGCATCAGGATGCTTACAACTGGCGTCTGGACGAGCCGAGACTGGTCTCGGCCTGGGTCGCGCTGACGGCGAGCACGCCAGAGAACGGATGCATGCGAGCACTGCCCGGAACCCACCTCCGGCGGCTCTCACACGAACAGCGCCCACACCCCGACAACATGCTGAAGCTAACCGGGCTGAACGTTCAACTCGAATTCGACGAAGCCGATGCGGTCGACTTCGTGCTCGCTCCGGGTGAGATATCGCTGCACCACGCCGACCTCGTTCACGGGTCCGAGCCGAATCGCTCCGACGACGAGCGGATCGGTTTTGCGATCCGTTATGTCAGCCCGGAGGTCGGTCAGGTGAGCGAGCATCACCCGGTCGTCCTCGCCCGTGGGCGAGACGATCACGGAAACTATGAGCACCAAAGCATCCCACCGCCCCCGGACCTCACTGCGGGCGTTGCCGCCCACAACTCCTTCTGGCAGCGGCGTGCCGCCTGACGAATGCACATCGCCCTCTACAGCCACCACCGCTACACAAGCGGCCGTGGGCACGGAACCGGGCTCGCACCGACGACGGAGCCGTCAGGCGCGGCGAACCAGGTGCTCGACCTGCTCGCGCGTGGACTCGCGGAAGCGGGTCACGAGATCGACTACGTGCTGCCGGCCGGGATCGAGACCCCGCTGCCGCCTGGCGTGCGACACCTCACGGAGGTTCCGTCGAAGGCCGACATCATCCACAACGTATGGATGCCCGGCAGGCCATGGGTAGTCACCGTTCACGCCCATCGGCCCTTCGCGGCCTACTGCCGCCCGCGCCTCAACGGCGGCAGCCCGGACGCGGCTCGAGCAGGTGCAAATGGCAACGGAAACGGAAACGGCAACGGCGCTCAAGCGTACGAGCTCCCCGCCAACGCGATCTGCGTCTCCAGAACGCTGGCTCGTTCGTTCGGCCGCGACCGATTCGTCCACAACGGCATCGACCCGGGCGACTATCTCTTCAGCGAAGCGAAGGGCGACTACTTCCTGTTCATGGCTGGAATGCAGGGAGAGGCCGTCAGGGAGATGTACAGGGCCAAGGGGCTGGAACTGGTCCTGTCACTCTCCCGCGAACTCGGCTTCGATCTGGTGGTCGCCGGCGGGGCCCGCGACCGCGCGATCGGGGACCGGGTTGCCAGGCTCTGCCACGAGTCAGGCGCACGCTACGTCGGAGACGTCCGCGGTGAGCGCAAGGCAGAGTTGCTGAGCGGGGCCAGGGCGCTGCTTTGCCCGACGCGCATCAACGAGGGCTTCGGGCTGGTCATGGCTGAGGCGCTGATGTCCGGTACACCGGTCATCAGCAGCGACCGAGGCGCCTGCCCGGAGCTGATCAGCCCGGACGTAGGCTTCGTCTGCGCGGATCGGCCGGCATACGAGGCCGCGATCGCGGCCGCCTCGTCGATCAGCCCCGTGGCTTGCCGTGCGAAGGCATTGAGCGCGTTCCACTACCGGCGCATGACCGACGACTACGTTCGCGAATACGAGCGCGAGCTGGGCGGGACAGCGCGAGCAATCAAGCCGATTCGCTCCAGCGTCTGAAGAGCTCGGCGTAGGCGCCGTCCTCTGCCAGCAGCTCGTCGTGGGTGCCGTTCTCGGCGATCTGGCCGTGCACGAGGACGATGATCCGGTCGGCGTCCCGGATCGTGGACAGCCGGTGCGCGACGATCAGGCTGGTGCGGCCGGCCAGAAGCCGCTGAAGGGCCTCGCCGATCTGTGTTTCCGTGGCGAAGTCGAGGCTCGCGGTCGCCTCGTCGAGAATCACCAAGGGAGGCGAGATCGAGGCTTGCTCGTGCCAGGGCGACGAGCTGACGCTGCCCCGCCGACAGGCTTGCGCCCCGCTCCCCGACCTCGGTTTCGAGCCCGTCGGGCAGGGCCGCCAGCGCGTCGAGCACCCCGACGCTTCGGGCGGCTTCGGAGACCTCGCTGGCCGTCGCGTCGGGGCGCGCGAAGGCGATGTTCTCCCGAACCGTTCCGCTGAAGAGAAACGGCTCTTGGGGAACCAGGCCGATCTGGCGCCGCAGCGAGGCCACGGAGACCCCGCGGACGTCCTGGCCGTCCACGAGCACGCGGCCGGACTGGGGATCGTAAAAACGGGGTATCAGGTTGATCAGCGTCGACTTACCGGAACCGGTCGGCCCGACGATCGCCACGGTTTCTCCTGCCGAGATGCTGAAGGAGGCGTTGTGCAGCACCGGACGGTCGGGTCCGTAGCCGAAATGAACGTTCTCGAACTCGACACGTCCGCTGAGCCGCGGAAGGTCGGGGGCGCCGGGTTCCTCGACGATCTCAGAGCGCTCCTCGAGTAGCTCGAAGCTCTGATCGAGGGCCGCGGTGCCCTGCTGGTAGGTGCTGTAGAGGCCGCCGATATCGGGGAGTGGCGCCAGCGCCATCCGCAGGTAGCCGATGAACGAGACGACGATGCCCAGCTCCCGCGTCTCGTCGATCACCTGGAAGCCGCCGTAGACGGCGACGATCGCGACGGAGAGAATCGAGATCAGCTGGACGTAGGGAAGGTAGAACGAGATCAGCCGGATGGCGCGCCAGTTGACCTCGCGGTTGTGTGCGTTGACGACATCGAAGTCGCGCCTGTGGCGCCTTTCCTGGACGAAGGCCCGAACCACCCGGCCACCCGCGAGCGATTCCTCCATGTTGCTCGTCACGTCGGCGACCGCGTTCAGCGCACTCCGGAACACCGGGCCGGACAGACGCCCGTAGATCAGCGTGCCGACGGCGAGCAGAGGGATGACGCCGAAGGTCACAAGTGCCAGCTCGAGATCCAGGACGAACAGCACGATCGTCGCCGCGGCGACCGTGACGATGCTGGACACCAGCGCGTTGACGCCGTCCGTGACCAGTTGGTCCAGGGCCTCGACGTTGTTGGTCATTCGCGAAATCAGCAGCCCCGTGCTGTTGCGATCGTAGAACGCCACGGGAAGGTGTTGTAGGTGCTCGAACAGGCGGTTTCGCAGATCGCGCAGGGCGTGCTGTCCGACCCAGCCGACCAGATAGGTCTGCGCGAACCCCGCCGCCCAGCCGACCATTACCGCCACCACCATCGCGCCAACGATCAGGTCGAGTTGCTGGGTGGTGCCTTGGTTGATCACGTCGTCGATCGCCCGTCCGGCGAGGTAAGGGGGCGCGAGGCTGGCGGCGGTCGCAGTCGCGATCGCCCCGGCGGCACCGAGCGTGCGCCAGCCGTAGGGGCGCAGCAGGCCCCACGCCCGCCGCAGTCGCACCCCGCGCGAGGGTTGCGGGCGCTCCGAGCCAAGGCTGCCTCGCTGAACGCTGATCACGACGCTCCCGGGTCACGAGCGCCCACGAGCTCGCGGTATGCGGCGTCGGCGGCGACCAGCTCGGCGTGGGTCCCCCGACTGACGATGCGCCCTTTGTCGAGGACGAGGACCTCGTCGGCCAACTCCAGCGACGGAATTCGGTAGGCGACCATCACCGTGGTGCACTCGCGCAGATGGAGTGCGAGCGCGGATAGCGTCGCCGCCTCGGTGCGAGCGTCGAGGCTGCCGGTCGCGTTGTCGAGGAGCAGGACCTGCGGCTCCATCAGTAGCGCCCGGGCGAGCGCGATTCGGGCGCGCTGACCTCCCGAAAGGCCCAACCCCCGCCCGCCGACCGATGTTTCGTAGCCACCGGGGAGGGCCTTTATGAACTCGTCCGCCTGCGCCCGCCGCGCGGCCTCGCGCACCTGGTCATCGCTCGCGCCCGGCCGCCCATAGGCGATGTTGTCCCGCACCGACCACGAGAAGAGGAAGTCGTTGTCCACAGCCGAGGCAGTCCCGCGACGAAGCGACGCAAGCTCGATCTCGCCTGTCGGGCGCCCGGCGACTTCGACCACGCCTGCGTCGGCAACGTGGAGGCGATTGATGAGCGAGAGCAGCGTGCTCTTGCCGCTGCCGGTTGTGCCGACGATGGCCACTGCCGATCGCGAAGGCAGCTCAAGGTCGATCTTCTCCAAGACCATCGCGCCGTCCCCGTAGCGAAAGCCTGCGCCCTTAAACGAGACAGATGCCGGCCCCCGGGGCAGGGGCGCGGCGTCGGGCGCTCTGGATTCCGGCGCTTGGCAAAGGACCTCGTTGATGCGTTGCGCGCCCGCGATCGCCTGCTGGAGTTCGACCATCCAGTAGGCGATCCGGCTGGCCGGATCCACCAGCAGCAGGATGTATGTATAGAACGACGTGAACTCGCCAACCGTGATCGAGCCCGAGAGGGCCTGGTGGCCTCCGTAGAGGAGAACGGCGAGCAGACCCAGCGTCGGTAACTGGGTCATGGTCGGCGTGTAGAAGGCCTCCAGCCGCACCACCCCCAGAGCCGACTCGAGCATCCCCGCCGCGGCGCGGCGAAAGCGGCTGATCGCGATCGGCTCGCGTACGAAGGCTCGAACGAGGCGCACGCCGGTGATGTTCTCCTCCGCGATCGCCGCGAGCGCGCCGATGCGGCGCCGGACCTCGTGAAGCCGGGGCACCGCCGCGCGCTGGTAGAAGACCACCGTGCAGGCGATCAGCAGGACCGGCGACAGGGCAAGTGCCGCGAGATCCGCGTCGAGCACGAACATCACGACCGCGGCCAGCGCGATCGTGCCGAGGTCCTGCCCGAGCGAAGAAATGCCCGAGCCGAGAAAGTTCTGGATCTGCTTGAGGTCGACCGTGCCGCGGGAGACGAGTTGCCCCACGGGCTGGCTTTCGAGCACGGACATCTCCACCGCCTGCAAACGGGCGAAGTAGCGGTTGCGGAGGTCGTACTCGACATCGAGGGATACCCGCCCGGCGACCCGTTGCCGGGCCATCTGGGAGACGGCCACCAGCACGGCCACGACGGCCAGCCCGGCGGCGGCGCGAAGGAGTGCGCTGCGGCTGCCGTCTGTGATGGCGTTGACCGCGGCGCCGACGAGCAGAGGCACAAGCACGACGCCGACGATCGCCCCGACCGACAACAAGACGGCGAGCGCCACTCGGCCCCGGTACGGCCGCAGGATGGATACCAGGGCTCTCATCTCCTCACCCACCTGATCTCGGGATCGGGCTCAGACACGAGAGAGGTCCAGACGCCAGAAGACCTCGTAGGAGTGCACGGCCGGATTCACCAGGCGGTCGATTGCCCCGGAGTTCAAGGACGGGAACTGGGTTCGGTAGGTGCGCAGGGCCGCAAGTTTCGCCGCCGCCTCGTCCTCGGTGAGCGAAATCGCCTCGGCCACAAGCGCCTGCCGCGGGACGGCGAGCGTCTCGAGATCACGTTCCCACTCCGAATCCAGGTCAAGGTAGGGGTCGGGCTCGGCGCCGGTCACCCAGTGCGGCCAGCCCTTCCTGATCGCGTAGGGAACCTCGGCGTAGATCGTGATCGGCAACTCGAAGCCGGCAAGCTCGAGGCAGAGGTCTCGCACGATCAGATGATCGGGATGGCCACCGATGCCGGCCGGGACGAGGAGTCCCGAACACACCGCGAGCTCGGCGCCGATCGCGTCTGCAAGCGCCTCGGAGTCGGGCGGCTCATCGCGGTACTGGTCATCCAGGAAACCGAGCCCGCGTGGAACCCGGCCGGCACGTGCCAGGGCCTCGCGATCTTCTTGAACGCGCTGCTGCGCCAGCGAGGCCGAGTCCGAGGCACCCACCAGGCGGTCGTAGTCGGTCACGAATCCCGTGCTCGGTATCCCGTCGAAGACGTTGACGACGTCAACCGGCCCCGGCCCGCTGACGACCGACCAGGCGCTGAGGGCGGCGTCATCCAGGTGCGGTGAGAACACGAGCAGGGGTTGCGGGCTCATTGCGGCACCACCTGATCCCAGACCAGCGGTGACGACCGGGTCGCGAGCCGGTCCTTGTAGGGGTAGGCCCCGGGACCGAGGTCGATTTCGCGACCGCCGCGAGCGAGTGCGTCCTCGATTCCAGCCATCAGGGTGACCCAGCCTGGCTTCAGCGCCGAATGCGCCTCGAGCCAACCGCCGTTCCAGCAGGACGTCACCGAACCGGCGACGACGAAGATCTGAACCGCGGCGATCCGATCGCCGACCCGGGCGGTTGCCGCTCGCAGCCGTGACGGACCGAGTTGCTCGCCTGCGCGGGCCAGCCGGGCAGGCATCGACGGGAACTGAAGGTTGGAGCGGCCGAGGGTCTCCCAGCGAGCGAGATGCAGCGTCGTGAATTCCTCCAGCGCCCGGGCCAACTGCTCGGGGGTCGAAGCGATCGCGAGCTCACCGTGTTCCAGCAGCCGGCGCCGGCTGCTGAACGGCCTCTTGGCGGAAGTTCCGGCTCTTGGTGCGCAGCCAGCCCGCGTAGTCCGCGGCAGCGGACGGCTGCAGAGTCGAGGCGCTGATCATCTGGCGATCGACGATCTTTGCGCCCCGCGGGCCTGGATAGGCCTTGCTGATCGCCTCGCTCCACCCCGAGTCGGGATCGACGCCACGAAGCGACAGCGATTCCGCCCGCGGTGCGAGCGCGCTGAGCATCTCGCCCACCGCCTTTGCGACTGCCGACTGCCTCCCCGCCACGCAGAGCGGCTCGATGCGAAAGCTGATTCCCGACCCGAGCAGTTCGTAGCCGGTTACGCCTCCACGCCGGGTCGGCCGATATACCAGCGGTATGACCCCGATGATCTCGCCTCCCTCACGGACCACGCCGACCTGGATGTCGGGACCGTCGCCGAACGGAGCGCCCCAACTCAGCATCCAGGCGGGGGCGCAGTACGGAAGGCCACGGGCGATTGCGAGATCGTCCCATCCCGAGAGGATCTCGCTGGTCAGGCCCGCCTCTGTGAACACCTGCCAGCTGATCTCCTTCACCTCGGCCATTCCACCAGAATCACGGTCGGCGAGACGCTCTGAGCGGGTGGCAGCTTGAGCACCAGACGCCGCGGGGGCGTCCTCGCCGCGGCGACCCTCGCGCTGGCGATGATGACGATCGACGTCTCGATCGTCAGGGTTGCTCTGCCGACGATCCAGGACGCGCTCGGTTCCTCCGACGTGGCCCAGCAGTGGATCGTCAACGCCTACCTGTTGACGATGGGCGCCTTCGCGATCGTGGGCGGCAGGGCGGGGGATCGCTTTGGCCGTCGGCGGGTCTTCCTGCTCGGGGTGGGCCTGTTCGTCACCGGCTCGGTCATCTGCGGCCTCTCACAGTCGAGCGGAATGCTGATCGCGGCCCGGGCCGCCCAGGGGGTCGGAGCGGCGATCATGACGCCCGGCAACATCGCGATGGTCACCGACGCTTTCGAGGGAAGGTCGCTGGGCAAGGCGATGGGCGTGCTCGTCGGCATCGGGAGTATCGGCGTTTCAGTCGGGGCGCTGCTCGGCGGAGTGCTGATCGAGCTCGGCGGCTGGCGGCTCATCTTCTTCATCAACGTGCCCGTGTCGCTCGTCGTCGTCGGGCTGGTGATGCGTTTCGTGCCTGAGCATCGTGAGGAGGGCGCTCCAGGCCTCGACATTCCAGGGCCTTGATCACACTCTCGATCGGGATGACGGCCCTGACGCTTGCGGTCATGCAGGCGCCGGTCTGGGGGCTCGGATCGGGCATCGCGATCAGCGTTCTTGCGGCGTCGATTCTGGTTCTCGCGGCCTGGACGCAGATCGAGCGCCGCACTCGCGAGCCGCTCGTTGACATCGACCTGTTGCGCGGGGCCATGCTGGGGGGGAACTTCGTCGCCTTCTGCGTCCCCTTCGTGCTCTCCGGCCTGGCCGTGCTGCTGGCGATCTACCTCCAGAACGTGCTCGGGTATTCCGCGCTGCAGACGGGCGTCCTGATGCTGCCTCTGACCGTTCCCGGGTCTTTTCGGGTCGCTGATCTCCGGCTGGCTGGCGGTTCGCTACGGAGCGCGCTCGGTCGTGAGCGGCGGGATGGCGCTCGCCGCGGTGGGCGTCTATGCCGTCGGAGTCGGGGCGCAGGCCGATCGCTACCTGGAGCTGATGCCCGGCCTGATCGTCTTTGCGTTCGGAGCGGCGGTCGCGCTGCCGGCGATGACGACCGTGATCATGGCCAGCGTCGAGTCGTCTGAGCGGGGGATGGTCTCGGGCGTCTACAACACGGCCCGGCTCGTCGGGGCGACGATGGGGCTGGCCGTGATGGGCTCAGTACTGGCTTCCCTGGAGCAGGCAAAGCTCGACGACGAACTCACGAGCGGTCAGCTCACCCAAATCGAGCAGACGCGGGTACACCACTTCCTCTGCCACCGGTGGGTCGGAGAGTGACGCGGTAGCAGGGCTTCCCAACAATGAGGCGCAGGCGGTCGAGGACGGCATTCGGACCGTCTTTGACGCCGCCTTCGCGACGACGCTGAAGCTCGCCTCACTTGTAGCGGCGATCGGCGCGCTGGTCGCATTTTTCGTCGTGCCCAGGCTGAGGGCGCCACCGAGCGACAGGCTCCTCGCTACACAGCAGCCGATGTTGTCGGACGCCTAGACGCGGGCCTCCGCTACGGCTTGTAGAACGACGGGTCGTGCTCTTCGCCCAGCGCGGCGCGGCCGATCGTTGCGAGGATCTGGTCGTCGTTGTCGTGGCGCAGGTAGAACGTGAGGTCGCGCAGGATCCGCTCGATCGGGCTCGGACGGACCAGCGAACGGGCGCCGCAGGCACGGATCGTGTGGTGAATCGTCTCCTCGGCGAGGTGCTCGATCGTGTGGCGGGCGCGGCTGCCGGCGAGCTTGGCTTCGTCTCGGTGCCCGCTGTCCCAGAGGCTCGCGACGTAGTGGAGCCAGAGGTGGGCCGACTCGACGTTCACGAGCATGCTGCCTGCGCGCTGCTGGACGTAGGGGTCACCGCCCTTACCCTGGTGAGTCAGGTAGTGGATCGCATAGTCGTACGCCGCCTCCGCCGCCCCCAGGAAGCTGGCGGCGTAGTGCGGGATGAAGGCGGTCTGCCAGCCGTCGGTCAGATAGCTGCCCGGCGCACCGATCAGGTTCTCTGCGGGAATGAATGTGCCGTCGAACTTGACCACGTGGCTCGCGGTGGCCCGCATGCCGACCGGGTCCCACCAACTCTCGTCGATACTCACCGTCTGATCCGCCAGCGGACAGGCAAGCATCAGCAGTCCATCCGCTGAATCGCTGGAATGGCGGGCGCCGCCGGGGCCGGCGGTATTGACCAGCAGAATCGCCCAGTCCGCGCCGGTGGCGCTTGTCGCAAAGGCCTTGCTTCCAGACAGCGTCCAGCCGCCGTCTGTCGCGCTCACCTCGGTCCCGAATGGGCTCTTCTGTCCGGGCTTTCGGGCTTGCGGCTCGCCGCTCCAGGCGACCCACTTTTCACCGCGGTCGACGACGCCGCCGAACCAGCGCCCCTTTTGCTCCTCGCTGCCGAGCTCATCGATCAGCACCAGCGAGTTGGCGTGGCCCTCCCAGCAGCGGGCCAGCGAGAGGTCGGCCTTGGCCAGTTCCTTGGTCATCATCCAGAGGCCGAAGGCGTCTCCGAGCCCCGGGCCGAGGCCGAGGCCGCCGAGGTCACGGGGAATCGTCGGCGCCAGCAACCCGGCGGCGAAGAGGTCATCGAAGTCGGCTGCCGGGAAGGCCGCCGCACGGTCGTACTCGTCCGCCCGCCCGGCGAAGTCACCGGCGAGGGCGGCAACGGCGGCGATTGCCCGGTGCGCGTGATCGCTCATCTCGAGATAGAGGCCGCCGACCGTGGGACTGTCTAGCTGCGTGCTCATCGCCTGAAGAAGAAGGTACGGCTGTAGTAGTCGCGGCGGCCGCTGGAGTCCGTGAACGTGGTTGCGATATCGATCGCGAGCAGGCCACGGTTGAGGTAGCCGTAGAGCCCGACTCGCTGATGCGTGAGCTCGTAGTCGGCACGAAACGCCCAGACCTCACCACCACCTGGGTCCTCTGCGAAGACACGCACCGGCACGACACCCCAGTCCGGAGCGTCGCCCTCACTGTGCGAGCCACGGGCGCGCGCCATCACCTGCCCGCGGTCCTCGAAGACGTCGATCCGCGTCAGGCCGCTTCCCCCCGGCTTGAAGATCGACCAGGTGCCGAGCAGCGGGTCCAGCCCGAGCGGCGGCGATCCGCCGGGGCTCCCGCCGGCTGCGTCGCGCCGGCGGCTGAGCTCGGTGCTCACGCGTCGTCCCTGTCGGTGCTCACGCGTCCTCCCTGTTGAAGAACTCTCTGGTCCAGTAATCGCAACGCCCGCTGTCGTCCTGGAAGCTGTTGTAGCTGACGATGATCAGGATCCCCTCCTTGCCGTAGCCGGCCACTTCGGAGGACAGAAAACCGAAGTCCCAGCGACAGGTGAATCCCCAGGCGGTCCCCCCGTCGACCGTGAACGCGAATACGGGCGCCGAAACCTCACTCCACTCATACGGCTCCCGATCACCGGCTCCGCGTCCAGCGAGGCTCAGCTTCCCGTCACCGGACTCCCGTACCTCGAGTTGCAGCACCCCACCGGAACTGCCGCGGTCGGTGTTGAGCCAGACGCCCGTCAGGGCGCTGACGTCAAGCGGACCGTCCGCAACGGGACCCTGCGGGAGGTCGTCGATTCGCTGCGACAACTCGCTCATTCGCTTGGCCCGTCCCCCATGGCGGCCGCAATCGCGTCGGGCGGGAGTGGCAGACCCGTCATCAGCCGGAACTGACGGCCCAGTTCCGCAATCAGGATCCGGCGGCCGTCGATCACGCAGAGCCCGCGCTCTCGCGCGGCGGCGACGAGCGCCGTCATTCGATCCGGCAGATAGACCAGATCCGCGACCGCAACGCCCTCCTCGAGACCGGCCAATTCAAAGGGTGGGCTGTCTCCGAGGGGAGTCGCGTTGACGATCAGGTCGAAGCCGGCCGGCGAGAACTCGTGCAGCGACTTCCAGGGCAGTCTGAGCAACCCGCTCGCAAACCGGCCGCGCTCGACGCCGCGGTTGACCAACGTGACGTCAGCCTCGCAGCGGGTCAGCTCGGCAGCGATCGAACGCCCGGCTCCGCCACAGCCGATCACAGCCGCACGCAGTCCGCTCGCGGGCACACCGGCCTCGGCCAGCGGGTCGACGACGCCGGACGTGTTCGCGGCCAGCCAACCCGTGCCCTTGCGGAGCAGCAGATTGGCCGCGCCGCTGCGGGTGGCTCCCTCGGTGGCGATGTCGGCGACGCGCAGAGCAGCCTCCTTGTGCGGCCGCACGACCGTCAGACTGTCGAGCGGCAGGCCGAGCTGGGAGCGCGCCCGCATCGCCTCTCGCCAGAACCCATCGAAGTCGTGGCTACGGAAGGGCAGGTAAACCGCCGATAGCCCGAGTGAGCGCAGTGCCGTGTTGACCACGGACGGCGCGAGTGACGAGCTGACGGACTCACCCACGATTCCGTAGACCGCAAAGTTCGTGTGCCGCAGGTCGTCGGTCCCGAGCGCGACCTCGTCGGCGACCGGGTGCCGAACCGACGTTGCGAGGCGAACTTTCGTGGCCATGGTCTTCCCCATTACCCAGTCAGGCCGGTCGCACCGCAGGGGAGGGAGCCGCCAGCTCCGCGAGCCTGCGCGGGACGAGTTCGCGCAGACGAGAGGCAGCCTGGCGCCAGGCCTCGGGTGAGTCGAGCGCAGGCTCCGGGAAGGGCTGGTCCGGATCGATGCAGAACGTGCGGCCGGCGACCTCGGGGGCGATCCGGAGCACGGCCTGGAGCTGCTGCTCGGTCATGCAGTAGATGACGTCGGCGCGTTCACAGAGTTCGCGGGTAACTGGCTCGGCGCCATGAAGGTCGAGCGCCAACCCGAGCTCCCTTGCGGTCCTCGCGGCGACGCCGTGAGCGCTGGCTCCCGCGACGCCGACCTTGACGCCCGCGCTGACGACGCTGAGGTGCCCATACCGATCCCTGTCCGCGCTCTGGATCTCCGCTCGGGCAATCGCGGCGGCAATCGGAGAGCGCCCGCGGTTGCCCGAACAGACGAACAGGACAACGCGAGCGGGCAGGCGTTGGGGGCGAGGACCACGTTTTGCAAGCTCGCGAAGCGACGGCCAGCTGAGCGCGGCGATCGCAAGCAGGACGATTGCCGCCGCGAGGAGTCCCGATTCCAGGGGGGGATCGAGGTCGTAGATCCAGGTCAGCCCGTAGGAGGCGACGAGGACCGAGAAAACGCTCGAGGCCCGATTGATCGGGACCGCCCACGTGTACTCGCGGGAGTCGAGGTAGATCAGCGTCCCGAAGACGTAGAGCCCCGAGTAGAAGGCGCCGATTCCGAGGGCCGGCAGGACATCGGAACTGAAGAGAATCTCCGTGAACCCGTCGCGCAGCGCCTGCATCTCGTCACCGGCGCCGATCAGCGCCCCGACGACGCAGAACCCGAGTAGGGCGACGGCGGCGACGAGCTGCTCTTCCGCGAAGTAGCGCCGGTCCACCGGCGTGTCGCCGCATTTGGCGACACGGCTCATGATCCGGAAGCGTCCCGCGTAGCCGAACAGGTAGATGCAGAGGCTCAGCACCGCCCCGACGGTGAGCGAGTACTTGTCCACGCCGGCGAGGGCGACGCCGATCGCGACCAGGCTGAGGGCCAGTCCCACCCAGGCGTAGACCGGGATCCGGCGATTGCGAACGACGTCGATGACCGGCGCCAGCATCAGCGTGCCCGCGCGCATCATCAACAGCATGAACAAGATCGAGACGCCGACGAAGGTGAAGTTGAGAATCGTGGTGCCGATGATCAGCGCCATGAAGCAACCGGCCGCGATCATCGTCCGGGAAGGGAAGCGAACCATCCCCTCACCTCGTGGCCGCAGGCTGATGTAGCGCCACCAGCCGGTAGCCGTCAGGAACACGAGCGTCCCGGCCAGCACGCCGATCGAGGCGACGGGCATCAGCACGAGACCGCCGACCTCGGAGTCGACACCGCCGAGGAGCCCCGACGAAAGCGCCTTGGTCAGGGCTGCAAAGGGGATGTAACAGAGGAAGTAGCCGAACGCCAGCGCAAGCATGCCTACAGGAGGCGACCAGATGCGGCGATTGCCGGAGTTCAGCCCCGGAGATGAGTCAGACACTGGCTCGTTCCCGCTCACCTGCCACGCCCATTAACCCTATATCGGCAGCCGCCGCGGATGCGTGAAACCCTCAGATTCGAGACCTCGATCTTGCGAGACTCGGCGGCCGAGGGGTGCGTGAAACGGCGAAGACCGGGGACGCGAGGATTCCGCCGATCACCCCGAAATGACGGAGGGCCCGGCAGCTGCCGGGCCCTCCGAAGTCCGCCTCCAAGTGGAGGTGGGTTACATCATGCCGCCCATATCGGGCATGCCTCCACCCATCCCACCGGCGCCTTCCTTCTCAGGCGGCTCGGCGACGATCGCCTCGGTGGTGAGGATGTTCTTGGCGATCGAGGCAGCGTTCTGCAGCGCAGAGCGCGTGACCATGGTCGGGTCGATGACGCCGGCCTTCACCAGGTCGCCGTACTCGCCAGTGGCGGCGTTGAGACCCTCGCCACCCTTGAGCCCCCGGATCTTCTCGACGACAACCGAGCCCTCGAGCCCGGAGTTCTCGGCGATCTGACGGATCGGCTCCGAGAGCGACTTGCGGATGATCTCCGCGCCCGTCGTCTCGTCGGGGTCGAGATCGGCGGAATCGATCGCGCTTTCCGCGTTCAGCAGCGCGACACCGCCACCGGGGACGATGCCCTCCTCGAGGGCGGCCCGGGTGGCCTGCAGCGCGTCCTCGACGCGGTGCTTCTTCTCCTTCATCTCGGTCTCGGTGGCAGCACCGACCTTGACAACCGCGACTCCACCCGCGAGCTTCGCCAGGCGCTCCTGGAGCTTCTCGCGATCGAAATCGCTGTCGGTGTTCTCGATCTCGGCACGGATCTGGTTGATCCGACCCTCGATCCCGGCCTTCTCGCCGGCGCCGTCGATGATCGTCGTCGTGTCCTTGGAGACGACGACGCGACGAGCGTGCCCGAGCTGCGTGACCTGCGTGTTCTCGAGCTTCAGGCCCATCTCCTCGGTGATCACTTCACCACCCGAGAGGATCGCGATGTCCTCGAGCATGCGCTTGCGGCGGTCGCCGAAGCCGGGGGCCTTGACCGCCACACCGGTGAAGGTGCCACGGAGCTTGTTGACCACCAGGGTCGCGAGGCTCTCGCCTTCGACGTCCTCGGCGATGATCACCAGCGGCTTGCCGGACTGCATGACCTGCTCGAGGACGGGCAGCATGTCCCGGACCGAACCGATCTTCTGGTTGGCGATGAGGATGTACGGATCCTCGAGCACCGCCTCCATCCGCTCCTGGTCGGTGACCATGTACGGGGAGATGTAGCCCTTGTCGAACTGCATGCCCTCGGTGAACTCCAGCTCCATGCCGAAGGTCTGGCCTTCCTCGACGTTGACGACGCCGTCCTTGCCGACCTTGTCGATGGCGTCGGCGATGATGTCGCCGATCTCGTCGTCGGCTGCCGAGATGGCGGCGACGCGAGCGATCTGGTCCTTGCCCGAGATCTCCTTCGACTGCTTGTCGCGCAGGTTCCCGACGACCTGATCGACGGCCGACTCGATCCCGCGTCGCAGGGCCAGCGGGTTAGCGCCGGCAGCTACGTTCTTGAGGCCGTGGCGGACGATCGTCTGGGCCAGCAGCGTCGCGGTCGTCGTACCGTCGCCGGCGACGTCGTTGGTCGCCGTGGCGACCTCGCGGACGAGCTGGGCGCCCTGGTTCTCGAAGACGTCCTCGACCTCGATCTCACGGGCGATGGTGACGCCGTCGTTCGTGATCGTCGGAGCGCCGAACTTCTTGTCGAGGACGACGTAGCGACCCTTGGGACCAAGCGTGACCTTGACCGCGTTTGCGACCGCGTCCACGCCTCCCTGAAGGGACGAACGTGCGTCCTCACCGAACTTCAGTTCCTTATGAGCCATAGGTGCGTTTCTCCTTGTTTGCGAAATTCACAGGCTCGCCCCGCGCGGACGCGAAGCGCAGCAGAGCGGATTTACTGGACGATGGCGAGGACATCCGACTCGCGTAGGACCAGCAGGTCCTCGCCGTCGACCTTGACCTCGGTGCCGCCGTACTTGCTGTAGAGGACCTCGTCGCCCTCGCTGACGTCGAGGGGAATGCGCTTCTCCCCGTCCTCATCCCAGTTGCCCTCGCCCACGGCGATGACCTTTCCCTTTTGTGGCTTCTCCTTGGCGGTGTCGGGAAGCACGAGGCCACTGGCCGTCGTTTCCTCTTCCTCGATCGCCTGGACGATCAGCCTGTCCCCTAGGGGCTTCAGCTTCATCCGTACTACCTCCGGTCTAATTCGAAGTTGGGCTTATTGCTTGAAACGAGCTGGCACTCTATCGGTGAGAGTGCCAAACCCACGCAGAGGATATTAGCGGGCAGCCAGGGGATGTCAAGTATCTAAGTCGTGAGGGCTTAGATACTGGCGACGGGAGCGCGACGAACGCTCAGTTGTGGCGCGGCGTCTCGCCGTTCCCGAAATGCGAGGCGGGGTGTTCGACGATCTGGGAGAAGCGGATCACTGTGACCGTGTCGTCCTGGGAGATCGGGCGGCCGTAGATCTGCTCGAGGAAATGCGTGGTCTCGTCGAGCCGGCGGAACTCAGGGTTGTCGTGCTCGATGTCGCGAGGCGAAAGGCCCGTCACCTTCTTGACCTCGACGTCATCGACCACCGCGGCGAAGATCTTCTCGCGTGGGCTGTGGCGATGGCCGACCGTGACCCAGACGATCTGGCCGCGCTTGTACTTGCGCGACTTATCACCGAGCCGAATAGTCGCCGTCTTGCGACCGCGCTTGAGCTGGTCGATGAATACCGCCGAGTAAAAGTTGAGAACCTGCATGCCGCCGTCCATCAGACGGTTGGCCGGGTCGGGCCAGGCGTGGGTGGTGTTGTGGAATCAACCATCTTTGATCTAGTAGTCGAGACTATCTACTGGGAAGCCTTCGCGGCCGATCAGGGGGACGAAACGGCAGGGTCCGATCTCGATGGTCTCGAATCCGGCGCCTGCGACGACGTCGATCTCACCCAAACCGCGAACGAAGACACTCAGCATGTCGGCCCGCCTGCCTGCGATCGGGACGACGAGCCGGCCGCCCGGACGCAGCTCGCCCAGCAGCGTCGGCGGCGGCTCGGGCGCACTTGCGTGGACGGCGATCGCATCAAATGGGGATCGCTCCGGGATCGCTTCGGTGCCATCGCTGACGATCACATCGACGTTGTCCACACCGAGATCTTCGATTGCGGCAGCGGCTCGCGCAGCCAGCTGCGGCAACCTCTCGATTGAAACCACCTCGCGGGAAAGCCGGGCAAGGACTGCCGTCGAGTAGCCGGAACCAGTACCCACCTCGAGAACCGCTTCCGCACCCCCCAGCGCCAGCCCCTGGCAGATCGCCGCCACTATCCACGGCTGAGAAATCGTCTGCTGGTAGCCGATCGCAAGCGCCCCGTCGGCGTATGCCTTCCGCTGCTGCTCAGCAGGAACGAACAGCTCCCGGGGCACGGCCCCCATTGCCTCGAGCACGCGCTCATCGAAGATGCCGCGGCGGCGCAGCTGATGTTCCACCATCGCGGTGCGCTGCGCTTCGAAGTTGAGTGCCTCGGCGCTCAGAAGATGTAGCCCCGAAGCCGCCTTGGCTGGACCACGGTGACCCGCCCGCGGCCGACTCGCACCACGCCCGCTCGCTCGAGTGTGGCCAGAAAGCGGCTGACGCTTTCCCGCGAGGTTCCGGCGAGCTGCGCCAGATCCGCCTGTGTCATTCGCACGGTAACGCCGTCGCGCATCTCCTCGTAGACCTCCTCGGCGATCAGCTGCGACAGCACACCGGCGACACGGCTGGGCACCGTCTGGAACGACTGGCGCGTGATCCGCTCGTTCGTCTCGCGCACCCGGCGGGTCAGTGCCGCAACCAGCTTGACGGTGATCGCGGGGTGCTCCGCGAGAAGCCGGCGCATCGACGATGCCGGCACCGCGAGCAGCTCGGCGTCGCTGAGCGCTTCGACGCTCGCCGAGCGTGAGCCGCCGTCGAGCATTGCCAGTTCGCCGAAGAAGTCTCCGGCGCTGAGTGTCGCGAGAGCGATGGCGCGCCCGTCGGAATGCTCGCGGGTGACGCGCAACTCCCCTCCGCGGACGATGTAGCAGGCATCGCTCTCGTCCCCCTCGTGAAAGACGCGCACTCCCTTGGGAAAAGAACGCGGAATCGCAACGCCGGAAATCTGGACGAGATCGGCGTCATCGAGCCCGCTGAAGAGCGGGACCCGCCGCAAAAGCGTGATCGTTGCCACTACCGCAGGGCTGTAGGTCTCGCTCGACACGAATCTCCCGCACGAGATTATTCACGGAGGGTCGGGCGTTGCGCCGCAACTCTCGCCGATCGTGCGGGTTTTGGGTTCTGGCGCGACGAAGATTGCGGGAATTCGTTTCGCATATGCACGACTGTGGCGCCCGCCACCGTGCTGCGCAGGGCAGCACATGCGGGGAATGGGGCGGGCGCCACCAGTCGCTTCGGCCTGGGGGGTTCAAGCTGTCGCCTGTCCCTACCGCTGACAGCCCGGGCACCAGTACGTCGTACGGTTCGCGTCTCCCTGGCCGCGTGACTTGATGCGGACTTCGCAGCGTGGGCATGGCTCGCGTGCGTGGCGGTAGATGCGCCGCGGCATCCGCCCGCTCTGCAGTCCCGCGACCATCAGGCGCTGGGCCCAGTCGACGACGCGATGGAGTTCCTCGTCTGACAGATCGCCAAGTCTTCGCCAAGGGTCGAGCGTGGCCTCGAAGCAGGCCTCGCTTTTGTAGATGTTGCCGATGCCCGACAGCAGCGACTGGTCGAGGAGTGCGTCGCCCAATCCCCTTGCCTGGTCGGCACCCCTCAGCCGGCGGACCGCCTTCTCGGGGGCAAAGTCATCTGCAAGTACGTCCGGGCCCAGTGACCGGAGTTGCGGATCGAGAGCGAGGCGTCCCGCGCGCGTGAGGGTCAGGCGTGGGCCGCCGAACTGGACCGCGTCCACGCGCTCCGTCGAGAGCACCAGCCAGGCCGAGCGCTCCGAGCGTCGCCACGCCTCCCCCTTTGCATAGATGTGCCAGCCGCCGCTCATCCCGAGGTGGCTGTGCAACGCAAGCCCGTTGTCGAAGTGCATCAGCAGATGCTTGCCGCGTGCTTCGGTCAGGATCAACGTCGCACCCTTCAACCGCGCTGCCCGAGCCCCAAGCCCGGCACGAGGGTTTGGAGACCGAACTCCAGTCAGCAGCCGCCCTTCGAGCGCCTCAGCAAGCCGGCGGGCGCTGCGATGAACCGCGTCACCCTCAGACATCGTCAGGCGGCGACGAGACGGCGCGGCTCACGCGAAAATCCGGCCTCGATCAGTTCGGCCTCCAGCTCCGAGCCGATCACCGCCTCACCGTCGATGCGCTCGACGCCGAGCTTCGGCACCCGGCCGTTGGCCGCGGCCTCGCTGAGCTGCCCGAGCGCCTCGCGCAACTCGGCGCCGTCGAGGTCGCTGAGGCGCAGCAGACCCCGGCCGCCGCGCTCGACGAACAGGAGCGCAACGCCGTCCCTGCTGAGCACGTAGGACCCCGGGGTGCGGCCGGGGCGGCGACTTCCCTCGCGCTTGGGCCAGGAGAGCAGCGAGCCGTAGGGCTGAGCCGGATCGGTCGCCGCAAGCAGCAGGTAGCGGCCGTCCGGATGCGGCATGCCCCGCAGGCGCTCGATCGCACCCGAGAGCGCGAACTGGGCCCCTCCGAGGCCCTCCACGAAGTATCCACGACGCGCCGTTCCCAGCATCTCCAGGTTGGAGAGCTCTCCGTAGAGGGTGCTGAAGCCGCCTGGCACGCCCTCGGCCAGAGCGCTCTCGCGCGTCACGATCCCGTAGCGCTCGAGCATCAGTTCGGCCTGGGCACGAAGCCTGGGGCCGGCGGCAGGCGAGTGCTCGAACAACGCCGCGGTCAGCGACCAGCGTCCCTGCACGGCCTGTTGGCCCGCCACCCGCCGGGAAGAAAAGCGCCGGCCCCCGCGGCCTGCCCGCTGAGCGGCGCTCAGCCGGGGCGCCCGAAGCGGGGCAAAAGCGTCGTTCGTCGCCTCACCGGACCAGGCGAGATCCCAGAGCGCCTCGTGAAGCGCCTCGGCAGGGAAGTCGAGGTCCTGGCTGAGGTCGATCCAGAATGCGGGGCGCTCGAGCGCCTCTCGGATCGCGTCGTGGACCTCACCCTCGGCCCGATCGAGCTTGGCATTCCCCGGGGGCGGGCCGGCGAGGTGCACGTCCTCCCGGAAGTAGAGGGCGATGCGGCCGACCCGGCCGAGCGCTCCAGCCCCGACCCAGACGATCTCGCCTCCGGTGGTCAGCGCGTCCATCCATGCCTGGCTGTAGGTGCCGAGCCGGCGCGGCAGCACGTCGCGCTCCCAGACTTCGGGCGTGAGCGCCACACCCTGAAGCGGGATCAGCGCCTCGCGCAGCCGGTCGGGGCCGGCGCCGGCCGCCCGGTGCGCGTCGACGTTCTGCCAGGAGGGAAGGAAGCGGGCGAGCTCGGTGGGGTCGGCGGGCTCCGCCTCGGCGCGAAGGGCGGCTACGCTGGCCCGCCGTACGCGGCGCAAGACCTCGGTGTCACACCACTCGCGCTCGCTTCCGCCCGGCAAAAGCTCGCCTCGGACGAGCGCTCCTGAGCGCTCGAGCTCACGCAGGGCAGGCTGCAGGTCGACGCCGTAGCGGCTCGCGATCTGGGCCGTGGGGAACGGCCCGTGCGTGCGTGCATAGCGGCGCACCAGCGCAGAGAGAGCATCCTCGACCGGCTCGACGAACGAATCGGGCAAGCCCCCGGGCGGCGGTACACCCAGAGCGTCGCGGTAAAGCCCGGCATCCTCGGCGGCGATCCAGCGCTCGGAGCCCGCGATTCGAACCAGGGCCACCTTGCGCTCCGCTTCGAGCTTACCGAGCATCGAGCTGGCCGAGTAGCCGTCGCTGATCCGAGCCTGGGCTTCGTCGGCCGTGAGGTCGCCGAGCCGCCGCAGGACCTGCTGAAGAGCATCGCGATCTCCGGCTCGCGAGTGCTCGGTCAGATGCTGCAGGGATGCCTCCACTTCGACGAGCGCCTCCGGGTCGATCAGCTCCCGCAGCTCCTCCTGCCCCAGCAGTTCACGCAGCAGATCGCGGTCGAGGGCAAGCGCCGCCGCCCGGCGCTCGGCATTGGGCGTGTCGCCCTCGTACATATATGTGGCGACGTAGTCGAACAGCAGCGACGAGGCGAACGGTGACGCCGTCGGCGTCTCCACCTCGACCAGCGAGATCTTGCGGCTTTGCAGGTCGCGCAACACGTTCTGGAGCGCCGGCAGATCGAACACGTCGCGCAGGCACTCGCGATAGGTCTCGAGCACCATCGGAAAGCGCGGGAAGTCCTTGGCGACCTCGAGCAGGTTCTGCGACTTCAGGCGCTGCTGCCAGAGCGGCGTGCGCTTGCCGGGATAGGCCCGCGGAAGCAGCAGTGCGCGGGCGGCGTTCTCCCTGAAGCGCGCGCCGAAGAGGGCCGAACTCGAAAGCTCGCGAACGACCAGATCCTCGACCTCGTCGGGCTCGAGCAGGATCAGGTCGGCGGAAGGCGCTTCATCGGCGTCAGGGAGGTGCACGACGATGCCGTCGTCTGACCAGATGGCATCTGCCTCGAGGCCGTGCTGCTGGCGGATCTGCGCGGATGCGGCGAGGCCCCAGGCCGCGTGAACTCGGCCGCCCCAGGGAGAGAGCATGCACAGACGCCAGTCGCCGATCTCGTCACGGAAGCGCTCGACGACAATCGATTCATCCGAGGGGACCACACGCGTGGCCGCCTGCTGCTCGCGCAGGTAGGCGACCAGGTTGTTGGCGGCACGGCGGTCGAGGTCGTAGTCGGCAGCCAACTGCTCGGGCTCGGCAGCTACGGCCTCGCGAGCGAACTCGCCGATCGCGCGGCCGAGGTCGGAGGGACGGCCAATCCCGTCACCGCGCCAGAAGGGCACCGCCCCGGGCACACCTGGTGCGGGCGTGACGATGACGCGGTCTCGCGTGATCTCGTTGATCCGCCACGTGGTCGCGCCAAGCAGAAACGTCTGCCCCGGCCGCGCCTCGTAGACCATCTCCTCGTCCAGCTCCCCCACCCGACGCCCGTCGGGGAGGTGGACGCCGTAGAGGCCGCGGTCGGGAATGGTGCCGGCGTTGGTGACGACGAGCTGGCGCGCCCCCTTGCGACCACGAACGGTGCCCGCGGTGCGATCCCAGGCGACCCGTGGCCGCAGCTCGGCGAAGCGCTCTGAGGGGTAGCGGCCGTCGAGCATGTCGAGCACGTTCTCGAGCTGCTCGCGCGAGAGCTCGGCAAAGCTCTGGGTCGACGTCACCAGGCGCTCAATCGCGTCGACCTCCCACTCGTCGTCCGCGCAGATCGAGACCAGGTGCTGGGCGAGCACGTCAAGCGGGTTGGCTGGGATCACGGTCTCCTCGATGATTCCCTCGCGCATGCGCTTGGCGACCACCGCGCACTCGAGCAGGTCGGCTCGGAACTTCGGGAAGATGCGGCCCTTGGAGACCTCGCCGAGACCGTGGCCCGCGCGGCCGACGCGCTGCAGGCCGCGGGTAACGGACTTGGGCGACTCGACCTGGATGACCAGATCGACAGCGCCCATGTCGATCCCCAGCTCCAGCGAGGACGTGGCGACCAGGCAGGGGAGCTGGCCGCTCTTCAGCAACTCCTCGACGATGGTTCTTTCTTCGTGTGCCAAGGAGCCGTGGTGTGCCCTGGCAATTTCGACGAAGGGCTGATTACCAGCGGGTCCTGTCGCGGAGGCACCCCCGCTCGCGTCCTCGGCCCTTCGGGCCTGCGGGCGTCGATCGGGGGGCCCCCCCTCCGCGCCACCCGCTGGAGCTGCCGCTTGATTCCCCGCATGCTCTGTGGCTGGGAGCTCCTGCTCGGGCTGCTCGTTGGCGAGTTCGTTGAGACGCTTTGCGAGGCGCTCAGCCCCCCGGCGGTTGTTGACGAAGATGATTGTTGAGGTGTGTTCCTGGACGAGACGGAGGAGTTCGGGGTAGACCGCCGGCCAGATTGAGCGGGGATTTGAGGAGGGGTCGAGAGAGGCCTCGATTGGGCTGGGGTCGGTGCGGTCGGGGGAGGTGCCGGGGAGCTGCTGGGCGTCGGGTCCGGACTCGGCGGCGAGGCCGGGGTAGGTCATGTCCTCGACCGGGACGACGATTTCGAGATCCAGCTCCTTGGTGACGCCGGCGTCGATGATCTCGCACTCGCGGTTCGGGCCGACCAGGAAGCTGGCGATCCGTTCGAGCGGTCGCTGGGTGGCGGAGAGGCCGATGCGCTGGACCGGGTTCTCGGAGAGGTGCTCGAGCCGCTCGAGCGTCAGCGCCAGATGGGAGCCACGCTTCGACGGGGCGACCGCGTGAATCTCGTCGACGATCACGGCCTCGACCTGCGTCAGCATCTCGCGCGCGCCTGAACTGAGGATCAGGTAGAGGGACTCGGGGGTTGTGATCAGAATGTCGGGCGGTTTGCGGCGCATCGCCTGACGATCGCGTTGTGGCGTGTCTCCGGTGCGCAGACCGACCGAGATCTCAGCCGCCCCGACCCCGGCGAGCGGCGCGCGCAGGTTGCGCTCGACGTCGTATGACAGCGCCTTGAGCGGAGACACATAGACGATCCGGACGCCTGAGCCAAGGCCCGGCGCCTGCTCCGCTTCGCGCCCGGGGGTGCCGGGAGGGACGGTTCTTCGAACCAGGCTGTCGATTCCCCAAAGGAAGGCGGCAAGAGTCTTCCCAGACCCGGTGGGGGCACAGATCAGGGTGTGCTTGCCGGAGGCGATCGCCGGCCAGCCCAGTGCCTGGGCAGGTGTGGGTGCCTCAAACGAAGAATTGAACCAGCGCCTGACCGATTCGCTGAACGGCGCGAGAATCGAGTCGGGTGATTTGGGGGTCGCGTTTTGGCCCATGCGTAACCCATCGATGTTACGGACCCCGCCCTCGGGCGACTTGGCCACCGAATCGGGGGCCCGGAAGGCGTGTTGTCGCGTGCGTAGGATCACTGCCCGAGATCCCGCAGACGATGAGATCAAGCCTCCAAATTCCTTCGGCCGGAACCGTTATCGCGCTGCTTGCGCTTGTGATGGCCATGGCCGGCGCGGCCTACGGCGCCGCCACGATCGGTCCCAACAAGCTGAAGTCGAACGCAGTCAGGACCTCGAAGCTGGCCGACGCCGCGGTGACCGCGCCCAAGATCGCCAACGGCTCCGTGATCACCCCGAAGTTCGGGCCGCAAGCCGTTGCGCCACAGGCGATCGAGTCCGGTTACGCAGACGCACCCAACTACTACGCCCAGGTCAGCGCCTTCGGAATCATCGGCGGCTCGCGTTCCCGCAACATCAACTCGGCGGATGTCGCCAGGGCCGGCACTGGGACCTACTGCTTCAGCAAGCTCCCCTTCTCCCCCAGCGGCGGCCAGGTCGTCGCCGATGCAGGCAGCTCGGTGACTGCCGTCACCGCTCAATTCGGCTTGACAGCGGACGCGACCTCGGGCTGCCCGCCGGCGGCCCAGGCTTACGTCCGCACTCGTCGCAGCGACACAGGCGCCTTGATCGACAACGGTTTCTTCGTCACCATCTACTGATTGACTGAAGGGCACGGTAATGGGCGAGACCAGCAGGCATCCATCAGCAGCGACCGTGATCGCGATCACGGCACTTGTCCTCGCCATGGCCGGTGGCGCGTACGCGGGCGCCAAGGTCACACCCTCCGTTTCGCTGGCGCCGCGATCCGTGACCGCGCCCAAGCTCGCCAGGGGAGCTGTGACCACCGCGAAGATCAAGAACGGGGCTGTCACCGGCGCCAAGGTCGTCGAGGCAACCCTTGGAGCGGTGCCAAACGTCGCCGGCCGGATCCCGTTCTTCCAGCCGCTGCAAAACGGGGAGAGCGTGGTCATCGCCCGCAACGGCGTGGTCACCCTGAACGCAAACTGTGCGATCAACAACGCCGGCAGCGACGAGGTGTCGATAACCGCGAGGACCGCACAGGACGGAGCAGTGATGGACGGGCACGATGACCACAACGGCACTCCGACCTTCCTCAACCTCGCAACCACCGCGCTCGACTCCGAGCTTGCCTACAACGTCACCCCCACGGGCACGCCCAACGTCGACAACGACCCGGACGAAGGCTTCGTGATCGGCCCGGACGGCAAGGGCTTCTCAATCGACGGCGACGAGATGCGCCTCGGCCTCAACTTCCTCAGCCTGCCGTGCTTCATCAGCGGCGTGCTGACGCAGATCGGCTAGACGGCGCATAGGCGCCAGCGGCGCGCCATCCTGGATTGGGTGCGCATAGCGAGCGCAGGGCAGGACGGCGCCAGCCACGAATCCGCCGGCTTGTGCCCCTTTGCATGGCGAGCGACTGAGCGGTTTGGAGATCCAACCGGCCGGGTGTAGCGTGGTGCAACGCCGCTCAATCAGAGGGGGAAGCCCGTGGATCTACCGCCCAACCGGACTGCTGGCCGCGCTTCCCTGGCGATCATCGTCCTGGGCGCGGCGGCACTGATCGCCTTCAGCGCCGGTCAGGCATCCGCGAGCCACCTGAGCTGCGGGGATGAGATCACCGCCGACACGAAGCTCGACAGCGACCTCGTCGACTGCGAGAACAACGGCATCGTGATCGGCGCCGACGACATCACCCTCGATCTGAACGGCCACACGATCGATGGCGACGGGACCGAGGCTGCGGGCTGTGACCCCAGGCAGGAACTCTGCGACTTTGGGGTGGCCAACGACGGCCACGATGGGGTCACCATCCGCGACGGCTCGGTGCGCGAGTTCGGCGTCGGCGTACTCGTCGGGGGCGCACGCAAGAACCGGGTGGTGAAGATCTCCGCTACGGGGCACATCTTCTTCGGAGTCGTGGTCGGAGGCTCGAGCCGAAGCGTGATCCGCCGCAGCTCGTTGAGTCGCAACATCGCCCCCGAGGGAGACGGGATCGGCGTGTTCGACTCCGACCGCATCCGGATCGTGCACAACAAGATCCGACGCAACCCGGGACCCGGCATCCACCTGTTCGATTCCAAGAAGAACCTGATCAAGCGGAACGTGTTCTCGCGCAACGAGCCGGCAATCTCAATCGAGAACGCGAACCGCAACGAGGTGCGGCGCAACCGCGTGAGACGAGGCAGCGGCATCATCGTCGCCCCCGGCAACCAAAACGTGATCGCCCGAAACCGCGTCGCGCGAGCGGACAGCAGCATTGCGATTGAGAAGGGACACGGCAACGTGGTCGCTGGCAACGTTGTCGTTCGTGCCCGCTCGACGGGCATCCGCCTTGCCCTTGACCACCCACCTATCGGCGGCGACAACAACGTCGTTCGGGGAAACCTGGTCAGGCTGAGCGCCGACGATGGCTTTTCTGTCGCTGAGAAGGGCGATCGCAGCGTTCTGACGCGCAACGTCGCCCGCCGCAATGGAGACGACGGTTTCGACATCGAGAGCGATTCAACGACGCTGACCGGAAACCGTGCGGTGCGCAACGGCGACCTAGGCATCGAGGCGGTGGTCGGCGTCACCGACAGCGGCGGGAACAGGGCGCACGGCAATGGCGACCCCCAGCAGTGCACGAACGTTGCCTGCCGGTAGCCAGGCAACGTGACAAGCGAAGTAGAGCGATAAGCCCTCTACGCGACTGGCTGCGGGATGCGGCAAGGAGCTACCGCTTCACGAAAGGGAGCAGTGACTGCCCTTGCCGACGTACTGCTTGTTCGGCGCAATCCCGATCGGCATCGCTGATCGCAGCCGGGGCGAATCTGAGACCTAACGCCTCGGCCCCGCTCCCGCATTCACACGGTGGACTCGCTGAACTTGCTGCGAGATACTGGGGTCAGTGGTAGCCACGAATCTTGAAGTGGTGCGCGGGCGTATCCGACTGTCGACGAATACCGAGAGCTGGACGACGAGCGCATCCTTGTCCTCTATCGAACCCACGGGGTCGGGAAGGTGAGTGGGCTCGAAGTCTCCCGCCTCGCGGCGACCCAGGCGAGTCTCTTTCACCTGCGCGACCAGAAAGTCACGAAGCTGAGCATTTGGTGGGGACGCGAACGTGCCCTCACGGACCTGGGGCTCGACCCAGCAGCGACGTAGCGGTACGGCTTCGCGAGCGCCTATTCCCTCACTCCGGCGGCCTCGAAGGCGGTCTCCTTTGCGTCGTAGATATCGACGTCGGTGATCTGTCCATCCTTGAGGGTGAAGAGCATGGCACCGCGACCTTCTACCGAGGCGTGATCCCAAGGGGAACCCAGATTTCCCGGATCCTGCGCCCACAGGTCCCAGAGTCGGCGAACGATCTCCACGCTCTCCTTGGACATGCCGCCCGTCAGGTCGCCGCCAAATCCGCCAGGGCCTGGGCTGTGCGGTCGCGATCCGAGAGCTTTGGCTCGACGCCCGCCGGCACCGGCCACTCGACGCCGACGTCGGGGTCATCCCAGGCGATGCCCGATTCTGTCGCGGGGTCGTAGTAGTTGGAGAGCTTGTAGGCGACGTCGGCGACCTCGCTGAGGACGACGAAGCCGTGGCCGAAGCCGACCGGAATCAGCAGCTGGCGGTGGGCGACGTCGTCGAGCTCGTAGCCCTCCCATTGGCCGAAGGTCTCGGAGCCTCTGCGCAGGTCGATCGCGACGTCGAAGATGCGACCGCGCAGGCAGCGAACCAGCTTGGCCTGGCCCGGCTCCGTCTGGAAATGGAGACCACGCAGCGTCCACTGCGCCGAGCGCGAATGGTTGTCCTGGACGAACTCGGGCACATCCACACCCGCCTCGCGCCAGGCGGCGTCGCTGAAGGTCTCGACCAGGAAGCCGCGGTCGTCGCCGTGGACCTGCGGCTCGAGCAGAACGACGCCCTCGAGACGCGTCGGCAAACGCTCAGGCACTAACCCGCCGCCCCCGGACGCGAGGCGGCCGAACTGAGTGAGCGTCCGTACTGGCGCTCGTAGTACTCGCGGTACTCGCCGGAGCGGATCGGGCCCCACCAGGCCTCGTTGTCGCGATACCAGTCGACGGTTCGCTCGATGCCCTCGCTGAAGTCGACCGCCGGGGTCCAGCCGAGTCCACGCAGGCGTTCCGAGGAGAGCGAGTACCTGCGGTCGTGGCCGGGGCGGTCGAAGACGTACTCGATCAGCGACTCGTCGCGACCGGTGAGCTCGAGGATGCGCTTGACGACATCGAGGTTGGGGAGCTCGTCGGGACCGCCGACGTTGTAGACCTCGCCGGCTTCGCCGCGCTCGAGGACCACGTCAATGGCCGAAGCGAAGTCCTCCACGTAGAGCCAGTTGCGCACCTGCTGCCCATCCCCGTACACCGGCAGGGGATCCCCGGCGAGTGCGTTCAGAACACAGAGCGGGATCAGCTTTTCGGGATGCTGGCGCGGCCCGTAGTTGTTGGAAGCCCGCACGACGAGGGCGTCGGCGTCATACGTGTGGTTGAAAGCCCGGACGAGCAGGTCGCCGCCGGCCTTGGAGGCCGAATAGGGGGACGAGGGCTCGATCGGCGAGGCCTCGGTGAAGGTGCCTTCCTCGATCGACCCGTAGACCTCATCGGTGGAGATCTGCAGGTGGCGAATGCCGGCGCTGCGAGCGGCTTGCAGCATCACGAAGGTCCCGAAGACGTCGGTCATGATGAACTCGCCGGGTGACTCGATCGAGCGGTCGACATGCGACTCAGCTGCGAAGTTGACGACGGCGTCGCAACCGGAGATGGCTTCGGCGACGATTTCCGGATCGGCGATGTCGCCTTCGACGAACTCGAGGCGATCCGTGGGAGCGCCCTCGAGATTCTCGCGACGACCGGCATACGTCAGCTTGTCGAGGACCCGCACGACATCACCCGGCTGCGTCTCCAGGCGCGTTTGTACGTATGCCGAGCCGATGAAGCCGGCGCCGCCGGCGACCAGCAACTTCATCGCATCGCCCCAGATGCCGGTGCGCGCTCGGCGAGGTACTCGTTCAACGACCGCCGCCAGCTGGGAAGCTGGACGGGGTCGGAGCGCTCGCTGCGCAGCACCGAAAAGGCGGGACGTGGCGCGACGCTGCCGATCATCTCCGTGGTCGCCGCGAGCACGCTCGTCTCCAGATCGGCCGCGTCGAAGATCTCCTGTGCGAACTCGTACCAGGAGCAGTGCCCGCCGCCGGCGACGTGGTGGATCCCGTAGTCCGAACCGGCGATCAGATTCGCAACCGCGGCGGCGAAATGCGGCGTGTAGGTGGGGCAACCGACCTGGTCGGAGACCACAAGCACCTCGGGTTGCTCGGCGGCGAGCCGCAGCATCGTCTCGACGAAATTGCGCCCTCCATGCCCGAAGAGCCAGGAGGTGCGCACGATGAAGTGGCGAGCGTTGATGGCTGCCACCGACGTCTCGCCGCCGAGCTTGGACCGGCCATAGGCCGAGAGGGGGTTCGGCATGTCGGACTCGACGTAAGGGCTGCGGCGCGAGCCGTCGAAGACGTAGTCGGAGGAGATGAACACGTAGGTTGCGCCCTGGCTGGCGGCGCAGCCCGCGAGCAGCGCGGCGGCCTCGTCGTTGAGCGCCATCGCCTCGGGCTCGTGGCTCTCGGCGCCCTCGACGTCGGTCCAGGCGGCGCAATTGACCACGCAATCCGGCCGCGCCTGGGCGAGGACCGCCTCGATCGCCGAAGCCGAGCGGATGTCAAGGTCGCCGCGAGTCGCCGCGACGACGTCGTGGCCGCGCCGCTCGCAGGCGAGGACCATGTCCTGGCCGAGCATGCCGCCGGCGCCTGTGATCAGCACCTTCATCCCGGAATCTCGATCTCGGCGTTGTCGCCGACGATCATCCGCAGCGATTTCGGCAACCCGTTGCCACTCGTCAGCTTGACGTTGCGCCCGAGCAGGCTCGCCTCCATGCGCGCGTGGAGGTCGCTGATCTGCACTCCAGCCAGCAGTATCGAATGCTCGACCTCGCAGCGAGTCACTTTGACGTTCTCGTCGATCGCGGTGTAGGGCCCGATGTAGGCATCCGTGATCACGCTGCCGGCACCGATCACAGCTGGCCCGCGGACGAGCGAGCGTTCGAGCCGGGCCCCGGCCTCGATTACCACCCGGCCCTCGACCTTGGAGTCGATCAGCTCGCCGTCGACCCGCGCGTCGAGATCCTCGAGGACCAGCCTGTTTGCCTCGAGCATGTCCTCGAGCTGCCCGGTGTCCTTCCACCAGCCGCCGACCGTCCTCGATTCGACGCGCTGCCCGTCGTCGATCAGACGCTGGATCGTGTCGGTTATCTCGAGTTCACCCCGCGGGGACGGCTCGATGGCGCGCGCGGCCGTGAAGACGAGCGGCGTGAACATGTAGACGCCGACGAGGGCCAGGTTCGAGGGCGGGTCCTCGGGCTTCTCGACGAGGTGAACGACGCGGTCGCCGTCGAGCTCGGCGACGCCGTAGTGCGTCGGATCGGGAACCGGCGTCAAGAGGATCAGGGCATCCGGTTCGGATGCGCGGAAGGCGTTGACCAGATCGACGATGCCGTCTCGCAGCAGGTTGTCGCCTAGATACATCACAAACGGCGAGTCGGCGATGAACTCCTCCGCGGTCAGCATCGCGTGCGCCAAGCCCAGGGGCTCGGCCTGGTCGATGTAGGTGATTGAGGCTCCGAAGGCATCTCCGTTGCCGGCGGCTGCGCGAATCTCGTCGCCGGTCTCGGGCGAGACGATGATCCCGATCTCGGTGACGCCGGCCTCGACCAGCGCCTCGATCCCGTAGAAGAGCACAGGCTTGTTCGCGACGGGCACCAACTGCTTCGCCGACGTGTGCGTGATCGGGCGCAAGCGGGTACCGGCGCCGCCCGAGAGGATCAATCCCTTGAGGCGTTCCATGCCGCAGGCAGGCTAGCGAGCAAACCTGGGCAGGATCGGCAGAACCCGTGCCAGTGGACGCGCGCTAGTAGGTGCCGCCGAGCTTGCGGTGGTCCCAGCTGGCCGCCCGCCTGGGCTCGAAGCGAATCGCGACCCGCTTGGCCGCCTGTGCCTGCAGCGCAACCGCGGCGTCCCCTTCGATGTTCTCGATGCCCTCCGTGTAGCGGATCGTCAGCAGCTTGGCGAAATCCGTGACGCGGTCGAGATCGCGGATCAGCTCCGCTTCGGCTTCGATCTGGACTCCGCGCAGCTCGGAGTACTCGGTTCCTGTCTCGATGAGCAGCGTGCAACGGGCGTCTCGCTCGAGGTTGCGGACCTTCTGGGACTTGGCGTAGGTCCAGACCCAGATCTCACCTTCACGGACGACGTACCAGAGCGGCATCAGATGTGGCCAGCCGCGCGGACCGAAGGTCGCAACGGTGACGACACGCTCGGACTCGAGCAGCTCGCGCCGCTCCTCGTCGCTCAGGGTGATCAGGTCCCGGCGGCTCACTTCGGCTCCAAGGTCAGTGACCTCCAGGGTCCTTCGCCGGCCATCTTCTGCATCTCGCCGCGCCGCCAGCGCTCTTGGAGCTCGTCGTAGTGACGGCTGGCCGGCTGGCCCGACTGGCCCGTGAACGTCTGCCAGCGTGCCCCCTCAGGGTCGGACATGTCGATGACCATCCGCCAGCTCGGCGCCCAGACGGCCTTGAACGGCTCGTTCGGATCGAAGGCGATCTGGCTGACCGTCTCCTGGGCGCCTCCGACCTCGACGAAACGGTTGTAGACCCGCTCGAAGACCTTGCTGGCCTCACCCAGGGCGTGGGGGAACTCGAGGCGATGGACCCGGCCCCAGGTCCACGCGGACTGGTCTCGGCCGAAGCGATCCGCGAGATCGTCGAGGCCGGCTCGCAGCGAGTCGATCGCCAGGTCGTCCCAGGGGCGGCCAAGCAACTCGGGATCGGCCTGCGCCCAGAGGTCCATCAGGCGTGTCTGCCAGCGCCAGGGCGAGGTGACGTGAGCCGAGAACCCGGAGTTCGAGCGGTCGAGCCAGCGCTCGGCGAGGTCGCGGTCGCGGATCACCTCACGGGCGAACTCGCGCGCGAAGCGGATCGTGAACGCCTGGTAGATCGTCGCGGCGACTGAATCCGGCTCCATCCGCCCGTTCCAGCTGCGCAGGAGCTCGATCGCCCGAACGAGCCGCTGGTCCTTGGGCTTCAGCCGGGCCAGCCGCACCGCGGTCTCGACGCCGGGGATCGAGTAGTTGTCGGTCTGCATCTCCGCGAAGCCGTCCAGGTCGTGCTCTGCCGTCTCCTCGATCAGCTGCTCGATCCTGCGGGCTCGGTAGCCGTCCAGGTACTCGCTGGTGATGTGGTGGGGAAAGTCGGGCCCCTCGATTCGGTTGTTGGCCGTGACCACGTAGCCGCGCTTGGGATCGACCACCTCCGGCAGCTCCGCGAACGGCACGTAGCCGTCCCATTCGTACTCGTCGGTCCAACCCGGTTTGGGCAGATCCGGACAGCCGCCGCGGCGAATCGGGATGCGACCGATCGTCTTGTAGCCGATGGCCCCGTGGCGGTCCGCCCAGACGAGGTTGGAGACCGGCAGCGTGTGCGCGGAAACGGACTCGACGAGTTCGGCCCCCTTGGTCGCGTCCATGATCCCCACCTGGGCGCTGGTGATCCCGGGGAAGTCCATCGCCGCAAAGCGAAGGGCGAGCGGCTCTTCGTCGTCGGCGCCGAGAACCCCGTTGACGAGCGGCCCGTGGTGGGTGGCCCGAACCGTCAGGGTGACGGGTTCGCCCTTACCGCGGACCGCAATCTCCTCCTCGTGAATCTCGAGGTCCCGCCACTCGCCGTTGTGCTCGTAACGATCGCCGTCGATGCGCTCGACGAAGAGGTCCTGCACGTCGGCCATCGTGTTCGTGAAGGTCCAGCCGACGTCGTTGTTGTGGCCCATGAAGATGCCGGGAGTCCCGGGCAGCGATGCGCCTCGCGCGTGCCGGCCGGAATGCTCGAGTCCGACCTGGTACCAGATGCCGGGCATGCTTGGAGGCAGGTGCGGGTCGCCGGCCAGCAAAGCCCCGCCGCTCGATGAGCGCTCGCCGCAGACGGCCCAGTTGTTGGAGCCGCTGGCCTCGACCGCCAGCCCGAGCTCGCCCTTGAGAGCAGCGAGCTGCTCGACGAGGCCCACCGCGTCACCGTCGAACCCGGTGCCTGGCCGGGTCGCAAGCGGATGGCCGCGCGGATAGGCGGGATCGAGAATCGCCGTCAGCTCGGGGCCGAGCTCGCGCGCCATCTCGGCCCGCAGCAGTTCCCGCTCCCAGTTCGTCGAAAGCCCCAGGGCGAGCAGCTTGATCGCCGTCAGCATGTCGGCGGGTCGCCACGGCTCGAAGCCGATGCGCAGGAACTGAAATTCGCTCGGGAGCGCTCGCGCAGACTTGACCGACGCGTTGACGCCGGCGCAGTAGGCGTCGAGCTGCTCGCGCAGTGCGGGCTCCAACTCGTCCTCCTCGCGAAGTGCCGTGCGGCGGAAGCCGAGCGTGCGGACGAGCCGGTCAACCGGCAGGCTTGGCTCGCCGGCGATCTCGGCGATGCAGCCGCTGGCGGCGCGGCGGTAGACCTCCATCTGCCAGAGGCGATCCTGGGCGTGCGCGAAGCCCTGGCCGAACCAGAGGTCGGGGCGCGAGTCGGCCTTCACGTGTGGCACACCCCAGCGATCCCGCCGGATCTCGACCGGCCGGTCGACGCCCTCAACCGTGATCGTTCCGCGCGTCTTCGGCAGCGGACGCCGGAAGAGCTGCCACCAGGCGCCGGCGCCGCTGGTTCCCGCAGCGCCGGCCAGCGCACCGGCGCCGAGGGCGCTGCGGGTCAGCAGGGCGTGACGAGTCGATCGCTTTCTGGTTCGGCGGGCCATCAACTACTGCATATCAGGAAGGAGGGCTCGGGGAGCGCTCAATCGTCCAGCGGGCCGGGGAGCCTGCCTTCGGATTCAAGCTTGTGCAGGTGGGCCTCCATGGCCATCGCGGCCGCCGGACGCAGCATCGGCGGGACGTCCTCCCAGGCGGCGTCCAGCAGCGCCTCCTTCGAGCGCTCGCCGCTGTCCAGAGCCGCCACCAGCTTGCGCTCGCGGTCGAGGCGGTGGTTCACGTACTCGTCGAGCTTCGCCGCCGGGTCGGCGACCCAGGGTCCGTGCCCCGGGCAGATCAGCTCGAGATCGAGAGCCTGAAGCTTCGCCAGCGAATCCAGATACGCGAGCAGGGAACCGCCGTCGGGCGGCACGATCGTCGAACCCTCACCGAGCACCAGATCGCCGCTGAAGCAGACCGGGCCGCGAACGAAGCAGTAGTGGTCGGGCGCGTGCCCGGGGGTGGCAAGCGCTTCCAGGCCCGCGGCTGCGGCGTCGCCCGGGTCGAGCGGCTGCGCTCCGAGCATCCCCACTCCCTCAGAGTGATCCGCATGCGAATGAGTCAACAGCACACCCGCGATGCCGCCGCGCTCGGCGCAGACGGCCTTGATCGCGTCGATGTGCACCTGATCGGCGGGCCCCGGGTCGATCACGTAGACGGGGCCGCCCCCACCCTCGGGACCGACCACGTAGGTGTTCGTGCCGTCGAGCGTCATCGGGTGGGGGTTGTTCGCCCGTACCCGGACGATCTCCGGATGGCCGGGTGCGGGCTGCGGCGGACCGCTCAAGCGTGCCTCAATCGGTCAGGGACGCGAGGACGGCGTCGCGCGCGTCCTCGGGCTCGAGAATGGCGACCTCGCCGGCCCTGCGCAGGACCTCGCGCACGAGCCATTGCATGCCCCTGAAGGGCACCTCGACGACGACGGCGCCGTCCGCCAGCTCCTCGAGCACGGGGCGCTCCTCGCGCAGCCAGCGCGCCTGCCCCGGCGAGACCCAGACACGCGCCACTCGGCCCTCGTCGCCACGGTCGGCCTCGGCGAGCAGCTCGATCTCCGGGCGCGGCTCGAAGCGCTCGTCGGTGATCGTCGCCTCCTTGATGCGGTCGAGGCGGAAGTGGCGCACGTCCTTGCGGCCGAGGTCCCAGCACCACAGATACCAGCCGCGCGGGCCGCGCTGCGGGCCGTCGGGAACGGCGTTCGCTGTGTTGGTGATCTTGTAGGGCTCGACCTTGCGGGTCGTGAACTGGTCCTCGTTCTCCTTGTAGTAGCGAAGCTCGAGCACGCGCCGCTCGTCGATCGCCTGGTGGACCTCGTCGACGGAGGCGGAGTCGTTGGTACCAGGCGCGATCTCCAGACCCTCCTCGGAGGGGTCGTGGCCGAGGGCCACGGTCAGCTTCTCGCGCGCGCTGCCGAGATCCGCCTGCGGCAGGTGGTCCTTGAAGAGGTCGATCGCCGCGACCAGCGCCTTCGCCTCGAGCGGAAGCAGTCGTGCGGGGCGCGCGAAGTTGTCGCCGTAGGTGTCCGAGTCGACCTCGATCTCCTCGTCACCGACGTCGGCGTAGAGGACGTAGGTGCCGCCTCCGAAGTTGACGACGTTGAGAACGTCGATGTCCTCGCGCAGCTCGTCGGCGCTGATCTTGAGCTGGTCGGTGACGTCGTCGATCCGCAGGCGCTCGCCGTTTCGGGCCGACTCGATCAACAGGCCCGCCAGCGTCACGAGCCGGGCGAAGCGCTCAGGCCGGATCGGGGAATCGCTGTGCCCGTTGTTGCGGCCGTTGCGGCCGCTCGGCTCGGGCAGCGGGCGGTTGACTATCTCCGCCAGCTCGAGGTCGCCGCGATGGCGCTCGGCGACGAGGTCGCGGCGGGACTCAGTCTCCTCAGCCAGTTCGGCCGGCTCGATCACCGAAGCGTTCTTGCCCCAGCTCAAGACCCAGCCGACGAGCCCCTGGGCGGAGGCATAGTCGGTTTCGAACACGGCTCCCTTTGCCGGCGTCTCACCCTTCTCCGCCGGTCTGACTTTGCCGAATCGCCCGTAGTCGCGCTCGACCAGCCAGGCGATGCGCTCGCGCAGGAAGATCTTCGCTCGGCCCTGGATCTCACCCATCTGCCAGTCAGCGCGCGTCGCGAAGTCGCGCCGGTCAAAGTCCACCGGCTGCGGGAAGTCGTGCTCGGCCTTGCTGGCGTACGAGACCTTGCCGCGGATTCGCGAGAGCCTGAAGACCCGCACGGCGTCGCGCTCGTGCGCGTGACCGATCAAATAGAACTCGCCCGAGCGGAAGACGAGGTGGTACGGGTTGACCTTGCGGTCGGAGACCTCGTCGCGGCCCATCGTGTAGTAGCTGAAGACGATCGTCTTGCGGCGCGAGATCGCCGTCTCGATCTTCGAGAGCCGCTGCGAGAGCTCGCGGCCGCCGGAGGCGCCCATCGAGAAGTCCACCGGCGCGGAGTCACGGCCCTCGAGTGGGTTCGGCCGTCCCCAGGAGACCTGCTGGAGCGCCAGCCGCAGCGGCTCCGCGTAGGCGAACTCGCCGTCGAGCTGGGAGAGCGCAGTGCGAAGCGCCGAGAGCTCCTGGTCGGAGAACTTGACCTCCGGCAGGTAGTAGTTCTCCGGCGGCAGTGCGTAGAGCTCGGCTTCGAAGAACCCCTCACCCGGCTTCTGGACCTGGAGGACGATGCCGAGGCTCTCGAGCTCCGCGCGGTCCGCGTAGAAGCGCCGTGCGAAGGCGTCCTCGTTCATCGAGCTGTAGCCCTCGACCTCCTGTTTGATCTCGAGTGCCGACACCGGGCGGCCGTTTGCCATCAGGAACGAAATCAGCGAAAGCTGGCGAATCAGTTTTTCGGTGTCTTTTGCCATCGCAGGGGTATCGGGACGAAATCGCCCGAACGTCGAGCATAGACACGGGTCGGGGGCCCCAGACAGGCCTTTTCCCCATCTTTGGGACAAATTTGTGAGGATTGGTCGCCGATGAGCGGGCCAACGCGTCGTGAGGACGTCAGCTTTCGGTCAGGCGGAGTTTCCTGCGCGGCCTGGCTCTACCGCCCTGAGGGCGACGGATCGCATCCCTGCGTGGTGCTCGCGCATGGCTTCGCCGGCGTCCGCGAGGCCCGCCTCGACGCCTTCGCCGAGCGCTTCGCACAGGCGGGGTTCGCGGCTCTCGTCTTCGACTACCGGCACTTCGGCAGCTCGGGCGGGCAACCGCGCCAGTTGCTCGACGTCGGCCGGCAACAGGAAGATTGGAGGGCTGCAGTCGCGTTCGTGCGGGCCCACGAGGGGATCGATCCCGATCGCGTCGCGATCTGGGGCACGTCGCTGAGCGGCGCCCACGTGATGGCACTGGCGGCGAGCGGAGAACTGCGGCCGGCGGCGGTCATCTCGCAGTGCCCGGCCGCCGACGCCGCGGCGGCCGTCCTGCAGGTCCCGTTCCGAAACAGCATCAGGCTTGCCATACGCGGAGTCGGAGATCTCATCGCCGGCTGGTTTGGCCGGGGGCCGATCTATACGCCGGCGATCGGAGCGCCAGGGACACTCGCTGCAATGACGGCGCCGGAGGCGTTGCCCGGCTACTCGGCGATCGTCCCAGCGGACTGGCGCAACGAGTTTGCGAGCCGGCTGTTCTTGACCCTCGCCCTCTACCGGCCGGTCACCAAGGCCGCCCGGATCGAGGCGCCGATGCTGGTCTGCGTCTGCGACCGCGACCAGACGACTCCGCCGAAGCCCGCCGCGAAGGCGGCGGCGAGGGCCCCGCGCGGTAGGGCGGTGCACTACGGCTGCGGTCACTTCGACATCTATGTCGGCGAGTGGTTCGAGCGCGCGGTGAGCGACCAGATCGCGTTTCTCGATGATCACGTCGGGGCGGCTTCGGCTCCAGCAGACGTGGCGGCCCGCTGATGGATCGGCCCGAGGCGATCGAGGCCATGCTCCGGAACTCGCGCCGGCCGGCGCAGGACGTGCTCGAGCTGATCGGCGAGGGCGACGACGTGATCGCGGGCCTTGCCAACGGCGAGCCGATGACCGTCGTCGACGCGATCGAGGCTGGGGCAGATTCACTGCGAGGCGTGCGCATCCATCAGATGTTTCCGCTGCGCAACCGTCGCTACTTCCACGGCGAGGTCCCGAACCTGCGCCACGTCTCCTACTTCCTCTCACCGCACCTTCGCGAGGCCTTCCACGAGGGCACGTGCGACCTCGTGCCGAACAACTTCTCGGACGTGCCGCGGTTGATGCGCGAGGCGACCAAGCTCTCCCTGCTCATCGCCGCCGCCTCGCCCCCGGACCGTCACGGCTTCTTCTCGCTCGGTCCGGATGCCGAGTACTCAGCGGCCCTCGCCGGAGAGATGCCGATCTTTCTGGAGGCCAACGCCCAGATGCCGCGAACCTTCGGTGAGAACCAGATCCACGTTCGCGACATCGCGGGGTGGTGCGAGGCCGACTACCCGTTGGTCGAGGTCCCTCGCGCTCCGGCGAGCCCGATTGACATCCGAATCGCCGAGCTCGTGGCCGAGCGGATCCGGATGGAGCCACACTTCAGGTCGGGGTCGGCTCTGTACCGGATCAGGTGCTGGCGCTGCTCTCGGATCGCAAGGACCTCGGCGTCCACACCGAGCTGTTCGGCGAGGGTTTCATCGACCTGGTCGAGTCAGGAGCGATCACAGGGGCCCGCAAGGCAACCCATCGCCACAAGGTGATCACGACGACTGCGCTCGGCACCCGGCGGATGTACGACTTCGTGGCCGACAACCCCGGCGTCGAGTTCTGGCCCGTCGAATACACCAACGACGCCCGCATCATCGGCCGCGAGCCACAGATGACCAGCGTCAACGCGACACTCGAAGTCGACTTCCTGGGCCAGTGCGCGTCGGAGTCGCTGGGCACCGACTACTGGTCGTCGTCGGGCGGTCAGGCGGACTTCGTCCGCGGCGCGATGTTCGCCGAGTACGGCCAATCGTTCGTGGTGCTGCACTCGTCCAACCACGACGAATCGGCATCGCGGATCGTTTCGCAGCTTCATCCCGGAGCCGCCGTGACCACGTTCAAGAACGTCGTCGACAAGGTGGTAACGGAGCACGGGCTCGCCGAACTGCGCGGCCGCTCGATCCGCGAGCGCACCGAGGCCCTGATCGCAATCGCGCATCCGAATTTCCGCGACGATCTCGAGCGCCAGGCGCGTGAGATCGGCTACCTCTAGGTCAGTTCGCGCTCGACATTGTCGATCAGTTCTTCGTGCAGTTCGAGGAACCGGCGCAGGAAGCCGCTGGTGAGCAGCAGGTACTTTTCGCGGTGAGGGAACAGCGCGGCGCGCGATTCGGCTTCGTCAAGCCGCGCGGCGATATCTGCGAGGTCGCTGCGCAACGCGGTCATGCTGGTGCGCGTGACCTCCTCGCCGACGAGGCACGCGCCTGGCAGATGCCGACCTGCGGGTCGGAGACATGGAGGCGCTTCCGTACGACGACGATACTTTCGACCTCCTCACCGGCTTCAACGCATGCATCTTTGCCGAGGACATCGCCGCCGCGCTGCGTGAGGCGGGCCGCGTCACCAAGCCGGGCGGCGCCGTTGTCATCCAGGTCTGGGGTCCGCACGAGCACAACGAGCTCGAGGCGATGAAGGAGATCGTGCGGCCGTACTTCCCCCCGCCCGGCGGATGCGCCAGCCGAGCCTGACTATGCGGAGGCCGGAGCGCTCGAGGCCCTTGCGAGGAGCGCGGGCCTCGGCCCCGAAACCAGGTTCGACACCACCTGTCTACGGCGCCGACCGGATCGCCGTCCTCGTCGGCCCCGACGCGAGCAGGAGGCCAAGGACGGTCTACGCGGACCCCGAGACTCCGACGGTACCGCCTCCAGAACACCTACCGCTCCCTGATCGCCCGGGCGTGATGAATGCCTACGCTGTCCTCCGCGAAGCAGGCTCGGGCTGGACCGACGGAGGGATCGCCGACCAGCCTGCTCTGGCTGATCACGCCGCGTTCATGAACGGATCTCGCCGGCAGCGAAAGCGGCCGCATACGGGCGCTGCTGATCGTGGACGCGAACGACGAGGAGGAAATTCGCAACCGCCTGGCTGACGACCCCTGGGCCGAATCGGACCGCCTCGCAATCACGAGCATCGAGCAGTGGAACCTTCTGGTCGGGGTGTCGCGGATCGCAGATCGTTAAATCGCGATCCAGCGCCCGGCCTGGCTAAGCGGCGCGTGAGCGGAAGTAGGCCGCGGAGTCGATGCCGCGGTCGAAGCTCGACCAGACCTCGCCCTCGGCGAGGCCGCGCTCGATGCGGTCGAAGCTGCCGAGGCGGCCACCGAGGTTGTCGATCATGTGCACGAGCGTTGCTTCGCGGGTGGCCGGCAGAACCGGAGAGCCGTTCTCGTGCGTGCCGTGGTGGGATAGCACGATGTGCACGATCGCGCGCGCAAGCGAGGGATCGAAGCCGTCGATGGCCTCGATCTGGCTTCGTACCAGGTAGTAGCCGAGCGGGATTTCGCCCTGCAGGCGTCCGTCATCGGTGAGGTCGATCCCGAGCGGATCGTCGTTGTAGGCCTGGGTCTTGCCGATGTCGTGCAGGAGCGCCCCGGTGACGGCGACGTCGCGGTCGACTCCCGGGAAGGCCGCCGCCGCAGCGCTGACGGCCTGGGCGACCGAGAGCGTGTGATCGAGCAGCCCATGGCGATACGCCTGGTGGTAGTACTTCGCCGCCGGAGCCTCACGGAAGCGGGCCCAAATCTCCGAGTCCTCGCCGAAGATCCGGTCGAGAAGCTGGCGCAGGTGCGGGTGTTGCACGGTCGCCAGCAGCTCTCGCAGACCCGCCTCGAGGCGCTCGATCGGAGTCTCCGCGACATCGATGAGTTCAGCTGTCTCATATTCGTCGTCCGCGGCCACCCGCAGCTCCTTGATCGTGATGCTGTTCCCGAACTTCTCGTGGACGCCATAGCGCCCCGAGACGATCACGATCGATCCGGGCGCGCAGGTGTTGAAGGCTGCGTCGACGTCCTCCCAGACCTTGCCACTCACCCGTCCGGTGCGGTCCGCCAGCACGAGCTGCAACCACTCGCCTCCATCCTTTTTCTGCCGCCGCTCCCGGCCGCGGACGACGAAGGCGGCGGTGACGCTCTGGCCGTCCATGAGGTCGCGCACGAAGATCCGCTCGGCGCCCTCGGCACCGGCGAGCGCCAGGCTGGGCGGGGGCTCCTCGACCGCCGCCAATCCGTCGATTCCTATCTGTTCCACCTGATTCGGCATCCCGATTTCCACGGTAGACACGGGGTCGGACGGCTACTCCATTTCTGACACCGAAGATGCACAGCCGCTGCCCGGTGCCATAGGTTTCCCCGCGTGAACGACGCGCCCGACAACGGCTACGCGGTCGGCTCGCTGGACGAAATCGGCGAGGGCTACGGATTCCGCAAGATCCGCAAGGAGCTTGGGGTCAAGGCGTTCGGCGTCAACGCGATCGTCATTCCTGCCGGGTATGAGTCGGGGGATCACTTTCACGACGAGCAGGAGGAGCTTTACTTCGTCCACCGCGGCCAGATCCGAATCACGTTTGGAGACGGCACGGCGCACGAGCTCGATGAGGGCGGTCTCGCACGCGTGGACGCGGAGACCCCGCGGCGGGTCAAGAACATCGGCGACGGCGACGCCGTCTACGTGGTCATCGGCGGCAAGGACGGCTACGTCGGCCGGGACGGGCGCCTGCCCGAGGGCGGCGGAAATCCGCGGCCCCCGCTCGACAGCCAGCCCTGACGCCGGCTCAGGCTTCGGTGGTCAGCCCAGGCTCGCGGCCGACCAGGCCAGAGCCACGCCGCCCAATGCGGCGATGGCAACGATGGCGCGGTTGCGCCTTGCCCTGTGCGCCTCGGGCAGCAGCGAGCCGGCGCCGAGGTAGAGGAACATCCCTGCGAAGAAGGCGAGCAGGGCGGCGAAGGCGGTTTCGGGAAGCGGCAGGAAGAGGCCCAGCGCGGCGCCGGCGACGGGCGCTGCGGCGTCGGCGAGCAGCCACGCGATCGCCTTGCGGCGCTCGTGACCGTGACGCAGCAGAACGCTTACGGTGTTGATTCCGTCGGCGAAAGCGTGAAGCAACACCGCCGCCGACACCAGCAGGCCGAGCTCGGTGCTGACGTGAAAGGCCGACCCGATGGCGAACCCGTCTATGAAGGCGTGAATGGTGATGCCGGCCGCGCCGATCTCACCGACCCGCGGATTGCAGACCGCGTCCTCGGTGTGGACGTGCTGAAAGACACCGCGCTCCATCCCGGCGAACAGGAGCACGCCGATTGCGATCACGACAACGACCCACCACGCCGAGCCGGCTCCGGCGAGTTCGAACGCCTCCGGAATCGTTTCGAAGATCGCGACGCCGATCATCGCCCCGCCGGCGAACCCCATCACGAGGTGAAGCTGATCGCTTTGGCGCAGCACCGACAAGCCGCCGATCAGCCTCGGAAAGATCGCCGCCGCAGCGAGGGCGACCGCAAGCATCAGCCGGGCTCCGCGCAGGTGGCACAGTGGCCGGAGAAGGTCAGCGTGTGGTCGCTGACGAGAAAACCGGTGCGTCGCTGCACCTCGTCGGCAACCTGGCCGAGGAGACAGCCGGGGATGGCGGCCACCTCGCCGCAATCCGAGCAGACGATGTGTTCGTGGTGGTGCCCGGAGCGCTCGAACCGCGACTTCCCGTCACCGACCTCGAAGCGCTCGAGCTCGCCGTTCTCGCAGAGGTGCACCAGGGCGCGGAAAACCGATGACGGGTCGGCCTGGACTCCCCGCCCTGCCAGTTGGGCGTGGGCGTCATCGACCGTCCAGGCGTGCTTTGAGGAGCCGTCGATCAGCTCGGCTACGGCGGCGCGAACGGGGCTTGGGCGTGGCATCGCCGAACAGCATAGAGGTTTCGCAAGTCACTTGCACAAGTAACTTGCGCTTTACTCGCCTTCGCGCGGTCAGCCGGTCAGCGGTCGCCGCCTCGCGAGCGGGCGAAAAGCTTGATGTCGCGGAAACGCCGCTTGTTGGCGTCTGGATCAAAGGTGTTCGTCCCGTTGACCCGGATATCGCCTCGCACGTTGCCGCGCGCCCCGGCGCGGATCGCCCTCTTGACAACACGGGCGGTCTTGTTGTCGACCTTGAAGCGCAGCGTTCCCGCGACCTTGCGGCCCTTTGTATGGAGGTAGCTGCCGGCTGCCGGGCCCAGGTCGAAGGTCCGGACCTTCGACGCCCGGGTGCCCTTGCCCCGGTCGGGCTTGAAGGGAAGTATGCGGATCCGGCCCGTTCCCTCGAGCACACAGGCGACCGAGTGGCAGAAGACCCGGGCCGTGACGAACTTGCGACCGTGTTTGTCGACGTACTTGAAGCGAAGGCTGAAGTGGATCCGGCGCAAGATCGGAATCTCGGGAGGCGGCTCGACGGCTTCTCCCTGGACCTCGACGGCGCCGATGTCGGCTCCGTCGCCGCCGTTGGGATTGACCCTCGCCGGCGCCACGATCGGAACCGGCGTCTGAATCGGAAGCAGGTGCTGGACCGGTCGCGTCAGGCCACGCTGGTCGGTGGTGAGGCCGCTGCTGAACCCCTGATCGATCGCGGGGCTCGTCTCTGCCGGCAGCTGAGTCGGGGTGGTGCCGCCGTTGTTGCCGAGTGCCCCGAGCTGCGGCTCGGTGTTTGGGAAGTCGGAGGTGTGGTCGAGAAAGCAGGATGCGTCGGAGGCGAGGTTGTTGCCGACCGAGATCATCGGGATCGGGGTGTTGGCGTTGATCGCGCCGGCGCAGTTGGTCGCGCCCGCCGGGGAGGAGACGATCGTGTTCTGAATCACCGGCGCCGCATTCACGGCAGGGTTCGGCGGGCTGATCAGGCCGGAGATGTTCGCCCCCCGCAACGTCTGGCCGGCGCCGCCGGTCGCGGCGACGGTGTTCGAAGAGATCGTGGCGCTCTGCAGGCCCACCGTCGCACCGGCGACACCGCCTCCCGAAGCGGATGCCGAACCGGTACCCAGGTTTCTGGCGGTTGCGGTGTTGCCCGTGATTGTGCTGTTGACGACGGTCACGTTCTCCGCGTCAGGCATGGCGAAGATTCCGCCGCCGAACGCCGAGGCGGCCGTGGCGCCACCGGTCACTTCGGCCTCGGCCGTATTGCCGGAAATCGTGCTGTTTGCGACCGCGAGCTCGGAGTCCGTTCCCAGGAAGACGCCACCTCCTTGCGCCGTCCGAGGCCCGACGCCGCTGCTTCGCACCGTGTTGCCGGTGACCACGACGCCGTCGAGCACCACCCTGCAGGGGGGGTTGGGCGGGGGCGGTCCCGCGTTGGACTCTTCGTCGATCCAAATGCCACCCCCAGCTACCGTGGTACCGCCACCGTTGGTGATGGTCAGCCCGGAGATATTGACGGCCGCAGAACCAAGGCTGGGATCCTCAGCGCAGATCGAAAGGACAGGTGACGGAGTCGGAATCGGCCCGGGGCCCTGTCCGCTAATGGTCAAAAGGTTCGCCCCAGGACCGACGATCGTGATGTCCCTCTGGATCTGGTTAAGAGGACTGGTCAATTGGATCGTGCCCGTGACGCCTGGGGCAAAGTCGACCGTGTTGCCTTCCAGCGGCGTGCCGAGGGCCATGTTCAAGGTGGCGCGCAGACTGCCTGGTGTGTCGTCCCCGGCGGTGTTGGTGACCGTGAAGGTGGCCGCGCCGGCGCCGGGAGCGACAGCGAGCAACGCGGCCGCGGCGACGAGTCCGATCCACCCTGTCCGGATCGCCGTCCGCCCGTCCTGCCTGGGACCGCCCGACACCGTGCAGCGAGAGTACAGCGTCGCAGCGCCGTCGGCAAGCGCTCGAGAGGCCGCGTGAGCGGGCGGCCGACTCCGCTACGGCTCGGCGCTTCCCCTCGCCAACCGGGTACGCCCGGCGACGCGGCGCGCCCCTTCCACGAGGGGCCCCTTGGTGGGATGGTTTGCGCTGACCGGCCCGGTCTGCTCGGATAGGTCCTCAGCGCCGTCGGGCCTCCAGCCCGGGCCCTTGAAGACGACTCCGAACCTATTGCGCCAGCCCTTGACCCGCCGCAGGTCGTGGCCGATTGCGATGTACTCGTGGAAAGCCACCTGGAAGACGTTGAAGGTCTCGAGGTTCTTGGTCAGCCCGTATTTGACGCGCTCGCCCTCGGGCTCGAAGGAGCCGAACAGCCTGTCCCAGATGATCAGGATGCCGCCGTAGTTGCGGTCCAGGTACTGCTCCTGGGCGCCGTGGTGGACGCGGTGGTGCGACGGCGTGTTGAAGACGGCCTCGAACCAGCGCGGCATCGTCTTGATGCGCTCCGTGTGGATCCAGAACTGGTAGATCAGGCTCCAGCTCTGGGCGAGCAGGATCGTCCAGACGGGGAAGCCGACCAGCGGCATCCAGGCCCAGAAGGGGAAGTAGGTCGCGGTCACCCACGTCTGGCGCAGCGCCGTCGAGAGGTTGTAGTGCTCGGAGGAGTGGTGGACGACGTGGCTGGCCCAGAAGACGCGGCTCTCGTGCGAGATGCGGTGAAACCAGTAGTAGGAGAAATCGTCGGCGAAGAACAGCAAGACCCAGAACCACCAGGCGTCGGCGTCCAGGCGTAGCGGCGTCAACTCGTAGAGGGCGGCGTAAATGACGACCGCCAGCGCCTTCATGCCGATGTTGATGACGACGTTGCCGGCGCCCATCGTCAGGCTGGTGCGAGTGTCGCGGCGGCCGTAGCCGACAAGGCCCTCTACCTCGTCGTCGTCGGCGTACTTGTAGGAGAAGGCCTCGACGACCAGCAGCAGGACGAAAAACGGGATCGCGTAGAAAAGGATTTGGACCATCGCGTTGCTCCCCCCGAACGGGAACGAGCAATTTACCGCTGGACGCGTCCACTAGCTTGATCGCGGATGTTCGGAGCCGAGCAACGCGATATCGACCAGATCGCCGAGTACGCCGACTCCGGCATCCGCCAGATGGTCCGCACCGGCTCCCTGGCTCCGATCGCCGGGCGCTGGGGCGTCAACAGGTGGCTGTATGACCGCTGGGGAAACCGAGGCAACGCGATCTACACGGCGCTCGGCAGCCTCTTGACGATCGGCCTCGCCGGACTGCTCGCCTGGGCTCTCGGCGAACCGCTCGTCTTCCCCTCCCTCGGGGCGACGGCGTTCCTGTTCTTCGAAACGCCGATGGCGGAGGTCGCCAGCGTTCGCAACACGCTGATCGGGCACGGCGTCGGCACGCTCGTGGCCTTCGGCTGGCTGCACGTTTTCGGCCTCGTCGGCGAGCCGTCCGCGATCGAGACAAGCTTCGACGCGGCGCGGGTCGCCTGCGTCGCACTCTCACTGGCCTGCACCGGCGGCATCTTGCGCCTGCTGCGGGCCGCACACCCGCCGGCGGGCGCGACCACCGTGATCGTTTCGATCGGACTGTTGACCACGCTCCACCAGATCGCGATCCTGATGGCCGGCGTGGTGTTGCTGTCAGCCGCCGCCTGGGCGCTGAACCGGACGATGGGCGTACCGGTGCCGGCCTGGAGCGACGCCGGCTGACACCGCTTGGGCTGCGACGCCCGACTCCCAGCCTGAACGGATGGCGAGGGGCAGAATCGAACTGCCGACACCACGATTTTCAGTCGTGGCCGGGAGTTGCGGCTGGTTGCGGCTGGCCGGGGAAATGGGCACGCCGCTGGTTGCGGATGGTGTGTTGCCCATCCGTTACCCATCCCTACTCGCTCAGCCCGACGGCTTCGAGGGCTTGCTCTGGGCTGAGATATGCCCGCGCCCGCCGGATCAGGCCATCCTCGAACTCGAACACATAGCCGATGGACTGCTCCACTTCGGCGCCACTCGCCTTTCCTCGCGTTCGCATTCGCGCCAACACAAGAACGGTGTCGCGGAGATCGCGTATCTCCGACGGCTCAATCTCAAGATTCCAAAGCTCATGCCAGTCCTCCCAGAACTGCGCGACCTCTGCCCGCCCCTTATGCACCGCGCCGGTGCCCTCTACCTGACGCAAAACCGCAGACGACCACTCGACCTCCGGGTGACTCGATGCCAACCAGCCTTTGCGGTCACCTCGATTCCAGGCTGCGAGCGCCTGCCGGACGGCTTCCACATTCTCCTGCGACATCGCCTACTCGCTCAGCCCGGCGGCTTTGAGGGCGTCAGCGTGGTCCCAGAAGAACTCCTGGCCGTAGATGCGACCGTTGCGGACAGTGACTACGACGGTCCACACGATGTGGGTCTGAGGACCGCTGCCGGTTCCCCGCCAGTCCACTCGCACGAGGATTCGGTCGCCCGAAGCGCGAAATTCGCTCACGACTTCTATCCAGTCGCGCGCCCAGGCCTCGCGTGTCTGGACGAACTGCCTTATCACCGCGTCGCGGCCAACAAACGGCCCGGGCTCAGGCCAGCCAGGTGGTGCCCGCAGGATCGCGTCGGGGTCGTAAAACGCACGCACCGCATCGATGTTCCCGGTGTTCCAGGCCTCAATTGCCTTCCGCACGACCTCCACGTTCTCCTGCGACATCGCCCCCGCAGTATCTCGCGTCATCGACGGCCCGTCAGCGTCCCGGTCTGGATCGTCGACGGTGAGGCGGCGGTTTCAATCCAGGGGCGAGTAAAGATCGCCTTCCAGTTGTGCTGGATCACCGGAACCAGAGGCACATAGCCGACTGCCGACAACGCGAGGGCGTACCTGGCATAGAGATCGCCGATCGCGTCGATGCCGGCGTCGAGCGAGGAATCCGAAGTCAGCTGGCCTGGTTGGAATCCATCTGCTGATCGGCACGGTCTCCCGACGAGCCTGCGTGAGGTCTTCCGACGCGTGTTGGCCGTCGGGATCGGACTCTTTCGCGGGGCGGTCAGCAACCATCTCATAAAGCGTATGCCACGCGAACGTGCCCCCAAGTTGCCCAATCCCTTGCCCACCTACTGGATGCGGCCTCTCGGAGGGAGCCGCAAACCGCTTTGCCATGCGATGGCGAGGGGCAGAATCGAACTGCCGACACCACGATTTTCAGTCGTGTGCTCTACCAACTGAGCTACCTCGCCGGGGCGGATAAGGCTAGCGGCGAGAGTACGAAGCTGGGGGGCGGCTAGAACCCCCCGACGCCGATCAACGGCTCCTGCGTCCCATCGAGATCCTCGCTCGGCCAGGTCCAGCCCAGGTTGCCGGCACCCTGCAGCGCTGACTTCACCTGCGCCGGAGTCGCCGTTGGGTTGTTGCGCCGCGTAGAGCGCGGCTGCCCCGGCCACGTGCGGGCTCGCCATCGACGTCCCCGAAATCGTGTTGTAGCCGCTCCCCATCCAGGTCGACGTGATGCAGGTGCCGGGAGCGATCACGTCGACGTCCGCACCGTAGTTGGAGTAGTCGGCGAACGTGTCGTCGACGTCGGCTCGGCAGGTGGATGCAGCGCCGCCACCGGGGGCGCCGTTGAAGTCCGCCAGCGCTGAGACCGTGATCACCTCGTCGTAGGCGGCCGGAGTGAATCCGGACGAATCCTCGTGATCGTTGCCCGCGGCGACAACGTAGGTGACGCCCGCGGCAACCGACTCGCAGATCGCCTGGTGCTGGGCGTCGCCGTCCGTGTTCCCGCAGCTGCCGTCGTCAGAACCCGCGCCGCCGAGGCTCATGTTCGCGACCTCGATCGCCCCGGCGTTGGCGGTCACGTAGTCGATCCCGCAGATCACCTGCGAGGTGAGCCCGACGCCAAGCGCGTTCAGCACCTTGACGTTCCAGATCCGCGCCCCCGGGGCCACACCGACCACTCCGGCGCTGTTGTCGCGGGCCGCGATCGTCCCCGCCACGTGCGTTCCGTGACCATTTTGGTCGCCCGTCCCGAAGCCGAGCAGGCCGCCGCAATTCGTAGCCCGGAAAACGCCGACGTCGGGATGGTCCGGCTGGACCCCGGTGTCGATAACGGCCACGTCGACGTTGACGCTGTTCGGCGTCCCGTTGATCCCAGCCGTCGGGCTCAGGTCTGCGTCGATGCGGTCGACTCCGCTGGGCAGCGTCTGGGCGGCGATCGAGACCTTGCGGTCGCGCTGCACGTAATCAACCCCAGGCAGACGCTCGACCACGCCCGCCACCGCCGCCGGCATCTGCGCGGAGAAGCCGTCGAGAGCCTCGCTGTAGACGAAGCCGACGTCGAGACCGAGGCTCGATGTGAGCGCATCTGCAAAGCCGGCGGCCGAGGAGCCCGGTTCGAGCACCACGATGTAGCGATCGTCGGCGGCGCTTGCGCTCGCGGGCATGAGTACGGCAACGAGGGCGGTGGCGCTCGCCACGGCAAACAGTCTCTTCACATTCATCTCCCTGGGTGCTTGCGGAATACTTCCCTGTACGCCGCCTGAGCGCTTACCCCGAAAGCCGCAAGTTCAAGCGCCCCTACGAAGTGGCGGCCGGATTCGGTGGTCCCGAGCCGCGTTTTCCCACCCTCGGCCGGCGCTCGGACGCGATGGCGGTGATGACGCCATCCATCAGCTCCAGCGCTCCGGCCTTGTGGAGCGGCTCGTTGAGGTTCCCGCACTTGGGGCTCTGCACGCAGGAGGGACAGCCGTGGCTGCAGGGGCACTCTGCGACGAGCCGCGACGCGTCCGCGACCAGGCGCTCGAACTCGTCGTAGCCGCGCCTGGCGATCCCGATCCCGCCGGGGTAGCCGTCGTAGATAAAAATCGTCGGCTTCAGGGTCTGGGGGTGGACGTTGGTGGAGAGGCCGCCGATGTCCCAGCGGTCGCACATCGCCAGCAGCGGCAGCACGGCGATCTGGGAGTGCTCCGTCGCGTGCAGTGCGCCGAGCAGGATCTCCGGAGGCATCGCGACAGGGCCCGCGATCGAATCGGGGAGCGTGTACCAGAGCCCCTGGGTGATGAAGTTCTGCTCCGGCAGGTCGAGCGTCACGAGGTCGATCACCTCGTGGTCTGAAAGGCGCTTTCGCTGGTAGGCGATCACCTGCTCCGTCACGGATACTGCCCCTACAGACAGTTCGACCTCGTCGAGCCGGCGGCCGTTCAGCGTCTCCTCGATGTAGGTGTCGGTCTCCTTCTTCGGCTGCGTGTACCAGTCGCCCTCGAAGGGCTCGACGATCGCGCGGCGTGCGCCGATGTCGAGCTCGCGGACCTCGTAGGAGCGACCGAGGTGCAGGTAGACCGCCCCGGGATGGATCGTCGAGAAGGCCCGTTCCGCCTCAACCGAGCCGATCAGCTCGCCCGAGGCGGCCTCGACCACCGCAATCGAGTCGGACGACGCGGAACGCAGCGAGACCGACGAGGCGGGAAATCCCGGGTTGCGGGGGACGTAGTGGCCGCCGCGCCCGCGGCGTAGCTCCCCCAGCCCGACCAACCGCTCGGCCTCGTCGCGCCAGTCCGGACCAAAAACCGTCTCCTCATCCTCGGCTCCGAGCGGAGCTTCGTAGGCGGCGACGAGCAGGTGGCCGAGCCGGATCTGCTCGGAGTTCGGATCGAGGATCGCGGCTTCGACCGGGCGTTCCAGAAACTCCTCGGGGTGGCGGCAGAAGAACTGGTCGAGGGCATCCTGGCCGGCGATGTAGAGGGCGATGCCCGGCCGGCGGCGCCCGGCGCGTCCCCACATTTGGCGCAGGCTGGCGACCGTCCCTGGAAAGGTGACGCAGATCGCGGCGTCGAGCTCGCCGATGTCGATACCGAGCTCGAGCGCGTCGGTGGCGACGACCGCGAGCAGCTCTCCCGAGGCAAGACGAGCCTCGATGTCGCGTCGCTGCTGCGGTGTGTAGCCCGCGCGGTAGGGCGCGATCCGGCGAGCCAGTCCGCCGAGGCCCTTCTCCGAGAGGCGCATCTGCGCAAACCGCAGGATCAGCTCGATGCCACGGCGGCTGCGCAGAAAGCAGATCGTGCGCACGTCCTCGGCGACGAGGTCCGCGAGCAGCTCGGCCGCCTCCGAAAGCGTCGAGCGCCTCGCCCCGGTGTCCTCGTCGATCAGCGGCGGATTCCAGATGGCGATGCGGCGACCGGCCCTGGGGGCACCGTCGGAATCGATCAGGGTGAACGGCTGCCCGACCAGCCCCTCGGCGAGCTCCTTGGGATTGGCGATCGTCGCCGAGGCGGCCAGGAAGCGCGGCTCGGTGCCGTAGTGCCGCGCCATCCGCGCCAGCCTGCGCATCACGTTGGCGACGTGCGAGCCGAAGACCCCCCGGTAGACGTGGGCCTCATCGATGACGACGTGGGTGAGCTTCGACAGGAACTCCGCCCAGGCGCCGTGGTTGGGAAGGATCCCGACGTGCAGCATGTCCGGATTCGTCAGCACCAGATTCGAACTGCGCCGAATCTCCCGGCGTTCCTCACGCGGCGTGTCGCCGTCGTAGATCGCCGGGCGGATGAAGCCGAGGCGCAGCTGAGCGAGCTTGCGAGCCTGGTCTTGAGCCAGGGCCTTCGTCGGATACAGGTAGAGGGCCCGAGCGCGATCGTCGCGGGCGAGTGTGTCGAGCACCGGCAGGTTGAAGGAGAGCGACTTGCCGGACGCCGTGCCGCTGGTCGCGATCATGTTTCCCTCGAGCGCGGCCGCGTAGGCCTCCGCCTGGTGCGAATAGAGGCTGTCGAGCCCCGCTTCGCGCAGCGCTGCAACAAGCTTCGGCGCCATCGAGCGCGGATAGTTGACGCGCTGCGCGCTGGAGGGTGCCTCGGACGAGCGGGCGGCAAGCCTCTCGTCGGCGGCTCCCGGCTCGATCACGCCCTGCCAGGCGGCGGCGCTTGGTCCGCCGAGCGCGACGTCAGCCATTGACTATCCGGCCCGCCACCCGCATCGCGTCGAGCGCGGAGGCGTCATGCAGGCGCAGGATCTGAGCACCTTGACCGACTGCGAGCGCCGTTGCGGCCGCCGTCGCCCACTCGCGCTTATCTGCCGGCAGGCGGTCCTCCCAGGATCCCGCGAGCACGGCACCGAGAAAGTCCTTGCGGGAAAGCGATACGTAAAGCGGGCGGCCAAGCGAATGGAGCTCGCCGAGGCGGCGCATGATCTCGAGGTCGTCTTCGAGGCCGAGGTCGAAGTCGAGACCGGGGTCGATCGCAACCCGGGTGGGGTCGATCCCGGCGGCGACGGCCGCGTCGAGGCGCGCCGTGAACCACTCGCCGAGGTGGGCGACGACGTCGCCGTAGGCGGGAGGCTCGCGGTCAACCCGGGGCGGGCCTTCGATGTGCATCAAGACGTAGCCGCAGCCGAGTTCGGCCACCGCGTCGAGCATCGCCGGCTCACCGCCACCGATGTCGTTGACGACCTCCGCGCCCGCAGCGACGCCGAGCCGCGCGACTTCGGGTGCGAATGTGTCGACGCTAACCGGCACCGATGCCCGAGCGACCAGCCCTTCGACCGCGGGAATGAGCTTTGCCGCTTCCACTTCAGGCGTCACACCCGGGCCGCTGCGGGCCGCCACCGCACCGACATCAAGCATGTCGAAGCCGGTCGCGTCAAGCGCGAGCCCGTCCTCGATCGCCTGCTCCGGGGTGACGCTGCGGGCCCCGGAGAACATCGAATCAGCGGTGACGTTGATGATGCCCGCGGCCACCGGGAGAGCCAGGTCAAGCGACTGCCGGCGAAGGCGCCAGGAGCTCGCTTGCTCGCTCTTCGTGACGGTCTCGGCCATTCCTGGCTACGGTAGCGCCGCGATGTCCTCCCGCCCGACGCGATTCCGCACGTTGGTTGTTTGACCATGGCCCTGCGCTGCGTCTACACCGACCTCGACGGCACCCTGCTCGGCAAGGGCGGCTCCCTGTTCGCCGACTACGAGGGGAACTTCTCGCGCAAGCAGGCGCTCGCGCTGGAGGCCTGCTCCAGGGCGGGGGTCGAGGTCGTGATCAAGTCGGGGCGCCGCGAGGCGCAGGTCATGGAGGACGCCAGGCTGATCAGCCAGACGGCCTACATCTACGAGGCGGGTTGTGGGCTGATCATCGACGGCGACCGCACACTGCTGACGGGCGACCTCGTTCCCGATGAGGACGGAAACGTCGCCGACAAGCTTGCCGCCGCCGGCATCCCCGAGTTGCTCTTCGAGCATTTCGCGGGCCGTCTCGAGTACCACGCGCCCTGGCACCACGACCGCCAGCTCTCGCTGCTCTTCCGCGGCAAGGTCGACGTGGATGAAGCCAACAGACTCTTGGCTGAGCGCGGCCATGGCGACCTGCGCTTTCTCGACAACGGCGCAATCCATCGCAGGATGCCGGGGATTGAGGTCGCCCACGCTTACCACCTGGTCCCCGGGGAAGCCAGCAAGGCACGGGCGGTCGCGACCCACATGCGCGCACGCGGCTTCGACCCCGAGAACTGCATCGCGATCGGCGATTCCGTCGAGGATCTGGGTGTGGCACCGGAGGTCGGTCGCTTCTTCGTGCCCGCCAACGGGCCCGAACGCGATCCCTCGATGCCAGAGGCGATCTCCAAGCACGCCAACGTGACCGTCACCGAGGGCAGGGCGGGCGACGGCTTCTATGAAGCCGTCGTTGAAACGCTGGCTGCCGGCGTGTAGGGAGCTCAGTCTCGCCGCGGCGCGGCGGTGGCGCCGCGAATCCGGCGCAGCAGCAAGTCCACGAGCCGCGGAGCGATGTCGTTGAGGCCAAGCAGCTTGACGAGACCCGGGACGTGGACCTCGCGGTCATCGGCCTCCACCCCCTTGATGATCGCGGCGGCGAGTTGCTCGGGCGGCAGCTCCTCATCGTTGGAGCGCCAATCCGGCAGGCGGTCGCGCTCGTGTGAGTGCAGTTCGGTCTTGATCTCGCCGGGAAAGACCGTCGTGACGCTGACGCCCGTACCCGAGAGCTCATGTCGAAGCGCCTCGGCAAACCGCTTTTGGGCGCCCTTCGTTGCCCCGTACACGGCGGCCCAGGGAAAGGCGCGAAGGCCCGCCCCCGAGGAGACGACGACGATGTGGCCCGTGGCCCGGTCGAGCATCTTGGGCAGCGCGGCGCCAACGGTGTAGATCGTGCCGAGCACGTTGACCTGGACCATCTGTTCGGCGTCCTCGATCGGCTGGTCTGCAAACGGCGCGTAGTGGGCGATTCCGGCATTTGCGACCAGCAGCTCTAGGCCGCCGGCCTCGTCCATAAAGGCCTCGACGGCGCCGCCGATTGACTCGCGGTCGGTGACGTCGGCCGCAACCGGGATCGCACCATTACCCAGTTCCGCCGCCAACTCCTCGAGCCCCGCGGCCCCGCGTGCCACCAGTCCCACCTGAGCACCACGGGCGGCCAGGGCCTGAGCGGTCGCCCGGCCGATGCCCTTGGAGGCGCCGGTAACCAGCGCGCGTGTCCCGGCTTCGATTCGCATCGGCGGATCCTTTCATGATCTCCGCTCGACGCGGAACGCGTGATCTCTAGACTCGACGCCGATGTCTCACGATCACGCAACGGTCGCCGAGGAGGAGTACCTGCAGAGCATGTTCTGGCTGGAGGAAGCCGGTCTGCCGATCACCGGCGCCAACATCGCCAGGGCGATGCAGCTCTCCGCCCCGACGGTTCACGAGATGATCGGCCGGCTCGAGCGGGACGGCTATGTCACACGCGCCACCGACAAGTCACTTCGCTTCACCGGCGACGGCCGCGACCACGCGCGGGCGATTGTTCGCCGCCACCGGCTGATCGAGCGCTTCCTCACGGACGTCCTCGGCATCCCCTGGGACGAGGTCCACGAGGAGGCAGAGCGCCTCGAGCATGCGATGTCGCCCGTCCTCGAGGAGCGCATGCTGGCCGCGATCGGAGACGCCAAGACCTGCCCGCACGGACATCCGATCGTCGATGGGGAGCGCGAGCGCGGCGCGCTGCTGGCCGACTGCGAGATCGGCGCCAAGGTGACCGTGCTGCGCTTCGAGAACGAGGCCGAGGAACTGCTGCACTACCTGCGAAAAGCAGGCCTCAACCCTGGCCTCGAGGGAGAGATCGCGAGCTCGGACAGCGAGCACGTCGTGATCTCGTCAGCCGACGGCGAGCACGAACTCACCTTCAGCGTCGCCGAGACCGTCTCGGTCCGCGCCGACCCCGCCCCGCCGCCGCGGCCGCCCCTGCCGGATCAGCTCCAGCTTTCGAACGACCGCTACGGCCGTTAGCGGCTGCTAGCCGCTAATCCGCTCCGGCGACTGCGCGCTGCAGATGCGGCGCAGCCTGCGGTAGAGGATCAGATCCTGGGGGCGGGGCGGCATCGCATGGCGGCGTGACTCGCTCTCGTGCTCACGGATCGCGTGGGCAAGCTCGGAGAGCCTCTCGTCCCCCGCCTCGCCACTTGGCGGCAACGGTGTCTCGTGCTCAGCACCCTCGATCATCCAGACCGGTGTCATTCGTGCCTCCTTCTCCTTCCCGTTTCCATTCGGGCTTGAAGCTACGACGACCTACTAAAGCCGATGTAACCCGTCCGTAAATCTTGCACTCAGCCGGACCCGATGCAAGTCTTTTTTCGAGATCGCCGCGATCTACGCTGGGCTGGCGGCGCGCAGGCGCTCGAGCGCGCGAGCGATTCGCCCCACGCCCTCGCCGATCTGCTCCGGCGGAACGCTCGCGAAGGAGAGTCGCAGGCTGTTTGATCCGCCTTCCAGCATGAAGTCCGGTCCGGCAACGAAGGCGACGTCTTCGGTCTTGGCCTCGGCGAGCAACTCGGTCGTGTCGACGTCGCCGGCGAGGTCGAGCCAGAGGAAGTAGCCGCCTTCGGGGATGACGAACTCGGCCTCGGGGATCTGGCCGCGCAGCGCCTCGACGAGCGCGTCGCGGCGCTCCCTCAGGGCGTCATTGACGAAGTCGATGTTCTTGGCCAGCGCACCCGACCGGCAGAGCTCGAGCACGATCGACTCGGCCAGCATGTTGGGCGAGATGTAGTGCTCAGAGCCACGCTTGGCCAGCGTCGCAATCGTCTCGGAAGGGCCGGCGAGGTAGCCGGCACGCACCCCCGGGCTGACCGTCTTCGAAAACGACGAGGCATGGATCACGCGCCCGGCCTCGTCCATCGAGAGCATTGTCGGCAGCGCCTCGCCACCGAATGAGACGAGCCTGTAGGGGTCGTCCTCGAAAAGCATGAACTCGTGCTCCGCGGCCAGCTCGACGAGCCGCTTGCGCTTGTCGAGCGAGAGCGTGCAGCCGGCGGGGTTGTGGAAGTGGGGAATGACGTGGGCGAACTTGACCGGGCCTTCGGCCAGGGCGGCCTCGAAGGCGCCGATGTCCAGGCCGTCGTCCTCCAGCGGCACCGGCACGAACTCGACGCCGGCGCGTTCGAGCAGCAACAGCGTGCGGTCGTAGCTCGGCTGCTCGACGATCACGCGGTCCCCCGCCTCGAGCGTGTAGCGAAAGAGCAGCGCCGCCGCCTCCATCGACCCGTTCGTGAACATCACCTGCTCGGCGGGCAGGCCGTGCAACTCGGTGGCGACCCACTCGCAGAGCCCAGGGTGCCCGAAGCCGGTGCCGTAGGAGAGCGCCGTCTGCCAGTCGGACTCGAGCGCCCGGGCTGCGGCCTCCCTGACCGCCTCGACGGGGAGGATGTCGGCGCTGGGGGCGCCGCGGGCGAACGAGATCATGCCGGCCATCGAGGCCCGAGTATATGAATGCGGAGCCCGGCGCTCAGGGACCGCTGGGCGAGGCGGAAGGCTCCTTGCGCGGCTTCAGCCTGAGCAGCTTGCGAAGCCCATCGGGCAGGTACCAGTTCCAGTCGCCCAACAGTTTCATCGTCGACGGCACGAGGATCATCCGCACCACGGTGGCATCAAGCAGGATCGCCACGGCAAGGCCGAGGCCGAACTCCTGGAGGCCGACGAAAGACCCGAACATGAAGCCCGAGAAGGCCGCGATCATGATGATCGCCGCGGCTGTGATGATGCGGCCGGTCATCTCCAGTCCGCGCGCGACGGCCTGCTCGTTGTTGTGGGTGCGGTCCCACTCCTCGCGCATCCGCGAGAGCAGGAAGACCTCGTAGTCCATCGAGAGTCCGAACAGCATCGCGAACAGGAAGATCGGGATCCAACCGTCCACCTGCGGGGTCTGCTGGAAGCCCAGCGCCTCACCGGCTCCATCCTGGAAGACGAGTACGAGCACGCCGTACGTCGCCGCTACGGACAACAGGTTCATGAGCACAGCCTTGATCGGCAGAACCACCGAGCGGAAGGCTCGTAGCAGCAGCAGGTAGGAGATCACGAGCACGGCGAGGATCAGCCAGGGGAAGGCGCCGTAGGCCTTGTCGAGAAAGTCGACACCGAAGGGAGCGCCGCCCGTCAGCGCGGTCGTCCCCGGGAAGGCTGAGGCGGGGATGTATTCGTCACGCATCCGCGCGACGAGGTCCTCGGCCTCAGGCGTTCCCGTGTCGTTGATGCCGGCGACCCGCACCTGCAGGAACTGTCCGGTCGAGTCGACGAGGTTTGCCTGCTCCAGCTGCGCCTGCACTTCGGCGTCCGGCTCGCCCGGCTGCGGGGAGACGAGCACGGGCGCCAGGATCGTCGTCTTCTCGATCTCGGGATCGCCCTGGAGCGCCGCCGTGAACTCGCCCTGGGCGCGAATCGAATCCTCGCTGAAGGCGCCGCCGGGCTCGCCGGTGTCGACGACGAGGATGCTCGGCGACAGCGCCCCGGGGCCGAGCGTGTTCTCCAGCAGCTCGAGACCCTGCGTCGCCTCCGTGGTCTTGGGAACGCCGCGGTTGTCGCCGCTCGTGAAGTCGATGCGGAACACCTGGGCGGCGAGGATCAACATGATCCCCGCCGAGACGATGAAGTAGGGAATCGGCCGGCGCATGATCGACCGGGCGAGTTTCGACCAGAAGCCAGAGCCGCCATGCGCGCGGGTTTCGAGCAGCTTCTTTGGCACGACGCGGAAGCGGTTGACTCCCCTCCCCATCACTGCGAGCAGTGCCGGCAGAAGCGTCACCGAGGCCGCGATCGCAACCAGTGGCACCATCAACCCGCCGATCCCCATCGAGCGCATGAAGGGCAGCGGCATCAACACGAGCAGCGCCAATCCGACGGCGACGACCAACCCCGAGAAGAGCGTTGCCCGACCCGCAGTCGCCATCGTCGTCATCAGGGCCTGGCGAGGCTCGTCGCCCGCGTCGAGTTGTTCTCGATAGCGGAAGACGACCAGCATCGAGTAGTCGATCGCGATCGCCAGCCCGATCAGGGTGACGATGTTCTGGACGTAGACCGCCATGTCGGTGAAGTTCGCGAACACCCAGACGAAGCCAAGCGTCACCGGGATCGTCGCGATCGCGAAGACGAACGGCACCAGGGTCCCGCCGAGCGTCCCGAACATGAACAGCAGGACCAACAGCGCAATCGGGATCGCGATCGACTCTCCCTTGGCTAGATCCTCGTTGTAGATCTCCTCGGTGTCGTTGTTGATCGCCGCGAACCCGGACAGGTAGGTGTTGATGCCGGGTGTGTCGCCGATCGCCTCGCGGACGGCCTCGGTCTCGTTCGAGGCCTCGTCGTTCTCGAGCGGAGTTGTGATCTGGACGAAGGCGACCTCCTCAGAGGCCTGCTGGATCAGGCCAGCTTCAGCTCCGTCGATCGCCGACGCACCTCGCTGCGCGGCCCCCTGGAGGTTGCGCAGGAAGACGGGATCGGTCGAAGTCCCGCCCTCGGCTTCGGCTACCAGCTGAAAGTCACCGTCGCCGGTCTCCCCGAAATGCTCGGAGAGCAGCTCCCGCCCCTGCTCGGCTTCGGATCCGGGAACGCTGAAGCGGTTGGTCAGCAGGTCGCCGAGGTGAGACGTCGCGTAGCCGCCCGCCAGGAACAGAACCAGCCAGGCCAGCAGGACGCGCTTACGGTGGCGGATCACCCAGTCGGTCAGGCAGAGCATGCGGCCAGCAAGGCTAGCCGCGAAAAAGCGCTGAGCCGGCGATCCGCTCTGTGAGATGGGTCACACGAGTCACCGCCCGCGGAGGCGGTGCTGGTGTGCTAATCGGAGGCTTGCTTGGCCTCGACCGCGAGCTGTGCAGTCTCGGTCGGGCTGCGGCCGACGCGGATGCCCTGGGCCTCGAGGGCCTCCTTCTTGGCTTCCGCGGTGCCTGAGGAGCCGGAGATGATCGCGCCGGCGTGGCCCATCTGCTTACCGGGCGGAGCTGTGAAGCCGGCGATGTATGCGACGACCGGCTTGGAGACGTTGGCCGCGATGAAGTCGGCCGCTCGCTCCTCCGCGTCGCCGCCGATCTCGCCGACGAGCACGATCATGTCGGTCTCGTCGTCGGCCTCGAAGAGGTTGAGGATGTCGATGAAGTCGGAGCCAACGACCGGGTCGCCGCCGATGCCGACGATCGACGAGTTGCCAAGACCGGCCTGCTTGAGCTCGTTACCGATCTGGTACGTGAGCGTCCCCGACTTGGAGACGACGCCGATCGAGCCGCCGTCGAAGAACTGGGCGGGAATGATCCCGACGTTGGCCTTGCCGGGCGAGAGCACGCCGGGACAGTTGGGGCCGATCAGGAGGACGTTCGCGTCGCGCGCCTTCCAATAGATCCGCTGCATGTCGTGGACGGGGATGCCCTCGGTGATCGCGATCACCGTCCCAACGCCGGCGTCGATCGCCTCCTCCATCGCGGCGCCGGCGAAGCGCGGCGGCACGAAGATCATCGAGGTGTTGGCGCCCCTCTCCTCGACGGCTTCCTTGATCGAATCGAAGATCGGCACACCGTCGACGTCCTGGCCTCCCTTGCCGGGAGTGACGCCGGCGACCAGGTCGGTGCCGTAGTCGCGGTTGCGAAGTCCGTGGAAGGTGCCCTCGCGGCCGGTCAGGCCGGATACGACGAGCTTCGTGCTGTCATCGACGATGATCGCCATCAGCCACCGTCCTCCATCGGTCCCGCGACCTCGACGACCTTCTCGGCAGCGCCGAGCATCGTCGATTCGACCTGGAGGTTCGGCAGGTTGGCCTCGCGCAGCAGGGCGAGTCCCTCCTCGGAGTTGGTGCCGTCAAGCCGCACGACGATCGGCAGCTCCAAACCCATCCGGCTCTGTGCCTCGATGATGCCCTTGGCGATCTCGTCGCAGCGGGTGATGCCGCCGAAGATGTTGAAGAGCATCGCCGTCACCTTCTCGTCGGAGGTGATCACCTCGAGCGCATCGACGATCGCGTCGGCCTGCGAGCCGCCGCCGGCGTCGAGGAAGTTGGCCGGTTTGCCGCCGGCCTGAGCGACGACATCCAGGGTCGACATGCAGAGCCCGGCGCCGTTGCCGAGGATGCCGACGTTGCCGTCGAGCTTGACGTAGGTGAGGCCCTTCTCCTTGGCCATCGCCTCCTGGGGGTCCTCCGCGGAAAGGTCGGAGAGCTCGGCCAGCTCGGGCTGGCGGAAGATCGCGTTGTTGTCGATCGTGACCTTGGCGTCGAGGGCGACAGCCCGGCCGTCGGTCGTCGCGATCAGCGGATTGACCTCGATCAGCGTTGCGTCGGCGGCCTCAAAGGCGGCGCCGAGCTTGACCAGAAGTTGCGCGACCGCGCTCTGGATGCCCTGGTCGAGCTTCGCGTCGGCGGCCAGCGCGGTGGCGAAGTCCTCGGTGAGGCCGACTCCCGGCTCGATGTGCCGCTTGACGAGCGCGCCGGGGTCCTTCTCGGCGATCTCCTCGACGTTCATCCCGCCCTGCGCGGAGAGGATCACCATCGACTTCTTGGCGGAGCGGTCGAGGATGATCGAGGCGTAGTACTCGGCGGCGATGTCGGATGCCTCCTCGACCCAGACCTCGTGGACCCTGAAGGGACCCTCCCTTCGCGGGCCGTAGATGTCCATTCCGAGGATCGCGTCGGAGTGCTCGCGCGCCTCATCGACGTTAGTGGCGAGTTTGATGCCGCCGGCTTTGCCGCGGCCCCCGATCTGCACCTGGGCCTTGACGACGCACGGGTAGCCGATCGCCTCGGCGGCAGCTACCGCCTCGTCGACGGTTGTCGCGGCGCGGCCGCTCGGCACGGGCACGTCGTGCCTGGCGAACAGCTCCTTGCCTTGATACTCGAGTAGGTCCATGAGCGGCCGAGACCCTACCCCACCCGGAGCGGAAAGGCTATCCCCTCCTCCTATACTCCTGCGCCGCTCCCCTAGTTATTTATGCCACTTCCCAAACTCAAAGACATCAAGTGGGTGACCACAGACTGCTACGGCACCCTGATCGACTGGGAGAAGGGCATCATCGAATCCTTTAAGAAAGAGGCCGTTCGGGACGGCTTCAGCTTCGACGAAGGGCCGTTCATGGCACGCTTCTTCGAGGTTCAGGCCGAGGTGATGAGCGGCTCGTATGAGCTCTACGCCGAGGTTTTGCGCCGCGCCGGCGTCAAGGTCGCCGGCGAGTTCGGTTGGGAACTGGAGCCGTCGCGCGCCCAGTTCCTGCCCAACGACGTCGCCCGCTGGCTCCCCTTCCGCGAATCGAATGCGGCGATGGACCGGCTCAAGGGCCGCTACGAGATCGGGATCGTCTCCAACATCGACGACAAGCTGCTGGGAGTATCGCGCCGCCACCTGCGCACCGAACTCGATTTGGTCGTGACCGCGCAGCAGGTTCGTTCTTACAAGCCGGAGCCGGCCCACTTCAAGGAGTGCGCGCGGCGCATCGGCGGCAAGAAGGCCTGGGTGCACATCGCCAGCGGCTACGCCAGCGACGTCGAGCCGCTGCTGAAGATGAAGGTCCCGGTCATCTGGGTCAACCGCCACGGCGAGAAGCTCGACGGCCGCAAGGCGCCGACGGCGACGGTCAAGAACTTCAGCGACGCGGCCAAGAAGCTGGGTGCCGGCCGCTGATCCCAGCTTCGCCGGACCCCGCGGATGAGGCGATGGTCGCCCGCGCCCGCGAGCGCTTCGCCCCAGAGCATCGCCGCGGGACGCAGGCACGCAGGCCCGGGGCCGCGCTCCCCAACCTCCTCATCATCGGCGGCCTCAAGTGCGGGACGACAAGCCTGCACCACTACCTCGGCCTGCATCCCGAGATAGGGATGTCGAAGCCGAAGGAGCTGAACTTCTTCGTCTCCGAGCTGAACTGGCCGCTCGGGGAGGACTGGTACGCGAACCGCTTCGACGCCGGCGACTCAGTGCGGGGCGAGACCTCGCCGCACTACACGAACGATCCGCGATTCACCGGCGTCGCCGGGCGCATGGCGGCGCTGATACCCGACGCGCGCCTCATCTACTGCGTCCGCAACCCGATCGACCGCATCCTCTCCCACTATCTGCACAGCGTCGGCGGCGGCTACGAGGACCGGCCTCTCGAGGATGCGCTTTCTGACCCCGAAAGCGCCTACGTGCAGCGCGGCCTCTACGCAAGCCAACTCGTCCCCTACCTCGAGCGCTTCCCGCGCGATCAGATCGAAATCGTCGCCCAGGACGACCTCAGGGACGAGCGCGAGGCGACGCTGCGCCGCCTGTTCGCCTTCCTGGGGGTGGACGAGACCTTCAGCTCGCAGCAGTTCTCGCGCGAGTGGGAAACCGGCTCAGCCAAGGGCGGGGGCGGCTTCAAGCTGATGGATCGGGCAGTGCGGCTGCCGGGGCTGCGCTCGCTCGACCGCCGTTTTGACCGGCTGCCGGAGTCGCTGCGCTGGAGGGTCGAGCGGATCGTCCACGACCCGGACTCCGGAGCCTCCGAGAAGCCGCAGCTGCCGGCCGAGCTCGGCCGCCGTCTGCGCGATCTCTACCGCGACGACGTCGCAAGGCTCGAGACGATCGCGGGCCGCGACTTCGGCTGGGACCTCTGAGCGCGATAATCGAACTGATGGCCAGCGAAAACCTCGAATTCATCCGTGACGGCTACGCGCGCCTGGAGAGCGAGGGATGGGAGTCCCTGATCGACTCGGTCCATCCGGACTTCGAGTTCACGACCCCACCCGACCTCGCCAGCGAGCCCGGAACCTACAGGGGTGAGGAGGGCATCCGCCGCTACTTCGAGTCGTTCTACGAGGCGATGGACGAACTCCATTTCGATCCCCAGGACTTCATCGACGCCGGCGAGAACATGGTGGTGGTCCCCACCAACCTGCGGGCCAGGGGCCGCGGCAGCGGCATCGAGGTCGAACAGCAGGTGACGGTTCTCTGGACCTTCAAAGACGGGCTGATCCTCTCCAACCAGGCCTTCGCCTCCACAGCCGAGGCGCTGGCCGCTGCCGAGAATGCTGATCGCGATCGCGGCTGACGAGCTGACCGGGATCGCCGCGGCGATTGCCGGCGAGATCGCCGACCGCGGTCACGAGCCGGTTCCCCACGGCGCCCTGGCCGATGACGAGCGCGCCGACTGGGCCTGGGCCAGCGAGGCCGCGGCACGCGACGTGTCCGAGGGCCGGGCCGATCAGGGCATCGTCTGCTGCTGGACGGGAACCGGCGCCTCCATCGCCGCAAACAAGGTCCGGGGAATCCGAGCCGCGCTCTGCACGGACGCCGAGACAGCGCGCGGCGCCCGCGTCTGGAACGACGCCAACGTGCTCGCGATCAGCCTGCGCTCAACTTCGGCGGCGGAACTGGGCGAGATCCTCGACGCCTGGTTTGAGGCCGATCCGAGCGATTCCGAGGATGACCGCGCGAACATCGGGCACCTCGCTGAGATCGAATCTTGACGGACGCCAAGGCGATTCAGCGGTTGCTGCCCGAGGCCGCCGCCACGACGATTCCGGAGCAACTCGACACGCTCGAGTTGGCAGGCCTTGCGCCACCGGAGCGGCCCTATCTCGTCACCAACTTCGCGCTGACGGTCGATGGCCGCGCGACGATCAGCGGCCGGTCGGGCTCGATCGGCACGGACACCGACACCGAGATGCTGATGGAGTTGCGCGCCTGCGTCGATGCCGTGCTGATCGGCGGCGGCACGATGCGCATAGAGCGCTACGGGCGGATGGTCCCGAGCGTCGGGCGGCGCGACCGGCGTGAACAGCGAGGGCTGAGCCGAGACCCGCTTGCGGTGCTCGTCAGCGGATCGCTCGAGCTGCCCTGGGAAGCTGAGCTTTTTGCCGGCGGGGCCGGCGAGATCCTGCTGGTGACGTCCTCGGGGGAGGATCCACCGCCGACCGCCACCCCGATTCGCGTCCTGCGCCACTCGGGCAGGGTCGACCTTGCCTCGGCGCTCGCCCATATGCGACGCGAGCTGGGAGTGCGCTCGGTGCTCTGCGAAGGCGGGCCGAGTCTGCACGGCCAGTTGCTCGCCTCCGACCTGGTCGACGAGCTGTTCGTGACCACGGCCGCGAAGATCGCCGGCGGCGAGGGGCCGGCGCTGGCGCAGGGCCTCCACGAACGGGTCCGCAGCCTTGAGCTTGCCTGGCTTCTTGCCGACGGAGACGAGCTCTTCTCGCGCTACCGGCTACGACGTTGACGTCGGCGCCCACTCGGCCGGGAAGCCGAGCAGAACGTCGCCGCCCTCCGGTGCGGGAGGAATCAGGCCCTGCTCCTCGGTGCGCCTCTCTCCCCGGCGCAGCATCCGCAGCGCGAGGATCGTCGCGCCGAGCAGCGTCGCTGTGACCAGGCTGACCTGGACGCTGAGAATGCCTTCCCTACTCCAGTAGACGTCTCGCAGGTCAAGCAGCAGCGCGGACTCGTCGAAGGTGAGCCCGATGCCGACCCCGAACGGCACGGCCAAACCTGTCTCGAGCTTGCGGTTGTCCGTCAGCAGCGCCGCCGCTCCACTTCCGAAGGCGATCAGGATCCCCGGGACGTAGTGATGGATGTGCCGCCCGCCGACGTTCACGTGGCCGAGCGGCCACCAGCCGCTGCGCAGACCCCAGGTGGAGAGGCGCATGAAGACGAATCCACCGAGGAAACCCGACAACAGGTTGAAGAGCACCGTTTCGTGGTGGGGGGCGGCTTCGTAGCCCTCGATCACAACGGCAACCGTGTCGCCCGCCGCCTGGCCGGTACCGATAATCGCGTGCTCCGCCGTCTCGCGAACGGTCGGCTCAACCTCGTCAGGAACGAGCTCGTCGAGGCGCTCCTTGGTGCGACGGCCGGCAAGCCGCGCAACTTCGCCGACGACTACGGTCCCAGCCGTTGCGACGGCGAGCACAGCGAGGCCGAGCGTCAGCCTGTCCGCCTTCCCCCTCCGTTTTCTCAGCAAAGCGGACAGCACAGGGCAAGCGTAAACGTCGCGGGGGCGGGTCCTACAGCTTGCGCCTCGGCTTGCGCTTCACGGTCCAGGTCTTCGTCGCGGGCGTGGCGTCGATGTTGCCGGCGGCGTCGATCGCTCGCACACGCAAGATGTGCTTGCCGAACTTGAGCCGCTTGAGGCTGAACGGAGTTGCGCAGGCTACGAAGTCGCGCTTGTCGAGCGCGCACTCGAAGCGCGAGCCGGGCTCGGTCGACGTGAATTCGAAGCCTGCGGTGCGCTTGAAGGTGCGCTTCCGCGGGCTCTTGGTGATCGACGTGTCGGGAACGGTCGTGTCGGCGCTGTCGCCTCCTGCGCCTCCGCTATCCCCACCGCCACCTCCGTCGGCAGGCGGCGCATTGACCGCAGTTGACTCGCTGTCGGTGTTGTTGGCGGCAGCCGGATCTGGGTCGCCCGGGAAGACCTCTGCGGCTGCGTTGAGTGTTCCCGCCGCAGCCGGCGCCGTGACGGCGATGCCAAAAGTCTGCGCCGGGTCGGCGACGCCGAGCGGGCCCCCGCTGCAGACGACCTGACCGGGGGCGCCCGGCGCGCAAGCCGGGCTCGATGCCGCGTCGCGGTAGATGACGCCGGCCGGCAATTGCAGCGTGACCGCACCGGGGACGGTGTCGAGCGGCCCGAGGTTGTCGAGGCTGAGCGTGTAGCTGTAGTCGGCTCCGATCAGGACCGGGTCGGCCGAGTCGGTGACCGCGACCGCGAGGTCGGCGCTGACGTTCAGCTCCGTGAAGTCGGTGTCCAGGTTGTTCCCGCCGACCGGATCGTTGATATCGGAACCGATGATCGCCTGCGAGGACAACGTCCCCTGAGCGGTCCCGACGTGAGTGACCGCGACCGTCAGGGTCTCTGATGCGCCCGCGGGCATTGTTCCCAGAATGCATTCGACATTGTTGAGTATCCCCTGCGGTTGGCAACGGATATCGCTGTCGGCGTCGCGATAGCTGATCCTGCTGCTGTTCGGCAGAACCACCTCGAGCAGCGCCGGCGTGGCCGCGAAGGGCCCAAGGTTCTCGACCTGGAGGGTGTACTCGTACTGGTCGCCGGGGTCGATCGCTGCCGGAGCCGTCTGGGTGACGCTCAGGTTGGCTTCGTCCTGACTGAGCTTTGAGACGACGAAGTCCTGCGCATTGCCGTCAAAGTCGGCGTCGACCTCGAACTCGAGGTTCAGGGGGTAATCGGAGGCGTTCGTGAAGCCGGTGATGTAGGCGGGGAATCCGGAGTCGCCTGTGACGTCGATCGAACCGGCAGATTCGGAGCCATCTCCGCCGACACGCGTGGCGTAGATCACATCGGAGTCCGCCGCCGTGTCGTCGGGGGCCAGCTCGACGAGATAGAGGTCCGACAGCGTGCCTTCAGTGCTGGCTCCCCCCAGGTCATTCGACTCGGGAGAGTTCGCTCCGTCGGCCGTGGTTCCGAGGATGTAGGCGTTGCCGAGCGGGTCGATGTCTACGGCCGTAGCCGACTCGTTGGCCGTACCGCCAACGTAGGTGGCGTATTCCCGGGTTGTCCCCGAAGGCCCAAGCACCGTTAGGAAGTAGTCACGCGCGTTGACGACTGCGTCGTGCGCCCCGCTGGTGAGCGTCAGGTCCGCCGAGGTCGTATCACCCGCGACGTATGCCCTGCCGTCAGCGTCGACTGCGACGTCGGCGGCATCGTCGGCGCCCGCGCCGCCGATGTAGGTCGAGTAGACGAGCGCGTTGCCCGCGGCATTGAGCTTGAAGACGAATCCGTCATCACCGGTTTTGTTGAGCTCGAGCTCGTTGACGGTGTTGAAGTCGGTCGACTCGGTCACCCCGGCTACGTGAGCGCTGCCCAACCCGTCCACCGCGATCCCCCCGAGCCTGTCATCGTCGCTTCCGCCGATGTAGGTCGAGTAAACGAGGGAGGTTCCCGCGGGGCTGATCTTGGACACGAAAACGTCGTCACCGATGTCATTGGGTTCGCCGGCGATGCCACCCACAATTGGGAAGTCGGTTGACGCTGTCGCGCCCGCGATGTAGGCGTTCCCACTGGGATCGAGGGCGATCCTTGAGGGATTGGAGAATGCGCTGATGTCGTTTCCAGTACCGCCGAGAAAACCGATGTACTCGAGCACGTCGCCGGTCGGGTTCAGCTTCGCGACGAAGACATCGATGCCGCCGTTGTGCGAGCCGTCGAAGGTCGCGGCGCCGAGCGGGAAGTTGGTGCCTGTCGAGGCCGAGCCGACCAGGTAGGCCGCGCCCGAGGCGTCGACGGCGACATCGTCGCCCGTGTCGGCGTTGTTGCCGCCGATGTAGGTGGAGTACTCGAGGGAGTTGCCACTCGCGCTGAGCTTCGTGACGGTCGCATCGCTTCCACCCTGATTGTTGGGACGTACCGGGTTGGTTGCGGGCGTCGTATCGAAGCCCGCCGAAGCTGTGCCGACAACGAACGCGTTCTGCGTCCCGGGCTGCACTGCGATTCCACTCCCCCGGTCGTCGCCGGCGCCTCCGACATAGGTCGAGTAGTCGAGCAGGAGCGGGTCGATCACGAGCAGGCGGCCCCGGTCGTAGCGGCCGAGCTCGAAGTTGACCCGGTCGCCGTCGAGGGCATAGCGAACTTCCACGCTGTCGCGCCCGGTGGCGCTCGGCTGGTAGGCGACAGGCGGCGCCTGGCGGATCGAATCGCCTCCAGTACCGATCACGAGCCCCCCGTTTGCGGCGATCCGAAGGTCCTCGGCGCCGGCGAGGCGCACGGCAATCTGCGAGGGATCGGCACCGCCCCCAACCCGGAAGTCGTATTCGAGCGTACGCTCGTTTCCGTACCAGTCGACCGCTATGCCGGGATAGACGTGCGGGTAGCGGACCCGTTCGTAGGTCGGAATGTTGGTGATCCCTCCCTGCGCCGTCCTCACGGTGAGGTCGTTGACGACACCGGGGAGCTTGCCGAGCGGCCTGGCTTCGCTGTCGAAGCCGCCGGCAATGCGCACGGCGATCGGATCGCCGGCCTCGCCGGAGAGCACGGCGCCTCCGGCGACCAAGGCTACGGAACCCCCGGCAGTGTGGGTGACGAAGTCGACGCCATCGCGCATGCGCCCGGCGTTGGGCTCGAAGGCGAGCGGAAGCTGGCCGTAGTTGCTTTCCACCTCCGCCGGTGACGGCGACGAGAAGGGAGAGCCAACCTCGATCGCGGGACCTCGCGACAACGCCACCGCCATCAGCAGTGCCAACGCCAGGCCGGCCGCCGCCGGCCAGCCGATCCGGCCTACACCAAAAGTCCCCGCGCTCAGTCGCATGCCCCGAATCCCCTCCGCCCCTAGTTGACCCCCGGCAGACTAGACCTCTAAGCGCCGGGGCGCGGCGATCCGGGAAGAACGGCGCTTAAAGACGCACGAGATTCGACGCCTCGATCCCGCGGGTGACGCCGCGCAGGTCGACGACGACGACGGAATCACGGGCGACGCGCTCGTAGTCGATCTCGTGGTGTGCGGTGACGATCATGGTCAGGTCGGCGCTCGCCAGGCCCTCATCGAGATCGACCGAGCTGAGGCCGAGCTCGCTGACCTGCTCCACGTGCGGGTCGTGGTAGCTGACCTCAGCACCCATCCGGGCCAGCTCGCGGATGATCTTCAGTGCAGGCGACTCACGCATGTCGGCCACCCCCGCCTTATAGGCGACACCAAGAACGAGGATGCGCGAACCCTTGACGGGCTTGCCTGCATCGTTGAGTACGCGAGCGGCCTTCTGGGCGCAGAAGATCGGCTGGGACTGGTTGAGCTTGCCGGCGAGCTCGATGAACTCGGTGTAGAAGTCGTGCTCGCGGGCCTTGAAGGCGAGGTAGAACGGGTCGATCGGCAGGCAGTGGCCGCCCATCCCCGGGCCGGGCTCGAAGCGCATGAAGCCAAAGGGCTTCGTCGAAGCGGCGTCGACGACCTCCCAGATATCGATGCCCATGCGGTCGCAGAGTTGGGCCATCTCGTTGACGAGCGCGATGTTGACCGAACGGAAGATGTTCTCCAGCAGCTTCGAGAGCTCGGCGACCTCGGGGCTGGAGACCTCGACGACCTCGTCGCAGATCTGCCGATAGAACTCCGCCGCGCGGGCGCTGCACTCAGGAGTGAGGCCGCCGACCAGCTTCGGCGTCGTCTTGATCGTGTGGTCGACCCGGCCGGGGTCGATGCGCTCCGGCGAAAAGGCGAGGTTGAAGTCGCGGCCCGCCGCAAGCCCGGACTCCTCGAGGATCGGCAGCAGGCGCTCGCGCGTGGTGCCGGGATAGGTCGTCGACTCGAGTACGACGAGACCGCCCTCGCCGAGCACGGCGGAGAGCTTCGTCGCAGCGTCGGTCATGTAGCTGAGGTCGGGCTCGCGGTGGTTAGCCAGCGGGGTCGGGACGCAGATCACCGCAGCGTCGACCGACTCCAGTGCCCCGTAGTCGTCAGTGGCCATGAATCGCGGGGCGATTGCCTTGACGCGCTCCGAGGGCACGTCCTCGATGTCCGACTCGCCGCGCTGAAGGCGTGCGAGGCGGCGCTGATCGACGTCGATGCCGACCACGTCGCAGCCCGCCTCGGCGAAGGCGACCGCGAGCGGCAGGCCGACGTAGCCAAGCCCGATAACTCCGACTTTCATCGCCGCAAGTCTAGGAGGGACGCCCGGAGACCCGACATGATTCTTGCCTGAGCGTTTAGGATCTTCCGCGATGACACGGATTGTTCCGTCGCAGCTCGTAGGGGTCGCCCGGCACCTGATCTGGTACCTCAGCTACCAGATCACCGGGGATCCTCGCGGCCGCACCGGGGGATAGGGCCGCAGCGCCTTTGCGTAGGCTGAGCCGATGGGAATCATCGGCTGGATCTTTCTCGGCCTCTTCGCGGGCACCATCGCCAGGGCGGTTCTGCCCGGTCGCCGCGAGCCCGGCGGCTGCATCGGCACGACGGCGATCGGGATTCTCGGCGCCCTGATTGGCGGCGGCCTTGCGACCGCCCTCGACATCGGCAAGATCGACGACTTCTTCGACCTCGAGACCTGGCTGGTCGCAATCGGCGGCTCGATGCTGCTGCTTTTCCTGATCGGGCTGATCTCCGGCCGGCGCTGAACTCGTCGGGAGTGTGAGCGAAGTCATCCCCGGGGCTCGCACCGGGGCTTACGCTGTGTGCGGGCAATCAATGAGGAGGACCGTATGTCGAACATGACCGAGAGCCAGCGCGACCAGATGGGTCGCCCTGATCTGGGCTACACGAAGACCCGGCTGAACAAGGCGACCCCTGGACAGGAAAGGGTCTGGGCCGTACTGAGCATTGTCTTCATCGGCGTGCTGGTCGCGCTCAGCTACGCCGCGATCCAGGTCTTCGACGGCTGGGCTCACCTCGTCGTGATCGCCGACCTCGTGATCCTCTTCTTCGCGGTCGCGATCTGGCTCAACCGCAAGTAGAGAAATCCCGCCGAACGTCCCGGAATGCACCCTTCGGGGGTACTCAGGGACGTTCGATGCGGCGAGCTACTTCGACTTGCCTGGCGGCTTGAACTGGGCGCGCATCGCTGCGTCCCAGAGCCGATCCGGCAGCAGGCTTCGCAGGTGGACGGTCCGGGCTGACGCTGTGACCAGGTAGCGCGGCTTCGGGCGCCGCGACGAAATCGCCTTCTCGATCACCTTGGCGACGGCGTCCGGGCCGCCACCGAAGGCCTTCATCGGGCCCTTGTAGACGCCCGCTGTCGATGCGGACACTGCGGCGTTGAACTCGGCGTAGGGATCATCCGCCCCCGAGTCGCGCTTGCCCTCGCTCTCGGCGACGCTGGCCACGGCTGCGTCGGCGAAGCCGGTCACGATCAGTCCGGGCTCCACGCAGACGACATCGACGCCGAACTCCCGAACCTCAAAGCGCATCGCGTCGCAGATCGCCTCGACCGCGTACTTGGTCGCGTGGTAGATCCCTCCGCCGGGAAAGACGAGGCGACCGCCCATCGAGGAGATGTTGACGATCCGCCCCCAGCCCGCGCCGCGCATTCCGGGAAGTGCCAATTGGCTCATCCGGATCAGCCCGAAGACGTTGGTCTCGAACTGGCGCCGGATCTGATCCATCGGTACCGACTCGGTCGCTCCGGACTGGCTATAGCCCGCGTTGTTGACCAGCGCCCCGATTGAGCCCTCCGCTGCCTCGACCGCGGTCACACAGGCGGCCATCGACGCCTCGTCGGTGACGTCACAGGCAAGTGTCTTGCAGCCTGCCCTGGCCAGGTCGGCCAGCGTCTCCGGGCGGCGGGCAGTCGCGTAGACAGTCCAGCCGGCGCTGGCGAGGCGCAGCGCGGTCGCATGACCGATCCCCGACGAGCAGCCGGTGACGAGAACTACCTTCGAGTGCTCACTCTTCATCAGCGGGGACGCTAAACGACTCGGGGTCGACCAGGTCCTGCGCACGCGCGCGGTCCGCTTCGGCGCGACGGGACGCCTCCCTCATCTCGAAGACATCGGTCGCGAATTCACCGAGTTCACCCACCACGTCGCGGACCGCGCCACTGATGATGGTCGCGATCCGCCCGGCGTGGGTGGCGCCTGACTGCAGCGCCACCTGAGCTGTGTCCTTGCGTCTTTCGGTCTGATCCATACCCGACAGGATCTCAGGCAACGGCCGTGGATGCTGGCTCGCTGGTTGACCTGCGGGCACGCATCTTCTCGGGAAGCGCCAGTCTGCAGATCTTGCGGACGACGCTGCCGAACTGCTCCCCCAGCGGCCCGGAGTTGTAGGGGATCTCGTAGCGCTCGCAGATCTCGCGAACCTCGACCGAGATCTCGGCATAGCGGTGCGCCGGGATGTCGGGGAAGAGGTGGTGCTCGATCTGGTGGGAGAGGTTGCCCGAGAGGATGTGGAAGTACTTGCCACCCTCGAGGTTGGCTGAGCCGAGCAGTTGGCGGTAGTACCACTCGCCGCGCGTCTCGTTCGCCGTCTCCTCCTCGGTGAACTCATGGGTGCCATCCGGGAAGTGGCCGCAAAAGATGATCATGAACGACCAGAGGTTGCGGTTGAGGTTGGCGACGGCGTTGCCGGCGAAGGTGAATGGTGCGCCCGGGCCTGCGAGTGCAGGAAAGAGCACATAGTCCTTCAGCGTCTGCCTGCGGACCTTTCGCCAGATCGACCTCGCGACCTCGCGCTTCTCGCTCCAGGTCGCCTCACCCGAGGCGATTCGCTCCACCTCGAGATCGTGCAGGGCGACGCCGTACTGGAAGAACGTCGCCAGCAACAGCGCATAAAGCGGGTTGCCCAGGTAGTAGGGATTCCACGGCTGGTCCTCGGACATCCGCAGGACTCCGTAGCCGATGTCGCGGTCCTTGCCCTGGATGTTCGTGTGGGTGTGGTGCATGTAGTTGTGGGAGTGGCGCCACTGGTCGCCCGGCGACGCTGAGTCCCACTCGAAGTTCTTGCCGCTCAATTCCGGGTCGTTGGTCCAGTCGTACTGGCCGTGCATGATGTTGTGGCCGATCTCCATGTTGTCGAGGATCTTCGACAGCGAGAGGGCGGTCGTGCCCGCCAGCCAGGCCGGCGGCAGGAAGCCGAACTCGAGCAGTGCGCGGCCGGCGACCTCCAGACCGCGCTGGGTGCGGATCAGCTTGCGGATGTAGGTGACGTCGCGCTCGCCTCGGTCGTCGAGGTGGCGCTGGCGGATCGCATCCAGCTCCTCGCCGAATGCCTCGACCTGCGCGGGGGTGAGGTTGGGGACGATCGTGGTGCGTCTTGTGGTGGCCGCCCGCTCGGGCGCCTTCGGCGTCTCGGTCTTCGGCTTCTCGGTCATCGTGGTGCTCATGTCGTTGTCTCCTCGTTGAATTGGAAGGCTGGTTTTCAAAGCTCGATCTCGACGTCGCCGACCGGGGCCGAGACGCAGATCTGGATGTCCTCGTCCTCGCCGGACGAGACTTCGCCGCTGAGCAGGTTGCGAACGCTGCCCGCCGTCTTGCGGCAGGTGCAGGTGTGGCAGATGCCCATCCGGCAGCCGAACATGGGGTCGAGGCCCGCTCCCTCGGCTTGCTCGAGGATCGAGCGGCCGTCGTTGGCGAGCTCGGTGCCGGCAGACGCGAATCGCAGCACGCCCTCCGCGCCCTCGCTGCGGATCGCGAGCGCGGGTGGAAGGAAGCTCTCGACGTGGAGCCTGGCCTCGGCGTCCTCCGTCGCCCAGATCTCACGCGCTGTTTCGATCAATCCGGGCGGGCCGCAGACGAACGCCTGCGCAGCATCAAAATCGGGGATTGCGGCGCCCAGCTGCTTGTGCTCGAGGTGGCCGTGCATCTCTCCCCCGGCCCCGCGGGTGTAAGCCCGCAGCAGCGTCACGTTCGGGTTTCGCCGCACGATCTCGGCCAGCCCGTCGGCGTAGAGCATCGATTCGGGGTCCGGCGCGAAGTGAACGAAGGCGACGCGGCCGGTGTGGCCCTCGTCGCAGAGCGTGCGCAGCATCGAGAGCACGGGCGTGATTCCGCTGCCGCCGCTGATCAGGAGGGTGTGGTCGGGTCTGCGCGGCGGGAGTTTGAAATCTCCATCGGCCTGGCCGAGTCCGACGACCATTCCCGGCTTGGCGTGTTCATTGATGTACTCGGAAACGAGGCCGTCGGGGTGGCGCTTGACGGTCAGTTCGAGCATGCCGGGCTGATCGGCCGATCCGGCCGGCGAGTAGCAGCGCGTCCTGCGCACGCCGTCGATCTCGATCGCGATCTGGATGAATTGGCCGGCCTCGAATCCCTCGAAGGCTGCGTTGGGGCGAAGGGTCAGGGTGACGCTGTCATCGGTTTGACGTTCGACTGCGAGGACTTCGGCCCGGGGGTCTCGGAGCGTCCAGGCGGGACGAACCAGCTCCAGGTAGCGGTCGACGCCGTGGGGTCCGGCAAGGCTGTCGAGCAGGCCAGAGCCGAGTAGGCGCCGGCCGAACTTGCGCGTGTTCGTGCGGGTCCGTGGTGGCGTGGCGGTGGGTGACATGATCTCCTCAAGTCATGGAAGTTCAGTGTACGGCTGTACACTCAATACCCACAGCATGACCTAAGTAACGCCTGCCATCCGTGATTTACGTCACTCTTGTTGCGTGAACACTCGTAAGCAGACAAGCGAGCCACCGGTGCCCTCACGCAGTCGCGAGGAGCGCAAGCGCCAGACGCGCGAGGCGCTGCTCTCCTCGGCGCTGGAGTTGCTCGAGGACCGCAGCTTCGACTCGCTGAGCCTGCGCGAGGTGGCTCGCCGAGCAGGGGTTGTGCCGACCGCGTTCTACCGCCACTTTGAGAGCACCGAGGAACTCGGCCTGGTGCTCGTCGATCAGTCCTTTCGCACTTTGCGCGACATGCTGCGGGCGGCGCGTGCCGATCCGGCGCGCTTCGAGCGGGTGATCCGCAGCTCGGTCGAGATCCTCGTCTCCTATGTGCACGCAAACCGCCAGCAGTTTCGCTTCGTCACCCGGGAGCGCTTCGGTGGCGTCGCCGCCCTGCGGGTTGCAATTCGCAGCGAGATTCGGCTGTTCGCCAGCGAGCTGGCGACAGACCTGGCTCGCTTTCCCTACCTCAGCGCTTGGAGCACGGAGGATCTGCAGATGATGGCCGGGCTGATCGTCCACGCCATGGTGTCCACCACCGAAGCGATTCTCGATGCGCCGCTCGATTCAGCCCAGGCGGAGGAGGAGGCGATCCGAAACGCCGAGAAGCAACTGCGGCTGATCACGCTCGGCGTGCCCCTCTGGCAGGGGTCCGGGTCCAGTACCTAGAAGCGCGGGCCTCAAGCAAGGCCGGCGTGCTCATCGTCGGCGTGAGAGACACGGGTGAAACACCCGCGCTGAGGGGGACTCGCTCTCACGCCGACGATCAACACGCCGGCTGTGCTTCCCTGAAACCCTAACCGCCTACAAAGTCGTTCGGCCCCCCTCGGTCGCCCTGCCACCGCAGTGGTGCCAACCGGGCACAGAGGGTAACGCACGGCCACGGCAGGTAGCGCGTCTCAGGCCAGTGGCTACCTTGATCTGATGCGCCGTCTTTTCGCCCTCGTCGCAGCCGTGATCCTCGTCGACACGATGTTCTACGCGGCGATCGTTCCGCTGCTGCCTGAGTACTCCAGGGAGCTCGGACTCTCCAAGTCTGCTGCCGGGATTCTCAGCGCCTCCTACGCGGCGGGCACTCTGATTGCGGCCCTGCCGTCGGGTTGGCTCGCGGCCAAGATCGGAGTGCGCCAGGCGATGATCGCCGGCTTGACGCTGCTCTGCGGTTCGAGCCTGGCATTTGCCTTCGGCAGCGACGTCGTCGTGCTCGACCTCGCCCGGTTCGCGCAGGGTGTAGGCGGCGCCTGCGCTTGGACGGGAGGTCTCGCCTGGTTGCTGGCTGCGGGCTCGGACGAGCGCCGAGGCGAGCTCGTCGGCGCGATCCTCTCGGTGGCTATCGGCGGGCTGCTGCTCGGCCCCGTCATCGGCGGGGCCGCGACGGTGGCCAGCCCCGAAGTGGTCTTCAGCGCGATCGCCGCGATCGCCGCCTGCCTGACGGTCTGGGTGCTGCTTACCCCGGGGATCAAAACCGCGCCGATGCCGAGCTTTCGCCAGGTCCTGGGCGCCATCATCAGCGGCCCTGTGCTGCTCGCGTCCTGGCTGGTCGTGCTGCCCTCGATCCTCGCCGGAGTACTTGACGTCCTGGCGCCGCTGCGAATGGACGAGCTCGGCGCGACCGGCGTCGCCGTCGGAGCGGTCTTTTTGGTCGCCGCTGCCGCCGAGGGTGTGATCAGCCCCGCAATCGGCCGCTACTCCGACCGCCGCGGTCGGATGACGCCGATCCGGGTCGGCCTCGTCGCCTGTCCACTGGCGGCGCTCGCAGCGCCGCTGCCTGACAGCTGGCTGGGCATCGGCGCGATGGTGCTTCTCGTTGTGCTGGCAATGAGCCTGATCTGGACGCCGGCGATGACGTTGCTGTCTGAAGACGCCGAAACGGCGGGGCTCGACCTCGCCTTTGCGACGGCGCTCGTCAGCCTGACCTGGGCCGGAGGGCAGGTGATCGGTGGCTCGGCGGGCGTCGGACTGGCCGATGCCACATCCGATGGGCTCGCCTACGCGATGGTGGCGGTGCTGTTCGCGGTCACGCTCGCGGCCGTACTCAGTCGCCGGGCAGCGGGATCCGCCGTGGCGCGGGGAGAGCCCGTTGCGGCGGCTCGGCCTCGCCGCCGGTGAAATCTACGTAGGCACTCCAGGCGGGCTTTGCCGTCAGGTCCTCGCGGAAGAGGCCCGAGTAGCCGCAGAGGTCGCAGGTGGTGAAGATGTCGGTGTCGGCCCACGTGTACCAGATCAGGCTGCCGATATTCCAGGCCTTGCGCTTGCGCAGGATCATCGTGAAGGTCCTGCGCAGCGACTGCTTTTGGCCGGCCTCGCTCTTAAGGAAGACGTTGTTCCCGGAACGCGCCTGGGTCGGCCAGCCGATCTCGTCGACCCACAGCTCGGTCTGGGAGTCGCCGGCCGCGTCGATTACGGCTCGGGCGGCACGGATCTGGTCCGCGACCCCCGCTGCGTTGATCGAATAGGGATGGATGCCGATCGCGTCGAAGCTCGAGCTGATCCCACGGACGTCGTAGAGGCGGCGGACGAAGCGCGTCATCGGCGTTCCGTCGGAGGGATGTTTGAAGAAGCCGGCGACGACAATCGTCGCGCCGCGGTCCTGGCGGCGGATCGTCCTCGACGACGCCTTCAAGAGCTTGGCGTAGTCGCGCGGTGCGGTTCGTTGGGGGTGCCAGTAGGTGTAGCCGTTGGGCTCGTTCCAGATCTGCCAGGTGCGGATCGGCTCAGCCTTGATCTCAGGAGCGTTGGCGCGCAGGTACTGCCAGATCTCGCCGCCGGGTCCGTAGCGCTGGACGAGCGCCTTCAGCAGCTGGTTCCACTCACGCATGAAGACGCGGTTGTTGACGGGCGGGTAGTGGGCGTCCTCGCGCATGCCGAGGTAGAAGGGAACGCCCATCACGAACGGCTTGATGCGGATCCCGTAGTAGGCGGCGTAGGCGACAAGCTCGTCGTAACGGGTGAACTGGTGGCCCTGGCCTGGATATGGCTGGAGGTCCTCCCAGAAGAAAGGCACGCGCAGGGTCGGCACCTTGCCGAGACTCATCCTCGCCAGCTCGAGCCCACTCAGGCGTGTGGCCGGCGAGATTCCGAGGAAGTCATTCGGCACCGGGGGCACACGCGCCGTGGTGCTGCCGGCGGTCGCCGAGCTGAGCGCGGCGGCGAACGCCAGCACGAGACAGAAGGAGCGAAATCGGTTCATCCCTGGCATATCGGCAACTTGTCTAAAACGGGAGCCGCACCCCTTTCTGAGAGGAGGTCCCTGACAACGGCGCCCGTCGGACCGAACATATTAGAGAGCACCAGTTCGGGGTCCGGGGTCGTCGCGGCTGCTCGCGCGGCGAGCAGATCCCCCGCGGTTAAGGGCGGCTGGCCTGGGTGTCCAGCTGGTCCAGCACCCAGCGGGCGTGGGCGACGAGGCGGTCGATCGAGTAGCGCTCGGGCTGGGTCAGCAGCAGCCGGGCACACTCGTCGGCGATCGTCGAGATCATCCGCCCAGTCAGCTCCGGATCGGGTGAGGGCAGTCCGACTCCGGTTCCCTGGCCGGCGAACTGCGCCAGTACGACGACCACGGAATCTCGGCCGGCGGTGATCTGTTCGCGAAGCACCTCGGGGGCCCCCTCCGGCGGCATCAGCACCAGCCGCCAGGTGATCGGGTCGGCGCTGACCGCCTCCAGGTAGCCGCGCAGCGCCTCGCCAAGCGCCTCACGCGGGTCCGCGGCCCCCAGGTAGGCGGGAACGATCTCGGCCAACTGCCGCAGCGCCCGTTCCCCTTCACGCTGGACCATCGCCTCGAGGAGGTCGTCGAGATCGTGGAAGTGCGCGTAGACGACGGGGCGCGTGATGCCGGAGGCCCTCGCGACCGCCTCGATCGAGACCCGGTGGAAACCGTCACGGCCGACGACTTCCTTGACCGCATCCAGGAGCTGCTCACGACGCTCGGGGGCGCTCAGTCGGGGCTTGGTCTTGGGCTTCGCCGGCATGCTGCTCCTCGCCTCGCTCCAGCTTAACTTACATACTCGTAACTTTCTTGCTACAGTAGCGTAACTTACAGCAACGTAACTAAGAGTACAGCCCACGAAACCCTTGGAGCGAGAGATGAGCAACGCCACTGCCACGCACGAGCAAGACTTCGAAAACCTGCCCGGCGGTGGCGCGGGCCTCCCCGCCGAGACCGCGGTGGCGATCGTCGGCAGCGGCTTCTCCGGCCTGGCGATGGCGGCGGCTCTGAAGCGTGCCGGCCGCGACGACTTCATCGTGCTCGAACGCGCCCGCGACGTCGGCGGCACCTGGCGCGACAACACCTACCCCGGCTGCGCCTGCGACGTCCCGAGCCACGTCTACTCGTTTTCCTTCGCGCCCAACCCTGAGTGGAGCTCGACCTTCTCCCCGCAGCCCGAGATCCACGCCTACCTGCGCAAGGTCGCTTCTGAGGAGGGAATCCTGCCCCACGTTCGCTTCGGCTGCGAGGTCGAGGGCGCCGACTGGGACGAGGCGGCTCGGTGCTGGCGCCTGCAGACTTCGCGCGGCGAGGTTGCGGCGGGCTCCGTCGTCGCCGGCGCGGGACCCCTCAGCGAGCCGTCGATTCCCGATATCCCCGGTCTGCGCGACTTCAAGGGCACCCTCTTTCACTCGGCCACCTGGGATCACGACCACGACCTGGAGGGTGAACGCGTCGCCGTGATCGGCACCGGCGCGAGCGCGATCCAATTCGTCCCCGCGATCCAGCCGCAGGTCGAGAGGCTTCACCTCTACCAGCGCACGGCGCCCTGGATCATGCCGCGCCCGGATCGTCCGCTCAGCGGGCTCGAGCGCCGGATCTACAGGCGCATCCCCGGCGCCCAGCGGCTGATGCGTGACGCGATCTACTGGAGCCGCGAGGTCTTCGCGATTCCGATGCTGAACGCGGCGCTCTCGCCGATCATCCGCGTGCTGACCGAGCGCCACCTGCGCCGCTCCGTGCCGCGACCCCGAGCTGCGCGCGAAGCTGACTCCCGACTACGCCCCCGGCTGCAAGCGCATCCTCGTCTCCAACGACTACCTGCCGTCGCTCGGGTGCGAGAACGTCGAGGTGCTGACGGACGGGATCGAGGAGATCCGGGAGCACTCGGTGGTCGACTCCGCCGGAGTCGAGCGCGAGGTCGACACGATCATCCTCGGCACCGGCTTCCACGTCACCGACCTGCCGATCGCCGAGCGTGTTCGCGACGGCGAGGGCCGCTCGCTGGCCGAGCACTGGGACGGCAGCCTCTCGGCGCTTCGCGGGACCACGGTCGCCGGCTTCCCCAACCTGTTCCTGCTGCTCGGGCCCAACACGGGGCTCGGCCACAACTCGGTCGTCTACATGGCGGAGGCGCAGGTCGGCTACGTGCTGCAGGCGCTCGAGCACCTCGACGAATCGGCGCGCGGGCGCGATCGCCCCGAGCGCCGCGGCCCAGCGGGAGTGGAACGAGGGCGTCCAACGGCGCATGCGGGGGACCGTCTGGACCTCCGGCGGCTGCCAGAGCTGGTACCTCGACAAGCACGGCCGCAACACGACGCTCTGGCCCGACTTCAGCTTCCGCTTCGCCACGGCGACACGCCGCTTCGACGCGGGAGAGTACGAGGCCGTACCGCAGGCGGTCCCGGCAACCGCGCCGGTCCCGGCATCCGCGTAGCGTCCGGCTCGACTAGGCGCTGTGCCCGGTCAGCGCCGCCTCGGGCTGACCGGGAAAGGGCGGCGGCGGGCGGATCGAGCTGGCGCGCAAGCCAGAGGTTGATGAGCGCCGCCCCACCGGCTATCGCCAGCAGCGCCGGAAGGAACGCGGGTCGGATCCGGTGTCGCGAGAGCAGCGCGGCGACGAAGTCGCCGCCGTCGGCCAGCGCCGAAGCCTCGAGCCAACCGCGCACGGGGGCACCGCGGTCGATCGCGATGACCACGCCGAGGCCGAGCGCGAGGTCGCGTGCGCCCAGCATGCGGCCGAGCAGCGGGCCGCTGTCGCCCTGGTCCTCCACCATCGCCCCGACAACCCGGCTCGGGGCGATCAGAGCAGCGACGCCGATGGCGCTACGGCCTCTTGCTACAGCGACAGCGAGGTCTCTTGCATCCACGTGCGGCACCTTAGGGGCAGCGGCCGGCTAGAGGAGTTCGAGGAGATTGAGAAGCCGAACCAGCTTCCCGCTTGCCTCGGCGGGAGCATACGTGACGTCGCCGGCGAACTCGGCCGTGTAGCGGAGTCCGAGTACGGCGCGCAGTGCGCGGTTTACACGCAGGTGGCAGCTCGCCGTGCCGGTCGGATCGGTCTCGGCTCGGCAGAGCTCCGAGCCGCCGGAGGTGCGGAACACGATCTCCCTGCCGGCAAGCGGTTCACCGGTCTCCGAGTTGACGAGCTCGGCGCGCAGCCGGCCGAGCGGAACGCCCGTCAGCGGCATCGGGGTGTTGTCGATCAACATCGGGCGGGCGTCGAGCTCTGTCCGAAAGCGCGTGAACTCGATGAATCGGTTGATGGGCGAGCCGAGGTTCCAGTGGCTTTCGAGCCACTCTCCCGGCTCGGGCGCGGCATCGAAGTACGTGTCCCAGCGACAATCGAAGTGGAAGGTGTCCTCCCCGGGGTGCAGGCCACCGCAGGTGCCCGGTCCCTCGTAGGAAAGGACGTCGCCGCCACCGAACGCATGGCCTATATTGAACGCCGCATGGCCGGGCGCCGTGTCCTGTACCGCGCCCTGGCTGTGGCCGAGCTCATGGAGTGGGACGTATGTGTCCCACAGACTCTTGCGCGTAACCGCGTACCCGGGGCCGAATCCCGGCGGATTGTTGTTCTTGTTGTCGGGCTCGAGGCGGTCGTCCTGGGAAAGGAAAGCCACACCGCCGATCCCGCGCTCAAGTGGGGCGTCGAGCAAGATGCTGTAATCCACGCGCTCGTTCGTGAAGCCGGCGCTCTTGGCCGCGGCAATGACGCTCGCGAACGTCGAAGTTCCATCTGCCCGTGCACCGACCGAATACGCGCTCACCTTGATTTCGCCGGCGTCCGTGCAGCGGACTATCAGGTCAGCGTGAGGGCCGTCGCTCGCCAGCGCTTCCGCGTGGATCAGCCAGTTCATCCGCCGGACGACCTGCTGAATGTGAGCGCCTTCGGTCTCGATGTTGTTGGGCTGGGTGGTCTGGTAGGCGTAGAGGAACTCCGTGTGGGGTTCGCTCGGGTCGTCCACGCATACGGGAGGCCGCTCGGCGGCGCCAATCTCGAGGTGGCTGCCGACGTAGTCCGGGCCGTGCGTCGTGAAAGTTCCCGCGGACTTCGACTCCACCCGGTAGAGCCCGTCCTCGGTCACCGAAACCTTGCCGCCGAGGGCGTCGGCGACCGCGTCCGGCACCGGCTCGCCCGGAGTCGCCGGCGCCGGGTGAGCGGCGAGGGCGCTCGGGGCCCCAAACAGCACCGACGCGACAGCGGCTACCAGACCCAGGATGCGCCCCATCAAACCTCACCTCATCGATTGCGGCTCCCACCGGAAACGCCCCCTGCGTGGGAGGTGTCAATCCGTTATATGTGATCTGGATCGCGTTGTCAACCGAGCAGACCCCGCCAACGGTCTTGTCGGTGCCAGAGCCTTGGCCGAGAAGATTCAGGTTCACCCTGCCCTCAGGAACGCCACCGGCTACCCGCCGAGCCCGGCGGCGTCGAGAGCCTGCTGCTGGTCGTTGAAGTAGTCCAGCCGGATGATGCTTCCTTCCGCGAGCGTGTACAACACGCCGTCGAGCCGGTCTAGCTCGATTCCGCTGACTCTTCCTGTCGCCCTCATTCGCTGCAGCACGACAACCCTGCCATCCGGCGCAGAGCGGAACTCCCGCTCTTCGAGGGTCCACTGCTCCCAGCTCTCACTCCAGTTGGAGATCCAGCTGAGGAAACCGTCGGGGCCGATGTAGACATCGGAGTCGGGGATGTCATGGTCATATCCCTCACAGACAGGGCTGAAGTCGGCGACGGCGGCGTCCCAGTCCTCGCGGACCATCGCCTCTACGGACTTGCGCACAATCTTCACGTTCTCCTGCGACATCCTTTGCGGAGTATCTCGCGTCGGCGTCGTGCCCACCCAGGGATCGCACTTGTGAACTTGACCCGGCTCTTGACCGTCGAGGCTCTTGCCGGCCGACCGGCACGCGTGGGGCCCGGGCAACGGGCTTGGTGTTCTGACCCCGGATATTGGTGGCCGATCAGTACTCGCTCAGCCCGGCGGCTTCGAGGGCGGCGGATTTGTCCGGAAAGACTTCCCATCGGATGAGCCGGCCCCGACCAAAAGTCCACACCTGCGCCCATCGCCTATCGAAAGGAGCACCGCTGCCCTTCCCACGCCCTCGTTCTCGCACGGCGACGACGACGCTCGATCCCGCGCTAATTAGTTCCTCGGCTTCGAGGCTGTACTCCTCCCAAGTGCCCCAGTAGTGGCGCGAGGCTTGTATTACTGCATCGCGCCCGACATACACGCTGTCGAGGTCGAGGATCCGACCTTCGCGCAAGTCCCAAACCACATACTCGTCAAGCAGGGCCCAGAAGGCATCCACATCTTGGACACCGCTGCGAACGAGTTCGAGGTTCTCCTCTGACATCGCCCGCATTATCTCGCTTCGCTAGACAGGGCGCACTTGCACGCTCGCCGCTATCGGCGGCGATCGACGAGGCCGGCGGCTTCGAGGGCCTGGTTAACGTCGTTGAACATTCGCCACTCGATCACCAGCCCGTCTTCAAGCTTCATCGCATGTGAGTAGTTCTGCTCCACCTTGATGCCGCTGTGCGTTGCGGTCCCCTCCTCACGCGCGTCCACAACCACGTAATCGCCGCCTTCCAGAAAGCGGTTCGGCTCGACCTTGTAGTCCTCCCAGCCGGAGAACCAGTTGGTGAGGTACTCCATCAGCCCATCCCACCCTTCATAGCGCCGTACCCCCTCCGGCTCTTCGGGGTTCGAGTAGATGACGATGCTCGGACTGAGGCCAGCGAACAGCGTCTCGAAGTCGTTCACCTTGAATGCCTCGAAGTTGCGTCGAACGATTTCCACATTCTCCTGCGACATTGCCACGCAGTATCTCGCGTCGTGGATGGGCTGCACAGGGATTGAACCTGTGACCTCGAGGTTATGAGTCTGTTTCTGAAGTTCCAGCTGGTCGGTGTTCTCCGCACGGGAGCGCGGAGTTCGTGCCTGAGGCTTGCTTGCCGAGTTGTGGCTGGATGGCGCGTTGCCCATTCGTTGCCCATTTCTCAGACATACCAAAGCCCTGTGAGTGCAACTGCTACAGTCGTAGCAGATGAAACCCAGCAGAGACATCCCTCAGCGCGAGTTGCGCAACAACATCGGAGCGGTACTGCGCGAGGTGGAGGCTGGAAGCACCATGCGAGTTACCGTGCGCGGGCGGGCGGTTGCGGAATTACGGCCGCTTTCAGAGCGAAAGGCCTCGCTGAGCCCAGCCGATGTCGCCCTGATTCTCCGCGATGCACCCCTTGACACCGCATTTACGGCCGATGTCGCGGCCATCGCGGGGACCACGATCGACGAGCTGTGAGCGGCGTTCTTGACACCTCTGTCTTCGTGGTCGCGAGCAGAGTCGGACTCTCGGTGAGCTTCCGGAAAATGGGCGGGTCTCCGTGATCACGGTCGCAGAGCTTCGGATCGGTGTGCTTGTCGCCGACGGCCCCGTGGTCCGTGCGCAGCGCATGCGCACGTTGAGCCGCATCGAGGCGCTCGAAGCCCTTCCAGTGGACGACGACGTGGCGCGGGAGTTCGCCGAGATCGTCGCCGAGGCCAAGCGAGCACACCGGCGTCCGAAGATCCTGGATTCGCTCATCGCCGCCACCGCCAGGGCGCTCGACGTCCCCGTTTACACGCAAGACGCTGACTTCGATGAGATGCCCGGCGTGCGCGTCGTTCGCGTCTAGTCTGATTCAGGAGTTTGCGACTGGTCGGTGCGAGCCTCGACTTCTACTCCGCTCATTCCGCCGGCTCGAAAGGTGAGGTGGGTTAATACCGTGTCCTGGCCTACTTCCCTGATCTCACCCAATTCGATGTGCCACTCTTGCCAGGCATCAGCCATGGCGGCGAAGTAGCGACGGACGCCATCGAGTCGGTTCAGCTCGAGCCCGCTGACTCTTCCTGTGGCCCTCATTCGCTGCAACACGACAACCCGTCCATTCGCCGCAGATCGGAACTCCCGCTCTTCAAGGGTCCAACGTTCCCAGCTCTCACTCCATCTCCACGTTCTCCTGTGACATCGGCTACTCGTTCAGGCCGGCGGCTTCGAGGGCCTGCTTTCGGTCGGTGAAGCCGTCGAGCCGCGCGATGAGCCCCTCGCGGAGAGTGAACAGTTCCGGAAGTTCGCGTTCGAGCTCGATCCCGTCCCGGCCTTGAAAGGTCCAGAGGTCAAGGGAGAGGACGCGGTCGTCACCGATCTCAATCATCTCCCTCGACTCGGCTGTGACCGCATCCCATGGTCCGGCGACGATCGTCGCAAAATACGCGCCTACTTCGCTTCGACCTCGGTACCGCTCCTTCGAGTCGGGGGCGATGACGCCGGACCGGAGTTCGACGTTCAGGTGCAGGTACTCGAGTGCGCGATCGAAGTCGCCAGCGTTGAACGCGTCGTAAAACGCTCGCACAATCTCTACGTTGCTCTTTGACATCGTCCGCGTTGCCCATCCCTACTCGCTCAGGCCGGCGGCTTCGAGGGCCGCTTCTGGGCTTCGGTACATGCGCAGGCCGGTGATCTTGCCTCCGTGCAGCTCGTAGATCAGGGCATAGCGAGACTCCACGTCAATCCCACTCCCTTTGCCTCGTCCCCGCTGAATGCTGACGACAAGAATCCGGCCATCGACGTCGCGTATCTCCTCGATCTCCTCTCGCCATTCGTCAAAAGAAGCAATCCAGCTCGCGGTCAGCGCGCTGATGTGCGCCCGGCCCTTGCCAACCGGAAAATCGAAGCGGGCCGGGGAGGGGTCGACGAGCACTTCCGGATCAAAGAAGCCGAGCGCCGTTTCAGCGTCCCCCGCGTGGAAGGCGTCGTACATCCGGCGGACGGTCTCCAGGTTCTCCTCCGACATCTCCCGCGCAGTATCTCAGCAGCCGGCATCGGACCTCACATGTCCGATAGCAGACTCAGACTGTCCTAGAGCACCCATCCCGCAGGTGATTCTGCTTCAGCACCGCTGCCTCTACTGCGATAGTCGAAGAACTCCTCGGCGGTCATGACTAAGTCGTCAAAGCCCTCGGCCCAGTCGATGGTCGCCTGCAGCAACCCCTCGGGCCCGTGTAGGTGCCAGCGACCGAGAGGGGCGGAGACACGATCGTGACCAAGTCGGGGCTGAGGTGCTCGATGGCGCCCGAGAGGTCGCTGAGCTCGAACGCATCCCAGCAGCCCGTACCAAATCCACGTTCTTGCGTGACACCGCCCACGCAGTATCTCGCCTGAGGCAATCGGGAGTAGACGCCGACCCCGCAACGGGGTAATGTCGCCAGGTCGGTGTAAACGAGGGACGCAGCGGGAGGAAGCATGCTGGTTCGAAAGCAAGGCGCGGCTGCGCGGCGCGGCATCGTTGTCGTCGTCGCGTTCTTTGCGCTGATCGCCGGGCTGACGCCGGCAACAGCCTCCGCCGCGCCCAGCTATGTGGCGCTCGGCGACTCCTACGCCGCCGGCCCGTTGACCGGGATGTTCCTACAGCCTTACGGCTGCCTGAAATCGAACCTCAACTACGGGCACCTGGCCAGGCGCAGCCTGGGCCAGCCGGTCTATCGCGACGCGACCTGCAGCGGCGCGGAGACCGAGGACATGACGCAAGCGCAGGGAGTGACCCCTGGTCCGAACCCGCCGCAGTTCAACTCGCTCGACGTCGACACACGCGTGGTCACGATCACGATCGGCGGCAACGACATCGGCTTCTCGGGCCTCGCCGGCGATTGCGCGGACCTGACGCCGCTCAACGCCGCCCATCCCTGCATGGACAAGTACGTCAGCGGCGGGGTCGACGTGATGGACAGCCGCATCGCTGCTGCCGCGCCGCTGGTCGGGGAGGTCCTCGAGGGGATCCACGAGCGCTCCCCACTGGCCGAGGTGCTGGTCGTTAACTACCCAGCAATCTTCCCGCATACGGGCAGCACCGGCTGCTGGCCCACGATCCCTGTAGCCGATGGCGACGTGCCTTGGCTGCGGTCGATCCAGGAGCGGCTGAACGCGATGCTCGCCCAGCAAGCCGCGGCGCATGACGCGACGATCGTCGATGTCTACAGCGCCAGCGTCGGCCACGACGCCTGCAAGCCACCCGTGTTTCGTTGGGTAGAGCCGGCGGTGCCGTTCATCCTCGGCGCGCCGGTCCATCCGAACACGGTCGGCAACCTGGCGATGGCGCGGCTCGTGGACGCCGCCTACCCGTAGGGGCGGCGAGCCTGACGGCTCAGGAGTTCGGGAGCATCACCGATCCGCTCAACATCGCCTACTCGCTCAGGCCGGCGGCTTCGAGGGCTTCGGCGCGGTCTCGGAAGCTTTCGATGCGGATGATCCTGGGGCCCCTGAAAGACCAGAGCGTGAAGTAACGCAGTTCCGATGGAACGCCGCTCGCCCTTCCCACCCCGCGCTGGTGGACGTGCACGAGCACGCTGTCTCCTGCCGCGACAATCTCCTCGGCCTCCATGGTGAAGCTCGACCAGGGCTTCACCAAGTTTCTCCGCGTGTACTCCGCGATGCCTTCAGAGCCGATGTACAGCCCGGACTCGGGAGTCTCCGGTCCCCAGTCACTCGCCCTGGAGAGCACCAGGACAACATGCGGGTCCAGCAGGTCGGCACTCGCTCGAAAGTCACCCTCACGGTATCGGTCATAGACCGCCCGCATTACCTCCACGTTCTCCCGCGACATCGTCCGCGCAGTATCTCGCGTAACGTCGATGGGCCGTACAGGGATCGAACCTGTGACCTTGAGATAAGCGTCTGTTCCGGGTGTTGCGGCTGGTTGTGGATGGCCTGTTGCCCATCCCTTGCCCACCTACTCGCACAGCCCGGCGGCTTCAAGGGCTTCCGTGTGCTCCTGGTAGATGCGCCATCGGGCGCAGAGTCCGTCGCGAACGGTGTACACGTAGGTCGCCCGAACCTTCACTTCGATTCCGTCGCGGCCAACCAAGTGAACAGCATGGGGCACAAGGACATCGTCGCCTGCGTCGATGAACTCCGCCACCTCGATTCGAGCCGCTTCCCAGACATTGGCCTCCTCGGCGAACCGCATCGCGCCCTCTCGGCCGCGATAGATGCCTCTGTAAGGAGCCGGGGAGCGTGACCAGTCGATCTCGACGTCGTCATGCATGAAGGTCAGCAATGCCTGGTCCCACGGTCCACTGTTGAGCGCATCAACAAATCCGCGAACGATCTCCACGTTCTCCTGCGACATCGTCTACTCGCTCAGCCCGGCGGCTTCGAGGGCTTTCGACTGGCTCCCGTAGAACTTCCAATGAATCATCAGCCCGGCCCTGAACGTGGCGACCTGTGCGTACCGTCCCGCGCCCACCTCGATACCGGTGGAGCGGCCTCGCATCGTCTGATCGAGCAGCATGACCACTCGGTCCCCGCCGTCGAGAAGCTCGTAGTCGAACTTGCTGGTTTCCCATGCGCCCAGCCAGTCCCGCCAGAACCGATTCACGGCCTCCTTGCCTCGATGGATGCCGGTGAGGCCCGGTACCCCGAGTTCGGAGGCGTCCCATTCAATCTCCGGGTCCCAGAGGGCGGTCGCCCTGGTGATCCAACCCTCCCAATCCGACTCGCGCTCAGTCGCAAGGAAGTCCTCTATCGACGCCCGCCACAGCTCCACGTTCTCCTCCGACATCGCCTACTCGCTCAGCCCGGCGGCTTCGAGGGCCGCCTCTTTGTCGGGGTAAACCGTGACTCCAACGATCTTTCCGTCGTCTAACTCGTAGATCTCCGCGCGGTGCAGCTCCGTCGTCAGGCCGCTGCCTTTGCCTTCCCCGCGCCAGCAGGTCACGCAGAGCACGCTGTCTCCGAGGTCCCTGCACTCCTTGACCTCCGCTCTGAAGTCGTCGAATGCGTCGTCCCACTGTTGCGTGAGTCCGAGGAGGGCGGTGGCCCCATGCAGACGCTCCGGAACATCCGGTGCATGATTGAGGTCAATCCACTCCAAGTCCGGGGCGTAGAGATCGAGGATGAAATCGCGCTCCCCCGCGCTGTACGACGCAATACCGCCCTTGACCTTGTCCACGTTCTCCTGCGACATCACCCCGGAGTATCTCGCGTCGCTAGATGGGCCGTACAGGGATCGAACCTGTGACCTGCCCATCCGGTGCCCACCCCTACTCGCTCAGGCCGGCGGCTTCGAGGGCCTCGGCACGGTCAGTGAAGGTTTCCTCGCGGAGGACCTTGCTCGCCCGCAACCAGAACACAACGTAGATAGGCGTTTTCCCCTCCGCTCCGCTCGACTTGCCGCGCCACTCGGCGGTCGCGGGCATCAGCACCTGCGACCCTGCGTCGATGAAGTCATTTGGGATGACCTGGAAGTGGTCATAGGCGTCATTGAGAGCCTCAAGGTAGGCACCAGGGAACCCATCCGGGGCGCGGAAGACGCCGCCGGAGGTGGCGGCGAAGACCGACCTCATCTCGAATTCAGGATGGTTCAGTTCAATCAGGCCCTCGCTGTCTCGGCGGTTGTAGGTGTCCGTCCACCGCCGCACAATCTCCACGTTCTCCTGCGACATCGCCCGCGCAGTATCTCGCGTCGTCGATGGGCCGCGCAGGGATCGAACCTGGTGACCTTGAGATTAAGAGTCTGTTCCTGGGAGTTGCGACTGGTTGTGGCTGGTCGAGGTTTTCGGCACGGGAGCCCGGAGTTCGTGCCTGGCGGTTGATCCTCGAGTTGCGGCTGGGTGCGGATGGTGCGTTGCCCATCCGTTACCCACCTACTCAGTCAGCCCGGCGGCCTCGAGGGCTTCGTCCTTGTGTCTCGAAGTCCCGAAACTCGACGATCTTCCCGGCGCGGAACCTGTAAAAGCCAAACGTCTCGAGAACTACCGGTGCCCCGCTGGCTGCATCCCGCAGCGCAGGAGCGGGTGTGGACCAGGACGATCTCACCACGATCTTCGCGACGTCGCCCCGAGCCAGGGCCTCGTAGCCCTGTCGAACCTTCTCCACGTTCTCCTGCGACATCGCCTACTCGCTCAGCCCGGCGGCTTCGAGGGCTTCAGCACGCTCGCGGATGCTCTCGAAGCGAACCACTTTGCGGCCGTCGGAAGGTCCAGACCATGAAGTAGTGGAGATCCGTCGGGACTCCGCTTGCTCTGCCGACGCCGCGCTGGTGCACACCGACGACCACGCTATCCGCCAGTCTGGGATGACCTTCCGAGCCGATCGTGAAGTCGTCCATGCCTCCAACAGTCCGCGTGTGTCATGCCGTGACCTGCGTCGATGCCGTCGACGGCGCCGCCGGCTCGAACTCGGGTCGTGCAAAGTCCACGTGAGGGTCGAGAGGCCGACCCACCTGGAAGTCGCCGTCGCCCAGCGTTTGCAGGACTCGCCGCATCGATCTCCACGTTCTCCTGCGACATCGCCCGCGCAGTATCTCGCGTCGACGATGGGCCGTACAGGGATCGAACCTGTGACCTTGAGATTAAGAGTCTGTTCCGGGAGTTGCGGCTGGTTGCGGCTGGTCGGTGTTTTCCGCACGGGAGCGCGGAGTTCGTGCCTGGGCCTCGTCGCCGAGTTGCGGCTGGTTGTGGATGGTGCGTTGCCCATCCGTTGCCCACCTACTCGCTCAGCCCGGCGGCTTCGAGGGCTTCCAAACTCCCGCACGATCTTGCCGTTGAAAGAAGAGCGTTCTCCACCTTCGATGCCCGCTCCGGTGCCCTCGAGGCTGAAACTGGCCGAACCGGTCGCCCCGCCTTCAGTTCCGTCGCCTCGATGGTGAAATCCAAACTCTCCAGGAATCGACCAAACGATCCCCTCCGCGCGACGAACGGCTCGGAATCGAGGGCGCACGATGACGTGGGGTCGAGTGCCGAATCTCCCGCAGCCCACGCTTCGAAGACCGCGCAATCTCCACGTTCTCCTGCGACATCGCCTACTCGCTCAGCCCGGCGGCTTCGAGGGCCGTCGGATCAAGATGCGGATGACTTTCCGTCGCGCACCTTGATGTAGCGCGTCGGGACTCCGCTGCTCTGCCGAGCCCGATGTGACGCGGCGACAACGCGATCGCCATCTCGATGACCTCCCAGCTCGACGGTGCGTCCAGGTCTCGACAGTTCGCCTCTCGCGCCCTCGTGCCGCGAAGGCCGTCGGCCTCGAACGGGTACCACTCACTCGGATCGAAGTCGAGGCCCTCCTCGAAGGCCGCCCCCGCACCTGGCCTCCAGTTCTCCTGCGACATCGCCCGCGCAGTATCTCGCGTCGCTAGATGGGCCGTACAGGGATCGAACCTGTGACCTTGAGATTAAGAGTCTGTTTCTGGAGTTGCGGCTGGTTGCGGCTGGTGGGTGTTTTCCGCACGGAGCGCGGGGGTCGTGCCTGAGGCTGGTTTCCGAGTTGCGGCTGGTTGCGGTGGTGCGTTGCCCATCCGTTGCCCACCGCCTCTGGCTCAGGCCGGCGGCTTCGAGGGCCTCGTGCGCGATCGCCGAGAATCCCCCCGGGCGAGTCAGCAGTCGCATCTCGGACGTGGTGACGATTCCCGCCGTCGCTGCTTTCGTTTCGACCCCGCGCCTTACCCGGGCATGCATGGTTCCCACAGCAAGCACTCGGTCGCTCATCGCTCTCGCGAGACACTGCTGGAGCGTCGATGCCGGAATCGGTCGAGACGTGTTCAGCGGTGTCCGCGACGAACTGCCGCATTCCTTCGTGGCCGACGGTACACGCCCGACACCGGCGCACGCAACGGCTCAAAGATCACCTCCGGATCGGTCAGCGTCGATCGCACCGGCCAGAATCGCCGCCGGTTGTCATGAGCGCATCGCGATTCCCGCTCGCATGCAGGTCCACGTTCTCCTGCGACATCGCCTACCCCGAGAGGCCGATCGCGGAGATTGCCTGCTCCGGTCGCGGAACGCCCTGAAATGGAGAACCCGGTGATCGCGAAAGCGGACAACGTACCCGGCTTGCATCTCCGCTTCGACTCCACTACCGCGTCCCCGATAGCCCAGCCTCGCGACCATCAGCACAACGTCGCCTATCGCAAGTGTGTCCTCGATCTCGGAGAGGAAGAGTTCCATGGAATCACCGAGGTCGGCCATGTACTGCCGGATGCCCTGATGTCCCCGGTACACGGCACTGAAGTCCGAAAGGAACGAGCGCCACTCCACCTCCGGGTCCGTCAGGTCAAGCAGGCGAGCAAGGTCCTGTTCTGCGATGGCGTCAGCCACCTCGTGCAGGGTTTCCACGTTCTCCTGTGACATCTCCCGCGCAGTATCTCGCTCAAGGCAAGTTTGGGAAAGTGGGCCGTACAGGGATTGAACCTGTGACCTGAGATTAAGAGTCTGTTCCGGGAGTTGCGGTGGTTCCCGGTTGGTCGGTGTTTTCCGCCCGCCCCGTGCGTTTCCACGCCTGAAGCGCACACGCCGATTTGCGGCTGGTCATGGATGGTGCGTTGCCCGCCCGTTTCCACCCGGCTTACTCGCTCAGCCCAGCGGCTTCGAACGTTAGATGCTTACCGCGCTGGCTGCGGCGGCGAGGGTGTCGAAAGCAAGCCAGCGTATAACCACCTTCGATGAAGTTGTCCGGGAAGTACTCCAGCGACTCCCAAGCATCAACAAAAGCTACTACCCGCGCAAGCCCTTCGTGACCGCCATCGACCACAGCCATGCCGGGAAAGGACACCCCGGTCATGTCGATCTCAACGTTAGGGTCGATGCGGCTCAGGGCCTCCTGCGGGTTCCTGTCGTTCCACGCAGCGAAGATCGCCTTGACGATCTCCACGTTCTCCTTCGACATCGCCTACTCGCTCAGCCCGGCGGCTTCGAGGGCTTCGTTGCGATCCAGGTACTCGTCGCGGCGGATGACCTTACCATCGCGGAGCCGCGATACGGACCAGAACTCCATCGCCACCTCGACCCCGCTGAGGTCGCCGCGACCCCTGAGTGCCTCTCCCGCGATCACGCAGGCGCCGCTGTCCAAGAACTCCGTCGGCTCAGCCCGGAACTCCTCCCATGTCTCGACCCAACTCTCGAAACCCGATCACGGCCACCACACCGCGTAGCGTTTCGGCCTCCTCGACCGGTAGGTACTCAATGTCGTCGTCGAAGAACGCCAAGAAGGCGTCCAATCCCTCGCCGCTAAAGCCTCGCACAATCTCCACGTTCTCCTGCGACACCCCCGCAGTATCTCGCGTCGCCATGGGCCGTACAGGGATCGAACCTGTGACCTTGAGATTAAGAGTCTGTTTCTGGAGTTGCGGCTGGTTGCGGCTGGTCGGTGTTCGCCGCTCGGAAACACGCGGTTCGTGCCTGAGGCGTCCTCGGCGAGTTGCGGCTGGTTGTGGATAGTGCGTTGCCCATCCGTTGCCCACCTACTCGCTCAGCCCGGCGGCTTCGAGGGCGGCGTCGCGGTCATTGAAGTCCTTTTGCCAGACGATGACGCCCCGCTCGAGTTTGAACAGCTGAAAGAGCGACAGCTTGATCGGCACGCCGCTTCCGTGTACCCATGCCCCCGAAACCGGACGGTGACGAGGAACCTGTCTCCCCAATCGAGGGCCTCCTCAGGTTCTGCGTGGAAGTCCTCAAACGAATCGATGATCTGCCGCCAGACCTTCTCGTAGCCGTCACACCCGTGGGCGACGGGGTCGATTCCGGGTGGAAGCTGGTCGCCTGCCGGGTGATACTCGATGCCCGGGTCAATGGCCAGAAAGAGCACCTTGAAGTCACGCCGATTGACGGCAGCAAGCTTCGCGCTGCGCTACGGCGTCAGCATCAACCGTCGAAGGTGCAGAATGCGGCGGCAGCCGTCCCATGCGGTCAGCGAGCAGGCGATAGACACCGGGAAATCGCAGATACAGACGCTCGTCCAGGCTCCGGCGCAGACCCGCTTTCTCGCTGGGGAGGGAGATGCGGTATCGGACACCGGGCACCGCCTCCACGTTCTCCTGCGACATCGCCTACTCGCTCAGGCCGGCGGCTTCGAGGGCTCTGCGCAGCCGTCTTCCGCCCAGAAACGACTCCACTCGCTCCAGCTTCCCGCGTCGCGGAGAGGTAGTACACCATGCAGATGGGCGGCGTGGAAATCCATGTCTGCCTGCGCAGTCCTCGACACGGGCGCACGCGTCATAGGTCGCCAGAACGTCGAGATTCCCTCCACGTTCGATGAGGTCGGCGACCCCCACGTTCCAAGCCTCAAACGCGGTGAGCCACTCCCTCCAAAAGGTGACGAACCCGTCGAATGCCCCGCGCAAACACGCCGCGGGTTCCCTCTTGTCGTAGGCCAGACCGGTCCCATACGAGAAGTCCTTCCGAGCATCGCATAGAAGCGCGGCGTCGAGCCCCGCAGACATCGAAGCGCCGCCGGCGATGAGAGCTCGAATGGCTTGTCAGCGAGAGTCGCCAGGAGTTCGGCGTTCTCGAAGACGCAGCGACCGATGTCAAGGGGAGCCGGGAAAATGCGGCCCGGCCAATCTCCACGTTCTCCTGCGACATCGCCTACTCGCTCAGCCCGGCGGCTTCGAAGGCCTCGGCACGGTCAGTGAAGGTTTCCTCGCGGAGGACCTTGCTCGCCCGCAACCAGAACACGACGTAGATAGGCGTTTTCCCCTCCGCTCCGCTCGACTTGCCGCGCCACTCGGCGGTCGCAGGCATCACGCACCTGCCCCTGCGTCGATGAAGTCATTTGGGATGACCTGGAAGTGGTCATAGGCGTCATTGAGGGCCTCAAAATAGGCTCCGGGGAACCCATCCGGGGCGAGGAAGACGCCGCCGGAGGTGGCGGCGAAGATCGACCCCATCTCGAATTCAGGATGGTTCAGTTCAGATCAGGCCCTCGCTGTCTCGGCGGTTGTAGGTGTCCGTCCACCGCCGCACAATCTCCACGTTCTCCTGCGACATCGCCCGCGCAGTATCTCGCGAGTGGCTTAGAAAGTGGGCCGTACAGGGATCGAACCTGTGACCTTGAGATTAAGAGTCTCCTGCTCTACCAGCTGAGCTAACGGCCCGGTGTTGCCCGCAATGGTATCTGCGGGCTGATCAGTTGATCAGGGTGCCGGTGGCGGTGCGGGCACAGCAGTCGCGCCGCCGCCGAGGCTCTGCTGCAGCGGGTTGCCGAAGGCCTCCTCGGGGGTCTGCTCGCCCTCTGCCTTCTCGGCCTTCTTGAGGCGTTCCTGGAAGTCTGAGCCGACCTTCTCCGCCTGCTTGACGAACCTCTCAGTGCTCTCCAGTTCGGCCTCGCCGGCCTCGGCGACGGCGTTCTTGGCGGCTTTTTCGGCGGTCTTCGTATCACCTGCCAGGTAGGCGTACTGGGCGAGCGTGCCGTAGGAGTTGGTCGACGGCTGGCGCTCGGCGACGACCTGCGCGGCGATCACCGCGCCGTCGAGGCTCTCCTGGATCTCGTTGATGTCCGGTGGAACCGCCGCGATCAGGTTGTTGAAGGAGTTTATGTAGATGCCGAGGATCTGAGCGCCGATGCCGTCGTCGGGTCGCTGCGGTTTGAGCGCGAGGTAGTCCTCCCAGGCGCCAGTCGCGTCGTCGTAGAACCCAAGCGCCGCATCTGTAAAGAGCGGCGCTCCGGTCGCCTCGTCGACCTCGACCTCGTCGTTGCCGGCCAGAAGGCTGGCCTCGACGAGCCGCAGCAGTGCGTTCTGGTCCTCGGGGTCGGCGGCGAGGGCGGCCTTGGCCTCGTCGATGTCCTCCTGGTATTGGGGATTCTCAGCGCCGCTGTCGTCGCTGCCGAATCCGAGCGCGTCGAAGATGCCACCGCTCGCATCGCTGCCGATACCGAAACCGACGAAGCTGATGGCGAACAGGGCCGCGAGACCACCGAAGATGATGCGGACTGCCGTCTTGCGACGTGGGCTTGAAAGATCGAAGAGCATCTGAGTTCGGAGATTAGCGGCGAGGCTCCTCCATCACTGGCTCTCAGGCGTCGCGGCGGCGCCCCCCGGCGCCGGCTCGGGGGGCGGCTTCCCGTAGCGCTTGGCAAGCTGGATCGAGCCCTCGTAGAGGATCAGCAGCGGGATCATGATCATGAACATGCTGACCGGGTCGCCACCGGGCGCGGCGGCGGAGACGATCGCGATCACGAGGACGGCGTAGCGGCGGGAGGCCGCGAGTTGTTGCGGGGTTGCGATGCCGAGCCGGGCGACGGAAAGCACGGCCACCGGAATCTGGAAGAGGATCCCCATCGACAGCAGCAGCATCCCGAAGAATGAGTAGTACTCCCCCGCGCGCACCTGGATGTTGAACTGTGCGTCGTTGAAACTCAGCAGGAACTTCACCGCCACGGGGAGGACCAGGAAGTAGGCGAAAGCGACGCCGGTGATGAAGAGGAACGGGATCGCGATCAGGAAGGGCCTCACCACCTTCTTCTCCATCGGGGAGAGCGCCGGCAGCACGAAGGCCGACACCTGCCAGAGGATGATCGGCAGGGCGATGATGAAGGCCCCGTAGGCGGAGACTTCAACCGTCGTGAAGAACGGCTCGGTGACGCCGAAGGTCGTCGGAATCTGATCCGTCGGCAGTGGATCGTTGGCGATGTCGAGCATCACCGCGTTCTGCCAGAAGCAGAGCGCGAAGGCTGCACCGATTGCGAACAGCACGACGATGATGCGGTTACGCAGCTCGTCGAGGTGCTCGACGAGCGTCATCCGGTCGTCGAAGCTTGCCGGCCGGATCCGGCGAGGCGCGGGCACGGAAGGCTCTTAGGCCTTGTGTTCGGTGACCACGTCGCCCTCGACGGGATCGGCGCTCGCCGTGCCCTCGATCGTCGGGGGCACGGCCTCGTCCTCGTCCTCGTCCTTCGAGTCACCGGTGATCGAGTCCTTGAACTCGCGCATGCCGTTGCCGAGCGAGCGGCCAAGCTCGGGCAGGCGCTTGGGACCGAAGACCAGGAGCGCAATCACGAGGACGATGGCGATCTGCCAGATACTGAAGTCCATTGGCAACCATGGTAGCTGTGGACGACGGCCCGCGGAGCCGTTTGAGTGCCGTTGGAGATTTGCGCCCGCTGGCGGCTAGCGCTGGAAATTGAGGTGGAAGCGGCTGGCCGTCGGCTCCGTCTGCCCCTGGTACTTGCTGCCGGCCTCGCTCGAGCCGTACGGGTGTTCGACCGGGCCGTCCATGCGCATGAACGAGATCTGGCCGATCGGCATGCCCTGGTAGATCGTGATCGGAAGGTTGGCGACGTTGGAGAGCTCGAGCGTCAGGTTGCCCTCAAAGCCTGCATCGACGAAACCCGCCGTCGAGTGGATCAGCAGACCGAGGCGACCCAGCGAGCTCTTGCCCTCCAGCCGAGCGACGAGATCGTCGGGAAGGCGGACACGCTCCAGCGTCTGGCCGAGCACGAACTCCCCCGGGTGCAGAATGAACGGCTCGTCGCCCTCGACCTCAACCATCTCGGTCAGATCATCCATCGCCTCGCGCACGTCGATATAGGGACGCCGTGCGTTGTGGAAGACGCGAAAACGCCGGTCGACCCGCATGTCGACGCTCGACGGCTGCACGAGGCCCGGATCGTACGGGTCGAAAGCGATGCGACCGGCCTCGATTTCGGCCCGGATCGTTCGGTCTGAAAGGACCATGGGGAGGCGCAGTCTAGTCCCGCGGGGGACGGCTTCCTCAGGCGCTGATTGAGGCAACGGTGATCTGGGGTACCGGGCATCCCGTATCAGTTAAAGGACCCGGCTCGGCCGGCCGATAGCGAAACCAAGCATGGACACGAAAAAGCCCCGCAACTCAGACTTGAACCGGCGATTGCAGCGCGCCCATGAGGCGGAGTTGCTGCGCCGCCGCGGCAGCGCACCGAACGCGGAGTCTGGCGCCGCCACGACCGAGCTGCACATCTGCCGGGCGTGCGGATCCGATCTCGTCTACCCGACTGATTGGGCGCAAGCCGCCGGTCAGCGCTGGTCTGTTCAGCTTCGCTGTCCGGACTGCGAGTGGCGCGGCGGGGGCGTCTACGGCCAGGACAGCCGTCGACCGCTTCGATGAGGTCCTCGATGACGGCTCGCAGGCGATTCTCGACGACCTGACAAAGCTCACCCACGCGAACATGTCCGACGAGATCGACCTGTTTGTCGACGCGATCGAGCGCGACCTGGTCTTGCCGGAAGACTTCTAAAGTCGACGCTCGCTCGTAGGGGTCAGACCCTAGGAATAGCGTTCTACGACTCCGTCGGCGATCAGCTCCAGCAGCTTGCGCTCGGCTTCGGCCAAGCCCGCCTCGGCCAGTCCGCGCTTGGCGCTCGCAACCCGAGACTGGGCCTGGGTTCTGACCTCGTCCGTCGCGCCCGTCGCTTCGACGCGATCGCATGCCGCTTCGGCGGCGGGCGCATCCAGGCTGCGCAGATCCAAACTGCCGAGCTCCTCGTCGCTCCTTCGAGCGATGATCAACGGAAGCGTCACGGTGCCGTCGAGCAGGTCGGTGCCGCGCGCCTTGCCGGTGCGCTCGGGTGGGCCAGTGACGTCAAGCACGTCGTCGAGCATCTGGAAGGCGAGGCCGATCTCGCGGCCGAACTCGCGCAGCGGCTCGCCGTCGTCGCGGCCGATCAGGCAGGCGCACTCAAACAGCGCGGCCGTCTTCAGCCGGCAGCGCTCGAGATAGCGCTGCGCGGGGACTTCGAGGTTGAAGGCGTCGCGCGCCTGCATCAGCTCGCCCCTGGCAAGAGACACGGCGCTGTCGCTCAGCAGGCTCACCTGGCGGGCATCGCCCGCCAGCTCCGCGAAGGCGCGCGAAAGCAGCAGGTCGCCGGTCGCAACAGCGCGCTCACGGCCCGAGCGAGCCAGCACGGTCGGTTGGCCGCGGCGAAGCGGCGCGTCGTCGAGGACGTCGTCATGGACCAGGGTCGCCATGTGCACCAACTCGACCGCGGTGGCGCCGCGCACGGCCCGTTCACCACCATCGGGACCCGCGCAGAGCAGCACGAGCAACGGGCGCAGCCGCTTTCCCCCTGCGCGCAGCGTCGCCTCGGCGTCGCCGCGGAGCACCTCGCCGTGACCCGTGACCAACTCCCCGAGGCGGTCCTCGACGGCCGCCATCCGCGACGCGATCCACCCGGACGCGAGGTCCATGACCTGCGTTACCGGTGCCGGCACGGTCGTGCCGCGGGAGACGTTCATTGTTTGGTGGCGCTGTGCACAGAGACGATCCCGCCGGCGAGGTCGAGCCAGCGGATCTCGCCGAACCCCGCTTCGTTGATCTGCGCCGCCAGCGCCTCGGGACCCGGGAAGCGCTTGACCGACTCGGGCAGGTAGGTGTAGGCGCCGCTGTTGCCGAAGACCTTGCCGAGTCGGGGCACGAGCCGGTCGAACCAGAACGCGTAAAAGGTCGAGAGCGGCGGTCGGCGCGGCTGGCTCAGCTCCAGGACCACGAGCCGGCCGCCGGTTCGCAGTACCCGAGACATCTCGATCAGGCCGCCCTGGATGTCGGAGAAATTGCGCAGCCCGAAGCCGATCGTCACCGCGTCGAACTCGCCGTCCTCGTAGGGCAGGTCGAGTCCGTCCGCCCACTCGAATCGAACCTCGGTCTCGTGGGCGGGCCGCCCCTCTGCTGCTTTCTGGCGGGCGATCTCGAGCATGCCCTCGGAGAAGTCGCACCCGACCACGCGGCCGTCGGCGCCGCAGCGTGCGGCCAGCTCGAAGCTGAGGTCGCCCGTGCCGCAGGCGATGTCGAGAGCGGCGTTGCCGGGTTCGAGCCCGGCGCGGTCGGCCGCGCGCTGGCGCCACTGGTGGTGCAGCCCGGCCGTCATCACGGTGTTGAGCAGGTCGTAGACCCCGGAGATGCGGTCGAACATGCCCTTGACCTCGTCGCCAAACGCGGCGGACTCACGTGAGGGCATGGCAGTGCCTTCGGGGAGCGCCGAGGCAGGCACGACTACCTCAGCGAGGCGAGGAACGCGGTCAGATCGCTGAACTTCTCGGGGTTGTTGGCCTTTAGATCCGCGTACGAGGGCATGATCCCCGGCCCGACCTCGAGCGATCGCGCGATCGCGGCCCTGGGCAACTCCGCCCCAATTTCGGTCAGATCCGGTCCAGGCCCGTCGTTGCCGTTGTGCTCGAACTTGTGGCAGGCCAAACAACCTGACTGGGCGGCGACCTGCTTGCCGGCCTCGTATTCGGCGGCGACCTCGATCTCGATCTCGGTCGGCGATCCGGCCGTGGCGCCGAGCATCGTCAGGAAGCCCATCGCAATGATGGTCAAGACCCCGGCTGTCATCGCGACCGGCCGCCGCTCGGGCCGTCGCTCCGCGCTGCGGTCGTAGAAGGGCAGCAACAAGAGCAGCACCAGGCAGAGCGTCGGGATGCCGATCGTCGCGATCGGCGTGGCCCAGGGGGGCTTGATCACACGCAGCAGCTCGAAGAGGAAGAAGAAGTACCACTCGGGCCGTGGCACGTAGGTCGTGGTGGTCGGGTCGGCCTTCGGGCCAAGCTCTGCGCCGAGCCAGAGCGACATCACCATGATCACGAGCACGACGATCAGGGCCATCGCCGAGTCCTTCATCACCGCGTACGGGAAGAACGGCTTGCCCTTCTTCTTCAGGACCTCGTACTCGCGGAGGTACTGCTCTTTTTCCTGGCGGTTCAAACCTTCTCCTCGCGAAGGGCCTTGGGTTGCGTCTCAGGCTTGCTCCATGGCGGCGCCGTGGTTCCCTGCTTGACGACGAGATAGAGGTGGGCGCCGATCAGGGCGATGATCCCGCCGGGGACCAACAGCATGTGAATCGCATAGAAGCGCGAGATCGTGTCGGACGCGAACTCCGGGCCGGCCCTTAGGAAGTCGGCCAGATAGGGCCCGATCACCGGGCCGGTGCCGTTGAGGTTGACGGCCACGATCGTCGCCCAGAAGGAGCGCTGGTCGAACGGCAGCAGGTAGCCGGTCAGCCCCATCATCAACGTCAGCACGAGCAGGATCACGCCGATCACCCAGTTGAGCTCGCGCGGGTACTTGTAGGCGCCGAAGAAGAAGGTCCTGCCCATGTGCAGGAAGATCAGGACCATCATCACCGACGAGCCCCAGCGGTGCATGCCGCGCACGAACTCGCCGAGGAAGACCTCGTTGGTCAGGTAGCGCGCCGACTCGTAGGCCTCGGTCGCCGACGGCGTGTAGTACATCGCCAAGAAGACGCCGGTCAGCGCCTGAGCGGTGAATGCGAACAGCGTCGCCGAGCCGAGCGTGTAGTACCAGTTGGTTCCCTTTGGGACCTTGCGGTAGAGCATCCCGGTGAGGAAGCCCGTCGCACCGGTGCGCTCGTCGATCCAGCCGACCAGGTCGCCGCCGGCCTCGGCGGCCTTGTCCTTGAGGCCGGCTCCATTGGTGGCGCCGTTGCCCTCGCCCGGTTTGGGCGGGCGGCGCAGAGCGGCTGGAATCGGCAGTTTCGGCATCGTCTACTTCGGTGGCGGCGGCACGCTCGGCCGCGGTGGGTAGATGTATTCCCAGATCCCGCCGACGAACTCGCCGGGGTCGCGGGTGCGGACAGGATCCAGTTGAGAGGTGACGCTGTAACGAGGCCCGATCTCGACCTTGCCGTTGGTGACGCGCGTCTGGAAACGGTCGAGAGGGCGCACCGGCGGTCCGCCGATGACCTTGCCCTGGAAGTCGTAGACGCCGCCGTGACAGGGGCAGATGAAGTTGCCGGCGTCCTTGACGAAGCGCACGGGGCAGCCGAGGTGGGCACAACGAGTCGAAATGGCGATGTACTCGGTCGGCTCCTCCTCGAGGTCCTCGGAGCCACGGCGTACGTAGGCGGTGGTCTTGCCGGCTTCGCCGATCCCGGCAGTGGTCGTGATCACCACGGAGCGATAGGTCTCGGCGTCGAAGTCGTCCTCAGCGCCGACGGCCTCCCAGTCCTCCGGAATCTGCGTGAAGAGGGGCGCGAGCGCGAAGCCGATTGCGGGCAGCGCGATCGCAGCGCCTGCGGCGGCGCCGAGGCCCTGGCCGGCCACCGTGAACACCTTGCGGCGAGTCATCGACTCGCCCTCGAAGTACCCGGGGGGATCAGGCTTGGGCGGAGCGCCGTTACCGGCGCCGTCTGTCTGTGATTCGGCGTCAGACACGGAGCGGGCGCAGTTTATCCCTCGGCCCCTGCCGGTGGGCCCCTCAGTTCGGACTTGAGGCGCTCGTGAGCCTCGCTGGGGCCGTTCGCGAGCGCGGCAACAGAGGCCTGCCAGAGGCTCTCAGCCTCCGCATCGCCCCTGCCTTCGGCGTGCAACTGGGCGGAGAGGGAGATCAGATCGGAGAGCTCGCGGACCGCCTCCGGGTCGCCGAGCGCAGCCAGGCGCTCGAGGCCGAGCGCGTATAGATAGTCGCCCGCCAGCAGCGCCAGGTTGGGATCTGAGGGAACCACCACGCGGGGTTCGCCGTAGTGCAGCAGGTAGCCCTCGCGGATCGCCTCGATCAGGAGTGCGTACTCCTCGGGTGCCTGCTCGACACGCGGACCGGCGGCGGCAATCGCTCCGTAGTGCGCCGCGGCGGTGGGGTCCCGAACGTCTGCGGAGATCAGCGAATCCTCGTCGCGCAGGATGCCGGCCAGCCGCTGGAGCGCGTTCTCGCTGGACATCACCCGAGTACCTCGGCGGCTGCCTCCACGACGTGGTCGATCGCGGCCTCGTCGTGGGCGAGCGATACGAACCAGGCCTCGAACTGGGAGGCCGGCGGGTAGACGCCACGATCGAGCATGTCGTTGCAGAAGCGCGCGTAGGCGTCGAGGTCGCAGTCGCCGGCTGCGGCGAAGTCGCGGACCGGCTCGGCTGAGAAGAACGGGGTCAGGAGCCCGGGGACGGAACTGACCTGCAGCGGGCGATTCTCCGCAACGGCGGCGAGCCCCGCGGCGAGCCGCGCGGTCAGCTCACCCAGGCGCTCGTACGCGGCGGCGTCGAGCTGGGCAAGCGTTGCGAGTCCGGCCGCGACCGCCAGCGGATTGCCGGACAGTGTTCCCGCCTGGTAGACGTCTCCGGCCGGCGCGATTCGCTGCATCAGCTCGCGGCGGCCTCCGTAGGCGGCCGCCGGCAGCCCGCCGCCGACGATCTTGCCGAGGATCGTCAGGTCCGCGGAGACGCCGTAGAGCTCCTGAGCGCCGCCGCGGGCGACGCGAAACCCGCTGATCACCTCATCGAGAACGAGCAGCGCGCCGTTCGCGTCGGCCTGCCCGCGCAGGAACTCCAGAAAGCCCGCTTCGGGAGGGACGACGCCCATGTTGGCCGGCACCGGCTCGGCGATGATCGCCGCGAACTCGCCCTCGGCGAGCACCTCCGCGAGCGCCTCACGATCGTTCCACGGCACGATCGCGGTGTCAGCGGCCTGCGCCGCGGTGACGCCGGGGCTCGCCGGGATCCCCTGCGTGGCCAGCCCTGAACCCGCGTCGGCGAGCAACCCGTCGACGTGGCCGTGGTAGGCACCGGCAAACTTGATGATGCGGTCCCGGCCGGTGTGGGCACGGGCGAGCCGGATCGCGCTCATCGAGGCCTCGGTGCCCGAACTGACGAGCCGCAGCATCTCGATCGACTCGAAGCGCGCGCAGACCTCTTCCGCCAGCGCCGCCTCGCCGGCGGTCGGCGCGCCGAAACTCGTGCCGCGAGCGGCCGCCGCGCTGACGGCATCGAGCACGGCGGGGTTCGCGTGCCCGAGGATCAACGGGCCCCAGGAGCCGACGAAGTCCAGGTAGCGGTTCCCATCGACGTCGACGAGTTCACAGCCCTCGCCGCGGTCGATGAAGATCGGGTGCTCTCGCCCGATCGAGCGCATCGCGCGCACGGGCGAGTTGACACCGCCGGGAAGCACTTGCAGGGCGCGCGCGTACAGGTCGGCGGAACGAGTCACTGGCTGCGAAAGTCCAGGGACTAGCGACCAGCGGCCGGGGCGTGGGCTTCTTCCCAGGCCGCGTAGTCGTCGGTGAAGTAGTGCAGGCGGATCTTCTTGAACTCGGTCGAGGAGTAGAGAACCGCTCGGTCCTCCCCGTGAAGGTCGTGCTCGGCGGCGATACCGTCGAGGATCGCGTCGCATTCCTCCTTGGAGCGGCCGTGGGCCATCGTGAAGACCGAGTACGGCCAGTCCCGGTAGGTCGGGCGCTGGTAGCAATGGGAGACGCCCCGCACCGCCGCCATCTGGCCACCGACCTCCTGGATCTTCTCGTCGGGCACGCGCCAAACGCCCATGCCGTTGGCCGAAAAGCCGGCGCGGCGGTGATAGAGGATCGCCGCGACCCGGCGCAGGATCTGGCGATCGACCATCCCGGAGAGGTGTCCAAGGAAGGCCTCTGGGGTCATGCCGACCGCCTCGGCCGCCTCGTCGTAAGGGCGCTCGGTGACCTTCATCGGGCCCTGCAGCGCGCGGATCACGGCGATGTCCGTGTCGTCGTAGGGCTGACGCTCGAGCTCGCGCGGCGGCGACGCATCGACTGTCGCGGCGAGCGCCTCCGTGCCCTTCTCCATCTCCAGGTTCATGTTGATTTTGAAGAGCGTCAGTGTCGGCAGTTGCCGGATCGACTCGGCGGCGGTTAGGCGCTGAAGAACCTCCAGCGTTCCCTGGAGTCCAAGCTCCGACTCGGGCGGCGTCGCGATCGTGAACCAGAGGTTGAACTCGTGGGTGCGCAGGTAGTTGTGCGAGACGCCGGGGTGCGAGTTGATGATCTCCGCCGCCCGGTGCGGGTACTCGCTGTCGACCTTGGCGGCGACCAGCATCGAGGCGTAGCCGAGCGCCCGTGTGTCGAAGATCGGCGTCAGCTCGCGGATGATGCGCCCGTCGAGCAGCCGCTGCGTGCGGCTCATCGTCTCCTCGAGGGGCAGCTCCGCGAGCTTGGTGATCACGGCGAACGGTTCGCGGTCGAGCGGGAAGCGCGACTGCAGCAGGTTCATCAGCCGCTTGTCGGTGTCGTCGAGCGGGATCGCCGCCCCGTCGGCGCGTGAGCGCGCCTTCGACTGCGGTGCGCGCACGACGGACTCCTCTACAGCCACGCTGCCGCCTCCTTGGCGTAGTAGGTGACGATCGCGTCCGCTCCGGCACGGCGGATCGCGATCAGCGACTCTAGCGCCGCCGCGCGCTCGTCGACCCAGCCACGCTCGGCGGCGGCCTTCAGCATCGAGTACTCGCCGGAGACCTGGTACGCCGCAACTGGGGCCTCCGTCTGCTCGCGCACGCGCCGGATCACGTCGAGGTAGGGGCCCGCCGGCTTGACCATGACGGCGTCCGCGCCCTCCTCGAGATCGAGGTGAACCTCGCGCAGCGCTTCGCGGACGTTGGCTGGATCCATCTGGTATCCCCGGCGATCGCCGAATTCGGGGATCGACTCGGCCGCCTCGCGGAAGGGCCCGTAGAAGGCGGATGCGTACTTGGCCGAGTAGGCGAGGATGCCGACATCGGGATGGCCCTCCTCGTCCAACTGGGCGCGGATCATCCCGATCCGCCCATCCATCATGTCGGAGGGGGCGACGACATCCGCGCCCGCCTCGGCGTGGGATACGGCGGTCTTGGCGAGCAGCTCGATGGTGATGTCGTTGTCAACCTCGCCGTCGCGGATGAAGCCGCAGTGGCCGTGGTCGGTGTATTCGCAGAGGCAGACATCCGTGATCACCAGCAGATCCGGGTGGGTCTCCTTGAGCGCGCGCACCGCCATCTGCACCACGCCCTCGTTGTCGTAGGCGCCGCTGCCGGCTTCGTCCTTGGCCGCGGGGACCCCGAAGAGAATCACCGCGGGAACACCTGCGGCCCGGATCTCGGTCGCTTCCGCCACCAGCTCGGTGATGGAGAACCGCTCGATGCCGGGCATCGACTCAACCGGCTGGCGGATGTCCTCCCCGGCAACCACGAACATCGGCTGGATCAGATGCGCGGGCGAGAGCTCGGTTTCGCGGATCAGCCCGCGCAGGGCCTGGTTTCGGCGCATGCGGCGCATGCGCGTGGCGGGAAAGCTCACGAATCGAATTCTACGGAGCCGCTGCTAAGCAAGCCTGCGCAACGCAACCCTGGCAAGAAGTCCCCAGCCCGCGACGATCGCCGCGAGATGCCCGACAGCGACGGCGACGCTGGGCCCCGACTGCTCGAGCGCACCCGAGATCGCGTCCAGTGCCGGGTCGAACGGGAACAGCGAGCGCACGGTCTCGACGATGTCGAACAGGGTCGGGCTGACCGCGCCCGACGGGATCAGCGAGAGGAAGGCGATCGGCAGGGAGATCATGAAGGCGAGCAGCGAGCTGGCGCGGACGTCTCCGGCACCCGCGCCAATCGCGGCTCCGAAGGCGGCGAAGCCCGCCCCTCCGGCGACAATCGCGACCAGCCAGAGCGGAAAGCGCTCCCACTGCAAGGACACGAACAGTTCGAGCCCGGCCAGCATCAGTACCGTCACCCCGAGCGAGACGACGATCCCCAAAATCAGCTTCTCTGCGAGCAGCGCCCAGCGCCCCACGAGGCCGCGGCTGAGCCGGGCGAAGACATTCTCCTCTCGCTCCAGCGCCAGCGACCCCGCGACGAGCAGGACGGTGACGAACATCAGCGTCACCGTCGCCGAGATCGCGATCGCGAAGGAGTCCAAGGACGGTGCGTCGCCTTCGACGACCTGCGTGTCGACCTCAATCGGCTCCGCGATCGCGCCGAGCAGCGGGATCGCGAGCCCGAGGTTGTCGCGGGCGAGGCCTGCAAACTCGATCACCCGCTCGAGATCGCGCGACGCCTCAGGGTCGTCCACCTTCCCCCGCACCTCCCCGAGATCGGTGCCGGCGTTCTCGAGCCCGAGGATCTCGATCGACCGGCCGAACAGGTTGAAGGTGCCGCCCTCCAGGAGCAGTTCGAGGTAGGTCGCGCCCTGCCGGGAGATTTGCTGAGCGACCAGCAGGTTGGCCTCGGTGACCAGCGAGTTGATCCGGTCCTCCACGAGCTGCGCCTTGATCGGGTCGTCCTCGTTGACGAGCACCTCGACGACCGGCTGCTCGGGGCGCAGTGCCGCAAGCGAGCGCAGCTTGTCGATCAGGTCGGGCGGCAAGATCAAGGCCGCCAGGACCTCACCGTCCGCGACGAGGTCCTCGGCCTCCGCGCGGCTCGACACCTCGATGCACTCAACCCGCTGGCAGAGCTCCTCCTTGGCGATTCCCTTGTCGAAGTCGCCGTCGCCGATACCGATCTGCTGCGCCTCGGGCACCTGATTGAGGAAGGCCACCCGCGGCTTCTCGGGGCTGCGCGAGAGTGCGAAGCCGATCAGGACGGCGATCACGATCGGGTAGATGATCAGCAGGCCCGTGACCAGCGGCGAGCGCCGCATGATCTGCAGGTCCTTGAGCAGCAGCCAGCGCATCGGGCTCAGTGGCCTCGCTCGTGGAGAAAGGCGACGAAGGCCTCCTCGAAGTCGCGGGCGCCGGACTCGGGCACGGCCGCGTGCAGGTCCGCGGGGGAACCGTTGAAGACAGCCTCGCCGTCGGCCAGCACGATCAGGCGCTCGCCGTAACGCTCGGCTTCGGGGAGGTAGTGGGTCGTGAAGATGACCGTCGTTCCGGACCCGGCCAGCTCGAGCACAAACTCCCAGAGCCGCTGGCGCTGCCCCGGGTCGAGGCCGGCGCTCGGCTCGTCGAGCAACAGCACCGATGGACGGGCGAGCAGGCCGATGGCGACGTTGACGCGCTGCTGTGTTCCCCCCGAGAGCGTGCCTACAGCGTCGTGGCGGCGCTCGGCCAGGGCTGAGCGATCGAGCAACTCGTCAACCGCCGCATCGACGTCCGCGACCCGTTCGAGCCGGGCGAAGAGGCGCAGGTTCTCCTCGACGGTGAGGCGCCGGTAGACGGCGGCGAGCTGCGGAACCCAGCCGATCTTGCCGTCTGGGCACTCGACGCTGCCCCGGTCCGGTTGCGTCGTCCCGGCGATGATCGAGAGCAGCGTCGTCTTGCCGGCTCCGTTGGGGCCGATCACGCCCAGCAGCTCCCCGGGCGCGGCCTCGAGGTCGACGCCGCCCAGCGCGACTCGCTCGCCGAATCGCTTGACGAGGTCGCGGGCGCTGATCGCAGCATCGCCGCTGCGGTTGTTGTTCTGCAGGCTTGCCATCAGCGCAAGACTACGATCCGGTCGAGGTGGTGAGGCTGTTGTTCATCGGTGACGTGGTCGGCAGGCCCGGGCGAGACGGCCTGGCCGCGGTGATGCCGGAGCTTCGCGAGCGCCACCAGCCAGACCTGGTGATCGTCAATGGCGAGAACTCCGCCGGAGGGCTCGGAATCACGGAGAAGACCGCGAACAGCATCTTCGATGCGGGGGCCAATGTGATCACCACCGGCAACCACGTCTACCGCCATCGCGACGCCTACGCCTACCTCGACTCCACCGACAAGGTGATCCGGCCCGCCAACTATCCGCACGCCAATCCCGGCAAGGGCCACACGATCGTCGAGGCGGCGGGCAAGCGGATCGGGATCATCAACCTCAGCGGCGCGATCGGTCTGCGGGTCGGCCGCTCCCCGTTCGCCGAGGTCGATTCGCTGCTGGACCGCATCGCCGACGACGCGGACGCCTGGCTCGTCGACTTCCACGCCGAGGTGACCAGCGAAAAGGTGGCGATGGGATGGCACCTGGACGGCCGCGTCGCCGCGGTCGTGGGGACCCACACACACGTGCCGACCGCGGACGGGCGCGTGCTCCCGGGCGGCACCGCGTTCATCTCCGACGTGGGCATGACCGGCGCTCGAGATAGCGTCCTCGGCGTCAAGAAGGAGCAGGCTCTCGAGGGATTCCGCACCCAGATGCCGGTGCGTTTCGAAACCTCCGACGAGAACGTCTGGGTTATGGGTGCTGCGGTTGCGGTTCGCGACGACGGGCTGGCGGAGTCGTTCGAGCAGATTCTGGTTCCGGCGCAGTAGCAATCCCGACCAGCAGCAGCGGGAAGAACCAGACGATGTAGAGGTAGAACCAGTGGTCGGCCGTGAACTGGACGGCGATCAGCATCGCCGCCGCGAGGGCCGCCACCTGAGGAATCGTGCGTTCCCGCGGGATGAAGGCAAGCAGGATGCCGAGGCCGACGGTTGCGATGCGAATCGCGGTCTGCAGCCAGCCAAGGTCCGTTTGACCCCAAAGGCTGAACGGCGACGTGCGGTCGATCTGGCTGGCGACGGTGCGGTCATAGAAGCCGCCGAGTCCAGAGTCGAACAGGGGCCAGAGGAGGAAGAGCGCTGCTGCCACGGCGAGGGAGGCGCCGAAAATCACGAATTTACGCAGCCAGTCGCGGTCCAGCGATCTGCCCACGGCAAGGCCACGGGTGCCGACCGCGAACAGCGGCGCCAGCACGAGCGGGATGAATTTCGTCAGCGCCGCCGCCGCCAGCAGCAGCCCACGAGCCGCAGGGCGGGCGAAAAAGACCAGCGACCAGACGAGCAGTGCGGCCACCAGTGAATCGTTGGAGTTCGACTGAAGGGCATAGGCGCTGTAGGGATAGGCGAGCCAGGCAAAGGCGAGCAGGACGCCCAGGCTGAGGCCGGCCTGTCCGTCACGCAGCCGGCGGCCGAGGGCGAACAGGCCCGTAACCGTCGCCAGATCGAAGAAGATCGAGGCTGCGTGGGCGGCCGGCAGCTGGTCCCACTCCCCGCTCCAGGGCATGATCAGCTCGAAGGGGACGTAGAAGAAGTAGTTGACCGGCCCGTAGGTGTCACCGAATCCGTTGTCGTCGGGAAAGGTCCTCTCGCCCCACATGGCCTGGCCGTTGAGCAGGTGATCTGCGCCGATCACACCGGCGTAGCCGACGTCGATCACGCCCGAGTCGACGATGTTGATCGCCACCCTGAAGGCAATCAGGAAGATTGCTGCGATCGCCATCCACTCCGCGGAGAGGGTCGGCGTCAGGCCGCGGCCCGGACCTCGGAAGCCGATCCAGATGGCGCGGGCGAACAGGTAAGCGAGCACCGGATAGACGAGCGGCACAGAGACACCAATCTCGCCGTGGTTGAAGTAGATCTGTGAAATCGAGAAGGCGAGCAGCACGGCGAGGTCCAGGTGCGCCGCACGCCAGAGCCGCCTGAAGTCCAGGAGACAGAGCAGGAAGAGCAGGCAGAGCGGGATCCAGACGTAGGGCGCGTTCAGCGTGTGGCCGAACGAGCCCTCGTAGCCACGCGCCATCTGCCACTCGACCTGGTGGCCAGTCCAGGACTCGCGGACCTCACCGGTCGCGTCGTCGATCAGCACCTGTACGACCTCGTCCTTGCCGGCGCGGAAGCCAACCTGCCATGTGTCGGGCGGCTTCGCCTGGGCGACCGCGTCGAGCTTGCCGCGATGCGCCTCCTCGGCCTCGAGCACATTGATGTCGTCGCGGGCGATGTGAATCGCCTCGTCGGCCGTCAGGGTGAGGGCCTCCGTCCCTCCGTCCTTCGGTTTGGTCGCGGCTGGGTTGGTCGACCCGGCCTGTGAGCTCTCGGAGGAGAGATCAGCGGGGAGGTTGCCGGACTGGGCGGCGGCCGGCGCGGGGAGGGCGAAGGCCAGAACTGCAACCGTGATCAGCGCCGGCAGCGTGCGCAGGCGCAGCCTCATCGCCCATTCGAATCGTCGAACGTCCAGAGCTTGTTGCCGACGAAGTTGACCGGTGTCGCCGCGGCGACCGCGATCGCCTGCGAGGGGACCTCGGCGAGCTCGATCCAGGAGACGAGCGCTTCGAGGATCAGCAGGTTGACGCCGAGTGCGGCGACGCTGACCGTCAGAAATCGCAATGCCTGAAACCCGGCATGACCCTCGGCCGCATCGAAAGTCCAGTGCCGGTTCCAGAGGAAGTTGTTGGTGACCGCAACGCCGAACGCGCCCACCGCGGCGAGCAGGTGGTGGACGTCGAAAGCCTGGCTGAGCACTGTGAACGCGAGCAGGTTGATCACGTAGCCGCTGGCGCCGACGACGCCGAATTTGAAGAGCTGCAGCCAGTTCTGCGGCTTGCTGGTGCCAGCGCGAATCCGTCGCAGGACGTCCCAGGTGCGTTCCGCCGCGCGCGAGGTCGTGGTCGTCGCCGTGTCGGTCATCCGCCAGCCCCCACCGCGGGCTCGCGCGCGGGCAGGCCCATCGTCTCGCTCACGAGCGGAGCGACGTCGCGAAGTGTCCACTGTTCGTGCCTGCTCTGAAAGCCGTCGGGGAGGCCGACGCCGAGCACCGGCACCAGCGAGTCATCGACGTGAAGCGCCCCGTGGCTGCCACCGCCCAGGTGACTGGCGCCGCCCCAATCGACGCACTCGGCCCCGGGGGCGAGCGAAACGAGGATGTCGCCCGACTGCGGGCATCGCAGCGCAGCCCAGAGACGGGCGAGGCCGTTCGGGTAGCGCTCGCTGACGATCCTGCCGTCGCGCTCCGTCAGGTCGAGCACCTCGCGGTCGCCCTCGAGATCCCAGCCGTCGCTCTGCAGGTCGGTGACGCCGGACCCCGGGCGGAAGCGCAGTTCGCCGCCCGGGCCGGCGACAACGGCCTCGAGCGAATCCGCCGGGTCGGCGTAGCCTCGAACGCCCGCCGCGAGCGGCTCGGCGGGCTTCCCCCCGATGCTGAGCCAGGCAACCAGGTCGGCGTCCTGCTCGTCGGTGAGGCGGCAGCGAACGCGCTCGTGCAACCTGGCGGCGCGGCGGCCTTCCGCGAGCACGTAGACACCGGCGGCGCGGGCGCTGGGGCCGACGGCCAGTTCGGCATCCCCGGGCGTCTCGCTGTTCGGCGCGAGCACTCGCCACTCCTCACCGAGACCGGCGGTGATCGGGAACTCCCTCTCGACGGAGCTCTGGGCATGGTCGGCCATCACGATCACCGCGTAGTCGGCCAGGAGGGCGTCGATGCCCCCCGCTGCGCTCACGAGCGTGGCGAAACTGGCGTCGGCGACCGCAATCGACTCGACGCTGGCCTCCGGGCCGAAGCGGTGCGAGTGGTGGTCATTATCCGGAAGTGAGAAGAGCATGAAGTCGAAGAGGTCGTTGCCGATCAGCTCCTCGCCGACGCAGGCCGAGTACACGTCGCGAGTCCCGGGACGGGCGAGCGTCGGCTTGCAGGGCACCTTGCGACTCGTGTAGAGCTCGCCGTAGAAGAGTTCGTCGGGTCCCCAGACCGCGTGACGAAAGCCCGCGGCCAGGGCGACGCCGCGCAGTAACCCCTCGAGCGTCAGTTCGTGACGAGTGCGGCCGCGGTAGACCAGGAAGGGCGTGCAGGCCGTGCGCAGGCCGGAATCCTGGACGGTCTCAAAGATTGTCTCCACCTCGTGGCTCAGGTGGGCCATGTTCATGTTGTAAACCGTGTCGTAGAGAGTCCGGAAGAGCCCGAACGCCCGCGTCGCCTCAAGCGACGACCCGTATTCGACGTAACGGCGCTCAGCGCGGTGGTACCAGTTCATCCCCGGTATTCGGTGCCGGTCGGGACCGACGCCGGTGGTGATCTCCGAGGTGCAGACCGGGGTCACCGACGGAAACGAGGAGACGCAGTCCTCGATCAGGGTTCCGCGATCGAGCAGCTTGGCGAAGGTCGGCGCCGCCCCTTCGGCCACGGCGCGGTGGAGCATGTCCGTGCGCAGGGAGTCGACGACGACGAGGATGACTTTCGGGCTCGTCAACGCAGCACCCGCAGGCCCTCGTACTTGCGCTTTGAACGGCGGCGGCGGGCGACCGTGAGCCAGAGCGCAGCAGCGAGAACGAGCAGGGAGACAGGCGAGACGACCAGCGAAAGGCCGGCGAGCGCGGTTGCGGCGAGGAGAGCCAGCCCGGCGAGGACTGCGGGGCTCGACTCGGCGCTGCGCTCCCCGGCCGCCGACAGCACGTCAAAGCTGAGCGCGAAGGCTGCGGCTGCGGTCGCGGCCCCCGCTATCCAGCCAGGCCAGGCCGGGTGGTCGACCTCCTCGATCGAGGCGCCAAAGAGCAGGGCGCCGCCGACCACGGCCAAGGCCGCAAAGGCGAACCGCGCCGGGCCCTTGAGGCCGAGTGCGGTTGCGATCGCGGCCGCAGCGAGGCCGCAGGCCAACGCCAGCCCGAGCCCCTGGCAGCCTTGAAGAAACTCATCCATCAGTGGTGGCGAGGATAGATTGTCGTCATGGCCGAACCCGATCCGGGGAAGACTCCGGCGCCGCCTGTCCGTAGCACCCGGCGGTCGCATCCGACCGCACGCGACCTCGAACGCTACGCAAGCCTGTTCGCGGCCCGCACGCGCGTGATGCGCTCCTCGGCGATGCGCGACCTGATGGAGATCACCGCACGGCCCGAGGTCATCTCGCTGGCCGGGGGGCTGCCGGACACCAGCACCTTTCCGCCGGAGAGCTTCGCGGCCCAGATGACGCGGATCGCTCAGGAATCCTCCGCGCAGGCTCTGCAGTACGGGCCCACGGAGGGGTTCGAGGCGACCAAGCGCTGCATCCTCGAAGTGATGGCGGCAGAGGGAATGGAGCCGGACATCGACGATGTCATCGTCACGACCGGCGGGCAGCAGGCGATCGATCTCGTCGCCAAGACGCTGATCGATCCCGGCGACGCGGTCATCGCCGAGGCGCCCACCTATCCGGGCGCTGTGCCCGTTTTCTGCTCGTACGAGGCCGAGACCTTCCAGGTCGAGCTCGATGAGGGCGGGATGAGGATCGACCGGCTCGAGGAACTGCTCGACCGGCTTGCGGCGGACGGGCGGCGGCCGAAGTTCATCTACTCGGTGCCGACCTTCCAGAACCCCGCGGGCGTAACCATGGTCGCCGAGCGACGGCGGCGGCTTGTCGAGATCGCGCGGGAGCGAGAGCTGCTGGTCGTCGAGGACAACCCCTACGGGATGCTTCGCTTCGAGGGTGAACCCGAGGACTCCCTCTACAAGCTCGACGGCGGCAACTACGTCATCTACCTGGGCACCTTCTCGAAGATCCTCTCCCCCGGTTTGCGGCTCGGCTGGCTGTGCGCGCCGCCGCCGGTGATGGAGAAGGTCGTGCTCGGCAAGCAGGCCTCCGACCTCTGCACCTCGACCCTGACCCAGTACTTCGTCGCCGAGTACTTCTCCGAGGGGCGCTGGCGCGCGTACATCGACAGTCTCATCGACCTCTACCGCGGCCGCCGCGACGCGATGCTGGAGTCGCTCGAGCGCCACTTCCCCGAGCAGGCGACATGGTCGCGCCCTCAGGGCGGGCTCTTTCTCTGGGCGACACTGCCCAGCTACATCAACACAACCGACCTGCTGGCCCGAGCGCTGCGCGACAACGTCGCCTTCGTGCCCGGAGCGGCTGCCTACGTCGACGGCAGCGGCACCGCCTCGATGCGCCTCAACTTCTCCGGTTCGACCTCCGACGAGATCCGCGAGGGCATCAGACGCATCGGCCGCGTCGTCTCCGAACAGGTCGACCTCTACGAGACACTGACATCGAAGGAGACGCGAGAATCCCCATTGCCTGAGCCGCCGGGCGGCGAGGTCCTGCCGATGCGGCCCCGCAAGCCATGAAGGTCGCGGTCCTCAAGGGCGGGCGGTCACTCGAGCGGCAGGTCTCTTTGCGAAGCGGCGCCAGAGTCGAGGACGCGCTCGGAGCGCTCGGACACGAGGTCGTGCCGGTCGACATCGGGCCCGATTTCGTTCGCCGGCTTCGCGAGATTCGCCCGGACGTCGCCTTCGTCGCCCTGCACGGCACCGACGGAGAGGACGGGACTGTGCAGGAGCTCCTCGAGATCCTTGGACTCCCTTACACCGGCCCGGGAGTCGCGGCCTGCCAGCGCTCGACCGACAAGGTGGCGGCCAAGCAGGAGCTGCGGTTCGCGGAGATCCCGACGCCGGACTGGGTCTCGTTTTCCTCGGCGGCCTTCGGCGGGCTCGGCGCCGCGGACACGCTCGAGGACATCGACGAGCGGCTCGGGTTCCCGCTGGTCGTCAAGCCGGCTAAGGGCGGGTCCGCTCTGGGGGTCCGCTTTGCGGCCGAGCGCTCGCAGGTGCCCGAGGCGATCGTGGCGGCGCTCAGCTACGACGACCACGTCCTGCTCGAGCGCCACATCGAGGGGCGCGAGCTTTCGGTGGGCGTGATCGACGGCGAGGCGTTGCCAGTCGTCGAGGTCCGCCCCACCGAGGAAGACCGCTACAGCTACGAGGCTCGGTACCAGATCGGTCGCACGGAGTTCATCTGCCCAGCCGAGCTGGGAAAGAGCGAAACGGTGGTGGTGGAAGCGGCATTGAACACCTGGCGAGTCCTGCGCTGCGAGGGCTTCGCGAGGGTCGACCTTCTGCTCAGCGACGGCGGGCCGCAGGTGCTCGAGGTGAACGCGATCCCGGGCCTCACCGACACAAGCCTGCTGCCGATGGCGGCCGAGGCCGCCGGAATGAGCTTCGAGGACCTGATCGCCCGCATTCTCGAGCTGGGCCTCAGCCGGCGGCAGTAGCCCGCCGCGCGCTGTGCGCTAGTCGACCAGGCGCCGCTCGACCGCCCAGCGGCCGAGTTCGTGACGATTGGAGAGCTGCAGCTTTCGCAGCACGGCGCTGACGTGCGCCTCGACCGTTTTCGGGGAGATGGAGAGCTCGAGGGCGATCTCCTTGTAGAGATAGCCGCGGGCGATCAGGCGCAGCACCTCGCGCTCTCGGAGCGTCAGCTGGTCGAGCTCGGGGTCGATCTGGCTGGCGGGGATCTCACCGGCGAATGCATCCAGCACAAATCCGGCCAGCCGCGGGGAGAAGACCGCGTCGCCGTCCTTGACGCGGGCAATCGCCTCGGCAAGCTCCACACCGGAGATCGTCTTGGTCACGTAGCCGCGAGCCCCGGCGCGCACGACCGCGATCACGTCGTCTGGATCGTCGGAGACCGACAACGCCAGGAACCGCTGCGACGGTCGCGCCTTTGAGACCCGCCGGATCACCTCCACTCCCCCACCGCCCGGCATGTGCACGTCGAGCAGGACGACGTCGGGCCGTTCGGCTTCAATCGCACGCACCGCCGCCTCGACGTCGCCCGCCTCGGCGAGCACGTCAACGAGGCCTTCGAGCTCCGACCGCACGCCCTTGCGAAAGAGCTCGTGGTCGTCGACGATGACGACCCCGGGAAGTGGCGCATTCACTTCGGGGCTTCCAGAATCAGTTCGATCTCGGTGCCCCCGCCGGCATCGGAGCGGATTGTCGCCTTACCGCCGTTACGCCGCATGCGACCGATTATCGACTCGCTGATCCCGCGGCGGTCCGCCGGGATCCCGGCTGGGTCAAAGCCGTCGCCGCGATCCCGCACGAAAACCTGAACGCGGGAGCCGTCGACCTCCGCGTAGACGCTTACCGGACCGGAGTTGGGGGCGAACTTGGCGGCATTGGTCAGCGCTTCGCGCGCGGCGGCCACAAGCGCCCGGGTGCGATCGTCGTGGTCGCGGTCTCCCACGGCCACCACTTCGATCGGAACGCCGTACTGGGCCTCCACCTCGTCTCCCGCCTGCTGCAGAGCCACCGCAAGGCTGTCGCTGGCGCTACGGGTGTCGCCCGAGAGCCAACCGCGCAACTCGCGCTCCTGGCGGCGAGCGAGGGTCGCGACCTCGCGGGGATCGTCGGCGCGCTTCTGGACGAGCGCCAGCGTTTGCAGGACCGAGTCGTGAAGGTGCGCGGCGACCTCAGCACGTTCCTGCGAGCGAATGCGCTCAGCTCGCTCGGTGGCCAGGTTCCGGCCCAGGCGCCAGAGGAACGGAGCGAGGACCAGGCCGAGCGCCAGGACGACGACGATGGTTGTGAAGGCGGCGTCGCGGGCTGGCCCCAGGGCGTCGTTTGCGGACAGGAAAAGCAGAGCAGCGCCGACCACCAGGGCGACGCCGAAGCCGCCTCGATAGAGATCCGCCAGTCGCGACCCAGCCGTCGGTGCCGTCTCGACGCCGGTCTGCGGGCTCGCCGCTGGTCGCGGCCTTGGCGAACTCGGCTCCTCGGGCTCGCCGGATCGCAACTGGCGCCACAGCAAGGTCGCGCCGGCGGCGGCGAGCACAAGCGGCCAAACGAGGGCATCGCTCCACCAGAGGCCGAGCTCGCGGAAGACGAGCAGGCCGGAGAGCGTCAGCAGGGCCACTCCGGCCGCAACGCTCGAGCCCCTCGGGAAGCGCCGGCGACGTTTTTCGTCCTCGGGTGGCTGGGGTGCCTTCCGCCGGTCGCGGGCGTGATCGCTCGGAAGCAGTGCCCAGGCAATCGCGTAGCCGGCCAGAGCGAGGCCGCCGCTGACAATGACGAGAGCCGCGAACGCGACCCTCAGCGGGACGGGATCGACGTTGAGCCTGCGCCCGAGCCCGGCGATCACGCCGGCGATCACGCCGGCCGCTGGATCGCGGCGCCAGTTCATCTCCTGCAGATGAGATTGGGCGCATCCTCGAAGAGAGGCGGACGCGAAGTGGAGGTCTCGGCGAAGGTCATGGTCTGATCGTGACGACGAGAGTCAATCCCGCAGTCCGTTGGTCAGCAGGATCGACCCCAATGCTGCCGCCAGAGCGGCCCCGAACCAGCCGGGAGTCAGTTCGATGGCTCCCGTCTGGTCCAGGATCACAAGCGCGGCCAGCCCGAGGAGAGCCAGACCGGCGACGAGTGATACGGCGTCAGTTTTCGGGGGCATCGTCCTTGCCGGTGCCGCCGTCGATCCCTGTTTCGTCCATCGGCCGCGAGGCGCAGGCGGCCGCGGCTGCATGGCGCTGTTCGTCCTCGTCGAGCCGGTAGCCGCGGGGCCCCGGACCGAAATGACGGAAATCTCCTTCCAGATCGGCTTCGTCGTCGTTGATCACCTGCAGCTGACCGAGATCGATCTCACCGTTGAGCTCGAGTCGGGGCGTCGACGTCGCGCCGACGTTGCGGTTGCTGTCCACGTCGTAGCCGTCGTTGCGCTCACCGGTGACAGCGAGTTCGCCGGCGCCGGCGTGCGTCACGGCCGCGACGCAGACGCTCTCCGGAACAAGGACCTCGACCTGCCCGATCCCAGCCTCGACGTCGAGGCTGACGACTTCGTTCTCACCCCACTCGATGTCTCGCAGGTCCACGAGTAGGTGTCCAATTCCGATCTCGTAACCATCCGCGGGAATCGAGCTGACGGCGGCCGGGCGGTACTCACGTTCACCGATGCTGGCCGGGAACTCGAGGTCGGCGGCGGCGGCTATCCCGACACCGGTCGCGAGAGCGACGGCGGGGATGATCAACCAGCGAGCCCCACCGAAGAACGAGGCGACCAGCAGACCGAGACCGAGCACTCCGACGACGACAGCGGCGGCGACGCCGTGGCCGATCGCAGAAACGAAGGTCGCCGCGAGCACGAGCGCGGGGAAGACGACCAGGACGAACAGGGTCAGAAAGACGGTGGCAACGATGCGCGATCCGCTGGTGGTCGCCTCCCCCCTGTCGCCGCCGCCCCGCACGAGCGTGTAGAGGCCGAAGCCGAACGCCGCCGCGATCGCGACCCAGATCAGGCCCCACGGCCCCCAGCCCCAGCCCTCGTCCCAGAAGAGCCCGGCTCCGAGCGCGGGGATGGCCAGCAGCGCGAGTCCGATACCAGCGGCCACGCCGAGCCAGCGCGAGCGCTGATAGTAGGCGCTACCGACGTTGTCGCCCTCGCCCGACGGAACGAAGACCGCCAGGGCCAGGTAGACGAGGATGCCGATGCCGCCGAGAAAGACGGAGACGCCGAACGCGATCCGCACGATCACCGGGTCGATGCCGAAGTAGCGGCCGAGGCCGCCGGCGACGCCGAAGACCATGCGGTCCGTTGGGGAACGCAGCAGCCGGCGCGGGCGGCCGGCGCGGGGCGGCGGCGGATCTGGCGGCATCACCTCGGTCGGCTTCTCCGCTGTGGGGGATTCCGCTGTCGGCTGGTCGTCTCTGGGTTGAGTCTCGTCGTTCACGTGTTCCTCCATCGTCGGGCGATTGCGATGGAGCGAGGCTCCCACCGGACGGCGGTCGCGTCTATCGGGAATGACCCTTGGTTCACCCCCGACGAACCCGAACTCGTGCCTGCAGGACGGCTACTGGGATTCCGGCTCGTCGCCCGCCGCGAAGTCCTCAGGCGAGACCTCGTCGAGAAAGTCCTTGAACTTCTCGACGACCTCCTCGGTGTCCTCGACCTCGTGCTCGAACTCGATCGACGATTCCTCGATGACATCCTCGGCGGCGAAGATCGGGGCCTGAGTGCGCACCGCAAGAGCCAGGGCGTCACTTGGCCGAGAGTCGATCTCCATCTCCGAGCCGTTGATGGAAATCGTGATCGAGGCGTAGAAGGTGTTGTCGCGAAGCTCGGTGACCGAGACCCGTTCGCACTTGGCGTCGAGCTGGTCGAGCAGGTCGGAGAGCAGGTCGTGCGTCATCGGCCGCGGCGTCGAGGCGCCCTGCAGCTTCATCAGGATCGCCGCCGCCTCCGGATGCCCGATCCAGATCGGGAGGAAGCGGTTGCCGTCGACCGTCTTGAGCAGCACGATCGGCTGTTTGCCGACCATGTCGAAGCTGACGCCGTATATCTGCATCTGCTGCACCGGGAGATCCTCTCAGGTGAGGATATATGGGCGATCCTGGATTCGAACCAGGGACCTCCGCCTTATCAGAGCGGCGCTCTAACCAACTGAGCTAATCGCCCGGAGCTTTGCGATTCTAGATGAGGGGTAGCTGTGCCACGGGTACCACTTTTGATCGCCGCCTGGGCCTATGCCGCCCGGCGGTCGCTCGCATCGCCCGCGAAGGCGAGCGCTTCCTGCAGGTCGCCGAAATGAAGCTCGGCGCGAATCTGTCCGCGGACCAATCGCACGGTCACCTCACGGCCGAGGGCGGCCTCGATCGCATCGGCGACGCGCTGCAGAGCGGCCGCCTGATCAGGATGCGGCGCCGGCTTCGAAGGGGCGGGCTTGACGGCTTCGGCTGCTCTTCGCTCAGTCTCGCGAACCGACCAGCCCCTGTCCGCGGCCTCGCGGGCCAGACGGCGTCGGTCGTCGTTGTCGCGGGTCTGAAGGATTGCGCGTCCATGGCCTTCGCTCAATTCCCCCATCTCGATCAGATCAAGAGCCTCCTCGGGGAGGTCGAGGATGCGGATCAGGTTCGACACCGCGGCGCGGCTGCGGCCGATGCGACCGGCAAGTTCCTCCTTGGTGAGACCCAGATCCTCGACGAGAGCGGCGCAGGCGCGAGCCTCGTCAACCGGATTGAGGTCTTCACGGGCGACGTTCTCAATCAGCGCAGTCTGCATACGAGTGGCCGCGTCTTCGTCGCGAATCAGCGCCGGGACCGACGGCAGACCGGCCTCCTTGGCGGCGCGCAGCCGCCGCTCGCCGGCGATCAGCTCGTACGTCCCGTCGGCGAGCGGATGAACGAGCAGCGGCTGGATCACCCCTGCGGCCCTGATCGATTCAGCGAGCCCGGTGATCGTTTCCGCCTCGAAGCGGCGCCGCGGCTGCTTCGGATTAGCCTTGATCATTTCGACCGGCAGCTGGCGGAGTTCCTCTCCGGGCGCCGGCGTGTCGGGCAGGATCGCGGACAGCCCACGACCGATTCCGCGCCTGGACATCAGTTGCACTCCCTCATATGAGTTACTCCATTTCGGTTGGTTTCTGCCAGGCTCGCGGTCACGCTGCCTCCTTCTCCGGCGCACCGCCGGTGATCTGCTCGCGGTCATCGAGTTCCTGGGCCAGCTTGCGATAGGCGACTGCGCCACGCGAGGTTGCATCGTGCTCGGCCACCGGAACCCCGAAGCTGGGAGCTTCGGCGAGGCGGACGCTGCGCGGGATCACGGTCTCCAGAACCAGCTGCCCGAAGTGGCCTCTCAGCTCCGCCTCCACATCGCGAGCCAAGCGCGTGCGCTCATCTGACATCGTGATCAGCAGCCCACTGAGCACAAGACGCGGGTTGAGACCACGACGAATCAGGTCGAGCGTCTCGGTGAACTGAACGAGACCCTCGAGCGCGAGGAATTCCGCCTGGACGGGCACGATCACGCGGTCGGCGGCGACCAGCGCGTTGACGGTTACGGGACCGAGCGCCGGTGGACAGTCGAGGAAAGTGGCGGCAAAGCGCTCGCGGACGGGTCCGAGCGCGGCCTTCAGCCGTCCGTCGGACCCCTCCTCGCGCGGAAGCTCCACGGCCGCGCCGGCGAGGTCGCGGGAGGCGGGAACCAGCCAGAGGTTGTCGGGGCCGGCCGGCCGCGCACACTCGGCCAGCTCGCGCTCTCCGCAGAGACAGTCATAGGAGGATGGGCTGAGGTCGCGATCGACGCCGAGCGCGACGGTTGCGTTGCATTGCGGATCGAGGTCGACGAGCAGGGTCTGCAAGCCGCGCGACGCCAGGCAGGACGCGAGATTCACCGCGGTCGTGGTCTTTCCGACACCACCCTTTTGATTCGCAATCGCGTAGACAGCGCCCACGCCTGCCACATTACCGGGCGGCTCGGTGGGCTCCGAACGGTCTTTTCTTCGCAAATCCCGGCCGTCTGGGCAGGTCTGCGGGCGTGGAAGCCGCTTTTGAGAGCACGTGCAGGTGGCGATTGCGAGATCCGGCGAAGGGTCCGACCCAGCGCACCTCGTCCGGCCTCATCGCGTGCCGCTCGAAGCCGCGAGCCAGCTCTGCCTCTTCTTCGGAATCGCGACGGCCCTTCCAGGCAACCAGCGTGCCGCCGTCACGCAGGAGCGGCGAGGCGAGCTCGGCCAGAGTCGCCAGCCGGCCGACGGCGCGCGCGGTGACGAGATCGTAGGCCTCTCGCCCACCCTGGGGCGGCGGCGGCGTCGCCCAGTCTTCAGCGCGCACCGCGTGAGGATGGGCGTTGTCGAGCCCGCAGGCGTCGATCGCGCGCTCCATGAAGGCGCACTTGCGCGCGTTGGCCTCGAGCAGGTCCACCTGCGTCTCGGGCAGCGCGATGGCGAGAACGAGGCCGGGTAGGCCCGCTCCCGCGCCGACATCCGCCACGCGCCTGGCTTCCCTGACGGCGGGAAGCTCGAGTCCGGCCAGGGAATCGGCGATGTGAACGTCCCTGATCTCCTTGACAGTACGAACGGAGCTCGGCGCCTCCTTCGTGGCCAGAACCTCGACGAGGCGTTCGAGCGCGGCGCGCCGCCGGCCGGAGAGCTGCTCGAGTTGGCTCGAGGCTTCGCTCACTCGGCGGAGACGTGCGGCGCGACGACCACGCAGCGGTCGGGCTCCTCGCCCTCGCTGTATGTCTCGATCCCGGCAACGTCCTTGAGGTGGTCGTGAACGACCTTGCGCTCATTGGAGGTCATCGGCTCGAGCCGAACGGGCCGGCCGGCGGCGATGGCGCGGTGGACCGCCTGGTCGGCGTCGCGATGAAGCGTCTCGGCCCGGCGCTCGCGGTAGCCGGCCGCGTCGACGCTGACCCGCTTGCGCTCGGCATTGCCCGGGAAGGCGGCGCGATAACAAAGCAGCTGCAGGGCGTCGATCGTCTGCCCGTGCCGGCCGATCAGCAGGCCCAGCTCCTCGCCGTCGATCACGCCGGCGATTTCCTCGTCGGTCTCGCTGACGCTGACGCTCGCCTCGAGTTCGAGCTCCTCGACGACCTGCTCGAGCAAGGCGCGCACGCGCTCGGCGGGTTCCTGCGGAAGGGCCTCGAGGCTCATTTACGGCGCTTTTTCTTGCGCGGTGGGGGTGGAGGAGCCCTTGTTTTCTGAATCTCCTCGATCGTGGGGATCTCGGGGGCGGGAAGCAGGCGTTTGACCACCGCCTGCTGGCCGAGCGTCCAGACGTTGGTCGCGATCCAGTAGATCGCGAGGCCGGCCGGCTGGGTGATGATGAAGGGGGCGATCAGCACCGGGAAGACGAACATGATGATCCGCTGGGGACCTTCAACCTTGGTGGCCATCACGAGGCCGGCTGCGAGCTGGGTGACGATGAAAAGCGCGATCAGGATCACCAACTCGGCGCCCCCCGGCTTCTCGACGATCGAGTCGACGAACAGGAAGTTGGCGCCACCCGACGCCTCGACGTCGGCCTGGAAGCTGTCGCCGCTGAGCAGGGAGTAAAGGGCGAAGAACACCGGCAGCTGCAGCAGCAGCGGCCAGCACGATGCCAGCGGGTTGATGCCGTGCTCCTTGTAGAAGCCGATCATCTCGCGCTGCTGGCGCTCCTTGTCGTCCTTGTAGCGCTCCTGGATGTCCTTGAGCTGCGGTTGCAGCGCCTGTAGGGCGCGCATCGAGCGGATCTGCTTGATCGAGAGCGGCAGGATCAAGGCGCGAGTGATGAACGTCAAGCCGACGATCGCCAGGCCCCAGGCGAGGCCGACGTCGTCGTGCAGGAAGACGATGACCCACTCGGCTGCGTCGATCAGCGGTTGCAGGATGTTTGCCGTCAGGTTCATGCTGCGGCGCCCGGAGTGCGCGCGCAGTCGTGCGCGTGTTCGGGAGTGGAGCCAGGGAAGAGCGAGCGGTTCTCGATCGGGTCAACGCCGCCGTTGCTCCACGGATTGCAGCGCGCCAGGCGCCAGAGTGCGACAAGCACGCCTCTGACGACGCCCAGCTCGCGGACCGCGTCGACGGCGTACCGCGAGCAACTCGGGTAGTACTTGCAGCGGGCGCTGAGAGAGGGGGAGACCAGGCGCCGGTAGGCGTGCACCGGGGCCAGCACAGCGGCTGCTGCGAGGCGCGACGGCGCAGATCTGTGCATGTTCGACCGTTTCACGTGGAACGCTTGCCTTAACCCTCTAGTTCAGCTTCAAGTTTGCTTCGGCTTGCTGTCCTCGAGCAGCTCGATCAAGGCGTTTTGCAGGCCTTTCATACCCTCACGCTCAACAAGAGGTCCCGAGTCGGGCCGCGCGACAACGACGAAATCGTTCTGAACCGACGCCGCTCCGTCGGGCAGGCTCCAAAACGCCTCGCGCAGGGCTCGCTTGACCTTGTTGCGCTCGACGGCACCGCCGACCTTGCGGCCGACAGAGATTCCAAGGCGAACCCCCTCCTCAGCGCGTGCGTCCTCTTGTGGGCGAGGAAAGGCATAGAGCACCAGATAGCGGTTTGCGTGCGACCTCCCATCACGGAACACCCGGTCGAAATCGCCGCTCCGCGAGAGCCGCCCTCGGCGCCGACCCTCACGTGCCACGGCCCCGGCTCGCGATCCACTCGGCGATGGGCGCGGGGTCGCTCACGGCGTCAGCCGCTTGCGCCCCTTCTGGCGCCTGCGGCGCAGGACCTTGCGGCCGTTTCGCGTGCGCATGCGCGCCCGAAAACCGTGTGTGCGTGCGCGCTTGCGCTTCTTTGGCTGATAGGTCCGCTTCATGGGCTTGGGAAAGTGCGGTGAGCCGCGACGGCAACAGGCCGTCGCTTTCTCGGTGAAACCGGGCCGTGCCGCGGTCGCGCAGTATACGAGGGCGAATCGCGAGCCACGCGAATTCCCCGCGAATTGCGTCGTGCCCAATCCTCGCCTGGGCGTGAGCGATCTATAGTCGCCGGTCGGTCGGCTGCCGGCGCCGACCGACGTCAACGACAGTCGGCCGTGGGGCAAGGAAACCGTGCAGAGACAGATCCCGGACGACGTGGCGGCACTCTGGTCGCGTGTCCGCGGAGACCTCGAAGCGACCCTTCCGCCTACTGCCTATCAGCTCTGGGTAGAGCCGCTTCAGCCCGTTTCAACCTCAGAGCAGACCCTCTACCTCGTGGCGCCTTCCGAGCGGGTGCGCAGCTGGGTGGACCGCAAATACACCGCCGCGATCGCCGCGGCTTTGGCCCGGCAGGCACCGGGTCTCGACAGCATCGAACTGCTCGGCGAGCAGCCAGCTCAGCCCGGCCAGCCAGACGAGCCGATCCCGGAAACCCGTCGTTTCGAGGGTTTCGTGATCGGCTCCGCCAATCGCTTCGCCCACTACGCCGCCTTGGCCGTCGCGGAGATGCCGGGGGAGGCCTACAACCCGCTGTTTCTCCACGGTCCGCCCGGCACCGGCAAGACGCACCTGCTCGGAGCGATCGCCGACTACCTGCGTCGCCTGCACCCCGGCATGACCATCCGCTCAACCACCGCCGAGCGCTTCACCAGCGAGTTCGTCAGCGCCATTCGCAAACACGGGATCGACGCCTTCAAAGCTCGCCATCGCCAGGTGGACGCGCTGCTGGTGGACGACATCCAGTTCCTGGAGGACAAGCGCCAGACAGGCGAGGAGTTTTTTCACGTCTTCAACGCCCTGCACGAAGCAGGCGGCCAAATCGTGCTCTCGAGCGACCGCCCACCGCGCGAACTCCAGCGGCTCGCGGAACGCCTTCGTGACCGCTTCGAGTGGGGTCTGTGCGCAGAGCTCCAGCCGCCAGACCCGCGCACACGCCTCGCCGTGCTGCAGCGACTTGTCCAAACGAGAGCCCCGGAGCTCACGGGCTCGGAATCAACCCCAGTGCTCCAAGAGATTTCGGCCAACTGCTCGAACCTTCGCCAGCTCGAGGGGGCGCTGACGCGGGTCGCGGCCTTTTCATCAGTGATGGGCGAAACACCGACAACCGCGCTTGTGCGCGATCTCCTCGCTCACCCCGGGCCCTCGGACGGCACCGAACCGCGCCCGAGCCGGCCGGCAAAGGCCGCCGAGATCGACGCCGTACGCGACGCCGTCTGCGACGTGTTTCATCTTTCAGTGGATGAACTGCTCGCCAAGGGCCGCAAGCCGGCTGTCTCGAAGGCTCGCCAGCTTGCGATCTACGTCGTCCGCGAACGCCTGGGCCTCTCGCTCAACGAGCTGGCGCGGGCGTTCGAGCGCGACCGTTCGACTGTCCTGCACTCGCTCCGTACCATCGAAAAGGAACTTGCGCCCGGGACATCCACGGCTGCTGCGCTCGACGGCGTCCGCAGCCGCTTGTCCACTTCGACTGGCGGTGTTGGACACGGCACAACCTCAGCGCCGGCCTCTCCACCAACCCCCGAGGCTGTCCCACCACCCGCCAACGCCATGACGTCACGCACAATCGGAGGAAAACGTTGATATCCACCACCCCTCAACCCCCTACAACTATCGAGGAAGAAACCCCAATGGGAGATGGACCGCTGAAGATCTCAACCTCTCGCGAGGACCTCACCTCCAGGCTGCAGCTGGCCACCAGGGCGCTGTCGACCCGCAGCGCCATGCCGGCCCTTGGTGGTGTGATGCTCAGCGCCGCGGACGGCAAGCTGACACTCCAGGCGACCGACATGGAGATCAGCTTCACCGTCTCGCTGCCCGCTGCCGTCGAGCGTGAGGGCCGCGTCCTGCTTCCCGGCCGCCTTTTCGGAGACGTCGTGCGCTCGCTGCCTGAGGGTGAGGTGACGCTGACCCAGCGCGCCGAGCAGCGGGACGTCGAGCTCTCGGCTTCGGGATCGACCTTCCACCTGCGCACGCTTGCGGTCGATGACTTCCCGAGGATCCCGGACTTCGAAGGCGAACCGCTTTCGATCTCGGGGCCGGCGCTGCAGGCGACCGCCGAGCGCGTTGCGCGGGCTTCGTCTCGTGACGAGGTCAGGCCGATTCTGACGGGGATCCTGGTGACCGCCGCCGGCAAGACGCTGACGATGGTGGCCACGGACTCCTACCGGCTCAGCGTCAAGCACACGGAGCTGGAGGCGGAGGTGGCCTCTGAGCTCGACGCCAATGTGCCGGCCCGGGCGATGCGCGAACTGGCGCGGCTCGTTTCGCAGGACTCTGTGGAGACGGTCGAGATCTCGGTGACGCGCAACCAGATCGTCTTCCGCACCGCCGGCGCGCAGCTCTCGTCGCGGCTGATCGAGGGACAGTTCCCGAGCTACAAGCAGCTGCTGCCCGAGGCCTTCGAGCATGAGATCGCGCTGCCACGCGAGGTGCTGCTCGATGCCAGTCGGCGGATCAGCCAGCTCGCCCAGCGCAATGCCCCGCTGCGGTTTGCGTTCTCGGAGGGCGAGTTGACGATCTCGGCTGAGACGCCCGACGTCGGCGACGCCCGTGAGAGCATGCCGGCCCCGTTCAACGGCGAGCCGCTGGAGATCGCGTTCAATCCCCAGTTCGTGATCGAGGGCTTCGAGTCTGTTGAGGCCGACGAGGTCGCGATCCAGCTGACCTCGCCGCTGCGGCCCGGATTGTTACGACCTGTCGGTCACGATGACTTCTGCTATCTCGTGATGCCGATCAGGTTGAACGTCTGAGCTGATGGACGATGCGCTCGAGGACCGCCCGGCTCCGCCGGTCCTCGTGGAGACGCTGAGCACGCTCGACTTCCGCAACCTGGCCAACGAGACGACTCGACTGGGACCCGGTCTGACGGTCCTGTTCGGTCCCAACGGAGCCGGCAAGACCAACATTCTGGAGGCGATCTACTTCGCTCTCACGGGCCGGTCGTGCCGCACCAACAATGAACGTGAGATGGCGGCCTTCGGGAAGGGACTGGCCCGGGCCGAAGCCGAGATCGGGCGGGGGTCCGAGCGGCAGCGGCTGCTCGCTGCCTTCTCACCGACCGAGGGGCGGCGACACACCCTGGACGGGATCGAACTGCGGAGCACAGAAAGTGAGCGTCGTCCGACGGTGGCAGTGTTCATGCCGGATCGGCTTGCCCTGATCAAGGGCCCGCCCGCCGCCCGCCGAGGGCATCTGGACCGCCTCGTGGCCGCCCTCTGGCCCGCCCGGGCTGATTGTCGCCAGGCGTATGGTCGTGCTCTGGCCCAGCGCAACGCTCTGCTGTCACGGATCCGAGCCGGCCATGCTTCGAGCGACTCTCTGGAAGCCTGGGATCAGAGCTTGGCCGAGAGCGGAGCAAGGCTGATCGCGGGCCGCTCGGAGGCGTGTGACCTGCTGGCGGCCCCGTTCTCTGATCTCTGCGCGCAGCTGCAGCTCCCCGGCCCGGCGGCGCTCCGCTATCGGGGACGCTGCGAGGGATCGTCGGCGGCAGAGATCGTCGCCGAACTGGCGTCTCGACATGATCGTGACCTCGAGGCGGGGCGGACCACCCACGGCCCACATCTCGACGAGGTGGTGCTCAGCCTGGAAGGGCACTCGCTGCGCCGCTACGGATCCCAGGGCCAGCAGCGCGCCGCACTGTTGGCCCTGCTCTTCGCGGAGCGCAGCCTGCTTCAGGAGTTGCGCGGTTCGCCGCCCCTGATGCTGCTCGATGACGTGATGAGCGAGCTCGACCCCGGCCGGCGAGAGCTGCTGGTCGAGCATCTGGGCAGCGGAGGGCAGGCTCTGATCACCGCCACTCACCTGGGCCAGCTTCCCGATGGGGAGCGCGCCGAGCTCCAGGTGGCGAATGGCAAGGCTTCGCCGCCGGCAGGCCCGTCGATCAGAGCGGTGGCATGAGACGTCAACCGCGCCGGGCCTCGTTCGCGATCGAGAGGACGCTCGCTCAGAGCTCCCCCGGGACCCCCCTGGCGGCTGTCCAGCAGGTCTGGCAACAGGTCGTGGGGGACGCCGTGGCAGACCAGGCCGATCCTGTCTCCGAGCGAGAAGGCGTGGTGACCGTCGCTTGCAAATCCGCCACCTGGGCCCAGGAACTGGACCTCCTCCAAACAACCATCCAGACCCAGCTGAACGACCACCTCTCCTCTCTCAACCCAGACGGCTTCCGGGTCAAGTCGCTGCGCTTCACCGCCGATGCGGCGAGGCACGGGGTCTCGCGCAACTGACCCATGGTTGTACCGAATACGGGTTACCTCACAAGGGGTAGCACCCCCGCCGGACTCGCCCGGATCAGAATCGCCCCGATTATCGACCGGCAAGTCTCCCTTTCATGCCTAATTTGCAGGTATTTCGTGTGACGCAACCCGGAAAGACACCCGTCCATCCTGGTATCCTTATGTCTACCTGAACGGGTCCCCGTACCGTCTGGTCCAAACGGCAGAATTGCCATACCAGCCGGGCGGGGTTTGTCGTGAAGTAAGCGAAAGGAACTGAGTGGCGAAGAAGAAGGCCGGAACGGACAGCGGGCACACCTACGACGCGCGCAATATCACCGTTCTGGAGGGCCTCGAAGCCGTACGGCTGCGACCCGGGATGTACATCGGCTCAACCGGGCCGCGAGGCCTGCACCATCTCGTCTATGAGGTCGTCGACAACTCCGTCGACGAGGCGATCGCCGGACACTGCGACAGCATTCTCGTGACGCTGCACCCCGACAACAGCGTCACCGTCGTCGACAACGGCCGCGGGATTCCCGTCGACATGCACGCCAAGGAGAAGCGCCCCGCGGCGGAAGTCGTGATGACGACCCTGCACGCCGGCGGAAAGTTCGGGGAAGGCGGCGGCTACAAGGTCTCCGGCGGGCTTCACGGAGTCGGCGTCTCGGTGGTCAACGCGCTCTCCGAGAAGCTCCACCTCGATATCCACCGCGACGGCCACACTTGGACCCAGGACTACGAACGCGGCGCACCCGTCAGCGAGTTCAAGCAGGGGGCCGCGGCGACGGGCTCGGGAACGACGATCACCTTTCAGCCGGATTCCGAGATCTTCGAAGAGGTCGAGTACGACTTTGCCACGCTCGCTCAGAGGCTGCGTGAAACCGCCTTCCTGACCCGTGGCCTGAAGATTGAGCTCGTTGATGAGCGCGGCGCCGGCGAGCGGGTCACGTTCCAGTATGAGGGCGGCATCGTCGACTTCGTCGCGTACCTGAACGAGAACAAGGACACCCTGCACAAGAAGACCGTCTTCTTCGAGTCCGATTCTGAGGACGGCCACGTCGAGGTGGCGATGCAGTGGAACTCCTCCTACCAGGAGTCCGTCTTCAGCTTCGCCAACAACATCAACACTCACGAGGGCGGCTCCCACCTGTCCGGCTTTCGCGCCGCCCTCACGCGGACGCTGAACGCCTATGCCCGTGAGAAGGGGTTGCTCAAGGAGAAGGACGCGAACCTTTCCGGCGAGGACGTCCGCGAGGGCTTGACGGCGGTCATCTCGGTCAAGCTGCGCGACCCGCAGTTCGAAGGCCAGACCAAGACCAAGCTCGGCAACCCGCCGATCGAGGGTCTGGTCAAGGAGGCGGTCAACCGCAAGCTGGCCGAGTTCCTCGAGGAGAACCCGGGGGAGGGCCGGCGCATCCTCTCCAAGGCCGTCGACGCCGCCCGCGCCCGCGAAGCGGCCCGTAAAGCGCGCGATCTGACGCGCCGCAAGTCGGCGCTGGAAAACTCAACTTTGCCCGGCAAGCTCGCCGACTGCACGGTGCGCGATCCGACGCTCGCGGAGCTCTTCATCGTCGAGGGTGATTCCGCAGGCGGCTCAGCCAAACAGGCGCGTGACCGCAACCGCCAGGCGGTACTACCGCTGCGGGGCAAGATCATCAACGCCGAGAAGAGCCGCATCGACAAGGTGCTCGCCAACAACGAGATCCAGGCGCTGATCACTGCGATCGGCACCGGCGTCCACGAGGAGTTCAACATCGAGGACGCCCGCTACCACAAGATCGTGCTGACGACTGACGCCGACGTGGACGGCGCGCACATCCGCACGCTCGTGTTGACCTTCCTCTACCGGCAGATGCCGGAGCTGATCGACGCCGGCTACGTCTACATCGCCAAGCCCCCGCTTTACCGGCTCAAGAACGGTCAGGCCGAGACCTACATCGAAAAGGAGTCCGAGCTCGAGGAACTTCTGCTGCGCGACAAGCTCGAGCAGTTCGAGTACACCAACGGCGGCTCCAAGAAGCACAAGTGGACGGCAGCGAGATGGCAACGCTTCAACCGTGACTTTCGGGCCTACGAGGGCTGGACCTCGGCGCTGCAGGCCCAGTTCGGTCAAGAGGCGGTGAGCTTCCTGCTCGAGTCGCAGATCCTGGATGAGGGCGCCGCCAGCGTTGCCGGGGTGCGCAAGCTGGTAGAAGGCGCGGCTCCCGCCGAGGAGCCGTTTGAGACGGAACTGGTCGAAGCAAACGACGAGGTTGCGGTCGTCAAGGCGATCCATAAGGAGAGCGGCCTCGCCCGCACACACAGGTTTACCGCCGAGCTATTTCGCTCGGCTGAGTACAGGCGTCTGGCCGAAGTCCATGCGAGCCTCGTTCAGCAAGTCGGGCGTCCACCCTTTGCGGTCGCCCTCGGAACCAAGAGCCGAACTGCGCTCTCGTTCGGGGAGCTTCGAAAGGTGACGCTCGATCTGGCCAAGGAGGGGGTCACCCTGCAGCGATTCAAGGGCCTGGGAGAGATGAACCCGGACCAGCTTCGCGTGACGACCATGGACCCGGAGAGTCGCACCCTGCAGCGGGTGATGATCGAGGACGCTGCGACTGTGAGCCAGATCTTCTCCGACCTGATGGGCGACAACGTCGAGCCGCGAAAGATCTTCATCGAGCGCCACGCCAAGGATGTGAGCGTGCTCGATGTCTGAGTCCTTGGTCGCATTCGACGGCAACATCGAGCTGCGCGAGCTCGAGCAGGAGATGCGCTCGTCGTACCTCGATTACGCGATGAGCGTGATCGTCGGCCGGGCTCTGCCCGACGTTCGCGACGGCCTCAAGCCGGTCCACCGCCGCGTCCTCTACGCGATGCACGACCTGGGTCTGCAGCCGAACCGGCCCTACCGCAAGTCGGCCTTCATCGTCGGCGAGGTGATGGGTAAGTACCACCCGCACGGCGACTCGGCGATCTACGACACCCTCGTGCGCATGGCGCAGGACTTCTCCCTGCGCTACCCGCTCGTCGACGGCCAGGGCAACTTCGGCTCGATCGACGACGACCCGGCTGCCGCGATGCGCTACACCGAAGCTCGCCTCGACCGCCTCGCCACGGAGATGCTGCGCGACATCGAGGCCGAGACCGTTGACTACGGCCCGAACTACGACGAGCGAAACCAGGAGCCGCTGCTGCTGCCGGCGCGCTTCCCGAACCTGCTCGTCAACGGCTCCTCGGGAATCGCGGTCGGGATGGCAACCAACATTCCGCCGCACAACCTTCGCGAGGTCGGCGCTGCGGTTGAGGCCTATATCGACAACCCGGAGATCGACCTCGACGGGCTGATGGAGCATGTCAAGGGGCCGGACTTCCCAGGCGGCGGGCTGATTCTGCGAAGCAGCGGTATCCGCGACGCATACGCGACCGGCCGCGGCAGCATCCGGGTTCAGGCCCGCGCCCACATCGAACCCATCAAGGGGGGCAAGGACGCGATCATCGTCTCCGAGCTTCCCTTCATGGTCAAAAAGGGCGGTGACAACGGACTGATCCAGAAGATCGCCGACCTGGTGCGCGAGAAGAAGCTGACCGGCATCTCCGATCTGCGCGACGAGTCGGACCGCTCGGGGATGCGCCTGGTGATCGAGGTCAAGCGCGGCGAGCAGTCAAAGGCGGTGCTGAACCAGCTCTTCAAGAGGACGGCGATGCAGACGAGCTTCGGCGTCAACATGGTCGCCCTCGTCGACAACGTGCCGAAGACCCTCAGTCTCCGGCAGATGATCGCCGAGTACGTGCTGCACCAGCGCGAGGTGATCACCCGGCGCACGCAGCACGAACTACGCCAGGCCGAGGCTCGGGCGCACATTCTGGAGGGACTCCTTGTCGCGCTCGACAACCTGGATGCCGTGATCAAGCTGATCCGCGGATCAGCCGACCCCGACGAGGCCCGCAACGGGCTGATGGAGAAGTTCAAGCTCTCCGAAAAACAGGCGCAGGCAATTCTCGACATGCGCCTGCAGCGGCTCACCGGCATGGAGGCCGACAAGGTCCGGGAAGAGCACGCCGAGCTCGTCAAGAAGATCGCCGAGTTGCGCGCGATCCTCGGCGATGAGACTCGGATCGACGGTCTGATCAAGTCGGAGCTGGCTGAGATCGTGGCGCGCTACGGCGACGAACGGCGCTCGGAGCTGACCTTCGCCGAGGGCGACATCGACATCGAGGACATGATCGCCGACCAGCAGATGGTGATTTCGATCACCCACTCCGGCTACGTCAAGCGGCTGCCGCTGACGACCTACCGCCAGCAGCGCCGCGGCGGGGTGGGCGTGACCGGGATGAACATGAAGGAGGGCGACTACATCGAGCACCTCCACGTCTGCTCGACCCATGACTGGCTGCTCTTCTTCACCAACCGAGGCAAGGTCTACCGCCTGAAGGTCTGGGAGCTGCCCGAGGGGTCGCGCACCTCAAAGGGCCGCGCGCTCGTCAACGTCTTGCCCCTGCGCGACAACGAGAAGGTGATGGCCGTCATTCCGACCCGCGATTTCACGGAAGGGAAGTACCTGGCCTTTGCGACCGCCAACGGGATGGTCAAGAAGACCGAATTCCCCGCGTACAACACGCCGATCCGAGCCGACGGGATCATCGCGATCAAGGTCCGCGAGGGTGACGAACTCGTCCAGGTCCGGCTGACCTCGGGGAATGACGACCTGCTGATGATCTCGCGCTCCGGCCACGCGGCCCGGTTCAGCGAGACCAGGGTCCGGGGCATGGGCCGTGACACCTCCGGCGTCAAGGGAATGAACGTCACGGCCAAGGTTGACGGCAAGCCCAACCGCGTGCTGACGATGGCCGTGGCGAAGGACGATGCCGAGCTCTTCATGGTCACCGAGAACGGCTATGGCAAGCGCACGCTCGTCTCCGAGTACCCGTCAAAGGGCAGAGGCACCAAGGGCGTGCTGACCGCCCGGCTGACCGAGAAGAAGGGTGGCCTCGCCGGCGCGCTGATCGTTCGCGAGCACGAGGATCTCGTCTTCATCTCCCAGAACGGGATGGTTCAGCGCACGAGCGTTGGTGGCATCTCCGTGATGGGCCGCGCCACGCAGGGTGTCAGGGTGATGAACATCAAGGACGACGACGTCGTCAGCGCCGTCGCCCTCGTCGTCGAGTCATCGACCGGTGACGTGCCGATGACCGCGCAGGAAGAACTCGAGGCCGACGAACTCGTCGGCGATCCGGGCTCGTCCTCCAACGGCACCGGCTGATCGACCGACCCACCGCCGCTCCGCTCGAGAACCCGACCAGCGCGTCTGATTGAATGACCACACCAGAGAAAGGAGGTGGTCCTAAGTTGAGTTCATTGCTTTTCGGGACGCTGGAGGTGCTGGGCCGCTAGGTCCGGACGCCGAGGCGAGTCCTCTGGTGTAGGGGTCTCGTATCAAGCGAGTCCGGGCCCCGCCGGACGGTCGTGCGGGCCGTCGAGCGGAATCCAACCCGGGCACCGGCGCGCCGAGGAGGTGGGGAACTGTCCCAACCCGCCGCCAATCCAAGGCACGCTCGTCCCGCACTCTCAGCACAAGGCCGCCTTTAGGGGCGGCCTTGTGTGTGTAGGGGTCTGACCCCTCAGGGTCAGGGCAAGGTCAGGCGGCGATCAGGTAGCGCTCCCAGGTGGCGGGCACCCTGGGGGCGGCGATGCGGATGAAAACCAATGGGCCGGGAGCCTTCGGCTGGCGACTCGGATGCATCTGGATCTCGCGCGGCAGGCGGTCACCTTTGCGGCGGTTGCACGGCGCGCACGAGGCGACGATGTTCTCCCAGATCGATTGCCCCCCGCGGCTTCGCGGGATCACGTGGTCGACGGTCAGGCCCGGTTTGCTCGCCCCGCAGTACTGGCAGGTCCAGGAATCACGGGCGAGGACGGCCTTGCGCGTGATCTTGCGGCGATGAACGTCGCGGGGAACGCGCACGTAGGTGACCAGCCGGATCACCGCCGGCCTGCTCATCGCCATCCGCTCCGAGCGCAGCTGGCGCTCTCCCGATTCCAGAATCTCGGCCTTCTGCTTGAGAATCAGGACGGCGGCGCGGCGAACGCTGCAGACGTTGATCGGCTCGTAGGTCGCGTTGAGCACCAGTACACGGCCGCCAGGGCGAGCGACAGCGGGGCGTCCCCCGGACAGCCCACCCCCCGCGGTGGCCGTTGATCTAGCCATGATTGGTGCAAAGTGTAATCGCGCCGCACCCGGCCCTTTTGTGAACCACCCCCCTTACGGTCAGGGAATCCCGTTGCCACAGACCGGGTAGCTGCCAAGCACTCGCACCGACTCGGCTTTGGCCCGCAGGCCCTCGATGGCAGCAGCGACCTCCGGGTCGCCGCTGGCGCCGTCGAGATCGACAAAGAACATGTAGCGGCCGAGGCCGCGTCGCAACGGTCTCGACTCGATCCTCGTCAGGTTGACCTCGCGCGAGGAAAACTCCCCGAGCGCATCGACCAGCGCCCCCGGATGGTCGGCGCCAAGCTCGGCGAAGACGAGCGAGGTGCGCCACGGCCCCTGCCCGGTTGCTCGGGTTCCGCCGGGGGCGATCCAGACAAAGCGGGTGATGTTGTCGGGCTCGTCCTCGACTCCCTCGGCAAGGACGATGCACTGATAGAGGCTCGCGGCGGAAGCGGCGCCGAGAGCGGCCCAGGGACTGCCGTCATCAGGGAGAGCCCGGATCGCCTCGGCGGTGCTCGCAGCGGCGCGAACCTCCGCGGCCGGCAGGTGCTCGCGGATGTAGCGAGAGCACTGCGCGCTTGGCTGCGGATGCGAGAGCACGACGGAAATCCTCGACAGCGGAACCTCCGCGCGGGCGATCAGGCTGTGCCGGATGGGGTGGTCGTACTCCCCGACGATCGAGACTTCGGGGGTGTCGAATGCGAGCGTGTCGAGCGTGCTGCGGACCGAACCCTCGATCGAGTTCTCGAACGGCACCAGCGCCCGGTCCGCACGGCCACCGGCAACAGCTGTGATCGCCTCGTGAATAGTCGCCTGAGGCAGCAGGTCGAGTTCCCGGCCTCCCGCGACTGACCGCAGCGCGTCCTCGGAGAATGTGCCGGCCGGCCCTAGGTAGGCGATCCGCATCACGTGCCCCCTTCAGCCCGCTGATTCATCGCGGCGAGGATCGCTTCCTCCTCCTCCGGGGAGATGCCCAGGTCTGAGCTGCCGGCAGCCACGCGCTTGGCGTAGACGCGGGCCTGTTCGCGGTGCAGGATGGAGGACACGATCACCCCGTTTGCATGCTCATCGAGAATCGCAATCGAGCTCGACTGTCGTCCGCTCATCTCGCCGTAGGCGTCGTAGCGCACGACCGCCGAGTGCGAAAGCGAGCGGGCGAGGCGCTCCTCGATTTCGTCCAGGCGTCCTTGCACCACCTCCGCCCGATTGGCCGTGGCGGCCTGCAGCCCCTCCATCCGGTCCTCGAGCTCGGCGGCGTGCGCGGTCAGGTCGTGCTCGGATCCCGGCCCGAGCACGATCAGTTGGTCAGCGCGCAGCCTTCGCAGCCTGGAGTGCAGCACGAACGCAATCGTCAGCGCGATGCAGGCGACCAGAGCCGCGCCCAAAGCGATGATCCCAGCCGTCGAGGTGAGGTCGGACATCCGCGGAAGGATAGGTGCCCGGTCAGGTCGGTCCGGACGGCTCGGCTACTCCCAGGCGACCTCGTAGGTCGCGGAGTTGTTGTCGGCGATCTTCTCACCGGGGACCGTGTCGACGTCGACCGTGATGGTCGACGTCTCACCTGGCGTCGGAGCCGGCTCGAGCGCAATCGTCACGCTGCCCGTTTCGCCGGCACCGATACTGTCGATCGTTCCCGCACCGCTCCCCACATCGGTGGAGTAGCTCACCCCGATATCGCCCTCGGCCGACTCACCTTGGTTGGCGACCTCGACCTCGAGTTCCGCCCCGGCCGCAGATGCTGAAACTGTGGTCCCCTCTTCCAAGCCAACCCCGCTCGGCAAAATGGTGGCGGCCTCAAGACCAAGGCCGTGCACTCCGGGGGAGGCCGCCTCGGTGCCTGAGACCTGGGATAACGCGTCCTCAATCGTCTGCGGGTCGAGCCAGTTTGGAGTGCCCGGAAGGAATTGGCTCGACGGCGCCTCGGCGGGAATCTCCTCGACGGCGAGCGCTTGGTCGATCAGCGTCTGGGCCCGTCCGTAGATGACGTCGCTGGCCAGCAGCGTTCGCATCTGCACCGCGATCGCGGCGGTCGCCTGGGAGCTGCCCTCACGCGCGAAGGCGGTTGCGATCTGGTCGGAGATCACCGCGAGGGCGTCGCGGCGCAGCTGGAAGGCCAGCTCGACCAGGTCCTGCGCCTCGGAGAGCGAGTCGGGCGCATCGAGGCCGCGGGCCCGGTCGAAGAGCCCCTCGGCTGCACCTCGATCAGCCTTGACTTCGGCCTCGAACTGCAGCGGGCTCAGTTGTCCCGGATCCTCGAGGCGCCCGAAGAACGTCTCGCTGAGGCTGTTGGAGTCCGTCGTCAGCGCGGTCAGGTCGGCGACGTAGTTTTCGAACGAGCGCTCCTTGCGGGCGTTGAGGCAGCCACGGACTCCGAGCACGATCAGGATGACGACAAGCAGCCCCGCCCCGACCGCGAGCAGCCGTCGCAGCATTATCTGGCGCTGGTGCTCGCCGGGGTCCAGGCCACGCGGCGGCCCGCCACGGCCTGCTCGGCGTGGAGGCGCGGGCGCGAAGTCGTCGTCGAGGATGGCCACGGCGGCGCAAAGAGTATGACCGTTGCGCCGGAAGCGACGGTGACAGGCACCACTGGGCACAGCGCTTGCACGGTTTGATCCGGCAGGAGCCGGGGCGAGCGGGACGAAGACATTAGGCGTGGAAGTGGGTGAACTGGTGCTCGGGCGGTTTCTGATCGAGGAGCGGCTCGGCACGGGTGGGTTCGCGACCGTCTGGCGCGCTTGGGACGAACGCCTGGAACGCGCAGTCGCCGTCAAGGTCATCGACACCGGTCGGGCCGGCGAGCGGGTACTGCGTGAAGCACAGGCGGCCGCAAGGCTGAACCACCGCTCGATCGTCACTCTCTACGAGCTCGGGCAGGAGGGAAGCAGCGCCTATCTGGTCAGCGAGCTCGTCGACGGCAGGCCGCTGCGCGAATTGGCCTGCGAAGGACTGATCACGGACCGAGATGTCGCGGTGGCGGGCGGCGAGCTCTGCGATGCCCTCGCACACGCACACGGGCGGGGCGTCGTCCATCGCGACGTCAAGCCTGAGAACATCCTCCTGGCCGCTCCCGAGAACGGTGGCAGTCCCTGGAGCCACCGCGCCTTCGGCAGAGCAATGCTGGCCGACTTCGGGATTGCGAGTGTGAGAGGCGCGGAAACGCTGACCCGGGACGGGGAGGTGGTGGGAACCCTTGCCTATATGGCGCCTGAGCAAGCGGAGGGGGACGAGGCCGGCGAGCAGGCTGACGTCTACTCGCTGGCTCTGTCGCTGTTTGAGTGCTGGACGGGCTCCAACCCGGTCGCCGGGCGAAACCCTGCAGAGACCGCGCGCGCGATCGGAGAGCCGCTGCCCTCCCTTGCGGAGCTGCGCCCCGACCTTCCGCTGAAGCTATGTGAGGAGATCGACGCTTGCCTGCTGCCGTCTCCGGAAGACCGCCCGCTGGCTGACGAGCTGCGGGAGCTGCTCGCCGCCGTCGGCCCGGTGCTCGACGACACGCAGGCGCTGCCGGCCGCCGATCCCGACGCCCCCGCCGAACGTGAGCCGCTCGGTCTGCTCAGGCCCTTTGCCGTGGCCTGCGCCGCGATCGGGATCGCGGCCGTGGCCTGGGCCGGCCTGCCGGGTGCGGCGCTGCTGGCCGGGCTCGCCGCGCTCCCCCTTGTGGTCATTCTTTCGCGACCGTGGGAGTGTGTGATTCCCGCGCTTGCCCCGATTCTGGGTGGACTGGGACTGGCCCCGCTTTACCCGGCACTCACCGGTGCCGCCGAAACGCCGCGCCGCGCCGCACTGCTCGGCCTGATGGGATTCATCTGGCTGGTTTTGGCGCAGGCGACACTTGGCGTCTCGGTGCCCCTGTCGGGCATCGAGGCTGCACCGTCCGGGTGGGCATCGTCGTCCGGCGAGACAATTGATGCGGTGCTGTCCCAGCTCGTCACGCCTGAAGCACTGGCGACCGCGGCCGTCTGGACCGTGGCGGCGGGCGCACTCTCCTGGATCCTTGCGATTCGCCCGATCGCGCTGCGAGCGCTCGCCTCGCTGGCCTGGGCAGCCGCGCTGGTTGCAATCCACCGGCTGCTCCCGGGCTGGGAAAGCGAGCCGACGACGGCGATGGCCGCAGCCTTGGTCGTGCTCGTCGCGGTGCTCTTCGTCTCACGCCTGGGTCTCTCCTGGCCGAGACCGCGACAAGCGCCGCAATCGGCCCGCGAGCCGGGTCTACTGCGGGCCAACCTCTAGGATTTCCCTTCCAAATTCGCGGTCGCGCTCGTCAGGGGCGCCGGCCGGAGGGACTCGACCAAGGAGAGGCTGCGATCAGCGTTTTGCGCAAGATGGAAGCGAGGATCGAAGGCCTCGTCGAGGGCGTGTTCAGCCGCGCCTTCTCCTCGCAGGTTCAGCCTGTCGAGCTCGCGCGCAAGCTTGCCAAGGAGATGGATTCCCACCGCTCCGCCTCGGTCGCCCGCGTCTATGTGCCGAACGAGTACACGATCTTCCTCTCGAGCGAGGACCACGCCCGGGTTGAGGGCTACGAGAACTCCCTGGAACAGGAGTTGTCGGCCTATCTGCTCGAGCACGCGCGGCGGGAGGGCTACGCGCTCCTGACCCGGCCGGCAGTCAAGCTCAGCGTCGACAGCCGGCTGCGGCTCGGCGAGTTCGGCATCCAAACGAGGCTGGTCAAACCGCCCGCACGCCAGGGCGAAGAGCCGTCGCAGGGTGAAGCGGGGCACACGATGGTCTATTCGACACCCCCGAAGACATCGCGCCGCGACCGGCGCCAGCCGGGAGCGCGCTACTCCGACACGAAGGCGATCGTGTCACTCGACGACCGACGCTACCTGCTCGACGGCCCGGTTGCGGTCCTGGGCCGCTCTCGCGATTGCGACTGCGTGCTCAAGGATCCCAATGTCTCTCGCCAGCACGCCGAGCTGCGCCGGGGATCAACGGGCGACTGGCAGGTGGTGGACTTGGGTTCGACGAACGGGGTAAAGGTCAACGGCCGCCAGGTCGAGAGCTCGCGACTGTCGCCGGGCGACGAAGTTACTCTCGGCACCACGCGTTTTACCTTCGACATCGAGCAATGAGGCACCGGCTCCGACCCAGCTGACCTGGGCCGGCGCAGTTCGCCAAAGGCAGAGTTCTCCCATGGAATCTGAGCCAATAGCTGTCGCACTCAAGTTTGGCTTCCTGGCCGTCCTCTATCTGTTCCTGCTCTGGGTGGCGCGTAGCGCGCTCAAGGAAACGCGGCGGACAACTGTTCCCGCAGCGTCCGACGCAACGGGCGTGCACGCAATCGGCGCCGCGGGGCGGGCACCGGCGACCGACGCCTGGCTGGTCGCGCTGAACGGCGGCGGAATCGAGCCGAACACGCGCTTCGACCTCTTCGGCGGCCTCTCGATCGGCCGAGCCACGAGTGCGGATGTGCGCATCGACGACCAGTTCGCGTCACAGTTGCACTGCAGGGTGGACTCACGGGGCAGCAGGTACGTTGTGGAGGACCTGCAATCAACCAACGGCACCTTCCTGAATGGGGCCTCGTTGCACGGCGAGGCGCCCCTTTCTGACCTGGACATGATCCGGATCGGCGATACGGAATTCCGTTTTGAGCTCGACGTCCCCCATTGATGGGTAGGTTCCCTGGATGCTGCGAGTAGCCGAGAGCGCCTACCGCACCGATACTGGTCGCCAGCGCAGCGCGAACGAGGACTCCTACTTCGCGCGGGCGCCGGTCTTTGCCGTCGCCGACGGCATGGGCGGAGCGCAGGCCGGCGAGGTCGCTTCCGGAATCGCCGCGGAGGCCTTCGAGCCGGGCAATGTCGACAATCAGAGCCCCGAGACCTATCTGCGCCGCGTCGCTGTCGATGCCAACGCGCGGATTCACGAGCTCTCACAGCAGGACTCGTCGCGGTCCGGGATGGGCACGACACTGACCGCGGTCCTCGTCGATAACGAGGAAATCAGCATCGCCCATGTCGGCGACAGTCGCGCCTACGTCTTCCGCGACGGCGAGCTCAAGCGACTGACCAGCGACCACTCCCTCGTCGAGGAGCTGCGCCGCCAGGGCCGCCTGACCGAGCAGCAGGCCGAAGAACACCCGCAGCGCTCGATCATCACCCGGGCTCTCGGGCCCGAGCCGGTCGTCGAAGTCGACACGATGACCTATCCCGCCCGCGCGGGCGACATCTTCGTGCTCTGCAGCGACGGCCTGACGACGATGCTCTCCGAGCAGCGCATCGCCACCGAGATCACTGCGGCGACGACGCTCGACGACCTGGCGACACGGTTGGTGCGCGAGGCAAACGAAGCCGGCGGTCGCGACAACATCACGGTCGTCGCGCTGCGCCTCGAGGACGCGGAGGATCTTGTCGAGCCGCAGGAGGGGGCGACTCTGATCGGCCCAACCGCCGCGGCCGAGGGCCTGACCACCGATGCGGTCCGGGCCGCCGCTGCACAGGCCGCCCCTGCGGCGCAGGGTGACGGCAAGCGCCGCTGGCGCAAGCGGCTGGTCGTCACCGGAATCGTCGTCGGCATCCTCGCCCTGCTCACCGCCGCCGCGGTCTACGGAGCGCGCCAGGTCTACTTCCTGGGTACGGATGAAGGTGGGCGCATCGCACTTTTCCGGGGTCTTCCCTACGAGCTCCCGTTCGGGATCGAGCTCTACAGCGAGCAGCAGTCCAGCCCTGTCCAAGTGAGCGCCCTACCAAGCGACCGGCAGGACAGCGCGATAAATCACGAGCTTCGCTCGCGCGAGGATGCACTATCGCTTTACCAGGACCTCGTCCAGGAGGCGCTGACGGCGCCGCCGGCACCGGCACAGACGCAGCCGAGCGGCGGCAGCGATCAGCGGAGCGGCGGCAGCGGTCCGGGCATGGATCTGCCTGACAACTTCCAAGGACCTGGGGACGGAGGCACGGGGGAGGGGGGTCTGAGGGGGCTCCCCGATGACGCCGGCAGCGAGTCGAAGACTCCCGAGGACCCACCGTCTCGCGACAGCGGCCAGTTGGAGCCGCGGGACCCCTAGTACGTGTCTGCTCGCAACCGCGAGCTGCTTGCTCTCGTCCCGGTCGCATTGCTGGTCACCGGCGGCTTCACTTCCGTGTTGCTCGTCGACACGCTCGACGTCGGCAGCGTCAGCCTCACCTACGGGGGCTACTTCCTGGCGGTCTGCGTGGCGGCGCACCTGCTGCTGCGTTACCGCCTGCCGGACGCCGACCCGTATCTGTTCCCGCTCGTCGCTCTGCTCGCGGCCATCGGCCTGGTGGTGCTTTTCCGGATCAACGAGGAGCTGGCCCTCGAGCAGGCGACTCTGTTCTTGATCGGCATCCTCGCTTTCGCCGCGACGATCATCGTCCTGCGCGACTACACGGTGCTCGAGCGCTACCGCTACCTGATCGGGACGCTCGGCATCGTGCTGCTGCTGATGCCACGGCTCCCCGGGATCGGTGCCCAGGCGAACGGCGCTTACCTCGGAGTGGCGCTGGGCCCGATCAATTTCCAGCCGTCCGAGCTCGCCAAGATCTGCATCGTCATCTTTCTCGCCAGCTATCTGCGCGAGAAGCGCGAGGTACTGATCGTCGGCGCGAGACGGATTCTGGGCGTAACGCTGCCGCCCCTCAAACATTTCGGACCGCTGCTCGTGGTCTGGGGAGCGTCGATGCTGATGCTGGTCTTCACCCGCGACCTCGGCAGCTCACTGATGTTTTTCGGAGCCTTTCTCGCCGTCCTCTACGTGGCCACGAATCGCCTCTCCTTCGTCGTCATCGGCTTGGGCATGTTCGTGATCGGCGCCTACTTCATGGCCGGCGCCGTCGGCCACGTCGGCGATCGATTTGACATCTGGCTCGACACCTTCGCCTACGTCAACGAGGCCGACGACAAGGGGTCGGGCCAGATCGCGCAGTCGCTGTACGCGCAAGCCGACGGCGGACTTTTCGGGCGCGGCCTCGGGCAGGCGGTGCTCGAGCTACCCGGGCCGTTTGCGACGGATTGCGGCCGCGTCGAGTTCCCCGAGTGCAACAGCATCGTCCCAGCTCCGCACACGGACTTCGTCTACGCGGTCATCGTCAACGAGCTCGGCCTCTTCGGCGCCTGTGGTGTCGTCTGTATCTACGCCCTGGTCGCGGCGCGCGGCTTCAAGACGGCGATGCTGGCCCAGGACGGTTTCTCGAAGCTGCTCGCCACCGGCCTGACGGCCGTGATCGCCCTGCAGGCGTTCGTGATCATCGGCGGCGTCGTCAGGGTGATTCCGCTGACGGGTGTGACCTTACCCTTCGTCAGCTACGGTGGAAGTTCGGTCGTCGCGAACATGATCCTGGTGGCGTTGCTGCTGCTCGTCTCAGCCCGCGCTCGCAGAGGCACCGTGGAGGCGCTACGGGCATGAATCCGCCGATCTTCCGGGTCTTCGCGACGTTCCTGGTGCTCTTTGCGGCGCTTGTCGGCTTCAGTTCGTACTGGGCGGTGTTTGACGCCGACGAGCTCGATGAGCGAGCTGACAACCGCCGCTCCCTGATCGAGACCGCGTCGATCGAGCGGGGAACGATCGGCAGCTCTGACGGAACCGTGATCGCTGTCAGCGAGCCGCAGGGCTCGGGCACGAACAAGGTCTACGTCAGGCAGTACCCGACCGGCGCCCTGTTCGGCAATCCGGTCGGCTACAGCTTCATCGAGCTCGCCAACTTCGGCGTCGAGCAGTACTACAACGCGACGCTGATCGGCGAGGGCAACGAGTTCGCGACCCTGCTCGACGAGCTTCGCGGAGTTCCCAAGGAGGGCAGCAACGTGACGCTTACCCTCGACGCCGGGGCGCAGGAGACCGCGACTGCCGCGCTGGGAGGGCAGCGGGGGTCCGTTGTGGCAATCGAGCCGTCAACCGGGGCGGTCAGGGCGATGGTCAGCATCCCCAGCTACGACCCAAACGAGGTGCCGGATGATTTCCGGGCGCTGAACCGGGAAGGCAGTGGGTCGCCGCTGGTCAACCGAGCCACCTTCGCCGGTTACCCTCCCGGCTCGACCTTCAAGGTGGTCACCGCCGCCGCCGCACTCGACTCGGGGGAGTTCTCCCCGGATTCAGTACTCAGCGGAGAGAACGGGCTCGCAATTTCGGGTGTACCGCTTCAGAACTTTGGGGGCGCCAGCTTCGGCTCCATTGACATGACCACCGCACTGACCAACTCCGTCAACACCTACTGGGCTCAGGTCGGGGAGCAGGTCGGCGCCGACACCCTGTACGAGTACATGGATCGGTTCGGCTTCAACAAGCGCCTGCCGCTGGACTATCCCGCCGGGCAGATCGTCGCGAGCGGGATCTACGAGCAGGGGGACCTGCTGACCGCGGCCGATAGTTTCGACATCGGGCGCGTCGCGATCGGGCAGGAGCGGCTGCTTGCAACCCCGCTTCAGATGGCCCAGGTTGCCGCTGCCGTCGCGAACGGCGGGAAGCTCATGGAGGCCACCCTGATGCAGGAGGTGACCGACCCGGACGGGCGCACCAGCGAGCAACTCGACCCGGACGAACAGTCGGAGGTGATGAGCGAGGAAACTGCGGCGGAGCTCAGCGCGATGATGCAGAGCGTCGTCAACGAGGGCAGTGGCACGGCTGCGGCTCTGTCGGGAATCTCGGTCGCCGGCAAGACCGGCACCGCCGAGCACGGGGTCACCGAGGAGTGCAGCGAGCCAAACCAGGCCTGGTTCATCGGGTTTGCCCCGGCTGAGGATCCGCAGATCGCGGTAGCGGCAACTGTTGAATGCACAAGCGGCACCGGCGGCGAGGTCGCCGCGCCGATCGCCGCGACGGTCATGGAGTCGCTGATAGATGGCTGACCCCACGACACCGAGCAGGTCCGCCGAGGTGGAGGCCAGTCGATGAGGATCAGCGAGGACATGGTCGTCGACGGGCGCTACCGGATCGTCCGCAAGCTCGGCTCCGGCGGCATGGCTGACGTTTGGCTGGCCGACGACGCTCAGCTCAACCGCAAGGTCGCCCTCAAGGTGCTGCACGACCGCTTTGCCCAGGACGACCAGTTCGTCGAGCGCTTTCGCCGCGAGGCAGAGGCGGCCGCGGGCCTTCAACATCCGAACGTCGTCGGGATCTTCGACCGCGGCGAGGTCGATGGCACGTACTACATCGCCATGCAGTACGTGCAGGGAACGTCGCTGAAGGAGCCGATCGAGAGCGGCCTGATCATTCCTCAGGCGCTGGCGATTATCCGGCAGATCCTCTCAGCCGCTCGCTTCGCGCACGACCACGGGATCGTGCACCGTGACCTCAAGCCGCAGAACGTGCTCGTCGACACCGAGGACCGCGTTCTCGTTGCGGACTTCGGCATCGCGCGCGCGGGGCACTCCGAGATCACACAGACGGGATCCGTGATGGGCACCGCGCAGTACCTCTCCCCTGAACAGGCGCAGGGTCTCGAGGTCGGTCCGGCCTCCGACCTCTACTCGATCGGCGTTCTTCTCTACGAGACGCTGACCGGCCGGGTCCCGTTCGAGGCCGAGAGCGCCGTCGCTGTGGCCCTGAAGCAGGTCTCCGAACCGCCGCCGCCGCCGACGCGTCTTAACCCACAGATTTCGCCGGCGCTGGAGTCGGTGGTGATGAAGGCTCTGGTCAAGGACCCGGCGAAGCGGTTTGCCTCCGCTGCGGAGTTCCTGCGCGCACTCGACGAGGCTGAGGCCAATCCCGGAGTGCCGATCGGCGAGGAGGGGACACCCAGTCCGATAGCGGTTGTCGATGAGGCCCCGGACTCGGCGCGCCGGCGGACCGTCCTCGCGGTCTTGGTGGGACTCGGGATCGCCCTGGGTGTGGTGATCGTCCTCTTTCTGGCCGTGTTCAGCGGAGGCGACAAGGTGGCCGTCCCGGACATCGTCAAGCCGGGCCTGAACGTCGACGAGGCGCGCGCAATCCTCAGCGCCGCCGGACTCGAGTCATCCGAGCAGGGCCAGCCCAGCGCCGCGGACGCCGGACAGGTGCTCGAATCCAACCCGCCTGCCGGCGCAGAGGTGGACGAGGGCTCCACCGTCCTGATCATCTTCAGCGAGGGGCCGGGCGAAGGGAAGGTGCCCGATGTCATCGGCCTGCTGAGTGCAACGGCCCGAGATCGCGTCGAGGCTGCGGGTTTCGAGGTCAAGGTGACCTCGGAGTTTTCGGACGAGGTCGACGATGGCAGGGTGATCAGGACGTCTCCACCCGCCGGGACCGAGACAGACCGAGGTGAGTTGGTCACGCTGGTCGTGTCCAAGGGCGCGGACCTCGTCGACGTGCCGGATGTCCTCGGCCAGTCGCAGGGCTCCGCTGAGGCCGAACTCGACCAGGCCGGGTTCTTCGCCGACGTCGATACAGGGTCCTCGACGGCCACCGAGGGGACGGTGTTCGAGCAGCAGCCTTCTGCCGGCAGCACGGCGCAGCGCGGCTCATCGGTGACGATCGTGGTCTCGGAAGGTCCGGGCACGGTGACGGTGCCGGACGTCCTCGGGAAGGATCGCGACGAGGCCGCCGGCCAGCTCAACGGGCTCGGGCTCGACGTCGAGATCGACGAGATCACTACCGACGACCCCAAGAAGGACGACCGCGTCATCGATCAGTTCCCGCGGGCCGGGACCCAAGCCAACCCGGGCCAGACGGTGACCATTCGGGTCGGGGTCTTCGAGGAGCCCGAACCCGAACCGCCCACGACCACGACGACCACGACGTCCCCCTGATGCGCGTTGCCGTGATCAGCGGCGGGCGCTCGAGCGAGCACGAGATCTCGCTCAATTCGGGAGCCTCGGTGGCGGAGGGCGTTAACGCTGCAGGCCACGAGGCCGTGCCCGTGCTGATCGAGCGCGACGGCTCCTGGCTCGCCGCGGGGGAGCCGGTGGTTCTGCACCCGGCCGGGGGTTTGCTTGACTGCGACGTCGCCTTTCCGGTGCTCCACGGGCCCTTCGGGGAGGACGGAACGGTGCAGGGCCTGCTCGAGTGCCTCGACGTCCCATACGTCGGCCCGAACGTGCTCTCGGCCGCGGTCGCGCTCGACAAGCTCGTCTTCAAGCGTCTCTGCGCCTTCCACGGGTTCCCTCAGGTTCGCTTCGTCGAGGTGGGGGAGCAGGGATGGCGCGCGCTCGCAGAAGGGATCGGAACGCCGCTCTGGGTGAAGCCGTCTCGCCTGGGATCCTCCGTCGGCATCGGCCGCGTGGACGACCTGGCGGACCTTGACGCAGCCGTGACCGAGGCGCTGAAGCACGATCCACGCGTTATCGTCGAGGAGCATGCGGGGGGCCGCGAGGTCGAGTGCTCGGTGATCGGCAACTCGGAGCCCGAGACGTCGCTCCCGGGCGAGATCGTCCCGAAAGGGGAGTGGTACGACTTCGAGTCCAAGTACGGCGCCGGCGGGATGGAGCTGGTCGTGCCGGCGCCAATCGGAGAGGCTGCCACGGCGAGAGTCCGCGAGCTTGCCGCCGCAGCCCACCGCGCGATCGGCAACACCGGCCTGGCACGCGCAGACTTCTTCGTCCGCCCCGACGGCGGGGTGCTGGTCAACGAGCTCAACACGATCCCTGGCTTCACCAAGACGAGCGTCTTCGGGGCGCTCTGGGAGGCCTCGGGGGTTTCGTACCCGCAGTTGTGCGGGAAGCTGATCGAGCTAGCGCTGGAGAGGTACGAGACGGAGCGGGGGTACTCGTTCTAGGGAAGGGCCGGTTGCGTTGCCCGGCTGTCCGGGCGACCCGTCCAAACCCGCCTGGGATCCCGGGCCGGCAAACCTGGGCACCCTTCGATGCTGTCGTTCAAACGCTTCGCGCCCCAGCGGCGACTCGGGCGTCAGCCCAACCCGGCCCGCGCCCAACCGTCCCTAGTCCAGCAACTGAATGTTGCTGACCTCGACGCTGTAGCTGCCGTCGACCTCGGCCAACGTGGTGAACCAGATCAGGTAGTAGCGAGCCGGGCCGTCCAGGGCCAGCGGGACCGACTCGGAGCTGGAGGCGTCTTCGACCGTGGCCACGGGTTCTCCCCAGCCCTCGATCGAGTCGGGCGCCTCCTCAGCGGCGCTCGCGTAGATCTCTCCGCTCCAGCCTGATGTGCGGGAGATGATCTCGATGCCAGTCGCCGAAGCGGGCTCGCCCGCGTCCACGTAGATCCCTACGCCGGACTTGCCGGCGGCATCGAAGACGACGGGTCCGCTGGTGTAGGTCTCGGTGCTCCAGGAGGACGTCTTCGTGTTGCCGTCGGTGGCCAGCCTGACGAGATCGCCGTGTTCGACGCCATCGCCCTCGGGGTCATAGTCGTTCGCCGACTGGATTTCGATCGGCGCCTCTCCGGCGGGCCCTCGCTCGCGCGACGGCCCCTCATCGCCGGTCAGAGCCACGATCGCCAGCGCGGCCGCTCCGGCCAGCACGACCAGCAGGATGCCCGCGATCGAGACCTTGCGCGGGGTCAGGAACCGCCGACGCCAGGCAGGCACGCTTCGCAGTACGGTCGTTGCTTCGCCGGTCCCTGAACCTCCCGCCCGGGCGATCTCGACCTCCAGGGCCTGCTCGAGGTCGTCCAGCGCCGCAGCCATGTCGGGATAGCGCTTCTTCGGCTCCTTGGCGGTCGAGTGCTCGACGACGGACGCAAGCGCAGACGATGTCTGCGGACGTCGTCGCTGGACGTCGGGCATGTCCTCGTTGACGTGCTTCATCGCCACTCCGACCAGCGTCTCCGCCGCGAACGGGGGCTGCCCGACGAGCATCTCGTAGAGGACCACGCCGAGCGAGTAGATGTCCGACCGAGCGTCCACGTCACGGCCCATCGCCTGCTCGGGCGATACGTAGTCGGTGGTTCCCAGCACCCGTCCCGTCGCTGTCAGGCCCTTGTCGTCGAGCGAGCGCGCGATCCCGAAGTCCGTGACCTTGGCGCGACCCTCGGGATCGATCAGCACGTTCTGCGGCTTGACGTCGCGGTGCACGAGGTTTCGTGCATGCGCGAGCGCCAGGCCTCGCCCGATTTCGATCGCGTATGCGGCCGCCTCGTCGAGCGGCAGCCTGCCGAGACGCTCAATCCGCTGCTTGAGCGTCTCGCCCTCGATGTACTCGAAGACGATGTACGGATGGCCGCCGTCCTCACCCGCGTCGATCACTGCGACGACGTTGGGGTGCGACAGCTGCGCCACCGCGCGGGCCTCGCGCCGGAAGCGCTCGAGCTGCGCTGCGTCATCCGAAATCTCGCGGTGCATGATCTTGACGGCGACCCAGCGTTCGAGCGTCTCGTCGCGCGCGAGGTAGACGGTGGACATGCCGCCGCTGCCCAGCTTCGACTCCAGCCGGTAGCGGTCAGAGAGGGTCGTGCCGATCAAGGGCTGATTCCGCCCCATCCGTTGGGTTCGAGCATTGCGCCGCTATTTTCACGTTCCGGCGCGCTCAGTGCGGTCCGAGCCTCTCAGGGGGCGATGGGAACGCCTGGATTTCCCCAGGCGAAGCCGGGCGCCAGGAGCAGGTACGTGACGACGGGAACGGCGACCACGGTGACGATCGGCCAGGGAAGCTCAGCGCGAAACGACCCCCGGCCGGTCCGTGGCCCGGCCGATCCGCTTGGCGGTGGGGTAGTGGACCTGAGCGATTTCGAGCGCTTTGCCTTCATCGGCGGCGGACACCACGAATGTGAAGCCGCAGCCCATGTTGAAGACCTCGTGCATCTCCTCGTCGCAGACATCGCCGAGCTCGGCGATCAGGCCGAAGACCCCTGGAGCGGGGAGCGGACTGTCGATGTCGTAACCGACCTCGGCCTCGAGCCGGAGCAGGTTGTTCAGGCCTCCCGAGGTGATGTGTGCCAGGCCGCGAACATCGACCTCGGATCGCAGCAGGTCCAGAGCGGCCTTGACGTAGATCTCCGTCGGCTCGAGCAGAATCTCCCCCAGCGGGCGCCCGAGCCGGGTGTCGTCGAGCGAGACGTCGGCGAGCGTGGACCGGGCCAGCGTGTAACCGTTCGAATGAAGACCGGACGACGGCAGGCCGATCACCGCATCACCCGGCTCGATCGCTGCGCCGGTGACGATCTCATCCACCGCAACCAGTCCGAAGCAGGCTCCCGTGAGGTCCAGGCCGTTGACCATGTCCCCAAGTTGGGCCAGCTCTCCGCCGGGAATCTCGATGCCGGCAAGCTCGGCGCCCCTTCGCAGTCCGACGCCCACCTGCGCCATCATTTCGGGCTCCGCCTTCGGCACGGCGATGTAGTCGAGCATCGCCAGCGGCTCGGCTCCGACGCAGATCACGTCGTTGACGTTCATCGCGATGCAATCGATGCCGACGGTATCCCAGCGCCCGAGCTGCGCGGCGATCAGCAGTTTGGTGCCGACCCCGTCGGTCGAGAGGGCGATGCCGGTGCGCTCGTCGAGGCGAATCACGTTGGCATAGTGGCCGGAGCGCAGCAGCTGGCGAGACGGCCGGCCCAGGTTGATCTTCGCCAGCTCACCGACCAGCGCGGCCACCGCCGAGTCGGCCGCGTCCTGGCTGACCCCGGCCCTCGCATATGCGTCTCGACTAGTCACGACTGCCCATTCTGCTGATCACGACGGCGGCGAGCGCGATTCGGTAAACGGCGTACGGCCAGAGCGCACGATCTCGCTCCACAAGCCCGATCAGCCTCTGCGATGCCAGGGTGGAAACGAACGACGCGCCAACGCCAATCGCAAGAGCGCTCTTGAACTGATTCGGGACTCCGCGCTTGCGCATGCGCACGGTCTTCAGCGCAGTGGCGCCGATGATCACGGGGAGGGCCACGGTTCGCGAAAGCAGGTTGGCGCGCTCGCGTGTGAAGCCGCGCAGCCTGGCGGCCGACAGGGTCGCGCCATTTCGTGAAACGCCGGGCAGCAGCGCTGCGGCCTGGCCGATTCCCAGGGCGAGGCCGTCGAGTGAAGTCGCCTCCCCACCGCCGCGGCGCTGAGGAGATCGATCGGCGAAAATCATCAGGGAGGACCCGGCGATGAGTCCGGCCGCGGTGACGCCGGGACCCCCGAGGCGTTGCTCGATCTGGCGTTCCAGGGTGTACCCCACGACCGCCGCTGGCGCGAAGGAAAGCGCGATCACCGAAAGGCGGCGCGCATCGAGCTCCCTCAGCTCCTTCGCGATCAGCCGCCGCTGGGCGATCAGCAGAGCCAGCGCCGTGCCGGCGTGCAGCGCCACCTCGAAGCTCTTGCGAAGCTCCGGGTCCACCTGGTCGCGGTCGAAACCGGCGAGCCATGGGATCAAGTTGAGGTGAGCGGAGCTGGAGACCGGCAGCAGCTCCGTCGGGCCCTGCACCAGTCCCAATGCCAGCGCCACCCCCGGCGTCAGCCCCCCGTCCGGCGCGGTTGGCGCCGCGGTGGTCAGGACTCGGTTTCCGCTGCCGACTCAGCCGGCGGGCGCCGGCGGCGGACGATCAGGTAGATCAGCCCGCCCACAATCGCGGCGAGGACGAGGTAGTCGCCGTAGTGGAGGTAGTCGCGCCACTCCTCCCAGTTATCGCCGACCTCTCGACCGACGATTCCCAGCATCAAGACCCAGGGGATGCAGCCGAGGGCGGTGTAGAGGGTGAAGCGCCAGAACGGCATCTTCGCGATTCCCGCGGGCAACGAGATGAAGGTGCGGATGATCGGCAGCATGCGCGTGAAAAAGACGGTGGCGTCGCCGTGCCGCTGGAACCAGTCGTCAGCCCAGTCCAGATGCTTCTGGTTGATATGGATGAAGCGGCTCTTCTCAAGCAGCTCCAGGCGCCCGTAGTAGCCGACACCCCAGGCCACCCACGAACCGACGATGTTCCCGAGCACCCCGGCGGTGACGATCCCGAACAGGGTCATATCGCCCTCAGAGACATTGAAGCCGGCGAACAGCATGATCGCCTCGCTGGGAACGGGGATGCAGGCGCTTTCAAGCAGCATCAGCACGAAGATCCCCACGTAGCCCGCGGCGTCGATGAACTCCGTCGCCACGTCGACGATCGGATCGACGACGAAGTCGGTCAGCCCGGCGACGAACGGCTGGTAGAGAAGGTCCATGAGGGCGACAGTGTGGCGCACGATGCATCCCGAGGTCTTGTAAGCGATGCCACAAACCCCCGAGCGGCCCTCTAAACTGCCACCTGCGTATGGAGCGGTTCAACCATCCGGTCTATCGCAACCGGATCGCCCAGTTCGCCGCAGACGCAATTCTCGTCGCCGCGGCGTTCTATCTCGCCTTCCGCCTGCGATTCCTCGACACGAACGGGATTCCCTCCCGCTACGAGGACATGCTCTGGGGCTCGATCGCTTTTGTCGCGCTTGGTGAGGCGGCCCTCTTCAGCGCACTCGGCTTGCACGGCAAGTGGTGGCGCTATTTCGGGTTGCGCGACCTCTGGCTGATCGTGCGGGCGGTCGCTGTCGCAACGGTTGCGATGGTCGTCATCTTCACCCTCGCCAAGCCTTACCCGGATGACCTTCCCCGCTCGGTGGTGGTCATCGACCTCCTGCTCACGCTGCTGTTCGTCGGCGGAGCACGCATGGCGGTTCGCTTCGTGGTCGAGCGCCCTGCCCGAACGTCAGGAAAGCGCAAGGCGCGCGACGTGCTTGTGATCGGCGCCGGCTCCGGTGGCCAGATGGTCGTCCGCGAGCTGCAACTCAACCCCGGTCTCGGCGAGAACCCGATCGGGTTCGTCGACGACGACCCCCGGAAGCAGGGAATGCGCCTGCTCGGCCTCAAGGTCCTCGGGACCACCGACGATCTCTCCCGCGCTCTGGACCGTACGAATCCCGACGAGGTGATCATCGCCATCCCGTCTGCACCCGGTGCGCTTCGAGGCAAGGTCGTAGCGGCCTGCCGGGACCGCGATATCCGCGTTCGCACTCTGCCGACCGTTTTCGAGCTGCTGCGAGGCGGGGTGCAGCTGACCCGCCAGCTGCGCGAGGTTCAGGTCGAGGACGTGCTCGGGCGCGAGCCGGTAGTGATGGAACTCGACAAGGTGGCCGGCTACCTGGCCGATCGGATAGTGCTGGTCACCGGCGCCGGCGGGTCGATCGGCTCCGAGCTCTGCCGACAGATCGCCCGGGTACAGCCGAAGCTGCTGGTGATGCTCGACCACGCCGAGGACAACCTCTTCGAGATCGATCGCGAGATGGTCGGGCAGTGGCACTTCACGGCGGTCGAGTCGGTGCTGGCCGACTGCAAGGAGGCGGACCGGATGCTCGAGGTGATGCAGCGCTTCAGGCCCGATGTCGTCTTTCACGCGGCGGCCTACAAACACGTGCCTCTGATGGAGGAGAATCCGCTCGAGGCGATCCGCAACAACGCGATCGCGACCCGCGTCACCGCCGAGACCGCCGCTGTGTCCGGGACCGAGCGGTTCGTGCTCGTCTCAACCGACAAGGCGGTTTCGCCATGCACCGTGATGGGTGCGTCCAAGGCGCTGGCGGAGTGGATCGTGGAGGCTGCCGGACGGCGTCACCCACGCACGCGGTTCATCAGTGTGCGCTTCGGCAATGTGCTCGGCTCCTCGGGGAGCGTTGTACCGATATTCCGCAGCCAGATCGAGCGCGGAGGGCCCGTGACGGTCACCGACCCGGAGATGACGCGCTACTTCATGACGATCCCGGAGGCCGTTCAACTCGTGATCAGATCCGGCGACCTCGGCGCGGGAGTCGGCGAGATCTTCGTGCTCGAGATGGGCGAGCCGGTGCGGATCATCGACCTCGCTCGCAACATGATCCGCCTGGCCGGCTATGAGCCCGACGACGAGATCGCAATCGAGTTCGTCGGACCCAGACCAGGCGAAAAGCTTCACGAGGAACTCTTCAACGCCGAGGAAGAGCCGCAGGCGACCGCCGCAGACCGGATCCTGCGCGCGATGCGCCGACAGCCTCTCGATGCTGCCCGCATCGATGCCACGCTGGAGCAGCTGGAGGGTCTCGTCGCGTCCGGTGACGAGAGCGGACTGGCGCAGCGCGTGGTCGAGCTGGTCGGCAGCCCGGGCGACCCCGAACGCGTCCGCCAGCCCTCCTGAAGGCCCATTTTCAGGCGTAACGCCGCCTGCGCACCGGAAAGCGGCCACCCCGGGCCATAACATGACGCCCGGCGTATGGAACTTTTTGAGCGGATTGGGGCGGTTGCGGGCCTGGCCGCGTTTATGGGGCTGGCTGTGCTCAGCCTGCTCTATTTCCAGCAGGGGCGCGAGGTTCGGCGCCTGCGCCGCTGGGCCGGCAAGGCACCCGAGCGGGCCAAAGCAGCTGCCGAGGAGGCTGGTGTCGAGCTGCCGAACGATGCCGGCGCGCCCGGAGCGATCTCGCGCGTCTTTGCGCCGGTCGGCCGGGGACTGGCAGCCATCGGCCGGCCGTTCGCCAGCGCCTGGAGAGCAATTGACCGGCGCAGCCCGGTGGACCCGCGTCTGATCGCCGCCGGCCTGGTCGTCGGCGTCGTCGTTGCGCTGGTGTTCGTCGTTCACCCGTTCGGTCTGCTTTCCGATGATGATGCACCGCAGACGGGCACTCAGAAGGCGGAGAAGGCGGCTGTCCCAGCACCGGCCGAGACCGAGGTCGCCGTTCTGAATGGAACGGCCGCCGGCCCGGCACCGGCGCCGGGCCTGGCCAACGAGGTCGGTGACGAGGTCCAGGCCGCCGGATACAGGCTTGGCGAGGTGGGTGACACGACCACACCGTTCCCGGAAACAATTGTCATGTACGCACGCACGCAAAAGGAAGTGGGGGAGGCTTTCGCCGCCGACCTCACTGCAGAGTTGAACGACCCCCCGGTCGAGGTGATGACGAACGAAATCGATTCACTGGCCGGCGACGCGCTGGTCGCCGTGGTCGTCGGTGACGACGCGGGCGGCTAGCGGATGAGGCCCGTGAAGCGGCGATGGACCTAGCCGATCTCGTCTTTCGCGCCGGCCTGTTCGCCGGCGTTGCTTCCTTCGGGGTGCTGGCGCTGCTGATCCCTCTCTACATGCAGCAGCGTAAGGACGTCACAAGGCTGCGGGCGTGGGCGGCCCTGACACCCGACCGCGGGACCGCCGAGTTTCAGGCCGCCGAGTCGGCGGGGATCTCGACGACGTTCCCGGCAGTTCAGGGAGCCGCCCCCCGTGACACGGCGCTGATGCCATCCGTGCCGGCCTCCCAGCGCGTCTCGCGCGAGCTGCCGGCGGCGGTGCGCCGTGGCACGACGGGCTCAACGCCGGTCCAGGAGTCCTTCTGGCGGCGCTTCGTACGCCGCCCGGATCCGCGCTGGCTCGTCGGGATCGTGGTCGGCGTGGTCGTCCTCGGCGTCGGAGTCGGCGTACTGGCCGTCCAGATCCGCGAGGACAGCCCAAGCTCCACAGGGACGTCGTCGACTCCCCCGGCGGTCAACCCAGCAGACGTATCTGTCGCCGTTCTCAATGCGACACCCGTCCCTGGTCTGGCGGCAAAGGTCGGTGACGATCTCGAATCCGGTGGCTTTGTCCGTGGCGCAGTCGGCAACAGCGACCCGGTGGCGGACAGCCTCGTCCTTTACCAGCGCGGGCACGAACAGGAGGCCGAGGCCGTCGCCGAGCGGCTTGGAATCGAGACTGTGGAGGTGATAGACGAAGACACGGAGCTGAACGTCGTCGAGCTCAGCGAGGCGATCGAGCTCGAACCTGCCGCGGTCGTGGTGATCGCCGGGGAGGACCGGGTCATCGACGGAGCCCCGCCTGAGGACGAGCGGGCCGAGCGGGCCCCTTGAATCGACCATCTTGAGTTCGCCCACCCGCCCGCCGGCAGCGTTGCTGTTTGGGTTGCTGGTGGCGGCCACCCTGACCGCGTTTGTGCTCGTCGAGGACGAGCGAGATCACCCCGAAGATCATCGAGAACGACACGGTCAATCCTCGCTATACGGAGGAGTGTCCGGACCGGTCTGCCGAGCCAGATGGAGGTGAGGTTCACGATTACGCGCGGCGAGCAGGACGCGACGGTGGTCGTTATCGACGAGGAAGACCGGGTCGTCAAGACACTGGCCACTGACAAGGAGCTGGTCGACGACGGGACTTACACTTCCGCTGGGACGCGACCGACGACGACGGCGAACCTGTGTCTCCCGGCTCGCTACCGATTGCGACTGCGACTCGGCGAGCTCGATCGCGACCTGCCGCTGCCGTCGACGTGTGTCGCTGGAGCCGCCGGCGGTTCGGCCGTGAGCCACGAGCTCGAGATCGCGGCGCAATCGTCGCCTCGCTTGCGGCCGCAGCGGGCGTTCTGGCGCCCGCTCGCCGCACTCGGGCGATCTGCATGTTGCTGGCGCTCGGGCTCGGTGTCGCGCTGCTGCTCGGTGACAGCTGGAACGACAGCCGAGTCGTTGATCTTCGCGAAGGAAACGGCGCGCCTCGCGGTGCGGCCGTCGCTGGCGCCGCGATGCTGGCGCTGCTCGCGGTCGCCATGCGCCGCTGGCGCGCGACGTTTCCACTGCTGGCGGTCGCGGCACTGCCCTTTCGGGTGCCGATCGACATCGGCGGCGAGAGCGCCAACCTGCTGTTGCCGCTCTACGCGGTGATCGCAGCGGCGCTGCTGACGGAGCTGATCGATGTCTGGCAAGCCCGGGGTCTGACCCCTAAACCACAAGCGAGCGAACCTTCGTCGCGGTCACAAGGAGGTCTGACCCCTCAAGGTCCATCCTCGTGGCCCGCTCTGGCGGCGCGCTGGCTTGCTCCCGCGCTGGTTGCAGCGGTCGTGCTCTACGCCGTCCAGCTCTCCTACGCAGACGATCCCTCGCAGGGGCTGCAGAACATCTGCTTCTTCTACCTGCCGTTTTCCGTCCTCTTTTCGATGCTGGTCCGGATCGAGTGGAGCGCGAGGTGGTTGCGTTCGGCGTTCGCGGTGCTGGTCATCGAAGCTCTGTTGTTCGCGATCGTCGCCGGCTACCAGTACGCCGCCGAAGACCTGCTCTGGAATCCGGATGTGATGGCGGCGAACCTTTTCCATCCGTACTTCCGGGTCAATTCGCTGTTCTGGGATCCGAACATCCTCGGCCGCTATCTCGCCGTCGCAATTGCGGTGCTCGCGTCGCTGATGCTGATGACACGATCGGCTCGGACGGCCTGGGCCTGTCTCGTGGCCTCGCTCCTGCTGCTCACGGCGATGAGCCTGACGTTTTCGCAGTCCGCCTTCCTTGCCCTGCTGGCCGGCCTGATCGTGCTTGCGGCGTTGCGCTGGAGCGCGCGCTGGACGCTCGTCCTCGGTGGGTCCGCGGCCGTCGTGGCGATGGTCTTCGTGCTCGCCGGCGGCGTCTCCCTCGACTTCGACTTCAGCGGCAAGAGCCTCGACGGCGAAACCAGCGGTCGCGGCGAGCTGATCCGTGGAGGCGTCGAACTCGGAGAGAGAAGCCCGGCGTTGGGGCTCGGGTCGGGGTCCTTCTCCCAAGAGTTCCAGGAGCGCTACGGGGACGAGCAGGCGGCGGCGAGCGCCTCGCACACGGAACCGGTGACGATCTTCGCCGAGCAGGGCGCGATCGGGCTGATCGTGTACGGCGCTCTCATCGCAACGGCGATCGCCGCGCTGCTGGCGGGACTCGGTCCGTGCGCCCCCGGCCTTCGCGGCTTCGCAGCCGCGCCGGGCTTATCGCCGCCTCGCGATGCGAGCGTGTTCAGCGCCGTGGCGGCCGCGAGGGCGGCGGCGCTGACCGGTTTCATCGTCATGTTCGTGCACAGCCTCTCCTACGCCGCCTTCCTGACGGATCCGATCACCTGGGCTCTACTGGCCCTCGGCCTCGGCCTCATCAGGCATCCCCCGGGAGTTGAGGCACCGCAAATGACTCGAGGAGGCCGCACCAGCTAGTGCTCGGCTACCTCCGTCGCCTGGCGACGACCGGATTTGCCTACACGGCCTCGAGCGTGCTCTCGAAGCTGGTCGCGATTGCGCTGCTGCCGCTCTACACGAGCTACCTGGACCCGTCCGACTACGGTGCCGCGGAGGTGATGATCACCGGCGTCATCGCCGCCAGCATCGTCGTGCGGCTGGGGGTGATAGAGGCGCTGATGCGCTTCTACTACATCGGCGGCGAGCGGCCGAACGAGGTGGTCCGCACCGGATTCGCCTCTCTTTTCTGGGCGACGACGGCGGCCGTCGCGTTGATGCTTCCTTTCGCGGGTGCGATCTCCGAGGCCCTGCTCGGCGAGCCTGACGCGGAGCTTGCGCGAATCGCGATCGGCGGGCTCTGGATCTTCACGCTTTACGAGTACTTGGTCTCGCTCTTTCGCCTCGACGAGCGCGCGCGGGCCTACTTCTTCTTCACTTTCGCCAACGTGCTCGTCGCGATCCCGCTGACGGTCTTCCTGGTCGTCGTCGAGGACCAAGGAGCGTCTGGCCTGTTGCTCGGCACCTACGGCGCGGCGGTTCCGTTCGTGGCCTGGGTGGCGATCGAGCAGCGCCGCCGACTCTCGCTGGTGCCAAAGCTGCCGTTGCTGCGACGCATGCTCAGGTTCGGGTTCCCGACGATGCCCGCAGAGCTCTCGCTCTACTCGCTCAGCTTCATCGACAGAATCGTGATCGCACGCCTCGCCGGCCTCGCCGAAGCGGGTCTCTACGCGTTGGCGGTCAAGTTCTCCCAGGCCGTCAACGTGCTCGTCCGTGGCTTCCAGCTCGCCTGGCCGCCGCTCGCCTACTCGGTCGTCGATGACGACGAGGCGAGACGCGCCTATGCACTGGTCGTCACCTGGTTCACCGCCGTTTGCACATTCGTGGTCGTCGGCATGTGGCTCTTCTCACGCTGGATCGTCCGCATCTTCACGACGCCGGAGTTCTTCGGGTCCTACGAAGCAATCGGCCTGGTTTCGACGGGCGTTACGCTCTACGCGCTCTATCTGGTCCTGGTCGTCATCCTCGGCCGAACCGGGCGGACCGAGTTCAACTTCCCGGCGACCCTGGTCGCGACTGCCGCCAACATCGGGCTCAACCTGTTGCTCGTCCCGCCGCTCGGAATCAAGGGCGCCGGCTTGGCGCTGGTGGCCTCCTACATCATCGTGCTGGTGCTGATGTACGGCTTCACGCAGCGCCTTTTCGCCGTTCCGTATGAATGGCGGCGGCTGGCAATGGTCGTCGGCTCCGCCGTCGTTCTGGTGGCCGGAGGCGAGCTCTTGCTGCCGACCGAGGGGTTCGCCGGCTTGGCTGGTCGCACCGCGGTCTGGTTTGCGTTTCCCCTGCTTCTCTGGTTCGGCGGCTTCCTCGAGCAGGGGGAACGCGAGGCGCTCGGCCGCCTGCTTGATCCGGCCACGTTGCGCGAGCGGCTGTCGGCCGTCGGCGCCTCGGCGACGACCCGGGGGAGCCGTCACAACAGGAGGAAGGCCGCGGGCCACGCTTGACGGCGGAGGTCTACGAGGCCGAGCGCCGCGACGAGGATTCGCGGTTGTAGGCGTCTGCGGCTTCCTTCAGGCCGTCGCCTGACCCCGGGAGCAGCGCCTGGCGCGCGTGCAACAGGTACCAGCGGGGATCGTGCCCGGGAAGCACAGTGGCCGCCAGCGCCCTCAGCAGGTAAGGCAGCGCCCCCAGCGGGCGCGCCAGCCAGGCCACGACGGGGCCGCGATGCTTTCGCAGGTAGCGGTCGCGGCCACGGTGAAATTCGACGACGCGGGTGGATCCGGCCCGCCGGTCGCTCGAGAGCTGCTCGTGGTGGACAGCCTCGGCTGAGGGTACGAAGAGAATCTCACCTCCAGCGTCACGCAGGCGCTTGCAGAAGTCGGTTTCATCGGAGTAGACGAAGAAATCAGGATCGAGGTATCCGACCGCGGCGGCGGCTTCGCAACGCACGAGCATCGCCGATGACTGCACCCAGCCGACCGGGCGCGTGCTGTCACCTTTGCTTTGCACGACCAGCAGCCGGTGCAGAAAGAGCGCTGAGGCGAGCACGGTGCCGAGCCCGGGCAGCCGCCACGGCGCAGGGCTGCGGGCTGCCGTCGGGAGCAAGCAGCTGCGCGCCCGCCGCGGAGGCCCATGGATTCGCCTCGAGGGCGCCGAGCAGCGCCGCGCTTGCCCCGGGCCGCAGCTCGGAGTCTTCATTGAGCAGCAGCGCCAGGGGCGCCGCCACCTCCTGCAGCAATCGCGAATCGTTGGCGGCTTTGCCGCTGTGCGCTCGTCGAGTTCGATCACCCGCGTGCCGCCGCCAGAGCCGCCGAGAATGCCGCGGCCCACTTCCGCGCAGCCTCGGCTGAGCCGTCATCGGAGGCGTTGTCCAGCACCAGGATCTCGGCGGGGACGCCGGGCGGGTGGGTTCGCTCGATCGCGCCAGGCAGCTCGAGCAGCAGAGAGCGGCCATTCGTGTTGACGATGCAATAGGAGATCGCGGGGGCCATCGGAGTGACGATATGCCACGGTGCGCGACCCGATGCGCGTCCAGATCCTCGATCCCTCCGCTTTCACGCCCCCGTATGACCACGCACTCTGCGCCGCGTTGGCCCGTGCGGGCGCCGAGGTCGAGCTCGTGACGAGCCGCTTCCTCTACGGGCCCGTCCCGCGAGGAGGGCTATGAGGTCACGGGAGCTCTTTTACCGCCGCACCGCCAGCGAGGCCGTCGAGGCACCGGCGCGGCGGGCCGTCTAGCTGGCCGAGCACCTAACGGACATGCGCCGGTTTCGCCGAGGTTCGAGCGCAATCGTCCGACTCGTGCACTGGCAGTGGGTCAGCGTGCCGGCTCTCGACTCGGCCTCGCTCCGCCGCCGCCGCCCCGGACCGAAGCGTGTATTCACCGTCCACTACCCACTCCCGGACGACCCGCGGGAACTGCGGCGCGAGTACTCGCTGCTGAAGGCGATGGATGCCGTCGTCATTTATTCCGTGCACAGTGCTCGGCGCCTGCGTGAAGATGTCGGCCTCGATGCCTCCAAAGTGCATGTGATCGAACATGGGGCGTTCGACTACCTGACGCGGCTCGATGATGAGAAGCCGCTCCCTTCCGAGCTCGATGGGGCCGAGGGTCCGGTGATCCTCTTCTTCGGCCTGCTGCGGCCCTACAAGGGCCTGGACGTCCTGCTCGAGGCCTTTCGGTCGGTGCGGGATGCCGAGCTCTGGGTGGTAGGGCGGGAGATGATGCCCTTGGAGCCGCTCCAGGCCCTCGCTGAGAAGGCGCCCGGGACGGTGCGGATGCTGCCGCGCTTCATCACCGATTGCGAGATTCCCGCCCTGTTTCGGCGAGCGGACATCGTCGTGCTTCCCTACCGCGAAATTGAGCAATCGGGCGTGCTCTACACAGCGATCGCCTTCGGCAAGGCGATCGTGCTGAGTTCCGTGGGTGGCTTCACCGAGGTCGCCGAGCGCCACGGCGCCGGACGGCTCGTGCCTCCCGGCGATGCGCAGGCGCTTGCCGACACGCTCAACGACCTGCTCGAAAATCCGGCTGAGCGCGACCGGCTGGCCGCCCAAGCCGCCCAAGCCGCCGCCGGCCCCTTCTCCTGGGATCGCATCGCCGCGCAAACGCTCGCCCTCTACGAATCCCTGCTCGACGCATAATCATTGGATGCTCGTCGTCGAGATCGCCTTTTGGGTGTGCGTGGCCCTGCTCGTGCACACGCACGCCGGCTACCCGCTTTCGCTCTGGGTCTTTCTGCGCCTTCGCGGCCGCGGCCCAGCCCGTGATGGCGGCGCGGGCACCGCCGGCGGGCTCCCCTCGGTGTCCCTGGTCATAGCCGCACACGACGAAGCCGCTGTGATCTCCGGGAAGGTGACCGAGTCCCTGCAGCTGGACTACCCGCGCGAGCGCCTGCAGCTGATCGTCGTCTCCGACGGCTCGGAGGACGAGACCGTTGAGCTGGCTCGCGCCGCCGGCGCCGACCTCGTTCTCGACCTCCCGCGCGCCGGAAAGATCGCCGCCCAGAATGCCGCCGTCGAGCAGGCGACAGGGGAGTTGCTGGCATTCTCGGACGCCAACTCGTCCTGGCAGCCAGACGCGCTGCGCGAGCTCGTCGACGCGCTCTCCGCGCCGGCCGTCGGCTACGTCTGCGGGCAGGCCCGCTTCGCGACCGCCGACGGCTCCAGCCAGGAGGCGCCTATTGGCGCTACGAACTCTGGGTGCGCAGCCTCGAATCGGCCGTGGGCGGGGTGACTGCGGGCAACGGGGCGATCTACGCGGTGCGCCGAGACGCCTACAGAGCGCTGGCAGCTTCGCGCAGCCACGACCTCTCATTCCCGTTCGAGCTCACCAAGGGCGGCTGGCGGGCGCTCTACGCCGCGAGCGCGATCGCTGACGAGCGGCTGGTTCCGACGATTGAAGGCGAGTTCGCCCGCAAGCGGCGGATGATGCGGGGGCTATGGGACATCGTCGTGGTCGACGGTATGGCATCACCGCGCGGCTACACGCCGCTCTACGCGTATGAGATCTTCTCGCACCGCCTGCTGCGCTACAGCTCTCCCTTTGCTCCACCTGGCCGCGCTCGGCACGAATGTCGCACTGCTTGGCGAGGGACTCGTCTACCAGCTCACATTTGCCGCCCAGGTTGCGCTGTTGGCCGGTGCCGCGCTGGCCGGCCTGCTGCCTCTGCGGCCGTTGCGGATCGCGCGCCACTACGTGCTCGCGACGGCGTCAATCGGCGCGGGGCTTTGGGATCGCTTGCGCCAGGGCCCCCCAGCAGCTTGGGAGAAGGCGGAGGGAACCCGATGAGCGCCCCCTGAGCCGTTCTTCCCGGAACCGGGAGGAAGGAGCGGCCTGCCGCGGGTTGCCGACCTCCTGATTGCCTTCCTTGCACTGCTGGTCACGGCACCGCTGCTGGTGATCGCCGCGCTGGCGATCAAGCTTGGATCGGGCGGACCCGTGATCTTTCGCCAGCGCCGGGTCGGGCGAGGGGGAGAGGAGTTCGAGCTGTGGAAGCTGCGGACGATGGTTCAGGGTTCCGATCCCGTGGGCATCGGCACCGCGGTCGCCGGCTCGGATCCACGCATCACCAAGGCCGGCGCGTTCCTACGCCGGTTCTCCCTCGACGAGCTTCCGAACCTTGTCAACGTTCTGCGCGGCGAGCTGGCGATAGTCGGGCCACGCCCGACGATCCCGGCCCAGGTCGAGCTCTACAGCTCCCGCCAGCGCGAGCGCCTCGCCGTCAAGCCTGGACTGACCGGCTGGGCTCAGGTCAACGGCCGCGTCGCGCTCGGCTGGGACGACCGCATCGAGCTGGACGTCTGGTACGTCGAGAACCGCTCGTTCGGGCTCGACCTGCGCATACTCGCCCGCACGGCGAAGCTGCTGCTGAGCGGCAAGGGCCTGACCTCGAGCGACGAGGGCCTGACAGTGCCGGGAGGAATGGCAGCGCAAGCTGGACGCGAGAGAGCGTGCGGGTGAGTGAGGGGACGCGAAGCTGAGGTTCGGGAGGCTTCGTGGCTGGGCGCCCGGTCCGGGAGTGGACTGAGCAGCGCTGTAACGGCGGGCACCTCCTCAAAGGCGCATTGGGGATCTGACTTTCGCCCGAACCCCCTCCCTGAGCGCTGCCGTTAGGACCTAGCGCAATGCAGGACCGACCGGGCGCCAGCCACGAACCCGTCCCCGCACCCAACCTCGCTAGATTCACGCCGTGCCCGAGGTCAGCCTTCGCGACTTTCAACCAGACGACGCTGCCGCTGTTGAGCGCTGGTTTAACGACAAGCGCGTCACCGAGAACATGATGGAACAGCGGGAAGGCATGTCCGCGGCCGAGGCGGAGGCCTGGGTGGGGCGTGCGCTCGTCACCGACGGGCCCGACCGCAAGTGGGCCGTGCTGCTCGACGGGCACCAGGATGCAGTCGGATTCACCGCCCTGTATGGCCTCCGAGGACAGCTCGCCCCCGAGCTCGGGTGCGTGATCGCCGATCCGGCCGCCTGGGGGAAGGGTGTCGGCCGGGAGGCAGAACGGCTGACCCTGACCCTGGCCTTCAACCAGTACGACTCCCACCGCGTCTACGGTCGCATTCCGTCGCCCAACAAGGCGGCTCAGGGCGTCGTCACCTGGCTTGGATGGAGCAAGGAGGGCGTGATGCGCGACCACATCCGCCGGCCTGACGGGACGCTCATCGACTGCGAGGTCTGGGGTATCACCGCCCCCGAGTGGCGGGAGCGCTGGCGGGCGGAGGAGTGAGCGACCGCGCGACCGCGCGACTGCTCGAGGACGGCGGGGAGGCGGCTGCGTCAGATGAGTTCTTTCGCTGCCGGGAGTTCCTGGAGGCCGAGGGCGTCACGCATTCCCTGGTCGTCGAGAGCGCTGAGGATGAAGCACGCCTGCCGCTCGTCGTCAAGGAGATCCCCGGCTCTGAGTTGCGCGACGCGGTTTCGCCGTATGGCTATCCGGGCGGCACAACGAGCGGGAAGCTCCTCGCCGCGTCGGGGATCGACTGGTCCGGAGCAGGCCTGGTCGCGCTGTTCATCCGCGAGCGGATCGGTTCGCCTTCGCTTGCCGGGGGAACCGAGCGCTCGATCGTTCAGATCGCCGATCCGCATGGCCGCGCAAGTCGCGGCCCAGCGACCGCCAGCAGATCCGTCGCAACGAGTCCAGCGGCTACGAGCTGCGCAGCCTCCCCGGTCCCGAGACGACCGCGACCGACCGCCGTGCCTTTCAGGCCGTTTACGAGGAGACCATGCAGCGCACAGAGGCGAGTGGGCACTACTTCTTCTCGGCGGAGTACTTCGACCTGGGTGCTCGGCAGCGACCGCAGCTGGCTCTTCCTCTGCGACGCCCCCGGAGGAGAAGGGGTGGCCGCGGCCTCCATCGCCGTCCTCAGCGACGGCTTTCTGCACTACTACCTGACCGGCAGCGCCGACCAGCACCTGCGCGAAGCGCCCAACAAGAACCTGCTCGGGGGGACGATCGACTTCGCCGAGGAACTCGACGTCCCGCTCAATCTCGGCGGCGGACTCGCTCCCGGCGACGGCCTCGAGGAGTTCAAGCGCGGCTTTGCGAACCGCCAGGAACCGTTCACGACGCTCGAGGTGATCTGCGACCGCGCCGAGTACGAGCGGCTCGCGGGCGGCAGATCCGCGACCAATTTCTTTCCCGCCTACCGCGCGCCCGCCGGCTAGAGTCCCGCGGCCGCCGCCTCGTCCAGCAGCACTGTGATGCGTCCCGACCGCGGCCGCACGAGGCTCGCCGGGAGAGCCGGGTCTGGATCGGGGCTGAAGGCGCGCGCGGCGGGATCCGCCTTCGACTCGCCCGTGACCAGGAAGAGGACTTGGCGTGAGGCGTTCAGCGCCGGCAGCGTCAACGTCACACGCGGGACGAACGGCTCGTGCCCCGCTTCGGGCACGGCGACGACCAGACGGTCGAGCTCGTCGAGCGCCGGCTTGCCTGGGAACAGGGAAGCCACATGCCCATCCGGGCCCATGCCGAGCAGCAGCAGGTCGAGCTCCGGCATGTCTTCGCCGAAGACTCCTCTGAGCTCGTGCTCGTATCTGCACGCCGCAGCCTCGGCGCCGAGCTCACCCTCGATCCGCTTCGTCTCGGGGCATCCGCACCGAGCGGATCCAGCAACGACTCCCTCGCCATCCGGAAATTCGAGTTCTCGTCATCCGGCGGTACGGCGCGCTCGTCGCCGAACCAGAGCGTGCAGCGCGACCAATCGAGGCCCATCGAGGCCAAGCGCTCGTATGCCGCCCGCGGCGTGGTACCACCCGTAAGCGCAATCTGTCCACCCGCAACGACCGATCGGGCAATCAGGTCGGCTGCCTCGGCCGCGGGATCCCGGACGACAAGAGTTTTCATTTCGCGAATACCATCACGTTTGCCGTGGAACCCGCACCCCTACAGCTGATCTTCGTTCGCCACGGTGAGACCGAGTGGAGCCGCGACCTGCGCCACACGGGCCGCACGGACATCCCGCTGACCGACAACGGCCGAGAGCAGGCCGAGGCGACCCGCCCTCTGCTGGTGCCCTACTCGCCGACTCGCGTGTTCAGCAGCCCGCTCTCCCGTGCCCAGGAGACCTGCCGGCTGGCCAGCCTCGGCGATCGCGCCGAGTCACGCGATGAGTTACTCGAGTGGGACTACGGGGATTACGAGGGCATCACAACCGTCGAGATTCACCAGACCAGCCCGGACTGGGTCCTCTGGAGAGATGGTCGCCCGGGTGGCGAGGATCCGCAGCAGGTTGGCGCGCGCGCCGACGCGTTCCTGGCCGAGGTCAGCTCCCTGAGCGGTGACGTCGCGGTCTTCGGGCACGGCCACATGCTGCGCGTGATCGCGGCACGCTGGCTGGGGCTGCCGGTGGCCGAGGGCAAACGGCTCGTGCTCGGCACGGCGACGCTCAGCGTGCTCGGCTGGGAGCACGACTGGCACGCCATCCGCGCCTGGAACTCGCGCGGCTGAAGCAGCTACCGCCGGCCCTCTCCGCGCTGAGAGGTGTGGCTCTCGAGGACCTTTCCGCTTTGCATCTGGACCGGCTCCTTGGGGCTCGTGAGCGCCTGACCTTCGCCAATGTGATGAGCGTCACGGCGGTGGGAGTTGGTGGATTTGGGTGGAAGCGGCAGCGTGACCGATTTCAGGGACCGCCCCATACAGAACGCGGGCGAAACACCCGTGGGCTGGAGAGTTGTTCTTTGGAATCCAACTCAAAATGTTCCCTCCACCGTCCGGGCCTTCGTCCTCTGCGCGGGTCCATAGCCTCCTCACCACAAGCCGGGAGTGTCGAGTTGGGAGTGGCGGCCGCTAACGACCGGCGCGGTAGCGCCGGATCAGCGCGTTCGTGGAGCTGTCGTGGTGAGCTCCGGCTCGTCGCTTCGCTGCAGCTCGGGGATGATCTGCTACGGCCAGCACCTTGCCCAGTTCGACGCCCCACTGGTCGAAGCGAGTCGATGCTCCAGATGGCGCCCTGGGTGAAGACGCTGTGCTCGTAGAGGGCGACGAGTCTGCCCAGGATGGACGGCGTCAGTCGTTCGGCAGGATCGTGTTCGACGGGCGGTTGCCCTCGAAGACCCGGTGCGGCACGAGCCCTCCGGGAGTGCCCTCGGCCCGCACCTGGTCCGGCGTCTTGCCGAAGGCCAGCGCCTCGGCCTGGGCGAAGACGTTGGCCATCAGCAGGTCGTGGTGGTCGCCGAGCGGGTTCAGCGACTGCTGCGAAGCCGATGAAGTCGCACGGGATCAGCTTCGTGCCCTGGTGGATGAGCTGGTAGAAGCGAGTGCTGGCCGTTCGTGCCGGGCTCGCCCCAGTAGATCGGGCCGGTCTCGTAGTCGACCGGCTCGCCGTCGAGGGTCACCTGCTTGCCGTTGCTCTCCATCGTCAGCTGCTGCAGGTAGGCCGGGAAGCGCTTCAGGTACTGGTCGTAGGGCAGGACGCCGACGGTCTGGGCGTCGAAGAAGTCGTGTACCAGACGGTCAGCAGGCCCATCAGCACCGGCAGGTTCTTCGCCGGCGGGCGCGCGCGGAAGTGCTCGTCCATCGCGTGGAAGCCGGCGAGCATCTCGCGGAAGTGGTCCGGGCCGATCGCGAGCATCGTCGAGAGGCCGATCGCCGAGTCCATCGAGTAGCGGCCGCCGACCCAGTCCCAGAAGCCGAACATGTTGGCGGTGTCGATGCCGAACTTCGCGACTTCCTCGGCGTTGGTCGAGACGGCGACGAAGTGCTTCGCGACCGCCGCTCGTCACCCTCGAGCCCGGCGAGCGACCCAGTCGCGCGCGCGGTCTGGGCGTTGGTCATCGTCTCCAGCGTGGTGAACGTCTTCGAGGAGACGATGAACAGCGTCTCCTCGGGGTCGAGGTCGCGGGTCGCCTCGGCGAAGTCGGTGCCGTCGACGTTGGAGACGAAGCGGAAGGTCAGGTCTCGCGTCGCGTGTAGTGCCGCAGCGCCTCGTACGCCATGACCGGGCCGAGGTCGGAGCCGCCGATGCCGATGTTGACGACGTTGCGGATCGGCTTGCCGGTGTGGCCCTTCCACTCGCCGCGAGCGGACCCGCTCGGCGAAGGCGCCCATCCGGTCGAGCACCTCGTGCACCTCCGGGACGACGTCGTCGCCGTCGACGATGATCGAGCGTCGCGCGGCACCCGCAGGGCGACGTGCAGGACGGCGCGGTCCTCGGTGATGTTGATCTTCTCGCCGCTGAACATGGCGTCGCTGCGCTCGCCCAGGCCGGACTCCTCGGCCAGCTCGACCAGCAGCTGCAGCGTCTCGTCGGTGACGCGGTTCTTGGAGTAGTCGAGGATAGATGCCGGCGCCTTCGGCGGCAGGCGCTCGCCGCGCTCCGGGTCGTCGGCGAACAGGTCGCGCAGGTGCTTGCCGCTGATGTCGGCGTGGTGGGCGCTCGAGCGCCTTCCAGCTGTCACGATCCCGAAGTGCCGCCATCCGCGCGCCACCCGACTGATATGGCGCCAAGTGAGCAGATGGTCGAGACTGGTGAGATGAGCGATCCTCGAGTCGTCGCCGGGCTCACCAGGCAGCTCGAAGCCCGCGCGGCGCTGCTAGGTGCGGGTGCGACGGGACTGGGCTGGAAGGTTGCCCTCAACGCTCCCGCGGTGCAGGAGCTGCTCGGAATCGACGGAACCGTGATCGGCAGCATGACCTCGGCGTCGCTGCTCGGATCCGGGGCGCAGTTCGACCTCGAGGGACCACGGCGGTTGCCGTTGAGGCCGAACTGGCCCTGCACCTCGGGAGGACGATCGATCGCCGGCTACGGAGCCGCGATCGAGATCGTCGACGTCGACCTGCCCTTCGAGGATTTGGAGCGGATCCTCGAGGAAAACGTCTTCCACCGGCAAGCGCCGTTGAGCCCGCCGGTCCCCGAGCCTCCGGCCTCGCTCAGCCTTCGCGTCACCCGCAACGGAGCCCTGGAAGCACAAGGCCTCGAAGCCTCCGACGCTGTGAGGGAGGCAGAGGCGACGGTCGCCCATGTTGCGGAGCTTCTCGAGGCTGTCGCTAGGCGCCTGGAGCCCAGCGAGGTGATCATCGGCGGCGCGATCGCCCCGCTCCTGTTCGTGGCCGCTGGCGACCGGGTCTCGGTCGAGCTGGATCCCCTCGGCTCGCTCGAGGTTGGCTTCAGCGCGTGACGCGCTCGTAGTTCAGGCGCAGCAGCTCGATCACGTCACGCACGTCGTCCTCGGACTCGATCGCACGAGCCGCGAAGCCCTCCTTGCCAGGAAATACCGGGTGATGCGTGATCCGATCCTCGGCGAAGAGCTCCCGCCAGACGGCTTTCGGAAAGCCGAAAGTGGGCGATGCGGTTGCGGCGGCAGGCGACCTGATCGTCGGCGCGACGCTGAAAACCACTCCCCGCGGCGACCGTAGCCGAGCCTCGACGCCTGGCCAGGAAGTGACCTCAGCCGTGATCCGTTCGTTCGCGTTTGTGGTCGAAGTGGTAGACAAGATGCGCTTCCTTTCTGAAGGGGACAGTCCCCTTCAGGAGGTACGCCTTGGCGGCGGTCCCGGGGATCGGGAATTGGGCACGGAGTCCTCGTGGGCGTCAGGCGACGCGAGGGTTTTTCAAGACTTCCTGGATGTCCTCGAGGTGCTTGCCCTTGGTCTCGGTACGTAGCTTGAGGCAGAAGAAGAACGTCAGCACGCAGATCGCCGCGTAGAAGAAGAAGGTGCCGCTACGGCCGAGGTCGTCGATCAGAATCAGGAAGGTCAGCGAGACGATGAAGTTGAAGGTCCAGTTGGCCATCGTGCCGACGGCGGCCGCCTTGCTGCGCACGCGCAGGTCGTAGATCTCCGCATTGAGCAGCCAGAGATTCGGCCCAGGCCTGATCGCGAAGGCGGCGACGTAGAGCATCAGCGCTCCGACTGCGATGAAGGAGTCGACATCGGAGCTGGAACCCCCGAGGAAGACCAGCGCCAGAGCGGTCAGGCGACAGGCCCATGACCAGCGAGCCGCCGAGCAGGAGTGGACGCCTTCCGAGCCGGTCCAGCATGCGGATCGCCACGATCGCGACCCACATCGACGATGCCGACGCCGACGGCGGCGAGGATTGCCGAGGAGTCGGAGTTGACGCCCGTGAACTGGATGATCGTCGGCGCGTAGTAGATGACCGTGTTGATCCCGGAGACCTGCTGCAGCAATTGCCAAGCCGACACCCACGCACCAGGGGCGGCCTCGACCATGGGCTGCATCAGGTCGCGCGCAGCCGCCCGGCTCCGCGACGAGCGAGAAGTCGCTGATCTCTCCGCCATCTCCTCGTCGATCTTCGCTGGATCGGACTCGCGGACTCCTCGAGAACGGCCTGGGCCTTGTAGTCCTCACCGACCATCACCAGCGGCAGCGGGGTCTTGCGGGTATCCGCAGCATGCCGACTCCGAGCACGATCGCCGGGACGGCGCCGAGGCCGAGCATCCAGCGCCAGCCCTCGCTCGGCTCGAAGACGAGGCCGACGATGTAGGCGACGAGGATCCGGAATCGCGACCGAGAGCTGGAAGAAGGTGACCAGGCGCCCGTGCACGTCCTCGGTGCGCTATACCTCGGAGATGTAGACCGGGGCGGTGGCGGAGGCGAGGCCGATCGCGACACTGACCACCAGGCCGGCGATGACAGAGCAGCTCGGTTCCGCCTGCCGCGGCGCTGACCAGCGCACCGGCCGCGAAAATAACCGACGACAGCAGGATCATCAGCCGCCGCCCGTAGCGGTCCGACAGCCGGCCGGCGCCCAGCGCTCCGAAGACCGCGCCGATCGGGACCGCACCGACGACCAGGCCCGACTCGAAGCTCGTTAGCCCGAAGTCAGGCGTGATGAACAGCAGCGCTGGCGATGACGTCCTTGGTCGCAGCCGTACAGCAGGCCGCCAAGACCGGCAATCGCCGCCGTCAGCGTGACGTTGCGTCGCGCCTGGGCGCTCGTCACGGTGACTATCGCCTTCGCGATCCCACCGCGACACTACATGTGCCGCCCGGCGGCTTGAACCGGAAATTCCCCGCCGCCCCTCGTTTGTAAGCGCGCCGACCAAGCCCGCAGTAGGTTCAGCACGTGAACGCTACGCCAGCGGCCTTCTAAGGGGGCATGGGTCCACTGCTTTTTTGCTGCACAGCGGCTTTTCAACCTGGGTGGAATGGCGAGCCGTGCAGCGCGCTGCTGGCGCCCGAGCGAGACGTTCTGGGCGCCTACGCTCCCGGGTAGCGACGGTGGTGTCCCGCTCGACCTCCGGAACCGGCCATGCTCACGGCGTACGCCGATCACGTCGAGGAAACCGGCCGACGTGGTTGGCTGGAAAGGAGCCAGTTCAGATCGTTGGGAGTCCGTCCGGAGGAGAACTGAACGGAGCTTGTCACTCGTGGCTGAGTGGGTAACGTGATCGCGCTGGCGCCCCCCTGGGTTGTCGGTCCTGGGATGACCTGGTACTTGGCGTTGTTCGGAATGTCTTTGCGGCGTTCGACTTACCGAACCACTTCACGCCCGGGTCCCGTCTGGCCACGGGCGTTCGCGATCGCCCTTCACGGTCACTCAAGCCCGCGGTATTCGCGACGGACGACGCCATCGCGATGGGACGTTCAACTGGCCGCTTTCCGGTCGTCGGGACCGCGCTGGCGGCGGTGAAGGCCGGGGATCCGGCCCAGGGATGCCCATGACGGAGCGTATCGCAGCGCCGGTGACCCGGCTTGGGGTACGCGCGACATCCTTGCTCCTCGCTGGAGTGATGCAGCGGTGGCAAGATGCAATTCCGGCAGCGCGCGTCGAGAGACGCGAGGGGTTCCGCACATCCCGCACCTCCGCGATCCGGTTCGGATTGCGGAGCTGATCCGCGATACGTAGGACGCCAGGCGGTCGCCTGTTCCCGGCTTCGCGCGACATACTCCGTCCATGCCGGCGATGACCCCGATGCGTGATTGGACGGTCGCGCAACACTTCGCGATCTGGATCGGCCTGTTCACGGTGGTCACTGGGCTGATCGGGCTGGCGATCAATCCGGATTTCGCCGTCGGGGACAACGCCACCGCGGAGTCCTTCATCGTCGACTGGAATGGCTGGCACGCGATCGCCGCCCTCCTCGTCGGCGCGCCGGGTCCGGCGATCGCCTGTTTCCCGGGCTCGCAGTCCCTCTATTTCGCCTATCGCGCCGTGACGGACGCGGCTGTTGCGGTTTGGGCCGCCGTGGACGACCGCCCCCTTGGCGTGCTCTTCCTGCCTAGCGCCAGCGACGCGATCCTCCACGCCGCGATTGCGGGGGTCGCTGCGCTCGGAATCCTCCTTGCACTGCGCGGTTTGCGCCCGTCGCCGTCTCTGCAGACGTAGACCGCGACGTTAGAGAAAGTCCGTAACGAGAGCCGCGAATTCAGGCGCGGCGAAGACGTGTGCGACGTGGCGTTGACCCGGGATCAGCTCGCGACGAGAGCCGGGAACGTTGACGGCAGGTCATCCAGACCGTTGAGGTAGACACCGCTGGCCGTGTCGCCGCCGAGCAGAAAGAGCGTGTCAACCTCGATCGGGCCCGGAGGGCGCTGCTACTTCGCGGCAGCTTCCAGTCGCGGGGCAGCGCAGGCACCGCGTCCAGCAGTTCGGCGAAGCGGCGAATTGCGAGATGCATCGAACTGCTCGGCCTCGGCGCCCGCGCTTTCGAGGAAACCTTCGAGGGCCTCCTCGTGCTCACCTCTGGCGAGCAAGTTCGCGCAGACCGCCCAGCCTGCCCCCCTGGATCGCGATCGGCGGCTGGAGCACGGACGTCGCAGACGGTCGGTTCGCCCGGCAGCGAGGATCGAGCACAGCGCTCCATAGGAATGGGCGACGACCGCTCAGCATCGACCGCCTCGACCACGGCGAGCACGTCCTCGGCCTCGTGTTCCATCGTGTATCGGGTCCGTTAGCGCTGTCGCCCCGGCCGCGCCTGTTCATCGTCTCCACAGTGAATCGATCGCGCGCAGAAACGGGAGTACGACAGCCAGTCGGCGCCCCAGGTCGCGCTGCTGTGTACCAGCACAACGGGATCGCCGCTACCGAGGCGCGGTATGCGATGCGCGTGCCGTCGGACGACGTCGTGTGACTTGGCAGCTGCCAACGAAAGACCGCTCAGGCTCCCGGCGGTGCCACGAGTCAGGCCAGAGCTTCGCGCTTGGACTCGAGCGGAGCCCAGCAGCTCGCGCCAGGAGTCGTTGAAGGACTCCTTGCCCTCCTCCTGGAGCCTCACGGCAAGGGCCGCAACGTCGACGCCTGCGGCTTCGAACTCGGCGAGCTCTTGGTCGCCGTTTCCGCCGTCGACCGGCAGCGGTTCGCCGAGCGTGCCGTGGTCCGCAAACGCGTGCAGCGTGTTCTCTGGCATCGTGTTGACCGTCAACGGAGAGGCGAGGCCCTCGATGTAGAGCGTGTCGGAGGCGTTCGGGTCCTTGGTTCCGGTGCTGGCCCAGAGCAGACGCTGCGGCCGAGCGCCCTCGTTCATCAGCCGCTGCCAGCGCGGCGAGTCGATCAGCTCGCGGTAGGCGCGGTAGGCGTGCTTGCCGACGGCAAGCGCCAGCCGGTTGTGGAGCTCGTAGGGAACCTCCTTGTTGGCGGCGACGTCCCAGCGGCTCATGAACAGCGAGCCGACCGACGCCACCGCGGATTCAGTCCAGCCTCGATGCGCCGCTCGATGCCGCGCGCGTAGGCCTCGCTGGAGCCGAGGAAGTGCTCGGTGTCAAACAGCAGCGTCACGTTGACGGGGATGCCGGCAAAGATCGTCTCCTCGATCGCCCTGTGACCCGCCTTGGTGCCCGGGATCTTGATGAAGACGTTCGGCTCGGCTCGGCCGTAGAGGTCGGCGGCCTGCTGGATCGTCGCGTCGGCGTCGTCGGCGAGCAGCGGCGAGACCTTGAGCGAGACGCGCCCGTCGACACCGTCGGTGCGTTCGTTGACCGCCGCGAACAGCTTGGCGGCGCGGTTGATGTCGGTGAGGGCGATCTCGAAGAAGAGCTCTTCGCCGGCGAGGCCCTCGGCCTGCAGCTCGGAGATCTGCTCGTCGTAGGTGTCGCCGGAGCTGATCGCGTTGTCGAAGATCGTCGGGTTCGAGGTCTGCCTGTCAGCGAGAGCTCGTCGATGTAGCCCGCGAGCGTGCCGTCGTCGAGCATCGTGCGGGTGATGTTGTCCACCCAGAGGCTCTGTCCGAGGTCGTGCAGCTGCTGCGTCGGCTTCATGCGATCAACTCCTTGGCTGTTTCGACTACGCGCTCCGGCGTGAATCCATACTTGCTCTGAACGTCCTTGAGGGGGGCTGAGGACCCGAAGGTGTGCATCCCGATCATTTTCCCGCCCGGTCCGACGTAGCGGTCCCAGCCGAGCGTCGAGGCCTCCTCGATCGAGATCCTGGCTGTCACGCCGCGGGCGAGCACGCTTTCGCGGTAGTCGTCGTCCTGCTGGTCGAACAGCTGCCAGGAGGGCAGGCTGACCACGCGGCTGCGGACGCCGTCTGCGGCCAGCGCCTCATGGGCCTCGACAGCGAGCGCGACCTCGCTGCCGGTGGCGATCAGAATCACCTGGGGGTCACCACCGTCGGCATCGGCGAGCACGTAGCCGCCGCGGCGCAGGCCCTCGGCTGAGGCGTAACGGTCGCGATCGACGATCGGCACGTTCTGGCGGGTCAGCACGAGCGCCACCGGCTCGTGATGGCGGTCGACCGCGACCCGCCAGGCCTCGACGACCTCGTTGGCGTCACAGGGCCGGATCACGTTGAGGCCCGGGATCGCGCGCAGCGAGGCGAGGTGCTCGACGGGCTGGTGGGTGGGGCCGTCCTCGCCGAGGCCGATCGAATCGTGGGTGAAGATGTGGATCACCGGCAGCTCCATCAGCGCCGAGAGCCGGATCGCGGGACGGGCGTAGTCGGAGAAGACGAGATAGGTCGACCAGGCCGGCCGCAGCTTCGACAGCGAGAGGCCGTTGGAGATCGCGGCCGCCTCGTGCTCGCGGACGCCGTAGTGGAACTGACGACCGCCGCGGTCGTCCGGCTCGAAGTCGGTGACTCCGTCGAAGCTCAGACGGACCGAGGTCGAATCCGTGAGGTCGGCTGAGCCACTGACCATCCAGGGGATCCGCTCGGCGACCGCATTCTGCACCTTGCTGGACGCCTTGCGTGTCGCCATCGGCCCGTCGTCGGTTGTGAAGGTCGGAATCGTGGAGTCCCAGCCTTCGGGAAGCTCGCGGCGTTGCATCGTCGAGATCTCATCGGCCACCGATGGGTCGGCGGTGGAGAGCAGGCCATCCCACTCGGAACTGAGCTTTGCCCCGCGCTCGCCGATGCCGGCGGCGAAGTGGTCGTAGACGCCGTCGGGCACCAGGAACTCAGCGTCGTCGGGCCAGCCGTAGGCGCGCTTGGTGGCCCGGACCTCGTCCTCGCCGAGAGGCTCGCCGTGGACGGACGGTGTGTCGACCTTGTGCGGCGACCCGTAGCCGATGTGGCTGTCGACGATGATCAGCGTCGGTCGCCCGGTCTCGTTGCGGAAGGTCTCGAAGGCGCGGGTCAGCAGCCCGAGGTCGTTGGCGTCGCCGACGCGGGTCACGTTCCAGCCGTACCGGCGAAGCGCGCGGAGACGTCGTCCTCGTAGGCGATCTCCGTGTGGCCGTCGATCGTGATGTGGTTGTTGTCGTAGATCCAGCAGAGGTTGTCGAGCCGCTGGTGGCCGGCGAACGAGGCCGCTTCGTTGGAGACTCCCTCCATCAGGCAGCCGTCACCCGCGACCGCGTAGACGTCGAAGTCGAACAGCGTCTGATCGTCGCGGTTGAAGCGCGCGCCCATCCACTTCGAGGCGACTGCCATGCCGACCGAGGTGGCGACGCCCTGACCGAGCGGCCCGGTCGTGGTCTCGACGCCCGAGGTCCAGCGGTACTCGGGGTGCCCGGCGGCCCGCGAGCCGAGCTGGCGGAAGCTCTTGATGTCGTCGAGCGAGACAGACGGCTCGCCGACCGTCTCGTAGTCGGGGTCGACGGCCTGGACCTGGTCAGGTGCAGCATCGCGTAGAGCAGCATCGATGCATGGCCCGCCGAGAGCACGAAGCGGTCACGGTTCGGCCAGATCGGGTCGGCTGGATCGAAGCGCAGGAAGCGCTGCCAGAGCGTGTAGGCGACGGGCGCGAGCGCCATCGGCGTTCCGGGGTGCCCCGAGTTCGCCTTCTGGATGGCGTCGATCGACAGCGTCCGGATGGTGTTGATGCAGAGGGTGTCGATGTCGCCCTGCGGCTGGGCATGATCCGCCATTGCTCGCGATGGTATCCAGCCGCCGCCGCCGACCCGTTCCCGGGGAGTGAAGAAATAGACTCGCGCCGTGCTCGACCACCTCGGCAAAGCGTGAGCGCCGACGACGAGAAGCGACTCGCGGCGGAGGCGGCCGCGGAGCTCGTCGAGGACGGGATGACCGTCGGGCTGGGAACCGGTTCCACGGTCGCCCACCTGTTGCCGGCACTCGCCGCCCGGGGCTAGCCGACATTCGCTGCGTTTCCACCTCGGTTGCGACCGAGGACCAGGCGCGCGAGCTCGGCATCCCCGTCGAGCCATTCGAATCGCTCGACAGGCTCGATATCGCCATCGACGGCGCCGATCAGATTGCACCGGATGGCTGGCTGATCAAGGGAGGTGGAGCCGCGCACACCCGGGAGAAGATCGTGGCGATGGCCGCTGGCCGGTTCGTCGTGATCGCCGACTCGTCGAAGACAGTCGAGCGGCTGACGGCGCCGCTCCCGTTGGAACTCAGCGCCTTCGGCCTGGCCGCGACGCTCACCGAACTGGTCCGGGTCGCGGGCCGGGTCGAACTGCGCGACGTGCCGCGTAGCCCCGACGGCGGTGTGATCGCTGACTACCTCGGGGAGGTGGGCGACCCGGCCGCAACCTGCCGCCCGGCTCTCGGGCACCCCCGGCGTCGTCGACCACGGGCTTCTTCCCGGCGTCGATGGTCAGCGAGGTGCTGATCGGCATCGACGGCCGGGTGGAGCGCCGCGCGGTCTGAAGAGGCCGCGTTCGCCAGCGCAGCCGTCCGGCATTAAGGGCGCGAGTCGGAATCCTCAAGACGAGCCACGGCGTACTCCCCGTCCTCGCGAAGCTTCCAGACACCAGGGCCCGACTCAGGAACACCGGCCTCGCGAAGCTCGCGGGAGATCGGGCGGTACCAGGTCGTCACCGGGATCTCGTCGACGACCCTGACGAAGCGCGGCCGCTTGTCAGGTTCGAGCCGGGCCAGGGCCTCGGTCAGCTGCTCGGCCTCGAGCTCCCGTGACCGCGCAATGTCACCGCCGCCAGCGCCAGTTCGTGCTCTCCGTCGGGGTCGGGGACGCCGTAGGCGACGGCGAGGTCGACTGAGTCGATGTCGCTAGAGCGCGTTCTCGATCGGCCGCGGTGCGACCATTCCCGCGCCGTGCGGATCAGCGCCGACGGCGCTGCCGACGAGCCAGAAGTCGCCGTCCTCGTCCTCGCGGAAGAGGTCGCCGGTCGCGAGCCAGGCGTCGTCGGGACTGAAGACGCCCGCGCAGTGGGATCGGCGCTGGTTGTGACCAGGTCGGGGCGGACCTTGGAGAGCAGCATCCCGACCTCACCAGGAGCGCAGGCGCGAACGAACCCGTTCGGGTTCTCGGCCAGGCGGCGCTGCTGCGGTGAGTACTCGGCGATGCGCACCTCAGAGCTGCCCGGCAGCGGCTTGCCCATCGACCCCGGCTTGGTGCCGGCCAGGTTGACGAGCACGGTATCCGCCTCGGTGGAGGCGTAGAACTCGAGCACCCGGGCGGGCGAGAAGCGCTCGGAGATCCGCCGCCAAAGACCTCGCGGCATTCCCGAGCCCATGAAGATCCTGATCGGGTGGTGGCGCTCGCCGGGGATCGGACGGGGCCTCGGCGAGGTCGTGGAGCATCGTCCAGGTGTAGGAGGCGACGGTGACGCCGTAGCGGCGCACCTCATCCCAGAAGGTCGCGGGGTCGAAGTTCGAGCGCGAGGGCGATGCGCGCCCCGCTCGCGACGGCGCCGCCGACGCTCATCAGCAGCCCCGAGGCGTGGTAGATCGGCGTCAGGCTGTAGACGGTGTCAGATTCGGTCAGCGCGGCCGCCGAGGCGGTACCGAAGGCCGAGATCGCCCAGCGGCCGTTGGTGATTCGGCTGGCCCGCAGGCCTTCGCCGCCGCCCGTGAAGAGGATGAAGGCGAGGTCGCGGGCCCGGCCGGGGTTGGGCAGGTACCAGGCGGGCAGCCGCACCTGATCGGGATCGATCCGCTCCATGTCGATCAGACCAGACTCGAGCTTCGCTCCTCGCCGCCGCCGCCGAGCACGTAGACCGGGAGGCCGGTCTCGGCCTGTGCAAGCGGACCGAGCTCGGGGTCGGCGACGACGCGGCTGACCTCGCCCAGTTCCGCCTCGCGTCCGATTTCGCCGTCGGGTCGCATCAGTACGGCCACGGCGCCCAGGCGGCTCAGAGCAGAGACCACAGACCAGCCGCTCGGCCGCGGGCCCATCAGCACGCCGACGCGCTCGCCCTGGCGCACACCCGTCTCGATCAGCCCGCGCACCACGTTGTCGATGCGCTCTTTGACGGCTGCCTGCGAGTAGGCCCGGTCCTCGAACAGGAAGAAGGTCCGGTTCGGCGATCGCGACGCTTGCTCATCCATCAGCAGACCCAGCGAGACCCGCGTCGTCGGCCGCACGTTGTCGAGCCGGGCCAAGCGCGGCAGCTGGTCCATCGCCTCGCCCGAGAGCTGGCGGACGGCCGACACGGTCCGGGCTGCCGTCCTTGCTCCGGATCGGGCAAACCCGAACCCGACGCCACCGGCGAGCCCGAGGCCGTGCCCGACGCGATCGGTGAGCGACGGCGCCGGGCGCTCGACCGAGTCAGGGTCGGCTGCAGGAACGACCGCGTCGGGAAGCGGACCGTCGGCTCCGCCGTCCACCCACTCAAGCCAATCGGCGACGACCGGCCAGGTCGTCTCGTTCGCCGCCGACCCGACGACGAGGCCGAAGTGACCCGCTCGCAGCGAGCGTTCATAGATCCGTGCTCGCGGCGCGGCCTGCGTGATCGCCCGAACCATCTGGGCCGGCGCGATTTCGTCGACCTCGCCGACGAAGCAGAGCACCGGGCAGGTGATGTCGGCGAGTGTCACCGAACGGCCCTCGATCACGAAGCCGCCGGAGAGCATGCGGTTGTGGACGATGAACTGCTGCATGAGCTCGGCCGCCGCCGGGCCCGGATAGGCGACCCAACCGTCGGCCTGCAGGAAGCGGCGCTGGCGCTCGCGAGGCAGGAGTGCCTCGCGGTTGTGGAGCTGGCGCACGAAGTCGATGCGCTGGCGAAGCGACTTGACCGGGTCGAGCATGCGGAAGCCCTGGCGCACCATCCAGGCCGGGGGCGAGGCCCGGTTGAGGACCCCGGTGAGTACGTCCGCCATCCCAGCCGCAAACTGTTCGGGGATTCCGAACGGCATCGCGCCGCTCGTATCGACCGGGCTGCCGAAGGTGATCGCGCTGGTGATTCCTTCGCTCTGGCGGTAGGCCGCCACCTGGTAGCAGAACATCCCGCCCTGCGAATAGCCCCCGATGTGGATGTCGCGGCCGGTGGTCCTGCGTACCCGGTCGATCGCGTCGTTGACCGCCAGGACATGGTCGGTCAGGGTGCGCTGGAGGCCGCCCTCTTCGTGTTCGGGCGAGCCGAAGTCGACCACCCAGGGGTCGGCGCCGTGGCTGTGGAGGATGCCGACCGCGGACGCGGAGGGGGAGACGTCGTAGACATCGGCGGCGAGCATTAACGGCGGGACCAGCAGCAGCGGCGGCCGGTCTGTGGCGTCGATGTCGGTGAAGTAGCGCCTCAGCCTGTAGACGGGGCGCTCGACGATGACGTCGTAGGGAGAGGGCTCCTCGTCTGTCTCGAGGCCGCCGAAGCGCGCCACCTCGAGCGCATTCTGTGCAGCCGCTCCGAGGCGCGCCAAAGGCCTCGCGACTGAGTTCAGGATCGGATTGATCGGACCCTCGATGCATTCATTATCGCTGAGCGCCCGATGCGGGTCAGCGACCGGCGATCCGTTGATAACGCCGCACCGCCAGCGGCGCAAACACCAGGATCAGCCCGATTGACCAGACGAAGGCGCCCCAGATCGAGTTGCCCGCCGGCGAGCCGATGAAGAGTGCGCGCACGGCGTCGACGACCATGGTGAACGGGTTGATCTCGGCGAATGCCTGAATTGCTCCCGGCATCGAGTCCACCGGCACGAAGGCCGACGAGAGGAAGGTAAGCGGAAAGACGAGGATGAAGCCGACCGAACCAGCCGATTCGGGGCTGGAGGCGCCAAGGCCCAGGATCGCGAAGATCCACGAGAAGGCGAAGCCGAACAAGAGCAGCAAGACGATGCCGAGCGCCACTTCCGGAACGCCGGTCGAGAAGCGGAAGCCGACCAACGTCCCGACGGCCACCATCAGCACGACGGCGAGCGTGTTCATGCCGATGTCGGCGAGCGTTCGGCCCGCCAGCACGGCCGGCCGCGCCATCGGCAGCGAGCGGAAGCGGTCAATCAGGCCTTTGCTGAGGTCTTCGTTCAACCCGACCGCTGTGAGGAAGCCGCCGAAGGCGATCGTCTGGGTGATGATGCCCGGCATCAGGAAGTCGACGTAGTCGTAGCCCGGCGTCTGGATGGCGCCGCCGAACACGTAGACGAAGAGCAGCACGAACATCACCGGCTGCACGGTGAATCCGATCAGCAGGTCGGGCGCGTTGCGGATCCGCAGCAGGTTGCGGCGAGTGATCACCCAGGTATCGGCGACCGTCATCTTGACCTTGCTCACTCGGCTGTCTCCTCGGGAAGCTCGTCCTCCGTCTCGGCGGCGTGGCCAGTCAGCGAGAGAAAGACGTCATCCAGCGTCGGTCGCCGGATCGAGACGTCCTCCACCTCGACACCCGCGGCGTCGAGCAGACGCACCGCCTCCACAACGACGCGCCGGCGACCGCTGACGGGCAGGGAGATCGAGTGCTCTGCCGTCTGGCAGCCCTCCTCTCCCAGCATCGGGGCCAGGGCCGCCGCGGCCTGACTGGGATTCGCCCCCTCGGCCAGCTGAACCTCGAGCCGCTCACCGCCGGACTGGTCCTTGAGCTCGTCCGAAGTTCCCTCGGCGATCACCCTGCCCTGGTCGATCACGGCGATGCGGTCGGCAAGACGGTCGGCCTCGTCGAGGTACTGGGTTGTCAGCAGCACCGTGGCGCCGCGGCGAACCTGCGCCTCGATGGTCTCCCAGAGGGCGAGACGGCTGCGCGGATCGAGGCCGGTGGTCGGTTCGTCGAGGAAGATCACCGGCGGTCGCGCCACCAGGGCGGCGGCGAGGTCGAGCCGGCGCCGCATCCCTCCGGAGTAGGTCTTGACCACCCGGTGCCCTGCGGCCGCGAGATCGAAGCGCTCGAGCAGCTGGCCGGCGCGCTCGCGGGATGGGGCCTTCCCCAGGTGATAGAGGCGGCCGACCATCTCCAGGTTCTCGAATCCGGTCAGGTTCTCGTCGACCGCGGCGTACTGGCCCGCCAGGCCAATCCTCGCCCGCAGCTGCTCCGCCTCGCTCGCCAGGTCACAGCCGGCTACGCTGGCGCCGCCCGAATCCGGCGTCAGCAGCGTCGCCAGGATCCGCACCATCGTCGTCTTGCCGGCCCCGTTTGGTCCCAGCAGGCCGAGGACGGTGCCCGCCGCAACCTCCAGATCTACCCCGGCAAGCGCCTTGACATCGCCGAAGGACTTCGTCAGTCCCTTGGCGACGATCGCTGGGGCGTTGCTCAATCCTTCTTCTCGTCGTGGCCGCCGAACTGCTTGCGCATCGCGGACAGGACCTTGTTGGCGAAGTCGTCGAGGTTTCGCGAGGCGAAGCGGGAGTAGAGCGCGGAGGTCAGTACCGGACTGGGTACCCCCTCGTCAATCGCGGCGATCGAGGTCCAGCGTCCCTCGCCGGAGTCGGAGACACGGCCGCTGAACTCGGCGAGATCCGGTGACTCCTGCAGGGCCGAGGCGGTCAGGTCGAGCAGCCAGGAGCCGACGACGCTGCCGCGGCGCCAGAGCTCGGCCACCTCGGGGATGTCCAGTTCGTACTGGTAGAACTGGGGATGGTCGAGCGGCGCAGTTTCGGCGTCGGCTTCGCGGCTGTGCTTGCCGGCGTCGGCGTTCTTGAGGATGTTGAGCCCCTCGGCGTAGGCGGCCATGACGCCGTACTCGATCCCGTTGTGGACCATCTTCACGAAGTGGCCCGCGCCGTTGGGGCCGCAGTGCAGGTAGCCGTTCTCGGCCGTCGTGGGATCGCCGCTGCGCCCGGGAGTGCGCTCGGCGCGCGTCGACGCCCGGGGCGATCGTGGCGAAGATCGGGTCGAGCCGCTGGACCGCCTCGTCAGGGCCGCCGATCATCAGGCAGTAACCGCGGTCGAGTCCGAAGACGCCGCCGCTGGTGCCGACAGTCGATGTAGTCGATGCCGCGCTCGCCCGACCTCCTCAGCGCGGCGGATGTCGTCGCGGTAGTAGGAGTTGCCACCGTCGATGATCGCGTCGCCGCTTTCGAGATGCGAGGCGAGGTCCGCGACGGTGCTTTCGGTGATCTCGCCGGCCGGGACCATCACCCAGGCCGCGCGGGGCTTGGCCAGCTTGGCGGCGAAGTCCTCGAGCGAGTCGGCTCCCGTGGCTCCCTCTTCGGCGAGCGCCGTGACCGCGTCCGGGTTGACGTCGTAGACGACACACTCGTGTCCGTCGCGCATCAGGCGGCGAACGATGTTCGCGCCCATCCGTCCCAGTCCCACCATGCCCAGCTGCATGGGCCGGACACTAGCCAATGAGCCGCGTCGGCGTTAGGACGGGCGTGCTGGACGCTGTTTCGCCGGCCGGCGGCGATCAGCCGCCCAGAAAGCCGCAGATCATTTGGGCCAGCCGCTGCGGCTCCTGAGCCATCAGAGCGTGGCCACCGCCCTGCATCCGCAGGAGGAACGTTCCGTCCGCACGGGCCGCCAACAGCGCCGAGTTCTCAGGGGGGATCACCACGTCCTCGGTTCCGCAGACCACCATGGCCGGGATGCCGACGCCGGGGCCGCGATCGGGCCCGGCGAGCCAGCTCGCCATTGCGGACTCCTGCGCGAGCAGTGTCTGCTCCGGGATCGCGGCGAGCCTGGCGGCAACGATCTCGCCGGCCGCATCGTCGACCTCTCGCGCGAACGCGGGTGGGAACAGCAGGCCGATCAGGCGCGAGGCGGCTTCGCGCGGCGTGCCGCTGTGGTCGGTCAGCGCTGACTGGGTGTCGGGTGTTCGGCGGACCGCTCGAGGTCCGCCGGGATCAGTCGCGATCAAGACCAGAGCCTGCACCCGATCCGGCGCCGCCCGCGCCAGCTCCTGCGCGATGTACCCGCCCATCGACCAGCCCGAGACCGCGGTGGAGTTCAGTTCGAGTGCATCCAGCACCCGAACCGCGTCTGCGGCCATCGCCTCGATGGACGGTTTTCCCGAACCCGGGCCGGAGTCCCCAACCCCGCGATTGTCGGGGCAGATGACCGTGCGGCTGGCCGCGAGCGCTTCCAAAAACGCCGGATCCCAGTCGTCCCTGCCGGCGGCGTAACCGTTGATCAGCAGCAGCGGCGGCCCACTCCCGTGGCAGCGCCAGACGATCGCGTCGTCGCCGGCGCCAACCACTCCCATGGCGGGATTATCCCATCTCACCTGCCGAGAGTCCCGCTTCTCTAGTCTGCGCGTCCTGACCGCAAGTGCAGACACCCTCGTCATCTTCGGAATCTCCGGCGACCTCGCCAGGAAGATGACCTTTCAGGCGCTGTACAACCTCGAGGCTCGAGGCGACCTCGAGTGCCGCGTCGTCGGCGTCGCACTCGATGAGTGGGATAACGAAGAGCTGCGCAAGCGCGCCGCCGCGGCGATTGCAGAGACGGTCTCCGACGTCGACGAGCCGGTTCTGGCGGCTCTGCAGCAGCGGCTCAGCTACGTCAGCGGCAACTACACCGAAGACGAGACCTATGCACGCCTCGGCGATGCGCTCGAGTCGAGCGGCAACGTCGTCTTCTATTTGGAGATCCCGCCCTCGCTGTTCGCGGAGGTCGTCCGCCGGCTCGGCGCCGCGGGTCTGACCGAGAACGCCAGGGTTGTGATCGAGAAGCCGTTCGGCCACGACCTCGCCTCGGCCAAGGCGCTCAACGATGAGCTGCATGCCGTCCTCGACGAGACGCAGATCATGCGGATCGACCATTACCTCGGCAAGGAGCCGGTGATGGACATCTCCTACCTGCGGTTCGCAAACGCGATCCTCGAGCCGGTTTGGAACCGCGGGTTCGTCGATTGCGTGCAGATAACCATGGCCGAGGACTTCGGCGTCGAGGACCGGGGCAGCTTCTACGACCCCGTCGGCACCTTGCGCGATGTCGTCCAGAACCATCTGCTGCAGGTGCTGGCGCTGGTAGCGATGGAGCCACCCTCCGGCGGACCCGACGACACCACGCCCGTCAGGGACCGCAAGGCTGAGGTGTTCAAGGCGATGCCGCCTGCGGATCCGGCCCGCTATGTGCGCGGCCAGTACGAGGGTTATCTCGACGTCGACGGAGTCGCACCGGATTCGGCCACGGAGACCTTCTGCGCAGTGCGCCTGGAGATCGATACGTGGCGCTGGTCGGGAGTGCCGTTCTTTGTCCGTGCCGGCAAGTCCCTGCCGGTGAAGACGACGGAGGTTCGCGTGCTGTTCAAACGGCCGCCCCGGCTTGGCATCGGCGGGGGCGTGCTCCCCGACCGCAACGAGTTCGTGCTGCGCGTAAAGCCCGAACCGGGCGCTCAGCTCCGACTCGAGACAAAGAAGCCGGGTGCCGCCACGCTCGAGCCCGTCCACCTGGACTTGCTCTTCGAAGAGCAGGAAGGAGCCGAACCCGAGCCATATGAGCGCCTGCTGCGCGACGCGCTGATCGGTGACGCCGAGCTCTTCCCGGACGAAGCGGCGATCGAAGAGACCTGGCGGATCGTCCAGCCCCTGCTCGACGCACCCCCGTCGGTGGAACGTTACGCACAGGGGAGCTGGGGCCCGGAAACGGCCGTGCAGCTGCTTCGCGGCCACGCCTCCTGGCGTCAGCCCTGGCTGCCCTGACGCAGGCTAGAGCGGAACTTGCTCTGGGCCCTGGCCGCGGTAAGTATCGCGGAAGTCCCGGATCACGTCGAAGACGCCTTCGTTGAACTTCTTGCAGGTCGCGGAGTTCGTCCAGGCAGCCACCGCGACGTCGTACTTCATGTCGGGGTAGGGGAACAGCAGCATCCCGTTCGGGTCCTCGTCAAATAGGCCCTTGAGTGCGAGCTGGTCCTGCTCAGGAAGGTCGGGGTTGTAGAGGATGCCGATGCGGCCGTGCTCGAACGAGTGGATGAAGAACCTCGGCTCGACGGAGTCGATGTAGGCGCCGTCGGCGGCCTGCAGCGGCGGCACGATGTGATCGCCCGAGGTCGGCGGATCCGCCTTGTAGTCGGGCGGGTCGTCATTGGGCTTGAGGTGGGTGTTGCCCTCGTCCTCCTGGCCCAGGTTCAGCTCGCAGTCCGCCTCCTTGGCGGCGTCTTCGAGATCACCGAGGGCGATCGCCGGCGGCGCCGTGCCTTCACGGTCGTCAAAGCCCAAATCCTCGGGTGGCGTGCCGCTGTTGAGGTCGACATGCGCCGCCTCCGGCACGTCGCCGGCCTCGATCTTCGGCCCGCCTTCGTCGCCGCGGACGATCAGGTAGACGACGGCACCGAGCACGATCGCGCCGAGCACACCGGCCACCGCGTAGCCGAGAATAAGCCGCCGGCGCTGTTCGCGGGCTTCGCGCTTCTCTGCCTGGATGCGCGCAAGGCGCCGAGTTTCCTTTTCCTGCTTCTTGGTGGCCATCGAGCGGTGAGCTTAGAGCGAGCGGATTGAGCGCTGCCTAAAGAGGGATGTCCTCGGGGCCCTTGCCGATGAACTTGGCTCGGAAGGCCGCAATCGCAAGCACCGCCTGGCTCGAGAACTTCGGGCAGCCGATCAGGTTGGTCCAGGCTGTGGCCGCCAGCTCGTAAGGCATCTCGGGGTTGGGGAAGAGCAGCGTGCCCTCTGGTTCGAACTCGTACATCGCGCGCAACGCGATTTGGTCCCTCTTTGGGAGATCCGGCGAGTACTGGATTGCAACCCGCCCGTGCTCGAGCGAGTGCAGGACCCCCGCGGGCGGGGGCGTGCCGAGGTAGGCGCCATCGGCTGTCGGGACCTCGGAGTGAATGCCGGAGGTCGGGGGGTTTGTTGCGTACTCCGGGGGTTCTGCCGCGGGGCTGATGTGCAATTCCTCCACAGTCAACCCCTTGCCCTCGTCCTCGAGGCCGAGCTGAAGTTCGCACCCGGCAGCTTCAGCGTGGTCGCTGAGCTCCCCGACGAGCCCGGCGTCGTAAGAACCACCGCCTCGAGTGTCCGGCTCGAGGCCGTCGTAGTCGCCTGAGTTGGGGTCGATATGGGCGGCCTCGCGGTCCGCCCGGTTCTGCTCGAACGAAGATGTCGCGGCGGTCGTTGTGTTCGTGGTCGGCCCCTCGCCGTCGTCGCCGCAGGCCGCGACGCCCAGCGTCAGCGCGGCCAGCGCGGTTGCGGGGATGGCGCGAAAACGGGAGCTCACGCGGGAAAGACTAGTCGGCCGTCAGTTCTCTGCGACGGCACGCACGCGCTCGCCACTGGCGCTCCCCGGAGCCTCCTGCGCTGCATCAGCTGGTGGGGAATCCCAGACCTCGTTGAGGAAGTCGCCGAGCTCGTCGTTGAGGCGTCCTGGGTTGAAGCGCCACTCGAGAATCGAATCGGCTTCGACCAGCCTGGCGCCCGGCATCTCGCGGATCAGCATGCCCGAGTCCGAAAACGGGTGCAGCGGGTCGGCGTGGTGACCGATGATCAGGGCCGGGGCGGCGATCTTTTCGCGCTCCCAGTGCGGGGGACAGGTACGGCCGAGGAACAGACCCTGCAGCACAGTCAGCGAATCCTCTGGGTCGCGCCGGGCCCAGTCGAGCGCGAGGTCGACCAGGTGAATGGAGCGCGGCACGCGACGGACGACGCTGGTCAGCCCGCGCAGGACCGGCGCTCCGAACCGCAGGCCAACCATGATCGGGGCGAAGATCATCGCCGCCGCGACGAGCGCATTGTCGAGCACGGGCATCTCGATGAAGAGCCCGCGAACGCGCTCGGGATGGCGGACCGCAAACTCGAGGCCGACGTTTGCTCCGAGCGATGTGCCGCCGACGACGGCCTGGTCAACGCCGAGGTGGTCGAGCAGGGTCTCGACCTGGTCGGCGAAGGCCGAGGTTGAGTAGTACGGAAGGTCCTTGGGGCACTCGGACTCGCCGTGGCCGAGCAGATCAAGGCAGATGACGCGGTTGCCTCTGGCGGCGAGCTCGGGCCCGAGCCGGTCGTAGAGATGACCGCTCATCAGCAGCCCGTGGATGAGAACGATCAGGTCGTCGCCCGCTCCGTGCTCGGTGTAGTGGAGGCGATGACCCTCGTGTTTAAAGGACGGCATGACCCCGAGTCTAAGGATCTGGGCCGGTCGGATGGTCAGATGCTGACCGGCTCGGACTTGGCTCGCAGCCAGGGCTTGGCGACTCGCAGCGCGCCGAGGACGGCCCTGGTCGCGGTCGCCCTGTTGACCGTGTAGAAGTGGATGCCCGGGGCTCCGGCGGCAAGCAGTTCCTCGCACTGCCTGGTCGCGTAGGCGATCCCGAACTCACGCTCCGCCTCCTCGTCACCGTCGAGCACCTCGAGCTGCTCGACGATCGCTTGCGGGAGGGTCGCATCGCAGTTTGAGCAGAAACGGCGAGCCTGGGCGAGGCTGAGAATCGGGACGATCCCTGGAATGATCGGCACGCTTATACCGGCCCTCCTGGCCTCCGCCTGCCACTCGAAAAAGACTTCGTTGTCGAAGAAGAGCTGCGTGATCAGGAAGCTGACGCCGGCGTCGACCTTTGTCTTCAGGTAGGCGAGGTCGGCCTCCATGCTCTCAGCCTCCGGGTGGACCTCCGGGAAGCAGGACCCCCCGAGCGCCAGCGACGGGAAGCGCTCGGCGATGAAGGCGACAAGCTCGGCGGCCGACGAAAGGCCGCCGTCGGGTCGCACGAATTCGGTGTCGCCCACAGGAGGATCGCCGCGCAGCGCAAGCACGTTCGAGATCCCGGCCGCTTCGACGCGCCGAAGAATCGACTCGAGGCCGGCTCGAGTCTCACCGACGCAGCTGAGGTGCATCATCGTCTCCTGGCCGCGCTCATTCTGCATCCGCGTCGAGAACTCGATGGTGCCCTCGCGCGTGGCGCCGCCGGCGCCGTAAGTCATCGAGACGTACGCCGGATCGAGCTTGGCCAGCGCCTCGACAGCCTCGAAGAGGTTCGCGGCCCCATCCTCGGTCTTCGGCGGGAAGAACTCGAATGAGAAGCAGGGTTCGCTACGGGTCGCAAGAGCTTCGTCTACACGCATGGTCTGAGTGATGGTAGAAAGCTGGCGCCGCGGAAGATGACGGCTCGCGCTCAGCGGGCCGGCGAGGCGGAGCTGACCCTGGTCACGTCGAGATTCGGATTGCCCCGGATCTGCCAGCGGCAATAGGGGACCTCGTTCCAGTCCTTTCGCGAGAATGCTCGCGAGTAGTCGGCCGCGTGTGGCGAATCCTGGTTCTCGGACTGCCCGTACGTGACGAACGTGCGGGCTTCCGCGGGACAGCGCTCCTCGGGTGTGAAGGCGACGGCCGTGATGAAGCTCGTGCCATGCGCGATGTTGGTGTAGCCGCCCTCGCCGGGTCGCCACTGGGCCGAGATCGCGTTGAAGACGCCGAGGCCGCCGGGCCCGCCATGGATCGGGATGCGCCTGCCGCCGCGCACTTCGTACTGGTAGCCCCGCAACGGTGCGTCGAGCGGAATGCCCGCCTCGCGCAGGTCGGTGATCGCATCGGCAAGCCCGGCGCTCACGTAGGGACTGAGGGTGTTGAGACCGCTCGGGGTGTTGACAGGATCAGAGCGATCAAACGGCGTGGTGAAGATCAGAGCGTCGTCCAGCCGGGTCGCGCCCTGGGTTCCGTTCGGCAGCGCCGGCAGGCGGCTGAACATCCTCGTGACGAAGCGACGGAACAGCACGGCGCCGTTCGAATCGAGGTCGTCGTGGAGGTCCCAGTTCGCCAGCGCCTCGCAGGCCTCTGGGGGTGTCGCCATCGGTCCGTCCATCCCAACCAGCACCGGCGTCGAGCGGCAGAAGCCGACAAGCTGGTCGCGCCAGAGCTCGCCTGCGTACTGCCGGTTTCCGAGCGCCACCCGGGTGAGTTGCTTGAGCGAAAAGCGCCTGCCGGGCAGGCCGTCGGTCCCCGCGATCCGCTCCTGGACCTGGATCAGGCCAAGCCGGGTGCGCAGGGTCACCTGAGCACCCTCGATGCCGACGATTCTCGGGTAACCCTCGAGCGGATGCTCGGGGTTGGCGAGCCAGTGGCTGTCGTTGCCGTTGGTCACGTAGTCGCGGCGGACGAGCCGCGGGATCTCAGATGACGGCAACAACCCGGGCGCGGCTGCGGAGGGATCCTCATCCCAGCCGCACTCCGAGCGCGAACCGTCCAGAGTGGGCAGGCCGAGAACCCTGAAGGTCACGGCTCCCAGCACCCCCGAGCACTGGGTGGCCTTGGCGTCGGAGACGTTGGGAATCGAGCCGTCCATCGAGTAGTAGGCGTTCCCGCGGCTGTCAGCAGCGATCGAGTTGACCCAAGGGATGCCCTGCACACGCCGGCCGATGCGGTCGTACTCGCGGACCGACTGGGCCTTGTTGGTGAGGTAGAAGTGGTTTAGGTAGCGAAAGTTCGTCGCGTTGACGTCGGCGAGCGCGAACGCCTTCGGCGGGGTCCAGGGGAAGAGCGGCAGGCCCAGAAGCGAGGTGAACATGGGGCCGTAGCGCGTGCTGTAGAAGGTGTGGCTGCGGTCGACCAGCCTGCCTGAATCAGCGAGCGCCTTGACCGTGACCTCGCTCTCGTCCATCGGTACGGTCTCACCGTCGACGATGTAGCTGAAGGGATCTCCGGGCGCGAGGGTCAGTTCGAATGGAGTGAACCGCCAGGCCGTGGCCACCGTGTGTGACCAGGCCAGGTTGTCGGTGTGGCCGATGTTGATCAGGGGAACCCCGTAAAGAGCTCCCCCGGCAACGTCAACTTCGCCGGGAATTGTCAGGTGGGCCTGGTAGAGGCGCTCGGCCCCGTCCCAGGGGAAGTGGGGGTTGCCGAGCAGCATGCCGCTGCCCGTCCGGGTTGCCTGGCTGCCCAACCCGTAGGCATTCGAGCCGAGTTCGAGCGGGAAGGCGCTGTCCATGGCGCCGTTCTCGACATCCTCGATCGCGTCTGCCTGGGCCGCCCGCGCCGTCGCTTCTGACGCCCCGCCCACGATTGGGGCGGCGCCGACGATCCCTGGGATGGCTACTCCGGTGCTGGCCATGCCGCCGAGCTGGAAAAAGCGCCGGTAGACGTCAATCTCCCTGATCGGCCTCACCCACTCTTCACCGCGACAGCGTTCGTCTGGGAGGCGGTCGACGCCGGTCTCGCGCAGGTACTGGTTGTAGCCGGCGACGTATCCGCGCACGCCCCGCTTGACCGCCGGCATCGGGCCGCCCGGCGGAGGTGTCCGGATCAGCTTCTCGATCACACGGGACTCGTTGAGGTTGGTGTAATAAAAGTCGGAGACGAGGTTTTTGAGCGTCACGCCGTTGCCGGCGAACGTCCAGGTCGCGTCGGGTCCCAGGTAGCGGGAGCGCCGGCCCGAGACCGTCAGGTAGGAGTCGGCGATCGTGCAGAGGTTGTCTTCGGCGAAGGCGTAGGCGAAGCCGAAGGCGAGGCTCTGTATGTCGTTTGCCCGGATGTGGGGGATGCCGTAGGTCGTGCGGCTGATCGTTGCTCCGAGCTCGCCGTTCCTCGGTGTAGCCGCCGCGGCATTCGCCGGAACCGGCGGTGCGAGCACGATCAGGCAGCAGGCGCCGCCCAACAATTGCGCGCCTCGCCGGCGCGCCTTCACCCTCCAGACCCTCAGCCGCATCTCGCAAAGCGTACGGTTCATTCGCATTCGATGCTTCAGCTCGGCTTCATCGCGGACGCGTTCGGCCTTCTGGCGGACGCTCTCGGCACCGCCGAGCAGCCGGACGCTCTCGACGCCAGGCAGATGCAGGCGCTCTCGTTTGCCTTCCACATTCCCCTCGTCTGCTTCGGCATCGCGCTGCCGGCGATAGTGCTGTTTACGGAGGGGCTCTGGCTGCGAACCGGCGATCCCGTCTACAAGGCCCTCGCCAAGCGCTGGTCGAAGGTGATGATCATCCTCTTCGCCGTCGGCGTCGTCACCGGGACGATCCTCTCGTTCGAGTTCGGCCTGCTCTGGCCCAACTTCATGGCCACGTTCGGGGAGGTCTTCGGCGTCGCCTTCGGTCTCGAGGGCTTCTCGTTCTTCCTCGAGGCGATCTTCCTGACGATCTATGTCTACGGCTGGGACAAGCTCTCCCCGCGGGCTCATTTCCTATCCGGAATCCCGATCGTGATCACCGGGATCGCCGGCTCGCTCTTCGTGATCGCGGTCAACGGCTGGATGAACGACCCGACCGGCTTCGACTACGTCAACGGGGCCGTCTCCAACGTCGACCCCTGGGCGGCGCTCTTCAACGGCTTTTTCTGGCACGAGTTCATTCACATGTACCTGGCCGGCTACATCGTCGTGGGGTTCTCAGTTGCCGGCGCCTACGCCTGGGCTCACCTGAAGGGCCGGCGCGACCGCTACCACCGGATCGGCCTGGTGATTCCGCTCGCCTTCGCCGTGCTGGCGACACCGGTGCAGCTGCTGGTCGGTGATTGGGCGGCGCGCACGGTCGCGGTGAAGCAGCCGGTCAAGCTCGCTTCGTTCGAGGGACTGCCCCAGACAACCAAGGGCGCTCCGTTTCACCTCGGTGGCTACTACGACGAGGAGGACAACGAGAACGTGGGTGGGATCGAGATCCCCGACCTGCTGTCGATACTCGCCTACCACGATCCCGACGCAACGGTGACCGGGCTCGACAGCGTGCCGGCCGAGGATCGACCGCCGGTCAACGTGGTCCGCTACTCATTCCTGACGATGGTGGGAATCGGCTCCGGCCTTGCCGCTCTGGCCGCCTGGTTCCTCTACACATGGTGGCGCCGTCGCGCTCCGCCCGGTTCGAAGTGGTTCTACCGCGCCCTGATCGCCGCCGGCCCACTCGCCGTTGTGGCGCTGATCTGCGGCTGGATCACCACGGAGGTCGGCCGCCAGCCGTGGATCGTCTACGGCCACATGAAGACCGAGGATGCCGTCACCGGGGCTGACGGGCTCGAGATCGGCTACGCCGCGCTGGTGATCGTCTACCTGACGCTGGCTGCGGCGATCGTCTGGCTACTGCGCCGCCTGGCATCGCAGCCTGAGGATGGGGCGCACTAGTGCTCCCGGAGCTTTTCGCAGCATTGATCGTCGTCGGCCTGACGGCCTACGCCGTACTTGCCGGGGCTGACTTCGGAGCGGGGTTCTGGGACCTGACCGCCGGCGGAGACCATCGCGGAGCGAGGGTGCGGGGAATGGTCGCGCGCTCGATGGCGCCCGTTTGGGAGACCAATCACGTCTGGCTGATCTTCGTGCTGGTCATCACCTGGACCGCGTTCCCGGAGGCCTTCGGCTCGATTGCGTCAACGCTCTACATCCCGCTGTTCGGCGCCGCCCTCGGGATCATCGGCCGCGGCGCAGCCTTCGCTCTTCGCGGCCAAGCCGTGACGCTGGCCGGCGCGCGGGCCCTGGGCGCGACCTTCGCGATCTCCTCGGTGTTGACGCCGTTCTTCTTGGGCACGGTTCTCGGCGGCATCGCGTCGGGCAGGGTCCCGGTCGGCAACGCGGTAGGCGACCCGGTCACGAGTTGGCTCAACCCGACCTCGATACTGATCGGTGTGCTCGCCGTCGTCACCGGCGCCTACCTCGCCGCGGTCTACCTCGCCGGCGACTCGGTTCGCGCCGGCCTCTCCGACATGGTCAACGCTTTCAGAACACGGGCTCTCGAGTCGGGCATCGTCGCTGGGGCCCTCGCGATCGGCGGCCTCTTCGTGCTCCATGAGGACGCCGAAACGCTCTACGAGGGCCTCACCCAACTGCCGGCCCTGCTCGCCGTAATAGCGTCCGGGGCCGCAGGGGCCGCCACGTTGTGTCTGGTCTGGACCGACCGCTTCGGGCCCGCCCGCGCCAGCGCCGCGGGAGCGGTCGCCTGCATCGCGATCGGCTGGGCCCTGGCCCAGGAGCCGGAACTGCTTCCGGGAGCGCTCACGATTGAGCAGGCAGCGGCGTCGGACGCGACGCTGACGGCGCTGCTGATCGCGACCATCGCCGGGATGGCGCTGCTGGTGCCGGCGCTGGTACTGCTCTACCGCCTGGTCCTCCAGGGCCGCCTCGACCAGCCGTTCGAGCCGCTCGACAAGCGCTTCGAGACGGATCCCGGATCGGGACGGAGAGCCGGGCGGTAACGATGCTGCGAACCCGTCTCGGCATCGCCACGGTCCTCTGCTTCCTGGCTGGTGCGGGCCTGCTGTTTCCGTTCGAAAGCACGATCACCCGCATCGGCGGGCTGGCGTTCCTCTTCGCCTTCATCGTCTGCGGCGCCTTCCTGATCGCCAATCCGGACGACCTGGGTGCGGTCGAGTACTCACCGGCTCAGGACGACGCTGGCGAGTAGCTACCCGACCCTCACCGTTTGAGTGGGGCTGAGGATCAGGTCGGTCACAGCGGTTTTGCCGGCTCGCCCGCAGAGTGCTCCGCGGGCTGGGCGCCGGGCTGCTGCTTCGAGGCTATGCCCTCCTTGTCGAGTGGCGCGCGGGGCGCGTCCATGAGCGGCGGCACGTAGGTCATCGCGTGTTCGGCGAGTGCGGTGATGGTCAGGCTGGGGTTGACTCCCGGATTGGCCGGAACCACCGAGCCGTCGCAGACCAGCAGATTCTCGTAGCCGAAGGCGCGCTGGCGCATGTCGACGACGCCGTCCCTCTCGTCCGCGCCGATCACGGCACCGCCGAGGATGTGCGCCGTCGCGGGGGTGTTCAAGACCGCTTCAGGCAGCGTCGACTGAGCGATCCCGTCCATCTTCTCGGCCAGCAGCTCGGCGGATTCGTTGGCGACCGGGATCCAGGTGGGATTCGGGTTGTCTGGGTCCTGCTCGGTCTGGAGAACGATCTTCTTGGGGCTGACACGAACCGGCCGCAGCCGCAGGTGGTTGTGGAGTGTCTGCATGACCAGCAGGATGATCGTCTTGCGCGACCAGCCCCGCTTCCAGAGCAGCCGCCCGGCGCGGATCGGGTGGGCGAAGATTCGCCCGACCAGCTTCAGGGGGCGCGTGATACGCGTGCCGCCCTCGGTCAGCATCGTGAACAGCAGGCCCATCGCGTCGCCGGCGGGACCATAGGTGACGTTCTCGATGTGGGTGACTTCGTCGGGGTAGATGCTCGAGGTGATCGCGACGGAGTTGGCGAAGTCGTGTTCGTCGCGCTTGGCGGTCACCGCCAGCAGTGCCTCGCTGTTCGTCCTCACCACCTCGCCGATCCGGTCTGAGAGCTGCGGCAGACCGCCGACGTCCTTACAGGTCCGCAGCAGGATGTTGGAGCCGACCGCACCGGCTGCGATGACGACGCCCCTGGCCGTGATCTTTGTCTGCCTGCGACGTATCCAGGCGCCGGAGCGACGGTGGCTGATCTCGTAGCCGTCGGATCCATCCCCGGCTCCGAGCGGGCGAATGTCGACGACCTTGCGGTCCGGAATGATCTCGGCACCGCGCTTCTCGGCGAAGTAGAGGTAGTTCTTCAGCAACGTGTTCTTGGCGTTGTGACGGCAGCCGACCATGCAGGCGCCGCAGCGAATGCAGCCGGCTCGGTCGGGCCCCTCGCCGCCGAAGAATGGGTCTGCAACCGTCTCTCCGGGCTCGCCGAAGAAGACGCCGACCGTCGGCCGGGCGTAGCTGTCGCTGACCCCGAGGTCCGCGGCGAGCTCGCGGAAGAGGTGATCGGCGTCGGTCTCGAAGGGAACGTCGACCGCGCCGAGCATGCGCTTTGCCTCCGCGTAGTGCGGAGCCAGCGCCGCCTCCCAGTCCTGAATCCCGCTCCAGACGTCGGAGCGGAAGAAGTCGACAGGGGGGACGTAGAGCGTGTTGGCGTAGACGAGGCTGCCGCCGCCCACGCCCGCGCCGGCGAGGATCGCCACGTCCTTGAAGATCCAGATGCGCAGGATCCCCCGCATCCCCAGCTTCGGGATGAAGATGTAGCGGCGGAAGTTCCAGGTCGACTTGGCGAAGTCCTCGTCCTCGAAGCGCCGCCCCGCCTCGATCACGCCGACGCGGTAGCCCTTCTCGGTCAGCCGCAGCGCAGAGACGCTGCCGCCGAAGCCAGAGCCGACGACGACCCAGTCGTAGTCGAACTCGAAATCATCCGGGATCTCCTCGGTCTCGGCCATCGACTCGCGATTCTCGCCGATCGCGGGCAATCCTCCAAATCCACCACACCTGCAGCGCGTTCGGGATAGGGTCAACCGATGGCCAAAAAGCAAACGAAGACCCCGACCCCGGAGAAGCTGCCGCGCCAGCTCTACGAAGCAGAGCTGCTGCGGCTGCAGACCGAACTTGTCGCGATGACCGAGTGGATCAAGAAGGAAGGGGCACGGGTTGCGCTCGTCTTCGAAGGTCGCGACGCCGCCGGCAAGGGTGGCGTCATCAAGCGCATCACCCAGTACCTGAGCCCGCGGATCGCCCGCATCGTCGCACTACCGGCTCCGACCGAGCGCGAGCAGGGCCAGTGGTACTTCCAGCGCTACATCGCTCACCTTCCGGCCGCCGGGGAGATGGTGCTGTTCGACCGCTCCTGGTACAACCGGGCCGGCGTCGAGCGCGTGATGGGATTCTGCACTCCGGAGGAGCATCGGCGCTTCCTGCACCAGTGTCCGATCTTCGAGCGGATGCTGATCGACGACGGGATCATCCTCCTCAAGTACTGGTTCTCGGTCTCAGACGCCGAGCAGGAGGCTCGCTTCAAGTCGCGCACCGACGATCCGCTCAAGCAGTGGAAGCTGAGCCCGATGGACCTCGAGTCACAGAAGCGCTGGGTCGACTACTCGCGAGCCAAGGACGAGATGTTCGTGCACACCGATGTTCCGGAGGCACCGTGGTGGGTCGTCGAGTCCGACATCAAGCGCAACGCCCGCATCAACTGCATGACCCATCTGGTCAACCAGGTGCCTTACGAGCACATCGACATCAAGAAGATCAAGCTGCCGAAACGCCAGTCCGACACCGGCTACGTACGGCCTCCCCGAGACACGAATCACTACGTGCCCGACGCCGCCACCGCCCTGTTGGACAAGTAGGCCCGTTCGCCGAGGCCCATTGATTCCGCAAACTGCGGGAACCTGGATCGGTCTTTCGTCCAGACCTCTTGAAATGGCCTGAACTTCGTGTAATTTCGTTCCTGCGACCGGGAGAGAGAACGGAAGCCACCGAAGCCAGGAGGCCACCACTCTCGACAGGCGACGAGACAAGCTTCTTTGTGCGCAGGCTACGCGCAAGCTGCAGGATCGTTGCCCCCGGTTGCTTTTTCGTTCTCGGCTCGTTGTCCGCAGCGTCCGGTCGGGGCCCTAGCCTTGGGCTTGCGGCTCAGCAATTGCCGCCGGCCGGGGATGTCCTGCTCAACCTCAGCCGCGCGACCCGGGCGCACCGGGAGCAGGGCGCTGCGGCATGGATCCCGGGGTCCTCACGCCGTAGGTAGCCCGCCCGCTCCCAGCTCCTCCACAAAGCGGACTCCCTCGTTCTCGGGTTAGGGTGGCCGGGCTGAAAGGAGAGAACCAATGCCCCTGATCCCCAATCCTGTCAACAACGTGCTCAAGCGGGTCGATGGAACGCTGTCGGATGCCGACAGGACGCTCGGCCGGGTCGACGTGACGCTTAACACCGTCAGCGAGACCCTCGCCAGCGTCGACGACAAGCTCAGCGGTGTCGACGAGAAGCTGGTCAGCGTCGACGCTGCGCTCAACAACGTCAGCGGCGCGCTCGTGAGCGTGAACGGAACCCTGACGGAGACGCAGGGCACCCTCAGCGAGGCGACCGGCGTGCTCGGTGAAGTGCGAACGCTGCTCGCCGAGCTCCAGGAGGAAATGGCACTGCTCAAGCAGGTGCCGGAGATCGCGACCCAGGTGAACGAGATTCACGCAGCCGTCACGGGCAAATAGCCGCCGAGGTCTGCTTCGCCTCGGCCGTCCAGCGAATAGGTTGGTCGTTCGGATGACCAACAAAAACCGACCGAGTTCGACCGGAGGGCGAGTATGAAGATCGATGCCGGGGGCTATGCCTCGACCGTGAACGACGCCGCGGCGGCAGCCCAGGCGGCCGAGGCAGACGGCTACGACGGGTGGTTCGCGGTCGAGACGCAGATCGATCCGTTCCTCGGTTGTGTCGTCGCGGCCGAGCGGACCGACAAGATCGAGATCGGCACCGGGATCGCGGTCGCCTTCGCCCGCAACCCGATGACGGTGGCGCTGCAGGCCAACGACGTCCAGGCTCTTTCTGAGGGACGCTTCATCCTCGGCCTCGGCTCGCAGATCAAGCCGCACATCACCCGCCGATACTCGATGCCCTGGTCGAAGCCCGCCGCGCGCATGCGTGAGTTCATCCTCGCGATCCGCGCGATCTGGGACACCTGGGGCACCGGCGCGCCGCTCGAGTTCGAGGGCGAGTTCTACACGCACACTCTGATGGCGCCTTTCTTCAACCCGGGCCCGAACCCGCACGGCAACCCCAAGGTGATGCTCGCCGCCGTCGGCCCGCTGATGACTGAGACCGCCGGCGAGGTGGCCGACGGCATCCTCGTGCCACGGCTTCTCGACCGAGCGCTACCTGCGCGAGGCGACTCTTCCCGCGCTCGAGAGGGGCTTCGAGAAGGCCGGCCGAACCCGGGAGGGCTTCGAGATCACCGCCCCGGCGTTCATCGTCGCCCGCGACACCGAGGAGGAGATCGCCGAGGGCGTCGCATTCATCAAGAACCAGATCGGCTTCTACGGCTCGACGCCGGCTTACAAGCCGGTGCTCGACCTGCACGGCTGGGGGGACCTCGGGGAGGAGCTGAAGGCGATGACCAAGCGCGGTGAGTGGGACAAGCTCTCCGAGATCGTCCCCGACGAGGTCGTCGAGACCTTCGCCGTGATCGGCAGCGCCGGAGGAGGCGATCGCCGAGATCAAACGCCGCTACGGCGACGTCTGCACTCGCATCCAGCTGAGCATGCCACCCGATCGCGACGTCGAACGCTGGAAAGGACTGCTGGCCTCACTGCGGGAGGGCTAGATGGAGCAAAAGGTCAGCGGATCGGCCGCGCTCAGCACAACAGACCGCGCTCTCGGGGCGATCGGGATCGTCGTCGGCCTCTCATTCGTGGTCGCACCACGGCTTGTCTTCCGGGTCGTCGGAATGGACCCGAACGAGTTGACCGACGGCGCCAAGTTCGGCTGGCGCCTTTTCGCGGCGCGCAATCTGATCGTCGGCGGAGCCGTCGCCGCCGGCTCACCGGAGCCCAGCAGCTCGTGATCCCGATCCAGGCCGTGGATCAGGTCGTTTTCTGGGCAAGCTGGAAGCGCGGAGAAATCCCACTGCGCACCGCCGTCCTGTCGGCGGCCACGTCGGGGATCGTCATTGCCCTAGCCAGCCGCTGAGCCGCAAGCGTCAGGAGGCGGTTGCGTCACTGCGCGGGTCGATCAGGATCTTTGCGTGAGCCTCGGGATCGCCGAGTGCGTCGAAGGCGCTGGGCACGCCCGGGAGCCCGACAGTTCCCGTCACCAGCGGCGAGGCGTCGACCTTGCCACCGGCGAGCATCTGCAGCGTGTCGCGGAACTCGAGCGGGGTGTAGCCGAGCACGAATCGCAGGTCGATCTCCTTGTTGATCGCCATCGCCGGCCTGATCTGATCGTTTCCCATACAGACGCCGACGACCACCACGCGGGACCAGATCGGGGCGCTGGAGATGATCTGGTCGATCACGCCTGGAACGCCGACGCACTCGAAGACGACCGGCGCTCCGGGCCCGGCGCCGACGGCCTCGGCAGCCCGCCAGAGGGGTGACCAGGGAACCGGCAGGCGCCGCAGCCTCTCCATCGTGCCGACCGCGAGTTCGAGCACGCTTGGCGCGTCGGTGAGGTGCCCGTAGTTGGCCGAGCCGACGAACGGGGAGTCCTTGGCGGGGTCTATGACGACATCGGCTCCACATCTGGCAGCCAGCGCCCTGCGCCGGCCGAGAAGTCACTGGCAATGACATTGCGCACTCCGCTTGCCTTGAGCATGCAGATGACCGCGAGGCCCACCGGACCGCAGCCGATCACGACCGCCAACTGTCCCTTCTTGACTTCGCCCCGACGAACGGCGTGCAGCCCGACGGCCATCGGTTCGGTCAGCGCCGCGAGGTCGGGCGCGAGCCCGTTGGGCACCGCCATCGCGAGCGACTCCTCGACGACGAGCTGCTCGGCATAGGCGCCGGGAGCGTGGGTCGAAAGCCCGATCCCGTGTACGTCGCCGCCGCTTCGCAGCAGCGGCACGGCCACAACCGGCGTTCCTGTCCTTAAGGACTTGCGGGTGTCCGGCCCGTGCTCTGCGACGCGCCCACTGAACTCGTGTCCGAAGACGACCCGCTGGCTCGAGCGCATGAAGCCGTCGTACCCGATCTCCGTCATCACCCCCTGGACCTCGTCGCAGTGGTGGCGAGCGTGCAGGTCCGAACCGCAGATGCCGCAGCGAACGACTTCGATCAGCAGCTGGCCCTTGCCGGGCCTCGGATTGGGCAGATCGACAACCTCGAGCTGCGCATCTGTGCAGGCGACTGCCTTCACGTTTCGGAATCTACTCCAGGGCGCTGAGCCCGTCCCAGAGCGCGGCCATTGTCCCGCCGAGCAGCTCCTCGCGAGAGATCCTCGGATGCGCGAACCACCAGCTGACGACGCCCTCGATCGCGGCCTGCTGGACGGCGTACATCGAGACGCCGACCGGACTCGCCGGGTCGATGCCGCCTCGGCGCGCATCGGGAGCGATCATCTCCGCGAGCAGCCGGTTTGACTCGCGTCGCGAACGACGCAACTCCGCGGCCGCCCCTGCATCGACAGGAGCGTGCTCGCCGTAGAGCAGCCTCCAGCCGTCGCGATCCTCTTGGGCAAAGCGAAAAAAGGCATCAAAAGCGGCGCCCATGCGCTCACGCATCGGCGCGCCGGTCAGGATCGCTCCCTGGAGGGCCGCGAGCAGCTCGCGGCGCTTGCTCGTCAGCAACGTCGCGAAAAGCGCCTGCTTGGAGGGAAAATGGTCGTAGAGGACCGAACGGGTGACTCCTGCGGCAGAGCCGATCCGGCCCATCGAGGCGCCGTCATAGCCGAGCTCGGCGAACTCCGCCAATGCCGCCTCGAGCACCAGTTCGCGACGCTCGGTTCCCGGTATCCGGCGCTTGCGGGTCGCTGCCTCCACTGCCGGCCAGCGTAACCGACAGTGGTGTCGGTTGTATTATGCGGCGGCCACAAGTTCTCCAGTCAAGAGTTTGAGAAGGGAAGCAGATGCCAGCAACGGAACCCCTCGTCTTTGACGCACTCCGCACGCCGCGCGGCAAGGGCAAGTCGAACGGATCGCTGCACACGACGAAGCCCGTCGATCTGGTCGTCGGCCTGATGCACGAGCTGCTAGGCCGCAACGTCTCACTCGATCCCAACCGCGTCGACGACGTCGTGCTCGGATGCGTCTCCCCGGTCGGTGACCAGGGTGCTGACATCGCCAAGACCGCCGCGATCAAGGCGGGGCTGCCCGACACGGTCGCCGGCGTCCAGGTCAACCGCTTCTGCGCCTCCGGCCTCGAGGCCGTCAACATCGCCGCTCAGAAGGTCGGCTCCGGCTTCGAGGACCTCGTCTTCGCCGGCGGAGTCGAGTCGATGTCGCGCGTGCCGATGGGCTCCGACGGCGGCGCCTGGGCGATGGACCCCGAGACGAACTTCGACACCTACTTCGTTCCCCAGGGGGTCAGCGCCGACCTGATCGCGACGATCGAGGACTTCAGCCGCGACGACGTCGACTCCTACGCGGCGCGCTCCCAGGAGAAGGCTGCCACAGCGCAGGCCGATGGCCGTTTCGCGAACAGCGTCATCCCCGTCAAGGACATCAACGACAACGTCGTCCTCGACAACGACGAGTTCATTCGTGCGGGCACGACTGTCGAAACGCTCGGCGGGCTCAAGCCGTCGTTCGAGGTGATGGGTGAGATGGGCGGCTTCGACGCGGTGGCGCTGCAGAAGTACCACTGGGTCGAGAAGATCAACCACGTCCACACCCCCGGCAACTCCTCGGGCATCGTCGACGGCGCCTCGCTGCTGGCGATCGGCAACGAGAAGACGGGCTCACGATCTGGGGATGGAGCCGCGCGCGAGGATCCTCGCCACGGCACTCTCCGGAGCCGACCCGACGATCATGCTGACCGGCCCGGCGCCCGCCTCGCGCAAGGCGCTCGAGAAGGCCGGCCTGACGGTCGACGACCTCGACCTCGTCGAAATCAACGAGGCGTTCGCGGCCGTGGTGCTGCGCTTCGTCCGCGACATGGGGCTGGACATGGAGAAGGTCAACGTCAACGGCGGCGCGATCGCGATGGGGCATCCCCTGGGAGCCACAGGCGGAATGATCCTCGGCACGCTGATCGACGAGCTGCACCGCACCGGCGGCAAGTACGGCCTCGCCACGCTCTGCGTCGGCGGCGGCATGGGAATCGCGACCGTCGTGGAGGCCATCTAGATGAGTCCGGCAGACGAGCGCAACACGATCCGCTGGGAGCAGGACGCCGACGGCGTAGTCATCCTGACCCTCGACGACCCCGACCAGTCGGCGAACACCATGAACGAGGCCTACGGGCGCTCGATGGCCGCTGCGATCGAGCGGCTCGAGACCGAGAAGGATCAGATCAGCGGCGTCGTCATCACCTCGGCGAAGAAGACCTTCTTCGCGGGCGGCGACCTCAACGACCTGCGCGGGATCACCAAGGACCAGATCGACGATCTCGCCTCCGGCGTTCGCGAGGTCAAGGCGCAGCTGCGCCGCCTGGAGACGCTGGGCAAGCCGGTGGTCGCGGCGATCAACGGCGCGGCCCTCGGTGGCGGCCTCGAGATCTGCCTGGCCACCCATCACAGGGTCGTCGTCGATGACCCCAAGGTCCAGCTCGGCACCCCCGAGGTCCAGCTCGGCCTGTTGCCGGGCGGGGGCGGCGTCGCGCGCAGCGTGCGCATGATCGGCATCGTCAACGCGCTGATGAACCTGCTGATGGAGGGCAAGCCGCTGCGTCCGGCCAAGGCGCTCGAGCTCGGCCTCGTCGACGAACTGGTCCCGACGCGTGAGGACCTGATCCCGGCTGCGAAGAAGTGGATCGCCGAGAACCCGGAGGCGGTTCAGCCCTGGGACGTCAAGGGCCACAAGATCCCCGGCGGCACGCCGTCGACCCCCTCGCTGGCGCAGAACCTGCCGGCCTTCCCAGCCAACCTGCGCAAGCAGCTCAAGGGCGCCAACTATCCCGCGCCGCACCACATCATGGCCGCGGCGGTCGAGGGTGCTCAGGTCGACTTCGACTCGGCAATCGAGATCGAGGGGCGCTACTTCGTCGACCTCGTCGTCAGCCAGGTGGCGAAGAACATGATCCAGGCGTTCTTCTTCGACCTGCAGCGGGTCAACGGCGACCGCGATCGCCCGGAGGGCCTCGAGATCTTCGAACCCAAGAAGGTCGTCGTGCTCGGCGCCGGGATGATGGGTGCCGCGATCTCCTATGTCTGCGCCAAGGCTGGCATCGAGGTCGTGCTCAAGGACGTCTCCCAGGAGGCGGCCGAGAAGGGCAAGGAGTACTCGGCCGGCCTGCTCGCAAAGGCGGTCGAGCGCGGCCGCTCGACGCAGGAGAAGGCCGACGCGCTGCTGGCGCTGATCACGCCGACCACGGACCCCGCAGCCGCAGCCGGAGCCGACCTCGTGATCGAGGCCGTCTTCGAGGACCCGGCCGTCAAGGCCCAGGTCTTCGCCGAGATCGAGCCGCACCTCGCCGAGGGAGCTCTGCTCGGCTCGAACACCTCGACGCTGCCGATCACCGGCCTGGCCGAGGGCGTCGCCCGTCCGGCCGACTTCATCGGGCTGCACTTTTTCAGCCCCGTGGACAAGATGCCGCTGCTCGAGATCATCAAGGGTGAGGAAACCTCCGAGGAGACCGTCTACCGGGCCCTCGACGTCGCCAAGAAGATCAAGAAGACCCCGATCGTCGTAAACGACTCGCGCGGCTTCTTTACCTCGCGCGTGATCGGCACGTTCGTGCTGGAGGGCATCGCGATGCTGCTGGAGGGAGTTCCGGCGGCGACGATCGAGCAGGCCTCATCGCAGGCCGGCTACCCGGCCCCCGTGCTGCAGCTGACTGACGAGCTCAACATGGAGCTGATGCAGCGGATCCGCCAGGCCACGGCCAAGGAGCTCGAGGCCGAGGGCGGGACAGCGCCGACTCACCCGGCGTTCGGTGTGATCGACGCGATGATCGAGGCCGGCCGCCCCGGCCGCCTGCGCGGGGCCGGCTTCTACGAATACGGCGAGGACGGCAAGCGTGCCGGCCTCTGGCCCGGAATTCGTGAGGCCTACCCGCCGATCGACGACCCGAGCTCGATCTCGCTGACCGACCTCAAGGAGCGGATGCTGTTCGCCGAGGCGTTGGAGACGGTCAAGTGCCGCGACGAGGGCGTGATCGAGTCGGTCGCCGACGCGAACATCGGCTCGATCTTCGGGATCGGCTTCCCGGCCTGGACCGGCGGCGTGCTCCAGTACATCAACGGCTACGAGGGCGGCCCGGCCGGCTTCGTCGCGCGTGCACGCAAGTTGGCCGCGCTCTACGGCGAGCGCTTCGAGCCGCCGGCGTCGCTTGTCGAAGCCGCCGGGCGCGGCCAGAGCTACAGCGACGAGCGCGAGCTCGCCGCGGTTTGAGTCGCGAGCGCCGGGGATGAACGAACCAGAGCGCTTCGAGTTCTCCTGGGCGAAGGCCTACCGCGGGTCGGCTCTGTTCGGCGTGCTGCCTTCAAACGTCTGGCTCGAGGTTGACGACGTCGGCATCCGTGCACGCTTCGGCCTCTGGCTGATCGAGACGACCCACGTCAACATCGCCGACGTGGAGGTCACCGGTCCATACGCATGGTGGAAGACCGCCGGTCCCGCACGCCTCGGTGTCACTGACGGTGGTATCACCTTCGCCAGCAACGGCGAGCGCGGTGTGCTGATCAGCTTTCGCCGTCGGATTCACAGCAAGGGGCCCTACCGACTGGTCCCGCATCCCGGGCTGACGGTAACCGTGGCTGAGCCAGACCGCCTCGTCGAGCTGCTCAGGTCGAAGGCCTGACGGTTAGGTCAGGGATAGTCCTGAAGCGATTGCGAACAACTCGCCCGGGTTCTTTCGGCCATCGGGGCTCAGACACGCTGATCGCGCAAGGGTGGAATCATTTGTCGGGTGACTAAAGCCGCACCCACATTGGCGCGCAGGATGGGATTGGCAGCGACCGTGGCCGTCCTTGGCGTATTGGCCGGATGTGGTAACCAGATCGATGCCGAGGGAACCGCCGATTTCCTGACCGAGCAGGTGAGTTCGCAGACGGGGTTCACCCCCACCGACGTCGAGTGCCCCTCCGGACTCGACGCCGAGGTCGGCACGACCTTCGAGTGCACCTACACCGGACCGGAAGGTCCCTACACGGCTTCGATGAAGGTGCTCGAGGTCGACGGCGAAGAGGTCCTCTACGAGTACGAGACGCGGCCGGTCCAGTAGCGCGCCGGGTCGTATGAGGCGCCGGCTCCGCGACTCGCCGGTCTCCGGCCGTCTCTAGCCGTTGCTCGGCGTGGCCTCCTCGGAGCCTCCGTAGGCACCGAGGTTGCGGCGGCCACCGTTGGGAGCCGGTTCCGCTCCCACGGCTGATCTCGGATTGCCGCGGTCGATCGCCCGGCTACCGGCGGCGAGGTGGAAGTCATCGGCGGCGGAATCGAGGAAGCCGGGGTCTCCGCCCAGCACGCCCGCGCCTCTCTTGACGTGGACCGCCCGGCCCCCGATGAGGCTGAAGGTGATCGTGCTCGCCCGCGGCCTGGGTAGCCCGCGGGCGCACCTGGTGCAGACGAAGATCTGTGAGGAGCCGCCGTTGGCGGTGATGATGCTGTTGGTCACCTTGATCCTGGAACCGCCCTCGGTGAAGATCCCGGACCCGCGTGAGCCCGCCGGGCAAACGTTGTCGGCGATCGTGACGTTCTCCAGCGTCGCCGTCGATCCGGTCGGGACGACTCCGGTGCCGTCGACGTAGAGCGCGGAACCACCCGCCCCGCAGGCGTTGTCGTGGAAGAGGTCGCCCGTGATCCTGCCCGTTGCGTCATCGTCGATGAAGAGGCCGCTTCCTGGACCCGGGGCGCTGTTGCCGATCCAGCGGTTCGCCTCGAAGCTCGCCTTCGGCCTTGGCTTGCCGGGGCCGTAGAAGATCCCGCCGCCGCCCCAGCCGTAGCCGGCCTGGTCGCCGATCGTGTTGCCGCGAACCAGGTTGCGCCGCACCGTCATCGTCTGAGCGCTCAGATAGAGGCCGCCGCCGTGATCGCCGCCTGCGTGGTTGTTCTCGATCAGGTTGCCCTCGATCAACGCCGGTACGCCGATCGAAATGCCGGCACCGCGGTGCGCACGGTTGTCGCGGATGATGTTGCCCGCAATAGTGATCGAACTTGCCGGGGAGGTAGCTGCCGGCGCTGATGCCGCCGCCGAGCGTCTGGCAGTTGCAGTTGTTGAAGTTCTGCCCGTCGTCGTTGCCTTCGATGATGTTGTTCCGGATCGTGACGGCGCCTGAATCGACGACGTTGATTCCGGAACCGCGCGCTCCGCGATCCGCGTCCAGCGGCGCTCGGCCGCCGGTGATCGTGAAGCCGTCCACGACCGAGGCGCCGGCGTCGTTGAGCGACACGGTCGTGCCTGCGCCCTGCCCATCGATCACGGTCGGGTTGGCAGCCGGATCGCGCGTCGTGAAGCCCGCCACGAACCCGCCGAGCAGGGTCACCGTCTTGCCGGCCACAGCCACGCGTTCGGGGTAGGTCCCGGCCTGCACCTGGATCGTGTTCCCACTTGCGGCGGCGTCGATGGCTGCGGTGATGGTTCCGAAGTCGCCCGAAGCTCCGACGCAGAGAACCGCGCCGTCGCAGGGAGCGCCGGGGCTGGCGCCGCCGAGAGCGGGGACGAACGTGGAAGCCGGAGGAGCCAGAACGCTGTTGGCGGCGCTCGAGGAAGCTACAGGCAGTGCCAGGATGGCTACGGTCGCCAAGACGAAAGCGACGGACCTACCCACGAGGCTGAACGACGGAGTCATCAATCGCACAGCTTAGGTCTAGCGTGCTTGGAATGCCACCCCGGCGAGCGATACCATTCGCAGACGTCAATAGGAAGGCAGGGACGGGAGGGGTTGGTATTTCGCGGGGCTCGGGTGATCGGGCGTTCTCGCGACTCCAAGGGGATTTACTCCCCCCAACGGATTGCTTAGCGGTGAAAGAACCAAGGCCTCAGCTCCGTCGGGACGGTACCCTGCGAGGTATGCGACGGCTGCCGTTCATCTTGGCTGTGCTCCCGTCGTTGGCCCTAACGCTCGCTTTGGCCTCGACCGCGCACGGTGCCACCCTCTATTCGAACCTCGTCGGTCCATCCGGATACGGCGGGTACGAGTTCAACTTCGCAAACTTTACGACGCAGCGAGTCGCGCAGCCGTTCGTCCCGACCTCATCCGGCCTGCCGCTCCGAGCGGGGTTCTTTGCCCACACATACGCCACCGAGACGGGCACGGCGTCGATCTCGATCTACACGAACAACCCAGCCACGGCGGCAGCCCCAATTCGAGATCGCGGACGGTACGCCGATCACATTCGACGACACCTCCGACGCGGTGCCGACATGCCGACGCTCACCCCGCTCTTGCTCTTCGGTGAGCCTGCACCGCTTACCGCCGGCCAGACGTACTGGGCGGTCTTCCAGATCCACACCCGCCGCACCGCGTTCTGGTCGGGCGCGCAAACGGGCGGCGGGTCGCCCAGGCTGAGCACCGATGGCGGTGCCACGTGGGGTGCACCGTCCGGAGGGGCGCTCTCCCTCCTCATCGACGACGCCACTACATGTGGCGCGGCCGACATCAACTCGATCCCGAACCCGAGCCCGGACCCGAACGCCGAGCTCGGCGACATGTACGCCAAGCCAGGCGGCACGGGCTTCCAGACGCTGCTTCGTCTCCAACAGCGGCATCGCGCAGCTCAACCTAACCAACGGTTCCTTCAGCGACGCGCCACCTGGCATGTTCAAGGTCCTCGACGGCGAGCCCGACGGCGTCCCACCGGGATCCAACTTCGTGTTCCCGAAAAACAACGTCGGGAGCGGCGGCGTCTTCTTGTACGTCGTCTGCGCGCCGCCCGGAGGAACGCCCGACGGCGAAAAGACGGCCACATTCACGCTGACTTCGAATGACCCAGATGAGGGGTCCCTTACCTGGCCGGTGTGGTGCCTCGTCGACAGCACACCGCCGTCGCTCGAGTTCGGCCAACCGGATGGACGCAACGGCTGGTTCGTGACGCGGCAGCTCCAGGTGCGGGGCATCGATCCAGAGTCCGGCAACCGCGTCAAGCGGATCTTTTGCAGCGACAACGGCGACTTTCTCGACTGGCCCAACGGGTCTGTCGCCTCGTTCGGAATCCAGCCCGACGGAATTCACGCTCTGTCCTGCCAGGGGACCGACGTTGCGAACAACACCAGCGCACCCGGCGCCTACACGGCGACCGTGCGAGTGGACGCGACGCCTCCCGAAACGACGATGGGCGACGACGGACCGCCTGCAGTCTCGGATCAGACGGCCTTCACCTTCTCGTTCACCGGCAGCGACGCCACGTCCGGAGTGCAGGAATACGAATGCCGGCTGGACGACGAGTCCTACGAGCCGTGCACGAGCCCTGTGAGTCGCAGCGGACTCGGCAACGGCTCTCATACATTCGAGGTGCGCGCACGCGACGTGGCGGGCAACCGCGACCCGACCCCGGTTCGATGGTCGTGGCAGGTCGCCGCACCGCAGCCCGACGCGGGCGACCGCCCGCCGGGCTCGAGCTGCGTCGTCCCCAAGATCAAGCGTGGATCCAGGCTGGCTGCGGCCAAGGCGGAATTGGTGGAGGCCGGTTGCGCAACCGGCAAGATCCGTCGCGTGGCCTCCAAAAAGGTCAAGAGGGGGCGTGTGATCCGCGTCAAGGCCCCGGCTGGGACCCAGCTCGATGGCGGGGCTGCAGTGGAAATCGTGGTCAGCAAGGGCCCGAAGCGCAAGCGGTGAGGAGAGCGGAGCCCAATCGGCTCAGGCGTCCGCGCCCCGCGTGCCCAGCGCCTCCTCGCGAAATGGCTTCGCGCTTCGCACCAAGTCGACCAGCTCGCCCGCAAAGCGATGGCAGTCGCCCGGCCAGCGCGCCGATACATAGTTGCCGTCGCGGACGATGAAGCCACGCTGCGGCGCCGCTGCACTGTCGCGTCTCGGCAGGCGCGGGCCGGCGATGAAGTCGTCGGGACTGGCCAGGGCGGCCGTCACCTCTGCCTGGACCGTCTCGCGATAGGTCCGGTAGTAGCTGCCCAGCCAGGCACGGGTAAGTGTCCAGGCGCCGAGCTCCAGCGCCACAGTCAGCGCGGTGGTGCTGCGCCCGTGCAGGACGGATCGCCCGGTGCTCGGGTCCTTGGAGCGCGCAAGCAGAAGAACTCCGTGGCAGACAGCTCCCACCGGCTTCTCGGCGCGGAAGGCTTCGCGTACCAGCTCTTGTGCCGCCGGCGACTCGAGCATCGTCTTCATACCGGGCGCGTGCCCACCCGGAACGACTAGCCCGTCAACGTTCGCCGGGTCGACGTCCTCGTAACGAAGCGGTGAGCGGAAGGCTGGGTCCTCTGTCATCCGCCTGTAGCTGTCAAGCTCCCGCCGCCGCGTCATGAGTAGGGGCGACAGCGGCCCGAACCCGCGCTCGACCAGGCGCTCGTCGGCGAACGCGGGCGAGCCGTTCGGCGTGGCGAAGCCGACCTCGAATCCGGAATCTCGCAGCGCTGCCCAGGGCACGCCCGACTCGGTCGGGTCGTAATCCAGTTGTGGGAGCAGCATGAGGATCATCTGCCGTCAAGCGTTAGGTGCCGACGCCACGGAACGTAAGCACAGGCCCGTGCCCTCGAGGCTTCAAGGCTTCGCCCGTTCACGCCCGGACGAGCGCGCTCGGGCCGAGCTCGCGGTGGTTCCCGACCCCGGCGATGGCGAGGGTGATGTCGAGCTCGGCGAGGAGCGTGCGGAGCATGTGCCGGACGCCCGCCTCCCCTCCGAGCGCCAGGCCGTGCACGTACGGGCGGCCGATGACGACGGCCTCGGCCCCCAGGGCCAGCGCCCGGTAGACGTCGGTCCCCGTGCGGACGCCCGAGCCGAACAGGACGGCGACCTTGCCGCCGACCGCGTCCGCGATCCGCGGCAGGACGTCGATCGTCCCGGCCGGGCCGGGCACCGCGGCGCCCGCGCTCGTTCGACACGACGATGCCGTCGAAGCCACGGCGGACCGCCATCCGCGCGTCCGGCACGGTCTGGATGCCGCCGAGGACGATCGGCCCGTCCCAGGCCTCGCGGATCGCCGCGAGCGCCGCCCAGCCCTTCCCGGGCTGCGGGGGTGAGAGCACGAGGTGGGTGCACCCCGCGAGCTGCGCGCGCCCGAGCAGCGCGAGGTCGGGGCCGTCCCCGTCCGGCCAGTCCAGGCCGAACCACCGCGAGCCGGTGGGCGCGGCCACGGCGACGCCCTCGACCGACGTGCTCGCCTGCGACGCGTGGACGTAGGTGAGCCCCAGGCCCGCGGCCGCCCGGGCGGTCGCGGCCTCGCCGTCGGGGTGCGCCAGGGCCTGGTCCCCGACCGGGCCGAGGATGACCGGGGCCGGCATCGCGACGCCGAGCACGGTCGCGCTGAGGTCGCGCTCGGCGCGGTCGATGAACATCCGCGGGACGATCCGCCACGCTCGCAGCGCCCGCGCGTTCGCGCGCACGGCGGCGGCGCCGCCCGCCCAGGCGAGCAGATGCCGGCGCGCGGCCTCGGGCAGCACCTTCGCCGCGGCGGCCTCGAGGTCGGACAGGTTCGTGGTGAAGATCGGCTTGACGTCCGCGGTCATCCCGGCGAGGTAGATCTCGGACTGGTAGCTGGCGTACGGGGCGCCCGGGCCGACCGGGAGCGGCGACTGCCTGGGGAGCTTGGGGACGGCGCGAGCGGGCGCCGAACGGCGGCCGCGGCGAGCGCGGTCGGCGCGAGGACGGTCGCGGCGGCGGCCGCGCCGGCCACCTCGAGGAACTGACGACGAGTGCTCTCGGACATGTCTGGGCTCCGCTTCAGCGCGCGCGGGTCAGGGAGGAACGGGAAAGGGTGCGGTGACTGCGGCGGCCGGCCTTGCGGACCTCCTCCTCGAGCTCGTCGACGAGGCTCCGCATGACGGTCCGGGTGCCCGCCTGCCCGTCCAGCGCGAGGCCGTACAGGTACGGCCGGCCGATGAGCACCGCGTCGGCGCCGAGCGCCAGCGCCTTGAAGGCGTCGCGGCCCGTGCGGATCCCGGAGTCGAAGAGCACGGGCATCTTGTCGCCGACCGCCTTGACGATCGGTCCGAGCGCGTCGAGCGACGCGATCGCCCCGTCGACCTGACGGCCGCCGTGGTTGGAGACGACGATGCCGTCGATCTCGTGCTCGACGGCGAGCCTGGCGTCGCGCGGGCTCTGGATCCCCTTGAGCAGGATCGGGCCGTCCCAGTTCGCGCGGATGAGCGGCAGCTGCTCCCAGCTCAGGCCGGGGTTCTGGAAGACGCCCGCGAACACGACGCCGGCCGGCAGCGGGGCGACCTCTGCCGGCACGGGCATCTGGCGCCGGAAGACCGGGTCGCTCGTGTAGTTCGCGATGCCCTTGTTCTCGAGGAAGGGCGAGTACCCGCGGTCGAGGTCGAGCGGCCGCCAGCCGAGCAGCGTCGTGTCGAGCGTGATGACCAGGTGGGTGTAGCCGGCCGCCTTGGCGCGGCGCAGGAAGGACACGACCAGCTCGTCGTCGGTGGGCCAGTAGAGCTGGTACCAGCGCGAGCCGTCGCCGTTGGCCGCCGCCACGTCCTCCATCTGGTAGGCGGCCTGCGTCGAGTGCACGTACGTCAGCCCGAGCTCGGCCGCCGCGCGGGCGCTGGCGAGGTCGCCGTCCGGATGCGCGAGCGTCTGCACCCCGACCGGCGCGAAGAGGACCGGCGCGGGCATGCGCGTCCCCAGGATGGTGGTGGAGAGATCGACCTTCGCCGGCTTGCGGCCCTTGCGCCGCTTGATCTTCCAGCGCCGGAACGCCGCGGCGTTGGCGCGCGTGGTGTCCGCGTCCCCCGCCCCGGCGAGGATGTAGGCGAGGGCCTCGGGGCTCAGGACCTTGGCGGCCTCCGCCTCGAGCTTCGAGAGGTCGCCGGGGATGGTGGCTGCCCGCGCCTCGAGCTGCGAGAGGTCGTTGGGGATCGTGGCTGCGGCCGTGGCCTGCGTCATGGGCTGGAGTGTGACAGGAGGCAGCCGACCATCGCGCTAGTCGCCGGGCGCGCTCTCGCGGCCCCAGAAAGTGGAGCTAAGCGACGCTATTCGAACCGTGAGTCTCGGTGAGCGGCTGGCGCAAGTCCCGCCGCTGGTGCCCAATGACGAAAGGGCCAGCCATCCCGCTTTTGCATGGAGCGATCCTGCGTGCGACGATACTTACTGGCATGTCAGGGTCGGGATATCTGCTCGTCCACGGCGGCCACCACACCAAGCGATGCTGGGATCGTCTGGCGGCGAGACTGGAGGCGCTTGGTGATCGCGTGATCGCGATTGATCTTCCCGGGCGCGGACGCACGGCGGCCAATTTGAAAACGGCAACACTTGACGATTGGGTGAACGCGATCGACGATGCCGTCGAGAGATTCGACACGCCGCCAGTCCTCGTCGGTCACAGTATGGGGGGTGTGTCGACGAGCCAGTACGCCGCGCGACGAGCGGCAGGGATCGCCGGGATCGCGTACGTCAGCGCCGTAGTGCCCGCCGACGGCTCCAGCGGAATGCAGACGCTGTTCGCAGCGGGTGGCGAAAGCGCGCTCTTGGGTCACGGAGTTTTCAGTCTCTCCGAGGACCGGACGACAGCCACCATCGATCCCGAGGCGGCCGTGAGGGCTTTCTACGACCGCTGCTCCTCCGAGGTCGTGGAGGAGGCCCTCGCGCAGCTCTGCCCGGAGCCAGTCGTTCCTCTCGCCACGCCACTCCGCCTTGGGACGCAATTCCTCGCGGTGCCAAAGGTGTACATCGGCGCTCTCGGGGACCAGGCAGTTCCTCCAAGACTCCAGCGCTCTCTGGCGGAGCGTGCAGAGGCGACGTTCGAGACCATCGATGCGGATCACTCGCCGTTCTTCTCAGCCATCCCGCAGCTTGCCGCTCAGCTCCACGCTGTGGGTCAGCGGTTTCGTGGAACCAGATCCCGCCGTAACCGCACCGGATGAAGAACAGGCAGTCTTGAGATGGAGCTAGGCGGCTCGAATCGCCGACCTCCTGATTGTGAACCCCAGCCGTGGCTGGAAGGCGAGACGTGCCCGCCTGACATCGGGATATGTGCTGCGCATGTGGGCACTGGGACTGCGCCAGTGCCGAGTCGAGTCCAAGATCCGACACAACTCTGTGGCCAAGTTGGAACGATCTGCGCGCCACGCGTCACTCGAGTCGAGCTTCGATCAGGGGATGCCGCGGATCTCCGCCTTCTACGGAATCGTGATCACGATGTACTGGCACGATCACCCGTCCCCCGCACTTTCACGCGTCCTACTCCGGGTGTTCCAATTGGGATCGAGCCCGCGCCCACAAGGCGCTGGACGCGATCGATCCGCTTCCGTAGCATCTGACCCATGGTTGAGGTAGGCGGGCTCGAACCGCCCGACCTCCTGACTGCCAAGCGGGGTCCTCTCAGGCACGGATGGCCGTGGTTTGCACGCCCGAGATGGCGGCATCTGTCGGTGGATGTCGGCACTGCGATGGCTGCAGTGCCGAACCGTAATCACACCGTTGACCGGCCCCACCATGGATGCTAGGTTTCCCCCGATGAAAGCTTGGCGAGCTTTGATTACAGGGATCGTTTCGTTGCTCGTATGCGCTTTCGCGGCCACCTCCGCGACCGCGTCGGAGTCGATCGGCATGACGGCGTTCCCAACCATCGACATGGACCCTGACCCCAATGTGAACCCGACGAACTGTCTGAAGGATGATGCCCCGATGGCCGATACGGCGACCCTGATTCAGTACCGGAGACAGACGGGGTCAACGCCTTCCTACACCGTGCCTGCCGGAGGCGGCGTGGTCACATCGTGGACGCACATGGCGCCGGACCCGATCGGCTTCGCGGAAACGATGGCTCTGCAGATGCTCAGGCCGGTGAGCGGTTCTCAAACTCAGTTCACGGTCATCGGGCAGAGCGCGGTGCAAACCCTCATCAACGGACCCAACACCTTCCCGGCCCAGATCCCGGTGCAGGCGGGTGACGTTCTCGGCCTATACGTCCAGCATGCAGGCAACGTCGCATACTGCCAGGAGGCTGCCCCCATGTTCAATGAGGGTGACAAGACGAGAGAGATCGACTTCACCCAGAACCCCGCCGTTGGGACGATCCTCGACTTCGTGGGTAACGAGCAGTCGGCGCGGCTCAGCGTGTCGGCAGTGGTCGAAAAGGACGCCGACGGGGATGGGCTGGCGACGAGACCCAAGACACCTGTGTGGGAACCCCTCCGACGTGCACCGGCGGCGGCACCGGCGGCGGCGGCTCGGGCGACTCCACTGCGCCTGACACCACCCTCAGCGGCAAGAAGCGCTTCAAGACCAAGAAGAAGTCTGCAAAGGCCAAGTTCACCTTCTCGTCCGATGAGGCCGGGTCGACTTTCATGTGTCGCATTGACGCGAAGCCGTTTGCGGATTGCACGTCGCCGGCCACAGTCACGGCGAGGGTCGGGACGCACGTGTTCACGGTCGTCGCGATCGACCCCGCAGGCAACGCCGATCCGACTGCGGCCGCGAAGCAGATCAAGGTCGTCCGGTCGAAGTGACGCGACCGCGTCGTCTGCCGAACAGCAACGAACCTGAAAATGGAGCTAGGCGGACTAGAACGGCCGACCTTCCTGATTGCGAAGCAGAGCGCCCTCAGGCACGGATAGGCGTGATTCGCCCCGATCAGGGGTGCGTGGATATACGCGGATGTACGTGGATTCGGGCACTGGAACGCGGCTGGTGCCCAGTGGTGCCGCCCGAGCTACGCCACGTCGGCCGCGAGGATCTCGTCCAGCCGGGGCTTGCATCTCGTCAGTGAGAGCTTGGCGCGCCGACTCGATGTCGGATCCATCAGTCACGGCCCGGTGGAGTACGTCCGGCGCCAGGTCGGCTCCTCCCGGCCAGCAGACCGTGTGCCCCTCGGGATCAATGCTGACCTGAGCGAACCCCGCTTCGGTACGTGCAGTCTCAAACACCGGTCCCTGGAGGTGCTGTCCTGCGTACGTCCAGTTCCCCCGCGGCGCCGTTGGTGAAGCGTAGCCACAGGCGGCCATGCTGGGGAAGTGCGGGATTCCGTGCTCGTCGAAGTACATGGTGATCACGATCCCGAAGAAGGGCCGATTGTCGGGACTCTCCGGATGGTGGCGATCTTCCAGGCGCGAGCATCGATGGAGCTAGGCGGGCTCGAACTGCTGACCTCCTGATTGGCGAGCGCCCTCAGGCACGGATAGGCGTCATCCGGCGGTCTGGATGTACGTGGATACATGCGGACGTACGGGATTGGGCACTGGAATGGCGCTAGAGTGCCGATGGGCACCCGCCGTGAAGGAGATACTGAGCAGACGTGCCGCACGGAGACGTTGAGATCGGCCGTGGGAACGTCTGGTCCGGGGTTCAGCTGGCCAGGCTGCTCGAGACGATCAGCGAGGATCTCGGTCGTCCGGGCGATGAGTCGAGTCCCTGATCCAGGTCTTGGATCCCATGTGGCAGACGAACTGGCCGGGGCTTGCTCCGGCAGTGCACGGGGTCGACGGGGTATTGGAGTGGGGATTCGCGTACAGCGAGCCGTGGGAGGAGGTCGTGGTCGAAGTTCACGATGTCGCGTGGGGCACGAAGTCCACCGTGTTTGTTCACTTTCACCTCCGTGCCCGAGGGCGCGACGGGATCGAGGTTGAGATGGAGGTCTTTGACGTTCTGACGTTGCGCGACGGGCGCATCGTCTTGCGGCGCACCTGGACCGACCGGGCGGCTGCGCTTGAAGCCGCTGGCTCTGGCGTGTAGTCCTGCTGCTCCGAGACTAAGGCCGCCGCGAAGGCATTGATATCGAAGCTGTGCTCCGTGTTGCCCTGATCTGCACCCCGCCGTGCGGCTTTGCGAGCGCATAGCGAACCCGATCCAGGACAGCGTCGCTGGTTATGGAGCACTGGACCGCGCCAATGCCCGCGCGGGGTCCTAGAGTCGACACGACTCCGTGGCCAAATTAGAACGATGTGCGCGCCACGCGACACTCGATCCGAGCTTCGATCAGGGGATGCCGCGGATCTCCGCCTTCTACGGAATCGTGATCACGATGTACTGGCGGGATCATCTGCCCGCTCACTTCCACGCGCTCTACCGGGCCACGAGCGCAAGGTTGACATCGAGACGCTGGAGCTGATCGATGGCCGGCTACCGCCGAGGGCGATGCGCTTGATCAACGAATGGGCAGGGCTCCATCACGATGAGCTCGGAGTGAATTGGGCACTTGCACGAGCTCGTCGGCCCCTGAACGCGATCGCTCCGCTGCCGTAGCATTTGGTCGATGGTCATAGTCATCCACGCCCTTCCGGTAGACGACAGCACCTTCGCCTGCTCTTCGACGACGGCGTCGAGCGGGAAGTCGATCTCTCGGACGCTATGTCCGGGCCCCATGGGGCGAGCCACTCAGGGACCCGCGTTCTTTCGGAGGGTGCGAAGTCGACCCCGAACTCCGCACGGTGGTCTGGCCAAACGGATATGACCTCGACCCGGACGTACTGCATGGTGACCACGAGCCAGTCGCGCCACCTGCCAGCGAGGTCGATTAAGGATCGGTGGCTCGAGACGCAGATGGGCAGCCGATTGCGCGGGAAAATGGAGCTAGGCGGGCTCGAACCGCCGACCTCCTGATTGCGAAGCAGAGCGCCCTCAGGCACGGATAGGCGTCATCCGGGCGGTCTGGATGTACGCGGATGTACGTGGATTTGGGCGCTGGAACGCTGTTAGTGCCCAATGGCATCGTCCCGGATCAGCTCTTCCCGCGGCGACCTGCGCAGGTCCTCGACAAGCGCAGCAGTCAAGCGGCGACCCTACTGCCAGGCCACGATCCCGTCTTGACGCGCACGTAGAGCGTGTCCGGCGCGAGATCTGCGCCGCCAGGCCAGGTCACGGTCCCGCTCTCGAGCGTCGACCGAAACCTGCACGAATCCCTCCTGAGTTCGCGCGCGCTCGAACACCGGCCCGCGCATCCGATCGAGAACGTCCACTTCGCCCACCAGTCCGTCGGCAAAGGTCAACGCAAGAACACCGTGCCTGACGACGGATGCGTCGGTGATGTCGGGTGTTAGGTCGTTCATCGGAGGGCTCGATCTCCAGCAGTGTGGCACCTGCGCGAGCCCGTTGCCATTCTCCGCCAGTTCTTCCTGATGCAGCTCGGCCCACGCGAGCACGAACCTGAGTTGCCGGCGGCCCAGCGTGCTGTCCATCACTTCGAGGGTGTCGATCCGAACTTTCGCGCCGCGGCCGGCATGCCTGGCATGGAAGTGCGGGTGGCCGTGATCGTCGAAATACATCGCGATTGAGATTCCGAAGAAGCGGCTGATGGTCGGCACGTCCTGAATGGTGCCGACCGTGGCGGTCGACAAGTAGCCGAACAACGTGTTTGTGACGTGCCTCACCCATCGCGTCCGTGCTGGCACTGATGAAAGGGCGACGGTGTCCCGCGAAGCTTCAGTGGTCATGTTGAGCCACCCAAGGAGAGCACCGATGACCATCACGTTCAAGAACACGATCGCAGCGCTTCTGATCTCCATCGTTGCACTCGTGGGCGCCGCCGCGATCTTCCTCGGCTCGACCGGCAGTGCGATGGCACCCGGACCCGCCAAGAACGGAAGCACCTACCTGGAGTCCGGGGCCGGGAACACGCGGCAAGGGACTTGGATCGAGACCGGTGAGCCGACGACGATCTGGTCCTGGCCCGGATCCGCGTACAACGTTTCGCCCAAGCCGCCGGTCGGCGCCCCCTGCACGACCGGCTCGCTCGTGGGAAACAGAAAGACCTACAGCGTCATCTATGACGACGGCGCCGGCCCCTACTGCTGGTAGAACTGAGCGGACGATGGGCCGCATCTCCCGGCAACGCCGCGGCGCAGTAGATGCGCCGCGGCCTCGTCGTGTTGTGCGCCGCCGCGCTCGTCGGGGCCGGCATCGGGCTCGCAGTGCTCGCGCTCGACGTCCGCCCGGTCGAGATCACAACCGCCTCGATGTCGCCGGCGGTCGAGCCCGGCGACCGAGTCGTCGTCCACGATTGGGATGACGCCCAGGACCACGACATCGAGCACGGCGACATCGTCATGTTCCGCTACCCGCCCCGGAGCCCACTGCGGGCGATCAAGCGTGTCGTCGCCGTCGGCGGCGACACGGTCGTCGTCAATGAACGCTCAGTGACCGTCAACGGCCGCAGCATCCCCACCGCTCCGAACCCGCCCGGATCGGGCGCTCGGACCCCATACGGAGGCAGATCGCCCCAGCTTGGCCGTCCGTTCGTGATCCCGGGCGGTCAGGTCTTCCTCCTCGGTGACAACTCCGCCGCCTCGATCGACAGCCGCAGGCTCGGGCCAATCCCGCATACCGAGATCGTCGGCGGGAAGGTCCTGTTCGTGATGCCGGGTATCGGCACCCTCGTGCTCGCCGCCTTGGCGGTACTCGTCGGGGGGATCCTGCTGTCGATCTTCTGGCGGCGGGATCGCCTCGGCGATCGAATGCGGCGGCCGAATGCCTAAACGTACTCGGCTTCAGAACCAATGAAAATGGAGCTAGGCGGGCTCGAACCGCCGACCTCCTGATTGCGAACCAGGCGCTCTTCCAACTGAGCTATAGCCCCACGATTGGCCTCGCGGTTACGCAGGTACGCGCCCGCGGGGCCGTCTGCAAGGATAACCCTCCCCGTGCGGATTTAAGCTCCAGCGGGGCAACTGCCGACAGGCTCAGAGCGGTACGCCTCGGTGCATTTATGAGCTTCAGAAGCCGGCTCACCCTGTTTTTCCTGTTGATCGTCGTTTTGCCGATGATCGCCGTTGCCGTGTTCGTGCTCGAGGTCAGCGGCGAGTCGCAGACCGCGCAGGCCGACGCTCGCCTGGCCGCGGGTCTTGACAGCGCGATCGGCGTCTACGAGTCGGAGCTGACCGACGCCCAGGGTCCGCTACGCGACGTCGCGACCGATCCGGCGGTGAACGCGGTGATCGACGACCGTGACTCGGCTCGGGCGAAGAAGCTGGCCCGTCGGCTGCAGCGCAAGCACGGCTTCGAGTTCCTGGAGTTGCGCGACGATTCCGGCGCCGGGCTCGGCGCCAGCGGCATGGGCCCGCCGTTTGCCGCCACGGAGGTGCTGATTCAGGACGGGGCTCAAACGACCGGGTCCGTGGTCGGCTCTGTGGCGAGCGCGACCTCGTATACCGCTGAGGTCCGTGAACTGACAGGACGCGAGGCGTTCGTCGAGTTCGGCGGGCAGAGCGCGACCACAACCCCACTCGGCGAGCTGGACCTGCCGCCTCCGGATATGGCTCATACGGTCGAGGTCGATGGAAGCGAGCAGCGCGCGGCGAGCGCCGAGCTGACGGGCGGGGCCGGGCCGGTTCCGGTCGTCACCCTATTCGGGCCGATCGAGGAGGGCGGAATCGCAGGCGGCCGGCCGGCCGTCGCCGCGGTTTTGGCGGTCTTCTTCGCTGTGGCACTCGGATTCGTCGCCTTGCTGCTGCGGGCGCTGCACTCCCAGACCTCGACGATGCTTGATGCAGCAAAACGGATCGGCGACGGCGACTTCAGCCGCGCGGTGCCGGTCGAGGGCGATGACGAGATGGCCGGCCTGGCGCGCGAGTTCAACAAGATGAGCGACCGCCTCGAGACGCAGATGGATGAGTTGCGCGGCCAGCGCGTCCAGCTCGCCGCTTCGGTGCGGCGGATCGGCGACGCCTTCGCGTCGGGACTCGATCGCGCCGCGGTGCTCGAGATCGTCGCCGAGACCGCCGTCTCGGCCGCGGGCGCACGCAGCGCCCGCATTCGCCTCGAGGGGTTGGAGCGCCCGATCGAGGTTGGCGCGGCGCCGTCCGAGGAGGGCCTGATGGTGCTGGGCAGGGCTGAGGCCAATCGCCCGCGGTAGAGATCTTTCGGCGGCGCAGACGAGGGACGTGCCCACGGCCTCGCGCATCCGCTGACGCGGCCCAGCGCCGGCGGCGCCACCGTTGGCTCGCTGGCGGTTGTCCGCGAGGACGGCCTCGAGTTCAGCGGCGAGCAGCAGGAAGTGCTGCGCTACCTGGTCGCGCAGGCGACCACCTCGATCGAGAACATCTCTCTGCACGAGCGGGTCGCGGAGCAGGCGATCACGGATGAGCTCACGGGTCTTGCCAACAACCGGGCGCTGCGCAACTGGCTCGACAACGAGGTGGAGCGCGCCGGGCGCTTCGGCCACGAGCTGTCGCGTGGTGATGCTGGACCTCGACAACTTCAAGGCGGTCAATGACACCCACGGGCACCTCCAGGGCGACGAGGTGCTGCGCGCGATCGGCCAGGTGTTGAGGGAGGAATCCCGCGGAATTGACGAACCGGCACGCTACGGCGGTGAGGAGTTCGCGGTCGGGCTGCCGGAGACCGGCGCGGCGGGAGCGTTTGAGGTCGCCGAGCGAATCCGGGTGCGGATCGAGGGGAACGAGGTCGCCATGGTCGACGGGGGTGGCACGATGCGGGTCACCGCGAGCCTCGGAGTCGCGACGCTTCCCGACTGTGGATCTGACGCCCACAGCCTCTTCTCCGCGGCCGACGAGGCGCTCTATCAGGCCAAGCGGGGCGGCAAGAACAGGGTCGTTGCGGTGGGCCGCGGTGGGGTATCCGCGCAGGGAGATGCCCGCGTACGGCGAAAGTAGGCGCGTACGGGCGCGGAATTGGCCTTGAGCCTGACCGCGCGCGCACGCCGAACCCGAGTTTGCAAGCCTTTATAGAGACCGGAAGATCCAATGGGAGCCCTCGACGACGCCATTCGTGAGCACCTCGAGTTGAAGCGCCAGCACGGCGCTCGCGACTCTGAGATAAAGGAGCTCGAGGACGAGGCCTTCGGCCCGCCGAGCCGACCGGGCGACCCGGACTTCCCGGAGCGTCAGTCGAGCGACGAGCGAGGAAGACGATCTCGGGTCTCCGCCTCCCCTTGACGCATCAGAGGCCGCAGTCACCGATGCTCCGCCACCCCCCGCCGCAGAGCAGCCCGAGACGGAGCTGCTGGAAACCCCGTTTGAGGTCGAACTCGAGGACGAGCCCGCGGTAGAGGCCGAGGCGCCCGCCGAGGAGCCGGCGGGGGAGCCTTCCGCCGCCGATCAGCGACCAACCTGCGTTCTTCGACCAGCAGGCCGGTTCCGCTGAACTCGACGAGGACCTCGGCGTCGGCGACCTGGATCTCGAGCTGTGACGAGGACTTGGCGAGGACGAGCCCTCAGATGAACTCGAGATCGAGGAGCCCGAGATCGAGAGCCCGAGATCGAGGAGGCGCCACCGACGCCTCCGGCCGCTCCGGCAGCAGAGGAAGTCGACCTTTGAGCCGACCGAGGAACACGCCTTTGAGGAAGCGGAGTCGGCGGAGCTGCCGCTCGAGGAGGATTCGAGCGAGGTCGATCGAGCTCGAGTCCGAAGACGCGGAGGACGTCTTGGAGGAGACGCCCGAGTTCCTACGCGACGCGCCCGAGAACGAGGAACTGTGGTTCGAGCAGGGTCGAACCCAAAGACTTCGATTTCGAGGACGAGGACGACTGGCTTAGATGTAGCCGCGGGTTCTCGCGGCGTCGACGACGCGCTCGATGCCGACCAGGTAGGCGGCCGGGCGCAGGGGGAGCTGCTCCTCCTTGGCGCGGCGTGCTGACCTCGCGGTAGGCGCGACGCATCACCGTGCCGAGCTTGTCGTTGACCTCGCGCTCGTCCCAGCTGAAGTGCTGGAGGTTCTGCACCCACTCGAAGTAGGAGCAGACGACGCCGCCGGCGTTGGCCATCACGTCGGGGATGATGTAGGTGCCGTTGTCTTGGAGGATCTGGTCGGCGACGGGTGTCGTCGGGCTGTTCGCCCCTTCGACGATCATCTTCGTCTTCATCTTGTCGGCGTTGCCCTGGTGGATCATGCCGCCGAGCGCCGCCGGGATGAACACGTCGCACTCGATCTCGAGCAGCTCGTCGGGTGTGATCGGCTCAACGCCTTCGCCGCCGAACTCCGACAGCTTGCCGCCGTCCTTGAAGATGTGGTCGTAGAGAGCGTTGGCGTCGATGCCGGTGTCGCTTCGGATGGCGCCGGTGTGATCTGAGGCGCCGATCATGCGACAGCCGAGTTGCTGCATGATCCGGGCCGCCCAGGAGCCGACGTTGCCGTAGCCCTGGACGACGAACTTGGTCTCGGCCGGCGTCATGCCCAGGTGGGGAGCGGCCTCGCGGTACATGTAGACGCAACCGCGGCCGGTGGCCGCCTCGCGGCCCTCGGAGCCTCCGAGCGCGATCGGCTTGCCGGTGCAGATCGCGGGCGTGTGGCCGTGGAGCTTGCCGTACTCGTCCATCAGCCAGGCCATCGTCTGGGCGTTGGTGTTGACGTCGGGCGCCGGGATGTCCCGGGTCGGGCCGAGCACCTTGTCGATCTTGTCGAGGAAGGAGCGCGTGATCTTCTGCAGCTCGTCCTGGCTGAGGTCGCCGGCCGGCAGTTGATGCCGCCCTTGGCGCCGCCGAAGGGAACGCCGGCGACGGCGGTCTTCCAGGTCATCAGCGAGGCGAGCGCGCGGACCTCGTCGATGTCGACCTCCGGATGGAAGCGGACCCCGCCCTTGTAGGGGCCACGGGCGCCGTTGTGCTGGATCCGGTAGCCGGAGTAGACGTGAGTCTTGCCGTCGGACAGCTTGATCGGGATTTGGACCGAGACCTCGCGATAGGGCTCCCAGAAGACCACGCGGATGTCGTCGGGGAGCTGCAGGTGGTCGGCGGCCTGGTCGAAGTAGTGGCGGACGATGTCGAGGTTGGTTACCTCGGCGCGCTGTCCCTGCTTGGGCTGCCCCGCGGCGGCGGCCGCCAGACGCCGCTCCTTCAGGGCCTCTGGTCCCTGGTCGAGTTCGTCGGCGTCGCTGGGCGGTGCGGCAGTCTCGGTGTCACTCATTTGACCCCTCCATTTGGCTCACGGCCGCATCCTCGCACAACGCGAGGTTGGCGGTCCTAGAATCGTCCGGAAGGGGCCATAGCTCAGTTGGAAGAGCGCCGCGTTTGCAACGCGGAGGTCGCCGGTTCGAGCCCGGCTGGCTCCATCCTCCGGTTGCTCCCTCAGCATCCGCTGACGTGATGGCGAAGCCCTTGTCTCGCGAGGTGTAGGCTCGCCTCCGCTATGGAAGATTCCTCGACCAGCGGCGAGGTCCCTGGGGTCCCAGCTTTTCTCGCGGCCGGGCACGGGCTTCCGTTTGCTGGTCTCGTCACCTTCAACCGAGCCGAGGACACCCGGCAGCTGGACGGTGCCGACCTCGTCGTCATGGGGGTTCCGTTCGACCTCGGGGCGGTGAATCGTCCCGGCGCACGGTTCGGGCCCCACGCGATCCGGCAGCAGTCGATCTACGCAGGAGCCCTGCAGCCGATCTATCCGTGGGGCGAAGAACTGGGCAGCTCATTCCGGATTATCGACTACGGAGACCTCGCCCCGGTCCCGGGGATGGGCGCCGTTGAGTCACTGCTTCAGACGACTGAGTCGGCGGCAGCCGATGTGTTCCGAAGCGGTGCCTCCCTGCTCACCCTCGGCGGCGACCACACACTGCCCTATGGGCCCGTCCGGGCGGCCGCCAAGGCGTTCGGGAAGCTGGCTCTCATTCACCTCGATTCGCATCAGGACAGCCTCGACAGCGAGTCGCTGCCCGGTCCTCGGATGGTCAACCACGGCACGTTCGCGACTGACCTGGTCAGGGAGGGGCACATCGACGCGTCGCGATCGGCCCAGCTCTACATCCGCACCTACCTCGACAACCCGGCCGGTTACGAGATCGTCTACGCGGATGACGCTCTGGACCTCGGCCCGCGCGAGCTCGCAGCCAAGGTGGTGGATCTGGTCGGTGACGCTCCCGTTTACATCAGCCTCGACATCGATTCCATCGACCCCGCGTACGCCCCCGGCTGTGGAACGCCGTGCCCTGGAGGGCCCAGCTCGCGCGAGGTGAGGCAATTCCTCAAGTGCCTAGACGGTCTCGACGTCGTCGCTGCCGACATCGTCGAGCTCAACCCGCTCTTTGACCCTACCCAAACGACGGCGATCCTCGCCGCATTCCTGTCTTTCGATCTCCTCCACCTGATGGGCAGCGCCCGGCGACGCCGCGGCCAACCGGGCTGATTCCTGCTCCCGAGCCTGGAGGGGGTTTAGAATCGGCGCAAAGCCACGCGAGGAGAGTTGCGCATGCACGCACGCATTGTCAGATTCACCGATGTATCGGCGGAGCGAATAGCCGAACTGGTCGCTGAGATCGAGCGGGACGACGGTCCGCCGCCTGGTGTCGAGTCGGCCGGGATGAAGCTGTTCTACGACGACGCCCAGGGAACGGCGACCTTCATAGCCTTTTTCGAGACGAGGGAGAAGCTGGACGCCGCGGATGCGGTTTTCGAGCAGATGGACCCGGGGGACACGCCCGGCTCGCGTGCTTCTGTCGACCGTGCCGAGGTCAAGCTCGACAGAGATATGTAACGAAGTGTGTTTGCCGTGTAGGTAGGCGCTAACAGGGGCGGTGAGGCGCCGCCCTGTTTTCTGGAGGAAAGATGCTTAAGACCGCACGGATGCGGCTGCTTTCGAGCACCACGTCCGTGGGTCTCGTGACGGCCGCTTGCCTTTCAATTTTCACAGCCGCCGCGACCGCTGATGGCCCCGGGGTGGGCACACCGTACGTCGCGACCATCGGCGACTCCTACATTTCGGGCGAGGCCGGACGCTGGGCCGGGAATACGAACACGAGCTACGGCAACGTCGACGCTCTCGGCTCGACCGCGTACAGCGACACCAGCGGCGGCCCCGTGATCGCGGGCTGCGACCGCTCGCTCTCGGCGGAGGCGCACATTGGGGCGGGCGTCGGCAGCGTCAACTTCGCCTGCTCGGGCGCCAAGACGAACACCGTCGACGGAAACAGTTTCAAGCCTGGAATCGACTTCTACGACAACGGCTCCGGCCGAATCGGGCAGGCCAGGATGCTGCAGAGCTACGCGGCCAACCACAACGTCAAGATGGTGGTGCTTTCGATCGGAGGCAACAACTTCAACTTCGCCTCGATCGTTGCCACCTGCGTCGCCGATTTCCTTTACTCCCCGTCCTGGTATCCCGACTACTGCAACGACGACAGCTCGGTGACGAGCAACTTCACCTCGGCGAACGTCAGCGCTCAGACGACCGCGATCCGGAATGCGATCCGCAACGTGCGAACGGCGATGCAGAATGCCGGCTACTCAAACTCGCAGTGGACGCTGGTCGTCCAGAACTACCCGTCGCCGATACCGAACAGCTCGGGCTTCCGTTACTCGCAGTCCGGGTACACGCGCCAGTCGACCGGCGGCTGCGGCTTCTGGAACAACGACGCCAACTGGGCGAACTCGACGGCGCTGCCGACGATCAACAACGCCGTCTCGAATGCCGTCGCTCAGTCGGGGCTGACGAACGTGAAGACGCTCGATCTGCGCAGCGCCTTCAATGGGCGCCGGCTGTGTGAGAACACCGTCGGCTTGCTCGAGGAGGTCGGCCTCAGCCGCTGGACGAACTCGGGTGCTGTGAACAAGACCGAGTGGATCGCGCAGATCCGCACGGTCAGCACCACCAACAGTCCGTACATGATCCAGGAGAGCCTGCACCCCAACTACTGGGGTCAGCTCGCGCTTCGCAGCTGTGTACGCCAGATCTACAACGCCGGCCTGCCGCGCAGCGGTGCCTGCTCGATCTACGGCACAGGGCTCACGTCGCGCGGTGAGCCCAACATGATCCTGCGCTAGGCGTAGCACCGCGGGTGGCGACCGGGTGTCCGGCGCCATCCGCGGCGCTCGAATCCGTGGCCAGGCGGCGCTAGGTCCCAAGGTACTCCGACTCGAGCACGAGATCTTTGAGCAGCGTCTGGTACTCGACGTGGGTCTCGTGCTCGGTCGTCCGCCAGCTGCGTCCTTCCTCGGCCTGCATGTACTCGCGGTAGTCGGGCACGCCTGGAAGCTTGACGTTGTCGGCGACGGCGACCGAGCCGTCGCGCAGCCAGCCTTGGTCGAGGATCCGCTTCAGGTCGTCGAGGTAGACGCTCTTCTCGTGGTCGATGAAGACGAAGTCGAGAGCTCCGGCGGCGAAGCCGTGCTCGGCCTCGAGCGCAGCGATCGTCTGCCCTCCGTCGCCGAGCGTCCCGTTGACGACCGTGGCCCGATCACCGATTCCGGCGTGATCCCAGATTCCCCGCGCAATCGCGGCGTTGTCGGCGTTGAATTCAAGCGAGACCAGCCTTGCTCCCGCCGGCATCACCCGCACGGTTCGCAGTGCGCTGTAGCCGCAGTAGGTCCCCAGCTCGAGCAGCAACTCGGGTTGCGCCCTGCGGATCGCGGCGTCGAGGATCTCGCCCTTCTCGTCGCCGACGTTGATCAGGAAGCTCTGCGTGTAGGCAAACTCGTCGATCTTGGCGATCACGTCGTCGATGTCGCCTCGCCGGGCGTTGGCCGCGACGTAGTCGGCGAGCGCCTGCTCGCGGCCGTCGCCGACCTGCCACTCCCTCGTCAGCCGCCTCATCCCGAGCGCCATCCGCAGCGTCGACCAGCGCAAGAAGGGAATCCGCTTGCCGCCGAGCTCGAGAAGTTTGGGCATCAACGGCGACTATATGACGATGGCTGGCCGCAGGCCCATCAGTCGCCCGGCTCGAACCTGACCAGCCCATCGCGATTCAACCGCCCATCGTGTGACGAATCAGCTCGGCGCGTTCGCCCGAGCCGTCAGTGTGCACGCTGAGCAGCGGCCCGACACCGGGTGCGTAGAACTTCAGTTCTTGGACCCTCGGTTCGGTCGGGACGAGGTCGCGCGTCATCAGCACGCCCGCGTTGAAGAAGCCGAAGGGAACCTGGACCTGCTCCTCACCGACTGTGATGACTGCGCCCTTGTCCTCGGCCTCACCCGCGTAGTACTCCTGGCGGTAGGTCATCCCGGGTGCCGGGTTGGCCGGCATCGCCACGCCGGCTTCGGCTCCGTCGACGCCGGCCTCGAACGAGCCGTCGTGGTTGACTGGCTTGCCGTCCTCGTAGTTGGTGACAAACTCGCCCAGGTACCAGATGTTGCCGGCCTCATCCTGGGCGTACCAGTCATCGGTGACCTCGACACGAACCCCGTGCTGCGTGGCGGTGTCGCGGATCACCCGCGCCTCGACCCCGTTGGCGATCGTCTTCTTCTTCTTGGTCACCTTGACGACCACCTTCGATCGCTCTCCGGTCGTGTCGGTCTCACGGTAGACCCAGCGGCTGCCGACCGCCATCGGCCAATACGGGTTGGTGATCTCGGTTGTGAACTCAGCCGGATTGAGATTCACCGGCTCGCTTCCCTGCGGAAGCGACGTCGGCGGCGCTGACTGGCCGCTCGCGGTTGTTGCAACCGCGACGCTGAGCACGGCGAGGATCGCTGTTGCGGCTCTGATCTTCCAGCTGCTTCTCATTCGTTGCTCCTGTTCTCAGTGGCCGCTCGACCGGCCGGGGTTGATTTGCGAGCGACAGTAAGCCGGTGCGATGAGAGTCAGGTGAGGCCGCGATGAGACAAGGATGAGAGCGCGACACCAGGCGTCGCTACGTCCGTGCCGGTGGTCCGCGTCCCGCAACGAACAACTTGATCACCAGCAGGCCGAAGACGAAGCCGCCGACGTGCGCCATGTAGGCGACGCCTCCACCAGCGACGTCCGGCGTCGCGAATTGGCCGATCGCCGGGATGAACTGAAGCGCGAACCAGAGTCCGAGCACGAGCAGCGCAGGCAGCTCCACGAAGGTCAGGAAAACGACGAGGATGATCAGGGTCATCACGCGCGCCCTCGGGAAGAGCAGCGCGTAGCCGCCTAAGACACCTGCGACCGCCCCGCTGGCGCCGATGGTCGGCACCGTGCTCTGCGGATCGACGACGGACTGTGCGTAGACGGCCGCGATGCCGGCGAGTATGTAGAAGAAGAGGAAGCGCAGCCGGCCCATCCGATCCTCGACGTTGTTGCCGAAGATCCAGAGGAACAGCATGTTGAAGGCGATGTGCAGGATTCCCCCGTGCATGAACATCGAGCTGAAGACGGTCACATACCAGGGCGGCTGGTCGAGCGGGATCGGCTCCAGTCCCGGGGCGCCCCGAGCGAAGCGTTGCGCTCTCTCGAAGCGGTCGCTGCCCTCGCAGACGATCGCCGCTTCGCCTTCGCGCGTGGCGGCGCCGATAAAGCAGTCGCCGTCGGCCGGGTGCGTCAGCCGGTAGGGGGTGGCGCCATAGCGAACCGAGCTCTGGTCGATCCCCGAGTCGCCGACGACGTTCAGGCCCGGCTCGGTCGAGAAGCTGAGCTGCCAGGTGAAGACGACGACGTTGAGCGCGATCAGCAGCGCGGTGACGAGCGGGAAGCGGAGCGTCGGGATGTTGTCGCGAAGCGGGATCACGCGCGTGGAAGCCAGCTACCGTTCGAGCATGCGGAATCGAGTCGCCGGGGTCGCTTTGGCGACCATACTTGCGTTGATGCCGGTGGCGAGCGCGAACGCCGATCTACCGAGGGATCCGGCCTGCCTCGGCCTGATCGCGGGCAGCACGGGGCTGCTTGCGGTTGGCGGCTCCCTTCCGACTCCGGATACTCTCGCCGGGCGTCCCGGCGGATTCGGCGAGCCCGTGGCCGAGCGCCTGGCGTCCCGCCTCCCCGACTCGATCCCATTCAAATCGAATCGCCAGACCTTCAGCGAGGAGTACGCGTTCGTGCTGCGCGCAGGACGCGTTTACGTGCGCCCCGCGGAGGTCGGGCGCGCCGACCCGGCCCAGCCGTGGCGCGTCCTCGAACTCCCCCCCTGCCTCGACGGGCGAGTCGAAGAGGTCACTGCCGACGGGCGCCTGCTGTTGGCGCTCGGCTCCGACCGGCAGCTCTATGCCCACGACATGCCTCATGGAGACCTCTCGCCGGAGCGCTGGACGTGGCGCTGGGGGCCCTACTTCTGGGCCGGTTCGGGGATGCGGATGTTCGGCGATGTCGGTGACTGGGCGGCCTCGGAGGAGACCTCCCGCGAGCAGTTCACCGACAGCGCCGGCCGGGAGCACGCACCGATCGGGGTCGCAACCGCGTACCTGCTGCGCGGCGACGAGCGCACGATCACGTACATCGACCCCTGGCTGGCGCCCGACGACAGCCGTCAGGTCTGCGGGCCAGGTCGCGGCACCCGCCCGCTCGCGGCGCTCTCGGGCAGCGGCTCGACGATCTTCGTAGCCGACGAGCGGGGTCGCCTCTACACGCGCTTCTACGACTTCGATGTCTCCGGCGCCAATACGGTCTTCGGCAGCTACTCCTGGGAACAGGGACGACCGGCCACTGACGAGCGCTGGCAGCTGCCGGCTCCGGGCTGGGTGCGACAGCCGCGGCCGCGCGGGACCATCACCGCTCGGATCTCAATCGCCCGTACGGGTCGCACGAGCGACGACCGTCTGCTCAGGGTCGAGGGCCGTAGCGCGAACGGCCGTCGCGGCTGGTTTCAGAAGGGGATCGCCAAGCGGCGCTGGAGGTTCGTGCCGGCCGCCGGGCGCCAGCAGGGCAAGCAGCTTCCGCTTGCCCATCCAAGTGCCCCCGCGGCGCCGGACGATCGCCTCTACGCCGGAACCATCGGTGGCGCGCCGGCGTCGGTGCTGAACTTCAACCCCGAGTGTTCGCCGTCGACCCTGCGTGTCGAGGTTGCCCCCGGGAAATCACTCGACCTGATTTTGCACTCGAGCGACGGCCTGCGCCAGGAAACGCGCGCCTCCGGCCTCGACGACACACCGCGTGAGTACAACGGCGCCATCGAGGTTCCCGAGCGCCTCTCGCCCGAGGCTCGTGCCTGGGTCGCCGCGAATCTCGGCGGGGATGGGTTCGTCACCGCGCCAGTCGCCGTGACCGAGACCCGAATGCGCTTTCTGGCGCAGTGCTGGGAGCTGACGCTCGGTGGCGCACCAGCACGCCCCGACGCAGCGCGGATCCCCCCCGATCTGGGTGCAGCCGTCGGCCGCTTCACCGAGATGCGCGACGACGGCCGCGGGCTTCCCAGTTGCTAGACGGTGGAAGCGACGCCGTCCAATAGGGTGCCCGGGCGATGAAGCTGGGCCTCTCGATTTTCCCCACCGACTACTCCATTGGTCCCGCCGAACTGGCGAAGATCACCGAGGAACGCGGTTTCGAGTCGATCTGGTTCCCCGAGCACACTCACATCCCCGTGTCACGGCGCACGCCCTACCCGGCCGGGGGAGAGCTGCCGACCGAGTACAGCCACCTGCTCGACCCGTTCGTCGCCCTTACCATCGCCGCGGCGGTCACCCAGCGGATCCTGCTCGGCACCGGGATCTGCCTGGTCATCGAGCGCGACCCGATTACGACCGCCAAGGAGGTCGCGAGCCTCGACCGCGTCAGCAACGGCCGCTTTCTGTTCGGGATCGGCGGCGGCTGGAACGAGGAGGAGATGGAGAACCATGGCACCGATCCGCGTCGTCGCTTCGGGTTGATGCGCGAGCGGGTCGAGGCGATGCAGGCGATCTGGACTCAAGACGAGGCCTCCTACCACGGCGAGCACGTCAGCTTCGACGCGATCTGGTCGTGGCCGAAGCCGACCCAAAAGCCATACCCGCCCGTGATTGTCGCCGGCAACTCCGACGGGGCGCTGCGGCGCGTGGTTGCGTTCGGGGACGGCTGGATGCCGAATCCCTCGACGCGGCTGACCCACCTCGCCGAGGAGATCGCCAAGCTGGAGGCGCTCGCCGCCGAGGCCGGGAGAGAGCGACCCCCGGTCACCTTCTATGCGCCCCAGCCGGACGCCGAGAAGCTCGAGCGCTTTGCAGCTGCCGGGGTCGATCGCTGCATCCTGCTGCTGCCGCCCGCCGAGCTCGACCGGCTGGAGCCGGTGCTGGAGCTCTACAGCACGCTCAACGAGCCCTACAAGGACTGAATGAGCGCGACGCTCGACGGTGCTCGGGATCTGGCGCCGCTGATTCGCGAGCATGCGGCAGCCGGCGAAGCGGCGCGGCGGCTGGATCCAGCGGTCGTTGCGGCGCTGCGGGACGCGGGGCTCTTCCGGATTTGTGTGCCCGCGGCGTTGGGAGGCGCGGAACTCGACCCGGCCTCGATGTTCGCGGCGATTGAGGCCGTGGCCGAGGCCGACGGCGCAGCGGGATGGTGCGTCGCCGTCAGCGCGACCGCGGGCTTGCTGGCCGCCTACCTCGATGAACCGGCGGCCCGGGAGATCGCCGGCGGCCCCGCGTCGGTTTCCTGCGGTGTGTTCGCGCCGATGGGCAGGGCAGCGGCCGCAGACGACGGCCTGAAGATCAGCGGACGCTGGAAGCTCGCCAGCGGCGTCGATCACGCCGACTGGGTCGGGCTTGGCTGCATTCGCGACGATTCGACTGCCGCGCCCGGCGAGTACGTCTACGCGATCCTGCCGCGTGCCGACGTCGAGGTGATCGACACCTGGCACTCGCTGGGGCTGCGCGGGACGGGCAGCCACGACGCCAAGGTCGACGGCGCCGTCGTGCCGCTCGAACGAACAGCGGCGATCTTCAGCGCCGAGCCCCGGTCTCAGGCAGCGCTCTACAGGATCTCGATCTACGGAGTCTTCGCCCTCTCGATCGCGGCCGTCTGCGGCGGGATCGCGCGGGCGGCGCAGGACGCGATCCTCGATCTCGCGGGCGCAAAGGTGCCGGCAGGGGCGAGGCGCAAGCTGGCGGAGCGCGAAACCACCCAGGCTCAGCTCGCCGCCTCCGAGGGCGCCCTGCGAGCCGCCCGCGCCGGTGTCAAATCAGCTTGTGCCGCCGCCTGGAGCGAGGCCGAGGCAGGCCAGGTGGTTGGAACGGAGAGCCGCGTGGGTCTGCGGCTGGCGGCGACGCAGATGGCCCGCACCGCTCACGACGTCGTCCAGGCCGCCCACGAGCTCGCCGGGGCCAGTTCCATCTACGAGGGCACTCCGCTCGAGCGGCTCGTCCGCGACATCAACGTCGCCACCCAGCACATGGTGATCGCACCGGCGACCTGGACGTTGAGCGGGCGTCTGATGCTCGGGCTGGAAACCGACGCCAAACAGCTCTAGCCGGCGGAGCTCAGCTTCTGTGTTGATCTGGTCCCGAGTACCGGTACCGGATCAACAAGGTTCGCCGGAGGCGACCGGTTGGCGTCAGCGAGCGAGGCTCGCCGCGACCTCGCGGGCGCTCTCGTCCGCGTGGTAGGAGCTGCGCACCAGGGGGCCGGCGGCGACCGACTCGAAACCCATCCCTCTTGCTGCGCCCTCGAGCGCGGCGAACTCGTCTGGATGCCAGTAGCGGTCCACCGGCAGGTGGCGCTCGGTTGGGCGCAGGTACTGGCCGATGGTGAGGATCTGGACGCGGTGCTCGCGCAGGATGCCGAAGGTCTCGACCATTTCGTCGAATGTCTCGCCGAGCCCCACCATCAGGCCGGACTTGGTGACGACATCGGGCCCGCCCATCTCCTTGGCCATCCTCAGCACCCGCGCGGAGCGCAGGAACTCAGAGCCGCGACGGGCCTTGGGGTAGAGCCGCGGCACCGTCTCGACGTTGTGGTTGAAGACGTCGGGGCGCTCGTGGATCACCTTCGCGAGCGGCATTTCCTGGCCACGGAAGTCCGGGGTCAGGACCTCAACCTTGCACTCCGGGGCCATCATCCGGATCGAGCGGATCGTTCCGACGAACGCGGAGGCGCCGTAGTCGGGCAGGTCGTCGCGGTCGACTGAGGTGATCACCGCATGGCGCAGTTCCATCAGCTTGACCTGGCGGGCCACCCGCAGCGGTTCCAGCGTGTCGTTGAAGGTGGGCACGCCCGTCTGCACGTTGCAGAACCCGCAGCGCCGCGTGCAGACGTCGCCGAGGATCATGAACGTCGCGGTGCCACGCTCCCAGCATTCGCCGACGTTCGGGCAGTTGGCCTCCTCGCAGACGGTGTGCAGGCCCTCGGCGTGGATCGCGCTCTTCAACTTGCGGTAGGTGGGCCCGCCAGGCGCCGGCACCTTCAGCCAGGGAGGTTTGCGCTCCCGGAAGGGACGCCCCGCGATCTCGGCCTCGGGAACGCCGCCCGGGCGCGCGCGGGAGCGGGTCACGTGGATGCGCTCGCTCGGTGTGGTCGTCGGTTCCACGCTTCTACCGTACCGGCGCAGGTGCGGGCGACGGCGCCCCGGCTGCTCGCTCCCACTCGAGCTCGCGCTCGTAGACGTCCGCATAGCACTCGGCGACGGTGGTCGCGAACGCATCGAGGTCCTGCTGTGCGCCCAGCTCCCGGCCGAGTGAGGTCACCTGGCAGGCCTCGATCCCGCAGGGCACGACCCACTCGAACGGCTGCAGGTCGTTGTTGACGTTGATCGCAAAGCCGTGCGTGGTCACGCCCCGGCTGACATGGACTCCGATCGATCCGATTTTGCGCTCGCCCACCCAGACACCGGTAAGTCCCTCGCGCAGACCGGCGTCGACGCCCCAGTCGGCGAGCGCGGCAATCATCACCCGCTCCATTCGCCGGATGAAGTCAACAACGTCAATGCGCGCGGCGGCCTGCGATTCGCGTCCACGTTCCGCGCCGCTGGGATACGCCGACAAATCGACGATCGGGTAGCCGACCAGCTGACCGGGCCCGTGGTAGGTGACGCGCCCGCCGCGGTCGGTTTCGGTCACCTCGATGCCCTGCATCCGGTACCAGTCCTCCCCCATCGGCAGCTCGCTGGCGTCGCTGCGACGGCCCTTTGTGTAGACGGGCGGATGCTCGAGCAGCAGCAGCAGATCAGGGCTCTCTCCCGCGAGGCGCTCGGCCTCGAGCTGTTTTTGCAGCAGCCTCGCCTCCTCGTAAGGAACAAGGCCGAGTCGCCGGCAGCGCACGACGGTCATGGCTTGAATCCTCTCACGCCGCGTTCGTCGCCAGCGCTGCAGGCACCCCGAGTGCGAGCGGCGCTGCGGCGAGGCGGCGCTCGGCGACCACGGCCGCGGCCTCGAGCGGCGTCACGCCTGACTTTCTGGCCTCCGCGAGCACGGCGACCATCGCGTCCTCGATGCGCTCGACCAGGGCACCGGTCTCGCCCGCTTCGTGGCCGCGCAGCTCGCGGTAGACGCTGATCAACCCGCCTGCGTTGGCAACGAAGTCCGGCGCGTAGAGAATCCCGCGAGCAGCCAAGCTATCGGCGATCGACTCGCCGTCGAGCTGGTTGTTGGCCGCACCGCAGATCGCAGCGCAGCGCAGGCGCTCGATCGTGTCCTCCCCGACCACGCCGCCCAGAGCGCAGGGGGCGAGGATCTCGCACTCTGACGCGAGCGCCTCTTCGGGGGTAACCCAGCTGGCCTCGAGTTCGGCGGCGACGGCCACTCTCGCGCCGGCGACGTCGGCGAGGATGAGCTCGGCGCCGCGAGCCGCCAGGCGCCGCGCGAGCGCCGAGCCGACGTGGCCGAGACCGACGATCGCGACCCGCGTCCCGGCCAGCTCGCCCGAGCCCCAGAGACTGCGCGCGCAGGCCCGCATCGCCGCCTCGACTCCCTGGGCCGTGTACGGACTGGGATCTCCAGATCCGCCGCGATCGATGGGAAGGCCGACGACGTGATCCGTGCGCTCGCTGATGGTGACCATGTCACCGGCGCCCGTGCCGACGTCCTCGGCGGTCACGTAGCGGCCATCGAGCGACTCGACGAGGTCGCCGAAGTCCAGCAGGACCTCGCGGCGCTGCGCCGAGAGGATCCCGCCCCGCGGAGCGCAGACGACGCCCTTGCCGCCGCCGAGGTCGAGCCCGGCGACGGCCGCCTTCATCGTCATCGCGCGCGAGAGGCGCAGGGCGTCGTGGACGCCGTCGCTTGTCGTGGCGTACTCGCAGATCCTCGCGCCGCCGAGCGCCGGCCCGAGCGCCGTCGAGTGCACAGCGATGGCCATCTCGACACCGCTGCGTGGTCCGCGCCGGACCACGAGCTCTGCGTGTTCGATGGGGACCGGCGGCACGGCTGTCGCAGCGGGATTCATCGTCACACTTCGCTTTCCAGCCGGGCCTTGACCGAGCCGAGGAATCTGGCCGCGTCGACGCCGTCAAGCGCGCGGTGATCCCACGACATGCAGAGGTGACCGACCGGGCGTATCGTGATCTGCTCGCCCTCCCCCTCCTCGACCACGACGACGCGCTTGACGATCGCCTCGACGTCCAGGATCGCGACCTGGGGCTGATTGATTATCGGGGTCGCAAGCACCGAGCCGAACTGGCCGGGGTTGGTGATTGTGAAGGTGCCGCCGTGGACCTCGTCCGGATCCAGTCTGCGCTCGCGCGCACGCGTGGCGAGGTCGCCGATCGCCGCGGCGAGCCCCTCGGCGCTGAGGCGCTGCGCCTGCCTGATCACGGGCACGATCAGGCCGTCGTCAAGGGCGACGGCGATGCCGAGATTGACGTCGTCGTGGTGAACGATCTCGTCGCCTTCGACGGATGCGTTGAGGCGGGGATGTTCCTGCAATGCCCCGACCGTCGCGGCAGCCACGAACGCGAGCGGCGTCAGCTTGACGCCGCGCCGGTTCATCGCCGCCGCCAGCTCCTCGCGGCGCGCGGCGACCCGCGAAAAGTCCACCTCGACGATCGTCGTGCAGTGCGCCGAGGTACGGCGGCTCTCGAGCATGTGCCGCGCGATCGCCAGTCGCATCGGCGACATCGGCTCGCGGTGTCCTTCGACGGATGGCGGCTCGGGATCGGGCCGGTACGGAGACTCGCCGTGAAGCACGGGTTCCACCTGCGCCCTGCGAATTCCTTCCAGCGAGCGGATATGCGCCAGCAGGTCCTGCTTGCGCACACGCCCTCCGACTCCGCCGCCTTGGACGCTGTCGAGGTCGACCGCATGCTCGCCGGCGATTCTGCGAACGACCGGCGAGTAGAAGTGAGATCGATCCGTCTCCTGTGTTCCGGCGTCCGCATGATCATCGTGCCGCGGTTCGGCCTGCTCGGGTCCGATCACGGCCAGCGCGGTGCCAACGGGCACGGTTGTCCCGGTCTCAGCGAGGATCCTGATGAGCCGGCCGCTGGCCGGCGAGGGAATCTCCACGTCCACCTTGTCGGTGGAAACGTCAGCGAGGGTCTGGTCCGTCTCGACCGTGTCGCCGAGGGCGACCCTCCACTCGAGCAGCGTTCCCTCAGCAACCGAGACGCCCATCTGCGGCATGACGACCGTCACCTCGCGGGTCGCAACGGCGCCGTTAGTAAGCGAGGAGCTCACGGCAGGCCTCCTTCATGTCGTCGAGTTGTGGCAGCACGGCCGCCTCGAGCGGCGGGCTGAACGGGATCGGCACATCGGGTGCTGTCAGCCGCCTGACGGGTGCGTCGAGATCCTCGAAGGCGTGCTCAGAGATCAGCGCCGCGACCTCGGCGCCGACGCCGCACGAACGCGTCGCTTCGTGGGCGATCAGTACTTTGCTCGTCTTGCGGACGCTGGCCAGGATCGTGTTCGTGTCGAGCGGACAGAGCGTGCGCAGATCGACCACCTCGATGTCGGCGTCGAGCTGCTCGGCCGCCTCGAGCGCCAGGTGCACGCTCGAGCCGTAGGCGATTACGCTCAGACCATCGCCCTCACGGGCCACGTGTGCTTCGCCGATCGGCGTCGTGTGCTCGCCCGCCGGAACCTCCCCGCGCACATGCCGGTAGAGGCCCTTGTGCTCGAGGAAGCAAACAGGGTTCGGATCGCGGATCGCGCTGACCAATAGACCCTTGGCGTCGGCCGCCGTGGCGGGCGCGACCACCTTCAGCCCCGGCGCCTGCAGGAACCAGGCCTCGGGGTTCTGCGAGTGAAACGGCCCGCCCGAGAAGCCGCCGCCCGATGGCAGGCGCACCACCATCGGCACCGCGACCCCCTGGCGGTAGTGGAGCTTCGCGGCAACGTTGACGAGCTGGTCGAAGCCACAGGCGATGAAGTCCGCGAACTGCATCTCCGCGACCGGCCGCATGCCCTCGATCGCCGCGCCGATCGCGGCGCCGATGATCGCGCTCTCCGCCAGCGGGGTGTCAAGCACACGGTCGGCGCCGAACTCGTCGGCGAAGCCGTCGGTCACCTTGAACGCCCCGCCGAAGGCACCGATGTCCTCGCCGAGGCAGAAGACGGACTGGTCCGCACGCATCTGGACGCGCAGCCCGTCCGAGATCGCCTCTAGATATGTCAGCTCAGCCATCAGGCCACTCCCGCGAGCTCTGCCGCGCTCGTGTCTCGCGACCAGTGCGACCACGGCGCCGCGCCGTCGCCAAGCGGCTCCCAGGTGTCGGCGAAGACGCCGCCGGTGGCGCTGTCCGGGCTTGGCATCGGCGAGTCGAGTGCGCGCTGCGCGCAACGCTCGACGTAGGCCGCGACCTCCGCCCGCAGGCTCTCGAGCTCGCCGGCATTGAAGCCGTGTGACTCCTGCAGCAACCGCGAGTAGTGCTCGATCGGGTCGCGTCGTTCCCACTTCTCGAGCATCCCGTCGGGCACGTAGCGCATGTCGTCGTGCGCTCCGTGACCGTGCATGCGCATCGTCAGGCACTCGATCAGCGTCGGACCCTCGCCGCCCCGGGCGCGCTCGCTCGCTTCGCGAGCAGCCTCGAAGACCGCCTCGACGTCATTGCCGTCCACGCGCATCCCGGGAAAGCCGTAGTTCTCCGCCCGGCGCACCGGGTCGACCACGAACTCGAGGCTGTTGGGCGTCGAGTAGGCGAACTGGTTGTTCTCGAGGATGAAAACGACCGGCAGGCGATGGATTCCGGCGAAGTTCATCGCCTCGTGCCACTGGCCGTTGGCGGTTGAGCCTTCGCCGAAATAGGTCATCGCGATCCGCGGCTCGCGCCGCATCTTGAAGGCGAGGGCGAGGCCGAGCGCGACCGGCGCCATGTCCGGCAGCATCGAGACCATGCCGACGCAGCCGAGGCGGCGGTCGCCGAAGTGCATGTTGCCGTCGCGGCCCGCGGTCAGCCCGCCTTCGCGTCCCATGTAATTGGCGAGGTAGCGGTCCGGGGTCACGCCTCGCACGAAATGTGCCCCGAGATCGCGGTGCAGGATGCAGAGCCGGTCGCGCGGGGCAAGCGCGAAGGCCGACCCGACTGAGATCGCCTCCTGTCCGCGGCCGTCGTAGAACGATCCCGGAACCTTGCCCTGCTTGTAGAGCGTCAGACCGCGCTCCTCGGAGAGGCGCATTGTCAGCATGAACCTGAACAGGTTCGCCCGATCCTCCCGGGTCAGGTGGTCCATATATATCTCGCCCTTCGTGTCGGGCCGCCCTTCAGGGATCTCCTTGGGGCCGGCTGGTGTTGTCGCTCGGGGATCGCCCTCGCGACTTCTACGGACGACAGGAGTCGAGGTTCTGCCTCTTCTCCCTATGTACGAAACGTCACAGACAATATACCCCTCGAGCCGTCCTCTAACCGGCGATTTTCGAGATCAGCACCTCGGTCTCAGCTCCCTGTTAGATTCTGGATACAGTCGTTCTCAGATTGCCCACGCAATGAGTCAGGGAGAAATCAAAAGCCGCAGCGGAGCCATCACGCGCCGCCGCTTCTTGCGCGACGCCTCGGTCGCCGGCGCGGTCGCCGGCGCGGCGGCGTTTCCGGGTGCATCGGCTGCGGCGCGGGTCGCTCGTGGTCTGGGTTCCGGCCGCAGGGTCGCGGTGCTTGGTGGAGGGATGGCGGGCCTGACCGTCGCCCACGAGCTGATCGAGAGAGGCTTCGAGGTGACCGTCTACGAGCGCAAGTCGCTTGGCGGCAAGGCCCGCAGCATTCCCGTGAAGGGGACGGCACGAGGCGGTCGCAGAGAGCTGCCCGGTGAGCACGGCTTCCGCTTCTTCCCCGGTTTCTATCACCACGTTCCGGACTCGATGAGCCGGATTCCGTTCCCCGGGAACGAGAACGGCGTCAAGGACAACCTCGTCGCGACCACCGGGGGCCGGTTCGTGCGCGCCAACGGCCGTGCAGACGGCTTCCTCTTCGGCATTGGCCCGGATCCGAATGAAGTGAGCACCCCAGACGGCCTGCAGCGTCTGCTCGTCGAGGAGATCCTCAAGCTGCGCATCATCCCGCCACACGAAGCGGCCTTCTTCGCCAGTCGCCTGGTGGTCTTCGTGACCAGCTGTGACGAGCGCCGCTACGGCGAGTGGGAGCACACCAGCTGGTGGGACTTCGTCAAGGCAGAGCAGATGTCCCAGGAGTACCGGACGGTCGTTGCCCAGAACCTGACCCGCACGGTGGTGGCTGCCAAGGAGAAGGTCGCGAGCACACGCACGATCGGCAACATGGGCGAGGCCTTCGTGATGAACGCGATGAATCGCGGCAACGACGGAGCACTGGACCGCGTTCTCGACCTGCCGACGAACGAGGCTTGGATCAATCCCTGGGTAAAGCTGCTCCGCAGCCTTGGCGTGCGCTTCCAGGTCGGCCAGAAGGTCGAGGCGCTCGATCTGCGCGGCGGGCGAGTCGTCGGCGCGAGGGCACGCGACAGGCGAGGACGGGTGCGCGAGATCGAGGCCGACTGGTTCGTCTCAGCAATGCCGGCGGAGCGCGCCCGCAGGTTGCTGTCGCGCGACGTGCTCACCGCCGACCCCAGCCTCGAGGGCATGAACGATCTTTTCGTCGACTGGATGAACGGGATCCAGTACTACCTGAATAAGCCGGTGGACATCACCGCCGGGCACGTCGCCTACGTCGACTGCATCCTGGGCTATCACCTCGATCACCCAGGGTCAGTTCTGGGAGGACCGCGAGATCGCGCGCGACTACGGCGACGGAAAGGTGGTGGACATCCTCTCCTGCGACGTCTCCGATTGGGACACTCCCGGCATCTTCAACAAGAAGCCGGCCAAGCGCTGCTCGCCAAATGAGGTCGCGCGCGAGGTTTGGGCTCAGATCAAGACGCACCTGCAGGACACCGACCCGGACCTCACCGACGACATCGTCCACTCGTGGTTCCTCGATCCGGGGATCAAGTGGAACGCCGCAAAGGGCCGCAACAGCAACGACGAGCCGCTGCTGGTCAACACGATCGGCACCTGGGAGAAGCGGCCGACGGCGAAGACCGAGATTCCGAACCTGTTCATGGCCGGCGACTTCGTGCAGACCGATATCGACCTGGCGACGATGGAGGGGGCCAACGAGTCAGGCCGAGCGGCGGTGACGGCGCTGCTCGACGCCGCCGGGTCCAAGAAGGCGCCGCCGAAGATGTTCCGGCTCTACGACCCGCCCGAGTTCGAGGCCTTCAAGGCGATCGACCGCGAGCTCTACAAGGCCGGGCAGCCGAACGCCTTCTTCGTGCCCTAGACCGGCGCCCTGCCCGCCGCCGCACGCTCGGCGCGTCGCTTGACAGCCTTGAGCAGGCGGCGGGTGACGAGCGTGTGTCCCCGGCTGCCGATGACCAGCCTTCGGTAGGCGCGACCCCTGGCGCCCGGGAACTCGGCGCGGGTCTCGGCCCGCAGGCAGCACGATTCACTCTCACGGCGGCGGTCGATGCAGAAGATGAGCGCGTAGCGCGAGTAGCGGTGCTCACCCTCGAGAGCCAGCATCGCCGGGCCGACCGCGCGAGCGACGACGAAGCCGGGGATCGTCGAGCCGATCTGTCCCGGTTCGCCCCGGTGTTCCTGCTCGGCACATCCGAGCATCCCTGCCATCTTCGGCGTGATCCGCCCGCCGAAAACGCGGGGCACCGTGGCCACCAGCGCCTCCCAGACGGCGTCCTGGTCGGCTTCGATCTCGACCGAGTGCTCGTCGACGTGCGGAAGCAGTTCGATTGGAATGTCGATCGCACGGGACCCCATCTATCGAAGGTACTCCAGAAACCCGGCAGGGATACGACAGGTGCGGCGCACCATCGCAACCGCAACTCGCGCCCAGCGTGTGGCCAGCGCGATGCTGCGATCTGGCGCTGGATCGGCCTCGCGTCTAAAGCGCGAGCGCGAGCGGCTCGGTCAGCAACTCTCGAATTCGGCCGAGGAACTCGGCGCCGTCGGAGCCGTAAAGGATGCGGTGGTCGCAGGCGAGCGTGACCTGCATCAGGTGAGCGCTCGCCAGCTCTCCGTCGACGATCGCCGGCTTCTCGGTGATCGCGCCGACGGCCAGGATTCCGGCCTGAGGCGAGTTGATCACCGCGCTGAAGTTGGTGATGCCGAACATCCCCAGGTTGGAGACGGTGAAGGTGCCTCCCGAGAGCTCGGGAGGAGTGACCGTCCCCTCACGGACGCGCTGAGCGAGCGCTCGTGCTTCGGATGCGATCTGACGCAGGCCCTTGAGGTCGGCATCGAAGATCGTCGGCACGACGAGCGCGTCCTGCGCCGCCACAGCGACACCGACGTTGACCCGCGAGTAGAGCTCGAAGCGGCCGTCCTTGTAGGAGCCGTTGGCGCGCGGGAACTCACGCAGGGCCAGCGCGCACGCCTTGATGACCATGTCGTTGAAGGAGGGCACGACCTCGCCCTCCTTGGCAGCGCCCTTGAGGTGCTTGCGAGCGGCAACCGCCCGCGACATGTCGATCTCCGACTGCAGATAGAAGTGAGGAGCAGTCGCCTTGGACTCAGACATCCGCCGAGCGACCACCTGCTGCAGCTTCGTCAGCTCGACAACAGAGGTCGATCCCTTGGCAGTCTCCGGCTTCTCCTGGGCCCCAGGAGTGGCTGCGGCCGGAGCAGCAGCCGGCGCGGGAGCACGCGGCGGCAGCCGCAGGCGCCGGAGCCCCAGCCCCGGCCCGCTCAACATCGGCCTTGACGATCCTCCCGCCGGGTCCGGATCCCGAGAGCGCTCCAAGGTCAACCCCTCTCTCCTTGGCCACCCGCTTGGCGAGCGGCGAAGCCTTTACCCTCCCATCGCCTGTGGCTGACGGAGCCGCGGCGGGGGCAGCAAGGGAGTCAGCCGCGGGAGCCGCAGGCGATCCGGACTCAGCGGCGGATGCGGGTGTCTCCTCAGCGGGAGTTCCGGGTCCCGGCGCGGAGGCGCTCTCGGAGACTGATTCTGTTGTCGCCGGGGTCCCGCCCGCAGAGGAGGCACCCGTAGCCGCCGCCTCCCCAGCGCCGTTCCCAGACACGGGAGCCTCTCCAGCCGCCCCAATCCGAGCGATCACCTCGCCGATCGGCAGTGTGTCGCCCTCCTGGGCGACGATCTCGACCAGCGTGCCGGCGCTGTCCGCCTCGTAGACCATGTTCGCCTTGTCGGTCTCGATCTCGACGAGCTCGTCGCCGACCGCGACGTCGTCGCCGGGTGACTTGATCCAGCGGAGGATCGTCCCCTCCTCCATCGAGTCGGACAGACGGGGCATGACGACGTCGCTCATCGCGCTCCCTCCATCGAGGCCAGCACCGCGCTGACGACGTGCTCAGGATGGGGGATCGCGGACTGCTCGAGACGCTTCGCGTACGGCATCGGCACGTCGGCGCCGGTGACGCGCTGAATCGGCGCATCGAGATGGTCGAACGCCTGCTCGGCGATCAGCGAGCCGAGGTTGGCGCCGACGCCGCCGTGCGGCCAGCCCTCCTCGACGATCACGCAGCGGTTCGTCTTGCGCACCGACTCCAGGATCGTCTCCAGGTCGAGCGGCCGCAGCGTACGCGGGTCGATCACCTCGGCCTCGATGCCGTGCTCGGACGAGAGCTCCTTCGCCGCCTTCTCGGCCACCTGCGCCATGCGCAGCAGCGCGACGATCGTGACATCCGATCCCTGACGCCGGATCGCCGCCTGGCCGAAGGGAAGAACGTGATCCTCCCCGTCGTCGGGGACCTCTCCGCGAGAGCCGTAGAGGGTTTCGTGCTCGATGAAGATGACGGGGTTGTCGTCGCGGATGGCGGTCTTCAGCAGCGCCTTGCCGTCGGCCGGCGTGGATGGGCAGGCGACGAGCATCCCCGGGAAGTGCAGGTACATCGCTTCGAAGCTGTGCGAGTGCGTGGGACCAAGCTGGTGGCCACCGCCGCCCGGCATGCGGACGACCATCGGAACGCGCACTCGGCCGTTGAACATGTAGGGGATCGAGGCCATGTGATTGACCATCTGGTCGAGGGCGAGCAGCGCGAAGTTCACGGTCATGAACTCGACCACCGGGCGCAGCCCCGCCATCGCCGAGCCGACACCGATGCCGACGATCGTGTTCTCGGAGATCGGCGTGTCGCGAACGCGCCTCTCGCCGAACTCCTCGAGCAGGCCCTCGGTGACCTTGAAGGCTCCCTGAAAGACGCCGATGTCCTCGCCCATCAGGAAGACGGACTCGTCGCGTCGCATCTCCTCGGCGAGCGCTTGGTTGAGCGCGTCGCGCAGGCGGATCACCGCCATTGCTGCCCTCCCGTCGGCCTCACCAGGGTCCCTCGACCGCTTCGTCCTCGTCGGCGTCCTCTTCGCGGTCCTCGACTGCGCGGGCTGCCTGCAGATCCTCGCGCGTGATCTCCGGCCCGCTGCGCGGACCCGCGTAGGCGGCGCCGAGCTCGGCCAGCTCGAAGGCCTGTGAGCCCTTGCGCCCGACCTCGTGCTCGCGCTCGCCGCGGTGCGGATCCGGGGTGCGCTCGTCGACCGCGTACCAGCCCAGTGCGTCGTCGTCGAGCACGTAGAGGTTGTCGTACAGCGACTCCAAGCGGTGGCTCGGGCGAGTCGTCAGCGAACTCGACCGCCGCTACCACCTGCTCTTCGATTCGGCGCGAATCTCCTCCAGCTCCTCGTCGCTGACGACTCCCTCCTGCTCCAGTCGCTGCGCAAAGGCTCTCGATCGGGTCCTTCTCGCGCCACTCCTCGACCTCCTCCTTCTCGCGGTAGATCTCGGGGTCGGCGGCGGAGTGGCCGCGAAAGCGGTAGGTGAACGCTTCGAGCAGCGTCGGGCGCCGCTCCTCGCGGGCGATGCGCAGGTGCTCGGCGACCGCCTCGCGCATGGCAAGCACGTCCATCCCGTCGACCCGCTCGCCCGGGACCCCGTAGCCCTCGGCCTTGCGCGAGAGGTCGGTGACGGCGGAGTGGCGCTCGATCGACGTGCCCATCCCGTAGAGGTTGTTCTCGACCAGGAAGACGACGGGGAGTTTCCAGAGCGCCGCGATGTTCATCGTCTCGCCGAAGTTGCCGGTGTTCGAGGCGCCGTCGCCGAACATGCAGACGGTGACCGAGTCCTCGCCCTTGTAGTCGCAGGCGAGCGCGAGGCCCGGCGGCGAGCGGCAGGTTGCCGCCGACGATCCCGTAGCCGCCCATGAAGCGCCGCTCGATGTCGAAGATGTGCATCGAGCCGCCGCGGCCGCCGTTGCGTACCGTCCACTCGCCCGAAGATCTCGGCCATGACCACGTTGGGGTCGGTCCCGCGAGCGATCGCGTGGCCGTGGGTGCGGTAGGTGCCGATCAGGTAGTCGTCGGGGCGCATCGCCGAGGCGGTGCCGACGATCGTCGCTTCCTCGCCGATCGCCAGGTGCAGGAACCCGCCAGCCTTGGCACGCTGGTACTGACGCCCCGCTTCCTCCTCGAAGCGGCGGATCAGCGCCATCTGCTCGAGCAGCTCCCGGCAAGTGGCCGCGTCGGGCAGTTCGTGCTGGCGCTTCTCGACTCTCGGTTCACCCATTCACCGGCCACGATATCCCAGCGACCCTGCAGGCGCACCCCCGGCGGCGTCCGGGTATTCTCGATTGGGTGAAGAGGGGTTTGGCGAGCCTGGTCGCGACCGCGGGTGCCGTCCTTGCGCTGCCATCCACCGCGAGCGCCGCCACGAACATCAACGCCGAGGGCAACCCGGTCACCGGGGGCCTCGCATTCAACCCCAGCCTGCTTCAGGTGGCGGCGGGCGAAACGGTTCAGTGGACCAATACCGACTTCTTCGCACCCCACACGGTGACCTCGGTGCAGGGGCTCTTCGATCTTGGAGGAAGCTACGGCGCGACGCCCGTGACCCCGGCTGGATTCGGTCCGGGACAGACGGTCAGCCGCAAGTTCGCCGCCGGCAGCTTCAGCTACTTCTGCCGGGTCCACGGCCTCGCCCAGGCAGGCGTTGTCGAGGCGCCGGTCACGATCATCGTCAGGCGGCGCGCCCGCAAGCTGGCAGGCCTCGCGATCCGCTGGGGTTCGGGCAAGCCCGCCGAGGACCAGGTGTACGACGTTCAGCGCCGCCAGGACGGTGGTCGCTGGCGAAACCTCATCCAGGGGACGACCAAGTCCAAGGGCCTGTTCGATGGGCCACCGGCTGGCAGTGAATGGGCATACAGGGCAAGGGTGCGCAAGGCCGGCGACGCGGCCGCCGTCTCGGGCTGGTCACCCCCGAGCTCGCTCGTGATGAACTGAAGACGCGCTGATCCGGGCTGCGGAGCCCGACCACAACCTCAGGCACCTTTGGTGCGCCGTTGTGCCTAGATCTGCGCCGAAGCGTGCCTAACCGTGCGCGGCCGCGGCCGCGACCGCTTCTTCCAGCCGGTCGTCGCCCCAGAAGACGTCGTCTGCGACCAGCACGCTTGGGACGCCACGCACACCAAGATCACCCGCCTCCTCGGTGGCCTGCTTGAGCCGCTCCTTGATCGAGTCGCGGCCGACGGCGGTGGCGATCGCTCGCGGATGCATCTCCGTCGCCGCGGCGGCGATCATCACGTTGTCGGGATCGGTGAGGTCTCGGCCGCCGGCGAACGCTTGGCGGAAGGCTGCCAGCGGGAACGAGACGCCCTTGCCGATCTCCTTGGCGAATGTCGCGACCCGCATCGCGTAGAGCGTGTTGCCGGGGCATGGGTCCGGCCAGACAATCGCCGGCAGGCCGTAGGCAGAGGCGCGGCGCTCGCATTCGCGCAGTCCACGGTCGCGCTCTTCGGTCAGCATCCAGGAGCCACGGCCGAAGCGCTGGAAGAGCCCTCCAAGCAGGACCGGCTGCCACTCCGGCGTCTGGCCTGTCGCCTCGGCGAACAGGCCGTTGATGCGCTCGGCGGTCAGGTAGGCGTAGATCGAGCCTAGGTCGTAATAGAAGACGGGACGCTCTGACACGGGCGGCAGGGTAAGTGAAAGGGCGGGGAGGTTGCCCTCCCCGCCCTTTTACGGTCGTCTTGGCTATGCGTGCTGATCAGCCTTCGATCGTGCCTCCGAACACACACTTGTTGCCGGCGCCGTAGAGCCCCTCGCCTCCGGCGAGAGTGCCGTTCTTGGCGGCGACGTACGTGTCCACCAGCAGGCCGGTCCCATCCGGAGAGGCGACGGCGCCCTCGGCTTCGCTGATGTCAGCGTCGTTCGCAGTGGCGTTCTCCTCGTCGATCTCACGATCGTCCTCGGCGGTGTTGACATTGAGGAACTGGGTGATCGCGTTACCTCCCGGGAGCTCGTCGAGCCCCTGCTGGATCGATCCGTCCGCGGTCGTGCGCGAGTAGATGGTCCCGAACGTCGTGTCCGTGCCCGTGTCGCGGTAGCACTTCGCGTAGAGGGTCAGCTGACCCTTCGTGAAGAGCGGGATCTCAGGCGCGGCTGCCCTCGCGGCTGCCTCGTCGGCGCCGTCAGTCGCAGTCGCCAGGATGTACGAGCCGCCGATCACCTCGTAGTCGCTGATCTTGCTGTCACTCAGCGAATCGTTGGCAACCTTGGGGCCGGTCACCGCCGAGTCGGCGAGGTCGGTCGTCACGATCGTTCCGTCGGCGATCTTGTCCGACGTGACTGCGTTGGCCCTGAGCTTCGCCGAGCGGATTGCGCCGTCAGGGATCTTGTTCCCCTTGACGGCTCCGTTCTTGATCTTCTTCGCAGTGACCGCACCCCTTGCGATATCCCTGCTGTCGATCTTCGATGCAGCCCAGGCGGTGCCGCCGAGCGCGATGGCGAGTGCGATGAAGCTGACGGCCATCGATGCCGATGGCCTCCTCCGTCTATTCATTGCGATCCTCTCTGTTGGTTGTGCACAACCCCCATACCCGCGAAACCCGTTGTGGCCGCGTCAGTTGCGGTCTTGGTCGTGAGAATGCGCCGCTGAAGCACGCTACTGGTGCGTGGCCCAGCCGTCGACCGCGCGAGCCGCGTCGAGCACCGCTTCGGAGATCGTCGGGTGGGGATGCATGATCCGGGCCAGCTCCTGATAGCCGCCCTCGAGCGCCATCGTGTCGACCAGCTCGCTGATCATGTCGCAGGCGCGGTTGCCGACGATGTGGGCTCCGAGGATCTCGCCGTACTTGGCGTCGGCGACAATCTTGACCATGCCTTCGCGGTCGTCGTAGACCGTTGCGGCCCCGACGCCGCCGAGCTTGAAACGGCCGACTTTGATGTCGTGACCTGCTTCCTTGGCCTGGGCCTCGGTGAGGCCGACGCTTGCGACCTGGGGGTGGCAGAAGGTGGCGCCCGGCACGAGGTCGATGTTGACCGGATGCGTGGGTGCACCGGCGATCGTCTCGACGGCCACGACACCCTCCTCGGAGGCCTTGTGCGCCAAGGCCGCGCCTCGCACGAGGTCGCCGATGGCGAAGACCTTCGGATTACTCGTGCGCTGGTAGTCGTCGACCTTGATCTTGCCGTTCTCCTCCGCTTCGACGCCGGCGCCGGAGAGGTTCAGGGCGTCGGTGTCGGGGCGGCGTCCTCCCGCGATACAGAGGTAGTCGACCTCCGCGCTCTGATCGCCGTAGGTGAACTTGACGGACTTGCCGGTGTCCTCGACGTTCTCGACGGGTGACCCGGTCGCGATCGTGATGTTCTGCTTCTTGAAAGCGCGTTCGACGACCTTGGCGCAGTCCTTGTCCTCCGCAGGAAGGATCTGCGGCAGCATCTCGATCAGCAGCACCTCGGTGCCGTAGCGACCGTAGGCGGAGGCGATCTCGGCTCCCGAGGCACCGGCGCCGACGACGGCGATCGTCTTGGGCTGCTCGGGAAGTGACCAGGCGCCCCAGGTGTCGACGATGCGCCCGCCGAACTCGACGCCGGGAATCGGCATCGCGACCGAGCCGGTTGCGAGCACGACTCCCTCGGCGCCATAGGTGGTGCCGTCGACCACGACATTTCCGTCGCCGTCGAGTGCTGCCTCTCCCTGAAGCCAGTCGACCTTGTTCTTGTCCCAGAGCAGCTTGACGCCGCCGGCCAGCGACTCCGAGACCTTCGTGCGGCGGTCGCCGAGGGCCTCCCAGTCGATCGCCGCCTTCGTCACCTTGAGGCCGAACTCCGCGCTGTTCGTGGCGTGCTCGTAGAGCTCCGCGGTGTGCAGCATCGTTTTCGCCGGGATGCAGGCGTAGTTGAGGCAGCGCCCTCCCGGCTTGTCGCGCTCGGCCACGGCGGTCTTCTTGCCGAGCTGAGCGGCGCGGATTGCGGCGACGTAGCCTCCGGGGCCACCGCCGATGACAATTACGTCGTAGGAATCAGCCATAGGACCGACTCTATCCCAGTGCTCACGGACGCGGCTGGCGATCGGGCATCTGGATTCGCGCCAGCGCCTTGACCATCTTGAAGAAGAGGAAGCCCGACGCCGCCACGATCGCGACGTTGCCGATCGCTTCGAGGATCGTCGTCGCCTGGATCAGGGCGAATGAGCTGAGCAGGATCACGAAAACCAGGACTGTCTGGAAGCCGAGCACCGCCCAGTAGCGCACCTTCCACATTCCCCACGCCATCGTCCCGAACAGGATCACGAACACGAAGACGCCGCCGATCGGCGGCTTGGCATCACCCTCGTGGAGCGACTCCAGCGGATCCCAAAGCGCGTAGCCGAGCACGCTCAGCGTTGCGGCGAGCGCGGTCAGGATCGCGCCGACTGTGACGACTCCGGGCCGCTCATCTTCGGCGAGCGGGACCAGCGCCTCACGAGCCTCGATGTTCTTGAGCTCGCTGCGGCTGATTGACCCGTCGCCGTTCTCGGAGAGCTCGACCGCCGGGCCGGACTCGCCGCCTGGCTCCTCGCCTCGCTCGCTGCTGCGACGCTTGCGCTTCTGGCGCTCCGCCCGCTTGCGCTCGCGGTCCGCCATCAGGCGGCTGCCTCGCTGCGGCGCTCGACGGCGCTGCGAAACTCCCTCGCAACCGATTCCGGGTCGGCAGCGTCGCGGATCGCTCGCACGACCACCACACGCTCTGCTCCAGCCGCGGCAGCCTCGGCGATGTTGCCGGCGTCGATCCCGCCGATCGCAAACCACGGGAGGGACGCCGCCTGGGCCGCGAATTCGATCAAACCCAAGCCCGTCGCGGGGCGTCCTTCCTTAGTCGGCGTCTCCCAGATCGGTCCGACGCTGATCTGGTCCGGTCGGGCTTCCGCCTGCGCCTCGCAGGCGGCGGTGATCTGAGCCTCTGAGTGCGTGGACAGCCCGATCAGCGCCTGCTCTCCGACGATTGCGCGCGCCTCGGCTACCGGCATATCGTCCTGCCCGACGTGAACGCCGTCGGCGCCGGTCGCGGCGAGGAGGTCGGGACGGTCGTTGATGACGAAGAGCGCGCCTGTGCTCGTCGGCGGCTCGGCGGAATGGTTCGGCGAGGGCAATCAGCTCTTCGTCGCAGCGCGGCGCCGGCTCGCGCAGCTGGATCAGGTCAGCTCCACCGCGGAGCGCCGCGTCGAGTAGCCGCTCGGGGGTCTTGCCGCCCGGCAAACCGTCGCAGACGAAGTAGAGGCGAGCGGCGGAAAGTTTCCTCGAGCGGGCTTCGCGGGTGACTTCTGCCCAGGCCTCTGCCTTTGACTGGAACAGCGTCAAGCGCGAGATCAGCCGGTCGCGAAACTCGATCACCTGGGCGCCGTGGGAGGTCATGTCCACGCGGCTCGTTCGGCCGACCCCCCGTGCAGAGGTCGTTGCCAGCAGCCGGCCATCGTCCGTCTCGTCGAAGTCGTCGAAAGTCCAACTGAACTCGGTCCAAGCCTCGAGGGCGCTATTCCAGAGTTCGGCCCACTCGCGGTGGCCGCGGTAGACCCCGCGTTCAGGGCGCCTGGACCTGGAGACATCTGCGACAAAGTCGTGATGCAGGGTGGCCAGCGACGCGTCGATGTCTCCATTGGTGACCGCCGCGGCCATGCGTACGACCATGCGTTCTCTTTCGTCCGGCATCCGCTCCAGTATCGCGAACGGCAGGAGTACCATGGTTTCGCAATAACGGGAGCCCGGAAGCAACGGGCTGAGAGGGCGGCTGGGCGCCGCCGACCGTCAGAACCTGATCCGGGTAATGCCGGTGTAGGGAGGTGAAGTCCCTGAATCCCGCCAGACGCAAATCAAACGGCCGAACGGAGGCCGCGGACGACCTCGTCGTGATCGGCGCGGGCGTGATCGGTCTTTCCTGCGCCTGGCGCGCTGCGGAGCGCGGACTGCGAGTCACTGTCCTGGACCGTGAGCATCCGGGCTCGGGCGCCAGCGGTGTCGCCGCGGGCATGGTCGCGCCGCTGGGGGAGGCGACCTGGGGGGAGGAGGCTGGTCTTGGGTTCGCAATCGACTCGGCAGCGAGCTGGCCGGGCTTTGCCGAGGAGTTGACCGAGGCTTCTGGGCTCGACGTTGCCTTCAGACGCCGCGGCGCGCTGCACCTGGCGCTCGACCGCGACGAGGCCGAGGAGCTGAGGCGCCGGCACGAGCTCCAGCGTTCCCTGGGACTCGCAGCAGATTGGTTGCGGCCAAGTGAGTGCAGGGCGATCCAGCCGGGAATCTCGCCGTCGGCGGGGCCCGGCGTGTCGGCGCTCGATGACGGTGAGGTCGACCCGTCCCGGGTGATTGAAGCGCTGCTCGCAGCGCTTGCCAACGCGGGAGCAAACATTCTCAACGGTGTCGAGGTTTGCGGCCTGCTCGGCGACGAGCGATTGGTGTCCGGGGTGCGCACGACTGACGGTCGCGAGTTTCCCGGGGGTTCAGTGCTGCTGGCCACCGGCGCATGGTCCGGTTCTCTGGACTGGCTGCCCGCTACGGCTCAGCTACCGGTCAGGCCGGTCAAGGGCCAGATCCTGACCCTTCAGGGACCGGCCGCCGACCCGGTCTGCGAGCGCCTGATCGTGACCGAACGGGTCTACCTGGTTCCGCGCCCAGACGGCCGCCTTTTGATCGGGGCGACGGTGGAGGACAGAGGCTTTGACACCTCGGTTACGGCCGGCGGCGTCTACGAGTTGCTGCGCGAGGCCTACCGTGTGTTCCCCGAGGTCTCCGAGCTCGAACTGATCGCGACCAGAGCCGGTCTGCGCCCGGCCAGCCCCGACAACCTTCCCCTGATTGGATCGGCCGGACCGGACGGCCTGCTCGTCGCGACCGGCCACTGGCGAAACGGCGTGATGCTGTCTCCGGCTACGGCTGAGGCAATCGCAGGTCTCGTTGCCGGTGAGCAGCCCTCGGCCGACCTGAGCGCGTTCGACCCGCGGCGCTTCACGGGCGTCGCGGACCGCGACAGGGAAGCGGTTCAGCGGTGACGATCGAGCTCAACGGCGAGTGCGTCGAGGTCCCTGACGGCGCCAGCATCTGCGATGCGGTCGTCGCCGCCGGCGCGGATCCCGACCAGCGTGGCATCGCGGTCGCGCTTGACGGCGAGGTTGTACCGAGGCGAGCCTGGGAGGCGACGGCGCTCGCCGACGGCGGACGGGTCGAGGTGGTTCAGGCGGTGCAGGGTGGCTGAACGGGAGTTGCAGATCGCGGGACGCAGGTTCGGGTCGAGGCTGATCGCCGGAAGTGGCGGCTTCCGCTCGCTCGACGACATGGAGAAGGCGCTGATCGCATCGGGCACCGAAATGGTGACGATCGCGTTGCGGCGGGTCGACGCGTTGGCGGAGGGCTCGGTGCTGGACCTCGTCGAGCGACTGAGCCTCTTCTGCCTGCCGAACACGGCGGGTTGCTACACGGCCCGCGACGCCGTTCGCACGGCCCAGCTGGCCCGCGAGGCCTTCGAGACCGACTGGATCAAGCTCGAGGTGATCGGCGACGACAGGACGCTGCTTCCGGATGCCGTCGAGTTGGTCAGTGCGGCGGAGATCCTGGTCGACGACGGCTTCACCGTTCTGCCGTACAGCAACGACGACCCGATCCTCGCCAAGCGTCTCGAGGCGGTGGGCTGCGCGGCCGTGATGCCGCTGGGCTCGCCGATCGGGTCGGGGATGGGAATCCGCAACCCGTACAACATCTCGATCATCGTCGAACGCGCCGAGGTGCCGGTGGTGCTGGACGCGGGAATCGGCACCGCGTCGGATGCGGCCCTGGCGATGGAGCTGGGCTGCGATGCCGTGCTTCTGGCGAGCGCTATCTCGCGCGCGAAGGACCCGGTGGCGATGGCGCTGGCGATGCGAAAGGGGGTCGAGGCTGGGTTCGAGGCGCGCGCAGCGGGAAGGATCCCGAGGAAACTGCATGCGCAAGCTTCAACCCCGACCGAACGGATGCCCGAGCTTGGCTAGCGGGAGACCCACTGAGTCGCTGATTTTGCTGTGAGATGGAGGTTCCGCTGTCCTATCGATATGGTGCCCGCGTGAGCGCGGTGCAGATTTGTTCGATGTCAAGGCGAAGCGCGATCCATTAGTCAAGTGGCTGAGCGATTGATCATCCAGGGCTCCGTCGGGCGAGCGATCTATGGCGTCATCGCACTCTGCTTCCCGAAGCTGTTCGAGCAGGGGCCGGGAGCAATCCGGTTTGGCCCGGACGCCCGCTACATGAACAGACTTTTCGGCGCGAGGGACATCCTGCTTGCGCTGATCTCGATCTTCTCGGTGCAGCGCGGCAACGTGCGCGAGGCGCTGGCGATCAACATGATCGCCGAGGCGAGCGACACGGTCGCCGTGGTCACGGAGATCGCGGATCGCGGCGGCGTCGACAAGGTCACGGCCGGTGGCGTGCTCTTCAACGTCGCCGGATTTGCCAACTGGATTCGCGCCGCAAAGGCGCTCCGCTCAGGCAGCTGAGGCGTCAGACCGCCGGCGCCGATGCCGTGCGCGCGATGCGCTCGAGCGCGTGCTTGAGCGCGCCGCCGGCAAGCATCGCCTCGGCGGCGGAGCTGGCGAGTCGTCCGCGGATGCCGCGCCCTGTGACAGAAACGAACGCGAGCAGCTCGGTGCCGTCGCGGCCCTCGCGCGCTTCGTAGCGAGCGTTCACCTCGAACGGCCCGGAGGCCGTCAGCTCGAAGGCGCGGCGGCTTGCTTCGAGGATCGAGAGGTCGAAGCAGACGCGCTGTCCGGCGACCCGGCCGCCGACCTCCAGCTGCGTTCCGGTCTCCAGTCGGGCAACGTCATCATCGACCTCAAAGTCGACGGGCGACCACAGGGCGCAGATCTCGGGATCGGTGAGCAGGTCGATGACTGCGGAGGGACGAGCGTTGATCTCTGCACGAGCCCGGAAAATCTTCATGCGTGCTTCGTCGTGTCGCGCCGCAATTCGTTACGGGGCTGCCGGGGTCAGGCGCGCTGGCGCAAAGCCAGCCCGGTGATGATCTCCCGGACGATCCGGTCGGCGGCTAGAGCGGTGATGTCGGCTGAGCCCACGGCCGTCGGAATCACCTCCACGACTTCAGCGCCAACCAGGCCGGCTTCGGATGCCAGCTCACGACAGGCCCAAAGCAGGTCGGCGCTGGTCATCCCCCCGGGCTCGGGGGTGCCGGTGCCGGGCGCGAAGGCGGGATCGAGGACGTCGATGTCAACCGAGAGAAAGGCAGGGCCGTCGCCGACGACGCGGCAGGCGCGGCCCACGACTTCGCGGATCCCGAGATCGCGGATGTCGTGCATGAAGATGCTGGTGATGCCGCGCTCGCGCTGCCAGCCGAACTCCTCCTCGCCGGGCCAGTAGCCGCGCAGGCCGATCTGGACGTAGCGGGCCGGGTCGACATGACCGGCCTCGACCAGCCGGTACATGGGTGTGCCGTGGGAGACCTCGACACCGAACACCTCGGCGCCGGTGTCCGTGTGGGTGTCGAAGTGGATCAGGCCGACGGGGCCGTGCTTGGCAGCGCAGGCGCGGATGTCGGGCTCCGCGATCGAGTGGTCGCCGCCGAGGACGATCGGGATGGCGCCGGCGTTCAGCACCTCGGCGACGGTGCGCTCGATGGCCTCGTGGCTGCGAGCTGGGTCGGCGGGCAGGACGGGGGCGTCGCCAAAATCGATCACGCTCAGTTCGGCGACGCCGTCGATGCCGGCTTCGAGGTGGGGGCCGGGCGGGCAGCTGGCGCCGCGGATTGCGCGCGGGGCGAATCGCGTTCCCGGGCGGTCGGAGACGAGGTCGTCTGTGGGAGCACCGACGATCGCGACGTCGGCTCCCGCGAGCTCGGCGGGATCTTCGGTGTAGGGGACGCCGGAGAAAGTCAGCAGCCCGGCGAAGTCAGGCTTCTCGCCGTACTCGCGCCAGCGCTCGAGGGGGTCGATCACAATTCGATGGTAGAGCGCGGATGCAGTGCGGCGCGGCGGGGAGAGGGCGGCGGCTCCATTTGCCGCCGGCGCGCTCAGCGCCCTAGATTGCTGAGCAGCTTGCGGCCGTTGAGGGGCAGCTCGGCGATCAGGTCGCGCACGTTGGCGAGGCCGGCGCGGAGTTCGGCGTCGCCGTATTCGGTGGGCAGCATCGAGTCTTGAAGCGAGGCGACCGTGTGATCGGCCTGCGAGGCCGCCTCGAGTCCGTTCTCGATCAGTCGCTTGGCGCCCTGGGAGGCGAGCCCGGCGGATTGCTCGTCGAAGGCCCGGCGAGCCAGGCCGGTGCGAGAGGCGAACTCGGAATGAGTCCGCTTGGCCTTTCCGTAGGCGCGCTGGACTGGTCTGAAGAGCTCATCCTCGAGCCGGTCCTGGGTCATCACGTCGAGCTGTTCGTAGGCCTCGGTCAGGCAGGCGAGCGCCAAGCCAAGCTCGTCGGCCGCGTCCGCAAGCCGCGCCAGCAGGTCCCCCCGCGCTTCCCTGTTGGTTACGGCCACGGCATGAATCTACTGTCCGGCGATTTCGAACCGGCGATGCTGTGAAGTTGATGGGACGACTATCGAATCCCCTGAGCAATTGCGCGCGGAACCGTGGCGCCCGCGTACGCTCACGCATGGGATGCACCGCAACGGCGACAGCCCCTTCGGTCCAGGCATCGACCCGGAGCAACTCGCGGTTGCTCTTGAGGTCCTGGAGCGGGTCGAGGCCCTGCACGTGGACCACCCGGATGCGGTGGCCGTCCGTCGCGCCACGGGCCGCATCTTCAAGACGCTGAAGGAGCGGCGCCGAGCCTCGCGAAAGTCCGCCATTCAGGCCAATGATCGGGGCGTCCTGGCCGCCACCGCCACCGCCGCTCCCGGCCGGATCGACGATGAAACTCGTGGAATCCCGATCTCCGGCGAGGCCGCCGGGGCAAGGGCGGGAATCCTCCTCAAGGCACGCCCCTGCTACGTCTGCAAGGCGAAGTACACCGCCGTGGACGCCTTCTACCACCAGCTCTGCCCACGCTGCGCAGGCGATCACCACGAGCGGCGCGAAGCCAGCGCCGACCTCGCCGGCAGGCGGGCTCTGCTCACGGGCGGCCGCGCGAAGATCGGCATGTACATCGCGCTGCGATTGCTGCGCGACGGGGCGCACACGACGATCACGACGCGCTTCCCGAACGATGCCGCGCGCCGCTTCTCCCAGATGCCCGACTCCGAGGACTGGATGCACCGACTGCACGTCTGCGGCATCGACCTACGCGACCCGGCACAGGTGGTCGAGCTGGCGGACTCCGTCGCCCGGCAGGGTCCGCTCGACATCTTGATCAACAACGCCGCCCAGACCGTGCGCCGATCGCCCGATGCCTACTCGGCCCTCTTCAGCGCGGAATCGGCACCGCTACCGGCCGGCCCGCTGCCTGAGACCACCAGCTTCGGGCTCACCCGCGAAGTACACCCCGCTCTGCTGGCAGGCGCTCTCGATGAGAGCGAGCTCAGCGGAGAGAACGGCGGCGCCGCCGTCGCAGCCGCGGCGCTCACCGCCCAGGCCCTCACCGCGCGCTCACAGGACATCGACGCAGGCGGGCTGCTCCCCGACGTAACCGACATCAACAGCTGGACGCGGGCCGTCGAGGAGGTGCACCCGATCGAGGTGCTCGAGGTTCAGCTCTGCAATGTCACAGCGCCGTTCATTCTCGTGAGCAGGTTGCGGGGCGCGCTCAAGGCAGCCGGCGCTCGCCGCAAGTACGTCGTCAACGTCTCGGCGATGGAGGGCTCGTTCGGCCGCGGCTACAAGGGCCCGGGGCACCCGCACACCAACATGGCCAAGGCCGCCCTGAACATGCTCACCCGCACCAGCGCGAAGGACTTCTTCGCCGACGCGATCCTGATGACCAGCGTCGACACCGGCTGGATCACCGATGAGCGACCGCACAACACCAAGGCCCGGCTCGCCGCCGAGGGCTTTCACGCCCCGCTCGACCTGATCGACGGTGCCGCGCGCGTCTACGACCCGATCATCCAGGGCGAGGCCGGTATCGACCTCTACGGCTGCTTCTTGAAGGACTTCGAGCCGACGACCTGGTGAAGCTGAGGCGAACCCGGAGCGAGTTCGTCGTCGCCCGTCCTCCCTGTTGGCAACGACCGCGGCGAGAACTCACCGGGCTTTCGCCAGAATGTCGGGGCCCCTGTAGCTCAGTTGGCTAGAGCAGCGGATTTTTACTCCGAAGGCCGAGAGTTCGAGTCTCTCCGGGGGCATCAGCTGTCTCACGAAAGCATTCCCGGCACCACCACTGGTGGCCGTCGCGATAACGGTTGAAGCTGGAAAGCGGCAGCCGCTGTGAGCACTTCGCGCATCGCCGCAGCTCCTCAAGCGGTTCTGTGACGTACTCGGGAGTGGGAGCGGGCGCTACCGGCAACTCGACGTCCCGCACCCAAACGCTGGCGGATGAGAGTGATACCTCCAGCTCCACGGCGATCTTCCGCCAGTGACCAACCAAGTGCCTTCAGCCGTCGCGCCTCTGCCTGTTCCCTGAGCTTCGTCATCCCCGCGTCTACGAACGTATGTTCGCATATGCGTCAGACGGATTGAGCAAGGAGAAGTCTAGTGCCGGAAGTGCCGCCGGCCCGTGAACACCATCGCCGCATCCGCTTCGTCGCAGGCGGCGATCACTTCGGGGTCTCGCTTCGAGCCCCCGGGCTGGATCAGGGCCGTGGCGCCGGCGTCGATCGCGCTCTGGGGGCCGTCGGGGAAGGGGAAGAAGGCGTCTGAGGCGCAGGAGCTGCCGGTCAGGAACGCAGCCGCGTCGTCACCGCGGGCGTCGTGGGCCTTTTCGATCGCGATCCGGACCGAGTCGACCCGGCTCATCTGGCCGGCGCCGATCCCGACGGTGCCGCCGTCCTTGGCCAGCACGATCGCGTTCGAACGTACGTGGCGGCAGACCTTCCAGGCGAACAGCAGGTCGGTCCATTGCTGCTCGCCCGGCTCGGCTCTCGGTCACGACCTCCATGCCGTCGCGCTGGTCGATCTCGCGGTCCGGTTCCTGCACCAGCAGGCCGCCGCGCACTCGCTTGATGTCGCGCTCGCGCGGCGTCGTTGAACGCTTCTCCTCGTCGACGAGGATGCGAATCGCCTCCTTCTGCGCAAGCACGTCGAAGGCACCGTCGTCGTAGCCGGGCGCGATCAGCACCTCGACGAACATCTCGTGCAGCCGCTCGGCGATCGCGTTGGAGACCGGGCGGTTGAGCGCGATCACCCCGCCGAACGCCGACTGTGGGTCGCACGCCAGCGCTTTCTCGTAGGCCGTCTCGGCCGACTCGGCGATCGCGGCTCCGCAGGGGTTGTTGTGCTTGACGATCACGCAGGCAGGCTCCTCGAACTCTTCGAGGAGTCGCCGCGCCGAGTCGAGGTCGAGCACGTTGTTGAAGGACAAATCCCGCCCGTGGCGCTGGCTGACCTTGGAGAGCACGTGCGTGCGCGCCCCGGTCTCCGTGTAGAGGGCCGCCTTCTGGTGTGGGTTCTCGCCGTAGGCGAGGTCGAGGAACTTCTCGTAGGCCGGAACCCAGTGGCTCGGCCAGGTCTCATACCGCCCCGCGAACCAGCGGCTGATCGCCGCGTCGTAGCCGGCAGTGAAGGCGAACGCCTCATTGGCCAGCCAGTGCCTCGTCTCCAGCGAGATCTCCGCACTCGATTCCTGAAGCTCCGCCATCACCGCGTCGTAGCTCTCCGGCAGCACGATTACGGCCACCGACTTGTGGTTCTTCGCGGCCGCTCTGATCATCGTCGGCCCGCCGATGTCGATGTTTTCGAGCGCCTCGCCGTCGCTGACGTCGTGCCGAGCCACCGTGCGCTCGAACGGGTAGAGGTTCACGCAGACGAGGTCGATCGGCGCGATCCCCTCGCGCTCGAGCGTCGCCATGTGCTCTGGGTCATCGCGCTTGGCCAGCAGCGCGGCGTGCAGGCGCGGGTGCAGGGTCTTGACGCGCCCCCCGAGGATCTCCTCCTGCCCTGTGAACTCAGCCACGTCCGTCACGTCCAGGCCCGCCTCGCGCAGCGCCGTCGCCGTGCCGCCGGTCGAGAGCACCTCCACCCCGAGCGCTGCGAGACCCCGGGCGAAGTCCGTCACCCCGGTCTTGTCGGAGACCGAGATCAGCGCGCGCTTGATCGGAAGGGAGCCTGTGGCCATCAGAAGAAGATGATCGCGCTTCGCCTTGACATCGAATGGATCTGCTCCGCGCTCAAGCGCGAGTCTAATCCTCGCCGGAGATCAGCACGATCGGCGAATCCGCACCTTCCAGGGTTACCCGTCCCTGCGCGATCAGCCGGATCGCCTGCGGCAGCAGCACGTGCTCGACGGTGTGGATCGCCTCCTCGAGGCGATCGCGATCGCGATCCGGTGGAACCGCGACCGCCTCCTGGAGGAGGATCGGCCCCGAGTCGACTCCCTCGTCGACGAAATGCACCGTCACCCCGGTCACCTGGACCCCGTGATCGAGCGCCTGCCCGATCGCGTCGAGTCCGGGAAACGAGGGAAGCAGCGCCGGATGGACGTTGACGATCCGGTTGGCGAACCGCCGCACGAACTCCGCGGAAAGCAGCTGCATGTACCCCGCCAGGACCAGTAGCTCTACGCCGAGCCCGTCGGCCCAGTCCGCCATCGCCTCGTCGCGGGCCGTGCGGTCCTCGAAATCCGCACCCGGGAAGGCGGCGGTCACGATCCCGGCCGCCTCAGCGCGTTCGAGCGCCCGCGCTTCGGGCTTGTCCGAGGCGACGCCCGCGATCTCGATCCCGTCGCGGCCGTGCAGCCCGTCGATGATCGCCTGCAGGTTCGTTCCCGACCCCGAAGCGAGGACGGCGAGCTTGAAGCTCAACTGGCGCGGGAGCTTGACTTGACCGAGGAGCGGCGGCTCATCTCGCCGGCACCACCGCGATCTCCTCGAGCGCGAACTTCCCGCTTTCACTCTTGCGGAGCGGGTACTCGCCGGTGAAGCAGGCGTCGCAGTGCGCCTCCCGCGGCGTGCCGACCGCTTCGTAGACGCCCTCGAGTGACAGGTAGGCGAGCGAATCCGCTCCCAGCTCGTCGGCGATCTCCTTGACGCTGCGGTTGTGGGCGATCATCTCCTCGCTGGTCGACATGTCCACCCCGTAGTGGCACGGGTAGCGGATCGGCGGCGCCGAGATCCGCAGATGCACCTCGCGCGCACCGGCGTCGCGCAGCATGCCGATTATCTGCCGCGTTGTGTTGCCGCGCACGATCGAGTCGTCGACCACGACCACGCGCTTGCCCGAGACGATCTCCGGCAGCGGGTTGAACTTCATCCGCAACCCGTGTTTGCGCAGCTCCTGTCCGGGCTGGATGAAGGTCCTGGCCACGTAGCGGTTCTTGATCAACCCGTCGTCCTTTGGAAGCCCGCTCGCGCGGGCGAAGCCGTTCGCCGCGGGATTGCCCGAGTCCGGCACCGAGATCACCAAATCGGCGTCGACCGGCGCCTCGCGGGCGAGGATCTCGCCCATCTTGCCGCGCACCTCCTGCAGCACCTTGCCCTCCAGGCGCGAGTCAGGCCGCGAGAAGTAGATGTGCTCGAAGACGCAGTGGGCCTTTCGCTCAGACGGCACCACCTGACGGCTCTCCAGTCCATCCTCGGTCAGCGTGATCATCTCTCCCGGGCTGACCTCGCGCAGCAGCGTGGCGCCGATGATGTCGAAGGCGCAGCTCTCAGACGCGACCACGTAACGGTCGTCGAGCTTGCCGATCGAAAGTGGCCTGACCCCGTGCGGATCGCGGAAGGCGACGACGGCCCGCTTCGTCATGACCACCGTCGAGTAGGCACCGCGCAGCCTCGGCATCACCGCGGCGACCGCGTTCTCGATCGGCCGCGCCTCCTCAATCGAGAGCATCGCGGCCATGATCTCCGAGTCGGACGTGCCCCGGAACGAGACACCCTGTTCGCGCAGTTCGTTGAAGAGCTCGACCGCGTTGGTGAGGTTGCCGTTGTGAGCAAGCGAGACCTCGCGGCCGTCGTTTCGCCAGACAGGCTGAGTGTTCTCCCAGGCTCCGCCGCCAGTCGTCGAGTAGCGCACGTGCCCAATCGCCATGTCGCCCTCGAGCGCACGCAGCTTCTCCTCGTCGAAGACCTGGGAGACCAGGCCGAGCTCGCGCAGGACGGTGATGTGACCGCCCTCGCAGGTGGCGATCCCGGCCGATTCCTGGCCGCGGTGCTGGAGCGCGAAAAGCGCGAAGTAGGCCAGCCGGGCAACGTCGTGGCCGGGCGCGAACACGCCGAAAACCCCGCATTCATCGCGAGGTCCATCGCGGTCCATGACAAGCCGCTGGCTCATTCCAAAAGGGTCTGGCTGCCTCAGAGTGGTGCGCCGGGATGCGACGTGCAGGTAAGGCTCGCCTGCAGAGCAAGGCTAGCAGCGCAGCCGGATCCGCCCGCCTCGCCTGTGAGCGCAAACTGCGGGCTCAGGCGTCAAGCGGCGCGATCGCGATGCGCACGGAGAACGGGATGCAGTAGAGCACGACCGTCGAGTACTGCCCGAGGTCGGCGTCGTCGGGAATCTCGTACTGCTGGTTGCCGACGTTGCCCTTGAGGTCCCCGAGCTCGACCCGGTCGGAGACGTCGGTGCCGTCGCCCGGCGTCAGGTAGACGTCGATGTCGACGCCGTTGTCGACGTCGAAGTCGGTGAAGGTCAGGATCCGCTTGCCATCCGGCTGCTTTACGACCGTGGCCGTGCCTCGACCCGCGTGACCATCCTCGCCGGAAAAGCTGCCGCTGGCGATCTCGATCGGCTCCGTGCGCGCGGGCACGCTGGGCTCGGGCGCCGCACCCTCCGGCTCGGCCGGTTGGGCAGCAAGCGCCGCGGCCTGCTCGGCCGCGGTGGCCTGCGTTGCCGCCACGACCACGTCCTCATCGACCTCCTTGTCGCGGAAGCCGGTCCAGTAGCCGATCGCGATCGTGCCGATCAGGATCGCGGCGAACGTCCCGCCGGCCGCGAGCCGCAGTTCGCGGTGGCCGCGCAGGTAGACGGCCAGCCCGATGCCGACGACGATGAACCAGCAGATCACGAGCACGATCGCTACCCACTTCGTCTGCGCGATCCAGCGTTGCAGCACCAGCATCCCGACCCCGAGGATGGTTGCCGTGACGCCCGCGGCCAGCAGCGAAGGCTTGCTCAGCAGGGGAGGACGTTGCGCGCTCACTGCTGATCAGGTCTCGCAGGTGGGCGATCCGTTACGGCGTCAGAACGTTCCGCCGGCGAACAGCACAAACACTCCCCAGGCAGGCTTCGCCTTGAAGCTCGCCTCGAAGAGCCCCGAGTAGCGACAGAGGTCGCATTCCGGGTTGACGTTGTTGTCGCGCCAGGTGAACCAGAAGACCTTGCCGATCTTGAAGTGCTTACGCTCGTCGAGCGTGTACTTGAAAAGCTCGCCGAGCAGCTGCGCCTGCTCCTCTTTGGTCTTGTAGTAGGGGTTGCGCGGATTGCCGTCGGTAGCCCAGCCGACCTCGGTGATCCAGAGCGGTTTGCGAGCGTCGCCTCCGTCTCGCATCAGGTCCCGGGCGATCTCGACCTGCAGCTTGACGCCGCCCAGGCCCGGCGCGTACGGGTGGATGGCGAGCACATCGAACCATTTGGTGACTCCGCGGACCCTGTACATCCGCGTCAGAAACTTGACGATCGTCACCCCGTTACGCGGCGTCGTGAAGAGCCCGGCGGCGAGGATGTTCGGAGAACCCCCCCGCCCGCCACTCAGCGCCTCGTCGGAGAGCCGCAACAGCTCCGCGTAGCCCTCCGGCGATTCCTTGACCGGCGTCCAGTAGCTGGGCGAATTCGGTTCGTTCCAGATCTGCCACTCCGTCACCGGCCGCGGCCTGACGTCGCGGTTCTGTTTCCAGACACCGCCTCCCGGTCCGTACTGCGCCTCGAGCGCCTGCAGGAAGAGCGTCCATTCCTGCTCCAGCCGGCGGTTGCCGACCGGTGGAATCGTGGGGTTGCGCGTCAGGAAGCGGGGCGTGCCGTAGACGTAGGGGACGAGCCTGATCCCCTGCCGGGCGGCCTCAACGAACAGCGGGTCGAAGCGCTCGAAGTCCAGAGCCTTGGCCATCGGCCGTCCTCGGCGCGCCTGCGGCTGGATGATCGGCCAGAAGATCGGAAAGCGGACCGATTCGATTCCCGCCCGGCTCATCGCCTGAAGCTCCTTGACGCCGACGATGGCGGCCGGCGAGACACCGAAGAAGCCGTGCGGCACGCTCACCGCCGACGCCGAAGACGGCAGCGATACAGCCACGACGACGCCGACCGCCAGGGTGATCGCGGCGGTCTTGGTGCGGCGACAGATGGTGCTCCCGACCCCTCCCATCAGCTCCCCGAACTTAGCAGCGGGACCCACGTTCACGAGCCGCCAAGCCGTACGCGAATCGGCTCGTTACGGCTGTTCTGATCGGCGCCGGTGACGACCACGTTGATTGTCGCCGTCGTCTTGCGGCTGCGCTTGGACTTGGCCAGCTTTCGTGCCTTGGCCGGCACCTTCAGGGAGAGCACAGCGGTCTGGCCGGCCTCGACGGAAACCGTGCCCGGGCTGAGGCGAAGCTCCCGCACGGAACGAGGGCGCTTGCCCGAGCCACCCCTGCCTCCACCCTTCCTCAAGAACAGGAAGAGCTTGCCCTTGCCCTCGGCCTCGCAGGCTTGACTGCAGCTGACCGCCACCTCGATGGCGCGGTCAACGGGCTGGCCCCTTCGGGCCGAAACCGTCACGTCAGACCCTCCACCGCCACCACCGCCACCCCCACCGCCCGATGTGGAGCTGTCCACCTCGACCGTGCGGGTGCTCAGGGCCGATCCGCCGCCGTTGCAGGAGGCGGTCTGTCCCGTGTAGATGGGGATCAGCGAACAGTTCTCGGAGTCGGTGACGATAAGCGTCACCGTGTAGTTGTCGCTCGTCGAGTATGTGTGGGTCGCAGTCGCCCCGCCGTTTGCGAGCTTTGTCCCGTCGCCAAAGTCCCAGTCGTAGCGAACTACCGATCCATCGCTGTCAGTCGAGGCGGTCGCGTCAAACACGAAAGTGCCGTTGCCCGCGCTGGAGGCAGCAAGGGCGGCGGTGGGAGGCTGATTCGGGGAGATCGCCAGCCCGAGATAGTCGACCTGGCCGCCTGAGCCGGCGCTGAACGGAGACCCCGGGTTTCCAGTCAGCCCCCCGTTTGCGCCAACGGCGTAGGAGGCCACCAGCGGAGCCTGCGAAAGCAATCCGCCGCTGTCGCCCCCGACGAGCAGCGTGTTCCCGTTTGGTGTGATGGCCACTCCCCGCGCACGCGCTGGGGTCGCGACGGGCGAACCCGGCGCGGCGGTCAGGCCGCCGTCGGCGCCGATGTCCAGGGCCGACACCTGCGCACTACCGGGGCTGGCCGCGAACACGCGGGTTCCATTCGGCGCGACTGCCAGCGCGCCACCATTGGGGCCGATGACCGCCGGCGAGCCAGGCAGGTTGGTAAGCACACCGCCGGCGCCGATCGCGAACCCCGTGACCAGCCCCTGGCTGGAAAGGAGCATCGGCACGGTGCCCGATGCGAAGAGGCGCTTGCCGTCCGGTGTGAGGGCGAGGCCGATTGGGCCGGAGACCGTCGCCGCGCTCGCATTGGCAAGCGTGGGGGCGCCGTCGGCGCCGAGCGCGTAGGAGGCGATCGTTCCGGCGTACTGGTTGGCGACGAAAAGCTGCCTCCCGTCGGGTGTCAGGGCGAGCCCCGACGGCACGTTGCCAGCCGCAACCGGCGATCCGGGCAGCGCTGTGAGCGCGCCTGCCGCGTCGATCGCAAACGCCGAGATCGTGCTCGGCCCGGCGTTGGCGACGTAGAGGTGGCGACCGCTGGGGCTGATCGCGACTGCTCTCGGCGCCGCCCCGACCGGAGTGGGGGAACCGGGAAGCGCCGCCAGCCCGCCGGAAATCCCAACGGCGAATCCGCTGATCGTCCCCGCGTTGCTGTTGGCGGCGTACAGGAAGCGTCCGTCAGGGGTCAACGCGACCGCGGCGGCGCCACTGCCGGCCGCAAACGGTGAGCCGGCGACGGCGGACAGCGCACCGTCCGCGGCGATATCAAGCGCGGCAACCTGCCCCGGACCAGCGATCGAAACGTAGGCGTATCGCCGCGCATCAGCGGGCGCCGCTGCGATGGTGAGCGCAAGCGCGCCGCAGAGCGACCCCAAGGTCAGCCGTGTTCCGGTTCCCCACCGCATCTTCGATTCCAATTCTGGCCGGATTCAGCGCACGTTGCGCCGCTCCGGCCAGTGTGACAGGCCGGTGTCAGGGATTAGCTGAATCTTGCGGCAAGCGATGTCCAGGCGGCCACCGCCGCCGTTAGTGGGACCCGGACCTCCGCGTCCAGGGCCCGGATCTCAATCTCGTCTCCGCCCGAGGTCCCGACCACGTGGACGCCGCCGAGCCGCTGCACCGCGTCTGCCGGTCCCGCAATCAGGTAGCCGCCGCTGGCCTCGCCGAAGAGGGATTCGATTGCGACCTCCACGCTGAGGCTGGGCGCCTTTCCTAGATCGACATTCGCGCCGACGCCGCCGGCGATTGCCATCTCCGCCAGCGCGCAGGCCAGGCCACCGTCGCTGATGTCGTGCGCGGCCGCAACCTGCCCCTGTCGCACCCACTGGCGCACCTTGGCGGCGGTCTCGGCGCAGGCCGCCAGGTCTGGAGCCGGCAACCCAGGGCAGATATCGCCACGTTGCTTGGCCAGCTCCGAACCGGCCAGTGAAGGCTTGAAGGGGCCGACCAGCGCGATCGCATCGCCGTCGCGCAGCGCGATGCCGCCGGCTCTCGCGGGATCCGGAAGCTCCCCGACCAGTCCGACCACCGGCGTCGGGTAGATCGGGCCCGACTCGGTCTCGTTATACAGCGAGACGTTGCCGCCGACGACCGGGATCCCGAGCTCGTTGCAGGCGTCGGCCAGCGCCTGGGTCGAGCGGTCGAGCTGCCAGGCGACGGTCGGCTTTTCGGGGTTGCCGAAGTTGAGGCAGTTGGTGAGGCCGAGCGGCTCGGCGCCGACGCAGGCGAGGTTGGCGAGCGCTTCAAGCACCGCTTCGACCGTGCCGTTGTACGGGTCGCAGGCGACCCGGCGGCCGTTGCCGTCGATCGTCATCGCGATGGCAGTTCCCGTTTCGGCGATCTGCAGCACCGCCGCGTCGGCCGACTCGGGCCGGCGCACGGTGCGCGACTGCACGATCGGGTCGTACTGCTCGAAGACCCAGCGCTTCGAGGCGATCGTCGGCGAGCCGAGCAGCGCCAGCAGAATTCCGCCGGGGTCGGTCGCCGTCAGTGTCTGTGTGTTCCCGTAGATCCAGCCGTCCGGCTCGGCGGGCTCGAGGTCATACAGAGGGCAGCCGTCGACCAGCGCGTCGACCGGCATCTCGCCGACGATCTCACCGCCTTTGGTGACACGGATCAGGCCCGTATCCGTGACGGTCCCGATCGCCGCGGAGCTCGTCTGCCAACGCTCGCAGACCGCCAGCACCTCGTCGACGTGACCCGGTTCGACCACTGCGACCATTCGCTCCTGGGACTCCGAAACCATGATCTCGAACGGCTCCATGTCGGCCTCGCGCAGGAAAACCCTGGCGACGTCGATCTCAACTCCGACCTCGCCCTTCGAAGCCATCTCACCGATCGAGGAGGTCAAACCCGCCGCTCCCAGGTCCTGAAGCGCGACCAGCAGCTCGCGGTCGAGCAACTCCAGGCAGCATTCCATCAGCTTCTTCTCTTCGAACGGATCTCCGATCTGCACCGTCGGCCGCTTCTCGTCACCCTGCTCGAGCTCGGCCGAGGCGAGCACCGAGGCGCCGCCGATCCCGTCGCGGCCGGTCGATGCCCCCATCAGCACCAGCACGTTGCCGGGGCCGGTGGCCGCCGAGCGGATCATGCGGTCTGTCCGCGCCAGGCCGGCGGCCATCGCGTTGACGAGGCAGTTCTGTTCATACGGCGACTCGAAGTAGACCTCGCCGCCGACAGTGGGGACGCCGATCGAGTTGCCGTAGTGGCCGATGCCGCGCACGACTCCGTCGAACAGGTAGCGGCTGCGTTCTGAATCCAGCTCGCCGAAGCGCAGCGAGTCGAGCACGGCGATCGGGCGAGCGCCGAGCGCGAAGATGTCGCGCAGAATCCCGCCGACCCCGGTGGCGGCGCCCTGGAAGGGCTCGACGGCGCTCGGGTGGTTGTGCGACTCGACCTTGAAGGCGAGCGCGTAACCGCTACCCAGATCGACGGCCCCGGCGTTCTCGCCGGGCCCCATGACGACGCGCTGACCCTCTGTCGGCAGCCGCCGCAACAGCTTGCGGGAGTGCTTATACGCGCAGTGCTCTGACCACAGCAGCGAGAACATCGCCAGCTCGACGCCGTTGGGCTCGCGCCCGAGCTGCTCGCAGATCAACTCGAACTCCGAATCGGTCAAGCCGAGCTCGCGGTGGGGTGCGGGGGCAGTGGTGCTCACGACCCCAGTATCGCGATCGTGGCGGCGAACCGGCTTGGCCACGGACCCAGCCGACCTTCCGTATGCTCCACCTGGGCGGTCGTGAGACGACTCGATCGTTCGCCACGAGAAATCTCACTAGGGAGGGAACATGGAACCCGGATCCGGTTCACGCTTCAGCTACGGAAACGTGATGGCCACGATGGCCGTTTTCATCGCCATCTGCGGAGGGTCGCTGGCCATCGGCAAGGTGCCCAACCAATCCGGTCAGATTCCCGCCTGCTTTGTCAAGAAGGGCAAGAACCGTGGCGACGTCAGGTTGCTCGTCAAGGGCAACAAGTGCCGCCGCAACGAGAAGCTGATCACCTGGGCCGTCGTCGGCCAGCCGGGGGCCTCCGGAGAAGCGGGCGCTCAGGGCGCACCGGGTCAGCCGGGCGCCGATGGCCAGCCTGGCGCCGTCGGGCCATCAACCGGACCCGCTGGCGGTGACCTGACCGGAAACTATCCCGACCCGACCCTGGCCCCCGGCGTCGTCGGGTCGCCTGAGTTGGCGGCGAATGCGGTTACGGCCAACGGCGTTAGTCCGGACGGCTCGACTTTCATCGCGCCGTTCGCGATCGACTCCTCGGAGCTGGACCTGAACCTCGACGACGTGCTGAACGCGAATGACATCGCCACCAACGCCATCACTTCGGCGGAGCTGGCAAACAATGCGGTCGCAGCAGACGGGGCTACGCCCAACGGCTCATCGCATATCGCGTCAGGCGCAATCGACTCCCAGGAGCTGGCCGCCGACCTCGATGACGTGCTCACGAGCGAAGACCTGGCAGCCGCTTCGGTGGGGTCCTCCGAGGTGGTGAACGGCAGCCTGACCCAGGACGACCTGGCAATCTCGGTCCAGCAGGATCACGCGGTGAACCTCGGCGGGACGATCAACAATGGCGCGTGCTCCAACACCTCCGACGAGGCGGCCGTCGGAGCGGTCGCGAACAACCTGACGGTTATCTACTCCGTCCGAGGTGCAGGCGCGCCCGGGTGGACGATGGAGGGTGAGATCAATCCCGTCGCGAACGAAGGGCGCTGGCGGATCTGCAACGACACGGGTGCCAACGCCGATCCACCCAACCTGACATTCAGCTTCATCACGATCGGGCTGGGGGCGTAGCCGCACCGAGCTCATAGCCGAGCTCGGTCAGCAGCGGCGCGGCGACGGCCTCGTAATCGGCGATCGCCTGCGGCTCCATCTTCGTTTGCCAGAGGCCGATGCGGTCCTCTCTCGGAGGCTCGCGAGCGAGCATGTGGCTCTTCATCCGCAGCTCAGCCGGCTGGGCGGGGCGCTTCGACCGCGGCAGGTCGCGCTCCTTCTCCTTGAGCCGGTCGGCGGCCCGCTCGTGATAGTCGAGCATCCCCGCATCGAAGTCCAGCTCGATGAACTCGCAGACCCTGCGCAGCGTGCCCTCGGTGTCCATGACCAGGTCCTCGAAGCGGATCTCCATGTAGTTGCTGACCTTCGGCGCCTGCTGGCGCGCCTTCTGGATCCGCTCGGTCCACAGCTGCGCTGCCTCGGTTGGGTTCGAGGGGCCCCAGTTCAGCTTCAGCACCGAGAGGGCGACGTCGCGGCCGTCGCGGATGATGTGGATGAAGTGGGTCTCGGGGAGGACTCGCTGCAGGCGCAGCATCTCGCGCATGTAGCCGGGTGTCTTGTCGCCGTAGCGGGTCTTGCCCTCGCGCTCGGAGTAGAGGCCGTAGAACTCGCGGATCGCGTCGCCTGCCGTGAACGGCCGCAGCGCCCGGAAGCGCTCGCGAAGCTGGCCGGCGTCGAGGTGGAAGTCGCCCCAGCGCTTGTGCTCGGTGACGAAGTCGGCGGCCTCGTCGGCCGTCAGCGGCGCGCGCTCCATGCGCTTGATCAGCCGCGGAACCCAGTGCGTCTCGCCCGGGATCGCAACGTCGGGGTGCGTGTCGAGCATCAGTCGCAGCAGCGTCGTGCCCGAGCGGGTGACGCCGCAGACGAACGGCGCCGGCGGCGGCGTCTGCCCCTTGGCGCGCAGGCGTTTGCGGGCGCGGATGATTCGAAGTCGGTCGGCGTAGCTCATGGCGCGGAAGGTTGACGATTTGCATCGACGGACGACTCGACCTCACGAGATTGACGTTCTCCCGAACTATTGGCGGGATCGTCAATGTCGCCGATCAGAAGACCGTTGAGAGCGGTCATGGTATGTACCCAGGCCCGCTCCCCGGTTCGTAGCTGCCGCGCACCCTCGGAAAGCCTCTCGCGCAACGCCGGGTCGGCGAGGCGCTCGATCGCCTCCGCCAGCGCGTCGGTGTCGGGCGAGTAGGCGGCGATTCCGGACTTCGCCTCACCACCGTCGGGGTGCGAGCTCACGAGCAGTCCGTTGACGCCATCGAGGATCGCCTCGTTCATCGGCGGAGTGTCGTTGGTGATCGCCGGCATACCGAAGGCAGTCGCCTCATATAGCGGTAGCCCCAGCCCCTCCCAGCGGGCGGGGCTGACGCAGACGTCACAACTCGCAATCGTGCGCAGGTGTTGATCTGTCGACTGGTCGCGGACGACCAGCTCGATGCGGGGATCGCGCTTGGCGGCCTTGACGGCGACCTTGACGAGCTTACGCTCGACCTGGGCGCGGACCAGCAGCCGCAGCGCGGGGTTGCTCGTTTTCGCAAATGCCTCGAGTACTGGCTCGAGCGGCTTTCGGTGCCCAAGGAACCCGCCGGGGAAAACAAAACGCACCGAGCTGTTGTCTGCCGACCGCGAATTGCGTTCCTCGTCGCCTATCGCGATCAGCTCCGGATGACAGCCCCAGGGCACATACGGTGTCTGCATCCCGAACTCGCGGTATCGCTTTTGCTCGCAGCGCGTCATCGAGTAGACGACGTCGTAGGCCTGCCGCGCGCCCTCGACGTGTTCGGCGGCGAAGTGCTCCCAGACGAAGCGGCCGACGATGCGCACTCCGTCGGCGCGCAGCGCCGCCAGTTCCTCGAATTGGTAGTTCTGGTCGCAGAGCACCACCTCGAGCCGGTTGTCGCCGGCCCAGCGGCGGTACTCCTCGCCGGTCACCTCGAACGCCGCTGATTCCGTGACATTCGGCTGATCCCAGACGTCGTCGCGGTCAAGGGCTCCCGGCCGCGGTCCCTTCTCCTTCTTCGGCCGCGCCAGCACGAAGGTCTCGTGGCCGAGCTCGTCGAGCGCGGAGCGCAGCTGCCGGGCGACGACCGGCTGGCCGCGGTTGAACCACTTGGTGACGAGCCCGACGCGCATGAGGTTGCCCTGGGTTTGACCCTGAGGGGTCAGACCCCTTTGGGGTCAGACCCCGGCTTGGTGGAATCCGCTCTCACGCCAGATGCGAGCGGGTAGCCGAGCTCCGCCAGCAGGTCGCCCGACGACACCTCGAAAGCCTCGATCTCCTCGGCGCTCATCGCCGTGCGCCAGGCCTCGACGCGGTCGGCCTTGGGCGCCTCGGAGAGCAGCTTGTGGGAGGCGATCCGGGCGTCTGCCCCGAGCTCGCCCTTACCGTCGCTTGCCGGCAGCTCCTTGGCGATCTCCTGCAGGCGCTCGTCGGCGCGCTCGTGGTAGCTGAGCATGCGCTTGTCGAAGCGCAGATCGAGGTATTCACAGATCTTGCGCAGCTCGTTCTCGGTGTCGAGGATCAGGTCCTCGTAGCGAACCTCGAGGTAGGCGCTGTCGGGCAGGCGCCGCGCGCGCAGGCGGGTGGCGAGGATGCGCGACTTCCAGCGCTTGCCGGCGACATCGAGCGGCGTCGGGTCGCTCGACTTGCGGGCCTGGGAGATCGCCACGTCGCGCCCGTCTCGAATGACGTGGATGAAGCGCGCCTCGGGCACGATCTTGAGGATCTTCAGCATCCGGATCTGGTAGCCGGGGGTCTTGTCGCCCCAGCGACTCTTGCCCTGCTTTTGCGCGTAGAGGTCGTAAAAGGCGCGCGTCGCCGTCGTCCCGCTGAGTTCGGGAAGGTCACGCAGCGCTTGCGCGAACTCCTTGCGGGAGATGTCGAAGTCACCCCAGCGGCGGTGGTTGGAGATCCGGCCGGCGAGCTTCTGGGGCTTCATGTCCGGCTTGTCGGCGAGCCGCGCGAGCCGCGGCACGAAATGCGTCTCCGGCGGGATCGCGAGCTTCGGGTGCGAGTCCAGCATCAGCCGCAGCAGCGTCGTGCCCGAGCGGGTCACTCCGACGATGAAGGGGGCGGGCCTTCGCGAACGCAGGCTGCGCAGCTGGTTGCGAAGCTGGGCGCGGCTCTTCACGAAACCGACGCCAGTAGTTCGCGGTAGCCGTCGATCGTTCGGCTCCAGGCCCGTTCGCCGTCTCGAAGCTCGCGCGCACCGGCGGCGAGGCGGTCGCGCTCGTCGTCGTCTGCAAGGCGCTGAATCGCGGCGGCGAGGTCGTCGACATCGGGCGTCCAGGCGGGGATCCCGGAGCGGGCAGTTCCGTCAGCCTCAGCGCCGACGAGGACGCCGTTGACGTCGTCGAGTACGACCTCGTTCATCGGGGCGTTGTCGTTGGTGATCGTCGGCTGGCCGAAGGCGAGCGCCTCGAACAGCGGCAGCCCAAGGCCTTCCCAGCGCGTCGGGGTTAGGCAGACGTCGCAGCCGGCGACCATGCGGAAGTGCTCGTCGGTGGCCTGATCCTCGAGCACGACCGTCACGCGCTTGTCGCGCTCTGCGGCCTTCTGCAGCTTTTCGACCTTTTTTTGAACCTGGCCCTTGAGCAGCAGGCGCAGTCGCGTGTCCTCGATCAGGTGAAAGGCCTCGAGCATTTCGTCGAGCGGCTTGCGTTTGCCCAAAAAGCTCCCGGGGATGTAGAAACGAACCAAACCATCGCCGGCCGCCTCCTGTGCGTCGCGCCCGGGGGCGGCCGGGTCCTGTGAGTCGCGGGCAAAGCGGAGCAACTCCGGGTGGCAGCCCCAGGTGACGAGGGTCGTGTCCAATCCCATCTCCCGGTAGCGCTCCTGCTCACCGCGGTGCAGTGAGTAGACAGCGTCGAAGGCCTCCCTGGTCGGTCCAACGTGCTCGGCGCCGTAGTGCTCCCAGACGAAGCGGCCGACCGTCCTGACGCCGCGCTTGCGCAGGGCCGTCAGCTCGTCGAACTGGTAGAGGTTGTCGGTCAGCACGACCTCGATGCCGTTGTCGTCAACCCAGGCCTCGTAGTCGGCGAGCGGGATGTCGGACGCGGCGATCTCCGTGATTCCCGGTTGATCCCAGACGCCGTCCCCCGTGTTCTCCTGGACGCGCGGTCCCGTGCCCTGGCGGGCGAGGATGAAGGTCTCATGCCCGAGCTCATCGAGCGCGGAGCGAATCTGCCGCGAGACCACGGCCTGCCCGCTCGAATACCACTTGGTGACGATCCCGATACGCATCGGGATCACTCGCCGGCTGCTGCTGCGGCTGCGGCGGCTTCCTCCCCGACGGGATAGCCGAGCTCGGCGAGCAGGTCGCCGGCGACGGCTTCGAAGGCGATCCGGTCGTCTTCAGACATCTGCTTGCGCCAGCGGCTGACGCGATCCTCGCTGGGCGGCTTCGTCGTCATCGCGTGAGTCGCCATCCGCCGCTCGACGCTGAGGTGCTTGGCGCGACCGGTTTCCGGCAGTTCGCGCGCCATCTCCTTGAGCCGGTCGCCTGAACGCTCGTGGTAGGTCAGCATCACCGGGTCCCAGTCGAGCTCGATGAACTCGCAGACCTTGCGCAGGATCGGCTCGGTCTCGCGGACCAGGTCTTCGTAGCGGATCTCCATGTAGTGGTCGAGGCGGGACTGGACCTCGCGGGCCTTCTCAACCTTCTTCTTCCAGCGCCCGGCGACGTGGGCGGCGTCGATGTCGCGCACGGTGCGATCGAGAACCGAGAGGGCGACGTCGCGCCCGTCGCGGATGACATGGATGAAGTAGGCCTCGGGAAGCGCCCTCTGAATCAGCGGCATGTTGCGCACGTACTTCGGCGTTTTGTCACCCCAGCGAGGTTTGCCGACCCGCTCGGCGTAGGCCTCGTAGAAGCAGCGCACGGCGCCGCCGTCGTTGAAATTGTCGAGGCCCCTGAACCAGCCGAGTACCTGTTCGTCGGAGAAGTCGAAGTCGCCCCACTCGCGGTGCTCCTTGACGGCTGCCAGCGCGCTTTCGGGCGTGGCGCCGTCCTGGCGGCAGGCCTTGATCAGGTCGGGGACGAAGTGCGTTTCCGGCGGGATCGTCAGCTCGGGGTGCGCATCCAGCATCATCCGCAGCAGCGTCGTCCCGGAACGGTTCATGCCAAGGGCAAACGGCACCGGGGCACGGCCGGGGGCGTCGTCGCGTTTTCTCGGTCTCAGAAGGGGCATGCGCGGGATGGGGCGGAGGCGAGCGAGGCGGGATCCTGAGCGCTCGCGGCGCGGCAAATCAGGATAGAGACTCGTCGATGGGCTCCGGAACGATCTCCGCTCCGTAGCCGAGTTCACGCAGCAGGTCTCCGGCCACTCGTTCGTAGGCGTCGCGGTCCTCGTCGCTCATCGCTTCTCTCCAGACGCCCACCCGCTCCTTGTTCGGCGGCTCAGTGGTCAGCGCGTGGGCGCGTAGACGCTCCTCGCCCGGGCGGGCGAGCCTGCCGCCAGTCTCGGGCATGTCGCGGGCCATCTCCTTGAGCCGCTCACCTGCCCGCTCGTGGTAGTCGAGCATCGAGCCGTCCCACTCGAGCTCGATGAATTCAGCGACACGCCGCAGCGTCGGCTCGGTGTTGAGCACCAGGTCCTCGTAGTGGATCTCGAGGTAGCCGCCGAGGGCGCCGACGTCATCACGCGCGCCGAGGATTTGGCGGCGCCAGCGCTGGGCGAGCTTCGTGACGGGGATCGGTTCCTTGCCGTCGCGTTGCGCGAGGCGCTTGTTCCACGACAGCGCCACGTCGCGGCCGTCGCGAATCACGTGGATGAATCGTGATTCGGGCAGCGTGCGGTTGATGCGGCGCATGCGGTTCAGGTATCCCGGGGTCTTGTCGCCCCAGCGGTGCTTGCCCGCCTTCTCGGAGTAGAGCTCGAAGAACGCGCGCACAGAATCTGCCTGGTTCAGCTTCGGGATCGCCCGCAGCCGCTCCAGGTACTCCTCCTCGGTGATGCCGAAGTCGCCCCAGCGGCGATGCGAGTCGTTGACGGCCGCATCGGCGAGCAGCTCGGGGTTCACCCGCCAAGCTTCACCCAGGCTGATCAGCTTCGGCACGAAGTGGGTCTCGGGGGGGATCGCGAGGTCGGGGTGCGCGTCGAGCATCATCCGCAGCAGCGTCGTTCCCGAGCGGCCGACGCCGACGATGAAGGGTGCCGGCGGCCCCGGCGGCGCCGCGTGGCGTAGGCGGCGCTTACGGCGCCAGCGCTCGAGCATCGCTAGCTCGCCTTTCCGGCCCGAGCAGCGGCGGCGCCACTCGTCTCGTAGCCGAGTTCAGCGAGGAGCGCCCCGGCTTCGCGTTCAAACGACGCCTGGTCTGCGCCGGACATCTGCCCTCGCCATGCGTTGACCCGATCCGCCTGCGGGGGCTCCTTGGTGAGGGCGTGGGCGGCGACTCGCTCCTCCGCAGGGCGCAGTCTTTTCCCCTGGGCTGCGGGCAAATCCCGTGCGACCTCCTGGAGGCGCTTGCCGGCGCGCTCGTAGTAGCTCAACAGGCACGGATCCCAGTCGAGTTCGATGAACTCACAGACACGCTGCAAGGTTGGTTCGGTGTCGAGCACGAGGTCTTCGTAGCGGAGCTCCATGTAGTGCGGGACGCGCACGCCCTGATCGCGCGCCGCGAGAATCCGGTCACGCCACTTGCGCGCCGCGGCTTCGGGGGTGGAGGCCGCAGACATTGCGCGCTTGGCGCGGGAGACGGCGACGTCACGCCCGTCGCGGATCAGGTGGACGAAGCGGGCCTCGGGCAGGGCCGCGGAGATCTCGACCATCTTGGTCACGTAGACGGGGGTCTTGTCTCCCCAGCGGGGCTTGCCGTGGCTTTCAGCGTAGAGGCCGTAGAAGGCGCGCAGCACTCCCGCCGGCTCGAACGGCTTGACGTTCTTGAAGCGCTCGAGCAGCTCCTCTGGATCGAGGTCGAAGTCTCCCCAGCGGCGGCTTTCGGTGATCGTCGTGAGCGCCTTCGCGGGCGAGGAGCGCCAACTCCTGCAGGTGCCGATCAGCTCGGGAACGAAGTGGGTCTCGGGCGGGATCGCGAGCTCGGGGTGCGCGTCGAGCATCATCCGCATCAGCGTTGTGCCCGAGCGGCCGACGCCGACCACGAACGGGGCCGGACGACCCACCCCGACAGACGGGGTTGCTTTTCTTCCGAACCACGGCATTTGGATGACTGAGCCTCAGGTACTGGGTGGGGCCGTCGCCCTCAGGCGGCGGCTGACGCTGGGGCGGCGACCGAGCCGGCGCCGGCCAACGAGGCAAAGATACTCAGCGCGTCATCCGATCCCGTCAGTGGATCGACGGCGTGCTCGGGGTGCGGCATCAGGCCCAGCACGTTGCCGGCCTCATTGGTGACGCCGGCAATGTCGCGCTCGGACCCGTTGGGGTTCTCTCCCGGGGCATAGCGGAAGGCGACCTGGCCGGCAGCCTCGAGCGCGTCGAGTTGCTCGGCGGGTGCGAAGTAGCGGCCGGTGGTGTGCTTGACGGGTATCGAAAGAACGGTTCCAGGCGCGCTGCCGCGTGTAAATGCAGTGTCCGCATTTACCACCTCGACGCCGACCTGCCGGCAGACGAATCGCAGATCGGTATTCGGCAGTAGGGCCCCCGGTAGGAGTCCCGCTTCGCATAGCACCTGGAAGCCGTTGCAGATTCCCAGTACGGGCCCACCGTCGTCGGCGAAGCGGGCGACGGCGTCCATCGCCGGAGCGAAGCGGGCGATCGCCCCGGCTCGCAGGTAATCGCCATACGAGAAGCCCCCGGGAACGACGACCACGTCGATGCCGTCGAGACTGGTCTCCTCGTGCCAGAGGAGCCGGGCCTTGCCGACCCGCTCACAGGCGAGCACGGCGTCGCGTTCATCGCAGGAGCCGGGGAACTGAAGGACGCCGAAGCTGGTCATCCGCTCGCGGAATCGCCGAGCACGACCTCGAAGTCCTCGATCAGCGGATTGGCGAGCAGCTTCTCGCAGAGCTCGTCGAGAGTCGAGGGGTCGTCGGTCTCCAGCTCGACCAGCCGGCCGACGCGGACATCCGAAACGCCCTCGAATCCAAGTGCGGGCAGAGCGCGCTCAACCGCCTTGCCCTGGGGGTCGAGGATGCCCTCCTTGGGGCGAATCAGGACGCGCGCTTTCACGAACTCAGAGTATCTGCCGGGTCCACGGAATAGCCGGCGGTCGCCATTGCCTGAGCGATCCCGGCGCGTTCCAGCTCCACCCGCCAGCGCGGGTCTTCGCCGGCGAAGACCGGTTCCGGCTCGCGCACGTTCTCCTGCGCCCAGCGCACCACCTCACGCGGAAGCGGGCGCCCGAGCTGCGAATAGATCCGCCCGAGCGTCGCCTCCGGGTTGATGCGCATGTCCTCGTTTCGCAGCAGCAGATAGCGCTCCCCGAGGTGCCGGCGAGCCTCGCTCCAGGTCGTCTCGAAGCACTCTCGCCAAACGAGCAGCACGCGCAGGACGTTGGATGGATCCTCGATCTCGCCGTATAACGGCGAACCGAGGAGCTGCTCTGAGATCGCCCGGCTCGACCAGAGCTTGCGAGGCTTGCGGTCGGCGAAGAAGCCGTTGGCGTCCTTGAGCCGCTCGAGCTGCCTGTGGCCGCGACCGAGCACGATCGACGCCGTCACGGCACGCGGATCCCGGACCACGTGAATCAGGACGGCGTCGGGATCGAGCTGGGCAAGCACCGGCACCTTGTTCGCCAGCCTGGTTTCCTTGATCACGACCTGCCGGTCCTGCCCGAGCAGATACCCGAGCCAGTCGCGGCAGTGGGGCGGCAGGTCGGGGTTGAGCTCTAGGGCCGGCCGGCGTGGGCCTCCCCAGTTGAAATCCTCGATCGCAAGGTTGGGGTAGTGGGAATCGCGGAAGGCCTGGCGCAGTTCGCGGGTCTCGCCGAAGGCGTCTTCGTCGCGAGCGCCGCTGCCCCCGCCCCTGGTCTCCCCCTCCTCACGCAGGGGTTCGTAAAAACAACGCAGACCCGGGTCCTCGCGCAGCGCGTCGTAGAGGATCGTCGTCCCCGAACGCCGCATTCCCTGGATGAAGAAATTCACTTCCCGCCAGCCTACGAGGCACGTTTAGGACGTGCCCTGACGGTTAACATCGAGACCGATGGACTTGAAGCTCGAGCTGATCCCGGTTCCGGTCTCCGACGTCGACCGCGCGAAGAACTTTTACGCTGAGAAGGCCGGTTTCGCGATCGACAACGACGTGACCGTCAAAGAGGGGCTGCGCTTCGTCCAGTTGACGCCGCCCGGCTCTGGCTGTTCGATCTCGATCGGCGAGGGCATCACCGAGATGGAGCCCGGGTCACTGGAGGGGCTCCAGCTTGTTGTCGCCGACATCGAGGCCGCCCGGGAGGAGCTCTCCGGCCGCGGTCTCGAGGTCTCCGAAGTCCAGGATTTCCCCTGGGGCCGCTTCGTCTTCTTCAGCGACCCCGACGGCAACAAATGGGCCGTCCAGCAGATCCCCGACTACGGCGAGGGGCAAGCCGAAACGGAGTCGTAGCGCCTTTCCTAAAGGGGTCAGACCCCTTTAGGAAGGCCTTTAGGCAAGCTCTCGGCCGCTGATCCGCTTGTAGGCCTCGAGGTACTTGGCGCGGGTTCCTGCGATCACGTCCTCCGGCAGGCGCGGCGCGGGCGGCTTGCGGTCCCAGCCCTGCTCGTCGAGCCAGTCGCGCACGTACTGCTTGTCGAAGGAGGCCTGGCCGCTGCCGGGCTCGTAGGCGTCGGCCGGCCAGAAGCGCGAGGAGTCGGGAGTCAGCACCTCGTCGCCGAGCACGACCTCGGTCGCCCGGCGTCGCAGCCGAACTCGAACTTGGTGTCGGCGAGGATGATCCCGCGCTCCGCGGCGTGTGCCGCGGCGTGCTCGTAGAGCGCGATCGAGACGCGGCGCAGCTCCTCCATCAGCGGCGCGACTGCCGATGATCTCGGCGGCGCGATCGAAGTCGATGTTCTCGTCGTGCTCGCCGACGTCGGCCTTGGTCGCCGGCGTGAAGATCGGCTCCGGCAGCTGCTCGGACTCGCGTGAGGCCGGCCGGCAGCTCGATCCCGCAGACGCTGCCGGATTCGCGGTACTCCTTCCAGCCCGGAGCCCGACGAGGTAGCCGCGGACGACGCACTCGACCGGGTACATCTCCAGCTTCTTCACCCGCACGCCCCGGCCCTCGACCTCCTCGGGCACGTCCTCGGAGATCAGGTGGTTGGGGACGATGTCGCGCGGTCGTCTCGAACCAGAAGATCGACATCTGGGTCAGCACCTTGCCCTTGTCGGGGATCGCCGTCGGCATGACGACGTCGTAGGCGGAGATCCGGTCGGAGGCGACCATGATCAGCTCGTCGCCGTCCTCGTAGATCTCGCGGACCTTGCCGGAGGAGTGAAGCTTGAGTTCGGCGATCGAGGAGCTCATCGGCGGCGATGCTAACAACGCGCTGGGCGTACCCTGCGAACGGATGGAAGCTTCTTCCGCAACGAGCGCAACTACACCGCTTCCGCGGGTCGACAAGCGGTCCTCGACGCTGCCTCCGGGACCGCTCGGCGCCGGCAGCGGTCCAGACCTGGCGGCTGTCTGCTGCGGCCGGTCGACTACTTCGAGGCCTGCCGCCGCGAGTTCGGCGAGACCTTCACCGCGCAGGTGCTGGCGATCGGCGTCGCTGGTCTTCGTCTCCGACCCGGCCGTCGCTGAAGCGCGCTCTTCGCCGCCGACCGGGTCAACACGGCTCGCTCCCGGGCCGCAACATCATCCTCGGGCCCCTGCTCGGCCCGCGCTCGCTGCTGCTGATCGAGGGCGAGCAGCACCTGAGCCGGCGCAAGCTGATGCTGCCGCCGTTCCACGGCGAGCGCATGCGGGCCTACGAGGACGTCGATGCGAGAGGCGACCGAGCGCGAGATCGCGCGCTGGCCGCTCGGCAGGCCGTTCCCGCTGCACCGCTCGATGCAGGCGATCACGCTGGCCGTGATCCTCAACGCGGTCTTCGGCGTCACCGACGAAGCCCGGGCAGCGGAGCTCAGCAGGAACCTGATCGGCATCCTCACGACCACGCAGTCGCCGCGGGCGATCGGCTTCGCGATGACGATCCCGCGCCGGCTCGGCCTCTATCGCGGCACCGAGCGGATGATCGCCCGCGCCGACGAGCTGCTGGCTCTCGAGATCGCAGAGCACCGCGCCGACCCCGACCTCGCCGAGCGCGACGACATCCTCTCGCTGCTCGTCGCGCGCCCGCGACGAGGACGGCGAGGGAATGGACGACCGCGAGCTGCGCGACCAGCTGATGACCCTGCTGCTCGCCGGCCACGAGACGACCGCGACGGCCCTGGCCTGGTCCTTCGACCTGCTCTTCCGCAGCCCGGCGGCGCATGGAGCGACTGCGCGAGGAGGTCGCGGCCGGCGGCACCGAGTACCTCGAGGCGGTCACGCACGAGATCGCAGCGCCTGCGCCCGGTGATCGCCTTCACGGGACGCCAGCTGGGCGAGCCGATGGAGCTGGCCGGGCACGACGCTGCCGGCCGGAGCGACGGTGATGCCCGCGATCTACCTCACCCACACCCGCCCGGACCTCTACGAGCGCCCCTACGAGTTCCGCCCCGAGCGCTTCCTCGGCCAGCGCCCCGACACCTTCAGCTGGATCCCCTTCGGCGGCGGCACCCGCCGCTGCATCGGCGCCGCCTTCGCCGAGCTCGAGATGAAGGTCGTGCTGCGAGACGATCTCGCCCGCGCCGAGCTGCGACCGGGCAGCGACGGCCCCGAGCCGATCAGGCGCCGCAACGTGACGCTGTCTCCGCGCGTGACCGGCGATCCGGCGGACACCGGCCGTGCTCGTCGAGCCGCGGACCCGTCAGCGCCTCGAGCCGGGCGAAGATCTCGCGGCGTGCTCAGGTAGGCGTCGGGGTCGAAGACCTCGTCGAGGTTCAGAACCGTCCGCCTCGGTACGCGGCTGCGAGCAGGTCGCGGAACGGCGTTCCCGTGTCCCAGGCTCGCTGGCCGATCTCCTGGACGATCCGGTAGGCGTCGTCGCGGGCCATGCCGGCGTCGACCAGGGCGGTCAGGGCCCGCTGGCTGTACAGCGCGCCGTGAGGTCAGCTCGAGGTTGGCCTCCATGCGCTCGACGTGGACGGTCATGCCCTCGACGATCTTGACGCCGAGGTGCTGCATGTAGTCGAGCAGGATCGTCGCGTCGGGAAGCACGACCCGCTCGGCGCCGGAGTGCGAGATGTCGCGCTCGTGCCAGAGGGCGACGTTCTCGATGCCCACCTGGGCGTAGCCGCGCAGGACGCGGGCGAGGCCGGTGATGCGCTCGGCCGGATCGGGTTGCGCTTGTGGGGCATCGCCGACGAGCCCTTCTGCGCCGGTTGCCGAACGGCTCCTCGACCTCGCGCACCTCGGTGCGCTGCAGGTTGCGGATCTCCTGCCGAAGCGCTCGAGCCCGGCGCCGGCGATCGCGATCGCGCGAGAGCAGGTCGGCGTGGCGGTCGCGGGGGACGACCTGGGTGGAGACGTCCTCGGCGACCAGGCCCAGCGACTCCATCACCCGCGCCTCGATCGCGGGCGGCAGCGACGCGTAGGTGCCGACGGCGCCGGAGAGCTTGCCGACGGCGGCGTCCTCGAAGGCGCGCCGCAGGCGGGTCAGGTTGCGGTCCGCCTCGAAGGCGAAGCCGGCCAGCCGCAGGCCGAAGCTGGTCGGCTCGGCGTGGATCCCGTGGGTGCGGCCGACGCAGACGGTGTCGCGGTGCTCCAGCGCGCGCGCGATCAGCGCGTCGCGGAAGGCGCGTCGCGCCGTCGACGACGATCTCGCCGGCCTCGATCATCTGCAGGCCAGCGCGGTGTCGAGCACGTCCGAGGAGGTCAGCCCGTAGTGGATCCAGCGGCCCTCCTCGCCGATCGAAGCGGCGACGACGTCGACGAACGCGGCGACGTCGTGGTTGGTCTCGCGCTCGCGCTCCTCGACGGCCTCGACCGTGAACGCGGCCCGCTCGCGGCAGGCCGCGGCGGCCTCGGCCGGGACGATCCCCTCAGCGGCCAGCGCGTCGGTCGCGGCCAGCTCGACCTGCGAGCCAGCCCTCCATGCGCCGCTGCTGGTCCCAGACCGCACCGATCTCGTCGCGGGTGTAGCGCGGAGATCACGCGCTGATTATGCGCGCGGCGAGCAGGCCGGCGTTCTTCGCGCCGTCGATGGCGACGCAGGCGACGGGGACGCCGGGGGGCATCTGCACGGCCGAGAGCAGCGCGTCGAGCCCGCCGAGGTACTTGCCGCCGATCGGCACGCCGATCACGGGCAGGTCGGTGTGCGCGGCGGCGACGCCGGGCAGCGCGGCCGACATGCCGGCTCCCGCGATGATCACCTTGAGGCCGCGCATGCGGGCAGCGTGGCAGTACTCGCGAACGGATTCCGGGTCGCGGTGGGCGCTCATCACGCGCACCTCGTAGCGGATCTCGGCCTCCTCGAGCGCCTGTCCGGCCGGTCGCATCTTGTCCTTGTCGTTCTTCGAGCCCATGATGATCCCGACCAGCGGGGCGTCGACCTCGATCTCCTCGAAGGCGTCTTCGACGGTCGGCATCGGCCCGATCGTGGCGATGTCCATCTCGCCGGTGGCAGGGGTGTCGGCTCAGCGCCTGGTTCCTGAATCGTCGTTCATTCGGCTCACTGTTCATTTTGGTCGTGTCGGGTCAGACCCCGGGTTGCTGTGGTTCAGTTGACCACATGGTCTACCGCGCGAGCGGCGATGTCTCCGCGCATCTGGCGGCCTTCGAAGCTGATCAGTTCGGCCGCATCGTAGGCACGCTCGCGGGCCTCGGCGGGGCCGGCGCCCAGCGCGGTCACGTTGAGCACGCGACCACCGGCTGTGACGATCTGGCCGTCCTGCAGAGCCGTTCCGGCGTGGGTGACCTCGATCGCCGCCGGGCACCTGATCGAGCCCGGAGATCACGTCGCCCTTCGAGGACCCTGCCGGGTATCCGGCCGAGGCCAGCACGAGGGTCACCGCCCAGTCGCCGGCGAACTCGACGCTCACGCCGCCGAGCCCGCCCGGCTCGCGGGCGGCGAGAAAGAGGTCCAGCAGGTCGCTGCGCAGCCGCGGCAGCACGGCCTGCGTCTCGGGGTCGCCGAAGCGGCAGTTGTACTCGAGCACCTTGGGCCCGTCGGCGGTCATCATCAGCCCGGCGTAGAGAACTCCGTGGAAAGGGGTTCCCCGCCGGGCCATCAGGTCGACGATCGGCCGGTGGACCGCGTCGGCGATCCCCTCGATGCGTTCGTCCTCGAACCCGGGGACCGGGGAGTAGCTGCCCATCCCGCCGGTGTTCGGGCCGACGTCGCCGTCGCCGATCCGCTTGTAGTCCTGGGCGGGGGCCAGCGGAAGGACGTTCTCGCCGTCGCAGAGCGCGAGCAGCGAGAGCTCCTCCCCCTCGAGGTGCTCCTCGACGACGACGCTGGTCTCGCCGAAGCGGCTCTCGACGAAGAAGACATCGACAGCCTCGAGGGCCTCGCGCTCGTCGGCGCAGATGATCACCCCCTTGCCCGCGGCCAGCCCGTCGGCCTTGAGCACGATGGGGTAGGCGGCGCCGGAGAGCGCCTCGCGAGCCTCGTCGAGGCCGCGCACCACCTCGTGCGAGGCGGTCGGGACCCCGGCCTCCTCCATCGCTTGCTTGGCGTGGATCTTCGAGCCCTCGAGCTTCGCGGCCTCTGCGCACGGACCGAAGGCGGGGATGCCGGCCGCCTCGAGCCGGTCGACGAGTCCGCCGACGAGCGGGGCCTCTGGCCCGACCACGACCAGGTCGACGGACTCGGACTCGGCTGCTGCGAGAAGCCCGTCGATTTCCTGGATCCCCACGTCCAGGCAGCGGGCGTCGGCGGCGATCCCGGCGTTGCCGGGGGCGCAGAGCAGTTCCGGGGATTGCGGGGAGCGCGCCAGCGCCCGCACGATCGCGTGCTCGCGACCCCCGGCCCCGACGACCAGGACCTTCATCTCAGCTCCAGAGAACGAATCAGAGGGAGGAGGCGAGCTCCTCGGACGGGATCGCCGGCAGCGTCTGGCTCGAAACGGTGCCACGCGAGCCGAGCTCGACCGAGACCTTGGCCATCGTCTCCGTGTCGGGTGCCTCGACGACGCTGATGAAGTCGTACTGGCCAAGCGTCGCCCACTGGCTGATCACCTTGACGCCGAGCTGCTCGACCTCACGGTTTACTTCGGTCACGCGGCTGGGGTTGTCCTTGAGTGTTTTAACCCCGTCGGAAGTGAGGTTGGTGAGCATGATGAAAGTCGGCATCGGGCCTCTCCTGAGTCGTGTAACGGTCGGCGATTGGGAGCCTACATGCGAGGCCGCGGATTTTCGTGCCGTTCGTGAACACCAGCTGAACTCAGGCGTCTAGCAACCCGGCCAGATCCGCAACCGTGGTGCTCCAAGCGAGGCCCGCGCTCGCACGGACCGCACCGAGGGACAGGGACTGGCGCAGATCTGGATCCGCGAGACGCTCGATCGCCTCGGTCAGGGCGGAGACGTCGGGGTCGAAGGCAGGGATTCCTGAGCCCGACTCCTCCTGGCTGGGGACGCCGGGCACGAGTAGGCCGTTCTCTCCGTCGACGATCACCTCGTTCATCGGCGGGTTGTCGTTGGTGAGCACCGGCAGGCCAAGGCCCATCGCCTCGTAGAGGTGAAGACCGAGCCCCTCCCAGCGGCTGGGGGCGAGGCAGACGTCGGCGGAGGCGAAGAGGCGAAGGTGCTCTGCAGCCGGTAGGTCCTCGGTGATCAGCTGGATGCGGCTGTCCTTCTTGGCGGCCTTGCGAACACCTCGCCCGCCGCGCTCGACCTGGGTTTTGACGACCAACCGCAGGTTCTCGCCCTTGGCCGCGCGGAAGGCCTCGAGCGTCTGCTCGACGGGCTTGCGCCGACTCATGAAGCCGCCCGGAAAGAAGAACGTGACCATGCCATCCGATCCCCCGGGCTCCGCGGTGTCCGACCCCACGAGGAGCAATTCAGGGTGGATCCCCCAGCGAACCCTGGGGCTGGGGATCCCCATCTGCTCGTAGCGCTCCTGTTCACACCGGGTCATCGAGTAGACGACATCGAACGCCTCGAGCGCTCCTTCGACATGCTCCGTCTCGAACTGCTCCCAGACGAATCGCCCGATGGTCTTGACTCCCGCCGCCCTCAATCTCGCGATCTCCTCGAACTGGTAGTTCTGGTCGAAGAAGGCGACTTCGAGCGCGTTGTCCGCCGCCCAGGCGTCCAGCTCCAGGGCGGGGATCTGGTAATCCGACGCCTCGGTCACCCCGGGCTGGTCCCAGACGTCGCTGTGATCGATGAAGGCCGGCCTGATGTTGCCGCCGCGTGTCGGGCGGGCCAGCACGAAGGTCTCGTGGCCAAGTGAGTCGAGGCCTGAGCGGAGCTGCCTGGCCACGACTGCCTGGCCGCGGTTGAACCAGAAGGCGCTGACGCCGATCTTCATCCGGCGAGGTTACGTGCCCGAACGCCGCAATCGCCCGAGAGCTCAGCCGCCACACTTTCTGTCGTCGCGCGTCAGCGAGTTCCAGGCGGCTCGCAGCGAGAAGCGGTTCTCCAGCCTGAGGATGCCCGGCTGGTCAGCGCGCACGGTCGTCCAGGCCCCGTTGCTGCCGACACAACCCGCGCCTTCGACGATCTCCCAATACGGCGAAGAGCGCAGCAGGACGCGAAACGTTCCCGGCTGAGTCACATCGAGCGTCATTGACCCCGCGTTGAGGCTGACCACCTGGCCGTCGCCACCGTCATTGCTGCGCGCCAGTGGAGTGGCGTCAGCCACCTTGTAGACCTTCCAGTTGGCGTCGTTGAAGCGCTCCTTCAGATATGGCAGGCCACCCAGGACGAGCTCGACCTCGGCCCTCGAGTTCTCCTGCGGCTCGGCGTCGGAGACGGCGACCCAGCTGACGCCGTTGCTTGTCAGCCAGGCGTGGTAGCGCGCCGCTGTCAGCTCGCCCTCGTAGAAGAGCTGGTTTCGGGCCCGGTCCATCTGTCTGAGCCAGCCTCGGGCGAGCATGTAGTCCGGAGCCATGAAGACGTTCTCCCAGCGGTTCTGCGATTCCGGAATCTCGATTCGCTCCTCGCCGGCGCCTTCGCTGGAGAGAAACTCCCGGATCGGCTTGAAATAGGCGAACTCGGTCGAGGGGTCGCCCTCGGCGGCGATCACCGCGCTGGTCGCGTTGTCGAGCTGCCAGTAGGCGCCCCAGGCCAGGGTCACGAACACGACGACGACCGCGAATCCGCGGACCAGGCCAGCGCTCGCTTCCCGCCACTCGCGCCCGTGCGCCATCAGCACCGCCAGCAGCAGCGGCCCGCCGGCGAACCAGGCGAGCCTGGCGACGTTGCTGCCGAGCGGATTTCCGATCGCGAAGATCAGCGTCGTCGCCAGTGCGTAGCCGATGATCGCGATCCGCAGGCCGCGCTCGCCGGGAAGCTTGCGCGTCAGGAAGAGCGCGGCCGCGCAGAACAGCACCACGGGCAGGAAGGCCGCGAACGAGAACGGCATCTGGCCCTCCTCGTGGAAGATCAGATTCAGGCCCAGCACGGGACCGAGGCAGGCGATCGTCATCCAGATCGCCCAGGGCCGCCGGGTGAAATCCGCGACCGCGACGACGATCGCGACGCCGCCCAGGAAGACCGCCGCCACGGGGCTCGCCAGCGCCGTCAGCAGCGCCAGCGCTGCAGCCGGCCACGGCTGGTCGAGCTGCAACACCCGCAGCGCAGCCAGCCCGAAGGCGAGCCCGAGCAGGAAGGTGATCGTCGAGTTGGCGAAGATCGCGCCGGCGCCGAGTGCGAACCACAGTGAGGCGAGCCGCGTGCGATCGCCCCACTGCTCGGCGACGAGCCGGTCGAAGAGGTAGGCGCTGGCGAGCGCAGCGAGCGCGCCGACCATTCGGGCACCGAGCAGCGAGCCCAGGGGCGGGAAGAGCAGGCTGTATGTGAGCGTGTAATGCCCCCCGTACCAGCTGCCGTTCCAGATCCCGAATCCCTGGTCCTCGAAGAGCTCGATCCGGAACACATGCGCCGCCAGGTCCAGGACCCGGGGATTCCAGATCGAGATGACCAGACAGATCACGCCGGTCAGTGCGACCGGCCATATCCAGCGAGGGAGTTTCAAGGCGGGGGGGATTATTGAGGGGAGTGCGATCGGATAGCGTCGCTCGGGATGAGTCGTGCAGTCTTGGAGGTCGTTCGTGGACCCGGAACGGGGCAGCTGATCGAGTTCGTGGACGAGGTATTGATCGGGCGTGAGGTCACCGGTCCGGGTCGCATTGAGGGCGACCCTCGATCGGTTGCTCCCGAGCAGCTGATCGTACGCATCACGGATCTCGGGCTCGAGGTTCAGGGCATCGACCGGGAGGGCAGAACCCATGTCGGTCCCGGCGGCGGCAGCTCGTTGGCGGCCGGAAAGCGCTTCCCCGGGGGCTCTTCATCGAGGCCGGTGCGTATCTGCGGGCCGGGGTCGAATCGAGTTGCGGCCGGTGGACACAGATCTCGGATCGGCCGGCGACAACAGCACCGCCCTTGAGGTCCGCTCGCTCGAGCTCGACTGGATCAGGACCGTCGGCCCGGACGATCTGCTCGAACCGGTCCGCTTTCGTCCCGCTTGGAGCATCCGCGCCCAGCCGGGATTCCTGCACGCAACCGCAGGCGACTTGACGTTGCGCGGGCCGGGTGGTGTTTTCCTCAGCTCACCGCTGGCATCGCTGAGAGCGCTCGCCCCTCCCTGGCGGGCGCGGCTGCTTCGCCTGCGCAGCGGTGGCGCCGGCTGCACGGTGCTGCTCGGCGGTGCGCGGGGATTTGGCACCCACGACGGCAGCGCTGAGACCGGAATCCTGATCGGCATGGGCGCCGACTCCGGTCTTGCCGACCCGCTCGGCGCCGCGGTGCAGATTCTCGGCGACATCGGCGCGGCTGTGAGCCGGCTGAAGCTGCGCCGCCAATGGACCTCGGTGCTGCGGGGCAAGTGTGCGGTGGCCGATCTCGCCGCCGAGCGCCGCGAGCTTGCATCCGCAGCCAAGAAGTCGCGCTACGGGCGCGTGCAGTAGCGCCCGTGGCCTAAGCCTGCGCGGCGGCCGCAGGCGCCTCAGCGGCAGTCGTCGTCTCGAAGACGAGGGTGCCGTTGTCGACTCCCACCAGAACCGTGTCGCCCTCGGCAAAGCCTCCGTCGAGCAGCTTCAGCGCCAGCGGGTCGACGAGCTGCTTCTGGATCACGCGCTTCAGCGGGCGCGCGCCGTAGACAGGGTCGTAGCCGAGGTTGCCGAGCAGCGTGCGGGCGTCGTCGGAGAGCTCGATCTGGATGCCGCGTTCTTCTAGGCGCCTGGTCAGCTGTGTCACCTGCAGGTCGACGATCTGCGAGATGTCGGAGCGCGAGAGGCGGTGGAAGATGACGACGTCGTCGATGCGGTTGAGGAACTCGGGCTTGAAGGTCCGGGTGAGAACCTCCTCGATGCGGTCGCGGATCGCCTCGTCAATGCGCTCGTCGGCAATTTCCTGGGATCCCACGTTGGAGGTCATGATCAGGATCGTGTTGGTGAAGTTGACCGTGCGGCCCTGGCCGTCGGTGAGGCGGCCGTCGTCCATCAGCTGCAGCAGCACGTTGAAGACGTCGGGGTGGGCCTTCTCGATCTCGTCGAGCAGCAGCACGGCGTAGGGGCGGCGGCGCACCGACTCGGTCAGCTGGCCGCCCTCTTCGTAGCCGACGTAGCCGGGCGGCGCGCCGATCAGGCGGGAGACCGAATGCTTCTCCATGTACTCGGACATGTCGATGCGCACCAGCGCGTCCTCGGAGTCGAACATGAACTCGGCCAGCGCCCGGGCCAGCTCGGTCTTGCCGACGCCGGTCGGTCCGAGGAAGAGGAAGCTGCCGATCGGGCGGTTCGGATCAGAGAGGCCCGCGCGCGAGCGGCGCAGCGCGTTGGAGACGGCCTCGATCGCCTCGTCCTGGCCGATCACGCGCTCGTGCAGGCGCGACTCCATCTGGATCAGCTTCTCGACCTCGCCCTCCATCAGGCGGGAGACGGGGATGCCCGTCCACTTGGCGACGACCTCGGCGACGTCCTCCTCGGTCACCTCCTCGGTCAGCATCGTGCCGCCGCTCGCGTGCAGCTCGCGCAGTCGCTCCTCCTGCTCGGCCGACGGTCGACTCGAGTTCGGGGATGCGGCCGTAGCGAAGCTCGGCGGCCCGTTCGAGGTCGGCGTCGCGCTCGGCGCGCTCCAGCTCGCGGTTCGCCTGGTCGAGATCCGCCTTGGCGGTCTTGATCGCCTCGATCGCGCCCTTCTCGTTCTGCCAGCGCGCCTTCATCTCGCCGGCGCTCTCGTTGAGTTCCGCGAGCTCGGCCTCGAGGGCCTTGAGCCGCTCCTTGGAGGCCTTGTCCTTCTCCTTGCGCAGGGCTTCGCGCTCGATCTCGAGCTGCTGAACGCGACGCAGCAGCTCGTCCAGCTCGGTCGGCATCGAGTCGATCTCGATCTTCAGCCGCGAGGCGGCTTCGTCGATCAGGTCGATCGCCTTGTCGGGCAGGAAGCGGTCGGGGATGTAGCGCTGTGAGAGCGTCGCTGCGGCGACGATCGCCGAGTCGGTGATGCGGACGCCGTGGTGGACCTCGTAACGCTCTTTGAGCCCGCGCAGGATCGCGATCGTGTCCGCTTCGTCGGGCTCGCCGACGAAGATCGGCTGGAAGCGGCGCTCGAGCGCGGCGTCCTTCTCGACGTGCTTGCGGTACTCGTCGAGAGTCGTCGCTCCGACGACTCGCAGCTCGCCGCGGGCGAGCATCGGCTTCAGCATGTTGGCAGCGTCGACGGCGCCCTCTGCGGCGCCCGCGCCGACGATCGTGTGCAGCTCGTCGATGAAGAGGACGATCTGCCCGGCGGCCGACTGAACCTCCTTGAGGACGGCCTTGAGCCGCTCCTCGAACTCGCCGCGGAACTTGGCGCCGGCAAGCAGCGCCCCGATGTCGAGGGCGACCACGCGGCGGTCGCGCAGCGACTCGGGGACGTCGCCCGCGACGATCCGCTGGGCGAGGCCCTCGACGATCGCGGTCTTGCCGACGCCGGGATCGCCGATCAGCACGGGGTTGTTCTTGGTCCGCCGCGAGAGCACCTGCATGACGCGCCGGATCTCCTCGTCGCGGCCGATCACCGGATCGAGCTTGCCGCTCTCGGCCTCGGCGGTCAGGTCGACGCCGTACTTCTCGAGCGCCTGCATGGTCGACTCGGGGTCGGGGGAGGTGACGCGGTGGGGTCCCCTGACCTCTGCGATCGCAGCGCCGAGCGCGTCCCGGCTAGGCAGCAGCTCGGCGACTCCGGAGTTGGAGTCGGTCAGGGCCAGCAGGAAGTGCTCGGTGGAGATGTACTCGTCGCCGAGGGCGGCCATCTCCTTCTCAGCGCGCTGCAGGGTGCGCACGAACTGCTGGGAGGGCCGGATCTCGGGCTCGTCGCCGCCACTGACCCGCGGCAGCTTCGAGGTCGCGTCGACGACGGCGGCGCCGACGGAGGACGGTGCTGCGCCGACCTTCTGAAGCACGGGGACGACGAGGCCGTCCTCCTGCTCGAGCAGGGCAGACAGCAGGTGGGCCGGCGCGACCTCGGGGTGGCGCGATTCAGCAGCGATCCGCTGCGCCGCGGCTACGGCCTCCTGGGCCTTGACTGTGAAGCGATCAGGCTGCATTCGTGCCTGAGTCTAGCATAGATCTAAGTGGCTTAGGCTTAGATTTGCCCCATGCAGTCTCAGGCTTGGGTCGAGCTGGCGCCGAGGCGGTGGTGGGGGTCGTGGCTGGCGCCTCGGTGCGCTCGGTGAGTGCGAGGCGTCTTGAACGGGCAGCATCGAGGGTGGAGGGATCGGGCCCTGGCCCGGAACCCAAGGACGCAAACTTGTCATTTCGACCCCCCTATAGGGGGGTTCAGGCTCCAAGTTTCACCCGCGCCACAGCGACAGCCCATCCCGCCGGCCAGGACCCCCCTTACGACTTCCGTCGCCGCTCGACCCGGATCCGCACCGGCCCGCGAGATTTCGGCGCGATCTCAGGCTCATACGCTCCGTACGGCACGATCTCAGCGCGCGTCGCACGGCGGACCTTTTCGATCTCGGCAGCCATCTGACGTTCCATCTCCGCGGCACGGTCGCGCAGGTTCGCCATCTCCGAGCGCATCTGTTCGAGCCGGTTCTCGAGTTCGAGCACCGAGACCACACCAGCCAGGTTGAGTCCGTCCTCGGTGGTCAGGCGCTGGATCTTGCGAAGCCGCTCGACATCGGCCTGCGAGTACAGGCGCGTGTTCTTCGGCGAGCGCTGTGGTGTGATCAACCCGCGTGCCTCGTACATGCGCAGGGTCTGGGGGTGCATGTCGGCCAGCTCGGCGGCGACGGAGATCATGAAGACGCCGCGGGTCTGCTCGATCCTGATCACGTCGCGTTCGCGGGCGCGGCCGCGACTCTGACGGTCTGCGGGGTTCATGCCTTGCCTACTTTGTCCTCATCGCCGGACCGATCGGCGTCGCCGTCGGCCTGGCCGGAGCTGCGCCGCGCGACACTGAGCAAACGCTCGCGCGGGTTATGGCCGTCGAGCGTCTTCGCGAACTCCCCGAGGGCCTTGGCCTGCTCCGTCGTGAGGTCACGCGGCATGTCGACTTCGAGCTTGTAGTGGATGTCGCCGCGACCCTTGCCCTTGGAACGGGGCGGGCCCTCGCCGCGAAGCCGTTGCATCGTGCCGTGCTCCGTGCCCCTGGGAACGCGGATCCGCTTGGTGCCGTGGAGCGTCGGGACCTCGATCGTCGCGCCCTGGATCGCTTCGGCGATCGTGATCGGCACGATCACCTCGAGGTTGCCGTCCGAGCGCTGCTTGAAGACCGGCGAGGTGGCGACTCGCGTGGTCACGTAGAGGTCGCCGGGCGGCCCGCCGCGGGGCCCGTCCTCGCCCTTGCCGGCAAGGCGGATGCGGCTGCCGTCGCGAACGCCGGCGGGGATGTTTACCCGGTAGCGCTTCTGCTGGAGAGTCAGACCCGAGCCATCGCAGCTTGGGCAGGGGGTCTCGATCACCTGACCGGCGCCGCCGCACTGGGGGCAGGGCTGGCTGATCGAGAAGAAGCCCTGGCTCTGCGCGTCGACGCCGCGGCCGCCGCAGCGCGAGCAGAGCACGGGGTTGGTCCCGGGCGCCGCCCCCGAACCTGCGCAGCTCGTACAGGTTGCGCGCTTGGGCACCGTGACGGGCAGCTGGGTGCCGTCCATCGCCTGCTCGAAGGTCAGCCGGACCTCGGTCTCGAGGTCGCGGCCGCGCGGAGCGCTCTGGGTGGGCCGGCCCCCGCCGCGGCTGAAGATGCTCGAGAAGATGTCGCCGAGGTCGGAGGTGAATCCGCCCGCGCCGGGTCCCGGCGCGCCGCGGCCGAAGCCGGAGAACATCCCACCGGCGTCGTACTGCTTGCGCTTCTCTGGGTCGGAGAGCGTGTCGTAGGCCGACTGGATCTGCTTGAAGCGGTCTTCCGCCGTCGCGTCGTCAGGATTGGCGTCGGGGTGGTTCTCGCGGGCGAGCTTGCGGTAGGCGCGCTTGATCTCGTCGGCTGACGCCTTGCGGTCGACGCCGAGCACGTCGTAGTAGTCGGACGCAGCCATCTCGTCTACTCGCTGACGATCACCCGTGCCGGGCGCAGAACCTGGCCGTCGATGCGGTAGCCCTTCTCGAGGGTCTGGAGCACCGATCCGGACTCGCCTCCCTCCACGGGTTGAGTCGAAATCGCTTCGTGGCAGGTCGGGTTGAAGGCCTCACCCTTCGGGTCGAAGGCCTCGACCCCGCCGCGCTGCAGGCCGTCGCGGAGATCGCGGTAGACGAGCGCGACCCCCTGTGCGAATGCGTCGTGCGCGGAGACTTCCTCGCTCGGCCGTTCGCCGGACGTGGCTGCATCGCCGTCGGGCTCGACCCCTGCGGACTGCAGCGCACGCTCGAGGTTGTCGAGCACGCCGATCAGGCCCTCGGCCAGGCGCGCCCGCCCTCGCCGCTCCGCTTCCGCGGAATCCTTGGCCCCGCGCTTGCGGAAGTTCTCGAAGTCGGCCCGGGCGCGCCGTGCCAGATCGAGGTACTCGTCGCGCTCCCGCTGGGTCTCAGCCAGGAGCGCGTCGAGGTCCGCCTCGACGGCGTTCGCGGCGTCAGCGCTTTTCTGCGCGGACCCTGAGGGGTCAGACCCCCCAGGGGCGGAGCCAGGGTTCGCGGCCTCAGTGGCTGTGGGGTCAGACCCCGTCGTAGCGTTGCCGCTTTCAGGCGCGGTCATCGTCGACTACCTCCGCGTCGACCACTTCCTCGACGTCATCGGCCGCTGCGCCGCCGCCGTTCGCCGAAGCGCCTTCGCCGGAGGCCGCGGCCTGCTGCTGGGCAGCCTGGTAGATCTGCTCGGAGGCCTTGTGAAACGCCCCCTGGAGGGCGTCGGTCTTCGTCTTGATCTCCTCGGCGTTGTCCGATTCCAGCACCGAGCGAACGTCGGCCACGGCCTGTTTGATCTCTTCCTTGGCGGCGTCGTCGAGCTGGTCGCCCATCTCTTCGATCTGCTTGTCGGCCTGGTAGGCCGCGTTCTCGGCGACGTTGCGCGCCTCGGCGAGCTCGCGCTGGGCGAGGTCGTCGGCGGCGTGCGACTCGGCGTCCTTGATCATCTGCTCGACCTCATCGTCGGCGAGCCCGGAGCCGCCCTTGATCTCGATCTTCTGCTCCTTGCCCGTGCCGAGGTCCTTGGCGGCGACGCTGAGGATCCCGTTGGCGTCGATGTCGAAGGCGACCTCGATCTGGGGCAGCCCGCGCGGGGCCGGGGGGATCCCCGTCAGCTGGAACTTGCCGAGCGACTTGTTGTACGGCGCCATCTCGCGCTCACCCTGGAGCACGTGGATCTCAACCGAGGGCTGGTTGTCGTCGGCCGTCGAGAAGATCTCCGACTTGCGCGTCGGGATCGTCGTGTTGCGCTCGATCAGCTTCGTCATCACGCCACCCTTGGTTTCGATGCCGAGCGTCAGCGGCGTGACGTCGAGCAGCAGCACGTCCTTGACGTCGCCGGCCAGCACGCCGGCCTGGATGCCGGCGCCGATCGCGACGACCTCGTCGGGGTTGACACCCTGGTGGGGGTCCTTCCCGGTCAGCTCCTTGACCTTCTCCTGGACCGCGGGCATGCGGCTCATGCCGCCGACCATGACCACGTGTTCGATGGTCGCGCTGGAATCCGCAAGCGCCTGCTTGACGGGGGCGACCACGCGCTCGAGCAGGTCGGCCGTGAGCTCGTTGAGCTTTGCGCGGTTGAGCTTCAGCTCGAGGTGCTTCGGCTGACCCTCGACCGCGGTGATGAACGGCAGGTTGATCGTCGTCTCCTGGGTCGTCGAGAGCTCGATCTTGGCTTTTTCCGCGGCCTCATATAGGCGCTGCAGGGAGTTCTTGTCAGCCGAGAGGTCGACACCTTGGTCGCGCTTGAACTCCGCGACCATCCACTCGACGATCGCCTTGTCCCAGTTGTCGCCTCCCAGGTGGTTGTCGCCGGCGGTGGCCTTGACCTCGAAGACGCCGTCGCCGATCTCGAGCACCGAGACGTCGAAGGTGCCGCCGCCGAGGTCGAAGACGAGGATCGTCTGGTCTGCGTCCTCCTTGTCGAGGCCGTAGGCGAGCGCGGCCGCGGTGGGCTCGTTGATGATGCGCTTGACCTCGAGGCCGGCGACCTTGCCGGCGTCCTTGGTCGCCTGGCGCTGGTCGTCGTTGAAGTAGGCGGGAACGGTGATCACCGCTGCGTCGACTGTCTCGCCGAGCTTGGCCTCGGCGTCAGCCTTGAGCTTCTGCAGGATCATCGCGGAGATCTCGGGAGGTGAGTACTGCTTGCCCTGTGCGTCGACGCGGACGTCGCCGTTCGTTCCGGCGACGACCTCGTACGGCACGATCGTCTCCTCCTCCTTCACCTCGGCCTCCTTGCGGCCCATGAAGCGCTTGATCGAAAAGATCGTGTTCTCCGGATTCATCACCGCCTGGCGCTTGGCGACGGTGCCGACGAGGCGCTCGCCCGAGCTCGTGAAGGCCACGACCGACGGCGTCGTGCGGCCTCCTTCAGCGTTCTCCAGCACGGTGGGCTCGCCACCTTCGAGAACGGCGACACAGGAGTTTGTGGTTCCGAGGTCGATTCCTATTGTCTTGCCCATGTTTATGGTCCTCCGTGGGTAGTCAAAAAATCTGAGTCCAAGCGTAGCAGATATAACCGCATCGACTCAGGGGCCAGGCACCGAGCGCTAGCCATCCGGAGGGTGTGAGCCGATGGCCATTGCGATCACGCCGGGGCGGTTCGCCCCAGCATCCAGCCCCTGATGCCCGGTTTTACTTGCCGGCGACGCGGGAGACGAAGTCAGCTACCTCTTCGGCCTGCTGGCCGGTGAGGATTTCGGCGGGCATGCGGCCCTCGACGCCGTTCTCGATCGCGCCGAGCACCCGGTCGTAGCTGGCCTCCGGAGGCGAGATCGCCAGCAGGTCGTCGAGGTTCGGCCCGACGACGCCGTCCGCGCCGCCACGCTCGAGCGTGTGACAGGGGCCACAGCTGGACTCAAACAGGTCCTTGGCCTCCTCGTCGCTGGCGGCCACCTTGGCCGGGGAGGCGCCGGACTCTCCCTCCTTGGTGATCGCCCAAAACGGGATCACGAGGACGAAAATGGCGGCGAAGATGCCGAAGATGGCGAAGGAACTCTTCTTCATGCGTTTTTTTGCCCCGCTGACGCGCCTGAGGCGCGGGGCGCCGTGATACTACCCGCCGGAAGGCCTGGGAGATCTCAACCCGGGGAGAGCTGGGCTACCTGACCAGTGCGGTAGGCGGGGCACATGCGCCGCAGCTCGCATTCGGTGCAGCGCGGCTTCGGCCTGCAGATGCTGCGACCGTGGGCGATCAGGTTCATGTGCAGCTCGTAGGCGTCAGCCGCGTCGGTGATCGCCAGCATCTCGTCGTGCGCAGCCTCGGAGTTGATCCTCTGCGGGAACAGGCCGAGCCGGCCGCCGACCCGGTAGACGTGCACGTCCACCGGGATCTCGGGCCTGTCGTAGGTGAAGATCAGGACGCAGGCGGCAGTCTTGCGGCCCACCCCGGGAATCGAGGTGAGAAACCCAAGCGCCGCGTCGCGCGGTGCCGTTGCCATCCAGTCGAGGTCGGGCTTCGCACCCTCCTCGTCGGTAGCCCCCCGCAGCGCAGCCTGGATCGCCGCCGCCTTGCCCTCGGCGAGCCCGCCGCTGCGAATCGCCTTCCTGACGTCGTCGAGCTCCGCGTCTCGAGCCTGCACCCAGGTGGGGAAGCGGGCGCGAAGGTTGCGGTAGGCCCGATCGCGGTTGAGGTCGCTGGTGTGCTGGGAGAGGATGGTGCGCACGAGTTCGGCGATCGGATCGCCGTGCGGCTCGTTGACGGGTCGCCCGTACATCTCCCTGAGCCGGTCGCGGATCGCCAGCACGCGACGACGGGTCGGGCGCCGCCAGCGCGGCGGCGGTTTGGAGCGCACGATCATCAGAGGACCGCCCTCCAGACCGTGCAGACCTCGGCGGCGGCGGTGCAGGCCGGGGCCAGCAAGTCGCCGGCTCTGCGGAGGTCGAAGCCAACGGCCGCCAGCCCGGCGGTCAGGGTGCCCATGAAGGCGTCGCCGGCGCCGAGCGGCGAGACGGTCTCGACCGAGACGCCCGGATGCTCGCCCGCCGCGGCGCCGCGGATCACCGCGCCGTGCTCCCCGCGCGTCACCGCGGCCAGTCTCGCCCCGAGCGAAACGACTGCCTCGGCGGCCTCGTCCGCATCTGCTGCCGCGGCGCCGCTCAGCCAGCGCGCCTCTTCGAGATTGGCGCGAACGAGCGCCGCGCCGTCGCAGATCGCCAGGCAGCGCCGGCGGGCTTCCTCGAGATCCTGCCAGCGCGCCGGGCGCAGGTTGGGATCGAACAGGAGCGGAAGCTCACGGGCGAGCGCCAACTCCCGCGCCCGCTCGGTGACGGCTCGCTCTCGCTCACCGACCAGCGTGTTCGAGCCCAGCACGAGTGCGGTGGAGGCTTCGATCGCCTGCTCGAGCAACGGCTCGAGGGAGCCGATCGTGGCCGCGATGCTCTCGCCGTAGATCGAGTAGCGGGGTTCGCGATCCAGGCCGAAGGTGATAAAGACCACCGGGGTGGCCACCCCTTGGACGGAGCTCATCCAGCTCGTATCCACGCCCTCAGCATCGAGGACCGAGCGCAGCCACTCTCCCCAGGGGTCGGCGCCGACGCCGCCCGCGAGGCCGACCTCCGCGCCGGCCCTTGTCGCTGCGACGGCCACGTTGGCGAGCGCCCCGCCGAAGCGCGGGCGGAACTCATCGGCCTGAAGCGGCGAGTCCAGCTCCCGCTCGCAGACCAGGTCGACGATGGCTTCGCCGAGGCAAAGGATCACGTCCGCGAATATATGCGCGTGATCCACGAGCGCGAGTCGGACGTCAATGGTGTCTCCGTTTTCTACCGGGAGACCGAGGGCGACGGCGTGCCGACCCTGTTTGTCCATGGCAACCCGACGAGCTCGGCGCAGTGGCTGCCTTTCCTCGAGCGACTGCCCGGCCGCGGGGTCGCACTGGACGTGCCCGGCTTCGGCCGTTTGCAACGGCCTCCCGCCGAGAGCTTCGACTACTCGATGAGCGGCCTTGGCGGGATGGTCGCCGAGTTCACCCGGGCGCTCGGGCTGGACCGCTACAACCTCGTCGTGCAGGACTGGGGCGCAGGGCTTGGGCTGATTTCGGCTCAACGCCATCCGCAGGCGGTTGAGCGGCTGGTGCTGATGAATTCGGTGCCACTGCTTCCCGGCTATCGCTGGCATCGAATCGCACGGCTCTGGCGAACCCGGGGTCTGGGGGAGGCAACGAACAAGACGCTGACGCGTCCGGCTGTCGCGCTGCTCCTTCGAGAGGCGCGCGCCGGTCACCAGCGAATGCCGGAGGAGTTCGTCGATCTGGTCTGGGAGAGCATCGGCGACAGGACCACGCGGGCGGCAATCCTCGCGCTCTACCGATCGGCCAGTCCCGCGGCGCTGATCGCCGCAGGGGCCAAGCTCGCGAGCCTTCGCTGCCCGGCGCTGATCCTCTGGGGAGGTCAAGACCCATATATCCCGTCACGATTCGCGCAGGCCTATGCCGACGCGCTCGGCGGTCCGGCCGAGGTAGAGGTGCTCGACGATGCCGGCCACTGGCCATGGCTCGACCGCCCGGATCTGATCGACAGGGTCGTGGCCTTTTTGGCCCAGACATAGGACTCATTCCCAGACATCTAGAATCCCCCGACTGTGCCCGCCGTGAAGCGATTGATAGACGGCATAGGGCGCCGCCTGCCACGAGGATGGGGAGATGCAGGACGGCAGCTCGGCCTCATCGTCCTGGCAAACCTCTGTTACGAGACCGTTCGCGGGATCGCCGAGGGCCGGGAGGCGACCGCATTCGCCAACGGGGAGCGGATCATCGACATCGAGCAGGCCACGGGCACATACTTCGAGCCCGGCCTGCAGTCGTCCCTGCTCGACAACGGCTGGCTCATCGACTTCGCCAACTGGGGCTACATGAATTCCCACTTCGTCGTCACGACGGCCTTTCTCGCCTGGATCTATCTGTTCCGAAACGAGGCCTTCTACTTCGTTCGCAACATGATGATGGTTGCCATGGGGCTGGCTCTGGTCGGCTACACGCTCTACCCGACCGCCCCGCCCCGCTTCTTCCCTGAGGAGGGATTCGTTGACACCATCGAGGCCTTCGTCGGCGTCGGTCAGAACTCTTCGCTGGTTGAGCTCTTCATCAACCCCTATGCAGCTGTGCCCAGCATGCACGTCGCCTTCGCCCTGATGATCGGGTGCGCCGGCGCCAAGGTCTGTCATCACCTCGCCGCAAAAACGCTCTGGGCGATCTATCCCGCCTTCGTGACCTTCGTCGTCATCGTCACCGGCAACCACTTCTGGCTCGACGCCGCGGCGGGAGCACTGGTCGCCGGGTTGTCGGCTCTGATCGCCCAGCGCTTGCTGGCCAGGGTCGGGCCGCCGATCTGGTCCTGGCGGGCCGCCGGCGAGGCCGTCGCTTGAGCGCGGCTGCCGGGGCAACCGGATGAGCACTCCAGAGCCGTCGCCTCGGGACATCCGCGGGGTTCGCAGTGCCGACGAACTGCGCTCGTTCGCACGAACCGCCCTGATCGAGTCGCGGCTGACGCCGAACGCGATTTCGATGACAGGGCTGGTGCTCAACCTCGCTGCCGCCGTGCTCATCACCCAGCGCCTGTTCGTGCTCGGCGGAATCGCCTTCATCGTCGGCTCGGTCATGGACACCCTCGACGGGCGCTATTCGCGGATGTCGGGCAAGGGTTCTTTGTTCGGCGCCTTCCTGGACTCGACGCTTGACCGCATCGAGGAAGGGATCGTGCTGGCCGCGGTCGCGTGGCACTTCGCGCAACAGGGCGACGAGATCCCTGCGGCGGCCTGCGTGCTCGTGGTGCTCGGTTCCCTGATGGTCTCCTACACCCGCGCCCGTGCCGAGGCGCTCGGCGTCGAGTGCAAGGTCGGCCTCGCCACCAGACCGGTGCGGGTCGTCCTGCTCTCAATCGGCCTCGTCTTTGGCGAGGGGGAGCTGATCAACGATCTGGATCTGTTGCCCGCCTCGATCTACGCGATGGTCGTACTAACTTCGATCACCGTGGTACAGCGTGTTTGGCATGTGCGTGACGAATTGCGCAAGCTGGATGCCACTGAAACCTAATCGCGGCCGTGGGGTAATAGATCTCCCGGCGCCGGGCGTTGCGGTCCACTTCGGGCTAGCCTAGGTGCCCCGCGTGACGTCCCTGCGGTGAACGCGCCCCAACTCGAGTGAGTCTGCGTGCGTCCCGAACCCCAAAGGAGCTTTAAAGCGAATGAGCACTAGTAACGGAGCCAGCACCAACGGCAGCCCCAAGGCCGTCCGCGAAGACGACGGGAAGGTCCGTGTCGCGATCGTCGGTGTCGGCAACTGCGCCAACGCCTTCATCCAGGGCGTCACCTACTACAAGGACGCCGACCCGGCCGAGCCTGTTCCCGGCCTGATGCACGTCGGCCTCGGCGGCTACCACGTTCGCGACATTGAGTTCGTCGCCGCCTTCGACATCGATTCGGAGAAGGTCGGCAAGGATCTTGGCGAGGCCATCTGGTCCGGTCAGAACGACACGATCAAGTTCGCCGACGTTCCCAAGCTCGGTGTCAAGGTCGAGCGCGGCATGACCCACGACGGCCTCGGCAAGTACCTCAAGCAGAAGATCACCAAAGCTCCGGGTGAGACCGCCGACATCGTCGGCATCCTCAAGGAGACCAAGGCTGACGTGCTCGTCTGTTACCTGCCGGTCGGCTCCGAGCAGGCGACCAAGTGGTACGTCGAGCAGGCGCTCAAGGCCGGTGTCGGCTTCGTCAACTGCCTGCCCGTCTTCATCGCTCGCGAGGACTACTGGGATGGCCGCTTCCGCGAGGCCGGGCTGCCGATTATCGGCGACGACATCAAGTCGCAGGTCGGCGCCACGATCGTCCATCGCCAGCTCGCTCGCCTCTTCCATGATCGCGGCGTGCTGATGGAGCGCACCAGCCAGCTCAACGTCGGCGGCAACATGGACTTCTTCAACATGCTCGAGCGCGAGCGCCTGGACTCGAAGAAGATCTCGAAGACGAACGCGGTCACCTCGATCATGGGCCACGAGCTCCCCGAGGACCAGGTCCACGTCGGCCCGTCCGACTACGTGCCCTGGCTGACCGACCGCAAGTGGGCGCACATCCGCGTCGAGGGTAGGTCGTTCGGCGACGTGCCGCTCAACGTCGAGCTCAAGCTCGAGGTCTGGGACTCCCCGAACTCGGCCGGTATCGTGATCGACGCCGTGCGCCTGATCAAGCTGGCACTCAACAACGGCATCGCCGGCCAGCTCGACGGCCCGTCCAGCTACCTGATGAAGTCCCCGCACAGCCAGCGCCCCGACGACGAGGCCCGGGAGCTGACGGAGGAGTTCATCGCCAAGTACGAGCGAAGTGAGACGGCCGCGCCGCAAACGCCAGCCCCCGAGCCCGAGCTCGAAGCCGAAACGACCTCTTAGCTCTGCCCGTCCGCCTCGCGCATCCCACCCGCACTGACGCGGGTGGGTGCGGACGCTTCTATCTGCCGCTGGTCAAGCTGGGGGTTCGCTTTGCCACGGCGGCGTTCCCAGATGCATCGCTGGCGCTGATCCTCAGCTGAGCCTTGACGCCTGCGGGTGTGGCCGCATCGCGAAGGACCATATTCTTCAGGTGTGCCCCCACTGTCGATCGCCCAGATCACCCCGCATGCATGGGGGGTGCGCCACGAGGTCAACGAGTTCGTCTCCAGGGTTTCCTGTGAGCTTGCCGACCGCGGCCACAGGCTCGTCATCGCCGCTCCGTCCTTGTCCCGGACGCGGATTCGTGACGCTCGCCGTGCGATCCGCGATGCCGCTGGGGACGAGAAGCGCCTATTCACGGCTCGCGGGCTCCCGCGCGCCGGCCTGAATGGGGGGCCCCCGGTCCTCGAGGTGGGCGGCTGGCTGCCGCTGCCCGGTGCACCGCGTCCACATGCCGCGTCGGTGCCGCTCGATGTCAGTCGCACGCTCGAGCGCCTGCTCGAGTCACTGCCTCTCGACCTCGTCCATGTGCACGACCCCTATGCCCCCAGTGCTTCCTCGACCGCACTGCGGCATTCCCGGTCGCTCAACGTCGGCAGCTTTCACGAGCCGACCGAGCGGATCCTCTCGACCCAGGTGGCGCGCCCCCTGGTCGAGGTCTTCTTCGGACGCCTCGATGCCCGTACCGTCGCCAGCAGGCGGACCGGGGAGCTCGTCGAGCGCTACTTTCCCGGCGGCTACGACTTGGTCGAACCGGGGGCGGGCTCCGGCAAGAAGCCGTACTGGCCCGCTGCTGCAGGGGCGGTGGGTAAGGGAAAGTCGCTGCGGATTGCGTTCGCTCACGCTGAGGAACGCGGAGCCCTGAGGCTGTTCCTGCGCGCGCTTCGTCGTATCCCAAGGCAGGCCGACTGGGAAGTGGCAATCTGGAGTGACGGCAGCGCCCCTGCCCCGCGCCTCGCGGCCGCCCTGCGAGACCGGGTCCAGTTCGTAGGGCCGCGCGAATGTTCTCCGGAGGCGCTGGTCGCGGGCGCAGACGTGGTCTGCCTGACCTCGGGCGGGCCGATACCGGCGCCGGGGTTGGCGCGCGAGGCGCTGGCCTGCGGGGCGATCCCGGTTGCATCTCAGCTCGACCTCTACGTGGAACTTCTGGCCGACGGCGAGCGCGGCCTGCTTTTCCCGCCGGGTGATGCCGTGACCCTGGCCGGACAGCTCGGCAGGCTCGCGGCAGAGCCCGACCTGCGTGAGCGGCTGCGTCGCGCCGGGGTGGGGACGCAGCGCGATTGGTCCTCCGTTGCCGATTCGCTCGAGGAGATCTACCTGCGGATCGCGGCACGCCGCCACGATCCCCGCGGAGTGCCCGAGGTCAGGCGCAGGATCTCGCGCAGGCGCCTGATCGAGGTCGATCTCCACATGCACACCGACCACTCACCCGACTGCGCGACGCCCGTCGACGTCCTGCTGGCAACCGCGAAGGAGCGGGGGCTTGGGGCGATCGCGATCACCGATCACAACGAGGTCTCGGGGGCCTTTGAGGCGCGACGTCTCGCTGAGGATATGGGGGGGATCAAGGTGATCGTCGCCGAGGAGGTGAAGACGGCCGAGCAGGGTGAGGTGATCGGGCTGTTCCTCTCCGAAAAGATTCCGCGCGGGATGACGATGGCCGAAACGATCGCCGCGATCAAGCGCCAGGGTGGACTCGTCTACGTGCCGCATCCGTTCGACCGCTTCCACTCCGTTCCCGACTACGAGCATCTGCTCGACATCGTCGAGGACATCGACATCCTCGAGGTCTTCAATCCCCGCGTCGCCTTTTCCGCCTTCAACGAAGAGGCCGAGCGCTTTGCGGCCAAGTACCGGATCGTGCCCGGCGCCGGGTCCGACAGCCATGTCGCACAGGGGCTGGGAAGCGTCCGCACGCGGGTGCACGACTTCGACGGCCCCGAGGAGTTCCTGGAGGCGATGCGGGATGCCGACATCGTCCGAAAGCACAAGAACCTCGTCTACGTGCAGGCGCTGAAGTGGATGCAGACGAGTCAGGCGGGTGCCAAGCGGCCCCCCGGTACCGCCAGGCGGCCGGTCAAGGGCGGCACCCGCCGCACCACACGCCGGGCGGCGGCTGTCAGATCGCAACCCAAACGAGGCGGTTCGGCAGGCAAGAAGTGATGCAGGCCGAACAAGACCCCATGCACTCCGCAGGAGGGCACCCAGACCCGTCAAAAGAAACGCGGTCCGTGCCGATAACAGACGACGAAATAAAGGAGAAGTACCTGGAGCGCGCGATCCGGGAGCTCAATCAGCTGACGCGCGAGCTCCAGGAGTGCCGCAGCTGTCCGCGGGGCAACCTGATGCCGATCCTCGGCTCGGGCCATCCGCAGGCCGACATCGTGCTGCTCAAGCACGCCCCGACGGCGGCTGAGATCGAGGAGGGCGTCGCCTTCTACGGACGTTCGGGTAACGCGCTTGTCAAGAGCTTCAAGCGCCTCGGCATCGACCCGCTCGCCGTCTACGGCACGCTCTGCTCGAAGTGCCCCTTGTCGGATCCCGAGCTCGCCTCGCCCGAATGCCTCGCCCGGCTGATCGAAGAGATCGCGATCGTGCAGCCGCGGATCGTCGTCGTGATGGGTGACAGGGCGCTCGAGATTCTCAACGAGGTCGGTATTCCGCTTGCGGGCGAGCTTGACCCGCGGCTCGGCGAGATCCAGTCGCTCACGCCGACGATCGACGCGCTGTGCGTGCCTGACATCGACGACTCGCTCGATACCGAGGATTCCAAGCGTGAGTTCTGGAGCGCCTTCCGGGTGCTCGGCGACTGGTACGACGAGCTGCCTCCTTACTAGACCAGCTGGGGCGCACCAGGTGAGCGCGATCCCTCAACTCCCGCACGCGTGGCGGCTGCGAGCGCCGCTGGCCCCGGCATTGCGCCGGGGCTTGCTGGTCAGCATCCCGGTTGGGGTGGCGATCCTGGTCGATCTGGAACTCGACTCTCCAGCGGCCGGCGCGGTGGCGACCGGCGCGCTGATGACTGGGTTCATCGCCTTCGACGCTCCGGCCCTCGTGCGCCTTCGCTGGCAGTTGGCGGCTGCGCCGGCCATCGGCCTGGCGGCTGCGCTGGGCGCGCTGACCGCCGACCCGGCTTGGCTAGCCGTGGCGACGATGACAGCCTTTGCGTCGGCTGCTGGGCTGGCGGTCGCCGTGACGCCCCGGTTCGGGATCGCGGGGCTGATCTGCGTGCTCTCGCTGCTGCTCGCCCAGGGCCTCGCGCTCGAGCCGGGAGACGCGCCTGCTGCGCTGGCACTCGGGGCCGCGGGGGCGGGTTTGCAGGCGCTGGTGTCGCTGATCAGCGGGCTCCTGGGCCGCCGGCGCGAGGACCCCAGCCCACAGCCGGGAGCGCCTGAGGCCGCGAATCGGATCCGGCTCGCAGTCTCCGTGCGCTCGGAGAGCTTCTGGCATGCTCTTCGCTGGGGCTCCGCGCTCGGCGTCGGGACCGCAGTCTCACACCTCGTCGACCTCGGCCCGCATAGCTACTGGATCCCGCTGACGGTCCTGTTCGTGCTCAAACCCAGCCCCGACGAGACGATCGAGCGAATGGGGATGCGGGCGGTCGGCACCGTTGCGGGGTTGCTTGCCGCGACTGCCTTGGCGGCGCTACTGGGCCGGCATGCGATTCCGCTTGCCGCGGTGATCTCGTTCGCGGCGGCGTTCTGCTTCGCCCTGCTTGCGATCGAGTACGCGCTCTTCACCGCGGCCGTCACGGTTTTCGTTGTACTGCTGATCTACGCGCTTGGAGCGTCGGCGAGCGAAGCGGTCGACGAGCGAGCGATTGGCACGGCGATCGGCATCGGGATCGTCGCGCTTGCGGTGCTCACCTGGGGAGGACGGTCAGCTCCACGCGAGCCAGGCGCGGGCCCCGGCGCAGGGTCAGCCCCGTAAACCCGGGCTTCGAGATGATGCCGGCGCCGCTGGCCTCACGGCCGGGCGGAGTCCGCGAGCGAGCCCATCGCTTCCAGGCCGGCGCTTGCCAGCCCGCGCACGACGATCGTGTCGAGCGCCCCGTATGCCGCGAGCTGACTGCAGGCATCGTCGCGGTCGGCAGCGGCCACGCCGACGCTGCCCAGCGGTTCTCCCAAGCGCTTGAAGTGGTTGCGGTAGCCGTCGTGGAGGTCGCGGTAGAACGCCTCCTCCTTGGCGAGACGCTCAGCCGCGTCGGTGCCCACGGAGGTGCGCACGTAGCCGAAAACGGGAGGCGCCTCACGCCCAGCCTCGGCGGCGCCGGCCTCGACCCGCTCACGAGCCCCCGCTGCGAACTGCGGTGTCATCCAGTTGAAGAATGCGCCGTCGTAGGACGCGCCGGCGAGAGCACACATCCTGGGCCCCATCGCTGCCAGCACCAGCCGTACGCCTGGAACCGCATCACGAAGCTCGCTGACCGCCGACCGCATCGTCGTCAGCGGGCGCTTGGAGAACCCCGCGCCGACGCCGAGCCAGAGTCGTTCGCGAGAAAGCCCCAGTCGTTTGATCTCGGCGTTGATCGCGGCCGGCTCGTGGCGGTCGAGGGCCATCACGGCGACGCCGAGTTCGAGGTTGTCGTCGCCTTGCGCGAATGCCGCCAGTGTTTGGAGCCCGCTCGCCGCGGGGTGGTCGTTCGACCACATCGACCCGTAGCCGAGGGTGGCGCAGCGCTCGGCGAGGGGAGTCGCGACGTTCGCGTCGAGGCCGGCGGCGACTCCGAAGCCGCGCGAGGCGCCTAGGGACATTGATCGCCCTCCGCACTCAGCAGCGAAGAAATCTGCTCCGGGCTCATGCCTTCTCGAGCAACGCCACGCATTCGATATGGGGGGTATGGGGAAACATGTCGACGGGCTTGACGCGTTTCAGCGTATAGCCGGCCTCGGTGAGCTGCGCGGCGTTCGGCGCCAGCGTCGTCGGGTTGCATGAGACGTAGACGATGCGCGGGGCATCGCATTCGATCAGCCTGCGCACGATCTTCTGCGACATTCCGGCTCGGGGCGGGTCGACGACGACAAGGTCGGGTTGTCCTGCCTCCTCCAAAAGCGGGCGCAGGCCGAGGCGAACGTCCGCGGCGCGGAAGTGGCCGTTGTCGATGCCGCTGCGGCCGGCGTTCTCACGGGCGTCGACGATCGCCGCCTCGACCCCCTCGACCCCCCAGACCTCGCCGGCCGCCCCGGCGAGGGTGAGGCCGATGGTGCCGATCCCGCAGAAGAGGTCGAAGACGCGCTCGGATCCCTGCAGGTTCGCGTACTCGCCTGCAATCGCGTAGAGCCGCTCGGCCATCTCAGTGTTCGTCTGGAAAAAGGCGTCGTGGGAGATTCGCAGCTTCAGGCCCGCCAGCTCCTCTTCCAGATACTCCTCCCCGAGTGCTCCCGTCGGTCCGGTCGTGTCGCCGCTGCGCCCCGCGATCAGCGTGTGCAGGTCCACAGGGGGACGGGGCAGCTCGCCGGAGGCCGTTACGAGGCGGGTCTGCAGCTGCCCCGTGCGGCGTCCCTCTCGGACAACGAGATTGCGCAGCCTGCCCGAATGAGCTCTGGGGTCGTAGGCCTCGATGCCTTCGGCGCGCGCCCAGGCTCGGATGCGGTTGCGGGCTGCGTTGTTGGCCTCGGAGGCGAGCAGGCAGTCCTCGGCATCGACGATCTCGTCCCAGCGGCCTCGGGCGTGGAAGCCGAGCACGAGCTCGCCGTCGCGCTCGCCGAAGGAGTACTCGAGCTTGTTGCGGTAGCGCCAGAGCTCGATCGCGGGCTCGATCGGTTCGAGCTCGAAGCCGTCGAGGCCGCCGATGCGTCGCAGCGCGTCATCGACCTGCTCGCTCTTGTGGCGGAGCTGGACCTCGTAGGGGAGCTCCTGCCAGGGGGCGCCCGGACAGGGTTCCCCGCCGTGGTCGCAGCTTGCCGGCACACGGTCGTCGCTTGGGCGCAGGATCTCGATTGCCTGCGCCTCCGCGTAGTGGCGCTTTGACTTCCCGATCCTGGCCCGCACCAGATCGCCGGGCAGCGCCCCGCTGACGAAGACGACGTACCCGTCGAGGCGCGCGACGCCGCGGCCGCCGTGCGCCAGCGAGCCGATCTCGAGCTCGAGATCGGCTCCGCGCGGCGGCCGCTGGTCGGCCGGTTGTGCGGCTGTCGGTTGTGAGGAGCTCAGCTGCGCCTGGCCCGCGAGTTCGAGCTGGCTCGCTTTGCTGCCGGCTTCTTGGCCGCAGCCTTCTTGGCCGCCGGCTTCTTGGCGGGGGCCTTTTTGGCCGCGGGCTTTTTGGCCGCGGGCTTCTTGACCGCGGGCTTGGAATCGCCGCCGAGGCGCTTCTCGATGTCGCCGAGGATTCCAGCCCGGGCGTCGTTGGCCTTCTCGTACGTGCGCACCTTGCGCAGGTCGGGCGCTGGGAGGTCCTTCAGCCTGGCCTTGATCTGCGGGGCCGTCAGCTGGTCGTAGAGGGAGATCGGGAAGCTCGGCGGTGCGCCGACCTTGCGGCGCGCCTCGTCGACACGCTTGAGGGGCTCATCGACCGTGTCGCGAGCCCGTCTGCTTGCCTTCGTCGCTGCCGCGGTGACGCGTTTGCGAGCTTTGGTGCTCGCCTCCTCGGCCTGCTTGCGGGCTCGGGTTGTTGCCTTCTCGGTGCGCCTGCGCGCGTCCTTGGTCGCCTTTTCGGCCTGCTTGCGGGCGTCGGTGAGGCCGGCGTCGAGGTCCTTGCGGGTCTGGTCGAGCAGCTTCTCGAGATCCTTGAGCAACTCGTTCTGGTACTTGCGGCCGCGGCTGACGAGGCTGGAGACGAGCTCATCAGCGTCGCGACGGGTCATGCGACCGCGCTTGACCGAAGTGTCGACGACCTCTTGGAGCCGGTCGCGCGAGATCGTCACGCTGCGCTCGAGTGCATCGCGGAACGCCTCGACGCTCTTGTCGGCCCTGGTCGCCGAGGCCTTGCGGCTGGCGGTGGACTTGCTCTTCGTCTTCGTTGTTGCTGCTGCCATCAAAAAGCTCCTTAGTTCACGGTCGGCTTCGGGGGGCTGTGCCCTATCAGTATTACCTCAGCCGCTCGCGTTCGATCTCGCGGGCCGTGAGCGCCGCCTCGAAGCGGCCGTAACGCGCTACACGCTGCGCGCGAAGGTGGCTTCGACCGGCGAGTGATCCGAGAGCCGAAGGCGAAGCCCCTCGACCTGGAGCTCTCGGCGGGCGGCCGGCCACGGGGTCGGTGGACTGAGGATCTCGAGGTTGCGGGAGAGCAGGTGGTCGATGCCGGTCGGCACGGTCGGGAAGCGGAGTTCGAATCCCGCTTCGAGTTCGTCGAAAAGGGCCGGGCTGGTGCGCTGGCGCAGGTTGAAGTCGCCACCGAGGATCAGCGGAGCACCGTCTGACCACTCGACAGCGCGCTGCGCGGCAAGTCGCACGTCGGCTTCGGGTTGGCTTACGCGGTCGGCCTTCGAGGCGTGGAGGTTGGCGACGCAGAGGCCGGAGGCGAGTCGCGTAAAGGCCATCGTGCGGCGCTCGGGCTGACGGCGCAGGCGGCGGGCGGGGCTGGGGCGGAGCTCGAGCTCGCGGAGTTCGGCACCGGCGTCGCCACGAATCAGCGTCAGGTTGGAGCCGCCCTCGTTCGAGGCGATCAGGTCCGGGTTGAGCCGTGCGAAGGCGGACCGCAGGGGCGCCAGGGCGTTGCGGGCGGTCAGCGAAATGTGTGCGTCGGCGCGACAGTGCTCCGCGAGGCGCTGGGCCCATCGCGGCGGTGCTTCCTGGAACAGCGCGATGTCCCACTCGCTGGCCGCGATCATGGAGGCGAACTCGTCAAAGAGGTCGCGGTTCACCTGGATGTGGGTCGCGTTGCGCTCGCTGATCCGCAGCAGGCGCGAGCGCCACGTCCTCAGCCGCTCATCGGGTGGATGATCGCGCCCGTGGGCGAGGTTCCAGGTCAGGACTCGGAGCATGCAGGCGTAGTATCGGCCGCTTGAAATGAACGGCCTCGCCCGACACTTCCTCAGCGGTGACGAGCTCTCCGCTGGAGAGCTCGCAAAGCTGCTTGCGCGGGCGCAAGAACTGAAGGACGGCCGCGAGGCGGGGGAGGGCCGCGGCGCGCTCGCCGGCCGCTCGATTGCGCTGGTCTTCGAGCGCCCCTCGACGCGGACGCGGATCTCCTTCGAGGTCGGCGTCGCCGAACTCGGTGGCACGCCGTTGATCCTGCGCGGCGACGAGCTGCAGCTGACGAGAGGAGAGTCGACTGGCGACACCGGACGCGTCCTGTCGCGCTACGTCCACGCGATTGTCGTGCGAAGCGGAGCCCACGAGGCGCTCATCGAGATCGCCGAGGCGGGGAGCGTGCCCGTCGTCAATGCCCTGACACCGCTTCACCACCCCTGCCAGGCGCTTGCGGACATGCTGACCCTGCGCCAGCGCTTCGGCGAGCTGCAAGGACTGCGCATCGCTTACGTCGGCGACGGTGCCAACAACGTCGCCCGCTCGCTGGCGATCGTCGGCAAGCTGGCCGGCGTCGAGGTCGTGATCGGCTCGCCGCAGGGCTACCGGCTCGAGGACGAGCTCGGCGTCACTCAGACGGCAGACCCGCTCGAAGCGGTCAGGGGAGCGGACGCCGTCTACACCGACGTATGGATCAGCATGGGCGACGAGGAGACAGCGGCGCGGCGCCGCGCCGATCTCGGGCCGTTCCAGCTCAACGAGGACCTGATGGCCGCCGCCTCGGAGCGGGCGATCGCGTTGCACTGCCTCCCGGCTCACCCCGGCGAGGAGATCACCGAGGGCGTCCTTTACGGAGAGCGCTCAGCCGTCTGGGATCAGGCGGAGAACCGGTTGCACGCACAGAAGGCTCTGCTGGAGTTGTTGTTGGGCTAGCGGTTCGCCGCAAATTTGGCACGAGTCACTACGCGACGGTCGCGGAGAATTGACCATCTGGCTTCTTCGAATCCGGCTGGAATCATAGCGAACGTATGTTCGTACGCGGAGCGGATGGAAGGCGCCTACAATGCGGCACTTCGCTGCGCCCCCGTCGTCTAGTGGTCGAGGACACTGGGTTTTCATTCCAGTAACAGGAGTTCGATTCTCCTCGGGGGTATGGGATCTCCGGTCGAACTTCTGGTTTCGCCGACTACCCAGGCTTGGTCAGGCCCCGTAACGTAAGGTCAGTCGCCGCATGCAGCCCGAAATCGACATCGGCCCGCTGACTCTCCAGACCTTCGGGATCTGCTTCGCGCTCGCCTTCGTCGTGGCGGGTCTCGTCATCGGCAAGCGCCTGCAGGAGCGCGACAAGCCGATCGACTGGGCCTACGAGATCGTCTTCGCGGCGTTGATCGGCGGCATCATCGGCGCCCGGCTCGAGTATCTGATCGAAAACTGGAGCGACGTCTCCGATGATCTGCTCGGCAATATTTTCTCCGGCTCCGGCCTCGTCTGGTACGGCGGCGCGATCGGCGGCGCCCTCGGCGTCTTCGCCTGGGCCGCCTGGCGCAAGATGCTCAACTTCGGCCTGCTCGACCTCTGCTCGGTTCCCCTCGCGCTCGGGTACGCGATCGGCCGCGTCGGCTGTCAGCTCTCCGGCGACGGCGACTACGGCGAGCCCTGGGACGGACCCTGGGCGATGGCCTACCCCGACGGCACCATCCCGACAACCGAGGAGGTACACCCGACGCCGGTCTACGAGGCGCTCGCGATGACCGGCGTCGCCTACATCCTCTGGCGCCTGCGCGACCGCTGGCGGCCCGGCGTGCTCTTCGCCCTCTATCTCATCCTGGCCGGGCTCGAGCGATTTCTTGTCGAGTTCGTGCGTCGCAACGACGCAATCGTCGCCGGCCTCACCTATCCCCAGCTCTTCAGCCTGGTCATGATCGGCGCCGGCGCGACCTGGATGATCGTCGTCGGTCGCCGAGGCGGCCTAGCTGGATCGCAGCAGGCCGCCGTCTAGCGGCAGCGGTCACCCCGGTCAGATACGCGGCTCGCTGCGAACTCAGGAACGCAACGAGATCACCGAACTCGCGCGGCTGGCCGAGTCTGCCCGCAGGTACCTCCTCCCGTGCCCCCTGCTCGACCGCCTCCATGGAACCCGCAAGCTCGACCATACGCTCGGTTGCGAACCGGCCCGTGGCGATCGTGTTGACGGTGACCCCGTCCGCCGCCACTTCCCGAGCGAGCGTCTTGAAGAAGGCGAGCGCGCCGGCCCGGTGGATGTTGGAGAGCGCCAGCCAGGGAATCGGCTCCTTGATCGAGGTCGAGGCGACGTTGACGATTCGTCCCCAGCCTCGCTCCCGCATGCCCGGCAGCACCTCCTCGATCAGGATCCGCGGTGCCAGCACGAGCGAGCGATAGGACCTCTCCCACTCGCCGACCGGCGCATCAAGACTCGTTCCCGGAGGGGGCCCGCCGGTGTTGGTGACGAGGATCTCGATCGGCCCGAGCTCCGCCGCGACTCGTCGCGGCAACTCGGCCAGGCCGTCGAGGTCGTTCGTGTCGGCCACGAAGGGGACGGCGCCGTCGACCTCGGCGGCCGCCGTCGCGTCGAGCCGCTGCTGGGAGCGGCCCGGAGATTGCGACTCGTGCGCCGTCCTGTGCGAGCGCCTCCGCAATCCCTCGTCCCGATGCCGCGGCTCGAGCCCATCACCAGTGCCACCTTGCCGCCGATCCCGAGGTCCACGATTGCAACCTATCCTCTAGATCTGCGACGGTGGTGGAACCCCGGGCCCGGGTGGACTAGGGTTGCGGCTGAGGTAAGAACGAATGCGCCGACGAGCAAATCTGCGAACAGGCCCGGTCCGCCGGGTCGGCGGTCTCGCGACCGCCGTCGCGCTCACGGCCTGTCTCGTCGCCGCTCCGGCGATGGCACCGGCGACGAAGCCGAAGAACAAACCCCCGAGGATCCTCCCGCTACCCGTCGCCAACTTCAACTCGGTAAACCGCACCGTCGAGTTCTCCGCTCAGATTCTCAAGGCCAAGGAGGTGACGATCCACTTCGGCACCCACCGCAGAGCCGGCTGAGCAGCTGCTGACCGTCGGCGGCACCAAGAAGGTCGTCAAGTTCATCTGGCAGGCGACCTTCAAACCCGCGACGCGCAAGAAGTGCTACGGGATCACAGTCGTCGCCTCAAACCGGCACGGCACGCGGACTCGCGAGCGCAAGGCCTGTCGCCTCGGCCAGTTCCCGCGATAGCGCACGCACCGCAACCACCGGGTGTGCGACGATTCGCGGGTGTCGTCAAGAGGCGTACGCACGGGGATCTTCACCGCGGTAGCACTGCTATCGCTTGCCCTGGTGTCTTCCGTCTCAGCAGCGACGTTTGTCGTCGACACCACCTCTGACGAGAACGACGGCGGTGCGCCCAACAACGGCTGCGAGGCGGCGGACGGCGACATTTGCAGCCTGCGCGAGGCGATCCTGGCCGCCAACGTGGACGTGATCCCAGATGCGGACACGATCCAGATCATCGCAGCGCTCGACGGTCAGACCGTCAGCGTCGGCAGCGAGCTTCCCGCGCTCGAAGAACCGACCACCTTGAGTCCTAACAGCGGCATCTTCGGCATCAACGGGCCCGGACTCGGGGGCGGCGAATGCCTGGAGCTCGCCACCGGGGCGGACAACAGCATCGTCGCGGGCCTGGCTCTCACCGACTGCACCCAGGGAATCCAGCTGAACTCTGCTACCGGCGTTCAGATCAGCTCGATGCGCATCGGTTTCAACGCCAATGGGACCCAAGGTGCCATCGGGACCCTCACAAGTCACGATGGCATCGAGTTGACTGACGCTGACGATGCCGTCATCGGCGTGTCGTTTCCCGACGGCAACTTGATTTCGAACGCGACGGGAAGAGGCATTCTCGTCGCCGCGAGCACTTCGGGCGTGCAGATTGCCGGCAACACGGTTGGTCTTGACGCCCTTGGCACTTCCGACCACGGCAACGGTGCCTCCGGGGTAGACCTGAACGGGCCGGGGACGACCGTCACAAATAACACCATCGCCGGCAACTTCGGCCCGGGGATCCGATTGATCTCGGTCAGCGCTACCGCGACGATCCGCGGGAATCGGATCGGCTTCAGCCCGGTCAGCGCCAGCGCCGTGCCGAACGCGATCGGCATCGAGGTCGCGGCCGGCTCCGCCACGATCGGCGGGCCGGCGCCAGCCGATCGCAACGTGATCTCTGGCAACGCGAGCGACGGGGTCCAACTGACGAGCGACGCCGGTGGGTCGGTGCTCCAAAACAACCGCATCGGCCTCGAATCGTCCGGCTTCTCGGCCCTCCCCAACGGCGGTGATGGCATCTTCGTCGAAAGTGCCAACAATCTCATCGGCACACCTGGCGCCGGCAACGTGATTTCCGGCAACGAAGACCAGGGAGTCCACCTCAACAACCCCGGCGCCGTCGGCAACCGGGTCGAGTCGAACACGATCGGGTTGGAATCCAACGGTGATGATCCCATCGGCAACGGGGAGAACGGAATCAAGATCGAACAGGGTGCCTCAAGCAACGTGGTTGGTTCGCCGGCTGCGCCGAACACGATTTCCGGGAACACAGACGACGGGGTGTTGATCCTCGACCCCGGTTCAACCGGCAACATTGTCTCCTCGAACCGGGTGGGTACCGACCCGGCCGGTGTCTCGCCCCGCGGAAACGGCGACGACGGAATCGAGATCGACAGCGCCGCCTTGAACACGATCGAGGGCAACCTTGTCTCCGCCAACTTCGAGACGGGGATCGAGACCGACGACGGGGATGCCACGAACAACGTCATCCGCGCCAATGTGGTCGGGCTGGGCCTGGCGCAGACGATCGCGCTTCCCAACGACCTCGGGATCCTCGCCGAAGGCAACAACAACCTTTACGCGGGCAACACGGTCGCAGGCAACGTCTTCCAGGGGATCAGACTAGGCGGTGACGGTGCCGGTAACCGAGTCGAAGGCAACATCGTGGGGACGAACTCCGCCGGAACAAGGGTAATTGCGAACGGAAGCCACGGGATCGAACTCAGTTCGAGCGGCGCCTACAGGATCGGCGGCCCAGGCGCCGCGGCGAACACGGTCACCGGCAACGCCGGCGCTGGGGTCGCGGTGACCGGCGCAACGACCATCGGCACGATCCTCGAGAACTCTATCTTCGCCAACGATGGCCTGGGTATAGACATCGGCGCCGATGGGGTGACCGCGAACGACGTAGGCGACGCCGATTCCGGCCCGAACGGGCTGCAGAATTCGCCCGTCCTCACGCAGGCCGCAGAGACCGGGGGAGCCGCGACCGTATCGGGCTCGATCTCGTCGGCGCCCTCGACTCCGTTGACACTCCACTTCTATGCCTCCGCGAGCTGCGACCCGTCCGGCAGCGGCGAGGGTCAAACACCGATCGGCTCCCTGGATATCGCAACCGACAGTGCCGGAGACGCGAGCTTCACGGTGCCGGTTGCGTCGAGTCTGTCGGGGCGTCAGATCACGGCCACGGCGAGCGGGTCGCAGGGCACGTCGGAGTACTCGCCCTGTCGGGAGGGCGTGGTTGTCGACCAACTGCCGCCCGACGCCGAGCCCGTCACCTGCCAGGGCAAGGTGGCGACGATCGTCGGCAGCGCCGACAACGACAAGCTCAAGGGAACCGGCAAGGCGGACGTCATCAACGGCGTCGGCGGCAACGACAGGATTTCGGGGCTTCGCGGAAACGACGTTGTCTGCGGCGAGGGCGGCAACGACTTGATCAACGGCGGGGGCGGTAAGGACAAGCTGGACGGCGGCGACGGCCGCGACAAGTTGATCGGAGGCCCGGGCAAGGGTGACGTTTGCAAGGGGGGCCCGGGCAAGGACCGAGCCGCTAAGAGCTGCGAGAAGCAGCGTTCCGCTTAGCTCAGCCGCCGCGCTTGACCTGCGAGCCGCCGACGATCGCGTCTTCGCCGTCTGGAAAGCGGACCCAGGCCTTGTTGCCGCCGTCGTAGTCCGGGGCCCAGAGCACCAGGGTCGCCTGCAGGCGCTCGACCTGGTCGGGCGGCCCGACAGTGCAGGACTCGGAGCCCTCCTCGTCGAGGCCGCGCCAGATGCGGATGAACGGGTTCGACTCCCATTCCTCACCGATTGTCGACGGCTGCTTGTGGCCGGGATGGATGCGGATCTCGGGTGGCAGCTTCATCAGCTTGTCCATGATCGAGGAGCGCAGGTCGGCAAAGCCCGTGGCGCCCGGCGCTCGCGTGCCACCGACCGTTCCCTTGAAGATCACGTCTGCCGTGAGGACATCGGTCCCGTTGAACAGGAGGGCCAGATGATCGGCGCAGTGGCCGGGCGTCTCCAGCACCTCGATCCGCAGCCCTCCCGACTCGAGTACGTCGCCCTCAGCGATCGTCTCGTCGGTCTTGAACTGCTGCATCCCAGCCTCCTCGGCTTTGGGATGGGCGAGGATCGGCACCCCGTAGTGCTTCGCGGCATCCTGCGCACCAAGCACGTGGTCCCAGTGGTGGTGGGTCAAGAGCATGTGCGTCAGCGTCGTGCCCTCACGGTCGACGCGCTCGAGCAGGGGTTCCGTGACTCCGTTGGAGTCGATCAGCACACCGTGGCCACCCGGCTCGTCAATGACGAGATAGGCGTTGGAGAGAAAGTCGGGGTTCTCGACTCTTTGCAAAATCATCGTTGTCTGTCTACCCGGTCTCGCCGAACTCGATCACGCTGCGAATCCCGTCCTGCGCCTCCATCAGCTCGAACCCCTTGTTGACCCCGTCGAGCCGGATCCGGTGCGACAGGAAGGCGTCGACGTCGATGTCTCCCGCTAGGTAGCGGTCGACGAGCTTGGGAACCCCGTCGCGGCCCTTGACGCCGCCAAATGAGGAGCCGGCGACCCGGCGCCCCGTGATCAGAAAGCGTGGGATCACGTCGAGCGTTTCGCCTCTGCCGGCGACGCCGGCGACCGTGCAGAGCCCCCAGCCCATCCGCGCCGATTCGACGGCCTGCCGCATCACCGCGACGTTGCCGGTCGCCTCGAAGGTGTAGTCGGCGCCGAAGCCGCCGGTCTCCTCGACGATCCGCTCGACGATCTCATCGCCGGCGATGATCGTCTCGGTTGCGCCCTGCCCCTTAGCCAGCTTCAGGCGGTCTGAGGAGAGGTCGACGCAGATGATCCGCTCAGCGCCCTGAAGGCGGCAGCCTGCGACGGCGCCCAGCCCGACCATGCCGGCGCCGAAGACGACACAGGTGGAACCCGAGTCGACCTTGGCCGTGTTCATCGCGGCTCCAAGTCCGGTCGAGAGCCCGCAGGCGAACAGGCAGGCGCGATCCAGCGGCGCCTCAGGGTTGACCTTGGCGAGCGCAATCTGCGGCATCACCGTGTACTCGGCGAACGTTGAGGTGCCCATGAAGTGACGGATCGGCTCGCCCTCGCGCGAGAGCCGCGTCGTCCCGTCGGGCAGGTAGCCGAGGTTCTGCTGCTCGCGGATAGCCATGCAGAGGTTGGTGCGCGGATCGACGCAGTGGACGCACTCTCCGCACTGAGGTGAGAAGAGCGTCACCACGTGGTCGCCGGGCGCCACCATCGTCACGTCGTCCCCGATCGCCTCCACGACGCCCGCGCCCTCGTGTCCCAACACCGTCGGCGCGTAGCCGGAGGGGTCAACCCCTGAGGCCGTGTAGAGGTCGGTGTGGCAGACGCCGCAGGCGACGAGCCGGACCAGCACCTCGCCGGCCCCCGGCTCTGCGAGATCGAGCTCCTGCACGGCAAGCGGCTGCCCGAACTCCTCGAGGACCGCGGCTCGCATCTTCACTCGGGCGCCACCAGCGGGCGATCCTATCTTTGAAAGTCGGCGAGCGTCTGCCGGTTCGGGCTGGAGAGGATGGCGCTGCCGTAGCGCTCCCTCAACGTGTCCAGCGCCGAGTCGAGCTCGGCAGCCTGCCGGCGCCAGAGCGGCAACTCGAGCTGGACGCCGCCACCGTCGCCGTCGAGGTTCGAAATCGCGATTCCCACAAGAGTCAGCCCGCGCCCTTCGATCTGGTCGCGCGAGGCGCCGAGGAGCGTCCGTGCTGCCTCGCGCACGCGTGCGGTCGACGCGGTTGGGTGGCCGAGCGTGCAGGACCGCGAAGCTCGCGAGAAATCGGCGAAGCGCAGCCGCAGCGTCACCGTTCTCCCGCAGCGCCCCTTGGCGCGCATTCTCGAGGTCAGCCGATCGACGAGACCGAGCAGAACGGCCTCAACCTCCGCGGCCGACTTGGAGCCCGCGCCGAACGCCGACTGCGAACCAAACGACCTTCGGCGGCGGTTGGGGCGCACCGGTCGCCGGTCGCGATTGTTGGCGACGGCGTGCAGGTGCTGGCCGGCAGCCCGACCCAGGAGTGCCGTCAGGGATCCCTCCGGCATCTGGGCCAGGTCGCCGACCGTTGCGATCCCGTAGCGCTGAAGCTTGGTAGCGGTTGCCGGGCCGATTCCCCAGACGGTCGCGATCGGCAGCGGATGCAAGAAGTCAAGCTCCTTCTCCGGAGGGACGACGAGTAGCCCGTCGGGCTTGGCGGCCTTGCTCGCCATCTTGGCGAGCAGCTTTGTGCGGGCGACTCCCACCGTCAGCGTCAAGCCGACCTCCTCTGAAACGCGCGCGCGCAGCCGCTCGGCGATCGCCTGTGGCGAGCCGGAGATCTCCTCGAGCCCCCGCACTTCCAGGAACGCCTCTTCGAGCGACAGCCCCTCTACCGCCGGCGAAGTGTCACGGAAGCAGCGAAAGAGCGCCTTGCTGGCGGACACGTAGGCATCGAAGCGCGGCGGGACGACGAGCGCGCCCGGGCAAAGCCTGCGCGCCTTGCCGCCGTTCATTCCACCGCGAATCCCAAAGGCCCGCGCCTCGTAGCTTGCGGCCAGGACGACTCCGCCCCCGACGATCACCGGCCTCCCCCGCAGCTTCGGATCGTCGCGCTGCTCCACCGAGGCGAAGAAGGCGTCGGCGTCGGCGTGGAGGACGGCTGCGTTGCTTGCGCACACGAACATATGTTCGCAGAGACTCCGGCGTAACGGCGGGGCCGATCAGCGCCCGCCGAAGCGGTAGCCCATCCCGGGTTCGGTGATCAGATACCGCGGGTGAGCGGGATCCGGCTCGAGCTTGCGGCGCAGCTGAGCCAGGCACACGCGCAGGTAGTTGGTCTCGGTTTCGTAGTTGGGTCCCCAGACCTCTTTGAGGAGCTCGCGCTGGCCGACGAGCTTCCCTCCTCTCGGGCGAGCGCTTCCATGATGTGCCGCTCCGTGGGCGTCAGCCGGACGGGCTGGCCGTCCGTGCCCCGAGACTTCCTTCGAGACGAAATCAATGCTGAAGTGCTCGGTTGAAACAACCGGTAGCACCCCGCCGTGTTCGGCTCGGCGAAGCGCTGCGCGCAGCCGGGCCAGGAGCTCGTCCATGCCGAAAGGCTTCGTGACGTAGTCGTCGGCGCCGGCGTCGAGGGCGATGACCTTGTCACCCTGTCCCGCACGCGCTGAGAGCACGATGATCGGCACCTGAGACCAGCCACGCAATCCCTCGATCACCTCGATCCCGTCCAGGTCGGGAAGCCCGAGATCCAGAACCACCGGGTAGTGGAAGCCCGCCGCGCGTCGGCCAGCGGTAGGCCAGGGGCATCGTCATCCCGCCGCCTGGCGTCCGGTCTGCAACCAGGATCCCATCCATTGCTTCGACAGACCCTCGCGCAACTGCCAGCCCGAGACCCAAGCCGCCACTGCTTCGATCGCCGACTTCCTTGAACGGTTCGAAGAGGTTTGCCTCGTCGCCCGGTGCGACCCCACGACTGTGGTCGATGACCGCGATCTTGGCGCTGTTGGCGCCTGCCAGCGCGGTTATCTCGATCGGTTCAGAGCTGCCGCCATGCGTGATTGCGTTGTCGATCAGGGTTTACGAGCACACGCTCCAGCAGCCCCCTGTCGGCCTGGACCGGAGGAAGATCCTCGGGCACGCTGATCTGGACGGCCCCAACCGCCTCCGGGTGCGCAAGCAGGGCGCTCGAGACCGCCTCATCGAGCGCCACGACCTCGGCTTGGACGCTCACCTCACCGGCCTGCAGGCGGCTCGCGTCCAGCAGGTCGTTGACGACTCCGGTGAGCCGGTCGACGGAGTTCTCAATTGTCGCGAGCAGCTCCTCGCGTTCCGACGGTGGCCAATCCACGTTCCGCTGGCGGCGGCTTTGATCTAGTGGGCGGTGCGGGATTCGAACCCGCGGCAACTCGCATGTAAAACGAGGGCTCTACCCCTGAGCTAACCGCCCGCCGGCATTGTTCCAGGATGGGCGATACCTCCGGAATCTGTCCGGGCGGACCGGGAACATATGTTCGTATGCGAGTCCTCCCGCTGCACTTGCGAGTGGAAGCTCGGGAGCTGAGGGCGAACCATGGCCTTTCACTGGCTGAGATTGCCGAGAGGCTCGGCGTTTCCTATGCACTGCTCGGCGCTGGACGTTCGACATTGAGCTGACAGAGCCTCAGATCCAGCGCCTGAACGACCGTGTGGCTTCTGGTCGGCGAATAGGAAATGCGCTGATGGTTGAGGCCTATCGGGACAAGCGGGTCGCCTGGCAGCTCGAGGGGCGGATTCGCGCCCGCCTGGGAGAGCCGCTCCATCAGGCTGGATGCCTGCCCTATTGGGCCGAGGGCTCAAAGTCTCGGAACACCGTGACGATGGCCAATTCAGATGCCTACTTGCTGCGCTTGTTCATGCGGTTCTTGGGCGAGTGCTTCAGTTTGGGACGCCAAGCACAGCATTGACTACCGGACGGCAACAACGACGGGTCGGAAGCCGAACAAGCTCCCGTACGGCGTTGCCAACCTTGATGTGAAGCGCAGCACCTGGCTCGTTCAACACATCTACGGCGCGATACAGGAATACGGCGGCTTCGAAGAGCCGCGCTGGCTCGGCTGATCAACTACATGTACGCGATACGCTCGCGGCGATGAGCGCAGAGCCAGCATCCTACGAGACCATCCTGTGCTCCACCGAAGGCGCGATTGCGACGATCACGCTCAACCGGCCGGAGCACCTGAACACGATCGTGCCGCCGATGCCCGACGAGGTCGAGGCGGCCGTGCACGCGGCGATTCGCGACTCCGAAGTCAAGGTCATCGTCCTCCGGGGAGCCGGGCGCTCCTTCTGCGCCGGCTACGACTTCGGCGGCGGCTTCAAGCACTGGGACGGGCTGATCACGACCGACGGGGAGTGGAACCCCGGGGTTGACTTCATGGGCACGACCTCTCAGCTCGGGCCGACACCCAAGCTGATGAGCGTCTGGCGTTCGCCGAAGCCGGTGATCGCACAGGTGCACGGTTGGTGCGTCGGCGGCGGCAGCGACTTCGCGCTCTGCGCCGACCTCGTGATCGCCTCCGAGGACGCGCAGATCGGTACGCCCTACTCGCGGATGTGGGGGGCCTACCTCTCCGGCATGTGGATCTACCGGCTCGGCCTGACCAAGGCCAAGGAGCACGCTCTCACCGGCAAGCCGCTCTCCGGCAGGCGGGCCGCCGAGATCGACCTGATCAACCAGGCCGTTCCGTTTGAGGAGCTGGAGGCGACAGTGCGCGAGCGCGCCGAGCAACTCGCCTCGCTGCCGCTCCCCCAGCTCGCAGCGATGAAGCTGATGGTCAACCAGACATACGAGAACATGGGTCTCGCCTCGACTCAGATGCTTGGCTCGATCCTCGACGGGATCATGCGCAACATCCCCGAGGCCAAGGAATGGATCAAGCTGGCTGAGTCAGAGGGTGTGCGCGCCGCCGTCACCCAGCGCGACGCGCCGTTCGGCGACTACAGCCAAGGCGGCCCCGACGACAAGCCGAACCCGGACAACGTGATCGTCCCGTAGTCATCTAGCCCTGCAGCCAGCGGGCCGGGTTGTCCTCCATCATCGTCTTCAGTTCGTCGTCGGAGACGCCGCCCTCGCGCAGCAGGTCGAGCACCTCCTCGAAGAGGTAGCCGAAGTGCCAGTTGGGGACCATCGCCCGCATCTCCTCGGGGAACCAGTCGATCGTCGCGCAGGCGTCGTGGGAGAGCATCATCCGCTCGGTGTGGCCGCGCCTGCAGAGCTCGATCACGGTCGCGTTTCGCTGCTCCGTGGGCAGGATGATGTCGAGCCCGTAGCGGTCCATGCCGATGAAGCAGCCGGTCGACAGCAGCTCCTCGATGTAGTCGAGGTCGTCGGTGTCACCTGTATGGGCGACGATCACGAGCTTCGGATCGACTCCCTCCTCGGCGAAGATCGCCATCTCCTCGAGCCCGCGTCGGGTGCCCGGGTGCGAGTGCGCCATGATCGGCGTCCCGGTTCGGACGCTCGCCTTGGCGCAGGCGCGCAGGATCTTCTCGACGTGGTCGTTGATGCCGGGCTCGTCAACGGCGCACTTCAGAAACGCGGCCTTCACCTCCGTCCCCTGGATGCCCTCCTCGATGTCGTGCACGAAGGCGTCGACCAGATAGTCGATCTCGCGGTTGGCGAAGTGCTGGGGCAGGAACGTGTAGTGCTCGCCATAGACGCCGGTGCACATGACGAGTTGGATCCCGGTCTCGGCGACAACTCGCTTGGCCAGCTCGACGTCGCGCCCGAGATCCATGCAGGCGGGATCGACGATTGTCTTCACACCGTGGCCTATCGCCCGATTGACCTCGGCCACCGCCCGGTCGAACTCCGCCTGCTCGTCGTAGAGGTGCGGGAATTGCGTGCGGACCGACTCGAACGTCGTTCGCAGATGCTCATGCGGAAGCGTCAGCCCGAGCTCGGACGGGTCGAGTGGCCCGGAGACCGTTTCTATCGCCATCGCTTTATTTGACGCAGGAGAGGTCGACGCCGTTATAGAGCGAGAGATATTTCGGGTGTGGCCCCTGGACCTTCAGCTTGATCTTCCGGAACGTCTCCTTGGTGCGCCCGCCGCACTTCGACTTGCCGCGGTCATACAGCTTCACCTTGACCGGATAGGTCTCGACGCTGCCCGCTGCGCAGTTCGGGTTGCAGTCGTTGACGTGGAGGAAGCCCACGCCGACGCCCTTGTTGGATTTCCACTTGTTCCAATGCAGTGAGTTGACGAAGACGTTCTGGCCGTCGCACCAGATGCCGATCACGTTTGGCCGCGGCTCGAGCTTCTCGCAGGCATCCAGTCCCGTCACTCCGGCGCTCGCGCCCGCGGAGGAGGTGATGACTCCGGCGCAGAGCGCCGAGGTTGCACAGGCGACGATCAGGATCCTCTTCATTGGTACCTCTCCATCCGTACGGGTTGAATCGACCGAGCGCAGTATGCCGCTGCGGTCGCGCAAGCGTCGGCTCACCCGTCGAGTACCCCTGCGAAGAACTCGGCAAGCGCCGTGCCGACCTGATGCGGGTCATCCTCCTGGAGAAAGTGGCCGCAGCCGGGTAGTGCCGTGACCTCCGCCTGAGGCAGATCGCGCGCGACGCGCGCCATCGTCTTCGCCACGTCGGGCAGGATCCTGTCGCGCTCGCCGTAGACGATCCGGACGGGAATCTCGAGGGAGGGGAGCGCCTGCGCGATCTCGACGAGACCCGCGGGCGTCAGCCCAACCCCAGCGGCGGCGAGGACGGCCTTCTCGTCTCGGGTTTGGAAGGGCTCGCGTACAGCATCCAGCACCTCTCGGGTCCGGCGCTCCCGCTTTGCGATCCCTGTCCGCATCGCCAGCGCCAGGCCACGGTCGCTGGTCAGCAACTCGCGCACCAGCGGCAGCTTGCCGCCGATCAAGAAGGCCTTGGCCGCCAGCGAAAGCTCCGGATAGACGAGCGTGTTGAGCAGGGCCAGCCGCGAGAAGCGCTGCGGGTTGGTGAGGAGCCAGTGGAGGCCGATCGGCCCGCCGATGTCATGCACCCCGAGCCCGAGGCCGCTCAGCCCGAGCGCGTCGGCGAATCCCGTCAGCACGCGGTCGTACATCTCGAAGTCATAGCGGGCGTCCCTGGGCTTCGACGAGCCGCCGTAGCCGGGCAGGTCGATTGCCACGACGCGGTTTCGCTGTGCGATCGGCTGCATCACCTCGCGCCACAGAAAGGACGACGTCGGCCAGCCGTGGATCAGCAGCACCGGCGGGCCGGATCCCAGCTCCCGGTAGGCAACCTCGAGTCCGCCAACCTCGACGCTGCGCAGGTCGGCGATCATTCGGCACTCGATTCAAGGATGAGCCCGGTCACGCCTTGGGGATCGTCCCAGGTCGGCGTGTGGCCCCAGCCCGGCACTTCGAGGTAACGCGCATCAGGCGGACGGCGCGTGCGGCTCGGGCGGCCGACGACGACGTCCTCGGCGCCCCAGGCGAGCGTCACGGGAACGTCGATCAGGTCGTGATGCTCGAACACTCCGGCGCGCATTTCGCGATCGGCTTCGGTGTAGAGCTCGGAACCGATGTAGCCGCGAGCCAGCCCCGCGGCTTCGGCCCGGGAGACCCTCTCGGGGTGCACCATCTGACGCGAGAACGCGGCGCGGCGAAGCGGCGGCACCCCCATCAGGGGGCCGACCAGCGGCGCCAGCCTCCTCCCGATCGCCTGCCGGCCGAGGCCGCGCGGATCAAGTGGTTTGCGCCAGAGGCCCGCCGGTGAGATCGCGCAAACCGATGCGACCGAACCGAGCTTGGCCATTTCGAGCGACACCCAGCCGCCGAGCGAGAGGCCCGCTACATGGGGACGCTCGAAGCCCTCGTTCCCGCAGAAATCAGTCAGGGCTCGGGCCAGGCTCCGGGCATCGGGAACAAACCCGTTTCCCGGGGCGGGCGAGCGCCCGAACCCGGGCATGTCGACGGCGATCACCTCACGCTCGGCGGCGAGCAGGTCCAGCACCGGGTTCCACAGCACTACGCTTCCGCCGAGGCCGTGAACGAGGAGCAACCGCGGCCCGCTCCCCTGGCGCAGATGATGAAGCTCCGGAGCCATAGCCGGTCCGGAAGCCTACTGCCGACCGTCAGGCAAGACGTCGAAATGCCCGGGCTCACCAGCAGGGCCCCGGCGGATGCCTAGAAATCGACGGAGTCGGCAGGGGCAGCGGGATCGCCGCCCCGGCGTCCCCTGCAGGCTGGACCTCGGCGGAGCCTCCCGTGAACCCGACGAAGGCGCGCCAGGCCGGCTTTGGCGTCAGGTCCTTGCGGAAGAGCCCGGAGGAGCGGCAGAGGTTGCAGTTCGCGAACAGCGAGTTGTCGCGCCACGTGTACCAGACGATCTTGTCGACCCGCCAGGCCGAGCGCTCGGAGATGATGCGCTTGAACGAACGCTGGAGCAGCCGCCTCTGGCCGCGCTCGGTCGTCGAGAAGCCGTTGCCGACCTCGTCCAGTGTCGGCCAGCCAAGCTCGGTGATCCAGATCGGTGTTCTGCGGTCGCCCGCCCTGTTCATGATCTGGCGCGCGTCGTCGATCTGCTGCACGACGCCCTTGAGGTTGCCGGCGTAGGGGTGCAGTCCGAGGGCGTCGAACGAGTTCCGGATTCCCTCGACCTGGTAGAAGCGGGTCAAGAACTCGATCGCCGTGATCCCGTTGCCGGGTGTCCCGAAGACCCCGGCCGAGATCACCCTCGCCGCCGGGTCGACGGCTCCGATCGCCTGGTCGGCGAGCTTCAGCAGCGCCGCATAGCGCTCAGGCGAAGTCGCCACCGGAGTCGAGTAGCTCGCGTCGTTGGGCTCGTTCGAGATCTGCCATGCGGCGATCGGCAGTGGTGCCACTCCCGGGTGCAGCACCCCGAACAGGTCCCAGAAATCTCCACCGGGGCCGTAGCGCTGCACCAGCCTCCTCAGCAACTCCGACCAGGCTTCGGCGGCCCGCTGGTCAGGAAGTGGGTGGTCGTTGGACGTGGCGCCGTTGCGCAGCCAGCCGGGCGCGCCCATGACGTAGGGAAGCACCGGCACGCCGGTGAGCGTCGCGTTCTCGACAACCGCGTCCGTCTTGCGCCAGTCGTAGTGGGCCCGGCCGATCGGCTGGAGGTCCTCCCAGAAGAACGGGTGGCGCAGCGTGCCGACCGCGCCGGTGCCCATGCGCTCGTACTCTTCCGCCGACAGCCGCGTGGCCGGGCTGACGCCAAAGTATCCGGCGGGCAGAGCCGCGGCGCCCTGCGCCCGCGCCTCGGCGATGGAGGGCAGGCAAAGCGCGACGGCTGCCAATGCCAGCGCAGCGAAACGGAGTGATGAATGGCCCAGATCGGTCATGTAGGTGATGTGCAAACCGCCCCCACCGACGGCCTGCTTAAGGGTAGAGAAGCCGGGCTAATTGGACGACGGTCGCCTGCGGGTCACTCGCAACGAGGCTTCCATGCCCAGCGCCTGGTGGCCCTCGAGCGTGCAGATCAGGCTGTAGCGGCCTGGGCCGAGCCGCAGCGTCCGCGTGAGTGCCTCTCCGGGACGCGTGACGCGGAACCGCCACGAGTGCGCGTCGTCTCGGTAGGCGAGCAGGTCGTGATCGTCCTCGCCGCGGTTGATCAGCTGAATGCGAACTTCGCCGGCGCGCAGGCGGGGTCGCGAGAGTGTCAGCGAGAACTCTCGGGCGGTCACCGACACCGCCCCGGCCGGCTGTGCCGTCAGGCCGCTCCCGTCGCCGGAAGCGGGTGCACAGAGCGCGCCGGCGATCAGGATGCAGCCGACCAGGGTCCGGCCCGCCCGCCTCACCTGACGACCTGCGGCCGCGAAAACGATCCAGCGCCGGGGACGATCGGTGTCGCGTCGACGCCCAGCCACTGCTCGAGGAGAGAGCAATAGAGCCCGCGGAAATCTGAGGTCACGCGCAGGTTGTCCTCGTCATCGAGAGTCTCGAGCCCGGGGAACTCCCCGATCATCGTTCCCGCTGCCCGCGTTCCGATCACGAGCGAGACGCCGCCCGCCCCGTGGTCGGTCCCTGAGCCGTTCTCCTCTGGCCGGCGGCCGAACTCGCTCCAGACATTGACCAGCACGCGGTCGGCCAAGCCGCGCGCCTCGAGGTCGCGCTGGAAGGCCAGCAGCGAATCCGCGGTCAGCTTCAGGTTCGCCGGCAGCGACACCGCTTGGTTGTTGTGGGTGTCGTAGCCGCCGGGTGCGTTGAGCGCGACACATCGCAGCGGCAGCCCAGCCGCCAGCATTGCTGCCAGGGTCGCCAGGCGCTCCGGGAACTCGTCGTCTGCGGGATATGACACTGGTGCACTGACGCCGCGAAAGGCAGACACTTGGTGACGGAGAGTTGTCGTTGCCGCCACCTGGTCGCGCGCGAGGCGAAGCGCGGGATCACCGCCCGCAATCGCCCCGAGCTTGCCGTAGGCATTGAGCATCCGCCCTTCGATCGGACCCCAAACGCCCGACGCCCCGAGGTCGTAGTCCTGAGGCGACGAGACCGCGGCAACAGGCACAGTGCCGGTGGCCAGCGCCGGAGCCAGCGAGTAGTCGAGCGCCAGCCCCTGAAGCGGGTTGGCCTTGGAGCCATGCAGGTCGAGGTAACGGCCGAGCCAGCCGATCCGCCCTCGCGGATCGACCGCGCCGACCTCCCAGTAATGGCGGGAGGTGAAGTGCGACTGATTCGGATCCGTGTAGCCGATTCCCGGCGCCACGCTGACCTTGCCTTCCGCATGCAGCGTCGCGAAGCCTGCTGCCGAGGGGTGCCAAAAGAGCCGCGAATCCTCGGAGAACGGCGTTCCCTGGCCAGCCGGCAGCGCAAGTGTCGGGCGCAGTTCCCGGTATGTCGCATCGTTGCTCGGAGCCAGCATCGTCAGCGAGTCGACGCCGCCGTCGAGGAAGACCGAAACAAGAACCGCGTCAGCAGGGCCGGCGGCCTGGGCCTCTTCGATTCCCGCCTGCAGCGCACGGGGGCTGAGGGCGGATGCCCCGTAGACGGCGAGCGCCAACCCCGCGGACCGGGCCATGAAGGCACGCCGCGACAGCCCGGTTCCCGCCGGCAGCGGAGCGCCGCGCTCAATCGCCGGCAGCCCGCGCCCCGCTTCGGCCGCCGCCCGCATCAGCTCGCTGCGGGTGTGCTCCCTGCAGCCGCAGTGTTTGATCGGATCTGCGCTCATCGTCGCCTCAGCTCCTCTGCAGGTCCGGTGATGCGTAGATCAGATGTCGCAACGCGTTCTGGCGGAGCCCGCGGTAGGCGTGCTGCTCCCATTCCGCGAGCCGGCCCTTGACGCAGCCCGCGGAGAACGAGCGCAGGACCTTCTCGCTGCCCTTCGAGATCGCCGGCGAGCCCCAGAAATCGAGTGCCCGCTCGACCGCCTTCAGCGGCGTCTCGCCGAGCGGGTAGCGTTCGAGGCGCCGATCCTCGATCAGGCTCGGGCGCAGTGCGTAGCCGACCATCTGCCAGCGTGTGCGCACGGTGCTGGTGTCGAGCCATCGGCCTTCGTCCCAGCCGGCGACGTTGGGTGGAGCGAACAGCCGCTGGCCGGCTAGCTTGCAGAGCCAGGTCCACTCGTCGGTATCGACCCCGCGATTGAGCGCGCGCAACATACCCGCGACGAACACGACCGGTGGCTTCACCATCGACGGCCCCCTGTAGAACTGGGGGTGCATCAGGATCGCCTCGACGAGCGGGCGGATCACGTAGCCACGATCCACGTAGAGGCGCTCGAGCGCCAGCCGGTCTTTTTCGGGCGGCAATGTCGGGATGAAGCTCATCCACAGCTTTGCTGACCAGGAACGACGGATGTAGCGGGTGCTCGACGCAGAGTCGCACCGCGTCTTCCCAGCCGAATGCGCCGGTGGACCCGAAGATTGTCTTGCTGCCCGAGTCGAAGCGGTTGGGATCGAAGCGGAAGTTCGTGTGGCCGACGTCGTCAACGTAGGTCGCACGCCAGCCCGTCAGCGCGCGCGCCAATTCGCGTACGTCGGTCTCGGTGTAAGCGCCGCGATCCGGCCCCAGGGTGAACAGCTCCATCAGCTCGCGCGAGTAGTTCTCGTTGACCGCGCGCCTGCGGTTCCCGATCCCGTCAAGCCAGATCAGCATCGCCGGATCGATCGTGACGGCGTGCAGCAGATCATGAAAGGAGCCCAGCGCTCCCAGCCTGAACAGTCCGTTTTGCTGCAACATCAGCGCTTGCGAATCGACGTCCGCCACCGACGTCGCAAACCAGTCGTGCCAGAGCAGCGTCATCCGCTCAATCAGGGGCTGGTTCGAGCGCACCATCCGGTCCAGCCACCAGAGGTGGTCGTGTCCGTAGAGGTCATACGGCGCCAGCGGATTCCCGTCCTCGTCGTGCGGCTCCGGCCCGCCGAGAAGGCCTCCCCGACCGGACGGGTGAGCGACAGCACCGCCTTGCGCAGGCCGAGTTTGGAGAGCCTCCCCGGAGCACCCCGCCGGGGCCCGAAAGCCGGCCCTCCACAGCAACCGCTCGGCCTGCCTGGTGCCGAACCGGCCCTTATACGTAGCTATCGGAAATCCCATCCGTCTTCCCCCCAACCTCGTCAACAACGAAAGCTCACCTGAGTAGCGGTTAGGTGTGCTGGATCGTGTGTCCGTTACTACTCAAGAATGCCCACTGGCAGCGATACAGGTAGGTACCATCTGATCGGCTACGCCCGTTCCCGATGTGTGATTTTGGGGAATCTCGAAATTAGGGTTTACCTGAGGCCCGTAAGCGAGTAAGCTACGCAGCGGAGCAAACCCCGCTCCCCCCTGTACCCGCGTCGGGCCCGGAGGTCGTCCCCCGGGCCCGTCGCATTTCTGCGTTCCGTTTGCACGCGATTTCGCTTACCCCGCCTGGCCTCGGCTTTACACTGAACCCACCCCCAGGGACGGACGGGGCGGGTGCAAGTAGCGGAGGCCAAAGAGCAACAGCCGGTCGGTTCCCCGGGCCGTTGGCTCGGTATCGGTAAGACGGCCGCGGCGGGTGCCCGCGCAGGCGGGGCGCAAGCCGCCGCGTCGGGGGGCTGCACAGGGGATGATCTGAAGATGAGTTCAACGATGCTGGTCACGGCGAGCGAGGGCAACCAGGTCTCCGAACTCGAGGGGCGGCCTGCGCTTGACGTCTGCCCCGATCGGGCCGCTGCGGCTGCCGCGGCCCGCGCAGACGCCCAGGAGTTCACCCGGTCCGGGGCTCCGGTTGCGGGCTTTTACACCTACGGCGAGATAGCCCGTACCCGGGGAATCTCCGCTTTCCACAACCAGACCCTCGTGGTCTCGGCGGTCGGCTGATGTCACCCGAAACCGCGCGCGGCGGCTGGGCTACGCAGAACCTCGCTGAATTCGTCGAGCTGGTGTTCTCGGTGCGCGACGAGCGGCTGATGGTGGAGCGGGCGACGGAGCGAATCGCGGCGACGTTCGAGGCCGAAGCCGTGGCGCTCGTTTCGCCCGATTCGGTGCTGGCGGTCACCGGATTCCCGCCAGGCCAGGCCCCGACCATCGCATTGCAGGCGATCGCCGTCGCCGGCGGTGGTGAGCTCGAGTTATCCGGCAGCGGCGCCTGCCCCACGATCGTGGTCACGCTCGACACGGACCCAGCGATCGATCTGATCGTCGCACGCCCGGCTGTCGACCCGCTGCAGACCGAGGAGGTCGGGTTATTGCGGGGGATGGCGCGGGTGCTCTGTGCGGGAATCGCGAGCGTGCGCCTGATCGAGACCGAGCGCGTCCTGCGCGAGCGCTCGGAGCGCCAGTCGCGTGAGAACGCAAGGCTGGTCCACGGTCAGTTCCACGACATGCTGACCAGCCTTCCAAATCGCGCACTGTTCATCGATCGCCTCGACCACGCGCTCGCCCGCGCGGGTCGCTCGCAGGAGAAGCTGGCGATCCTCGTCTGTGACATCGACGGGTTCAAGTCGGTCAACGAGGGCCTCGGTCACAACGCCGGGGACGACCTGCTTCAGCAGGCGGCGGGCCGTCTGGCGGCATCGGTCCGGCCGGGCGACACCGTCGCCCGCCTCGGCGGCGATGATTTCGCGGTCCTGCTTGAGGAACTTGCCGAGCCGGGCGACGCGGCGATCACCGCCCGCCGCCTGCTCGCGGCGATGCGAGAGCCATTCCAGCTCGGTGTGCGCGAAGTCCTGCTGAGCGCCAGTATTGGTATCGCCGCCGGAGTCGATGGCTCAGACGAGCTGATGCGAAACGCCGACCTCGCGCTGTATCGCGCCCAGTCGAAGGGGCCCGGCAACTACGCCGCCTTCGAACCGGCCATGCACGCCCAGATTGTCGACCGCATGGAGCTCGAGCTCGACCTCAAGGGCTCGGTCCAGCGCGGGGAGCTGACGCTTCACTACCAGCCGATCACGTCGCTTGTAAGCGGTGATGTCGCCGGTGTCGAGGCGCTCGTGCGCTGGCAGCACCCGACTCGGGGCCTGCTCGCTCCGAACGACTTCATCCCCGCCGCCGAGCACGGCGGCATGATCCTGGAGGTCGGCCGCTGGGTCCTCGCCGAGGCCTGTCGTCAGGCAGTCGAGTGGAACGCTCTGCCGGCCCGCCGCAAGGAGCCGCTCTACATCAGCGTCAACCTCTCTGGCGCTCAACTGGCGGATCCGGCGCTGCTCCAGGACGTCGTCTCGACGCTCTCCTCGGCCGGGCTGCCGGCGTCGCAGCTGATGCTCGAGATCACCGAGACGGTGCTGATGGCCGACTCAGACGTCAACATCGCCCGGCTCGAGTCGGTCAGAGAGCTCGGGGTTCGTCTCGCCCTCGATGACTTTGGAACCGGCTACTCCTCACTCAGCTACCTGAGCCGGTTCCCAGTCGACATGCTGAAGATCGCCAAGACCTTCGTCGACCCGATCGGCGAGGGCCGCGAGCCGGCGATTCTGCGGGCGATCATCTACCTCGCCGAGGTCTTCGAGCTCGGCACGATCGCCGAGGGAGTTGAGCGCGGCGAGCAGTGGGACCGCCTCTCCGAGCTCGGCTGCGAGTTTGCCCAGGGTTATCTGCACTACCCGCCCTCCACTGCTGCGAAGCTGACGGAGTTGCTTGTGTCGGACCCCTTGCGGCCGGCACCGAGGCCCAAAAGCCCGACCGGATGAAGCGCCCACTCCTGCTTGCCGGCGCGGTCGTCGCGATCGCGGCCTGGCCCCCACCCGCAGCGACGGCAAAGACGGGATCACTTGACTGCGAGCCCGCCTACCGCCCAGCCGAACAGCCGCCCTTCGGTGGCGTGCAGCTGCCTGCGTTGGACCCGGTCGAGGGTGTCGAGGCCGGCGAACGGCCAGGCTTACCCACGAGCTTCGAGCTCACCCCGGCTGAAGCCATCGCCCTCGCCGAGGCCACCGACGCCGTTCGTGGCGAGCGCGCCGAGAGCGGAGCCCTGGTCGCCGAGGCCTACGTACGCGGCTCCTGCATCTGGGAGGTCCGCTTCTACGACCGCGCGGGGGAGGGTCACATGCAGGTCGCGCAGGTGCTGATCTCCGATCCCGACGCGGCCGTGCTCGAGGCCTGGCGCGGGCACCAGGTGGAGACCAAGCTCGCCCGCGGATATGACGGCGCCATCGCCACAGTCGTCAACTCCCCCTGGATCTGGATTTTTCTCTGCATCCTTTTCGTCGCGCCCTTTTTCGACCCCCGGCGCCCGCTCCGGCTCGTTCATCTGGATCTGCTGGCGATTGTCGGATTGAGTCTTTCGCTGCTCTTCTTCAACCGCGGTGAGATCACCGCCTCGGTACTCCTGGTCTATCCCTTCGTTGGCTACCTGTTCGCGCGAATGCTCTGGACCGGCCTGCGCGGCCATTCGGACTCGAGCCCGCTGGTTCCGGTCGTGCCGATCACCTGGCTCGCGGTCGCGGCTCTGATCCTCGCGGGCGGCCGAATCGCCCTCAACGTGATCGACTCGAGCGTCATCGACATCGGGCTTGCCGGCGTCGTCGGCGCCGATCACGTCGCCAGCGGGGAGGAGCTCTATGAGGGCGAGTTCGCCCCCGAGGAGATCGACCTGCGCGGCGACGTCTACGGCCCCGCCAACTACCTCGCTTACGTCCCCTTCGAGCAGGCGTTCCCCTGGAGCGGAGAGTGGGATGACGTGCCCGCCGCCCACGCCGCCACGATCGCCTTCGACCTGCTGGCGGCGCTCGTCCTCTTCGTCGCGGGTCGCAGGCTGCGTCCAGGAGAAGGAGGAAAGCAGCTGGGGATCGCGCTCGCCTTCGCCTGGATGGCCTGCCCCTGGACGCTCTACGCGCTCAACGCCGCGACCAACGACGCGCTCGTTTCAGTACTGGTGGCCGGCGCTCTGGCGGCGCTTTCTGTGCCCGCCCTGCGCGGTGCCCTGCTCGCCCTCGGCACCGTGGCCAAAGTCGGCCCGCTGGCGATTGCGCCGCTGCTGGCAACCGCGAGCGGCGAGCGGCGCTGGCGATCCGCGGCGATCTTCTCGCTGGCCTTCGTCCTGGTCGCCGCGGCAGTGGTGATCCCGTTCCTGCCCGACGGCGGCCTGCGAGAGCTCTATGACCGCACATTCGGCTACCAGGCCAGCCGCGGGTCGCCGTTCAGCATCTGGGGTCTCGCCCCCTCGCTGGGCCCGCTTCAGGATGCGGCTCGAGTCGGCGCCGTCCTCCTCGGGGTCGCGGTCGCCTTCTATCCCGCTCGCAAGACCTTCACGCAGATCGCCGCCCTCGGCGCGGCGGTGATCATCGCCACGCAGGTCGGCGGCGTCCACTGGTTTTACTTCTACGTGCTCTGGTTCCTGCCGCTGGTGTTGGTCGCCAGCTTCGGCGAGCACGAGCGGGTCGGCCGCCGACGGCTCAGCCGATCCGAGTCCTCAGCGTCCCCAGCGTCGGCCAACTGATCACGATCTCGTCGCCGGCCTTGAGCCAGGCTCGCAAAGCGCCGGACCTGATGCCGGCGACGTCAAGCGGTTGAGCTACCTCGGGATGACCAGCCGTGTTTGACGGCTCTCCGTTACCGAGTTCGCGGAGGAGTCGGTTGCCGTGACCGTCACAGCGGCGCGCGCTGACCCGCCGTCCGTTAGCGCGGCAGTCGCGGCATTGCGGGTGCGCTTCGGGAGCCTCAACTTGAGCGCCCCTCCAGTGCCGGGCAGGAGGATGAGGCTGGCCGGCTTCAGCTTGAACGTCCGCCTCTTCCCCCTCGCCGCCGACTTTGCGCTCCCATTCGGTGTCGTGACGACGAGCTTGCCGGACCCGGCGGCGGTGCACGCCTCGTCGCAGAGCGCTCCCACCGAAACGCTCGCTCCAACCTTCTGGCGCTTGCTGCCGGAGAGGCTCAGCACCGGCGCGGTTGTGTCGGGCGGCGTCGTGTCGGGCGGCGTCGTGTCGGGCGGCGTCGTGTCGGGCGGCGTCGTGTCGGGCGGCGTGGCAAAATCGCACGCGAGCAAGACATCGGTGCCGTCCACGTTGGTGGTGTCGGCGCCGTCGCCGCAGTCGACGTTGTCGATCTCCCCGTCCAGCGCGTCCATGAAGTCATCGCCGGCCTCGCCGAAGAGGCTGTCAGTGCCGCTGCCGCCGATCACCGTGTCGCCGCCACCGCCGGCATGCACCGTGTCGGCGCCGGCTGCGCCGCTGATCGTGTTGGCGGCGCCATTGCCCGTCAGCTGGTCGTTGAACGCTCCCCCGCGGATGCTCTCGACGCCGTCAATGAGCTTGGACCCGTTGCCGGTGCTCTGGAAGGCGTTGTCGGTGAGATCGACGGTCACGTTGCCAGGCGCGTTGTCGAAGACGACCAGGTCGCCGATTCCTCCGTCATCGGCGCCGCCGGTGATCGCATCCTGCCCTCCGCGCCCGTTGAGGATGTCGTTGCCGCCGTTGCCCCTTACCTCGCCGTTCGCGTCGGTCCCCAGCAGCGTATCGCCGGCGGCCGTACCGAAGACCTGCTCCGTGCCGAATATGGAATCGGACTTCCCGGGGAGCGTCGCGGTGCCTGCAGCGAGGTCGACGACCGCCGGGCCACCTCCGGGTGCGGTGGCGTAGTCGACCTTGTCCAAGAGGCCCTGATCCCCGCAGATCGTGTCGTTGCCGGCGCTGGCCTGGATCGTGTCGTCGCTGTTGCCGGCGACGACGACGTCGTTGGCGGGCGTCGTGGGGATGATGTCGATCGAGTTGGTCCCGATGATCGTTGCCGCAAGACCGCTGCAGCTCATCACCTCGAACGCTCCGGCCTCGCAACCGCCGTCAACCGCGCGCGGGCGGCCCCGCTGGTCGCGCGCCGGGATCGCCGGGGGGAGGTTGAACGCGTTGTTGCATCGTGTCAGCGGGATGTCGTTGAGGATCGGCGTGTTGAGCGGCAGGGAGTGGGTCTGCGTGGGACCGTCGTTGGCTGCGAGCGGGTTGAGCGAGATGTTGGGCGTCTGGTCGCCGACGGTGATGGGGCAACCTGTGACCGTGTCATAGACGTTGTCACCCCCGCTGGTGAACTCGGGCCCGTCGGCTCCGGCGTCGTCGTCCGCGCAGCCCTCGCCGAAGAAGAGCGACGTACGGAACTGAAACGAGGTGGTCCCGTGGCCGCGGTCGTCGAAGAACACCGCCCGGCCGGTGGTGGCGTCATCGAATGCAAAGGTGGTGAAGCGGATCGACGTGTCGCCGCCGTCGGCGTAGATCGCGCCTCCGCTGACCGCCGTCGCCGTCTGGCCATTGTTGCTGAACGTCGAGCTGTCGATCTGGCTGGCAAAAACGGGCGGGTTGCCTGGATCATCGAGGTAGATCCCGCCGCCTTTGCGGCTGGCACCGCCGGTGAGGCGGTTGTCATTGACCGTGCTGCTTGCGATCGTCACGAACTGCGCGGCGATCCCGCCGCCGAGTGCCTGATCCGGGCCGACGTTTCCGCCGATGTTGACGTGGTTGCCACTGATCGTCGAGTTGGTGGCCTCGACCTCACCCTGATCGGCGAGGATGCCGCCCCCGGAGACCTCCTGCGTGACGACGCCGGGATGGTTTCGTGTGACCGTGTTGTTGCTCACCGTGGCATTCGAGAGGGTGACCGAGGTGGCCTGGGCTGCGATACCGCCGCCGCCCGCGGAGGTGGTGAGCGCGGCGGGGAGAACCGCCGTATTCCCTGTGATGGTCGAGTTCGAGATCGTCAGGTCGCCGGGGGCAGTAATGAAGATCCCTCCTCCCTGCTCGGCGGCTGCGTTGATCTGCACGATCGATTCCCCGGCCACCGTGAGATCGCCGGCCTGCACCCTGATCCCACCCCCCTCCCCGCTGGCGCCCTGAGCGGTGGTATTCCCGTTCTGCACAGTGATCCCGTCGAGGGTCAGCAGGCCGGTGTTTCCGGGCAGCTTGTCAAAGACGCGATCGTTGATCGCGTGGAGGACCGCGTTCCCGTCGCCCGCGCCAGTGACTGTCAGGTCGCCACCCGGCTCGATCAGGTCGAGGTCGCCGTCGAGATTGTCGTCGGTTCCCACCGGGCCGTTGAGCACGATCGGCGCCGCGGCCGAGATCTCGATCGTGTCTAGGCTCGTCTGACCCGCCGCGCCGCAGGCGACGTCGCCGACGGACGAGTTGGTGCTCGCCATGTTGATCGCCTCGCGCAGGGTGCAGACGGTGTTGTCCGGCGCCGCCGGGCTCTCGTCGGCAGTGCTGTTGACGGTGTAGGTCGTCGCCTGGGCTGGGCCGGCAATTACCAGGGCGAGCGCCAGCATCGAGAGCAAGAATCCCACGACCGACTTCAACATTCGCTTTCCTCCCGATGTTCGACTGACGCCATCAACGACGACCATCACAGCTCTCAACCAGCGGCGGTATCAGGGAAAACCCTGAATTTGACGCGGTGCCGGGACGAGGTTCGACCCCGCAGCCTCCAGCTTCAGAGGCCGGCGTTCAAACCAAACTGAGCCACGCCCCCTGGACCTGGCCATGCGGCGCAGGTCGGCGGCGGGCCGCTCAGCCGATCCGAGTCCTCAGCGTCCCCAGCGTCGGCGAACTGATCACGATCTCGTCCCCCGCCTTCAGCCAGACCCGCGGGTCGCGGGTGCTGCCGACGCCGGCCGGCGTTCCGGTCGAGACGATGTCACCCGGCTCGAGCGTCATCAGCTTCGAGAGATGCGCCAGCAGTTCCGGGATGGCGAAGACGAGGTCGGCGGTCGTTGCCTCCTGCATGCGCTCGCCGTTGAGGTCGAGCGCGATCCCGATCTGATCGTGGGGACCGGCCTCGTCGGGCGTGACCAGCGCGGGTCCGCACGGGGCGGAGCCGTCAAAGACCTTGCCCGGAATCCACTGAGGGGTGGCGAACTGCAGGTCGCGCGCGGAGAGGTCGTTGAGCAACGTGTAGCCGGCGACGTGGTCAAGCGCGTCGGCTTCGGCAACGTCCTTGGCGCGGCGGCCGACGACGAACGCCACCTCCGCTTCGAAATCGACCTTGCGGCTGGCGGCCGGGATCGGGACCACGGCGCCGTCGGCCACCAGCGCGTTGGCGAACTTGGCGAAGAAGGTCGGCGTCGCCGGCGGTTCCATCCCCGCCTCTGCAGCGTGGGAGCGGTAGTTGAGCCCGATGCAGATGATCTTTCCCGGGTCGGGGACCGGCGGCAGGATCTCGGCATCGACCGCCGCATCGGCGCCCTCCCCCGAATCGAACGGGCGCAGGTCGTCAAGCCGGCCAGTGGCGATCAGCGCACGAAGGCTCGGCCCGTGTGCTGCCGGTCCCGGTGCACCCACCCCAGGAAGCGGAACACCACCGGGTTCACCAAGCGTTTCCCAGGCGTCAACGACGCCGTGCTCGGTGGCGATTCCGGCGCGCGCGCCACGGTGGGACTCGTAGGTGACCAGGCGCATCGGCCGAAACGCTAGTCGACGTCGGCCCAGGCAGGCCGGCTCAGAGCGCGGACAGCTCGCCGGCCAGGAACTGGTCGCGCACCGCCTCGCTTTGGTCAGCCGGGTAGTGGGACTCGTTGAGCGTGGGGGTCGCGACGGCCATACAGCTCCTTCCTCCGAGTCTCCCTCCGGGTCTCCCGCCACCCTACCGCTGCAACGAGCAGCGGTGACGGCCACTTTGCGAGCGTCAAGATCTGGCGGCGCCCACGACTCTCAGCTCAGCGGCGCACTTGAAGCGCGCCGTACAATGGCTCGGCCCCAGGGGGCGTAGCTCAGTTGGTTAGAGCGCCGGCCTGTCACGCCGGAGGCCGCGGGTTCGAGTCCCGTCGCTCCCGTTTTTTCCGCTTGGCTCTGCGGCTTTCGCTGTGGCTGTGGAATTGACTTCATCTGCTCCTGCCGTCGCGCGAAGGGAGCACCTGGGGACATGAACCAGTGGCTCTCCCCCGCATGGAAGGCAGTGGAGACCGCCTGAACACGAGGCACTTGCGAGTATGTGGCACCATCGTCAGGAATCCAAGGGGATGCTGACCGACTGACAAGCCGAACCTGACTCGCCAACTGATTGGCCTCCCACAATCGACCCGAGGAGGCCCTCGATGACCACCAAGCTCCGAGATCGCCTGACGTTCGCCAACGCGATGTCGGTAACCGCTGTCTTCATCGCCCTTGGCGGCACCGCCTGGGCGGTCGTCAACGTCGGTCCAAGGGACATCCGCGACGAAGCGGTCCACAGCCGCCACATCCACAATGGCGCTGTCAGGGGAGAACAGCTGCACTCCGACGCCGTCACGTCATCCAAGGTTCTCGACGGCTCGCTGCTGGGAGCGGATTTCGCCGCTGGTGAGGGTTCCCCCGGCGATCTACTGCCCGCGGGGGCCGTGAGCTTCTTCGATCTCGCATCGTGCCCCAGCGGTTGGTCGGAGCTGACGGCGGCCCGAGGCCGCTATCTGGTCGGCCTGCCGTCTGGCGGCACTCTCAGCGGAACCGCAGGTACGGCGCTCACCAACCTCGAGAATCGCCCGGTCGGTCAGCACGACCACGGGATCACCGATCCGGGCCACACGCATCCCATCGCTGCTGATACTGGAGGCACACCCAGCTCCTTGGCATCCACGAGCCACGGCGCGGTCGGGTGGGATGGGACGGCGGCGAAGCCCACCCTCTCGTCCACCACCGGCATCACCGTCAACAACGCCGGTGCGGTCCCCGGCACCAACGCGCCCTACCTTCAACTGCTCGCCTGCAAGAAGAGCTAGGTGTAATCCCTGAGCCCGTTGTTTCATCCGGGCCTCCTTGAAGGCTGGGGGTGTCTACCCACCCAGCATCAAGGAGGTAATACGGATGTCCGGGCCGATCCCGCTCGAGGCGTCGACCTACGACGATGCCCACAGGGACGTGGTCACTATCCCCCACGCGCTGGGGGTTTGCCGGCATTTTCTGGCTCCGGTGGCGGCTTCGTCTCCGGCCCCGGGATCGACTGCGGCGGCCCGGGCCACAGCGACTGCTCGCAGACGGCGGCCGAAGGTCAGACGATCGAACTCACCGCCAACCCGGATGCCAACTCCGACTTCACGAGCTTCACAGGCGGCGGCTGCGGGGCCTCAAGCCCGTACACGGTGACGATGGACGCCGACAAGTCGGTGGGCGCGTGTCAACAGGAACCGAAAGGTGCCCCACTTTCAGGAACCGAAAAGTGCACCAGCAGGCCCTGGGGGCCTCAACGGTTTCGGACCGACCGGAATCGGGTTCGCACGCGAAGGGAGCAGCGCCGGTTCAGCCGGAGCCCGCTGTTCCTGCGCATGGGAAGCGACACCCAGCACGGCCGTTTCAGGCGACGATGGCGATACGGGGGTGTTTATCGTGGTGCCAACTCCCGTCGCTCCCGTTTTTTGCGCTTGGCTATGCGGCTTTCGCTGTGGCTGTGGGATTGACTTCATCTGCTCCTGCCTTCACGCGAAGGGAGCACCTGGGGACATGAACCAGTGGCTCTCCCCCGCATGGAAGGCAGTGGAGACCGCCTGAACACGAGGCACTTGCGAGTATGTGGCACCATCGTCAGGAATCCAAGGGGGATGCTGACCGGCTGGTAAGCCGAACCTGACTCGCCTCCCGGACGCCGGTTACGCGCTCATGGTCGGAGGATGTGAGCAGGTCGACCACGTCGCAGCGCTCGCACACGATCACGTTGGCAAGCGCGATGACGCGGCGGCGAACGTGACCCTCGATCAGCGCGCGGCTGGCGAGCAGCACGTCTGCTCCGGTCGCTTCGCGCGTCAGCTCGTGGCCCGCGTTAACGAAGCGGATCTCGCGCAGGGATTCACAGGAATGGGGCCCCGGGCCGCGAACAGCTCGTCGGTGATCCCTGGTAGTAGCTCCTCGATCGAGCGCTGGCCGCTCACGAGCAGGACGTGCGCATGGTTGCCCTGCGGTACCGCCCTGCGGTTCTGGCCGACGGCCGGCAGCTCGTCGCGCTCGATGATTGTCACGTGCTCGTAGGCGTCGGCGAGCACTCGGGCGGCGAGTAGCCCCGCCACGCTGCCCCCGAACGCCACGGCGTGCTCGCCGACCGTGCCAGATCCCGGTGCGTTCTGTGACTGGCTCATCCGCCGTTCCCCTCACCGATCGATCGCGGACGCGGCGCGCCAGCCGCGACGGGCTCGTCGTCGTCGCTCTCAATCGCTCGAAGCACCTGCCGCTGCATTCCGCCGAGCCACCAGGACCGTGCCAGCTTGTACAGCGCCGTCACCGCCAGGCCTCGCGGGGTCAGCTTGAACTGGCGGTAGATCGTCATTTCGACCTCGCTGCCGCCTCCGTCGCGCGGTCGAGCCCGCCAGACGAAGCCGCTCAGCTCGGGCTGGTAGACGTTGGAATCGATCACGGTTGCGGTGACGACACCGGGCTGGGACCAGTCGTAGCGGCAACGCTCCCACCAGACCCCCAGGGCCATCGTGCCTTCGGTGACCTCGGCGTACTGCGCGCCGTCGGCGTGGACCTCTAGGCGTTTCGACGAGACGTTCGGCCAGACGCGCTCCCGACGCTCCGAGAAGTCGTACGCGGCTGCGAGAATCCGAGTCGGCGATGCCGAGGACCCGGCGCGTGTCGTGATGCTGATCTTTGGCACGATTACTCCGGTGGCTTCGCGTAGTCGGCGTCCTCTTCGCCGATGTCGATGATCACGCATGGTTCGTCGCCGACCGCTTCGGCATCGTGGCCGGGCGGGATCGAGAACACGTCGCCCGGGCCGATTTCGCCCTCGCTGCCGTCGTCCATGTAGACGCGCATGCGGCCCGAGAGCACGTAGCCGAGATGGGCGAACTCACAGGAGTCGGTCTGCGCGATCGGCTTCACGTGCAGTGACCAGCGCCAGCCGGGTTCGAAGATCGCCTGCCCGATCTCGTGGCCGCCGAGCGTCACCAGCTCCACGCGCCCGTTGCTCTCGAAGCGGCGGGTCTCGTCGGGCGCGTCGAAGCGCTTGATCTCGATGGATGCCATTTGGCTCCTCCTCAGGTCGCGGGATTGCGATGCGCCCACCGTACGCTCGAGAACCGCCCACCTCATCGGGCATTCACCTGATCTTTGGCCAAGCTTTGCGTTTACGCTGCGACCTCGAAGCTTCCGACGAGTCGGTGCTGCGTTGCGAAGTGCGTCGCCCGTGCGCGTGAAGAGACCCCGAGCTTGGTGTAGATGTGCTGGACGTGGCTCGACACGGTCTTCGGCGTGACGAACAGCCTGCTAGCGATCTCCTTGTTCGAGTGGCCGCGCGCGAGAAGCGACAACACCTCGACCTCGCGGGCCGTGAGCCCGCCCGGCCACTCACGGCGCCTGGGCGTTCGGTGACCGGCGGCGCCGAGGACGGCGTTCACGGCGTCGCCGTCCAAGCTGCCGGCGCGCGCGTCCGCTCGTAGCTGCGCCGCCGCGATCTCCGGCGCCATCTCGGTTCGATGCGGCCTCGGCTCGGTCATCGCGTGGTAGGCGTCGGCGGCCGCCAGCATCCGATCCGCATGGGAGAGCTCGCTGGCCGCGAGGCCGCTGGGATACCCGGACCCATCGAGGCGCTCGTGATGGCGCGCCGCGAGGGCACGCACCGACCCAAGCGCCGGGATTCCGGCCAGCATGCGTCCGGTGAGGTAAGGATGCAGGCGAACTCGCTCGCGCTCCGTGGCCGAGAGCGGCCCGGCCTTGTCCCAGATCGCGTTCGAGACGCCGAGGCGGCCGAGGTCGTGGACGAACCCGGCGCGCCTCAGCAGCGCCTGCTCGGCGGGTGACATCCCGGAGACGCGCGCCGCCTCGGCGGCGAGATTCGCCACCCCGCGAGAGTGCCCCGCGAGGTGCGGCGACTTCATGTCGACCAGGTCGCCCATCGCCTCCAGGGCGAGATCAAGCTCGTCGGAGCTCACGACCCTGTCGAGCCCCGGCTCGACCTCGATCACGTCCGCCCAGCAGGTGGCCTCGTCGAGGCCGGCCAGCAGCTCGGCCGCGTGCTTGCAGAACTCGCCGGCGAGCTGCGGGTCGAACTCGCTGCCGCTGCGCTCCTCCGCCACCTCTCGAGCGGCCTCGATGCCGCCACGGTGGCTATAGACCTCGACGATGTCGGCGAGACAGACGATCCGGGCCGCAAGCGGTATGTCGTGCCCCTCGATGCCGTTCGGGGCGCCCTTGCCGTCCCAACGCTCGTACGACTGCCGCAGCGCATCGCTGACAGACACAGGCAGGCCGATCCGGGTCGCGAACTCTGCTTGGAGCGCGGAATGCGTACTGAGCCACTCGTTTACCTCGGTCCAGCCGCGCACCGGGAATGACGCGATGCGGCGCACCCGGGCGAGCCCGGACTCGCCGGCGCCCAGCCTTCGCATCATGACCAGCACCCCGCGCAGCGATTCCTTGTCGGCCGCGTAGAGGTCTGCCTTCACGCCGATGTCGTCGCCGAACCACATCGCCTGCTCGTTTGCATCGGCGTGGCAGTAGACGCCGTCGAGCAGACCCGTGTAGTACGTGGCGATCCGATCGTCGCGTACGGCGCCGACGCGGTCCGACAGCCGCAACGAGAGCACCGCTCGCCGGATTGAGTGCTCCATCGGCAGCCCGCGCCCGAGATCGGTGGCGAACGAGAGCGATGCCACGAGCTCGGCGAGCCGAACCACCCGGGCCTGGTCAGTCGGCTGCTCCACACGTGCAGCCTATTCCCGCCCGACGCAGTTGAACGAGAGCGCCCTCACCCCTACGGCTTGCCCTCGCGGCCTCGGATCGGCAGGCTTACCGACCTCGCGGCGATCCAATGTCCCGGGAGGGAGAGGGAACAAGCCGAAACCATCAAGCTCGGATCGAGGCTTTGCGAGAAGCTCTGCTGAGTCTCCGAGGCTGTCGTCAAGTAGGCCGACTGCCTCCTAACGCCGTAGCCGCTGAACGAGGGGTTTGGACGACTCGCCGAGAAAACCCGTTTTCGTCGCTTACACTGGACCCATGAGGGGGCCTTTGCTCGGCATCTCGTGCGTCGGCATCACGCTCGTGCTTGCGGCCTCGGCGGTCGCGAACGAGAAGCCCCGGTGCGCCGGCGAGAAGGTGACGATCTCCTACGACGACCGGGGGGTCGGGGCCAAGATCACCGGGACGGAGGGCCGCGACGTGATCCTCGGCGGCTCCGAGAACGAGGCCATTGAGGCGCTGGGGGGAAACGACGTCGTCTGCGCCGGTGACGGGCATGACGAGATCGACGGTGGCCCCGGCCGCGACGAGCTCCACGGCGGAGCGCTCAAGGACAGGCTCAAATCGAGCGGCCCCGCCGGCGCCGCGGTCGACAAGGTCGACGGGGGTCACGGCTACGACAGGGTCAGTTTCTCCGGATCTGCGCGCGGCGTCCGGGTCAACCTGACGACCCACGTGATGCTGCTCGATGGGGCCAAGCCCGGTCAGCATGGGCAGATCAACCGGGTCGAGGAGGTCATAGGCACGAAGTTCGCGGACGAGCTGATCGGTAGCAACGACTCCGAAGACGAGCTAGGCGACAGCTTCTACGCCCTTGGGGGCGATGACTACATGGACGGGCGCGAGGGCGGCGACACGCTGAACGGAGGCGCTGACGTCGACACGGTCAGCTACCGCTCGGCTCCCACCCGTGCCGTCGTGAACCTCGACCTGCACCGAGCCACCGTTGGCGTCGGTCCCCGCGCCGACCACGACCGGGTCCAGCTCTTCGAGCGGGTCATCGGCTCGAACTTCGACGATGAGCTCGTCGGCAGCAAGGAGGGGGAGGAGATCTCGGGCGGCGCCGGCGACGACGAGATAAAGGGACTGGCGGGCAACGACACGCTACGCGGAGACGACGGCGACGACACCATCCTTCCCGGGGCCGACGACGACGTCGCGATCGGCGGCGCCAACGACCCGGTGACCAGCTTCGGCGAGCACGGCGACATGGTCTCCTTCCTCGACGCCACGCTCCAGCCAGACGACGATCCGGGTACATACCCTCACGTCGATGCTTCCCTGAGCCCGGACCGTTTCGGCAACCCGCCGGGTGCGACTGGCGAGGAAATTGACGTGGGAAAGGACGTCTTCGACGGAGTCGAGAGCCTGCGCGGGCCGGTCAAGATCGAGGCCGTTTTCTCTGGCGACGACGGTCCCAACGTGCTTTTCGGCAGCAACCACGGGGACGACGCTCTCACTGGCTTCGGAGGCAACGACTTCCTCTTCGGATTGGGTGGTCCCGACGCGCTTTTCGGCGGAACCGGCGACGATTTCCTCGATGGTGGCAGCGCGACCGACGTGGTCAACCCCGAGGAGAGCGGATCGGACCTCATGGACGGCCAGGAAGGCTTCGATACCTGCGTCGACGCCCAACCCGACTTTGTCGTCGACTGCGAAGCGGGCGACGCCGTCGCGTAGGGATTGCAGCTAGCTGCAGAGGTGGTGGCGCGGCCGCTTGAGCATTTAGGAGACGATGGCGACACGGGGGTGTTGAACGTGGTGCCAACTCCCGTCGCTCCCGTCAGAAAGCGGTTGGTTATGCGGCATTTGCGTGGGATCAACCCTCCAAAAGCAGAAGCCTTCGATGCCTTCTTTCGACGGCTTACGGCTGGGCGTGGCGCCTCTTGCACCATCAGCCGTCGCTCGCTATGGTGATTTCGAAGGATGGGTCCACGAGATCGCAAGCTGCGCTTCGTGCTCGCGGGAATCGCTACCGCGGTTGTGGCGCTTACATTCGCCGCCGCACCGGCGACGGCGCGGAACGCCTACGTCGCCAACCGGAGCTCCGACAGCGTCTCGGTGATCGACACCGCCACGAACGCGACGGTGGGCTCGCCGATCACGGTCGGGAGCAACCCCAGGGCGATCGCGATCACCCCCGACGGCACCCGCGCCTACGTCATCCACCAAAACTCCAACAGCGTCTCGGTGATCGACACGGCCACAAACGCGACTGTGGCCCCGGCGATCGCGGTCGGAGACCAACCCATCGCGATCGCGATCACCCCCGACGGCGCCCGCGCCTACGTCGTCAACACCAGCGACAACAGCGTCTCGGTGATCGACACCGCCACCAACGCGACTGCGGGCTTGCCGTTCACGGTCGGGACCGACCCCGCCGCGATCGCGATCACCCCTGACGGCGCCCGCGCCTACGTCATCAACACCAACGACAACAGCGTCTCGGTGATCGACACCGCCACGAACGCGACCGTGGGCTCGGCGATCACGGTCGGGACCCACCCCGTCGCGATCGCGATCACCGCCGACGGCGCCCGCGCCTACGTCGCCAACATCAGCGACAACAGCGTCTCGGTGATCGACACCGCCACGAACGCGACCGTGGGCTCGCCGATCGGGGTCGGGACCGACCCCACGGCGATCGCGATCACCCCCGACGGCGCCCGCGCCTACGTCGCCAACCTCAGCCACAACAGCGTCTCGGTGATCGACACCACCACGAACGCGACCGTGGGCTCGGCGATCGGGGTCGGGAACCAGCCCCGGGGGGTCGCGATCACCCCCGACGGCGCCCGCGCCTACGTCACCAGCGACAACAGCGTCTCGGTGATCGACACCACCACGAACGCGACCGTGGGCTCGGCGATCGGGGTCGGGAACCAACCCTTCGGGGTCGCGATCACCCCCGACCAGGGGCCGAACGCGGCCTTCGCGGTCCCCTCGCCCACAGCGGGCTCGGCGAGCGCGTTCGACGGCTCGGCGTCATCTGATCCCGACGGCACCGTCGCCCGCTACGACTGGGACTTCGGAGACGGAAGCCAGCTTGCAGACGGCGGCCCCACCCCGACCCACACCTACGCCGCCCCCGGCACCTACACGGCCACGCTGACGGTGACGGATAACGAGGGCTGCTCGACGCGGTTCGTCTTCACCGGCCAGACGGCCTCCTGCAACGCGGGGCCGAGGGCAACAAGCTCGCGGCAGGTGAGCGTTTCCGGGGCGACGGGGCCTGACGCCACGCCGCCCGACAACACGGCGCCCGTGATCACGTTCTTCGGAGATCGCACGCAGCCCCCCTCGCGCCGAGTCGCGTTCGAGCTTGCCTGCGACGAGGGGTGCACTGCGAGCGTCGGCGGCAGGCTCTTGGTCACGACCCGAAGCCACCGCGAGCCGGCGAAGGGCGAGAGCTTCAAGCTCAACGCCACAAGCGGACAGCTCTCAGCCGGCGAGCGCTCCACCCTGACATTGGTCCTCCCGGGGAGAGCCGCCGACGCCCTGACGGATGCCTTCGCCGACTTCCGTCATCGCCACGCCGCTGCGAAACTGCGGATCACCGCGACGGACGCCGCGGGCAACTCATCCAAGCGCAAGCGGCGAATCCGGTTCGCCGGGTAAAGCGGCGTTCCGACGGGGGCGTGTTGTAGCTCGGATGTCTGGGGCCTGATCAGGTGTGCGTCGCTCCCGTTTCTCACTACAAGCCTGAGGCGTCGAATCCGAGCAGCTGCCAGCTGGGGCTCGCGGGTAAGTTGATGCTGTCGCTGATACCCCACACGATCACACCGGCGCCGACGATCTGGAAGTCCACACCTAGCCCCAGCGCAAACGCGGTGCCGCACGCATCGTTGGGCTCGGTTGTCTCCGCAGCGCGAGCTCCGGCCCGATAGACGACGATCGGAGCCTGGTTGCCGCCATCGCTGCAGATCTTGAACTGCCCCGCGACGCCCGTCGTTCGGACCTCGATGTCGCGAAACTCGAACGTATTGGCCGACCCGGTGTTCGCGAGGTAAGAAAAAAACGTGGGGGTCTGGACGGTGTCAGGACTTGTCGAGCTGTTGTTGGCCGACTCCCGCAACAAGCTGTCCGAATTCAGCCCGTCGAGCAGATCGGCGTTGAGGTTGTCGCTGCCCGAGGGTGCGTTTGCGATGTCGGCGCCGGTCAGTGAGCCATCGACCTCATTCGTGCCAACGGCATTGGCCCCAATCTGAAGGCTCGAGAACGGCCCCCCGAGGTCGCCCCCGGCCGTCGCGCCACTAGCCAGGAAGTCGGTCGAATTGAAGTTGTCGAGAGTGTCTGCATTGCCGGCGGTGGCGGCACTCTGAGCGCTCGGTACCTGGCCTAGCGCCGTTTCGGCGATGTCCTGGCCACCAAGCGAGTCGTCGATCACCTCCGCTGCTCCGATCGCGTTGTCGGCGACATCGGAATTCTTGACAGCATTCTTCTTGATCTGCGCCGAGCCGACGCTGTTGCGGGTCACAGCCCACGTTGTCGGCACTCCGATCACCGCGATCATGATCGCGACGTAGCCCACGACGTTACCCTGGATGTGCTCTCGAACCGGGCTGGTCATCCGTCTTCCCTTCGGTAGTGGATCGGTCGATCATGTCACGTTCTCCGAACCGAGCTGACTAATTGTCACACCTATTTCCAGTAATGAGTTACTGTTTGCAACCTGGCGCGCCACGGGCGAGTAGGCGCTGAATCCACAGCCAAGACAACGCGTGCGCGTTATCTAAGAGGCGCTGGGACCACTTGGCGGGGAAAGGCCCTCCAATGAGAATCAGACGTACCGCGAAGGGGACCGTCGTACTGGCTGGGTACTGTTTCCTCGTCCCCGCCGGCGCCCAGGCGATCGGAGTTGCGACCGACCACGTTTCGCAGCCTGCACAGGTCAACAACGTCCCATTCCACGCGGAGTTCGCGGGCGTCTCGGTTGATGGCGCGCGGGTTTTCTTCGAGTCGGCCGAACGACTGGCTGCGAGCGACAGCGACGGCTCTGTCGATGTCTACATGCGCGAGGGCGGCACGACTACCCAGATTTCGCAGGGATCAACGAACGGGAATGGCGCCTTCGACGCGCGCTTCGACGCGACCTCCGACGACGGCTCACGGGTCTTCTTCCACTCGGACGAGCAGCTGACGAACGGTGATGCCGACACCGTTCGTGACGTCTTCATGAATCAGGGAGGCGGGACCATCCTGATCTCGCGGGGCGCGCAGCTGAGCGCCCCTCCGACCAACGCGAGCTTCGCAGGCTCCTCCGCCGACGGCTCGCGGGTCATCTTCGAGACGGGCGACCGGCTGGAGGCCAGCGACACTGATGCCTCAACCGATGTCTACGCGCGCGAGGGCGACACAACCACGCAGATCTCCCAGAGCGCGGTGAACGGTAACGGCGCCATCTCCGCCCTCTTCGTCGGCGCCTCCGCCGACGCCTCGCGAGTCTTTTTCATCTCCGTCGAGAAGTTGGCGGTTGGAGACACGGACGCATCCACCGACCTCTACCTGCGCGAGGGAGCGACGACCCACCACATCTCCGAGGGCGGGAACGATGCGTTTCCGGTGAACTTCGACGGTGTCTCCGCAAACGGCACCCGGGTCCTCTTCGATTCCGTGGAAAAGCTGGCCGCGACGGACACGGATGACAGTTTGGACGTTTACATGCGTGAAGGGGCGACGACCACCCAGGTCTCGCAGGGAATGACGAATGGCAACGGCGCCTTCGGTACAAGCTTTTCCGGCGCCTCCGTCGACGGCTCACGGGTCTTCTTCGCGTCCAGCGAAAAGCTGGCGGCGAGCGATACCGATGACTCGCTCGATGTCTACATGCGCGAGGGCGGCGCAACGACACAAATCTCCCAGGGAATGGTGAACGGTAACGGCGCTTTCGACGCGAGCCTCGTGAGGGCGTCCGCCGACGGCACGCGCGTCGTTTTCCAGACGAGCGAGGCGCTGGCGGCCAGCGACACAGACGCGTTCCGAGACCTCTACACCCGCGAAGCGGAGGTGACCACCCAGATCTCCCAGGGCAACGGCGGGTTCCCCGCATTCATCGCCGGCGCCTCCACCGACGCCTCGCGGGTCTTCTTCCATACGAGCGAGTCCCTGACAGGGAGTGACAACGACGCCTCCGTAGACATCTATATGGGCGAGGGGGGCCTCCTGACCCACATCAGTCAGGGTGCGGTAAGCGATGACGGCGCCTTCGACGCCGCACTCGTCGGCCTCTCGACCGACGGTTCGCGCATTTTGTTTCAGACGGAAGAGCAATTGGCCGCAACCGACACCGACGCCCTGTTCGACGTCTACGCCGCCAGGCTCGACGGGATCGCTCCCGAGACGACGATCACCCAGGCCCCGCCGGCGGTGACCGATGACCCCACCCCGAGCTTCGAGTTCACCACAAGCGAGCCCGGACCCGGCAGCAGCTTCGAGTGCAAGCTCGACGCGGACAGCTTCGCGCCGTGCGGGTCCCCGCACACGACCGCGTCCGTTACCGAAGGCGCTTACAGCTTCGAGGTGAGAGCGGTCGACGCCGCCGGCAACGCCGACCCCACCCCCGCCGCGGCGGTGTTCACGCTCGACCTCCCCCACCGCCAGACCTCACCGTGACAATCGAGATCGCAGGCGGCAAGCTCAGGCTCCGAGAGAACGGGGTCGTGAAGCTGAAGCTGAGCTGTCCGGACGAAGAGGCCTCACCTCCGTGCGCCGGCAGGGTTGTCGTCAAGACCCGCAAGAGGCTGAGCTTGGGCGAGGGCAAGCCAAAGCGCAAGCAGAAGCTGGCGGCGGCCGGCTTCTCGATCGACGCCGGGGAGAGCAAGAGCGTGAGGCTCAAGCTCGCCCCGGCCAAGCGCGAGCTCGTCGAGGATCAAGCGAGCGCCCGCAAGGTGGTGGCGATCGCCAACGTCGCCGACGCCGCCGCCAACAAGGCCACGGTGACTCGGAACCTGAAACTGGTGCCGAGATGAGGGAACGGTCAAGGCGCACCTGTTCCCCGACACCGAGCTGAAAATCGGGAATCTGTTCACACTCAAGAACGCGCTCATCCGGTAACTATCTCCGGCCTCGGCGGAGGATGCCCCGATCGGGCGATGAAGGGCTCATCGCTTGATCAGCCAGACGAGACGCGGCCGGTCGACAAGAACAAAATCGAGGTGATCGAGCTCGGCGCCGAAGCGATGATGCGCGCCACGTTCGACCCCGGTTGGCGCTGGTCGGAATCCGTGCGCCGAGGATTACGCGAAGCCGAGCTGATCGAGGTCGGGGCCTGAGCGGCTGGCCCGCCGTCACTGGATCGCGCGTTGGATGCGCACGCCGAGCCCCCGAAGGTGCTCGATCAACTCCGGCGGTTCGTGGACCTCGAAGTCGACGCCGAGCATCGCGACGCGCATCGCCAGCCAGTCGAGGTCGTCGTCTCCGGTCCGGTACTCGCAGGTGTCGGGGCCGAGCGGCGTGACCGTCCCCCACATGCCCATCGGCGTTCGCTGAAGGTCGCGGCCGGCGCCATCAGCGTTACCCGGGCCTCGTAGCGGTTCGGGCGCGAGGCGATGCTGCTCTGCACGTAGGCGGCGGCGTCCTTGGCGGGAAGCCGGCGGGCCTTGAAGCGAACACCGGTCGTCGCCGGCTTGGTCAGACGGTCGACGCGAAAGCTGCGCCAGTCCTCGCGTCCTCGGTCCCAGGCGACGAGGTACCAGCGCCGGCCGAGGTTGACGAGCGAGTGGGGTTCGACCTCGCGGCGGGTCTTCGCTCCGTCGCGGGCCTCGTAGGCGAAGCGGATGCATTCGAGCTCTCGGCAGGCGGAGGCAACCACGGTCAGGTGCTGGGGGTCCACGGTCGGGCCCGCGACGGGCCCGGCGATCGTGGCGGAGCCGAGCGCCGCCACCCTGCGTCGCAGGTGAGCCGGCAGCACTTGCTCGAGCTTGACCAGGGCCCTCACCGAGGTTTCCTCGATCCCCTGGACCGACGCCCGCGCGGCCGTCCGCAGGCCGACGGCGATCGCGATCGCCTCTTCGTCGTCGAGCAGCAGCGGCGGCATCGCCGTTCCGGCCCGCAGGCGGTAGCCGCCCGCGGGGCCGCGCACGGACTCGACCGGATAGCCCAGCTCGCGTAGGCGTTCGACATCGCGGCGGATCGTCCGGCGCGACACGCCAAGCCGCTCGCAGAGCTCCTCACCGGGCCAATCGCGGCGCGCCTGCAGCATCGAGAGCAGTTCAAGGAGGCGACTCGAAGTCTCGGCCATGGCTTGCATCTTCCTCTGGATTTAGGACGGAAACTGACCTAATTGAGCCATACGGTCCACCGTGGGTAACAGTTCGCCCGCAACCAGAAAATCGAAAAGAAGGAGAGCCTCATGGCAGACGATGACCGCTACATCCCCGGCGTCCCCTGCTGGGCCGATACAGCCCAGCCGGATCCCGACGCCGCGCTCGGCTTCTACTCCGGCCTGTTCGGCTGGGAGTTCGAGAACAGCATGCCGCCGGACTCGCCCGGCAAGTACTTCACCGCCTCGCTGCAGGGCAAGCCCGTGGCCGCCGTCGGTTCCCAGCCGGAGAGCATGCCTGTGACCGCGTGGAACACCTACATCTGGGTCGACGACACCGACAAGACGGCCGCCAAGGTCACCGAGGCGGGCGGCAGCGTGCTGATGGAGCCGTTCGACATCCCGGGCGCCGGGCGGATGGCGTTCGTCGCCGACACCGAGGGTGCCGCCTTCGGCCTCTGGCAGGCCCGCGAGCACCGCGGAGCCGGGGTCGTCAACGAGCACGGTTCGGTCAACTTCAACGACCTGAACACGCGCGACACGGAAGCGGCGGCGGCGTTCTACGGCGCCGTCTTCGGCTGGAAGCTCCTCGAGATGGGCGGCGGCTTCGCGATGTGGACGCTGCCGGGGTATGGCGACTTCCTCGAGCGCGACAACCCGACGATTCGCCAGACGATGGAGGAGATGGGCGCCCCGAAGGGCTTCGAAGATGTCGTCGCCTCCCTCGCCCCGATCGGCGAGGATCAGCCCGACACCCCGCCGCACTGGGGAATCACCTTTGCGGTCGATGACGCAGACGCCGCTGCCGAGAGGGCGGCGGAGCTCGGTGGCGCGGTCCTGATGCCCCCGACCGACATGCCGTGGGTGCGGATGACGGTGATCACCGACCCGCAGGGGGCCACGTTCACCGCCAGCAAGTTCGTGCCGGAGAACAGGGACCTCGTGGCGCCGGCTGACGCCGCGGTGGGCGCCTCAGGGTGACGCGGGAGCCCGCCGAACCTTGAACACCTCTACCGAGGCGGAGGGTACGTAGGCGCGGTAGGCCGGATCATGGCTCCACGAGAGGTGGAGGTGGTCGCCGCAGCCGTGCCGGTAGTCCCCCGTATAGCCGACCCAGCGGAACGGCGCTCGCGGCGCTCCCTGGGTCGGCTCCGCCCAGGCGGCGAGCCGGGTGGTGTCACGCCAGTGGTGGTCGCAGGGCTCGTCGTAGCCGAAGCCGTGCGTGTACGGCATCACCGCGAACCAGAGCGGCGCGAGGTCGACGGCGAGGCCGATCTTGTGCTCGGAGGTGCCGACGTGGCAGTCCGGGCAGCCGACGGTGGTCCCGTCCTCGAGCTCGCCGGCGAACCCCTCCAGGACGTAAACGTCGAACCTGGAGGTGATCCAGCGTAGGTTCGGGATCAGGCGGCGGTCGACGTAGGCGCCGGTCGCGTGCGGGATCGACTCCGGAACGGGAATGAACGCGCCCGGCCGCTTGTTGGTTCGCGTCGGCCCTGGCCCCTTCTTGCCGACAGCCAGCGCAGGTGCGGCCGCAAGCGCGACGAGCGCGGCTGCCGCGGTCAAGGCGCATAGCAATCTCGAAACCGTCCCCGCCACCACTGCGGATGATGACCGATCACAGCCGCGGTGGCCGCACCAATGCGCCCGCGATCAGCCGCCGGCGGGCGGGGGTGCCGTCGGATCCTCGCCGGCCGCGCCGGGATTCTCCCTGGCGATGTAGTCCTCGACCAGCAGCAGGTTGTCGCCGGCGTGCTCGATCACGTTGAGCAGGTCCTGCATCAGCGCGACCTCCTCAACCTGCTCCTTGACGAACCACTGCATGAACTGCTCGGCGCGGTAGTCCTTTGTCTCCCGTGCCAGCTCGAAGAGCGCGTTGATCTCCTCCGCCACGCGGCGCTCCTGCTCGAGCGCCATTCTGAGCGGGGCCGCCGAATCGTCGTAGCGGGTCTGCATCGCGGGGATGTCGGGGATCAGGACATCCTCGTCGACATCGAGCAGGAACTGCACCATCATCATCGCGTGGTCGCGCTCCTCGGCGGCCTGCCGGTAGAAGAACGCGGCCAGGCGCGGAAAGGTCTCCGAGTCGTAGTGGACTGCGGCGCCGACATACTGCTGCGAAGCCGCGAACTCGTTCGAGATCTGGTCGTTGAGCGCTTCTGCGAAGGTCTTGCCGGCCACTGGATTCCTTTCGTCGGGTGTCAGCCCACCGTAGCGAACGCAACGAATTCGGCCGCCCGAAGTAGGCGTCCGGGACGCCTAACCGTCTCAGCCCCAGCGAAAGCCCGTCGTGGACGGCGCGGGCTCCAGTGGGCTGTCCGGCAAGCCGTCCGGGACAGCGGGGTCGTTGTAACCCGACGGCGCGATGTCGTTCGGAGTGTCGGGGTGAAACAGCGACGCCAAATACTGGAGCTGGCCGCGGCCGACGCCGAGTTCGCCCTGACCGCCGCCGTAGATCTTGATTCCCTCGCGCTGGCAGTGCTCGTAGATCGAGAGCAGCTCCTCGATCGAGCCGAACCGCGACGGCTTCGAGTTGATCGCCTTCGGCGTGTAATCGAGCCCGGTGACGTCGGCGAGCGAGTGCAGGTTGGCGTCCCAGGTGACGCGGTCCATGTGTGGCTCGAGCACCGAGCGGGTCTCGTCGTTGATATCGGGGTCTTCCAGATACGCCCCGGGGAACGCCGTGGCGGCAGCCGCGTAGAGCTCGGGGTCGGTATCGACGTCGACCGGAGTGCCCCGGTAGAGGCCCTTGAGGTCGAGCACGTCCACGCCGGCAATCTCTGAGATCTCGGCGATCAGCTCCGCCGTCCAGTCATTCTCCGGGTCGAGCTTGAAGCGCAGGCTCGGGTGCTTTGCCAGCCGCTTTCGCAGCGGCTCGGTGTTTGAGGCCTCCGCGTGCTCGCCGAACGAGCCCAGCCGGGTCGAGCAGACGAAGCTGACGGGCTGCGGCTCCAGCTCGAGCGCCTCGTGCAGCGAGGTCTCGCTCTGCCGCAGCGCGAGGTCGAGGGCCGCTGACTCATACGCCCAGCGGCGGTAGTGGGCGGAGGCCTCCATCAGCGGGGGCTCGCCGCCGAAGAAGTCGAGACCGGAGACCAGCTCGCAGAACTCGCCGAGCGTGGTCGGCGCCGTCAGGTCGTGGATCGTTCCGCGGTCGCGGTGGGCGATCTGGTCGAGCGCGTCGTAAACGACGTCCTCCCCGAGCCCCTCCTGGCCACCCCCGTGGAGGTGGATTATCGTCGAGGGCCGTGTGAACGAGCCGTACTCGCGATCCATTCCCTCGAGCTCGTAGGACTCGACAGCGATCGGCAACTCGGCGAGCGTGGCGAAGTGACTCACGGGCGAAACTCTATTGAGGCGCCTGGTCCGGCTCGTCCGCGCCCTCAGGCATCGGCACGCAGATCACCGGCAGCGGCGAGAGCTGCAGCAGCTTGTGTGGCGTCGAGCCGAGGATCGCCCCCCTCAGCGGAGCCTCTCCGTAGCTGCCGACCACGATCGCCCGCGCTCCGCGGCGCTCCGCGGCCGAGATCAGCGCGTCGACTGGCCGCTCTGCAATCAGGTCCACCTCGGCCGGCACGTCGGCCGCCCGGGCCAGCTCCAGCCCCTTGGCGGTGATTTCCTCCGCGACCTCGCGCACGGCGTCTCGATGGGCGGAGTGCTCCTCGCCGTAACTGCCCGGCTCGTAGCCGAAGACGATCACGACGGAATCCCCAAGTCCCTTCGCGAACTCGATCGCGCTCTCGAGCGCCTGCAGGCTGCACTCTGTGCCGTCGAAGCCGACAACCAGCGATCCCATCAGACGTCCTCCTCTGCAACTCCGATTGCCTCGACCTTGCCGCCAGCCACGGCCACCTCGTGCGGCACGGCCTCGAAGGCGTGGCGCTGCTTGAAGAACGCCGTCGCCTCCCCGCCCTGAAAGCGGCGGATCACCATCACGATAAACCCGAGCCCGGTGAAGAAGATCGCGATCGCCAGCGGGATCCCCAGCCCGAAGATGGAATCGCCGCTGTAGGAGTCGCCGGGGTCGGCCAGCTGGCGAGCCGATTCGACCAGCAGGTAGCCGAGCATGCCGGCGCCGATCAGCGGAGCGACGCCGATCAAGAGCAGGTTCTTGACCGAGTGCAGCAGCTCCTTTCGCCAGTAGATTGCGCAGGCGATCCCCGTGAGCCCGTAGTAGAAGGCAATCATCAGCGATAGCGCCGAGAGCGAGTCGTAGAGGAAGTTCTCGGAGACGATGCTGGCGCCGACGTACCAGATCACCCCGAGCACGCCGACTGTGATCGTGCCGAAATCGGGGGTCAGAAAGCGGGGATGGATGCGGGCGAAGACCTTCGGCAGAGCCCCCGTCGTCGCCATCGACAGCGACGTTCGCGACCCGGGCAGGATCGTTGTCTGCGCCGAGGAGATCCCCGAGACGATCACCGCCACCACGACCAGGAACGCCAGTGGCCCGAGCACGTCCTCGGCGACCTTGCCGAGCACACCGGCGTTGTCATCGAACCTCGCAATGCGATCGAGTCCCGCGGTCGCTACCAGCGCAACCGCGACGGCGACGTAGGTGACAAGCAGGATCAGCGTGCTCGCCAGCCCCGCCAGCCCGGGGGCGCGGGACGAGTCCTCGCTCTCCTCGGAGAGGTTGACCGCGCTCTCCCACCCCCAGTAGATGAAGACGGCTAAGAGGACCCCGGAGAGGATCCCCGAGTACTCGACGCCGAAGGGCGAGAGCCAGCTCGGCTCGGGATCGACTGACGTGGGCGGAGCGTCGCCGATCGCCAGCCTGATGAAGGCGACGACCGCGAACAGCATCAGGATTCCCACCTGCCCGAGGGTCAGCACCCGTTGCAGCCGCGCCGAGATCTCGGTGCCGATCACACAGATCGTGGTCATCACGATGATCATCACCACGGCCAGCCCGACGACCGCGGCGCGTTCCTTTTTGAGCTCGTCCAGCCCGAGCAGGTCGTAGAGGTAGAACGCCGAGACGTCGGCGAGCGAGCCGACCACGAGGATCCCCGTCGTGCAGATCGCCCAGCCGCCCATGAATCCCCAGTAAGGGCCGAGCGCGCGCGTCACCCAGGAGAAGGTGGTGCCGCAGTCCGTGTCGACGCGGTTCATCCAGTAGAAGGCCGCGGCGATGAAGAACATGGGCACGAACGAGAGCAGCAGCACGCCGGGGGAGTGGATCCCGGTGGCGACGACGATTGACCCGATCACCGCCGCCAGCGAGTAGGCAGGCGCGGTCGAGGCAAGCCCGATCGAGAGGCCGTCCCAGAAGCCGATCGCGTTCTTCTTGAGGCCCTTGTCGCCGGTTTCGGCGGGCATGGTCGCTACCTGTGCTCGGGGTTCGGGAAGTCGAAGCGACAGCCGGCGTCCCAGGCGGTGCGCTGGTTGCCGTGGACGGGAATCCCTCCGGCATCCTTGAGCATCCGCGCCAGGTGCAGCATGTTCCAGGTCGCAAAGGTCGTGTTGCGGTTGGTGAAGTCGTTCTCCGGGCCGCCCGAGCCCTCGTCCAGATAGGAGGGTCCGGGTCCCGCTGCTCCGATCCAGCCGGCGTCGGCCTGCGGCGGGATCACGTAGCCGAGGTGCTGAAGCGAGTAGAGGGTGTTCATCGCGCAGTGCTTGACACCGTCCTCGTTGCCGGTGACGAAGCAGCCGCCGACGCGCCCGTAGTAGGCGTACTGGCCTTCGTCGTTGAGCAGGTGGGAATTGCCGTAGAGGCGTTCGATGATCTGGGTCGCGACCGAGGTCTTCTCACCAAGCCAGATCGCCATGCCGAGGACCAAGATGTCGGCTTCCATCACGCGCGTGAAGATCGCGGGCCACTCGTCGGCTTGCCAGCCGTGCTCGGTCATGTCAGGCCAGACGCCGGTGGCGATCTCGTGATCGATCGCGCGGATGCAGTCGACCGAGACGCCGTTGCGGCGCATGATCTCCATCGAGATGTCCATCAGCCCCTGCGTGTGGGAAAGCTCTGGGCTGCGCTTGAGCGTGCAGTTGATGAAGAAGGCCTTCAGGTCCGAGTAGTCCGTCTCGCTGCTTTCGCAGAGCTCGGCCTGCTTCTCGTTGAGGATCTCCCGGTCGTTCACTTCTCTCCCCTTCGGTTCGTGGACCAACGTCTTGATGCGGCAACTTACATGCGGTTAGGGCTACGCAACGACGCGAATGGTTCGCAAGGTCCGGTCTACAGCCCCGCGAACGAGGTCGCCGTGGGCGAGCGCCTCTCGGATGTAGTCGAGCGTCTCCGACGTCAGCAGTTCCCCTGGCAGCACGTTCGGGATTCCGGGCGGATAGGCGGCCAGCGACTCCGCTGCGATGCGGCCCTCGGCCTCGTCGAACGGGACGGCCTCGTGGTCCGCGACGAAGGCGTCGCGTGGCGCCATCTCCAGCGGCCCCCAGAGCGGCGGCGGCGCGAACTGAGTGCCCTGGCCGTCCGGGGAGGCACCGACCGCGTCGACCGCGTGACGCAACGCCGTGAGCAGGCGCTCCGAGCTGCGCTCGGCGTCCTCGGCCATTCCGAAGCAGGCAACCACCACGTTCTCCGAAGCCAGCTCGACGTTGAGGTCGTCCAGCTCTCGCATCAGTTCAGAGATGCGATGCCCGGTGGCGCCGGTTCCGCGCACATCGATGGCGAGGCGAAGCGGGTCCCAGTCGAGCACGCTCTCGCGTCCGGCCAGCCGCTCGTCGAGTACATCGAGGCCGGGGATCCTGCGCACCCGCTCGCGAACGTCCTCGAGGTCGTCGACGATTCGGCCGAGCAGCTCGGCACCGCGTGTCGCGGCCAGGCGGCGGGCGCCGTCGAGGGAGCCGCCGAGCAGCGAACTCGGGCTGGTCGATTCGGTCAGCGTGACCGCGCGGTCGACCAGGTTCTCGTCGAGTACGTCGCCGGCGCCGAGATGGAGGATCGCCGACTGGGTGAAGCTGCCGACGATCTTGTGGGTCGATGAGACGACCGCATCGGCGCCTCGATCCAGCGCGCTCGGCGGCAGCTTGTCACTGAAGTGCAGGTGTGCGCCCCAGGCCTCGTCGACGATCAGCGGCACGCCGCGACCGTGGGCGACCTCGGCCAGTGCGGCGACGTCGGCGACGGCGCCGAAGTAGGTCGGCGAGAGAACGAAGGCGGCGACGGGATCCCCGGCCCGCTCGATCGCCTCCGCGAGCGTCTCGGGCGTCAGGCAGTGGGCTAGACCGAGCTCTGGGTCGAGTTCAGGCGCTGCGAAGGTCGGTTCGAGGCCCGCGATGATCAGGCCGTCGATCGCGCTCGAGTGAACGTTGCGCTGCATCACCACCTTGCGTCCCGACTGGCGCACCGCCATGCAGAGAGTCAGGTTGCCCTGCGAGGCACCGTTGAGCAGAAACCAGCTGCGCCGAGCCCCCCAAGCGTCGGCTGCAAGCGCCTGGGCCTGCTGGAACGGCGTCGGCTCCTCGCCGACATCGATTCCGTGGATCAGCGCCGGGATGTCGTGGTCGAAGGCGGCGAGCCCGAAGGCGTCGACGAGAGCCGGGTCGGCGGCCGGCCCGCCCTTGTGACCAGGGATGTGGAAGCGACCGGGGTTGCGAGCGGCGTAGGCGACGAGCGCCTCCAGGTACGGAGCTCTGTTCTGGTCAAGTTCACCGCTCACAACCGCGAAGCTAGCAAGCATCGGCCTGCGGCCCGAGAGCGCGGGACTGTGCCTCCGAGGAGGTGCACGATCCTGCACGTTCGATCTCTAGCCGGCTGTGGCGACTGCGCGCCGCAGGCGCGCTCCATTGCCGACGGCCGACCTGTCGGCCACGGCCAGCCAGGCAACCCTTCCCGACCGGATTCCAACGAGGATCATCGCGCCCGGCCTTCTCCGTGTTTCGAACACACGGGTGCGCCCGACTCGGAACGGGCGCCTGAGCCCAAGCTTGCGCTGTGCACGTTTGGCGGCGGTTCCGACGCCGATTCCGTCCAACGTCTGTCCCGGCACGGTCGTCCGAATCAAGACCGCCGCTCCGGGCTCCCCGCGGAAGACAACCTGCAGGTACTCGCCGCCGGTCACGCACCACGTGTCCGCCCTCCTCTTCGATGCCTGGGGCTCACCGAGCGTCGCGCGCACCGCGTCCCTGCCCGCCCCGAGCTTGACGGCTCCGATCCGCCGTGCGCCGATCCCCCCGCCGGGCTCGATGCAGTCGTTGATCTTCGTTTCGTTCTTGAAGATTTGAGCGCGTTCCTCGGGCGTGTCCACCATCGCCTGGCAGCCGAGCCCAGGTTCGTACGGCTGCTGCACCTGGACGCCGCCTCCGCCCGCCTCGTCGAAGTAGGGCTTGTACTGATCCGGCACATAGGGGGCGGCGCTCAGCGGCACGCCGCCGAGGCGAAAATCGCGCACGCTGACTCCGCCGAGCCCGCGGGCCTTGTCGAACCAGTAGCGGCCCTTCCAGTGCCAGAGCTCGGGGTCGGCGCCCTGGCTGGATCGAACCGGTCCATTCGTCCTGCTGGTAGTAGAAGCACTTCGGTCCCGCCGCCGCGAGGCGCGCCGGCTCCTGAACGGCGAAGTCGACGATCCCGAACCCGCTCAGGTTCTGGCTCGTCTTGTCGAACCTGACACAGAAGGGGTCTGCATCGGGGTGGGGGAAATCGGTGCCCGTGCCAACGTCCTGCAGTTCGCAGATGAAGGGATTCGAGCCGTCGTAGGACGCGAACGGCTGGGGGGTCATCTGCGCCGAGGCGCCCGCGGGGCAGAGTGCAGCGAAAGTCGCCCCGACGACCAGCGCGCCTCTTGCCAACGGCTGTCTCATGAGCGTGGCGGCCATCAGACTGCGGATCACGGTAGCGATTCGGTGCTCGCAACGACCCACCTCATTAACCCGCCGGCGGGACCGCCGTCGCTTGCCTCCTCGGCGGCGGATTGCTAGCGTCGCTTCGGGCGATGGCAGGACTAGGACCAAGCGGGACCGGCGGAGATTCAGCAGACCGCGCGCTCTCGAGACGTGAGTTGATGCGCCAGGGGGGAAGCCTCTGGCTCGGCGCCGCCGTGCTCGCAGCCGTCCCCGTGGCCGCTCGGATGAGCTTTCCCGAACCGGCGGTGGCGCAGAGCGCGAACCTGATCGACGGCACCCTGCAGGCCTTCTTCGACACGATCATCCCTGGCAGGCCCGTGCCGGAGCTGCTCACCGAACTCGGCAATCCCATCCACCCCCAGGCGATCGCCGGAGTGGATCGCGAGCACGGCGCCGTCTTCACTGACTCCCTGCGCCTGGCCCGTGATCCGAAGCTTGGCTTCAGCGTGCTCGAGATGCCGTTTCTGGCCACGCTCGAGGCCTTTTCTGTGTCGCAGGGAGGACAGTTTCTGGACCTGGACTACGACGGGCGCGAGGCGGCATGCATCGCCGGCCTCGCCTTTACGAACCCACTGCGCGTCCTCTGGGAGGCTGCCGCGGCGATCTCTTTCACGGCCTTCTGCGCGGCCGGCAACATCCGCAACGCCGTCGGACGCCCGGGGACGCCGCGCAGCTCGGCCGGTTATCAGGTCATGGGCCACCCGGGCATCGCGCCGCACGGCTACGAGGACTTCTCCTACAACCGCGTTCTCAACCGGGGTCGCACCCTCAAGGGGTACCTCGACTGATGGCCGAACGCGTGGACGTCTGCATCGTCGGTTCCGGCTTCGGCGGCTCGATCGCCGCCTGGCGGTTGGCTGAGCTCTACAAAGCAGCGGGCCAGAAGCCGAGCATCGTCGTACTCGAACGCGGGAAGCGCATGGGGCATCACGACTTCCGCCAGTCGATGGACGCCGAGCACCTCTCCGACGTCTACAGCCTGATCCAGGGGCAGGGCGCTCAGATCGTGGTCGGCAACCTCGTCGGCGGCGGCTCCAACCTCTACCTGGCCGCATCGCTGCGATCTCCGAGCGAGACATTCGAGCGCACCGACCGCCACCCGTCCGACGGTCCGCGCAGGCGGCTCTGGCCGGCGGAGCTGAGCCGAGCGTCGCTCGATCGCTATTACTCGCGCGTCGAGGCCGCGCTGCGTGTCCGCCAGCCGTCCTGGAACGAGGTTTCGAAGTCCGGCGGCGTCTGGGCGGCGATGCTGAAGGAGTCGGGATACACCTGCGACCGCGTTCCGGTGGCGATCGACTTCGACCGCTGCGTCGACGCAAAGTGGTGTTACACCGGCTGCGTCTTCGGCGCCAAGAACTCGGTGATCACCAACTACCTCGCCTCGGCGGAGAGGGCCGGGAGTCGAGGTGCGCCCGCTCGTCGAGGCCGAGAGCGTCGCGGTCTCGAACTCACGGCCCTACCGCTGGCGGCTGCTCGGCCACAAGGTCAACCCGGACACGAAGGGCTCGGCCGGGCCGGTGGAGATCGAGTGCAAGGTGCTGATCATCGCGGCCGGGGCGATGGGCAGCGCTCCGATCCTGATGCGCTCGCGAACGCTCGGGGGCCTCTACTCGGCGTCACCCCACCTCGGCCGCCATCTCGGCGTCAACGGTGACCACGTGGCGGCGATCGAGATGAACGAGAAGGCGGTACGCCGGGTGCTCGACCTACCCGGCTATCACGACTTCCATAAGGGAAAGCCGATCACGACGATGACCTACGACTTCTGGGTGGGCAAGCGCGGCAACGAGCACGACGGCGCGCGTTTCAACCTGCAGGAGATCCTGCTGTCGCAGCTGACCAACTTCCTCTACGACGATGGCCGTGGAGGCGGTGAGCCCTCCTGGTGGGGCCGCGAGAAGAAGAAGGCGATCTCCGCCTGGAACCGGCGGATCGAGATCCTCGCCATGGTCGAGGACACCCACGACGGCGAGTTCCTGCCGGTCCCGTCGCCGACCGGCAACAACCATGTTCAGCCCAACGGGGGGCCGATCGGGATCGGGTTGTTCAACTACATCTTCTCCGAGCAGTCGGCGCGGATCCGCGAGCAGGCCGACACGGCGATCCGCCAGATCGCCGAGCGGCGCGGCCTCGGCAGGTTCATGAAGCTGACCGAGACCCAGGGCTCCTACGCCTCACATCCGCTCGGCGGCTGCCGCATGGGCGATTCGGTTGCCGACGGCGTCACTGACGACGGCTGCGAGGTCTTCGGCAACGAGGGGCTCTTCTGCATGGACTCTTCGGCGATTCCGTCGAGCCTCGGAGTCAACCCTTCGCTGACCATCTCCGCGGTTTGCGAGCGTGCCGCGGCTCGGCTCGTGCGCCGTGCCCCTGATTTCGGGCTGCCGGCGCCGCCGGCCGGGTTCAAGCACAAGGTGCCGCGGGAAATCGTCGGACCAAGAATTCATCCCTAGTAGCCGCCCCTCCTGTTAGCCTTCGCTCGTCGCCGATGGACGACGACGACCCTCGAAGTAGCCCGGCCCGCCGGGGCGCCCCGCGATGACAGCCGTTGCGCTGGTCGCGCTGCTGCTGTTGATCGCGATCAACGGCCTCTTTGTCGCTGCTGAATTTGCGCTCGTTCGGGCTCGGCGCGGGCGGCTCGAAGGGCTGCACAAGGATGGTGCCCGCGGAGCGGATCGCGTGCTCCACCAGCTCGATCACATCGACGAGTACCTGTCCGCCTGCCAGGTCGGGATCACGATGGCCTCGATCGGCATCGGCTTCCTCGGCGAGCCGGCGCTCGCCGTTCTGCTCGAGCCTCTCTTTGGAGAGGTGTTCTCACACGGGCTTTCCGTGGCGATCGCCTTCGCGCTCGCCTTCACGATCGCGACGGCGCTGCATATCAGCGTCGGCGAGCAGGTGCCCAAGATCCTCGCCATCTCGCGTGCGGAGCCGACCGCACGCGTGCTGGCGCCGCTGGTCGGCGCCTTCCGCGTCCTCACCCTGCCGTTCGTCACCGTCCTGACCGCGGCATCGAATGCGATCCTGCGGCTGTTCGGCGTCAACCCCAGCGACATCGCCGAGCAGCACACCTCGGACGACCTCAAGGCGATCATCGCCCAGTCCCAGGTCGGCGGTTCGCTCGATCCCGGTGAGGCGACGATGCTGACCGGCGTCTTCCACTTCCACGAGCAGCAGGCGCGCGAGGTGATGACACCTGTCCCGGCGGTGGTCACGGTGGACGCGGACGAGGACGTCCACACTGCGCTGCGCCGCTGCATCTCCTCCGGCCACACGCGATTGCTGGTGATCGAGGACGACAACCCCGACCGAGTTCGCGGCGTCGTTCACAACAACAGCCTCGCGCGTCTGTACATGGACGTCGGACCCGAGGCTTCGATCGACCCAGCAATTCGCGAGGCGCCCGTCTTCCCCGAGACGAAGCCGCTCGATGACCTGCTGGCCGAGTTGCAGCGCCAGCGCAGTTCGATCGGGATCGTCGCCGACGAGTACGGGCGCACGGTCGGGATCGTGACCGTCGAGGACGTACTCGAAGAGGTCGTCGGCGAGATCGAGGACGAGACCGATCCGCGGGCCGACGAGATACGCCGGCTCACGGACGGGGCCTGGTACGTGCGCGGCCACGTTTCGCTGGGCGACCTCGAGGATGCCGGCATCAAGCTGCCGGTTGACACCGACGCGTTCAACTCGGTCGGCGGCTACGTCTTCTCAGAGCTCGGCCGCCTGCCGAAGCGGGGCGACACGGTCAACGCCGACGGCTATCGGATCAGGGTCGAGTCGGTGCGGGAGAACCGGATCATCGCCGTACGGATAAGCCCCCCGAACAAGTAGACGCAGGCCCCGCCTCCCCGCCCGGGCTAGATCAGCCCCGCGGCACGGAGATCTGGTGATCTTGCTCCCGCTCGCGGGGCGGCTTGGTCCGTCCGGGGCCGAGACTAGCTTCCAGCGAACTCAATCGGAGGGAAGCGCAGTGTGGGTTGTTCGGCTCACCGATAAGCAGCTTGAGATACTGAAGGCGCTGCTGCGCTCCGAGGAGCACCCAGGTCCCGGCGCTGCAGCGTTCGCTCGAAGCGTTTGAACTGGCGCGCTGGGACGATCTGCCGGAGGCGGCACTGCCCTGGAGTGAGGTGGCCGCACACGCCCAGCGCCAGGGAGTCTCCGAGGCCGACGTGGTCTGGGATCTCTGTGGCCGCCACGAGGAGCCGGGCGCGGCGCCACGCAAGCGCAAGGGCAAGGCCGGCGCTCGCAAGACGGTCAGCTAGGACTGCCGCTCGCACGGGTAGAAACCTAACCCTCGGCAGCGCGGAGGTTCACCCGCAGCGCCCGCCCCGGGAGCGCGATCATGCCACTTGCGTAAAGAGGGACTGCGCCGAGCGGGTATGTCCCTCCAGCCGTGGCTCCGCCGGACCACTGCACTCCCGGTGCTGGATCCCCCCTCCCAGCATCGAAGGCAGACGGTCAACAGGGTTGCGGACCACATTCGTCGCGAGCGGCGCTCGGCCGGTACGGAGGCCGGCCGGGCACCGCCGCGACTTTCCGGCGCCGACGCCTACCGATTGCCGTTGTACGGTGTCCGCAGCACTGGTGAGCGCAGGCTCTCCGCCGTCCTGATCGCCTCGGCTCTCGAGTGGACCTCGAGTTTGCGGAGGATGTGCTTGACGTGGCTGCGGACGGTCTCGACCGACATCTCGAGCTCCTCGGCGATCTCCGCAGTCGAGCGGTCGGCGCAGAGTAGGTCCAGTACCTCCCACTCGCGGGCGGTCAGCTCGCTGCGCACGGGGCGGACGCCGTCTCCGGCGTCGGGGCCAAGGCGGAGCTGCTGGACGAGGCGTGTAGCGAGAGACCGCGGGATTGCGGCTTCGCCGAGGCTGACGCGATCCAGTACCCGCGGCAACGCGGCGAGGTCGGTGCCCTTCGTCAGATAGCCCGTTGCCCCCGCTCGCAGTGCGAGCAGCGCCAGGTCCTCGTCTGTGGTCGCCGAGAAGACGATCACCTTCGCGTGCGGCATCGCCCGCAGGATTCGGCGCGTCGCGGCGATCCCGTCGAGCTCGGGCATGACAACGTCCATCACGATCAGATCAGGGCGGCGGGTCGAGGCGAGGCTGATCGCGCTGATCCCGGAGGCCGCTTCAGCGCAGATCTCATATCTGGGGTGTCCGTCGAGCGTGCTCCTGATCGCCCGGCGGGCGAGCGCATCATCGTCAGCGATCAGCACCCTCTGGGGCTGACGTGTCGGGGCGTTGCGATGCCTGGGGGGAACCCATTACGAGTGAACCATCGGCGAGCTTCGAGAATCTCTTGAACCGCCCGGTGGCTCGAGGCTAGGGGTAAGGGCTCAAGTTTTTTGGGGGGATGCCGATCCCTGGGAGGGTGAGAAACATGACCGTCAATGGATCAGATCAGAGGCGGCCGGCAAAGCGCCAGAACGGCGACGCACTGCGAGTGTTGCTCGCTGACGACGATCCGCTCGCCCGGCGCGTCGTCCGCGACACTCTCCAGGAGGCCGGCTTCACCGTCGTTGCCGACGCGGCCAACGGCCGTGAGGCCGTCGAGCTCGCGGTCCACTACCGGCCGGAACTCGTGCTGATGGACGTGGTGATGCCGGAACTCGACGGGATCTCCGCGGCCAAGCAGATTCGCGAACGTGCCCCCGAGGTCCAGATCGTGATGCTCTCGACCAGCGCCGACGACGATCTGGGCGTGCTCGGCATTCGCGCAGGTGCGTCCGGGTACGTCACAAAGGACGTGGACACAGAGCGCCTGCCCGAGATGCTGCGCGGCGTCGCCAAGGGCCAGCCCGCCGTCACGCCCGCCGTCACAGCCCAGCTGATCATGGAAATCCGCCATGCTCCCGCCGCAGGTCGCGGGATGAGGCCGGTGCGAAGCGCCCTGACCGCCCGCGAGTGGGAGGTCCTCGACCTGCTCTCGTCGGGTCTCAGCACCGACGACGTTGCCGATGAGCTCGTGCTCTCCACCGAGACCGTTCGCAGCCACACCAAGAGCCTGTACCGCAAGCTCGGCGTGCACTCCCGGGGTGAGCTCGGCGAGGCCGTTCGCCGCCTACGCTCCTCCCCAAGTGCCGGCCGCTGAACAGGCGGGCACGCCCGGGCCGACGCCTTCGGAGCGCCGCGATCTGGTTGAGTTCGCCGCCGCGGCATCTCACGATCTGGGCGCTCCCCTGCGGTCGATCGCCGGCTACGCCGAGCTGCTCGAGGAGCGGCTGGCCGTCAGAGATCCCGAGGTCGATGCCGCGCTTGGCGCGATAGGCCGCGGGGTCGAGCGCCTGCAGGCGATGGTTGACGGCCTGCTCGCCTACGCTCGCAGCGCCGACGCGATCGAAGTCGTCGAGGTTGACTGTGCATCGGTCGTTAGTTCCACCCTCGAGGCGCTCGACCTCGAGCTCGACGAGGCCGGCGCCCAGGTCTCAGTCGGGGAGCTCCCAAATGTTCTCGCCAACCGCGGCCAGCTCAACCAGGTCTTCCAGAACCTGATCGCCAACGCGGTCAAGTACCACGCCGCGCGCGCTCCGGTGATCGAGGTTGCAGCAGTTCGCGAGCCGGGCGTTTGGCACTTCTCGGTGACCGACAACGGCGTCGGCATCTCGGGGCAGGACATGGTCCGGGTCTTCGATCTCTTCGGGCGGGCCCGGGCGACCCGCGAGCGTGCCGGTAGCGGCATCGGCCTGGCTGTAGCAAAGAGCATCGTCGAGGCGCACGGAGGCGGAATCTGGGTGGAGTCCGAACTCGGTGAGGGCTCGACCTTCCACTTCACCCTGCCAGTCGAGCTGCGCCGCAGCGACGATCCGCAGCGGCTCTAGAACCTCCCCCAGACGCTAGTTCGAGCCGTTCGGGTAGGGGAAGAAGCCGCGGCCGCTCTTGCGGCCGAGCTTTCCCTCGCCGACCAGCTCCACGATCCGGCCCGGTGGCCGATGACCCGGTTCCCCGGAATCCGCGCAGAGGGCGTCGCCGATCGCCTCGGCAACATCGAGGCCGACAAAATCGAGCAGAGCAAGCGGCCCCATCGGATGGCCGGCGCCGAGGGTCATGCAGGCGTCGACCTCGGCGGGGTCCATGCCGCTTCGCTCGAGCAGCCGAACGGCATCGAACAGGTAGGGAAAAAGCAGGCGGTTGACGACGAAACCGGATTGATCGGGGACCGTAATCGCCCGCTTGCCCAGCGCCTCACACCAGGACAGGGCCCGCTCGCCGACCCCCGGCCGCAGTCCCTCGGGCAGGCAGATCTCGATCAGGTCCATACGCGTGACCGGGTTGAACGGATGCAGGGCGAAGACTCGTTCGGGATGGCCGCTGCGCTGCGCGAGTGCGGCGATCGAAAGCGACGAGGTCGTCGTCGCGAGGTCGGCGCCGGGGCAGTCGCGGCCGAGCTTGCCGAGCAGTTCACCCTTCAGCTCGAGGTCCTCGCGTACGGCCTCGACCACCAGATCGCACTCAGCCAGGGCTTCGGCTTCGGTGGTGACGACAATGCGATCGGGCTCCAGGCCATCGGTCTTTTCGGCCGCAGACCGAGCCGCTGAACGGGCGCGGTCGGCCGATTGGTCGCTGCGCGCCACCAGCACAACCTCGCCGAGGGCGCTTGCCGTGGCGGCCAGCCCAGCCGCGATTGCGCCGCTGCCGACGATGCCCGGGCGCGCGTATCCGTTGGCCTGTGAACTTGTCATGGGGCGGGGTATGTATCACGGATCCATGTAGGGAACCGCCGCGTGAGGTTATTGACTGACCAGTCAATCGGTGGTGTATCGTGGCAGTCAGTTGTTTGGTAGGACGGACTCGAACCTGGATCCCGAAACCAGATTCCCAGGACATTCTCTTAAGAGCGGAGGCAAGAAGATGGCAAGCAACGGAGGCTTTCAGGGCCGCGAGGTAGTGATCGTCGAGGCGGCGCGGACACCGATCGGCCGTGGCCACGAGGAGAAGGGCTACTACAAGGACACCCACCCTTCGAATCTCCTGGCTGCGACCTACACGGCACTGATCGAGCGTGCCGGAATCGATCCAGCAGAGGTCGAGGACGTCGTCACCGGCTGCGTCCAGCAGTTCGGCGAGCAGGGTATGAACATCGGACGCAACGCCTGGCTCGAGGCGGGCTTCCCGGTCGAGACCCCGGCGACCACCATCGACCGCCAGTGCGGCTCGGCTCAGCAGGCCGTCAACTTCGGCGCCGCACTCGTCGCCTCGGGCGTGCACGACGTCGTCATCGGCTCGGGCGTCGAGCACATGGGCCACATCTCCTTCGCCGACGGCGCCGCGGTGATGGCCGAGCACGGGATGGGCTACTCGCCGGAGCTGCTCTCCAAGTACAACCTCGTCCCGCAGGGGATCTCCGCCGAGATGATCTCGGCCCAGTGGGAGATCCCCCGCTCCGAGCTCGACGAGCTCGGAGCCCGCTCCCAGCAGCTCGCGGCCAAGGCGACCGAGGAGGGCCGCTTCGAGCGCGAGATCGTCCCGATCCAGGTCAACGGAAACACATTCGCCACCGACCAGGGGATTCGGCCAGATACGACGGTTGAGGCTTTGGCCGGGCTCAAGACCGTTTTCAAGGAGGACGGCACGATCACCGCCGGCAACTCCTCGCAGATCTCCGACGGCGCCGCAGCCGTGTTGCTGATGACCCGGGAGAAGGCTGACGCCCTGGGGGTGCAGGCACGCGCGAAGATCGTCGACCAGACGACCGTTGGGGTCGACCCGGTGATCATGCTGACCGGACCCATCCCCGCGACCCAGAAGCTGCTTGACCGCAACGCAATGGGCATCGACGACTTCGACCTGATCGAGGTCAACGAGGCCTTCGCATCGGTCGTCGCCGCCTGGCGCCGCGAGCACAACCCGGACATGGACAAGGTCAACGTCAACGGCGGCGCGATCGCCCTCGGTCACCCGCTCGGCTCGTCGGGGGCCCGCCTCGTGACGACCCTGCTCCACGAACTCGAGCGCTCCGACAAGGAGCTCGGCCTCGTGACCATGTGCTGCGGCGGCGGTCTGGGCACCGGGACGATCATTCGGCGCGTCTGAGTTCACAGCCAGCCCGCCCGGTACGTTCCCTCGGGATGGAGGCCGGCGATAAGCACCTGCGCACGGACCCGGTCCTGCGCAGGCTGATCGACGCCGGGGGGCCGATCGACCCGGAGACCGACCGACGCGGCAGCCGGCCCGACGCGTATGAGTCGCTGATCCGTGCGATCGTCGGCCAGCAGCTCTCTACCAAGGCGGCGGCGACGATCTGGGGGCGGGTGTCTGAGATCTTCTCCGGCCGGACGCCAACGCCCGGCCGAACTGCTCGACGTCGACCCGCAGCGGCTCCGAGACGCCGGTCTGTCCTGGTCGAAGGTGGGGTTTGCGCGCGACCTGGCGGAGCACGTCGTGGACGGCGAGCTGGACCTCGAGCGCCTGCCCGAGCTCGAGGACGACGAGGTGATCGAGGAGCTGACCCAGATCAAGGGAGTCGGTCGCTGGACCGCCGAGATGTTCCTGATGTTCCACCTCGGGCGCCCGGATGTGCTCTCCACCGGCGATCTCGGGATCCGCCGCGGCGCGCAGCTCGCCTACGGCTGGGATGAGCTGCCGACGCCCGCCGAGCTCGAGGCCGTCGCCGAGGCCTGGCGCCCGCATCGCACGCTCGCCTGCCTCTACCTCTGGCGCTCGCTGGACAACACGCCGACCTAGAGTCGGGGCCCGGATCCGCTAGCTTTCCCGCCGCCCCGCAACCCCACTGCCAGCGTCCAACCTGGAGGAAAGCATGAGGACAGGACTCACGACTCACCTGGCGGTCGCGCTCTGCGCCACCGGGCTGCTGATCGCCGGCTGTGGCGACGACGACGAGGGCACCACCGTCTCGTCGACCACCACCACGACTGCGGCCGCCACCGGCACGACGGGCACCGAGGGCGAGCAGCTCAGCGAGGACCAGTACGTCGCCCGGGCAAACGAGATCTGCGATCAGGGAGACGCGGACCTTGACGAGGCCGCGGCTGAGGCGTTCTCGAGCGGCCAGCCCAGCGAGGCTGAGGCAAGCGCTTTCTTCGCGGATTCGGTGATTCCCGGAATTCAGAGTCAGATCGACGAGATCCGCTCGCTCAGCGGCCCCGCCGAGGTTGAGTCCGAGGTCACCGGTGTTCTCGACGACGCCCAGGAGATTCTCGACGAACTCTCGGGCGACCCGTCGAGTTTCGAGGACGCCGACAATCCCTTCGCCGACGTCAACGAGCGATTCACCGCACTCGGGATCACCTCCTGTGCGGACGACTCCTAACCCGAGAAATGGACGAAAAATGCGCACGATCGCACTGCTGACAACGTCGCTGCTCGCCGTCGGCCTGATCTTCGCCGGCTGCGGCGGCGATGACGAAATAACGACCACCTCCTCGACGAGCACCACCACCTCGTCGACGACCGCCGCAACCGGCACGACAGGCGCCGCTGGCGATCTGACCGCCCAGGCAAACCAGATCTGCGCGGCGGCCGAGGACGAGGCCCGGGCAGCGGTCGAGGGCCTGCCGCAGGGCACGGAAAATGCGGCCGTCGTCGACGCCCTGGCCCCCGTCTACCAGGGCATCCTCGAGAGCATTGCGGCCCTCCCCGGCGCTCAGGAGGACGAGGCGGTCACCAGCTTTCTGGAAGCCGCCCAGCGAGGACCTCGAGGAACTCGAGGCTGATCCGTCGCTTCTTGACAGCGATGAAGCCTTTGCAGAGAGCGACCAGGCTGCCGAGGCCGCAGGTCTCAACGACTGTCACTGAGTCGGCCTTGTGCGTAGCGAGCGAGTGGATGAAGGGCGCCCGACTCGGGCGCCCTTCTCGCTCCTGGCCAGCTATAGCGCGTCGCAGAAGGCGACGAACTTGGCCGTGTCGCGGATCGGCGGACCGTGGCCGAGCAGGACCATTGACGGCTCCAGCGTTCCGAGCCGCCTGGCCGACTCGCGGTTGCGGGCCGGGTCCGGCGTGAAGAAGTCGTATGGCAGCCGTAGGCCCGGAATTCCGGTGAGCGGATTTGCGCTGTTGAGGACGTCCCCGGCCACGAGCACGCGGTCGCTCTCGCGCCAGAAGGCGACGTGTCCGGCCGAGTGCCCCGGGACATCGAGGACCTGAAAGCCGGCCACCTCGTCACCTTCGGCAAGTTTGCGGTCGACCGGGTGGGCAGGCCCGGTCATCGTCTTCGCGAACAGCTGCGTTAGCGGGTGGTTGGGCTGGCGCTCGCCGATCAGCTTCGGGTTCTCGGCCGCGTCGGCGTCACCGGCCCCGACCCAGTAGGGAATGCCGAGCTCAGTGCAGACTCGGTGGCTCGCCCCCTGGTGGTCGGGATGCGCGTGCGTGAGCGCGTGCGCTTTGATCGGGCGGCCGCGGATCTGACGCAGGATTCGCCCGCCGGCGTAGCGGGTGGAGGCGTCGATCAGGACGTCGCCGATCACGAAGATGTTGATCGAGTTGGGCGGAAACCCACTCAGCTGCCAGACGTCCGCTGCGAGCTCCCTCATCCGCGGCAGCCTAACCCGCGGGGGCGGGTGAGCGGCCGCCGACGAACTGGACCAACCCGGCGAGCCGCTGGTGGATCGAGCTGAACCCACGATCCGAAAGCGCGGCCACGATCTCATCAGCCTCGAAGACCCGCATGCCGCTAGCCCGTTCGATCACGGGCTTCAGCGGTTTCACCGCCACCTGGCGCCGCACCGAAGTCATCACCGCGATCCGGCCGCCAGGCCGCAGCACTCGTGACAGCTGGTCGAGGACGGTCATGGGCTCGGCCATCAGGTGGAGCGCGGCGAAGCAGCAAACGGCATCGAAGCTCGCATCGTCGAAAGGAAGGCGGTTGCCGTCACCCCGGACGAACGCCAGGTTTTCGAGGCCGGACTTGCGCAGGTCAACCTGAGCGCGGTCGAGCATCGTCGCCGACGCGTCCACGCCGACAACGAGCCCGTGGTCCCCGACGATGCGAGCAAACTCGCGCGAGAAGTTCCCGGGGCCGCAGGCCAGATCGAGCACCGAATCGCCTGCGCGCAGCCCCATCAGCAGGCGAGCGATTCTGACCTCCTCGGCCATGCCCGGCCCGGTGAGCCCCTTCGCGAGCCATCCCAGAGCCGGCCTCCACCAGCGTTCGTAGACCTGTGGAACGAATCGGCTGACCATCAGGTTCTGGGCAACTCCCGTCGACTCGACGCTCTCCTCGAGCAAATCGAGGTAGCCCCGCGTCGCTGCCTGAGCCGCGTCGCGTTCGTGCTCGCGCATCAGCGCCAGGGTGCGATCGACGGCTGCCCCGGAGCCGTTCTTGCTCAGTGCGTTGACTCCTCGCGGGCGACCAGATCGTCTGCGCTCTCGGCAAGCTCGTCGAGCGGGGCCGGGCCGGGACCGCGCGGGTCGCCGCTGAACTTCGACAACTCCTCGAGCCGGGCGATCTGGCGCTCTCCCTCCACTCGCACGGGATCGCCGGCCGCAAGCGGCTCGATCAGGCGCTTGATCCGGTTCCTGATCTGCAAAGAGAAGTGGGGAGTGGCGGGTCCGGCAAGGGCTCGAATGTCCTCCACGGCAGCCGCGCGCCCTGGGGCAAGCCGATCCGGCCGCTCGCTCTCACTCATGGTTTCGCATCGTCGTCTGCATCGGCATCACTCTCGGGCTCGTCCTCCGGCACTCCTGGAACGGGGCCGATCGTCGGCTGGCCCGTTCCTGACTGTACCTCTGTGAGCTCGATCAGATCATCCACCTGAGCTTGGACATCGACGCCCACGGCCTCGGAGTTGCCGATGATCCAGGAATGGTTGTAGACCGCGCGGGTCGGATCGGCGACAAAGCCCGGCTTGACGTCGAGCAGGAACCCCTCGAGAGCAGTGGGTAGAACCTCCGGATCGGAGATCAGCAGCAGCGGCCCCCACTTTCCGCCCGCCGACAGCACCGCCGCGGCTCCGGCGTCAGCCGGGCGTGCCGCGTTTGCGATCACGAGCCCATGGCCCGGATCGGTGATGTTCCAACCGAATCCGCTCGGCCCGGCGTAGCGAGCGAAGGCGATTGCGTTCAGAACCGGGTCCTCGCCGCTGATCCGTTCGGCGGAGATCTTCGCCTCACCGAGGTCGGTGATTACCTCCTTCGAGATCACCGACTCTGGCCCCAGCATGAAGACGGCGGCCTTCTCGTAGCCCTCGAGCAACTCCAGCGTCACCTTGGGGACCGTGTTCTGGTTGACGAACAGGACCGGGTCCCCGGAGCGGGCCGCCCATGCGGCGGCCGGCATCGCGTAGGCCGGCTCGTCGGAGGAGACGAGCAGGATGCGATCCGGGTCCTCGCCGGTCAGGTGCCGGCGCAGTTCTTCGACGCCCGCTGCGATCTCGGCCGGGGTGCCGGAACCTGCCTGGCGGGTGCGGACGCCGTCGGGCACCGAGACATCGCCGACGGCGAACAATTGGTCATCCTCGGTCCGCCCTGACCCGGGCGGCGCCAATGCCACCAGGGCATCGAGCACGAGGCCGGGGACTTCGTCGCTGCGGCCGACCAGGATCGGCGCGTGAATCGGGTCAGCGACCAGGGACGAGGCCGCGATGCCCGCCGCCCAATCGTCTTCGGCGACCATCGTCACGGCGTCGGGACCGAGGACCGCGCCGGTTGACGGGAACGCCGCAAGTGCCGAGCCGACCGAGTTGGCGATCGCGTCGCTGCCCGAAATGCGGGTCGTGTTCTTGGTGGCGAACTCGGGAAAGCCGAGCTCGGGCGGATCCTCGGGCTCACCCTTCAAAATCACGACCTCGGGACCGGGCGCCGAACTGGCCGAACTCGAACCGTCACCGGAGTCGAGCGCGATCCAGAGTGCGCCGCCGCCGCCGGCGATCAGCAGGCCGGCGCCGAAGGCAAGCAGCGACGAACGTGGGGGCCTGGGGAATCGAAGCCGGCTCGGGACGGTGGTGTCCGCCGCCACCGGGGCCTTGCCTGACGGAGTCGCTTTGCCGGGCTTCTGCGAAGAAGCCGGCCCTCCACGCCGGAGGCGTTGCGCAAACCAGAAGCGCAGGTCGGCGAAGAAGAATCGGATTCGGCCGAACATGGCCGGACAACTTAGTGAGTGAACAGCGACGGTGATGCAGCTTCCGCGGACGTTTGCGGCCCAGGCGACGTATCCGACCGCGCGGTAAGCTTGTTGACTGACCAGTCAATCAACCGCCGGCGGTTAGGTCGATCCGGGGCGACGGCGACTGCCAACGGCGCCCGAGCGCCGAAGGAAGGGGACGCAGAGCATGGATTTCAGACTCAGCGACGAGGCTCTCGAGTTCAAGGCTCAGTGCCGCAAGTTCTCCGAGCAGGTCATTCGCCCGGTCGCCGCTCAGCACGACCGCGAAGAGTCCACACCCTGGGACGTCATGAAAATCGCCCGGCAGCAAGGCATGCACGGGATCGAGTTCCTTCCGAAGCTGATGTCGGACCCCGACGGCCAGTTCAACGTCATCTACGCCGAGGAGTCGCACTGGGGGTGCGCCGGAATCGCCCTCGCGCTCTCGGGGTCGATGCTCGCGGCCGCCGGCATCGCCTCCTCAGGCACGCCCGAGCAGATCGGCGAGTGGGTCCCGCAGTGCTTCGGGATGGGTGACGAGGTCAAGCTCGGTGCCTACGGCGTCACCGAGCCCCAGGCCGGCTCGGACGTCAAGTCCCTGCGCACGACCGCCAAGCTCGACGGCGACGAGTGGGTGCTCAACGGCACCAAAGTCTTCATCACCAACGGCGGCATCGCCGACGTCCACGTGATTATCGCCACCGTCGACCCCGAGCTGGGCCATCGCGGCCAGGCTTCGTTCGTGGTCGGCAAGGACACCCCCGGCCTGCGCCAGGGGAACAAGGAGACGAAGCTCGGCATCCGCGCCTCGCACACGGCCGAGGTGATCCTTGAGGATTGCCGCATTCCCGCGGAGAACCTGCTCGGCGGGATGGACAAGCTCAACAAGAAGCTCGACCGGGCCCGGTCAGGTCACTCCACCGGCAAGGCCTCTGGCGCGCTCGCAACCTTCGAGTTGACTCGCCCCGTCGTCGGCGCATCCGCGATCGGGATTGCCCAGGCCGCCTACGAGTGGACTCTCGCCTACCTCGACCAGGGCGGCGACGTCGATCCGATCTTCTCAGGGCTGGACGAGAGCTCGACCGCAGGCCTGCCGCCGCTGGAGCGCCAGGAGATCCAGCAGACGCTCGCGGACGTTGCCACTGAGATCGAGAGTGCCCGGCTGCTGATCCAGCGCGCGTCGTGGATGGGCCGCGCCGGCGTGCCGATGACCGGCGGCCAGGGCTCGATGTCGAAGCTCAAGGGCGGCGACGTGACGATGTGGGCTACACAAACGCTGATGGATCTCGTCGGCCCCTACGCCCAGCTGACCGAGTGTCCGCTCGAGAAGTGGTTCCGCGACGCCAAGATCTACCAGCTCTTCGAGGGCACGGCAGAGATTCAGCGACTGGTCGTGGCCCGTATGCAAGCGGCCGACTACCGCGAACGGCGCACCCCGGCCGAGGAAGCGCTCGAGCAGGTGAAGGACATGGCCAAGGCGAGCGCCGCGTCGAGCAACGGTGGCGCCGAGGGCGCGCCGGCACCGGCTCTCGCCTGAGGCTGAGCCGCAGCAGTCAATCGAGCTGCCCGCCGTGCACCGCCGGGGCGGGCTGATCTACCCTCGAAAAATGCGCTGTCTCCTCGGCTGCCGCCAGCCACGCACTCAGGACCACCGCAAATCTGCGTGGCTGGCTCCCGCGTCGAGGGGCGGCTGATGGGCCACACCCACGCCCACGCAGTGCCGCGGCCCGGGCCCGGCAATGACCTGGCGGGCCGGCGGGCCGACACCACCCGCCGTTTCTGGATTGCGCTCTGGATCAATATCGGCCTGTTGGTCGCAGAGGCGATCGGCGGTTTCATCACGGGCTCGCTGGCGGTGCTGGCGGACGCCGGGCACCTGCTCTCCGATGTCGCCGCCATCGGTGTCGGACTGCTGGCGGTGACGCTGGCCGCCCGTCCGCCGAGCTCGCGCCGGACCTTCGGCCTCCAGCGCGGGGAGGTGATCGCGGCGCTCGTCAACGGCCTCACCCTCATCGCGATAGCAGTTGTGATCGTGATCTCGGCGATCGATCGGCTCTCCGATCCCCCCGCGATCGAGGGCTGGGCGGTGATCGGACTCGGTGTCATCGGGCTGACCGGGAACATCGCGGCCACCTGGGTGCTCGCGCGGGGCAAGCGCGATCGGAACATCAACCTCGAGGGCGTGTTGCGGCACTCCTTCGCCGACGCGCTCGGCTCGGTCGGGGTCGTCGTCGCCGGCGCCGTCGTGCTGATCAGCGGCTGGCAGCAGGCGGACCCGGTCGCGTCGCTCCTGATCGCCGGCTTGATCCTCGCCTCCTCGGTGCGGTTGATCCGCGAGCCCTTCAACGTCCTGATGGAGGCGGCTCCCGCCGGCTTCGACCCGGATGGGATTGCTCAGGAGCTCTGCCGGGTGGACGGAGTCAGGGCCGTGCACGACCTGCACGTCTGGACCGTCACCTCCGGATTTGAGGCGCTTTCAGCCCACGTCGTGGTTGCGGACGGCGCCGACCGCGACGAGGTCAGACGCCGGCTCGAGGCGCTGCTCGGCCAGGACCACGGCATCGAGCACACCACCCTGCAGATGGAGGCGCAGGCGGCGCCGGAGCTGCTCCAGGTCGAAACCAATCAGCCAGGCGTCGCCGACGCCTGATTTCCCTGCAAAGGGCGTTGCACGCCCTGGGCGCGAACACCCAGCAAGCCGGGGGCCCGTTGCTACTCTGGCCCGGCTCTATCGCCGAGTCCGCGTTGGCTTTCCGACACGGAGCGGGGGAACCACGATTCCCGGGGCGAACGGCCCGCCTTCGAGGCCCAGCGCTGAGGGAGCGCGAGCCCGTCAGCTAACCCCGTAGGCACCAGATCAGATGCGAACGAGTCATTCAAAGCTTTCCATTGCACGCCTGGCGGTGGCCGCGGTCTTCGGCGTCTCCTGCCTGCTCGCTTTGAGCGGTGGCGCCACGGCTCAGGATCTCGAGGGCCAGCTTGACGACAAGCAGCAAGAGCTCTCCGAGCAGCGGGACCGCGAAGAGGTGCTGACCGACGAGATCGCGGAGTACTCGGAGCAGATCAGCGTGCTCGAGGGCCAGATCGCGGTCCTGCAGCAGCGCGAGGCGGTGGTCATCGAGGATCTCCGCGAAACCAAGCTCGAGCTGAAGGCGGCGCGTGAGCGGCTGCAGAAGCTGCGTCACCGCCTCGAGGACTCGATCGAGGTGCTCGAGGAGCGCTTGATCGCCATCTACAAGCAGGGTGAGCCGGATGCCCTGACGGTGATTCTCCAGGCCGACGGCTTCGACGACCTGGTCGAGCGCTATGAGTATCTGAAGACGATTCAGGACCAGGACAACGAGATCGTCGGCCGGGTGCGCGACCTGCGCTCCGACCAGGCCGGGCTCGTCGAGCAGATCGAGGCCGCCAAGGCCAGGCTTGAGGCCAAGCGCCGGGAGTTGATCCGGACCCGGGCTGAGGTTGAGTCCCGCGAGGCGGAACTGGAGGGTGCGCGCGCCTCCCGCCAGGGTGTCCTCGACCGTGTCGAGAGCACGATTCAGCGCCTCGAAGGCGACGTCTCCGAGATTCAGGACGACATCGAGGCCCAGCTTTCGGAGTCATCCAGCACCACCAACGGAACGCCACCGGCAGCCAACCCGGACTCAAGCGTCTCCTCGCAGGGTCTGATCTGGCCCGTCGACGGTGTCCTCACCTCACCCTTCGGCTGGCGCTGGGGACGCATGCATGAGGGCATCGACATCGGCCTCGGCGCCGGCAACCCGATCGTCGCCTCGGCGTCTGGAACGGTCTCGCTGGCCGCTCCCTACGGTGGTTACGGCAACTACACCTGCATCGATCACGGCGGCGGGCTCTCCACCTGTTACGCCCACCAGTCGGTCCAGTATGTGTCCTCGGGCCAGTCGGTCTCCCAGGGTGAGACGATCGGCCTGGTGGGCTGCACCGGAAGCTGCTTCGGCGATCACCTGCATTACGAGGTTCGCATCAACGGCTCTGCCGTCGATCCGCTCGGCTACCTCTAGCCGACCTCGAGCCATTCAACCTGAACGGGGTCCGGCCCCTTTTGGAGGTCTAGGCACGGATTTCCCGGCTTCATTGCTAAAGGTTCCCAGCGCGGTTGCCGATGGCTTGGGAGTCCAAACCGCTTTCGCGGCACGTTCGCGCGACCCAGGGTCGCGCCTTCGAGAAGCGAATAGAGAATGACGGCAGCACGAACCTACATCGCGGGAACCGGGGCCTCAGGCGCGCTCCTCGGCGCGGCGCTGGTCTCGTTCACGCTGCTCACCGCCCTCGTGGCCTTTGACGGCTTTCCGGCCGGAGGCGCAGGAGGCGGGACGGACAGTGTCACCCTCACGCAGGCTTCAGCCAACGCGCCGGAGGTTGTCGCGGCACCCGCCGCCGTCGCGCTCGCGGCTGCACCCGCCGCCGTCGCGCCGGCGCCGGTGATTATCGCTGCGGCGCCGCCTGCCGGTTCCGGCACGGGCGGGCCGCCGCCGGTGACGCCCGGCGGCACGCCGGTCCCGTCGGGCCCGGGTGCGCCACCCGTCGTGACACCCGCTGACAACGTCCCGATCCCCGGTGGCGAGCCCGCGCCGGACAGGGGCAATCCGGTGCAGAGTGTCGTCGGCGGGCTCGACCGGACCTTCAGCGACGTCACCGGCCTCAATTCCTCGCTCGGCGCGGTCACGGAGCCGGTGACCGATGTCGTCGATCAGACCCTCGAGAACCTGACCGGGCGTGACCTGGGCGAGACGGTCGACAGCCTCGGCGTCAGCATCAACGGCCAGCCGCTGATGGGCGAACCGGGAACCGGACTCGCCGGCACCGGCCTGCTGCCGGGCGCCATTCCCTAGCCCGGGTCATCTGGCGCTCAGCGCCTTTCCCAGCCACTGCAGGGAGACTCCCTGCAGCTCCTGGTCGTGCTGTAGGGAGCGATGGTGCCCGCCCGGCGGGATGATCAATTTGCGCGCTGCGGACTTGTGCTCGTGGAGCTCTCGCGACCAGTCGCTGGGGATCTCCTCGTCGCCGTCGGCGTGCAGCAGCAGCAGCGGCTTCGAGCCGAGCGCCTCGACAGCGGCTCGCAGGTCGTGCTCCCCCAGCCAGGCATCGAGCGCGTCGACATCGACCCGCATCTCGAACTTTCCCGAGCGCAGTCCGCGGCGCAGATGCTCCTCGCCAGCGGGGCAAATCGCGATCACGCCGGCGAGATCCGGGCTGATCGCCGCGGCGTGGATCGCCATGAAGCCGCCCATGCTCGAACCCCTCACGCAGACCCGGGAGCGATCGACGCCATCGACCGACCCGAGCAGGCGAGCCATCACCGCCACGTCGTCGACGGCGCCGGGCGACATCGCATCCTCTGAGGCTCCGTGCCCCCGCTGGTCGTAGCCGACCGCGGCCCAGCCGCTGCTTCGACAGGCCCGGGCGAAGTCGCCGTGGTTCTCCTTGCAGGACCCGGCTCCGTGGAGGATCACCATCGCAGGCCACGGGGGCGCGCTCGCCGGCAGCCAGAGCTCATAGGGCCGGCCGTGATGAAGACCGCGCCGGTCGGCGGGCAGCGGCGATGGAAGTTCGACCCGGGCCATCACACCTTCTTATAGTCATCTGCGTGGGGTCACTCAACTAAATGGGACGGGGTTCGGAGCGGTCTTGTCGCCGCCTTGGCGCCGCGCTCGCCTTGATTGGCTTTATCGGCGCGGCGCAAGCTGAAGGCGCCTGGGCCCTCGAGGTACGCTCGGGCCCGCTCAGCGTCGAGGTTCGCGACGCGCCCTTCGGCCTTGACTTCACCGATCGTGCCGACGGCGAGGTTCTGCGCACCCGGGGCGCCGAAGCGCCGAAGCCGGAGGACGCGCTCGGCCGCTACGGAGCGATCTCCTACTCCTATGACCTCCGCATCCCGGTGGTCAATAACGCCTTCCTCGGCTACTACGCAGCCGCCGAGGTCGAGACGCTCTGGTTCTCGGCGCGGCGAGTGCTCGCCAGCGAGCGCCGCGGCAACGGCCTGCGGCTGGAGCTTGCGACCAACGATCCGCTCGGACACCGGCTCGAGCTGTCGATCGACCCGCTACGGCCCGGGTCGGTCCGGGTCGGCGCCCGGGTTGCACCGGATTCGGGTCCGCTGGCAGGCCTGGAGACCGTCATCGGGGCCTCCTTCCAGACCGGCGGGACCGAGCGCTTCCTCGGTTTCGGGGAGCGCTCGAACGCGGTCGACCAGAGTGGGCGACGCGTATTCAACTGGGCCGAGGAGGGGCCATTCTCCTCGGGGGCAGGCGAAACACCCTTGCGGGATCTGATTCCGGAGTTCACCTTCCCGACCGGACCGTCCGCGACCAATTTCCCGATTCCGTGGACCGTGACCAGCCGCGGCTTCGGCCTGTTGATCGACCAGCCCGAGCGTTCCTACTTCCGACTCGGCAGCGACCTCGCGGGCGCCTGGCGCGCGGAGGCGGAATCCGATCGCCTGCGCTTCGATGTCTTTGCCGGCCCCGAACCCGCCGACGCGCTGCGCCGTTACTCCAGCTTCGCCGGCCGCCAGCCCCGGCCGGCCCCTTGGATCTTCGGTCCCTGGGTGCAGATGCCGCAGGACGTGGCCAAGAGCTTTCGCCGCGACGACGTACCGGTCACGGTTTCGCAGACCTACACGCACTACCTGCCGTGCGGTGCGCACCTCGGCCGCACGGCCGCCGAGCGGGAGATCGTCTCGTTTCACCACCGGCTCGGCTACAAGGTGACGACCTATTTCAACCCGCACGTCTGCACCTCCTACCAGCCCGTCTACGCCGAGGCGGCTCGCAACGGCTGGCTGGTCCGGGATTCCAGTGGCGGGCCCTACGTGCTCTCCAACCCGTTCACCGCAGACGAGCTCGTCTCGGAAGTCGACTTCACGGCGCCGGGTGGATCTGAGTTCTTCGGCCGCCTCCTCGACGAAGCGGTCGACGCCGGCTACGACGGCTGGATGGAGGACTTCGGTGAGTACACGCCGACTGACGCGGTCTTCGCGGACGGTCGCCGAGGTCTCGAGATGCATAACCGCTATCCGGTCCTCTACCACTGCAGCTCGTTCCAGCAGACGGGCGAGCAGGCCCCCGCCGTCTTCATCCGCTCCGGCTTCCATGGTGTGCAGCCGTGCGCCCGGGTCGTCTGGGGCGGCGACCCAACCGAGGACTGGAGCTGCTCGGACGGGCTCTGCGCCGCGGTTCACCAGGCTCTATCGGCCGGGCTCTCGGGCATCGCCTACTGGGGCAGCGACATCGGCGGCTTCCACGCCCTCGTCAACCCACGCACCAGCGACGAGCTCAACATCCGCTGGCTCGAGTTCGGCCTCGTCAACGGCGTCATGCGCACCCAGCGAAACGGCTTCGGGCTCTCCGATCGCTCCCGCCGATCGCAGGTCTGGGACCCCGATGTGCTGCCGGTCTGGCGGCGCTACGCAAAGTTGCGCACCCAGCTCTACCCGTATATCCAGGCCGCCTCCGACGTCTACCAGCGCACCGGGATGCCGCTCAGCCGCCAGCTCTCGCTGATCTTCCCGAACGATCCCATCGCCGCCTCCAGTGAGGAGGAGCTGATGTTCGGACCGGACCTGCTCGTCGCGCCGGTGCTCAAGGAGGGGGCGCGCTCGCGCCAGCTCTACCTGCCGCGCGGACGCTGGATCGACTTCTGGGAGACGGTCGGCTATCGGTCCGCCGCCGGCGAGTTCACGCTGCGGCGGCGCGCCCGGACTCTGGCGGGGGGACGCCGCCTGACCCTGCCGGCGCCGCTGGAGCGCCTGCCGATGCTGGTTCGCGCCGGGGCACTGATCCCGCTGCTGCCCGCCGACGTCGACACGCTCGCAGAGATTGGGCGCGGCGCCCGTGGTGTCGTCAGCCGCGGGGAGCGCTCGGACACGCGCCGGGTCCTCGCCTTCCCCCGCGGCAGCAGCTCGGCCCGGTTCGACGGTGGCCGGCTGGTCTCGAGCGAGCGGCCCGGCGAGGCCCGGCGCTGGACCCTTGCGATTGATTCCACGCGCTCGCGAACCTGGGAGATCGAGGCTTCGATGGCCGCGCTGCGGCAACCGTTCGTCCCCTGTGAGTTGTCGGTCGGCGGGGAGCCGCTGGCGCCGCGGGACTGGAGTTACGAGGCGACCGAACAGGTGCTTCGCATCAACGTGCGGGCGAAGGTCACCGTGATTGCCGCGAGCGGCGCGTCACAATGCCGGGCGTGAGCGAGACCAGCGCCACAGCCGAACAGCTCCCGGCCACCGCCTTCCTCGAGGGGTCGCCCGTGTACCCGATCGGAACCCGGACCAATGAGCATGGACACCTCGAGGTGGGGGGGTGCGACGTGGTCGAGCTGGTCGCGGAGTTCGGGAGCCCCGCCTACATCTACGCGGAGGACGATGTTCGCGCCCGCGCCGAGGCCTACCGTTCCGCGTTCGCGGAGCGGCTCTCCGGCGGGGAGTTCGAGATCCTCTTCGCCAGCAAGGCGGCTCCGATTACCGCGCTCTACCGGCTGCTTGCCGATGCCGGCCTCTCCGTGGACGTCGCCTCCGGTGGCGAGTTGCACACGGCGCTGCGCGCCGGCTTTAACCCCGGCCGCATCTACCTGCACGGCAACAACAAGAGCGAGGCCGAGCTGCGCTACGCGGCGGACTCCGGGGTCGGCCACGTAGTGCTCGATTCGTTCGACGAGATCACCCGCTTTGACGCGCTGCTCTCCAAGCCACAGGACGTGCTCATCCGTGTGACTCCGGGAATCAAGCCCTCGACCCACAGCTATATCCAGACCGGGCAACTCGACTCGAAGTTCGGCTTCGGTCTCGAGGACGGGCTCGCCGCCCGGGCGATCACTGAGGTGGCCGCCGCCCGCAACCTCAACCTGGTTGGGCTGCACGCCCACATCGGTTCGCAGATCTTCGAACTCGAGCCCTACACGAAGGCGATCGAGGCACTCGCGTCGATCGCCGATTCCGAGTGGTGCCGGCTGCTCAACATCGGCGGCGGACTCGGCATCGCCTATGCCAGTGACGATGAGCCGCCCTCGATCGCCTCGTATGTGGACGTCAAGGTCGAGGGGGTGCGCCGCGTCTTCGAGGCGATGCCGCGGATCCTGGTCGAACCCGGCCGCTCGCTGGTCGGCAACGCCGGGATCACGGCCTACACCGTCGGGACGGTCAAGGAGATTCCGGGCGTGCGGACCTACGTGGCGGTCGACGGGGGGATGTCCGACAACCTGCGCCCGATGCTCTACGGCTCTCGTTACGAGGCGCTGATCGCCAACCGGGCGCGAGACGAGGCCGGCACCCTGGCGACGATCGCGGGCATGCACTGCGAATCGGGCGACATCCTCGTGCGCGACGCGAAACTTGCCGCTCCGCGCCCCGGGGACGTTCTGGTGACGCCGGCAACCGGCGCCTACGGTCACGCGATGGCAAACAACTACAACGGCGTGCCTCGGCCACCGGTGATCTTCGCCAGCGGGGGCGACGCCCGGGTCGTGGTCCGGCGCGAAACCTGGGACGATCTCCTTGGCCGAGACGTTGACTGAATCCACGAGCGCTTTCCGGATTGGCCTGCTGGGAAGAGGCACGGTCGGTGGCGCTTTCGCCGACTTGATAGAGCGGCGGGCGGACGCAATCGCGGCCGCGACAGGTCGCAGGCCCGAGCTCTCCGGGGTGCTGCGCACGGGAGAGGGAGACTTCGACGAGATCCTCGGCTCCTCCGAGCTGATCGTGGAGTTGATCGGTGGAACCGACGACGCGCTCGGCTACGTCAACCGGGCGCTCGAAGCGGGCGTGCACGTCGTCACGGCCAACAAGCAGCTGATCGCCCAGCATGGCGACGAGCTTTTCGAGCGCGCCCGCGCGGCGGGCGTGCAATTGCGGCTCGAGGCGGCCGTGGCCGGGGCCGTCCCGGTGATCCGCGTGATCGGCGAGAGCCTTGCGGCGGTCGAGCTGACGAGGGTTTCGGGCATCGTCAACGGCACCACCAACTTCATCCTCACCGAGATGGCCAGGACGGGGGCGGCCTTCGAGGACGCCCTGGGCCGAGCCCAGGACCTCGGCTACGCCGAGGCCGATCCCACCGAGGACGTCAACGGCGCCGACGCCGCAGCCAAGATGGCGATCCTCGCGCGGCTCGCCTTCGGGACCCCGGTCGGCCTCGAGGACGTTTCCTTCGAGGGCATCGAGGCGATCCAGCCCGATGACATCGAGTACGCCCAGGAGTTGGGGCTGACCCTGAAGCTGCTCGGGATCGCCGAGCTTCAGCCACCCGGCATCAGCGTGCGCGTCTTTCCCTGCTTTCTTTATCCCGGGCATCCGCTCGCACCGATCGAGGGTTCATTCAACGCCGTCACCCTGGAGGCGCCGGAGATCACCGAGATCACGCTCTCCGGCCCCGGCGCGGGCGGACCGCAGACCGCGACGGCGGTGCTTGGAGACGTCGTCTCGATCATGTCCGGGGAGGCGCCGGTGCACCAGGCTCGCGAGACGCTGCCGGTCGTCCGCGAGGCACGCTCAGCCTTTTACCTTCACCTCGAAGTCGCGGACCAGCCGGGCGTGCTTGCGCGGATCGCAGACGTGCTGGGCCGCAACGAACTCTCCGTGCGCAGCGTCGTTCAGCGCGGCCTCGGTGAGGACGCGCGCCTGGTGATGGTCACCCACGAGTCCGAAGAGAGCGACTTCTACGCCGCCCTCGATGGCATCGCGGCCCTCGACTTCCTGCGCGCCTCACCGCGCGCGATCCGGGTGATAGAGGAAGAGTTCGTTTAGTGCCTCAGCCGCTGATCGAGCGTTATCGCGACCGGCTTCCGCTCGAGCCCGGCGACCCCGTCGTCTCCCTCAATGAGGGTTCGACGCCGCTGGTCGAGGCGCCGGTGCTCTCCGAGCGGATCGGCGCTCGCGCCTACCTGAAGCTCGAGGGCGCCAACCCGACAGGGTCCTTCAAGGATCGCGGTATGACCGTCGCCGTCTCACGAGCCAAGGGGCTCGGCGCCGAGGCCGTGATCTGCGCATCGACCGGGAACACGGCCGCGAGCGCCGCCGCCTACGCCGTGCGCGCCGGGATGCGCGGCGCGGTGATTGTCCCGGAGGGCAAGATCGCGATCGGCAAGCTCGCGCAGGCCCTGATTCACGGCGCCCGTGTAATCGCACTGCGCGGCAACTTCGACGACGCGCTGCGGATCGTCCGCGAACTGGCTGATCGCCACCCGATTGAGCTTGTCAACTCCGTCAACCCCTTCCGGATCGCCGGCCAGCGGACGGGTGCTTTCGAGATCTGCGATGAGCTCGGAGAAGCACCGGACGCGCTAGCGATCCCCGTCGGCAACGCCGGCAACATCACCGCCTACTGGTCGGGCTTTCAGGAGTACGGCGAGGCGCCACTCATGTACGGCTTCCAGGCTGAGGGCGCCGCGCCGCTTGTTCTTGGCCACCCCGTGGAGAAGCCGGAGACGATCGCCTCGGCGATACGGATCGGCAACCCGGCCCGCTGGGAGGAGGCGATGGACGCCGTCACCGCCTCTCGCGGGCGCATCGCCGCCGTCTCCGACGAGCAGATCCTTGACGCTTACCGCTTCCTCGCCTCCAAAGAGGGAGTCTTTTGCGAGCCCGCATCAGCCTCGGGCGTCGCCGGACTTCTCGCCCACGGGCTGCCGGTCCAGGAGGGAACGGCGCTGCCGGAGACGGTCGTCTGCGTGCTGACCGGCCACGGCCTCAAGGACCCGGACACCGCCCTGGGCAAGGCCCCGGCCGTGATCGGATGCGAGAACGACATCGGCGCCGTGGAGAAAGCCGTCTTCGACTAGCGCAGGGAGACTCTCTGCTTTCTTCGTGTCAGGGCCGGTAAACCCCAGAGAGCTTCGATGGGGGCACCGGTTGCGTCTCGGGGCTTGTTCTCTGCGATGCGATCCCTCCTCTCTTTGGTGGCTCCGCCCCTGTGCGGGGTCTGTGCGGCGCCAGCATCACCGCGAGCCGCCCTCTGCCGCGACTGTGATCAGGCGCTCGGCTGCGCCCCGGGTCTCCACCTGACAGTCTCCAACGCCGACGCGGCCTGGGCCGCCCACCTTTACGAAGCCGCCGCCCGCGAGTTGATCGCGGCTCTCAAGTTCTCATCGCGCCTTCGCCTCGCGAACATCGCGGCCGAGGCGATCGCAACCGCGGTCCCGCCCCGCCTGCTGCTCGGTGCGGTCGTTCCCGTCCCGCCGTCCCCGAACAGGATGCTCTGGCGTGGATTTGACCCCGCAGGTGAGATCGCGGCCGCCCTTGCCCGCCGAACCGGTCTCCCCTTGCGCCCGTGTCTGCGCCGCCGCAGCACCAGACGCCAGGTCGGCCGGCCCAGGTCCGAGCGCCTGGCCAAGCCTCCTCACATCTGGGTGCGCGGCGCTGCCCCCGGCACCGCCCTCCTCGTCGACGACGTCCTCACCACCGGGGCCACGCTCGGTGCTTGCGCGGCCGCGCTGCGCGCAGCCGGCTCCAGTTCGGTAGTCGCAATCGCGTTTGCAACCGCCCCGCTTGGCAAATAGACGCTGGAGGCGTAGCATGAAGCAAGCCATCCAAGCTCAAAAAGGAGGCAGTGTGCGGATCGAGATCAGGGGACGAAATCTGGAGGTCACCGCTGAGCTGGAGGACGCAGTGCGCAAACGCTTTGCGCGGCTTGGCCGTCAGGTGTCGGAGTACGCGATCCTCGAGGTCGAGCTCAACGAGGAACGCAACCCCTCGATCCCTGACGGTGAGATCGCGGAGGCGACCTTGCACCTCAAGGGCAAAACGCTGCGAGCCGTGGAACGCTCGCCCGAGATGCTGCACTCGATCCATGTCCTCGCCGAGGACATGCGCCGCCAGGTGAAGCGCCACCGCGATCTGCGCCGCAAGCGCCACGAGGCGCGGCGCTTCGCTGCACGCTTGCGAGGTCGCGCCGCCTGATCGCAGAGGCCGCGGTTAGGTCAGTCGCTAGGCTGACTTAGCTATGGCGAGCATCATCGATCGCGCCCTGCGGGTGGGCGAGAAGCGGCAGTTTCGCGACTTCGAGAAGCGGGTTTCGCAGATCAACCGTTTCGAGCCTGAGATGGAGCTGCTCGACGACTCCGAGCTGCGCTCGGAGGCCGACAAGCTGCGCGAGCGCGCAGGCAACGGCGAGCCGCTCGACGATCTGCTTGCCGGAGGCCTTCGCGCTGACACGCGAGGCATCCCGCCGCACCACCGGCCAGCGCCATTTCGATGCCCAGCTGATCGGAGGGATGGTGCTGCACTCCGGCTCGATCGCCGAGATGAAGACCGGCGAGGGCAAGACCTTGACGGCGACCCTGCCGGTGTTCCTGAACACACTGGCGGGGGACAGCGTCCACCTGATCACGGTCAACGACTATCTGGCGCGTCGCGACTGCGAGTGGATGTCACCGATCTACAACGCCCTTGGCGTCACCGCCGCGGCGATTCAGGACACCGACCTGCCCAACAACGCGGCCCGCCGCCACGCCGCCTACGCGGGCGACGTCGTCTACGGCACGAACTCCGAGTTCGGCTTCGACTATCTGCGCGACAACATGGCCAACTCGCTCGACGCCTGCTTTCAGCGCGGCCACAAGTTCGGGATCGTCGACGAGGTCGACAACATCCTCATCGACGAGGCGCGGACGCCGCTGATCATTTCTGGGCAGCCCGAGCAGGCGGCCGACACCTACTACACCTTCGCCCGCCTCGCAAAGCAGCTCAACGGCGAGGAAACCAAGGTCAAGCTGAAGTCGCTCGGCGAGTCCAAGGACACCTCTGAGGCAGAGCACGACTACGAGTACGACGAGAAGCACAAGACTGTGGCGCCGACCGAGGCGGGTGTGCACAAGGCCGAGGAGTTCCTGGGCATCGACAACCTCTACATGTCTGAGCACGGCACGCTCGTGAACCACCTGATCCAGTCTCTGAAGGCCGAGTCGCTCTACAGGCGCGACAAGGACTACGCGGTCGTTGACGGCGAAGTGATGATCATCGACGAGTTCACGGGCCGGATTCTCGAGGGCCGGCGCTGGTCCGAGGGCCTGCATCAGGCGATCGAGGCCAAGGAGGGTGTTCCGATCAAAGCCGAGAACCAGACGCTGGCGACGATCACCCTCCAGAACTACTTCCGCCTCTACGGCAAGCTCTCCGGGATGACCGGCACGGCGCTGACCGAGGCCCAGGAGTTCATGAAGATCTACGAGATGCCCGTGATCGAGGTACCGACCCACCGGCCGATGATCCGCGAGGACCACAACGACCAGATCTACAAGACCAAGGGCGCCAAGTGGAAGGCGGTCGCCAACGAGGTGATCGAGCGCCACGAAAAGGGCCAGCCGGTGCTCGTGGGGACGGTCTCGGTCGAGACCTCCGAGCAACTCTCCGACGTGCTCAAGCGCAAGGGCGTCGAGCACGTTGTACTCAACGCCAAGCCGGAATACGCCGAGAAGGAGGGCGTGACGATCGCCCAGGCCGGGCGCCCCGGCGCGGTCACCATCGCGACCAACATGGCTGGACGCGGGGTTGACATCAAGCTCGGTGGAGACCCCGCCCAGATGGCCGTCGGCGACATACGCAAGCTCGGTCTCTCGCCCGAGGATGAGAGCTACGAGTCAGAACTCCAGGAGTTGACGGCGAGCTTCAAGGAGCGCTGCGAGGCGGAGGGCGAGCAGGTACTCGAGAACGGCGGTCTCTTCATTCTCGGCACGGAGCGTCACGAGTCGCGACGGATCGACAACCAGCTGCGCGGTCGCGCCGGACGTCAGGGGGACCCCGGCGAAACCCGCTTCTTCCTCTCGGCCGAGGACGACCTGATCCGCCTCTTCGCCGGCGATCGCATCTACAAGATCCTCGACCGTCTCGGCCCCGTCGACGAGCATGGTGAGGAGTACCCACTCGAAGCGAAGATGCTGACCCGAACCGTCGAGAACGCCCAGAAGAAGGTCGAGCAGCAGAACTTCCTGATCCGCAAGCGGGTCCTCGAATACGACGATGTCATGAACGAGCAGCGTCGCGTCGTCTACAAGTACCGCCGCGAGATCCTCGAGGGCCGCGACATGGAGGAGGTCGTTCGCGCCGAGCTCGAGGAGGTTGTCGAGCGCCTCGTGGGTGAGTACACGCCGGGGGAGATTTTCGAGGACTGGGATCTCGACCAGCTCCAGACCCAGGCGGCGTCACTTTGGCCACTCGAGGCCTCGATCAACAACCTCGACGCGCAGACCACCAATCGCGAGGAGATCACCCAGATCCTCGCCGAGGACGTCGGTCGCGCCTACAACGCGCGCGAAGAGGAGCTCGGTGCCGAGCTCCTGCGCGAGATCGAGCGCCAGATCCTTTTGCGGATCACCGACCAGCGCTGGAAAGAGCACCTTCACGAGATGGACTACCTCCGCGAGGGGATCCACCTGCGCGGTTTCGCCCAGCAGGACCCGCTGGTCGCCTACAAGAACGAGGGCTTCACGATGTTCCGCGAGTTGATGGCGGCGATTTGGGAGGAGTTTGCGCGGGCGATCTTCCACGTCAACGTCGAGTTCACTCCCGCTGAGCCGGAGCCGGAGCCCGCCTCGGGCGTGACCTACTCCGGCGGTGAGCTCGCCGACCAGCCCTCGGCCCTCTATGACGCTGCCCGCCAGGGACCGGCCGCCGGCAACGGCGCTCCTGAGCAGCCCGACCGCCAGCCGGTCGCCGCCTCTTCGGTCGCCGGCGCTGCCGCCGCATCGGGATCGGGCCCGTCGAGCACCTCGAACCCCAGCACTGTCGTCAAGGGCGAGCAGGAGAAGACGGGGCGCAACGATCCCTGCTGGTGCGGGTCCGGCAAGAAGTACAAGAAGTGCCACGGCGCCTGAGCGCGTCCGACGGTTGACGACGGCTTCACTTCTGCGATACCGCGCGGCTCGCCCGCCGGCATGCGGGGCATCATCGAGGATGAGCGAGCCGAAGGTTCGCAGCCGAATGGCATCGAGGCCATCACCTCCAGGCTGGTGCGGAGCACCCGGAGCCGGCATGAGAAAAGTCTTCGGACCCCGCGCGCTGTTCCAGAGCTAGCGTGGTAGGTGAATGGCAGGAAACGCCCGGATTGGGCGGCCATCGCGCAGGGGGGGATCTGCGCGGGCAGTCGTCACAGCAATCACCTTGGCTGCCCTCTGGGCGCCGGCCGCGGCGAACGGGGACACGATCGAAGTCGACAGCGCGGCCGACGCGGGGGGCGCGGGCTGCGAGCTGCGGGAGGCGATCGACGCGGCCAACTCCGGAGGAGCCCTCGCCAACGGCTGCGACCCGGGCAGCCCTGGCGCCGACCTGATCGTCTTCGACGGCCTCGCCGCTCCGGTGCTGATTCAGCCGACGTCCCAGCTTCCGGACATCACCGACGGGACCACGATCGACGCAACGACGATCGACGGCAGTGCCGACGGGACCTGCTCCGGTGCTCCCGGACTTCCCGAGGTGGCGCTGGACGGCAGCCTGGCCGGAGTCAACTCAGTGGGACTGAAGCTGGCCGGCGGCGGCGGTTCGTCGATCTGCCGCCTTCAGATCGTCAACTTCTCCAACGCGGGCGTCCGGATTCAGTCGCCGGACAACATTCTGCAGGCCAACCTGATCGGATCCGATGGCACCAGTGAGATGGGGAACTCGTTCGGAGTGGTCATCGCCGTGGCAGCCGACAACCAGATCGGGGTGGCCACGCCCAACGGCGGCAATCTGATCTCGGGGAACGATCTGAGCGGGATTCTGATGAGCAACGGAGCCAGCGGCAACGTCGTCGCCGGCAACGTGATCGGCACGGACATCAACGGCAGCGCCGCGATCCCGAACGGGGCCGATAGCAACGACGCCGGGGTTCGCATCGAGTCCGGGTCGCACGACAACCAAATTGGCGGCACCTCGGCTGCGCATCGGAATCTGATCTCCGGCAACACCAGCAGCATCGGGGTGAGGATTACGGACGCCGGTTCGGATGCGAACGAGGTGCTGGGAAACTGGATCGGGATAAACGACGATGGCGACGGCGCGCTGGCCAACAGTCGCGGCGTCCTGCTCATTTCGGGCGCCTCAGAAAACCAAATCGGCTCCGCGCAAACCGGTGCCGGCAATGTGATCTCCGGCAACGCGATCGCGGGGGTCGAAGTGTTTAGCTCCGACAACGAGCTGAATCAGATCCAGGGGAACCGGATCGGCACGAATCCAGCTGGGACGGCGGCGATTCCAAACGGCCAGCAGGGGGTTCGCATGAAGGACGGTGATTCGACCCTGGTCGGTGGAACCGAGCCCGGGGCGGGAAACCTGATCTCCGGCAACACGTTGGGGGGCATAAGCGTGACTGAGGCTGACTCGACACGGATCCAGGGCAACCTGATCGGCGTCAATGCCGGCGGAACCGCCCCGCTTGCCAACGGCCAGACGGGAATCACCGTAAGTTGGACCGCTTCGCCCGGTGCCGTGGGCACCGAGATCGGTTCAGCCGAACAAGGGGCGGGGAATCTGATCTCGGGGAACGCAATCTCAGGGGTCTTCATCTCAAACATCGTCAGCGGCATCAGCGTTCGCGGGAACTTCATCGGAACCGACACGACGGGGACCGCCGCGATTCCCAACAACCTCGGTGGCGGATCCGGTGCTGTCAGCGTCGCCGGCAACATCGCGCTCGGGTTTCCTGCGGGTGTCGCCATCGGAGGCCCTGCGCCCAGCGAGGGGAACCTGATCTCCGGAAACGCGGCGTCGGGCGTGCACGTGGCCTACTCGGGCGTGAACCCCAGTCCCGGCACCGATGTGAGCATCGAGGGCAATCGAATCGGATCGGGCGAGGACGGAGTCGGCGCGCTGCCCAACGCTGTTGCGGGGGTCGATATGAGGAACACCCGGAACATGCTGGTCAAGGCCAACACGATCGCCCACAACGGGGCCGATGGGGTCAGCGTGATCGATTTCGGCGATCCGACCACCGGCAACTCGATCCTCGGCAACTCGATCCACTCCAACGGCAACGGGATCGGTGATATCGGGATCGACCTGGCGAACAACGGCCTGACGCAGAACGACCCGGGCGACCCCGACCTCGGGCCGAACAGCCTGCAGAACTTCCCGGAGTTGAGCGGCGCGCAGGCCAACTCCGTCGACACCACGGTCCAGGGCACGCTGGACTCCGACGGCCCGGGTGACACCTACCGCGTCGAGCTCTTCTCCAACGCGATCTGCGACCTCTCCGGCAACGGCGAGGGGCGGACGTTCCTCGGAACGACCGAGCAGGTCGCCGACGGCACGGGCGACCTCAGCTTCGACGCCGTGGTTGCGCCCGCCGGCACCACTGAGCTGATCACCGCGACCGCCACCAACCTGACCACCGGCGACACCTCGGAGTTCTCGGCCTGCCACGCGGTCGTGGCCAAGGCGGAGCCGCCGGATCCCCCCGCTCCCCCCGATCCGGGTGGTGGCGGAGGCGGTGGCGAAGGCGATGGAGCCACGAACCCGCCCGTCACCCCGGACACGGAGGTCGCGGTCAGCCTCGACGCCAAGCGCACCCAGAAGGTCCGCCGGGCCACCCTGACGGCCTCCTGCGGCGCTGAAGCCTGCGAGCTCGCGGTCAGCGGCGTTGCGATCGTGCCGAATCTGAAGGGCAAGAGCGCCGTCGCCAAGCGCCAGCGCTTCAGGCTCAAGCCCAAGCAGGCGTCGGTCGGCGCCGGGCAGACCACGACCGTCAAGCTCAAGTTCAAGGGCGGCAAGCGCCGCGTCGCCAAGCTCGGCGACCTGCTGCGCTCAAAGAAGGTCCGCAGGGGCTCGAAGCTGATCGTCACCGTCACCGCCACCGACGCCTCCGGCAACGCCGAAACCGAGAAGCTGAGGCTGAAGCTGAAGCGTTGAGGAGCATGGGAAGGACAGGTATCGGGGCCCTCGTCGGGACGGCCTGCGCTACCAGCTACTTGGCGTCGGGCGGTCCAAGTGACTCCACCAGCGACTCGCGCGACTCGATGCCGAGCTTTCGGTAGGCGCCGGTCAGGTGCAGTTCCACCGTACGACGCTCGAGAAACAACGCTTCGGCGATCTCGCGGTTGGTCTTGCCCTCGGCAGCCAGCGTCGCGATCCTGAATTGCTGGGCGGTCAGCGCGTCCGGACCGCGCAGCGCCGGTCGCCGCGGCCGCAGTCCGCAGCGGCGCAGTAGCTCCATCGCCTCGTCGACCAGCGGGTGGGCGCCGCAGCGGTGAGCCTGGTCCATACCCTCGCGCAACGTTCCGACCGCATCGTCGACATCTCCCACCTCGATCAGCGTCTCCCCCAGCGCGACCCGTGAACGCGCCAGTTCGAGGCCGGCCGCGGAAGCGCTGAGCACGGCTACCGACTCGTCCAGCAGCTTGACCGCCTGCCTGCCGCCGGCGCAGCGGCCGCGTGCGCGAAGCGCGATTCCGAGTGCACGCCTGGCGCCGAACCGCCCGGCCCGGCGGCACTCCTCGTCGGCTAGCGCGCCCGCCTCCTCGCGGCGCCCAAGGGCGAGCAGCGCTTCCGCGGCTCGGGAGCGCCAGGCCATGCCAGCCGGATTTCGGTAGCCGGCACGCTCCGCCCGCTCGCCGACGGTCAGGTAGTCGCGAAGAGCCGCCTGCGCGTCACCTGCTGCGAAACGTGTCTGTCCTCGTGCCAGCGATAGGAAGTGAACGGTCCCGAGGTCGGGTAGCTCGCCGGTCAGCGCGCTGCGCTCGAGAGCCTCCAGCGCCTGCTCAGGCCTGCCGCGCTCGACCAGCGCCTCGAGAAGCCAGCCGAGGCTGATCATGTAGGCGAGCGGATCGGTTGCAGGCAGCTCCGAGACCACTGTTTCAGCGTCGGCCTCGGCCGCCGCAAGATCACCCATCCGCAACCGTGTGCCGGCGCGCAGCGCGAGTGCGTAGCTGGCTGTGACTGGGTTGCGAGCGCGGCGTCCGGCTTCGAGTTGCAACCGGCAGAGATCCAACGCGGTTCCGAAGTCCTCGGCCCATGCCAGCGTCGTTCCGAGAAAGCTGATCAGCGGCGCATCGGGACCGACCTCCTCGAGCAGCGTTCCGTCGGCCCAGGCTGCCAGTGCGTCGGCGCAGACTGACTTCGCCTCACAGTCTCCGCGGGCGACGGCTTCCGCAGCAACGTGTACGAGCACCGCGCGCTCACCGGTGGTTTTGGCCCCCTTGACCAGGGCGGCAAGCTCACGCGGACGCGCCTGCTCGCCGCCGAGTAGGCGCTCGGCGTTCAGTGCCTCTGCTTCAAGCAACAGGCCTAGTTCCGGCTCGTCCTTGAGTGAGCCAATCCGTTGACGGCAAGCGGCCGCTCCCTCCCGCAGGCGCCCGAGGTAGAAGCAGGCCTGTCCGATCGCGAGGCTGATTCGTGCCGCCTCATCCTCGTGCTCGGCGAGTTCGAGCGCCGCCGTGAGCGAGGCGAGGGCGCTTGGGTCGCGGCTCATCGCAAGCAAACGGCCTCGGTCGAGCAACGCGGTGCGGCGCTCCGTGGCGCTTGTGGCCCGCTCGAAGGCAAGAGTCAATGCCTGCAGGGCGAGCTCGCGGTCGCCGCGCTGCGCCGCCTGCCGCGCGGCGGCCAGAAGCGCTTCATGCGCCCAGGGCTCGCCTGAGGGCGCGGGTGCCCCCTCGCCGAGAAGCTGGCTGCCGGCGCGTGCGAGTTCACCGGCGTTCGCGAACATCTCCGCAGCGGCGAGGCGAAGCGATCCCACCTGCTGCGGATCAAAGCGGAAGGCCGCCCGGCGCAGCATCGGGCTCTCGAACCGGAGCGGCTCGCCATCAGCCAGCAGTTCAACACCGTCAAGCTCGGCCAGCAGCCCTTTGACTTCCTCTGCCGGCCGACCGAGCAGCCGAGCGATCAACTTGCGATTCGCGACCGGACCCAGCACTGCGACCGCGAGCGCCAACTCCCTTGCACCCGGGGAGCAGCGTGAAAGACGCTCGCCGACAAGCCCCTCGACAGAAGCCGAGCGCAACTCCTGCAGCTGTCGGAGCCCGGGCTCCTTTGCGCCGGCTCGGCCGAGCGCTCTCAGAAGCTCGGTCAGCAGCATCGGGTTCCCGCCGCTGAGTTCCGCGCAGCGATTGCAGAAGTCCTCAGGAGCATCCTCGACTCGCCTGCGGACGAGCTCGCGCACGGCCTGGGCCCCAAGCGGTCTCGGGTTCAGCGTTTCCGTCTGCGGTAGGCCGCTCAGCCGCCTGCCGATCTGCTCCGCTCCGGCCTCGCCTGTGCGCAGCCCGAGCAGCAGGCAGGCGTCAGTGCCCTCCAGCTCAGTTCCGATTCGCTCAATCGCCGAGAGGCTGATCGCATCGGCCCACTGAACGTCGTCAAGAATCAGGGCGATCGGCCCGCGATCGGCAATCTCGATTGCAAGCCAGAACAGGGAGTCAGCAACCGCGAACGCCTCCGGCGATGCGCGCCGGGGATCCGGGAGCGCGTCGGCCACCTGCAGCCCGGCCACCTCCGCGTCGTAGCCCGCAAAGGCCTCCGCCAGCAGCCCCACCGAGTCGTGCTCGAACTCGCTGGCTGTCGCGCGCAAGACGGTCATCCCGGCATCGGAGGCCTGCGCGGCGGCGCTCTTCAGCAGCGTGGTCTTACCGATGCCGGCGGGGCCCTCGATCAGGAGCGTCGAGCCGCGACGAGCTCGCCCACCCCGCAGTGTGCCGTCGATCGCGTCCAGCTCTGTCTCTCGTTCGAGTAACACCAGCCTGTCGGCGCGCCCCGTCCCTGCCGCCGGCCCAATCGTGTCATGCCGGCCCGTCAGCCGCCGAGGGCGCGGCGCGCGAACGCCATGTCGGCCCGCAGGGCATCCGGATCACGCGGCGTCTCGACGATCACGGGCGCCTGCGCCTTCGCGACCATCTGGGCCAGCTGAGCGAGATCGATCGTTCCGGCGCCCAGGTTGGCGTGACGGTCGGCCCCGGTGCCCGGAGGGTCGCGCGAGTCGTTCAGATGCAGCAGGTCGATCCTGCCGGTGATCGCCCGGGCGCGCTCAACCGCGTCGTCGAGGTTCTCGCCGGCCGCGTGAGCGTGGCAGGTGTCGAGGCAGAAACCAAGCCCGAAATCGACCGGAACCGACAACACCGCCTCCCAAAGACCGGCCAGCGCGTCGAAGCGGCGGGCGACGGCGTGATCGCCTCCGGCGGTGTTCTCGAGGTAGACCGGGACGTCGGACTCCAGCATCTCCAGGGTCCGCACCCAGCGTCCGTAGCCCGCTTCGATGCCGTCCTCGGCGTGCCCGGGATGGACGATCACGGCGAGGGCGCCGATCTCGGCTGCGGCTTCACAGGTCTGGCTGAGGATCTTGCGCGACCCGTAGCGGGTGTTGTTGCGCGGTGAGCAGACGTTGATCAGGTAGGGCGCGTGCACGTAGATGCCGACCTCGGAGGCGCGAAGCTCCGCGGCGTCCTCGCGCGGCGGCGGCTTCTTCCACCCCTGCGGGTCGGAGAGGAAGATCTGGACGCAGTCGGCCTCCAACTCCGCCGCCGCGGCGAGCGGGTGGACGTCGTCGATGTGGGCTCCGACAGCTTGGGTCGCCATCGCCGGCCAGGATAGGTGACCGTCCGAATAGGCTCCGCGCGCAGTGGAGGAAGGCGCGGCAGCCGCAGTCGTACGGCGATTCTACGAGGCCTTCGAGAGCCAGCAGCTCGACGAGTTCGTCAACGTCCTGCATCCGGAGGTGGAGCTGCAGACCGCTCGCGGGTTGCGCCGGGGCCTCAACGAGGCGCGCGAATGGGCCCGCAAGTCCGAAGCAGGTGAGCTCGACCAGCGCTTCGTCGTCGAGGAGTTGATCGAGCACGGTGGGCAGGTGCTGGCGCTGCTGAGCAAGCAGTGGTGGTGGCGCGCCGATGACGAGCTCGCCGAGGAGCGCCCGGTGGCCGCGGTCTTCACACTGCGCGACGGGCGGATCGCGCGCTGGCAGCCCTACGAAGACCGTGAGGGAGCCAGGACCGCCGTCGGCCTCTGAGGGCCGCCCTCGCGGCAAGCCTGGCCCGCCCCGCTAGCCTCAAACCATGGCTGAAGCCCCTTCGAAGGAGGCCGTGAGCGAGCGACTGGTGGAGATCCACCGGCAGCTCGGCCTGCTTGCGGACTACCTTTGACCCGGCTGAGCTAGAGGCGGAGATAGCCCGGCTCGAGGAGGAGATGCAGCGGCCGGGGTTCTGGGACGACCAGGAAGCGGCAGCCAAGACCTCAGCGGCCCACGCCAGCGCCGGCAAGCGACTCGAGACGTTTTCCCGGTTGCAGGGCGACGTCGACGAGCTCGGGGAACTGGTTGAGATGGCCGCGGAGGACGACGACGTCGCCGCTGAGCTCGGCGAACACCTCGCCTCGGTCGAGTCGAGGCTTGCCGAGCTCGAGGAACAGCGCCTCTTCAACGGCCGCTTTGACAGCGGCGACGCCGTCGTCAGCGTGCGCTCCGGTGCCGGTGGCACGGACTCCCAGGACTGGGCCGAGATGCTGCTGCGCATGTACCTGCGCTGGGCGGAGCGCCGTAGCTTCAGCGTCGAGATGACCGAGGCGTCAGAGGGCGAGGAGGCGGGCATCAAGTCGGCGACGTTCCTGGTCAAGGGCGAGAACGCCTACGGGCTCTTCGCGGCGGAGAGGGGCGTGCACCGGCTGGTCCGCATTTCGCCGTTCGATGCACAGAAGCGGCGCCACACCGCGTTCGCCCAGCTCGATGTCGCGCCGCTGGTCGCGGACGACGTCAGCGTCGAGATCGACGAGAGCGACCTGCGCATCGACACCTATCGCGCCTCGGGGGCCGGCGGCCAGCACGTCAACAAGACGGATTCGGCCGTGCGTATCACCCACCTGCCGACCGCGATCGTCGTGCAGTGCCAGAACGAGCGCTCCCAAACGCAGAACAAGGCGACCGCGATGAAGCTGCTGCGCGCTCGCCTGCTCGCCGAGGAGGAGCGCAAGCGCCTCGAGCGGCTGGCCGCCGAGCGCGGCGAGCAGAAGCCGGTCGAATGGGGCTCGCAGATCCGCAGCTACACGCTTCACCCGTCGACCCGCATCAAGGATCACCGCACCGGCTTCGAGGTCGGTGACGCCAATCGCGTGCTCGATGGTGATCTCGACGGCTTCGTGCGCGAGTACCTGCTGAAAAACGCTGAGTAGCCCGCTTGGGAATTGGCACCGCGCCGACCGTCCCGCTGTAGCCTCTTCGAGAGATGCGGGGGCTACGAATCTCACCGACCTGCCTTGCCCTTGCTGCTGCGGTTCTCGTCCTTGGCGGCACTCCCGCCGTCAGCAGCGCCGACCACTTCGACATTGATGTCCCCTGGCCCGAACTGCTGCCGCCAGGATCCGCTCCCGCCGAAGTCCGGCCGCACCCCGTGCCCAACTGCCGCCGCGCCTCGATCGCGTGCGTCAACGGGTTGGTCCGGCGGCTGCGCGCACAGTGGCGCCGCTTCGACGCGACCTGCGATCACCGCGCGGTGATCGCCTACAGCTACCTGCAGATCACCAAAGGCCTGCGTGAGGACCTCGCGCGGCCCGTCGACGATCCGCGGCGCATCGTCGAGCGCCGGCGCTGGATGACCCTTCTGATCACCGCCTTCTCGAACATGTACATGGACGCCTTCGATGACTACGACGCCGGCCGCCCGGTTGCCGAGGCCTGGCGGATCACTTTCGAGACGGCGATCTCCGCGGACGCCTCAGCTGGCCAGGACGTGCTGCTCTTTTCCAACGCTCACGTGCAGCACGACCTGCCCTTCGTGATCGTTGAGATGGGCCTGGTTGACCCCGAAGGCAAGTCCCGCAAGCCCGACCACGACGCGGTCAACATCATCAACACACGCGTCTTCGATCCGATCCAGGACTATGTCTCCGAGCACTACGACCCGTCCTTCCCGTTGTTCGACCTGAGCCCCTCGCCGCTTGACGAGATCGGGGCCCTCGAGGTCATCAAGAGCTGGCGTGAGAACGCCTGGCGGATGGCGGAACGCCTCGCCAACGCCGACACACCGGCTGAACAGCACGAGGTCGTGGCCTCGATCCGGGCCTCGTCGACCGGATGGGCGCAGCTGATCTCTTCGCTCGAGTTTCCGGGCCTCAAGGACATGCGCGACTCCTACTGCCTCGCCAACCACGAGATCTCCGGCTCCTGACCCTTGGACGGTTGATTCCAAATCCCCGGGTACCGCCCGATCGCGCCCCCGGGAATCAGCGAAATCGGATCGCCCATCCAGCTCGCGCCGGTACGGTTCCGGGCATGCCCGCGAAAGTCGCCGTCGGAGTCTCGGAGAGCTTCGACCCGGTCGAAGCCTTCTCAGAGGCGGCCCAGCAGGCTGCACGTGAGCTCGGCACTGCCTGTGACCTCTGCGTCGTTTTTGCCGGCGCTTCGCATCTCGGTCACGCAAAGTGGATCCTCTCGGAGGTCCACGAGCGATTGGCGCCCAGGCACCTGATCGGCTGCGGGGCGAGCGGCGTGGTCGGCGGTGGCCAGGAGATCGAAGAAGGCCCCGGGGCCGTTGTCTGGGCGGCCTCACTTCCCGGCGCCGAGATCTCCACACACCACTTCCTTGCCGGCCCGGCCCCCGATGATGAGGTTCGGGGCCTGCCGGACGACGGCTCATCGGCCGAGGTTCTGCTGTTACTCGCCGATCCGTACTCGTTCGCGACGGAGGCGCTGATCGCCGCGATGGCCGATCTGCGCCCCGGCCTGCCGGTGCTCGGCGGCCTCGCAAGCGCGGGGGGTGGCGGTGGCGCTGTGCTGCTGCATGACGGTGACGTGCTTGCCGGCGGCGCGGTCGGAGCGCTGATCGGCGGCGTTCCCGTGGTCCCCTGCGTCTCGCAGGGGGCCGCGCCGACCGGCCCCGAGATGACGATCACTGCGGCGCACGACAACGTCATCGAGGAGCTCGCTTCCGAACCGGCGCTCGAGCGCCTGCGCTCGGCACTGGATGAGCTCGACGAGCGCGAGCGCGGGCTGGTGGCGAACGGCCTGATGCTCGGAGTCGTGATCGACGAGAACCAGCCGGACTACGGCCGCGGGGATTTCCTCGTGCGCCCGATCATCGGCGTCGACCCCGAGAATGGATGGCTGGCCCTGACCGACTCCGTCCGCGTCGGGCAGACCGTTCGCCTGCACATCCGCGATGAGGTCGAGGCGGACGAGGATCTTCGTGAGGCCCTTCGCGTCAGCGGCCAGGCCGTCGCCTCGGATGGGGCCGCTGGTGTCCTGCTCTTCACGTGCAACGGCCGCGGCTCGAACATGTTCAGCGTCGCCGATCACGACGCCGAGGCGATCGAGGACACCATCGGCGCGCCCACCGGGGGGTTCTTCTGTGCGGGTGAGGTCGGTCCCGTGGGTGGGCGCAACTTCCTGCACGGGTTCACCGCGACGATGGCCCTCTTCGGCCGGTGATCGTGGCCGGCGACGATCTGCGCGCGCTTGTCGCCCGCGCGCTTGCCGAGGACGTCGGCGACGGCGATCTGACGGCCGAATCGACGGTCCCACCGGGCGCGCGCGCCAGGGCGAGGCTGGTCCAGAAATCGCCCGGCGTGCTGTTTGGCCTGGACGCGGCGCAGGAGGCCTTTCGCCAGACGGGCGCCGACAGCTTCGACCGGGTCGTCATCGAAGGCCAGTGGCGCGAGAAGGTGCCGGCCCAGGTGGCGTCGGCCGGCGGCCCGGCCCTGGCGCTGCTCGCGGCGGAGCGCACGGCGTTGAACTTTCTCGGGCGCCTCTCGGGAATCGCAACGCTCAGCGCCCGCTTCGCCGAGGCGGTCCGCGGCAGCGGCACGACGATTCTCGACACCCGCAAGACCACGCCCGGCCTGCGCGTGCTCGAGAAGGCGGCGGTCGCCGCGGGCGGTGCTCGCAACCACCGCATGGGCCTGCATGACGCGATCCTGATCAAGGAGAACCACGCCGCGCTCTCAGGCGGGGTGGCCGCCGCCGTGCGCGCGGCGCACGAAGCGCATCCCGAGCTTCCGATTGAGGTCGAGTGCCGTGACCTCGATGAGGTCACCGCGGCGCTCGAGGCCAGCGCCGACCGCCTACTGCTCGACAACATGCCGATCGAGATGCTGAAGGCCGCTGTCCAAGCCCGCGACGCGGATGGTCTGGGCGGCAGCCTTCCCCCGGCGGCGCTGGAGGCGTCTGGGGGGATCACCCTCGAAAACGTCGCCGCGGTGGCCGCGACCGGGGTCGAGTTCATCTCCGTCGGCGCCCTGACGCACTCCGCGCCCGCCCTCGACGTCAGCCTCCTGCTCGAGCCCGCCTGAAGGCTGAACAACGCGGACCCGGGTCTGACCCTCAAGGTGTACCCCTCCCAGGTAGAGTCGCCGCTCCATGCCCCCGACGAAGGCTGTTCGGCAATCGCGTGAGGCGCTCGTGCGCGAGCACATGGAGCTCGAGAACCAGCACGATTACGCCGCAACCATCGAGACCTTCCATCACCCTCGCTACGAGTTGATCGGGACAGGCGACGTCTACGACGGACAGGCGGAGGTCGAGAAGTACTTCGAGGAGACGCGGACCGCCTTTCCCGACCAGCGCAACGAGCTGATCGCGCTGCACCACTCCGACGATGCGGTATTGGTCGAGGCGATGCTCTACGGCACCCACGAGGGCTCGTTTCGCGGCCTGCCCGCGACCGGCCGCAGCTTCGAGATGCGCTTCATGGCGATCTTCGTCTTCGAGGGCGACAAGCTGGTCTGCGAACGCGTCTACTTCGACGCCGGAACGATTCTGCGCCAACTCGGAATCGCCCACGACCCGCTTACTTTGGGGGGCCGGATTGCGACCGTCCTCAACCACCCCGTCACCGTTGGAAAGGCGCTCGGCAGGCAACTCCTGCGCCGATGAGCCGGCGGTTCGCGTAACGAACCTGCCAACATTGGCGACGAACGAATCGTGATTGCTCTGATTGTCATAGTCGTGCTGGTCGTTCTGATCGGCGGTTTCGTCTGGGCGACCTACAACAAGTTGGTCGGGCAGCGGCTTGCCGTGGACAACAGCTGGTCGCAGATCGAAGTCCAGCTCAAGCGCCGCCACGACCTGATCCCGAACCTCGTCGAGACGGTCAAGGGCTACGCAACCCACGAGCAGCAGACCTTCCAGAACGTGACCGAGGCGCGCGCCACGGCGATGAAGGCAAACGAGCCGGGTCAGCAGGCCGCCGCCGAAGGCATGCTGGGCATGGCCCTCGGCCGTCTGATGGCCGTCGCCGAGGCCTACCCCGAGCTGCGGGCCACCGAGAACTTCCAGCAGCTGCAGGCCGAGCTCTCCAACACCGAGGACCAGATCGCGATCACGCGCCGCGTCTACAACGACACGGTCCAGACCTACAACACCTCGATCCAGGTCTTCCCGGCGGTTGTCGTCGCCAACATGTTCAACTTCGACGAGCGCGACTTCTTCGACACTCCCGAGGAGGAAGAGGCCGCTCCTCAAGTGAGCTTCGCGACGCCGGCTCCCGCTGCCGCTGCCCCTGCAGCACCCGCCGCCCCGGCGGAGCCCGCTGCACCCGCACCTCCGCCAGCGGAGTGACCATGGCCCGGCGCCTCGCCGCGTTGCTGCCGCTGCTGGCCGCGCTGATCCTGGCGCCGTCAGCATTCGCCCGCAGCCTCACGGTCGTCAACGCCGACATCGAGCTGAAGCTCGATCGCGACTCCAGCCTGCTCGTGACGGAGCACCTGACGACTGAGTTCGACGGCCAGTGGCAGGCGATGTACCGAGACATACCGAGCCTGCCGGGCGAGAAGCTCACCGACGTCCGAGTCAGCGAGAACGGCAAGGCCTACAAGGAGACCGGCTGCACGATCGAGGGCTGCACGTCGCCGGCCGGCACCTTCGGTGTGACGACCAGCGGTCAGAGTCAGATCCGGATCGTTTGGCACCACAAGGCGGCTAACCAGGTGCGCACCTTCGACGTCTCTTACCGGGTTGATTCCTCCGGGGTCACCGAGCCGGCCGAGAACGGCGTCTACGCGGGTGCCACCGTCGCCTATGGCGACGTCATCGACGTCGCCTACACCGTGTGGGGCGACCAGTGGGAGTTCGGGCTCGACCACCTGACCGCCTCCTTCAGCGATCCCACACTCGATCCGAACAACGACCTCTACCGCGTCTGGGGCCACCCCCGCGACGTCGAGGGCGAGACGCGCCGAGATCCCCAGGTCGCCCGCCTTTCGGCCACGGACATCCCCTCGGAGCAGTTCGTGGAGATGCGGATCACGCTGCCGCGCACCGCTCGCAGCGACGTTTCGGGGGCGCGTCAGGTCTCGGGCGAGGGCCTCGGTCCGATCATCGCCTTCGAGCAGGGGCTCGACGAGGATTTCAACTCCCCATTCAACAAGTTCAAGCGCTGGGTGGCCGACAACCCCTGGTTGATCTGCGGTGTGATCGCGCTGGTCTGCTTCGGCCTTCTGGCGCTCTTCTACATCCTCGCCCGCGAGCGCCGGGTGAGCGTTCCCACCTACCTTTCCGGGCCTCCCGAGGAGCGGGTCAGTCCCGCCCTGGCTTATGGTCTCGCCTACGAGGGCCGCGACAGCTCCAACACCGTCCTGGCGACGCTGCTCGACCTCGCCGACCGCGGCTACTACGTCGCCAGCTCGGCTCAGACATCCGACGAGAAGCAGGACATCGCCATCGGCAAGAGCCCGCAGCGGCCGACCGACGACGCGAACCTGCAGCCATACGAGCGCGAGGTGATGGAGTTCTTCGACGACGTCGTCGACGGCTACTCGGTGCCGATGAGCGAGATGGCCGACCGGATCCCCAAGCACAGCTCCAGCTGGCGCGAGCGCTGGAACACCATGAAGAGTGGGCTTGACAATGCCGAGGAGGGCCACCTCAACTGGGACCGCAACCTCAACCCGGCCCGCTTCATGATGCTGTTCGTGGCCGCCGGCCTGTTCGCGGCGGTCGGGTTCATCCTCACGAACCAGAAGCAGACCCTGCTGATTCCGCTGCTGATCGGGATCCCGACGTTGCTTGTGATCCTGCTGTTCCCAGGCAACGCGCTACGCCGCCTGCGCGCGGGCGAGCGGGAGCGCAGCGCCCAGTGGCGCGCCTTCGCCAACTGGACCGAGGACTTCCCGCGCCTCAAGGACGACCCGCCGGAGACACTGCTGCTCTGGAAGCGGATCCTCGTCTTCGGCGTCGCCTTCGGCACCGCCGAGCGCATGATCAAGTCGGGCCGCATCCCGGCCCCGGTCGCCGAGGCCGCCCAGAGCGACTCCGGCTGGGGCTCCTATGCCTTCACCGGCGCCTTCCTCGGCTCCAGCTTCGACGGTGGCGACTTCAGCTCCGGCTTCGCCAGCCAGGTCGCCCCCGAGAGCTCCTCGAGCGGCGGCGGCGGAGGCTTCAGCGGCGGCGGCGGCGGAGGCTTCTCCGGCGGCGGAGGCGGAGGCGGCTGGTAGCCCCGGCATGCCGTTGGGGCTACTTGAGTAGACGCGAGAGGCGGCGGTCCTTGAGGATCTTGCCGTCGGTCTGCTCTGTCGGGCAGTAGCTCATCACGTAATCGGCGAAGAAGACCGCCTCGAGCTTCGTTTCGCAGCGCGGACAGGGCTCGCCCTGGCGGCGGTGGACCTGCAGTGGCATCGGCAGCTTGTCGGGGATGGTCTCGCCGATCACGTCCTCGTAGTGGTTGATTGCGCCGTCCAGCACCGACAGAGCCGCATGCAGTCGCCTGACCTCCTCGGCGTCCAGGTCGGATCCCTTCTTGAACGGTGAAAGGCGTGCTTCCCAGAGGATCTCGTCGACCCAGGAGCGGCCGATCCCGGCAATCGAGCGCTGGTCGCGCAGCAGGGGATGCAGGTGGCGCGGCTGGTCGAGCAGCGCGGCCAACTGGTCCAGCGGCGGCGCCGGCCACGCTTCGGGTCCGAGTGTCTGGACCATCTCGTCCTCGGCCACGGCGTCGCGGGCGAGCAGCTTCGCCCAGGCCCGCTGCTTGGTCCCGAACTCGCGCAGGCGCAGCTCGCGGCCGTCGGTGAGGCGGATCAGGACTCGGGACGCCCTGTCCCTCAACGAGGCTCGCTCTTCGAAAAGCTGGAGGCGGCCGGCAGACATCAGGTGAACGAGCGCTGAGAGAGGGCCTGGGTCCTCGCCCGGCGGCGTCGGTGGCGACTTCGTTTCGCCATGCCCAAAGAAGTGGACAACCGGCATCTTGCCGACGCGGCCCACTCCCTCGACACTCCGTCCCTCAAGAGCCGACAAGGGAGGTGAGACGGTTTTCAGCGCCACCATCCCCGGGGCCAAGGCGGACTGCACTTCCGCCCCGGCCATCGCCGTGGCCAGGCGTCGCGCTGTGATTTCGACCTCCGGCAACTCTGGCACAGGGCTATACTTTATGAAGTCATTCGAGTGTCACCGCTGACTCAAAGAAAGAGCCAGCAGGGCAAGCGAACATAGAAAGGAACGACGGGATGTCATTGGAGCTCCCGACCCTTCAACCCAGCCTTGGTGGCGCCCGGCTCTCGCCGGATGAGATTCGCGCGCTCTCAGACGAGATCCGAACCCTCGCCGCCGAGCGTGACGCGGTCATTCTCGCCCACAACTACGAGGTCCCCGAGATCCAGGACGTCGCTGATTTCACGGGCGACTCGCTGGGGCTCTCCCGCCACGCCGCCGCCACCGACGCTTCCGTGATCGTCTTCTGCGGTGTTCACTTCATGGCCGAGACGGCCTCGATCCTCTCGCCGGACAAGCAGGTCCTGATCCCCGACCTCGATGCCGGCTGCTCGCTGGCCGATTCGATCAACGCGGACCAGCTGCGCGCCTGGAAGGCCGAGCATCCCGGCGCCGTGGTCGTGATGTACGTCAACACCTCCGCCGAGGTCAAGGCGGAGACCGACTATTGCGTCACATCGTCGAACGCCGTCCAGGTCGTCGAGCACATCCGCGCCGAGCGCGGCGATGACGTCGAGATCCTCTTCGGCCCCGACATGTGGCTCGGCGCCTACGTCGAGCGAATCACGGCAATGCCGATGCACGTCTGGGACGGTGAGTGCCATGTCCACGCCGGCATCCGGCCGGACGACATCGAACGCACCCGCGCCGAGAACCCGGGCGCCGAATTCCTGATCCACCCGGAGTGCGGCTGCTCGACGCAGGCGATGGAGTACGTCGCCTCCGGCGACGTCGACGCCGAGGGCGTGCACATGCTCTCGACCTCGGGGATGCTCAAACACGTCGAGGCCAACCCCGACGGCTCCTACATCGTCGCCACCGAGACCGGGATGCTCTATCCGCTCCAGCAGGCCGCCCCGCAGGCGACGCTGATCGAGGCCAACCGGATGGCGTACTGCAAGTACATGAAGATGATCACGTTGCCGAAGCTGCGCGACTCGCTGCGAGATCTCAAGTTCGAGGTCAAGGTCGAGCCGGCTGTCGCCGAGCGGGCCAAGCTCCCGATCGAGCGTATGGTCGCAATCGGCTGACGCCGCTTGCCCTGCTTCGCGTCCGGGAGCGGCTCTGTCCCAGTGTGACCCCGTAATTTGCGGCTTCGTGCAGCCCGCGTTGCGTCCGCGAGCGGAACTAGATTCGTTCCGTGCCAAAAGCCGCTGCTAGCCTCGCAAACGTGACGCACCTGCGGCCGGTGCCGGACATCAAGGTGACGCCCAGCGAGGGCGAGGACGCCGCCCGCAGCATCGCCGAGCTCGAGCGCTGGGCGACCGTGCTGCGAATGCGGTGTGTGCAGCATGCTGGCCGTCGCCAAGTCCGGGCATCTGGACAGTTCACTTGTCGGCGGCGGACATCGTCGCCGCTCTCTACTACCGGGTGCTGCGCCACGATTCCACGCAGCCCGGCTGGCCCGAGCGCGACCGCTTCGTGCTCTCCAAGGGCCACGCCGCCCCGATCCTCTACGCGGCGCTCGCCGAGCACGGCTACTTCCCGCTGCAGGACCTGATGGGGCTTCGCAAGATCGGCGCACACCTGCAGGGTCATCCCGATATGAACCGCACCCCCGGGGTCGAGGTCTCGACCGGCTCGCTCGGCCAGGGCCTCTCGATGTCGGTCGGCATCTGCCTGGCCTTGCGGCTCGACAGGCTCGACCAGACCGCCCACATCTTCACGCTGCTCTCCGACGGCGACTGCCAGGAGGGTCAGACCTGGGAGGGCGCCACGGCGGCCGCCCACTTCGGCGTCCGGAACCTGACCGCGATCGTCGACTACAACCATCTGCAGACCGACGGCACCACCGAAGAGGTGATGGACATCGGCGACGTGCGCGCGAAGTTCGAGGCATTCGGCTGGGATGCGATCGAGATCGACGGTCACGAGATGCCGGCTATCGTCGCTGCGCTGGAACGCAGCCGCACCCTCGAGCAGCCGGCGGCGATCATCTGCCAGACGAAGAAGGGCCGCGGCGTCTCCTTCATGGAGGGTCGCTTCGGATTCCATGGCAAGCCTCCGAGTCCCGACCAGGCCGAGGAGGCGTTGACCGAGCTCGAGGCCACGACTCGAGGCGCAGACGGAGGCGCTGCAGAATGGCGGCTGAAGAACCGACCCGACAGCAACCCGCCAGGCCTATGGCGACGCGCTGGTCGCGCTCGGTGAGGCCCACGAGGACGTCGTCGCACTCGACGCCGACCTCTCGGTCTCGACTCAGTCGGCGCTGTTCGGCAAGCGCTTCCCCGACCGCTTCTTCAACGTCGGCGCGGCCGAGGCGGGGATGATGTCGATGGCCTGCGGCATGGCTGCCACAGGCAAGGTGCCCTACTGCTCGACCTTCGCGATCTTCGCCACCGGCCGCTCGTATGACCAGATCCGGCTCGGCATCGCGCACAACGAACTCAAGGTCAGGATCGGCGCCTCGCACGGCGGCGTCTCGCTCGGCGAGGACGGCGCTTCGCACCAGATGATCGAGGACATCGCCCTGATGCGGGCGATGCCGAAGATGCAGGTGGTGGTGCCGGCCGACTACAACCAGGCCTATCGGGCGACGCTCGAGTCCTACGAGAAGGACGAGCCGATGTACATGCGCTTCGGCCGCCCCGCGACGCCCGCCGTTTACGAGGAGATCCCAGACACGCTCGGTGGCGGCGCCGACGTAGTCCGCGAGGGCAAGGACATCTCGATAATCGCCACCGGCCACATGGTCTGGCGCGCGCTGGAGGCCGCTGAGTCGCTCGAGCGTGAAGACGGCGTCGAAGCCGAGGTGGTCAACGTCGCGATCATCAAGCCGCTTGACGCGGCCACGATCCTCGAGTCGATCGGCAAGACCGGCGTTGCGGTCACGGCCGAGGAGCACCGCGTGGTCGGCGGCCTCGCCGACGCCGTGCGTGAGGTGGCCGCCGAGCAGCACCCGGTTCCGGTTTTCGCCGTGGGCATGGGCGACGAGTTCGGCGTCTCCGGCACCGGCGAGGCCTGCATGGAGCACTTCGGCCTCACCGCCCGCGGTATCGCCGACCGCGTCCGCGAGGCGCTGGTGCTGAAGCCGATCGTCTCGCACCCCCCGCTGCACGGTCCCGAGTGGACCTGAGCCTCCGGGCGCTAGTCGCGGCGACCACGCCTCCACGCCCGGACGGGGAAACCGCGCAAGACTTCACCCAAATGGGGGGTTTGTTAGGAAGCGCTTACATTTCTCGCTACTCTTCCTATCCGGGAGCGGCACTCATCGGGGCGTTTGATTGCAAGCAGTGATGCCCTCGTGAATGTGCGCAGGAATGGTCGCCGCGACCGGAGAAAGACCTGAGCCGTGGCATTGCTACCGACACGACAGAGACGCAGGTCCGACGCCAAGCGCAGACGCGAGGCAGAAAAGCATGCCGTCGCGATGCCGCCTCCGCAGGCCCGCCCGGCCCGCGCGCGACCCCCGGTCGTCGAGCTGCGCGACGTCACCCAGGTCTACCCGGGTGGGCACGTCGGTGTCGAGCGCGTCTCCCTGCAGGTCGAACGCGGTGAGTTCGTCTTCATCGTCGGACCCACCGGCTGCGGCAAGTCGACGCTGATCAAGCTGCTCTTCGCCGAACTCGCACCCGCCAGCGGTGAGGTCCTGATCGCCGGGCGCGACGTCAACGAGATCTCCAAGAAGCGCCTCCCCTACCTGCGACGCCGCATCGGCACCGTCTTCCAGGACTTCAAGCTGCTGCCCAACCGCACGGTTTACGACAACGTCGCCTACGCGCTGCAGGTGATCGGTGAGCCGCGCTCGCAGATCCGCAAGAAGGTGCCGGAGATCCTGCGCCTGGTCGGGCTTGCTTCGAAGATCCACAACTACCCGGATGAGCTCTCCGGCGGTGAGCAGCAGCGCGTCTCGGTCGCCCGCGCCTTCGTCAACCACCCGCCGCTGCTGCTGGCCGACGAGCCGACCGGAAACCTCGATCCCGTCACGTCGATCGGGATCATGCAGTTGCTCTACCGGATCAACCGCACCGGCACGACCGTCATCGTCGTCACCCACGACCACGCGATGGTCGACAAGATGCGCCGGCGCGTCATCGAGATGGACGGCGGTCGCGTGGTCCGCGATGTGGCCGGAGGCGGCTACCACAACGAGTCGACGACAGAGTTCGGTGAGCGCATGCGAGCCGAGATGGGCATCGTGGAGGGCCAGTCGATCACAGGCGGCATGGGTGAGTCTTCCGTGACCCTCAACGGCGAGAGCGACCGCTAACCAGTCGCCATGGGCCAGATCTTCTTCTTCATCAAGGAGGCGTTCAGGGCGCTGCGCCGCAGCGCCGCGCCGAGCCTCGCCGCGATCGTGACGATCACGGTCACCGTGCTGCTGCTCGGGGTGCTGATCCCTGTTCTGTACTCGACCCAGTCGAAGACCGACGATGTCCGGGAGCAGATCTCGCTGAAGATCTTCTTCTACCCGGAGATCGATCCGTCTTCCGAGCAGGTCGCCAAGCTTCAGAGCCAGATCGAGGCGACGCCGCACGTGACCGGGGTCGACTACATCTCAAAGGCCGAGGCCAAGCCGATCCTGGCCGAGCGCCTCGAGGGTGACGACGACATCCTCCAGGAGGTCCACGGCAACCCGCTGCCGGCCTCGTTCAACGTCAACCTCGACGACCCCAACAATCTCGAAGGCGTCCGTGCCGCGCTCTCGCCGATCGATGAGAAGGGCAAGCCGGCGCCGTTCAGCCCGCTGGTCGAGGAAGTCAAGGACTCGCGCGAGGAGGCCTCAGATATCCGTGCCGTCACCGGCGCTGTCAAGGTCGTCCTGATCGTGATCTCGGCGCTGTTGCTGGCGGCGTCGCTGATGCTGGTCGGCAACACGATCCGCCTCTCGATCTACGCTCGCCGCCGCGAGGTCGAGGTGATGCAGCTCGTCGGGGCGACGGCCTGGCTGATCCGCTGGCCGTTCGTGATCGAGGGTCTGATCGTCGGTTTCCTGGGAGCTGCGTCCGCTGTCGCCATACTGACGGTAGGAAAGGTGACCATCGTCGATCCGCTCACAGACAGTTTCACGCTCGTCGACAACCTCGACACCGTTGAATTCGTCCCGCTGGTCGTTGCTCTGGTCGCCTGCGCCATGGCGGTCTCGGCACTCGGCAGCGGCATCACATTGCGCCGCTTCCTACGCGTTTGAGCCAGGGCCGCAGCGGCCCGGTCTTCGGACTGGGCCTCGTCCTTGGGCTCGTCTTCGGGCTTGTCATCGCTGCGTTTCTTTCCAGCGACGTCGTCGAGATCCCGCTGCTGGAGGGCGATGACGCGAGCGGCGACGCCCAGGAGGTGATCGAGCAGAGCTACTGGCAGGAGGTCAACCCCGGCAAGCTCGAGGAATCATCGATTCAGGGGATGGTCGACTACCTGCACCGCTCCTTTGAGGACCGCTTCAGTCACTACTTCAACCCGGAGGACTTCACCGCCTTCCAGGACTCGACCGAGGGTCACTTCTCCGGGATCGGCCTCGCCGTCAACGAGGTCCCCAAGGGCCTCGAAGTCGTCCAGGTCTATGAGGACAGTCCGGCCGAGGCGGCCGGGATCGAGGAAGGCGACCTGATCGTTGAAGTCCAAGGCGAGTCGATCGCCGGCGAGCCGGCCGAGGCTTCGACCGCCAAGATCAAGGGCGAGGCGGGAACCGAGGTGACGATCACGGTGCTGACTTCAGGCGAAGCGCCTCGTGAGTTGACGGTGGAGCGTGCCGAAGTCCGCATTCCAGCCGTCGTCGGCCGGATCCGCCGGCAGGCCGGCGAGACGATCGGCTACATCCAGCTGCGCACCTTCAGCCAGGGCGTCAACGCTGATCTGCGTGCCGAGATCTCGCGCCTGGTCGAGAAGGGAGCCGAGGGAGTCGTGCTCGACCTGCGCGGCAACGGCGGAGGGTTGCTCGACGAGGCGGTGACGACGGCGAGTGTGTTCGTCGAGGACGGCCCGATCGTCAGCACAGAGGGCCGCAGCCAGCCGCGGGAGGTCTATGACGCTGTCGGCGACGCTCTGCCGGAGCGCCCGATGGCCGTGCTGATCGACCGCAACACCGCCTCCGCCTCGGAGATCGTCGCCTCGGCGCTCGCCGACTACGGGCTCGCCACACTCGTCGGCACGCGCACCTATGGCAAGGGCACCTTCCAAGAGGTGATCCCGCTGGCCAACGGCGGCGGCATCAACCTAACCGTCGGCGAGTACCTGACCTCGGAGGGGGTGTCGCTTGCCGGCGAAGGGATTCCGCCGCAGATCAAGGTGGCAGACGACGACGGCCGCCTCCCCGACGAGGCGCTCGATCGTGCGCTGCAGATCGTCGCGAGCGAGTTGCAATGAACGCGGCGAGCGGAGGCCCGCTCGAGCACAGCCGCCGGGTCGCAGTGGTCGAGCGCCGGGGCCGCTTCAACGTTGGTGAGCTGCTCTTCGAGCGCTCATCGCAGGTCCCGTTGGGCCGGGGGCCGGTCAGGCCCCGCGTGGGCCGGATGGCGCTCGTCGATCTCGGCCCCAACGCGGGAACCCCGGTGCAGCAACTCGGGTCCCCCCATAACGCCCGCGATGTGGTCGAAGCGCTGCTCCTCGATCGCGGAGTCGAGCGCGGTTTCAGCGAGGAGGTCGACGAGGAGGCAGAGCGGGCCGCCGGCGGCGGGGCGGGGACGATCTGGGAGGGCCGCCGCGACCTGACCGATCTGGCCACCTTCACCGTCGATCCAGCCAGCGCGGCCGACTTCGACGACGCCGTCTCCGCCGATCGCCGCGGCGACGGTCTGCGCCTCTGGATCCACATCGCCGATGTCGCGGCGCACGTGCGCCCGGGCGGGGCGCTGGACACCGAAGCCCTCTCGCGAGCCACCAGCGTCTATGTGCCCGGCACTGCGGAGCCGATGCTGCCGCGACGCCTCAGCTCGGATGCCTGCAGCCTCGTGCCTGGTCAGCCGCGGCTTGCGGTGACGACGGAGATCGAGTTGGATTCGAGCGGCGCGCCGCAGAAGGCGAGCTTCTACAGGAGCTTGATCCGCTCCGACATCCGCCTCAATTACGACGAGCTGGACGAGATCTTCGCCGGCCGGGCCGAGCCGCCCGCGGAGGTCGCCGAGCCCTTGCGCCTCGCCCGTGACGCCGCGGCCCGCCTCTCCGAACGCCGGCGCTCCGGCGGTCTGGAGGTGGATTCGCGCGAACCTGAGTTCGAGTTCGACGAGGACGGAAATGTCGTCGGCGCCCACGGCGTCGAGCAAACCGAGTCGCACCGCCTGATCGAGCAACTGATGGTGCTCAACAACGAGCACGTGGCCCAGTTCCTCGAGGCTCGCAAGGTCCCAACGCTCTTTCGAGTTCACGAGCTGCCCGATCCGCAGCGGATCAGGCTGCTGTTAGAGCAGCTCGCCGCCCTCGACATCCCCACTCCTGCGATTCCCGACAACCTCGGCCCCAGCGACGCGGGCAGGCTGGCGATCGAGGCGAGTCAGGTCGCCGCACGTGAGGCCAAACGCCGCGGTCATGGCCGTGACGCCTATACATCGCTTGTGCTGCGCTCGCTCAAACAGGCCGTCTACCTCGACCGCAACCTCGGCCACGCAGGTCTCGGCAGCAATGCCTACGCACACTTCACCTCCCCGATCCGTCGCTATCCGGACCTGATCGCTCACCGGGCTCTGCTCTCGGAGTTGAACCAGGGTGAGGTCGCTCCGGAGCGCGGCTTCGTGAGTGACGCCGGCGTCCACAGCTCGGGGAGCGAGCGCGACGCCGCCCGCATCGAGCGCGACGCCGACGACGTCTGCGCGGCCTTCCTGCTCTCCCGCGAGCTGCGCGAGCACGGTCAGGGGAGCGTCTTCGAGGGAGAGGTCTCGGGCGTGATCGGGGCCGGCGCCTTCATCAACTTCCGGGGCCGTTTCGCGGACGTCTACGAGGGCTTTCTGCCGTCTCGGCGGATGGGTGGCGAGCGCCTCGACCTAAACGAAACGGAGACCGCCCTGGTCGCTCAGCGCAGCGGGCGGACCGTGCTGCGGCTCGGCGATCCGGTCTCCGTCAAGGTCGAGGGCGTCGAGGCGGCCCGCGGACGCGTCAATCTCGCTCCCGACTCAAAGCCCGAGCAAGGCAAGGGCAAGCCTCGAGGGACGCAGGGGCGTCGCACCCCTCGCGGCGGCAGGGCCCGCAAGTGAGCGCCAAGAAGAAGAAGTCGGCCGGAGCCGACGTCGCCCGCAACCGCCAGGCGAGGCATCGCTACCAGCTGATCGAAACCTTCGAGTGCGGAATCGTCCTGCAGGGCACGGAGGTCAAGGCGCTCCGCGACGGCAAGGCGCAGCTCACGGACGCCTACGCGACCATCGAGGCTGGGGAGGTCTGGTTGCGTGGCCTGCACATTCCCCCCTATCCGCCGGCGGCCGGCGAGAACCATGAGCCGGAGAGACCACGCAAGCTGTTGCTGCACCGCTACGAGGTCGAGCGGCTTATCGGGCGCAGCCAGCGCAAGGGGCTGACGATGGTGCCGACTCGCGTCTATTTCAAGGGGCCGCGCGCAAAGGTGGAGCTCGCCCTCGCCCAGGGCAAGGAACAGCGAGACAGGCGCCGCGAAATCGCGGATCGCGACATCCGCCGGGAAATCGAGCGCGATCACAAACAGCGGATGCGCTGAGCCCGGCAATCCTTCTCCCACCCGAGTGAGGGGTGAAGAGGCGCGAGGCCGTAGGCTGGGATGATTGAATTCGCCGTTCGGGCACCGAGCCCGGGTGGCTCGATCGCTTTATCGCTACGGCTCTATGGGAATTTTCGGCAGAGGCTCTGGCAACGACGAGGCGCCGGAACAGGCGCCTGGCTCCGCCGATGACGCGACTGCCTCCGCTGCGGAGGCGATTCCCGATGCGCCAAATTCGGTACCTCCCCCGGGTGCGCAGCAAGAGCCCTCGAGCCCGGAGCCTGAGGACCCCGCGACCAAGGAGGAGTCTGGGGCCGAGAGGCGCAAGCGCCTGAAGGAGGAGCGCAAGGAGGAACGCGAGCGCAAGATCGCGGAACGCAAGCAGGCCCGGGAAGAGCTGCGCCTGCGCAAGCTGGAGGAGCGCGAGCAGCGCAAGGCGAAGAAGCTCGCCGCAAAGGGGGAGGCGCCCGAGCCGGAGAGCCAACAGCCGGCCGAGGCTACCGCGGCGGCGCCCACTGAGGCTGCGGCGATTGTGACCCCGGCCGAAGTCGAGCCATCGCCTGAACCGGCTGAAACTGTGGCTGTCGCAGATCCACCTGCGCCCAGCGCCAAGGAACTGCGGGCTCAACGCAAGGCCGAACGGGCTGAGCAGCAGGAGAAGGCCCGCGCCGAACGTCAGCGGGCGGTCGAGGAGCGGCGTGCCCAGCGCGAGGCAAAGCGTCAGGCCGCGCTGGAAGCCCGGCAACATAAGGCCGAGCAGCGCAAGGCGAAGCGTGAGGAACGCAAAGCCGAAACAGCGGAGCCCGCGACACCATCCGCCGAATCGAGTGAGGCGCTCGAGGCGACCGCGGGCGCCGCGGCCCTGGCCGCCGGTGCGGCGGGCGCGGCAGCCGCCGCCGGCGTCGGGGAGAAGGCGGACACGCCAGCTGTGACAGAGGCGCTGCCGGTCGTCGAGCTGGAGCCCTCAGAACAGGCGGAGCAGGGGCAGGAGGAACCGGCCGGGGAAGAAACTTCCGCCGTGCCTGTGCCGGCCGCCGCTGATCCCGAGCTCTCTGTCGCCGAACCTGAACCGGACGCGGAACCCGAGCCTCCCGCGGAGGCCGAGCCGGAGCCGACCGACTCCGAGCCGGAACCAGAACCAGAACCAGAACCGGAGCCGGCCCCCGCCGAGCCCGAGCCCGCCGTCGCTGAATCTGAGCCCGACGCCGAGGTCCCCGCTTCCCCGCCGGCCGACGCGCCCCCGACGCCGGATGAAGACGAGCTGCTGGCTTCGATCGAAGCCGAGGCTCTGGCTCGAATCTCGTCTGCCGAGGCCGAGGCCGAACAGGCCAGGGCGAAGATGGCGGCGATCGAGGCCGAGGAGAAGCAGGCTGCGGCGGAGGTCGAGCGTCTGCGCGAACAGGAAGAGGCCTCGCGCGCCGAGGCCGAGCGTCAAGTCCGGGAGGCCGAGGAGCTTCAGCGCCAGGTTGAGGAGCGTGTCGCCCGAGCCCGCAAGCTTGCCGAGGAGCGGGTTCAGGAGGCCGAAGGCGCCAGCATGCGGATCATGGAGCGAGCCGCAGAGCTTGAGAAGCGCAGCAGCGGCGACCCTGACGTCCTCATCGACCAGCTTCGAGCCGCCGAGGCTTCGGTGGCCGCGCACCGCGTTCACCAGCAGGAGCTCTCCGAGCAGCTCGAGCAGGGCGAGCGGCGCCTGATCGAGGAGAGCGAGAGGATGGAAGGGGCACTCGCGGAGGCGCTTGAAAGCCTCGACGAGATCGAGGCGCGCGCCGTCGAGGCCGAAGCTCGAGCGGCCCGCGCCGAACGGCTCAGCGAGCTGCGCCAGCGTGAGCAGGAGCGGGAGGCGCGGCTGCGCGAGGTCCTCGAGCGGATCAGCGAGACCGAGCGACGCGCGACTCAAGCCGAGCAGCGCGCCCGCGCTGCCGTCAACGATCTGATCAGCGCGCCCTCACCGCTGCACGTCCCGGACCCGGAGCTCGAGCCGCGGCCGCAGGAGCCCACCCCCTCGCCTTCGCCCGCACAGGATCCGTCGGCGACCTGGTCACCACCCGTCGACTCTCAGGCCGTCGAGGAGAGCCCCGCCTTCCCGTCACACCAGCCGGAGGCTTGGGCGGCGCCGGAGGCAGCAGACGAAACAGGGGCGCCGGAGCCCGCCGGCATGCCCGACGACGCCGTTGCGCAGGCCGCCGAGGCGCCCGCGGACGACGACTCGGTCGCTGAGGAGCCTGCGGCCGAGGAACCTGCTGCCGAGGAACCTGCGGCTGAGGAGACGCCGGCCGTCGAGGCCCAGGAGCCCGACCCCGAACCCGACCCCGAGGTTCCACCCGTAGACGAACCCCAGCAGCAGACTGTTGCTGCAGCCCAAGCCGAGCAAGCGTCCGCCCCACCACCAGAGCCCGCCCCCAGCGCAGCGAGTGACCCGGGCACCGGGCAGGTCAGCCTCAATACAGCCACCTACGAGGAGCTTCGAGCGCTCGACCTCTCAGTCACCCAAACCGGGCGGCTGCTCGCCTACCGCGAGCGCAGCGGCGGCTTCACCTCGGTCGACGAGCTCGACCGGATCCCCGGCTTCCCGAAGCACTTCCTCACCGACCTCAAGGGCAGGGTCAGACCCTAGGCTGGAATTCCGCCCGGGGCCCGCCTACAGGCCGTAGGCCTCGATCAGCTTCAGCCAGACTTCGCTGCGGGTGGGAAACGGCGCGACGGCGTGCCGCAGGCGCTCGAGCGGAACCTCTCCGACGATCGCGATCGTCGCGGCCTGCACGAACTCGGCGGTGTCGACGCCGGCGAAGGTCGCCCCGATGATCACGCCGCGCTGCTCGTCGACGACGAGCCGTGAGGTGCCCGCCGTGTTGCGACCGTGGAAGCTGGCGCCGGCATTCGCCGAGGTCGTCACGTCGACGGCGCGGGCTTTGATGCCGGCCGACTCGGCTCCCCCCAGCGTCAGTCCGACGGCCGCGACCTGGGGCTCGGTGAAGATCACCCGCGGCGAGTGCCGTCCGTCGATCCGCACCGTGGCGTCGCCTCCCAGGATGTTGGAGGCTGCGATCCAGGCCTGGTACTTGCCCATGTGAGTCAGCAGGGCGCGGCCGTTGCAATCACCGATCGCGTAGAGCCAATCGCTCCCCGTCGCCCGCATGCGATCGTCGACCTCGATGTAGTCCCCCGGTTCGAGGCCCACCGTCTGCAGCCCGATTCCTCCGGTCAACGGCACCCGGCCGACGGCGACAAGTAGCTCCGTTCCGTGCAGTTCGGTCCCGCCCTCGAGGGTCAGCGCCACCTGCCCGCCGTCGCCGCGCCGAGCAGAGCTCGCCTTGGCTCCGAGGTGCAGCTCCACACCGGCTGCGCGCAGCCCCTCCGCCACCTGCTCGCTCGCAAACGGCTCCTCGCCGGCAATCAGGCGGTCCATCCCCTCAGCCACGGCGACGGAGGAACCGAGGGTTGCCCAAGCTTGGGCCATCTCCACCCCGACCACGCCACCGCCGAGGATCAGCAGCCGATCCGGGACTTCTGACGCCGTGGTCACTTCGCGATTGCCCCAGGGCCTCGCCCCGGCGAGTCCGTCGATCGGCGGCATCGCGGGGCCGCTTCCCGTGGCGACGACGACGGCCTTGTTGGCGATCAGGACCTCGGGCCCGACCACGACCCGGCGCTCGCCATCGAGCGATCCGCTGCCGCGAAAAAGCTCGATCTGGCGTTCCTGCAGCCACGGGATCTGCCCCGAGTCGTCGAGGTCGTGGATCACCTCATCACGGCGCAACAGAGCTCGCGCGGCGTCGAGCCCGCCCGTAACCGCTTCGGCAGCCCCTGGAACACGCCTGATTTCGGCCAGCGCCTGAGCGGGTCGCAGCAGCGCCTTCGAGGGCATGCAGGCGTAGTAGGAGCACTCGCCTCCAATCAGGTGCTCCTCGACGATCGCGACGCGCAGGCCGCCGTCCGCGAGCCGGCCTGCGCAGACTTCCCCCGCGGGGCCGGCGCCGACCACGACGACATCGAACTCGCGCTCGCTCAAGCTCATTCGGGCGGGACACTACCCGCAACCGCCGCCCGGCTCAAACGTCGGAGAAGTCGCGCTCCAGGAAGGTCTCGGTGACGCCGACGGCGAGGGCGATCGCGAGGCCGATGTAGACGACGGCAACCAGCGCGCGGGTGCGACCGGGTATCGCGTGGTAAGCCTGGGCCTCGGGGGTGTTGCGGTTCTTCCAGCGCCTCCAGGTTTCGATCGCCGCCGAAGACCAGCACCAGCAGCAGGATCGGGTTCGGGAAGAGGACCATCAGCGCGATCAGAACTGCGTAGCCGAACAGCCAAACCCAGGGGCTGAGCGCCGCCATCGCCCGACCGCCGTCAAGCGGCAGCACCGGCAGCAGGTTGAGCAGGTTGATGAAGAAGCCGACGTAGGCGAGCGCCTGCCAGAACTCCTCGCCGGTGGCGAGCCAGATCCCGAGCGGGACCAGCGCGGCCAGGCTGCCGATGATCGGGCCGGCAAGACCGACCCTGGCCTCGGCCGCGGCGTCGTCGCCCATCGACTTGGCGGCGATCACGGCGCCGAGGAAGGGAATGAACATCGGCGCCGAGGCCTCGACACCCTCGCGTCGCAACTGGATCACGTGTCCCATCTCGTGGACGAGCAGCAGCAGCACGAACCCGACGGCGAACGACCAGCCCCAGATCAGTGCGTAGGCGGCGATCGAAACGAGCATCGTGGCCGAGGTCGTGAAGATCTTCACCTTTGGCAACAACAGCAGCAAAACCTTCAGCTTGGCCCCGAACTTGAGCAGCAGGAGCCCAACGGCAACAAGCGGCCCCCAGAAGCGCTTCAGCAACGAGCGCAGGCCGGACTCGGGATGAATCGGGCCCTCGGGGATCGGCGGGCTCGGCTCGGGCAGGGGAGAGCCAGTGACGGGTGATGGCCACGAGTCTGCGCTTGCGTATGAGGGTTTCATTGCTCTTGGATCATCCATCGCTCTACTAAAGGTAGGGCGAAGCGGCTCTCGACAGGCAGGCATTGATCGAGGACCGGGTCAGCCCGCGCGGGTTGACCTGGCGGCGCCGGGACGGTAGCGTGCGGTCAATGGTCAAGATGAGCGGGTCGTGGAGGGCGACCTTACTCGCGGGCTGCGTGCTCTTCGCAGTCCCGGCAGCGGCGCCGGCGGCGCAGCCGGACCTCGACCTGCTGGCCGACGCCAACATCCGCTTCGACGGTCAGACCGCCTTCGACCGTGTCGGCGGGTCGGTCGCCGCCGCCGGCGACGTCAACGGCGACGGCCGCACAGACGTGGTCGTCGGCGCCCCGGAGGCCGGCAACAACGGGCGTGCCGACTCCGGCTCCGCCTACGTCGTCTACGGCTCGAGCGCACCAACCGACGTCGACCTGGCGGCGCTGGGCGCAGGCGGCTTCCGGATCGACGGCGCGGCCGCCACCGACCTGGCGGGCTTCTCGGTCGCGGGCGCCGGCGACGTCAACGGCGACGGCCGCGACGACGTGATCGTCGGCGCTCCATTCGCCGACAACGGCCCCAATAACTCCGGCTCCGCCTATGTCGTCTACGGCTCTAACCCATCAACCGACGTCGACCTGGCGGCACTGGGGACGAGCGGCTTCCGGATCGACGGCCTGGCTGACAACGACCAAACGGGCTTCTCGGTCGCCGGCGCCGGCGACGTCAACGGCGACGGCCGCGACGACGTGATCGTCGGCGCCCCGTTCGCCGGCAACAAGGGCCCCCACTCCGGCTCCGCCTACGTCGTCTACGGATCCTCAACCACGCCCGCGGCTCCGATCGACCTGGCGGCACTGGGGACGAGCGGCTTCCGGATCGACGGCCAGGCTGACGGCAATAATGCGGGCTTCTCGGTCGCCGGCGCCGGCGACGTCAACGACGACGGCCGCGACGACGTGATCGTCGGCGCCCGGGACGCCGATAACAACGCCCGCCCCCAATCTGGCTCCGCCTACGTCGTCTACGGATCCTCGAGCACGCCCGCGGCTCCGATCGACCTGGCGGCGCTGGGATCGGGCGGCTTCCAGATCGACGGCGCCGCCGCAATCGACCAGGCGGGCTACTCGGTCGCCGGCGCCGGCGACGTCAACGGCGACGGCCGCGACGACGTGATCGTCGGCGCCCCGGAGGCCGACAACAACGGCCGCACCGCTTCCGGCTCCGCCTACGTCGTCTACGGCTCGAACACCCCGACGAACCTCGACCTGGCGGCGCTGGGCGCAAGCGGCTTTCGGATCGACGGCGCGGCCGCCAACGACAAGGCGGGCTTCTCGGTTGCCGGGGCCGGCGACGTCAACGGCGACGGCCGCGACGAGGTGATCGTCGGAGCCACGTTCGCCGACAACAACGGCCGCGACAACTCCGGCTCCGCCTACGTCGTCTACGGCTCGACCGCACCAACCGACGTCGACCTGGCGGCGCCGGGGACGAGCGGCTTCCGGATCGACGGCGCGAGCTCGTCACGATGTCGCGGGCTGGTCGGTCGCGGGCGCCGGCGACGTCAACGGCGACGGCCGCGACGACGTGATCGTCGGCGCCCCGAGCGCCGGCAACAACGGCCGCACCTTCTCCGGCTCCGCCTACCTGATCACGGGCGACAGCGACTCCGACGGGGTGCGAGACGAGGCCGACAACTGCCGGCGCGTCGCGAATCCGGGCCAGGCCGACGCCGATATGGACGCAAGCCCCGGCGGCGACCTCGACGGCGGCGACGCCTGCGACACAGACGACGACAACGACGGCGTCGACGACGGAGCCGACAACTGCCCGAACGCAGCCAACACCGGCCAGGCCAACAACGACGGCGACTCCCAGGGCGACGCCTGCGACCCAGACGACGACAACGACGGTGTCAACGATGGCGTTGACAACTGCCCGACCAGCGCCAACACCGGTCAGGCCAACAACGACGGCGACTCCCAAGGCGACGCCTGTGACGCAGACGACGACAACGACGGCGTCACCGACGGTGCCGACAACTGCCCAACCACTGCCAACGTCGACCAGGCGAACAGCGACGGCGACGGCCAAGGCGACGCCTGCGACGCAGACGACGACAACGACGGCGTCGCCGACGGCGTCGACAACTGCCCGAGCGCCGCGAACCCAGACCAGGCCAACAACGACGGCGACTCCCAAGGCGACGCCTGCGACCCAGACGACGACAACGACGGCGCCGCCGACGGCGCCGACAACTGCCCGAACGCCGGTAACCCAGACCAGGCCGACTCAGACGGCGACGGACAGGGCGACGCCTGCGAGGGGGACGTAGACGGCGACGGCGAACCCGACTCCTCCGACCTCTGTCCGCGAAGCGCCGCAACCACCGCCAACGGCTGTCTGCGGATCTCGCGCACGATCAGCCTGCGCCGAAGCGCCCAGAGCCTCAGGGGCAGGCTCTCCGCAGCCGAGCCCGCCTGCGCCGAAGACCAGAGCGTCCAGCTCAGAAAGAAGGCCCGGGCCCCGGGACGCAGCGTCCTGATTGAGCGCACGCAGACCACACCCCGCGGCGGCTACTCGTTCACCAAGCCCGACCGCAAGGGCCGCTACTTCGTGGTCGTTCGTCGCACGACGATCCCCGGCACCGGAAACTGCTCTTGGGCGCGAAACGCGCTGAGGGTCCGTTGAGGATCCTTGTGATGAGCAGGGCGTGGAGGGCGACCTTGCTCGCGAGCTGCGCGCTCTTCGCCGCGCCGGCGGCGGCGACGGCGGCGCAGCCTGACCTGGACCTGCTGGCCGACGCCAACATCCGCCTTGACGGCGCGGCCGCCTTCAACCAGGCGGGCATCTCAGTCGCAGGCGCGGGCGACGTCAACGACGACGGCCGCGACGACGTGATCGTCGGCGCCCCGGGCGCCGGCAACAACGGCCGCACCTTCTCCGGCTCCGCATACGTCGTCTACGGCTCGAGCACACCGACGGACGTCGATCTTATGGCACTGGGCGCAGGCGGCTTTCAGATCGACGGCGCGGCCGCCAACGACCTGTCGGGCCACTCGGTCGCGGGCGCAGGCGACGTCAACGACGACGGCCGCGACGATGTGATCGTCGGCGCCCCGGGCGCCGGCAACAACGGCCGTGACGCATCCGGCTCCGCCTACGTCGTCTACGGCTCGAACGCACCAACAGACGTCGACCTGGCGGCGCTGGGCGCAAATGGGTTCCGGATCGACGGGGCGGCCGACTTCGACTTCGCGGGCCGCTCGGTCGCAGGCGCCGGCGACGTCAACGGCGACGGCCGCGACGACGTGATCGTCGGTGCCGAAGGCGCCGGCAACAACGGCCGTGACGCATCCGGCTCCGCCTACGTCCTCTACGGCTCGAACGCACCAACAGACGTCGACCTGGCGGCGCTGGGCGCAAACGGCTTCCGGATCGACGGCGCAGCCGCCATTGACCTGGCGGGCGCCTCGGTCGCCGGAGCAGGCGACGTCAACGGCGACGGCCGCGACGAGGTGATCGTCGGGGCCCTGGGCGCCGACAACAACGGCCGCAACGTCTCCGGCTCCGCCTACGTCGTCTACGGCTCGAGCGCGCCGACAAACATCGACTTGTTCGGGATGGGCGCAAACGGCTTTCGGATCGACGGCGCAGCCGCCGGCGATCTGGCGGGCGACTCGGTCTCAGGCGCAGGCGACGTCAACGGCGACGGCCGCGACGACGTGATCGTCGGCGCCCCGAACGCCGACAACAACAGCCGCAATCTCTCCGGCTCGGCCTACCTCGTCTACGGCTCATCGAGCACTCCCGCGACTCCGATCGACCTGGCGGCGCTGGGCGCAAACGGCTTTCGGATCGACGGCGCGGCCGCCAACGACAAGGCGGGCTTCTCGGTTGCCGGGACCGGCGACGTCAACGGCGACGGCCGCGACGAGGTAGTCGTCGGCGCCCCGTTCGCCGGCAACAACGGCCGCTCCGGGTCCGGCTCCGCCTACGTCGTCTACGGCTCGAACGCACCAACCGACGTCGACCTGGCGGCGCTGGGCGCAAGCGGCTTTCGGATCGACGGGGTGGCCGCCGACGACGATACGGGCTGGTCGGTCGCCGGGGCCGGCGACGTCAACGGCGACGGCCGCGACGACGTGATCGTCGGCGCCCCGAGCGCCGGCAACAACGGCCGCACCTTCTCCGGCTCCGCCTACCTGATCACGGGCGACAGCGACTCCGACGGGGTGCGAGACGAGGCCGACAACTGCCGGCGCGTCGCGAATCCGGGCCAGGCCGACGCCGATATGGACGCAAGCCCCGGCGGCGACCTCGACGGCGGCGACGCCTGCGACACAGACGACGACAACGACGGCGTCGACGACGGAGCCGACAACTGCCCGAACGCAGCCAACACCGGCCAGGCCAACAACGACGGCGACTCCCAGGGCGACGCCTGTGACCCCGACGACGACAACGACGGTGTCAACGATGGCGTTGACAACTGCCCGACCAGCGCCAACACCGGTCAGGCCAACAACGACGGCGACTCCCAAGGCGACGCCTGTGACGCAGACGACGACAACGACGGCGTCGACGACGGAGCCGACAACTGCGCGAGCGCCGCGAACCCCGATCAGGCCGACGCCGACGGCGACGGCTCCGGCGACGCCTGCGACCCAGACGACGACAACGACGGCGTCGACGATGGCGTTGACAACTGCGCCTTCACGCCGAACAGCGGCCAGCAAGACAACGACGGCGACTCCGAGGGCGACGCCTGTGACCCAGACGACGACAACGACGGCGTCGACGACGGCGCCGACAACTGTCCCATCGCCGCGAACCCCGATCAGGCCGACGCCGACGGCGACGGCTCCGGCGACGCCTGCGAGGGCGACCGTGACGGCGACGGCCAGCCCGACTCCTCAGACCTCTGCCCGCGAAGCGCCGCAACCAGCGCCAACGGCTGCCCCAGGCTCGAGCGCACGATCAGCCTGCGCCGCAAGAGCCCGAGCCTCAGCGGCAGGCTCTCGGCAAAGCTGCCCGCCTGCGTCGAGGAGCAGAGCGTCCAGCTGCGCAAGACGTCGCGGGTCCCGGGACGCCACCGCGTCCTCGAGCGCACGCAGACGAGCGCAAACGGTCGCTACTCGTTCGCCAGGCCCGACACCCGCGGCCGCTACTACGTGGTCGTTCGCCGCACGACGATCCCCGGCGCCGGCAACTGCTCCCGGGCGCGCGAGGGGCTGAGGCTTCGCTGAGGGAGGCGCTTTGGGGCAGCGGCCAAGCCGGACGGCCGGGCCGGCGATCGGAAGTCGCCGGTTGACCGCGCTGCGCCGGGGAGAAGGCGCCGCGCTCAGGGAGTCAGCCGCACCGGCAGCGTCTTCAGCTGGTTGACGAACGGCGACTCGGCGTAAAGCGGCCTGCCGGCGAGCTCCATCGCGGGGAAGCGGGCCAGAGTCTCCTCGAACAGCAGTCTCAGCTCGAGCCGGGCGAGCGCCGTTCCCAGGCAGAAGTGCCTGCCGCCCGCGCCGAACGCCTGGTGATCGGGGTTGCGCGTGACATCGAAGCGGTCGGGGTCGGAGAAACGGCTCTCGTCGCGGTTAGACGACACGTACCACATCACCACCTTCTCGCCCTTGCGGATCTTCTGGCCTCCGATCTCCGTGTCCCGCGTCGCCGTGCGCCGGAAATGGGCGAAGGCGGGGAACATCCGCAGTGACTCTTCGACGGCGCCCGGGATCAAAGCCGGATCGTCGAGCAGCAGCTGCCGCTGGTCCGGGTTCTCCAGCAGCGCCCGCATGCCGCTGCAGTAGGTCGCCTTGGTGCTGTCGTTGCCGGCGGCGACCAGCAGGAAGAATCCCATCACGATCTCGTGCTCGGCCAGGCCCTCGCCGTCGATCTGCGCGTTCACGAGCACGCTGGTCAGGTCGTCGGTCGGCTGCTCACGGCGGGCGGCGATCAGCTTGCCGCAGCGTTCGAAGATCTCGGGCACGTCGCGAGTCATCACGGTCTCGACGCCGTCGGGATTGAGGTCGGGGTCGCCGGCGCCGAGCGTCGCGTTCATCAGCCGCGCCCAAATCGCGTCGTCCTGCGGCGGGATCCCCATGAAGCTGCCGATCACCCTCGAGACGACGGGCTGGGCGACGTCGTCGACGAGGTCGCAGGTGTCGCGCCCCTCGAGCCCGTCGAGCACGCCGACCGTGATTGCGCGGATCTCGTCCTCGTGCTCGGCGATACGTTTCGGAGTGAACCCGCGCTGGAAAAGGGCCTTGTGGCGGTCGTGCTTGGGAGGATCCATGGCGATGAACATCCCCTGGATCATCTCGAGCGGCATGATCGCGTCGGTGATCGCGGTGACACCGCCGAGCTCGGAGGAGAACGACTGCCAGTCGCGGGTGACGGCGTGGACGTCGTCGGGCCTGGTCACCGACCAGTAACCCGCCTCGTCGGGGTAGTCGGTGATCCCCGATGACCAGTGCACGGGGCATTGCGCGCGCAGTTCCTTGAACAGTGCGTGGGGAGGGCCGTCCTGCCAGCGCTCGCGGTCGCCGACGCGCAGCTCCTCGAGGGGTGTTCTCGGTTCCGACAAGACCTCGGTCAATGTATCGCACCAACCGAATTCTTGTCCGACTGGTTAGGGGTTGCCGATTTGCCTCCAGAAACAAAACGGGGCCCATCTTTTGGATGGGCCCCGAAGTGGAGGCGGTGGGTATTGCACCCACGTCCGCGGAGGTTGTCTTGGCATCTCTACGAGCGTTCCCTACGGAGTCTGATCTCGGCGTCCGGTTAGGTCAATCCGAGGGGCACGGCCCCGGCGCCATACCTTCCTGAAAATGTCCCCGTCAGGCCGAAGGTGCTGCCGTCTGGGTTAGCCCGCATTCTGAAGCCGCAAACCCGGGACGCGGGCGGCCCGGTGCGACTCTCTCTACCGCTGTTTAGGCGGCGAGAGCGAATTCATGATCTGAATTCGCAATTAATTGTTCCGGGATTTTTTAACGAGGCCAACCCGGATCCTCGACTCGCAACACCGAGACGAATCAGCTCCACGTCGAATCTGTTTCGCCCCCAATCTGCTGTCATCAATGATACCGGCCGGGTCTCAGCCCTCTGCGGTTTCGCCGTGCAGGCTGCGGGCGGTGTCCGAGCGGCGAATCGTGCCCTGGTCGGGATTCGTCCCCAGCACGCGGTCGCTAACCGTCTGGGTGATTCCGTGCCAGAAGTGCTCGTTCTTGAAGTGGTGGAGGCGGTGGTTTTGCCAGATCGCCCGGTAGTGGCGCGAACGCGGCCGGTAGGCGGTGTGGATCAGGAAGTGCACCCACTCGTAAACGAAGATCAGGATGTAACCGGCGATCGCGGCGCTGATCAGTGCGCCGATCGGGATTGAGCCGGGGAATGGGGCGATCAGCAGCGCGATCACTCCGACCGTCACCGGCACGGCGACGAACAGAAGACCCAGGAGCTGCTTCGGACCGAGCAGGATCATGGTCAGATCGTTGGGCCGGCGGTGATGGGCGCGGTGGTCCCTGGCCGACGGCATCTCGAGCTTGCGCCCGCGGACCTCGACCGGCTTGGCGTGGAGCAGGTAGACGTGGATCGCCCATTCGCCGAATGGGTAGATCGCAATCATCGCCGCCGCCGCCGCGAGGTCCGGCCAGCCCAGCGGGTCGTCGATGAGAACCCGCAGCCCCACCGCGACGACCGCCGCCGCGAGAATGAACCAGGCCGAGGGCTTGCGAGCGAACTCGCGCCACGCCTGGCCGAGGGTCTTGACCTCGCGCCCGTAGCGTGCCTGACCAGGCGCCGGGGGTGATTGCGGAGCGGAACTTACGGTCGGCAATTGCGTTCAAGCACAGGCTACCCTTCGCCGCCGACGGGCGTGGCAGGCTTTTTGTGGTGAACCGGCTCGACAGAACATCCAGGGCTGCGGCTCTCGTGGCGCTGACAGGCGCCTGCGTCGCCCTGGTCGCTTCCGGTGGCGCGAGCGCCGGTGCGGGGGGCGCGGCTCGCGCGGATCGCGCTCCCACGGCGATCAAGAACCCGTGCCTCGACAGGGAAACCCGCAAGAAGCGCGGGCTGCTGTGCCCGGACTTGCGGATGTCGGTTCCCTACGACATCGTCCGCGACGAGACCGCCAGCGGGACACCGATCCTGCGGGCCGCAAACTCGATCAACAGCATTGGCGACGGCCCCGCCGAGCTCCACGGTGAGCGCAGCGGCCGCTACACGATGAACGCCGTCAACCAAATCCACAAGAAAAGCGGGGGGAAGGCGACCTTCAAGACCGGCGCCGAGCTCTACTTCAAGGACGTTCCCGGCCAGGGCCGCTACTGGAAGTTCAAGGACGCGGCTCGCATGGAGCTTTGGAGGCTCGACTCGTCGGGTGTTCGCAAGAGGCTGGTCAGCGTCGGTCCCAAGCAGATCTACTGCCTGCGAGATCTCGCGATCACCAACCCGGAGCTTCCCAACGCGCAGCCGAGCGAGTTCTACCCCGGCTGCAGCCAGAACCCGAACCGCCGGGAGGTCACGCTCGGCACCTCCGTCGGTTGGTCGGACGTCTATCCGTACACCTACCACGAGCAGTGGATCAAGATCAACAAGATCCCGGCACGCGGCTGTTACGCCTACGTCCACATCGCCGATCCGCAGAACGGGATCCTCGAACTGGACGAGGAGAACAACGAGGCGTCCACGGTCGTCTACCTGACCAAGCGCAGCAAATACATCCCGGGCCGCTGCGACGGGGTCACCGACCAAGGCCTGCCGGACGAACAGACTGGTGACGACGACCCGGCGCCCCCCAACGGAGGAACTGGAGGCGGAGGAGCGACCGGAGGCAGCGGCGGATATCCGTAGGGCCGTGTTGCTGGACGGACCGGGCGGGATTGGCTGACGGCCTGTTGTTCGGGAGGCCCTGTCGCCGGGCGCCCGCTCCGTGGTTCGTTGCCCGAGATGACGCCAACCGCCCAGTTATGGCACCGTTGCAGCAGTGCCGACCGACCGCAGATTCGACATCGTCGTCTTCGGCGCCACCGGGTTCACCGGGGCGCTGTGCGCCGAGTACCTGGCGGCGAACGCCGCCGAGGGCACGCGCTGGGCTCTCGCGGGCCGCAACCCCGCCAAGCTCGAAGGAGTCCGCGCCCGGCTCGCGGAGTCCAACCCGGCCTGCGCCGAGCTCGAGCTGCTGCACGCCGACGTCGGCGAACCCGCCTCCCTGCGTGAGGTCGCAGAGTCGACGAAGGCCGTGATCACAACCGTCGGGCCCTACGTGAAGTACGGGGGGCCGCTGGTTGAGGCCTGCGCCCGCAGCGGCACCGACTATCTCGACCTCACCGGCGAGCCGGAGTTCGTCGACCTCATGTACGTCCGCCACCACGCCGCCGCCGAGAAGTCGGGAGCAAGGATCGTGCACTGCTGTGGCTTCGACTCGATTCCGCACGACCTCGGCGCGTACTTCACCGTCACCCAGCTGCCCGAGGGTGTGCCGCTTTCCGTCCAGGGCTACGTCCGCGCCGGCGGCCGCCCCAGCGGTGGAACCGCACACTCCGCGATCGGGGCCTTCTCGAGGGTCAGGGAGTGGCGCAAGGTCAGCGCCGAGCGCGCAAAGGTCGAGCCGCGGGGGAAAGGTCGCATCGTCAAAGGCGATCGCGGCCATCCCCACCGCGTCAGCGAGCTCGGCGCCTGGGCGTTGCCGATGCCGACCGTCGATCCGCAAATCGTCCTGCGCTCGGGCCGGGCGCTGGAGCGCTACGGCCCCGAGTTCCGCTACGGCCACTACATGGCGCTCAAGCATCTGCCGCAGGCTGTCGCGCTGCCGATAGGGATTGCCGGCTTGTTCACGCTTGCGCAGATCCCTCCGGCACGCAACTTCATGCTGAGCCGCGTCCAGCCCGGTCAGGGGCCGTCGCCGGAGCAGCGCGCAAAGGGCTGGTTCAATGTGCGCTTCCACGGCGCGGGCGGCGGAGTCAAGGTCGCCACGGAGGTCAGCGGTGGCGACCCCGGCTACGGCGAGACGGCCAAGATGCTTGGGGAGGCCGCGCTCTGTCTCGTTCACGACGATCTGCCGGACACCTCGGGTCAGGTGACCACGGCGCAGGCGATGGGCCAGCCGCTGATCGACCGACTCGTGCGCGCAGGTATCGGCTTCAACGTGGTGCCGGCGAGCTGAGGACCGGAATGCCCTCGCCAAAGCGAAGAGGCGGTATCGATCTGGGCGGGACCAAGATCCAGGCGGCGATCGTCAACAGCCGCAACCAGGTGATCAGCCAGAGCCGGCGCCCGACCCCGCGCAGCGGCGGGCCGCAGGACGTGATCGACGAGATGGCGGGAGCGATGCTCGATGCGACCGAGGCGCTCGGCATCGAACCGACGGCCCTCGTCGGCTGCGGCGTCGGATCCCCCGGCAAGGTCGACGGAAAGTTGGGCACGGTCACCGGGGCGGGCAACCTCCCAGACTGGGACGGGACCTTCCCGATGGCCCGGCAGCTATCCGCCGCGCTCGACACCGTCGTCAAGCTCGGCAACGACGTCCAGGTGGCGACCGATTCGGAGGCGAAGCTCGGGGCCGGGCGCGGGTCGAAGGCGCTGCTCGGCGTCTTCTGGGGTACGGGTGTCGGCGGCGGCATCGTGCTCGACGGCAAGCCCTGGCTCGGCCGGGGCGCCGCCGGTGAGATCGGCCACATGGTCATCAAGCGCGGTGGCCGCCGCTGCCCCTGCGGGCGCCGCGGTTGCATGGAGGCGTATGCCGGCCGGGCCGCGATGGAAGCCCGCGCGCGCAAGCTCGTCGCCGGGGGCCGAGAGACGATCCTCTTCGCGGAAATGGAGCACAAGGGCAAGGACCGGCTGACGAGCGCCGTCTGGGCTGCCGCACTGAAGCACGGCGACGAGATGGCCGCCGAGCTGATCGACGAGGCGGTGGAGGCGATCGGCGCCGCCGTTGCGTCGGCCTGCAACCTGCTCGACATCGAGACGGTGGTTGTCGGCGGCGGCCTCGGCCTGCGGCTGGGCGAGCCCTACCTGGTACGGATCGAAAAGCAGGCGATGAAGAACATGTTCGCCGACGAGAACCCGCCGGCGATCAAGCTCGCCGAACTTGGCGACCTCGGCGGCGCGATCGGCGCCTCGCTGCTCGTGGGGTAGGGCGCGAGCCGCGCACCGTTCCCGGCCCGCGATTGTTCAGCGGGCCCCCGCGAAAAAGGCGAGTCCGCCATCCTGGCTGAGCTGCACGCTCTCCAGGCCGGCGTCCAGCAGCCAGCCCTCGAGTCTCTCCGGGCTCGCCACCCATCCGAACGTGCCGCCTCGCTTGTTGAGCTTGATGAACGCGTCCTGCCGCCACCCCGCCCCCTTGACCACGGAGGTGCCGCGCAGCTGGCCGCCCGGCTTCAGTACCCGCGCCATCTCGGTGAGGGCGGCCGGCGGATCGCGAAAGCAGTGAAGGCTGTTGTAGGTGAGGACGAGGTCGAAGCTCGCGTCTTCGAAGGGCAGCGCCTCCACGTCGGCGTCGACGAACTCGATCATCTCGAGGCCGAGCTTCTGCGCCATCGCGCGCGCGCGCTCGAGCATCACCGGGGAGATGTCGCCGGCGACGTAGCGCACCTCCTGGCCGGGTCTGAGGCCCCTGAACGCGAGCCCCCCGCCGCAGGGAACGTCAAGGACCGAGGTTCCCGCCTCCAGTTCGCCGAGCCGCTCGATCTCAGCGCTGAGACGGCGTGTATCGGTTCCCCAGATCGCCCGGCCGAAGACGCGCGCCACGCCTTCTCGTTCGACGACAGAGTCGTAGGCGACGGCACTCGCCCTCCCGGTTCGCCAATGTTCGCGTACGTCCGACACGGCCTAGGTGTATCGCAGTCCCGGCTCCGCCGTCGGGCCGGCGGCGACGATCAGCCCGCCTGCACGGCTGGGGGTGAGCTCGTTCGCTCACTGAGCCTCTCGGCCTGGCGCCCCGGCGGGATGCGAACGACGTTCCAGATCAGCCCGCTGCGCTCGAGCGCCCAGATCAGCGCCGCGGAGGGGTCGAGCTCGAAGCGACGCAGCCCGGCGACCGCGGAGCGCGGGAAGGCGTGGTGGTTGTGATGCCAGGACTCGCCCAGCGACGGCAGGGCGAGCCAGAAGACGTTGCGCGACTCGTCGTCGGTGTCGAAGCGACGGGTGCCGAGGAAGTGGCAGATCGAGTTGACGCTCCAGGTGACGTGGTGGACCACGAACACCCTCACGAGCCCTCCCCAGAGGATGGCGGTCAGCGCCCCGGCGAGCGTGCCGGTGAAGGTGAGGCCGAGCAGGCCCGGCAGCAATAGCCCGGCGATACCGATCGCCAGGAAGTGACGGTTGATGAAACGCATGCTCGGGTCCTCGCAGAGGTCCGGCGCGTACTTGCGGCGTTGCGCTTGACCCTGCTCGACGACGAGCCAGCCGACGTGCGAGTGCCAGAGGCCGCGGAAGACGGAGGCCACTCCCTCCCCGTGACCGACGTGCGGGCTGTGGGGGTCGCCCTCGACATCGGTGTGCGCATGGTGCTTGCGATGGTCGGCGACCCAGCTGATCACAGGTCCTTGAAACGCCATCGTGCCGAGCACAGCGAACGTGTACTCGAGCGGCTTCGAGGTTGCGAAGGACCGGTGTGTCAGCAGGCGGTGGAAGCCGACCGTGACGCCGAGCGCGGTGATCAGGTACATGAGGGCGAAGATCGCGAGGTCGGTTGCGTCGACGAGGCTGTTCGGAAGCAGCACGATCGCGGCGACCGTCGCGACGAAAGGAACGACGACTGCGCCTGCGTTCGAGATCTTGGCGACTCTGGTCATGGCACCGAGGTTAGGTGGCATTCGAAAAGATGAACTTGAACGTATGGCACATTCTCGGTACAGTTTTTGTCAGTTCAGTGATAACAACGCTCCGCACCGAACCCTGGCGTTCCCTGCCTCCATCGACGGCCGATCTGCTCGAGCCCGAGCTCGGCACGATCAGCGCCGCGATCATCGAGGCGATCGCCGCCGAGGTGCCGGAGTACGCGCGGCCCCTGGAGGGCGCGTTCGGGCGCGGGCTGCGTACCGGGATCACGGAGGCGCTGAGCCAGTTCGTCGCCCTGATCCGGGACCCTGACGCGGGACGCGGCGGGCGCGAGGTCTACCTCGGGCTCGGGCATGGGGAGTTTCGCCAGGGACGCACGCTCGACTCGCTGCTCTCCGCCTATCGGGTCGGAGCCAGGGTCGCCTGGCGCCAGATTTCAACTGCGGCGCGCCGTGCCGACCTGGACGCCGAACTCGTCAGCGTGCTCGCCGAATCGATCTTCGCCTACATCGACGAGATCTCGGCAGACTCGGTCGAGGGGTTCTCCGAGGCGCGATCGGAGATCGAGGGGGAGCGCCGGCGCCGGCGCCGGGAGCTCGTCGGGCTGCTGCTGCGCGAACCGCCCGTCGAGGAGCCGGATCTGCGTGCTGCGGCGGCTCTCGCGGGGGTGCCGCTGCCCCACCGTGCCGCCGCGCTCGCCTGTCCGGACTCGCAGCTCGGCGATCTCGTCCGCGGCCTCACGGTTAACACCCTGGCCGCGACGGTTGACGGGATCGGCTGCGTGATCGTCGGCGACCCCGACGGGCCCGGGCGTCGCGAGCAGCTCGAACGCGCGGCCGCCGGCCTCGCTGCCGCGATCGGGCCCTCCGGCGCGATCCGTGAGCTGCGGGGCTCGTGGTCGATTGCGCTCGGGATCCTGGGGGCCGTCGAAGCCGGAGCGATCGCCAGGTCAGGCCTGGCGGTGGCGGATGAACTGATGACAGAGCTGCTGCTATACGAGTCCAGGGAGCTGATCGCGCAGCTCGCGTCGCGGCGGCTCGAGTCTTTCGAAGGGCTGACGCCGAAGGCTCGTGCACGGATGGAGGAGACGGCCTTGGCATATGTGCAATGCGGCGGCAACGCGGTCGCGATCGCAAGCGCCCTGCACGTCCATCCGCAGACCGCCCGTTACCGGCTCGTCCGCCTTCGCGAGCTGCTCGGCGCCTCGCTCGACGACCCGGACAGGCGCCTCGAGCTCGAGTTGGTGTTGCGCGGTGCGGGGGTAGGGTGATACGAGCGCGCATGGCTGCACAGATCGACCCCGGGACAAGCATCGGCACCGTCAGCCTGACCGTTGCCGACCTCGATCGTGCCTGTTCGTTCTACGAGCGGGCGATCGGCCTGCAGACCCTGCGACGCGATCCGGGGGAGGCCAGCCTGGGCACAAACGAAACGGCGCTCGTCCGGCTTATTTCAGATCCGGCCGCCCCGCCAAGGCCGCCCGGGACGACCGGCCTCTTCCACCTCGCCATCCTTGTGCCCGACAGGGCCGAGCTGGCGCGCTCGCTGCGCCGGGTCGCAGACGCCGGTGGGCGTCTCAGCGGGGCATCTGATCACTTCGTGAGCGAAGCCCTCTATCTGGACGACCCGGAGGGCAACGGGATCGAGATCTACCGTGACCGCCCGCGCCGGGAATGGGAGACGGTCGGCGGTGAGTTGAAGATGGGCAGCGTGTCGCTCGATCTCGACGGCCTGCTCGCCTCCACGCCGGCCGCAGCCGCGCCGGTGGCCGGCGGGACCCGGATGGGCCATGTCCACCTGAACGTCGCCGACCTGGCGGACGCGGAGTCGTTTTACTGTGGACTGCTCGGGTTCGAGGTGACCGTGCGCAGCTACCCGGGTGCTCTGTTCGTTTCGGCCGGTGCCTACCACCATCACCTCGGTCTCAACACCTGGGCCGGGGAAGGAGCAAAGGCGCCGCCGCCGGGTGCTCGGGGCCTTCAGAGCTTCGAGGTCGTGCTGCCGGGTCCGGGTCCGCTCGAGGATCTGGCGGGGCGCCTGCAGGCCTCCGGCGTCCAGACCGCTGACCGCGATGGGGTACTGGAGGTCGCCGATCCTTTCGGCAACCGGGTGCGGCTTCGCTCAGATCGCGCGCAGGACAGCTAGCGCGACCTCGTCACGCCCGTGGCAGTGCCAGTCGAGCACTCGTGACGGCAAGCCAGCTCGAGCCCCTAGTGGGACTGAACGCCGGAGGCGGCCACGAAGATCGCGGCGCAGTGATCGACGAGGCGTTCTCGCGATACGTCCAGGCGTCCTTCGAGCCAGGCGATCAGGACCTCGGCCAGCCCGCCGATCAGCAGCTGCGCGGTCAGCTCGGCGGAGCGCTGGTCACCGGCATCGGGGCCCAGGAACTCGCGACCCTGCCGGGCGGTCAGCTGCGCGAATCCGTGCAGCACGTCGAGACGGCGCCGCATCAGCGCCTCGCTCCCCATCGCCTCGATGAAGGCGACCCTGCCCTTGCGCGGATCCGCGGTCATCAGCTCGACGAAGGCGGCAATCACAGCGCGCGAGCGGCCGAGGGCGTCGTCCGGTGCCGAATCGAGAGCGCCCAGCACCGCCTCCATGGCCTCTCCCGTGACGCGATCGAAAACCGCTACAAGCAGCGCGTCGAGGTCCGGAAAGCTCTCGTAGAAGTAGCGCGGATTGAGCTTGGCCTGATGGCAGACCGCGCGCACGGTGGTGGCCTGCCAGCCGTCGGTGCCGAGCATCTCGAGACCGGCGTCGAGCAACTGCTCGCGGCGCCCGGCGCGCCGTTCGTCGGCGGGCACCCCTCCGTAGACGCCGCTCGGTGTAGTTGCCACGCCTGCAGTCTGGCAGGGCGTGTAATGATTCAGGGGTGAACGAGACGGACGGGCAAGTGAGCACCACGATCTCTCGCAGGCTCCCTTTCGTCGCCTTGATCGCGACCGTCTTCGCCTGTGCGTACTTTGCGCCTTCCGCGATGGCCGCCAAGGAGGGTGCGGGCATTCGCCTGGTCGACAGCCGCTACGGCAAGATCATCGTCGACGCCTCGGGACTGACCCTCTATGCGTTCACCAAGGACGACAAGAACAAGAGCCGCTGCTACGGGTCATGTGCGACGGCTTGGCCGCCGCTCTATACAAAGGGCAAGCCGGTCGCGCTCGACGGTGCGCGCTCGAAGCGTCTCGGGACAACCAGCCGCAAGGACGGCCGCCGCCAGGTCACCTACGGGGGCAACCCCCTCTACTACTACGTCGGCGAGGACGCCCCCGGCGAGATCTTCTGCCAGAACGTCTTCGGATTCGGCGGTCTGTGGCTGTTGGTGAACCGCGGCGGCGATCCGGTTCGCTGACGCGTCAGCGCCCGGGCAAACCCGGCAGGCTCGGGAGCTGTCGCGACCGGGAGCTCCTCTGCATCTTCTCGACTTCGTTGCCGAGCGCCTTCTCGACGGCTTCGGTCATCGTCAGCTGGAAGACGGCCAGCGTCGCCTCTGCGGCCAGGGGCCGCAGGCGCTCGAGCGCTTCGAGTACTCGCGGCCAGTTTTGATCCGGGTTCTCAGATTCGAGGAACGGCTTCCAAACCTCCTCGAGGAAGAGCGCGACGAAAGCTCGCGAGACACCCTTGGCGTGGTGGCGGAGCTTCGCCGCGACCTCGAGCGTCACTTCGGGTGAGACGCCGAGCGCGCTCAGTTCGTCGCCGGCACGAGCCAGTCTCGGGCTGAGTTGCTCGTAGCGACCGTCGCCGAGCGGGCGAAGCAGGCCGAGCCGCTGCGCCTTGCGAAGCAGGTCCGGTGCGCCTCCGAAGCGCTCGGCCAATTCCTCGATCGTGACGATCTCCGGCTGTTCGTCCTCGAAGGGTTCACGAAGCGCTCGTGTGAACCGCAGCACCTCGCCGCTCGCCTCGCCGCTGCCGGCCAGCAGCCTGCGGATTGCCTCGAGGTTGAAGCCCTCGGCCTGCATCTCGCGGATCAACTCGATGCGGGCCACGTGGTCGGGTCCGTAGTAGCCGGTCCGGGCTCGGACGAGCGGTGACTGCAGCAGTCCGCGCGACTGATGGGCGCGGATGTTGCGAACGGTCATCCCCGTGCGCTGGGCGAGTTCGTCGATGGTCAACTCGGCCTCCTCGGATGTCTCGCCGCTTTCCGGCGCCTGCGAGGGGGGCTCCTGCGTGACGTCGCTCACACTTCGAGATTGTACGTGTTTCATGTGCCATCAATCGGTGTAACATAGGACCATGAACACTTCTTCTCAGCTCCTCACGCTGGCACAGTCGGCTCCTTCGGCCGCGGGAGCGGCCATCGGCCAGGTGATCATCGCCACGATCGTCATCTCCGGCGTGCTCGGGGTCATCGCTGCGCTTCTGCTTCGGCATCGCGCCGGTAAGCCCACCCCGCTCACCTGGGCTGCGGATACGGCCGCCAGCATCAGCGGGCTTCCCCACTGGGTGGCGCTGCCGTCGCTGATCGTCGCGATCTCGCTTCTTTCAGCCGTCTTCGGCGTCTACTGGGACGTCTCGCTGCACATCGACAACGGTCGCGACGACGGTCCGCTCGCCAACCTTGCCCACTACCCGATCCTCTTCGGGCTGGTCGGGCTTCTCGCCGCCGGATGGCTGGCGATGGCACTTCCCAAGCCCGGTGAGCGCCCAGGTCCCGCGGCGGTCAAGATCGCTCCCGGCTGGTACGCGCCCGTCGGCGGCATCGTGATCGCCGTCTCTGCCGCCTTCGGTCTCGCGGCGTTCCCCCTCGACGACGTCTGGCACCGCCTCTTCGGCCAGGACGTGACGCTCTGGGGGCCGACCCACCTGATGATGATTGGCGGCGCCGTGACCACGCTGATCGGCCAGGCGCTGCTGCTGACCGAAGCCTCCCGCTCGGGTTCCGGCGAAGGGTCGGGTCCGATCGTGAAGATCTTCGTCTGGTCGCGCCGCATCGCGCTCGGCGGCGCCCTGCTGCTCGCCGTCGACGTATTCGCGATGGAGTTCAACTACGGCATCCCGCAGTTCGCCGCGATCTTCCATCCCGCCCTGCTCGCGTTCGGCGCCGCGATCGGCCTCGTCGCGGTTCGCTACTGGGCGGGTCCGGGCGCGGCCTTGGCCGCAACCGCCTTCTTCCTGGTCGTGCGCTGGGTTCTCGTCCTGCTGGTCGGCCCGATCTTCGACCAGTCGGTTCCGGCGGTGCCGCTCTTCATCGCCGAAGCTGTCTGCGTCGAGCTGGTAGCGATCGCGGTGATAGGCAAGCGCTCGGTGCTGACGTTCGGTCTGATCAGCGGCATCGGAATCGGCACCTTCGGGTTCGCGGCTCAGTACGCCTACTCGCAGTTTGCGATGCCGCTTCCCTGGCAGGACAACATGCTGCCCGAGGGCCTGATCATCGCCCTCGTCGCGGGTCTCGCCGGCGGAGTGCTCGGCGCCCTGCTCGCCGCCGGCCTCAAGGCCCAGCTTCCAGGTCGCACCGCCACGCGCGTCGCCGCGCTTGCGTCGGTGCTGGGGATGCTGGCGATCGGCGCCTACGGCCTCTCGGTGTCGACGCCACAGGGCAACGTTGCAGTGACTCTCGACGAGACCTCGTCCAACCCCCGCCAGGCATTCGTCGAGGCCCGTTTCGACGATCCGGACCTGGCGGCGGGCAACGACTGGACCCAGGTGACATCGTGGCAGGGCGGGGGTCTGGTGGTCAATCGGATGGAGGAGGTCTCCCCGGGCGTCTGGCGCACCACCGAGCCGATCCCGATCGACGGGAACTGGAAGGCCGCGATCCGGATCGCCGACGGCACCGAGATGGCCGGCATGCCGATCTTCCTGCCTGAGGACCCGGCCATCCCGGCTCCGGAGGTCGCCGCGCCGGCGAGCTTCACACGAGAACTGACCGGGGAGAAGCAGATCCTTCAGCGCGAGGCCAAGGACGATGTCTCGAGCGTGCTCTGGACCGCCGCCTCGCTCGGGGTGCTGTTCTTCTATCTCGGCTTCCTCGCCATCCTCGCCTGGGGCGTGGGCCGGGTGGCGCGCAGCCTGGCCGGTAATTCGGATGCGCCCGGCGCGGGCCCCACGGTGACTTCGGCACCACGGCCTCGCTCGGAGCGACCTGTCGGACGCCCCGCCGCATTGGGCGCCGAATAGTCTGTGGCGCGGGTCCGTTGACCACCACGGCAATCACGGCCGCCCGATCCCAGCCAGTGACGGAATCAGAACCGGAAGAGACCCCGGACGGCCACGGCGAATCCGCGGGCCTGCCGCGCCTACCCAGCTCGCCGCAGAAGCGGGAGCGCCTGGCCGGGGTCCTGAAGCGCTTCAGGAAGGTGCTGCCCGGAGACGAACGATTTGGTGACCCGCTTTCCACCGCCGGTGAGAGTCAGGCCAGCGTGATCGGCCGTCACTTCGCCGAAGCCACCAAGGAGAGGCCCACGTTGCTGCGGGAGGCCGGCCTCAGCGCCCTGCAGGTTTTCGACGCGCTCACGCGGGAAAGCGATGCCCGCCTCGGTGAGCAGGACCTGGCCATCGTCTTCACGGACCTCGTCAGCTTCTCGAAGTGGGCGCTCGAGGCTGGCGATGGCCCGGCGCTGGCGCTGCTGCGCGACGTCGGAGAGGCCATTGAGCCGCCCGTGCTTGAAAACGGCGGGACGGTCGTGAAGCGGCTCGGGGACGGGATGATGGCCGTCTTCGATGACCCTCAGCGTGGTCTCGCGGCAATTTTCGAGGCGCGGGAGCGTGTTGACCGGGTCCACGCACCCGGCTACAGGCCGCTGCTTCGGGCAGGCATGCATTACGGGCGTCCCAAGCGGCTCAGTGGCGACGTCTTCGGCGTGGATGTCAACGCGGCCGCCCGCGTGACTGAACACGCTCGTGGCAACGAACTTCTGGTCTCCGACGCCGCGCTCGCCGAACTCGATCGAAGCGTGCTGAAGGTCCGGCGCAAGTGGCTCTTCCGCGCCAAGGGAGTACCGAACGAGATGACCATCTACTCAGTCAGAAAGGCCTATTCGTGATCAACGCCGACGCCGATCTCGCAATCGGTGAGAATACGTGGGTGCCGCAGGAACCACAGCCTGATGGGAAGGCGCTGCTCGAAGTGGTGGCAGCGCCGCTCCTTTTCGTGCCGCGGCTGTTCTTGGGCGCGATCCGTGACATCCGCTCGATCGCCGAAGCCACCCGCACGATCACCTCGCTCGCCGACTACCTGGAGGCGATCGAGAGTCGCGTCACCTCGATGGACGACGAGGTTCGCCAGATGCGCCAGGGCGTGGACCGCCTCCACCCAGAGGTCGCCGCCATGCGTGAGTCGGTCGAACCCCTCGAGGGTCACCTCCGAGGCGTGAGCTCGCTAGCTCGCCTCGCCTCACGACTGCCCGGCGGAGGAGGCCGCGCCGCACGGAAGGGGTCAACCCCCGATGTGGAGCTCGTCGAAGGAGACCTGGATCTCGATCCCGCGCTGCCGGTCGAAGAGGCGGGCACCGGCTGACCGCAGGCTGGGCCGGAGCGGGGCCCCAACCTCAGCTCGGCAGAATCCGGATCGCCAGCATTGCGATGTCGTCCTGCGGGCGGCCGGCATCTGAGAAGGCGACGACCTCTTCCTCCAGGCGTGCCAGCAGTTGGTCCACCGGGAACGCGGACCACTTGCGCGCCAGGTCGATCAGACGCGTCTCGCCGAACAGTTCGCCGTCGGCGCGCGCTTCGGTGACCCCGTCTGTGAAAAGCAGCATCGTGTCGCCCGGCTCGAGCTTGATGTCGGTCTGCTCGAAACTGGCTCGATTCGTGATCCCGAGCAGGGGGCCGGTCCTCGGCAGGCGCTCGACCGCGCCGGTTGCGCGCAACAGCAGCGGCTCGGGGTGGCCGCCGGTCGCCGTGGTCGCGTGGACGCTGCCGTTCCCCGGTTCGACGTGATCGATGCTGGCGCAGACGAGCGTGCAGAAGGTGGTCCCGTGGGTCTCGTTGTAGATCGCCCGGTCGACCTGGGCCAGCGTCTTGGCCGGCCCCTCGAACTCGGCGCTGGCTCTGAGCGTGTGTCGCACGAGACCGGTCAGCGCCGCCGCTTCAGCTCCCTTGCCGCAGACGTCGCCGACCGCGGCGATCCAACGGCCCGATCCGTCGAAGAAGTCGTAGAAGTCACCGCCGACCTCCGTGCCCTCGCGACCGGCCCGATGTCGAGCGGCGACCTCCATCTGCTCCGGGTTGGGCAGGTGCCGCGGCAGCAGCGCACGCTGAAGCGTCTGCGCGATGTTCAGCTGCTCCTCGTACAGACGGGCGTTGTCGAGAGCAAGGGCAGCGCGATCGGCGATCTCCGCGGCCAGCGTCGCGTCCTCCTCGGTGAATCGTGGCCGCGACGAAGCCTTCGTCGTATAGAGGGTCAGCACTCCGAGGCTGCGCGAGCGCGCCCGCAGTGGTGCGACGATCATCGACTCGCTGCCGAGTCCCCGGCGGGCCTGGAATTCGTCCTCGTCCACGCTCATCGAGCGCATGGTCGGGTCATCGACTTCGGGCACCAGCGTGACCGCGCCCCCCGTCGTGGCCTCACGCAGGCGCTCGCCGGCCTGAAGGTTGCGGAGGATGCGCTCCGCCTGCGGATCCACAGCGCTAACGCCGACCCGGTGCAGGCCCGTCTCCTCGAGCAGGTCGACCGAGCAGAGATCGGCAAGTCCCGGCACGATCGTGCGTGCAAACTCGTCCAGGCGCCCTTCGATGCTAGCCGTGCGCTCGAGTGCGTCTCCAACGCGAACCAGCATCGACTCCCTTGCCGCCGTTCGCTCGGCCTCTGCGCGGCTCGCCTCCAGCATGCGCTCCCGCCGCGTTGCCGCCGTCAGCAGGACGGCGATCAGCATCGCCAGCGAGAGGCCTGCCGCAGCGATGGCCACAGCCGACACCTCTGATGGCCCGGTTAGGCCGCCGATCGAGACGATCCACGGCCGCCCCGCGACGCCAACCGGAGCAGACGCGTCGTCTGCCTGGTCTCCATCGAGATCGACAAGCGGCGTGCCCTCGTCCTCGATCTCGAGCTTTGTGCCCGGCTGCAGGGCGGTCCCGAGCTCGCGGGTCAGCCGGTCCGCCGCGATCGAGACGCTGATCACGCCGGCCAGGCTCTTGCGACGGCCTGGACGTGTGCCGATCGGCCTTCCCTGCTGGTAGACGGGTCGGACCACCACCACGCCCTCCACGGCGGAACCGAGCATCGGCATCGGGATGCTCGCTGACGGAGCTGCGTTGTCACGGGCGCGCTGCGCCGGCCCGACAAGCTCCGGCATCGAGAGGATGTCCAGCCCGAGGGAGGTGCGGCGGCGCAGGCTGCCCTCCATGAGCCGGACGGGCAGGTGGAGGGCCTGGCGCGGAGCCGGCTCGATTCCCCCTTCGGGATCGGGTGAGACGATCGGGCCCGCGCTTTCCTCGAAGGTGGTCCTGCGCTTGGCGGTGATCAGGGGATGCCAGGCGATGGCGACAAATCCCTCTTGGCGGATGGCACGGCGCGCGAACAGCCGGAACCCGCGACGTCGCAGGCCGCCCGAGTCCTTGATCAATCCCGAGGTGCCGACGGTCTTGGCCAGCATCGAGTCGAAGGCGAGGCGTACGGAAGCGGCGGCCTCACGGGCCTCGGCTTGATGGCGCTCGGCGACCCGGTCGCGTTCGGACTCCCACGCCCCCTCCGCGGCGATGCCCGTTGCAACGATCAGAGCGGCGATTACCACCGCGGCAAGTAAGCGCGGTCCACTCATGCCATGACCCATTCAAGCACCGTCGCGCCGGCCGCGGAGCGACCCGCGGCATCGGCCTATCATCGAGGCCGATGGGCTCCCCGTCAAACGAGCCTCTTCGCGAGTACCGTCGCAAGCGCTCGTTCGAGCGCACGCCGGAGCCCGACGGGGCGGCGGAACCGCGGCAGGTGGATGGGCTTCGTTTCGTGATCCAGGAGCACCACGCGCGCCGTCTGCACTGGGATCTGCGCTTGGAGCGCGATGGCGTCCTTTTCTCATGGGCGGTACCGAAGGGCCTGCCCCCCGCCCCGGGTGAGAACCGGCTCGCCGTTCGCACCGAGGATCACCCGCTCTCCTACCTCGACTTCAAGGGCACGATCCCCGAGGGCGAGTACGGGGCCGGGGAGATGGCGATCTGGGACCGGGGTGTCTACGCCGAGCAGAAGTGGACGGACGATAAGGTCGAAGTCGCCCTGCTCGGGGAGCGGGTGAGGGGCCTTTACGCCCTCTTCCGAACGGATGGCAACCGCTGGATGATTCACCGCATGGACCCTCCCCTCGACGCGGATTGGGTGCCGATGCCCGAGCGGATCGAGCCGATGAAGGCGAGCCTGGCGCCGCTGCCGCGTAACGACGCCGACTACGGCTTTGAGATCAAATGGGACGGGGTAAGAGCGATCTGCTTCGCCAGGGGCGGGACGATCCGGCTGCAGAGCCGGACGATGCGCGAGATCACCCAGCAGTACCCTGAGATCGCCCCGCTCGGTCGCGCGCTCGGCTCGCGGGAGGCGGTGCTGGACGGCGAGATCGTGTCCTTCGACGATGCAGGGCACCCCAGTTTCCAGCGGCTGCAGCGCCGTATGCACATCTCCTCTCAAGCGGCCGCACGGCGCCTCGCGTCCGAGATCCCCGTGACCTACGTCGCCTTCGACCTTCTCTACCTCGACGGCGAGTCCCTCGAGGACCATCCCTACGAGGCCCGCCGCGAGCAACTCGAGTCGCTCGGCCTCGATGGCGACAGCTGGCGGGTCCCCGCCTACCATCGTGGCGACGGGGAGGCGATGCTCGCGGCCAGCCGGGAACAGGAGCTCGAGGGGGTCGTCGCAAAGCGTCTCGGGAGCTCCTACGTGCAGGGCAGGCGGGGTCGCGACTGGCTGAAGATCAAGAACCTGCAGAGCCAGGAGTTCCTGATCGGCGGCTACAAGCCAGGCCAGGGCCGGCGTCAGGGGGAGTTCGGGTCACTGTTGCTCGGCTATTGGGAGCTCGACGACCAACAGCCGGTCCTGCGCTTCGCGGGGGCCGTCGGAACCGGTTTCAGCGATCGCGACCTCGCCATGCTGCGGACCATGCTCGAGCCGCTGGCGCGGGCAGACAGCCCGTTCAGCGGCAGGCAGCCGCCCAAGCAGTCGGTTTTCACGGAACCCGAACTCATCGCCGCGGTCGCGTTCAGCGAATGGACCGACGCCGGGACGCTGCGAGCCCCGGTCTATCTGGGCCTGCGTGATGACATTCCGGCGGCCGAGGTGGTCCGTGAGTCCGCGAATCGTGCCTGAATCGGGGTTCGAACCCGAGATTTGGCAGACTGGAGGCGTGGCGGACGGATTCGCGATCGAGATCGCCAGGGAAAATGGCGCCGTGCTCGTAAGAGCTCGCGGCGAGTTCGACCTTGCGGCTGTGGAGTCAGCAGAGCGTGAGATCAGCGCGGCCGAGCAGGATGGCCCCTCGACGATCATCTTCGACCTGGGCGCCGTCACGTTCGTGGATTCCTCTGGACTCCGCGTCTTGCTCGGCGCGGCCGAGCGGGCGCGCACCTCAGGCCGGCGCTTTCTTGCCGCCAGGCCGACGGGCCAAGTGGACCGGCTGTTGGAGATGACCGGCTGCAAGACGATGCTCGAAGTCGCGGCTGAGCTCCCCGAGCCGTTCGATTCGTAACTCAGTGTTGGCTGGGCTGCCCGCCCAGCAGCGCAAGAGCGTGCGGCAAGGCGCCGGCGATCGCCGCTCCAGCCTGCTCGATGCTGCGCGGGCTGCCTGGGAAGTTGATGATCAGGCTGGATCCGCGTATTCCCGCCACCGCCCGCGAGAGTGGCCAGTGCGGAGTGTGCTTTCGGCTCGCCAGGCGCATCGCCTCGGCGATGCCCGGCGCCTCTCGCTCGATCACCGCCCGTGTTGCCTCCGGTGTTCGATCGCTGGGTGAAAACCCGGTCCCCCCGCTGGTCAGGACCAGGCTGCAACCCTCGTCGTCGCAGAGCCGGCGAAGGCAGTCAGCGATTGCCTGCTCGTCGTCGGCCAGCAGTTCGCGCGTGGTCAGCTCGAGCCCGAGCTCGCCGATCAGCCCCTCGAGCGCCGGCCCGCTGCGGTCCTCGCCGGCGTCCGGATCCGTCGCCCGCGAGGTGGAGATGGTGACGATCGCGGCCTTCACGAAGGTCCGTCGCGATGCCAGGGGCCACTTCGCCCGCCTGTCTTGCTGACGAGCTCGATTCGCTCGATGCTGACGCCGCGCTCAATTCCCTTGACCATGTCGTAGACGGTCAGCGCTGCAACGGCACACGCAGTCATCGCCTCCATCTCGACGCCGGTCCGCGCCGTCGTCCCGGCCTCGGCCTGAAGCGTGACGGTGCCCGCCACCGGGTCCACCTCCGCCTCGACGTCGACGAAGTCGAGTTCGAGTGGATGCGCGAGCGGAACCAGTTCCCAGGTTCGCTTGGCCGCCTGGATTCCGGCCAGTCTGGCGGTCCCGACGACGTCGCCCTTCGGCGCGTCGCCGGCCGCAACCGCCGCTGCGGTCTGAGGCGACATCGTCACCCTGGCCTCGGCGCGTGCCCTTCGCTGGGTCTCCTGCTTGTCTCCGACGTCCACCATCCGGGCTCGCCCCGACGCGTCGAGGTGGGTCAGCTTGGCAACCTCGCCGTCCGCCGGCGGCAGCGTCCCCTCGACCCAGCGGCGTTTTGCGCCATCGCCGTCAGCCGCGTCCTCGACCTCCTGCTTCCAGATCGGTGCTTCAGCCTTGATTCGGTCGATCGCCTCGCGGGCCCCGGCGAAGGCCTGCGCGCGGTGCGCTGCGGCGGCCGCGACGACCACGCTCGGCTCAGAGAGCGGCACACTGCCCAGCCGGTGCTCGGCGGCGATCGCCTCGAGGCCGTGGCTGCCCGCGCACCCCTCGAGAATCATCGCGATCCGCTCTTCGGCCATCTCCCGGTAGGCCTCGTAGTCCAGCGATGCCACGTCCCTCGTCGTGCCCTGGAAGGTCACGATCGCGCCGGCGCCGGGGCGGATCACCGACTCGGTCAGGGCGGCGGGGTCGAGGGCGGCGTCGCTGAGTCTCGCGCAGACGACAGGGCGATCGACCGAGGCGTCCCCACCGCTCACCGGTGGGATCAGCGCCACTTCGTCGCCGGCCTGGAGCGTCGTCGACTCGGCGACGTACTCGCGGTTGACGGCCGCGCGCACCCCGATCCTGCCGATCACCTCCCCGAGTCCAGGCTCGTCCCGCAGGGCGACAAGCAGGTCGGCGACCGTCGATCCCTCCGCAAGCTCCAGCTCGAGCCGCTCTCGCCCTGCGCGCTGGCGCAGAATCGCGAACAGCCGTACCTCGACAGTCATCGCCCCGGATGCTACGCCGGGCTGCATCTCAACCCGGCCAGCCGCCGGCCGTCGGCAACAGTTCGACCTCGACGCGTTCACCGGCGGCGGCGGGGCCGGCATCGGTCGGGAAGTAGGCCAGCGCGTCGGCGCCGAGCATCGAGGTCAGCACGTGCGATCCCTGCGAGCCCGTCGGAGTCGCCTCGAAACCGGCTTCGCCAAGCGCCAACCGGCAGCGAACGAGGTGGGCGCGACCCGGCTTCTTTTCGGTGTAGGGAGCCGTGAGCACCGCCGTTGTCCGCGAGGTGGCCGCGGTGATTCCGAGCAGTGCCTGCAGCGCCGGCCGCACGAAGAGCAGGAACGTGACCACCACCGAGACCGGGTTGCCGGGGAGGCCGAAGACGAGTGTTTTCGCGCCGCCCCCCGCGCGTTCCCTGACGCCGAACCACGTCGGCTTGCCTGGGCGCAGCGCCACTCCCCAGAACACCTCTTCGGCACCGAGCTCGGCGAGCGCGGGCCGAACGTGGTCGTGGGGGCCGACCGAAACCCCGCCGCAGACGATCGCGATGTCGGCCTCCAGCGCGTGCCCGAGTGCCTCGACGGTCGCCCCGTGGTCGTCCCGTGCGCGCTCGGAGGCGATTACGTCCGCTCCTTCAAGACGGGCAAGGGCAGGCACCGTGAAGGCATTCGAATTACGGACGCCGCCCGGTCGCATCGGCTCATCCGGCGTCAGCAGCTCGTCGCCCGTGCTCAGCACGGAGACCCGGGGCCGCCGCGTGCAGGCGGCGCTCGAGCGTCCCACGGAGACCAGCACCCCGAGCTCGGCCGGGCCGAGGATGAGGCCCGGCTCGAGCACTGTTGCGCCGCGACGGATGTCTTCGCCGGCGCGACGGATGTTTCGCCCCGGTTCGACCTCGACTCCGACCGCGACCACGTCGCCTTCTTCGCCGCCGCCGCGCGTGTCCTCGACACGGACCACCGAATCGGCCCCGTCGGGCACGACGGCACCGGTGGAGATTACGAAGGCCTCACCGTGGCCCACCTCCTTTCCGGCCGGAGTCCCGGCTCGGGATTCACCCCCGATCACCAGGTTCGCGGGCGCCTCGCCTGACGCTCCCCGGGTGTCCTCGGACCGGACCGCGAATCCGTCCATCGCCGAGTTGTCGAAGCCAGGCACGTCCTCCGGGCTGGCGACCGCTTCGGCGAGCACCCGGCCCAGGGCCTCGCCGGTCGGCACGCTCTCTGCATCGAGGCCCCGGGTGTGTTCGAGCACCCGGCGGCGGGCCTCCTCGATCTCGATCAGTTCGCCCGGCACACCGTCACCGTAGACAACCCGGGAGAATTCGGCCCATGCCACCGATCGGACCGCTGTGCGCCGTCCTCGCCGGCGGACTGGGCAGCCGCATGGGCCAGCCGAAGCCGCTGGTTGAACTGGCGGGCCGCCGGTTGATCGACTACCCGATCGAATCCGCCCGTCGCGCGGGCTTGGAGACGGTCGTCGTCGCAAAGGGAGGGTCTGCGCTGCCGCCGCTCGAGGTTGTCGTCGTCGAGGAGCCCCGCGAGCCCCGCCACCCACTCTGCGGCATCGTCGCCGCGCTGCAACACGGGCGCGGCCGCGACATCGTCGTCGTGGGTTGCGACATGCCGTTCGTAACTGCAGAGGTCCTTGCTGCGCTCGCGGCGCTCGAGGACCATCTGGCGGTCCCGAGCGTGGGCGGCCGGCTGGAGCCGCTGCTGGCGCGATACGGATCCGAGCTCCTTGATCCGCTGGTCCAGTCGCTTGGCGCCATGCGGCCCCTTTACGAAACCATCTCCGTGCTTGCTCCCACGGTGCTCGGCGACGAGTGGCTTTCCGGATTCGGAGATTCGGATCGGCTGGCCTTCAACATCAACGACGCCGCTGATCTCTCCCGTGCCGAAACGCTCCTCTCAGAAGGGCCCGAGCCGTCGGACGAGACGGAATTCGGCTAACTCTTGCCTGCGCCGCGCTGCCTCAAAGGCGCTCGATGTTGACACGCGCGTTGTAGTCGGGAATGCCGGCCTCAACGGACCGCCGCCCGTCGGCGATCAGGACGTTGCCCTCGGGCCAGTGGACTTGGACGTTGCCAGGAGCAATGGGGGCGAGGTGGGCACGCCCCAAGAATTCTCCCGTCGCTGAGCGCACCCTGACGGCGTCGTTCTGGGCGATTCCCAGCCGCGCGGCGTCCGACGAGCTGATCAAGACAGCTTCGCGCATCGCGCCCGTCAGCGCGTCCTTCGAGGCTTGAACCATGCTGTTGAACTGCTTGCCGCGGCGCGTGGAGAGTTCGAAACCGTCGCCGGAGCTGCGTGGGCTCGGCAGCTCGACCACGCTGAAACGGCCACGGCCGTCCGCCGTCGGAAACTCGCCGCCGGCGCAGAGGTGGGGACCGCCGTACTGCAAGGACTCGCCGCCCTCCCGCAGTTCCTCGATGCCGCGATAGAGCGGCACGACCCGGGAGATCTCAGCACGGATCTCGGGGGTGCCCTCGAAGCGAACCCGCTCGGCAAGCTGCGGGCGCGCCCGGGCTGCTAGCTCGGCGAGGACGCTCCATTCGGGGCGGGCCTCGTCGATGCGCGGCCCGCGGATCTCGGGGCTGAGCACGACCCGCCGCTCGGTCGTCGTTTCCGTGACACCGCCGGGAACCTCGTAGCGGGTCGTCGCCGGCAACAACAGCACCGCCTCGCCCGGCTCGACGAGCATCTGGCTGGAGAGGACGATGTCCATGTGGACACGCAACGGCGTGCGTTCCAGAGACGCGGCGACGCGCTCGGGTTCCGGCAGCACTTCGAGAAAGTTGCCGCCGACCGAGACGAGGACGTCGAGCTCACCCTCGCCGGCCGCGTCGAGCATCTCGGGCGCGGTCAGTCCGGGCTCCGTCGGCACCTCGAAGCCCCAGGAACGGCCGAGGGCGGCCGCGTTGCCCTCCGTGATCGCAAGCCCACCCGGCAGCGCCGTCGTGTAGCAGCCCATCTCGGCTCCGCCCTGGACCCCGGAGTGCCCGCGGATCGGCATCAGGCCGCAGCCCTCGCGGCCGATGAAGCCGCGGGCGAGTGCGAGGTTGACGATCGCCCGTACGTTGTCCTCGCCGCGAACATGCTGCGTGACACCCATGCTCCAGACGAGGACTGCGCGCTCGGCCTCGGCCAGCATCCGCGCGAACTCGCGCATCTCTGATCGCGGCAGGCCGCTGAGCGCCTCAAGTGCCTCGAAGCCGACACCCTCCAGCTGGATCCGCAGTTCCTCGAAGCCGCTCGTGTGGTTTGCGATGAACGCCTCGTCGAGCCTGCCCGCGTCCAGCAGCACCTTCAGCGTTCCGGTCAGGAAGGCGGCGTCGCCGCCGGTGTTGAGCTGGAAGAGGCGGTCGCAGATCTTCGTTCCGAAGAGCGCGCTCTCCAGCTTCGAGGGGACCCAGTAGCGCTCCATGCCGGGTTCGCGGTAGGGGTTGACGACGACGACCTTGGTACCGGCCTTCTTGGCGTAGTGCAGATACTTGGTCGTCACCGGCTGGTTGTTGGCGACGTTCGAGCCGATGAAGACGATCAGGTCGGTGCCGATCCAGTCGCTGTAGGAGCAGGTCGTGGCGCTGACACCGACGGTCTCCTTGAGCGCGACCGTGCTGGGGGAGTGGCAGACGCGCGCGGCATTGTCGATCGAGTTGGTGCCGAGCGCCCGCGCCGCTTTCTGGGCGGCGTAGTAGTTCTCGTTCGACATCCCCCGGCTGGTCAGGTAGAAGCCGATCCGGCGCGGGCCGGCCTCGCGGATTCGCTCAGCCGCGAGTTCGAGAGCGGCATCCCAGGTGATCCGCTGAAAGCCCGGCTCCCCGCGGCGGCGCAGCATCGGGTAGGGGATGCGGCCGTGGGCGCGCAGCTGGGCTCCGCTTTCCCCGCGAAGCGCCTCGACCTCACGGAGCAGATCGCCGTTGAGCGGCCCCATCGTGTTCAGCCGCAACAGGCGTAGGCGCACGTTGCAGAGGTGGATGCCGGGGATCGTCCAGTCCTCGAGGCCCTTGGTGCCGAGGGCGCAGCCGTCGCAGACGCCCTCGTTGAGGATGCGCCAGGCATAGCCGGGGCGGTCGCTTGACTCCGCGGCCGCGCGAACCACCTCCAGGTAGTTGTTGGGGCGCTGCCGGCCGATCCCGAACGGCACCTTGCTGGCCCAGTTCGAGGGCGTCCAGCGTCGGGTCGGCTTGCGCAGTGCCATCAGATCCAGGCATGCTCCCATCATGCGAGCGATCACGACGGTTGAGCACGACGGCGGCAGCGACCAGGTCGCCGTCGAGGAGCCGCTTGAGATCCGCATCGACGGCCGGGCCCTGCTGGTGACGATGCGGACGCCAGGAGACGACGAGGAGCTCGCACTCGGCTTTCTCTACGGCGAGGGCCTGATCAGGGAGGCGCGGGCCGCCGCCCCGACTGAGGACCTGGCCGCGAACATCGTGGACGTCAAAGGGCCACTGGAGCGGGACCCCGGGGAACGGCGCTTCTATGCGACGTCTTCGTGCGGCGTCTGTGGAAAGGGTGCGCTCGAGGAGGTGGCGGTGCACGCCGCAGCAGCGGCCCCGGGGCCGGAGGTTGCGCGTGGGTTGCTAGCTGGGTTGCCCGAGCGCCTGGCGCAACCCGGGTTCGAGCGGACCGGAGGGTTGCATGCGACCGGGCTCTTCGACGCCGACGGCGCGCTGCTGGTTGCCCGGGAGGATGTCGGCCGCCACAACGCGATGGACAAGGTCGTCGGCAGGGCGTTGATGGAAGGACTGTTGCCACTGCACAGCAAGCTTCTCTGTGTCAGCGGGCGGCTCTCCTTCGAGCTGGTGCAGAAGGCAGCGGTCGCCGGAGCACCTGTGCTGGTCGGGGTGGGGGCGCCGAGCTCGCTTGCGATCGAACTCGCGGCCGAGCAGGGGATGACCCTGTGCGGGTTCGCGCGAGGCGGATCAGTGAACGTCTATACGGGGGTCGAGCGCGTTCGCTAGCCCGATTTCGCGTTCTACCGCAGTTTGGTTTCAGCGTCTGGAACCAGACTGCAGATGAACGTCTTGGGGCCTAGCCGGCGGCCAGGACCCCCTCCCTTGCTGCCTGTTGTTCGTCCCTGTCCTGCCCAACGGGCTCCAGCTTCACCGGGATCCCGTTCAGGAATGCCATCCCCGCGAGCACCTCGAGGTCCTTCGGATCTGATGACGCCAGCAGGTTGACGTTGGCGCCGCCGGCCTTGTTGGCGAGCTGCCAGCCGCCCTTGTGGCCCCAGCCGTGAGGGACCGCGATCGTCCCGCGGATGACCTCGTCGGTCAGGCGAGCGGTGATCTCGATCGAGCCGTGGGCGGAGGAGACGCGGACGGTGTCGCCGTCGTCGATCCCAGTATCTGCTGCGTCCTCCGGGTGGATTCGCGCAGCGTGCTCGCGCTCACCTCGCATCAGCGGCTCGGCGTTGTGCATCCATGAGTTGTGCGAACGCAGTTCGCGCAGGCCGATCAGCTTCAGCGGGAAGTCGGGGTCGTGGCCATTGGCCGCCGCCATACGGGCGACTTCCTCGACGATCTGCGGGGGGGCGAGCTGTACGCGTTTGTCCTTGTGGCGCAGTTGTGCCTTCATCACCCCGGCTTCGAGGTTCTCGGCGAGCACGATCCCGTGGGGGTTGTCACGCAGCTTCTTCATGTTCAGGCCGCCGCGGCGCAGGCCGAACAGGTCGCCCTTGGGGCCGGTGCGCAGCAGCCCGTCGACCAGACGCCTCGGGGTCATCCTGTAGCCGGCCTTGCCGAGCCAGCGCAGCGCCGGCAGTGAGTAGGGGGCGACGCCGATCCGCTTCGAGATCTCGTCGATGATCTCCCACTCCTGGCGAGCTTCGCCGGCGGGCTCGACGACCGCCTCCGTCATCTGGATGAACGGCGTCGTGAACAACCCGAGGAACGGAATCGGGAAGTCCTCGCGCTCCAGGAACGTCGTCGCCGGAAGCACGTAGTCGGCGTGCTTGGAGGTCTCGTTGACGTAGAAGTCGAGCGAGACCATCAGTTCGAGCTCCTCGAAGGAGTTCTCGAGCTCATCTCCGTTGGGCACCGAAAGGACGGGGTTGCCGGCAGACACGAACAAGGCCTTGATCTGGCCCTTTCCGGGCGTGGTGATCTCCTTTGCCATCACGCCGGCAGGCAGGTTGCCGAGCACGTCCGGGAAGTTGCCGACCCTCGAGCGGATCTTTCCGTACGTCCCCGCTCCGACCATGTCGGCGATCTTGGAGAAGTCGATCGGCGGATTGCCGAACATCGCTCCGCCTGCGCGGTCGAGGTTGCCGGTGACCAGGTTGAGTGCATCGAGCAGGAACGAGACCAGCGTGCCGTTGCGGCCGAGGCAGGAGCCGGTGCGGCCGTAGACCGCGGCGTGGTCGGCGGCGGCCAGATCGCGGGCGATCGTGCGAATCTCGTCCGCCGGGATTCCGGTTCGCTGGGAGGCGTACTCGGGCGAGACGTCGGCCGCGAGCTTGCGCAGCGTCTGATCGCCGCGCGACTGATCGAGAATCGCACCCGTGTTCTCGAGCTTCTCCTCGAAGATCACATTCAGCATCGCCAGCAGCAGCCAGGCATCCGTGTCGGGGTTGATGGCGACGTGCTCGAACTGCCGTGCCGTCTCGGTGCGCCGCGGGTCGATCACGACCACGCGCCCGCCACGGTTGCTGATCCCAAGCAGCTGCTCGCGCACACGCGGTGCACTCATCACGCTGCCGTGGGAGACGAGCGGATTGGCGCCGAGCATGAACAGGTAGTCGACCCGGGCCAGGTCCGGGATCGGGACGATGAACGGTGAGCCGTAGAGCATCGCGCTCGCGGCGAAGCGGTTGTTGACGTCCTGCGAGCCGGCGCTGTAGTAGTGCGGCGACTTGATCGCGTCGAGGAAGCCGATCACCCAGAGCGGGTGCGAGTAAGAGAAGGCCCCGGGGTTGCCCATGTACCAGCCGATGCTCTCGCCGCCGCTGCGGTCGCGGATCGCGCCGAGTCGCGAACCGATGTCGTCCAGCGCCTCCTCCCAGGAGACCTGCTCGAAGCCGGGCGGGGTGCCGTTCTGGCGTGGCGCCCCGGCACGCTTTCGCAGCGGATAGAGGACTCGGTCGGGGTCGTTGTGGACCGACGTCATCGCGATCCCCTTGGGGCATGCGAATCCCGCGGAGAGGGGATGCTCGCCATCGGGCCGGAGCTTGGTCACCTTCCCGTCTTCGACCGTCGCGACCAATCCGCAGAGCGGCTCGCAGATCCGGCAGTAGGTGACCTTCTCGGTGGCGCTCAAGTTCGCCCTCCCTAGGTAGACAGCCCCAACAACAGCATTGGGGCGATTGTAGACCCGCTTGGCCGTGCGGCCAAGAACTAACTTTTCGCGGGCGCGATCCCGACCGCGATCGTCCTCAGTTCTGCGACCGGGCGGCCGGTCGCGCCGGCCAGGTAGCAGGCGATTGGGGCGGCGATCCGCTCAGAAGAATGCGCCGCCGTGCCCGCCAACTCGAGGAGTTCGGCGAAGGTCTCCTCGGATGGGGGGTCAGTGTCCAGCTTTGCGGCAAAGGCGGCGATCCATTCGTCTGCTGTCATAGGTGCTCCTCTCGCTTGGTTGGCGGATCAAGAATGCAGGATCGTGCCGCTGTAGCCGGCACGATCCTGCGTCTTGCATTTCAGCGGCCGATCAGTCGGGTCGCGGTTGCCTTCCAGGTGACGTCGACATGATCGCCCGGAGCGAGGGCGAGGCGCTCAGCCGAAGCACGGGTTATTTCCGCAGTCAGGTGCTGGCCGGCGTCGAGGCCGACCCGGGCGCGATTGCCGACAACCGTCACGCTTGCGACCCGCGCACCAAGTCTGTTGAGGACCGATCCCTCGCTGCCGGATCCGGGCGGCTCGATCGCCAGCTCCCACGGATGCACGCTGATGCTTACGTCTCCATAGGCCTGGTCGGTGCTGCGAACCACGTCCCCGCCCCGCAGCCGCACCAGGATCAGCCCCTGCTCCGATCCCTCGACCTGGCCCTCGACCACCACGGCCCCGGTGAAGTCGGCGACGAACGCATTGGCGGGAGAGTCCGCGAGCTCGCCCGGCGTCCCTTGCTGGACCACTTTGCCGCGATCGATGATCGCCACCTGGTCGCCGAAGGTCGCCGCTTGCTGGAAGTCGTGCGTCACCAGCAAGGTCGGCACCGCCGCCGAACCGATCGCCTCGGACAGGGCCCGCGACGCCTGGGCTCGTGTGGTGCTGTCCAAAGCCGACAGAGGCTCGTCGAGCAGCAGCACCCGTGGCTCGCACCCGAGTGCCCGGGCGAGCGCAACCCGCTGGCGCTCGCCCCCAGACAGCTGCGCTGGCTTCGCCTCAGCCAGCTGGCCGACCGCGAAACGGTCGAGCAGCTCCCCGGCGCGGGCGCGGCGGGCTGCCCGAGGTCCGCCGATGCCGTAGGCGACGTTGTCGAGCGCCGAAAGGTTGGGGAAGAGCGCGTACCTCTGAAAGAGGTAGCCGCAGCCTCGTTGCTCTGTCGCGAGCTCGACGCCTGCGGCGGTGTCGAGCCAGGTGGCCGAACCGCAGCGCACGTGTCCCTCGTCGGGCCGCGTCAGGCCGGCGATCGTCTGCAGGATCGTCGTCTTTCCCGCTCCCGACGGGCCGGCCAGGGCGGTGCAGCTGCCCTCGGGAACTTCCAGCCCGAGGTCGAGCTCGAAGTCGCGCAGGGCCTTGCGGGCGCTAAAGCGGAGCAACGCTCGCCTTTGTGAACAGCTTCACCGAAAGCAGCAGCACTGCCGCGGCGACCAGCAGGACCGCCGAGAGGGCGAGGGCCGCGGTGAAGTCGCGGCCGAGGAAGGAGTAGATGGCCAGCGGCGTCGTCTGGGTGATGCCCTGAAAGGAGCCGGCGAACATCAGGGTCGCGCCGAACTCGCCGAGGGCCCGCCCCCAGGCGAGCGCCCCTCCGGCGAGCAGACCGTCGCGGGCGATCGGGATCGCAACGCGGGCGCACGTCGTGCCTTCGCCCGCGCCGAGGGTGCGCGAGGCCGCGAGCAGGTCCCGGTCGATCGCTTCGAACGCCGCGATCGCTCCACGCAGGTAGAACGGGGCGGCGACGAACGTCAAGGCCACAACCACGCCCGCGGTCTCCAGCACGAGCCGGATTCCTGCGTCTTCGATCGCGCCGCCGAGGGTGCCGTTCGGCCCGAAGGCCGCGAGCAGGGCGATGCCGGCCGCGGCGGGAGGGAGCACCAGCGGCAGTTCGATTGCGGTCAGGACGAGCGGCTTGGCGCGAAAGGAGCGGGTCGCGAGCAGGTAGGCGGCCGGGGTCCCGACGGTGACGATAAGGGCCAAGGCCAGCAGCGATGTCTTCAGGCTCAACCAGAGGGCGTCCGTCGCTTGCGGGTCATCGAGGCTGGCCAGCAGGTCGCCCGGGCTCGTCTGCCCGAACAGCGCCACCATCGGCACGACCAGGAAGGTCAGCGTGATCGCAATACAGGCGACCGCCAGCGCGCGAAACCAGAGGCTGCGCGTCTGGATCAGGGCGGTGGCGCGCTTCAAGGCGCGGGCAGGAAGCCCGCGTCCTCGAGGATCTGCTGCCCCTCGGGGTCGAGCAGACCGTCGACGAACTCCTGAGCCTGCTCGGGATTCCCGGCGTCGGTGACCACGGCGATGCCGTACACGACCTCGGGCTGCAGGTCCCTTGGCAGCTCGATCGCGCGCATGAACTCTCCCGCTGCAATCACATCCGTCGCGTAGACGAAGCCCGCGTCGACGGCGCCCTGCTGGATCTTGCCGATGATCCCGGCGACGTCGGGCTCCTCGGTCTTGACAGTTTTCAGCAGAGCTTCTCCCTGTTTCGCGGGGAGGCGATCGATCGCCTCCCGGGTGTATGAGCCGACCGGAACCTCCGGGTCGCCGATCGCGATTGCAGGCCCGTGGCCGGCCAAGTCATCGATCGAGTTGAAGATCGAGTCATGGGGCACCGCGATCACGAGTTGATTGGTCGCGAACTCGACGGGCTCGGAGACCAGACCCTCGTCGTAGAGCTCCTGCGGGTAGGTCGTGTTCGCGGCGGCGTAGAGATCCGGAGTCGCACCGGAGCGGATCTGCGCGGCGAGCTCGTCGGAGCCTGCGAACGAGAACCTCGGGTCCTGGCGGATCGACTCGGCGTAGGGCGGGAAGGCAGGACTCAGCGAGGACGCGGCCGAGACGACGAGATCACCGCTGTCGCCCCCGGAGTCGCCGCAGCCCGCGACGGCAAGTGCAAACACGGCGACAGCGACAAGAGGCTGTCGGCGGTTCCTCATGAGCGCTCCACCATCACCGAGGTGGCCTTGACCATGGCCGTCGCGGCGACGCCCTTCGCCAGCCCGAGCTCCTCGACGGAATCGCGGGTTATCGCAGCGGTGACGCGGTGAGGCCCGGCCTCGATTTCGACCAGCGCCATCACGCCATCGACCTCAACCGAGGTGACCGTGCCCGGGAAGCGGTTGCGCGCGGAGAACGCGTCTCCTGTGTGATGGCGGCCCGGAGTCTTGCTGAGTCGGTTGATCTCCTTCGCCGGAACCCGTCGGCGGTTGCGCTCGTCACGGGTTGTCTTCAAGCGGCCGGAGCGATCCCAGCGCCGCAGAGTGTCGACGCTGACGCTGAGGGCCTTTGCCGCCTCGCCGAGGCTGAGATCTGACTTCGTCATCTGCCTAAGCATTGCATAGGCAAGCGGAGCACGTCAGGTGGAGGTGCGCTACCCCCCGATCGCGCTCATCGTCCGCGGCGGCGGCCGGAAGCCCGGCTCGCCGACGTGGTGTTTGAGCTCCTTGCGCCAGACGGCGTCCCGAATCTGCTTTTCGAGGTCGGAGTCGGCGGCGCCATCGCGCAGCGGCCCGCGCAGGTCGGTCTCGTGGATCGAGAACAGGCAGGTGCGCAGCTTGCCGTCGGAGGTCAGCCGGATCCTGTTGCAGTCGGCACAGAAGGGCTCGGAGACGGGGTTGATGAAGCCGATCTCACCCTGGCCGTCGCTGAAGCGGTAGACGCGGGCGGTGGCGGCCGGCTCGCGCTCGACCTCGTCGAGCTGGAAGTGAACCTCGATCAGCCGCCGGATCTCCTCTCCGGTGAGGACGGCTTCGGGGGTCCAGGCGCGATCTGCGTCGAGCGGCATGAACTCGATGAAGCGGACCTGGTAGTCGGTCGAGCGCGCGAACTCGCAGAAGCGCAGGACCTCGTCCTCGGTGAAGTCGCGCATCGCGATTGCGTTGACCTTGACCGGCTGGACCTCGGGGTGGCGCCCGATCGCTTCGAGCCCGCGCAGCACCTGCGGAAGCGTGTCGCGGCGGGTGATTTGAAAGAAGCGGTCGCGCTGCAGCGAGTCGATCGAGACGTTGACTCGCTGGATGCCGGCTCTCACCAGCGCCTCGGCGTCTCGTTCGAGGAAGTAACCGTTGGTCGTCAAAGCCAGATCCTGCAGACCGTCGATTCCGGCCAGCATCTCCACCAGGGCGGGGAAGTTGCGCCGCGCGAGCGGTTCGCCGCCGCTCAGCCTGACCTCCTCGATCCCGAGGGAAACGAACAGAGATACGAGCCGCTCGATCTCCTCGAAGCTGAGGATCTCGTCACGATCCAGCCACGCCATCCCCTCGGCGGGCATGCAGTACTGACAGCGGAAATTGCAACGGTCGGTGACCGAAACGCGAAGGTCAGAGATGCGACGCCCGTGGGCGTCAAGCAGCGGAGCGCCCGTCATTGCCCAGTGACGTTAGCGTTTGGGGTGCTCCGGCAGGTACGGAGCTTGGACTTTGCGGCGTTTCGGGAGCCGCGAATCGGGTACCGACAACGACCTGAGCGACTCCGGAGCGCCACGACCAAGACCATGAAGGAACCCATCCTGGATGTGGTGGCGACGGCTGAAGGCGACCGCATCGACGACACAGAACTGCTTCAGCGCTACCGAAACGACGGTGATCAGCGCGCCCGCGAAGCGCTCATCGAGCGCTACCTGCCGCTCTCGCAGCGCCTGGCCCGCCGCTACAAGCACAGCGGCGAGGACCTCGACGACCTCTATCAGGTGGCGAGCCTGGCCCTGCTCAAGGCACTCGACCGCTTCGACCCGGATCGAGGCTCCGACTTTGCGAGCTATGCGGTGCCGACGATCCTCGGCGAGGTCAAGCGCCATTTTCGTGACCACACCTGGGCGGTGCACATGCCCAGGGACCTGCAGGAGCGGACGGTCAAGGTGAGCCAGGCGATCGAGGAGCTGGGCAAGGTGCACGGCAGGGCGCCCTCAGTGCCAGAACTGGCCGAGCGGCTGTCGATGGAACCCGAGGCGATCGTTGAGGCGCTGAGCGCGGCGAGCGCCTATGCGACGCTGTCCCTGGAGGCCGAGCCGGGCAACGATCCCGACGCGGTCGCACTTGGCGAGGGCATCGGCGAGGTTGACCCAGGCTTCGAGTTGGCCGAATATGGCGCGGCGATTCAGGGCACACTGAGGGAAATGCCAGAGCGCGAAAGAGTCGTCTTGCACCTGCGTTTCGTCGAAGACATGACCCAGACACAGATAGCCGAGCGAATCGGCGTTTCCCAGATGCAGGTTTCGCGCCTGATCCGCAAGGCGGTGGCCGTGCTGCGCGAGTCGGCGAGCGAGGACTCCGGCGCAGACCGGGGGGCGGCGTCATGAGCTCCCAGCTCGAACGCAGCACCTTCAGCCGTCTCGAGCTCACCCTCGCCGCTGTTCCCGAGAACATTCCGGTGGCGCGCCAGGCTCTGCGGGCGATGGTCTCACGTCGTGCCGACCCGGAACTTGCGGGCGACATCAGCACCGCCCTCAGCGAGGCGGCGATGAACTCCGTCGTCCACGCGTATCCGGACGAGGAGGGCGACTTTCAGATGACTGCCGTCTTTGACGCCCAGCGGCTCTTCCTCGAAGTGCGCGACTGGGGCTGCGGCGTGCAGCCGCGGCCGGCCAGCGCCAGCGAAGGGCTGCGGATCGGGTTGCCGCTGATCGCGACCATGACCGACGAATTCGAGATTCGCTCCGGGCCCAACAGCGGCACCCAGGTGAAGATGTTCTTCGACCTCGACCGCAGCGAGGAATCCCAGGCGCCCGTCGGCGAGCGACCGGACCGTCGTGAGGATGAAACGCTGATGAAGGTCAGCTCGGACGACGGTATCGCGCCCTCGGTCGCCTCGGCCCTGGCGATGCTGGCCGCGCGCACCGACCTTTCCGTGGACCGGGTCGCCGACGTGCAGGTGCTCGGCGACCTGCTCGCCTCGGCGATCTCGCGCCATCTCGACACCTCGGTCTGTCTGCGGGTCAGGGAGGCCGGCCACGGAATCGAGATCCGGGTCGGCCACTTCGAGGCCGGCGCCGCGACGGCGATGGTCGAGTCGGTCGCCCTGCCGGAACTCGGCAACGCCTTCGACAGCCTCAGCGACGACTGGCGCGTCGAGTCCGATCCCGAGGGAGAGGATCTCGTGATCGTGGTCGGCGAGCCGGGAGCGGCCTAGCGCCGCGGGTTGACTAGACGTCGAATACTCGGCCGCTGGGGCCGAGGTTGACGATCAGCGTCTCGCCGACGGTCGACTCCTCGGCCCAGGATTCGTGGATGTGCCCGCAGACGGCCAGGCGAGGCCGGGTGCGCTCGATTGCCTCGACGATCGCGCGGCTGCCGAGGTGCGCCCCGGTGCCGCCGACGTCGACGTGGCCGTGCGGCGGTGAATGCACAACCAGGATCGCTCCCTCGGGACAAGCGTCGAGCATCCGTGCCGCTTCTTCCTCCTCGAGGTCGAAACTCCAGTCCCACGGGGTGACCGGCACGCCCGCGCCGAGACCGAAAAATTGAGTGCCGCCCACTCGCGCCCCCTCGCCGTGAAGGACGGTGGCGGCCGGCCAGGCCGCGCATGCTTCGCGCAGGTCGAGCTCGGTCTCGTTGTTCCCGGGAACGAGCACCGTCGGGATGTCGATTGCCGACAGCGCCTCGATCGTCTCGGCGAGGCCGTTGTGCACGGAGGCGAAATCGCCCGCCCCGACGACGACGTCTACCTCGGCGGCGCGGCCGACCAGCTCGGCGGCTTGGCCGAGGTCGCAGTGGAGGTCGCTGAAGGCAAGAAGTCTCATCGCGATTTGTGTTGCGATCACATTCTGCCGATCTCAGGTCAATGAGCGCCCGTAGCTACGTCCTCGGGGCTCCCCTCCCTCGGCGCCCGCGCTAAGACCTACCGGAACGAGCTACGGACCGGGCGCCCAGCAACAGGGCCCCCCTTCTCAGGCCGCTTGGGACTGGCCGGCGTTACGTCCCCACGGCGCCGGACCGAGAGCGGGGAGGGCATGCAGCGATGCCTTTTCGGGATCTGCGACGCCGGGCTCACCGGCCAGCAGCGCCGGATTGACCGCCCCGATCAGCGCCTCGATGCAACTGCGACAGCTGCACTCCGGGACGGTAAGTCCCGTGTGGGCGCAGGTGGGCGGCGAAGTTCCCCTCGACCTCACAGCAGGTGAAGTTAGTACCAGCACCGGCGGCACGCCGCACCGGCCGGGCGAAACGCTCATCCTCTGGCGCGCGCCAGCACCAGCATGCGGTCACGGAAGTCCGGACTCCAGGGCCGGTCGGCGATCCCGGCCCGTCGCGCCGCGCCGACTAGCGGCTTCGACACGCGGCCGTCGTAGCCGCCGATCCGCTCCAGGTAGTAGCGGACACTGAACGTCTTCGGGGCGGTCTCGACACGGACGGCTTCGAAGCCCGAGCGCGCGAGTAGCCGCAGCAGGCTCTCGCGCGTGAAGTACTGCACGTGGGTCGGGATCACCGACCACCAGCGCCCGCCCATCGCCCTGGCAAGCACGCTCCCGGCGTCCGGCAGGGCCAGAGCCAGTACCCCTCCGGGAACCAGCGAGCGGCGCAGTTCCTCCAGCGACGCCGCCGGATCGGGGAGGTGCTCGATCACGTCGGCGAGCACGGCCGCCTCGAACCCGCCGGCGGGAAGCGCCGCCTGCTGCAGCGACTCGGTGCGCACGTCCAGCCCGAGACGCTCCCGTGCGAACCCGGATGCAAACTCGCTTGGCTCGATGCCGGTCCCCTTCCAGCCGCGCTCTCGCGCCTCGGCGAGCAGGAACCCGAGCCAGCAGCCGAGGTCGAGCAGCCTGGCCGGCGGAATGAGCTTCTCGATCGAGTCGAGGATCCCCTGCGCGGTTGCGCGCTGCCCGGCCTCCTCGGCGAGGTAGTCGCCGGACTCGGCGCGCGTGTAGGCATCGGCGAGCTCGGCAGCTCCCGGCATCCGCTCGAGCTGCATGTGCCCGCAATCCGAGCAGCGGACGATGTCGGCGAGCGCGGTTCCGAAGTCGTCGGTCGTCGGGATCAGGCCCTGGGGGCCGCCGAGCTCCTCGCTCGCCGGGGTCCCGACCCTCATGTGCAGATCCAGGCCGGTTCCCCCGCAGGCCGCGCAGGCGCCCGGCTGCGGGCCGGCGCTCACGCGGTCGCCGTCGCGTAGAGGTCGTTGCCGAACACGAGCCGCAGGGGGCGGGTGCCGAGCAGGCGCACAGCGAACCCGTGTGACGGAGCACCCTCGGCAAGCTCGCGGGTCAGGTGGTGCTCGCCGCCGCGCAGGACGTCGGCGTCGATCCAGGCGCGCACGTCGTTGAACCCCGCGCGTCGCAGGGCCTTTCGCAGTCCCGGCAGCGATTGCTCGTTGACGTGAACGCGGGCGGATTCCTCGATCCAGGCGTCCATTCGGTCGGCGGCGTCGCGATGGCCGCCGAGGCGCATCAGCAGCCGGGCCGGCGGCCAGCCGAAGCGCAGGAAGTAGCGGTTCGGGGCCGTGTGCACGACCAGGCGCCCACCGGGCCGCAGCACACGGAGTAGCTCGGCGAGCACCAGCGGTTCCTGCTCGGGGTCGACGTGCTCGATCACGTCACCCAGCAACGCCCGATCGAAGCTGGCGTCGGCGAAAGGCAGCGAGGTCAGGTCGGCGCGCTCGACCTCGGCCCCCTCGACTCCGGCGAGGGTTTCGCGCGTCAGCTCAACCGCCGCCTCGGAGTAGTCGACCCCTGCGACGCTCGCGCCCCGGCCGGCGCAGGCGAGCAGCAACTCGCCGCGGCCGCAGCCGGCGTCGAGCACGCGGGTGTCCGAGCCGGGCTTGAGCAGCTCGAGTTCGCGCTGCTTCAATGGGGAGAGTCCGCGATCGGCGCGAAAGCGCTCGTAGCCTTCGCAGTAATCAGACAGGAAGTAGTCGCGGTCGTAGGTCTCGCTGGGGATCGGCACAGCGCAAGACGTTAGCCAGACTTAGGTAGGCGGCGCTGCGATCATCAGCGGCAGGAAATGGACGAATCAGCACCGACAGAGACGCTTGACGCCGAGTTCACGGTGACGCAGCCCGTGCGTGAGCTCGGCCTGCTCAGCGTCGTCGCCCCCGTCTACAACGAGGAGGACTCACTCGTCGAGTTCCACAGGCGGATCACCGAGTCATTGGCCGGCGTCGAGTACGAGATCGTGCTCGTCGACGACGGCTCGGACGGCCCGACCCGGGACCTGTTGAAGACGCTGGCGGAACAGGACCCGTGCACTCGGGTTATCCGGCTGTCGCGCAACTTCGGCCACCAGGCGGCGCTGACCGCCGGGCTCGACCATGCTCGGGGCGATGCCGTCGTGATGCTCGACTCGGACCTCCAGGATCCGCCCGAGCTGATTCCCAAGATGATCGAGCGCTGGCGAGAGGGCTCGGACGTCGTCTATGCGGTGCGCACTTCGCGCAGCGGCGAGACCCGCATGAAGCTGGCGACGGCGCGCTGGTTCTACCGCCTCTTCTCGAAGCTCGTCCAGATCGAACTACGAGCCGGATGCGGGCGACTTCCGGCTGCTCGACCGGCGCGCCCTCGATGCGCTCGGCGCGCTGCGCGAGCGCAACCGCTTCCTGCGCGGCATGACCGTCTGGGTCGGTTTCACCCAGACCGCGATTCCGTACGAGCGCGAGGCGCGGTTCGCCGGCGAGACCAAGAACAGCTGGCCGAGCATGATCCGCTTCTCGCTCGACGCGATCTCCTCGTTCTCTCACGCACCGCTTCAGGCCGCGACCGCGCTCGGGTTCATCGTCTCGCTGATCGCCTTCCTCGCGATTCCGGTGGCGATCGTGATCAAGGCCACTGGCGGCTTCGTCCCCGGCATCACCTCGGTGCTGCTCGTCGGTGCTGCTGCTCGGCGGCATCCAGCTGATCACCGTCGGGATCATCGGCGAGTACGTCGGCCGCGTCTACGACGAGGTCAAGCGACGGCCGCTCTACGTCGTCCAGGAGCGCCTCAACATGTCGGGAGAGGCAGAGCGCGAGGAGGCGGGCGTCGGCTCAGAGCCGATCGACGTATGAGGATCGCGGTACTCGGCGCCGGCGTCACCGGTCTGGTGGCGGCGCGGCGTCTGGCGATTGAAGGGCATCGGGTCGACGTCTACGAGCGCTGGCCGGGGCTGGGAGGACAGGTGGCGACACTCGACATTGGCGACGGAGCGCTGCTCGAGCGCTACTACCACCACCTGTTCACGACCGATCTCGAGATCGTCAACCTCTACGAAGAGCTGGGGATGGCGGAGGCGGTCGAGTGGCGCCCGTCCAGCGTTGCGATCTTCGCGAACGGCGCGAGCCACGCGTTCACGACTCCGCTCGACCTGCTGCGCTTCTCGCCGCTGCCGCTGCCCTCGCGGCTGCGGATGGGACTGGCGGTGCTGCGGCTGCAGCGTCGCCGGGGCGGCGTCGAGCCGTTCGAGGGCATGACCGCTCACGAGTGGATCGTCGCGGAGATGGGGCGCAAGCCGTGGGAGGTCGTCTGGGGACCGCTGTTGCGAGCAAAGTTCGGTGACCGTGCAGAGCAGATCTCGATGGCCTGGCTCTGGAGCAAGCTGACTCTGAGGCGGCGGCTGCAGGGGCGCGACGCGCGGGGAGAGCAGCTCGGCTATCCGCGCGGCGGCTGGCAGCCGCTGCTGGAGCGGCTGCGGGACGAGATCGCCGAGCGCGGCGGCCGCGTGCTCGAGGATCGGCCCGCCCGCGCCCTCTCCCGAACCCAGGACGGTTCGATCTCGGTGGCCGCGGGCGCGCCGGAGTCGTATCGCCGCGGCCATGACCCGCTGCACTTCGAGCCTGCCGGCGATGCGGAAAGCTACGACGCAGTGCTCGCAACCCTTCCGAGCGACATCTTCGAGGGCCTGCTCGACGACGCCCTGCGCGCCGAGGTCGGCGCCGACTATCTGGGCCGGCTCGAGTCGAGCGAGTACCACGCCGCGGTCTGCCTGCTGCTGGAGCTCGACCGCGCCTTCGGTGACTTCTACTGGACCAACATCGCCGACCCCGAGCTGCCGTTCATCGGCCTGATCGAGCAGACCAACTTCATCGAGCCCGAGCGCTACGGCGGGCGCCGCTTCCTTTACGTCGCCAACTACGTGGCCCGCGATGACCCGCTGCTCGAGCTCGAGATGGATGAGCTGCTGGCCCACTACGCCCCGGGTCTGCGCAGGGTCAACCCGGACTTCGAACCAGGCTGGGTGAAGCGGTCGTGGCTCTTTCGCGAGCCGGCGGCCCAACCGATAGTCACAGTCGGGTACCGGGAGCGGATGCCGCCTCTGCGGACCGGCGCGCCCGGCCTGATGCTCGCCAACACGACCCAGATCTACCCCGAGGACCGCGGCACCAACTACAGCGTCCGCCTCGGCGAGCAGGCAGCCCGCGAACTCCTCCAAACAACGCCGAACGTCCCGGAGTACACCCTATGAGGGGCCAATTGGGACGTTCGGTGGTTGAGCGGGTGCGGGGGTTCCTCGCGGAGGTTCCGCTGCGCGAGAAGCGGATCGTGCTCGGCGCCGCGATCCTCAGCGCCGTGCTGGTGCTGATCTACATCGCGATCAGTCCCACCCACGTGCTTTCGGGTGACGAGCCCGTCTACGACGAGTACGGACGAAACTTCGCGGCCGGCCAGTTCTGGGAACAGAGCCTGCCCCACGGGGATCAGCATCCCTCGGCCTGGAAGGCGCCGGTCTACCCGGCCTGGGTGGGGATCTGGTATTCGCTGCTCGGCAGTGGCGACTGGCCGGGCAGCGTCACCGCCTGGGAGCGTGTCGAGGTCATCCAGGGTCTGCTGCTGGCGCCTCTGACCGTCCTGCTGACGTGGCTGCTTGCCCGCAGGCTGCTTGGGGTGCGGGTCGCGATTGCGGCGGCGGTCCTCACCGCTGTCTTCCCGCTCAGCTGGGAGTACTTCGGCCTGCTCTTCCCCGAGGCGCTGGCGATCCCGCTGACGCTCGGCTTCCTGCTCGTCGTCCTCGACCGTGAGCCGACTCAGAAGCGGGCGCTGGCGGCGGGCGCACTGCTGGGCCTCGGGCTGCTCGTCCACCCGACCTCGTTCGTGCTTGCCGGGGCGCTGGTTGCCGCCTGGTGGCTGGCGGCTGGAATGCGGCGCGGCCTGGCGATGAGCGCTCTTGCGGGCCTGATCGCGCTGCTGGTGGTAGCGCCCTGGACGATCCGCAACATGGTCGAATTCGACGGCGCACTGATTCCCGTCTCGATCCAAGACGCGGCCATCTACGGGACATTCAACGACGAGGCTGTCAACGATCCGATCCAGCCCTACGCCTGGCGCCCGACCCCTGATTCGGCGCGGGAAGAGCTGGCGGCGATGGAGCGCGAGCAGGTGGATGAGGCGGAGTTCCACGACCGCCTGCGCGATCTCGGCACCGACTACATCCTCGACAACCCCCAGACTGTGCCCGTGGCGATTGTCCGCAACGGCATTCTGCGCTTCTGGGACCTCCGGCCGCCGAGCCAGGCGATCGACGAGGTCACGACCCAGGGCCGCTCCGCCAAGGTCCGAGGCATCGGGCTGTTGATGTATTACCCGCTTTTGATCGGCGCCCTGATTGGAACCTGGAGGCTGCGCCGCAGGCGGGAGATCGTGCTCCCCGTGCTCGCGGCTGTGGGTCTCGTCGCGATCGTCTTCATGGTCATCGGCGCGACCCGCTATCGGGCGCCGCTTGAGCCGTTGCTGGTGATCCTCGCCTGCTCGCTGCTGGCCGGGCCGCAATGGCTGAACCGACACGAGCGCGTGCCGGCATGAGCCCCACCGACCGGGGTCTGACCCCGAAGGGGTCTGACCCCATCTTGAGGACGCGCAGGAGCGCGGGCCCGGCGCGCGAGGACGCAGCCCAAAGGAGTCCGTGGCCGCCGCCCAGGTCAAGGCGCCGAGTCGTGGAAACCGCAAGCTCGAGGGCTTTCTGGAGGCCGTCAATGCCGATGAGCAGGTAAAGGCGTGGTGGCACATGACGCAGGTCACTTCCGAGCGCCTGGCGATGTCCGATCACTCCTGGGTGCATTTCCAGATCGTGCTCAACATTGGGCTGCGTCTGCTGCGCTTGCTGGTCCGGGGTGGGGTTGAGCCGGCGATGGTCGCCGACCACAAGATGAGCGACCGTGACTCAGAGGTGGTGGTGGCCGCGGCGGCGCTCCTGCACGACACAGGAATGTCGATGCACCGCACCGATCACGAGGCCTACAGCCTCTTCCTCGTCGAGCCGAAGCTGCGAAGCCTGTTGGCGGACATATACAAGGAGCCGGAGCTGACCGTGGTTGTCTCCGAGACGCTGCACGCGATCATCGGCCATCGCCGCAAGGGCGACCCCTACACGGTGGAAGCCGGGATCGTCAGGGTCGCCGACGCTCTGGACATGGCCCAGGGCCGCTCCCGGATTCCCTTCGAGCAGGGCCAGATGGGAATCCACGCGCTCTCAGCCGCCGCGATTGACGAGGTCAGGATCGAAAAGGGCGAAAGGCTGCCTGTGAAGATCGAGATCGTCATGAACAATTCTGCCGGCATTTTCCAGGTCGACGACCTGCTTGCGACGAAGCTCCGCGGCACACCGATCGAGCAGCACGTCGAAGTCGTCGCCGAGGTTGAGGGGGAGACCGAGAAGCGGCTGCTGACGAGCTTCCGGATCGGCGGGGAAGGCTAGGTCAGACGCCCGCGCCGGCGGCGCCGCGGCCTTCGCCCCCGGCAAAGCGCGCTGCGCCCTTCAGCCCGACCTCGGAGGTAGGCGTGCCGATCTTGGCCTCGAGTACCAGTCCCTCCTCGATCGAGAGCCCGATCCCCTCGAGCGCGGAGCGGCGGTCGGCGAGCATCGTCTCCTGGGGAAACGCCGCCAGGCCCTCGGCCATCTCCAGCGCCCGCTCGATGTGCTGACCGGCCGGGACGACCTCGTTGAGCAGGCCCCACTCGCGTGCCTCGGGCGCCTCGAGCACCCGCCCCGTGAGGATCATCTCCAGTCCCCGCCCCATGCCGACGATCCGGGGGAGCCGCTGGGTGCCGCCGTCGATCAGGGGGACGCCGAAGCGCCGCTCGGTGAAGCCGAGCTTGGCCGTCTCGGTACCGATTCGCAGGTCGCACCAAAGCGCCAGTTCCAGCCCGCCCGCCAGGCACCAGCCTGAGATTGCGGCGATCGTCGGTTTCGAGGCCTGAAGCCGGCTGAAACCGAGCGGCCCGGTTGGCCGATTGCCGACGCCGGAAAGGGTCTCGAAGTCGCCTGAAGCGGCGGCCTCGCTGAGCGCCTTGAGGTCGGCACCGGCGCAGAAGGCCTGCTCGTCACCGCTCGACAGCACCAGCACGCGCGCCTCGTCGTCGGCCTCGAATCGCTCAAAGCCCTCGAGCAACAACCCGGCTGTGTCGAGGTCGACGGCGTTGCGCCGCTCGGGCCGCTCGATGGTCAACAGTGCAGCGGCGCCGCGCCGCTCGTACCCGACCTTCGACACGCTCGGCGGCTCGCTAGTCGCGCTTGAGGCGCTCGATCGAGGCCCGCGCGCGTTCCTTGCGGCTGTCGAGCCGGCCCTGGATGAAGGAGAGCGCGACGACGAGCACGGCGAAGAAGGTCAGCACTCCGAGGCCCCAGAGCGTGACGCTGAGGTCGGTCGTGCGGCCGCCGAGGCCGACGCCGTCGGCGGCACTGGCCAGCGGGGCGCCGACGAGGAGCGCCATCGCGACGGCGGCTATGAGGATGAATCGGCTCATCGGGCGGAACTCTACCGGGACCGCACCCTGCCGGGTCAGCTGATCGCCCCGGTCGCGGTCAACACGATCACGGCGATCCCGAGTGGAATGCGGTAGGCGACGAACACGTTCAGCGAGTGATTGGCGAGGTAGCGCAGCAGCCAGGCGATCGCCGCGTAGCCCGAGAGAAAGGCCGCGATTGTGGCGATGACCGTGGTGCCGGCGGACGCACCGGTGTCCCCACCGATCTCTCTGAGCTCGAAGAGCCCGCTGAGCACGACGGCGGGGACCGAGAGCAGGAACGAATAGCGGGCGGCGGCCGTGCGGTCGAAGTTGCGAAACAATCCGGCGGAGATTGTGGCTCCGGACCGCGAGACCCCGGGAATCAGTGCCAGCGCCTGCGCGAAACCGACGAAAGCGCCGTCGCGGACGTTCATCTCCGTGAGCTCGCGCTGGCGCTTGCCGAAGTGCTCGGCCGCAAGCATCACGAACGAGAACCCGATCAGCATCGTGCCGATCAGATAGAGGTCGCGGGCCCCGTCCTCGATCTGGTTGGAGAAGGCGAGCCCGACGATCGAGATCGGGATCGTGCCGAGGACGATGAACCAGCCGAGCTTTGCATCGGAGCTGAGCTTCGAGAACGGCCGGCCGAACTCGCGAAGCCAGGAGATCAGGATCGACCAGAGCTGCGCCCGGAAGTAGATCAGCACCGCTGCCATCGTCCCGAGCTGGATCACTGCCGTGAAGGCGGCGCCCGGATCCTCCCAGCCGAAGAACGCCGGCACCACACGAAGGTGCCCGCTGGAGGAGATCGGAAGGAACTCCGTCAGCCCCTGGACGAGGCCGAGGACGATGGCTTCGATCACGCTCAAAACATCACCGAATAGCGCTTCGCACCCGGCATCGAGGAATCTGCTCCGCGCTCACGGGCGATCAGGCTACTCAAGCCCGACCCCGCCATTGCGACCGGCGCTTCGACGTGGATTCAGGCCTGGGTGCGATCCTCTCCGAAGAGCACGTTTTCCCTGCAAAATCCGCGTAAACATGCTGTTGACCAGGTTCACGAATGGGATCTGGCGCCCCTAGAATGAGATTCGTGAGTTCACCTGGAACGGCGACGGAGAGCCACGCCAGATTGCGAGCGACGCGATGAGTGACCCCGGTCGCGGCATCCGTCTCGCAGTTATCGATTCGGACAGCGGCTTCCTCAAGGTGCTCGCGAAGCGTCTGCAGACGGCGGGCTGGGAGTACCGCATCCTGCCCGGTGGCGTCCCCGCCGACGAGCTTGCGGCGATGCGCCTGACGGCGCTGCTGGTCGACCCGCGGGTGCTGCAGGGAGACCCCTGGGCCTTCCTCGACCGCGTCTGCGGCCTGCTTCCCGAACTCGGCGTGATCGTCTGCACCGCTGACGCTACGGTCGCCCAGCGCGTCCGCGGACTTCGAACCGGCGCCGACGACTGGATGCCGAAGCCCTGCCACCCCGAGGAGGTGATGGCGCGCATCGAGGCTGTTGCGCGCCGCCATCGTCGCGGCCGTGCCCCTAAGGACGAGGGCCCGCTCGTCGCGGGGGAGCTGGAGATCCGCCCCGATCAGTTCCAGGCCTTTGTCGGCGGTCAAAGCGTCGGCCTGACCCGGCGAGAGTTCGAGTTGCTCCAGGTGCTCGCCAGCTCGAACGCCCGCGTGATCGAGCGCGAGGACATTTACCAGAGCGTCTGGGGTTACGCGATGGCCCACGGTGACCGCTCGGTGGACGTCTTCGTCCGCAAACTTCGCGGCAAGCTCCAGGGCCACTCCCACGAATGGAACTACATCCACACGCACTTCGGGATCGGTTACCGCTTCGAGGCTGAGCCGGCAGATGGCAGCAACGCGAACCTGGCTCCACTCGCCGAGCCCGGAATCGAGCCGGACGACGCTGATCCCGCCCGGGCAAGTCACGCCGGCAATCGCACGCGCTGATTCGGTCTCTTCACGTTCTTTTCACAACTTTGGCGCCTGCACGCAACAAAGTGTGAGGCAGCGGCAGCGAGGCTTCCGCCCGCGAATCGACCAGCGGCAACCAACGGGGCGCATCCGGCGCCGCCGAATCCGAAGGAGATGCAGTGAATTCACGAAAGGCTTGGGTCGCGCTCGGTGCCGGCGCCGTGCTCGTGTTCGGCGTCACGGCCTGTGGCGACGAAAGCGACAGCGACGGTGGGGGCGGCGTCTCCGGCTCGCTCTCGATCGACGGCTCGAGCACCGTGCAGCCGTTCGCCGAGGCTGCTGTCGAGCTCTACAAGGGGGAGAACGACGCCTTCGACGCCAGCGTGGGCGCCGCCGGCACCGGCGGTGGCTTCGAGAAGTTCTGCGCCGGTGAGACCAACATCTCCAATGCCTCGCGGTCGATCGAGGCCGAGGAGGTCGAGCTCTGCAAGCAGGGCGGCGTCACCTACGCCGAAGTCCAGGTTGCCAACGACGGCATCGCGGTTGTCACCAATCCTGGGTTGGCGATCAGCTGCCTGACTGTTGATCAGCTCGCCCAGCTCTGGTCCGATGACGCGGTCACCAACTACTCCGAGCTCGGAAATGACGCCGAGACCGGTGAGCCGCTCCCGAACGCTGATGTGAGCCTCTACGGACCCGGCACCGACTCCGGCACGTTCGACTACTTCACCGAGGAGATCAGCGGGGAGGAGGGCAGGAGTCGCAAGCAGTATCAGCCGTCCGAGGACGACAACGTCCTCGTCGAAGGTGTGGCCGGCGACGCCAACGGATCTGGCTACTTCGGTTTCTCGTACTACGAGCAGAATCGGGACGCGCTCAACCTCGTCTCGGTCAATGCTGGTCAGGGTTGTGTCGAGCCGACGGCGGACTCGATCCAGTCCGGGGAGTACGCGCCGCTCGCCCGTCCGCTGTTCATGTACCCGAGCGGTGACACCCTCGCGGAGCCGGTCGGCGAAGGTTTCATGACCTACGCGGTCGGCAACTACCAGTCGGTCGCCGAAGCTGCCCAGATCGTGCCGATGTCCGAGGAGCAGGCCGCCCAGGCCAAGAGCGCGCTCCAAGCCGGCGCAACCGGCTGATCGGCGAGCTCGGTTAGCACCCGTGGAAGCAGCAACACACAGTGCCGCAGACGCGGCGCCGGGGGTTCCCAGCCTCGGCGTCGCGCGGCGTCGCTGGGGCGAGGAGGCAATTCGCGTCGGTCTTTTCGCCGCCGCGTCGGTCTCAGTCTTGACCACACTCGGGATCGTCTTCGCGCTGATCGAGGAGTCGCTCTCGTTCTTCGACGAGGTCGGCCTGCGCTTTTTCACCGACGGCGACTGGTCACCGCTGTTCGCCGATCCGCAGTTCGGCATCTGGCAGCTGCTCAACGGCACCTTCCTGATTACGGGAATCGCGATCCTGGTCGCGATTCCGCTCGGGCTCGGGACGGCGGTCTACCTGGCCGAGTACGCCTCGCCGCGGGTTCGCAAGCTGATCAAGCCGATCATCGAGGTGCTCGTCGGCGTCCCGACCGTCGTCTTCGGCTACTTCGCCCTGACCTTCATCACGCCGACGCTGCTGATCGACATCCTGCGCCTGGAGGTCACGGGCTTCAATGCGCTTGCCGCAGGACTGGTGATGGGCGTGATGATCATGCCGACGATCGCGTCGATCTCCGAGGACGCGATGAGGGCCGTTCCCGCAGGCCTGCGTGAGGGCGCTTTCGGTCTCGGCGCCACCAGGCGCCAGGTTGCGACGCGCGTGGTCTTCCCGGCGGCAATCTCGGGGATCGTCGCCTCGATCGTCCTCGGCGTCTCCCGGGGCGTCGGCGAGACGATGATCGTGCTGATCGCCGCCGGTCTTGCTCCGAACTTCGGCGTCAACCCCAGCGAGGGCTTCGCCACGATCACGACGTTCATGGGAGCCACCGCGAAGGGTGACAACCCTTCAGGAACGATCGGCTACGAATCGATCTTCGCCTGCGGGCTGACGCTGTTCGGGCTGACACTGATCATGAACATGATCGCGATCCGCTTCGTTCGCAAGTACCGCGAGGTTTACGAGTGACCCCCCCGCCGCCGGCCGGCGCAATCGCGGCATCCGTCGAGGGATCACTGACAGCGAGCAACCGCACCCGCGCGCTCGAGATCGGTTTCAAGGCGCTGCTGTTCGCCTGTTTGGGCCTCAGCATGCTGGTCCTCGTGGTGCTGTTGGTCGACATCCTCGTCGACGGCGCCGGCAGCCTCAGCCTCTCGTTTCTGACCGACACGCCATCGCGGATCATCCCCGAGAACTCGGGGATCGGCCCGGCGCTGGCGGGCACGCTCTGGCTGATGCTGGTTTGCGCGATTTTCATCATCCCCGTCGGAGTCGCCAGCGCGATCTACCTCGAGGAGTACGCCAACCGCGAGCGCTCGATCAACCGCCTTATCGAGCTCAACATCCAGAACCTCGCCGCCGTGCCCTCGATCGTCTACGGGATGCTCGGACTCGCCTTCCTCGTTCGCGGACCGATCGGCATGGGCAAGATCCTGGTCGCCGGTGGGCTGACCCTGGCGTTGTTGGTATTGCCGGTGGTGATCGTCGCCGGACGCGAGGCGATTCGAGCTGTGCCCCCCTCGATCCGCGAGGGTTCGATGGCCCTCGGCGCCACCAAGTGGCAGACGATCTGGAAGCAGACGTTGCCCGCCGCCCTGCCCGGAATCGCGACCGGCGTCATCCTCTCCCTCTCGAGGGCGATCGGTGAAACCGCGCCGCTGATCCTGATCGGCGCCGCGGCGTTTGCCACCGCTTCGCCTTCGAGCCCGTTCGACGACGTCTCTGCGCTGCCGATCCAGATCTTCAGCTGGGTCTCAGACCCGCGCCCGGAGTACAAGGCGCTCGCTGCGGCTGGGATCGTGGTCTTGATGGTGATCCTGGTGGCGATGAACTCGGTGGCGATCTGGCTGCGCAACAAATACGAAAAGAAGTGGTAGGTGGTTAGCTTTGGAGCGGACAATGACTGAGCCGGGCAGCATTGAACCAGGCTCCACGGAGCCTGTCGCTCCGCAGCACCCGGGCGTCGACATACACGCGAGCACCGAGGCGGCGCGCGCGCGATCAGGCAACGACACCAAACCGCGCGAGTCCGTCTTCCAGCTGGAGGAGGTGACTATCTCCTACGGAGACTTTCCCGCGGTCGCCGACGTCTCGATGGACGTCTACCGCAACAACATCACCGCGCTGATCGGCCCGTCGGGGTGCGGCAAGAGCACGCTGATCCGTTCGTTCAACCGCATGAACGACCTGATTCCTTCGGCCAGCGTTACGGGGCGCCTGCTCTACCACGGCCAGGATCTCTATGCGCCCCAGATCGACCCGGTCGAGGTGCGCAAGCGGATCGGAATGGTCTTTCAGAAGCCGAACCCGTTCCCGAAATCGATCTACGACAACATCGCCTTCGGGCCCCGCATCCTCAACATGGACGGCAACATGGACGAGATCGTCGAAGAGGCGCTTCGCGGGGCGGCTCTCTGGGACGAGGTCAAGGACCGCCTCGACACGAACGCGTTCGGGATGTCGGGCGGCCAGCAGCAGCGACTCTGCATCGCACGCTGCCTCGCGGTGAATCCCGACACGATCCTGATGGACGAGCCCTGCTCCGCCCTCGACCCGATCTCAACGGGCAAGATTGAGGACCTGATGATGGAGCTGCGCGAGAACTACTCGATCGTGATCGTCACGCACAACATGCAGCAGGCAGCTCGGGTCTCTGACCGCACGGCCTTCCTGATCGTCCAGCTCGACGAATCCGAGAAGCACCGAACGGGCCGGCTGATCGAGTACGACGAGACGCAGAAGATCTTCACCAACCCGGCCGATCAGCGCACCGAGGACTACGTCACCGGGAAGGTCGGCTGATGGGGCGCGACGTCGTGCGGGTCCAGTACGCGGAGAGCCTGAGGGCACTCGAAGAGCGCGCGCTTGGCGGCCTCGACCTCGTTGTCGAGAGCCTCGACCGGGCGCTTGAGGCGATCGAGCGCCTTGACGCCGAGCTCGCCGAGCTCGTTATCGCTGACGACGACCGTCTCGACGGTCGCTATTTGGAAGTCCACCAGGAGCTGATCAACCTGATCGCCACCCAGGCCCCGGTGGCCAGTGATCTGCGCGTCATATCCGCGCTGATGTACGCGATGAAGTGCATGGAACGGATGGGCGACCAGTGCGTCAACATCGCCAAGCTGGTGCCGATCGTCGGCTCGGAGCCCCCGACGGATCAGACCATGCTCGATCGCATCGACAGGATGGGCAAACAGGCCCGTTCGATGGTCCGTCAGCTGAAGACCGCTTTCGCCGAACGCGACACCGCCATGGCGCACGACCTGGTTCGCCAGGACGACGTGATCGACCGCTGCAACCGCGAGTGCTTCCAGATCGCGATCGAGATCGGAGACGAGCACGACCGCCGCGAGTGGGCGATGACGATGATCCTGGTTGCCCGCGCCCTCGAGCGCATCGGTGACAACGCCGTCGACATCGGCGAGCAGATCGCCTATATCGTCACTGGCGATTTCCGCGAATTCGAGGACGCATCGCATCCGGGCAGAGTCGCGTCGCAGCCGACCGGCTAGCGGCCGTTGCCGTGTGTCGAGCGTGCTCGCGCTCGTCCTCTGCGCGCTCGCTGCGAGCGCATGCGGCGACGACGATGACGGCGGCGAGCTCACCGGCGGCTTCTCGGTCGACGGTTCGAGCGCGGTCTTTCCGTTCCTCGAGTCGGCCGCCGATCTGTTCGTCGAGGAGCACCCGGCCACGCGCGTCAGCGCCGAGGTCTCGGATACCTCACGAGGCCTGGAGCTTTTGTGCACAGGCGAGGTCGCTTTCGCCGGCGCCTCGCGGCGTATCGCCGTGGAGGAGCGAAAGGGCTGCCTAGCCAAGGGGATCGAGCCGCTTGAGCTCGAGGTGGCCGCCGACGGGATCACGGTGGCGAGCGCACCAGAGCTCGACCTCACCTGCCTGACGTTGGAGCAGCTGCGCGACCTCTGGACGGCGGGATCAGCAATCGACGACCCGGCCCGGCTCGGCAAGCACCCCGAGAGCGAGGAGCCACTCGCGCACGCTGCCCTCTCGCTCTTCTCTCCGCCGCCCGGGTCGGGCACGTTCGACGTCTTCACCGAGCGGGTCAACGGAGCCGCAGGCCAGCAGCGCAGCGACACAACAGAGCTGCACGACGACACCGAGCTGGTCGAGGGGATCGCGGGAGAGCGGGGTGGGCTCGGCTACCTGCCGCATTCCTACTACCAGCTCAATCATCTGCGTCTCGACCAGGTCGCGATCTTCCGCGGCGGCGAATGCGTTCTGCCCAACTCCGACACAGTGCGTTCGGGCGACTATCCCCTCGCGCGGCCGCTGTTCGTCTACGTCAGCAAGCAGGCACTGGCCGACCCGGCCGTCGCCGAGTTCGCCGGTTTCCTGCTTGACGAGGCGGAAACGATCTCCGAGCGCCCGCAGATCATTCCCGCCGAGGCCTCGGAGATCGAGCGCTCGCGCAAGCGGCTCGAGGCATCTGGTGGTGGCCCAGGAGGCGATGCAGCGAGCGGATGAGGTCCTCGGTGCGGGACCCCCTCGAAGAGCCGGTCTGACAACATGGGGCTGTCCTCCACGCCTGAGGGGGGACTAGACGACCATGCTCTGCGCAGCGATCGACATCGGCTCCAACACGACACGCGTACTCGTCGCCGAACCCCAAAAAGGTCGCCTGCGCAAGGTCATGGAGCAGCGCGCCTACACACGCATCGGTAACGCCTCCAAGCACGACGGCATGATCGATGCCGACAAGATCGCCGAGGTCGCCGACGTGGTCGCCACGCAGATGCGCCTCGCCGAGGAGATCGGCGCCGAGGCGATCAAGATCGTTGCCACGGCCGCCATCCGTGAGGCGCTCAACCGTGACGACGTCGTTGCCGAGATCGAGCGCATAGCCGGCGAGACCGTTCAGGTCCTCAGCGAGGAGCAGGAAGGCCGGTTTGCCTTCATCGGGGCCACCCGCGCGCTCGCGAATCCGGCGATGGGCGAGGTCGGGGTCGTTGACGTTGGCGGCGGCTCGACCGAGATCGTCCTCGGCACGATTCCCGAGGGCGCTCGCGAGGTGCTTTCGTTCAAGATCGGCTCCGGGATGCTGGCCGATGAGTTCCTGCAGGGTGACCCTCCCTCCGCGTCCGAACTGCGTTCGCTGCGCGACCACATTGACGACACCTTTGAAGGCGTGGAGCTGCCGCACCCCGAACAGGCGGTCGCCGTCGGCGGCTCCGCCACCAGCCTGGCAAAGCTCGTCGGCAACGTGCTCGAGTACGAGACGCTGGAGCGAGCCGTTCGCGTCCTCGCCGGTGACCCGATCGACGAGGTCGCCAAACGCTTCGAGCTCGACCCCCTGCGGGTGCGCCTGCTTCCGGCCGGAGTGCTTGTGCTCGAGAAGCTCTCCGAGATTCTCGGCCAGCCGCTCCAGATCGGCAAGGGTGGCCTGCGCGAGGGCGTGATTCTCGATCTGCTTGCGAACGGTGACAGCAACGGCGAAGCTGAGAAGCTCGCCGCCTAAACCACGAGTTCGCCGGTAGCTGGTAAAACCGCTTCAGCCGATGGGCAAGGCGCGTGACATACCCGGTCTCGAAGCTGAGGGAACTTACGGCGCGGCCGCCGCGCGGATCGTCTCGATTCGGGCAGGCGAGATGGTCGAGGAAGCCGAAGGGGTTCTCGACACCGAGGACATCGAGCGTGTTCACGACATGCGGGTCGCAACCCGTCGGCTGCGCGCGGCGCTCGAAACCTTCGAGCCTTGTTTTCCGGCCAAGCCGTGGCGCACCGCGCTGGCCGACGTCAAGGAGCTCGCCGATGCTCTCGGTGAGCGTCGTGACCGGGACATCGCGATCGACGCCTTGTCCTCGTTCGCTGCTGCAATGCCGACGCCGGACCGCCCTGGTGTCGAGAGTCTGATTTCGGACCTGATCTCCGAGCAGCTTGTCGCCAACGACGCGCTGGTCGAGTACGTCAAGCCCGAGCGGCTCGCCGCGCTGCACGAGCGGTTGACGGAGCTGGTCGCAGAGGTCAAGGGCGCGCAGCCCGTCGAGGAGGCGGCCCCCGCGGAGTCCCGGGAACCAGAATCCGTGAGCGCCAATGGGCATGGCGACCACATTGACTTGGGGGGATTCCGGCAGCGGTGAAGGCCCAGCGCGTCAAGAAGCTCGACCCGGCCGCGCCCCTCAACCAGAACGTGGCCAGGCTGGTTCGCGTGCGAGTTGACGAGCTGCGCTCATTCGCCCCTGAGGCCCTCGAGCGCGAGGGGACCATCTCGCAGCACGACATGCGGATTGCCGCCAAGCGGTTGCGCTACATCCTCGAGGTCACCGGCTTCTGTCTGGGTTCGATCGGCGAGCGTGGGCGCAAGCGAGCGCGCGAGCTTCAAAACGTGCTCGGTGAGCTTCACGACTGCGACGTGATGCTGCCACGGGTCGAGGAGCGCCTCGAAGAGATGCGCCAAGACGACGCGGCGGACGTGCTGGCGCGGGCCGGCGACGCCGAAGATCTGGATCCAGCGCTTTTGCGCAGCGCACCGCACCGGACCTCCTATCGCGGCCTCGAGGTGCTGGCGGTCTACCTCAAGGCCCGGCGCTCGCTGCTCTTTGACCGCTTCGTCGAACTCTGGGAGCGCCACGAGCGCCTCGGCACCTGGACGGCGATCGACGAAGCGGCGGACAAGCAGTTGCGGCTCGAGCGCGAACGGCGCGAAGCCGCCAAGCAGGCCAGGCAGGCACGGGCCCGGGTCGAGGCGGCGATGGCCGCCGAGAGCGAGGCGATGGAGGCCGCGGCGCGCTTCGCCGAGTCCCTCCGCGAAGCCCGCGAATAACCCCCCCACAAGCCGGCCGATGGTTCCCGTGTTCCAAGGTGTGGAACCGCGGCGCCATCATTCGGGCGAGCGACAGATACAGCGGCGCGCTCGAGCTGGGCCGCTGCGCCCTCGGTGGCGGCGTCCGTACCGCATAATCAAAGGGTGAGCAGCGCAGAACCCGAGTCAGCGACCATCGGCAGTGAGGCCGAGGTCGTCGAAGACCTCGAGGACCGAGCCGGGGCAGGGACGGAGGCCACCGCCGAGCAGCGCACCAAGGTGGCCGACGTCAACCTCGAGGACCCCTCGCTGTACTTCAACCGCGAGCTCTCCTGGCTCGACTTCAACCAGCGCGTGCTGCAGCTGGCCGAGGACCGCACGGTGCCGCTGCTCGAGCGTGTCAAGTTCGCGGCGATCTTCGAGAGCAACCTCGACGAGTTCTACATGGTTCGGGTGGCGACACTGCACGAGCAGCTTGACGCGGGCGTCGATGCCCGCGGCGCCGACGGCATGTCGGCGTCCGCCCAGCTTGCCGCGAGTCACGAGCGCGTGGTGGAGTTGCGCGAGCGCCTCTCCCGCTGCGTCAACCAGGACCTGCTGCCGACCCTGGCCAAGCACGGGATCCGAGTCATTTCCGTCAAGTCGGCAAGCCCCTCCGAGCGCGAGGAGCTCGACCGCCTCTTCCGCAGCCAGGTTTTTCCGGCGCTGACGCCGCTCGTCGTCGGACTGGGGCGGCCGTTCCCCTACATCTCCAATCTCTCGCTCAGCCTCGGCGTCGTGCTTCGCGATCCCGAGGCGGACACAGAGGTGATCGCTCGCGTCAAGGTTCCCAAGGAGTTGCTCGGACGCTTCGTGACGATCGCGGACGGCACGACGCTGGTGCCCCTGGAGAGCCTGATCGCGGCCAACCTCGACGCCCTCTTCCCAGGCATGGAGGTCGTTGACTCGTCCTACTTCCGAGTCACCCGCGACACCGACTACGACGTCTCCGACGAGGCCGACGACCTGCTCCAGGCCGTCGAGGACGAGCTGCGCCGCCGCCGCTTCGGCGAGGTCGTCAGGCTTGAGATCGGCAAGGCCATGAACCCCCGCCTGCGCGAGCAGTTGGTTCGAGCGCTTCAGATCGACGAGGTCCAGGCCTACGAGGTGGATGGGCTGATCGGCCTCAACGACCTCTGGGACGTCGCCGCCGTGCCCGGCTTCGGCGAGCTGCGCTACCCCGCGTTTGCCGGCACGACGCAGCCGCGCATGCAGGGCGAGGACGGCCAGGAGCCGGACGTGATGGGAGCGATGCGTGAGGGCGACATCCTGCTTCACCACCCCTACGACTCCTTCTCGACCTCCGTTGACGCATTCGTCAAGCAGGCGGTCAACGACCCGGACGTGCTGGCGATCAAGCAGACCGTCTACCGCACCAGCCCTGATTCCCCGCTCGTCCCGGCTCTGATCACGGCCTCGGAGCGCGGCAAGCAGGCGGTCTGCATGGTGGAGCTGAAGGCGCGCTTCGACGAACGCGCGAACATCCAGTGGGCCAAGCGCCTCGAGCAGGCGGGCGTCCACGTCGTCTACGGCATCCCGGCGCTGAAGACGCACGTCAAGTGCATTCTGGTGGCACGCCGCGAGGGCGACGGCGTGCGCCACTACGTCCACATCGGCACCGGCAACTACAACCCGAAGACGGCCCGCATCTACACGGATTTCGGCCTCCTGACCACAGACCCGGAGATCGGCGCCGACGTCGCCGAGATGTTCAACTACCTGACGGGCTACGCGCGCCCGCAGCGCTACCGCAAGGTCAAGGTCGCTCCCTTCAACCTCAACTCCGGGATCCAGGAGGAGATCAAGCGCACGATCGAGTCGCACTCGGCTGATCGTCCCGCCCGTATTCGCATGAAGATGAACTCGCTGCTGGACGCGCCGGCGATCAGGGCGCTGTATGAGGCGTCTCGCGCGGGAGTAAAGGTCCAGTTGAACGTCCGCGGGATCTGCGCGCTGCGGCCGGGCATCGTCGGCGTCTCGGAGAACATCGAAGTGGTCTCGGTCGTCGGCCGTTTCCTAGAGCACTCCCGCGTCTACTCGTTCGAGCGTCACGGTGAGGATCCGACGGTCTACATCGGCTCGGCCGATCTGATGCCACGCAACCTCTACAACCGCGTCGAGCTGCTCACGCCTGTCGAGGACGACCGGCTGCGTGGCGAGATCCTCCAGGTGATCGACCGCTCGCTGTCCGACAACACGCACGCCTGGGAGCTGCAGCCGGATGGTGAGTGGGTCCGGCGCACGCCGGGGGACAACGAGCCCGTCAACGTCCAGGTGGAGCTGATCGAGCGCTACCACGCGCGCGTCGCCGAAAGCTCCTCGCACTGACCGGCGCAGATCCGGGTAAAGAGTCCGAGATGAAGACGACGCAGGCGGCGGTCAAGCTGCTTCCTGAGCCGGAGTCCGATGTCGTCGGCACCGGGGGGATCGACTCCGTGCAGGAGGCCGAGGTCTCGTTGCCGGCGGATCAGTTGCGGCGGCTTTGGCATCCGGAGTTTCTGGAGCGTCTGGCGCGCAGCTACTGGCGCTACCTCTCGCGTGTCTCGCTGGGGCTGATCCGGGTTGTCTACCTGCCCGACGCGCGTGAGGTCGTGCTGCTCTCCCGGCATCTGCGGTTGCTCACGTTCCGGGCGCCGGAGTACGAGACGGACGATGACTGCGGCTCGGTGTCGTGGCGGATCCAGCGAGGGATCCTCGTGGCGCGCGGCGGTCGGGACCGCGGCTTCCTCCGGATCGACGTACGTCGGCTATCGCCGCGGCCCGCCGGCGAGGCGACGCTGCACGTCAGCGTCCAGGTCCGCAACTTTTACCCGATGCTGCGAGGCCAGGGCTGGTTCACGCGTTTCGGGCGATGGATCTATTCCCAAACCCAGGTGCGGATCCATCGCCTCGTCAGCTTCGGTTTCCTGAGATCCCTGGCGCGGCTCGATTTGCCTCCGTCTGAGATCGGCACGCTTGCGGCGGAGATCGACGCCGGGGGCGGCCGCGGCGAGGTTTCCAGCGACGCCCAGCGGGGGACGGGTGGCTGATGCGTGTCCTTATTGCAGGCTCGACGGGCTTCGTGGGCGCCGCACTCGCGGAGGGCCTCGCGCGCGACGATCAGGTTGAGCTCAGCGTGCTCGTGCGCGACCGCTCCGAGGATGCGGGCCACGCCGCTCTGGGCGCGGAGGTCCACGAAGCCGACCTCGAAGGTGAAGTTGACCTCGAAGGGCTGCTGGAAGGAGTCGATGTCGCCTATTTCCTCGTGCACATGATGGGCCGCGGTGATGACTGGGCGAGGCGCGAACCGGAGGCCGCCGATCGCTTCGCAAGAGCGGCCACGTCGGCGGGAGTCAAGCGACTCATCTACCTGGGCGGCCTCGGCGACCCCGCTCGTTCAGAGCACCTGCGCAGCCGCGAGGCGACGGCAGCGGCGCTGCGCGCTGCGGGTCCTTCGCTCACCTACTTCCGCGCGGCGATGGTGGTCGGCGCCGACAGCGAGTCCTTCGAGCTGCTGCGCTCGATAGTGATGCGGCTGCCTGCGATCCCCACGCCCGACTGGCTCAGTTCGCGAACCCAGCCGATCGGAGTTCGCGACGTGGTCGCCTACCTCGAACAGGCGCCGCGGGTGGAGGCTTCGGCCGGCAGAGAGATTCAGATCGGTGGCCCCGACGTGCTCACTCATCTCGAGGTGGTCGACGCGATGGCGCGGGAACTTGGCCGCAAGCCGCTGCCCAAGGCGAACATTCCTGGAGCCACCCCCGGGGTCGTGGCCGCGGCGGCCGGTGCCGTGACGACCGGCAACGAGGAGGTTGCAGCCGCAATCGCGGCCGGGCTCCCCGGCGACTCAGTGGTGACCGACCAGTCTGGGATGGAGCTCTTCGACATCCGTCCCGAAAGCCTCTCGGTCGCATTGCAACGAGCGATCGAGGCAGAGGAAGTCGCAGCGTGAGCGAGGGCGTCTGCGCCGAGATCGAGATCGCGGCACCGATCGCCGATGTCTACGAACTGATGATGGACCCGAGGCGGCTCGGTGACTGGGTGACGGTCCACCGCGATCTGGGTGAGTTGCCCGAGTTGCCGCTGCGGAAGGGCTCGGAGTTCGAACAGGAGCTCGCCCTTGCGGGCAAGTCGTTCAAGGTCAGCTGGGAGGTGGCACGCGCCGACCCCCCGCGGGAGGCCGAATGGGTCGGCAGCGGGCCGGTCGGCTCTGGGGCCCGGGTTACCTACAGGCTCTCGGAATCCGGGGGCGTGACTCATGTGCGCTATGAGAACGAGTTCGACTTTCCAGCGGGAGTGTTCGGCAAGACCGCCGGGCGCCTGCTGGTGCGCTCTCCGGCTCGCAAGGAGGCTGAGCGGTCGCTGGAGCGGCTGCGGACCCTGCTGGAGAACTCCGGTTAGGAACCGTCTGCTCGCCCATCCTCGCGCAGCGCATCTCGGAGCGCCTGGCCGAACGGGGTCGGATCGACAGCGAACAGCGCCATCCCAGACGGGTCGGTGACCACTGTCTCGGTCGCAAGGCCTTCGACGAGGGGCCTGGCAACGCCCGTATCGACCGGGGTGACGAGCCCGATCCAGAGCGACGACAGCCACGGCGTCAGCAGGGGAACCGGGAGGCGCGGCCGCGGCCGCTTGCCGAGGGCCCGGGCCATTTCGTCGAGCATCTCACCGTAGGAGACCACGTCGGGTCCACCGAGCTGGATCTCGCGGCCGGCGGATGCGGGGTTGCTTGCCGCCGCTGCGAGATAGGCGATCACGTCACGGGCGGCGATCGGCTGGGTCGGGTTGCGAAGCCATGCCGGAGCGACCATCACCGGCAGGCGCTCCACCAGCGCTCGCAGCGTGCGATAGGACTCGCTCCCCGATCCGACCACCATCGCCGCGCGGAAGTAGGTGAGTTCAGCGTCACCTTCGCCGAGAATCTCGGCCGTCTCGTGCCGCGAGGCAAGATGCTTGGATTGGGTCGTCTCGCCGAGGCCGCCGAGGTAGACCACCCGCTGGACGCCGGCGGATGCCATGGCGTGATTGAAGTTTTCGGCGGCCTCGCGATCGCGGAGCCTGAAGTCGGCGTCTCCGCCCCGGCCCATGGAATGAATCAGGTAGTAGGCGATGTCGATGCCCTCGCCGAGCCCCTGCAGGGTCTCGGGACTAAGAACGTCGCCCTCGTGCAGCTCGCACCCGGCAGCCTCGAGATGACTCGCCCTGGAGCGGTCACGAACCAGGCAGCGGACCTGATGCTCGCCCGCCAGCTGCACGGCGAGCCTGCCGCCGACAAAGCCGGTCGCGCCGGTGACCAGGGCCCTCATCGGCCAGACCGTCGCCGACCGAGTGGTCCCTGGCTTTCTGCTTTGACGATTGTCTTTTTCACGGTAGGCATGCTTCGATCCGCTCGTGCGCACTTTCTGCTCGAGTGTCTCACCAATCGTCGTCCGTCGTCGTGCGCGTGAGAATGCGCCGCTGCGCTTCCGCCCGTGAGCGTCGCTGAGTAGGCTCCCGGCCATGAACGACGAGTGGCGAGTCGAGGTCGACCTCGACGATGAACAGCACGGGTTCAAGCTCGGCGAGCGGTTGCGGTCGCTCTCGCTGGACGAGGAGGCCGAGGAGCGGCTGGGCGGGCGCACGGTCGTCACGCGCGACGGTCCGAAGCTCTTCGTCTATACGGACAGCGAGGCTGCGGCGGCCGAGGCGGAGGCAGTTGTCCTCGAACTGATCAGCGAGCATCGTCTAAGCGCAAAGACCGCGGTCACGCGGTACCACCCGGTCGAGGGCGCCTGGAAGGACGGTTCGATCCCGCTGCCGGCCGACGCCGCGGCGCAGCAGGCCGAGTATGACCGCAAGGAGGCCGAGGGGCTGCGCAGGGCGGAGCAGACGGGTGAGTACCCCTGGGATGTTCGTCTGGACTTCCGCCACCTCGAGGAAGCAGTTGCTGCCGAGCGCAAGCTCGCCGACGAGGGGCTCAGCATTCACCGCCGCTGGCGGCACCTTCTCGCCGGCCAGCCGACCGAAGAAGCGGCGCAGTCTCTCGCGGATCGCCTGCGCTCAGAGATTCCGGAAGCTGAATCGGTCTCGATCGTGGCGCACGACGTGCGCTACCCGGTCTTCATGCTGCTCGGCTCAGCCACCTAACGTCTCAGCCATACGGGTACCACCAGTCCTTCGCGGCGATCTTCGTCTCGATGTGGACGTGCTTGGTCTCCTGGAATGCCTCGAGGCCCTCGCGGCCCAGCTCGCGGCCGAGGCCCGACTGCTTGAAGCCGCCGAAGGGACCAGCGTCGTTGTCGGTCAGCGGGTCGTTGAACCAAACTGTGCCGGCCTTGATCTCGTGCAGGCAGCGCACGGTCGTCGCCAGATCGCCGGTGTAGACGTTCGCGCCCAAGCCGAAGGGAGTGCTGTTGGCGAGCTCGATGGCCTCGTCAAGTGACTTGACGGGGACGATCGGCGCGACCGGGCCGAAGGTTTCTTCTGAGAGCAGCGCCGTCTCGGCAGCCGCTCCGGTGACGACGGCGGGGGCGAAGTAGTGCCCGACCTCGTGGCCTGCGTTTCCCGTCCCCACCAGCACCTCGGCCCCGGCGGCCACTGCCGCGTCCACCTGGGCGACGACCTTGTCGCGCTGCGGGCGCGAGACCATCGGGCCGACGTCCGTCGAGGGGTCGAAGGGATCACCGATTCGCAGCGTCTTGGTGTGGTCCACGAAGGCGCTGACGAAATCGTCATAGACGTCGGCGTGCACGTAGAAGCGCTCGGCGGAGGTGCAGACCTGTCCGGCATTGAGGAAGGCCGCCCAGGCGCCTCCCCTGGCCGCGACCTCGATCTGGTCCGCGACATCGGGGCAGACGATGAAGGGGTCCTTGCCACCCATCTCGAGGTTGACCCGCGCCATCCGCTCGGCCGCGACCTGAGCGACCCGCTTGCCGGTCGCGACTGAACCGGTGAAGGCGATCCCATCGACCCGCTCGTCGGCGACGATCGCCGCGCCGACGTCCCCTGCGCCCGCGACGATGTTGACGACGCCCGGCGGAAGGTGATCGAAGCAGCCGGCCAGCATCAGAGTCGAGAGCGGCGTCAGTTCCGATGGCTTGCAGACGACGGTGTTGCCGGCCGCCAGCGCCGGGGCCAGCTTCCAGGAGAGCAACAGCAGCGGGTAATTCCAGGGCACGATGCAGGCGATCACCCCGAGCGGGTCCTTGACGATCAGCGAAAGCTGAGTGGACTCGATCGAGGGGATGACCCGGCCTTTGGAGTCGCGGCCGATCTCGGCGTAATAGTTGAAGGCCGCGGCGGTCCAGCTGACCTCGTCGGCGTTCTCGACGAGTGGCTTTCCCCCCTCCAGCGTCATCGCCCGTGCGAGCTCATCGCTTCCAGCACGCAGGCGAGCCGCCACCTCGTGCAGCATCTCGCCACGCTCGATCGCCGGAGTGTCGCCCCAGCCTTTTGCGGCCTCACGTGCTGAGGCGATCGCAGCGTCGACCTGCTCAAAAGAGGCGACCCGGAGCTCGGTGACCTCCTCCTCGGTGGCGGGGTTCTCGACGCCCAGCGGATCGCCCGCACCGCCGACTTGCTCGCCGCCGATCAGATGCCGCGTCTCCAGTGCTTCGCCCACGGCTCGACTCTATCCAGCGATCCATCCCGGGGCCTGCACGGTTAGATAGGGCAATGCACCGCTTGTTCAGACTCTCGGCGGCGGCAGTTGCCTGCCTGCTTGCTATCGGCGCGACGGCGAGCGCCCAGTCCGGCACGCCGGAGACGACGATCGTCTCGGGTCCGACGGTCAGTTCGAGCCCGACCGTGACTTTCGTCTTTCGCTCGCCCACGGCCGGGGCGACATTCGAGTGCGCTCTCGACTCGCCGGTCTTCTATCCCTGCGTTTCCCCTCTGACCCTGCGAAGCCAGTCGGCCGGTCTGCACGGTTTCGCGGTGCGCGCGATGGCCGCCGGGGTTCGCGACCCGTCTCCGGCGTTTGCGCAATTTCTGATCGTGCCCGACTGCCGCGGTTTCTCGCCGACCAAGGTCGTCGGCGGCGATGCACCGGCCCGCGGCACCAACGGCGACGACGTGATCGTCGTCTTCGAGGGCAGTGCCAGCGTCAACGCGCTCGGAGGCAACGACGTCGTCTGCGTCGTGGCGGGTCGCCACCGGGTATTCGGGGGCAACGGCAACGACTTCGTCAGCGCAAGTAACGAGGGCGGCTCGATCGAAGGTGGCAGGGGCGGCGACAGCGTCAAGGGAGGAGCCGGCGTAGACAGGCTGATCGGTGGCGACGGCCGCGACTTCATCGTCGGCGGCCGCTCGAACGACCGCCTGCGTGGCGGCGCCGAACGCGACGTCCTCCGAGGCGGCAGTGGCCGCGACAGCTGCAACGGCGGTACAGACATAGACCGTGCTTCCGGCTGCGAAACCATCACCCAAATCCCCTAAAAACCCGCCGAACGTCCCGGAGTACACCCCAGAGGAGGTCAATACGGACGTTCGGAGAAGGGGTTAGCTCAGGCGTTGCTTTAGGTTCAGCCCGAGCAGTCGATGCGGACGGGCTTCAACACCCGACCGGCGCGCTGGGCGAATAGCGCACCGGCAGCGTCTTCAGCTGGTTGAGGAAGAGCGAGCGGGCCTTCGTGGGTTCTCCTGCCAGTTCGATGTCCGGTAAGCGGCGCAGGGTCTCCTCGAGCAGGACCTTGATCTCCAGGCGCGCCAGCGCCGCGCCGAGGCAGAAGTGCCTGCCGCCGGCACCGAATCCCTGGTGGTCCGGGTCGCGGGTGATGTCGAAGCGCTGGGGGTCCGCGTAGACGCTCTCGTCGCGGTTGCTCGAGAGGTACCAGAGCAGCAGCTTGTCGCCCTCGGGGATCGTTTGGCCGTGGATCTCGACCTCGCGAGTCGTCGTGCGGCGGAAGTGGGAGAAGGCCGGCCAGTAGCGGACCAGCTCCTCGACCGCTCCCAGCATCAGCGACGGGTCGCCCCGCAGCAGTTCGAGCTGTGGACGGTCCTCGATCAGGCCGAGGATGCCGTTGGTGAAGACCGAGCGGGTGCTGTCGTTGCCGGCCGCCCCGAGCAGTCCCAGTCCCATGAAGATCTCGGCGTCGGAGAGGCTCTCGCCGTCGATCTGCGCGTGCACGAGCACGCTGATCAGGTCGTCCTCCGGCTGCGCGCGGCGCAGCGCGATGTACTCCATCGTCTCGTCCCAGGCGCGGCTCATCATCTCGGCGACCGCCGCGTCGGACGGGCGCAGGTCGTCGTCGCCGAAGCCAAGCACCATGTTGGTCTCCTCGATATGGCGCTGATCATCCTCCTCGGGCGAACCGATGAAGGAGCCGATCACGCGGGACACGACCGGTCCGGCGACGTCGTGGACGAGGTCGCACTCGCCGCGCTCGCAGACGCGGTCGAGAACACGGTTGACGATCGCGCGAATGCGATCTTCGTGTTCTGCGATCCGCTTGGGTGTGAAACCGCGCTGGAAGAGCATCTTGATGCGGTCGTGCCGCGGCGGGTCCATCGAGATCATCTGCTGCTGCTGGACGGGCAGCGGAATGCCGAACTCGTTGAGCACCATCACGCCACCCACCTCAGAGGAGTAGGTCTGGTGGTCGAGCGAGATCTGGCGAACGTCGGCGGCTCGCGTGATCGACCAGAAGCCGGCTTCATCCGGGTAGTCGTTGAGCGGACTCCAGTGGACCGGCGCCTCTTGGCGCAGGCGGGTGAAGAGCTCGTGGGGCGGGCCATCGGTCCAGTGCGTCAGGTCGCCGAGGTCGAACGACTCGAGGTCAAGATCTGTAGCGGCGGCGATACCCATTTCGGGACGACAGGTTAAGTGACGCTGGGCCTGGACGCAGAGCGTCGCGAAACCGGGACGGCCTCAGGCCAGCTCGGGTTCAGGCGCCGCCGCAGCCAGCTTCTCCGCGCGCCGCTGCTGCCAGACCGTGAACAGCATCGCAATCACCGTGATCGCGAACAGCATCGTCGCCAGCACGTTGACCTCGACCGGGATACCGCGCTGGGAGGCGCCGTAGATGTAGAGCGGGAAGGTGACGACCGTGCCTGAGTTGAAGTTCGAGATCACGAAGTCGTCCAGCGAGAGCGCGAAAGCGAGCCCTGCCGCCGCGATCAGCCCGGGAGCCAGCAGCGGCAGCGTCACCGTGCGGAAGGTCGTCCACGACGATGCGCCGAGATCACGGGCCGCCTCCTCCAGCGAGCGGTCGAATCCGATCAATCGAGAACGAACGACAACGACGACGAAGCTGATCGAGAACATCACATGGGCGATCCACAACGTGTTGAATCCCGGCGTGACACCGTAGAGCAGGAACATCGAGAGCAGCGCCGCGCCGATCACGACCTCCGGCGTCGCCATCGGGATCACGATCAGGAAGTTGGCGGGCTTGCGGCCGAAGAACTCGTGGCGAACGAGGGCGATCGCGATCAGCGTTCCCATGGCGGTGGCGACGATCGTCGAGAGCACTGCCAGCTCCAGGCTCTTGATCATCGCGTCCGTCAGCTCCTCGATCGCGAACGGATCCTTCCAGTAGTCGAGCGTGAAGCCGCTCCAGTTGAAGTTGTAGCGGCCCTCGGGATCGTTGAAGGAGAAGGCCGCGATCACCGCGATCGGGATCAGCATGTAGGCGATCGCGATGCCCGCGTAGATATTGAGGGCCCTCTCGCGCAGCCAGCGCATCTACTTCACCTCCTCGTCGTCGCCCATCAGCGCCTCCGAGCCGGCGAAGCGGATGTAGATCACGACCGCGACCATGATCATCGCCATCAGCGTGAACGAGAGCGCGGCGGCCGTCGGGTAGTCGTTGACGATCAGGTAGCGGCTCTGAATGACGTTGCCGATCATCGACTGGTTCTGCGAGCCGAGGAAATCGGCGTTGATGTAGTCGCCGACCGCCGGAATGAAGGTCAGCAGCGTGCCGGCGACGATCCCGGGCGCCGAGATCGGCAGCGTCACCCGCAGGAAGGCCTGGCGCGAGGACGAGTAGAGGTCCTTGGCGGCCTCGATCAGACGCGTGTCGATGCGCTCCAGGCTGGCGTAGATAGGCAGCACCATGAACGGCAGGAAGTTGTAGGTCAGCCCAGCGATCACCGAGGCCGGCGTGTCGAGGACGCGTCCGTCGTCGGCGACGATCCCGATCGTCTTCAGGAAGTCGACGACGGCGCCCGTATCGGTGAGGATCGTCTGCCAGGCGAGCGTGCGGATCAGGTATGTGGTGAAGAACGGAGCGATCACCGCCAGCAGCAGCGCGTTTCGCCAGCGCCCACCGCGGAAGGCGATCGCGTAGGCGAGCGGGTACGCGATCAGCAGCGCCAGCGTCGTCGCCACGCCCGCGTAGATGAAGGAGCGCACGAACTGCGTGTCGAACTCGGAGAGCGCGTCGGGGAAGTTGGACCACTCCCAGGTGAACTCGAAGCCGGTCGTCAGCGACCCGGTCTCCAGCGAGAGCCTCCCCATGAAGTACATGGGGACGACGAAGAAGAGGATCAGCCAGACCAGCCCGGGGCCGAGCAGCAGGTACGGCAGAAGCCGGCGGCGGATCACGCTCGCGCGACTCCAGGCCGCATGATCCGTCGCCTGCGTCCCCGCGAACTCAATGCAGCCCTACCCGGTGACCACCGACTGGTAGCGCTTCGTGACGGCATCCGAGAACGACTCGTCCGGCACCGCCTGAGGTGTGCAGCCCTCGAGGAAGGCCTCGTCGGGGAAGATCAACTGATTCTCCCCGATCTCCGGATCCCGCTCGACGAGGATGTCCCGTACGCCCGCAACGGGGGATACGTAGTTGACGTACTCGGTGACGTCCGCCTGGACCTCGGGGTCGTAGACGAAGTTCATGAAGGCAAGCGCCGCCGGCGTGTTCGGGGCGCCGACCGGGATCACCATGTTGTCCGACCAGAGGTTGCAGCCCTCGGTCGGAGGCAGCCACTCGATGTTCGGGTTGTCGGCCTGCAGCTGCACCGCGTCACCCGACCAGCCGACCGCCGCGACGATGTCGCCCTTGGCGAGCGGGCCCGCGTAGGCGTTGCCCGTGAAGTCGCGGATCTGGCCGGAGTCTGCGGCCTCGGCGATCTGGTCGATTGCCGCGTTCCAGTCCTCCTCGGTGGCATCAGCAGGATCGACACCCTGCATCTTCATGACCAGCGCCACGTCGTCGTACATGTCGCCGAGAAAACTGACCTTGCCCTTGTACTTGGGGTCGAAGAGGTCCTCGATCGAGTCGACGTCCGGCGCAAGGTCCTTGCGCACGATGATTCCGGTCATGCCGCTCTGCCACGGCACCGAGAAGGTCCGCTCCGGATCGAAGGAGGGGCTGCGCAGGTCCTCGATCAGGTTCGCCTCGACGTTTGGCAGAGCCGACTTGTCGAGGTCCTGCAGGTAGCCGAGCTTGCGCATGATGTCGGCCATGTAGTCGGTGACGACGACAATCGAGCGCCCGCCGGACTCACCGTTTTGAAGCTGCGGCCGCAGCTTGCCGAAGAACTCGAAGTTGTCGTTTACGTCCTCGATGTACTTGACGTCGACGCCGGTCTCATCGGCGAACTCCGCGAGCGTCGTGCCCGCGCCGTCGACCGAGCCGCCGGCCTTGTCGATGTAGAGGGGCCAGTTGGAAATCGTCAGTTCGCCCTCGACGGGACCGGACTCCGCGAGTTGGGCAGGCTCGTCGGAGGCACCGCTCTCGAGTCCGCCGCCGCCGCCGCAGGCTGCCAGCCCGAGGGTGGCTCCCATAACGACCAGCCATGCCGACATCCGACTCATCAACGCCTCCTAGTTCGCTTTCTCGACAAAGTGCATGTGCTCCGGTGCCCAGGCGAGCCGAACACGAGCGCCACCCCCCGGTAGGCGCTGGCGTTCGGCTTCGCTTGCATTGGGCACCAGAACCGTGATCGGGACTCCATCGTCGACCTTGACGATGAGCTGCGTAGCGGTCCCCAAGTACAACGAGCTTTCGACGATTCCTTCGGCTCCCGGCCCCCCGTTTGCGGTTTGGCCCGGGTCCTGAACCTCGATTTTTTCTGGGCGAATGGTGAAGCGCTTTCCATCATCCTCCAGCAGGTTGGAGACTCCGACGAAGCCGGCTACGAACTCGGTCGTCGGCCGCTCGTAGATCGCCTCGGGTCCGTCGAGCTGCTCGATCACTCCCTCGTTCATAACGGCAATCCGGTCGGACATCGTCAACGCCTCTTCCTGGTCGTGGGTGACGTAGACGAAGGTAATCCCGACCTCGCGTTGAATTCGCTTGAGCTCGACCTGCAGGCCCTTGCGCAGCTTCAGGTCGAGTGCGCCGAGGGGCTCGTCGAGCAGCAACACCTTGGGCAGGTTGACCAGCGCCCGAGCCAGCGCCACCCGCTGCTGCTGTCCGCCGGAGAGCTGGTTGGGCCGGCGTGTCGCGAATTTCGAAAGCCCGACCCGCTCAAGCTCGGCGGCGACACGCTTTGAGATCTCGGACTTGTCGATCTTCTGTCGCTTGAGGCCGTAGGCGACGTTGTCGGCGACGCTCATGTGCGGGAACAACGCGTAGCTCTGGAAGACCGTATTTGTCGGCCGCTTGTGGGGTGGCAGGCCGGCGACGTCCGCGCCATCGATCAGAACGCGACCGGAGGTCGGCTGCTCGAAGCCGGCGATCATCCTCAGCGTCGTCGTCTTGCCGCAGCCGCTGGCGCCGAGCAGCGTGAAGAACTCCCCCTGGCGCAACTTCAGGTCGAGCTCCCTGACCGCGATCAGGTGGTCGAAGTGCTTGCTGACGCCTTGTAGTTCAACGCTGGGGCGCTCCTCGCTGTCCATCTCCACGCACAACCTTGTTCCACCGAGGCGTGAAGCGCAAGGTGCGGATGCCCCAAAAGGTCGGGCGACCTTTGTACAGAAAGGCTAATGGCGTAGCCTTGACTTGAACCAAATCCCCGTTGATCAAGGACCCGTTACGGGGATACCGTTGTGCAAAGCGTCTTATCCGGGACGTCCATGAACCAGGAGGACACAAGGATGGCCACCAGCACCGCAGCTCCAGCCGCCGCCGAGCAAGAGGGAACTCTCCAGGAGCGAGCCAAGCGGCATCTGTGGCTGCACTTCACCCGCATGGGTGCCTACGCCGACGCAGAGATCCCGATCATCGTCCGCGGCGAAGGACCGTACGTCTGGGACGAGCACGGCAACCGCCACCTCGACGGACTTTCGGGTCTGTTCTGCGTCAACGCCGGCCACGGCCGCACCGAGATCGGCGAAGCGATGGCGGCCCAGGTCGCCGAGCTCGACTTCACGACGAACTGGAGTTACGCCCATCCGCGCGCGATTGAACTGGCCACCAAGATCGCCGAGTTGGCGCCGGGAGACCTGAACCGGGTCTTCTTCACGTCCGGCGGGTCAGAGGCCGTCGAGTCCGCGATCAAGCTGGTGCGCGCCTACCACCGCGCCCTCGGCAAGGGCCAGAAGCACAAGATCGTGGCCCGCGAAGTCGCCTACCACGGCACCTCGATGGGGGCGCTTGCCGCGACCGGCCTGACCTCGCTGAAGGTTCCCTTCGAGCCGACGATGCCCGGCGGCATCCACGCTCCCAACACGAACCAGTACCACTGGCCCGCGGACCGTGACCCGCTCTGGGCGGCCGATCAGATCGAGGCGCGCATCGAGTTCGAGGGGCCGGAGACCGTCGCCGCCGTGATTTTGGAACCCGTGCAGAACGCCGGTGGCTGCATCCCGCCGCAGGAGGGATACTTTCAGCGGGTCCGCGAGATCTGCGATCGCAACGACGTGCTGCTGATCTCCGACGAGGTGATCTGTTCATGGGGCCGGCTCGGGCACTGGTTCGGCTGCCAGCGATTCGACTACCAGCCCGACCTGATCACGACGGCCAAGGGCCTGACCTCCGCCTACGCGCCGATGGGAGCGATGATCTCCTCCGACAAGGTGTTCGAACCGTTCTCCAGTGGAACGGCCTCGTTCGTTCACGGGTTCACCTTCGCCGGTCACCCGGTGGCTGCCGCGGCGGCGCTCGCGAACATCGCTGCGTTCGAGCAAGAAGGCATCAACGAGCACGTGCTCGAGCAGGAGCCGAACCTGCGCGGCATGCTCGAAAGCCTGCGCGACATCCCGATCGTCGGCGACGTTCGCGGAGTCGGGTTCTTCCAGGCGATCGAGCTGGTCAAGGATCGCGAGACGAAGGAGTCCTTCTCCGACTCCGAGTCGGAGGATCTGCTGCGCGGCTACCTGTCGGGTGAGCTCTACCGGCGCGGGTTGATCTGCCGGGCGGACGATCGCGGCGACCCCGTGATCCAGTTCGCGCCCCCGCTGATCTGCGGCCCCGAGCAGTGGGAGGAGATCGAGTCGATCCTGCGCCCGGTGCTGACCGAAGCGTCCTCGAGGGCGGGCCTGTAGCCCTTGCTCACCGTCGCCCGCCTACTCGAAGAGGTCGGCCTGGAGTCGGTCGACGGCGCGGACGATCGTCAGATCCGCTGGGTCCACCTCTCAGAGATCGAGGATCCGACCCAGTGGCTGAGCGGGGGCGAGTTGTTGCTGACCACCGGAATTCACCTGACCACGGCGGCCAAACAGCGGGCCTTCGTTCGCACTCTCGATCAGCACAAGCTGTCCGGCCTCGGACTGGGGACGGGGTTCGCCCACAAGCGCCTGCCCAAGGCGCTCGTCGAGGAGGCAGGGGAGCGGGGCTTCCCGCTTTTCGAGGTGCCTTACGAAATGCCGTTCATCGCGATAACTGAGACCGCCTTCAGGATCCTCATCAACGAGCAGTACGGCGTGCTCGAGCGTGGCCTCGCCGTTCACGAGCGACTCGAGCGCTTGGTGATCGACGGGCGCGGCCTCGATGCCATCATCGGCTCGATCGGCGCTGCGGTCGGCGGTTCAGCCCTGTTGCTGGACTCCCGCGGCGCCGTGATGGCCGAACACACGAGTTCGTCGGCACCCCCGGGGCCAGATGCCGTCGCGACACTCGGATCCGAGGTCTCGGCTCGCCGGGAGAGCGGTCGCCTGGCACCGTTCTCACCGAACTCGCCTGAGCTCACGGACCGTTCGCTGGTGCTCCCGCTGCCGGCTGCCAGCCAAGGCGCGACTCCCGCCTGGCTAGCGATCATCGGCGTCGACGGGGAGCTGAGCGAGTTCGACCGGCTGGTCGCCCGCCAGGGCGCGATGGTGCTGGCGCTCGAGCTGATGCGCGAGCGGGTGGTCAGGGAGACCGAGCGCCGGCTCGCGGGCGACGTGCTCGCCGACGCGCTCTCGGGCCGGCTGGACTCGGCCGAACTCAGCGGTCGGCTGCGGCCCTTCGGGATCGGTGAGCGCGGGGCCGTGCTGCTCTTCCAGGTTGACGAAGCCGCCGCGGCCGAGCACCACGTCGAGACTGCCCTGCGCTTGCGAGACGTCCCGGCCCTGGTCGCGACGACCTCCGTCGGCGGGCAGGCTTTGGTCTGCGCGCTGGTCGCGGCGGCCTCCGGCGACCCGGTCGAACACGCGCGTGCGGCTCGCGACGCGCTGGTCGCCAGCGAAGCGACGCCGCGGGCTGCGGCGAGCCGCCCGGTCGCCGTCGGCGAGTTGCGTCGTGCGTTTCACGAGGCACGCTGTGCGCTGCAGGCGACCTCACTGGCCAACGGCAAGGCGCCCGATGTCGCCTCCCACAGCGATCTCGGCGCCTTCACCCTTCTGCTCGCCCTCCAGGACGACGAGGCGTTGCGGCTCTACGCCGACAGCCTGCTGGCGCCGATCGAGCAAATGGAGGGGGAGTACGGCGGCGAGCTGCTGCGTTCGCTGGAGGCTTTCATCGAGCAGAACGGCCAGTGGGAGCGCGCCGCGCGGGTGCTCTACTGCCACCGCCACACGCTGCGCTACCGGATCCGCCGTATCGAGGATCTGACCGGTCGCGACCTCGGCAGCGCCCACGACCGCATCGAGCTCTGGCTGGCCCTTCAAGCGCGGGAGCTGGTCAAGTGAGGCACTCGTGAAAGTGGCGATCCTGGGGGCTGGCGGAACGATCGCTCCGGCCATCGTCCGCGACCTGGCGGAGTCCGAGGAGGTCTCGGAGATGCTCCTGCTCGACCTCGACGAGGGGCGGGCGCGCGAGGTTGCCATGAGCCAGGGAAACGGCAAGGCCAAGCCCTGCCGGGCCGACGCTCGCGCGGCGGTCGGCCAGCCCGGATCGCTCGCCTACGCGATAAGCCGCTACGACGTGCTCGTCAATTCGGCCAGCTATCGGGTCAACCTCGACGCCATGCGGGCTGCACTCGCTTCGGAGTGCCATTACGTGGATCTCGGCGGCCTCTACTGGATGACCTCGCGCCAGCTGGAGCTGAGCCACGAATTCGAACGTGCGGGCCTGCTCGCTGTGCTCGGCATTGGCTCGGCTCCCGGCAAGACGAACCTGATGGCCGCCAAGGTCGCCGCCGAGCTCGGCACGGTCGATTCGATACACGTCGGCGCGGCGGGCCGCGACGCCTCTCCGCCCCCCGGCTTCAGCCTCCCCTACGCGCTGCAGACGCTGCTCGACGAGCTGACGATGAAGCCGGTCGTCACCCGCGACGGCGTTCAGACCGAAATCGAACCGATGGTCGACGCCGGGGTCGTCGACTTCGGGCCCCCGATCGGAAACGGAGCGACCATCTACACGCTGCACTCCGAGCTGCTCACTTTCGCCGACAGCTTCGGCTGTAGCGAGGCGAGCTTCCGCCTCTCGCTCAGCCCGAAGTTGCTCGAGCGACTGCGCGCGCTGCGCACTGCTTCCCCGAAGAGGGTCGCGAAGGCGGCGGCGCAGGCAAGACCGGCATCGGCCAAAACGACTTCCGTGCACCTGATCGAGGCGACAGGAGCGCAGAAGCGCGCCCGCTTTCGCTGCGTCACCGGGCCGCACGCGGAGTGGAACCTCGGCGGCGGAGTCGTCTCGACGGCTGCTCCCGCGGCGGCCGTTGTGCGCCTGCTGGCGCGCGGTGAGGTTGACGCCCGAGGGGCCCAGCCTCCCGAGCGTGCGCTCGACCCCAGGGCGGTCTTCACAGAGCTGGAGTCGCGCGGTGCGCGATTCGACCTTCAGATCGAGCGCACAGCAGGAGCGCCGAGGGGTGAGGAGGTTGAGGTCGCGTGAGGGTCGGGGTTCCGACTGAGATCAAGGCCGACGAGTACCGGGTGGCTTTGACCCCCGCGGGTGTGCGCGAGCTCACCGATCGCGGCCACGACGTTCTGGTTCAGGCCGGGGCAGGGGACGGCAGTGCGATTTCCGACTCCGACTTCACCGCTCAGGGGGCTCGAATCGCGGCCGATGCGGAGACCGTCTGGGGGGAGGCCGAGCTCGTGCTCAAGGTCAAGGAGCCGCAGCCGCCGGAGGTGGAGATGCTGCGTCCCGAGACCACCTTGTTCACGTACCTGCATCTGGCTCCCGATCCGGAGCTTGCGCGCGGCCTCGCGGCGACCGGCGCCACCTGCGTCGCCTACGAGACCGTCGAGGATCAGGCGGGAGGCCTGCCGCTGCTTGCCCCGATGAGCGAGATCGCGGGCAAGATCGCGACCCAGGCGGGTGCCTTTGTACTCGAGAAGCCGCTCGGTGGCCGCGGCATCCTGCTCGGCGGGGTCCCCGGCGTGGCCGCGGCCAACGTGCTCGTGATTGGTGGAGGCGCGGTCGGCATGAACGCAGCCTTCATCGCGATCGGCATGGAGGCCGACGTTTTCGTTTTCGACGTCTCGATCGACCGGCTGCGCGAGCTGGATGTCGCGCTGGGTGGACGCGGTTCCACGGTGTTCTCGTCGACGCTGGCGGTTGAGGAGATGCTTCCCCGTGCCGACCTCGTGATCGGCGCGGTCCTGGTTCACGGGGCCAAGGCTCCGCACGTGATCACGCGCGAACAGCTGGCGCTGATGAAGCCCGGCGCGGTGCTGGTCGACGTTGCGATCGACCAGGGCGGCTGTTTCGAGACGTCCCATCCCACGACGCACGGCGATCCGACCTTCGAGGTCGACGGGGTGCTGCATTACTGCGTCGCGAATATGCCGGGGGCGGTCCCGATCACGGCGACCTACGCGCTCACCAACGCGACGATTCCCTACGCCCTCGCACTCGCCGATGCCGGGTTGGCCGCGACGATCGAGCGCGATCCGGGCCTGCGCCTCGGCATCAACGTTGCGGGCGGCCAAATCACCCACCCCGCGGTTGCCGCGGCAGTGGGGATGCCGTACGTCCCGCCCGACGAAGCTTTGGGTATCCCCACAAGAGAAACCCCAGCACCAAGCCCCTAGCCCCTACGCAAGGAGAGAGAAATATGGCAACAGCGCAGCTCACCAAATACAAGAACTTCATCGACGGCGAGTGGGTCGATCCTGCCGACGGCGCGACGGAAGAGGTGCTGAACCCCGCCACGGGAACCCCGGTCGCCGAGGCGCCGCTTTCGAGCGCCGAGGACGTCAACCGCGCGGTCGCGGCGGCCAAGACCGCGTTCGAGACCTGGTCGGTGACCACTCCCGGAGACAGGGCGGGCATGCTGCTGAAGCTCGCCGATGCGATCGAGGCGAACTCGGACGAGCTCTCAGACCTGGAGGCGACGACCGCGGGGAAGCCGCGCGCGGCTTTCGCCGACGACGAGATCCCATTCATGGTCGACAACCTGCGCTTCTTCGCCGGTGCGGCCCGCTGCATGGAGGGCAAGGCCGCCGGCGAGTACATGGAGGCCCACACCTCGATCATCCGGCGCGAGCCCGTCGGAGTCGTCGGGCAGATCACTCCCTGGAACTACCCGCTGATGATGGCCGTCTGGAAGATCGGGCCGGCACTGGCCGCCGGCTGCACGATCGTCCTCAAGCCGGCGGAGACGACCCCGCTGACGACACTCAAGCTGGCCGAGCTCGCGGCGGAAATTTTCCCCAAGGGTGTGCTGAACGTGATCGGTGGTCATGGTGACCCCGCGGGCGCGACGCTCGTCAAGCACCCCGATATAGACATGGTTTCCCTGACCGGTTCTCCGGAGACGGGCAAGTGGATCGCCGCCGCCGCGTCGGAGACCCTCAAGCGCGTGCACCTCGAGCTGGGGGGCAAGGCGCCGGTGATCGTCTTCGACGACGTCGATATGGAGTCGGCGCTGGAGACGATCGCCGGCACCGGCTACTACAACGCCGGGCAGGACTGCACGGCGGCCTGCCGGGTGCTCGCCTCCAGTGACGTCTACGACGACGTAGTCAGCGGCCTCTCCGAACAGGCGAAGGGGCTGACGATGGGCGACACGATGGCCGACGACACCGATCTCGGGCCGCTCAACTCACAGCGCCAGCGCGAGCGCGTCGAGGGCTTTCTGCAACGAACGCCCGGACACGCCGAGGTTGTGACGGGTGGTTCTGAGCCTGACCTGCCCGGCTTTTTCCTGGAGCCGACTGTCGTCGCGGGCATGCGGCAGGACGACGAGATGATCCAGTCGGAGATCTTCGGGCCCGTGATCACCGTGCAGCCGTTCTCTGATGAGGCCGAGGCCGTCGCCTGGGCCAACGGCACCCGCTATGGCCTGGCCTCGTCGGTCTGGACCCGGGACATCGCCCGCGCGCACCGCGTCGCCAACGCGCTGCGGTTCGGGGCCGTCTGGATCAACGACCACATCCCGATCGTTTCCGAGATGCCGCACGGAGGCTTCAAGCAGTCGGGTTACGGCAAGGACCTCTCGATGTACGCCGTCGAGGACTACACGGAGGTCAAGCACGTGATGATCAACCTCGAGGGCTAGTGCAGGGCGCTGAGCCTCGCTCCCGTCGTGCGGTTAGGGTGCCGACGAGCTGAAAGAGTCGGTGGAGGCGAGCCAACCAGACATCTGCCTGCGCGGTCTGCGCAAAAGCTACGGCGACGTCGTCGCCGTAGCCGGCGTCGATCTCGATGTGCAGGCGGGCGAGTTCTTCACGATGCTCGGTCCTTCGGGGTCGGGTAAGACGACGACGCTGCGCATGATCGCCGGCTTCGAAGAGCCCGACGCCGGCACCGTCGAGCTCGCCGGGCGCAAGGTCAACGGGCTGCCCGCCTACGAGCGCGCGGTCAACACCGTTTTCCAGGATTACGCCCTGTTCCCGCACATGACGGTCGGCGACAACGTCGAGTACGGCCTGCGGGTTGCGAAGGTCGACAAGGCTGAGCGCAACAAGCGGGTGCGTCAGGCGCTGGAGATGGTTCGCCTCGGCGGCTACGAGGAGCGCAAGCCCACCGAGCTCTCGGGTGGACAGCGCCAGCGGGTGGCGCTCGCTCGGGCGATCGTCAACCGACCCAAGGTGCTGTTGCTCGACGAGCCGCTCGGCGCTCTGGACCTGAAGTTGCGCGAGCAGATGCAGATCGAGCTCAAGGCGATCAAAGCGGACGTTGGGATCACTTTCGTCTACGTGACCCACGACCAGGAAGAGGCGCTGACGATGTCGGATCGGATCGCCGTTTTCAATGAGGGCCGCATCGAGCAGGTGGCGAGTCCGAACGAGCTCTACGAGCACCCGGCGAACCCGTTCGTCGCCGGATTCGTCGGCACCTCGAACGTGATCGCGCGTGACGGTGCACAGTTCTCCATACGGCCCGAAAAGATCAGGATCATCAACGGCTCCGGTGCCGACGGGTTGATTGTCGAGAAAGGAACGATTCGGGAAGTGGCGTACGCAGGAATGATCACTCGCTACTTCGTGGAACTAGCGCAGGGAGGTGAACTTCAGGTCGTTCGTCAGAACCTCGATCCGATTGCGGAAGGGGCGGCGGAGCGACGTGGGGAGGAGATAACAATCGGGTGGCGCAGTGAGCACACGGTGCCCATCCAGTGAGGAGAATCCATTGAGCAAGCGAGGACTCAATCCCGCACGGATTGCGCTTCTCATCGTCGCGTCCCTGACGGCATTCGTGTTCGTTATGGGCTGTGGCGACGACGACAGTGATGACAGCGGCGACTCCGGCGAGACCGCCGAAGTTGCGACCGAGATAGGCGAGTCCGAGGGTGAGCTGAACCTGGTCGCCTGGGCCGGCTACGTAGAAGACGGTTCCACCGACCCAAAGGTCGACTGGGTGACCGACTTCGAAGAGGAATCGGGTTGCGAGGTCAACGTCAAGATCGGCAACACCTCCGACGAGATGGTGCAGCTGATGCGGACAGGCCAGTACGACGGAGTCTCGGCTTCGGGTGACGCCACCGGTCGCCTCTATGAAGGCGGCGACGTGGTGCCGGTCAATACCGAGTTGATCCCCAACTACGCGGATGTGTTTGATGCTCTCAAGGATCAGCCGTACAACACGTTCGACGGCCAGAGCTACGGCGTGCCTCACGGGCGCGGTGCCAACCTGCTGATGTCGAACCCGGATCAGGTTTCGCCGGCTCCGACATCGTGGTCGGCTGTGTTCGACGACGCCGAGTCGCAGAGCGGCAGCGTCACCGCGTACGACAACCCGATCTACATCGCCGACGCGGCGCTGTACCTGCGCGAGCACAATCCCGAGCTCGGGATCACGGACGTGTACGAGCTCGATCAGGAGCAGTTCGACGCAGCGATCGAGTTGCTCAAGCAGCAGTCCGAGCACATCGGCGAGTACTGGTCCGACTACACCAAGGAGATCCAGGCATTCGCCAACGGCGACTCGACAGTCGGCACGACCTGGCAGATCATCGCGAACCTGCTGGCGGCCGATGGCGTCGACGTCGAGACGACGCTGCCCGAAGAAGGCGCCACGGGTTGGTCGGACACATGGATGCTGAGTTCGGAGGCACAGAATCCGAACTGCATGTATCTGTGGATGGACCACATCATCAGTCCGCAGGCGAATGCCGACGTGGCCGAGTGGTTCGGTGAGGCTCCCGCGAACGAGAAGTCGTGTGAGCTGACCGCAGACGCAAACCATTGCGACACGTTCCACGCAGCCGACGAGGAGTATTTCGACCAGGTCGAGTACTGGAGGACTCCCGTTTCCGACTGCGGTGACGATCGCGGTGACGTATGCAAGACCTACGACGAGTGGGTCCAGGGATGGACCGAGGTCAAGGGCTGATCTCGGAGGAGTAGTCGCTAGGAAGCGACCGTGGAAGCTGGCGTAGCGACGCCGGCGCCGAAGAGGTCGGTGGGCCACAGGCTCGCCGGCCTCTTCCATGGTCGCCCGCGCCTTCAGGCGGGCGCACTGCTGAGCGGGCCGGTCCTCTGGCTCGTCGTCGGCTACCTCGGGTCGCTCGCGATCCTGCTGGTCTCGGCGTTCTGGAGCCTCGGCGAGCTCAGCGGCGAGCTCGAGAGGACGTTCACTTTCTCCAACTTCGACACGATCTTCACCGAGCCGGTCTATCGCTCGATCGCTGCCCGCACGATTGGAATTGCCGCTCTCGTCACGGTTACCGACGCGCTGATCGCCTTCCCGATCGCCTTCTACATGGCGAAGATTGCGGGGCCGCGCATGAAGGGCCTGCTCGTGGTCGCTGTGCTGATGCCGCTCTGGTCGGCCTACCTGGTCAAGGTCTACGCCTGGCGCGCGATCCTCAGCCAGGAGGGCGCGCTCAACTGGTTGCTCGACCCATTCGGCATCGAGGGCCCCGGCTACGGCCTGTTCGCGGTCTGGCTGGTGATGAGCTACATCTGGCTGCCCTACATGATCATCCCGATCTACGCCGGGCTGGAGCGCATTCCAGACAGCCTGCTGAGCGCTTCTGAGGACCTTGGCGGCAAGCCGTTCACGACCTTCCGCCGCGTGATCCTGCCGCTGGCCTTCCCGGCGATCGTCGCCGGCTCGATCTTCACGTTCTCGCTGACGATGGGCGACTTCATCGCCCCGACGCTGGTCGGTTCGGGAGAGCAGTTCATCGGCACCGTCGTCTACTCGACGTTCACCACCAACCTGCCGCTGGCGGCGGCCTTCGCCGCGATTCCGATCGCGGTGATGATCGTCTACCTGCTGCTGGCCAGGCGCGCCGGGGCGTTCGAGCACCTATGAGTGCGTCATGAGGCTTTCCGGGAGATCGCTGTGGCTGCTGCGTATCGGCACGGGCTTGACGCTCGCCTTCATCTACGTCCCCTTGCTGATCATCGGCGTCGAGGCCTTCAGCGATTCGCGGACTTTCTCGTGGCCGCCGCCGGGGTTGACCCTCGAGTGGTTCGAGAAGGCCTTCGAGAACACCGGCGCCCGCGACGCCTTCCTCTACTCGCTGAAGACGGCCGGCATCGCGACCGGGATCGCGCTGGTGCTCGGCACGCTCGCCTCGCTCGGCGTCGCCCGCTACAAGTTCTTCGGCCGCGAGACGATCTCGTTCCTGGTGATCCTGCCGATCGCGCTGCCGGGAATCGTCACCGGGATCGCGCTCAACTCGACCTTCACGCAGATTCTCGGCATCGACCTCAGCCTGTTGACGCTCGTCGTGGCGCACGGCACCTTCTGCATCGTCGTCGTCTACAACAACGTGATCGCCCGCATGCGGCGACTCTCGGTGTCGTTCGAGGAAGCCTCCGCCGACCTCGGAGCCACCCCCTGGCAGACCTTCCGGTGGGTGACGCTCCCGAACCTGCGCACGGCCCTGGTGGCGGGAGGCCTGCTCGCCTTCGCGCTCTCGTTCGACGAGATCATCGTCACCGTTTTCACGATCGGCGCCGGCGACGAGACCCTGCCGATCTGGATCCTGACCAACTTCTCGCGGCCCAACCAGCTGCCGATCGTCAACGTCGTCGCCGTGCTCGTGATCCTGCTCTCGATCATCCCCGTCTACTTCGCCCACAAGCTCTCGAGCGACACGGCCGGCGGCAAGAGCGGCACCGTGGCGGAGGCGACCGGCGCCCCCTAGCCCTGACCAAGGTCCCAAATGCGACGATGGGTGGGAACGGTTTGTGGGTCAGGGGGCCGGTCGCGCTCTTTGGCGGCTTGACGTCGGCCTGGCGCTGGCGGCATTCCTGGCGCCGGCGGCGTCGGCCAGCCTCGACGAGATCGCCGCCGGCGTTCCCCGTCCGCTGCCGAGGTCGCCGCGCTTCGGCGGACTTCAGCGTCAGCGTCGAGCCGGACACGAGTCCGGCGGCGCCTCGCTGTACCGATCACCGAGACCCAGCGCCGGGTCTTTCAGACCCTGCAGGCGATCAAGTCGCTCAACTTCGCGCGGCCGCTGCTCGGACCAATCGATCCGTATGAATGGCTGAGGAATGCAATCGACGGAATTCGCGTCCGTGCCGATCTGCCTCGAACTTCTGCTGCGATCCGCCGGAGGTCAGTGCGACCGCGACGCTTCGAATTTCGGCGATCAGTCGACCGCGGAGTGGCTGTTGCTCGTCCCGCTGCGAACGATCGTGCACGAAGCGCGGCACGCCGAAATTGGGGGCCACACCTGCGCGGGCGGCAACACCTCCCTTGACGAGGGTGCGACCGCCGCCGGGGGATCCCGATCACCACCGTCGAGCCCACCATTCTGGATTTGGCGAGAGGGGTGACCAGGCGGGCGCTCGCTCGCATGGTCCGTGAGGCCGTTCGTCTCGACCTGACGAGCATCGGGGCCATTGCGCCGGCCCAGGGCCGCCATCACCGACGTCGGGGCCTCGGCAGGTGGGCCCGGTCATCGCCAGATACACCGGGTTGCCGTTGGAACGCCCCCGAAGTAGCGCTGAGGTTCGTGCCATGGAGCTGCTACGCGATCACAGCAGGGCCCCGGGCGCGACTCAACGCGGTGATTGCCGGCGCGCAGGCTGATCCAGCTGGTCGAACCTGCGGCTCGTCAGAAATCGACGGTGACCCGTTCCACCTGGACCGAGGCGAGGACGCGAAAAAGCAGGCGCACGGGAGGCAGCCGGCTGGACGGGGCGGCGCGTTCCCTCAGATCACGGCAACGATCGCCCGCAGGACTTCCTCGCGCAAGCGCCCAGCGTTGACTTCCCAAACCCTGACGTATTTGGCAGGGTTTCGGACGTTGACCGGGGGCGGGGTTCAGCAGCGCGAGTCGTAGGCGCGGCTGGCCGTGATCTCGCTACGAACGATGAAAACGTCGACGCGATAGGTGCAATAGACCGGGAGCAGGCCGAGGAGGTAGTCCTTGCACGTCCAGAAGTTGTTGCCTCGGCGGTTGCACTTGATGACCCCGCCTCTGAGGCAGCCAGGGATGCGCTTGCAGGTGTCCCGTGCGTGCTGGCGCGCGACGCTGGTGGCCTCCCCTTTGCCGATTTCAGCCACCGCGTCCGAGGCCGCGCCGAGCGGCAGCAAGAGCACGCAGGCGACGGCGAACGCGACCAGCGTTTTCCTGGACCCGTAAACCGATTCAGCCCAGCGGCGTGACAATGGCGAACACCACCCTTTCGAATTGCTCCCGATCGGAAAGTCTAAGCCCTCCGAGCGGGTGGGCGGGTGGCAACTACCAGCGCGCGGGGTGGCGCACGTCAAACCCGCCGTTGGGACGCGGCTGGGCGCTCCAGCCCGGGCCGTCACCCTCGGTGTAGGAGGTGTCCCAGCGCAGTCCGGCGACCGTCATGTAGATGTGGTCACTCGAGGCGTAGACGCTGATCCACTTGCCGGTGCCCTTGCGGCCCCAGGTGTCGAAGTCGACGCCGGGGAACTGGGAGTCGATGAAGCCGCCACCGTGCAGCGCGTAGCTGACTGCGCCGGAGCAGTCATAGCCCTTGTCGTTCCACCTGCCGTGACCTCCACCCCAGAGATAGGGCTTGTCCTCGATCTTGTTGGCCGCCCTGATCACCCGAACGACTCGTGGAGGCGCGCCTCGGGGAGGAATCGCGGTGCCGTCATTGGCGATCTTCGCCTTCTTGCCAGTCGGCGCGTCACTGCCGGTGGCCGAAAGACCACCGGAGCCCGCCGTCGCCGGCACGGCGAGGCCAAGCAGGCCGAGTGCAGTTGCGGCACAGGTAAGTCCGGCAATCCGGATTCTGGATGTCTGTGTCATTACGTTCAGCTCCCTTTGAGCCGACGGGGTTAGCTGACGGGCTGGCGCTTAGGAAGCTGCGCCCCCATCCGGATCGGATGAGTTAGCCCCTGAGGCGGATCTCGCCTCCAGTGGTTCCCCCGCTCCGTGGCCCTGGCGGGCGACGGATTAGGCGTTATTCGCTTTCGCGGTCGGGAACTATAACCCTTCCGCAAGCAAAATGTTTCGCTTTACTAATACTGATTGTTACAAGACACGTGGCTCCCGTCCTCCCCGGCAGCCCCCAAACTCGCTTTGCTACGATCCGGTAGGAATACTTCCCGCGCCCTCCCTCACGTGGCTTTCCTCCCGAGCGGGGGCGCTCTGCGACTATCTGTACCTCCCCGGTTTCCCCCCTGAGTCATGACCGAACCACCCCGCGCAACCGCCGCCGACCGAGGCATGGGCCTCGGTCTTCGGGCCCTCAACCGCCTTGCAGCCAGCGACTTGCTCGATCGCATCGGCATGCGCGGGCGCGCCGAGAAGGCTCTCCACAGCGCCACCAAGAACGGCTTTCGCGCTGCCGGCGCCGCCGGGCGCACGTTCAAGGCCACCCAGAAGCTCGGCAGGCCCGCGCGCCAGCCGTCAGCCAAGCGCGCCGACCTCTTCGACTTCACGCCCGACGACGAGCAGGCGATGATGCGCGAGGCGATCGGCGACTTCGCCTCCGCCAAGCTGCGTTCCGTCGCCCAGGAGGCCGACACCAACTGCGCCACGCCGCCCGAGCTGATCGCCCAGTCGGCCGAACTCGGCATCAACATCATCGGCGTCCCCGAAGAGCTCGGCGGCGCCTTCACTGAGCGCAGCGCCGTCACTTCGGCGCTGGTCGCCGAGGTGCTCGCCAAGGGCGATATGAGGCTCGCCTTTGCCTTGCTCGCCCCCGCGGCGGTCAGCACGGCGCTCGGGCTCTGGGGCGACGCAGACCAGCAGGCTCGCTACCTGCCGGAGTTCGCCGGCGACTCACCGCCCGGCGCCGCGCTCGCCGTGCTCGAGCCCCGCCCCCTCTTCGACCCCTTCGGCCTTTCGACTACCGCCAAGCGCGACGGTGACGGCTTCGTTCTCGAGGGCGTCAAATCGCTCGTGCCCGGAGTGGCGGGCGCCGAGCTCTTCGTTGTCGCCGCTCAGCTCGACGGCAGGCCCGCGCTCTTCATCGTCGAGTCGAAGACCGACGGTGTCACGACCGAACCCGAGCCGGCGATGGGTCTGCGGGCAGCCGCCACCGGCCGCCTCAACCTGAACGGAGTGCCGCTCGAAGGGAACGCGCTCCTCGGCGGCCGCGACCCCGCCGTCTACGCCGACTGCATCCGCCTCGGCCGTCTCGGCTGGTGCGCGCTGGCCGTCGGCACCGGCCAGGCGGTCCTCGACTACGTCAAGGACTACGTCAACGAGCGCACCGCCTTCGGCGAGCCCGTCTCCAACCGCCAGGCTGTCGCCTTTGCCGTCTCCAACATCGCCATCGAGCTCGAGGGCATGCGGCTGACGACGCTCAGAGCGGCGAGCCGCGCCGATCAGGGTCGTGAGTTCGCCCGCGAAGCGGCGATCGCTCACCGGCTCTGCACCTACAACGGAATGAAGATCGGTTCTGACGGGGTGCAGCTGCTCGGCGGACACGGCTACGTCAAGGAGCACCCGGTCGAACGCTGGTACCGCGACCTGCGCGCGGCCGGTCTGATGGAGGGAGCGCTGCTCATCTGAGCCGCGGGAAACGATGATCAACCTCGAAGTCCCCAAGAAGTTCGAAACGCTGGTCACCCAGGCGAATCAGGTCGCCAAGGAGGTGCTGCGCTCGAACTCGCGCAAGTACGACCTCGCCGAGCACACCTACCCCAAGGAGCTCGACATGCTGGCCGCTCTGATCGACGGCATGAACGAGGGCGGCGAGCTCGGCGGCACCGGCGCCACAGGCGTCCGCCGCGAGACTGGGGGCGACGGCAGTAATCGCAACGGCTCCAACATGTCGACCGTGCTCAGCGTCATGGAGATGTGCTGGGGGGATGTAGGCCTGACGCTGACGATGCCGCGCCAGGGCCTCGGCAACTCCGCGATCGCATCGGTCGCCAACGACGAGCAGCTCGAGCGCTACGCCGGCCGCTGGGCCGCGATGGCGATAACCGAGCCGGAGGCCGGCTCCGACTCCGCGGCGATCCGCACCACCGCCAAGCTCGACGGCGACCACTACGTCCTCAACGGCGAGAAGATCTTCGTCACCTCGGGCGAGCGCGCCGAGCTGATCGTCGTCTGGGCCTCGCTTGACCCGAGCCAGGGGAGGCCGGCGATCAAGTCGTTCGTCGTCGAGCGCTCCAACCCGGGCTTGAAGCTGGACCGCCTCGAGCACAAGCTCGGGATTCGCGCCTCCGACACCGCCAACTTCGTCCTCGAGGACTGCCGGGTGCCCAGAGAGGACCTGCTCGGCGACCCGGAAATCAAGACGACCGGCGGCTTCGGCGGCGTCATGCAGACCTTCGACAACACCCGCCCGTTGGTTGCGGCGATGGCGGTGGGCCTCGCCCGTGCCTGCCTTGAGGAGACCAAGCGACTGTTCGCGGAGGCCGGGGTCGAGATCGACTACGACCGCCCGGCTTCGACGCAGAACCAGGCGGCGGCCGAGCTGCTCGAGCTCGAGGCCGACTACGAGGCCTCCTACCTGCTGACGCTGGAAGCCGCCTGGATGGCCGACAACTCGAAGCCGAATTCGCTGCACGCCTCGATGGCGAAGGCCAAGGCCGGTCGCAGCTGCGTCGACATCGCGCTGCGCTGTGTGGCCCTCTGCGGCAGCGTCGGCTACGCCGAGACCTCGCTGCTCGAGAAGTGGGCTCGCGACGCCAAGATCCTCGACATCTTCGAGGGCACCCAGCAGATCCAGCTGTTGATCATCGCCCGCCAACTGCTCGGCAAGTCCTCAGCCGAACTCAAGTAACCAAGGAGCCTCAATGCCTGTGACTGCCAAGACCCGACCGGTCGCGATCCTGGGTGGAAACAGGATCCCGTTCGCTCGCTCCAACAGCGCCTACGCGAAGGCCTCCAACCAGGACATGCTGACCGCCGCCCTCGACGGCCTGATCGATCGCTTCGACCTGGCCGGCGAGCAGGTCGGTGAGGTGGCCGGCGGAGCCGTGCTCAAGCACAGTCGCGACTTCAACCTCACCCGCGAGTCGCTGCTCTCGACCAAGCTGGCGCCGGAGACCCCCGCCTACGATGTCGGCCAGGCCTGCGGCACCGGCCTGGAGACGACGATCCTGGTCGCCAACAAGATCGCGCTCGGGCAGATCGACTCCGGCATTTCCGCTGGCATCGATACGACGTCCGACGCGCCGATCGCGATCAACGACCGTCTGCGTGAGGTCCTGATCGAGGTCAACTCGGCCAGGTCGGCGAGCGCTCGGATGACGCGCACTGACCAAGATCCGCCCTGGCTGGATCGTGCCCGACTTCCCCCGCAACGCAGAGCCGCGCACCGGGCTCTCGATGGGCGAGCACACGGCGATCATGGCGAAGGAGTGGGGGATCTCCCGCGAGGCCCAGGACGAGCTCGCCGTTCGCAGTCACAACAACCTCGGCGCCGCCTACGACTCCGGCTACGAGGACGATCTCGTCACGCCCTACCTGGGGCTCGAGCGCGACCAGAACCTGCGCGGTGACTCGACGGTTGAGAAGCTCGCCAAGCTGAAGCCGGTCTTCGGCGGCGAGGACGGCACGATGACCGCCGCCAACTCGACGCCCCTTTCCGACGGCGCCTCGAGCGTCCTGCTCGCCAGCGAAGCCTGGGCGAAGGAGCACGACCTGCCCGTGCTGGCGCATTTCGTCGATGCCGAGACCGCCGCCGTCGACCACGTCGTCAAGCGCGAGGGCCTGCTGATGGCGCCCGCTTACGCCGTCCCGCGTCTGCTCGAGCGCAACAAGCTGACCCTCCAGGACTTCGACTTCTACGAGATCCACGAGGCCTTCGCCGCGCAGGTACTGTGCACGCTCGCGGCCTGGGAGGACCCCGCCTTCTGCAAGCAGCGCCTCGGCCTCGACGAGCCGCTCGGCTCGATCGACCCGGAGAAGATGAACGTCAAGGGGTGGCTCGCTCGGCGCCGGCCATCCGTTCGCGGCCACCGGCGGGCGCATCGTCGCCAACCTCGCCAAGCTGATCCATGAGAACGGCGGCGGCCGCGGCCTGATCTCGATCTGTGCCGCCGGCGGCCAGGGCGTTACCGCGATCATCGAGGCATAGGAGGCACGAATAACCAATGGCTGACCGTTACTCCACATTCGTCAACGCGCCGTTGCTGCGCAGCCTGGCCGGCTCGGTCGGCCTGCCCCAGCCGGTCAAGCTCGACCGCTACACGCCCGGCGATCCCGTCGTCAAGGGCCGGGTGCTGGTCGGTGAGGCTCCCGAGGGGCGCCTGACCAACTCGGTGGCCGACGTCCTGCGCGACGCGGGCGTCGAGATCGCCGGCGAGGCCAACGGCGACGGGCGTTTTCAAGGGCCTCGTCTTCGATGCCACCGGCATCAAGGACTCGACCCAGCTGCGCGAGCTCTGGGTCTTCTTTCACCCGGCGATCCGCCGCGTCGAGCGCTCGGGCCGAATCGTCGTGCTCGGCACCCCGCCGGAGGATTGCGAGAGCCCCCGCGAGGCGACCGCCCAGCGTGCCCTCGAGGGCTTCGTCCGCTCCGCCGGCAAGGAGGTCCGCCGCGGCGCCAGTGCCCAGCTCGTCTACGTCGCCCCCGGCGCCGAGGACCAGCTTGCCGCCACCCTGCGCTTCTTGCTCTCCCCCCGCTCCGCCTACGTCTCCGGTCAGGTGGTGCGAATCGGACCGGGGGAGACCGAGCCCGACATCGACTGGCGCCAGCCGCTGGCCGGCCGGGTCGCCCTCGTCACCGGCGCCTCGCGGGGTATCGGCAAGGCGATCGCGCAGACGCTCGCTCGCGACGGTGCCCACGTCATCGGGCTCGACATCCCGCAGCTCTCCGAGGACCTCGACACGGTCGCCAAGGAGATCTCCGGCTCGACGCTGACACTCGACGTGACCGACGAAGCCACACCGAAGGCGATCGCCGACCACCTCGAGGCAGAGCACGGCGGAATCGACGTCGTCGTCCACAACGCCGGCGTCACCCGCGACAAGACACTCGGCCGGATGGACGCTGAGCGCTGGGATGTGCTGATGGAGATCAACCTCTCCAGCGAGGAGCGCATCAACGACGAGCTCCTCGCCCGCAAGCTGCTGCGGCCGAACGGCCGCATCGTCTGCGTCTCCTCGATGAGCGGCATCGCCGGCAATGCCGGCCAGACCAACTACGCGACCTCGAAGGCCGGCGTGATCGGCATGGTCCAGTCGATGGCGCCGACGTTCGCGGAGCACCAGGCGACGATCAACGCCGTCGCCCCCGGCTTCATCGAGACGCAGATGACGGCGGCGATGCCGGTTCCGACTCGCGAGGCCGGCCGGCGCATGAACAGCATGTCTCAGGGCGGCCTGCCCGTCGACGTCGCCGAGACGATCGCCTGGTTCGCGAGCCCGGCGTCCGGCGGCCTCAACGGCAACACGGTCCGCGTCTGCGGCCAGAGCCTGCTGGGGGCCTAGATGACAACCACCCGCAAGCTCGACGGCACGCCCGGGATGATGGGTCTGTTCGCCCGTGCCGCAATCGGCACCGTGCCCGGCTCGGGGCTGCTGCCCTTCGTCGGCGGCCGCGGCTCGAGGCTGCCCGACCTCGAGCTGGTCGTCGAGGACGTCGCGATCGACCCCGCTCACCTCGCCGCCTACAACAAGGTCTGCGGGTTCACGCTGCGCGACACATTGCCGCCGACCTACCCACACATGCTCGCCTTCCCGCTGCACCTGGCGCTGATGACCGATTCGAGCTTTCCGTACCAGACGGTCGGCATGGTCCAGATCGGCAACCGGATCATCCAGCACCGGCCGATCCGCAGCTCCGAGAAACTTTCGCTGACGGCCAAGTTCGGCGTTCTCGAGGAGCACCCGAAGGGCCGTCAGTTCACCGATCCTGGTTGAAGCCCGCAGCGGCGACGAGCTCGTCTGGGAGTCCATCTCACGCGAGCTTCGGCGCGGCGCCGACGGCGAGGCCGCGGAGCCGGCGTGATCCAGAGGTCACGGTCCCCGACGACCTGCCGACCGTCTCCCAGTGGCGCCTCGAAGGAGACCTCGGCCGTCGCTACGGCAGCGCCTCGGGAGACCAGAACCCGATCCACCTCTACGACTGGACGGCCAAGCCGTTCGGCTTCTCAAAGGCGATCATCCACGGCATGTGGACGAAGGCCCGGTGCCTGGCTGCGCTCGAGTCTCGCCTCGACGACTCCTTCGCGGTGGACGTCCGCTTCCGCGCCCCGATCATGCTCCCCGGCAAGGTCGATTTCGCAAGCGCCGAGGACGGCGACGGGATCGCCTTCGAGGTTCGCGACACCCGCAAGGGCACCCCGCACCTGGCCGGCCGTCTGACCGGGGTCTGATCCCAAAGGGACAGAGCTAGGCGATTGCCTCGACCCTGGCGGGCACGTGCTTGTGCCAGGGCGTGCCGACGAACTTGTCGCGCCACTCCAGCGTCGTCAACTCGTTCGCCGGGGTGCCGGTCAGAGCCGGCTCGCCGTCGGCCCCCGGATAGTCGACGCCGTTGCCGTTGGGCAGCGAGACGTGGCCCGGCTGCATCGCCTCGCTGACCTCGACCAGTGCCTCGGTGCTGCCGTTCGCGGTAGCGATCCTCGCGCGTGAACCGTCGGCCAGTCCCAGCCGGGCGGCGTCGTCCGGGCTGATCCGCAGCGCGCCCGTCGCGGTCGCGCTTTCGCCAGTCGGGGTTGCGGATGATCGTGTTGGCCGTCGTCGCCCGGCGCTCTCCGGCGGCGAGCACCAAAGGGAACTCGTCGCTGGTCCAAGTGGCCGGCGTCGCCTCAAGCGCGGCCAGCTCGGCCAGCATCTCCGGGATCTCCATGGCGATTCGCTTGTCGGAATGCCCGATGTAGCTCCAGGCGTCCTCGTAGTCGTCGACCGTGAAGGTGATGCCCGACGGCGAGGTGAGCATCGCCTCGAAGAGCGCATCGCCGTCAGCGTGGCCGGCGCGGCGGACGGCGTCGGGGTAGGTCATCGCTGTGCGCTGCGCCAGGCCCCAGAGCGCGGCGGTACCCGCCGCGCCCTCCGGAAGTGTGGGGCCGAGCGTCTCGTAGAGGACGTAGGGGGCGAGCGAGCCGATCTGCGGATTGCTTTCCACGGCGGCGCCGAAGGCAGCCGCGTACTCGCCGCGCCCGCGTTCGGCCGCCTCGCGAAGGGGCGCGAGATCCTCGTCGCCGAAAACGCCCAGTTCACGCACTATGAGTGCCCAGATCTCCGGCTCCGGCAGCGTTCCCCGCAGCGGCTCCATCAGGGGCGCCCGCAGGTGGAAGGTGTTGTGCGGGAACTCGAGGTTGAAGAATGTCGCCTCCCACTTCTCGAACTGGCTCGCCGCCGGCAGCACGTAGTCGGCGTGACGTGCGGTCTCGGTCATCGCCACGTCGATGACGACGACCAGCTCGAGCGCCTCGAGCGCCTTGCGAAAGCGCGGGGAGTCGGCAAGCGAGTGCGCCGGGTTGGAGCTCTCGATCAGCATCGCCCGCAGCCGCTGGGGATGGTCGGTGAGGATCTCCTCGGCAATCGAGTTGCAGGGCACGAGTCCGCCGGCGATCAGCGCACCGGTCACCGGGGTGCGGCGTTCACGGGTGTCGTAGCGGGCCAGCGGTGCCATCCAGGAGTGCAGGTGCATCGCGCCGGGCTTGCCGAAGTTGCCGGTCAGGATCCAGAGCAGCTTGTTGAGATAGGAGCAGAGGGTGCTGTTCGGCGCCTGCTGGACGCCGAGGTCCTCGAAGGTTGCGACGCTGAGGGCCGAGGCGAGACGGCGAGCCGTCGCCCGGAGCAGCTGCTCGTCGACTCCGCAGGCGGCCGCGCAGCCGGCGACGTCCACGTTGCGCAGAACGGCGATCACAGGCCCTGCGCCGTTGGTGTGTTCGGCCAAAAAGTCCTCGTCGGTCAGTCCCTCCTGGACGATCACGCCGCCGAGCGCCGCCAGGCACCAGGCGTCGGATCCGGGCTTCACCTGCAGGTGGAAATCGGCCAGCTCGGCGGTCTCGGTTCGCACCGGATCGATGACGACGAGGGCGCGCCCTGGGTCGCGGGAGATCTCCTTGAGCACGATCCGCGCCCGCGGAAAGCTCTGCGACTGCCAGGGGTTCTTGCCGACGAAGACGGCGACCTCGGAGTGCTCGAAGTCGCCGCGCGTGTGGCCGCCGTAGAGGTGGGCGTCAACCAGGCCCTCGCCCATCTTCTCCTGCGCCAGCGCCGATGAGCGGTAGCGCGATCCGAGCGCGCGCAGGGCGGCTCCGCTGTAGGCCCCGCCGAGGTGGTTGCCTTGACCTCCGCCGCCGTAGTAGAAGATCGTTTCGCCGCCGTGCTCGTCGCGGACTCCGGAAAGGCGCTCGGCGATCTCGCTCGTGGCGGTCTCCCAGTCGATTTCCTCGAAGCTGCCGTCCTTTCGGCGCCGCAAGCGGGCTCGTCAGCCGGTGGCGGCCGTTCTGGTAGTAGTCGAGCCGCATCGCCTTGTTGCAGGTGTATCCCTGTGAGGCCGGGTGGGCCTTGTCGCCTCTGATCCGCGACAGCGTGCGGTCTTCGAGTTGGACCTCGATGCCGCAGTTGCACTCGCAGAGGATGCAGGCGGTCTGCTGCCAGACCGGCTCGTCCGCCATCGGTCTAGCTCGCGGCGCCGACGGGCTGCTCGGCCTCGGCGGCTTCACGCTGGGCCTTGGCCGCCTCGCGCAGCTGCTCGAAACGAATTACGTGGCCGCCCGCGCCCCAGCTTCCTTCGGCTACTTCGTGGCAAAGCACCCAGACGCGCAGCGCCTCCTCTTCGGGAATGCCCGCGGCCTCGCGGATCAACTCAGTGGCGGCGCCCACAAGTTCCGCGCGGCGGCGGTCCGAAAGCGCACCCTCCGGCGTGGTCACGTCGAGCTTGAAGGTCGGCTTGGCGACCGGTGTGCCGCCCGAGAGGACCGCATGGGCGGAGAGCTCGTTCAGGTTCAGCCAGGTGACGTCGCGGAAGAACTGTGTATCGGGCGCGCGCTCGGCGCGCAGCAGAGCCATCGTCAGGCCTTCGGCAAGGGTTGAGCGGGCCTCCGGCTCGAGCGCTCCCTCGGGATAGGTCAGCTCCATGAACGGCATGCGTGCTCCTTCCGGCGGTTCGTCGATTATGATGAGCGTCATAACCGTAGCACGACAACAGATGGTCGAGAGCGCCGCCATGCTCTTTCGCGAGCGCGGGGTCGAGGGAACCTCGTTCAGCGACGTGCTCGAACACAGCGGCGCACCGCGGGGCTCGATCTACCACCACTTCCCCGGCGGCAAGGGGCAGCTCGCGGAGGAGGCCACCCGCTACGCCGGCGAGTTCATCGCCGCGGGGCTGGCGGCGGCCCTGGAGAGCGAGGACCCGGTAGGTGCCGTGCGCGGATTCACCGAGGCCTACCGCTACATCCTGCAGCGCACCGACTTCGGCTCCGGGTGCCCAATCGTCGCTGCCGCATTGGAGGGAGACCGCTCCCCCGCGGTCCGCGACGCCGCCGGCGCCGCCTTCCGCGACTGGCAGGAGCTGCTGGTGAGTGCGCTCGTGAACCGAGGCGTGGGAATCGAGCGCGCCGGCTCGCTGGCCGCACTGATCGTCTCATCGGTCGAGGGAGCGATCGTCCTCGCCCGCGCCGAGCGAAGCAGTGTCCCGCTCGAGCTGGTCGCAGACGAGCTCGAGGGTCTGGTCTCCGCCGCGCTTTGACGAGTCGACCGCCCGTCCGACGCCGCGTGGTCTAGGCCGGGTTGGACTCGGCCCAGGAGATGATCTTCTTCGAGTCAAAGATCGTCTGCCCGTCGTCGAGCACCAGTACCGGGACCTGGCTTTGCCCGGTCAGCTCGTTGACCTTCTTGCGGCCCGGGGTTCCCGTGACCTTGATCGGGCCGATGCCGAGACCGTGCACCTTCTCGACCTCAAACTCGTGTCCGGCGCCCTTGAGCGCGTGGTAGGCGTTGGCGCAGGGATGGCCGCCCGGGCGCGGCGATCCGAAGGTCCCCCAGCAGATGTAGAGTTTCATGGCGGCCACCCTACTCACAAAGGGGGAGTGGTTGGCTCAGCGCCGCTTTTCGACTCTTACTTTGAAGCCGGGACCCGGCCGTGCACTCAACGTCTGCCCACCATCACCGACTGCTCCCAGGTTCCGCGGTCGAAGAAGGGGAAGCTCTCAACCGAACCCGCGCCCTGGGCCGTCACGTCGTACGCCAAGCGTGGCGCCCGCCAGGCCGAGACGGTTTTGGTCTCGAACCGCTCGGCCAGAACGCCCGCCGCACGGCGGGCAGCGCTTGCGTAGGCGCGGACCCCGAGCGTCCGCAGCGCCAGCGATTCACCGTTGCTGATGTCGTAGGCGTGTGACTTTCCTGTGCCGCCGGCCAGGATCTCTGCTCCCGGTCCCATCGGGGCGATCAGGATCGCCTGCATCTGAGCCTTGAACTCCTCCCAGATCGAAACGCCGGGATCGACCGTCCCGTCGGGGGCCTGGCGGGCGTAGTTGCCGTTCCAGGCGAGCAATGCGCCGAGCAGCCGGGCGCCGACCGGTCCGGCCTTCGCACGCGCCCTCCGCAGCATGCCCTCGTCGACGAACGGGCGTTGCTGCGCCGTCGTGCCCGTCGTGCGAACGATCGCTGTGTGGCGGGCGTAGGTCGGGTTGCGAGCGACACGTGCGACCTCGCGCCGCAGGATGCGGACGCGGTGCAGCGATCCGCTCAGCCGTTCGCGGGCCTCGCTGTCGGCGTTGGTCCAGCCGATCGACGGCATGTTGTTCCAGTTGGCGAGCCAGCCCTGTTGCGGATTGATCACCTGCGGCGTGCTCGCTTCCGGCAGCAAGCCGCGCCACTCCGCGCGCCCGTCGCCGGGGTAGGGCAGGCGCTCGTCCCAGCGCAGCGGACGCAGAGGGTGCAGACCCGGGTGCCAGTAACCGATGTTCCCCCTGGAGTCAGCGGCGATCACGTTCTCGTTCCAGCTGACCCGGCTGAGCGCGCGGTCGACGTCCTTGATGTTGTGGGCTCGGTTCAGCATGTCGATGCCGACGAAGGTCTCGAGCTCGCGGCCCCAGATCGCGTAGCGGCGAGCCATCGCGACGTCGGCACCGACGTACTGCACCGGCCCGTGGACCGTCCGGCAGACGCGCTCGGTGATCGAACCGGCAGGCGGCGCGCCGTTGCCGCCCCCGGTGATCAGGCCCGGGACGCTCGTGACCGGCGTGTTCCAGTCGATCGTCGCGTTGTGGCACTCCATCTGCCGTTCGCGGCCACGGAAGCGGTAGCTCTCGGGCCCGGTCAGGGTTTCGGCAAAGAGGTCGTCCTCGTCGGAGAGGCCGGAGGTGAGTCCCCAGGCGACGTGGCCGTTGTGGCCGATCCCGACAACCGGCACTCCAGGCGCGGTGACGCCGCGGATGCTGGGCATGCCGGGGTAGTGGATCTCGAACTCGACGAATAGCTCGGGAACGGCGAAACCGAGCTGGGGGCCGTTGAACTGGTAGCCGCGGTCGTTTTCGCGGTCGCCGATCGCCCACATGAAGGATCCGCCCGGGCTGGGCAGGATGCGGCGCAGTCCGTCACCCGCGGCCGAGCCGCGAGCTCCGCTTCCCGCCGACTCGCTCGCGAGCACGGCCGTGTCCTCGATGCCGGCGAGGTCGAGGCGGCCGACGAAGCGGCGCGAGCGCTGGAAGCCGATGCGCTCGTCCGCGCGTGTACGTCCGGGCTGCGACGCGAAGGTCCCTTCGGACGCGGGCACCGTCGTCAGGCGGCCCGGTGTGCGCAGGGGGTGCATCGTGTTGAAGTCGGCCGCGCTCATCGACTGCAGCGCGCGGGCGTTGTCGAACTCGGCGCCGTCGCCAGAGGGCACGGTCCGCGCGAGGAAGACACCGACGCGGGCAGAATCGCGGACCGTCCAGTCCTTGATCGGAACCTGCAGCGCGACGAACTCGCCCGGCGTGTCGCGTGGATTCGCCCGCACGTGGTCGATCCAGGCGTTGATGCCGTCGCGGTACGCCGCCATGCGGTGCTCCAGCGAGTCGGGCAGGGCGGCGACCATGCGGTCGAGCTCGGGGCCCGTGTAGTAGTCGCGCCTGGCGATCAGGTCGTCGTCGATGTAGGAAGAACCCTGTATTTCGGCCAGGCGGCCTGTCGTCGCGCGCCGGATCAGCTCGAGCTCGAAAAGGCGATCCTGTGCGACGGCGTAGCCGACGCCCCACCAGGCATCGTGGCCGTTCTCTGCCGTGATCGCCGGGACGCCGTAGCTGTCGCGAGTTATTGAGACCCCCGGCTGCGGCGTCTCGGTCTCGCCCGGCTGGTTGAAGTTGAAGGCGCGGTACTCGATCGCGTTGAAGAGGCTGACCTGGTCGTAGAGGTGGGGCGATCCGCTGCCGCTGAGGAGGCCGGTGATCGAGACGAAGCCGCTCTGACCCGGAGGGAGCACCGCCTGGGCCTCGAGCGTCGCGGCGCCCGCCGGGGAGGAAAGGGCAAGGGCCGACACGGACGCAATCGCACCCGCAAGCGCAAGCAAGACGACCTTGCGTTTCCCCATCCCCTTCTAAGGGTATCCGTCCGCAGGCGAAGCTGCGCCGAATCGCGATAGCGTGCGTGTCGTGGACATCGTCGGCAAGACCGTTCTGCTGACCGGCGCGACCGGGGGACTCGGCCGCGCGACCGCCGAGTTGCTCGCCGCCAATGGGGCGAGTCTGGTGCTCAGTTCGCGCAAGCGGCCGGAGCTGGAAGCGCTGGCGACATCCCTGGCAGGTGATGGCCACATGACGATCGTCAGCGACCTGGCCGAAGCCGGCGCAGCTGAGATGTTGGCGGCCGATGCTGGTGAGGTCCACATCCTGATCGCCAACGCGGGGCTGCCCGGGACCGGCAAGCTCGAGAGCTTCAGCGCCGAGGAGGTCACGCGGGCGCTGCGCGTCAACCTCGAGGCGCCGGCGCTGATGGCCCGAGCCCTCGCTCCCGCGATGGAGGCGCGCGGCGAGGGTCACATGGTCTTCGTTTCCTCGCTGGCCGGCAAAGCGCCGGCGCCGCGCTCGTCCGTCTACTGCGCGACGAAGTTCGGGCTGCGCGGTTTCGCGATGTCGCTGCGAGCCGATCTCGCCAAGGCCGGCGTCGGCGTCTCGATCGTCTCGCCGGGCTTCATCCGCGACGCCGGAATGTTTGCCGACGCAGGGGCGAAGGCGCCCGCCGCGATGGGCACGGCAACCCCCGGCGATGTGGCAGACGCCGTGCTGAAGGCGATCAATCGCAACAAGGTCGAGATCGCGGTCGCGCCACTGCGCTCGCGGGTGCTCGCCCACCTGGGGCTCGCCTCCCCTCGCATCGCCAGCCGCGCCACCGGCGGCAGCACGGCGAAGCGATCCGCAGAGGAACTCGCGGCCGGTCAGCTGAAGAAGCGCTGATGCAGCTGACCGGGAAGAGAGTCCTGCTGACGGGTGCGACCGGCGGCCTCGGCAACGCGATCGCAACGGCGCTGGCTGACGAGGGAGCCGCGCTGATACTGAGCTCGCGCAAGGCGGCGGACCTCGAGGCGCTGGCCGGCTCACTCGCTGGGAGCGGCCACACGACGATCGTCCGCGATCTCGCCGAGCCGGGCGCGTCTGAGAGGCTGGTGGCCGAGGCCGGTGAGTTCGACGTGCTCGTGGCCAACGCGGCGCTGCCCGCCTCCGGGCGCCTCGACGGCTTTTCGCAGACGGAGATCCAGCGCGCCCTGCGGGTCAACCTGGAGTCTCCGGTGACAATGACCCGCGAGCTGCTGCCCGCCTGGCAGCAGCGCGGATCGGGCCACTTCGTCTATATCTCCTCGCTGTCCGGCGTCGCCGCCACCGCGCGGGCCTCCCTCTACGCCGCCACGAAGTTCGGCCTGCGCGGCTTCGCCCTCTGCCTGCGCGACGACCTGCGCGATGCCGGTGTCGGTGTCTCTGTGATCACTCCGGGCGCGATCCGCGACGCCGGGATGTTCGCCGACGCCGGCGGCAAGGCGCCGCCGATGATGGGCACCGGCACCCCGGAGGGAGTTGGCGCGGCCGTTGTCGGCGCGATCAAGGGCAATCGTTCCGAGGTTGCGGTTGCGCCCCTGCGCCAGCGACTCGCCGCTCGCGTCGCGGCGATCGCGCCCGAGCTTTCCAGTCGCGTCGTGGGTTCCACGGCGGCCAAGGTTGCCGACGAGATCGCGGCCGGGCAGACCGACAAGCGCTGAGCGGGACGGCCGCGCGGTCGCGGGCTCGGCCATCGGGGATACTTGAGTCGTGAGCAACAGCTTCGGAGCCCGCGCCGAACTCGAGGTAGGCGGAAAGACCTACGAGATCCACCGCCTCGACGCGCTGCAGTCGCAGTTCGACGTCGCCCGCCTGCCCTACTCGATCAAGGTCCTGCTCGAGAACGTGTTGCGCCTGGAAGACGGGCAGAGCGTCAGCGCGGCTGACATCGAGACGATCGCCAAGTGGGACGCCACGGCCGAGCCGAGCGCCGAGATTCCGTTCCAGCCCGCCCGCGTGCTGATGCAGGACTTCACCGGGGTGCCTGCCGTGGTTGACCTTGCGGCGATGCGCGACGCGATGGACGAAATCGGCGGCGACCCCGCTGCGATCAACCCGCTGGTCCCCGTCGACCTGGTGATCGACCACTCGGTTCAGGTCGACGCCTTCGGCAATGCGATGGCCTTCGACGTCAACGCGGACCGCGACTACGAGCGAAACGAAGAGCGATATGGGTTCCTGCGCTGGGGCCAGCAGGCCTTCGAGGGGTTCCGGGTCGTTCCGCCCGCGACCGGCATCTGCCACCAGGTGAACCTGGAGTACCTCGGGCAGGTCGTCTTCTCGCCGGAGAACGCCGGTGGAGCTCACGTCGGCGACGGTCCGCCTCCGGCCTACCCCGACACGCTGGTCGGCACCGACTCTCACACGACGATGATCAACGGCCTCGGAGTGCTCGGCTGGGGGGTGGGCGGGATCGAGGCGGAGGCGGCGATGCTCGGGCAGCCGATCTCGATGCTGCTGCCGCAGGTGCTCGGCTTCAAGCTGACCGGCGAGCTCCCCGAGGGCGCGACGGCGACCGACCTGGTGTTGACCGTCACCGAGATGTTGCGCGAGCGCGGCGTCGTCAGCAAGTTCGTGGAGTTCTACGGCCCGGGGCTTTCACGTCTCGGCCTCGCCGACCGCGCGACGCTCGGCAACATGTCACCGGAGTTCGGCTCGACCTGTGCGATCTTCCCCCCGGACGCGGAGACGTTGCGCTACCTCGAGCTGACCGGACGGCCCACCGAGGTGATCGAGCTCGTCGATGCCTACACGCGCGAACAGGGCCTCTTCCACACCGAGGATTCCGAGGATCCGACCTTCTCAGACACGATCGAGCTCGATCTGGCAGAGGTGGAGCCTTCAATCGCGGGGCCGAAGCGCCCACAGGATCGGATCTCGCTGACCAACTCCAAGGCGGCGTTTATGGAGTCCCTCGCCGGCCACGACTCCGAGGCGGCGGCCGAGCTCGGCAACCACTGGGACGAGGCGCTCGAGCAGAGCTTCCCGGCTTCTGACCCCCCGGGTGAGGATCATGACGGCGACGCAGGCAAACCCCGTCACGCCGGCGTCGGGGCCGCCACGGCAGAGGTCAAGCCGACTAGCGACGCGATCGAAGTCACGCTCGAAGACGGGACCGAGACAGAGCTCGACCACGGGAAGGTGGTGATCGCCGCGATCACGAGCTGCACGAACACCTCGAATCCGTCGGTGATGCTCGGCGCCGGGCTGCTCGCCAAGAAGGCGATCGAGCGCGGCCTCGACGTCAAGCCCTGGGTGAAGACTTCACTCGCGCCTGGATCGGTGGTAGTCACCGACTACCTGAAGCGCTCCGGGCTCGACGAGTACCTCGACAGGCTCAAGTTCAACCTCGTCGGCTACGGCTGTACGACCTGCATCGGCAACTCGGGGCCGCTGCCGGAGGCGATCTCCGCGGCGATCGAGGAGAAGGATCTGATGGTCTGTTCGGTGCTCTCGGGCAACCGCAACTTCGAGGGGCGCATCAACCCCGACGTGCGCAACAACTACCTGGCCTCTCCGCCGCTCTGCGTCGCCTACGCGCTCGCCGGCCGCATGGACATCGACCTGACGACGGAGCCGCTCGGTGAAGGCACCGATGGCGAGCCCGTCTACCTCGCCGACATCTGGCCGAGCGCGGATGAGGTCAAGGAGGCCGTCTCACAGGCGGTCCAGTCGGACATGTTCACGAAGGGCTACTCGTCGGTCTTCGACGGCGATGAGCGCTGGCGCTCGCTCGACACGCCGGCCGGCGACCGCTACGCCTGGCCCGATTCCACCTACGTGCGCAGGCCGAGCTTCTTCGAGGGAATGCCGGCCGAGCCAGAGGCCGTGGCCCAGCTCGAGGGCGCGCGCGTGCTCGCGGTGCTTGGTGATTCGGTGACGACCGATCACATCTCGCCTGCCGGTGCGATCAAGAAGCAGAGCCCGGCGGGTGAGTGGTTGATGGCGAACGGTGTCGAGGTGCGCGACTTCAACTCCTACGGTTCGCGTCGCGGTAACCACGAGGTGATGATTCGCGGAACCTTTGCCAACGTGCGATTGCGCAACAAGCTGGTCGATAAGGAGGGCGGCTTCACGCGCCATTATCCGGAAGGCGATGAGACGACGATCTACGAGGCGGCGATGGCCTACGCCGACGAGGGCGTGCCGCTGGTCGTGCTGGCCGGCAAGGAGTACGGGTCGGGGTCCTCACGTGATTGGGCCGCGAAGGGCACGAAGCTGTTGGGCGTCCGCGCCGTGATCGCGGAGAGTTTCGAGCGGATCCATCGCTCGAACCTGATCGGGATGGGCGTGCTGCCGTTGCAGTTCCCCGAGGGTGAGACGGCTGAGTCGCTCGGCCTCACCGGCGAGGAGACCGTCAGCGTCGGCGATATCGACCAGGGCAAGGCCAAGTCGGTCACCGTGACCGCGTCGCGTGAAGGCGCTGACGAGATCAGTTTCGAGGCGACGGTACGTCTCGACACCCCGAACGAAGTCCAGTACTACCAGCACGGGGGCATCCTCCAGCGGGTTCTGAGGGACCTCCGCGGCCGAAGCTGAGCTTCTGATTTTACCCATTTGCACAACTCGTCAGGCGGGTCGCTTGACACGGAGGGGGCAAATGGTGGAGAATGCGCCCACGCAGGGTTCTCAAGGGCGATAAGAAAAAGTTTTTGAGACTCATCCCCGGTCAGTCCCGCCTCCGGGGATGATCGCGTCGGCATCCCTCCCTGGCTACCGACGCGCAGGCGTGGGTGCGGGCTGTGTGGACCCCCTGCCTCCCACAGCCCCACCCCGCCGATTCCCCGCCGGTAACTGCTTGGCCTCAGCGCCCCAGAATGCGTCGGATCTAGTCACCCCGGCGCCCCCGTAGGCCTCGATTTCCCGCCCATTGACGCTTTACCCGGGCCGAGTCCTATAGATTGCCGCGTCTTGCGTCGCTTGCTTCTAATTGCGCTGGTCCTCTCCGGGCTTTTCGTCTTCGCCGGCTGCGGCGATGACGAGGAGAGCGCCGGCGGCGGTCCGACAGCCACGGCCACCGACAATCTCGGCGAGAAGCCGGAGGTGACGGTCCCTGACGAGAAGGCCGAGGAACTGGTCAAGGAGGACGTGGTCGAGGGCGACGGCAAGGAAGCACGGCCCGGGGACACGATCCAGGTCCAGTACGTCGGCGTCGCCCAGTCGACGGGCACCGAATTCGACACTTCCTGGGGCAACCCGGAGCCGTTCGAGTTCGAGCTGGGCTCCAGCGCGGTGATCCCCGGCTGGGACATCGGGCTTGTCGGGATGAAGGAGGGCGGCCGCCGTCTGCTGACGATTCCCGGCGACCTCGCCTACGGCCCCTCCGGGCAGCCGCCCGACATCGGCCCCGACGAGACGCTCGTCTTCGCGGTCGACCTCGAGAAGGTCAAGTAACCGCCGCGGCTGGAGCCGCCTTCGTGCCGGTCCGCCGCCGTCGATCTAGGATGGCGATTCCGACCACGCTGCCGATCGGGCCGAGCGGGGTGAAGGTGGCAGCCAGCAGCCAGAACGGGACTTCGTGGCGGAGCACGGCGATGAAGATGAACCCGAGCAACGCCAGGTAGCCGATTCCGTGGGCCCAGCCGAAGACGGTCGTCGGCTCTTCGAGCCCGGGCAGCAGCCAGAAGACGACGAGCGCGGCAAAGATTCCCGCCTCAAGCCAGGAGGCGCCGCGAACCCAGGGATATAGCGCTCCTGGCTCGGGGCCTCGCAAGTTTGCGTCGACGCCTGGCTTCACCGGGGGTCAGGCTATCCGGCCTCGGGGCACAGTTCTTGATTCTGTACTAGTATTAGTTTTAGAACTACCAAGAGGAGATCACATGGCTGATGTGACGGTCAAGCGCATTGAAGAGATGGAGCCGATTCTGGGCGGCGCGATGATCCGGGCCCGAGCCTCGCTTGGGGCAACGTCGTTTGGCATGCAAGTTCTCAACATGCCTGCCGGAGCAGATTGGTACCCGGAGCACAACCACGCCGGCCGCCCCGTGGACGACGGCATGGAGGAGGTCTACACCCTGTTGAGCGGGTCCGCAACGCTCCTCGCTGGTGGGGACCAGTACACCTTGGAGCCTGGGACCTTCGCTCGCGTCGGGCCCGCGGAGCTGCGCAAGATCGTGCCTGGCGATCAGGGCGCCCAGATGCTCTGTATAGGCGGCGCGCCCGGTAGCGCCTATCAGGCCCCGGAATTCACCGAACTTGGTGGCCCTGAGCCCGGGCCACCACAGGAGTAGCGAACTGGGAAAGCGCATCTACAACCAGCCGTGGTGTCCGATCGCGAGGTTCCTGGACATTTTCGGTGAGCGCTGGACATTGCTTGTTCTGCGTGAGTTGCTGTTTGCCCATCCCCAGCCCCTCCGGTTCGGGGAGCTGTCCGCCGAACTCCCGGGGTTGTCGCGCAGCCTGCTTGCGAGCAGGCTGCGCGAGCTTGAATCCGCAGGGATCATCGAAGCTCAGAAGCAGGGTGCATCACGCGCCATCGGCGGCTGGGCACTGACGGAGCGCGGCGCCTCGCTGGCTCCGGTGGTGCGTGCGATCGGGGAGTGGGGCATCGACGACAGCGAGGGCCCGGTCGAAGCCGATCGCGGGGCGCTTAGGCGAAAGCTGGATTCACTCGGGTGAGGGGACTGGAGCCGTCGCGGCCGGCGCGGCTACTCGACGGTCCAGGTGTCGCCCGAGCGCAACAGCATGTCGAGTTCCTCGGTGCCGAAGTCTTCGCGCGCCGCGGCCAGTTCGTCGGCGAGATCCTCTGCGTAGGCGGGGCGCTCGACGTCGCGGAAGACGCCGATCGGCGTTGGGCCGGTCGGCTGGTTGGCGAGGTGGGCGAGGGCGAAGGCCCGGCTCGGGTCCGGGTCCTGCGAGTCGTGGACGAGTAGACCGCCGAGCCCGACGCTTGCTGTCTCGACGATGCTGAGCCGCCCGTCCGGCCCCTGTGCGACTCCACGTTCGCCGTCCTCGCCCAGCAGAATCGGCTTGCCGTGCTCGAGCCGGATCTGGTTGTGGCGGCCGCCCTTGCCGCGCACTGCGTCGAAGGCGCCGTCGTTGAAGACGTTGCAGTTCTGGTAGATCTCGACGAACGCGGATCCCTTGTGGGCGGCAGCGGCGCGCAGCACTTCAGCCTGGTGGTCACGGTCGATGTCGATCGTTCGCGCGACGAAGCTGGCCTCGGCGCCGAGCGCCAGCGCGACCGGGTTGAAGGGGTGATCGAAGGAGCCGAATGGCGTTGATTTCGTGACCTTGCCCTCCTCGCTGGTCGGTGAGTACTGGCCCTTGGTCAGCCCGTAGATCTGGTTGTTGAAGAGCAGGATTTTGATCGGCACGTTGCGGCGCAGGGCGTGGATCAGGTGGTTGCCGCCGATCGAGAGGCCGTCGCCGTCGCCGGTGACCACCCAGGTTGAGAGGTCGGGGCGCGCCAGCGCCAGACCCGTGGCCAGGGCCGGCGCGCGGCCGTGAATCCCGTGGACGCCGTAGGTGCTCATGTAGTACGCGAAACGCCCCGAGCAGCCGATGCCGGCGACCCAGACGATCTTCTCCGGCGGCAGCCCCAGCTCCGGAAGGAACTGCTGGACGGTGGCCAGGATCGCGTAGTCGCCGCAGCCCGGGCACCAGCGCGTCTCCTGGTCGGAGGCGAAGTCCTTTTTGGTCAGGGTTGCCGCGCCGCCTTCTCCGAATCCGCCGCCGTTGCCGCCGTTCACAGCCATTCGGTGAACACCTCGTCCAGTTCTTCGGCGAACAAAGGCAAGCCGTCGGTCTTGGAGTAGCCCCTGGCGTCGACCAGATACTCGGCCCTGATGATCTTGAGCAGCTGTCCGCTGTTCATCTCCGGGATCAGCACCTTGGGGAAGGAGCGCACGACCTCGCCGGTGTTGGCAGGCAGAGGGTTGAGGTGGCGCAGATGGGCGAAGGCGATCTTGTCGCCGCGCTTGCGGACCCGCCTCGCGGCGCCCTTGATGGCACCGAACGAGGAGCCCCATCCGAGCACCAGCAGCTCAGCCCCGTCGTCTGCGTCGACCTCGAGCGGCGGGATGTCATCGGCGATGCCGGCGATCTTCTCGGCGCGCAGGCGCGTCATGCGGGCGTGGTTGGCGGGCTCGTAGCTGATGTGGCCGGTGCCGTCCTGCTTTTCGAGGCCGCCGATGACGTGTTCGAGACCGGGTGTCCCCGGCAGCGCCCAGGGCCGGGCGCCGCGGTCGTCGCGCAGGTAGGGCCAGAACTCTCCGTCCTCGCGGTTGGGCGCCGTGGCGAAGCCGGGGTCGATCTCGGGGAGGTCCGCGGCGTCGGGCAGCCGCCAGGGCTCGGATGAGTTGGCGAGGAAGGTGTCGGTCAGCAGGATGGTGGGCGTCCGGTACCTGACCGCCAATCGCACCGCCTCGAAGACAGCGAAGAAGCATTCAGACGGCGTAGCCGCCGCGATCACCGGCAGCGGCGCCTCGCCGTGGCGGCCGTGGATCGCCATCAGCAGGTCGGCGGCCTCCGTCTTCGTCGGCATCCCCGTCGAGGGCCCGGCCCGCTGAACGTCGACGATCAAAAGCGGCAGCTCGAGCGCGATCGCGAGCCCGATCGTTTCCGCCTTGAGGTCCATTCCCGGCCCGCTCGTCGTCGTCACGCCGAGGTGGCCGCCGAAGGACGCGCCGAGCGCCATGTTCGCCGCCGCAATCTCGTCCTCCGCCTGGACTGTGCGCACACCAAAGCGGCGGTGCCGCGAGAGTTCGTGGAGGATCTCCGAGGCCGGCGTGATCGGGTAGCTGGCCAAAAACAGCGGCAGCTTGCTGCGCATGCTCGCCGCGACAAGGCCGAGTGCGGTCGCCGTTGTCCCGTTGACGCCCCGGTAGGTGCCGGGCTCCGCCGGCGCGGCCTTGACCTCGTAGTGGACGTGCCCGAGCTCTGCTGTTTCGCCGAAGTTGTAGCCGACGCGAAAGGCGGCCTGGTTGGCCAGCAGGACCTCGGGCTTTGACGCGAACTTCTCGTCGATCCAGGCCACCGTCGCGTCTCGGGGGCGGCTGAACATCCAGGAGACCAGCCCGAGGGCGAAGAAGTTTTTGGACCGAGCGGCGTCGCGCGAGCTGATCCCGTCGATGCCTTCTGTGGCGCGTACGGTCATCGAGGTCATCGGCACCCGGATCACCTGGAAGTCCTTGAGCGTGGCGTCATCGAGCGGATTCTCGGCGTAGGCGGCCTTGCGCAGATTGAAGTCGCTGAAGCCGTCCTCGTTGACGATCACCAGGCCGCCGCGCTCGAGCTCGGGCAGGTTGACCTTGAGCGCCGCCGGGTTCATCGCGACGAGCACGTTCGGCTGACCGCCCGGGGTCAGGATGTCGCGCGAGGCGAAGTGGATCTGGAACGCGGACACGCCGGCCAGCGTCCCCGCCGGCGCGCGAATCTCAGCCGGAAAGTCGGGCAGCGTCGCCAGGTCGTTGCCGATCAGGGCGGTGTCGGCGGCAAACCGCGACCCCGCCAGTTGGATCCCGTCGCCCGAGTCACCCGCGAAGCGGACGACTACTCGTTCCTTCTCGATTACCTCACTCATCACGGCTCCCCATCGGCAGTGCCGATCCTAAGCGCCAACGCGGCTGGACCCCACCGAGGAAATCCCCGCCGTTTGCGGCTTTCCCACTGGGTTCAGAGTACGAAATCGGTGAGTTCGGCGCGCAGGGGTCGGGCGGGGTACGACATTGGGCGCGGGACCGCCGTAGCGAGCGCCCGGTCGCGGGTGGGGCGCTCCACGCCTGCGGGGGCAGTAAGGGCAGGAATTCGCCACGCTTTCGTGACCTTGTGCGCGCAACACGTGCGCTTTGCCTCGGCAATCTGGGGCCATGAAGCACGTGTGTCGCTGAGCGGTTCATATGCAACGCCTGAGAGACACACGTGCTGCGGTCGAGGCTCGGGTCGCGACCCTGCTTAGAGATCAGGAGGGTGCGCTGGCGCACTGGCAGCTGCTGCAGGTGGGTGTGGGAGCCGAGGCGATCAGGTACCGAGTTCGCTGCGGGCGCTACGTCGTTGTCTACCCAGGCGTCTACGCAGTCGGACACTCAAAGCTGAGTCGGCTCGGGCACCTTTGGGCAGCGATCTTGGCCGGGGGCCCGGGCTCGCTGCTCAGCCACCAGAGCGCCGGCCATGAGTGGGCTGTACTGCTCAGCCCGAATGCGTCCTTGATCCACGTGACGACGATGCTGCGCCGGCCACGGCGCCTCGGAAACATCGTCTTTCACCGCGCCAAGCAGATCCACCCCAATGACCGCGACACCCACAACGGCATCCCGATCACCTCGATCCCCCGCACGCTGCTCGACCTGGCCGAGTCGGTCCCCGCAAACAAGCTCCGCCGCGCCTTCGAGAAGGCCGTACACATCGGCCGCTTCGACAAGATCGCATTGGACGAGCTCCTGGAGCGATCCCACGGCCGGCACGGCATCAAACCCCTCACGGCCCTTGCTGCAAGTCGTTCGTCCCTCGATGACCCCCCGGACCTCCGCTCGGACCTCGAGCACCGCTTCCGTGAGCTCTGCGAGCAACACAACCTCCCCGTCCCCGCCTTCAACGTCGACGTCTGTGGCCACTGCGTCGACGCCTACTGGCCGAGCGAGAGCCTCGTCGTCGAAGTCGACTCCTGGGAGTTCCACTCCACCCGCGAAGCCTTCGAAGCCGATCGCGCCAGAGACCGTGAGCTCCAAGTCGTCGGCATCTCGGTGCTGCGTGTCACCGACCGCGTGCTCGAGCGTGAACCTGGGGTCGTGGCCGCTCAGATCCTGGGAGTTCTGCGGCGCGATGCGTAGCGCTCGCCGGCCTCAGCCGCAGATCACGTACGTGCACTGAGTCGCCGTCCCGTTTCCAGCGGCCAGGTTGCCGCCGGCGTCGATGACGCCGGGCACCGCGGCGATCCCCAGATCCCCGTTGCGGTTCGCGTGATTTCGCCTCAGGGTCGTCGACGCGCTCTCGACATGGATTCCATCCTCACCGGAGCGCCGGACGTGGTTTCGAAGCAGGATCGTGCCGGTGATCGTGGGCCCGATCTCGATGCCGTTGCGTCCCGCATCCCGCACGACGTTTCGCCGCACGATCGTGTCTCGGAGGTTCTGTTCGCCTACAAACGTCGTCAGCCGGATCCCGGTCTTCTTTGGTGAGCGGATCACGTTGCCGACGATGCGATTGCCGCGCCCGTCCTCCAGCGAGATCCCGATACCGCAGCCATTGCCGCACCCCAGGGACCTTTGGATCTGGTTCCGGGCGATCGTGTTGTTGCTGCCATCCATGATGAGTCCCTCGCCGTTTCGAGCGATTCGATTGCCCCGGACGACGTTCCCATCGCCGTCGATGATCGCCCCGGCCTCTGGGTTCGCGGAGAGCGTGTTGCGGACAAACACGTTGTTGTTGGATTCGGTCACGTAGAAGCCGAGGTCGGCATTGCCGGTGGAGGTGGTTCGCTCGATCCGATTTCCGTCGGACTCGACGATCGCGATTCCCGGATAGTCATGCTCGAGGCCGTTCGCGGATGCGGTGGCGCCGCTGATCAGGCTGTCCGATACGCGGAAAAAGAGAATGCCGTTGAAGACGCTCCGCGTCGCGGTGGTCCCGCGCACCTCGCCGTCATCAGCGTTGTAGAAGCTGACCCCGAAGGCAAATTCGCGGACCTCGCCCCCCACGACGGTCACGCCCGAGTGCCCCTCGTTGACGATTCCGTCCTCGCAGAAATCGGTCTTGCTCTCATCGGGACACTTCCTGACGAGCTCGTTGTCCCCGTCGATCGTGTGCCCGTTGAGGTCAAGCGTGACCCCGTCCGCGCCAATCACGATGCCGGCATTAGGGCAATTGAGAAGATCACGCTGAAGTGTGGTGTCCTTCTTGATCAGATCGCCGCAGCTGATCCCGGCGGCCTCAGCTCCATCGGCGCCGTACGCGATGAAGAAGGCGAGCGCAGCCAAGGTGAGCGCAGCAAGGGAGCGGGCACGGACAGCGGGCGCGGTCAGCATCGGTTCCTCCTCGGTTGACCTGCCCAGCGTATTTCGGGCGGGGACCCCCCAGCTACGGGGTCAGCCCTGGATCGTTCTCAGGGCAGGCCCTGATCGGCGTGCGCGTACTCGAGGGTCAAACCCGAAGCGCGCGACGGCCCCACCGGTCTAGTCTCCGCCACCGTCAATGAAATAGGGAGCCATGTACCGCATCTACAGCCTGACAGCAATCGTCCTGACCGCCATGGCACTCGCCGCCTGTGGTGGCGACGACGCGGACAAGGCCGGCGGTGACGCTCCCGCCGAAATCACGGTGCTGACGCTTGCAAACCCCGACGACGGCGCCTTCGACCTCGACGAATACGCGCGCGCTGTGGAGCGCGAATCCGGCGGCTCACTCGAGATCGAGATCGAGGACAGGTGGCGCGCGGACGATCCAGAGAACGAGGTGGGAGCGATCGAGGACGTGCGAAACGGCGAGGTCGAGATGGCCAGCATCGGCGCTCGCACGTTCGACCTGGTGGGGGTGGACAGCCTGCGGCCCCTGGTCGCTCCGTTCGCCGTCGACAGCTACGCCCTCGAGCGGGAAGTGCTCGCCAGTCCGCTCGCCGACGAGATGCTCGCCGGCGTTGAGGAAGCGGGGGTCGTCCCGATCGCGCTGCTTCCCGGAGCGCTGCGCAGACCACTCGGCGTGTCGGGGCCCCTGTTTGATGCCTCTGACTATCGCGGCGCCACGATCGGCATCCGCCCTTCGGAGCTGAGCGCAGCCACCTTCGAAGCGCTCGGCGCCGAAACGACCACCTATCACTTCGATGATCCGATCATCGAATCTTGACGGAATGGAGGTGCAGTCGATCTCGGTCGCCTTCTCGGAAAGGGAAGACCCCGCCGAGAGCTTTGCGACCAACGTAAACCTCTGGCCCCGAGCCTTGACGATCATCATGAACGAGGACGCCTACGCGGCCCTGGACGAGGCACAGCAAGAAGCCCTTCGGTCTGCCGGCGCCGCCGCGCTCGACCCCTCTCTCGGCGATATCCAGCATCGCGACGAGGAGGCGATCGGATTGCTCTGCAATGCCGGAAACACTTCGGTCCGCGCACTGGCCCCCGCGCAGCTCGAGGAGATCCAATCGGCTACCCGGCCTGTCGTGGAAGAACTGAGCCGCGACCCAGCCAACCGCGAGGCGCTCGAGCAGATTGCGGCGATGCGCGACACCGTCGAGCCCGAGCCTGCCCCCGAGTGCGAAGGCGATGAGCAAGAGGCGGGGGCCCGCGGCCCGACGTCGTTCGATGGACTCTGGCGGATGGAGACCACCGAGGAAGAGGCGGCCACCGTCGTGCCCGAGGGGGACCTAATCCCGGAGAACTACGGCGAGTTCACGTACGCGTTCGTTGACGGCCGTTTCGCGTTCACGACCGAGAGCGAAAGCGCCTGCATCTGGGCGTACGGCAGCTACTCCGTGGACGGAGATACGGTCGAGTGGCGAATCGAAGAGGGGGGAGGTGAGACGCCGCAGGACGCCGCCAACCAGTCCGGCGAGGTCTTCCTCTACTCGTGGAGCCGTTATCGCGACCAGTTGACGATCGAAGCGATCCCGGGCGAGGTCTCACCCGAGCCGTTTCGTGTCGAACCGTGGCGCCTGTTGCCCGGGGAGGTCTCGCTGGAACCGCTGAGCAACCGCTGCCCACCCCCGGCGGACGCGCTGGATGGCTAACGCTCAGGGTCGCAAGTAGGCGAGCACGGCCAGCACCCGGCGGTGATCCTCGGGGGAGCTGTCGATGTCCAGCTTCATGAAGATCTGCCTGACGTGGGACTCCACCGTCTTCGGACTGAGGAAAAGCCGTTTGCTGATGGCGCCGTTCGAGCGACCTTCGGCGATCAGAGAGAGGACCTCGCGTTCGCGCTCGGTCAGCTCGTCGAGCGGCCCGCTGTGCCGCGGCCGCTCGACCAAGCGAGCGACGATCGTCGGGTCGAGCACGCACTCGCCCTCGCTCAGCCTCCGGATCGAGTCCATCAGCACGGCGACATCGGAAACCCGCTCTTTGAGCAGGTAACCGGTGCGGCCGGGGTGCTGCTCGAGCAACCGCATCGCGTAGCGCGACTCGAGGAAGTGAGAGAGCACCAGGACGGCGATTTCCGGGTACAGCTCGCGGATCTTCTTCGCCGCGACCAGACCCTCGTCGGTGTGTGTTGGGGGCATCTTGATATCAACGATCGCGAGATCCGGTCGCGTCAGCTCCACCTTGCGCAGCAGCTCGTCGCCGGTGCCGACCTTGCCGACGACCTTGAAGTCGTGCTCGATGAGCAAGCGCTCCAAGCCTTCCCTGAGCAGAACCTCGTCTTCGGCGATCACGATTCGCATGGGATCTCCGCCTTCACCGTAACCACACCGCCGGGCACCTGAGCTACTCGGAGCGTTCCGTCCAGAGCGCCGATCCGGTCTTCGATCTCGGTCAACTCGCTTGGTGAGCCGTCCGCCTCGATCTCGACGACCAGGTTCCCGCCGCGCCGTGTTGCTGCGACTCGCAGCCCGTTGACGCTGCCGCTGCGAGCGATCTCCGAGACAACGAAGTAGGCCGCGGCCTCGACCGCGGGACCGAATCGTGCTTCGGCGACCTCGCCCAGCTCGATCGGAACCGAGCCCTCCTCGGCGAAGGCCTCGAGCGCCGCAGCCAGCCCCTCATCGGCGAGCGCCGTCGGGAATATTCCCCGAGCGAGCTCTCTGAGCTCACCCAGCGCGGCGCGCAACTCAGTGTCGGCTTCGTCGAGTCGCCCACGCGGGGCCGGATCCGCCTCCAGGTCCGCCCGCGCCACGCGCAGTGAGAGGGTCAGCCCGACCAGCCGCTGCTGGGCGCCGTCGTGGAGATCGCGCTCCAACCGGCGCCGCTCGGCGTCGCCCGCCACGACAACCCGTGCACGCGAAGCTCGCAGATCGCCGAGTCGCGCCCGGGCTTCCGCGCGCAGGCGTTCATTCTCCAGACCCAGACCGGCGGCTGCGGCAACCTCCTCGCTGAGCCCCGGGTCGTCGAGCAACCCGGATTTGTGGGAAAGCACCGCCACCACGCGCCCGCGGCGCGCGAGTGTGCTCACCTGGCCCTCGAGCTCCACACTCTCGCCGCTTGCGCCAACGAGCCGGCCGTCGGACAGCGGATAGGCGAGGCGGATCGACGGGTCGCCAAGCGTCTCGGCGAGGGCGTCGCGGAGGCCGCCCGGCTGGGGGGAGTGGGCCAGCTCGACGACCAGTTTGGCGACGGTCGAGCGCGTAAGGCGCGCGCGTACCCAGTCCCAGGCGAGCCCGAGCGAAAGGGCGATCAGCGCAAATGCTTCGGCGAGCCTCAGGTCGACGTCGATCTGGTCGTTGCTCAGGAATCCGCGGTCGAGGGCGTGTGCGAAGTCCACGCCAACCAGCGCGACGAACGTCCCGGCGGCGAGTATCACCGGCCAGACCAGTCGCCGAAGCGCCTCCGAGGAGCGAATCAGCCGTACGGCCAGCAGCGCCACGAGCCCGGCGGACCAGGCCAGGCCAAGCGCGAGCCCGATCCGGTTGAAGTCTTCGAAGCCAGCGCTGGAGCCATCGACCAAGAGCAGGTTCTCCGGGCACTGTGCGCACCCCGCGGCTGCTGGGTCAAAGGACGCCGCGGGCAGCAGGCCGAGGACCACTAAGGCGCCCACATAAGCGAGCACGACGCCAGCCCGGTCGACCCACCAGGAGAGGCGCCCCGTCGGGTAGGTGAGCGCGGCATGGCCGACAAGAGCCGGGGCGACTGCATAGAGCACGAGACCGGCGGCGAAGGCGAGTGGCGAGGCGATGCCGGGGTTGTTCCACTCTCCGAGAAACCAGCCGATGGCTGCGAGCGCCAGGAACAACCCGAAGCGGTTCTGCGGGCGCCGGATCAGGGAGGCAACGCCCACGACCAGCAAAGCACAGCCTGCTCCAGCTCGATCAGTGCGCGCCCGGCGGAGTTGCCGACCAGCGCGTATCCGGGCTCCTCGCGGGCGAGGACGAACGAGACCACGCCGACGGCGACGCCTGCGACGAGGAGGAGCAGGGGCCAGCGCAGACGGGCTGCGGAGAATCGACCGCTCATCGGACCGGGATCACCGCCGAAACGCTGGTACCGCGCCCTGAGCGACTCTCGATCGCCAAGCTCCCGCCAAGTGCCTCGATGCGATCGGTCAATCCCTGCAACCCCGACCCAGCCGAAACCGTTGCGCCCCCGACCCCGTCATCCACGATGCTGATCGCGACGCTGTCCTCGTTGCCCGCAACTGAGACGCGGACCTCTGCAGCCCCTGCGTGCTTCGCGGTGTTGGTCAGGCTCTCTGAGCAGAGGAAGTAGACCGCGGCCTCGATCGTCTGCGGCCACCTCTGCGGCGAGATCTGAAGCTCGACCGGAGTTTCGGAGCGTTCGGCCAGCTCGGTTAGAGCCATCGTCAGGCCGGCATCGATCAGCGAGGTGGGGTGGATCCCGCGTGCGAGCTCGCGCAGCTGCCCGCGGGCCGCGTCCAGGTCGGCGCGAACCTGGTGCAGGCGGGGGCCGCATTCGTCGAGCAGATCGGCCATGCGGGCGAGGCGGCGCTCGGCTCCGTCGCGAAGCTCCACTTCCAGCCGCCGCCGCTGGACGTCGGTGGCCTGGACGATCCGGCGCCGCGACGCCTCAACCTCGCGAACCTGGGCCTGAACCGCGGCCTGGAGCCGGACATTTGAGACCGCGAGCCGCGTCGCCGATGCGACGGCCTCGACGAGGTCGGCATCGTCGAGCACGGCAGCGTCGTGAACAAGCACCGCCACCGTTGTCCCGCCCTCCTCGATCGGCGTCAGGGCCCGGCTCGCGGGTACGCCTGTGAGCTCCACGGGCGTCCCGCCTTCGTCGACGTATCGCCCGGTCTCCGGAATCAGGTAGCCGACGGTCAGCGAGGGATCCCCGAGTGTCCGTGCCAAGCGCTCGCGGAGTGCGCCGGTCGCGCCGGGCTCACCGAGGTCCACGACGAGGCCCGTAAGTGCCGCATCCGCCCAGCGCGCCCGCAACAGGGTTGTTCCGAGCCCGAGGACGGTTAGCGCGACTGCGGCGTCGTACGCAAGGAGCACGGCGCGGTCGGAGTCGGTGTCGGCGATCTGGGTGACTGCGCTCGCGAACAGGACGATGGCGAACCCCGCCGCCGCGATGAGCGCCGAGAAGCGCGCACGCCGCTCGGGGCCCGCGGATCTCACGTAGCGGGCCCCGGCTGCCGCGACGAGGAGGCCCGCGAACCCGATCGCCACGTAGTCAGAGGCGGCCAGGGGATAGACGGCGGCATAGGTGTATGCCACGGCGATCGACACCCGCTCAAGCCGTGAGTTGGCCCGGCCGGTCGGATAGGTGAGGACCAGATGAGCAAGCGGCCCCCGATGCAGGTAGATCAACCATCCCCCGAAGGTTCCGAGGAACCAGGCGAACGCGGCCGCGGTGGCGATCGGTCCGAAGTGGCTGGCCGGCCGCCGTCCCCAAAGGACCAGCCCGGCTGCGAGCAGCGCGATGCCGACGAGAGAGTCGGCGACGGTCGCCGCCGGGTCCCCGTCGTAGGCGCTCCATTCGGCGATTGCCCCAAGCGTGAGGCCGGCGGGCCAGAGGGCGAGGCGGAGCCGCGCCACCGTCAGGCGAGCAGGGCTGAGAGGGCGTCGCCCGAGAGGTCGCTCTTGGTCAGGAAGCCGCGCGCGGTGGTGGCGGCGAGGCGCCGCCGGAAGGCGCTGGCGCTGCGGCTCGACGTCAGGACCACCGCCGGTGGATCAGCCGTCGCCGCGAGCCGCGCCGCGACGTTGAAGCCGTCGAGGTCCGGCAGCTGGATGTCGAGGAGCACCCAGAGGGGGCGCAGCCGCTCTGCCGCAGCCACTGCCGATTCGCCGTCTGCGGCCTCGCCAACGACCTCGTAGCCGCTGGCCTCGAGCAGTGCACGCGCGTCACGCCGGAAGCCGGCGTGGTCGTCGACGATCAGAACCGTTCCCGGCACGTCCAAATCGTCCCACCTCGCGCCGACGTTCGCATCAGGGCAGGCCCTGATCCGCGTCTGGGCAAATTCCGGGATCGCCCCGATGCGCCCCGGGACCGGCGGCTCTAGGTTCGGCGAAGCAGTCATTCGAACGGAAGGATCACCGTGGAAAGTGCCGTAAGTCGTCCGGTCATTGAGCTTGAACCCTCCCGGACTCGACCCGGGCTCGCGCTCGCGCTCGCCCTGCTTTCGGTGCCGGGATCGACGATCGCCTGGGAGCTTCCAGCCGGAGGCTTCTGGATCGGCCTGCCGCTTGCGGGGGCGGCGATCGCGCTCGGCCTGCAGGCGCGCCGCGCCGGCGCTGCCATGGCGAGCGCGGCGATCGTGATTTCAGGGCTGATGATCGCGATGATGGTCGTCTGGTTCACCGTGGAGACGGTGTCGTGAGCCGGTTTGTGACCCTGCGTGTTCATTCCGCCCCGATGCTCGTCGCCGTGCTGTGCGTTGCTGCCTCGCTGGCACTCCCGGCGTCGGCATCGGCATCGGCGCTCACTCACAGCTTCGACGCCAACGACCAGGGCTGGCGGTCGGTTCGCACTGCCGCCTGCGATGCGTTCGTTCTCAAGACACCGATCTACAGCGGAACCGGCGGGAATCCCAACGGTCACATCAGCGATGAGGACAATGCTCAGGTCTTCGGTGGGGTGGATGACTGCCTTTGGTACTTCTTCGCACCCGCGACCGTCTCCGGCAACCTGCGGGCCAACTATGGGGGAACGGTCGCCTACGACCTTCGACATCCGGCCGGTGCCGACCACGGTGGTCAGATCGAGATCTACGACCAGCAGGGCAACGGGCTGCTGGGGATTAAGGCCACGCCTCCAGCGGCAAACACCTGGACGACCTACTCGTTTGGGCTTACCGAGACGGCGAGCGGTGTGAGTTGGTTTTTCTACGACGCGAGCGGTAACGGTGACGTCCCTGCCACGAATGCGCATTTCTTCGAGGTGCTGAGTGATGTGGAGGATGTCCTTGTTTTGGCCGACCTGGAAACCAGCTCCAACCTCGGAATCACCCAGTTCGACAACTTCCGCCTCACCGACGCCCCAACGGCACTCGACAGCGACAGCGACGGCGTCACGAACGCGGCCGACCAGTGCCCGCTCGTTGCCGGCCCGGCTTCGAACAACGGGTGTCCGATCCCACCACCGGACGCTGACGGTGACGGCGTCCCCGACCCCTCCGACAATTGCCGCATCCAGCCTGGCCCCGCCTCGAATGCAGGCTGCCCGCTGCCGGTGGACGAACCGCAGCCGTCCGTGGATGCCGACGGGGATGGTCTCCTCGACTCGGCCGACAACTGCCCGGCGGAGGCAGGCCCACCCGCGAATAACGGCTGCCCCGCTGTGGCCGCCGACACCGATCCACCGGAAACGACGATCACCAAGAAGCCGGGCAAGCAGACGCGCAGCACGAGCGCGAGGTTCACGTTTGACTCAAACGAGACGGCCACCTTCGAGTGCAAGCTGGACAAGCGCGGGTTCAAGCCGTGCACGTCGCCGATGCGGCTGAGGAACCTGAAGCTGGGCCGGCACACCCTCCAGGTCCGCGCAACCGACGCGGCGGGCAACGTCGACGTCACGCCAACCAAGGCCACCTGGACGGTGGTTGACCGATGAAACGCGTAGTCGCACAAGGACTGGGCGTGGTGGCCGCGACGCTTGTGATCACCGGAACTCTGGCCCCCGTGGCAGCCGCGACGTTCCCGGGCAGGCCCGGGCCGATCGCGTTCCAGCGCATCTCTGATCTGAGCGACGACACTAGGTCGGATCTCTTCAGTGCTAGCCCGAAGACCGGGAGGGCCAGGCAACTGACCGATTTCCCGAACACGAGCTGGTTTCCCGACTACTCGCCGGACGGGAGCAGGCTCATCTTCACGCGAAGCGACTTCTCTGCGAGCTCGGGAGGCGACGAGCTGTACACGATGAACGCGAACGGCTCCCGCCCGGCGGCGCTGGCGAGCTCGTGCACCGCAGACTGCCTCGGTGACAGCTCCGCGGCGTGGGCGCCGGACGGGAGCCAGATCGTCTTCGAGCGCGCATTCGGCCCGGTCGTCAACGACGCCGCCGCGAGTGTCGAGCTCTTTGTCGCGGATCCTGACGGCAGCGATGCGCGCCAGATCCTTCTCGACCTCGAGGACCGCGAACCTCATGACGCCCAGTGGTCTCCAGACGGCGAGTGGCTCGCGGTAAACGTCCTCAACGTAGGAGACGCAAAACCCAAGCAGGCTTCGGCGATCTACGTGTTCAGGCCCGACGGCAGCGGGCTTCGGCAGATCACGCCGCTTCGCCTAAACGCCGGCAACCCGGACTGGTCGCCGAATGGCGAGCGGATCGTCTTCAACTCCTCCTACGAGGGCCAGAGCGAGGCCGAGATCTTCAGCGTGCGTCCCGATGGCAGTGCTCTGCGCCGGATCCTCGCCCAGCCGGAAGGCCACTATGCCTTCGAGCCCGTCTTCTCTCCAAACGGGCGGCGGATCGCCTACGTGAAGACCACCCGCAACACGCTGCCCCACATCTGGACGATGCGCGCAAACGGCTCCCATCCCCGCCAGCTCACCCACGGCGAAGTGGTCGATCTGCGGCCCGACTGGGGAGCGCGCCGCTGATGACCCCAATTCGTCCGCTCCTAATGCTCGAGGCGTGGGTGCGAAACCGGCGGGCCGCTGGCTTGGTAGGCGTCCTCCTGATTGCCGCAGCCGCCTATCCCTCCGGCGCCACGGCCGCCTCGACCGAGCGGGTCAGCGTCGCGGCGGTGGCATCCAAGCGGACCTCGGCGCGAGCGGGGCACCAGCAATCTCGGGCGACGGGCGCTACGTCGCCTTCCACTCCGACGCCACCAACCTGGTCCCGGGTGACACGAACGGAGAGATCGACGTCTTCGTCTACGACCGGCAGGCGGGCACCGTCGAGCGGATCAGCGAGGCGACCAACGGCACACAGGGGAACGACGACTCCACGAGGGCGTCGATCTCGGCAGCGGGTCGCTTCGTCGCCTTCATGTCAGACGCCAGCAACCTCGTGGCGGGCGACGGCAACGGGAAGTCGGACGTTTTCGTTCACGACCGCCTCAGCGGAGCGACGACGCGGGTCAGCGTTTCCAGCCTGGGCGCCCAGGGGAGCGGTCACAGCCGCCTGCCCTCGATGTCGAGCGATGGCCGCTTTGTCGCCTTCGAATCGGGGGCCAACGATCTCGTCGCCGGCGACACCAACTTCTCGGACATCTTTGTCCACGATCGCCAAACGGGTACAACCGAGCGAGTCAGCGTCGCGGACAACGAGGCACAGGGGAATTCAAACGTCTTCGCGCCGGCGATCTCGGGCGACGGCAATCTGGTCGCCTTCCAGTCGGTGGCCAGCAACCTGGTCGCCAACGACACGAACGCGACCGACGACGTCTTCGTGCGCAACCGTGCGGCTGGGACGACCACTCGTGTCAGCGTGGCGACCGGTGGCACGCAGAGCGACGGGACCTCTTACAACACAGCCATCTCAACCGACGGTCTCTTTGTCGCCTTCCAGTCGTTGGCATCGAATCTGGTCGGCGGCGACAGCAACGGGCTCGACGATGTCTTCGTTCACGACCGCCAGGCAGGCACCACTGAGCGAGTCAGCGTCTCGAGCGCCGGGGCTCAGGGCACGGCGACATCCTTCGGCCCCGACATCTCCGCGGGCGGACGCTTTGTTTCGTTTGGCTCGGAGGCCCCCCTCGTCGGCGACGACAGCAACGCGGCGATGGACGTCTACCTGCGCGATCGGCAGGAGGGGACGACCGAGCGCGTCAGCGTGGCGAACGACGGCGCTCAGGGGAACGCCTTCTCGAATGGCTCGTCGATCTCGGCCGACGGCAGCCTGATCGCCTTCGCCTCCGGCGCCAGCAATCTCGTCTCAGGCGATACGAACACGCAGCCCGACATCTTCGTACGCAACCGTGCCGAAACCCCACCGGCCGACCCGGGCGAGATTCCGCCTGAAGTTCAGCTACCGCAGGTGCGCGAGGTCATGATCAACGAGGCGCCAGATCCCGGCGGCTCCGCGGTGCTGACGGTCAGCGTCAGCGACGACACCGAGGCGATCGAGTGGGACGTCAACGGCGACGGCAAGCCAGAGATCGTCTCCGAGCCCGGCCAGACGAGCTTCCGCTTCCGGCCCGAGCCCGGCCAGAGCACGACGGTCGACGTGCGCGCGACCGGCCCGGGCGGCACGAGCCCGGTGGCGTCCCAAGAGGTGAGCGCGCCACCGGCCCCGCAGGGCGGGCTCGCCGGGCGCATTCTCGGCAAGCTCGACAAGCGTCCTCCCGTCTATGCAGTCGGGCCCGCCGCCGCGCTCACCGGCCCGCCGCCGGCTCCGGCCGCCTGCGGATCCGGCAAGTCCGCCCGGCAGCTCTCGCTTCGCCCCTCGACCCGGGTTTCCGTCGGCCAGCTGAGCATCTCCGGGCCGATGAGCCCGGCCACGAGCCTCGCCCAAATGCCGCGCCCCGAGCTCGGCATCGCCCAAACGGTTGCGCAGGAGCTGAATATCCCGCCGACCAAGAGCGCGATGGAGATGGCCGTGCGGTTCAGCGAGCCCTACGTCGGCAGCGGCACGATCACGCTCAATGAAGCGGCTTCATTGGTCTCCAAGTGCAACAGCCGGGCGGGGACCTTCTCGTCGACGGTCGTTCACCCGCAGACGAGCTCGTTCGCCAACGCCGAGGGGATGCTGGGAATCGCCGGCGCCCTCACGGAGATGCCGGGAGGGGTTCTCAAGGTCCCCGAGTTCAAGGGCGGCGTGGCGAGCCTGACCGAGAGCCCCATCGACCGTGTGAAGGCAGGGAAGTTCTTGATCGAACTGGAGCAGAACAATCCCGAGTTGGAGCAGGCGCTGAATGCTCTCGGGGCCACGCTCGTCTCGGCCACGGGAATCGGGCTGGAGACCGGCGGCGGCTACATCGACGCCACGATCACGCTGCCGAGCTGGATCAATCGGGCGGGCGTCAGCGGGCAGGTCTACATCAGGCTCGACGTCAGGGACGGCAAGGTCGCGGTGGACAAGCTGCAGATCGGCCCGCTGCAGGTCAGCATCGGCGTGATTCGGGTCCAGGACTTCCAGGTCAACTACGACCGCTCGATCGAGGAGTGGCGGGGCCAGGGGAAGGCCTGCTTCGTCGCGGACGCGGCCTGCCTCGACATGATCCCGCCCGCAGGCCAGATCAGGATCGTCAACGGCAACCTGGAGTTCGCCGGGGCGGAGCTCCAGCTCAGTCCCGGGCTCCCGCTGGGCCCGGCCGTCACCCTCGACCGAATCGGGTTCAAGTTCGGTCTGAACCCCACCAGGTTCGGCGGCAGCGCGCGGGTCAGGGTCGCTGGCTTCGTGGTCATCGACGGGTCGGTCTTCCTCGCCTTCCCGAGCTCGAGCCAGCCGTTCGTGCTCAGGGAGGACGAGTTCCCCGGCTACCCGGAGGACCTCTACGGTCGCTCCCACACCTCATTCACGATCGGTCTCAACGCGACGGCCTTACTCGACCTTCCCGTGGTCGGCGAAACGGAGCTCGCCAAGGCCTACTTCGTCTACGAGCAAGGAGCGTACGTCGCCTTCGGCGCGAATTTCGACCTCTCGGTCCTCGATATCGCCAGCATCACCGGCTATCTGACCGCGAGAATCGACTTCAGCAGCGACGAGACGATCTACCTGTTCCGGGCAGGGGTCGAGGCCTGTCTGCACTTCATCGCGAAGGTCTGCGGCAAAGCCGAGGGCGCCGTCTCCCGTGGCCGAAACGGCACCGGCGGCGCAGGCGTCTGCTTCGGCTCGGTCGGCGGCGGAGTCCAGTGGCCGAACCGGTTCAACGACTACGACACCCAGGTCTTCCTCTATCCGCCAGGCGGCAAGAGCTGCCCGATCACGCGCTTCATCGCACCGGAGTTCAAGGCGAGCTCCGCGCAGGCAAGCGCTGGTGGGCCCGCGCACTTCGTCCGCATCGATCCTGGTGACGCCCCGCGGGCGATCCGGCTGGATGGAGCGGGCGCCCCGCCGCGCGTGCGGATAACCGGTCCGGGCGGCCAGGTGCTCGAGGGCACCTCGGAGACCGGGGTGGATCTGAGCGAAGGCGAGGCGCTGGGAATCGCCAGCTTCCAGGGAACCGGAGCGACCGCCGACCAGAACTTCACCGTCGTCTCCATCAACGACCCGCGTCCCGGCAGATATGAGATCGAGCTGCTCGAGGGGTCGCCCGCGATCACGAAGATCACGGAAGGTGAGCACCCCGAGGAGGCGAGCGCAAGGGGTGAGGTCGACGGCAGCGGCGATCGCCGCGTGCTGCGTTATGAGGTCGCGCGCCGGCCGGGCCAGCGGGTCACCTTCTACGAAGTCACCGCCGACGGCACCGCCAAGGCGATCGGCAGCGTCACCGGCGGTGGCAGTGGCAGGCTCGCCTTCACCCCCTCGCCCGGTACCGGGGAGCGCCACATCGAGGCGCAGTTTGAGATCGACGGCCTGCCGGCCGAGCGCCTGACGCTCGCAGACTTCAAGCCGCCGGCACCGAGACTGGCAAAGCCGTCGGGTCTGCGCGTTCGCCGCGCCGGCACGAGCCTACGCGTGAGCTGGAAGAGGGTGCCGAGCGCGGATCGCTACGAGCTGGCGCTGACGATGTCGGCGGGTGGCCAGCGCACGTTCACGGCGCGCGGCAGGACGACGGTGCTGAGGCAGGTCCCGAAGACAGTCAGAGGGCGGGTCAGCGTCCGCGGTGTCGATTCGACGCGACAGGGGCCGCCGGTCGCCGCACGCTTCACCCGCACCGCACCGCCCAAGGACAGTTTCGAGCCACTGCCGCAATGCCAGTTCAGGCAGGAACTTGTCTGCAGAACCCGCTGAGAGCGCTCAGCCCGTCAGCGCCGTCAGCACGATCCGCTCCTGCTCGGAGCGGTGGGCGGCGGGGTAGCCCTCTGACGGCGAAGCCCGAGGCGGGCGGCCGACGTAGCGGAATTCGGCGCCCTCGGGGACAAGGTCAGGGATGCGGCGGTACATGACGCTGAAGGCGCCCATGTTCTTCGGCTCCTCCTGCATCCAGATGATCTCCTTGAGGTTCGGGTAGCTCGCGATCAGCTCGACGATCTGCTCCTGGGCAAACGGGTAAAGCAGCTCGACCCTGGCGACGGCGACACTGGTCGCCGACTCGCGTCGCTCATGCGAGTCGATGTCGTAGTAGATCTTGCCGCTGCAGAGCACGAGCCGCGTGATCTCCTCGGCGCGGCCCTGGGCCCGCGGGTCGTCGAGCACGAACTTGAAGCCGCCGTGGGTGAGGTCGTCGAGCTTCGACGCCGCGTCCGGGAGGCGCAGCAGGCCCTTTGGCGTAAACACGACCAATGGCCGAGGCTTGGCGATCCTGGCCTGCCGGCGCAGCAGGTGAAAGTACTGACCGGCCGTCGTCGGGTTCGCGAGACGGATGTTGCCCTCCGCGGCGAGCTGGACGAAGCGTTCGATGCGGGCGCTCGAGTGCTCCGGGCCGGACCCCTCGTAGCCGTGAGGCAGCAGCAGGGTCAGTCGCGTCGTCTGCCCCCACTTGGACTCACCGGCGACGATGAAGCTGTCGATGATCACCTGTGCCGAGTTGGCGAAGTCGCCGAACTGCGCTTCCCAGAGCACGAGGCTGTCGGGCGAGGCGGCGGAGTAGCCGTACTCGAAGCCGAGGCAGGCGATCTCCGAGAGCGGGCTGTTGTGGAGCTCGAACGGCGCCAGGGCGCCGGAGAGGTGCTGGATCGGCGCGTACTCGAGGCCCGTCTTCTCGTCGTGGAAGAGCAGGTGGCGGTGGGAGAAGGTGCCGCGCTCGGTGTCCTGGCCGGTCAGGCGGATATGTGTGCCCTCGGTCAGCAGCGAGGCGTAGGCGAGCGCCTCGGCGTGGCCGAACTCGATCAGGCCGCCTTCGGAGATCTCGAGCCGCTTTTCGAAGGGCTTGCGCAGCTTGCGGTGGATCGTGAAGCTGTCGGGAACCTTGATCAGCTCCGCGTTGAGGGCGAGAACCCGCTCCTGCGACACCGCCGTCTCGGGGTCGGGGCTCTTGGTGCGATCGAGCTCGCCGGTCTGGATTTGCGTGGAGGTCGGGTCCTCGAACTCGCCGCGCTCGATCCGTCCCTTGAGCTCCTTGTGGATCGCGCTCAACTCCTCGCGACGCTGCTCAGCCGCACGCTCGACGTCCTCGGGAGTCATCACCCCGTCCTTGACGAGCTGCTGGGCGTAGACCTCGGAGACCGGCGGGTGCGCCTTGATCTGTGCGGCGAGCAGCGGCTGTGTGTAGGCCGGCTCGTCGGTTTCGTTGTGGCCGTAGCGGCGGTAGCCGATCACGTCGATGACGATGTCGCGGTGCCACTCCGAGCGGTAGGTCATCGCCAGCCGTACCGCCGCGATACACGCCTCGACGTCGTCGGCGTTGACGTGCAGGATCGGGACGTTGAAGCCCTTCGCCATGTCGGCGGCGTAGGGAGATGAGCGGCTGTCGTGCGGATCGGTCGTGAAGCCGACCTGGTTGTTGGTGATGATGTGGATCGTGCCGCCCGTGGCGTAGCCCTCGAGCGATTGCAGGTTGAAGGTCTCCGCCACGACGCCCTGGCCGGGGAAGGCGGCGTCGCCGTGCAGAAGCACCGGCACGACGACGTTGGGGTCGTGGTGCATGATCGGCCCCGTATGCCGGGTCTGGTCAGCCCGGGTTGCGCCCTCGACGACGGGATCGACGAACTCGAGATGGCTCGGGTTCGGGTAGAGGCGCATCTTGATCGTGTCGCCGTCGCGCAGCTGAAGCAGGCCCTCGGCACCATGGTGGTACTTGACGTCGCCGGTCCCCCGGTATGGCATGGCGCGTTTGACGACGTGGAGTGCCTTGGCGCCCTCGAACTCGGCAAAGATCGAGTCCAGCGGCCGGCCGAGGTTGTGCGCGAGCACGCTGAGGCGGCCACGGTGGGCCATCCCGATCACGACCTCGATGGCGCCCTCCTCGCGGGAGATCGTTGCGACTTCGTCGAGCATCGGCACGACCACGTCGAGTCCTTCGATCGAGAACATCTTCTGGCCGAGGTAGGCCTTCTGGACGAAGCGCTCAAACTGGAAGACCTCGATCAGCCGCACCAGCAGCTGGCGCTTCTGATCGTCGGTCATCAGCTGGCGGTGAAAGTCCGTCTCGATCATCTCGCGCAGCCACATCCGCTGCTGGTGGGAGGCGAGGTGCTCGATTTGGTAGCCGATCGTGCCGCAGTAGGCGCTGCGCATCCGCGGCAGCGAGTCGAGCAAGGTCTCGCCCTCGACCCCGATGCGCAGGATCGACGCCGGAATCTGCTCCATCAACTCGGGGGTCAGGTTGAGGTTGGCCGGATCAAGCGACGGGTCCCCGTCGCCCTCGGGATCGAGCGGGTTGAGGTTGCCCGCAAGGTGGCCATGGGTGCGATAGGCCTTCAGCAGGGAGGTCGCCGCCTGGACGGCCTGCAGCAGCTCAGTGTCCGGCTTGATGCGCGCGAATGAAGACGAACTTTCGCCGGGCGCGGTGCCGGCGGCGCCGAGGGCCGGTGCGGAGGCGGAAGCGGGGAGAGCCTTCTTGACCACGCCCTCGTCGATCTCGAGGTTCTCGGCGATCGCCTCGTAGAAGCCGTCCTCGCCCTGCAGCAGCTGATCGATCCGGCGCAGGAAGGATCCCGACTCGGCGCCCTGGATGATGCGGTGGTCGTAGGTGGAGGTCATCGTCATCACCTTGGAGACGCCCAGCGCCCGGATCTTCTCCGGCGGCGCGTGCGTCCACTCGACGGGGAAGGCGATCGAGCCGGTGGCGACGATCGTGCCCTGACCCTTCATCAGCCGCGGGACCGAGGCGATGGTGCCGATCCCACCCGGATTCGTGAGCGTGATGTTCGTGCCCTGGAAGTCGTCTGCGGTGAGCTTGTTCTCGCGCGTCTTGTTGATCAGCTCTTCGAAGGCGCTGTGAAAGCCGCTGAAGTCGAGCCCGGAGGCGCCCTTGATGCAGGGCACCATCAGGCTGCGGGTCCCCTTGCGCTCGACGTCGACCGCGATGCCGAGATTGACCCCGCCGTGGTCGACCAGGAAGGGCTTGCCGTCTCGCTCCTCGTAGGTGTGTGCCATCGACGGGTGCGCCTCGGTCGCCGCCCGCACGATCGCCCAGGCGACCATGTGCGTGAATGAAAGCTTCATGCCGCGGTCCTTGAGGACGGCGTTGAGCGCCTTGCGCTTGGCATCGATGGTGTCGACGGGAAGCGTCCGGAAGGAGGTCGCTGTCGGCATCTCGCGGCTCTCGTTCATCGCCGCGGCAAGCATCCCCGCCGGGCCGCGCAGAGCCTTGGCCGCCGCGTCTGCGGCGCTCGGAGCCGCCGCCGGGGCGGCGCCGTCTCCGTTGCCCGCGGCGAGCACGTCGGCCTTCATCACCTTGCCGTGGGCACCGCTCCCTTCGATCGAGGAGACGTCAATGCCCTGGTCCGCGGCGATCCTGCGGGCAACCGGGGTGGCGTTGCCGTTGCCGTCGTCAGCGGCGACAGGAGCAGGTGCCTCTTCGGCGGGGGCCGCGCCATCGGTGGAGGCCGGCTTGGGGGTTGCGGCGCCGGCACCTGCGGTCATCTCCGCCAGCGCCTCGCCGACCTTGACGACATCGTCGGGCGCCTTCGAAAGCTTGGTGATCGTGCCGCTCGTCGGAGCCGGGACCTCTGCGTCGACCTTGTCCGTGGAGACTTCGACGATCGTCTGACCCTCCTCGACGGAGTCCCCCTCGGCGACGTGGTACTCAAGGACTGTTCCCTCCGTCACGGACTCGCCCATCTCAGGCATGGAAACAACCACCGTTTCGCCTGGCTCCTCCGCTTCGCGCGCGGTTGCGGCCGGGTCAGCTGAGGCAGCGGCCCCCGTGGGCGCGCCGTCGGCGGCGGGCTGCGGTGAGTCCGAGGGGACGCTGTCGTCGCCCAGGTCCTGGTCGCCCTCCCCGCCGCCTTCGATCAGGCCGCTCCCGCCTGCGCCGTCGGCAGCTTCACCGTTGGGATCGAGCTCAGCGAGCGTTTGACCCACCTTGACGGTCTCGTCGACCTGGGCCATGATCTTGGTCAGCACGCCGCTCGCCGGAGCAGGCACTTCCGCGTCGACCTTGTCGGTCGAGACCTCGACGACGGTCTCGCCCTCCTCGACGAACTCACCCTCCGACTTGTGCCATTCCAGCACCACGCCCTCGGTGACCGATTCGCCCATCGCGGGCATCTGAATTTCGACTTTTGTGGCCTCGGCCATCTAGTGAACTGAGTCTATGACCTAAACGCCTGAGCCGAAACCCCCGCTCAGCCCGGCACGAGGCGCACTCCTGGTAGATCATCGAAGTCGGCGGAGCCGAGGGTCCAGAGTGAGGCGTCACGAGCAAGGGCATGAGCGGCGATAGCGAGGTCGAGCTTCCTGCCCCGGGGTCGGCTGACCGAGGCGCACAGACGTGCGGCCACCGCGGCTTCTGCAGGCCCGAAGGCAAGGGCCTCGCTTGAAGGAACGATCGCCTCCTGGGCCTCCAGCTCCGCGTCAAGCCGGGGTCCGCGCAACCACTCGTAGAGCACGAGAGCGGGGAGGACAAGCCGTTGACCATCGGCGATCTCCTCGCGCAACCGCTGCGACGATCGACGCGGCCCCGTGAGGGCGTCGATGAGGACGTTGGTGTCGAGAACTATCACTCGCCCGCTCTGCCGCCGGCACGCCGGCTCGCGCGCAACTCCTCCAGCTCGGCGTCGACCTCGATGGGCACCAGCACGTGCCCGCCCGGCTTAGGGCAGCACGACTGTCACGGCGGAATCCGTCCGCTGGCCTCGACGGCTGAGCGCGTCGAACACCTGCACCCTGAACGTCCCGGGCTGGTAGTCGTCCAGGTTCGTGGCTGAGCTCGCCGTGGTGTAAACGGCAGCGTGGAGATGACTGCCGGTGCTCATCGCCAGAGTGGCCGGATTGCCCTGGAACCGGATCACGTAGGTCCCGTTGGCGATTCGCCGTACTTCAACCGGTCCGCCGGTGCAGTTGTGAGACGTGTCGATGTACCGTGGGTTGCTGGTGAAGGTCCGCGGGGTGTCTTCGCGGCCGATGATCTCGGCGAAGCCAAGGATCTTGCCCCGCTGGCAACTGTTTGTCTGCAGGTACTGGCTGGAATCGAGACCGTCGAGAGTGTCCGCTCTCTGTGCGGACTGTGCGTTCCCCGCGAAGGATGCTTCCCCGGCAGTGTTCGCATGCCCCGCTGTGTTTGCGTCCAGGGCGCTCTGGGCGTTGGCGGCCGTCGTGGCAAAGTCGGCGGTCGGCACGGTGCCGAGGCTGCCCTCATCGATGTGGCTGCCGTCGAGCGTCTCCGGCATCACCTTGGCGCCTGTGACGGCGCGCTTGGCGAGGTCGACATTCTTGACCTCGCCGTCGACGATGTCCTCGCTGAAAATCGTTTGGTCCACCGCGAGGGCCGTGCCTCCGAGTGAGACGAACAGCGCGAGCGTAGCGACGACGAGTGCGGGTGATGGGGTTCTCATTGAATCTCCTGACTTGGGGTTTGCTGTGGTTGTGTTGACACCCCGACCATCGCCAGTGGACGGGGGCATTCGCATCAGGAGGCCCCCCTGAGATTCGCTCACCCAGGCACGAATCGCGGCCGGGGAAACTCAGTCGGGCCGGCGCATGAAGAGCGGCGTACGACAGATCCCAACGTCGCGATCGTCCGCGCAGGCCACAATTGAGCCTCCCGAGCCGGCCTGCCGCCGGACCCTTGTGTGACCTGCTCGAGACTCTCGGCGTACAAGCCCTCGGTGGTCTCGACCCGTGCCCCGGGCCCCCGCGGACAGCGCCGCCGGCTAGCCGGCCGTGAGCGTGGCCGTCAGCTGATCCCCTCCCGAGATCTCGAGCTTGCCGGTCAGCGCGTCAGCGTCGCGACCACGTCCACTCGCGCCGGGCGCGGAGAGGCCGTGATCGTGAAGAACTCGCGTGCCCGTCCGGAGTGATCACACCAGGGACAGTCGAGCGAAGCGCCGACCCCGAGACCTCCAGCCGCCGCCACCGGCAGATCACACGCCGGGCAGGCAAGAGTCCCGCTCGCCACCAGCCAGGATCCGGAGACCTCGCGCCGCTCTTCGAGCCCGCCGATGCGCTCCATCTGCTCGTCGCGTTCTGAGCGGGCCGGCTCGATGTCGCGATGGAAAGCGATGACTGAAGTTTAGGAAGCGGGCCCACGTGGTACTGTTAACAAAATGGTTAACGATCCATTCCGAGCGCTCTCCCACCCGATCCGCCGCGGAATCGTGGAGCGGCTCGCGGCCGGTCCGGCCACGGTGGCTGATGCCACCGGCGGCTTCGGCGTGTCGAAGCCCGCGATCTCCAAGCACCTCAAGGTGCTCGAGGAGACCGGCGTGATGACACGCGTCGTCGAGGGCCGTACGCACAGGCTCTCGCTCGAATCCGGCGGGCTGGCCGAGGCGGTCGACTGGATGGAGCGCCAGCGCGCCCAGTGGGCGCGCATGTTCGATGTCGTCGATGAGTACCTGAAGGAGGAAGAACCGAAATGAACACACCCCCAGTCGTTTCGCCCGAGGAATGGAAGGCGGCCCGCGAGGAGCTGCTGGTCTCCGAGAAGGAGCAGACCCGCGCCCGCGACGCGCTCGCCGCCGAGCGCCGGCGGATGCCGTGGCTGGCCGTGGAAGAAGGACTACCGCTTCGAGGGCCCGAACGGAGACGCGACGCTTGCCGACCTCTTCGAGGGGCGCCGCCAGCTGGTCGTCTACCGAGCCTTCTACGGGCCCGAGGTCACCACGTACGCCGAAGGCGGTTCCTACCCGGAACGGGGCTGCGTGGGTTGCTCGTTCGTCGCCGACCAGGTGGCACACCCTGCCCACCTGAACGCGCGCGACACGACGCTCGCGTTCATCTCGCGCGCCCCCCAGACCGAGATCCAGGGCCTAAAGGAGCGGCACGGCTGGGAGCGCATCCCGTGGTACACGGTCACCGATGACTTCGACAAGGACTTCGATGTCGACGAGTGGCACGGCACCAACGCCTTCATACGCGAGGACGGGAAGATCTACCGCACGTACTTCATCGACGGCCGCGGCGACGAAGCGATGGGCAGCACCTGGAGCTACCTAGACGTGACCGCGCTCGGGCGCCAGGAGGCGTGGGAGGACTCCCCGGACGGCTACCCGCAGACGCCTCCCTACGGGTGGTGGAACTACAACGACGCGTATCCGGCTGCCGCGTGATCGCCCACCTGGGAGGCGTACCGGTCGAGGAGCTGTTGCCGTCGGCCGCCGGCGCGAGCGCGGCCCTGCTGGTCGCGCGCGGGTGGATAATCCAGCGGATGCGGCGCCGACGCGAGCCAGGAACTTGACCGAGAAGCTGACGGCACGCCTGGAGCGCACCTTCGACGGCTCCCGCCCAGGCGGTATTCGACGCCTGGACCAGCGAGGAGGTGATGTGCCGCTGGTGGCGCGTGGGGCACGACTGGCCGACGAGCGAGGCCACCGTCGATCTGCGGATCGGGGGCGAGGTTCGGGTGGTCATGCATGACCCTCACGAGGACGCGCGGTACGGCGGTGGAGGCACCTACACCGAGATCGACCCTCCGCGCCGGCTCGCTTTCACCTGGGCCTGGGACGACGACGGCCACAGACGGCAGCTGATCGAGATCGAGTTCGAAGAGATCGACGGTGCGACCACGGTCCGCCTCACCCACAGCGGCCTTTGGGATCAGGAGGCGGTGCGTTCGCACGAGGGCGGTTGGAGCGGGGTCTTCGACAACCTCAAGCGCGAGCTCAGCGGCACCGGCTGATCAGCGCGCGTCGCTGGGATTCGTCACGCAGAGAGTTCGCGCCTCAGGCGTATTCACGTCGCCGATCGCGCGATCGCCGAGATCGTTTGACACCCAGGCGCTCTCCGTCGTCGCATTGACACCCGTCCGGAAGTACGAGTCGGTCCAGAAGAACTCGTTGGCGAGGGTGATCCCGGGGATGTCGTGGTTGAAGCCGAGGGCCGTCGCCTGACCAACCGTCGGCAGCCAAAGGTCTAGACCGCGGCAGTGGTCGCTCGCCAGTTTCCAGGTGCGGATCACGAGATCGCCGCCAACGCAGAGCCGGCCGAGCCGGATGGTCGTGGAGGGACAAGTGTCCGTGACACCCTCGAGGCTGGCCTCGTCGATGTCGGTACCGCCGAGCGAACCGTCCGCGATCTCGGCGCCGCCGAGCGAACCGTCTGCGACGTCGCCCGCAGTCACCGATCCGTCCGTGAGGTCCGCTCCGCTCAGGCTCTCGTCCCTGACGTCAACTCCGGTCAGGTTCTCGTTCTTCACATCGGCTGTCCGCACGGCCCCGCGCTTGATGCTTTTCGCGGTGACCGAGTTCTTGGGGGCGGTGGTGACGGCGTAGGCCGCGCCGCCGAGCGCCACGAACAGCGCCAGGTAGGCCACGATCGTTCCGTGCCGCATACTTGAATCCTACGCCCTGATGCTTGGTGCACCGAGGTGCTCGGGCTCCACCATCGATACGCAGGTTGTAAGCCACGAGTCCTGCTGACCCAGACAGCGACGCACACCTCGTCTTCTACGACGCCGACTGCGGCTTTTGCAAATGGCTGCTTGCCGGTCTGCTGCGCTGGGACCGGGCACGGCGAATGCGGCCGATTCCCCTGCAGGGTTCGGAGGCCGGCGTCCTGCTTGCTGACATCGCACCGGAGCAGCGGATGCGCTCTTGGCATCTCGTCTCCCCGGTTGGCGAGCGGCTCTCCGGGGGGGCGGCGATCCCCGCATTCATCGGCCTACTTCCCCGCGGGCGGGTGCCCGCGGCAATCGCGGCGCGGTTCCCGGCGGTCCTCGACCACGGCTACCGCTGGGTCGCCGAACACCGCTCGCAACTCTCCAAGCTCGTTCCCGCTAGCGCCAAGGCGCGGCTCGGGGCAAGGCTGGATCAGCATGGGTGCTGACGACGGCCTCCCACAGCTCACCTTTGCCTCGGTCGCGCGCTGGGAAACGAACCGGGGCGTCCGACCGAGCGGGGAGGCCTAGAATCGCGACGGTGACCGGGATCATCGAACATCAACCAGCCTGCCGCCACTGCGGCAGCCCAGTCAAGCCGCTGCATCGATGCGACGGCTGCGGGAAGCGCTCGATCCTCGCCTTCTTCCTGCCGCGCTGGGGCACGCGTTGGTAGCTACCAGCGCCGTCGACCGCTCCCAGTTCCGCGGCCCGGCCTTCTATGAGAGCGCCGACCCACTTTCAGAGGGAGCGCCCGGTGACCTGATCCGCTCGGAGCGGATGACGGCCTTCCTCAGTCCCGGCATTCCGATTCGCGCCAGGGCCTGGCGCATCCTCTACCGCTCCACATCGGCGACCGGCGAACCGACCGCGGTTTCGGGAACGGTGCTCGTACCCAAGGGGGCGAAGCGGGGGATGCCGCTCGCCGGCTACGCAATCGGCACGCACGGGATCGGCGACCAGGCCGCGCCATCGCGGATGCTCGCTCGTGGCACCGACTACGAGGCCGGCTTGATCGCGATGACCCTGCGCCGCGGTTGGGCCGTCGCGGTGACGGACTACCAGGGGCTCGGGACCCCGGGTGACCACACCTACATGGTCGGCCATGCGCTTGGGCCCAACGTGCTCGACTCGATGCGCGCGGCGCGCAACCTTCTGACCAAGCACCTCGATCCCGACGGACCGGCGGGCGTCATCGGCTACTCCGAGGGCGGCTACGCGGCTGCTTGGGCCGCGCAGCTGCAGCCGTCCTACGCGCCCGACGTCCCGCTCGTCGGCGCCTGCGTCGGTGCCGCAGCGGCGAGCACGGAAGACGGTGCCCGCAGGCTCGACGGCACGTTCTTCTCGTTCTTCGCCCTCTACGGCGCGATCGGCTACGCAGCCGCGTACCCGGAGCTCGACCTCGATACCTACCTGACCCCCAAGGGCCGTGAAGCGATAGCGATGCTGCGCGACTCGACGATCTTCGGCGCGGCGCTGCGCGGGCCCCGCTTCGTCAAGGCCGAGGAGATCAGCAGCCCCAACGTGCTTGAGCTGCCCGAGTGGGTGGCGCGCCTGCGCGAAAACCGGCTGGGGACGATCGCGCCCGAGGCGCCGACGCTGCTCTACCACGCCCGCGGGGACCAGATCGTCGCCTACCAGCAGAGTCTCGACCTGCGTGACGACTGGAGCGCGCTCGGGGCGGACGTCCGCCTCTACACCACGCGTGGGGGCTTCGAGCACATCACCGGCGGAGGCGCCGGCCTTCCCGTCGCCCTCGGCTGGCTCGCGCGACGATTTGCGGGCACGAGCTAGCGGGTGCATCGTCGGCGATTCGCGGTCCTCGGATCTCGAAGTGGTCGAGGCGCCGGTCTGATGCACGGCGTCGAGCCTTCCCGCACGGTCCGCTCCGCGGGCGCCAAGCTCGCCGTCTGGGAGAACGGTGATCCCGCCGACCCGACGCTGATCCTCGTCCACGGGTTTCCGGACGCCCACTCGGTCTGGGACGAGGTTGTCGAGTTGTTGGCCGACCGCTTCCACGTCGTCGCCTATGACGTTCGCGGGTTCGGGCTTTCAACCGCGCCTGCGCGCAGCGGCGCCTACCTGCTGGACAACCTCGCCCTCGATCTCGAGGCGGTGATGGACGCGGTCAGCCCCGATGACCCAGTGCACCTCGCCGGGCACGACTGGGGGGCCTTTCAGTGCTGGGAGGCGGTTGACGCTGAGCGCCACGAGGGCCGGATCGCCTCGTTCACCGCGGTCGCCGGCCCTCGCATCCAGAACGCGGGGAGCTGGGCGCTGGCCCGCCTGCGCCTGCGGCCGGCTGGCCTCTTCGAGCTGCTCGACCAGGCCCGTCGCTCGCTCTACATCGCTGCCGCCCAGCTGCCGCGGCTCCCCGAGCTGACGATCGACGCCGCAATCGGCCGCGGCTACGTCGCGACGCTGAGGCGCGTCGACAAAGTCGAGCCCCGGCCCGGGCATCCCGCCGACTCAGTCGCCGATGACGCGAAGGCCGGGCTCGCGCTCTATCGCGAAAACCTGAGGCCGCTCGGCGGCCGCCATGGCCCGGGCCCGACCGACGTGGCGGTGCAGCTGGTCGTGGCCACCAGGGACCCGTTCATCTCGACCGCGCTCTTCGATGATGCCTCGAGCTGGGCGACGACGATCTGGCGGCGAGACATCCGGGCCGGGCACTGGGTCCAGCGCTCGCACCCGGAGGCTGTGGCCGGCATGCTCGCTGGACGGATCGAGCACGCGGAAGGAGCCGAGGAGCCCGCAGCGATGCGCCGGGCTCGCTGGCGCGGACCGGCTGCGCAACCTGTTGGCCGCGGGCGTTGGCGGCGAAGCTGGAAGCGGTGGACGAGGCTCTGGTCTGAGTGAGAGGGCGCCCGGCAACAGGTGGCCGTGCGCCCCAGGTCAGCCCCGCTCGGCCCCCACCCAGTCGTCCAACGCCTGCCAGCGGGCGTAAAGCCACTCGATCCGCCCCTGCTCATCCGCCGGCACGTCGCTCGCCGAATGTCTCCAGAACTTCATCTTGATCGTCTGGCCGACTAGGCCACCCGCCCAGATGTCGCTGATGTACTCGAAGCCGTCGAAGCCGACGTGGCCGAAGACGACGATGTCCACTTTCCCTGCCGTCTCGTCGAGCAGGGCCAGCGGGCCGCCCAGCCGCGGCGGGAGGATGTTGCGGATCTTGCTCGCGAGTGGTGCGAGCTCGGGCTGGCGCTCGGCGATCACCTCCTGGGCTCGGGCAAGCTTCTTCGGGGTGTAGCGGGTGCCCTCCGGGTAGATGAGGATGCCCTCGCTTGGGCCCATGTTGTGACTGAGCTCGCGCAGCGCGGCGATCTCCGCCTCGGGGTTCTCAGAGGCCCGGCGGATGTAGTTGGTCGGCACCCAGCGGCCGCCGATGTCGATCACCGGGATCATCTGCAGCTCGCGCTTGAGCACGAAGCGCAGGCCGATCCCGTGCTCGCGCACGACCACCGCGTCGGGAAGCATGTTGTCGATGATGCTGGCGTGGCGGATCATGATCAGCACCGGCCCCGGCCCCGCCAGCTCCAGGTCTTCGATCTCGAACTTGAGCCCGAACAGGACCCTGGCCCCGCCGATGTGGCTGCGCGCCCAGTGGCGGCGCAGGCCGTAGAGCCAGCGGCGACGCCGCAGCGAGCCCTCGCCGAACGGCCCGCCGGTGGCGATCCAGATGAAGAGCATCGCGGCCATTGCTCGCATCTCCGCGAACAGGAACCACCAGAGCATCGCCAGCAGGCGCACGCCGGTCCAGGGCTTCCGGCGCCGCAGCCAGATCACCAGGTCGATGATCGCCGCCCCGATCAGCAGCAGCGGGAAGAGGACCGTGACCAGCACGAAGGCGACGATCTCGAGGCCGATCCCTCGAACGCGGCGAAAGATGCGGGCGCCGCGCGGTCCGTCGTCGGCGAACAGGGGTCCAGCGGTTGGTGGTAGCACCCCCATGGCGTCGATCCTAGAGCGCGGACTCAGTCAGGGACGAGGGCGCGCCGCTTCAGCTTCCCCGTCGAGGTCCGGGGCAGTTCGTCGAGGAACTCAACCTCGCGCGGGACCTTGTAGCGGGCGAGGTGTGCCTTGACGTAGTCGCGCAGTTGCTCGGAGTTCGCCTGGCTTCCCTCCTTGAGGACGACGAACGCCGCCAGTCGCTGGCCGAAGTCGGGATCGGGGACGCCGATGACGCCGGCGTCGGCGACCGCCTCGTGGGCCACGAGCAGTTCCTCGATCTCCTGCGGATAGACGTTCTCGCCACCCGAGAGGATCATGTCGTCGTCGCGTCCTTCGATGAAGAGGCGACCCTTGCGGTCGAGGTGGCCGACGTCGCCCGAGCGCATGAAGCCGTCGATCATGTCCTTCGTGCCGCCGCCCGAGTAGCCGTCGAAGAGCATCGCCGTCTTCAGGAAGACGCGACCGGTCTCACCCCTGGCAAGCTCGACGCCTTCCTCGTCCAGGATCCGCACCTCGACGCCGGCGGCCGCGCGGCCGACGGTGCCCGGCGCCGCACGCAGGTCGGCGGGTGTCGCCAGGGTGCCGCCGCCGGACTCGGTCGAGGCGTAGGCGTTGTAGAGGACGTCGCCGAAATCGTCCATGAACTTGATCGCGAGTTCGGGGGGAAGTGGAGCCGCTCCGCAGGGGACCATCCGCAGGGACGATGTGTCATGGGTGCGCTTCTCCGCGGGCAGGTCCATGATTCGCTTGAGCATCGTCGGCACGACGCAGAGCACCTCCGCGTTCGTGCGCTCGACGTCGGCGAGCACGCCCTCCGGGTCGAACCTGCTGCGGATCACGATTGGCGATCCATAGAGGTGCGCGCCCAGCATCACGTAGAAGCCGTACATGTGGAAGAGCGGCGGCGGTAGGACAAACGGCGCGCCTGAGTGGGGCGTGGGCTTGATCCGCGAAAGCGTTCGCAGCCCACCCCAGGCCATTCCGATCAGCGCGCGCGGGTCGATCTCCCGGGAGACGCCCTTCGGCGTACCGGTGGTGCCTGACGTCATCAGCACGAACTTGCCCGGCTCTCGCGGCGCTCGCGGGTCGGGCCCGCCCCATTCGCAGAGGGTCTCCAGCGTCGGCAGCCCGGCCTCGCCGTCCGCTGAGGAGCACGAGAGCACCCTGGGGCCGCCGAAACCCGACTCGTCGAAGACCGCCGAGAAATCGTCGTCGTGGATCGCGAGGTCGACCCCCTCGCGGTCGAGCACCTCACCGAGCTGGGGCCCGGCGTAGTCGTAGTTCAGCAGCACGAGGTCGCAGCCCAGCCGCATCGCAGCGGCTGCTGCCTCGACGAAGCCGCGGTGGTTGCGGGCCATCAGCGCCACCCGTTTGCGGTCGTCGAGATCTAGATGGCCCTGGAGCGCGGCAGCCTGGGTGCGGCTGCGCTCGTTCAGCTCGGCGAACGTGACTGAGCCGTGCTCGTCGATAACGGCCTCGCGCTGCGGGTGGAGTTCGGCCCCCGCGGCGATTGCGTAGGCGGGGGTGAGTCCGTAGCGCCTGCGCGCCATCGCCGATCGCGCGAGGCGATCGGGCCGGATCGGCCGAACCGCGCCCGAGGCGCGGATCGTCAGCAGGCCGCCCACCGCTTCGTCGGCGGCGATCGATGCGCGGCCGAGCGCCTTGTAGCGGCCAACCCGCTTCGGGTCAGCGCCTGCGCGGCTGGCCGGATTGGAAAGCTGCACACGACCCGCGATCGCTGCTTCGATCTGTCGCTGCGCGAGGTCCTGGATCGGCGCGCTCAGCCGCGCCCACCACGGTGAGATCGTGCGGGGTCTGTCGACGATCGCCCTGGAGACCATCCGGGCCGCCTCGTCGGGGCTCATCCCCGGCATGTACCGCCACATCCGGAAGGGGCCGAGCATCGGCGAGCGCACCATCTGCAGGTGAATCGAAGTCGTGGTGACGCCGTCGGCGCGGATCTCGGGTGCGACGCCGCGAAGCCAGGTCTCCATCGCGTTCTTGGAGGCGATGTAGGCGCTCCACTGAACGGGTGGCATGTCGACTCCGGTCGTGGCGATGTTGACGATGTGCCCCTCCCCGCGTTCGCGCATCGAGGGAAGCAGGGCAAGCAGCAGCCGCACGGGGCCCAGGTAGTTGACGTCGATCGTGCGCTGGAAGTCGTGGAAGCGCTCGTAGGAGTCAGAGATCCAGCGCCGGATTGAGAGCCCGGCGTTGGAGACGACGACGTCAACGTGCCCGTGGTCGGCGAGTACCTGCTCCGCCATCGCGCCGACCGCTTCGACGTCGGCCATGTCCGTCGGGTAGGCATGTGCGCTGCCGCCGGACGCGACGATCTCATCGCGTAGCTGCTCGAGCAGCTCGGCGCGCCGGGCGACAAGCAGCACGGTTGCCCCGGCCGCGCCGAGTCTGACCGCGCTTGCCTCGCCGACACCCGAGGAGGCGCCGGTGACCAGCACCACCCTCCCCTCGACCGCGGAGCGCAGGCTCTCCTGGCTGGTCCCGACGCTGGTCGCACCCATCAGGATGCGGAGCGAACGCGGCAGCAGTTCTCTGGGCGGCGGTTTGGAGGGCATCAGCGTCCACGCCGCAACATTCGCTCGGCGGCCCGCAGCTTGATCGCGTGGGGGACGTAGCGGGTGGCCAGCATCGCCGCGCGGACCGACTGACCGGGGACGACGACGCGGCGTCCTGAAGCCAGTCCCTTGACACCCGCGCGGCCGGCATCGGCCGCCGAGATCCAGGCCGCCTTGGGAATCGTGCTCTGGATCGGCTGCTCGTCGGGGATCTCCCAGAACTCCGTATCGACGGGACCGGGACAGAGCGCCGTGACCGTGACTCCGCGGCCGCGGAGCTCCGAATGCAGTGCCTCGGCAAAGGTGAGCGCGTGCGCTTTCGCCGCCGAGTAGCCGGCGGAGTAGGGGAGGGGCTGCATGGCGGCGGTCGAGGCGACGATCAAGATCGCGCCGCTGCGTCGCTCGACCATTCCCGGGGTGAACGCCGAGCACAGCGCAACCGGCGCCTCGACAAGCACCCGCACCTGGTCGACTTCGCGCGCGGGATCGGAGCGGTAAAACGGTCCACCGGTCGCGAAGCCGGCGTTGTTGACGAGTACATCGATCTCCAGTCCCGCCTCCTCGATTCGCGCTGGCAGCCCATCGCGCGCCTCGCGGTCGGCGAGGTCACAGGGCATCACCTCGACGTTGACTCCCGGCTCGGCTCGCAGCTCCCCTGCAAGCTTCTCCAGTCGCTCCGCACGGCGCGCCACCAGCACCAGGTCGTGCCCGCGATCGGCCAGTTCGCGGGCGATGGCGCTGCCGATCCCGGCCGAGGCGCCGGTGACGAGCGCTGCCGCTCCGGGTCGAGGGTCAGGAATGCTCATCCGGCGGGCCTTCGGATCCCGTTGCAGACCAGATCCACCGTTGCCTCGATCGAGCGGGTCCGCTCCTGCGGGCTGAACGAACCGCGCGACTCCGCCAGCAGCCCGGGCAGTGTCAGCGCCGTCAGCGCCCGCCCGACGACCGCCGTGTCGAGGTCGGCGCGCAGGAATCCGCGCCGCACACCGTTGTTGAGCATCGAGGCGCAGAGGGCGCCGAAGCTGTCGACCATGCCGAGGATCCGCTGCGTCATCTCCTCGTCGATCGAAGTCGCCTCCAGCAAGACCACCTGGAGGATCCCCGGTTCACGATCGATCGCCGCGAAGAGGCGCTCACCGATGCTGCGAAGCTGCTTGCGCAGCTCCTCGAAGGTCTCGGCGGGCCTGGTCGCGTCGTCGAGGATGTAGTCGGTCATCCGGTTGACGCCGTAGTCGACGACGTGGTCGAGGATGTCGCGCTTGTTCTTGAAGTAGCGGTAGAAGGTGCCGTGGCCGATGCCCAGCTTCTGGGCGATGTCGGCGATGCCTGCAGCGGTGTAGCCGCGTTCGGAGAAGACCTCGTAGGCCGCCTCGATGATCTCGTTGCGCCGCTGCTCGACCCGCTGCTCGGAGTTCGTCGGGCGCCCCGCGCCGACGCCGCCGCGCGTCCTCGGGGGCTTGGTCGTTGCAGCCGCTTCCACGGTTTGCTAACCGTATGTCATCGGGTTGTGCCTTCGACGGAGTAGAGGGTCATGCCCCGTACTCCTGTGCGAACGCAGCCAGCGGCTCGGCGGCGTTGCGCAGCGGCGGCCCGTGCCCGAAGCAGACCAAATCCGGCTCGAGCGCCGCGAGCTTTGTAATCGACTCTTGGTTCTGCCGGAGATCGGCGTGGAAGGCGTCGACGTGCTTGTACGGACCCGGGGCCAGCGTCAGCGGATTCATCCCCAGCAGGACGTCGCCGGCGATCAGGGCTCGGTCGGATTCACGCCAGAGCCCGATGTGGCCGTGGGTATGGCCCGGCGAGTCGATCACCGTGAAGCCGTCGACGCTGTCGCCCTCGCGCAGGCCGCGCTCGACCGGGTGGGCGGGGCCGCAGAGGGTGCGGTCCCAGAGTTCTCCGAGCGGCAGGTTCGGCAGGTTCGAGCGAATGCAGGTGCCGTCCTCGACGGCGCCGGCGTCGGCGTTTCCGGCCCAGAGCGGGATCGAGAGCGCCGCGGAGACGGCTGCGCTTGAGCCCTGATGGTCGGGGTGGGCGTGGGTCAGGGCGTGGGCACTGACGTTTCGCCCGCGCAGTTGACGCAGAATCGAGCGGGCATCGAGGCGGGTGCCGGAGTCGATCAGGACCTCTCCAGCCAGGTAGACGTTGATCGCGTTGCGCGGCAGTCCCTTCAGAACCCAGAGGCCGTCGGCTACCTGCTTCATGCGGCGACCTTAGCACGGACTGACACGTCATTCCGCAATCCCACACACCATGAACGTTCATGGGTCGGGAGGGGCGGCTAGGGCGCCGGGCAGCTCGGCGCGGCCGCTGATTTCTAGCTTTTGGTAGCAGTGGCGCAGGTGGGTCTCGACCGTTTTCGCGGTCACGTAGAGCGTCTGGGCGACTTCGCGGTTGGTCATTCCCTCAGCGGCGAGCTGGGCGACCCGGCGCTCGGACGGGGTCAGGGAATCGACGCCGCTGACGAACACGTTGCGCGGGCGCGCTCCGGTGGCCTCGAGCTCTGTCCGGGCGCGTTCGACGAGCGCGGTCGCGCCGCAGCGATGGGCCAGTTCCATGCCCTCGCGCAGCGGATCTCGTGAGGCCTTGCGCTCCTTGGCCCGGCGCAGGGCTGCGCCGAGGTCCACCTTGGCCTTTGCAAGATCGAGCTTGTAGTCGGTCGGCGCGAGCAGGTCGACGCTCTCGCGCAGCACCTCGATGCCGGCCTGTTGGTCCAGCAGCCCGAGAATCCGACGCGTGTGGGCGATGAATCGCGGATTCTCAGTCTTGCCCGCCCAGGCGTCGGCTCGATGAGCCTCCGCGATCGCCTTCGTTTCATCTCCGGTCGCCTGAATTGCGGCGGCGATGCTCAGCCTTGCGGGGAGCAGGTCGGCGCTGAATCCGCCCACCGCTCCGTGAGCGCTCGCCACGCTCACCAGGTCTTCGAGTGCTGCCTCGGGCTGGCCTTGGTCAAGCCGAGCCAGCGCTCGCTCGGTTTTCAAAGTCTGGAGAACGATCATCTGTGGCAGTTCGCCACCGAGTCCCGCCTCTGCGATCGCCCGCAGAGCATCCCCGGACTGGCCACGCTCCCTGGCGATCTTCGCCTGAAACGCGAGCACGGCCCCCTGCATCATCGGGGGCAGGCCAGTCAGGCCGGCGATCTCGGTGAGATCGCTTTCCGCGTCGGCTAGATCTCCGCGGCTCAGGTGCACCATCGCTACGGTGCCTAGTCCCTGCGCAACGCCAAAGGTCGACCCGCGCTTCCTCATCTCGTCGACCGTCACCTCGTATGACGCGAGCGCGCCCGTGGGATTCCCGGCCATCGCCGCCGCGGCGCAGGCCCACGAAAGCGGAAACCCAACCTGTGCGGCTTCGCGCATGTAGTTCGCGTCGCCCAGTGCCGTCATCGCCCACCGCAGGGCGACAGCCGCTGAGTCCATCCCCATCGCAGCGGCGATGGCGATGCCTTGAAGTGCCAGCCGCTCACCGAGCGTCGCGCCGCTGAGATTTCTGGCGACGGACCGGAGTTCCTGGAAGTATTCATCGAGCCGTTTGCCATCCCCACCGCCGTTCACCAGGGTCTGAATCAGGTCGTGCCGCAGGATCAGCGAAAGTTCGGCGTGATCCGCGCTCAACTCCGCGATCGACTCCTGGAGGATCTGAATCGCCTCACCCCACCGAAACCTGATCACCAGCGAAACAGCGAGCTCATGGGCCGCCTCAGCCCTGGCCACCACATCGTCGGATGCCGCGCGCTCGGCGAGCAGGATCTCGACGCCCTCGGCATCCGTCGCTCGCAGCAGGGCGCTGCCAAGCGCCCATCGGACCCGGCTCGTCTCCGGGCCGGTCGCGAGCTCAACGGCCCGCCGCAGGTACGTCACGGCGGCTTCGGGCGCTCCACGGGACATCGCCTCATCGGCGGCTGATGTCAGCGCCTCGACGGCCCAGTCAGGTGGTTCCCCGTGGGTCTTCAGCAGGTGCGAAGCAACAACCTGAGGTGGGCTGCCGTCCTCCCGGTGCACTTCGGCACCGCGCACAGCCAAGCGGTCTCGCTGAGGAACCGTCATCGCCCCCTCCACCGCCGAGCGAAGCAGGGGATGCACGAAGCCCAGCGGATCGGTGTCTGCAAAAACTCCTGCCTCCACGAGGGCATGCGCGGCAGCGGCCGCTGCGTCGCCGTTAAGCGAGGCCAATGACGCCGTGCGTCTCATTGTCGCCTGCGGCTCGAGGGTCGCCACCGCCCGGGCGACCTCGAGCGCCTCCGGCGAGAGTTGCGTGATCCGCGCGAGCAGGCGGTCGGGCACGCCTTTGGCGCCGATCTCAAGCACTCGCGAGGCGCCCTCCTTGACCGGTGCCACCCGCTCCAGCTCCAGCGCCCGCACAAGCTCCGCCAGCAGCAGCGGATTTCCGGCGGTGCTCTCGTGGCAGGCCGCGCAGAACGCCGGCTCGGCATCATCACTGATCCTCCCTCGCACGATGCTGACCGTTGCGTCGAGCGTCAGGTTCTCCGGCCGGATGGACGTCGACGCCGGCTGAAGCCGCAGTTCCCTGAGCAGCTCGTCAGGCGAATCGGGCTCCCCCGTGCGCAGGGTCGCCACAACCAGCACAGGAAGATCCTCGATGCGGCCGCCGAGGTAGACGAGAAACCGCAGCGAGTTCTCGTCGGACCACTGGACGTCGTCGACGGCGAGCAGCAGTGGTTGGGTTACGGCGAGGTTCGCGCACAGCCAGTGCAGGCCGTGCAGGAGCGAAAACATGTCTGGATTGCGGTTCGTCTGGTCAGCTGTGCCATCGGTCAGCAGCGAGCCGGCCAGCGCGGCGGCACCGGAGAGCGCCTCCCGGCGCTTGTCCTCGGCGAGCTCAGCAACCGGTTTCTGAATGAGTTGGCGGACGACCCCGAAGGCGAAATCGCGCTCCAGTTGCGATCCCCGCGCGTTCAGTGGGGTCAGCCCCGCGGCGGCGCCACGATCCACCGCATCGTTGAGCAAGCTCGTCTTGCCGATCCCCGCTTCACCCTCGATCAGGACTACGGCTCCGCGCCCTGCAGCCGCCCCGGCGACGGCCGCCGCGATCTCGTCGAGCTCTCGTCCGCGTTCGAGAAGACCTGCCCGAGTCTCGGTCACAACGCGACCGTATCGCTCAAGCCGCTTCGGAAAGCACCCCGGCGTGGCGAAGCGCATCCATGTACTCGGAAAACGCCTCCCAGCGCCGCACCAGCCCGTCCTCGATCTCCCAGACGGCCGACGCGGCCGCTTCCTCCGCGAGGTCCCCGGTCTCTTTCCAGGTGAACCGCGCCAACCCGTTGCCGACAACGCGGTCGCCGGTCACGATCAGGTTCACGTCAGTGAACTCGAGTTCCAGGTGGTCGAGGGGGCGGTCGAACCACTCCGCGGCGGCGCGACGGCCCCGCTTGACGCCCTTGAAGGTGCGCAGCTCGACGTCATCGGCGAGCACCGACAGGAAATCGTCGAGATCGCGGCTGTTGAGGGCCTCGACGAAGGTCTTCGCCACGGCGGCGTTGCGGTCGAGCGAGGGCTTCACGGCCGCCGCCCTTCGCCCCTGCGCGGCTGGCGCCTTCCCCCAGCCTGATCGGCGCCGCGCAGCAGTTCCGTTGCCGGGTTCGCCCCGACCGGGCAGAGGAACATCGCCGAAACCGCGGCGAGGGTGGAGCTTGCGATCGATGTGAATGTTCCGGCTTGACTCATCAGTGACTCCTCGGGTGGTGTGCAGCACGACCATCGCTGAGCGTGGAGTTGCTCGCATCAGGGGGCATCCCTGAACTTTCAAAGGCGCACGTGTAGGGTCACGGGAAGGATTGGATCAGCCGCAAACTGCGGGCATCTTCAGCTGCTAGAGGAGAAGCAAATGAGTTATTTCGTCACGGGTGCAACGGGCTTCATCGGGCGCAACCTCGTCGAGCGGCTGCTCGGGCGCGAGGGAACCATCTACCTACTCGTGCGCGAAGGCTCTCGGGGCCGCCTCGAAGAGCTGATAGCAGGCTGGGGAGCAGAGGAAGGCCGCATCGTGCCGGTCGTCGGCGACCTCTCGCAGCCGAAGCTCGGCGTCTCCGACTCCGACCTCGCCCAGCTGCAGAGCGTCGACCACCTCTTCCACCTGGCCGCGATCTACGACATGACCGCCGATGCCGAGTCCCAGCAGGTCGCCAACATCGAGGGCACGCGCCACATGGTCGAGCTCGCTGAGGCCGTCGAGGCGGGCCGCGTCCACATGGTCAGCTCGATCGCCGCCGCCGGCCTCTTCAAAGGCACCTTCCACGAGTCGATGTTCGATGAGGCCCAGGACCTCGACACCCACCCCTACTTCCGCACCAAGCACGACTCCGAGGGGGTTGTTCGCAACGAGTGCTCGCGGCCCTGGCGCGTATACCGGCCCGGGATCGTCGTCGGCCACTCCGAAACCGGTGAGATCGACAAGATCGACGGTCCGTATTACTTCTTCAAGCTGATCCAGCGCCTGCGGAACGCCCTCCCTCAGTGGATGCCGACGCTCGGTGTCGAGGGCAAGGAGATCAACATCGTCCCGGTCGACTACGTGGTCGCGGCGATGGACCAGATCGCCCACCTCGACGGTCTCGACGGCAAGGCCTTCCACCTGACCGACCCGAATCCGAAGACCGCGGGCCAGGCGATCAACCTGTTCGCCCGCGGTGCCCACGCTCCGCAGATGGGCCTGCGGCTCGATCCGAAGATGTTCGAGATGATCCCGGCGCCGGCCCGCGCCGGGCTCGCCAGCCTGCCGCCCGTCAAGCGGATCACCGACACGGTGCTCGGCGACCTCGGCATCCCGCGCTCAGTGCTGACCTACGTCGACTACCCGACCAGGTTCGACTGTCGCGAGGCGCAGGCTGCGCTCGAGGGTTCCGGCATCGCGGTGCCGCCGCTGGAGACCTACGCAGACAAGATCTGGGACTACTGGGAGCGAAACCTCGATCCCGACCTCTTCAAGGATCGCTCGCTGGCTGGCGCGATCTCCGGCAAGCGCGTGATGATCACCGGCGCATCGTCGGGGATCGGTAAGGCGGCCGCGCTCGACGTCGGCGAGGCCGGCGCGATCGTGCTGCTCGTCGCGCGCACCCCGGAGAAGCTCGAGGAGACCAAGGTTGAGATCGAGCAGCGCGGGGGCGAGGCGCACATCCACCAGTGTGACCTCTCCGACCTCGATGACATCGAGCGCATGGCCGACGAGGTGATCGCCCAGCACGGCGGGGTGGACATCCTCGTCAACAACGCCGGCCGCTCGATCCGGCGTTCGATCGCGCTCTCCTACGACCGCTTCCACGACTTCGAGCGGACCATGCAGCTCAACTACTTCGGCTCGCTGAAGCTGATTTTGAAGCTGCTGCCCGGGATGCGTGAGCGCAAGGGCGGCCACATCATCAACATCAGCTCGATCGGCGTGCAGACCAACACGCCGCGCTTCTCCGCCTACGTCGCCTCGAAGTCCGCGCTTGACGCCTTCTCGCGTTGCATCGGCTCCGAGGTGATCGAGGACGGCGTCCACATCACGACGATCCACATGCCGCTGGTGCGGACGCCGATGATCGCCCCGACAAAGATGTACGACGCCTTCCCGACGAGCTCGCCGGAGGAGGCCGCGGACATGATCACCGGCGCGATGATCACCAAGCAGAAGAAGGTCGCGACCCGCCTCGGCACCTTCGGCGAGGTGCTCTACTCACTGGCCCCGAAGGTCTCGGACTCGGTGCTCAACACGGGCTTCAAGCTCTTCCCCGACTCGAAGGCCGCGCGCGGCAAGGAGAAGCAGGCGCTCGCGGCCGGCGAGGAGGCGAAGCCCGAGGCCAAGGAGGAGGACGTCTCGACCGAGGGAGTGGCCTTCGCGCACCTGATGCGCGGCGTTCACTGGTAGGCGCGCCGAGGACTACAGTTTCGGGGCGATGAAGAGTGCGGCCGACCGCCATCTCGATCGTGCCGATTTGCAGGCACTTGAAGGTGCCCATCCCGAGGGGGACACCTGACTCGCCGCCGCAAGCACTGGGGCTGGGGCTGGGAGGACCAGCAGCCGGATCGTGGCGGGCTCGAGGCCGCGGCAAAGGCCGTGCACGACCGGCTCGGGTTCGAGGTCAGCGAGATCGAGGAGCCGGCCCCGCTTGAAGCGATCGAGCTTCCCGCGCCGCGGGTAAGCCCGCCCGCGTCGCTGGCTGCGATAGTCACCGAAGACCCCCACGAGCGCGTCTCCCACTCGCTCGGCAAGGCCTACCGCGACATCGTCCGAGGCTTTCGCGGCCAGATTGACAACCCTGTGGACCTCGTCGCCAGGCCACGCGACGAGACCGAGGTCGAGGCGTTGCTGGCGTGGTGCTCCGAGGAAGGGCTGGCGGCAATCCCCTACGGCGGTGGAACCAGCGTTTGCGGCGGCATCGAACCGAGGCTGCCGCGGGAGTACCCCGGCGCGATCAGCATCGACCTACGGGCGCTCGACCAGGTGCTCGAGGTCGACCACATCTCGCGCACGGCACGCATCCAGGCCGGCGCCCTCGGCCCCGACCTCGAGGATCAGCTCCGCGGCAGCGGCTTGACGCTGCGCCATTTCCCGCAATCGTTTGAGTACTCGACGCTCGGCGGCTGGATCGTCACCCGTGCCGGCGGGCACTACGCCACGCTGCACACGCACATCGACGACTTCGTCGAGTCGGTCCGCGCGATCACCCCCAGCGGTGAGTGGGAGAGCCGCCGGCTGCCGGGCTCGGGCGCGGGCCCCAGCCCCGACCGGATGCTGATCGGTTCCGAGGGAATACTCGGCGTCGTCACCGAGGCCTGGGTGCGTCTCCAGGCTCGCCCCACCTACAAGCTCTCCTGCGGAGTCGGATTCGCGGACTTCCAGACGGCCGCCGAGGCTGTCCGAGAGCTCTCGCAGTCAGGCCTCAACCCGGCCAACTGCCGCCTGCTCGACGCCGCCGAAGCCGGCTTGACGGGAGCCGGTGACGGGTCCACAAGCGTGCTCGTGCTCGGCTTCGAGTCCGCCCATCACCCGGTCGACGAGCCCCTCGCGGTGGCGATCGAGATCACGCGCGGCCACGGCGGACAGCCGGGCGAGATCAAGGGCAAACGAAAGCCGGGGTCTGACCCCTCGGGGTCTGACCCCTCGGGGGTGCTTCACGCCCCCGCGGGAGACGGAGGCGACTCCGTAGACGCCTGGCGCCAGGCGTTTCTCGCCGCGCCCTACCTGCGCGACACGCTCGTCGCCTGCGGCGTCATCTCAGAGACGTTCGAGACCGCGATCACCTGGGATCGCTTCGCCGAGTTTCACGCTTCGGTGATGGAAAGCACCGCGGCCGCGATCGCTGAGGCCACGGGCGCCCCCGCCGAGGGCCCGGGCGCGCCGCTGCTCTCCTGCCGCTTCACTCACATCTACCCGGACGGCCCGGCCCCGTACTTCACCGTGCTCGCGCCCGCCCGTCGCGGCTCCGAGCTCGAGCAGTGGGATGCGATCAAGGCGGCCGCGTCTGATGCGTTGATCGAGGCCGGCGGCACGATCACCCACCACCACGCGGTGGGAAGAGATCATCGCCCTTGGTACGACCGTCAGCGCCCGGACGCTTTTGCCGAGGCGCTGCGAGGTGCGAAGGCGGCGGTCGACCCGGGTGGGATCCTCAACCCCGGGGTTTTGATCGACCCCTGAGCGGCGACCGGGTGGTCGCATCCATGCTGGAAGGGGCTCGCGCGCGTCGTACCCTCCAACGCATGGAGACCCTGACCGCCAGGCCAGAGGATCCCGTCCGCGTGCGTTCGCGGCGCTCGCCCTTGGCTGCGCTCGTCGTCGCCTGCCGGCCGGGCGAGTGGATCAAGAACGTGCTCGTCTTCGCGGGCCTGATCTTCTCCAAGCAGTTCGACGATTCGGGCGCTGTCGCCGACGCGCTGGTCACCTTCGCCGCGTTCTGCGCGATCTCGAGCGCCGGTTACCTGCTCAACGACATCCACGACGTCGAGTTCGACCGCCGCCACGGTGAGAAGCGCTTCCGCCCGATCGCTGCGGGGGAGCTCAGCATCGGCCTGGCAACGACGGTCGGGATTCTCCTGGCCATCGCCGCAATCGCACTTGGACTGGCGGTCGACCCCGAGGTCGCGGGCCTGGTCGCCGCCTACGGCGTCTCCACCGCCGCCTACTCCCTCGTCCTCAAGCGCCTCGTGATCGTCGACGTGATGACGATCGCGGGGCTCTTCATCCTGCGCGTCGTGGCCGGCGCCGTCGCCGTCGGAGCCCAGGCCTCGGAGTGGCTGCTCGTCTGCACGGCGATGCTGGCGCTCTTCCTCGGCTTCACCAAGCGCCGCCAGGAGGCGATGCTCGAGGAGGCTGATGTCGACCCCGGCGACACGCGACCGGTGCTCGAGCACTACTCGCTGCCCTTCCTCGACCAGATGATCGCGATGGTCACCGCCGCGGCGATCATGAGCTACGCGATCTATGCCGTCGACAGCCCCTTCATCGGCAGTCGCATGCTGGCGACCGCCCCGCCGGTCGTCTACGGGATCTTTCGCTACCTCTACCTGATCTACGACCGCAAGGACACGCGCTCGACGGCAGAGATCCTCACCCGCGACGCGGGCATGATCTTCGCGGGGATCGCCTGGGTCGCGATGGCGCTGCTGATGCTGTACGTCTTCGACTGAGGCCGCCGCAGCTCACGGGCGCGCGCTCCGCGAGGGTTGTCAGAATAGGCGCATGTCCGAGTCGCGCCAGCAGGTCTGGATCGACGCCCCAAAGGGCACCGTCTGGAAGTTGATCGCCGACATCGAGCACCACGCCGAATGGTGGCCGCGCGTGATCGATATCGAGTGCGAAGGAATCGGCGAGGCCTGCACCTACCGCGAGGTCGTGAAGACGCCCTTCGGCAAGGACGAGATGAAAATGTTCATCGACCGCTTCGACGACCCGAGCGAGCTCAGGATCCGCTGCCTCAACACCGGCACCTTCTTCCAGCTCGCGCTCACGGACGCCCAGGGTGGAACGTTCGTCGACGCCCGGGCGGGAATGGATCCCACGAGCCTCGGCCACCGCGCTTTCGACGCACTTGTCGGTAAGCGCTACTTCACCACCTGGCTCGCCGAATCCCTGGCTGCGATGGACAGGACCGCCTGCGAGCGAGCCCGCGCCGCCACGGCCGGGTAGTCTTCCGGGCCGCGTGGACCTCTCGCTGACCACAGAAGAGCAGGCTTTCCGGGACGAGATCCGAGCCTGGCTGGAGGCCAATCACCCTGGGCCGAGCCCTACCGGCGATCAGGCCGAGTTCGAGTTCCAGCGCGGGTGGCAGAAAAAGCTTCACGCCGGCGGCTGGGCGGGCATCTCCTGGCCCAAGGAGTACGGCGGCCGCGGGGCGACGTTGATCGAGCAGTCGATCGCGTCCGAGGAGATGGCTCGTGCCAAGGTCCCGCGCCCGGCCAACGTGCTCGGCCTCGTGATGGGCGGACCGGTCGTGATCGCCCACGGCACGGAGGAGCAGAAGGAGCGCTACCTCGACCCGATCCTTTCCGGTGAGGAGATCTGGTGCCAGGGGTTCTCCGAGCCGGAGTCGGGCTCGGACCTCGCCTCGCTTAAGACCCGCGCGGTCAAGGAGAACGGCGGTTGGAGGGTCACCGGCCAGAAGGTCTGGACAACGCTTGCGCATGAGGCAAAGTGGTGCATGCTCGTCGCCCGCACCGATCAGGAGGCCCCCAAGCACAAGGGCCTCACCTACTTCCTGATGGACATGGAGCAGGACGAGGTGGAGGTCCGGCCGCTGGTCCAGATCACGGGTGAGCCTGAATTCAACGAGCTCTTCATCGAGAACGCCTACATCCCCGACGAGAACATCGTCGGCGGCGAAGGCAACGGCTGGATGGTCGCGATCACGACGCTGATGAACGAGCGAGCGGGGCTTGGGGCCTCTGCGGCGCTCGGTCTCTCCACGGCGCTGGACGAACTGATCGAGTTTGCCAAGGAGCGGGGCGTGGCCGACGACCCGATCGTGCGCGACAAGGTCGCGCGTCTGAAGATCGGGATTGAGGGCCTGCGGCTGGGGGCGATGCGGGCGCTGACCCAGACGATGAAGGTCGGCATCCCCGGGCCCGAGGGCTCGATCGCGAAGCTGCAGTGGTCGTCCACCAACCAGGCGCTGACCGAACTCGCGATCGAAGTCGGCGGCGCGGATGCGCTCGCCAAGGACTCGATGTGGTCGTACCGCTTCCTGCGCTCGCGCGCCAACTCGATCGAGGGCGGGACCTCGGACGTGCTCAAGAACATCGTCGCCGAGCGCGTGCTCGGCCTACCCAAGCTTCGCTGAGGCGTCATGGAATTCGATTTCAACGACGAGCAGCGCGAGATCAAGTCGACGGCGCACAACTTCCTGGCCAGCCGCTTCACGCCGGAAAAGGTGCGCGCCCTGGCCGAGTCCAGCAATCCATACGACGATGACCTCTGGGTTCAGATCTGCGAACTGGACTGGCCCGGAATCGCGATCGCCGAGGAAAATGGCGGTCAAGGGCTGGGGTTGGTCGAGCTGGTCATCATTCAGGAGGAGATGGGCTACGCGCTCGCGCCGAGCCCGTTCATCTCAAACGCCGCGGCGGGATTGCTGATCGAAACAGCCGGTTCCGACGAGCAGAAGGCTCGCTGGTTGCCTGGGATCGCGTCCGGACAGGAGCGCGGTGCGGCAGCATTCACGGAAGGCGAGCAGCCGATCGTTGGGGCCGCCGGCGGCGCCGCCGTGATCGTGCTCAATGACGGCGACGGTGCGCGCCTGCTCGAGGCCGCCGACGTGACGCTCGACGAGCTCGATCTGATCGACCGCACCCGTGCCTACTTCCGTGCCAGCGCCGAGGGCGGCGAGGCGCTGCCCGGCGATGTCGCCTCGGCGGTCGACAAGATAATCGTGGCCATGTCGGCCGAGCTCGTGGGGATCGCCCAACGAGCCCTCGACATGGCGATCGACTACGCCAAGGAGCGCGAGCAGTTCGGGCGGCCGATCGGCGCCTACCAGGCGGTCTCGCATCGGCTCGCGGAGATGCTCTGGGACGTCGAGGAGGCGCGCTCGCTCCTCTACTACGCCGCCTGGTGTGGCGACGCACAACCCGAATCGCTGCCGCTGGCGGCGTCGATGGTCAAGGCCAGGGCGTCGGACGCGGCCACCAGCGTCACCCACAATGCGCTGCAGACCCTTGGCGGGATCGGCTTCACCTGGGAGCACGACCTGCACTTCCTGCTCAAGCGGGCGAAGGTCGGCTCTGAGTTGCTCGGAAGCTCGCGCCGGCACCGCGATCGCGTTGCCGCGCTGGCCGGTATGGGCTAGACGCGCCGTCACTACGCTTCGACGGATGGCGGGTCTTCGGGAGCGGGTCGTTGCTGCGCTTGCGCTTGCGGGTGTCTGCTCCGTGGTGCTTGCGGCCGAGGCGTTCGCGACGTCGTTTCAGCGCAGCCCGCATCCCCCGGCCGGCTCACCCGCGGGAGTCGTGCTCATCTTTCCGAGCAACGGCTGGCGGGAGCGCACCGTTGAGCAGGCCGACGCCGACGACGCTGAGTGGATCGAGGCCCTCAACAGACAGGGCTTGCATGTCGTGAACCTGGCCTTCAACGGCGCTCGCCACATCTTGCGCAGGGGCCTTCGCGTCTACGACAAGGTGCGGGACCGGTTCGCTGGCCTGCCGCTCTGCGTCGGCGGCCAGTCTTCCGGGGCGCAACTGGCGCTGATGGTGTCCGTGCGGCGCGACGACTTCGACTGCGTACTCGACGTCGGCGGCCCGCCAGATCTTGCCCGCTGGGGCGACCGCCCGAGATCGCAGGCCGCCCGGGAGCTGGCAATCGACGCCTTCGGTAAGCGGCGCCTGGCCGCGCTGAGCCCGATTCGTCACCTCGCTGACCTGGACGAACCGATCTTCCTCGCCGCGGCGAAATGTGACGTCTTCATCGCCCCGCGCCATCAGAAGGCGCTTGCCGACGGCGTCGTCGCAGCAGGGGGGGAGGTGGTCTGGCACCTCTTCGAACAGGGAGCACCCGCGTCGCACTGGCCGCACTGCCCCGTGACCGAGCAGGCCTGGGCCAGCTACCGTGCCGCCGAGGCCCAGTTCCTGGCCGGCGTGGCCTTGCGGCCCACGGCGGTCAGTCCGGAATGACGGACACGTCGCTCGCCAGCTCGGTCTTGGCGCCGCGCGTGTACTCGATGTCGATCGTCTCGTTGCGCCCGTAGCTGCCGAAGAGGCCGAGGAACATCGCGATCCAGCGCGCTCGGCTGACCTTTTCCTTGACGATCGGCCGGGCGAACACGACCTGGCTGCCGACAACCTTGTAATCACTGCCGTCGGTCTGGGCGATCCCGTTGATGTAGACGGTGATCGGAGTCTCCGCGCCGGCGGGTAGCTGGACCCGGCGACCGATCGGCTCGCTGCCGTCCGTCTGAGCCTCGGCCATCAGATCACCCGGCGGACCGCGTCATACGGGGTTTCGCTCGGCTTCGGCTCCAGGGGCTTTCGCAGTACTCCACCTGTGAAGGCAACCACGCGCCCGTCGCCCATCACGTCGACCCCGGCGGTGTTTCCCATCCAGCCGCCTTTGGAGATCTCGAGGCGCGCGGCGACTCGGTCGCCCGGCTCGAAGGTCCTGATCATCTGCACAGTCTCCAGTCCGCCTTCGTCGATCACCGACCGAGCCTGCGTTTCCAGGGCCGCGATCGCATCCGCCCGCTTTTCGTACTTCTCACGCGAGACCTTGGGCCCGCGACGGATGGTCAGCTTGTAGGTTGCCACGGGCTCGACGTTACTTATTTCCGGCTGCTGTGCCCCCCGCCCCAGACCGAGTTCGGCGCGCCGGCGTCGGTGTGTTTCGCCCTACGCCCCGCGCCTTGGGAACTTCGGCCGCCGCGCAGGCGGGCCGGTGATCTTCTCGGCGTCGCCGCGCTCCGACAGCGGCGTGTAGTCGACATCGCGCTCGCCGGTGTAGACCTGGCGCGGGCGGGCGATCTTCTGCTCGGGGTCGTCGATCATCTCGAGCCACTGGGAGATCCAGCCCGCGGTACGGGGGATCGCGAAGATCACGGTGAACATGTCGGCCGGGATCTGCAGCGCCTCGTAGATCAGCCCGGAGTAGAAGTCGACGTTCGGGTAGAGCTTGCGGGAGGTGAAGAATTCGTCGTCGAGGGCCCGCTTCTCGAGCTCGACGGCGATGTCGAGCAGCGGGTTGTAGCCGGTGGCCTCGAGCACCTCGTCGACGTTCTTCTTGATGATCCGTGCCCGCGGGTCGTAGTTCTTGTAGACCCGGTGCCCGAAGCCCATCAGTTTCTCCTCGCGCTTCTTGACGCCCTCGAGGAAGTCGGGGATGTTCTCGGTCGCATCGATCCGGCGCAGCATCCGCAGGACCGCCTCGTTGGCGCCGCCGTGCAGCGGGCCGTAGAGCGCTGCAACACCCGCCGCGACGGCGGAGTAGGGATCGACCTGGGAGGAGCCGACGGCACGCACCGCATTGGTGGAGCAATTTTGCTCGTGGTCGGCGTGCAGGATGAAAAGGACGTCGAGCGCGCGCAGCAGGCGCTGATCGGGCTCGTACTTGAGCTCGGTCTTCTTGAACAGCATCCCCAAAAAGTTGCCGGGATACCAGAGGTCGTTGTCCGGATAGACGTAGGGCAGGCCCATGTTGTGCCGGTAGGCGAACGCAGCCAGGGTCGGCATCTTCGCGATCAGCCTGATCGCCGCCATGTAGCGCTCCTCGGGGTCGTCGATCTCCTTCGACGCCGGGTAAAAGGTCGAAAGCGCACCGACTCCCGACAGCAACATTCCCATCGGATGCGCGTCGTAGCGGAAGGTCTCCATCAGGTGCTTGATGTCCTCGTGGACGAAGGTGTGATGGGTGATGTCGTAGACCCAGCGCTCGAGCTGCTGCTCCGTCGGCAGCTCGCCGAAGATCAGCAGGTACGCGACCTCGACGAAGCTCGAGTGCTCGCAGAGCTGCTCGATCGGGATTCCGCGGTGCTGGAGGATGCCCTTATCACCGTCGATATAGGTGATCGCCGACCGGCAGGACGCCGTGTTCGTGAACGCGGGGTCGTAGGTCATCATCCCGAAGTCGTCATCGTTGACTTTGATCTGGCGCAGATCGAGCGCCTTGATTGTGTCGTCGTTGATTTCGAGCTCGTAGCTGCGGCCCGTGCGGTTGTCGGTAACGCTGAGCGTGTCCTTGGTGGCGCCGTTCACGCTCGCCTTGTCCGCGCCCGTTCCTTCGTCGATCGTCTGCTCTGTCGCCACGCTCACCTCCCGATGGGTGCTTGCCAGGTCGTTATCTGTGCTCCCAGTATCCCACCTGGCCGCGATCGGACCCGGTTCCGCTGGGGAATCTTCACGAATTGCTCGGCGGCGGACTCTCGTCGAAATGGGTCAGTTCGCGCAACTCACGCAGGCGGCCGGCGATCTCCTGGGGTCCCAGCTTGCTGACACGCTCCGTTCCGAAGTCCTCGACGTTGAAGGAGGCCATCGCCGTTCCGTAGGCCATCGCCTGGCGCAGCGTGCGGGCGTCGTGGCCGCCGTCTTCGGCGCGGCGGGCGTCCAGGTAGCCGAGGAAGCCGCCGGCGAAGCTGTCACCGGCGCCCGTCGGGTCGCGGACGTCCTCGAGCGGCAGGCCGGGGATCGCGAAGAATCCCTCGGCCGTGAACATCGCTGCGCCGTACTCGCCGCGCTTGGCGACGACGACGCTCGGACCCATCTCCATCACGGCGCGGGCGGCGCGGGCGAGATTCGGCTCCCCGGTCAGCATCCGCAGCTCCGCGTCGTTGAGCAGCAGGCAGTCGACCTCTCCGATCGCGGCGACGAGTGAGTCGCGCGCGATGTCGATCCAGAGGTTCATCGAATCAAGGGCCGCGAACCCGGCCGATGACTGGGCGCGAACGCCGCGCTGCAGGTCGGGCTGGATGTTGCCGAGGAAGAGCATCTCCGACGAGCGGGAGGCCTCTGAGAGCTTCGGCTCGAACTCGGCGAAGACGTTGAGCTGCGTGTCGTCGGTGTGGGCGACGTTGATGTCGTGGTCGTAGTGGCCGCGCCAGAAGAAGGTCTGCCCGCCCTCGACGTGCTCGATGTCGTCGGTGATCACGCCACGGTCGCACAGCACAGTCAGTTCAGCCTCCCCGAAGTCGTCACCGACGGGACCGACAACCCGAACCTCGGTGAAGAAGCTTGCGGCCAGGGCAAAGTGAACGGCCGAGCCGCCGAGCATCCGCTCGCGCTCCCCGAAGGGGGTGCGCACGGAGTCAAAAGCGATTGATCCGACCACAGTTAGAGCCATTCAGGTCGCGCATCCTACGAGGGTCGAATAGCGTTCCGCCTCATGAGTGAGGACGAGGCTGCGATCGCGGTCACCGACTTCCCGCCGATCGGCTCCTACGCCTACCTCTCGGACTGCCACACGGGTGCGCTCGTCGCCGCCGACGGCTCGGTCGAGTGGATGTGCTTGCCGCGCTTTGACTCACCCTCGATCTTCGCCGCGTTGCTGGATCGCAAGGCTGGCTCATTCCGCTTCGGCCCGGCGAACCTGACCGTTCCGGTCGCCCGCCGCTACGTACCGGGAACAAATGTCCTCGAAACGACGTGGATGACGGACGACGGCTGGCTGACGGTGTTCGACGCGCTGGTGCTGCGGGCCCCGGCCGGCCGGCCGCACGGCGCCGGCGACGCCCGCGGGATCCTCGTCAGGGCTGCGACCTGCAACCACGGGACCGTCGAGCTCGAGCTGCGCTGCAAGCCCGGCTTCGAGTACGCCGTTTCCTCAGCCGTCTGGACCGAGGACGACGGCGCGCTCGTCGCCGACGCCGATCCCGGCGGGCAGCGTTTTCGCCTCAGCGCGGACTTCGACCTCTCCCTCCAGGGCGATGTCGCCGTCGGCAGGGGTTCGGTCGAGGTCGGAAACAGCGCCTTCTGCGCGCTCAGCTTCGGACCGGACCTCGAGGGTCCGGCCGACGTCGAGGAGGCGTTCTCGATGGTCGCGGGCACCCAGCACTTCTGGCGCCGCTGGCTCGAGCTCGGCAGCTTCCCCGACCACCCCTGGCGGATCCACCTGCAGCGCTCCGCCCTGACGCTCAAGGGTCTGACCTACGCCCCGAGCGGCGCGATGGTTGCCGCCGCGACGACCTCGCTGCCGGAAACGATCGGCGGCAGTCGCAACTGGGACTACAGGTTCACCTGGGTGCGCGATACGACGTTTGCGCTCTGGGCGCTGCACGTGCTCGGCTTCGACACCGAGGCGCGCGAATTCCTCGAGTTCGCCGCCCAGCTCTGTGCCGGTCGCGGGCCCGAGGCACAGATCATGTTCGGGATCGGCGGAGAGCACGAGCTTCCCGAGCACACCCTCGACTGGCTCGGCGGCTACCGTGACTCGAAGCCGGTGCGGATCGGCAACGCCGCCTTCGAACAGCGGCAGAACGACGTTTTCGGCGTGCTGCTTGACGCGATCTACGTGCACGCCAAGGCGAGCGGCGAGCTCACCGATGAGCTCTGGCAGGTCGCACGGGATCAGGTCATCCACGCAACCGCCGCCTGGCGCCTGCCCGACCAGGGCATTTGGGAGGCGCGTGGTGAACCACGGCACTACGTCTCCTCGAAGCTCTATTGCTGGGTGGCCCTCGACCGCGGTGCCCGTCTCGCCGAGGATCGAGGCGAAGGCGAGCTGGCGGCTCGCTGGAACGCCGAGGCCGATGAGATCAAGGCCGAGATGCTCGCCAACGGAGTTTCCGATCGGGGCGTCTTCCGCCAGCACTACGAGACGGATGCCCTCGATGCCTCGACGCTGCTGGTCCCCCTTGTGCGCTTCCTACCGGCCGATGACCCGCGGGTCAAGACCACCGTCGACGCGATCGCCGATGAACTCACCGAGGACGGCCTCGTCCTGCGCTATCTGCCCGAAGCTACGGACGACGGGCTCGGCGGTCAGCGCGAAGGCAGCTTCGCGATCTGCTCGTTCTGGCTGGTTTCGGCCCTGTCCGAGATCGGCGAGCGTGAGCGCGCCAAGGCTCTCTGTACCCAGCTGCTCGCCTTCGCCGGCGACCTGAACCTCTTCTCCGAAGAGATCGACTCTCGCAGCGGCGAGCAGCTCGGCAACTACCCCCAGGCCTTCACCCACCTGGCACTGATCAACGCGGTCACCCACGTGATCGCCGATGACCTCGCGGGCAGGAGGACCGAACCGACCGCCGTCTTCACCGAGATGCGGCCGGACTCGGAAATCTGACGCGGGTTGCTCGTCAGACTGTCGCGATCATGCGCGCGATCCAGGTACGTGAATTCGGCGGTCCCGAGGTGCTCGAGCTGGTGGAGCTGCCCGATCCGGAGCCTGGCGATGGTGAGACCGTCGTGCAGGTGACGCGGGCCGGCATCAACTTCGCCGATACGCACCAGACGAAGAACGAGTACATCGCCAAGGCCGAGTTGCCGTTCATCCCGGGCAGCGGGGAGATCGCGGGCACTACCGAGGATGGTCGGCGCGTCGCGGCGCTGATTCGAAACGGGGGCTACTGCGAGCGGGTCGTCGCTCGCGAGAGCGAACTGGTGCCTATTCCCGATGGGGTCAGTGACGCGCAGGCGGCGGCGGTGCTGATCCAGGGGCTGACCGCGCGCACGATTCTGGCGGTCTCAGGGCGCCTTGCGCCCGGAGAGAGCGTCGTCGTTCACGCAGCTGCCGGCGGAACCGGAACGCTTGCGGTCCAGCTCGCAAAGCGCATGGGGGCGGGCCGCGTCATCGCGCTGGCTTCAAGCGAGGAAAAGCGCGAACTTGCGGCCCGGCTCGGAGCCGACGCCACGATCGACTCTCGCACTGAAGATCTCCAGGCCGCGCTGCTCGAGGCCAACGGCGGCGAGCAGGTCGACATCGTGCTCGAGATGGCGGGGGGCCCGGCGTTCGATGCGAGCCTGGCGGCGCTGGCGCCGTTTGGGCGCCTTGTCACCTATGGAATCGCCTCGCGGGAACAGAACGAGGTGCGCTCGGGAGCGCTGATGAAGACCAGCCGCGCGGTTGTCGGCTTCTGGGTCGTACACTTGCTTCGTCGTCCGGACCTCGTCAGCGAGGGAATCGCGGAGTTGTTCAGCGCGATTGCCGCCGGTGAGCTCGAGGTTGTAATCGGCGGTGTCTACCCGCTGGCCGAGGCGGCAAGGGCACACACCGAGCTGGCCGGACGAGCCACCCATGGCAAGCTGCTGCTGGACCCCAGGAACTAGATGAGCATGAAATTCAACGAACTTGGCCTCAAGCCTGAGATCCTGCAGGCCCTCGATGAGCTGGGCTACGAGGACCCGACCCCGATCCAGGAGCGGGCGATTCCGGCGCTGCTGGGCGGCGGTGACGTGATCGGCCAGGCTCAAACCGGCACCGGCAAGACCGCCGCCTTTGGGCTGCCCTTGCTCCAATACGTCGACCCCGAATCGGACGAGACCCAGGCGATCGTCCTGACCCCGACGCGGGAGCTCTGCATCCAGGTCACTCAGGCGCTGCGCTCGTACGCCGAGCACATCAAGGGCCTCGAAATCGTCGCCGTCTTCGGCGGTGCGCCGATCGCCTCGCAGCGCGCCCAGCTGCGCGGCGGCGCCCAGGTGGTCGTCGCCACGGTTGGGCGGATGAAGGACCTGATGCAACGCCAGGCTCTCGTCCTGACTGCGGCCCGGTACGTGGTTCTCGACGAGGCCGACGAGATGCTCGATCTCGGCTTCATCGAAGACGTCGAGCGGATCCTGCGAATCTGCCCGTCGGGCCGCCAGACGGCGCTTTTTTCGGCGACGATGCCGCCGCCGATCGCCCGGCTCGCCGAGACGCAGATGTATCACCCGGAGACGATCCAGATCACCCCGGAGAAGCTGACGGTCGACAAGATCGCCCAGGCCTATGTCGAGGTTGCGGCGCGCGAGAAGACCGCTCGGCTGATCGAGGTGCTGAAGGCCGAGGAGCCCGAGCAGGCGATCATCTTCTGCCGCACCAAGATCGGCACTTCGCGGCTCGACAGGGACCTGCGCGATAAGGGGCTCAACTGCAAGGCGCTGCACGGAGACCTCAGCCAGGGGCAGCGCGACGGCGTGATGATCGCTTTCAAGGATCACCGCCTGCGCCTGCTCGTTGCGACCGACGTGGCCGCACGCGGCATCGACATCGAGCACGTCACCCACGTCATCAACTACGACCTTCCCAATAACCCCGAGATATACGTGCATCGCATCGGCCGCACCGGCCGGGTTGGCCGCACCGGCCGGGCAATCACCTTCGTGACGCCCGCGCAGCGCGAGGACCTCGAGCGGATCGAGCGCGAAAACCGGATCAAGATCGATCCCTGGGAGTCACCCGAGGAGCGCCTCGAGCACGCCCCGCCCCCGCGGCCGCGAGAGCACCGCAAGGAGGAGGCGAAGGCCGTGGCCGAGAAGGCCGCGCCGGACGGCGGCGCCGACGGCAACGGCGAGTCCGACGGGGGCCGCGCCAAGCTCTTCCTCAACCGTGGAAGCCGCAGCGACCTCAGCGAAGAAGACATTCGCTGGGCGCTGGTCGAAGGTGCTGTGATTCCAGAGGATTCGATCGAGTCGATTCGCGTCCTCGAGCGGTTCTCGTTCGTCGAGCTTGATCCCGAGCAGGCCGAGACGGCGCTGGACAGGCTCGACGGCACCAAGATCAAGGGCAAGCCCGTCCGGGTCGAGTACGCGCGCGGCTAGTACCAGCCGATGCTTGGCATCGTCCTCGGCCTCGGCGCCAGCGTCTGCTGGGGTGTATCCGATTTTCTGGGTGGAATCCAGAGTCGCCGCTTCTCTGCGCTCTCTGTTCTGCTCGTAAGCCAGCCGATCGGCGCGATGCTGGCGCTGATTGTCGCGCTGATTTTCGGAGGCGACGGCCTGTCGGCCGGCCAGTTCGGGGTGGCGGCACTCGCAGGAGCGATGGTCCTCGCAGCGCTCGGTGCCTTCTACAAGGGGATGGCGCTGGGGACGGTCAGCGTCGTCGCCACGATCGGGGCGCTCGGCATCGTCGTTCCCGTCGCAGGGGGGGTCGCGATGGGGGAGACGCCAGCGCCCATCCAGTTCGCCGGTGCGTGCCTTGCGGTGGCCGGAGTTCTGTTCGTGGCTCGCGAGCCGGACGCCGAGTGGCGCACCGCGAACCGGGCCAGCCTCGGCCTCGCCGCTCTGGCCGCGCTTGGTTTCGGCCTCTTCTTTTTGCTGATCGACGATGCCGCGGAACACGACGCCGCTTGGACGATCGTCGCCGCCCGGGCCGGCGGCGTCACCGTGCTCGCCGCGGCGGCACTGGCTCTGCGCCCGGCCATTCCTCGCCTGCGCGGCCAACTGCTCGGCGTGCTGGCAGTGATCGGTCTCCTCGACGTGATGGCCAATACGCTCTACGCGGTGGCGTCGACGAAGGGGCTCCTGCCCGTGGTCGCCGTTTGTGGCTCGATGTACTCCGCGGTCACCGTGCTGCTCGCCTGGCGGTTCCTGGGCGAGCGGCTCGCCCGACCCCAGTTCGTCGGGGTCGCGGTGGCTCTGGGCGGCGTGGCCCTGATCGCCGCCGGCGCATAACCGCGCCGGCGTGTCATCAGGTGAGGGAGACGCCCAGCAGTGATTCGAGTCGCGGCACGGTCTTGTCTGCGCCGCGGTGCAGCACCGCCGCCATCCCGACCGCCTCGGCTCCGTCGCAGTTCTCGCGCAGGTCGTCGACGAACACGGCCTCGCCGGGCTCAATCCCCAGCCGCTCGCAGACGAGCCGGTAGATCTCCGGCTGCGGCTTGTGCAGGCCTACGTCGCCCGAGATCACGACGGCGTCGAACATTTGCAGCGGAGCCCGGTCATAGATGCCGGTGCCCCAGGAGTTGCTGAGCAGCCCTGTCTTGAGCCCGCCCTCGCCGGCTTTGACGACCGCCGCCACCATGCGCTCGTCCGGCTTAAGCCCGGCGAACAACCGGGTGATCAGGCCGTCGGTGTCCGCCACTCCAATCAACCCACCGAACCGCGACTCGAAATCGGCGTCCTCGATTTCGCCGGTTTCGAGGCCCCGCAGCAGCGTCAGGGCCTGCGGGTCGCCCCGGAACAGGTCCTTGATAAGCCCGGGGTCGAGTTTCTCGATCTCACAGAACGATGCGAACGCCGACCAGATGTCGGTCGTCAAAACGCCGCCGAAATCGACGATCAAGGCGTTATGGGAAGGGTCGTTGGCCATATGCTGCCGCGTTGATGTCCGGCGAGGAACCTAGCGATACCGTGGCCTCCGAGGTCCCGGACGGGATCAACCCGCCCGGCGTCGAAGCCTGGCTTTCCGAGCGTGTCGCCGGGCTCGAGCCGCCGCTGCGCTACGAGCGCATCGCCGGTGGCCGCTCGAATCTGACCTACGCCGTTCGAGATGCGGCCGGCAACGCATGGGCGCTGCGGCGCCCGCCGCTGGGCGAACGGCTCGCTTCGGCGCACGATATGGGCCGCGAACACAGGGTGATCGCGGCGCTGCAGGAGACCGATGTGCCGGTACCGCCCGTCGTCGGGATCTGCGAGGACGAGTCGGTCAACGACGCGCCGTTCTACGTGATGGGGTTTGTCGACGGACCGATCCTGCGCTCGCGCGCCGAGGCTGAGACATTCGATGAGTCGCAGCGTCAGGCGATAGGAGAGCGCGTCGTCGACACGCTTGCGGCGATCCACGCGGTTGACCCGGATGCCGCCGGCCTCGGTGAGCTTGGCAAGAAGCAGGAGTACGTCGCCCGCACGTTGCACCGCTGGTACGGCCAGTGGGAGAAGTCGAAGACACGCGAGATTGCACTGATTGACGATGTTCACGAGCGTCTGATGGCGCGGATTCCAGAGCAGGGTCCGGCGACGATCGTCCACGGCGATTACCGCCTGGACAACATGATCCTCAGCCCCAGCGGGGAGGTGGCAGCGGTCGTCGACTGGGAGCTCTGCACCCTGGGCGACCCGCTGGCCGACGTCGGCCTGCTGATGGTCTACTGGTCGCAGGAAGGCGACGAGCTGATTCCGCTCTTCGACCCGGCGACGACAGCCCCAGGGTTCCCGAAGCGCGAGCAGCTCAAGGAACGCTACGGCGAGCGCACCGGCCGGGACCTCTCCCAGCTTGACTTCTACGTCGCCCTCGGCTACTGGAAGCTCGCCGTCATTCTCGAGGGAGTCTTCGCCCGCTACGCGAAGGGCCAGTACGGCTCAACCGACGAGGGCTTCCAGGAATTCGCCCGCATCGTGGAGCGCCTTGCCGAGGGGGCCGACGAGGCTGAGCGGCGTCTGGGCTGACCGGCCGGCCGAAGGCCTTAGGTCTCGAACACGTCTTCGCAACCCTTTGGCTTCGGGTCGCGCTTGCGGTCGACGAATGCGTCGTCCATCACGCCGCCTCCGCAGTTGATCACGAGATCGGGTCCGGAACCTTCTTCGGAAGCGTCGATGTCGTCGTTGCCGGCACCCCCGTAGTACGAGTCGCGGCCTAGATCGAACAGGGAGCCGAGGTCGTCGTCTCCGCCCTTGCCCCGTATGACGTCATCACCGCCATCGCCGGAGAGATCGTCGCCAAGCTTGCCTCCGATGATCAGGTCGTCTCCGCTGCCGCCCCGAACTTCGGCGCCCGTCCTCACCGAGCGGTCGATCGCCACGCGGTCGCTGCCTTCGCGGGTCCCGATGTTGAGGAACGAGCGCGGCGGACTTACGCAGCGCACGCGGGTGCGCGCCAGTCGCTCGCAGCTCTGCGTGCTGATTCCGCTCGTGTCCGTGACCACGAAGGCTCCCCGGGCCGCCTGGTAGGCGACCTTGATCCTGTTCGGGCCCTTGGTCCCCGTGATGTGAACCTCACCGGGAAAGCCGAATCGGGTGTTGGGTCCGAACACGCTGACCGAGGTTGCCTCGGCGGCGGCAGGCAGAAGCCAGGCGAGTGCCGCCACTGCAAACGACAGTCCCGAACCGGCGCGAAGCGCCCCTGAACGCATCGCCCTGATGGTAGTCGCCGGCGTGCCGCCGGCCGCCGGTTCAGTTCCGGTCTTTTTTGTTGACGCGCGAGCGGGCGAACAACTTGATGTTGCGGAAGCGCTTCTTGACGGCGTCGGGCTGAACCTGATTCGCGCCGGTGACGCTGACGGTCGCGCGAACGCGCCCGCGGGCGCCGTGGACGATCGCCTTCTTGACGGCGGTGGCGGTCCTCTGGGAAACCTTGAAGCGAAGCTTCCCGGCGACCTGGCGCCCCGCGACATACGAGAAGCCTCCCTCGGCTTCGCCGATCTTGAAGACCCTTTTCCTGTCGATTCCCTTGCGTCCGGGGAAGGGAAGGATCTTGATCTTGCCGCTGCCCTCGAGGTTGCAGCCGACCGAGTGACAGAAGACCCTGGCCACGACGAACGTCTCGCCGTGCTTGTCGATGTACTTGAAGCGCAGGCTGTAGTGGATCCTGCGGGAGGACTGATCCGGGTTGGGTCCGGAATCGGGGACCGGGTCGGGCCCTGGGATCGCCTGGCGCTCGAAGGCCCCGATGTCGGCGCCGTCGCCGCCGTTCGGGTTCACCTTCGAGGCCTGCGCGGTCGGCAAAACTGGAGTCTCGGTCGTCGGCTCGAGTACCTGCACCGGCCGTGGCATGCCTCGCTGGTCGGTGGTCAGGCCCAGGCTTGTCCCGGCATCGATCGCCGGACTTCCGGCGAGCAGTTCGTGCGTGAGGGTCGGCCCGCCGTTGTCGGCCAGCGGACCCAGCAGCGCGTCGCCCCCGCTGATATCCGTCGCGGCCCCGAATTGACATGAGCCGTCTTCGTCGTAGTTGTTGCCGCCCGAGAGCGGCGGCTCGGCGCTCGGATCAAAGAGGGTCTCGCTCGACTCGGGCACCCCGCAGCTGAGGCCGCCGACCGGATCGGCGATCAGGGTGTTTCTGAGCTCGGCGTAGCCGCCGAGGTTGGCGCCGCCGTTGTTCGTTCCGCTCGCCGCCGTGCGCACCACGATCGCGGTTCCGTTGTCTGCCAGCGTGACGCTCGTCAGGCTCGCCCCCCCCATGAAGCCCCCGAAGAAGCCACCGAACGCTTGCGGAAAGCCGCCGTTCGCGGTGGCCCGGTTGCCGCTGATCGTGCTGTTCGAGATCGAGCCGGAGTTGATCGCGAGGCCGCCGCCGAAGGCGCGCGCGTGACAACAGGATTCAGCGTCGGCAAGGGCTTCGTTTCCGCTGATCAAGCTGTTTGTGATCGTTGCGTTGCCGCCGTCGGCGAACAGATTCACGCCGCCCCCGTTGGCAACGGCGTGACCTCCTCCCGAGTCCGCCACGACGCGGTTGGCTGAGATCGTCGTGTTGTTCACCTCGGCGCTTGCGGTCGGCTCGAGGTTGATTGCACCGCCGTCCGCCCCGGCGAAGCCGGTGGCCGTTGCGCTGGCGGTGTTTCCGCTGATCACCGAATTGTTGATGGCAAGACTGGTGTCGTTCTCCGTCGCGATGGCCCCACCGGAGACCACGACCGCGCCCCCGCTGCTTGCACCCACCGCATTGCCGGAGACGATGACGTTGTTCAGAGACAGCGAGCAGTCGCCGTCGGGCGTGTCGCTGAGCAAGATGCCTCCCCCCTGGGACGAGTCGAAGCCGTTGGTGATTGCGACCCCGCTGATCGCGGCGGCGATGCTGGTGAACCCCTGCCCAACGCAGACCCTCAATACCCTGAAGCCGCCGGCTTCGCCGAGGCCCCGAATCGTCAGCGCGCTCGCCCCTGGTCCGGCGATCTCAATGCTCTTGGTGATCGTGGGGAGCGAGTCGGCGAGTTGGATCGTGCCGGTCACGGCGAACTCGATCCGGTTCGAGGGATCGGCATTGCCGTTGGCCAGATTGATCGCGTTTGCCAGCGTTCCGGGAACGAGCCCATCGCCGTTCGAGGTGACCGTGAACGTCGCCGCGTCGGCGGTAACGGGAAACGCCAGAACGGCCAGTGCCGTTGCGCCGGCTCGCCCTAAGATCGCCTTCAATCCGCTCGGTGAGCGGTTCCGCCCCCACACAGTCCCGAAAGCCTAGCGCTCCTGAAGCGCTTCGTGTCAGGAAGCGGCGCTGGCGGCAGGCTGTGGCTCGGCCTCTTCGCGCTTCGCCCAGCGGCCCAGTTCGCGCCGCGCGATCACCATCTTGTGGACCTCGTCGGGCCCGTCGGCGACCTTGAGCATGCGGCTGAAGCGCCACATGCCCGCCAGGGGAGTGTCGTCGGACATTCCGAGGGCGCCGTGCACCTGGATTGCGCGATCGAGCACGTCCATGACGACGTTGGCTGCAACGACCTTGATCATCGAGATCTCCTGGCGGGCCGCGCGCTTGCCTTCCGTGTCCATCTTCCAGGCGGCCATCAGCGTCAGCAGCCGCGCCTGGTCGGTCTCCATCCGCGAAAGGGCGACGAAGTCCTGGACGAACTGCTTCTCGGCGAGCTTCGAGCCGAACGCCTCACGCTCATTGGCGCGCTTGCACATCATCTCGATGGCACGTTCGCAGGACCCGATCGCGCGCATGCAGTGGTGGATGCGTCCGGGTCCGAGGCGGTCCTGGGCGATCACGAAGCCACCCTGACGCGGTCCGAGCAGGTTGCCCTCGGGCACCCGGCAATCCTCGTAACGGATCTCGCAGTGGCCGGGTCCGCCGTCGTGGCCCATCACCGATACGGGGCGAACCAGTTTGAACCCCGGATTGTCGATCGGGACGAGGATCATGCTGGCGCGCGCGTAGGGGTGTGCCTCGGGATCGGTCACGCACATCACGATCGCCACCGACGCTCCGACCGCCCCCGAGGTGAACCACTTGTGGCCGTTGATCACCCACTCGCCGTCGATCAGTTCGGCGCGAGTCTGCAGGGTGCGCGGATCCGAGCCGGAGACCTCCGGTTCGGTCATCGAGAAGCAGCTGCGCGTCTCGCCGTCGAGCAGCGGCTGCAGCCAGCGCTCGTGGTGATCGGGGGTGCCGTGCTCGGCGAGGATCTCCATATTGCCGGTGTCGGGAGCGGAGCAGTTGAAGGCCATCGGCGCAACCGCGGGGCTGCGCCCCATCTCCTCACAGAGCAGTCCGTACTCCCAGTTGGTGAGTCCGGCACCGTGGCGATCGTCGGGAAGGAAGAGATTCCAGAGTCCCTCCTCGCGCGCCTTCGAGCGGATATCGACGAGGATCTCGGGATAGGCGACTCCCGGGCGAACCTCGGCGTCGAGTGCCCGCAACGCCTCCGCCTCGTTCGGGTAGACGTGCTCGTCCATGAAGGCGCGAATACGGTCGCGCAGCTCTTCGACGCGGGGGCTGGGGCTGAAGTCCATCGGCCCGCGCAGCCTATCGGCCCTCAGCGGGCACCGGCGCCCGCGGGTCGCCTGCGGGCAGCGCGGCTCTTTGAGGTCGCCTGGATTGCGAAGAGCCCACCGACGATCACGGCTCCGACGAGAACCGCGGGAATGACGACGTCGGGAGACCCCTCCTTGATGACGAGCATCCCCCCGGAGGCACAGAGCACAACCGCCAGCGCCCGGCGCAGGAAACCCTGCGGCACGCGCACCGCCAGCAGCCCTCCGAGCAGCACCCCCGGCACCGAACCGATCAGGATGTTCCCGGCCAGCACGAAGTCGACGTTGCCGCCGACCCAGTGGGCGATGCCGGCTGCCCAGAGCAGCACTGCCGCGTGGAACACATCCGTGCCGACGACGCGCTGCGGAGTAAGCCGGAAGATCGCGATCAGCGCGATCGCGATCAGCGTCCCCGATCCCGCCGAGGTGAGGCCGATCACGAACCCGGTGACGATTCCAGTCACGACCGCGGCGATGATGTGGCGCCGGTGCAGATGCAGTGCATAGCGCTCGGCGATCACGTCCTTGAAGAAGAACGATCGAAGCAGGGTGGCGATTCCGACGACCAGCAGCGTCCCGCCGAGCATCCCCAGCACCAGCTTGTCGAGATCTTCGCCGTAGTTCTTCTGGAGCAGCTCGATCACGTAGACGCCGAGCAGGGCGGAGGGAACGCTGCCGCAGGCAAGCCAGAAGGCGATGCCGCGGTGAACGGTCTTCAGCCGCAGGTGCTGAAAGCCGCCGACCGTCTTGGTGACGGCGGCGTAGAAGATGTCGGTGCCGATCGCGGTCACCGGAGAGATCCCGAAGACGAGGATCAAAAGCGGGGTCATCAGCGATGCCCCGCCCATGCCGGTCATGCCGACGAGCAGCCCGATTCCGAGCCCGAAGATGATGATCGCTGGATCCACGCTTTATCCCAGTGGGATCAGAAGTCAAGGTGCGCCAAGAGGAGGAGGGCGCTTTCTTGACTGATTCAGTCAGAAGAAGCGGCTACAAGGGTAGCAACTTGACCAAATCGGTCAGCTTATCGGTGCTTCAGCGGGTGCTCCAGGCGCCGGGCTCGGAGAGCAGGGCCCGGATCTCATCTGGGAGGGCGCCGGCGCGCACCTGCTCGAGCGTCAGTCGCTCCAGCACCGCGCGCAGGTTGGCGCGTACCGCAATCCAGACGTCACGCAGGTGTTCCGCGTTGCCCAGGTATTCGGTCGTCTCGGGCGCCACATCGTGAATGTTCGCGAGCGGCCCTTCGACGGCTCGGATCACGTCGGCGAGCGTGATCTGTGAGGGCGGGCGCGACAGCCAGTAGCCGCCGCGAATGCCGCGCTTGGCACGCACCAGATCCGAATTCTTGAGGTCGAGCAGGATGTGCTCGAGGAACTGCAGGGGGATCGCCTGAGCCTCGGCCACCGCGGTGCCCTTCATCGGCGTGCCGGGCTCGGCGGAGGCGAGTTCAAGGGTTGCCCGGACGGCGTAGTCGGCCTTGGCGCTGATTCGCATGTGCCCATTCTATTTGTTGCCTATTCCGATCAAGAATGCGGATACAAAGAGTTGTCTCGCTACCATCCGCCGCCATGATCGACCTGCAGTCCCACAGCACCGTTTCCGACGGCGAACTCGCCCCGGGAGACGTTGTTCGCGCCGCCGCCGCCGCAGGCGTTACGACGATGTCCCTGACCGACCACGACGGCATCGCCGGAGTGCAGGAGGCGAACGCGGTCGCCGCCGAGCTCGGCATCGAGAACATCCCGGCGCTGGAGATGTCCTGCGTCCACAAGTACTCCGAGGACCTCCACATCTGCGGTTACTGGGTCGACCTGGTCAAGATCGCCCCGGCCTGCGAGCGAGCCCAGTCCGAGCGCGTCGAGCGCGCCAAGGAGATCATCCAGAACCTCAACGACCACGGGGTGGACGTCAGCTTCGAGGACGCAGTCGCAAAGGCGGGAGCCGCCGACGCGATCGGCCGCCCGCACATCGCAAAGGCCGCGGGCGCCGGGCCCGACCTCGGCCCCTTCTTCGAGGAGTACCTGGTGCCCGGCGCGAAGGCCTTCGTCTCGCGCAAGTGGCCGACGGCCGAGCAAGCGGTGGAGATCATCCACGAGGCCGGGGGGGTGGCCGTGGTGGCGCACCCCTACTGGGATGTGCAGGAACCCGAGCAGGTCCGCGACCTGGTCGAGAGCCTCAGCCGCGAGGTCGGTCTCGACGGCGTCGAGACGTTCTATCCGCCCGCACACCAAGGCGCAGACCGCCCACCTGCTCGAGCTCTGCGAGGAGTTCGATCTGATGCCGACCGCGTCATCTGACTTCCACGGCCCCAACCACAAGTCGTTTCCGAACTGGCTCGGCTACCAGACCTACGGGCTGGGCGAGCCTGTGGTGCCGCCGAAGCCGGCCTAAGAACGTTTCAGGAACGCCACCGGCTCTATAAAACGTCCATGGAGCCGGGGAAGTGGATCGCTGCTGCTGCTGTCGATTGCGACGCTCGCTGCGCCGAGCGCGGCGCTCGCCGGCGACGGGACGTTCTCCGAGGCGCCCGGCTCGCCCTACAACAACCCCGGTGACGGCCCCGACTCGACAGCCGTCGGGGACTTCAACAACGACAACCACCAGGATCTGGTGGTGGGACGGTTCAGCAGCGGCGTGACGCTGTTGATGGGCGCCGGCGACGGCACCTTCACTCTCGTAAGCGGTCCGGCCGTGCCCGGCACTTCACTGCTCGGGGTGGCGGTTGCGGACTTCAACGCCGACGGCAACGACGACATTGCCGTCGCAGACGAGAACGCCGACATCACGGTTTTCCCCGGCAATGGCGCCGGCGGGTTCGTCGCCTCGCAGGCACTCATCACCTCCTTCGGGAGCGGCATGGCTGTCGCCGACTTCAACGGCAACGGCGCCGAGGATGTGCTGGCAAATGAGCTGATCGCCCCCGGCACTAGGTTCTTCCCGGGCAATGGAAACGGGACGTTCGGCGCCTCGGGTGCCGTCGACACCGCCGATGGAGCAAAGCAGGCGGGAATCGCCGACTTCAACGGCGACGGAAACCTGGACCTCGCCACCGACGGAGGCGGACCAAAGGTGCAGCTGGGGGCCGGCAACGGCACCTTCCCGACCGAGCTTGCGCTACCGCCCCCCGGCATCGCCGGCGCAACCTCCGTCGGCACGGGCGACTTCAATCTCGACAGCCGGCCCGATCTGGTCTTCGGCGTCGCGGACAGCTCCGCCTACCGAGTGGTGCTGGGCAGCGCGGCCGGGTTGATCGCTTCCACGCAGTTCTCCGCGGGTGACAATCCGGCGATGGGGCAGGCCTCGCTCGCGATCGGCGATTTCAACTCCGACAGTCGCGACGACATCATCACCGAGTCTCCCCAGTTCAGTACCTACAGCGTGTTCCTTGGGAACGGTGACGGCACCTTTCCGACGATCGCCAGTTTTCCACCAACGCCCACCGGCGCCCAGCCGCGCCACATCACCATCGGGGACTTCAACGAGGACGGCAGCGACGACCTTGCGCTCGCCTCCAACGCCGGGATCAGCATCCTGCTGGGGAACGGAACCGACCCGCTGGCGGGCAACCTGCTCACGAACGGCGGTTTTGAGGGAGCTGCGGTGCGCGTGCCGGCGGATGGCTCGCCTCCAGCTATCACCGGCTGGGAACGTACAGGCACAGTCACGGCAGCCCGCTACGGGATGCACAACTCGTCGATCTTCCCCAGCCGCCTCTCGGCCCCGCGCTTCAACGGCGGCTCCAACTACCTGTTCGGCGGCACAGGCCCCGGAGATGCGACGGCATTTCAGACCGTCGATGTCGCCGCTTCGGCAGCCTCGATTGACGCCGGGCTCGCCTCCGCGGATCTCTCCGCCTACCTCGGCGGTGGCAACATCTTCGAGGACACGATCTCGGCAACCGCGTCGTTCCTCGATGGATCGGGCGGCGAGCTCGGTTCGCTGGCGGTTGGCCCCGTGACCAGGGCCGACCGCAAAACCCAATCGACGCTGCTGCCGCGCTCCGGCTCAGCTTCAGTGCCCGCCGGCACGCGCCAGATACGTGTGACGATGCTCGCCGCAAATGCCGTAGGTGGTGGCATCTTCGCCTTCGCCGACAACGTCAAGCTGACCCTCGACGCTCCCCAGCCACCGGAGAGTCCGCCGCCCGACACCGCAGTGGTCGTGGAGCTCTCCGCCAGGAAGGCGCAGAAAATCGTTCGCCAGAGGGGAGTCGTCGTGACCGCATCCTGCCCGCAGGAGAGCTGCAGCGCCGTGACCACCGGCAACGGCAACGTGCGAAAGCCGCCGGCCTCGCGAAGCCCGCTGGTCAAGCTGCGCTCGCGGGCGGTGACCCGGGCGCTGGCCGCCGGCGTTCCGCAGCGCATCAAGCTGAGGCTGCGCAAGCCACAGCTTCGCCTGGTTCGAGCCGCTATCGCAACCGGCAAGCGGCCCAAGCTCAAGGTGACCGCGACGGCGACCGACGCCGCCGGCAACACCGCCGCGACGACGATCGTCGTTCGAGCCCGCCGATAGTCAGTCGTCGCTGATTCTGATGCGCTGGCGCGCGGGCGACGCCTCGACGTTCCCAGCCTCGTCGGTCGCCTTGATCCTGACGACGTGCCTGCCGTCAAAGAGCTTCACAAAACGCTTCGGCGAGCTGCACGGCCTGTATGTGCGCCCGTCGAGCTGGCATTCGAATGTCGCCGTCTCTCCCGCCGTGAAACGGACTCTTGCGGTGTCCCCCCGGATCCGCAAGCCCCGGATCGTGGTGTCCGGAGCTGTGGTGTCAATCCGGAATGCGCGGCTCGCAGGGCTCAGGTCCGCGTTACCCGCGGCGTCGACCGCACGCACGGCAAAGGTGTGCTCGCCGTCCGGAAAGGTCAGGTTGGACGGCGAACTGCAGGCATTGAACCGGCCTCCGTCGACGGAGCACTCGAACGCGGCATCCGGCTCGGATGTGTAGGTGAAACTGGGGGTATTGCGGTTGGAAAGCCCCCCGTCGGCCGGCCCCGAGCTGATCTCGGTGTCGGGGGGCGTGGTGTCCACCGTCCAGGTCCTCGTCGCGGGCGAGGGGTCGGTGTTGTCGGCGGCATCGGTTGCCCGGACCGCGAATGTGTGCTGACCGTCGCCGAGGCCTGAGAGCACCTTCGGTGGATCGCAGGGGGCGAAGCCGGCACCGTCGAGCGAGCACGTGAAGGTCGCGCCGGGCTCCGAGGAGAACGCGATGGTGGCCGTCGAGTCCCGCGTCAGTGCCGGCGGCCCGGCGTCGATCAGCGTCTCCGGCGGGATGCAATCGGGGGCCAGTTCGTCGGCGCCGATGTCGCGGCGACTCGGGGCACCGCATGTCGGTGCAGCCTGCCTCACTTCGTTGTCGATGTCAGCCGCCAGCGGACCGGGGTCGGCCGGATCGCCCTGCGTTGATCAGTGGCGACAGCGGCTGGAGGTGGAAGTCATCGGGTCCGGGATCGGAAGGCGAATTCACGAACATGGGGTTGGCGTTGGAGTTCTGAAAGACCTGGCATTCATCCAGTTGGTCCACTGCGGGTGGTCCCGCGGAGAACGCGATTGAACAGGTTTCCAGGTCGAGTGGGTCGGAGTCGATGATGCCGATCGGAGTGGTGGTCGCTCCGAAGAAGCTGGAGTTGATGGAGATCGAGGCGTCCTGGAGGATGATCTCATCGCCACCGCTGTTGTCGGTCGTCGTCAGGTTGGTCACTGTTGCGTCCGCCGGGTTGACCCCGACTGGGTCCGTGTCGGTGGTGTCTTCGAGCCGCATTGCGTTTCCGTTTCCGGTGACGAGGTTGCTCTCCACGGTCACGGCTCCGCTCGTGTTGCCGACCCTGATGCCGATGAAGAAGCCGCCCATGACGGTGTTTCGCCGGATCGAGGCGCTGAGCCGGTCGGTGTCCGTTGCGTTGGCCTCGAATAGCGCGACGCCAACCGGTGCGTTGATGCTGTTCGGATCGGCGGGGCTATGAATCGAGTTGCCGACGATCGTCATGGTAATCGGGAACCCCGGGCTCGGACTCTGGAAGACGTTTATCGCAGCGCCGCCGGCGTCGTTGTGCGTGCCCGCGATCTCGTTGCCGGACACCGTTGGGCTGCCTGCCGTCACCTCGATGCCCTTGAAAAATCCGCTGAGGCTGTTGCCGCTGATCTGCGGAGAGCCGGTCGATGCGGCGGCGATGCCGATTTGGCTTCCGGCGCCGTCATCGGTGAACGTGTTGTTGCGGATGACTGCGTCACCAGCCGTGGCGTCAAGCGTGACATGTGGTCTGTGATCGGCCACGCCGGGGTCGTTGAAGAGGTTGTTCACCACGACCGCAGGAGCGCTGAGCCTCAACGGCGCCTGGGTCGCGGTCGCGTTGTTCCCGAGAATGGTGAAACCGCTGATCGTCCCGGCTGCCGAGGTGACGTGGACACTCGGGCCGGTGCCGGCATCGATCGTCGCGGGCCCAGACGTGTCTGGGGAACCTCCGCCGGAGAAGTTGTCGAGGATCAGGGAGATGCCGTTGCCGAGCGTCACCGCCTCGGTGTAGGCGCCGCCTCCGACGTGAATCACGTCGTTCGCGTTCGCTGCGCCCACGGCCGCTCCGATCGTCGGGCAGGGAGTGCCCGGATCGGTGCAGGCACCGCCGCCATTGCCTCCGTCGTCGACGAATCGATCGGCCGCATCCGCAGCGGGTGGCGCAACGAGAACCGCGACCGCAATGAACCCTGCCAAGCTCCCCCAGCGCATGATCGGACGCTAGCTCAGTTCGGCGGGTTTGGCAACCCGGTTTCGAGGGTGGACGGCGTTTAAGCAGATCAGCATCTTTGGCTGGCGTTCGGGAGCCGCGAGTGAAGCTCCTCGACGATGCCCGCCGCGTTCGGGGTGCTCAGACGAATCGCGATCTGCCCCGACACTCTGGGGCTATCGGGCAGACGGTCGTAGTCGATGGCGATCACGATCCGCTCGTCATCCACCGAGACGGTCGCGGCTGCCCAGCGCGGGCTCGACCAGGGCGAGTCGGAGAGCTCGGTGCGGCCCGAGCGGCAGTAGATAACCAGGCGCTGCTCGCTCATGCCCAGCCCCGCGCAGATGCCGGTCACCTTGCCGTTGAATCGCTTTCCCGGCGCCTTGAAATGGTCGTAGCGAATGCTGCCGGCCATGCCCTCCTCGATCAACACCACGCCCTCGGCCTCGAGCTCAGCGCGCAGCTTGGGCTTTAGCGTTCCGTCGCCGAGCAGCAGTCTCGTCAGGAAGCTCATGATCTGACGGTACCCGGCCGATGGCGACGGGGTCGCCGCTGCGGTCGCGGGCAGCGCCGCAAGCCCCCGCCGTAGCGACCGACAGCAAAACGAAAGGAGGCCCCTGGCGTGCCGGGGGCCTCCTTTCAAACTGCGTCTTCGCGGGCGCTACGAGGCCGAGATCAGCTCTTTCTCCGCGAGGAAGTCGAGGATCTGCTGCGCCGACTCCTCGGGCGTGCGGCCCGCGGTCTCGACCGTCAGCTCGGGGTTCTCCGGCGCCTCGTAGGGGTCGGAGACGCCCGTGAACTCGGGGATCTCGCCTGAGCGCGCCTTGGCGTAGAGGCCCTTGACGTCGCGGGCCTCGCAGTCCTCGAGCGAGGTCGCGATGAAGACCTCGACGAAGCGGCCGTTCATCAGCTCGCGAGCCTCGTCGCGAATCTCGCGGTACGGCGAGATCGCGGCGGTGATCACCGGTGTGCCGTGCTTGGAGAGCAGGTCGGCGACGAAGGCGATGCGGCGGATGTTGGTGTCGCGGTCTTCCTTCGAGAAGCCGAGGCCCTTGGAGAGGTTCTCGCGGACGACGTCGCCGTCGAGCACCTCGAGCGGGATCTCGCGATTCGCGAACTCACTGACGATCACGTCGGCGATCGTCGTCTTGCCGGCGCCCGAAAGCCCGGTGAACCAGAGCGTGAAGCCCTTGAAGTTGTCGTGTCCAGCTGCCATCTGTTTAGTCGTTCTCCTTTGCGTATGCATCGATCAGGATCTCGGCGACCTCGTCGCGCGAGAACTCATGCGGCGGCTTCTCGCCGGCCTCGAGCATCTCGCGGACCTTGGTGCCGGACAGGAAAAGGTGTGACTCGGCGGCGTGGGGGCAGGTCTTGCCTGAGCCCATGCCCTCGCACTCGTTGCACCAGAAGGTGTGCTCGAACATCAGCGGCTCGATACCGAGCTTGTCGATGTCGACCTCGTCGAAGATCTTCTGGGCGTCGTAGGTGCCGTAGTAGTCACCGACTCCCGCGTGATCGCGGCCGACGATGAAGTGCGTGGCGCCGTAGTTGCGGCGCACGACGGCGTGGAAGATCGCCTCGCGCGGACCGGCGTAGCGCATCGCAGCCGGGTTGACGCCGAGGACGACACGGTCCGTCGGGTAGTAGTTCTCCATCAGCACCTCGTAGCACTTCATCCGCACGTCGGCGGGGATGTCGCCCTTCTTGGTCTCGCCGATCAGCGGGTGCAGGAAGAGGCCGTCGCAGACCTCGAGAGCAGCCTTGGTCAGGTACTCGTGGGCACGGTGGATCGGGTTACGCGTCTGGAAGGCGACGATCCGCTTCCAGCCGCGCTTTTCGAATTCGGCACGCGACTCGGCAGGCGTGAAGTAGCGGCGCATGAACGCTTCCTCGTGATCCGGCGAGGCGTCGGCCTCGATCGTGCCGGCGATGCAGCGGTTACCCTCGGCGCGGGTGGCGGCGACGCCGGGATGTTCGTCGTCGGTCGTGCGGTAGACCTGCTCGGCCTCGCGCTCGACGTCGCGGTCGAAGATCTCCTCGACGTTGACGCGGCCGAGCGCCTTGCCGTTGTCGGCGGAAAGCTCGATGACGTCCCCGACGGCGCAGTCGAGGTCGGTTGCGAGGGTGACCGGGATCGGCCAGACCTCGCTTGCCGTCGGCCAGGGTCATGTTCTCGACCACAGAGCGCCAGTCCTCAGAGCCCATGAAGCCCTTCAGCGGGGCGAACCCGTCGTTGGCGAGCAGTTCGAAGTCCGCCGTCTGGCGGGCGCTCAGGGTCAGGGCAAGGGCTTGCTGGGTCTCAGGCATGTGTGTTCGGGACTCCTAGGTTCGGTTGGCGGCGGGAATGGTAGGGAACGCGCAAGTGCTTTTTGGCGCGAGCCCAGCGGGCTTACGAGGCGAGTGGCTCTATCCGTTGAGCCCGCATTCGGTCTTGTGAGCGTTCGCCCAGCGGCCCGATCGGGGGCCGCCATTTGCGTTCGGCGGACGTGTGCAGTGTGTGCATCCTATCGAGGGGTAGCCCGCGTCATGAAGTGGGTTGTAGGGAATCTGGTGTTCGTGGATGTAGTTCCAGACGTCCTTCTCGGTCCATTCGGCGAGCGGATTCAGCTTCCAGAGGCCGAAGCGCTTGTCCCAGCCGAACTTGGCGGCGCCGGCGCGGGTCTCGGAATCGGTGCGCCTGATTCCCGAGACCCAGCAGTCCATGCCGGCCAGCGCTTCGCGCATCGGCTCGACCTTGCGGATGTTGCAGCAGGCGTCTGGCTGGCGGGCCCAGAGCTCGTCGCCGTAGGTCTTGGCCTGCTCGTCGAGTGAGATCCCCGCGTATCGGTCGAACTCGATCCCGTAGCGGGCGGCGAGCGCGTCGCGGGTCGCGTAGGTCTCATCGAAAAGCACGTCGGTGTCGAGATAGAAGAAACGGGTCGTCGGGTCGAGCTTCTGGGCGATGTCGATCGTCACCGACGTCGTCTTCTGAAACGAGCAGGCGAAGTAGAGCTTCGGATGGAAGGTCTCGACCGCCCAGGCGATCGCCTCCTCGGGGGACTTGCCCTCGAGATCTGCTGCTACCGACTCTGGGTCAATGTCGGTGAGGGTCGGTGCCATTGCTCGTCCTCAGATGGCGCATTCGCCCTCTCCTCGTTGGACCTCGTACGGATCCTTGCGGGCCCAGTCGACGAACATCATCATCGTCTCGAGATTGAACTCCACCGGCATCGCCAGGTCCTTGACCTTGGCCTCGAACTCGGGGATGCCGATGCGGTCGACGAACTCGTTGAAGGTTTCGCCGTCGCTTCTCTCGTCCTCGTAGAAGCGGATCCAGCGCTCGACGGCGTCGGGAACGCGCTTCGCCGGCAGGCGCGACTTCAGGCGCGCGCCGAAGGCGACGTCGCCGCCGGTGAACTTGCCGCCGATGTGTGGGATGTAGGCGGGGATCGTGTGATCGCCGACCTTGATCGAAGCGCCGTAGAAGCCGATCGAGCCGATGTGGTGCTGGCCGCAGCCGTTCGGGCAGCCCGACATCTTGATGTGGATCTGCCGAGTCAGCGGGTCGGTGATCCCCATCGACTCGACGCGCTGCTGGACCGCGGCATTCAGGCCCATCGAACTGGTGATGCCCATCTTGCAGCTGTCGGTGCCCGGGCAGCTGAGCACGTCCGTCACTTCGAACGCACCCGAGCCGCCGAGGCCGAGCTCGCCGAGGCGCTTCCAGACGTCGTAGATCGATTCGTTGCGCACCCAGCGCAGGACGATGTTCTGCTGAACCGTCGTGCGGGCGAAGCCGCCGCTGAACTCGCGCATGATCGCGGCGAGCCCGCGGAACTGCTCCGGGGTCAGGTCTCCGCGGGTGATCTTCACGGTCACGGTCGAGAAGCCGTCCTGGCTCTGTGCGTCGACGTTCGAATCGACGAAGCGGTCGAACTCGGCCTCCTCACCGTTTGGGGTTCCGCAGCCCTCGGGCACCGCCGGGGCGTTCTCCTCCTCGTAGGTGTGAAGGAGCAGGTGCTCGACGCTGAAGTCGCGCTCGTTGACCCAGTCGCCCTCGAGCTCGGTGTCGACGAGCTCGCGGAAGGCGTCCATGCCGATCTTGTCGACCAGCACCTTGATGCGGGCTCGGGCGCGGTTGACGCGCAGCCAGTCCTGGCGATCGAAGATCCGCAGGCAGGCCTCCGTCACCTTCAGGTAGTCGCCGTTGTCGAGTTCGACAAATTCGTAGAGGGTGGGGGCGAGGCGCGGCATGATCGAGGTGCCGCCGCCGACCAGGACCTGCACTCCGCGGACGCCGTCGCGCTCGGCGGGGATGAAGCCGATGTCGTGGATCTTCGTGATCGCGACGTCGGCGTCGGTCGCCGTGAACGCCGTCTTGATCTTGCGCGGCATCAGCTGCGTCGTCGGGTGGCGCACGAAATAGCGCACGTAGGCGCCGGCGTACGGGGTGATGTCGAAGAGCTCCCCCTCGGTGACGCCGGCGCGCGGGTCGCCGGTGACGTTGCGGACGGTGTTGCCGCAGCCCTCGCGCGAGGAGAGCCCTGAGTCGGAGATGCGGCGGATCAGCTTCGCCATGTCATCGAGCGGGATGTGGTGCAGCTGGATGTTCTGGCGAGTCGTGATGTGGCCCTTGTTGAGCGGCGCCCACTCCTCGACGACGTCGGCGAACATCTCCATCTGCTCCGGCGTGATCCCGCCCATCGGCAGCTTGACGCGGCACATCTGGACGTTCGGCTGGCGCTGACCGTAGACGCCTTGCTTGAGGCGGAAACCGATGAAGACGTCCTCGGGCGTCTCGCCGCGCAGGAACTTGGCGGCTTCGGTGTCGAAGTCGTCGAACTCGCCCTCGATAATTGGGATGACGCTGCCCGGGACGTTCTCGTAGACCTCAGGGTTCTCGAGCGTGCCCAGCTTGCTCTTGCCGGACTGCGGCTTGTCGTGGACCACGTCCAGGGTGGCGTAGTCAGCCTTTGGCTTCTCTGCGACGGCGGGCTTGGGCGGGGCGGTGGTAGGTTCCATGCCGCGATATTACACGAATCCTGACCGGGTTTAGGGCATTTAGGCGCTCAGGAAGGCCCCGTGCGCCGGCCAGGCTCTTCAGCTCGGCGGTGACCTTCGGCGGGGCGCCCGCTCGCACAAAGGGCCCGCGCGTGCGGGCCCTTTGACGCTGTTTGCCGCTCTAGCGGCAGCGGATCAGTCGACGTCGCTTCCCTCGATCAGGAACGCGACCCGTACGTGGGCGCGGTACTCGTCGAGGTTGTCACCGCGAATTCCGGTGCTGACGATGTCGACGGCGCGAATGTTGCGCAACGAGCCTTGGGCACTGGTGAGCGCCTGCTTGGCGGCGTCGTCCGTTGACTCGCGCGAGCTGCCGACCAGCTCGATGATCTTGACTACTGCCACGCGTTCCTCCTGGCGTTGGGGATGGGGGTTGCTGTTGTTCTACCCCTAACGGCGCGTCAGAACAAGTCCGGTCGCAGGTCAGCGTCCCCAGGGGTCGCCCTCGCCCAGGGGCGAACTGAACGCCCCCTTGCCCGAAACCCCTTCGACAAGGGCCGCCCGCAACCACGGGTTGGGTGCACTACCGGCAATGGGAGCCGGCGCAGTGTCGGCGATGAACTGCTCGACGGCGGCGACGATCGCCGCGGCCTCGCCGGCCGTGGCGGCCGGGGTCAGCAGCTCGATCTGGGGCCGAGGTGGCTTGCGCTGACCGTTGCTGGACATGCTGGGAGCGTATTGGGATTCGGTGCCTGCACGGCCCTTGCTGCAAGTCGTTCGTCCCAGGACCACCCGCCGGACCTGCTTTCAGGCCTCGAACACCGCTTCCGTGAGCTCTGCGAGCAACACCACCGCAGGCATCCCGGTGCTGCGGGTCACCGACCGCGCGATCGAGGGGGAGCCTGGGGTAACGGCCTCGCAGGTCCGGGTGTCGCTGCAGCGGGCGGCCTGGGTCGGCGGACTCAACCCTGGGCGGTGAAGCGGTCGCCGCTCGCCTCGGTCAGACTGAAGCGTCCGTGGGCGAGATCCAAGTCTTTGACGCCGATGCCGTGCTCGCGGCGATCGCCCCCGCCCGGGCCATCGAGCTGACCCGGGAGGCCTTCATCAAGCACGCCCAGGGCGACTGGGTGATGCCGCCGAAGGTCTACGTCGACGCCCCGCCGTCGGGCGACTTCAGGGCGATGCCGGCTCGCGGTGACGGGCTGGCGCTCCTCAAGTGGGTGACCTCGTTCCCGGACAACCCCGCTCGGGGACTGCCGGTCGTCGCCGGCGCGCTGCTGCTCTCAGACGCGAACAGCGGAGAACTGCTCGCGATCATCGACTGCGCCAGCGTCACTTCGCTGCGCACAGGGGCCGCCGCCGCCGTCTCTGCCGTTGCGCTCGCCCCGGAGTCCGCGCGCACCGTCGGCCTGATCGGATGCGGCGTCAACGGCGCCTGGGCTTCGCGCTGCCTCAAGGCGGCGGGCTATCAGTCCGGGATCTGCTGTGACGTTCGGGCGGAGGTCGCGCAGGCCCTCGCCGCCGAGCTTCAATGGGAAACGGGAGGCCGGGAAGCCGCTGCTTGCCAGGACGTCGTCGTCACCGTCACGCCGGGCAACGAACACGTCGTGCTCGAGAGTGACCTGCGACGCGGCCAGCACTTCGCCGTCCTCGGCGCCGATGCGCACGGCAAGGCGGAGGTCAGCGCCGACGCACTCGTCCGCTGCTCCCTCTTCTGTGACGAGTGGGAGCAGGCGTCGGCGGGCGGCGAGTTGTCAGGCGCCGTCAAGAGCGGCCTCATCGGCCCGGAGTCCGTAACAGAGGTCGGCGCCGTTCTGAGCGGCGAGGAGCCGGGTCGCCGGTCGGACGCCGAGATCACGCTGTTTGACTCCACAGGCCTTGCGATTCAGGACCTTGCGATCGCGCGCGCCGTCTATGCGGCGGGACGCGAGGGCCGGGTCACAGCTGCAGTCGTCGAGCTTTAGGAACCGGGGTTTTGGGCCTAGCGGACGACGCGGCGCTCGCACCGGCGCAGCACGTCGACGCGATCCGCGCGCACACGGTCCCTGCCCTTGCCACAGGCGATGATGTCGCGCTGGCCGTCCTGGGCAAAAATCCGGTCGTTGCCGGTCCCGCCCTTGATTCTGTCGGTGCCTGGGCCGCCCCTGAGCCGGTCGCGGCCGGAGTTGCCCCTGATGCAGTCGTTCCCGCGCAGGGCGCTGATCCGGTCGTTGCCCTTGCGACCGACGATGATCTCGCTGGACGCCGTTCCACGCAAGTTGTCGTTACGAGCCGTGCCGCGGATCCGGCCTCTGCACCGTCCCCTCGAGTCCGCCGAGCCCGACGTCCGCCGTGGGTCGTCGATCAGCAGCTCGATGTTGCGGTCCCTGGCCTGACCCTCGCCGCAGGCGGGCGTGCAGACCCGGGCGCCGACCTGCGTGTCGTTGTAGGAGATCGTTCGCGCCACGGAGGCGAGGTCGAGGGTGGACATCCCGGCAGCCGGGGTGCCGCTCGCGGGCGCGGTGGCGTCGCTGGCCTGATCGAGGATCGTCCCGAAGAGCGAGAGGGTTCCGTCGGCGTTGTCGAAGATCTCGAGCAGCCGTGACTGCTGCGGCCAGTCGGCCTCGGCGGCGACACGTACCGCCCAGAAGCCGCCGCTTCCGTCGCTGTCTGGATAGGGGGTCGCATCGTTGACGTGGGAGTGACCGGCGACCCATGAGACGACATGTGGATAGCGGTGCAGGAGCTCGACCATGTCGTCCTCGGTGTGAACCGGACTCGAGCTGCGTGGATCGACGTCGCAACCGGGGTTGATGTCGTGCGCATGCGCGTCCATCGACGTGCAGGGGCCGGCGATTTCGTCCGATATGGGCGCCGTCAGGCTCATCGGCCCGTGATGGCTGAACAGGAACACGAGCTGGTCCTTGCGCGTGGCCGCCTCGAGTTCGCCCACCAGCCACTCGTACTGCGGATGGTCGATGTTGCCGTTGGCGGCGATTCCGACCAGCCCGCCGTCTGCAACGGTGTCGAGCCCGATGAACCGGAAGCCGGGTGCGGGGGTCCAGGCGTAGTAGCCGGCCGCGCCACCGGAGGCCGCTCGCTCCGCCTCGGAAACGTAGGTGAAGCCATGGCCCTCGGGGTCAGACCCCGAGCGGAATACGTCCATGTACTGCTTCTTGGAGACGAACTGCCGCAGCGGGTCCGGTGGGACGACCGCGAGGTTCTGAGGCTCGGTGGCGAGCATTCCGAGCAGCTCCAGTGGGTCAAGCGTCGCAAGTGCCCCTGAAAGCGTCGACGTGTCGCCGATCGGCACCAACGGCTTGATGCAGCCGGTGGAGACCTGCTCGTAGCCGGCATTCGCCGCCGCGTTGCCCTGCACGAGGGCATCGTGGTTGCCGAAGACGACGTAGGAGGGGACATCGAGGCCGGAGGCATCAAAGGCCTGCTGGGCTCGATCCATCAGGCCCGGATACTCCGGGAAGTGGTTGAAGGCCCCGCGAGGATCATCGGGATCCCAGTAGGCCGCGATCGGGCCCTCCAGGTAGTCGTCGTAGTCCTGAACGCCGGTGTAGCCGTTTGCCTCGGAGCCGCCGGGAGCGAGTCCGGGGGGGCAGAGCGAATGCGAGTAGCCGGCCGGGTCGATGCCCGTGTTCGGGTCGAGCCGGCCACCCTCGAGCAGGGTTCGCACCCAGAGAGTTTCGTTCAGCTGCTGGCTGTCGGCGAGGTCACCGGTGCCAATCGTGAACTTCATCCGCGCGCGAGACCCGTCGCCACCCGCTACCGGACTCTGCTCGGCAAACGCGTTGACCTGCCGGATCATGGCCTCGTCGAGCTGAGGATTGAGCGCCTCCCAGGGCCTCCATGCGGCCTCGAACGGCGGTCCGACGACGTCTACGAACTCGACGCGGGCCGGCGACTCCTCGTCGGCGAGCTGGAAGTCGGAGAGCTGGCCGAAATAGAGCAGCGAGCGGCGCCTGTCCGCACGGCCCTGCTTGGCGTTGCCGATGCCTTCCTCGCGGACCACGTACGGCTCGCCGGCGCCGAGCTGGAGGGTCCTGAAGCCGGCGTTCGGGGTCGGCAGGATGCGCTGCTCAACGGTCGTGTGGCCGAAGGTGTCGGGGCGATTCGACTGCGCCGAAGTGGTCGCGGCGAAAAGGGTCAGGCACGCGAGCGAAACCGTGCCGAAGCACAGTGACGCACGGCGCCGGCCGCGTCCGACGGCTGATCTGGTTCCCGTGAACATTCCTTACCCGGTGGCGACGGTAGCAGCGCAAGTACTTGGGATGCGCCGACACGTCGGGGCTCAGACGCCCGCTCAGAACTGAACCAGCTTGACCCGCCAGGCGCTGGGAATTCCGCTGGCCGCGTAGGAGCGGATTCGAATCCTCGTTGCACTGCGGCTCAGACTGCCGACTCTAAGGGAACCCCGCGCGCTCTTGCGAAGCAGAGGCTTCCAGCGGCCGCGAGCTCGCACCTGGAGGTCATAGACGCCTCCCTTCGGCGTCCACGAAAGAACTCCCCGCTTGGTGGCGGAGAGCTTCGCTCGATACGGGCGCGATGTCGCACGCAGCGCCTTTGGGTTGAACGCCTGGCTGAGGAAGCGCCCGCTCGAGTCAGCTGGGGGGAAGAGCCCGAACAAGCCCATCACCGTGGCGGCGACGTCGACGTTCTCGGCCTGCCGGGGGTTCTCAGCCGTGTCGTCGTAGTCCGGTGCGGCGGTTCCCGGGACGGTCCGCTGGCGGACCAGCGAGCCACCGCCGATCACGGCAAAGAAGTTGTCGCGGGTGCTGTTTGAGCCGTGGTGTCCCTGGGCGATGTTGCCGGTGCCGGTCGAGCTCGCGAACAGCTTCCCCGCTTCTGCGGTGACGAAGATGTCGCCGCTTCGCTCACCCGCGACGTGCCACTCCGGTCGCGCTGCGGCAACTGTGTTCGCCCGGCCGCCGTCGGCCGGGTTCGGCTTGCGATAGAGGGCGCCCGCGACGGCGGGCTCTGCGAGCAGGGAGGCGCGGATCTGCTTGAGCAGCGCGAAGCGATCAGGATCCTGGCGGTCGGCGAGGTAGATGTGTGCCGCCATGCCGTTGTCTCCCATGACAGCCTGAAAGCGGTTCTCGTCGACTCCGCCGTCCTCGATCACGCTCTCGAGATTGACCTTCGTCGGCGTCGTATCCATTGAGTGGTCGGAGAGCAGGATCATCACAGTCCGCTCCCACTCGCCGAGCGACCGGAGCGTCGTCACCAGGCGTTCGATCTCGCGGTCGGCCATTCCGACGACCGCGTCGTAGACGAGGCCGCGACCGAAGAGGTGGCCGGCCGAGTCGACCTGGTGCAGATTGACGAAGGTGAAGTCAGGTCGCACCGTCTCGCCTTCGACGGGAACGCCCGCTCTGACCGTTCGAATCACCTCGTCCATCACCGTGGCATCGTCGAGCCCGTAGCTGGTGATGGGGTTTGTCGGTACGGAGCCGCAGTATTCGTCGTCGTCCGGGCCTGAGGCGCATGGTGCCCAGAGATAATCGGCGTCGGGCCGGCTCCGGTCCACGTTCCGTCCCGCGAAGATGCGGCCGAGCTTCGGCTTCCCGAAGATCCCCGCCGTAGCCAGGTCATCAGGATTGCCCTGCCGCTTGATTGCCTCGTAGACCATCTCCGCCTGCGGGCAGTTGAGATTCTCGCCGCTCGTCGTCGTCGGCAGCGCCCGGCGATTCCTCTCGCCTGTCGCCGCGCAGGAGTCGCCGTTTTCCAGCGGCGCGTAGAGCGCGAACTCGTTGCCGGCGATCCCCGAGTCCCCGGCGTAGGCACCGGTCATCATCGCAGTGTGGTTGGTGTTGGTCACCGACGGCACCACTGAGCGCGACTCGGGAAAGTAGGTCGCGTTCGCGCCCTGCCCGCTCAGCAGCGAGGAGATGAACGGAGCCTTGCCCGTGTCCACCGAGTCGCCGTCGAGGCCGTCGATGACGATTGCGAAAACGAGCGGCCGTTGTTGGTCAGGCGGGGAGGCGGCCTCGGTGTCTGCGCCTGCCAGCAAAACGCCTGCAGCGACGGCGATGACCCAAATCCCGAGGGCTGCCCCAAGCCCAGCGCGGGCCCGCCGATTCATCGCCTGGAGTCTGCCAGCGCTCGCCGGATTCGGTCCGGCTCGCGGAAGATGCGGTCAGGGGTCGCCGTGAGAAGTTCGGCGCCGACGCTCTCGAGATACCCGGACTCGATCAGCTCGCGCATTTCGCCGTGGGGAGCGGAGGTTCCGGCCGGCCGCGCCGCCTGAAATGGGCACGGGGTGGAGAGCACGCCTGCCGGGTCGCGGAGATCTGCGGGGGGATCGAAGTCCGTGGCGCCCCAGTTGAACGAGCGCCCGATGTTGGTCGCATAGCGATGCCGTTTGTTGAGGAACCCGAGGCCGAATCGGTAGGAGATCAGCTTCAGGATCGACTCGTGGGTCACCTGCATGTGGCTGACGCGCCCTCCTCGCGCGAACGGCGAGATCGCGACGCCAGGGACCCGAAAACCGGTCATCCCGAAGTTCTCACTGAGCTTGCGCGAGGCGCGCTCGTCGGGGACGAAGCGGGGCTCGACGTGATCGAAGAAGCCGCCCCACTCGTCGTAATCGATGAACATCGCCCCGCGCCGGTACTGCGGCGATTCGATGAAGGCGTGCGCGATGTCGGACATGAACGCCTGGCCGAGGCGGATATCGCCGTGCGGGTGCTCGTCGGCGGAAACTCCCTGCCCGCCGCCCCCATCCAGGAACGGCGGGTCGACGAAGCAGATGTTCGGGAGCGTGCCGAGGGCGGCATCGAGGTAGAAGTTGGCCACCGGGCTGGAGTTCGCGACGTGATCACGCCCGAAGACCGCTCCGAAGGGGAGGTCGGAGTAGTAGTAGCGAACGCTGAGGCCGCGATCGACGGCGAGGTCGAAGATCGTCTGCCACGGATACAGCCCTGTCCCGAGCCCGGGTGGGATGGCGTCCTGGGGATCGTCGTTGTTCTTGATCCCGCCTGACTGCGCCGACCACTGGTACAGCCGGTTCGGCCAGGTCGAGGACATCAGCGACGTGAACCAGCGGTCGTAGAGCGTGAAGGCGTCGGCGACGTGAGGCAGAAAGGGAACGTCGTCGCGCAGGTAGTAACCGGCGGCGAACTCGTCGGACCCTGTCCCCTCGCGGTTGCCCATCACGAAGCCGTCCATCTGGCCGTGGTTCCACTGGAAGCGCCCGCCTTTCCAGCTGTGATCGGGATCGCGGTACGCGCAACCCTGGTAGTCGGGGGTCAGGCGGAACGTCTGGACCGGGTTGCCCTCGGGATCGGGATAGGAGAATCGGTTGCGCCCGTCGGCCCGTTCGTGCCAGCCGAAGTAGTGGTCGAAGGAGCGGTTCTCCATCATCAGCACGACGAAGGTGTCGACAGGCATCTGACTCGGTGCCGGGAGCGGCCGCCGGCCCCGCCTCGCGGCCTCCGCGATCAGGCGATCCGCGGGCAACAGCGATGCCAGGGAAGCGGCGCCGGCGAGCGTCCCGGTCCGCGTCAAGAACTCGCGGCGGCGCAGCGTCCCCTCCGGGTCGTCGGCTTCAAGTTGTTCCACTACCGCCCGATCCGCGAGCTCCCCCGCCCGCAGATTCGAGGAGTGATCAGTCGGTCGTCCGATCACGGCAGCCATCGTACGCCAGTCCCGGTTCTTCGTGTCGCAGTCTTGTCAACGGCGCGCTGGCTACAGCGGGATGTTGCCGTGCTTGCGCTTCGGCTGGTCGACCCGCTTGGTCTGAAGCATGTGCAAGGCGCGGATCAGCTTGGGCCGCGTCTCGTGGGGGACGATCACGTCGTCGATGTAGCCGCGCTCGGCCGCCGAGTAGGGGTTGGCGAAGTGCGCCTTGTAATCGTCGATCAGCTTCTGACGGCGCTCCTCGGGGGTGGGGGAGCCGGCGATGTCGCGCCGGTAGATGATGTTGACCGCGCCCTCGGGCCCCATCACGGCGACCTCGGCGGTCGGCCAGGCGACGTTGTAGTCGGCGAGCATGTGCTTTGAGTTCATGACGTCGTAGGCGCCGCCGTAGGCCTTGCGTGTGATCACGGTCAGCTTCGGCACCGTCGCCTCGGTGAACGCGTAGAGCAGCTTGGCGCCGTGGCGGATGATGCCGCCCCATTCCTGCTCGGTGCCCGGCAGGAATCCGGGAACGTCGGTCATCGTCAGGATCGGGACGTTGAAGGCGTCGCAGGTGCGTACGAATCGCGCGGCCTTCTCCGAGGACTCGATGTCGAGCACCCCGGCCAGGTGGGCGGGCTGGTTGCCGACGATCCCGACCGGGAACCCGTCGAGCCGCGAAAAGCCGACGATGATGTTCTTGGCGTAGTGCTCGTGGACCTCGAAGAACTCGCCGTCGTCGACGATCAGCGAGATCACGTTGCGCATGTCGTAGGGCTTCTGGGGATCGTCGGGCACAATCGTGTCGAGCTCCATGTCCATCCGCTCGGGGTCGTCGTAGGGCTCGACCCGCGGCGGCGGCTCGAGGTTGTTCGACGGCAGGAAACCCATCAGGTAGCGGACGTCCTCGAGGCACGAATCCTCGTCCTCGGCCGCGAAGTGGGCGACGCCCGACTTCGAGTTGTGTGACATCGCCCCGCCGAGCTCCTCGAACTCGACCTCCTCACCGGTGACCGTCTTGATCACCTCTGGGCCGGTGATGAACATGTGCGAGGTTTCCTTGACCATGAAGATGAAGTCCGTCATCGCCGGCGAATAGACAGCGCCACCCGCGCAGGGACCCATGATCAGGCTGATCTGGGGGATCACCCCGGAGCACATGACGTTGCGGACGAAAACGTCGCCGTAGGCGCCGAGGGAGACCACGCCCTCCTGGATGCGTGCGCCGCCGGAGTCGTTGATGCCGATGACCGGTGCCCCGACCTGGGCCGCGAGGTCCATCACCTTGCACATCTTCTCGGCCATCACCTCGCCGAGCGAGCCACCGAAAACCGTGAAGTCCTGCGAGAAGACGAAGACCGTGCGCCCGTCGATCTTGCCGTGGCCCGTGACGACGGCGTCCGCCCAGGGGCGGTGTTTCTGCATGTCGAATTCGTGAGTGCGGTGGCGTACGAAGGTGTCGAGTTCCTCGAAGCTGCCGGGATCAAGCAGCTTCTCGATCCGCTCGCGTGCTGTCATCTTGCCCTTGGCGTGCTGCTTTTCCACCGCCTCCTCGGACGCGGAGTGGATTGCCTGTTCGCGCAGCTCGCCCAGGTAAGCGAGCTTCTCTTCGTGTGTGACCGGGTTCTTCTCTCGCATGTCGATTGCCGCCTTCCGGGCTTTCGCGTCCGGCGCCGAGCGCGGATTCTATGGCGCTATGCGCCCGTTGTTCGCTGAAGCACCGACCCGAGTGCCTCGACGGTCCCACGGTCGAGTTCGGTGCCGGTGCGGGCGCGCAGTTTTGCGATCGCGACGTTGCTCGGAGGCTGATCCGATCCAGACCCCGCGGCACGGCTCAGCTCGACGTCGAACGCGCAGGCCGCGCGAATGATCCGCGACTCGAGCGGGATCGCGCCGCCGAAGAGGCCATCCGGCAGTCCGCCGCCCTCGTAGCGCTCACGCGTGTGGCGCAGCCAGCCGCAGGCTTCAGACGGCAAGCCGGCCCCCTGGGCAAGCCTGAACCCGGCTTCGGCATGCGCGTCAAGCCGCCGCCGGCCTTCGTCGTCGAGATCCGTCTCGGGAACCGCCAGCAACCCGGCGGCGGCGTAGACCTTCCCGATGTCGTGAAGACGCGCGGTTTCGCGGATCGCCAGGCAGCGGTCTCTGTCGAGGCCGAGCTCAACGGCAATCGCCAAAGCCCAGGAGGACGTGGCGGCAGCGTGCTTCGGAGCACTCGGGAGTCGTTTGCCGAGCGCATCGAGCAGCGGTTCGCCGAGCCTGGCGACGTCGTCGGCGAGTGCGGGGCCGGCGGTTTCGGCCGGGTTAGCGTCCGAAGGGGCGGCGCTGGGGGGATCCGAGCTCATCAAGCAGCGTCTCGAGCATAGTCTCGGTGGGCTCGGCGTCGGTGCGGGCGCTGATCCTCACCGAGGTGCCGAAGCCCTTCTCGACGAGCTCGAGCTCCATCGCCAGCGGCGGCGCGGGGCCTGCCGTTCGCCAGCCGAGCTTGCGCTCGTGCTTGCGGAAGGTCACCCAGACGTCCGGCGGTTGCTCCTCGCCGAGCACCGAGGCCGCCCAGCGGCACATCAGCTCGTGGTCGTCGGCCAACTCCCAGAGCTCGGGCGGGGACTTGACCAGTGTCCGTTCGGCACGATTCTCCATGTCGCGCATTTCGGAGGCGACAGGCGTTCTCCTGCCCGCAGGGATCAAACCCCCCTTGCGTGGCAGGCACGCGCGATGTAAGGTCGCTTCTCAACGATCTGGGAGGGTCTGGCCATGCAAGAGCGTTCACAGGTGGATCGAAAGGTGGGAGCGGGCAGCGTGATCGTCGGCGCCGCGATTGCGGCCCTTGTGGTCGGCGGCGCGGCGGCGATCGCCGGATCGGGTGTGGAGCGCGCGCCGGTTGCGAGCGTCAAGACCCAGATCAAGAAGCTCTCCAAGAAGGTCGCCAAGGCGACCAAGAAGGCCAACCAGGCGCTCGAGGTGGCGGAGAGGACTTCGAAGTCCCAAGGCCCGCAGGGTCCTCAGGGGCTGCAGGGACAACAGGGACAGCAGGGCGAGCCTGGTTCGGCGGGTGCACCAGGCCTGATCCCGATCTCCCGAGGCATTGATGCGGCGACAGTCAGCACGAGTTCAGCGGTTGTGGTCGATCTCGGCGGGCCCAGCGCAACGGTGACCGTCGGCCCGAGCGGAGGGTTCGTTCAGCTGATGGCAACGGCCGAGATCAACATCGGCGCCGATGCGGGCACGACCTGCACTGGGGTGATCTCGTCGGCGTCTCTCCTGGTCCCGTTCTTCGCGATCTCCCAGACGGGCACCGCGAACACGTTCGTGCGGACCGCGTCATCAACCCCGGCCGTGCGATTCCTGCCGCAGGGAGCTCACACATTCCGGTTCGACTACCAGCGCCAGGCCGGCACGAGCGCCTGTCAGTTCCGGGACCGGCAGCTCTTTGTCGCCTTGCTTCAGTGATCGCTGCTTAGAAGAACGCGCCGCCCTTGTACTCGCCGAAGACGTCGCGCATGGCGTTGCAGACCTCGCCGATCGAGGCGTTCTCGCGCAGAGCCTCGCGGATCGGATGCAGCAGGTTGCCCTCGCCGCGGCCGGTCTCGCGGATGTCCTCAAGCCGGGCCTCGACCTTCGCCTGGTCGCGGTTCGCCTTGAATTTCGCAAGCCGCACCAGCTGGCGCTCCTCTGACTCGGGGTCGACCCTGAGGATGTCGACGTCGTCGATAACGTCGGTGACGTACTTGTTGACGCCGACGATGATGTCCTGGCCGGTCTCGTACCGCTTGTGGTAGGAGGCCGCCGATTCCTCGATCTCCTTCTGCATGAAGTCGAGCGCGTTGACCGAGCCGCCGAGCTCGGAGACCTGCTCGATCAGCTCCCAGGCCCGCAGTTCGATCTCGTCCGTGAGCGACTCGACGAAGTAGGAGCCGGCGAAGGGGTCGACGGTGTCGGCGGCGCCGGATTCGTGGGCGAGCACCTGCTGGGTTCGCAACGCGATCCGGGCCGAGCGCTCGGTCGGCAAAGCGAGCGCTTCATCGAAGCCGTTGGTGTGCAGTGATTGCGTGCCGCCGCAGACCGCCGCGAAGCCCTGCAGGGCGACGCGGATGATGTTGACCTCCGGCTGCTGGGCCTGCAGCGTCACCCCGCCGGTCTGGGTGTGGAAGCGGATCATCTGTGAGCGCTCGGACTCAGACCCGAAGCGTTCCTTGACAATCCGGGCCCACATCCGGCGCACGGCGCGGAACTTTGCGATCTCCTGGAAGACGTTGTTGTGGCCGTTGAAGAAGAAGGCCAGCCGCGGGGCGAATTCGTCGATCGCCAGCCCGCGCTCGAGTGCCGCCTCGACGTAGGCGATCGCGTTCGAGAGCGTGAACCCCACTTCCTGGACGGCCGAGCAGCCCTTCTCGCGGATGTGGTAGCCGGAGATCGAGATCGTGTTCCACTTCGGCACGAACTCGTGGCAGTACTCGAAGATGTCGGTCGTCAGGCGCATGGTCGGCTCGGGCGGGTAGATGTAGTTGCCGCGGGCCATGTACTCCTTGAGCACGTCGTTTTGGACGGTGCCGCGCAGTTGCTCGGACTCGACCCCCTGTTCCTCGCCGACGAGCTGGTAGAGCAACAGCAGCACAGACGCCGGTGCGTTGATCGTCATCGAGGTCGAGACCTGGTCCAGCGGGATCTGATCGAAGCAGATCCGCATGTCCTCGATCGTGTCGATCGGGACGCCGGTGCGGCCGACTTCTCCGCGGCAGAGCGGGTCGTCGGAATCGCGGCCGAGCTGGGTGGGCAGGTCGAAGGCCATCGAAAGCCCGGTCGAGCCGTGCTCGATCAGGTAGCGGTAGCGCTCGTTGGTGTCCTCCGGGGAGGCGAAGCCGGCGTACTGGCGCATCGTCCAGGTGCGGTCGCGGTACATCCCCTCGTGAATGCCGCGGGTGAACGGGTAGGCGCCCGGTTCGCCCAGGCGCTCCTCGAGGCCTGGGGCGACGTCGGAGGCGTCGTAGACGCTGTCGATCTCGATGCCGGAGTCGGTGATCACGCGCTCGTCGTCGGGTCCGACGACCGGTGCGACAGAGCGATGGAGGTCCGTTTTGAGGTCTGGGGGGGTGGCCATTTAGAACAGGATATGGACCAGGCGAGCTGATGGGATAGCTACGGCTTCGGGCTCCGAGACCTAAGTGTCCCCGCTGACCACCGCGCTCATCCGCTCAGCCAGGTGCGGATAGGAGTACTCGGCGATCGCATCGGCCGGGGGCTTGGCCAGCTTCCCCGCGACGAGATCGCGGAGCCCCATGGCGATCTCCGCGGGATCGGCGGCCGAGATCGGCCGCGCGGACCCCGTCTCGGCGACGATCCGCCCTGCTTCCGTTCCCGCCGCCAGCGCCAGGATCGGCACCCCGGCGGCCATGTACTCGAACAGCTTGTAGTTGGGAAGCTGGCTGCGGGCCGCCTGCGCGATCAAAAGGAGCGCGTCGGCGCGTTGCTGGAGCGCGATCGCCTGGCTTCGCGGGAGGCTCCCGGCGAGCACGATTCGTGCCGGCGCTACGTCGGTAGCGAGGAGCTCCCGCTCTGCGCCAGTCAGCGGCCCGGCGATCGCCAGCTCGAGCCGCGCAGCGGTTTCGGGGTCGTCCCTAGCAAGCTGCGCGAGAGCGCGAACCAGCGGTTCCGGGTCGCGTCCGTAGCTGCCGAAGCGGCCCGTATAGACGAGCGAGATCCGCTTCGGATCCAGGACATCAGGCGGCTCGGCCGCCTCAGGTGCGGCCTCCCGGTCCCAGCCGTTCGCGATCACGACCGGGTCGGCGATGTCGCGCCGCCGCAGGTCATCGGCGGCCGGGCGGCTGACGCAGACGACGGCGTCGGCGCTGCCGAAAAGGCTCCGCTCCTGGCGCTCGTCAAGCCATCGCTGGGCGCCGGTCGGGAACTCCGGGCGCAGGCGCTCGAAAGTCCAGGCATCGCGAACGTCGGCAATCCAGCGAACCCCCTTCCTCTGCAGCCCGCGGCCGACGAAGTGCGCCGACTCCGGCGGGGAGGTGGTGATGACGCAGTCAAACGGCCGGCGACGATGGAGCTTGAGGGCGAGGCGCTTGGCGAAGGGCGCCCAGGCGAGCGCGAGTGGCTCGGGAACGATGATCCTGCTGAGTGGATGTGGCTGCCCCGAGTAGCTGTCGGAGTCAAACAGCGCGTCGACGTGGTCGTGGCCACGCATCCGGGCGCGCATCAACTGGGCATCGGCGGCGCGGGCGATGTCTCCCGTGGGGCCGCCGCCGCCCGGGGCGTCGTCATCGTCGAGGCGCCCGTAGGCGGCCGTCGTGAGCACCGTCACATCGTGGCCGAGTCGGCGCAGGTGGCGGACCATCGACGCTGGGCGCAGCGCACCCGTGTCCCGGCAGGGCGGGTAGAAGTAGGCAACAAACAGGATGCGGCGCCGATCGCTCATCGGCGGCGGCGCTCCCGGCGCGTCTCGATCGCATGCCGGTAGGTCTCGTCCATGCGGTCGAGCAGCCGCGTCCACGACCACTCGTACTCGGCCTTGGCACGGCCCGCGGCGCCCATCCTCGCGCGACCGTCCACACCGGCGTCGACGAGTTCACGCAGCCGCGCCGCGACCGCGCCCGGGTCGCCCGGCGGCGCCAGCAGCCCGTTCTGCCCGGGATCGACGACGGCGCGCACCCCGGGGTAGTCGCTGGCGAGGACCGGCAGCCCGCAGGCCATCGCCTCGATCAGGACGATTCCGAACGACTCGGGCGGCTCGGTGGTGAGCAGGAAGAGATCGGCGGCGCGCAGCACGTCGGGCAGCTCGGCGTGCGGGACGCGGCCTAGGAAGTGGACGCGATCGCTGAGGCCACGCTCAGCGGCGAGCCGCTCGAACTCCGGCCGCAGCTCGCCGTCGCCCGCCACCACGAGGTGAACCCGTTCGTCGGCCAGTTCGGCGAGCGCCTCGATGCCGACGTCGAGCCGCTTGAAGTGATGGGCACGGTCGAGCGTGGCCGCGAAGACGGCGACGATCGTGTCGTCGCCGATGCCCAGCCGTTTGCGCCAGCCTGTTTCGTCGGGTCCCGGGGAGAAAACCTCGTCATCGACGCCGTTGGGCATGACCACGGCTCGCTCTGGGTGCCGGCGCCGCAGGCGATGCAGATAGGGCACGGAATCGGCGTGGTCGGTCGAGAGGATGCAGACCCGGTCTGCGTGGCGGATCAGGATCGGCGGCCAAAGATGTTCGTAAGCGGCGAACAGGGACCGACGGCCGCCTTCGCCGATCAGTTGGTTCTTGTAGTGGACCAGCACCGCCGGCTCGCGCCCGCCCGGCCGCAACCGGCTCGCCAGCAGCAGCTCGACCCCGAAGATGAACGGATAGTGGAGGTGGAGCACGTCGAACCCGCGCAGGCGGGCGATTCGCGGAATCAGCGGCGCGTTGCCGATTGCAAAGGCCGGTTCGATGCGGTGGACGATGGCCTCGCCCGGGTCCGGGGCCTCGCCGGGCGCCGGGGCGGTGAAGACCTCCACGTGGTGGCCGCGAGCGGCCTGGCCGACGGCGAACCGGTAGGCGGTGTTGCCCGCGCCTCCTGGATAAGGAGGAAAGGTCGCGGTCAGGTGCGCGATTCGAAGCTTGTCGGTTTCGGAGCCGTTCACGCCCGGGACCTCGTCATCTTGCGGAAATCGGGGTAGGGCCCCGGCATTTTCACGCCCACGGCCGTCAGTCCTATATATGTAGTGCCTGGACGGGCTAGTCGCCCGCGCCGACGAGCCGCTCGACGCCCATCTCCTCGATCGTGCGGCGCAGTCCTTCGCGCAGATCGATCTCGGGCTCCCAGGCGAGCAACTGCTTGGCGCGTGTGATGTCCGGCTGTCGCACCTTCGGGTCATCGGTCGGCAACGCTTCGAAGACGATCTCCGAGCGCGACTCGGTGACCTCGATGACGATCTGGGCGAGCTCGAGCAGCGTGAACTCGTCGGGGTTGCCGATGTTGACCGGCTCGTGGACATCGGATTCGGCCATCAGGACGTAGCCTCGGATCTGGTCGTCGACGTAGCAGAAGCTGCGCGTCTGGCTGCCGTCGCCGAAGACCGTCAGCGGCTTGTCCTGGAGTGCCTGGCGCAGGAACGTGGAGATGGCCCGACCGTCGTGGGGGCGAAATCGCGGCCCGAAGGTGTTGAAGGTGCGAACGATCCCCGTATCGACTCCCTGCTGGCGGCGATAGGCCATCGTCAGCGCTTCGGCGTAGCGCTTGGCCTCGTCGTAGACGCCGCGCGGACCAATCGGGTTGACGTGGCCCCAGTAGCTCTCGGGCTGTGGGTGGACCTGGGGATCTCCGTAAACCTCGGAGGTCGAGGCGAGCACGAAGCGGGCCCGGTGCTGCTTCGCCAGGCCGAGCATGTGATGTGTGCCGTAGGAGCCGACCTTGAGCGTGTGCAGCGGCAGGCGCAGGTAATCGATCGGGCTGGCCGGCGAGGCCAGGTGGTAGACGAAGTCGATCGGCTCGTCGATGAAGAAGGGCTCCGTGAGGTCGTGCTGAACGAACTCGAAATCCGCGGAGCGGATGTGGTGGATGTTGTTGAGCGACCCGGTGTCGAGGTTGTCGACGCAGATCACCCGGTTGCCGCGCTCGAGCAGATAGTCGGACATGTGCGAGCCGAGGAAGCCGGCGCCGCCGGAAATCAGGCAGGTGCTCATCGCCGCCGAGAATAGCGGTGCCCCCGTTGCGTGATTGCAGCTTCGCTCGCTTAGCAGCGAAGAGGCAGCGCGGTGGCCCCGCCCGCGCCGTCGGTGGCGACGAGGCGCTTTCCGCAGGCGGCGCCTGTGAGCCGGAAGCTCCCGTCAGGGGCGACAGTCACCGGGTTGCCGGCAAGATCGAGGCTGACCGCGCTTGCGGCTCGCCCGCCGTCCCAGGCCGCGTCGAGCGATCGAACCCTGTCCACGAAGGTGTCCATGACGTTGCCCGGCACCGCGTAGGGCGGGAACTCGAAGGCGACGCCCAGCCGCCATCCGTAGGTGAACTCGGTGTCCAGCGTGGCCTCCAGTGCGGCGCTGTCAAGCGCCGTGCGCAGCTCGGACGCACGCGCGGCGTCCGGGGCGGCGACGACACCGTGAAGCCCACCGCGGCCGCCCCGGACCTGAAGGTAAGGACGCTCGGCGGCCAGCAGCTGCGTCGCAAGCGTGCCCGCCCGGGCCGTGCGACGGGCCGCGTCCAGGAACTCCGCCGCCTGCTGGGCGAAACGTGGTTCGGGTAGTTTGGCCAACCGCTGCGGAGCGAGCTGCACCAGGCGCAGTTCGCGCAACAGGACCCGTTGCGCGGCGCTCCAGCCGGCGCCTTGGTAGCGAGCAAGGAAGTCTGCAGCGACGCGGACGAAGGTGGGCGCCTCGCGCTCGCGGTCGAGCTTGTTCGACCAACTCGTCTCGGCCCAGGCTCGCAGCGACTCGCGTCGCAGGAGGGCCAACCGCCCGGCGCCCGGAGCCAGCTCGGCGACGGCGTCGAGCCACGCCGCGCGCGGCCGGTAGGCGACTGGGTCCGCCATCCAGTCGGCGGCGGTCGCCAGCGGCAGGGTGTTGAGGCTGGATTCGTTGGCGGGGTTGAAGAAGAACCCGCGCACCGCGGTCGCGCCGGCCGGATCGCGAATGTAGGGACCGAGGAAGAGCCTGGCCGTTCCCGGCACGGGCACGATGTTTCCGGCGGTGTCGTTGTTCGTCCAGTTCTCCCAGACGACGGGCGTGCGGCCGATCGAGTCGCCGTACGCGGCGGCGTCGGAGGCGGTCCAGTGCTCTGAGGGAATGGCGGTCCCCGTCCACATCACCTCGATTCCCTCGGCCAGGCTCGAGCGCAGGCCGTCGAGATAGTCCGTGCCGCCGCGACCGGAGTAGTCGGCGCCGACCGTGAGGACGCGAACCCGCGGCTGGAACTGCCGCAGGCGTTCGCGAAGGCGGGTCAGGAAGTCTCCGTTGGCGACTCCGAAGGCGCGGTCCCCCAGCCCGTAGCGCGCCAGATCCTCGGGATGGGTCATCAATTTGGTGACGTCGTCGAAGGAGATCATCACCGTTCGCGTGCCGGCTTGCAGGAACGGCAGCAGCTTCGTCGCGACCGCTTCCAGATCAGCCGGGCAGGCGAAGCAGAGGTCGATGCTCGGCAACCCCTGCGGCACAGCCAGGGTCGGGATCAGCGGCAGGGCCGGGCTCAGGTTCGGGACCCACTGGATGCCGTGACGGCCGGCGAACCGCACTTCCCGGTTGAACTCCGCCTGGGCCCGGGCGGGATAGGGATCGCGCCACTGGGTGCGCTGGTAGAGGTCGTCCTTGGGGGCGTGAACGTAGACGTTCATGTCGTGGTCCGCCATCCAGCGCAGCATGTCCATGCGCTCGCCGTGGGTCCAGGGGCGCCCGTAGGGGCCTTCGATGATCCCGCGCCAGGGGAGGGGAGAGGTTGCGAGGGACGACTGAGGTGCGGAGCCGCTCAGCAGGACGAGGGCACCGAGGCTGAGCGAGACGAAGCGCTTCACCGCCCCAGTATCGCCGCAGGCGCCCGGTTCGGCGCGAGTTGGATGAAACGAGCGCATAGCGCGCGTCTGGTCCATCTCGTCAATATCGTTGCAATCCGTGAGTCCCCCCGACAAACTCTGGGAGCCCTCGGCCGAGCGCATCGAACGCTCCCAGATGACCCGGTACGTGCGCTGGCTCGGGGCTCAGCGTGGAGTGCAGGTTGACGGTTACGACGAGCTCTGGCGCTGGTCGGTCGAGAACATCGAGGAGTTCTGGGCCTCGATCTGGGATTACTTCGAGGTTGAGTCAGCCACTCCTTACGAGCGAGTCCTGAGCTCCCATGAGATGCCCGGCGCGCGCTGGTTCGAGGGCGCCGAGATCAACTACGCGGAGCATGTCTTCCGCGGCAAGGACCCGGCGGCGATCGCCGTTCGGCACGCATCCGAGCTCAGGGGTCTCGCCGAGCTCAGCTGGGGGGAGCTATCGGCTCAGGTGGCGCAGGTCGCCGCCGGCCTGCGGTCGCTGGGGGTCGAACGCGGCGATCGGGTGGTCGCCTACATGCCGAACATCCCGGAGACGCTGGCCGCATTCCTGGCGACGGCGAGCATCGGCGCCGTCTGGTCGAGCTGCTCACCAGACTTCGGGCCGGCGAGCGTCGTTGACCGGTTCGCGCAGATCGAACCGAAGATCCTGCTCTGTGTAGACGGCTATCGCTACAACGGCCGCGACTTCGACCGCGCCGGCCTTGTCGCCGGGCTGCAGGCTGAGATGCCCTCGCTCCGCAAGACGATCGTCCTGCCCTACCTGACGGCCGATCCGGATCTACGCGGGCTCTCCGAAGCGATTCTTTGGCCGCAGCTGATCGACCTCGGCGAGGGAGCCGAGCCGGCCTTCGAGCGGGTCCCCTTCGATCACCCGCTCTGGGTGCTGTATTCCTCCGGCACGACCGGACTGCCGAAGGCGATCGTCCAGAGCCAGGGCGGAATCCTGATCGAGCACCTCAAGAAGCTCAACCTCCACGTCGACGCCCAAGACGGCGACCGCATCTTCTGGTTCACCACCACCGGCTGGATGATGTGGAACTTCCTCGTCTCCGGCCTGCTGACCCCTGCTTCGATCGTGCTCTACGACGGCAGCCCCGGTCATCCCGACATGAACGTCCTCTGGGACCTGGCCGAGCGCTCGGGCGTCACCTGCTTCGGGACGAGTGCAAGCTTTGTCGCCGCGTCGATCAAGGAGGGCGTCGAGCCCTCGGCGGGTCGCGACCTCTCGCGTCTCGGCGCGCTCGGATCGACCGGCTCGCCGCTGGCTCCGGAAGCGTTCGACTGGATCTACGAGCACCTCGGATCCGAGACCTGGCTTTTCTCGACCAGTGGCGGCACCGACGTCTGCACCGCCTTCGTCGGGGGCGTGCCTTGGCTGCCCGTCTACCGCGGCGAGCTGCAGGGCCGCGCCCTCGGCTGCGCCGTCGAGGCCTTCGACGAAGACGGGAATTCCGTCGTCGGCGAGGTCGGCGAGCTCGTGATCACGGAGCCGATGCCGTCGATGCCCATCTACATGTGGAACGACCCCGGCGGCGAGCGCTACCGGGACAGCTACTTCGACATGTACCCGGGGATCTGGCGCCACGGGGACTGGATCGAGATCACGAAGCGGGGAACCGCTGTGATCTACGGCCGCTCGGACTCGACGATCAACCGCCAGGGCGTGAGGATGGGGACGAGTGAGATCTACCGTGCCGTGCAGGCGCTGCCCGAGGTGGTCGACTCGCTGGTAGTGGACATCCCCCGGCCCGGAACCGAAGGGTGGATGCCGCTGTTCGTCGTCCTGCGCGACGGCGTCGAGCTCGGCGACGAACTGGTTGCGCAGATCAAGCGCGGCATCCGCGAGCACTGTTCGCCCCGCCATGTTCCCAACGAGGTCTTCGCGATCGCTGAGGTTCCGCGGACGCTTTCGGGCAAGGTGCTCGAAGTTCCCGTCAAGCGGATCCTGATGGGCACCCCGGCCGAGCAGGCCGCCAGCCGTGACTCACTTGCAAACCCCTCGGCGCTGGACTGGTTCGTCGAGCTGGCCGATTCGCTACAGACCGGCTAGGCGCGATCACTCGGTGCAGGGTTCGTGACCTTGATCCGCGCGGTCGCGGGCGTCGGGTCGGTGTTGCCTGCGGGGTCGGTTGCTCGCACCCGGAAGGTGTGACGCCCCGCGGGCAGCCGCCTCTTCAACGGCGACGAACAGGGCTTGAAGGGCCGGCGGTCGAGTGAGCACTCAAACCTCGATCCGGATTCGTCGGCGACGAACACGATTCGAATCAGGTGCCGGACTCGAGTCTTCGTCGGGGCCTTCGCGATCGTCGTTTCGGGGGCGTCGCCGTCCGTCGGGGTTCCCTCGGCTGAGGGCTGTTGCTCCGTCGGCGGCCGCGGCTGTGGCGGCCGCGGCCCAGTCGGCGCCGGCCCGGGGTCCGGCACCCGCTCGCAGCTCGCATCCAGGAGGTCGACCGAATCCGCCACGACGGTGTCCGTTCCCTCGCCGCAGAGGAGCGTCTCCGCGACGCCGTCGGCGCTGTTCAGTGAATCGTTCCCAGCGCCTCCGTCGAAGGCGTCCGCGTCCTCACCGCCGTCGAGCGCGTCTTCGCCGGCGCCGCCGGCCAAGACATCCGACCCGGAGAGCCCGTGGAGCGTGTCGCCCCCGCCGCGGCCCTCGAGCCGGTTTGCGAAGCCATCCCCGAGCAGGCGGTCGTCGAAAGGAGATCCCGTGGCGTGCTCGATTTCAACCAGCGTGTCGGTGCCCTCACCGGTTGCCAGGCCGGCCGCGAGGTCGACCTCAACCGGGAGGGCTGCGAACTCGTAGCTGGCCACGTCGATCCCCCCCTGACCGCTGGACCCGTCGAGTGTGTCGTCGCCCTCGCCACCGTGGAGGAAGTTTGGGGTCGTCTGCGGTCCGTCGAAGCCCGCCGAGCCCCCGATCAGCAGATCGTCGTCCGGGCCGCCGAAAAGCGTGTCGCCGCCCAGTTGGGTCGCCAGGCCGTTGTCACCGACGAGTTCGTCGTCGCCCTGCTCGCCGAACAGGGTGTCGTCGTCACCGTCTCCCTGCAGAACGTCGTCGCCGCCTCCACCCGCGAGCGAGTCGTCCCCGAGCCCGCCCTCGAGATGGTTGACGCCGGCGCCACCCTCGATCTGATCCGCGGCGGATCCCCCGATGGCATTTTCAACTGTGCTGATCGCGTCCCCTTCGCCTCCGCCCTGGCCGCCGCTCGGCCCTCCATGCAGAACGATGCGGATGGGGACGGTGCGCGCCGCATAGGTGACCGTGTCAACTCCACTACTGCCCTCGAGGGTGTCGGCAACCCCCGTCCCCGCGCCGCCGTCGAGAAGATCGGGACCACCAAGGCCGTTCAGCTCGTCCTCTCCGCCTCCGCCGCTGAGCTCGTTGGCAACGCTGTTGCCGAGCAGCAGGTCGCTTCCCTCACCTCCGATCAGATTTTCAACCCCACCGCCGAAGCTGTCGTCCTCCGCCGTGCCCAGCTGGCCACCGCCACCGGCGGCGAGACTGGCGGAAACCGGCTCCCCGCTGGTTCGATCGCCGTAGGAGGCGGCGTCCACTCCGGCTCCACCGATGTGGGAGTCGCTGCCGTCCCCGCCGAGTAGCAGGTCATCTCCGCCGCTTCCGGAGAGGACGTCGGCTCCTGCGCCTCCTCGCAGTTCCTCGCCGCCCGTGCCACCAGTCAGCACGTCGCCTGCCGTTGTTCCGACCACGACCTCGATGTCGTCACCCGCGTTGTCGCCCTCGGACGCTCCGGTTGGTCCGTCGTTGGCGACGCCGTCCAGCGACACGGTGACCGCCGCGCCACTTGCATAGGAGAGGGTGTCTCTGTCGGCGGGGTTCTCACCGCCGCTGAACGTGTCGCTCCCGGGTTCTGCGCGGAAGGTGTCGTCGCCGGCGAGGCCGCGGAGAACGTCGTCGTCGCCCTCGCCATCGAGGATGTCGTTGCCGCCGCTGCCGGTCAGCGTGTCGTCGCCGTCTCCCCCGGCGAGCTGGTCGGGAGCGTCGCCCCCGGAAATCGAGTCGCTGCCGCCTTCGCCGTTTGCCACCAGTTTCGGAACTCCTGACTGAGCGGAGAGTTCGTCGGCGCCGGCGCCGAGATCTGCGTCGATCCGCTCGATAATTCCGTCGGCGCCGATCCCGTCCGGGACCTTGCAATAGAGGACGCGCGGGTTCGGCGGGGTGGCTGCGCGCGAACACGAGCTCTGCAGGCCGAGCTCGAAGAGCTCTCCGGAGGAGCTTTCGAACCGGACCACGGGATCGTTGGCGAACGGGGCGTCTTCCGGCGGCACGGAGTGAAAGCTCAGCGAAAGGTCCGTGGCCTCCACTCCGCTCTGGACGATCAAGCGGTCGACGGCTCCGGTGTAGTCCGCCCCGATTTCGGTCGCGGCGAGTGCCGGATGCGGTACCGCCAGAACCGTTCCCAGTGCGAGTGCGAACAGAGCGGTCGGCGCGAGGCGCGGTCTGCGCAGCAGGTCCTTCATCACCGGGTACCGGTTCGCTTGGCCCCGCCGTCGAAGCGCAGCTCCGCCGCAAGCTCGGAGACGATCTCGGCCGCGGTATCCACGCCGCGGATCCCGTCAACCGAACTGCCGGCGTAGAACGGCGTCGACTCGACGCTTCCTTCGAAGTCGCGCGTTGCGGCCGTGGAGGCCAGCCTCGGCACCTGGCGGCGGAGACCGTTCAAGCTCTGCTCGCCGACGTACTCGGCCTCGCAGGCCTCAGCGGCAACGATCGAGCGCCTCAGCACCCTGTGAGGAAAGTCCGGCACCCCAACAGAGAAGGCTCGCGTCACCACAGCCTCCTCCGAGCTGGCATCCACCAATGCCGCGATCCACGCGGGGTGCGCGTAGGACTCCGCCGAGGCGACAAACCGGGTACCGACGCGGACTCCGTCGGCGCCGGCGGCGACGGCGCTGGCCACGTCGGACGCAGTCACGATCCCACCCGCGGCCAGCACCGGAATGCCAACGGCATCGACGACCGCTGGCAGCAACTGCTCGAGCGAAAGCTCGCCCCGGATCCGCCCCCCCGCTTCGGTGCCCTGGGCGATGAGGAGGTCGCAGCCGGCCTCTTCGGCTTGACGGGCCTCGTCCACGGATCCGACCTGCCAGCTGGCAAGAGCTGCCGCGTCGTGGACACGAGCGACCAGCCGCGGATCGGGCGGCCCATAGAAGAAGTCGATCAGCGGCGCGCGCTCCAGGGCGCACTCGAAGGCTTCGCGGTCGAGCAGCGGGGCGATGAAGTTGACGCCGAATGCCGCGACCCGCGCGGCGACCCGATCCAGATCCCCTGCGAGTGTGCGGGAGTCCAGAAGGACGGCCGGGAGCATCGGGTGCCCACCAGCTTCCCCCACCGCTATCGCGAGTTCCGCTGACCCCGGGCCGGCCATCGGCGCGAGCTGAACCGGGGCTTCGCAGCCGACCAGCCGCGTGAAGCGATCGGGTGCCGATGGCGCGGGCATCCCGGCGTTGCGGGTGCGGATGCCGGTGTCGAATCGCTCCTTCATTGGGATCGCGGCGATGTTCGCCCGCGGGCGGTGTGCTTCGCAACGTGGGAACCCCCCTTGACTTTTGGTTCGGGCACCGAGGCAGATCGCTATCGCTGTGGCAGGATTGAGGATCGAAGGGAGGCTTGGATCTGACCCACGAAGCAGATCGGCTGCTCGAGCGCGAGACCGAGCTGGAGAAGCTCGAGGCGTTGGTGCGGCGCGCCGCCGCCGGACAGGGATCGACCGCCTTGATCGAGGGTTCGGCTGGAATTGGGAAAACCCGACTGCTTGCGGCGGTCGAGATGACGGCGCGCGACGCCGGTCTCGAGGTGATCAGAGCGCGGGGCGGCGAGCTCGAGGCGGATATCGCTTACGGCCTAGTCCGTCAGCTTTTCGAGCCGGCCGTGGTCACCGCCGACGAGGCGACCAGAGTTGACCTCCTGGGTGGAGCCGCGGCATTTGCGTCGCCCCTGCTCGGGATCGAAGCCCCGGGAGACCGACACGCGACTCTGCTCGGGGACGACCCGACCGCCACCGCCCTGCACGGCCTTTACTGGTTGACGGCAAACCTGGCGGCTCGGCGTCCGCTCCTGATCTCGGTCGACGACGCCCACTGGGGTGACTCGGCGTCTCTGCGCTTCCTCGTCTACCTCGGCCGGCGGGTGGCGGAGCTTCCGGTGTCTGTCGTCGCGACCATGCGGCCGGCGATCGAAAGCCCTGCCGTTGAGCTCCTCGACCGCCTCCGGCCCGAACCTGGGACCGCGTCCCTCCGCCTGTCGCCGCTGAGCGAACAGGCCGGCGCCCTGCTGGTCCGGGATCTTTTCGGCGACGACGCGGGCGAGGGGTTCGCCCGTGACTGCCACGAGGCCACAGCGGGGAATCCGTTCCTGCTTCGCGAACTGGCCGCGTCGCTTCGTGGGCGCCGGGCTGGTCCGCAGGCGGCGCTCTCCGCCTGGCTGGAGGCTCCTCTCTCTCGCTCGATCTCGGGTGAGATCGTGGCGCGAGTCGGCAGGGTCGAACCCGACGCGCAGGCACTGACGCGCGCGGTTGCCGTGCTCGGAGCGGATGCGGCGCTCGGGGAGGCGGCCACGCTGGCCGGAATTGATCTCGACCGTGCCGCGGCCGCGGCGGACGCCCTCGCGGCTGCCGATGTACTGCGACCGGGGCTCCCGCTCGAGTTCGTGCATCCACTCGTTCGGGCGGCCGTACACGACGGCCTTCCGGAAGGCGAGCGTTCGGTTTTGCATGCGAGGGCGGCTCAGATCCTGACCGACTCCGGTGCCGACCCGGAGCGCATCGCCCCGCAGCTTCTCGCTTGCGAGGCAGGCGCCGAGGAGTGGCGGGTGGCGGTATTGCGCGATGCGGCGGCGCGCTCGATCGAACGCGGCGCCCCGGACGCCGCGGTCCGGTTCCTGGCGCGGGCCCTCGATGAGCCCCCAAAGGAGTCTCAGCGCTCTGAACTCCTCGCCGAGCTCGGTAAGGCAGAGGTCCGTGCTGCGATGCCCGATCGTGCCATCGAGCACCTGCGCGAGGCGCTCGATGGCACTCCGCATGCACGAGAACGCGCCCGGATGGCGCATGATCTTGCGATCGGCCTGGTCGCCCCCGGCCGCTACCGCGAGGCCGTGGAGATGCTGGTCGAGGCGGTCGAGGGTGCGCGGGCCACCGACCCGGAGCTCGGGCGCCGGCTTTCCGCTGAGCTGATCTCCGCTGCGCGCTTGGCCCCCGACACCCTCCCGATCAGCTCAGCCCAGGTCGCCGGCGTCGAGGGCGGTCTCTCGGGGAAAACCCGCGGAGAGCGGATGCTGATGGCGACTCTCGCCCACGAGGAGATCCTGCGCGCAGACGATCCCGGCGAGGCTGAGCGGCTTGCGACCGCCGCCCTCGAGGGCGGGCTCGTCGGCGAGCTGGGCGGGGATTCCAGCCTCACCGTCGACGCTCTGTTCGCGCTGATCGTCGCCTCCGATCCCGAGACGGCGGGACGGTGGGTCGCCACGGCGCTCGATGATGTGCGCGCGCGCGGCTCGGTGATCGGGCTGGCCCGGGTCTCCTGTTTTCAGGCGATGCTCGCCTACCGCCGGGGAGATCTCGCCGAGGCCTCAAGCGACGCGGAGTTGACAATCGAGATCGCGATGGAGCCGGGTTATCGGGTCGCGAGAATGGCCCTGTCACCGTTGGTGGATTCCCTTACTGCCACGGGCGATCTCGACCGTGCCGATCGGGAGCTCACGACCGCTCGGCTGGACCGCGAGCTTCCCGACATGTACATGCTCAACTTCGTCCTCCACAGCCGTGGCTGGCTGCGCCTCGCGCAGGGCCGGATCGCCGAGTCGATCGCCGATTTCGAGGATCTCGCCGAGCGCGAGAGAATCTGGAGGGGGCGTAACCCGGGGGTGCTTGCCTACCGCTCCGGACTGGCGCTGGCGGTGCTCCGCAACGACGACGGTGCGCAGGCGCTGGCGCATGTAAAAGAGGAGCTCGAACTGGCGCGAACATGGGGACGAGGCGCGGCCGTAGGCGCCTCGCTCCGCACGCTGGGCATGATCGAGGGCGGCGAGAACGGGATCGCGAGGCTCGAAGAAAGCGTCGCGGCTCTGCAGGGATCGGGTGCCCGCTATGAGCTGGCGCGGTCGTTGATCGAGTTGGGCGCTGCGCTGCGACGTTCCGGACAGCGGTCCCCGTCGCGCGATCCGCTGCGCCGGGGAATGGAGCTCGCTCACCTCTGCGGCGCCGATCCGCTGACCGAACGAGCGCGCCAGGAGCTGCTCGCCACCGGTGCTCGTCCGCGCCGGATCATGCGAACGGGGGTGGACGCGTTGACGCCCAGCGAACAGCGGGTCGTGAGGCTCGCGGCCGACGGTAAGACGAACCGGGAGGTCGCGCAGACCCTGTTCGTGACGATGAGGACCGTCGAGGGCCACCTGACGAGCGCGTACCGCAAGCTCGAGATCGAATCTCGCGCGCAGCTTGCGGAGGCCATTGCCCGGGGTGCGCGACAGGGGAGCGTGGATCGAAGCTCAGGGTCGGCTTGAGGTTGAGGCCGGGTCCCCTCCCATGTAGCGCTCGCTGAAGGACATCGGGGTCGGCACGCCGCCGTCGGGCGGCGGCGGCAGCGGACGGTTCGAGCCGGGGGCGAAGGGGTCGTAGGCCGGACCGTTGAGCAGTCGCTCCAAGGTCGCCTGGGCCGCCGGGTAGTGATCGATGTGGTGCGGGTTGGTGTCGCCGAAGGCCTGGTAGTAGACGAGCATCCGCACCCGCTGGTGGCGGCGGGCCCAGCCGAAAAGCCGGGTCACGAACGAGGCCGCGTCGTAGTCCCAGGGAGACCACTCGCCGATCAGCATCGGCTTGCCGCGGAAGTCCTTGTAGAAGCGGTTGAGGCCCGCGAAGTTCGGGAACTTGGCGTAGATGTCGGCGCCGATCCAGTCGACGTAGCGGCTGCCCGGCCAGTACGCGCCCGGCAGGTTCTCGGCGATGTTGGGCGAGCCATGGGTCTGCGGCACCCACTGCAGCGCGACGCGTGGGCGCGGAAGTTTCGCCGGGACGCCGAGTTCGGCGTATTCCCCTGCCCTCTTGGCCCGCATCAGCTTCGGCATGCCGAGTTCGACGAGCCTGTGGTTGACGACGGACCGCGGCCCGCCACGGATGATCACGGCGAAGCGGCGCCAGGCCTGCCGGAACCACCGTGTCTTGTGCTCAGAGCCCCGAAAGCTGCCGTCGGAGTTATAGGCCGCGTAGGGATTCCAGTGGCCGTTCATCTCCGGGAGCAGGCGGATGTAAACGGTCTCGCCGCGATTCGAGAACTTGCGCGCCAGCATCAACGGGTAAATGTCTCCCCGGCCGCGAGCGATCTCTCGCGGGCTGATGATCTCCTCGCCGGAGTAGTCGTCGGTGGTTGAGATCGAGAGCATGCCGCGAGTCTGGGTCTGCGCCCAGCGCCCGAGTGCGAGCTCCGGGTTCGTTCCCCAGACGTGAAAGGTCTGCAGAACCGCCGGGTGGTCGTCGATGTCGGAGGCGAACTGCTCATAGCCTGCCACCTCACCGGTGTCGGAGACACCGAAGTAGTTGGCGCCGCCCTTAGGCAGGAACGCGCCGGCGCCGGCACTCTGCGGCGGCGCCAGCGCCACCACCGACACTGCGCCCACCAGGATGGCGATCGCGGCCCGCAAGGCCTAACCCGACGCTGCCGGGTCGGCGAGGCGGGCTGCCAGGCGCGCCTCTTCCTGCTTGACCGCAGCCTGCGCTCTCTGCAGCCGTTCATAGCGGCGTTCGTACTGCTTGAGTGAACTGCGGTCGATCTCCGACCCGGACTCCGCCGAGGCCGACTTCCGGAACTTGACGAGCAGGCTTGCCGTCTTGACGGCATCCTGCTTTTGCAGTGCCTCCTCGAGCTGCAAGGCCAACTCCCGTACCTCAGTGAGCGAGTCGATGCGCTCCCGGCTGGATGCCGCCAGCACCGCCGGCGGCTTCAGCTTCTTGAGCTTCTTCAGCGCCTTGTCAAGCGATGCGGCGAACTCCTTCAGCGCGGAACTCTGTCCCTTGGCCTCGCCCTCGACCTCGAGCCCCTCGTTGAGCTTGCGATTCGCCTCCGTCAGCTGCAGCGAGACCGACGCGGCTTCGGGGAGGTAAACAGCGAGCCTGGCCGTCTCGCGGGAGAAGGTGGCGTAGAGGTCGAAGAGGTAGACCAGCCTGCGATCGAGCTTCTCGGCGACCTCGGGGGGACTCAGTTCCTCGAGCTTGCGGCGGGCGGTCAGAATCGTGTCGGCCGCGATCTCGAGTTTGCGCGGAGCACTCTCGTCAAGCTTGCCCTGCGAGTACTTCTTGTAGGCCCGCTGGGCCTTCTTGAACTCCGGCCCCGAGTCCTCGAGCACGGCGTTGGCCTCGGTCAGGTACTGCTCGAGCTGGTCGCGCTCGCTCTTCTCACCACAGCCCGCGACGACGACGAGCACCGCAAGCGGTGCCGCGCAGAGCCATCTCAGCCGCAGCATCTGGCGCGCGCGGCGAGTCGCACTACTTGACGAGCTCGACGGTCGAGGTGCTGCCGTCCCTGTGCTTGAAGACGAGCTTCACGAGCCCTTCGCTTGGGGCGAAGTAGCTGGTCCGCGTTCCGCTGCCGAAGCGGAAACCGTTCTGCTTGAGTCTCGATCGGACTGCCAGCGCCTTGAACCTTCCGGCCGGCGTCTTCACCTTCCTCACCCCCAGCACCTTCGACGCGCCGGTCACACCGAACACCTTGAAGTCGCTCGATGAGCGATCGCTCTCCCAAGACACGCCCTTTTCGGGATAGCCGGGCAGCACGGGGTTGAAGCCGAAGGTCATGAAGTCGAACGGTGTCAGCAGGTGGCGGCGCCGTTCGGCCGGCTGCGAGCGCGGGCCCAGCGGAGGGAAGTCGGCGATCGACTGGGATTGCGTCGACGCCGCGATGCTGGTGATGCCCTCGAGACGGGTCGCAAAGATGTAGGAGCCGCCGACTCGGATCGGCCCGCGGCGACTCTCGACGTCAACTCGAGCTGTGTTGTTGGAGACGGCAGCAACGGAGAAGCGCTGCTCCGAGAACCTCTTCATGTGCTTGTTGTTTCGCCAGCGATACGTGGTCGTGTCACCGGTGGTGAACGGCAGGTAGTTGACATCGCTGGGGAGGGGCAGCGGTGTCAGGTTGGTGTTGAAGAGTTCGCTGGTACTGATCTCGCCGGAGGCATGCCGGAAGACGACCTTGACCGGTCCGACGCCACGGGCCCACCAGACGGTGCGGACGCCGCTGCCGAACGGGTCGCCGATCGCCCCGGCCTGAACCACGGTCGACTCGACCTTGGCGGCGTCGATCCCGTCCGGGAACGCGGGCACCGCGACACGTTCGACACCGAGGTACCGGTTCTCGGAGCTGACGTCGTTGTCGGCTCCGCCCAGTGAGGTCCAGCGGGTCTTGCGAAGCAACGGCTCCGCCAGGACTGGGCTGCGTGATCCCCAGATCGTCATGAACATGGTGCCGACGAGACTGTTGGCGCACTCCGACGGCTGAGCACAGAGGATCGGGTAGCCGGCGGGCGGGGGCGTGCTGGTCCATCCCAAATTGATCAGGCCGGCCTCGGAGCGGTCGAACTCCATGATCCCGGCGGCCGGGATCGTCCCCTCTCCGTTGTCGGCGCCCGCGGTCGTCCAGTCGAGCCTGAAGGCAGTGTCCAGCTTGGCCCCGATCGTGTAGATCTCCTTGGTGGGAGTCGGGGCGAAGTTCGTGTTGGACCACTGATAGGTCCAAGTGGCGCCGTCAGAGCTGGGCAACCACTGGTTGACGGGATCGTCGAGGTTGGTGAGCCCGGCCTGCCCGATGCTCGGGAACACCAAAAACAGGCATACGAGCACGCCTGTTGCGGTTCCGCTGCGAAAGCCCCACCAACCCATCGCTGTAGTCAGCATAGCCCGGGGCCAGAAGTTGCGCTTCGCACCCCAGTCTGGGTGGTTGATCGTGCGCGAGACGCCCGGTCGAACTTTGTTGGCCATCCGGTTGACAGCCGCGTGAGCGTTTGTATATGGTTCCGCGCCGGGGGCAAATCGCTCGACGCCGTACCTGGGGAAGATCATAAGTTGCGTTCGTTTTTTGGGGCCGGATGACTGCTTGGATGGGCAAGGGTGGGTACACCTAGGCTCATAGGCATGCGCAAAGGCAGGGTGGCCAAGTCGGTCGCCCTGGCTCTGACGGCCGTCATGGTCGCCTCCTACGCCTCCCCGCTCGCGGCCCTGGCCGACACAGGCGGTGACGGGCTGCCCGGACTTGAGTTGCCCGCCTTCCAGTGGCCGAGCTTCGATGGCGCTGACGGCAACGACCGCGGCGGCGATGGTGGCGACGCAGCTAACGACAGCGCCAACGCCGACGCCGGCGACGACTCGAGCGCTTCGGATGAAGCTGCCCCGGGCGGCTCTTCGGGCGCTTCAGGCGGCGCCTCCGGCTCGGGTGGCTCAGGCGGCGGCTCGGCGCCCGCGTCAGGCAGCGGCTTGGCAACGGCGGAGCAGTCCGAACCCCCGGAGATCTCAGACGACAAGTGGCGCACTGAGAAGCTCGAGGACCCCAAGGACGCAGACGACGGCGAGGATAGGTTCGGTGACGAGCCGATCGTCTCGGACTCGACCGGTTCTCTGCCCCCGAGTTTCAGCGACGAGGGCCTGCAGGCCAACCAGGTGCTCTCGGGCGTGGCGCAACAGGGCGAGGCGATCGACGCCTACTACGGCGGCGAGGCCCCGGCTGCGGCCACGCAGTCGCCCGCGTCGGCCGCGGTCGTTGCCTCGGCCTCCTCGGCGGGCGATGATTCGTCCTCGTCGTCGTCGTCCTCTTCTTCCTCTTCTTCCTCTTCTTCTTCTCCTTCGCCTTCGGTCGAGCCCTCTGCCCGAGCCGGCGCCGTCCCCGTCGAGGCCACCGTCGCCCCCGAGCCGGTCGCCCCCGAGCCCGTCGCTGTCGCTCCCGTCCCCATCGCCCCGGCCCCCGAGCCGGTCAGCGTCGAGCCCGCCCCGGTTCCCGTCGCCCCGGCCCCCGTGGCGGTCGCACCAGAACCCATCCCCGCCGCTCCGGCTCCCGAGCCGGTCGCCGCCGAGCCCGCCCCGGCCGAGTCCTCGGCCCCCGCAGGCACACCAAATTCGGCGGTCTCCTCCCCGGCCCCGGTCGTCTACTCGACGCCCGCGCCGGTCGTCTACTCCGCCCCCGTCTACGTGCCCCCGCCTCCTCCTCCGCCCCCTCCGCCCCCGCCCCCGGTCAGCGACGAGCTGCTCGAGATCGCCACCGTCACGCTCGCCGAGCCCGTCGCGATCGCGACCGCCGGCGTCACCCTCGAGACGATCGGCGTCTCCGCCTCGACGGCGGACGCCGTCTTCACGTCTGGCTCTTCGGCCCCGGCCTCGGCCTCCGGCCTCGCGGCGGGCGCCGGTGAGATCCAGATCGCATCCGCCCCCGCCGACATCGACCTCGACGGCGAGACGGACTCCGGCGACAGCAACGGCTCTGCCGGCTCAGACCGCGCCACCGCCGTCTCGGGCGGCTCCGCGGCCGCCGGAACCGTCTCCGCCGACTCCGGTGGCCCCTCGTCGGCCGGCGGCGCCGCGGGACCGGACTCGCACCTGATGGCCACCTCGATCCCTGCAACAGCACCCGACGCCTCTGAGCCGGGAGCCGCGCGCGGACCGCCGTCGGGTGGGGATCAACTCAATGCCACCGGTGGCGAGGCCGGTTCCCCGACCTCGACGGCGCTGACCGACCCGCAGCTGGCAGCGGCGTTCCTCGCCGCAAAGAACCTCTGGATCGGGAGAATCCCCGAAGCCGCAAGCATCTTCACCGGCGTCACCGCGGTTCGCGGCAATCTTGCACCAGGCGTCCTCGCGGAGGTCAGTTGCACGCCGAATCCCGGTCCCGATCAGTGCGGCGTCGGCGAAAACCCGGTGATCACCGTGGACAGCAACGCCGCTGGCTACGGCTGGGATGTCAGCTTCGAAAACGGCCAGCACATGAGCCTCTCGACGGCTCTGCTTCATGAGCTCGGCCACATCCTCGGCCTCGCGCACGCCGCGCAGGGCCTGATGGACGCGAACCTCGACAACGGCGGCGAGTTCGGGCTTCCCAAGGCAGGCAACGACCCGAGCCTCTTCTCCGGGCTGCTGCCGCTGCTCGACGCACTCACCGGCCTGCTCGGCGACACGCTCAACTTCGGTCCGGTGACGATGGGTGAGACCAAGTCGCTGAAGATCTCGCTGATCGGCCTCGAGCTCCTCGCCCCCGTCTTCGATGCCGTCAAGCTGATTGTCAACTCGGCCGGCATCTTCACGATCACCCAGGAGCCGGTCAAGTCCGGCGGTCTGCTCGGCCTGCTGGTGTCGACCACGACTCTTCGCATCGACTTCTCTCCCACCGGGCAGGGTGACTTCACCAGCTACCTCGTGCTCGGTGGCCTCAGCTCGCTGCTCCCGCTCGACCTGCTGGTCCCCCTTTCGGGACGCGGCACGGCCTGGGACCGCAACGGCTCCAACGAGGTCGTCACGCTGACTCAGAGTGGCGCGACCGATGGCGATTTCAAGCTCAGCTTCGGTGGCGAAGAGACGGTCGCGATCCCCTGGAACGCCACCGCCGTGGATCTCGAGATCGCCCTCTCCGACCTCGACACGATCGGCGAGGGCAACATCGCCGTGACCGGCGACCGCGCCAACACCGGACCGCTGACCCTGACCTTCGTCGGCGCTAAGGCCAACATGAATGTCGCCGGCGCAATCACGCTGACCGACAACGACCTCACCGGGAGCAGCCCGACGGTCAACCTCTCCACGGTCAACGGCGCCGCCCCCGACAGCATCCTGCGCCTTGCCCCGAGTTTCGTCGGCGGCCTGGCCGGCGGCCACCTGGACCATGTCCTCGACTTCTCCAGCGGCACGGACGCCTCGTTGAAGGCTGGCTCGATCACCGACGGCCTCGAGCTGGCGAGCGGGCTCGGCAACAACGGCGTCACCTCGATTCTGGTCGACGGTGGAGCCGGCGCCGACAAGCTCGCGCTGCAAAGCCTCACAAACACCCTCAAGCCGGTCATCTTCAGCGGCGGCGGCGGACTCGACACGCTGGTTGGGCCGAGCGACCCCGAAGACCCGGATGGTGACGGTGACCTCTTTGACCTCGTTTCGACCTTCGTCAGCTGGGACATCACGGGCTTCAACTCGGGTTCGCTCAACGGGCTCTCGTTCAACGGAGTCGAGAACCTGCTCGGCGGCAACCTCTCCGACACCTTCAACATCGACCTGTCCGGCACGATCACCGGACTGATCAACGGCCTCGGCGGCCTGCTCGACAGCCTCGTTTTCTTCCACGACACGCTGCACTTCGACACGGTCATCCACGACGCCAGCAACGCATCGGACGGCTTCCTCAACTTCGATCTCGATGGCGTCCTCGGGGTCGGTGGCCTGCGCGTCTTCGAGAACGCCATCAGCTACCTCAACATGGAGCCGATCACGCTGCTGGCAGACGTCGACCACCTGATCGTCAACGGCTCCAGCAGCCTGATCGCCCCGGACCTCTTCCTGATGACGGCGCTGCCGATCAACAAGATCACCGAGCTGCTCGGCTTGCCGGAGCTACCGCCCCTGATCGCGGATCTGCTGCCGATCGAGGACCTGCTGATCGTCGGCGGCGTCGGCGCCTCGATGGAGACGTTCATCATCGAGATGCCGAACAAGTCGATCACGATCAATGGCAAGCAGGGTCTCGATATCGCCGTGATCGTCGGCAACATCTCCTGCGCCGGCTGTGACATCTCCGTCGAGGCGGACATCGTCCTCACCGCCGGAATTCCCAAACTCGATGCGCTGCCTCTGCCGGGAATCCCCGGCTTGCCGGTCGGGCTGGCACTGTCCGACGTTCTCGCTCTGATCGCGGCGGTCGACGTGCTGGGCGTGCTCAGCCTCGCGACCACGAACATCGATACGACCGGCGGCCCGATGGGAGACGACGGCTCTATCACCCTCAAAGCGCATTCCGACGGCCTGCTCGGCAGCGGCATAACGGATCTGCTCGGGCTCGCCATCCCGCTGGCGCTGCCGATCGCGCTTCCCAATCTCTCCCTTGCCCTCAACCTCCTGATCGGCGCCGAACTGCATGCCGGCACGGTCTCCGTGACCTCGGACACCGTGCCGCTCGCTCCCGGCGCGACGTCGAGCGTCTTGGCCGTCAGTGCCGCCGTGGCGCTGACCGCAGTGCTGGCCGCGCCGGAGATCGAGGGGACCACCTCGGTCACGATCGGCTCGAACGCGACGGTCAACACCGTCAACACAACCACCGGCCCCCTCGCGTCGCTCGGCGTCGCCGTCGGCCTCAGCGTCGCCACGACGATCGTCGCGCTCTCGAAGTTGACTTCGCCCGGCAAGGTCGAGGTGAACGCGCTCAACACCCTCAACCTCACCAATACGGCCAACGCCAGTGCCGTGCTCGGTGCGCAGGCCGCGATAGCGGCCACCCTCGCGGTTCAGGCGACCGTTGCAGCGTTGATCCTCACCGAGGTCAATGCCGGCACGGTCACCGTGCGCTCTGACGCAACCGGCAGCGTCTCGGCCAACGCGATTGCGGCTCAGGGGGGCGGCGCGGCAACCGACACTTCGAGCCTGGACAGCGTCGGCTCGATCTCTGACGACGCAGACTTCGAGGCACCGTCACTTGCGGGCGCTCTCTCCGCCAACAGCATCACGCCGAACGGCACGGCCGGGGTCGCCGGAGCAATCGCCGTCAACGCACTGGTTTCGACAACCGCCACGGTTGTGATCGCCAGCGATATCACCACCAGTTCGACAACGGCCGCCGATGGCTGCGACACCGCCACGCCGACGGGTGTTTGCATCCACGCGGGGACGGGCACCGACAGCTCCGCGACCGCCGATGCAGGCGCAGCCGGGGGCGCTGGCCTCGCGATCGGCGTCGCCATCAACGTGCCGGTGATCGTCACCACCGCGATCGTCGCGGATCTGCCTTCGGAGATCGACACCGGCCTGCTCGGCATCGACGTCCTCGGAGTCGACCTCGACCTTCCGGTCGACATCAGCCTCGAGGATCTGGGCCTTGCCAGCACCGCCGACTACGACTCCGGCCTCGTTCGCGTCGAGGCAGTCACGGGTACGGCAGCCGATCCCAGCAACCACACCGCCCGCTCCAACTCCGGGGCCGGCGGCGCGGTCTCAGTTGCCGGCTCGCTCGCCGTCAACGCTTCCCTCTTCCTGACCGCGGCGACCACTCTGGGCGGGCTCAAGCTGACGTCCGACACCGACCTCGCGATCGCTGCTCGGACCAAGACGACGAGCACCTCCGAGGCACTCAGCCGCGGTGAGTCGCTCAGCGTCAGCGACGATCCGCTCGACGTCGGCGTCGGGCCCTCGATCGCACTCAACATCGGGCTCGAGGTGACGCTGGCCATGGTCGGCGACGCAACCGTGATCCCGTGCACCGGCTCCGGGGCCGGCGAGCACTGCGCCGGCGACATCGACGTCATCGCGCACTCCGACAACACGATGTCGACCAAGGCGCGCAGTGGCTCGGGCAACAACCCCGCAATCTCAAACGCCGCGGTTGCGACTTCGCTTTCGACCGTGACCACGATCGCCCGCATCGGCCTGGGCGGCACGCTCAACCTCGACGGTGATCTCGAGGTGCTTGCCTCGCAGGAAATCGAGGTCGACACCGAGGCCAGCGGCGACACGACCACCACCTCGACCATCGCCGGCGGCATCGCCGTCGCGCTGACGGTCGCCGCCCACCTCGTGCTCGCCAACACTCTGCGAAGCGTCGACAGCGCCAACGGCTCGCTCACCTTCCGATCGACCGGCGGCTCCGATGTCTCGAGCCTCGCCAAGGCCGCCAAGGCCGGCGGCAACAACTCCTCCACAACGGACGACCGGGTTAGCGGTGTCCTGGGCAACGCCAACTCCCGCGCCATAGCCAACTCCCGCAGCGACCTCACCGGGGATGACCCGGAAACCGCCGAGGCGGCCGCACCCCCCTCGGCCGCTCTGCTCGGCGGTGGCCTTGTCTCGGCGGGCGCCGCGATCGCCGCCACGGCAACGGTCACGATCTCCGCGGCCGAGATCGTTTCCACCCCCCTCGTGCCGATCTCGCTCGAGGCGGGCGGTTCAATCACCGTTGAAGCCCTCGGCCACACCGACTCGAGCGCCACGGCTGATGCCTCCACGGGCAACGCCGGGGTGGGTGCCGCCACCGCCGTCGCCCTCGATCTGGCGGTGGTCACGGTGACCGCCCAGATCTTCGACCCCGAGCACCTGACCTCCAACGGACTCACGGTCAGCACCGGAATGGTCAGCGGCCAGGCGCACGACCTTTCCGCTACGGCTACGTCCGGCCTGGGGGCGGCCGGGGTCGGTGCGGCCGGCTCCGTCGCGGTCAACCTCACAACCGTCAACGCGATCACGCTGGTCGGGGGCAACCCCGCTCGCGGACCGCCCGCGCTGGTGGATCTGCTTCAAATCAACGCGGGTGCCAGCGGCGTATCGCTGTCGGCCTCATCCAAGACCAACAGCAATGCGCAAGCGCTCGGTGACAACACCAGTAACGGCGCCGGAGCATCCATTGCGCTGGCTCTCGCGATCAACACCACAACGGCGACCCTGCTGGGCGCCGTCGTCAACACCTCCGGCAACGTCACGGTCGCCGCCAACGGCTCGAATCACTCGACGCAGGCGAAGGCCGAATCCGGTGCCGCGGGCACCGCCGCCTCTGTCAGCGGCGCCGTCGCCGCGGCTGTTGCCGTCAACGTCACGGTCTCGCTACTCGCCGCAAAGATCGCGAACGCGTCGGGGGTGGACGTCACCTCGACCCACACCTCGCTGACGCGCAGCGACGCCGACGGCACGGCGGCGGGCGGCACCGTCGGCGTCGGCGCCGCGATCGCCGTGACAGTCGCGGCCGACACAACGCTCGCCCTGGTCACTCACGACGTCACAGCAGGGGCCGGTGGGCTCGATGTAACCGCGACCTCGACCCCTTGGTCCAGGGCCTTCTCGGACGCCGGAGCGCAGGGCGCCGAGGAGGACGAGGAAAATCCACCGGCCGAAGCGCTCAGCTCGGTGCTGGCGCTCATCACCGGCGTTGTCGACACCGTCACCGGCCTGCTCCCCACACTGCTCGACGACGTGATCCCGGACGACGTGCCGCTCGTTCCGAATCTCGATGTCCCCCAGCCGGTCCTGGACGCCCTGACCGGGGACCTCGGTGCTTCCGCCGCGCTGGCGGTCGACCTCGGTGTCGCCGTTACAACCGCGGCCCTGCTCGGAGTTGACGGACTCCTCCTCGGCGACGGACCGACAGTCTCCTCGGCCGGTCCGGTCTCCGTCAGGGCGCTCGCAAACGCCGATGCCGAGTCCGACGCTTCAAGCGCCAACACCGTCGACGGTGTTGGCGCGGGCCTGGCGGTGGCGCTGACCAGCGCGATCGTCGCAACGCTCGCCGCGGTTGGGCCCGGGACCCAGATCACAACGACGGCCGCCGGAATTGCGGTCACCGTCGAGGCCAACATCGCCGACCGCGCAGGCGAGTCACCCGACATTCACAGCATCACCAGCGACGCCGCCGCCGGCGGCAGCGACTCCGGCCTCGGCATCACCGCCGCCTTCGCGCTGACTCTCTCGCTGATCACGACGGTCGCCCTGCTGGCGCCCGGGATCGACACACCTGCGCTTGCTGCGGCCTCGATCGACCCGGGGGCGAGCGGCGTCGTCGTCGTCCGGGCCAACTCGGTGCCGGTCACTGACGCGGACGCGACGTCCGGCGGGCCCGGTGGCGTCGGCAGCGCGATCGCCGCCGCGGTCGCCGTCAACCTCACGGTTGCAACCTCAGCGGCCACGGTCGCGCGAGGAGCCTCCATGACGGTCGAGGCGCTCGGCGATTACCGGACCAACGCGTCTGCAGATGCCGGAACCGCGGGTTCACTGGCCGTCACGCCTGCCGTCGGGTTCGCTCTGGCCGCCAACGCCACGGTGGCGGCACTCCTCGGTGAGGTCGGCTCGAGCGCCGCAGCCGGGACGGTCACGGTCGCCGCCAGTTCCAGAGCTTCAACAACTTCCACCGCCGAGGGGGGGACCGGGGCGACGGTCGGCGGTGCTCTTGCACTCACAATCGCGCTCGACACGACCGTCGGCGTATCGGACGCGACGATCAACGCCGGCACTGCGTCGATCACCGCCAACTCGCTCGATCACGGTGACTCGAGCGCGGTTGCCGGCGGTGACGGGATCTCATCAGGAGGCGAGTCCGCCGGTGAGGTGGTCGGAGCCGTGTTCGATCTGCTGACGCCGCTTCTGCAGGTTCCGGCAGACGTACTGCCGGCGGGCATCGGGGTGCCGGGGATCCCGGCGCTGCCGCCTCTGGAGGTGACCAACGAGCTTGGAAGCCCGATCCCGCTCGGTATTTCCGCGGCGCTCGCGCTCACCCTCGCGGTGTCGACAACGCTCGCGGCCGTCCCAGGCGTGCTGAGTGAGATCACCCTCACCGGCCCGTTGACCGTCGAGGCGACCGGCGACACCGCCCCCGGAGCTCACGCCGACGCTTCCTCGGCCATGTCCGGCGCCGCCACCGCGATTGGCGTCGATCTCGCGGTGGTCACGTTGACGGCGCTGCTCGGCGGCAACGTCGACGCCGACGGCAACGTGACGGTCCGCACCCGGCTCGCCAACAACATCGACGGTGGCGCCGATGACACCGACTCCGACGGCCCCGGCCCTGATACCGATACGGACGGCGACGGCATGACCACCCCGCTCGCCGAGGCCTTCTCGGGAGCCGGCGCGAACGATGCCACGGTCGGCATCGCCGGAGCCTTCGCGCTTTCGATCTCGCTGGTCGCCTCGACCGCCACGGTCCTGCCGTTTGCCGAGATCGACGCGGGCAGCGGCGACGTGCTCGTTTTCGCTGAGGCCGACACCCGCGCCCGGGCCGACGGCTCCGCTGCTCACGACGCCGACGGCGTCGGCGTCGGTGACCCCCCGGTCGCCGGAGTCGGCGCAGTGATCTCGATTGCGCTCGCCACCAACGTCACCACGGCAACCCTGGGCGGCACGATCACGCAGGCCCGGGACGTCAAGGTGCTGGCCTCGAAGGATCCCGACACCGTCACCCCCTACGCGCTCGAGCAGCCTCGCTACCTGACCGAGGCCTCGGCCGTCGGCGGCGCACTGGGCGACACCCTTGCTGTGGGGCCTGCGGTCGCGATCGCGGTCGCGATCAACCTCACCGTGGCGGCACTTCTGCCGGGAGCGGTCGTCGGCACAGACACCTCGATGGGCGGCTCGCCGACTGTTCAGGACGTCTTCGTCGTCGCCTCGCCGGAAGCCGACACCACCTCCTATGCGGAGGGGGAGGCGGGTGGCGAAGTCACGCTGGTGGGTTCGCTGGCGCTGACGATCGCACTCGATACAACGATCGCGACGACAACCTCGGCCGTGGTCGATGCCACCAGCGCCAGGGTCCTGGCGCTCTCGCTCGATCGATCCGATGCTCACTCGATCTCCGGCACGGCCGGCGTCTCGGGCGGCCCCGGGGCTCCCAGCGCCGCCGATCAGTTCACCGGCTGGGTAACGCAGCTTCTGGGTGTGGACGGCGTCGGCGGAATCGTCCTCGGGCTCGCCGACCTCGGCATCACCGACACGGACACCGACGGCGCCGGCGAGGACGACGAGGACTCTGACGGCAGCGGCCTGCTGCCGGCCGGGATCCTCCCCGCCAGCATCCTCCCAGCGGGCATCGGCCTGCCGGAGGTACCCGAGCTTCCGGATCTCTCCACCCCCGCGGCGGCTGTTCTGGGCGGCGCGACGGAACTCGGCGTCGCCGCTGCGCTTGCGCTCAACATCGAGGTCTCGACCACGCTCGCGGCGGTCCTCGGGTTGCCGGGCTCGCGGATGAAGGTGGCGGGTCCGCTCACGGTCGAGGCCGTCGGAGACGCCGCCGCCGCCGCCCGCGCCGACGCCTCCACCGCAACCTCCGGTGCGGCAACTGCGATCGGTGTCGACCTCGCGATCATCACCCTCACGGCGCTGCTAGGCGGCGAGGTTGAGGCTGACGGCGATGTGACCGTCCGCACGATGGTCGCCAACAACGTCGACGGCGGCACCGACGACCTCGATACGGACGGTTTCGGTCCCGACACCGACACCGACGGCGACGGCACCTCGACGCCACAGGCGATCGCGATCGCCGGCGCGGGCTCGAGCGGCGTCGGCCTCGCCGGAGCCTTCGCGCTTTCGATCTCGGCCGTCGTCTCGACCGCCTCGATCCTGCCGACCGGGGTGATCGTGGCCGGCGCCACCAACGACGTGATCGTCTACGCCGACGCCAACACCTACGCGGCCGCCGAATCCCGCGCCAAGACCAACGGCGGCGGCACGATCATCGGCGTCGGCGCCGTGATCGCGATCACGATCGCCACCAACATCACCACGGCGACGATCGCCGGCGAGATCGCGGTCGCCCGCGACGTGCTCGTGCTCGCCGCCGACGACGACACCACGATCGGCACCCCCAACTCGCCCGACGCGCTCACCTACGCCCGCACCCCGACCTACAGGACCGAGTCGATCGCGATCGGCGGCGTCTCCTCCGGGACCCTGGCGATCGCCCCGGCCGTCGCCCTGACGGTCGCGCTGAACGTCACCGTCGCCGCGCTTTTGCCCGGCGCCACGATCCCAGGCGCGCTGGAGACCGATCCGGACGTCAGCATCGGCGGCATCATCGGCAGCTCCGGCTCGCCGGTCCGCCACGTGATCGTGCTCGCCGCTCCCGACGCCGACTCGACCTCCGACGCCCGCGCCGGCGCCTCCGCCGCCACCGTCACCGTCGCCGGCCCGATCTCGATCACGCTCGCCATCGACACCACGCTGGCCACCTCGGCGGCCCTGATCAACGCAACCGCGCCCAACGGCACCGTCAACGTCCGCGCCCGCTCGACAGACCGCTCCGACGCCCACTCGATCGCCGGCTCGGTCGGTGTCGACCCCGACCACGACAACGACTCCGGGACCGATCCGATCACCGCCGACAGTCAGCTCGCCGGCTGGGTCGGCAGCTTCGCCGACTCCGCGCTCGGCCTCGAGCTGCTCGACGCGCTGCCGCTCGACGTCGTCTCCGCCGACATCCTGCCGGCCGAGCTCAACCTGCCGTCGATCTCGGTCGACGACCTGCCCAAGCTGGAGACCCCGGACCTGCTCGGCGACCCGCTCTCGCTCTCGGTCGCCGCCGCGCTCGCGCTCAACGTCGAAATCTCGACGACGATCTCGGCGATCCTCGACGGCGGCGTCACCGTCAACGGCCCGCTGACCGTGCTCGCCGAGGCCGACGCGACGCCGCGCGCCAAGGCCGACGCCTCGGCCGTCGCCGGGACCGCCGGCGCCGGCGCGGCGATCGCCGTCGACCTCGCGATCATCACGATGACCGCCCTGCTCGGCGGCGCCATCAACGCCCAGGGCGACGTCACCGTGCGCACCGGCGTCGCCAACAACGTCGACGGTGGCCTCAACGACACCGACACCGACGGCCCCGACGGCGACCTCGACGGCGACGACCCGGTCAACGTCACCCCGACCACCGACGACGACACCGACACCGACGGCGACGGCACCTCGACGCCACAGGCGATCGCGATCGCCGGCGCGGGCTCGAGCGGCGTCGGCCTCGCCGGAGCCTTCGCGCTTTCGATCTCGGCCGTCGTCTCGACCGCCTCGATCCTGCCGACCGGGGTGATCGTGGCCGGCGCCACCAACGACGTGATCGTCTACGCCGACGCCAACACCTACGCGGCCGCCGAATCCCGCGCCAAGACCAACGGCGGCGGCACGATCATCGGCGTCGGCGCCGTGATCGCGATCACGATCGCCACCAACATCACCACGGCGACGATCGCCGGCGAGATCGCGGTCGCCCGCGACGTGCTCGTGCTCGCCGCCGACGACGACACCACGATCGGCACCCCCAACTCGCCCGACGCGCTCACCTACGCCCGCACCCCGACCTACAGGACCGAGTCGATCGCGATCGGCGGCGTCTCCTCCGGGACCCTGGCGATCGCCCCGGCCGTCGCCCTGACGGTCGCGCTGAACGTCACCGTCGCCGCGCTTTTGCCCGGCGCCACGATCCCAGGCGCGCTGGAGACCGATCCGGACGTCAGCATCGGCGGCATCATCGGCAGCTCCGGCTCGCCGGTCCGCCACGTGATCGTGCTCGCCGCTCCCGACGCCGACTCGACCTCCGACGCCCGCGCCGGCGCCTCCGCCGCCACCGTCACCGTCGCCGGCCCGATCTCGATCACGCTCGCCATCGACACCACGCTGGCCACCTCGGCGGCCCTGATCAACGCAACCGCGCCCAACGGCACCGTCAACGTCCGCGCCCGCTCGACAGACCGCTCCGACGCCCACTCGATCGCCGGCTCGGTCGGTGTCGACCCCGACCACGACAACGACTCCGGGACCGATCCGATCACCGCCGACAGTCAGCTCGCCGGCTGGGTCGGCAGCTTCGCCGACTCCGCGCTCGGCCTCGAGCTGCTCGACGCGCTGCCGCTCGACGTCGTCTCCGCCGACATCCTGCCGGCCGAGCTCAACCTGCCGTCGATCTCGGTCGACGACCTGCCCAAGCTGGAGACCCCGGACCTGCTCGGCGACCCGCTCTCGCTCTCGGTCGCCGCCGCGCTCGCGCTCAACGTCGAAATCTCGACGACGATCTCGGCGATCCTCGACGGCGGCGTCACCGTCAACGGCCCGCTGACCGTGCTCGCCGAGGCCGACGCGACGCCGCGCGCCAAGGCCGACGCCTCGGCCGTCGCCGGGACCGCCGGCGCCGGCGCGGCGATCGCCGTCGACCTCGCGATCATCACGATGACCGCCCTGCTCGGCGGCGCCATCAACGCCCAGGGCGACGTCACCGTGCGCACCGGCGTCGCCAACAACGTCGACGGTGGCCTCAACGACACCGACACCGACGGCCCCGACGGCGACCTCGACGGCGACGACCCGGTCAACGTCACCCCGACCACCGACGACGACACCGACACCGACGGCGACGGCACCTCGACGCCACAGGCGATCGCGATCGCCGGCGCGGGCTCGAGCGGCGTCGGCCTCGCCGGAGCCTTCGCGCTTTCGATCTCGGCCGTCGTCTCGACCGCCTCGATCCTGCCGACCGGGGTGATCGTGGCCGGCGCCACCAACGACGTGATCGTCTACGCCGACGCCAACACCTACGCGGCCGCCGAATCCCGCGCCAAGACCAACGGCGGCGGCACGATCATCGGCGTCGGCGCCGTGATCGCGATCACGATCGCCACCAACATCACCACGGCGACGATCGCCGGCGAGATCGCGGTCGCCCGCGACGTGCTCGTGCTCGCCGCCGACGACGACACCACGATCGGCACCCCCAACTCGCCCGACGCGCTCACCTACGCCCGCACCCCGACCTACAGGACCGAGTCGATCGCGATCGGCGGCGTCTCCTCCGGGACCCTGGCGATCGCCCCGGCCGTCGCCCTGACGGTCGCGCTGAACGTCACCGTCGCCGCGCTTTTGCCCGGCGCCACGATCCCAGGCGCGCTGGAGACCGATCCGGACGTCAGCATCGGCGGCATCATCGGCAGCTCCGGCTCGCCGGTCCGCCACGTGATCGTGCTCGCCGCTCCCGACGCCGACTCGACCTCCGACGCCCGCGCCGGCGCCTCCGCCGCCACCGTCACCGTCGCCGGCCCGATCTCGATCACGCTCGCCATCGACACCACGCTGGCCACCTCGGCGGCCCTGATCAACGCAACCGCGCCCAACGGCACCGTCAACGTCCGCGCCCGCTCGACAGACCGCTCCGACGCCCACTCGATCGCCGGCTCGGTCGGTGTCGACCCCGACCACGACAACGACTCCGGGACCGATCCGATCACCGCCGACAGTCAGCTCGCCGGCTGGGTCGGCAGCTTCGCCGACTCCGCGCTCGGCCTCGAGCTGCTCGACGCGCTGCCGCTCGACGTCGTCTCCGCCGACATCCTGCCGGCCGAGCTCAACCTGCCGTCGATCTCGGTCGACGACCTGCCCAAGCTGGAGACCCCGGACCTGCTCGGCGACCCGCTCTCGCTCTCGGTCGCCGCCGCGCTCGCGCTCAACGTCGAAATCTCGACGACGATCTCGGCGATCCTCGACGGCGGCGTCACCGTCAACGGCCCGCTGACCGTGCTCGCCGAGGCCGACGCGACGCCGCGCGCCAAGGCCGACGCCTCGGCCGTCGCCGGGACCGCCGGCGCCGGCGCGGCGATCGCCGTCGACCTCGCGATCATCACGATGACCGCCCTGCTCGGCGGCGCCATCAACGCCCAGGGCGACGTCACCGTGCGCACCGGCGTCGCCAACAACGTCGACGGTGGCCTCAACGACACCGACACCGACGGCCCCGACGGCGACCTCGACGGCGACGACCCGGTCAACGTCACCCCGACCACCGACGACGACACCGACACCGACGGCGACGGCACCTCGACGCCACAGGCGATCGCGATCGCCGGCGCGGGCTCGAGCGGCGTCGGCCTCGCCGGAGCCTTCGCGCTTTCGATCTCGGCCGTCGTCTCGACCGCCTCGATCCTGCCGACCGGGGTGATCGTGGCCGGCGCCACCAACGACGTGATCGTCTACGCCGACGCCAACACCTACGCGGCCGCCGAATCCCGCGCCAAGACCAACGGCGGCGGCACGATCATCGGCGTCGGCGCCGTGATCGCGATCACGATCGCCACCAACATCACCACGGCGACGATCGCCGGCGAGATCGCGGTCGCCCGCGACGTGCTCGTGCTCGCCGCCGACGACGACACCACGATCGGCACCCCCAACTCGCCCGACGCGCTCACCTACGCCCGCACCCCGACCTACAGGACCGAGTCGATCGCGATCGGCGGCGTCTCCTCCGGGACCCTGGCGATCGCCCCGGCCGTCGCCCTGACGGTCGCGCTGAACGTCACCGTCGCCGCGCTTTTGCCCGGCGCCACGATCCCAGGCGCGCTGGAGACCGATCCGGACGTCAGCATCGGCGGCATCATCGGCAGCTCCGGCTCGCCGGTCCGCCACGTGATCGTGCTCGCCGCTCCCGACGCCGACTCGACCTCCGACGCCCGCGCCGGCGCCTCCGCCGCCACCGTCACCGTCGCCGGCCCGATCTCGATCACGCTCGCCATCGACACCACGCTGGCCACCTCGGCGGCCCTGATCAACGCAACCGCGCCCAACGGCACCGTCAACGTCCGCGCCCGCTCGACAGACCGCTCCGACGCCCACTCGATCGCCGGCTCGGTCGGTGTCGACCCCGACCACGACAACGACTCCGGGACCGATCCGATCACCGCCGACAGTCAGCTCGCCGGCTGGGTCGGCAGCTTCGCCGACTCCGCGCTCGGCCTCGAGCTGCTCGACGCGCTGCCGCTCGACGTCGTCTCCGCCGACATCCTGCCGGCCGAGCTCAACCTGCCGTCGATCTCGGTCGACGACCTGCCCAAGCTGGAGACCCCGGACCTGCTCGGCGACCCGCTCTCGCTCTCGGTCGCCGCCGCGCTCGCGCTCAACGTCGAAATCTCGACGACGATCTCGGCGATCCTCGACGGCGGCGTCACCGTCAACGGCCCGCTGACCGTGCTCGCCGAGGCCGACGCGACGCCGCGCGCCAAGGCCGACGCCTCGGCCGTCGCCGGGACCGCCGGCGCCGGCGCGGCGATCGCCGTCGACCTCGCGATCATCACGATGACCGCCCTGCTCGGCGGCGCCATCAACGCCCAGGGCGACGTCACCGTGCGCACCGGCGTCGCCAACAACGTCGACGGTGGCCTCAACGACACCGACACCGACGGCCCCGACGGCGACCTCGACGGCGACGACCCGGTCAACGTCACCCCGACCACCGACGACGACACCGACACCGACGGCGACGGCGAGACCACACCGCTCGCCATTGCGATCTCGGGCAGCGGCACCGGTCAGGGAGTCGGAGTGGCGGGTGCGTTGGCGCTCTCGATCTCCGTCGTCGTCTCCAGCGCGGCGATCCTGCCCACCGCCTTCATCGACACGAACCGGAGCGGGGCCTCCACCACCCTGGGTGACGTTCTGGTTCTGGCCACCGCCAATACGGTCGCCCACTCGGAGGCCAAGGCCGACACGACCGGCAGTGGCGTCGGCGCCCCGATCTCAATCGCAATCGCCACCAACATCACGACGGCGACCTCCGCCGGCACGATCATTGACGCTCGCGCAGTCAGGGTCCTCGCCGCCGAAGCGGAGCCCGGCATCGGCAAGACGCCGGTCTACGACACCAAGGCGACGGCCACGGGCGGTGTCGTCGGCGGCACGCTCGCCGTCGCACCGGCGGTGGCGATAGCCGTTGCGATCAACGTCACGGTCGCGGCGCTCGTCGGGATCACGATTCCGGCCGAGGTGGAGGGTGAGGAGGACGTCCTGCAGCTAGGTACCGTCGGCACCCCCACGAACTCCGTCGATCTGGTGCTGGTGATGGCCGAACCCGAAGCCGACACGGTTTCGTCGGCCACAGGCTCGGCCAGCGGCTCCGCCGCCGCGGCGGCTCCGATCGCGCTAACGCTGGCTATCGACACCACGCTCGCCACGTCCGCCGCCAACGTCTACTCGGCGACGATGAAGGTCTACGCGACGACGCTCGACCACAGCGAGGCGACGGCAACGGCGGGTACGGTCGGCGTGGATCCCGAGTCGACGTCCGAAGTCGGCCAGCAGGTCTTCGGCTGGCTCAATCAGGTCTCCGGCCTGGCCCGCGGGCTCTCCGAAGTCTCCGATCTGGTGCCGCTGCCCGACGCCCTCGTGTTGCCGGGCGAGGTGACGGGCGTCGTTGGCCTCTCCAGCGGAGTCGGCCTCTCGCTCCCCTCGATCTCCTCGATCATCGACAAGGTCCCGGACCTGGAGACTCCGTACGGCGTCATCGGCCTGGCGGCAGCCGTTGCAGTCAACATCGGGGTCTCGACCACGGTGGCAGCCGTCCTCGCCGGCACCGTCGTGGTCACCGACACCGACGCGATGGTCGTCCAGTCCGATGCGGACCCGATCGCCTTCGCGGATGCAACAGCGAACTCGCTGAACGCAGTCGCCACCGTCGCGGCCGCCGTCGCCGTCAACGTGGCCCTCGTCAACATCATCGCGGTCGCCGGTGGCCTGGGGCTCGATATCACGGCGCCGAAGCTCGAGGTTCTGACGCTGATCCGCAACACCGACGGCGGCGACGGCGTCCTCACCCTTTACTCGGATGCCACATCCGGTGGTGGCGTCACGCCGGACTACGACGACCCCAATCTCAGCTTCGCGGGCGCCGTGGCCATCAACGCCGTCACCAGCCTGATGGTCTCGCTGCTTGCGGACTCGGTGATCCTCCGCGTTCCGAACGCGGTCAAGGTCGATGCCGACTCCGACACCGTTTCAAAGGCGACCGCTCAGAGCGTCATCGACGGCAGCGACCTCACGGTCGGCATCGGCCCGTCCGTTGCCATCAATATCGCCAACCACATCACGATCGCCGCGATGGTCGGCGGCGATTTCAGGGTCAACCCGCGCGGCGTCACGGTCAACGCCACGGCGGACCACGACGAGGACTCGATCGCGATCTCCGGCGCCGACTCGGGCGTTGCCGCGGCCGGCGCGATCGCGCTGACGCTTGCCAACAACCAGAGCTTCGCGCTGCTGACGGTGGGCGTCAACACTGCCCCGATCACCGTCGCCAACGGCTACAACCTCGCCGTCACGGTTGATCATTTCTCCGACGTGCTCACGGACGCCAGCTCGAAGGTCGATTCCGACACGGTAGGCGCCGGTCTCGCTCTTGCGGTGGGGATCGCTCTCGACGGCGGCCACGCGGTGCTCTTGCGCAGCGTCACCGCCGACAAGGTCTCGGTCAAGTCAGACACCCGGACGCCGAGCCGTGCCAATGCGGTCTCCGGACAGACCGGCCCGGGCATCGACGCACTCTTCGACTGCGACCCCGGCAGCGGTGAAGGCTGTGTGGACGAGCAGGTGCTCGATGTCATCGTCATGATCGAGCGGATTGCGCTCAACCTCGTGCCGACGGCGCTCGATGTCGCCACCGCGCCACTGGGGGTCCTGACCAGCGTCCTCTCGGGAGACCCGGACATCAGCCTGCCGAACATCGCCGACCCCGCCCCGACCGAGATCCCGGGCCCGATCGGCCTCGTCACCGTGATCCTCGGCGCGATCGACCTGCCGCTGCCGAGCCTCGGACTCGCAGCGGCGATGGCGGTCAACGCACCGGTGCTGGTCACCGACGCCCTGATCGGACCGCTCGTCACCGTCATCGCCCGGGCGGACGTCGTCGAGGTGCTCAGCACCGCTTACGACGAGACCTACGCCAACGCCGACTCGACCTCGATGGCCGACGTCGTCAACATAGGCCTCGCCGTCGCCGTCAACGTGGCCTCGAGCATCAACCTCGCCCTGGTCGCACCTGGCGCCGAGCTCGAAACGCAGAACACCACGACCCCCAAGGACGTCACGGTCAAGGCGACCAACACCGGTCCGGCGCTCAGCTCGATGCTCTTCAAGGCGGACGCCCTCTCCGGCGCGCTCAGCCTCGGCGGTGGCGTCGCCGGCTCGATCGCCGCCAACCAGGCCACCACCGTCAGTTTCGCCCGCCTCAGTGAGGGCGCCAAGATCCGCTCGACCGACGACGCCTTCATCCAGGCCATCTCTCGCGTCACGCTCGAGGCCAACGCGCTCGCGGGCGCGGCCGCGTTGCTGGCCGGCGCCGGTGCCTCTATCGCAGCCAACCAGCTGCTCGAGACGGCCCACGCACAGGTTGGGCTGCTCGCTGAGATCGACGCGCGCGGTCAGATCAAGGTCGAGGCGCTCAGCATCCAGAGCTTCGACGCCCAGGCGCTCGGCGGCGGCGCCGCGATCGGCGCCGCGGTGCAGGCCTCGATCACGCTCAACGTGCTGACGGCGCTGGTCACCTCGATCGTGCTGCCGACGGCCAAGCTCAACCAGGTCGCCCAGAGCGCGACCTACACGGGGCAGCGGATCGATGTGCTCGCCACCTCGGACACGTTCGTGGACGTGCTCGCCGGCACCGCCACGGCAGCGCTGCTCGCGGCGGCCGGTGCCGCGGCCAGCGCCGGCCTCTTCACCAAGGTCACGCTCGCGTCGCTCAGCGGCGACGCTTACGCACGAACCGACGTCATCGTCAAGTCGGAGTCGCGCGAGACGATCCTTGCGCTCAACGTGTCCGGCAGCCTCGCCGCGGGCGCTTCGGTCAACGGCGTCGCCGCGGTCTTCGTGGTCGCTCCGCAGACCCTGGCCTTCATCCTGCTTGCCAAGGTCCACGCCCGCGGCAACGTGCTGGTCTCCGCCCACGACGACAACACCGTCGTCCTCTTCTCGGGCACCCTCAGCCTGGCAGGGCTGGCGGCTGTCGGCGCGGCGATCGAGGCGATCGCGGTCGCCAAGACCACGACCGCGGCGATCATCGGCTCCAGGGTCAAGGCGGACGCGATCGGGGCGGGGATCTCGGTCTTCAGGGGCGAGTGCGACGTCAGCAAGATCGGCGAGCCGGGCTGCGGCATCCTCGACCTCGGCGACGACCTCTTCATGTCCGCCAAGGGCGTGGTCGTCCAGGCGGTGGCGCGCGACCAGCTCATCCACCTGGCCTTCTCCGACGGCAGGTCCGCCGTGGTCGCCGCCAACGGCGTCGTCACAGCCACGGGCGTGGTCAGCGCGACCACGGCCTTCATCCTCGGCGCCGAGGTCAACCAGGGCGCGGTCGAATCGAGCTACACCGACGAACCAGCTCGTGCGCGTCTTCGCCTGGGACGACACGCATGTGACCGGGGTGTCCAAGGCCTCCTCCTCGACGCTGATCGCCGCGGCGGTCGGTCTCGCCGTTGACGCGGCCGTGATCGTCAAGGCAACCCAGGCATTCATCATGTCGCTGGCTCCGATCCCCAACTCGGGACCGCTGCCGGCGCCCCTCGGCGCGCTGCCCGGCGTGCTCGTGACGCTGCTGCAGACCGTGCCACTTCCGGTGCCGCTCGTGACTCAGGTCGACTCCAAGGGCAGCGTCGAGGTCAAGGCGCTCTCACACGAGCGCCTGGTCTCACTGTCGATGGCCGGCTCGAGCGGCGGCCTCGCTGCCGTCGCGGCTTCGGTTGACGCCTACGTGGTCACCGTCGTCACGCGGGCCTTCATCGGCGGCCTGCTCGTGCTGACGCCCGATTCGACAAACGTCCGCGCTGAGGGCAACGTCATCGTCAGCGCCGACGAGCAGCTGACTCTGGACCTGATCCACGGCGGGATCTCGAGCAATGGCGCGCTCGGTGCCGGCGCTTCGCCCGAGGTCGCCGTGGTGATCAAGCTCACCGAGGCGTACATCGGGACCGGCGTCTCGGTGTCCGCCAAGGCCAAGCGTGGCACGACCGATGTCGCCGGCGGCGCCTTCGATATCACCTACTCGCCGGCGCCGGACGACCCCGACGACACGCAGACGATCACGAATCCGGGCACCTCCGGCTCCTCGGTGATCGACAAGGTCCGCCACTTCATCGACTCCGTCGTCGACCTCAACGTTGCGCCGCCCGGCGAGCTCAACGGTGCCAACGTCACTTCCCCCGACGATCCGGACTCCTGTCCGGATGATCCGGAGATCCCTGCCGACTGCGACCTGACCGACGCCGACACCGACCCCAACGCTCCGGTCAACGACCAGGCGATGACGATGGTGCGCACGGCCTCCGCCGGCTCGAAGGCAGTCGCCGGCATCGCCGTGACCGCCGTCAACCAGGACGACATCGCAACGGTTGCGATCGCGGGCGCGGCCAGCGGCCTGGCGGCAGCCGCCGTCAGCGGCGGCCTTGTGGTCGTCGTAGCGACGACGCAGGCGACGATCGGCGCTTCGGCACAGATCAACCAGGGCGACCAAGACGACGCCGACGTTTCGCAGTCAGTGCTCGTCAACGCCGCCAACGACCTCTTCCGCCTCGGCATCGTCGTCGCGCTCTCGGGCGCGTTCGGTGTCAGCGCCACCGTCGGCGCCGCATTGACCGCGGCGGTGCTGACCACGGCCGCCTCGGTTGACGCGGGCGACCTGACCGTCAAGCGCGACCTGCTCGTGATTGCGGACTCCGACCAGAAGGTGATCACGGTCACCGTCGGCGCCGCGGCCGGCGGGCTCGCCGGGGTCGGTGGCGGGGTGCACCTGTTCCTGCTCGTCTCCACGACGAAGGCTCAGATCGGCTCCCTCGGTTTGATCATGGACGTCGACGCCGGCGGCAGCGTGCTCGTCTCCGCGACCGACGACACGCTGGTCGTCGCCGTCGTCGGCAACGTCGTCCTCAGCGGCGTCGCCGGCGCGGGCGTCAGCGCCTCGGTGACGCTGATCGTCAAGCTGGTGACGGCGTCGGTGGGATCGCTGCTCCCGGTCCCGGTCAACAACGCTGCTGACCGCGACGAGCATCGACGCCGCCGGCAACGAGGGATTCCTCGAGGGCGTCTACGACGGCACTCTGCTGGACTTCCCGACGCACGCCGAGTTCCGCGGTCTGGCGGTCCAGGCCAGCTCGAGCGAGAAGGTCTTCCTGATCACCCTGACCGGCGCCGGCGGCGGTCTCATCGGCCTCGGCGGCAGCGTCTCGCTGACGTTGATCAAGTCGATCACGACGGCGAAGATCGCCGACAACGTCAGGGTCAACCAGGACCTCGTCGCGACCGATGCCAACGCGGCAGCAGTCGGTCAGCGTCACCGCGGTCAACGACCTCTTCCTCTTCGCCTTCGCCGGCGGCGCCGCGATCGGCGGGTTGGCCGGTGTCGGCGGCGGCATCGACCTCGGCATCATCCTCAGCGAGACCAAGGCTTCGATCGGCAACTCCGACGTCTACGCCAACGGCAGCGTCGGAGTTCACGCGCTCTCCCAGAAGACGATCGTCAGCGTCGGCATCAGCGCCGCGGCCGGCCTCGGTGGGCCTTGCGGGCTCGATCTCGCTCTGGGTGATCGGGGTGGCGCTCGACCCGGCGTACGTCATCAACACGGTCACCGACGAGGGCACCGAGGCACCGCCGGCCGGCGAGTGCCCAGACACCGAGTACGACGAGGGCAGACTCGGAGTCCCACGACGTCTGAATGCGACCAGGACGAGGCGATCGATACGGACGAGCTCGACGAGACCTACAACCAGGGCGGATCGGTCATCAGCGACGTGCTCGGCCCGGTTGCCGGCGACGCTTCGCTGACCGACCTCCTGAACGGCGACGCCGATCTGGGTGGAATCCTCGGCCTGATCACGTCGACCGCAAACCTCGATGCGCTGACCGATGCCGTCATCGGCGAGAAGGGTGCGCTCAGCGCGGTCTCCGGCGTGATCACCGGGCCGAACTCCGTGGTCGGCATCCTCACCCCGATCCTGACCGGCGGGGCTCTCAACTCCGAGACCTCCGCGCTGATCGGCAGCGGCGCCGTCGTCACCGCGAGCACCGGCAACGTCACCGTCAAGGCGCACGACCAGCTGACCGCGGTCCAGATCGTCGGTTCGGCCGCCGCCGGCGCCGTCGGCATCGGCGCCTCGATCGCCATCCTGCTGGTCGGCGCCAAGACCAACGCCCGCATTCTCGGCTCGGAGATCCGCGCCGGGCCGTCCGGCACGGTCACTGTCGATGCCAACCACTCGAGCACCTCGGTTGGCTTCGCCTTCGCCGGCACCGTCGGCCTGATCGCCCTCGGCGCCCAGGTGCTCTTCGCCCTCGACACCAGCTCCCAGAACGCCGAGATCAACGGCACCTCGAAGATCGTCCGGGCGGCAACGCTCAACGTCAACGCGAGCAGCTCCCGCTCCTACGTCCCGATCCTCGTCCAGCTCGGCGTCGGCCTGATCACGCTGGGCGCCTCCGCCTCGATCGCCATCATCGGCGGCACCACCACCGCCACGATCGGCGCCGCCGACATCGGCAAGACCGGCACCGTCGGCAACGTCAGCGTCAGCGCCAGCGCCACGGTCAACCTGACGGTCGTCGCGATCGGCGTCCAGGTCGGCGCGATAGCGCTGACCGGAACGCTTGGTTACGCCCGCGTCAACCCGACGATCTCGGCGACGATGGTCAACACAGACTTCACCGTCACCGGCACCGTCTCGGTGACCGCCGTCTCGACCATGAACGTGGTCGTCACCGCGCACGGCTTCACCGCCGGCATCATCGCCGTCGGCGCCTCGATCTCGATCGCGAAGGTCAATCCGACGGTCACCGCCTCGCTGACGATCCCGGCGAGCAAGACCGTCACGGCGGGCGGCAACGTAACGGTCAACGCGCGCCACAACCACGACGGGACCAATCCGACAGGCATCGGAACCCAGGCGGTCGTTACGGCCGGCGCGGGTGGCGCGATCGCCGCGGTCGCTGCGGTCGCGCTCGTCGAGGCCAGTGCCGATACCACGGCAACCCTCGACGGCACCGGCACGATCACCGGCAACGGTACGGTCTCTGTGATCGCCCAGTCGGCCAACCGCGCGGCCGCGGTCAACGTAGCCTTCGCAGTCGGGATCGTCGGCGTCGGCGCCAGCTTCGCTTTCGCGACCGTCGAGGGCAAGACCAAAGCCAAGATCGCCGATAGCGCCAGGATCGGCACCAGCTCGGACTCGGTCGTCGGCGTCCGGGTCATCGCGGTCTCGCTCGACGAGGCCGACGCCTACGCGATCGCCGGCGCCGGTGGCCTGCTCGGCGCGGCTGGAGCGCTTGCGGACGCGAAGATCGTCAAGGCCGGCGCGGATGCGGCCAGCGTCTCGGCCTCGATCGGCGACTCGCCGATCATCTGGGCTTCCGGCAGCGTCCTCGTCAGCGCTACCGCGACACCGCGGGCCGAGGCCGACACGGTCGGCGTCTCGGTCGGCCTTATCGCAGTCGGGGTCTCCTGGTCGAAGGCCACTGCCAGCCCGGTCGTGAGGGCCACCGTCGGAAACAACGGCCAGTTCCACACTGGCGGCCTTGCGGTGTCTGCGGTGCGCTCCGTGCCGACCGCCGCGCCGGACCGCAGCGCCGACGCCGAGGCCGAGGCCGCCGCCGGCGGGCTGGTCGGCGCCAACGGTGCGATCGCCGACGCTTACGCCGGGGGCAGCGTCACCGCCTCGGTCGGCAACGACCTCTCCGTCCACGGGGGCACCGTTTCGGTCGCCGCGCTCAGCGACTCGGATCAGTACGCGGGCGCCACCGGCATCGCGATCGGCTTCATCGCCGGCGGTGCCACGCTGACGAACGCGAGCTCCGCGATTCACGTCAGTGCCTCCGTCGGCAACGACGCGACCAGCAACGACGTCAAGCTGGCCGGGTTCAGCGTCAACGCGACCGGCCACGTCCACAACGCGGCGACCTCGACCGCGGGCAGCGGCGGCGTCATCGCAGGCAACGGCTCGTATGCCGAGACCAGCGACGATTCATCGGCGACGGCCACGCTCGGCGACGACGCTGACATCATCGGCGGAGCGATTCACATCGAAGCCGAGCACGTCAGCGGCTTCCAGACGGCAGCGGATTCCCGCAACGCCGCCGTGGTCGGCATGAGCGGTGCCCAGACCAAGAGCCGCCCGACGGCGCACGCCAGCGTCACGGTCGGTGAAAACGCGGATCTGACCTCCGACCTGCAGATCGTGATCTCTTCCGAGAACGCATTCGCCGACGGCGGCGGGGAGTTCACCGATCAGGGCGCCTACGCCGCGGCCGGCGGCGTCGCGGTCGGCAGCGCCGGAGAAGTCAACACCGAGGTGGTCGGAAGCTCGAGGGCGATCGTGGGCGACAATCCGACCTTCCTCGTCAAGGGCTCGCCCAACGCCGGACAGGGGATCGTCGTCTCCGCCGGCAGCTTCGTAACCAACAGCGAGGTCGCCGACCTCAACACGGGTGGCCTGCTTGCCGGCGCCTTCGTAAAGGCCCACTTCAGCGCCGATATCGACAACGAAGTCACGATCGGCGCCAGCGCCGACTTCGATAGCACGACCACGGTCAACATCGGCACGTTCGTCGTCGCTTCCGCGACGGCCCAGGCCGAGGTCAACACCTTCGGTCTCGCCGCCGTCGGCACCGCCCGCGTCGACAACACAATCACCGTCGACCAGGTCGTCAACGTCGCGGGCGCGGAGATCACAGCGCTCTCCAACGTCAACCTCCAGGCGGGTTACGAACCGGGCCCGGGGCCGTTCATCACGATGATCAATTCGAGCGCGATCGCCGAGGGCTATGTCCGCGGCCTGATCGCCGTACCTCACGCCGAGGCCAACTCACACGTCACCAGCACCGCGACCGTCAACCTGACCAACGTCACGATCGAGGCCGGCCGCAACATCTACATCGACGCCTTCACCGGCGAGAACAGCTCGGTCGCCAGCGGCAAGGGCGTCGGCTACCAGCTCGGATTCATCCCGATCACCACGCACAACAGCGACTCGACCGAGACAAACACCGCCACGGTCAACCTCTCGAACGTCACCGCCACAGCCGGGATCTTCTCGACCGTCGATGTCACGATCCCGAACTGCGGCGACACAGTGATCGCCGGCGTCGCCTACTGCTCGGAGGTCATCTACGGACCCGACAGCATCCCCGTCGACTTCGATTTCGACAACGCCTTCAGCCTGCCGGCCTGGGTCGCCGCCCGCGACGACTTCGGTGACCTGCTCGAGTCCGAGGCACTTGCTGCCGCGACCCACAGGACGGTCGGCGCGACCATCTTCAACAACATGACCGTCGCCGGAGGCATCATCATCGTCAGCGGCGGGTCGGTCACCGGCACGGGAACGCTCAGCGCGCACGGCGGTCCCTCGATCAAGATCATCAACGAGAGCCCGAACTTCCTCGTCGTCGAGGGCGATCTCGCGATCCCGGCGGCGCCCTCCGGCCAGGTCCTGTTCGTCGGCGGGGCGACAAGACCCTCCGGAGTCACGGTCAACGAGGAAGAGAGCGACGACACGCCGACGATCGAGGTCGCCAACAACTACGAAAACGCGCTGCCCGCCGCTGCCACCGGCCCCGGCGACCTCGGCCCACTGATGGTCGTCACCGGCGACATCCGCAATCTCAGCGGCGAGGTCAACCTCTCCAGCGAGAAGGGCTCACTGATCCAGACCGGCACGATCCAGGCGCAGGCCGTCACGCTCTTCTTCCCCAACGGCAACATCGTCGTCGCATGTAACGCAATCTGCTCGACCAACACGGCGCCCGAGGCCGACTGGGACAGCTACATGATCTGGCCCGGCGGCAATCCGGCAACGGCGCTGCCGCCGCTGTCTCACCCGAGCGGCCGCACCGGCGACATCGCCGCCGCCTACGTCGCCAGCGCCATGTTCGGGCACCTGACCGGGAACCTGACCGGCTACCTGATCGGCTCACCCGGTGGCGGCAGCAGCTGGGCCTTTGACAACAACACCGGGTTTAACGGTTCGGGTCCGGCGGCGGACGGCCGCGGCGCCCTGATCTTCTACGGCAGCTGCCTGCCGCGCGTCGACGGCAGCGACTGCTCCAACGGCTCCGCTGAGAGCATGGGACCGGCGGGTACCTACGGTTTCGCCGGAATCAACTTCCCGGCAGTACCCGAGTTCGACGTCCACCGCACGGCCGGCAGCTACGGCAGCGCCGTGCTCACTCCCGGCACCTGCGCCAAGGGCGGCGGCTCGCTCTGCGCCCGCAAGATCACGGTTGTCGGTGGCCAGATCAACGTCACCGGCAGCATCATCGCGGGCAAACCCACCGACTACTCCGTGAACATCCCCTCGACGGTGACGGTTCCGTACGAGGCGTTCAGCTTCTTCGGTTTCCCGATCACGACCCAGGTCAGCCTCAGCACGTATCGCCAGCTCTACCTCCAAGGCAAGGTGCCGGCCGTCGTCGCCCTGCCGCTGCTGACGGTGGCCGCATCCGACCAAACGATCCAGGCCTACTACGACGCCGCGGCCCACAAGATCAGCGTCGAGCAGGTGGTGGCGGCCTCGCCCGGCGGCGGCGTGATTCTCGACGGCCGCATCATGAGCACCAACACGCTCGGGTCGCATCCACACCTACGGAGGCTTTGGTCAGGTCACGATCAACAACCAGACCGGAATCCCGGTCTCGGTTCAGGACGTCTACACGGGCTCTTCGGATATCGCCGGCACGGTTCGCAGCTACGTCCAGGTCATCGACCGCCGCCTCTATGATTCAGGCAACCACACGGTTTACGAGTTCACGCCCGGAACCGGTGTCAAGATTTTCCAGGGCGCGGCGACGCAGACAAAGGAAGAGATCGTCGCGGGCACTGCGACCACAACGCAGGCGTCCTACAACACCGCCTACAACCCCGTCGCCGACCTGCGTTATCGCTGGGTCCACACGGCGGAGGATCTTCCGCAACAAGGGCCCAGGCGACAACGGGGTGTTCTCGCCCTGGGATTGGCAGTTTTCCCCTCAGGCCATCCGGACGACGCCGACAACAACCCGTGGACACCCCAGGCCGGCAGCGTGATCACCGAAGCCAACGCCGTACATCTTCGAACAGCGATCACCGCCCAGATCCTCGGCTACGGAGCCATCTGGAACATTTTCTACGGCGACTGCGGCAACGACCTCGGCAGCGGCTGCAACTTCGGCTTCCTCAAGAACACCACCAGCACCCAGTTCCACTCGAACGGGTCGGGTGTCTACACCTACTACTTCCCGGACGAGGCTCGCCTGACACTGACTCAAACCGTCAAGGCCGACAACCCGATCAACATCACCTTCAGCGGTCACGCCAAGGGCCTGATCAGGATCACCTCGAACTCCTCGGTGCTTGTCGATGGCCAGCTCAACAACCCGAGAGGCCTCACCGAGATCAACGCGACCAACGGCGACATCGTCAATGGCGCCCTCGGCACGCTCACCGCCGAGGACATGAGCCTCAACGCGGGCGGCAGAGTCGGAAGCTCCTTGGTGCCTATTGTCGCCGCGATCACGAGCCCCGACACGCTCAGCGCAACCAGCGGCTCGCAGGGCATCTACATCAAGCTCAGCACGGGAGCCGGTCTCGGCACGATCCGGGCGGGGAGCGCAGGCAACTGGGGCGACATCGTCATCAGCGCAAGCGGAGATATCACCCGCAGCAGCGGCTCGCCGGTCGTCTCCGGTCGCAACATCACGCTGATCACCGACTCCGGCGGCGTCGGCACGATGGCTCGTCCGTTGGTGATCTCGACCCATCCGACGTCGACCGCCAGCGGCGTGGTCTTCGACGGCCTGATTCGAGCCAAGGCGATTCAGGACATCGTCCTCGTGCAGCCCACCGGCAACGTCTATGTCGACGCGCCCTGCTCAGATGGCAGCACGACCTGCGAGGAGTCGGCGCGTGTGCCGGGCATCGACTCGTTCGCCGGCAGCGTCTATCTCGAGGCCACCGCCGGCAGCATCTACAGCGCCCGCGACCTGACCTCCGCAAGCATCCTCAGTGAGGATCAGACCCGCGAGATCTGGGCCAGGCTGAAGCTCACCGGCGCTGACGCCGAGGCGAATCAGAACCTCCAGGTGACTTACTTCGAGGGCCAGGTCGTTCGCTATTACGACGAGTACTGGCGCCTGCGGGCCAACGGCGAGGTGGTCGGCGACGCCTATGTCCTCGACGATGCCTCGATCATCCTCTACCGCTCGCGAGCCGCCGCCGCACTCGGACGCTCGCCCTCAGACCTGGAAGTCAAGGGCTACGCGGCATACCTGTACCGTTCCGTTGAGGCCTTCTTTGACAACGAGGCGCTGCCGGCCGACACCGCCCTCTGCCCGGCCCCCGACCTCACCAACCGCACCTGCCTGCTCGCCGTCGACGCGCCGCTGACCGGTACCAGCCTGACGCCACTCGGGACCAATTGGCGCACCCAGGCGCCTTTCGTCACCTTCGATGCGTCGTTCGCGTACACGGCCAGCACCGACATTGCGACGGCCCTCAAGGAGGACGGGATTTGGGACGAGAACGAGCTGCGTTTCGCGATCGACTTGACGGCCCTGCAGGCTGGGAGCGGCACCCCGGTCGGTGTCACGGCGCCCAACGTTTCCGGCTTCAACGTCACCCTGGTTGCGGGCGGGCGCATCGGCAAGCCCGCGGCGCCGGTCGAGGCAACGAAGGACGAGATCATCAACGGGTTGCTCAGCGACGAGCAGATCTCGGCGATCGCTTTGGCGACGGCACCGGGCGACATCACGCTGCTGGGTCGTAACACGGTCACGGGTGCGGTCGCGCCGTTCAGCCTCGTGCCTTCAACGAACAGCTATCAGCTGCCTGTGGACACAGAGCTGGTCAGCATCCGGGTCAAGCAGTTTGCGCCGTTCTTCATCGCCTCCACGGGGACGTTCAACGCGACGACCACCACCGGTGTCATCTACGTCCAGAGCACGATTTCGGACCTTCACGTCGGGGCGGTAAACGCCGGCGGCGAGGTCAGCCTGACGACACCGCGCAGCATCCTCAGCGCCGGGACCGCGGCCGTCCAGGTGACCACTCCCGGCGACCTGCGGATGCTGGCGGGGACCGGAGACCTGGTCGGAGCGGTCGGTTCGCCCGCGCCGACGCCGTTCGTGGTTTCCGTTGGCGGCACCATCACCTCGGTGATCGCCGGCGGCGACCTCAGCATCGAGGATCGAAACGGCGACCTCGTTTTCGATCGCGTCTTCGCCGAGGGCGACGCCTGGCTCGAGTCGGTGAACGGCGCCATCACGCAGCGCACCGCCGGCACCGGAATCACAGGCGACTCGATCGACCTGGCGGCGGCGACCTTGATCGGTTCCGAGGACGTGGTCGTCCAGATCCTTGTCAGTGACGGAGCCTCCGGCACGCTGCGAGCCGTCGCGCCGAGCGGGATCTACATCCGCAGCGTCTCGAGCATGATCGTCGCGTTCGCCGACTCCGAGCACGGCGACATCCTGCTGGACGTCGGCGGCGACGCCTTGATCGACTACATCCGGGCGCCCGAGGGCCTCGTCAGCCTCTTCGCCGACGACGGCATCTTCGACCACCGCGCCCCGGCGTCAGGGCTGCCGACCAACATCGACGCCGACGCCGCGGTGATCAATGCCCGGACCGGGATCGGCACCCCAACCAACGCGCTCGGCACGCGCATCAACCGGCTCGAGTCGCGCACGGCCGAAGGCGCAGTCTGGGTTGCGCAGGTCGGTCACCTCGTGATCGGCAACATCACCGACCAGGAAGGCGTCTTCAGCGACGGCACCGGCAACATCCTGGTCATCGGCACGATCGAGATCATCGAGCCGATCCGCACCAGCGGCGACAACATCCTGGTTCAGGCGACGGGCAGTGTCATCTTCGGCCCCGCGGGCGCCATCGACGGCGAAGTCGGGACGCCGATCATCGTCATCATCGCCGGCTCCGCCGGCGGCCCCGGCTTCGTGACCATGCACCCGACCTCCTACGTGGACGCGGTCGGCGGCACGATCCTTGTCGACGCCACGCGCGATATCACGCTCAGCCTCCTCAACACCACGGGCGGCATCGACGTGTCCACGCCAGGCGGCTCGATCTTCGACGCAGACACGGCCGGTGCCGGCGACAACGTCGACGTCGTCGCCACCAACATCGTGCTCTTCGCCTCCGGCTCGATCGGCACCTTCGACAACGACCTCGACGTCAACGAGAGCGGCGCGATCGACGCGACCGCGTTCAGCGGCAGCATCTACCTGACCGAGTCGGTCGGCGCCTTCGACGCGCGCCTGATCACCGCCGCGGTCGACATTCGGATCACCACCCCTGACACGACCGCCGACGGCGAGGACATCCGCCTCGACGAGACGATCGACACGATCGCCGCCGGCGGCACGGTCACGTTGCGTGCCGGCGACGACATCTTCTCGGTCGGGACGATTGCCGCGGGCGCACAGATCACGATGCTGACCGACTACGGCGACGCCGACGCCGACGGAACCGAGAGCGTCATCGGCGGTTCGATCAGCGCACCGCTGATCGAGATCTTCGGCGAGGCCGACGACGACGACATCACCTACACGCCGCACACGATCGTCGGCCACACCGAGATCTGGGGCGGCGCCGGCGACGACGAGATCTTCATCGACCAGGTGCTGCTCGGCAACCCCAATCCGACCATCGACTTGGCGCACAAGCTGCACGCCGGCGGCACCGGACCCGGTTCGCTGGTGACCGGCAACGAGGCCACCCGGGCCCGCAACATGATCAACGTCGACGGCCAGGGCGGCCAGGACTACACCCGCGTTGACCTCAACGGTGCTGCTGGCAGCGACTACATCGTCAACGTTGTCGACTCGGGCGGCGCGGGAGATGCCGCCGACGTGCTGACGATCAACGGTCTCGACACCGCGGCGGACGTCTTCCTGATTCGCGCCAAGTACTACGACCTGGGCAGCCCCGTCTTCGACGATTCCGCGGACTTCCGCTCACCGGCGTTCGTCGCCCGCCTGCAGCCGAGCGGCGGTGGCGCTTACGCCGACACGTACGAGCGCGTCAACTACGACCGCACGATCAACGTCCTGCGCATCAACGGACACGGCGGGGAGGACCGCTTCTACGCCGACGACACGAGCGCGATCATGACGATCGACGGCGGCGAGGGCGACGACTACTTCCAGATCGGCCAGCTCTTCGGATCGCCACGGGTCTCCGCCGGCGAGTGCACCCCCGGTCTGCTCGCAGACCCCTGCGCCTGGAGTGCGAACCAGAATGGCCTCGGTGACGACGAGCTGCTGACGACCCCTGGCACGGTCGCCCCCGACGACGAGCTGCGGACGCTTCAGACCACGCGCGGGTTCCTCTCGCGCGGGATCAGCTTCCCGGCCGTCGTCTACGGCGGCAACGGTGACGACGAGTTCGTCGTCTATTCCAACAAGGCCCTGCTGAAGCTCTTCGGTGAGGCCAACAACGACAGCTTCCTCGTCCGCGCCTTCCTGCTCAAGGACACCGGGGGGGTTGCCGGCGACGCCACCGAGGTCAACGGCGGCAGCGGCGACGATCGCATCGAGTACAACATCAACGCGCCGCTCTCGATCGACGGCGGTGACGGCGTCGACACGATCATCGTCGTCGGCACCGAGGGTCCCGACTCCTTCGTGATCACCTCCGACGCGATCTTCGGCGCCGGTCTGGCGATCACCTACGTCGGCGGTCGAGCGCGTCGACATCGACGGCATGGAGGGCGACGACATGTTCTTCGTGCTCTCGACGAACCCGAACGTGGTCACGACGATCATCGGCGGCCTCGGCTCCGACACCGTCAACGTCGGCGGCGATGTCACCGAGCGCATCGTGGCGCTCTCGGTCGAGGGCGTCAGCGGCGTCATCAACCACTCCCTGGGCAGCGTGGATCCGCTCTTCCACGGCAGCTTCGCGCCGGGGATCAGGCTCAACGTAGCGACGGGTAACACCGGCGCCCTGCTGGTCGATCAGGGAGCCGATGGCGCGACCACCGTGCTCGAGAACGGCTCGCCTTCGGCCGCGACCGACTCCTACACACTCCAGTTCGTCACCCACGTTTCGCTGCTCGAGCTGCCCGGCCACGGCGGCGCCCTGCCGGGTGGCACGCCGATTAACCCGATGTTCCTGCTGACCTCAACCTCGGAAGGGCATGCCCCGGCGCTCTACAGCTACAACTACGTCGTCGGCGAATGGGAGCGGCACGCCGCGATCAATGCCTACCTCAAGGTCGGCGCGGGATACTTCCAGTGGGACGGCGCCGGTTTCTCGACCCGCAACTCGGTCGTCCAGGTCACAGTGTCCGCAGCGCTGGCACCGTCAGCCGACCTCGCGCACGGAGGCGGGTCGGTCCTGATCTCGACCGACAACTCCACCTGGCTCGAGGCCCTGGTCCTGACCTTCGACATGGACGACCTCGGGACCGACGCCTGGGATCTCGAGCGGACCATCTACGTCATGGCCATCGAGGATGAGCTCGCTGAAGGCGAGCGCACCGTAGTCGTCTCGCACTCGACCCAGAGCGACAATCCGGACTTCGACCGCCTCAACGTCGCCAACGTCGAGGTCCGTGTGATCGACGACGACAAGGCCGGGATCATGCTCGAGGAGACGGGCCCCGACACGGTCATCGTCGAGGGCGGCGCGACCGACAGGTACACGATCCGGCTGACCAAGGCACCGGACCTCGCTGAGGGTGTCACGGTCGAGCTCTTCGGCGACTGGAGCCAGATGACGCCTAGCGCTCCACTCGCCGGCCAGGCCCCGAGGCTGACCTCGGCGATGCGGATCAACCAGTTCGGCCAGCTGGTCGCGGTCTACCTCGTCAGCTTCGACATCGACAACTGGGACGAGGACTTCGTCATCGAGCTGACGGCCGCGAACCCGCAGCTCGATGTCGAGGATCGCGAGAACCGAATGTTCCGGACGATCTTCCACAACCTCGTTTCGGACGTCGAGACGGGTGGCGAGTACTCGGGTCCGCATGACGTGCGCGAGATCAACGCCGACATTCGCGACAACGACACGGGCGGCCTGATCGTCACCCAGAGCGGCGGCTCGACGATCGTCGGCGCCAGCCAGAACGACAGCTACACGCTGGAGCTGACCCGCCGGCCGACGCACCCGGTCGAGGTCAAGATCATCAGCGACGGCAAGACGCTGATCTCGTCAGCGGATTCGCGCTTCAACGCCGCCACCAACACGGTCACCTTCGGCACGGATGACTGGGACGACGACGTGATCATCATCGTCAAGGCCAATCCGGAGTTCGACGAAGGCGACCAGGACCAGCCCGAGCAGTTCTTCGATGCGCAGCCACACACCGTCGCCCAGCTCTTCGGCCCGCTCGTACTCGAGGGCGGCAAGATCGCTGAGCGTCCGGTCACGCCCGGCGTCAAGTTGCCGACCGAAACCGACATCCCGCTGCCGCTGATCGTCGTCGCAGTCAACGAGGAGGAGCAGACGGACACGCTCAACGTCTTCAACGACGGCTCCGTCGCCGACGACGCTGGCAGCCTCGACCTGATCAGCGTGACCCAGGCTTTCGCCTGGCCCGGATTTACGGCATCGATCTCGGCTCGGTCGAGCGCGACCGACCACGCCCACATCTCCGGCCTCGACATGGGTGGTCCGCTGGCGCTCGACTTCGGAACCCTCGCCATCCCGGACGTCCGGATCTTCGCCGCCGGCATCTCCTACAGGGAGTTCGAGGTCGTCAACATCATGCTCGGCGAGGGCAACGACACGTTCACCGTCGATGCGACGCTCCCGGGCTCGATCACCACCATCCACGGCGGCGGCAACACGGTCCTGCCGGGTGGTGCGATGGGCGGCGACCACATCGTCGTCAACCTGACGAACGGCGGCGGCGGCACAGCGGCCCCGCTGATCGTCTTCGGCGACAGCTCGCAGGACGGCTCCTTCTACAACGCGACCACCGCGATGCTCACCGCCTTCGTGGCCGCCCTCGGTGCCGCTGCCGCCGCGGGTCTGCCGGCGCCGCAGACCAACCTCTTCGCCCGCGCCTTCTCCAACGCCGGCAACGACATCATCGATGCTCGCCGCTCCGCGAACTCGGTCGCGATCTACGGCGGCCAGGGCAACGACACGATCTACGGCTCGCAGGCCGGCGATCACCTCGCGGGCGGCTCCGGCAACGACACGATCTACGGTGACCACCTGACGCTCGGCGGGCTGATCCCGGGTGACGGCGGCATCGACCACATCTACGGCGACGACGGCTTCAACGTCGACCTCGTCCGTGAGGTTGTCGCTCTCAACCCAGATCCTGCATCTCGTCAACGAGCCCCGGGCGCCGGCGACCCGACCACCGCCGACGAGCTGACCGCCGACCATGCTCGACGCCGGGTCAGGACCGGCTTCACGGCGAGGGCGGCGACGACATCATCTTCGGCGACCACGGCCGCGTCGAGCAGGTCGCGGGCACCAACCGGATCCTCACCACCGCTCACACCGCTACCACCCAGGTCAACTCCGAGGACATCAACGACACCGGCGCCGACACGATCCTCGGTGGCACAGGAGACGACGTGCTGATCGGCGGCGGCCGCGGCGACATCATCGACGGCCAGGCAGGCGACGACCTGATCTTCGGCGACTCCGTGAGGCTGACCCGCCGCCCGGCCGACACGACGACGCTGCGCTTCCAGGAGCTCTCCGGCACCTTGATCTACGCCTACCCGGGCGGCCTCGGCTCCCCGGCCGGCACCCCGGCTGGAACCCTGCTCGCCGACGGCACCCCGCTGGCTTACCGCGACAGCGGCGGAACGCTGCCGAACTGGGCCCAGTTCGAGGTCGCCGAGCTCTGGCACACCGCGACGATCGAGGCCGGCAACGGACCCTCGTCGCCGGCCCACTCGAGCTTCGGCAACGACTACATCGCCGGCGGCGCCGGTGACGACGTCATCTTCGGCCAGCTCGGCGACGACACGATCCAGGGCGACGGCTCGGTCGCGGCCCTAATCGACGCCGACCCGCTGACGATCCCCGCCGGCGCCTGGCGCTCGGGCCAGACGCTCGAGAACCCGATCGGCGACCTGACGCTGAATCCCTCCTTCGAGGCCGCAACAGACGGCGACGACTACGTGGAGGGCGGCGGCGGCGGCGACGTCATCTTCGGCAACCTCGGCCAGGACGACCTCCTCGGCGGTTCCTCAGACTTCTTCGGGCTCGACACGGCGGCCAAGCGCCCCGACGGCGGCGACATGATCTTCGGCGGCGCCGGCACCCGCGCCGGGCGAAACGACTACTCGCTCGACCTCGCCTCGCGCCACGCCACCGACGCCGACGTGATCGTCGCCGACAACGGCGAGATCGTCCGCCTGCTCGAGCTCCGACGGCGCGGCGCTCGCCTACAACTACGACCTGCACGGCGACCCGGCCGACGGCTACGGCCCGCTGCGGATCTCCGTGCGCGGCGTCACCCTGCTCGACTACAGCCCCGGCGGCCCCTCGTTTAACCCGGCGCTGTTCGGCAGCGGCCCCGTCGCGGGCTGCGGAGCGGACCGCGGCGCCGGCGACGAGGTCCACGGCGAGTCCGGCGACGACGCCGTCTACGGCGGCTGCGGCTCCGACGCCCTCTTCGGCGACGCCGGCGACGACGACCTGATCGGCGGCTGGGGCAACGACTTCATCTCCGGCGGCACCGGTCAGGACGGCATCCTCGGCGACGACGGCCGCATCTTCACCTCGCGGGTCGCCGCCGACTACGGCGAGCCGCTGCACGGCGTCGCCGCGACCCCGGCCAGCGAGCTCGACGCCCAGATCTCGGCCCAGCTCGGCGCCCAGCTGGCGACCCTGAACGTCGCCGGGACCCTCAAGAAGTCGGTCGACCTGACGCCCTTCGGGCTCGACCCCGCCGGCGAGACCCACCCCGACCCCGCCACCAACTGGATGCTCGGCGGCGATCCGCTCTTCGATCCCACCCACGCAGACGACATCATCTTCGGCGGCCTCGGTGCCGACTTCCTGCACGGCGGCGCGGGCGACGACGCGATCAGCGGCGCCGAGGCGCTCGACGAGTCCTACGGCCAGCGCTACGGCGCCAGCGGCGCACTCGAGGGCCGCGTGCGGATCGACTTCTACCACCCCTATAACCCCGGCGACGCGCTGCACTTCGGCCCCGACCACGACTACTGGGACCCGGGTCTCGTGCTCGACTCGTCCCAGGCCGGCGCCTCGGCGCTGATCGACATGTCCGGCCAGCTGGACCGCATGGGTGAGTTCGCCCTCTACGACGAATACGACCCGCGCCGCAAGATCCTCGTCGGCTCCGACGGCAAGGCGACCAAGGACGGCACGGGCGGCGAGTTCTTCCTCAACTTCGACGCCGTCGACGAAGGCGCCCCGGAGATCCCCTCCGAGGACTGGGGCTACGCGGCCTCAGACGGTGACGACGCCGTCTTCGGCGACCTCGGCAACGACTGGCTCGTCGGCGGCACCGGCAGGGACTCTCTGTGGGGCGGCTTCGGCAACGACCTGCTGAACGCAGACGACAACCTCGAGACCCAGGGTGGCCTCAACGACCGGCCCGACACCCACCCGAGCTACGAGGATCTCGCGTTCGGCGGCGCCGGCCTCGACATCCTGATCGCCAACACCGGCGGCGACCGCCTGATCGACTGGCAGGGCGACTGGAACTCCTTCATCGTGCCCTTCAGCTGGTATTCGCTGCCGACCGTCAGCCGCTGGTTCGTGCCCGAGCTCGACGACCTCGTCTACCGCCTCTCAGATATCCAGCTTCCGCTGCTTTCTTCGGACGGCTGCGCCAACCGCCTCTCTGTGCAGCTGCAGAGCGGCCCCTGCCGCACGCTCACGCTCGAGGAGTTCCTCTACCAGCTGTCCGCCAGCCAGGGCGCCGACCCGACCCGCGCCGCCGACGCCGGCACCGACCCCGCGCGCCGCGGCGAGCCGCTCGGTGAGCTCGGCCTGGTGACCCAGCGCGACCGCGGCTACTGGCGCGACCAGGAGGGCATCCCGTCAGATCCTCCGGGCCTGATCCCCTTCCAGCGCCGCGATGTCGTCTACTCGGCCGCCTACGAGGACGGCACGACGCTGCCGTGGACGACTCTGGAGAACGGCCTCTTCGGCGGCGGCAACGTGCTCGATCTGCTCTTCGGCTACAACGGCCGCACAGTTTCCCTGGGCATCCTCAACGTCGTCCTCGGCGGCAGCCCGAATCACGACCTGACCCTGTCGTTGCCGGTCGCGACCCTGCGCATCAACGTCACCTCGATCGACGTCACGCTCGGCACCGTCGGCTTCATCGTCAGCCTCGGCGCCCCGGCCGGCAGCGGGCTGCTCGGCGCGATCAAGTTCGCGGCGCTGCTGCCGGACCTAATGAACTACGTCTACGACGCCGAGGACGTCATCGCCGCGGCGCTCGCCAACTCGCTCAGTGGCACCACCGGCGTCACCTTCGGCCAAGTGGTCGGCGTGATCGGCGATGGCCTCTTCGCGGGCCTGACGACGCCGCTCAGCTCGCTCACACCCAACCTCGGGATGGGTGCGCTCGCGACCGCGATCACGGCGCTCTCGAGCATTCTGGTGATGACCACGTCCACCCTGACAACGGCGGCGACGGTTGGTTTGCTCGCGGCCGTCCCATCGGTCGTCTCGCCGTTCGTGGGCGCGATCAACGCTCTGACGCCGACGTTGACGAGCTTGGCGTCCGCTTTGATCCAGCCTCTGACCGGCGCGATCGCCGGCGTCGCGGCCCAGCTGAGCAGCGCCGGCATCGCTTTGCTCACCTCGTTGACGGGCGCGGCGATCTCGATCGCCGACGCTTTCTCCGGCGTGGTGGCGGCGGTTGGCGGACCGCTCCAGGCCATCTTCCTGATCCTGATGCCGGATGCCAGCACGACGATCCCCACCGAGATGAGCACGATGGGCCCGAGCGGGCCGAGTACCTCCCCGGGCTTCGGCGACTCGCCGCCGAGCCAACTGGTCGGCGGGCTGGTCGTGGTGATCGGCGTCGCGGCGGGTGAGGCAGCCGGGGTTGCCGCTAACGCGGTCGTGCCGGTTGCGGAGTTCGTCAACGGGAAGCTGGCGCTGGTGATCGTCCCCGTCACCGCCGTCGTCGGGGAGGCGATGGAGCCTGCTGGCCACATCATCAACTTCATCACGGTGCTGACAATCTCCGTCAGCGGCCTGATCTCTCACCTCACAGAGCCGATCACCTACATCGCGAACCGCCTGCCGCTGCTGATCGACCCGCTGACTGCGCTGATCATCCACTTCATCGACCCGGTGACCGGATTGGCCGAGGAGCTGCCCGCTCTGCTGGCGCCCGTGGGCGAGCTGGCAGAGGCCGTCGCGGAGCCGATCGCCCTCATCGCCGGGCAGATCCCCGGGCTGATTGCACCGGTAACGAGCGCGTTCATCATCGCGATCAGCCCGGTCATGGTGTTCGCGGCGGCGCTACCCGCCCTGATCACGCCGCTCAACGGAATCCTCGTCTACCTGATGGCGCCGGTCACGACCGCGGTCTCGGGCGTGGCGAATGCCGTCGGGACGCTGGCGATCCTCGATGCGCCCATCTCGACAACTGCCGGCATCATCGAGGCGACCGTCGACGCGGCCATCGACGGCCATCCCGTCGGCACCATCTTGGGCGCGGCTTCCGAGCTGACCTCGGTCAGCCAGGATGTCGTCATCGCAACCGCCGAAGCCACGGCTGCGGCCCTGGACGCGCTTGCCGGCACGGAAACCTCTGAGTTCCTGGCTGGGTTCCAGGAGTGGCTGGAGCTCTGGGGGCTGGGAATCGAGGCGTTCGTCGGTGATCTGAACGCGGGCCTGATGGTTTGGGCGCAGGCAAGCGGGCAGTTCCTGGCCGACCTGAATTCGGGCCTGGCCGTGTGGGCACAGGCAAGCGCAGACTTCGCCGCCGCAGTGAACGCGGGCATCACGGAGTGGACGGAGGGGAGCGCAGGGTTCCTGACCGCGTTGAACGCCGGCCTGGCGGTCTGGACGGCGGCGAGCGCGACCTTCCTGGCGGCGGTCGAGGAGAGCGCAGATGTGCTCGACGATCCGAGCCTGGCGGATTCCGCTGAGGCCGTCGCGACCACGACGAACCAGCTGATGGGCGAAACCGTCGGCGCGGGCACCGCTGCCGCCACAGCGACCACAAACTCGGTCACGTCCGCGGCGAACACCGCAGCTTCAACGTCCGTCGCTGCAACAACGAGCGCTCTCACCACCACGGTCAACACAACCGCCGCCACGACCATCAGCACGGCCACCACAACCACCGGCGCGGCTGCCGCGGTGACGAACAACCTGCTTACTCGGGTCACGCTTTTCTAGCGGCGGGCCACCTCCCGACCAGGCCTGCTGTTCAGCGGAGGGGGTGGGATTCGAACCCACGGACCGAGCTAACCCGGTCAACAGCTTTCAAGGCTGCCGCATTCAACCGCTCTGCCACCCCTCCGGGGTGCCTACATATTTGCGTCTTTGCCCCCGGCTAAGTCGCCTCCGTGACGTGCGTCACACATGGCGCTCCAGTTTGCCCAGCGAGCCTACCCGCGTCTATATGCTGGAGGCGGTGTGAGCGAGGCTGCCGACAAAGAGTCAAAGCGCTCCATCTATGACGTGCTCGAGCGCGAGGAAGAGGGGGAGTCCGGCCTCAGTCGCTACGGGCCGTGGCTGGCCATCCTGACCGTCCTCCTGGTCGTTCTCTACATCAGCAGCTCCGGTCACGAGTACACGATCACCGCCGAATTCGAGAACGCCGCGCAGGTCCTCGAGGGCAACGAGGTCGTGATCGCCGGCGCCGCCGTCGGCACGGTCAAGACGATCGAGCTCGGCGACGACGGACAGGCGCTCGTTCGCTTCACCGTCAACGAGGACTACGCTCCCCTGCCCGTGGGCACGATCGCGACCGTCCGCTCCTACTCGCTGTCGGGCATCGCCAACCGCCAGATCCAGCTCGCCCTCCCGCCCGAGCGCGCCGGCGACCCAGACGCGCAGGCAGAGCAGGAGGCGATCCCCGACGGCGGCTCGATGAGCCAGTCCGAGACGGTCTCCGAGGTCGACCTCGACCAGATCTTCAACACGCTCGACGACCGCACCGTGCGCAACCTGAAGAAGGTGATCCGTGGCTTTGAGATCTCCTACGACGGCGTCGGCGAGCAGGCGAACCGCGGCTTTCGCTACCTGAACCCCTTCCTGGGCGCCTCCAGGGACTTCTTCTCCGAGCTGAACTTCGACGAGCAGGCGCTCTCCCAGCTTTTGGTCGACACCTCGCGCCTCTCGGGGACCCTGGCCTCGCGCTCGACCGACATCTCCGCCCTGGTCGGCAACCTCGACGCTGATGATGGGCGCCCTGGCCTCCCAGAAGACCGCCCTGGCCGAATCGGTCGCCGAACTGCCCGCCTTCATGCGCGAGTCCAACACCACCTTCGTCAACCTGCGCGCCGCGCTCGACGACCTCGACCCCCTGGTCGAGGCCTCAAAGCCCGCCGCCGTGCGCCTGCAGCCCTTCCTGGCCGAGCTGCGCTCGGCGGTCACCGACGCCGTGCCGACGATCACCGGCCTCGACGAGGTCATCTCCGCCCCCGGCCGCGCCAACGACCTGATCGAGCTGACCGCCGCCCAGGTGCCGCTCGAGGCCTCGGCGATCGGCTCGGGCTCGCCCGAGTGCGGATCTGACCCCGAGACCGACTACGAGCGCGCCGCCAACGGCGACTTCACCGAGGGCTCCTTCGGCGAGTCCGTCTGCGCCCTTCGCAACGGCCTGCCGGCGCTGGCCTTCTTCCGGGCCTACACGAACGAACTGGTCGGCTGGTTCGACGGCTTCTCGCACTCGAACGGCACGGCCAACGAGGGCAATGGCACCCTGGGGCGCATCCAGGCCGCCTTCAACACCTTCAGCGCCTCGCCGATCTCCGGCCTGCCCTTCATCGGCACCGGCAACATCCTCCCGACCGGCCTAGACAGACCCCACCAACCTGGACATCATCACCACGGGAGTGCTCAACAAGTGCCCTGGCGCAAACGAGCGCCCCCTGGGCGCGGTGGACCCGGACGACAACACTGTGCCCTTCACCGACGGCTCCTCGCCCTACACCGATCCGGTCAACTGTGATCCCTCGGATGTAGCTCCTGGGCCCTGAGCCGAGCAATAGGCTTCAGCCCGTGGCCGAATGGAGCAACTGGGCTGGGGAACAGCGCTGCAATCCCGCCGCGATCGAGCGGCCCCGCAGCCTCCAGGAGCTCGTCGCCGCGGTCTCGCGCGCGGCTGAGCGCGGCCAGTCGATCAGGGCCGCCGGTTCGGGCCATTCCTTCACCGACATCGCCCTCACAGACGGCGTGATGCTTCGCCTCGAGGCGCTCGACAAGGTGCTCGATGTCGATCAGTCGAGCGGCCTCGTCAAGGTCGAGGCGGGGATGGTTTTGAGGGCCATGAACGAGGCGCTCCATCAGCGCGGCCGGGCGATGGCAAACCTCGGCGACATCGACCGCCAGACCATTTCGGGATCGATCTCGACCGGTACCCACGGCACCGGGATCAAGCTGCAGAGCGTGTCGGCCCAGGTGCACGCGGTCGAAATGGTGACGGCCGACGGAAGCGTGGTTGAACTCAGCGATCGCTCCGATCCGCAGGGCCTTCGGGCGGCCCGCGTCGGTCTCGGCGCGCTGGGCGCCATCTACTCGGTGACCCTGCGCACGGTGCCGGCCTTCACGATCAGCCGCGTCGACAGCGCCAAGCCTCTAGCCGAGGTGCTCGGCTCTCTGGACGAGCTGCTCAACGTCAACGACCACTTCGAGTTCTACGTCTTTCCCCAGACAGACGTCGCCGTCTGCCGCGAGTCCCAGCGCGGTGACTATCCGCCGGAGCCGGCCTCGAGGGCCTCGGTCTACCTCAACGAGGTCGTGATCGAGAACGGCGTCGGGCAGCTGGCGATGATCTTGGCGCGCCGCTTCCCCTCGTTGATTCCACGGCTGACCGACATCGGCGCCCGCACCTTCAGCGGCTCGACAAAGATCGAGCCCAGCCACCGGGTCTTCGCCAGCGAGCGGCGCGTCAGGTTCACCGAGATGGAGTACTCGATTCCCCGGGCGGATGCCCGTGAGGCGATCGAGCGTGTGCTCGACGTCGCGGCCCGCCCGGAGCACCAGCTGATGTTCCCGATCGAAGTGCGGTTTGTCGCGCCCGATGACGCCTTTCTGTCCACCTCGCAGGGCCGTGAGAGCTGTTACATCGCCGTCCACCACGACCGCAAGCTCAACTGGCGCCCCTACCTCGACGCCGTCGAGGCGATCATGAAGGACTACGGGGGGCGCCCCCACTGGGGCAAGCGACATTTCCGCAGCGCCGAGGAGCTGGCGCCGCTCTACGAGCACTGGGACGACTTCCAGGAGGTTCGCGCCCGCCTCGACCCCAGCGGCGTCTTCCGCAACGACTACACCGACCGTGTCCTCGGCCCCATCTAGTCACCCACCCCGCCGAACGTCCCGCAGTACAACCCTGTAGGGGGTCAATAGGGACGTTCGCGTGGGGTGGGGGGCGTGGGGGGGTTACATGAACGCTTTGCCCTCGCCGCGGTAGGTGGGGACCTCGTCGACGATCGTGTCGCCTTCGAGCAGGTGGAGGCTGTTGAAGCGCTCGCAGAGCTCGCCGGCCTTGGCGTGTCGAAGGTAGACGCGGTCGCCGACGCGCAGGCCTGCGGCTGCGGCGCCGAGCAGCGGGGTCTGCACCTCGCCGGCTCCCTCGAGCGGATCGAACCTGAGGCCCGGCGGCTGGAACGGCTTCGGGAGACGGTCCTTGCCCGGCGGGCCTGAGGCGATGTAGCCGCCGCCCATCGCCGTGGCGACGTCCCCCGACGGGTGGCGGGTGACGGCAAGCGCAAAGCCGGCGCCGGGGGAGAGGTGCAGCGCACGGTAGTTGTCGAAGAGAACCGGGGCGAAGAAGCCGGATCCCGCAGCCAGCTCGGTGACCGCCGGCTCGGCCGCCGTGCGCTCCAGGCTGCCGGTGCCGCCGCCGTTGACGAACTCGAGCTCGGCGACGGCGCTGACGGCGGCGACCGCAGCGGCGCGGCGCTCGGCCAGCTCCTGCATCGACAGCCGCTGCATCTGGCGGATGCCGAAGTTCTTCAGCGGCGCTCCGGGGACGGCGTCGCCGACCCCGGCGACGTGGCCTTCGTAGGCCATCATGCCGACGAGCGCCAGCCGCTCTCGCCGGGAGATCTCCTCGGCCAGCCGCCGGGCCTCCTCGGCGGTGTGGATCGGCGAGCGCTTGGGGCCGATCTTGATCCGCCCGGCGAGCGGCCACCAGCTCGCGTCCATGTCGATCGCGACGCGGGCGGGCGGTGCGGAGGAGGGGAGTGCGGTCTCGATCAGGTCGAGGTGCTCGCCGCAATCGACCATCAGCGTCGGCGCCGCCTCCGGGTTCTCGGCCGCCAGCCGGCCCAGCTCGGAGATCGCATCGGTGTCCGTCGTCGGGTAGGCGATAACGAGGTCGCGAAAACCGGCGCCCGCCAGGTGAAGCGATTCGGGCAGGGTGAAGGTGAGCAGGCCCTGAAACCCCGGATCGAGCGCCAGGATCCGCTCCAGGACCGAGCTGCAGCGAACGGACTTTGAGGCGACGCGAATCGGCTTGCCCGAGGTCTGCGCAAGCATCGTCTGGGCGTTGGCTCCGATGGCGTCGAGATCGGCGAATGCGAACGGGGGCTGCAGCCCGGCGAAGGCGTGCTCGTAGCGTTCGTAGAGGGACGCTCCACTCATCCGGGCGAGCGTATCGTCAGAGGCCGCGGCGTCCTCGCAAGCGGCGCTGAGACGGCCGAGAACCTACAATCGCCCCTGAAGGGCCGGCGCTGCCGGCAGAAGGTCCCGGAGAGGTGGCCGAGTGGCTGAAGGCACTCGCCTGCTAAGCGAGTAGGGGGCTAAATGCTCTCTCGAGGGTTCGAATCCCTCCCTCTCCGCTGCGGCGGGCATCACCCGTGCCATCGAACTCCAGCCCGACGCTGAAATGGTCAGGCGCCGGTCGAGAAGTCCTGACGATGGATGGTCCGAGTCGGTGTCGACTTTTCTGTAGAGTTTCAGCATGGGGTGCGGGGTGTGGCGCGTGGCTTGGAGGGCAGCTGTGGCTGTCGCGATCTGCTGTCTTGCTGTTCCAGCGGTGGCGACGGCGGAGCCCCACGTCTCGCCTCAGGTGCTGCTGGATGACGTGAACGCCTATCGCGCGACGCTCGGTTTCCCGCCGCTCGTGATCGACGACGCACTTGCTTCCTCCTGCCAGAAGCACGTCGACTACATGTTCGCCAACGGCGGACCCGCGAAGGTGCCGGACGGGCACGACGAGATCCCGGGCAACCCCGGGTACACGCCGGAGGGCGATGAGGCCGCTCACGCCTCGATTCTCGGTTACGACCTGCTCAACGACAACAAGCCGTTCTTCCGCGCCCCGACGCATCTGTGGTTCTTTCTGCACCCTCTCGGCGTTCGCGCCGGTGTCGCCCAGCGGACGGACACGGTCGACGGGCAGCCGCTGACGCTCTCCTGCATGCGCACCGAATACGCGGATGCCTCCGGCCAGCGCCGAGCTCCGCGCACGCCTCCGGCGATCTGGAGCTATCCCGCCGACGGCGCCACAGGCGTCTCTGTGTTCCTGAGCGCGGCCGAGATTCCCCACATCCCGGCGTACCAGGTGGGACTGACCAACGACCCGGCGGCGTCGTACATCGCCGGCGAGCACGTGCTGCTCTGGCATGACGATGTCGAGGGCGAGCAGATGAACGCGATCTGTCGGGCCGCCCTGATCGGACCCGGCGGGCAGCCGGTTCGCGCTCCCTGGCAAAGCCAGCTCGTGGTACCTGCGGAGCCGCTGATCCCGGGCGGGTCGTACACGACCGTCGCGACGATGAGCACGACCGAGGACTGCGGCGACACACAGAGGGTCGGCCAGACGTCGATGACAACCGCTCCCCGGCTGAAGGATTCCGAGCTCGTCACCTTCTTCGAACCGTTCGCACGCGACGGCAAGACCTTCGGAGCCAGCGAGCCCAACGAGACGCTGAAGCTGGTCCGAGGCGGCATCAAGGTGACCTACGTGCCAGGCGGTTACAGCTTCGAGCTCGATGGCTGCTGGGAGTACCGCTGCGAGTGGGAGCTCTCGAACATGAACCCCGGCCAGTCGCTCGAGGTGGCCTACACGAGCAAGCAGATCGACCTGGGCCCAGGCTGCTACGGGCCCGCGCGCATCGTGGGCACGTACACAAAAGGTGCCGACGGCACGACCTACACCCGAAACGAGGTGACGGTGACGCCCCTCGGCAGCGGCGAATGCGAGGCGCTCCCGAAGGTGCAGAGCGCGGCGCCGAACCGGGGGGCCCCGGGACGGGTCGTCACGATCACCGGTGAGGCGCTCGGCCTGACCACGGGCGTGTCCTTCGGCGGCGTTGCCGCGACTGCTTGGAAGCCGACCAGCGGTGGACTCCTGGTCACGGTCCCCAGCGGCGCCCGAAGCGGACCCGTCACCGTCACGACACCGACCGGGACAGTCGTGGCGATCGCAAGATTCGGGGTGTCGAGAAGGGATCGAGTCTCACCCGACACGCAGGTTCTGCTGGGGCCGCCGCCGCTCACATCCAGCTCCACGGCCAGCTTTGTTTTCTCGGCCACCGAGAGGCGGTCTTCGTATCAGTGCAGTCTCGACGGCGCCAAGTTCCGCAAGTGCCGGTCACCGCTCAGATTCGAGGGACTGAGAGTCGGTCGCCACATCCTCAAGGTCCGCGCCACCGACCGTGCCGGCAACGCGGACAGGTCAGCAGCCAGGTATCCCTGGCAGGTGGCTGCGCCGAGGTAGGTTCGACGCTCGAGCAGCAGCATGTCGCCGGGAATGCCCTGCCCGCCGCGCATCACTATCCAGGCAACATCACTCGAACCGGTCGATGCGCTCGCGGTATTCAGCCGCAGCCTTGAAGTAACTCGCTTTCGAGTTCTCTCAGGTAACTGCGGCGGCGTTCTGGGCCATGCAGCTCCCCGGGCGCATGGATCCGCAACTGGGCCAGCCCAAGGTAGGCGCTGTAGGCGATCGCCGCGCGATCGCGCGCAACGCGCCGAACTCAGGCCCAGTTCCCGGAAGATGCGCTGCAGAAGCGCCATACGTGAGTCTGCGGCGCGGCGCAACCTGGCGGCGACGTCAGGATCGCCGGCGGCGGCCATCAGCTGGACGATCACAGTCGGTTCGAGCTCGACGCCGGAATAGTCGAGCAGCGCGCGCAGGCGATCGCGCGGGTCTGCGATCTCGTCGAAGCGCTCGACGAGCTCGATCACGAAGCGCCGCTCCCAGAGGTCGAGCGCCGCCCGCAGGAGCGCCCGCCGGTCCTCGAAGTGGTGGTAGAGGCCGCCCTTGCTGACGCCTAGGCGGCGAGCCACCGATTGCACCGAAAGAGCGCCGACGCCAGCCTCCTCGATCTCGTCGAGCGCCGCTTGGACCCAGGCCTCGGGGCTGGTTTGGGCCGGCCGGCCGGCCGGGCTCACACCGCGATTGGCGTGGCGCTGCCGTGCTCCAGCCAGCGCACCCGCGAACCAAGCGCAGACGCCGAGAGGATCGGCTCGGCGACAGATCGGCCCTGGCGGAAGTGCTTCCAGCCCTCGTAGTGGATCGGCAGGATCGTTGTCGGGTTGAGCAGCCCGCAGAGTTCGACGGCCTCCTGCGCGGTCATCGTGTAGCGGGCGGGCCCTGAGACCGGGAACTTGACGCCCCCCAGGTGAACGATCGCGGTGCCGACGTCGAGGCGGCGGGCCACCTCGCGCACGCCGTCGTAGAGGACGGTGTCGCCGGAGATCCAGAGGGCGCCATTGTCCTGCTCCGCCCAGGTCAGGCCGAAGCCGATCACGGCGCCGACGATCGGGCGGCTACCCGGCGGACCGTGGCGGCAGGGGGTGGCGGTGATCTCGATCGTCGGTTTACCGCCGGCTTCGAGCCGCACCGACGCCCAGGGCGCAAGTCCCCGCGCGTTGCCGCCGAGCCGCTTGGCGCCAGGCTCCGTCGTGATCACGGTCCCGGCCTCCGGGAGGAAGGCGCGCCCGGCAGGGTCGAGGTTGTCTGCGTGATGGTCGTGGCTCAGCAACACGGCATCGACCGGGCCGACATCGTCTGCGGAGATCGCCGGACCCACGAGCTTCTTCGACATCGTCCCCCAGCCGAAGAAGTAGCGCTTGCCGGGCGGGTCGAAGGTTGGGTCGGTGAGGATGCGCCAGCCGCCGATCTCGATGAGGATCGTGGGGCCGCCGATGTGGGTGATTGAGACCTTGCTCATGTTCGCATCCCTTTCAGAATTGTATACGGCACCGTATATAATACACCCAAGAGCGCGGGCGCGCTGTGCGGCTCGGGGTAGAATCGGGAGCCTGGTGGCGGGGATTCGACTAGTGCGCACAGGGATCGTGGCCGTGCTCTGCGCAGCCATCTTCCCCGCGGCTGCGGATGCGGCCACGCTTTTGAACGTCGGCACGCCGACGAGTCCCATCTTCGAGCTCCCGGAGGGCAACGGCGTTGACGTCGCTTCCCTGGAGCAGGCCGGTCCGGGGATGTCGTCACTGGTCAGCGCGGCTGCGGGATTTGAGACAACGACGTTCACGAACCCGACCGGCAGCCTCACGATCAGGCTCGGGGATGACGGCGGCGAAGGCCTGCTCGTAAAGCCGCTCAACTTCAACAAGCCTGTTCACGTCGAAGGCGGTGGCGGCCACAACGTGCTGGGCCTGGAGAACGGGGCGACGCTGGCCGATGGCTCCGTCGATCTTGCGGGCGGCACCGACGCTTTGCACGTCAGTGGTACGTCCGCCCCGGAGGCGTTCTCGCTCCTGGCGGCCCCGATGAGCCGCTTGGAGCTTCAACTGGGGGGTCCCGCCGAAGGCCTCACCATCGCTGGAACCGAGTCCGTGTCGCTTGACGGGTCGGAAGGCCCCGACATCTTCGAGATCTTCAGCCTCACCGACGTGGCTGACCTTGCCACCGTCGAACTCAACGGCGGCATGGGTGATGACGGGGTTATTCCCGAGCTTGCGGCGGGGCCGACGATGAGCTTCGACGGCGGCCCGGGCTCGGACTTCATGAGCGCCGAGGCCTTGCCCGGAGCCGCCGACAACATTTCGATCGCCCCCGCCAAGTTCGGGGGGTTCGCGATCAGCCGAAACACGCTCGTGGCAGCGGCCGCGGTCGAGGGCCACAGCACCGAGGCGCTGAGCCTCAACGCAAGCGACGGAGACGATCAGATCTCCGTCGACGCGTTGCCCGGCGTCAGCGACCTCGGCACCATCGGCATCCAGGCGGGAACCGGGGACGACGTCGTCAACGTTGCTCCTTCCAGCACCGTCACCGTGAACCTCCATGGTGGTGCCGAAGGGACGGCCGACGTACTCGCCTACACGTCGGGTTGCGCAGAGGTTGCTCAGACGGAGACCACCCTGACTGCCGCCGGCGCGAAGACGGCTACTTACGTCGATTTCGAACGGGTTGACATCCCCGCCACCTTCAGGATGGCGACGACGACCGTCGTCACCGACGAGAGCGCGGGAGCAGTGATGCTCGACGTAACCCGGGGAGCCGCGGGGGCGGCGTCCGTCAACTACCTGATCACCCAGAACGGAGTGGCTGCTGCCGCGGACTTCGGACAGCCGACGGGCACCCTCAGCTTCGCCCCCGGCGAGACTGCGAAGTCGTTCAGCGTCCCCCTGGTCGACGACGCGTCCGCGGAACCTACCGAGGTCTTTGTCGCCAGCCTGACGCCGTCCGGTCTGCTCTCCCAGGTGTGCAGCCCCTCGGCCGCCATGATCACCCTCACCGATGACGATGTCGTAACGGCCGGCGGGAGATTCGCGATCCGCAAGCTGAAGGCTTCGCGCAAGAACGGCACCGTGACCCTCGTTCTGACCGTGCCCGCTGCGGGTACGGTCAGGGCTGTCGCCAAGGCGAAGGTCAAGCTCCCGAAGCGCTCCAGGCGGGTCGCCGCCGCCCGCGGCAAGCTCGTCGCCGACGGGGCTTCGGAGCCGAGCCTGAAGCTGAGGCCGACGCGGCGCGGCAGGCGGATCCTCGCCTCAACGGGGAGCCTGCGGGTGTCCATCACCGCGACCTTCACACCGTCTCAGGGCGAATCGGAGACCGCACGCAGATCGGTGACGCTACGACTGTCCAGGCGCTAGTGGACCCTCCGGAAACGGACGGTTCACTAGCCCGATCACAACGTGCTCCTCGCCCAGCCAGAGTGGTGAGGACTTCATCTCGATGAATCGTTGCTCGTCCTCGAGCAGTTCCATCGACGCCCGCTGGCCGTCCTCGCTCGACGAGGCGGCGAGCAACTCGTCGAGGCTTTCCCACCAGAGCTCGGCGACTCCGTCGTAGGTGCGCAGCGGGGTGCCCCGCAGCGGCGCTGAGCGCCTCATCCATATCGGTGTCGCGCGAGTGGGTCTGCACGTAGCGACTGATCCGCAGCGTTTCGGCGTGGCGCAGCACCAGCGGCGCGTGCTCCTCGCGCCAGTAGCGCTGGAACTCATCCCGGCTCATGCCCTGCTTACGCCGTAACGTGAATATCAGCTTGACCATGCATTCCTCCTTCAGCGCTGTCGTCGTCGCCCTCCTGCTGGCGGGCTCTCTTGCCTCGTGCGGCGAGTCTGACGGTTCACCCCCACCCCAGCGCTCGTCACAGCCGGAGGTTGCTGAGGAACGAGATTCGCCCTGCCCGCGACTGCCGGCCAACGAGATCGTTTCCGTGCGCAGGGGTGCGAGCGTCGCCGTCCTCGACGCGCCGGGCGGAGGGAAGCTCGGCGAGCTCGGGGATAAGACCGATCTCGGTGTACCGACGACGGTTTCGGTCGGCGAACGTCGTGGCTGCTGGCTCGGAGTGCGCACGGAGATCGCCGGCAACGACCGGCTCGGCTGGATCCGTTTCGAGATCGAGACTCTGGCGCTCTCGTTCACTCGCCTCGCCCTCCATGCCGACATCTCAGAGCGCAGCCTCGAGTTGCGCCGCGGCGACAGAGTGCTGGTCGAGGCGACGGTCAGCGTCGGCGGGCCCGAGACCCTGACCCCGACCGGCCACTTCGGCGTCACCGGCGTCTTCGCCGGCGGCCTCAATCCCTTCTACGGCTGCTGTGCGATCTCGCTCAGCGCCGTGCAGCCGAGCCTGCCGGCCGACTGGCCCGGAGGCGACACGATCGCGATCCACGGCTGGGACGGGCTCGTCGGCGAGCAGGCCTCCAACGGCTGCCTGCGCGCCACCGACTTCGACATGCGGGCGCTGCTGCGCCACGTGCCGCTGGGCCTGCCGGTCGAAATTTCCGCCTAGTGGAACTAGCGAGTGGCGGCGGCGCCGACCTGCTCGGCGATTGAGCGCTCGACCGCAGTCGCGAAGTCCTCGAGGTCGGCGAGGCGGTCCCGATCGCCGACCAGCCCGAAGAAGACGCCCCCGTTGAAGCTGACCACTCCGACCGCGAGCGCGTGCCCCTGCGGGGAGAGCGGCACGAACGGGTAGACCTCGGCGACACGTGCACCGAGCAGGTAGAAGGGCAGCTGCGGACCGGGCACGTTCGAGATCACCAGGTTCCAGGTCAGCGGCCGCGAGATCGCCGCCGAGATCACGCGGTTCATCGTCGGTGGCACCCACCCCGTCGCCTCGATCACGAGGGAAGCGGCCTGCGCCGCCTCGGACTCCTTCACGCGGGTCGTTTCCCGGTGAATCTTGGCCAGCCGGCGGACGGGGTCGTGTTCCTCGAGCGGCAGCTCGACCATCAGGGTCGCGATCCTGTTACCGAGGTCGCCCTGCTCGTCAGGTCGGCGCACCGACATCGGCACGAGGGCGACGATCTTGCGCGGAACCGTGTCCCCGCGGCCCTCGAGGAAACTCGCCAGGGCCCCGGTGGTGATCGAAAGAATGACGTCGTTGACCGTGGCTTCGCTGTCGCCGCGCGCGGTCTTGATCTCATCCAGCGTCGTTGCCGCGAAGGCGACCCGCCGGTCGCGGCCGATGTCTTGATTGAGGGCCGTCTTTGGCGCCCTTGGCCCTCCGGCGGCGAGCCCGCCGAAGCCCTCGGCCATTCGCTTCACCCGATTGGCCGTGCTGACCGGCATCGTCAGCGCCGAGCGTGCCGCCTTGCGCGCGTTGCGGATCGGGCGCTGCACGCGCCGGCTGGCGGCTCGCACGAACAGCATCTCCGGGCTGGGCTCGTCGGGATCCCAGCGCTCCTCGGAGATCTCCATCTCGGTCCCCTGCTTGTTGGGATCGAGCAGGATCGTGCCGACGTCGACCGCGGAGACGCCGTCGACAAGCGCGTGGTGGGTCTTGGAGATGATCGCGTGGCGCTTGCCGGCCAGGCCTTCGATCAGGTAGACCTGCCAGAGCGGCCGCGAGAAGTCGAGCGGTTGCGACATCACGCGACCGACGAACTCCTTCAGCTGCCCGATGCTGCCCGGGCCGGGCAGCGCCGAGTGGCGCACGTGCCAGCGCAGGTCGAAGTTCGGGTCGTCGGCCCAGACCGGGTTGTCCAGGCCGAGCGGGATCTGGGTCACCTTCTGGCGAAAGCGCGGCACCAGCGTCAAGCGCTTTCCGACGTGCTCGACAAGCTCGTCGAAGGGAGGCGGCTTGCCTTCGAGGATGATCGTCCCGCCGACGTGCACGTGAATCGGCCCCCGTTCGGCGAGCAGGGAGGACATGTCCGAGGAGGAGAGGGGGGAAAGGCGTTCGTTCATCGCCGATTTGCGAGCCTATCCGTTGAGCCGCTCTGAGCCCCGAAGCGTCCAAACGGCAGCAGCCACCGCCCATCAAGGGGGGCACGGATGTCATCTGGACGCTTTTACCTGTTATGGGCGGCAATTCCGACCAGTTGTTGCTCCGCCGGGTCCAGGCATTGGCCCGTCGCCAGAACGGCACATTCACACGCGAACAGCTACTCGGGCTGGGGGCATCGAGGCACGCGATCCAGCACCGTCTCGATCGCGGCCGTCTTCATCGCATCCACGACGGCGTCTACGCGTTCGTGCCTGCTGAAGACCTGACGCGCACGGGTGGTTGGACGGCGGCCGTGCTGGCCTGCGGCAGGCAGGCAGCCCTCAGCGACGAATCCGCCGGCTGTCTGGCTCGGTTCTGGGAGAAGGAGACACGAGGCGTCGAGGTCACGGTTCCGCCCAACCTCAAGCCCAGGCATCGTGGCATCCTCGTTCACCGCCGATCCCTGCTCCCGAACGAGATCGTCCGTCGAGACGGAATCCAGGTGACGAGCCCAAACGCCACCTTGGTCGCCTTGGCTGCCCGTTTCCCCAGCAACCAGATCGAGGCGGCGATCTCCAGGGCATGCTTTCGCCGGCTGACCTCGCCAGAGAGCCTGCTCCGCCACCTCGACACGATCGGCCAACGCAAGGGTGTCGCCCGGATGCGAAAGCTGCTCGAGCTCCACCTCTTCTCGATGACCGATTCAGAGCTGGAGTATCGCTTCAAGTCGATCGCCGACGCCGCAGGACTGCCAACACCGCTCACCCAGCACCGCGTCAACGGTTACCGGGTCGACTTCTGGTTCCCAACCCTCGGCCTGGTGGTCGAAGCCGACGGCTTCGGCTCTCACTTCAGCGCCGTCCAGCAGACCACCGACCGCAAGCGAGACCAGGCCCACACCGCCGAAGGACTCACCCAGCTGCGCTTCACCCACTACCAAGTTCGCCACGAGCCCAAGCACGTCCAAGCGACGCTCGAGAGAGTGGCGGGACGACTTTCCCTGACCCTTGACCCTAGCCCGGTCTAGGCGCCGTCGTTCGTCCCTGACAAAGCCTCTCGCAGGAACCGCCGGATCTCCGTCGCCGCCTTGCCGTTCGGGTAATACAGCGCGTCCACGTGGCCCGCGTTCCGCACCTCGAAGTACTCGCTGTTCGGGAACTCGGCCGCGACGCGACGGCCCTCGTGCGGCGTCGTGACGCTGTCGAGTTCGCCCGATACGACCAGCACCGGCGCCGTCGTGCCCTCGGCGTCGTCCTGCGCGGGCGGTTCGTAGAGGTCCGTCGGCGGTGGAAAGGTCAGGCAGTACTGGTAGAGGGTGGTCGAGGAGAGCGCAACGTCCCGGGGAGTCAGCGGCGCCAGCGACTCCGGGTCGGGATGGTCCTGCACCGCCTGCTCGAGCTGCGCGCGCCGCTCCGGTTCGGACGCCGTCTTCTCCCAGAGCAGGGGGTAGTCGTTGCAGGAGACGATCTGTTCGCCGGCGGTGCTGTAGGAGCGAAGATGACGGCCCGGTTTGCCCTCGGCGGTCAGCGACTTCCAGCGGCTCGGGTTGCCGTTCAGCAGCGCCTGGCCTGCCTCGATGATCTCGACGAACGCCTCCGGGGGGCTGTAGCCGCCGGCGAAGAGGGCGTCGACGAGTCCACCGGTGCCGTGACGGCTGCGCCGCAGGAAGTCGATCAGCCGCTCGAGGAAACGCCGCGGGTCGACCTCGCAGGATGGGGTGCGCTCGCACGAAGTGACCAGCGCGCGGATTCCGGTGCGGGTGATGCTCGGATACCAGGCGCTCTCGCCGCGCACGGGATAGGCGGAGTCGAGCACAAGCGCATTCAGCGAGCCTGGATGCCGGAACGCGTAGGACTGGCCGAGGAAGGTTCCGTAGGAGTCGCCGTAGAGCGTGATCTGCTCGTAGCCGAGCGCCTCGCGGACGTCGTCGATGTCATCCGCGGCCGCGGAGGTGCGGTAGGACGAAGCCAGCGGCCCGAGCTTCTTCGCACAAAGGGCGAGAGCGATGTAGTCAGGAGCACGACCACGCTGCAGGTCGGGGCAATCGACGGTTCCCGAGCGGCCGGTGCCGCGCATGTCGACGAGCACCAGCGAGCGGTCGTCGAGCAGATCGCCGAAGAGGCGCAGGAAGGCGTGCGCGGTGCCGGTCGAGGCATAGCCCGGCCCGCCTTCGACCGCGAAGATCGCGCCCTGATCCGGCCGGGCCGGGTCGCGCGGCGGGTGGACCGCGAACCCGATCGTCGTCGTCCCCAGCGACGGGTCCCTGCGCTCGAACGGAACCTCGAGCTCGCCGCAGCGAAAGCCGTCGGGCTTGGGCAGTTTGCCGCAGCCGGCGAGGTCGGAAAAGGCGATTCCGGGAATCTCGCGCGGGGCGACCTCATCCGGCGTTGTCTCGCTCGTCGGCTCCTCGACGCCGCCACAGGCGACCGCGACTATCGTGGCGATGCTCGCCAGTCCAGCCATGCCCGCTTTCATCCACCGCCGTCCCATCACGCAAAGCTACAATCGCCCGGCGGTGTTTGCGCACTTTAAAGCTGCGTGACGCCTAAATACTCGCGCCCGTAGCTCAGCCGGATAGAGCGTCGGTCTACGAAACCGAAGGTCACAGGTTCGAATCCTGTCGGGCGCGCTGGCTCTCCTAAGCGGAATTCCGCTCCGCAAGCGGGATTCAGGCAGGTCCCGCAGGTCGTTCGGCTTCCTTTCGCGCCTACCGCGCATAGCGGGAAACTGGAGGCCCGAAGTTGGGTGCACCGCCACTTCGTCGAGCGCGCCGATAGATGGCGCGCACGGGCGGTTTCGGAGGAGGCCCGCCCTCGCCCCTCGACCCATTCCCTCCCTGCCTCGCGGATAGTGGTGAATGGCCAGGCTGAAATGACCGTGCCGCAGCGCGACCATCGCATTCTGCCGCCAGGTCCGGGCGGCGCTCGCGGTGGCGAAGGTATTCGTCGTTCTTCAGCCGGATACGCGGTCGTAGAGGTGCGACTGGTAGCTGGGCCGACATCCGCAGCGACCGCCGGTCCTCGCCGGGCAATCGCTTTGATGACGCGCGCCTACGTCGCTTGCCTTGAAACGTGATATATACCCGCTGGCCGGGATGCAGCGACTCGAGGGGAGCAGCGCCGTACTTACGAGAGGGAAAAACCGAGCGGCGGCGCGTGGCCCAATGCGGGTAGGAGTGACGCTTGCACTCCTGATCCTATTCGCGACGCCCGCAACAGCCGGCGCGGCCGGGACGCTCGACCAGTCGAATACGGCGCCCTTGTTGAGCGCTGCTTTCGGCATGGGCACCGCCAACGGGTCAGAATCCCGAACGGCGCAGACGTTCACCGCCGGGCTCAGCGGCGGTCTCGATCAGGTGGATCTCCAGGTGGGGAAGTTCGGGTTCTGCTCCGGCGCGAGCGGAGTCGACTTGACGGTCCAGATCACGACGGTATCGGCCGGCCTGCCGACAAGCACAGTGCTCGGCTCGGGAACGATTCCGGAGGCGAGTGTCCCGACCGGCAACTCAGCCTCTTCAATCACCTCGGCGCCGTTGACGACGCCCGCGGCGGTGGCGGCCGGGACCTCATACGCGATCGTGCTCTCCGCGCCCGGTGCCACGTGCACAGAGTCAGATCCATTTGGCGGCGGGAGCGAATACCCCGCGTACCTGTGGGGCGCGGGTTACGACAACGGCGTTACGAATACGTATCCCAGTGGAAGCGCGGTCTCTAGTAGCGACGGCGGTGCAACGTGGATCTCCGCACCAAACTACGATCTGATTTTCAAGACTTACGTGTCGCCGCTCCCGACGACGCTCGAGACGACGGCCTCCTCCAATGTCACGATCGGCGGCCAGGTCCATGACACCGCAACGCTCTCCGGTGGTGTGAGCCCCACCGGCACGATCACCTTCAAGCTCTACGGCCCCGACGACGCCGACTGCTCCGGCACGCCGGCGTTCACCGACATCAAGAACGTCTCCTCCGGCAACGGCGCGTACGACTCCGCCAACTTCACCCCGACGGCGGCCGGCACCTACCGCTGGACCGCGGACTACTCCGGCGACGCCAGCAACGCCGCGTCATCGAGTGCATGCAACGCGGCAAACGAGTCGGTGACGGTCGCCAAGCACACCACGACCCTGACCACGAACGCCTCGGGCGATGTCACGATCGGCGGCCAGGTCCATGACACCGCAACGCTCTCCGGTGGTGTGAGCCCCACCGGCACGATCACCTTCAAGCTCTACGGCCCCGACGACGCCGACTGCTCCGGCGGCGCCGTGTTCACCGACACGGTCAACGTGAACGGGAACGGAGGCTACGAGTCCGGCGCCTTCACCCCGAGCGCCGCGGGCACCTACCGCTGGGTCGCGGACTACTCGGGCGACGTCGCAAATAACCCCGCGGCGAGCACGTGCAACGCCCCCGGTGAGTTGGTCCTCGTGAGCGCCCGCGGGGACGATGACACGACGCCGCCCGAGACCCGCTTCCTGCACGTGCCGATCAAGCCCGACCCGAAGATCTCCTACTTCACCTTCGCCTCCTCGGAGCGGGGCTCGACGTTCATGTGCTCGCTGAATCGCAAGCGGTTCAAGCACTGCGACTCGCCGGTGATGCTCAAGGACCTCAAGCCCGGCCGCTACCGCTTCCGCGTCTTCGCGATCGACCGCGCCGGCAACCGCGACCCGACCCCGGCCCATGACCGCTTCCGGGTGGATGACCCCGACAAGGGTCCCTCCGGCAATCCGAATCCCTAGCCCCCAGGCGTAGAGCACCCGCACCGAGGAGGGTAGGGAGGTGGGGGGCTGAGCGGCTCCGCCTCGGCGAGGCCGCCGACCGTGGTCCCGCCAAGGCAGGGGGTGGGCGTCGCCGACCTCCCTTAGGCCCTAGACCGGACAGATCCACGTCGGCAAGCCACAATGGCCGAGTCTGGGTTCCGGGGCCGGACGGGAATTGGCCCGTTAGCAGCCTCACGCCTGAAGAGACCATTGCGCAACTATTGCGCCGCTTCGCCTGTTCGAGGATCCGGAAGACAGGAACCTCAGCTGAGCCGCTCGGACAGGCCGATGATGATGCCCTCGGGGCCACGCACGAAGCAGAGCCGATAGATGTCCTCGTACTGGGCGATCTCGCCGACCAGTTCGGCACCGTGGCCGCGCAGGCGAGCGACGACGTCGTCGACGTCGTCGACCATGAACATGATGCGGCGCATGCCCAGCGCGTTCGCCGGCGCGCCCTCCGGCTCGGCTCTGACCGCCGGCGGCCTCTGAAACCTCGACAGCTCGACCCGGCCGTGACCGTCCGGGGTTCGCATCATGGCGATCTCGGCACGAACGTCGTCGAGCCCGACGGTCTGGTCGACCCAAGGCCCCTCGACCGTCGTCTCGCCTTCCAGCTCCATCCCGAGCTCGGTGAAGAACGCTTTGGCGGCCTCGAGGTCCTCGACGACGATGAGCACGTTGTCCATCCGCTGAATCATGGTTTCCTCCTAGAGTCGTGGCCTGCGTCTGTCGCTGCCCTTACATGGTGAGCGGGCCGTCAGAGCTTTTCGACATATTGCCTTGATCTGCCGCTGCCGTCGCGTGAGAGCAGCCCCGCCACGGGTGGGGTTACAAGCTGGCTGCCCTCGACCGGCGAAAAGAAGCGCGAGCGCCGCTACGCTCAGGAAGATGTGGCGCGCAGGGGCAATCTCGGGCGCTCTGATTGCGATTCTAGGCGGAGGCTTGATGTCTTCTGGGACGGCAATCAGCCAAAGCGAGCCGGCGGCCACGGGTTCTGAGGTCCTGCCGAACCTCAGCGTTCTTGCTCCGCAGGGCGTCGAAGTCGAGCGCCACGTCGATCGACGCGGACGGAGCCACTGGTGGCTCGTGTTCTTCTCGGAGGTATGGAATGCGGGCCCCGGCGCCTTCGAGCTGAAGGCCCAGAATCCAGCATCGCGAAACCGAATCTCCGCCACTCAGGTTGTTTTCACGGCCGACGGTGGCTCGGTTTCCTATCCGCAGGTCGCTCAGATGCAGTTTGCGGGTCTGGGAGGCCACGGTCACTGGCACACCAAACGCCTAGTCGTGTTCGAGCTGAGGAGCGCCGATGGCAGCCGCCTCGTTGCCCGCGACAGAAAGGTCGGCTATTGCCCAGCCGATACCGACTTCGTGGCATCCGGCCGGCCTGGTTTCTCTGAAAAGCGGCGATACCGGGACTGCGGTGAGCTGGCCGATCGGCATGTGACCGTGGGGTTCTCGCCCGGGTGGGGCGACCTCTACCCACCGATCGTCTCCGGTCAGTTCATCGACATCACGCATCTGCCACGCGTCAACAGGGCCTACACACTCCAGCACAGGGTCAATTCAACCGGGCGCCTCCACGAAACAACCAGAACGGACAACGCAGCGTGGGCGCTGATCGACCTGTCCTGGCGAGCAGGCGTCCCCAGGGTTACTACGCAGTCGATCTGGGAGCCTCCAATAGCGACGTCGCTCAGTCGTCTGTCGCCATCGCGATCAGGCCGAGCGAACGGTCGGCGACGCTGACAGGCGGCCCGTCCGAGCGGACCTCCATGCGAAGCATGTGCGCACCGGTGCCCTGGGTGCGCTTCACCTGAGCCATGCGGAACGTGCCCCCGAGTGTGCTGGTGGCGCCTGCGGGCACGGTCTGCGCAAACACCCCGGGCTGAACGATGCCGTCCAGCGTGATCCGCACCTGCACGAGGCTGGGCGTGCTGGAGGTGTTTCGGACGACCATGCTGCCCAGAACGAGATTGCTGACCGGGCGGGCGCCGATGCCGATTCGAGCCACGCGACCACCCGGCGTGGGGGCCCCGGCTCGGGCGTTGTCAGGGAGCGTGTAGGCAAAGGGCCACTCCTGGGCTGCTGACCAATCGCTGGTGCTCGACATCGGTTCGACCTCGACGGCGTTGTGTGCATAACCCGGCACCTGCCGGAGGTCGTTGATCCCGACGAGATCCGCAAGCTGATGGGTCGCAGCCGTCACGTGCGACTGATCTGGGGAGGGGGGCTACCCGCCATACTGGTCTTGAGCAGCGATGCCGCCCGTCGCAGTCCTCACATCCGGCTCTGGCGATCAAGACCACGACGGTCTAAGCGATCCTCGCTGCCTTTGCGGGGCCGTGAGTTGACCCGGAACGCGTCATGACCGTGGAGGCTGAGGGCACCCTCCCGCCCGGCCGGCAGGGAGTTCCAGCCGAGGAGTCGCGGCGACTTCGCCGCTGGAACCTGGTCACCGGGATCCTGCATGCCGTTCAAGCGACGCTACTGCTGGTGATCGCGTCCGATGCCTCGCTGCCTGTCTACGCCAGCTGGACCGACGGCCCCCCGGGGCTAGGGGAACTGGAACTTGGGGAGCCCCTGTTCGATCTTCCCATCGCCGCGGCGGTCGCGGTCTTTCTTTACTTGGCGGCGGTCGACCATCTGGCCGTTGCAAGCCCTCTGGTTCGGCCCTGGTATGAGCGCAACCTGGGGCGCGGGATCAACTACGCCCGCTGGATCGAGTACTCGCTCAGCGCCTCGCTTATGGTCGTCCTGATCGCGATGCTCGCCGGCGTCGGAGAGCTGACGACGCTGATCGCTGTTTTCGGCGCCAATGCCGCGATGATCCTCTTCGGGCTGCTGATGGAGCGCGGCTCCAGGCCGGGGCGAGAATCGGACTGGCTCCCGTTCTGGCTCGGCTCGCTGATTGGCTTTACCCCGTGGGTGGTGATCGCGATCCAGCTGGCCCGTGCCCAGTCGGAGACCGGCAATGTTCCGGGCTTCGTCTACGGGATCTTCGTCAGCCTGCTGGTGCTGTTCTCCCTCTTTCCCGCGAACATGTGGCTTCAGTACCGGCGCAGGGGCCGGTGGAGCGACTACCTGTTCGGAGAGCGGGCCTACATCGTGCTCAGCCTGACCGCGAAGTCGGCGCTCGCCTGGCAGGTCTACGCGGGCGCACTCGCGGGCGGCTGAGCCGACCGGCTCCTCAGTTGCCTAGGCTTCGCCGCATGCCCGACGCGCCTGCAGGCAGCTTGCGATCAGGCTTCTGACCGCCTGGCCGCGCCAGGCCTCGAAGAAGTCGGCGTGGAGGCTGTAGGTGCCTCCGGAGGCCAGCTTGGCGCCCGCGCCGGACCGCGGCGGATACTCGACAATCAGGTTGACCATCGGAACCGGGATCGGGTGGCTTGCCGGGCAGGTGCGCTGCTGATAGGTGCCGGGTGCGTATGACGCGTATGCCATGTGACGTTTGTGATTGCGGCTGTCGACGCGCCCATTCGAGCAGTCCGGGAAGTAAACCTGCCCGTACAGGTGCATCGGCGAAGTGCAGGACTGCGGCTGGGCCGTGTAATTCCCGACGATTCCCAGCACCGGAATGCCGCAGAACCAGCTCGCGACGCCGTCACCCTGCGGGCGATCTGCGCGCGGGTTCCCGGCGACCATCCTCAACCCACGAGGGAAGGGCCGGATCGTCCGCGGATCCTTGTCCGCGGCGCGGTAGTAGGTCACCGAAAGAACGGGTTTCACGCCGGTCGGTTCGCCGTTCGGCCCGAGCGAAGCGCCGCGCTCGAGCGTCGGCACCCAGTACGCGGACCTGTCGGGCGCACGGCTGCAGTCAGACTCCTCGGCCAGCAGCGTCCTCCTCGTGCTGAAGGCGTCGGTCGAGAAGTTCCCGAAAAAATCGTGCAGGTGGCTCGCGCCGGCATGCCCGGGATGCACGATCGGGTCGTCCGTCGCCCGGTGTGAGAACGAGCAGATGACCGACCAGCTGCCGCCTTCCTCCGAGATCTGGGCGGCCGCGGCCGGCATGGCGCCAAGCAGGGCTCCAACGACGGCGAGGGCGGCCGCACAAGCCCAGCCCATCCCGCGCCCGTCCCGGCTGCACCCTCGCAAATCCATTGCACGCACATTCTAGACGCGGACCTGTTGGGCAAACGCCGATCGAGCCCGTCGTCCGGCGGGGGCGCCGAGAGCCTAAACGGGGCAACTTCCCCTTCTAGCAACGACGCTCGCGCTAGCCTCCCCGCCGTGGACGACCTCGGTGAACGCTCTTCCTACCTGACGCTCGAACCCGGACTGCCGGTCTACTCCAGCGATGGCGAGCTGGTCGGCAGGATCGAGCACGTGCTTGCGGAGCCCGACCTAGACGTCTTCGACGGGATCGTGCTTGACACCAGCACGCTCCCGGGAGGTCATCGCTTCGTCGACGCCGAAGAATGCGGCGACATCTTCGAGCGTGGCGCCGTGTTGAAGCTCGACGCCGGCGCCTGCCACGAGCTTCCCGAGCCCGAGAAGCACGCGGCCTCGATGGAGGTCAGTGCCGAGGACCTCGCCGGCGAGGGCGAGAACCACCCGAAGCTTCGCCGCGCCTGGGATCTGATCTCAGGCAAGGACATCGACGGCAAGTAGGCCTGGCCGTCCGGGTCCTTGCCGGCCGCACCGTCAGATCAGCCAGATCGCGTCGTCCCGAAGTTCGACCTCGTGGGTGCTCAGCGCCAGCCGGCCGCTCGTCTGCTGGACGACACCGGCAAGCGGCCTGAAAACACCCTGAGGGCCGCGAGTCATCCGTCCCGTGCGGACGTCGTAGCGGGCGCCGTGCAGGGGGCATTCGAGTGTGCCGTCGTCGGCCACCAGCCCCTTGCCGAGCGAAGCGGCAAGATGGCGGCAGCGGTTCGAGGTCGCAAACGGCACGCCGTCGCTGATCCCCACCGCAAGCGCGCCCAATGCCTCGTCCTCGATCACCGTCACGCCGGACTCGCCGATCTGATCGAGGCTCGCGAGCCGGCGTGGTTTCGGGTCGTGCATTGCCTCAGCCCCTAGGCCCGCGTGAACGGAAGCACTGTCGTCAGCCACGTGATCAGCGCGTCGGGGTTGCGCGTCTGGGTGATGACGCGGCCCGGGCCCGTGAACTCCATCACGAAGCCCTCGCCACTCTTGACGGTTGCCATCAGCCCCTTCGTCGCCTTGCGTGTCGTGAACTGGACGGCGGGATCGAAGGCGACCAGATGCCCTGAGTCGATCACGAGGCTCTCTCCCGGCGCGAGCATGATCTCGTCGAGCGCGCCGTAGCAGGCGGCGACGACCTGCCCGGAGCCGCTGGCGTGTACGAGGAAGCCGCCCTCGCCACCGACGAGGTTCTTGAAGCCGCCCCACTTCGTGTCGAGCTCGATGCCGGCCGTCGAGCACAGCCACGAGCCTTTGGTGAGATTCAGCGACTCGGTGACGTCGAGCACCGTGACGTCCCCGGGAAGGTGAGGGGCGCAGTCGACCCAGCCACCGCCGTCCGGAGCCGTGAAAGTCGTGATGAACAGCGACTCGCCGCCGAGCACGCTGCGCTTCAGGCCCTTCATCAACCCGCCCTGCATCTGCGCTTCGACCGAGACACCGGCGGAGGTGGCCGCCATCGCCCCGGACTCGGCCTTGACCGATTCTCCGGCCGTGAGGTTGCAGCGCGCGACGGCAAAGCTGGGGGAGTGGCGGATCTCGACGTTCACGGGGTCCCTTCTAGATCAGCTGGATGCTTAGGTCAGTCAGGGATTATTACCGCGCCCACGCGAGCCACTAGAGATAGGGTCCGGCGATGGCCTCTGCCGGCGCGAAAACCGTGACGACCGACGACCTGCCCGTCGAGATCCTCGGCGTCATCGAGGAGATCGACGCCTTCATCGAGGCCGAGATCCGCCCCCTCGAGCAAGCCGACGACAACATCCGCTTCTTCGACCATCGCCGCGAGCACTCGCGCACCGACTGGGACGCGGGGGGGACGCCGCGCCGCGAATGGGAGGACCTGCTCGACGAGATGATGTCCCGCGCCGACGCCGCCGGGATCTGGCGCTACGGGCTGCCCTCGGAGTTCGGCGGTCGCGACGGCTCGAACCTGGCGATGGCGGTCATCCGCGAGCACCTGAACCGGCTTGGCATCGGCCTCCACAACGACGCTCAGAGCGAGATCTCGATCGTCGGCAACTTCCCGACCGTGCTGCTGGCCCACCACTTCGGCACGCCCGAGCAGAGGGAGGCCTTCATCGAACCGGCGCTTCGTCGCGAGGTTGGGCTCGCCTTCGGGTTGACGGAGCCCAACCACGGCTCAGACGCGACATACATGGAGACGACGGCCCGCCGCGACGGCGAGAAATGGGTTATCGACGGCACCAAGCGCTTCAACTCCGGCATGCACCGCGCCTCCCACGATCTCGTCTTCGCCCGTACATCCGGAGAGGCCGGCAGCCCACTCGGGATCACCGCCTTCGTCGTCCCCCGCGACGCGCAGGGGATGAGCGTCGACTTCTACTGGTGGACCTTCAACATGCCGACCGACCATGCCGAGGTGACGCTGGACGGCGTGCGTGTCGGTGACGAAGCGGTCATGGGCGAGGTCGACAAGGGCTTGGCGCTGGCCCAGACCTTCGTGCACGAGAACCGCATCCGCCAGGCGGCCTCGAGCCTCGGGGCCGCTGAGTTCTGCATCGACGAAGCGGTCAAGTGGGCGCGCGAGCGCACGGTCTGGGGCAAGCCGCTGTGGCGAAACCAGGGCATCCAGTTTCCGTTGGCCGAGCTCTGGACCGACTGCGAGATGGTTCGCGGCCTGGTTCGCCGCACCGCCGCCGAGCTCGACCGCCACCACCACATGGAGGTCACCCACCTCGTCGCAATGGCCAACTACCGGGCCAACCGGCTCGCCTGTGAAGCCGCTGACCGAGCGATGCAGACCTGCGGCGGCATGGGCTATACGCGGCACATGCCGTTCGAGCACATCTACCGTCACCACCGCCGCTACAGAATTACCGAGGGCACCGAGGAAATACAGATCCGCAAGGTCGGTTTCGAGCTGTTCAAGCCGCCGGACGACGCCTGATGCAGTCATCCCGCTTCGCTGCCGTCCTCCTCGTCGCGCTGGCTGCTGCCTCCGGCTGTGGTGGAGACGACACGGAAAGGCCGACCGGATTCGGAACCGCGAACGAGAACTCCGGGCCTCCCTCGGGTAAGTCTCTTTGGATCACGAGCGAGAACGCCGGGGCGGTCTTCGCGGTCGATCCGACGAGCGGCAGTGTCTGGAACCGCATCCCGGTCGGGTCCTATCCCACCGACGTCGCGGTGGGCCACGACGCTGTCTGGGTCGCCGACGCGGTGGACGGCACGGTCTCGCGCATCAACCCCGTGAGCGGCGGTTTGCAGGCATTGATTCGAACCAAGGACGCCCGGGGTCTGGCGATCGGCGAGGACGTCGTCTGGGTTTCGCGAATCTCTGAGCCGTCGCTGGTCGCGATCGATCCGGACACGAATGAGGTCGTCGACGAAGTTCGACTCGACAGGCACGAATGGCCCGCCGCGATCGCAGAGCTGGACGGCATCGTCTACGCCGAGGATTCGTACGCGGGCCGGCTCCTGCGCATCGACCCGCGGAACGGGAGCACTGAGACGCTCAAGACGGACCTCCTCACCGATGTCGTCGCCGTTGGTGAAGATGTCTACGCGGCGGGTTCGGAGTCGGTGCTTCGCGTGGACGCCGGCAGCTTCAAACTGATCGACGAGTACAAGGCAGAGGAGCGCCCCTGGGCGATAGCCCCCGACTCGTCCGGGGGATCTCTCTGGGTTGCGTATCAGGATCCGCGGGTGGGCCGCCTCGACCTCAGCAGCGGCGAGTTCGCGCCGGGGTCGGTCGAAACGGGTGATGCGCAGTCGTACGGCATCGCCGTGTCCGAAGGCTCAGTCTGGGTGGTAGATGAATCCGGTGGTCTCTATCGGATCGATCCAGAGACGACGACGCTGAGCGAGAGCTACAAGCTGCCCGGCGCGAGCGGCGCGGCGGCGATAGCCGCGGGCTGAGTAGCCGCGTCATTCCGTTGCCAGCAGAGCCGCGACCTGCTGGGAGCGCCAGAACGGCTCCAAGCGTTCCCGGACGATCGACTCGAGCTCGCCGGACTCCCGGATCGCGTCGATGGCCCGTGGGATCAGCAGCTGGACATCGGTGGTCAGCTGGTCTGGGTCGAGCCCCAGTTCGCTGAGCAGCTCAGCCACGGTGAACGAGCCGTAGTTGTCGAAGAAGACGTCGATGCCGGCGTCGACCGCGGCGGTGAAGTACTCGGTGTCGCGCAGCGTCAGCCAGATCTCGTGGATGATCAGGACGAGGTCGCGTAGGTCCTGCTGGCTCAGGTACTCACGCAGGTTGCTCATCGGTTCCGCGGCCTGCAGGTCCCAGATTTCCAGCGCGGCGTCTTTGAGCGGAGCCTCCTCGATCGTCTCCTTGATCGCGTTGGAGAGGCGCAGGAGCGCGAACTGGGCCCCGCGGCCTGCGACGTCGCCGAGCACGTCGCCGAGGTGGCGGTCGGCTTGGCCGCGGGCGACCTTGGCGGCGCGGCGGCTGGCGCCGACAATCGAGCCGACGCCGGGAATGCGCTCCGCCCGCTCCGCGTTCGCCTGCATGAAGTCGGTGACGATCTTGTTGACAAACCAGGAGGCGACGGTCGCGACGACGGGACTCTCGCTCAACCGCTCGAGCCCACGCTCGCGCAACTCCCGCATGCCGATGACCTTGACTATCAGCGCCTCGACGTGATCGCGGCCGATCACCTCGCCGAGCTTGTGGTCGTCGGCGTCCGCGAGGCTGTAGACGGCGTCGGCGATCCCGGCCGCCAGCAGCTCGATCAGGGGACTGTCGCCCACCATCGCCACGTATGTGTGGGCGGTCGCCTTGACCTGTTCGCGCGAGACGGCGTCGTCGACGATGATCTTCGGTGCGGTTGCGAAGATCGTCTTGACGTCGCGGGCGACGACCTCGTCGAGTCGCTCGCCGGTCATCTCGGCGATCACCCAGGCGACCTGGGCGTCGAGAAGCTGCTCGGCGAGCTGATTTTCGGCGGCCACCGGGCCGATCGTTACACGAAGCGCTGTTCAGGCGTTTCCACGACGTCGAGCGCGGATGCCGAGTGCCGCTGACCGCGCCGCTCATGCCTGACGCCTATCGCAGCCGGATCGTCCTCAGCCAAATCGCCGCTCGGCAGGGGATACTTCCCGAGCGTCGATGGGGACGACCGTTGAGATAGAGGAGGGTGCCGCGCCGACCGGCGCCGGTCAGCCGAACGTGTCGGAGTTGCCGCTGGGCACTCAGGTGCTCGTGCGCAGCACGGCCGCGGTGGATCTGGCTGCGCGCACCGCCCTCGCCAGCGCCCTGATGATCCCCGGAAGTCTCGGGGTCCTGCGCACCTCCCGCAAACAGACGCGGCGCGACCTCGCTTTCTACACGGACCTGGCGGGCGCGCGCGATGCGTCGCTCACCTTCCCGGCCCCCGCCGGGTTGCCGTGGGTCGACGTCCTCGACGCGCCTCCGTTCTCGTTCAAGCCGGACGACGGCAGCGTCTCGATGCTGCGTTTCGAGAGCCCCTACGAGGCGGTCAATCCGTCTCTGCGTGAGGCCTACGGACGCTTCGCGGAGAACAAGATCGCCTGGGCTCAGCACTGGCGCCACGACGACGGTCCGCGGCCGACGATCGCCGTCATCCACGGCTTCGGCGCCTCGCCGTTCTGGCTCAACAGCCGCTTCTTCTCCTTGCCCTGGTTCTATCGCCTCGGCTATGACGTGCTGATGTACCTGCTTCCCTTCCATGGCGTGCGTCGGGCCGCGGTCGTGCCCTTCAACGGCTGGGGCCTCTTCGCCTTTGGAATCGGTCACATGGTCGAGGCGATCCTCCACGGGGTCCACGACTTCCGGCTCTTTCTCGATCATCTCGAAGCCGAGGGGGTCAAGCAGGTCGCGCTGACCGGGATATCTCTCGGCGGCCTCACCTCGGCCCTTGTCGCGAGCGCTGATCCGCGGCCCACAGTGGTCATTCCCAACGTCCCGGTCGTGCGTATGGGGGGTCTGATTCGGGAGTGGTTCCCCGCCAGCGTTCTGGCGAATGTGGGCTCGCTCGTGTTCAGGGTTGACCGCGACGAGGTTGACGAGGCGCTCGAAATCACCTCCCCGCTCAACTACCAGCCCCAGATCCCGTTCGAGCGCAGGATGATCGTCGGAGGTCTTGGTGACCGTTTCGCTCCCCCCGAGCAGAGCCGCTTGCTCTGGGAGCACTGGGAGCGCCCCCGGCTGCACTGGTTCCCGGGGAATCACCTGCTGCACACCAAGCAGGGCGTCTACCTGAAGGAGATGCGTTCATTCATGCAGGAGGCCGGGATGGGGGGTGGCGGCGATGCCCGCGACGGCCCCTGACCCCAACCGCCTCGGCGGGCTCGGCTGGACGCGGCGCACCAGCGGCACGCTCACGCGTGCGGAACGCCGACACCTGCTCGGTGCGATCGCGAAGGGTCTTGCCCAGACCACGGCCGGTCGCATCAAGCTTGCGACGGGCCGGCTGCCTGCGGCAGCGCGCGACATCGACGTGCGCGATTTCACGCCACCCGACTCCAGCCTTGCCAGCGCCTGCGAGGAGGCGTGTGCGGAGCTCCCCGCTGCGATTGCCGGGCACTCCTACCGCACCTGGATGTTCGGCTTGGCGCTGGCGGCGCTCGACCGCAACGAGCTCGACCGCGAGTTCTTCTACTGCGCCTCGCTGCTGCACGACCACGGCGTCGCCGAGGCGATTCCGGGGCAGGACTTCACACTCCGCAGCGTTGAGCGGATGCTCGAGTGCGCGAGCGCAGCTTCCCTGGAGGCGACGGATGCCGATCTCGTCGGGGACGCGATCTGCGTCCACACCACTCCGGGGGTCACGGTCGAGCGCGACGGTCCGCTCGGCTGCTACGTGCAGTGGGGCGCGATGGTCGACGGGGCCGGCCTTCGCGCCTGGGACATAAGCCCGGAGAACCGTGATGCCGTCATCGCAGCCCATCCGCGAGGAGCCGGGTTCAAGCGCGAGTTCGCCGGCCTCTTCAAGGCCGAGGCCGCCGCGAACCCTGGCGGGCGCTTCGCGCTGCTGGCCCGAACCGGCGTACCGCTTGCCGTGCGGCTGGCTCCTTACGAGGACTGAGCCGCGTTGAGGTCCGGGGATACCCTCCCGGCCGTGCCGTCCGGCGAGCCAGCCCACCCATTTCCCGTCGAGCTTCCCGGGAGCGATCAGAGCCCGCTGCGAAAGATCGGACAGAGGTTGCTGGTCGCCCTGGCGCTGATCTGCATCGTTGCCGCGCTGGCCTACATCGAGCGCGACGGCTACGTCGACCCTGACGACGGTGAGGTCAGCCTGCTCGACGCGTTCTACTACTCGACCGTCAGCATCACGACGACGGGCTACGGGGACGTGCGGCCGGTCAGCGACGGCGCCCGGCTCGTGACAACCTTGATCGTCACGCCCCTGCGAATCCTCTTCCTGATCCTGCTGGTCGGTACGACTTTGGAGATACTGGCGGAGAGAACGCGGCTTGCATACCGGATCGGGCGCTGGAGAAAGACCTTGAAAGACCACACGATCGTCTGCGGTTACGGCACGAAGGGCAGAAGTGCCATCGACACCCTGCTCGGGAAGGGCGTCGAGCCCGGCGACATCGTGGTCATCGATCCGCGGCCCGAAGCGCGAGCGCGGGCGACGGCGGCCGGCCATGCGGCGGTCGCGGGTGACGCGTCCGTTCAGGACGCGCTCCAGGAAGCGCACGTGGGGCTGGCCTCGACCATCATCGTCGCTGTCGACCGCGACGACGCCGCGGTTCTGATCACCCTGACCGCCCGCGAGCTGTCGCCCGGCGCGACGATCGTCGCCGCGGTTCGCGAGGCGGAAAACGTTCATCTCGTTCGCCAGGGCGGGGCCGATGCGGTGATCACTTCCTCGGAGACCGCAGGGCGGTTGCTGGGGCTTGCCTCCGAGGAGCCCGCGACGACGCAGTTGCTGGAGGATCTGCTCTTGGTCGGCGAAGGCCTGGACCTGATCGAGCGCACGATCACCGAGGCGGAGGCCGGCCCCCTCGGCGCGCTGTCGACTAGCGGACCGGTGATCGCGGTCGTGCGTGACGGTGAGATCATTCGGTACGACAACGATCGCGCGGCCCAGCTGCTGGTGGGCGACCGGGTGATCGCCTTGCACAGTCACCATTGAACCTGAAGCAGAAACTGGGGGAATCAGATGAGCGGCTCGATACTCGATCCAAAGCGCACGCTCGAAGAGCGGCGCCAGGCGGTTGCAAACCTCTTCGACTTCGTAGTCAAGGGCAACATCGCCGACACGACACGGATGCCCTCCGACTTGATCGACGAGGCACCGCACCGCACCGTCCATCGCTACGACGCCGCGGAGGGGGTCGACCCGCGGGGCACCCCGGTGCTGATGGTGCCGCCGCTCGGCGCCCAGGCGACCTGCTTCGACCTGCGCCGCGGTTGCTCGATGACCGAGCACTTCGTCAACGAGGGCCGGCCCACGTACCTCGTCGACTACGGCGAGATGACGAACACCGACAAGGACGTCGGGCTCGAGTTCTTCGTCAATGAGGTGCTGCCGCAGGCCGTCACGAACGTCTCCGAGGACGCCGGCGGCGCGCCGGTCAACCTTGTCGGCTGGTGCATGGGCGGGCTGATCTCACTGGTCAGCACCGCCGCTCACGAGGAGATGCCGGTCAATTCAGTGGCGATGGTGGCGAGCCCCTTCGACACCAGCAAGAACCCGATGCTCGTGCCGCTGCAGAAGCTCGGCAGGGTCACCGACGGCAACATCGTCGGCAGCGCCCTCAAGGCACTGGGAGGGATCCCGCAGCAGTTGGTCGGCCCGGCCTTCAAGGCGACCTCGCTGACGACCTACCTGAAGAAGCCCTGGACGCTTTACAAGTACCGCGACAACCGCGAGTTCCTCGCCCAGGTCGAGGCGGTTGACGGGCTGATGAACAACATGTACGCGTATCCCGGCCGGGCGACGATCCAGGCCTACCAGCGCCTGCTGCAGAAGAACGAGCTCGCCGGCGGAAAGGTCCAGGGCCCGAACAAGCTCGTAGACCTCGCCGACGTCAGGGTGCCGGTGATGAACATCGCCGGCTCCAGCGACGTGCTCGTGCCCGTCGCCGTCGCCCACCACGTCGGCAGCATCCTGCCGAACGCGAGGCAGGTTCGACTCGAAATCGCTCCGGGCGGGCATCTCGGCGTCCTCACCGGCGGCAAGGCGGCCGGCACCACCTGGACGATGATCGACGACTTCCTCGAGACCGCGGACAAGACGGCCGCGAGTGGCTGAACGCGAGGTCGTCAGCTCGGCGTCAGCGCCGGCGGCGATCGGTCCATACAGCCAGGCGATCCTCCACGACGGGCTCCTCTATTGCTCCGGTTCGATCGCGCTGGCCGCCGCCGACGGTGAGCTTCAGGGCGACACCGCGGCAGACCAGACCCGGCAGTGCCTTCAGAACCTGGCGGCGATCGCCACAGCGGCAGGCACGAGCCTCGCCCGGGCCCTGCGGCTGACGATCTACACAACGCGGCTCGGAGACTTCGCGGCCATCAACGAGGTTTACGCGGAGGCCTTTGCGAACGATCCGCCCGCCCGGGTCACGGTCGGCGTCGCCGAGCTTCCCAAGGGGGCGCTGGTCGAGATCGACGCGATCATCGCCGCCCCGTAGCGCCCAGTTCAGGTCATTCCTTGAATCCATAGCGCGCCTGGAAGCGCGCAAGCGGAGCCGGCGCCCACCAGTTCCATTCCCCGAGCAGCCGCATCAGCGACGGCACCAGCAGGGCTCGCACAATCGTCGCGTCGATCAGCACGCCGGCCGCCTGGGCGATCGCGATCTGCTTCATGAAGAAGACCTCGCTGACGCTGAAGGCGAGGAAGACGACGGCGATCATCAGCGCTGCCGCGGTGATCACGCGGCCGGTATGGCCGATCCCGGTCGCGACCGCCTCTTCGTTGGAGGCGCCCCTGTCGTGCTCCTCCTTGATCCGCGCCATCACCAGCACCGCGTAGTCGGTGGCCAGGCCGAAGGTGACGGCGAAAACGAATACGAGGCTCGTCACCTCTATGGCCGCCGGGCCTGTGTAGTCGAGCAGCCCGTTGAGCACGCCGTGCTGGAAGGCAAGTACCAGCAATCCGAGGCTCGCCGACAGCGTCAGAGCGTTCATGAGCAGAGTCTTGAACGGCAGGATCACCGAGCCGGTCAGCATGAAGAGCAGGAACAGCGTCGTCGCTCCCACGATCGCGAGGACAAGCGGCGTGTGCTCGATCAGGCTCTCCTTCTGGTCGATGAAGCGCGCCGTATTGCCGGAGACCAGCAGCGCCGTTGAGCCGGGGGGTTCGAGCTCCCGGATCTCGCGCACGGCATCCTGCGGTCCGTCGCTCAGAGCCTTGTCCTTGGGCGCCAGGTTGACGTAGGCGACATCCGGCGAGGCGCGCTCGAACTCGGACGCCGAGCCGATGCCTTCGATCCCCCTCAATTCCGAGCGCAGCTCATCTCAGCTCCTTGCCGCCGGCGCGTCCATCGACCGTTACGGTGATCGCCTCACTGACGTCGCGGTCGTAGTGATCCTCGACGTAGCTGTTGACCGCGTATGAGGGCTGGCTCGGCGGCACGGCCTCGGCGCTCGGCCCGGTCACGACCGCGCCGATCAGGGGCACCGCGGCTGCCAGTAACAGGGCAGAGCTTCCGAGTGCCACGGCGACCGGCCGCTTCATCACCCACCAAGCGAGCCTGTACCAGCCGTCCGACTCGTCGGAGACGGCGGGACCCCTGCGAATCGCCAGAGAGTTGATGCGTGGCCCGAGCAGCGAGAGCAGCGCCGGCACGGTCAGAACCGAAATCAGCGAAGCGAGGATGCCGACGCAGGCTCCCGCCACGGCGATCGAGTAGAGGAAGCGCTGGGGGAAGACGATCAGCGCGAACATCGCCACCGCGACCGTCATCCCCGAGAACATCACCGTCTTTCCCGCGGTTGCGACCGTTCGCCTGTGCGCCTCCTCCGTCGGCCCGTCGCGTTCTAACTCCTCCCGGTAGCGCGAGACCATCAGCAGCGCGTAGTCGACGGCGAGCCCGAGGCTGAGGCCGGTGGAGATGTTTAGGGCGAACAGCGAGGTATCGACGAACTCCGACATCAGGCGCAGCATCAGGAACGTGCCGAGGATCGAGGCCGCCCCGATCAGCAGGGGAATGGCGGCCGCGACGACGCCCCTGAACACCAGCAGCAACAGCAGCGCCAGCACCGGGAACGCGATCAGCTCAGCCTTGGTCAGGTCCTCTCTGGTCTGGCTCTCGGTTTCATCAAAGCTCGGCGCGAAACCGCCGATCCCGATCTCGACGGTTTCGGAGGTCAGACGCTGCTTGGCCTCGGCGGCGGCTGTACCGCCGTCCTCTTCCACGTCCTCGGTCGAGAGGTGGCCCGAGATGACCACCGAGAGGCCGTCGTCGGCGATCAGCGGACTCTCGCGCCGCAGTTCCCGCGCGATCCTGTCGAGGCGCTGCTCGCGCTTTCGATCGAGTTCGCGGTGGCTGGGAAGGTCGGGCTCGGGCGGGTCGGGCGGGGGGAGGCCTAGGGCCGCGGCTTGGGCGGCGACCTCGCGCGCCACACGCCTGGCCTTGCGCTCGGCGCGCTCGATCTCGCGATCCTGCGCCTTGCGAATCTCGTCGTCGGCCCGGTCGATCGGCCCCAGCGGGTTCCGGGCCTGGCCAACGAACTCGACTCCCCGCAAAACAGCGGTCAGACGCGCAACCTCGCGGCGCAACTGAGGGTCGGTGAGGTCGAGTTCCTCTCCGTCTGAGTCCTCGACGAGGGCAAAGATGCCCGGGTTGGCGTCGTAGCCAAGCTCTTCGCGCAGCAGCACAGCGGCTCGCTCGCTCTCCGAGCTGCTGTCGGTGAAGCCGGCCGCCTTGAGGTGCTCCTCGACGCCGCGACCGAAGATGACCGAGATCACAACGAAGGCGCCGACCAACGCCAGCACGAGCTTCGGTCTGCGCCACGTCAGCCCCGCGACTCGGTCGAGCATGTGCAATTTCTAACCGGTCAGCGAGCGTCGGTGTGTGACGGTCAGGCGTGACGCCCGGTGCCGAGGTGTCGGTGCAACCAGTGCCGGAGCTGGCCATGACGTGGACGGCGCCCGGCGACCCGGATCGCCCGGAGTGGCATCAGCGCCCAGACAACCGCGACGAGGCAAACGACCGCGATGGTCGCAAGCATCGTGGGGCTACCCCTTCTGCCTGCCGTGTGTGCTCTCCATGCGCCGATCCTCTCACCAGCGTCGGATTGCTATGCGTGACCTATCTTGTGTCTCTGCTGCGCGTTCTGCGAGCATTTGGGCTGTGGGGGAGGTAGTTGGCCTGCGCGCCAAACAATGAGGCTGGGAATCCGTACCGAGGCGCCCGGAAGCGAGGCATAGCGGCCCCTGCGACGATTGCGTTGGCGGCGGCGCTCGGCCTGATCGCCCTTCCAGGCACCGCGGTTGCGGTGGCGCCGCTGCCCGGGGATCTGGACCCCAGTTTCAGCGGCGACGGCCGCCTGCTGACAGCGGTCGGCGAATTCGACCGCGCCTTTGCGGCGGGGAGCGCTATCCAGAGCGACGGTCGCGTCGTGGTCGTGGGCAGCAGTGGCAGCGACTTCGCCGTCGCTCGCTTTACGACAGCCGGGGAGCTCGACACCAGCTTCTCCGGAGACGGCCTGGAGGTCACGGAGTTCGGCGGCTCTGGAACCGGCCAGGCCGAGCATGTCGCGATTCAGCCGGACGGCAAGATCGTGGTCGTCGGCACGACCAACCAAAACTTCGCCATCGCGCGCTACACCCCGAGCGGGGTACTCGACACGAGCTTCAGTCTCGATGGCCGCCAGACAACGGACTTCGTCGGCGGGAGCGCGGACGCCGCCTCGGCCGTGGCAATCCAGGCGAACGGCGCGATCGTGGTCGCCGGCAGCAGCAACAACGATTTCGCCGTGGCCCGCTACTCGGCGAACGGGACACTTGATCCGAGCTTCAGCGCCGACGGCCGCGTGATCGCGGACTTCGGCGTCGGCCAGGACGTGGGCTCCTCGCTCGCCATCCAGCCGGACGGCGGGATCGTCGTCGCGGGCCATGCGAATTCCACGACTTCCTCTCCCTTCGACTTCGCCTTGGCCCGCTTCACGGTGGACGGAGTGCTCGATACCGGTTTCAGCGCCGACGGCCGGGTTACGACCGACCTCGGCAGCGACGACACGATCGAGGCCATGGCAATCCAGTCCGACGCCATGATCGTCGTAACGGGCGAGAGCAACGGCGATTTCGCCCTCGCCCGCTACACCACCAGCGGTGCCCTGGACACGGGATTCAGCTCAGACGGCTTGGTGCGCACCGATTTCGGTGGGGCGGATGCCGCTGGAGGGGTGGCGATTGGAAGCGACGGCCGGATCGTCGCCGCGGGTGCGACGCTCAACCCGCTGACATTGAGCGGCGATTTCGCTCTCTCTAGCTACGACACGGCTGGGAACCTCGACCCGAGCTTCGACGGTGACGGCCGATTGACGACGAGCTTCGGCGACGGGCAGTCCGACGTCGCCGCTGCGACGGACCTGCTGGTGCAGGCTGACGGAAAGATCCTCGCGTCGGGATTCAGCGGCTATTTGCCGGCGGGCGGGGACTTCGCGCTCGCGCGGTACTCCGCCAACGGCGCCCCTGATCCGGGCTTCGGCGTGGGCGGGCGTGTCGAGCAGGGGTTCGCGACGATCGGGGAGTCGCTGGACACCGCGAGCGCCGTCGCCATTCAGCCCGATGGAAAGCTGGTTGTGGCGGGCTCGGCGATCGGCGAAGACGGACACGACGACCTCGACTTCGCGATCGCCCGATACACCAGAGGCGGTGCCCTCGATACGAGCTCTGGCGGGGACGGCACCGGGGCGATCGACATAGCGGGAAACAGCCCTGACTCGGCGACGGACATCGCCATCCAGCCCGACGGGCGGATCGTAGTCGTGGGCCAGAGCGGCGGCGACTTCGCCGTGGCTCGGTTTACCCCGGAGGGCAGCTTCGACTCCAGTTTCGGCGTCGACGGAGTGGTGCAGACAGGCTTCGCGGCGGGAAGCGTCGAGATCGCCGCGGCGGTCGCGATCCAGCCCGACGGCCGAATCGTGTTTGCGGGGGCCAGCAACGGCAACTTTGCAGTCGCCCGCTACACGACGAGCGGAGCTCTGGACGCCGGCTTCAGCGGCGACGGTCTTCTGACAACCGACTTCGGCAGCGTTGACATCGGAGCTGACGTTGCGATCCAGGCCAACGGGCGAATCGTGGTTGCCGGCAGGACCAGCGGCAATTTCGCCGTCGCCCGGTACACGGCGGCGGGGCTTCCTGACACCAGCTTTGACGGCGACGGCCGGCTGGTCACCGACTTCGGGGGAAACGACGCAGCCACCTCGATTTCGATCCAGGCCAACGACAGGCTTGTCGTTGCCGGAGTCGCCAACGCCGACTTTGCGCTCGCAAGGTACGGCACGAACGGAGTCCTTGATTCGAGCTTCAGTGGCGATGGCAAGGCGACTGTGGATTTCGGGGGTGGGGCGGACATCGCCAACGACGTCGGGCTGCAGTCAAACGGAGCGATCGTGGTGGTCGGCACCGCTCACGACAACGACTTCGCGATTGCAAGGTTGAGTGCCGCCGGAGTCCTCGACACGAGTTTCAGCGGCGACGGGTTGCTGACGACGGACTTCAACGGAACTGACAAGGGGGCGGCGCTTGTGGTTCAGCCGGACGACAACCTGGTCGTCGCGGGGAGCTCGTCGATCACGTTCGGCGGCTCGAACCTCTCCCGCTTCGCAGTGGCACGCGTCTTCGGCAACGGCCCGCCCGAGGCGGTCAACGACATCAAGACCGTCAACGAGGACTCAGGCTCCACGACGATCAACGTCCTCGCCAACGACACCGACATCGACCAGGGTTCCAAGAGCGTCGACTTCACGTCCCAGCCCGCCCACGGCACCGTCGTCGTCACCGGCGGCGGCAGTGGCCTCAGCTATCGCCCCGACGACGACTACTGCAACACGCACCCCGGCGGCTCCCCCGACACCTTCACCTACACGCTGACCCCGGGCGGGTCCACCGCCACGGTGTCCGTGACTGTTGAATGCGTGGAAGACGACCCCGTCGCAGTCGACGACGCCCGGACCGTCGACGAGGACTCCGCTGCGACCCCCCTTACGGTGCTCGCAAACGACACCGACACGGATCTCGTCCCGCAGATGACGATCGCCTCGGCCACCAAGCCGGCCCACGGCACCGTCGTCCTCAGCGGCGGCTCACCGGGCTCCCACACCGGCCTCAGCTATGAGCCCGACCCGAACTACTGCAACTCGCTCGGGCGGCGCCAACCTCGACACCTTCAGCTACGCCTCGCCCCAGGCGGCTCGACCGCGACCGTCTCGGTCACCGTGACGTGTTTCGAAAACGACGACCCCGTCGCCGTCAACGACACCAAGACCGTCGACGAGGACTCCGGCGCCACCGCCATCAACGTGCTCGCCAACGACACCGACCCGGACGTGACGCCGGTGATCTCGATCGCCTCGGCCACTGACCCAGCCCGCGGCACGGTTGCTCTCACCGGCGGCGGCACAGGCCTCACCTATGAGCCCGACCCGAACTACTGCAACTCCCAGCCCGCCGGCAACCCCGACACCTTCACCTACACGCTCGCCCCCGGCGGCTCGACCGCGACCGTCTCGGTCACGGTCAGCTGTCTCAACGACGACGACCCCGTGGCGGTCAACGACACCAAGACGGTCAACGAGGACTCCGGCGCCACCGCGATCAACGTGCTCGCCAACGACACCGACACCGACCTGGTCGCGCAGATGACGATCGCCTCGGCCACCAAGCCCGACAACGGCACCGTCGTCGTCAACGGCGCAGGCACCAGCCTCACCTACCGTCCCGACGACGACTACTGCAACGAACCCGGCCCCGAGCCCGTCGACACCTTCACCTATTCCCTGAGCCCAGGCGGCTCGACCGCGACCGTCTCGGTGACCGTCAACTGCATCGACGACGACGACCCCGTCGCAGTCGACGACGCCCGGACCGTCGACGAGGACTCCGCTGCGACCCCCCTTACGGTGCTCGCAAACGACACCGACACGGATCTCGTCCCGCAGATGACGATCGCCTCGGCCACCAAGCCGGCCCACGGCACCGTCGTCCTCAGCGGCGGCTCACCGGGCTCCCACACCGGCCTCAGCTATGAGCCCGACCCGAACTACTGCAACGAGCCCGCGCCCGCGCCCGTCGACACCTTCAGCTATCGCCTCGCCCCAGGCGGCTCGACCGCGACCGTCTCGGTCACCGTGACGTGTTTCGAAAACGACGACCCCGTCGCCGTCAACGACACCAAGACCGTCGACGAGGACTCCGGCGCCACCGCCATCAACGTGCTCGCCAACGACACCGACCCGGACGTGACGCCGGTGATCTCGATCGCCTCGGCCACTGACCCAGCCCGCGGCACGGTTGCTCTCACCGGCGGCGGCACAGGCCTCACCTATGAGCCCGACCCGAACTACTGCAACTCCCAGCCCGCAGGCAACCCCGACACCTTCACCTACACGCTCGCCCCCGGCGGCTCGACCGCGACCGTCTCGGTCACGGTCAGCTGTCTCAACGACGACGACCCCGTGGCGGTCAACGACACCAAGACGGTCAACGAGGACTCCGGCGCCACCGCGATCAACGTGCTCGCCAACGACACCGACACCGACCTGGTCGCGCAGATGACGATCGCCTCGGCCACCAAGCCCGACAACGGCACCGTCGTCGTCAACGGCGCAGGCACCAGCCTCACCTACCGTCCCGACGACGACTACTGCAACGAACCCGGCCCCGAGCCCGTCGACACCTTCACCTATTCCCTGAGCCCAGGCGGCTCGACCGCGACCGTCTCGGTGACCGTCAACTGCATCGACGACGACGACCCCGTCGCAGTCGACGACGCCCGGACCGTCGACGAGGACTCCGCTGCGACCCCCCTTACGGTGCTCGCAAACGACACCGACACGGATCTCGTCCCGCAGATGACGATCGCCTCGGCCACCAAGCCGGCCCACGGCACCGTCGTCCTCAGCGGCGGCTCACCGGGCTCCCACACCGGCCTCAGCTATGAGCCCGACCCGAACTACTGCAACGAGCCCGCGCCCGCGCCCGTCGACACCTTCAGCTATTCGCTCGCCCCAGGCGGCTCGACCGCGACCGTCTCGGTCACCGTGACGTGTTTCGAAAACGACGACCCCGTCGCCGTCAACGACACCAAGACCGTCGACGAGGACTCCGGCGCCACCGCCATCAACGTGCTCGCCAACGACACCGACCCGGACGTGACGCCGGTGATCTCGATCGCCTCGGCCACTGACCCAGCCCGCGGCACCGTCGTCCTCACCGGCGGCTCGCCGGGCGCCCACACCGGCCTCACCTATGAGCCCGACCCGAACTACTGCAACTCCCAGCCCGCAGGCAACCCCGACACCTTCACCTACACGCTCGCCCCCGGCGGCTCGACCGCGACCGTCTCGGTCACGGTCAGCTGTCTCAACGACGACGACCCCGTGGCGGTCAACGACACCAAGACGGTCAACGAGGACTCCGGCGCCACCGCGATCAACGTGCTCGCCAACGACACCGACACCGACCTGGTCGCGCAGATGACGATCGCCTCGGCCACCAAGCCCGACAACGGCACCGTCGTCGTCAACGGCGCAGGCACCAGCCTCACCTACCGTCCCGACGACGACTACTGCAACGAACCCGGCCCCGAGCCCGTCGACACCTTCACCTATTCCCTGAGCCCAGGCGGCTCGACCGCGACCGTCTCGGTGACCGTCAACTGCATCGACGACGACGACCCCGTCGCAGTCGACGACGCCCGGACCGTCGACGAGGACTCCGCTGCGACCCCCCTTACGGTGCTCGCAAACGACACCGACACGGATCTCGTCCCGCAGATGACGATCGCCTCGGCCACCAAGCCGGCCCACGGCACCGTCGTCCTCAGCGGCGGCTCACCGGGCTCCCACACCGGCCTCAGCTATGAGCCCGACCCGAACTACTGCAACGAGCCCGCGCCCGCGCCCGTCGACACCTTCAGCTATTCGCTCGCCCCAGGCGGCTCGACCGCGACCGTCTCGGTCACCGTGACGTGTTTCGAAAACGACGACCCCGTCGCCGTCAACGACACCAAGACCGTCGACGAGGACTCCGGCGCCACCGCCATCAACGTGCTCGCCAACGACACCGACCCGGACGTGACGCCGGTGATCTCGATCGCCTCGGCCACTGACCCAGCCCGCGGCACGGTCGTTCTCACCGGCGGCTCGCCGGGCGCCCACACCGGCCTCACCTATGAGCCCGACCCGAACTACTGCAACTCCCAGCCCGCAGGCAACCCCGACACCTTCACCTACAGCGCTCGCCCCCGGCGGCTCGACCGCGACCGTCTCCGTGACCGTCACCTGTATCGACGATGACGACCCGGTGGCGAACGACGACGCGAGGACGCTCAGCGAGGATGCACCCGCGACGTCAATCAACGTGCTCGCCAACGACACCGACACGGACCTGGTTCCCGCGATGTCGATCGCCTCCAACTCAGACCCAGCCCACGGCACCGTCGTCCTCAGCGGCGGCTCGCCGGGCGCCCACACCGGCCTCACCTACGAGCCCGACCCGAACTACTGCAACTCCCAGATGGGGGGGATGCCCGACACCTTCAGCTATTCCCTGAGCCCGGGCGGATCAACTGCCACCGTCTCGATCACCGTGATCTGCCTTGATGACGACGATCCCATTGCTGTCAACGACGACGCCGAGGTGAGCGAAGACTCAGGCGCGAATCCGATTGATGTCCTGCAAAACGACTCGGACACCGATCTCGAACCGTTCTTCGTTGACACATTCACCGATCCCGCCCACGGCGAGGTCGTCCTCACCGGCGGCGGAACCGGCCTCACCTATCAGCCCGACCCGAACTACTGCAACGACCAGCCGGGAGGAGCCGCCGACGAGTTCACGTACTCGCTGACCCCGGCGGGCTCGACCGCGACGGTCTCGGTGGTAGTCACCTGCGTTCCGGACGACCCCGTCGCCGTCAACGACACCAAGACCGTCGACGAGGACTCCGGCGCCACCGCCATCAACGTGCTCGCCAACGACACCGACCCGGACGTGACGCCGGTGATCTCGATCGCCTCGGCCACTGACCCAGCCCGCGGCACCGTCGTCCTCAGCGGCGGCTCGCCGGGCGCCCACACCGGCCTCACCTATGAGCCCGACCCGAACTACTGCAACTCCCAGCCCGCAGGCAACCCCGACACCTTCACCTACACGCTCGCCCCCGGCGGCTCGACCGCGACCGTCTCGGTCACGGTCAGCTGTCTCAACGACGACGACCCCGTGGCGGTCAACGACACCAAGACGGTCAACGAGGACTCCGGCGCCACCGCAATCAACGTGCTCGCCAACGACACCGACACCGACCTGGTCGCGCAGATGACGATCGCCTCGGCCACCAAGCCCGACAACGGCACCGTCGTCGTCAACGGCGCAGGCACCAGCCTCACCTACCGTCCCGACGACGACTACTGCAACGAACCCGGCCCCGAGCCCGTCGACACCTTCACCTATTCCCTGAGCCCAGGCGGCTCGACCGCGACCGTCTCGGTGACCGTCAACTGCATCGACGACGACGACCCCGTCGCAGTCGACGACGCCCGGACCGTCGACGAGGACTCCGCTGCGACCCCCCTTACGGTGCTCGCAAACGACACCGACACGGATCTCGTCCCGCAGATGACGATCGCCTCGGCCACCAAGCCGGCCCACGGCACCGTCGTCCTCAGCGGCGGCTCACCGGGCTCCCACACCGGCCTCAGCTATGAGCCCGACCCGAACTACTGCAACTCGCCGGCGCCGCGCCAACGTCGACACCTTCAGCTACAGCCTCGCCCCGGCGGCTCGACCGCGACCGTCTCGGTCACCGTGACGTGTTTCGAAAACGACGACCCCGTCGCCGTCAACGACACCAAGACCGTCGACGAGGACTCCGGCGCCACCGCCATCAACGTGCTCGCCAACGACACCGACCCGGACGTGACGCCGGTGATCTCGATCGCCTCGGCCACTGACCCAGCCCGCGGCACGGTTGCTCTCACCGGCGGCGGCACAGGCCTCACCTATGAGCCCGACCCGAACTACTGCAACTCCCAGCCCGCCGGCAACCCCGACACCTTCACCTACACGCTCGCCCCCGGCGGCTCGACCGCGACCGTCTCGGTCACGGTCAGCTGTCTCAACGACGACGACCCCGTGGCGGTCAACGACACCAAGACGGTCAACGAGGACTCCGGCGCCACCGCGATCAACGTGCTCGCCAACGACACCGACACCGACCTGGTCGCGCAGATGACGATCGCCTCGGCCACCAAGCCCGACAACGGCACCGTCGTCGTCAACGGCGCAGGCACCAGCCTCACCTACCGTCCCGACGACGACTACTGCAACGAACCCGGCCCCGAGCCCGTCGACACCTTCACCTATTCCCTGAGCCCAGGCGGCTCGACCGCGACCGTCTCGGTGACCGTCAACTGCATCGACGACGACGACCCCGTCGCAGTCGACGACGCCCGGACCGTCGACGAGGACTCCGCTGCGACCCCCCTTACGGTGCTCGCAAACGACACCGACACGGATCTCGTCCCGCAGATGACGATCGCCTCGGCCACCAAGCCGGCCCACGGCACCGTCGTCCTCAGCGGCGGCTCACCGGGCTCCCACACCGGCCTCAGCTATGAGCCCGACCCGAACTACTGCAACGAGCCCGCGCCCGCGCCCGTCGACACCTTCAGCTATTCGCTCGCCCCAGGCGGCTCGACCGCGACCGTCTCGGTCACCGTGACGTGTTTCGAAAACGACGACCCCGTCGCCGTCAACGACACCAAGACCGTCGACGAGGACTCCGGCGCCACCGCCATCAACGTGCTCGCCAACGACACCGACCCGGACGTGACGCCGGTGATCTCGATCGCCTCGGCCACTGACCCAGCCCGCGGCACCGTCGTCCTCAGCGGCGGCTCGCCGGGCGCCCACACCGGCCTCACCTATGAGCCCGACCCGAACTACTGCAACTCCCAGCCCGCAGGCAACCCCGACACCTTCACCTACACGCTCGCCCCCGGCGGCTCGACCGCGACCGTCTCGGTCACGGTCAGCTGTCTCAACGACGACGACCCCGTGGCGGTCAACGACACCAAGACGGTCAACGAGGACTCCGGCGCCACCGCGATCAACGTGCTCGCCAACGACACCGACACCGACCTGGTCGCGCAGATGACGATCGCCTCGGCCACCAAGCCCGACAACGGCACCGTCGTCGTCAACGGCGCAGGCACCAGCCTCACCTACCGTCCCGACGACGACTACTGCAACGAACCCGGCCCCGAGCCCGTCGACACCTTCACCTATTCCCTGAGCCCAGGCGGCTCGACCGCGACCGTCTCGGTGACCGTCAACTGCATCGACGACGACGACCCCGTCGCAGTCGACGACGCCCGGACCGTCGACGAGGACTCCGCTGCGACCCCCCTTACGGTGCTCGCAAACGACACCGACACGGATCTCGTCCCGCAGATGACGATCGCCTCGGCCACCAAGCCGGCCCACGGCACCGTCGTCCTCAGCGGCGGCTCACCGGGCTCCCACACCGGCCTCAGCTATGAGCCCGACCCGAACTACTGCAACGAGCCCGCGCCCGCGCCCGTCGACACCTTCAGCTATTCGCTCGCCCCAGGCGGCTCGACCGCGACCGTCTCGGTCACCGTGACGTGTTTCGAAAACGACGACCCCGTCGCCGTCAACGACACCAAGACCGTCGACGAGGACTCCGGCGCCACCGCCATCAACGTGCTCGCCAACGACACCGACCCGGACGTGACGCCGGTGATCTCGATCGCCTCGGCCACTGACCCAGCCCGCGGCACGGTTGCTCTCACCGGCGGCGGGGCGCACACGGCCTCACCTATGAGCCCGACCCGAACTACTGCAACTCCCAGCCCGCAGGCAACCCCGACACCTTCACCTACACGCTCGCCCCCGGCGGCTCGACCGCGACCGTCTCGGTCACGGTCAGCTGTCTCAACGACGACGACCCCGTGGCGGTCAACGACACCAAGACGGTCAACGAGGACTCCGGCGCCACCGCGATCAACGTGCTCGCCAACGACACCGACACCGACCTGGTCGCGCAGATGACGATCGCCTCGGCCACCAAGCCCGACAACGGCACCGTCGTCGTCAACGGCGCAGGCACCAGCCTCACCTACCGTCCCGACGACGACTACTGCAACGAACCCGGCCCCGAGCCCGTCGACACCTTCACCTATTCCCTGAGCCCAGGCGGCTCGACCGCGACCGTCTCGGTGACCGTCAACTGCATCGACGACGACGACCCCGTCGCAGTCGACGACGCCCGGACCGTCGACGAGGACTCCGCTGCGACCCCCCTTACGGTGCTCGCAAACGACACCGACACGGATCTCGTCCCGCAGATGACGATCGCCTCGGCCACCAAGCCGGCCCACGGCACCGTCGTCCTCAGCGGCGGCTCACCGGGCTCCCACACCGGCCTCACCTACCGCCCCGACCCGAACTACTGCAACGAGCCCGCGCCCGCGCCGAACGACACCTTTACGTACATCCTCGCCCCCGGCGGCTCCAGGGCGACCGTCGCCGTCACGGTCGACTGCATCGACGACGACGATCCGGTCGCTGAGGATGACACGGTGGTCGTCGACGAAGACTCGGCCTCGAGTGAGCTGGACGTCCTGCTCAACGACACCGACACCGACCTGGTGCCCGCGATGTCGATCGCCTCCGCTTCGGATCCTGCACATGGCACCACGACGATCACGGGCGGCGGCAGCGGGGTCAGTTACCGGCCCGACCGCGACTACTGCAACGAGCCAGGTGCGCGGCCGCCGGACACATTCACGTACACCCTCGCCCCGGGTTCCTCAAGCGCCACGGTCTCGGTGGAGGTCACCTGTGTTGAGGACACGCCGGTCGCGGTTGCGGACGCGGTGACGGTGGCTGAGGACTCGGGCATCACATTGATCAACGTTCTGGCCAACGACACCGATGCCGACGAAGTGCCGTCGATGACGATCACCTCGGTGTCCGATCCCGCCCACGGAATTGCATCCGTCGCGAGTGGCGGCTCGACGGTTGGCTACCAGCCCGATCCCGACTACTGCAACGACCCCGGGGGATCGGCCGACACGTTCAGCTACACGCTCGCCGGCGGCTCGAGCACGACCGTGGCCGTGACGGTGACTTGCGTCGACGACATCGTCACCCCGGCACCCGACCCGAACCCGCCGGCGAATTGCATCGTGCCGAAGATCAAGAAGGGATCGACGCTACGGGCAGTGAAGAAGAAGCTGACGGCCGCGGGGTGCAAGGCCGGCAAGGTAACCCGGCTGCGGTCCGCGACCGTCCTCCGCGGCAAGGTGGTCAAGCTCAAGAAGAGGCCCGGAACGGTGCTTCCAGCGGGGACCGCGGTGAAAATCGTGGTCAGCCTCGGCCCGACCAGCGTCTGACACAGGTGCCGTCTGGCACAAGTGAAGATCGCGCGCTCGTTTATCCAGCTGCCAACGGGGGAGCAGTAAGGGAGTCACCAAGAACGCAAGGAGGCGAACTATGAGCGTGACAGACAAGGTAACCGGCAAGGTCAAGCAGGCCGTCGGTGATCTCACCGACGATCCCTCGCTCCGACGCGAGGGCAAGGACGAAGAGCGCAAGGGCGAGAAGAAGGAAGAGCTCCACGACGCGCAGGAGCGCACCGAGGAGAAGGCCACCGAGGTGGCCGAGCTCGAGCGCCGTACGTAGCTCGTCCGGCTCCCAAACGAACAAAGCGAGCGCGCCCCAAGCTTGGGGCGCGCTCGCAATTGTGACTTGGATTGGATTGGCGGTCAGACTCGAGACGGCGGCCCGGAAGCGGCAATTCGCGGCCAAATCAGCAGGACCAGACCAATCACGATGCAGGCGATTCCCAGCGCGTAGTGCACGAGGATCGCGAGAACGATGCCAACGACTATGAGTAGTAGCGGTAGTTGCATGGGCGGCAGATACCCCTTGGAAGGCGGCGGAAACGAAGTTCGGCTTCCCCGTCCGTCCGCAGGCCTCGAGGCGGTTTCTGGGGGCCGCGACCGGGTAGTCGCATCGATATCCAACTGCCAACGGACTGGTCGAGGAGGAATGAGCAAATGATTGGTGCAGGGATTTTCCTGGTCGTGATCGGCGCGATCGTTCGCTACGCGCTGAACGTCAATGTCGCGGGGATTGAGGAGGGAACGCTCGGGCTGATTCTGATCGTGGCGGGCATCGTGCTCGGCATCCTCGGCTTGATCGCCGTTCCCTTCCAGCTCTGGGCCGAGCGCCGGCGCACCGCGGTCGTCGACGATCCGGCTGTGCGCTATCGCAACTACTGAGGACGGCAATGGGGCGATGACGGACGAAAGCCACGACGGACGCTCGGACGAGAGCGACTCGGAGCGTATCGACCGGGAGTTGATCGAGCTGCTCAATGGGCTTCGCGTCGCGCTCCCCGGCGTGCAGGTCCTGTTTGCCTTCCTGCTCACCGTTCCGTTCAGCTCTGGATTCGTCGACACCACGGACCTCCAGCGAGACCTGCTGTTCGGCGTTTTGGCGGCGACTGCGGTCTCGGCGGCGCTGCTGATCGCTCCATCCGCCTGGCACCGGCTGCTATTTCGCCAGCACGACAAAGAGCGTCTTCTGAGCGTCTCCAACAAGATGAGCATCGCCGGTCTCGGCTTCCTCGCCGTGGCGATGATCGGGGCAATCGTGCTGATCGCCAACTTCGCGTTCAGTGACACCCTGACGATCGTCTCTGGGTTGGTTGCCGTGCTGATCTTCGGAAGCCTCTGGTACGCCGTTCCGCTCAGCTATCGCGGGCGGAAGCCCGCGAGCGAATAGCAGCGCTTCGATCATCTAAGGTCGAGCACTGTGAAGACGACGACCGAGTCGGCCTGCGAACACGTCGACGTGCTGATCGTCGGCGCCGGCATCTCGGGGATCGGAGCCGGCCACCACCTCAGCGCCAACTGTCCCCGCAAGACCTTCACGATCCTCGAAGCCCGAGCGTCGATAGGCGGCACCTGGGATCTGTTCAGGTATCCCGGAATCCGCTCGGACTCAGACATGCACACACTCGGCTACTCGTTCCGGCCTTGGGACGAGTCCGCGGCGCTTGCCGACGGCCCCTCGATCCTCGATTACGTGCGCCAGACGGCTGTGGAGGATCGAACGGACGAAAAGATCCGCTTCAACCACCGGGTCAGGAGCGCAGCATGGTCTTCCGCGGAGGCGCGATGGTCGGTTGAGGCGGAGCGCACCGACACCGGAGAGACCGTCCGAATCACCTGCGGCTTCCTCTTCATGTGCGCGGGCTACTACAGCTATGACGAGGGCTACACGCCGGACTTTGAGGGCAAAGAGAGCTTCCAGGGCCCGGTCGTCCATCCGCAGCACTGGCCCGAGGACCTCGACTACGCCGGCAAGCGAGCGGTGGTGATCGGCAGCGGTGCGACGGCGATGACCCTGGTGCCGGCGCTGGCGGAGACCGCGGGCCACGTGACCATGCTTCAGCGATCGCCGAGCTACGTCCTCGCTCTGCCCCAGGAGGATCCGCTCGCCAAGCTGGTGCGCAGGCTGCTCCCTTCGAAGCTGGCGTACTCAGTGATCCGCTGGAAGAACGTGCTGCTGACGATGCTTTTCTACCAGCTCAGCAGGAGGCGCCCGCGAGTCGTGAAGACGATGATCCGCAAGGGCGTGGAGGACCAGCTGCCCTCCGGCTACGACGTTAAGAAGCACTTCAGGCCCCGCTACAACCCCTGGGATCAGCGCATGTGCATCGTGCCGAACGGGGATTTATTCGTGGCCATCCGGGAGGGCCGGGTGACGATGGTGACCGACGAGATCGAAGCGTTCACAGAGCGGGGGCTGCTGCTTGCCTCCGGCGACGAGCTCGAAGCCGATCTGATCGTGACCGCTACCGGGTTGAACCTGCAACTGCTCGGCGGCATTCGGGTCAGCGTCGACGGCGTCGAGATCGGTCTGCCCGAGCGCCTTTCCTACAAGGGGATGATGCTCGACGACGTTCCCAACATGGCGCAGGCGGTCGGCTACACCAATGCGTCCTGGACGCTCAAGTGCGATCTCACCTGCGAGTACGTGTGCCGGTTGCTCAGCTACATGGACGAACACGGCTACGACGCCTGCACGCCACGCAACCGCGACCCGGCGGTCCAGCGCGAGCCGATGATCGACTTCACTTCGGGCTACGTGCAGCGGTCGATCCACAAGTTCCCCAAACAGGGGTCGAAGCCGCCCTGGCGCCTGCACCAGAACTATGCGCGCGACATCTTGATGCTACGGCTGGGAGCGCTTGACGACGGAGTGATGGAGTTCACGGCGGCGAGTCTTGACCGCAGCGCAACCGCTGCTTGATCAGCCCTCGCGGGAGCCAGGCGAGAAGCTGACCGGCATCGCGGTCAGCGAGTTCGCCCAGGCCGATCGCAGCCGAACCGGGGGACCGCCGAGCGTCAGATCCGGCATGCGGCGTGCGAGCTCCTCGAAGATGACGCGAAGTTCGAGCTTGGCGAGACCCGCACCGAGGCAGAAATGACGGCCGCCGCCGCCGAAGGCCTTGTGCGCCTGCTCGGAACGGGTGACGTTGAAGCGCTGGGGGTCTTCGTAAACGGATTCATCGCGCGACGATGACGTGTACCAGATCATCACCCTGTCGCCTTCGGCGATTGCTTGGCCGTCGACATCGGTGTCGTGGGTTGCTGTCCGGCAGAAGTAGTTGACCACCGAGGTGTAACGGAGGATTTCCTCCACGGCCGTCTCAATCAGGCTCGAATCCGCACAAAGCAGTTCCCACTGCTCAGGGTGCTCGAGCAGCGCCAGCATTCCCGTCGCCGTCGTGTTGCGCGTCGTGTCGTTGCCGGCAAAGACGAGCAGGCCGAAGAAGACGAGGATCTCACTGTCGTCGAGGCGTTCGCCGTCGACCTCGGCCGCGCGCAGCCTCGTCACAAGGCTGTCCTCGCCGGACTCGACCTGTCGCTGGATCTGCTCGTGCAGGTACGCCGCCATCTCGCCGAAGGTCTCCAGCGCCGCCGCCGACTCGGAGGAAAGCTGGGCGGCTTCAATCTGCTCGCTCCACTCATAGAGGCGCGGGATGTCCTCGTCAGGGACGCCCATCAGCTCGGCCAGCATCCCCAGCGGAACGGGTACGGCGATGTCGGTGACGAAGTCGCAGGCCCCGGTTTCGATGACCGCGTCGATCACGCGCGTGACGCGCGCCCGCACCGCATCCTCCATCTGGCGCACGGTGTTGGGAACGAAGGCGCTCTGCAGGATCTTGCGGTACTTGGTGTGCTCGGGTGGGTCCTTGAAGAGCAGCAGATTGCGACTCAGGTCCAGCGGCACGACCAGGTTGGGGTCGAGGAAGATCCCGGCTCGGTGCGAGGAGAACGTGTCGGTGTCGCGGCTGACCGCCGAGACGTCGGCGTGCCGGGTCAACGACCAGAACCCGTCGCCCTCCGGCAGCAGATTCCACCTGACCGGGGCCTCGGCTCGCATCCGGGCAAACAGCTCATGAGGAGGCCCGTCAGCGAACAGCTCGGGATCCATCAGGTTGACCGTGGCGAGGTCCACCTGGGGAGTGTATCAGTTATTAATCGTACGGTTAAGAACGCGCACTCAGTAGGCCCCGCGCCCGGCAGCCACGGCACCCACCGTACGGATCAGGATCCTCGCGTCCTCGGCCAGCGACAAGTTCATCGCGTAGGAGTAGTCCAGCCGGACCATGTCGTCGAAGCCGATGTCGCTGCGGCCGTGAACCTGCCAGGGGCCGGTGATCCCAGGGCGCAGGCGCTCGCGTTCGGAGTAGTGGTCGCTGACTGCTCCCGCCTCGGCGGGGATCAGCGGTCTGGGGCCCACCAGGCTCATCCGGCCGCTGAGCACGTTGAAAAGTTGTGGCAGCTCGTCGATCGACCAGCGCCGCAGACCTGCGCCGACGCGGGTGATCCGGGGATCGCGGGGTATTTTGAACATGCGGCCGTGCTGCCCGTTGCTGTGCATGTTGAGCTCGTCGATCTCCGGCTTTCGCCGGTCGGCGTCGGCCACCATCGTGCGGAACTTGAGCATTCCGAACGCCCAGCCATCACGACCGATCCGCTTCTGGCGGAAGAACACCGGGCCCGGGGAGTCGAGCTTGATGCGGACCGCGCAGTAGGCGAGCAGGGGGGAGAGGACCAGCAACGCCGCGGCGGCGAAAACGATGTCGATCGCGCGCTTGGCAGAGTACGCGACTCGCTGGGGGCGCACGGGGGAGACGGTCAGGATCGGCAGGCCCTCCACGTAGTGCAGAACCGAAGTCGACGACCAGCCGTCCGGCTGCGCCGAGACGAGATCCACGGCGATGCGGTTGCCGATCAGACCGCGAACGAGGGCGCTGCGTTCCTCCATATCCGTAGGGGCGGTGGCCATGATCACGCGGTGAGCGCCAAGCTCTTCGACCAGCCGCTCGATTCTCCCAAGCAGGTTCGCCGCCGGCGCCGCCGAGCTTTCAGTGCCCGCAGCGGCCACACGCTTGGCAGCCAGATCGGGGTCGTAGCGTGTCCGTGAGCCGCGCGGCATCGGGTCGAGCTTGGCAACGCCGGCGACCTCGAGGCCGTACTCGTGATGGCGGGAGATTCGGCGCACGACCCGGGCGACATCCCGGTCCGCGCCGAGCACGAGGACTCGCTGCCGATACCACTCGCGACTGACCACGAGGTGTCGCGCCAGTGCTCTGCCGCTGAGCACGGTCGCCGTAGAGATCAGCCAGAGCACAACCAGCCGCCCGATCTCGACCGGCGCGGAGCTCGTCACGTCGAGCGCCAGCAACAGGAGCCACGACCAGGCGGTCGCCACGAGCAGGGTGCGGCCGACCTCGTCGGCGATCGAGTGATTCAGCCGTCGTTCCGGAAGGCGGTAGAGGCCGAGGGGGCTGGCGATCAGCGCCCAGAGCGGTACACAGACGATGATCGCGATGGCACTGACGCCGGAAAGCACGCCGTAGGCGATCTGCACGATCAGGGCGGCGCTCAGCACCCCGACCAGATCGGCCGCCAGCAGCACCGAGCGCAGCGTCTGGCCGCGAACGTCGCCGTGGTGCGGCTCGGCGCGATTCGCGCTCCTAAGCTCGCTGCGAGACCCGTCGACGACGAGTGCTGGGCGTGAAACCGTGGCCATGTATTCACCATCGGATGATTTTCTCCGGCCCTTGAGCACGCACCATCCGGCGCCAGCGGGCATGATCTCGGTCCCTTGGCCCTCTCACTGATCACCGGATTCCCTGGATTCATCGGCCGCCGGCTGACAGGGCGACTGCTTGCGGGTGACCCAGACCTCCGGCTTGCAGCCCTCGTGGAGCCGCGCATGCTCGAGGCCGCCCGGTCGGCCGCCGAGGAACTCGACGCCGATCGCATCGAGCTGATCCCGAGTGACATCGGTGAGCGCCGGCTCGGGCTGGGCGAAGACGTCTACGAGCGCCTGCGCTCCGAGGTGCGGCAGGTCTTCCACCTTGCTGCGATCTACAACCTGGCCGTGCCGCTTGAGATCGCGCAGCGGGTCAACGTCGACGGCACCGGAAACATCGTCGAGCTCTGCGCCGCTGCCGAGAGCCTCGAGCGCCACGTCTACATCAGCACCGCGTATGTCGCCGGACGTCGCACCGGCACGGTCTACGAGCATGAGCTCGTCCTCGGCCAGGACTTCAAGAATCACTACGAGTCGACCAAGTTCCAGGCCGAGGTCTGGGTGCGCGAGTCGATGTCGCAGGTACCGACGACGATTCTGCGCCCCGCGATCGTGGTCGGCGATTCGAAGACCGGGGAGACCCAGAAGTTCGACGGCCCCTACTTCATCCTGCGCGTCATCGCCGAGGCCGCAAAGCACAATCAGCCCCCTCCCAACTTCGGGCGCTCGGACGCGCCGTTCAACGCGGTCCCGGTTGACTACGTCGTCGAAGCGATAGCCGCCGCGGCGTCTGATCCCGCGACGAGCGGCGAGACACTGCACCTCGTCGACACGGACCCGCTCAGCGCCCGTGAGCTGACCGAGGCGTTGTCGATGGCCTACTCCGGGCGCCTGCCGAGGGGCCGCCTGGCGCCCTCGGTGGTCGCGACCTCGATGCGGCTGCCCGCGATGCGCAGCCGCTTCGGCGGCGCGCCCCGCGAGTCGATCGCCTACCTCAACCATCCCGTGCGCTTCGATACCCGCCGCGCCACCGAGCTGTTGTCTCCCCACGGGCTCGCTCCGCCCGGGTTTCGCAGCTACGTCGAGCCGATGGTCGAGTTCTTCCGGGCTCATGAGGATGACCCGGCCCTTGTGCCGGGGTAGGCGCTTCTGCTGGAATACAGAACATGACCTTCGCCGAATCCGAAGCGCCGGCTCATCTGGAGACCGCGGAGGTCGCCACCCTGCGCAACTACGTCGACGGAGCCTGGGTCGAGGCCGGCGCTGCCGAGACGCTCGATGATCGCGATCCAGCCAGCGGCGAGCTGGCCGCTCGAGTGCCGCTTTCGAACGCGTCCGACGTCGAGGCGGCTGCAAGGGCCGCCACCGAGGCGCAGCCTTCGTGGCGAGCGACTTCGCCGCAGGCGCGCGGCGGAGCCCTGATCGCGCTTCGCGAAGCCCTGGCCGCACGCCGGTCCGATCTGGCGGCTCTGGTCACAGCCGACATGGGTAAGACCCTCGCTGACGCCGACGCCGAGGTCGGCAGGGGGATCGAATCCGTCGAATCCGCGATCGCGGCGCCGCACCTGCTCAAGGGAGAGAACCTCGAGGGTGTCGCCCGCGGGGTCGATGTCGAGATGGTCCGCCAGCCGGTCGGGGTTGTCGCCGCGATCACCCCGTTCAACTTCCCGGCGATGATCCCGCTCTGGTTCCTGCCCTTCGCGATCGCGACCGGGAACACGTTCATCCTCAAGCCGTCGGAGCGAGACCCGCGGCCCTCCGAGCTGATCTTCGAGCTGATCGACGAGATCGACGAGATTCCGACCGGGGTTTGCAACCTCGTCCACGGCGGGCGCGAGGCCGTCGAGGCGATCTGGAGCGAGCCGCGGATCGATGCGATCTCCTTTGTGGGTCAGGCCTCGACCGCGCGTCTGATCGCGACAGAAGGCGCGCAGCACGGCAAGCGCGTGCAGGCCCTCGGGGGCGCCAAGAACGCGATGGTCGTGATGCCGGACGCCGAACCCGGGCTGATGGTCAAGGGGGTGCTGAGCTCGGGCTTCGGTGCGGCCGGTCAGCGCTGTCTCGCCGGATCGCTGCTGGTCCTGGTCGGCTCGGCCGGTGAACAGGCCGAATCCCTGGAGCGGATCGTCGCCGGAGCCCGCCAGCTTCGAGTCGGCTCCGGCGCGGATCCGACGACCGACGTATGCCCACTGGTCGGCCCTGACGCACGCACGCGGGTCGAGGCCGAGATCGAGCAGGCGCTCGCCGACGGGGCCGAGCTGGTTCTGGATGGACGCGGTGACGGCGGGCCCGGCGGCGCGGAGGTGGGCCCGACGATCATCGACAACGCCCCGCCCGAGTCACGGGCCGTGCGCGAAGAGCTGTTCGGGCCTGTCTTGACCGTGCTGCGGGCGTCTGACCTGGAGGGAGCGATCGAGCTCGTCAACGACTCCCGGTACGGCAACGCCTCGGTGATCTTCACCTCGTCGGGCGAGGCGGCGCGTGAGTACCGCTACAGCGTCGCCGCCGGGATGGTCGGCGTCAACGTCGGCGTCGCCGCGCCGGTGGCCTGGTTCCCGTTCTCCGGCTGGAAGGCATCGATTGACGGTGATCTCCACGCCAACGGTCGCGACGCGGTCGAGTTCTACACCCGCAAGAAGGTCGTGACGAGCCGCTGGTCGTAGGGCGAAGTCTCGCCTCCCGTATCGTTCCCGCCTCATGAGTGCAACCCCTGAGACGGCAGCGCCCGACGCGCTCGAGGACGCCCGCTGGGATCTCGAACCCCTGGTCGGCGGCAAGGGCGCGGGCGGTGTCCCACAGCTGCTCGCCGAGGCGCAGACCCGTGCTGACGCTTTTGCGGTGGCTCACAGAGGCAACGTCGCTGAGCTCGATGCCGGATCACTCGCAGCGGCGATGCGCGAGCTCGAGGCGATCCACGACCTCGGCGCCCGGGCCGGCTACTACGCGATGCTGAGCTTCACGGTCGACACCACCGATCCGGAGCGCGGGGCGCTCCTGCAGCGAGCCCAGGAGCTCGAGGCGGGCATCGAGACCGCGCTGCTCTTTTTCAACCTGGAGTGGAACGAGCTGGCCTCCGAGCGCGCCGAGGAGCTGCTGGCGGCCGACGAGCTGGCCTTCTGCGCGCACTACCTGAGGATGCTGCGCCGCTACCTGCCGCACCAGCTGAGCGAGCCTGAGGAAAAGGTCGTCACCGAGCTCGACGTGACCGGCAGCTCCGCCTTCCGGCGGCTCTTCACGGAGCAGATTTCGGCACTGACCGTGGAGCTTTCCGACCGCGACGAGCCGGCGGGTTTCGAGGAGGCGCTCAGCCGCATGCAGTCGCCCGACCGCGAGCAGCGGGCCGATGCGGCGGCCGGGATCACCGCGGCGCTCGAGCCGGGGCTGCGGACCCGCGCCTACATCTTCAACACCCTTCTCCAGGACAAATCGACGAAGGACCGGTTGCGCACGTACGATCACTGGCTGGCGGCTCGCAACCTCGCCAATGAAGCCTCGGACGAGTCGGTGGCGGCGCTGATCGACGCGGTCGTGGGCCGCTACGAGCTGGCACGGCGCTGGTACCGGCTCAAGGCCCGCATCCTCGGACTCGACAAGCTCGCCTACTACGACCGCATGGCGCCTGTCGCGGAGACCGAGCGCACGCTGCCCTACCCGGAGGCCAAGGAGCTGGTGCTCGATTGCTACAGCGCCTTCTCGACCGAGCTCGGAGCCGCGGCGGGCGAGTTCTTCGACGGCAACTACATCGACGCGCCGCCGGCCCCCGGCAAGCGCGGGGGCGCCTTCTGCGCCTACGTGACGCCGTCCGCGCACCCCTACGTGATGCTCAACTACACCTCGCGCCCGGGTGACGCATTGACGATGGCCCACGAGCTCGGCCACGGCGTCCACGCCTCGCTCGCTCGCCCGCAGGGCACCTTCCATTTCTCGACTCCCCTGACGGTCGCCGAGACAGCTTCGATCTTCGGCGAGACGATCGTGCTCGAGCGCCTGCTCTCCGAGGCGCCGGATAATCCGGCCCGGCTCTCGCTGCTCGCTGAGTCGCTGGACGGCGCCGTCGCCGCCGTCTTCCGCCAGGTGGCGATGAACCGCTTCGAGAATCGCATCCATACCGAGCGCCGCGAATCGGGTGAGCTCTCCCTCGACTCCTACCGCGACGCCTGGATGGCCACCCAGGCCGATCTGCTCGGCGACTCGGTCGAGCCCTCCCAAGACTACGGCTCCTGGTGGTCCTACATCCCGCACTTCATCGACACACCCGGCTACGTCTACGCCTATGCCTACGGGCACCTGCTGGCCCTGTCGGTCTATCGCCGGTTCGAGGAGGAGGGCCCGGAATTCGTCCCCTCCTACCTGGAGCTGCTCAGGGCCGGAGGCTCGATGCCTCCCGAGGAGCTCGGCAAGATCGTCGGCGTAGATCTCACCGACCCGGATTTCTGGGACGCGGGCCTCGACCTGATCGAGCGACAGCTCGACGCGGCCGAGGCTGTTGCGTGAGCGCTGAGCAGATCTCGTCGGTACTGGGTGCGAAGCGCGACCCGGTGATGTCCTGAGCTCACGCCCCACAAAACCGAACATCGCCAAGGCCGAGAAGGTGCTGCCGGGACTTTGGCGGATACGCGTGCCGCTTCCCTGGCAGGCGACTCCTCACGGCAACGCCTATGCGCTTGCGGCCGGCGACGGCATTGTGCTGGTCGACACCGGCTTCGGTGGCAGCGATGGCCTGCGACAGCTCGAGTTCGGCCTCGCGCAGGCGGGCCTTCGCCTCGACCAAGTCTCGCTGATCGTGGTCACGCACTCGCACTCGGATCACTTCGGGTGCGCTGCTTCGGTCGCCGAACGCACCGGGGCGCCGGTCTGGATCCACCCCGCCTGGGACCACATGCGACCCTGGATCGACGATCCCGGCGAGGCCCTCGACAAGCGCCTCGCAGGGGCGCGCCGCCACGGTGTGCCAGAGCCCCTGATCACCGAGATGGACGCCCTGCGCCGCGATTCGGAGACCGGCATCGACGGGATCGTCGAGGCAGCGGCTGACCTGGTCTCCGGCGTCGAGTTCGAGACCGACCTCGGCACCTGGGTGACATACGAGACGCCGGGCCACGCTCCCTCGCATGTCGTTTTCCACCAGCCCGAGCGGCGCCTGATGCTGAGTGGCGACATGATCGGCGGCAAGGTATTCCTGTACTTCGATCACGGCCACAGTCCCGACCCGGTGGGGGAGATGCTCTGCAGCCTCGATCTGATCGAGGACGTCGACGTCGGGCTCTGCCTCGCCGGGCACGGACGACCCGTCAGGGAGTTCGCGTCCCGCGTACGCGGCTACCGGCGCGAGGTGCAGAGCCAGCTGCACGGCGTCAATCGCATCCTCTCTGACGGGCGACCTCGCACCGCCTTCGAGATCATCACCGAGGCGTTCGGCACCGACGACCCCCCAGCCGGAGCGGTCGGCTACGGCCTGGAGATGACGATGTCCTACCTGGACCATCTCGCCTTCGTCGGCGAGGTGTCGGCCGATGATCGTGGCGACGTCGTCCGCTGGGAGGCGGTCCGCCCGTGAACGCGATCGAGCATGACGTTTCGGCGCTGAGAGACAGGGTCGACTGTGGTCGTCTGTCAGTCTTGCCGTGGACCCTGCGGACTAGAAGAAGAGGAGTTGATTGATGCTTTTCGGTCAAGAACACGTGGACCGCTACCGCGAGACCGGCGGCGAGGAAGGTCACGACTGGCAGGGCAGCACAGTCCTGATCCTGACGACGACCGGCCGGCGCTCCGGTGAGCCCCGCGATACGCCACTGATCTACGGGACGCACGGCGACGACTACATGATCGTCGCGTCGAAAGGCGGCTACGACCACCCGCCGGCCTGGTACCTGAACCTGACCGAGAACCCTGAGGTCGAGCTGCAGGTCAAGGCAGACCGCTTCAAGGCCACAGCTCGTACGGCGACCTCCGAGGAGAAGCCTGAGCTCTGGCAGTTGATGACCGAGCGCTGGCCCGCCTACGACGACTACCAGAAGAACACCGAGCGGGAGATTCCGGTCGTCGTGCTCAGCCGGGCGTAGGCGCGTTCAGCCCTTCTCGAGCAGTTCGATCCGGTAGTCGTCGGGATCACGGACGAAGCAGAGCCGCGAACCGCCCTCCCGGATCCGGTACGGCGGCTTTTCGGGCTCGATCCCGGCCTCGGCTAGCCGCCCGAGGGTCGCATCCATGTCGGCCACGGTGATCGCGATGTGGCCGTAGCCCGTGCCAATCTCGTACGGCTCGGTGCGGCCGTGGTTGTAGGTCAGCTCGAGCCGCGGGCCGTCATCCGGGAGCCCCATGAAGACGTTGGTGGCCTCGTCGCCGATCGGCATCCGCCGCAACTCCTCGAAGCCGAGTTTCTCGTAGAAGGCGACCGACCTGTCGATCTCGAGGATTCGGTAACAGGTGTGGATCAACGAGCTCACACACCCAGCCTACCCCGCGGGTTTAGTCTCCATGCATGCAGCGTGCGATGAACGGGCTCGCCTGGTTTCGCATCGTCCTCGGCGTGGCTTCCTGGGTCGCCCCGCGCAAAGTCGCGAGCGTTTACGGAGCGGGGGAGGCGATGTCTCCTGAGCTCGAGTACATGACGCGTGTATTCGCGGTACGCGCTGTCGCCCTAGGCACGGGCTACCTCGCCAGCTCCGGCGAGGCCCGCGGACTCTGGCACCGTCTCTGGCTGCTCTGCGACAGCGCCGACACGGTGATGGGGGCGGGGATGGTCGCGAAGGGCCGGCTCACGGGCCCGATTGCCTTCGGAGCCCTGGCGACGACGGCACCGGCGATGGCGATCGACATTGCGGCGCTGGCCTCAGCCGACTGAGGAATCCGCGGCCTCGACGCGGCTACGGCGCGTCGAGTGCGGCGACCAGATCGTCCAGGTACGGCCCGAGCACGGTGGTCACCGATTCGACCGTATCCTCGGGCCGGGCGGCTGGAAGCGCGGCGTAGCTGATCGCCAGGCGGGTGAGTGTCTCTGAGACCAGTCGGGCGTCTGCGCCGCGCAGTCCCTGCCACTTTGACGTCAGCAGGTCGGAGAGGCGCTCGGTCACGTCGGCGACGAGGCCGCCGGCCCGGGTCGTCACCAGGGTGACCAGCTCGTCGCCGCCCTCGCCCAGGGCGATCGCGCGCAGCACAGGGTGCTCGGCGGCGCCGGCGAGGAAGACGCCGAGTGCGGCGCGCAGGGCGTCGCGCGGTTGATCGCCGCTCTCGGCCAGGGCGGCTTCGATCGCCGCCAGGAACCGGTCCGCCTCGCGCATCACGTAGGCCTGAGCCAGTTCGAGCCGTGATCCGAACTCGTTGTAAAGCGTCTGGCGGCTGACGCCGGCGCGACCCGCGACGGCCGCCATCGTCACGTCCTCCCACTGGCGCTCGGAGACCAGCTCGGCGACGGCGTCGATGACCGTATCGCGCAGCAACGCCTCCCGGGCCTCTGCGAAAGGGGGGCGCACCGTCGTGTCGGTGGCGCTCACGCGTCGACCCCGACGGCCACCTGCGGCCTGAAGTCGATCTTCTCGCGCACGCCGCAGTCAGGGCAGCACCAGTTGTCCGGGATCGCGCTCCAGGGGGTTCCGGCGGGGAAGCCCTCGCGCGGCGCGCCGACATCGACCTCGTAGACGTACTCGCAGTCGGGGCATTGGTAGGCGACGGCGTCGACCTGCGGGCCCGCGTAGGCCTCGGAGGTGCCGAGCGGCTGCTCAACCGGCTCGTCCGTGGCGCCGTACTTGGCGAGGATCTTGGCCCGCTTGCGCGGCAGGATGTTGGCCTTGGTGACGTCGCCGTCGTAGTGGGCGAGCACCTTCGGATCCATCACCCGCCGCCAGACCGGCGTCGCGTATGCGAGCACGATCATCGTCGCGTAGCCGGAGGGCAGCTCGGGCAGTTTCTCAAAGTGACGCAGCGCCTGGTAGCGACGGGTCGGATGCGCGTGGTGGTCTGAATGACGCTGCAGGTGGTAGAGGAACAGGTTCGAGGCGATGTTGTCGGAGTTCCAGCTGTGCTCAGGCCGGCAGCGCTCGTAGCGGCCGTCCTCGCGCTTTTGGCGCTTCAGCCCGTAGTGCTCGAGGTAGTTGACGACTTCGAGCAGTGAGGCGCCGACGACCGCCTGCAGGATCAGCCACGGGAGCACCTCGAGGCCGAAGATGGCCGTCAGGCCGCCGAAAAGCACCAGCGTCATCGCCCAGGCGTTGAGCACGTCGTTTTGGATCGTCAAGAAGCCCTTGTCGAGGCGATCGAGGCGCTCACGCTCGAGGTGGACCCCGGACGTGAGGCTGCCCCACACGGTCCGCGGCAGGAACTCCCAGAAGCTCTCACCGAGCCGCGAGGAGGCGGGATCCTCAGGAGTCGCAACGCGCACGTGATGGCCGCGGTTGTGCTCGATGAAGAAGTGCCCGTAGGCCGATGTGGCCAAAGCCACCTTGGCCAGCCACTTCTCGTGCGTCGGCCGCTTGTGGCCGAGCTCGTGCGCGGTGTTGATCGCGATCCCGCTGACCATCGCCATCGTGATCGCCAGGCCGAGCTCCGAGAAGAAGGCGAGGTCGCCGCTCGACCACATCACGCAGCAGAAGGCCAGCGCTGCGTACTGGATCGGGATGAAGAGGTAGATGCACCAGCGGTAGTAGCGATCCTCCTCCAGGAATTTGACGACGCTGTCGGGCGGATTGGCGGAGTCCTTGCCGATCATCGTGTCGAGGAACGGGATCAGGCCATAGACGACCACGGGACCGGCCCACCACATGATTCCGAGCCCTGTGAGCTCGACCAGACCCCAGGCGATGAAGGGAACGAGCGGAACCACCAACCCGAGCAGCCAGAGATAGCGCTTCGGATCGGTCCAGTCGAGTTCCAGCGTTCGGTTGGCTCCGGCGGTCGTCGCTTCCATCGAAATCCTCCTGGGCGGGCTAGACAAAGCTAAGGCTTACGTCGAGCAGCTTTACACAGACTGCCCTCTTTGTCAAGTAGCCCGATGAACGTCCCGCGCAGTCGCCTGCGCCGTCGGCTTGATCGCGAGGTAGTCAATGTTGACGTGGGGCGGTCGTGTGACGACGTACGCGATCGCATCGGCCACATCCTCCGCGCTGAGCGGCGTCAGACCCTCGTACACCGAGGCCGCGCGCTCCTCGTCGCCGTCAAATCTGACCACGGAGAACTCAGTCTCGACCATCCCCGGAGCCACCTCGCACACCCGGATCGGCTTGCCGAGCAGCTCGAGGCGCAGTGTCCGGCAGACCGCGTTGACCGCGTGCTTTACCGCCGTGTACCCGCCCCCGCCCGGGTAGACCTCGACGCCGGCGACAGAGCCGATGACGACGATGCGCCCGTCGCCGCTCGCCTCGAGCCTGGGCAGCAGCGCCTTGGTCACGCGCATTACGCCGACGACGTTCGACTCGTACATCTTCCGCCACTGCTCCTCGTCGGCCTCGGCGATGGGGTCGAGGCCGAGGGCGCCGCCGGCGCTGTGGACAAGGATCGAGAGCTCAGGCAGCTCGTCCGGCAGGCGAGCAACCGAGCGGGAATCCGTGACATCGAGCGTGAGAGCACGGCCGCCGATCTCCGAGGCCATGTGTTCGCAGCGCTCCAGCCGGCGAGCCGCCACGACAACCTCGAAGCCCCGCTTGGCGAGGGCTCGCGCGGTCGCCTCGCCGATTCCGCTGCTCGCGCCGGTTACGAGGGCAACTTCGCTCATCGGCAGGGACTATCCCGCATCGTGCCTCGGTCCGCCGGATCCCCGCCTAGCATCAGCCCGTGAGCACTAGCAGGCTTGTCGCGCACCTGGACATGGATGCTTTCTACGTGTCCTGCGAGTTGCTGCGGCGGCCGGACCTGAAGGGCAAGCCGGTGATCATCTCCGGCAGCGGCCCCCGCGCCGTTGTCACGACCGCGTCCTACGAAGCCCGCAGATTCGGCGTCGGCTCTGCGATGCCGACCTCGCAGGCGCGGCGACGCTGTCCGCAGGCGATCCTGGTGCCGGTGGACATGGCGCACTACCGGGCCAAGTCGAAGCAGGTGATGACGATGGTCGACGAGCTTGGCGCGCCCCGCGAGCGGGTCTCGGTCGACGAGGTCTACCTCGAGCTGACGGATGTGCACGCGCCGATCCGCGAGATGGGCCTGCTCGTCAAGCGGATCCGCGACGAGCTCGGTCTCGACGCCTCGGTCGGCATCGGGCCCAACAAGCTGGTCGCCAAGGTCGCCTCCGACGCTGAGAAGCCGAAGGGCTTTGTGTTGCTGACCCGCGAGCAGGCCGCCCAGCGATTCGCGCCCGAGCCGGTTGGCCTGATCCCCGGGATCGGGCCAAAGACGGCAGAGCGCCTCGATGCTCTCAGGGTCAGCTCAATCGCCGATCTGCAGCGCCTGCCTGTGACGGCACTTCAGCAGCACTTCGGTGAGCGTCAGGGACGCTTCCTCCACGAGCGCGCGCATTTCCGGGACGGCGGTCTGGTCGCCGAGCGCACGGCCAAATCGAGCTCGGTGGAGACGACCTTCGACACCGATGTTCTAGAGCTGACCCGGCTTGAAGCGGTCCTGCGAAAGCAGTCGAGCACCCTCGCGTCCTCGCTGCTGCGTTACGGACGCAAGGGCAGAACGATCGCGATCAAGGTGCGCTACGACAACTTCGAGACGTTGACGAGGGCGCGCAGCATCTCCGAGTTCACGAACGACGAGGCGATCATCAGCCAGGTCGCACTCGAGCTGCTTGCCGAGAACCGCCCCGAACGCGCCGTGCGCCTGCTCGGCGTTCGAGTCGGCTCCTTTGAGTCCACCGAACAGCCGCGCCCAGAGGTCGAGCAGACCTCGCTGCCGCTGACTGCGGTGTGATGGCTGAGCGGGACCGGGTCGCTCGCGCCGCGCTTGTGGTCGCCGTCGGAGTAGTGCTCGCCGACTCGTCGATCGTCGTCCTGGCTTTGCCCGACATCTACCGCTCTCTCGACGTTTCGGTGTCCCAGGTCGTCTGGGTGCTGATCGCCTTCAACCTGGTGCTGGCGCTCGCCGCCATACCGGCAGCGCTGGCGGCCGGCAGGGTCGGGGCGGGGCGCCTGACCGTGCTTGGGCTCTTCGTCTTCGCAGGGGCCAGCCTCGTCTGCGGCCTCGCTCCCGACGTCGAAACGCTGCTGGTCGCGCGCTGCGTACAGGCGCTCGGAGGAGCGGCGGCCATCTGCGCTGCGCTTGAGTTGCTGCCACGCGTCTGCGATTCCGAGCGTGATGCCGCGCGGCTTTGGGCGGCGGCCGGCGCGGCCGGCGCCGTGCTCGGCCCGGGTCTCGGTGGCCTGCTGACCGAGCTCGTCTCCTGGCAGTCGATCTTCCTCGTCCAGGTGCCGATCGCGCTGCTCGTCGCGGGCCCGATTCTGATCGTCTCGCGCGAACACCTCGCACCTGCGCGGGTTTCGCTGAGCTCGCTGCGCCCCCACCTGGCGGCAAACGCGGCCCTGGCGCTGTTTTCGGCCGCGCTTGCGGCGGCGCTCTTCCTGATCGTGCTGCTCTTGATCGAGGGCTGGCGCCTGACCCCGATCGCCACGGCTGCCGCCGTGTCGGTGATGCCGATCTGCTCTCTGCTCGCGGCGCCCCTCGCTCGACGTGTGCCCGACGTCGCAGCCCGAGCCGCTTCCGGCGCCCTTTTGGTCGGGGGCGGGCTTGCCGCCCTTGGGCTGCTTCCCGAGGCGACCGTGGTGGCGACATTCCCTCCACAGGCCCTGGTTGGAGTCGGCCTGGCGCTGACGCTGTCAGCGCTGACAGAGACGGCGCTCGAGGGACGCTCACCGCAGGCGATACACGGTGGCTGGACGATCGCCGCTCGCCACGCCGGCATCGTCGTCGGCCTGTTGGTGCTGACACCGATCTTCACCGGTGCCCTCGAGAACGAGCGTGACGACGCTGAGATCGCCGGCACGGCAGCGTTGCTCGATTCGCCGCTTCCGATCAGCGCCAAGCTCGATCTCGTCGACCGGCTGACTCTTCAGATCGAAGAGGACGGCGACAAGGTGCCGATCGTGGGCCCCGCGTTCGACCCTCCGCCCGACGATGCGGAGCAGCGGACGCAGCAAGCGGCGCTGCGAGCCAAGATCGAGGACGAGGTCGACCGCGCCGCGACACACGCCTTCAGCGCTTCGTTCCTGCTGTCCGCCGCCTTTGCGCTCGCGGCTCTGATCCCGATCGGGCTGGCCGGCCGGCGGGTGGGTCTGTGACAACCAAGGGGAAGCTCCTCGTCGTCGCATCCGGTGTACTCGCGACGGCCCTGGTCTGCCTGTACTTCGCACTCGGCGGAGCGGACTACGAGCCGACCCAGGCGCAGGACCCGTGCACTCCCCGTGAGTGGCGCGAACCGTCGGGAGTCGATCCGATCGCGCAGCAGTTCGCGCTTTCGGCTCTGGACGGGGCGGCCTGTTATCTCGGAATCAGTCGCGAGGAGCTGGCGATCGAGATCGCAACCCGCGAGCGCGACGAGCATGACCCCGAGCTCGAGGCCGCGGTGCGAGCCGGGGTCGAGCGGGCGATCGGTGACGCCGAAGCCGCGGGTGCGGTCAGCGGACCGGTCGCATTCGTGCTCACCGAGATCGCGACTCGGCTGCCCGTCGATGAGGCCGTCGACGTGATCGAAAACTCGGACGAGTTCATCGCCGAGGCCGATGCGGTGATCGACGATGCAGGCGGGGTGATTGAGGACGCCGGTGATTTCATCGAGGGCATTCCGGGCGTGATCGAGGGCCTGCTGCCTTAGGCGGTTGACATTGGGCTGCCGGCGGGAGAGACTCGCGCGGCATGGGCCTGTTCGCCGGCTTCGAGTTCGACCCGCACGAGCCGCTCTGGGTCTACCTGGCGCTGCCGTTCCTGATGGCGTTCATCGGATATGTGACGAAGATCGTCGCGATCGAGATGATGTTCCGCCCGCTCGAGTTCAAGGGCCCGATCAAGCCCTGGCTCGGCTGGCAGGGCCAGGTCCCGCGTCACGCCTCGAAGATGGCGGGGATCGCGGTCGACACGATCACGGATGGGCTGCTCACCCCGGAGGAGCTGTTCGATCGCATCGACCCCGACGAATTGGCGGCGGTGATCGAGGAGCCGCTGCGCGGTTCGATCGAACAGATCACGGAAGAGATCGTCTCGCAGTATCAGCCGGGTCTGTGGGAGGCGATGCCCGGAGTGGCCCGGCGCGCCCTGATGAACCGGATCTCCAACCGGGCGCCGATTGTGATCCGCAACATCATGGTCGAGATCCGCGCCAACGTGAACCAGGTCTTCGACATGAAGCACATGGTCGTCTCCAACCTGGTGCGCGACAAGACCCTGCTCTGCCGCATGTTCCGCGACATCGGCGCCCCGGAGTTCGAGTTCATAAAGCGCTCGGGCCTCTACTTCGGCTTTTACATCGGCGTCGTCCAGGCCGTCGCCTTTGCGCTCACGAACAACCACTGGGTGCTGCCGGCCTTCGGACTGCTGACCGGAGCGTCCACCGACTGGCTCGCAATCCAGATGATCTTCCGGCCAAAGCAGCAGGCCCGCTTCTTCGGGCTCAAGTGGCAGGGTCTGTTCCACAAGCGCCGCGACGAGGTCACCGAGAGCTATGGGTCGCTGATCGCAAAGGACGTGCTGACGCCCTCGGCGATCATCGAGAGCCTGCTGACCGGACCGATGTCGGACAAGCTCTTCGAGCTGATCCAGGATGAGATCCAGAAGACCGTTGATGATCAAGTAGGGATCTCGCGACCCTTCGTCGTGCTCGCCGTCGGCGGTCGCAACTACCAGGAGATGAAGCGGTCAACGGCTCAGCGAGTGGTCGAGGAGATGCCGAAGACCGCATACCAGGCAGAGGAGTACGCCTTCGAGGCACTCGATCTGCGCAACACGATCGTCGAGCGGATGAAGCTCTTAGACACTGATTCCTACGAGAACCTGCTGCGGCCGGCCTTCAAGGACGACGAGAAGGTTGTGATTGCGGTCGGGGCCACGCTCGGCTTCATCATGGGCGAGCTCCAGGTGCAGTTGATCACCCTGATCTAGAGCCAAGAAACGGCTTGGACAGGCGCTACAGGCACACAGAGCGGCCCCCTTCCACTTGGTCGAACGGAGTCCGCGGCTTTTTATACGAATGCACAAGCTGCAATCGTGCTTGCATCCCTAGACTGCTGGATTCGCAGACCTGCAAGCACGCGGCGCGCTCGCTTGGGCACGCCCATTTCAGGAGGAATTGATCGGAATGGCCAGACTTCGGGAGCACAACGTCACGGCGGCCCAGTGGAGCATCAACGGCGAGGCGTTGGGAAGCATCGACCTCTCTGACGAGGCGAACAATCCGTTCAACGCGAACGTCTTTTCCGCAACCGTCCAGGAGGAGCGACTCTCCAGGGACACCTTCAAGCGCCTGCAGACCGCGCTCGCGACCGGTGAGTCGCTGGACCCGGCACTCGCAGATGAGGTCGCCGAGGCGATGAAGCAGTGGGCACTCGAGCGTGGTGCGACCCACTTCACCCACGTCTTCCAGCCGCTGACCGGCCTGACGGCTGAAAAACACGATTCCTTCTTCAACCCCGAAGGCACGGACACGATGGCGACCTTCTCGGGCAAGGAGCTGATCCAGGGCGAGCCCGACGCGTCGTCGTTTCCGACGGGCGGCGTCCGCGCCACCTTCGAGGCCCGTGGCTACACCGCCTGGGATCCGACCAGCCCGGCCTTTCTGCTTCAGAACCCCAACGGGGCCTTGCTCTGCATCCCTACGGCGTTCGCATCATGGACCGGTGAGGCGCTCGACGCCAAGATTCCGCTGCTGCGCTCGATGGACGCGCTCTCCAAGTCGGCGATCCGCGCCCTGCGCGCCCTCGGCGACGAGGAGGCCCAGCGCGTCTTCACGACCGTCGGCCCCGAGCAGGAGTACTTCCTGATCGACGAGCAGTACTACTTCGAGCGCCCCGACCTGGTGACTACGGGCCGCACGCTGTTCGGCGCCAAGCCCCCCAAGGGCCACGAGCTCGACGACCACTACTTCGGCTCGATCCCCGAGCGCATCCTCGCCTGCATGCTGGAGACCGAGCTCGAGCTGGTCAAGCTCGGCGTCCCTGTCAAGACCCGCCACAACGAGGTCGCGCCGAACCAGTACGAGCTCGCGCCCGTGTTCGAGAACTCGAACGTCGGCTCCGATCACCAGCAGCTGACGATGCAGGTGATGAAGAACGTCGCCCGCAAATACGGGCTCGTCTGTCTGCTGCACGAGAAGCCCTTCGCCGGAGTCAACGGTTCCGGCAAGCACAACAACTGGTCGATGAGCACGGATACCGGCCACAACCTGATGGAGCCCGGCGCCACGCCGGCCAACAACATCAACTTCCTGTTCTTCTGCGCGGCTGTCATGCAGGCCGTCAACAAGCATCAGGGATTGCTGCGGGCATCGGTGGCCAGCATCGGTCAGGATCACCGCCTGGGCGCCAACGAGGCGCCGCCTGCGATCATCTCGATCTTCCTCGGGGCCGAGCTCGATTCGGTCTTCGAGGCGATCGCGTCGGGAGAGGGCGACCCGCACGAGCCGGGGTCGTTCCTCGGCCTCGGCACCCCGGTTCTGCCGAAGCTGCCGATGCACGGCGGCGATCGCAACCGCACCTCGCCGTTTGCATTCACCGGCAACAAGTTCGAGTTCCGGGCCGTCGGCTCCAGCGCCTCGCTGGCCTTCCCGAACACGGTCCTGAACACGATCGTCGCCGAGGCGATCGACGACCTGACCGACAAGCTCGAGGAGAAGCTGAAGAGCTGGGACGACCTCGCGCAAGCCGTTACGGCCGTGGTCGGTGAGTCCTACAGCGCCAACAAGCAGATCTGCTTCGGCGGCGACAACTACGACGAGGAGTGGCACGCCGAGGCCGAGCGCCGCGGGCTGAAGAACCTCAAGACGACCTGCGATGCGCTGCCCGAGGTGCTCGCCGAGCAGACAGTGGCCGCCTTCGGCAACTACAAGGTGCTCTCAGAGCGTGAGCTCGAGTCGCGCTTCGAGGTCTGGGTCGAGCAGTACGTCATCAACGCCAACATCGAGGCGGAGACCGCCGCGGCCATCGGCCGCACGATGCTGCTGCCGGCCGCGATGCGGCACATCGCGATGGCGGAGAGCGCTGGGATGAGCGGCCAGGCGAAGGCTGCTCGCAAGCTTGCCGATGACCTCGTCGACGCGCTCGATGTCCTCGCGGAGGCCAATCTGTACCCCGACGGCGTCGAGGGGCTCGACCTGGCGATCTACGCTCGCGACAGCCAGCTGACGGCGATGGTCGCCGTCCGCGAAGTCGCCGACCAGCTCGAGAAGGTCGTCGCCGACGACCTCTGGCCGCTGCCGAAGTACTCAGAGATCCTGTTCATCAAGTAGCCGCGCCTATTCGCGCTGGTGATGCCCTAGAAATCGGCTTCCAGGGCGTTGCTCGCGTCGGCGTAGTGATGGTCTGGGACGCGCAGGGCGATGTCGCCTCTGCCATGTTCGTCCAGCGGCCAGTCGGAGGTGAGCACCGCTTCAATGCCGGCGTCCGTCAGCTGCTGTCGCCAGGCGCGGGCTGATTCCAGGTCCTCGAAGTCGCGCAGCACGGGCCAGTTGTCGAAGCGCGGATCGCCGACGTTCAGCTCGGCGATTCCGTCAGCGTGCGGCTGGCTGAGGTCCCTGCGAAAGCGTTTGAAGCGATCTTTCAAACCCACGTGGTGGATCCTCTCAGAGCTGGGACGGTTAGGGTTGGCGCATGAACAAGAACCTGACTCGCATCGCAGCCACCATCCTTGCCTCGTCCGTCGGTTGCCTCCTACTCGCCGCGCCTGCTTCGACGGCCCAGAAAGAGCTCGATTCAGTCAAGCTCAAGGCCAAGCCGGACGGCATCCCCGCAAAGATCGCCGCGGTCTCGAAGGGCAAGCGCGTCTTCATCACGCTGTCCGTCAAGAAGAGGGGCAGCTACGAGGAGGTCGCTCGCGACACCGCCACTGGTGTTTCTCCGAGCGAGGGGCCGTTTTCGATCGAGGCGACGCAGGCCGGCGGGTCGTTCAGAAAGAACGGTGGAGAGGGCCTCTTCAGCGCCGACGGCGCAGGCTTCGCCGAATACTTCAGCTGGAACGCCAAGCGCGGCAAGATCTCGTTCTACGACTCGGGCGAGACTGACTGACCCTGCAGGGGCGGGCACAGCGTTCTTACCCTGCCAGACTCGGTGTATGTCAAAGCCAAACCGAACCCCTCATACCGCCCTGTCTGTTGAAACCAGCGACTACGCCGATGCCGACGGCAACACCCTGACCCTCCGGTGCACGCTCAGCCGCGGCACGATCCGCAAGCTCCAGCAGGCGCACGGCCGGGAGGCGGCCACGATCGACGACGTCTGGAGCCGCCGGGAGGAGCTGCTGTTCGAACGCCTTGCGGTGAGCTGGGAGATCGCCGGCTTGCCGTTGACCGACCAGGCGATGCTGCTCGGCCGCTACCGGATGGCCGACGCCGATACCCGGCGCTGGGTGCAGGTGACGGTGGACGCTCACGTCGATCGCCACCTCCCGGAGCTGAGCGCGGCGCGCTGAGGCTAGGCGCCTGGCCTGTAGGTCCCGAAGCTCCAGAGATTGCCCTCCGGATCGCGGACGCTGAAGTCGCGCGACCCGTAGTCCTGGTCAGCCAGCTCCATGACCACCTCGGCGCCCGCGGCCATGGCGCTCTCGTAGAGACCATCAGGATCGTCGACGGCGACATAGAGCCAGCCGCGGCCGGCGATCTTGCCCTGCTCGCCCCAGCGGGGATCGCCCTCCTCGGGCTCTGAGCTGAGCATCAGCCTGGCGCCGTCGAAGTCGAGCTCGGCGTGCGTGACCATGCCGTCATCGTCTTCGTGGATCTCGAGTCGCTTACAGCCGAAGGCGCGCTCCAGCCAGTTGATCGCCGCGTGGGCGTCGCGGTAGCGCAGGACGGGGAACAGTGTGGGTGTGGTTGTCATGCCGGCCAGACTAGACCCCGGCTGTGGTTGCGTCTTGTACGAATTTGACCTGCGTCAGGCTGCGGTCCCGAAGCCGTCAGGAAGGGCGCTGGCCACGTAGTCGCCAGGTGCCGTGCCCGCGAGCTCGCGGAAGTCGCGATTGAGGTGAGATTGGTCGTAGTAGCCGCAGTCCGCCGCGATCCGGGCAAAGCGGCTGCCGTCGTCTCGCGAGAGCAGCCGGGTAGCTCTGCGGAACCGCATGATCCGCGCCGCCGTCTTGGGCGCAGGGCCGATCTGCTCACGAAAGCGTGCGATCAGGTGCCGGCGGCTACAACCGAGCTCTGCGGTCAGCTCGCCGATCGGCAGGCGCCCTTCACTTTCGAGCAGCCGCCGCCAGGCCCAGGCGACGTCGGGCGACGGCAGTCGGGCTTCGGCGACTCGCGCGGCGATCACCCGGTCGAGCAGTTCGAAGCGCGTTTCCCACCCGGACTGCTCGTGGATGCGCTCGACCAGCAGCGGGGCAACCATCCCGAGCACGTCCTCTAGCGGGACGACGAGATCCGAGAGCTCGTGCATTGCGACCCCGAAGAGCATGTGGGCGCCGAGCGGCGTCAGGTCAACCTGAACGCCACGCGAGATGCCGTTGTACTCGGTGATCGCGTACGAGTCGTTGACGGCCGCAATAAAGCTGTCGTACTCGGCGGGTGATTGACCGCCGCCGCCAATCCGCATCGCCGGTCCGAGCCCGAGGATCAGGGTCACCTGGTCCTGGGGTACCTCACGACGGACCAATGGTCCCGGGCTGCGCTCGTCATAGCCGCAGTAGCCGGTGACGATGCCCTCGAGCCCAGGATGAGGCTCTCGCCGAACCAGCTCCCAGTGGCCGAGTTCGGACTCGTGTCGCTGGCACCGGGTGGGAGGCGAGATCACCCCATGAGCGTAGACCAGCGAGATCCCGAGTTCCGGCGACAGTTACGGTGTGAGGTCAGCGGACGCCCATTGACCCGCGGCCACGCAAACCCAGATGCTGGTTGCGCCGGTCTGGATGAACATGCGCCCGATGTCGGACGCTGTGCAGTCAGCGGGGAGCGGCGCAATGGCGCCCGACGGCAGGTCGATGTAGCCATTGACCGTCAGCTCGTTGGCCAGGCTGGAGCCGACGACTACGTTCCCGTCCACGTCGGCGTCGCTCGCGACCGTCAGGCTGTCGTCGGTCCCAAGCGCGTTGGGGCCCGAACGGTAGAGGTTCGCCGAGTCTGCCCCCGACGCGAAGACGAGTCCGTCGCCGGCGTTTGTCGCGTTTGGAAGGTTGACCGGACCGGCGTTGATCGTGATGGTGTCCGTAGCTGAATTGCCCAGGGTCGTGTTGCCGTTGGAGGTCAGGTCGGCGTTCACGAGCAAGCTGTCATCCGTTCTAAGCGTGTCGACTGCTGACCGGAACAGGTTCGTGTCGGCGCCGAGTGTCAGCGCGTCCAATGCCGAGGTCGCGTTCGGCAGCGCCACAGGCCCACCGTTGACCGTAACGGTGTCGGCAGCAGCGCTACCGAGTGTGGCATCCGCATCGACGACGAGGTTGTCATCGGTCTTCAGCGTGTCGGCGGCGGAGCGGTAGAGATTGGCTCCGCCCACGACGGTGCCGAGCATTAACGAGTCCGCGGAGGAGGTTGCGTTCGTGAACACAGTGTCACCGGCGTCGACGGTCACCGTGTCGGAGCTAGAGTTGCCAAGGGTGGTGTTGCCGGTAACGATCAGGTCGGCGAGGCTTCCCGTGTCCGTGATCGCATCGAGGTTGCCCGTGGTGAGCGCGGTGCCGCTGACATCCGGCAATGTGATCGTGCGACTCGCGGTCACCGTGTTAGCGACGAGGCTGAGTTCGTTGAGATCCGGGGTGCTGCCCTCGAACAGGAGCCCGCTGGGCCGGAAGACGGTCTGGCCACCGCTCATGGTGGCGCTGCCCGAGTAGTCGAAGCTGAGGGTCGGGGTAACGCCTTCTGCAGCGGCGACACCGCCCTGGAGCCCGGTTCCGCTTCCGACCGACTGGACGTAGCTGCCGGTCGTATCGCTGCCGAGCGCGACGGCGTTGCTGGCGATAGTCGGAGTGCCCTGTGTGCCCTGGAGATCGGACCCTCCCAGGTAGTTGTCGCCGGCCTCCAGGAAGGCTGCCGCTTCCTGTCCGTCCAGCCGATCTGCGTTAAGGGTCGTTCCCGGGTCGTCGTCCACCGTCAGGAGCTTGGCCAGGATCTGCGCCGGGGTATCGGGCGAGGCGTTCGCTCCATCGGCCCCGTCAGTCCCGTCCGCTCCCGCCGGCCCTGCCTGCCCGTCCGCTCCCGCTACTCCGGGGACGCCCTGCTGCCCCTGCACGTTCCACGTGATCGCGACTTCGGTCCGTTTGCACCCGCCCGCCAGCAGCAGGCGCACCTGTCCCTTTGCCGGCCCGCGCTTCTTGAAACAGGCCGCAATCTCGCCGTTGGGCCCCGGGATCGCCCCGACCGCGAAGGCGCCGCCGCCGATTGCGATGAACAGGGCGCTTGCGGCGGCGACGTTGGCGAACGTCAGCCGGTCCTTGAATCTCATGGTCCCTCCTCGTGTCTGCCTGCCGGTTGTTCCACGGTAGCCTGATATCCAGGCCAGGTCAACGCTGAAGGCGATTTCTTAGCCGTTGATCATCCCCTCCGTCACGTAGCCTTCCACGGTGGGGCAGAAGCTGACAGGGATCGCTGCTCTCGTCGTCTACATGATTTCGCCCCCGGCGTTGGCGGCAGAGCGCGAGGTGATCGGCAAGTCGACACAGGGCCGCAAGATTGTCGCCCAGCATTGGGGCGACCCCACGGCCGAGCGCTCGATGCTGGTCGTCGGCTCGATTCACGGCGACGAGACTGAAGGACACAGGATCATCGGCGCCCTCACCGGCAGGACGGCAAACGACCTCCGGGGCGTCGAGGTCTGGACCATCAAGACGGTGAATCCGGACGGCGTCGCGGGCGACACACGCGGGAACGCACACGGCGTCGATCTCAACCGCAACTTCGGCTTCGGCTGGACCGAGATACCGCCGAGCAGCGGCTACTACTCGGGACCGGCTCCGTTCTCCGAGCCTGAGTCGAAGGCGATCAAGCGCTTTGTGATGCGGATCCGGCCGGACGTCAGCGTCTGGTACCACCAGCCTTGGGGGGTAACGCTGGTGCCATGCAACCGAAGCCGGGAGACCGCGCTGGAATACGCACGGATTTCCGGCCTGCGCCCGCGAGACTGCGACCCGGGCTCATACCCGGGCAGCGTCTCCAGCTGGCAGAACCACAGACTCAAGGCGATTTCCTTCATCGTCGAGCTGCCGGCGGAGAGTCTCTCTCCACGCAAGCTGGGACGCCACGTCCGCGCCGTCGCCGAAGTCGCCGAGGGCTGAACACACCCGGCCGATCAGGGCGCTGCTTGGTTTAGGCCGCCCTGTTCGGGTACACCGGGGTACGGGAAAACGCGGGACAAGGAGGTTCGGGTTGGCGAGCAGGAAGCGAATTCCTTCAGCAGGATCGACCATCGGCGTGATTGCGCTGATGGTGGCGATGGCGAGTGCTGCCTACGCTGGCTCGGGCGGGGGCAAGCTCGTCAGAACCGCAGACATCCGCAACAATGCCGTGACGGCGCCAAAGATCCACGCAGACGCGGTCCGCACACCGAAGATCGCGGACGACGCCGTCAAGGGCAACAAGGTCGACGAAGCCACACTGGGGACCGTGCCGACGACGGCCAAGGCCCTAAATGTGCTGGGGGCGACGGTCCGCTCCGACGGGACGCTGGCGAGGGCGGCTCAGGTCGCCGGCACCAGCTCTGCTCGCAACGGCGCGGGCTCTTACGTCGTCGATTTTGGGGTGAACGTCGCCACTTGCACCTACGTGGCCTCGCTCGGGGGGCTCGAAGGCGAGCCGGGCGGCGAGGTCAGCACCTCGCTTTCGACCGCGAATGCCGTGGGCGTCCAAACCCGCAACTCGGATGGCGCGGCCGCAGACCGCGCCTTCAGCGTGACGGTGGTCTGCTAGTCCTTCTCCAGCCGCCCGCCGACGGCGGCCCCCGAGGCTCGCCGCGGCGGGTATAGCATCGGGCCGGTGAGCAACGAGGACGTCTCCTACAGATTCTTTTCCGAGGGCGTTCCCAAAGCAAAATTCCCCGAGGCCGGCATGGCCGCGCGCGAGGCCTACTCGCTCGTCAGTCAGGAAACGCACCTTGACGGCGACACCTTCCGCAACCTCGCCACCTTCGTGACGACGTTCATGGAGCCCGAGGCCGAGCAGCTGATCACGGAGAATCTGCACACCAACTTCATCGATCACGCCGAGTATCCGCAGACGGCGGAGATGGAGAAGCGCTGCATCCGCATGCTCGCCGACCTCTACCACGCTCCCGGCGAGACGACCGGCGCCCGTTGCCAGGGCTCCTCGGAGGCGATCATGCTCGCCGGGCTGGCGGCGAAATGGCGCTGGCGCCAGGCGCGTGAGGCGGCCGGGCTCGACACGACCAAGCCGAACCTGGTGTTCGGCGGCGACGTCCATGTCGTTTGGGAGAAGCTCTGCCGCTACTTCGACATCGAACCGCGGATCATTCCGCTGCGCCCCGAACGTTTCACCATCGGTCCTGACGACGTGGAACCCCTGGTCGACGAGCACACCGTCGGAGTCGTCGCCGTGCTCGGCACGACCTTTACGGGAGAGCGCGACGACGTCGTCGGCATCAACGATCTTCTCGTCCGCGTCAAGCAGGAGCGCGAGCTCGACATCCCCCTGCACGTCGATGCCGCCAGCGGCGGCTTCGTCTGGCCCTTCCTCTACCCCGACTACCCCTGGGACTTCCGGCTCGAGCAGGTTCACTCGATCAACGTTTCCGGCCACAAGTTCGGGCTGGTTTACCCGGGGATCGGCTGGCTCGTCTTCCGCAGCACCGACGACCTCCCCGAGGACATCGTCTTCTACGAGAACTACCTCGGGCAGACCGACGCCACATTCACGCTCAACTTTTCGACAGGCAGCTCGGTGATGCTCGCCCAGTACTACATGTTCTGCCGACTCGGCCGCGAGGGCTACACCAACGTGATCGGGGCTCTCAAGCAGAACGCCGAGTTCCTGGCCGGCCAGCTGCGAGACTCCGGTCGCTTCGCGCTGATCGGCGCCGATGCCGAGCAGCTTCCGCTCGTCTGCTTCAGGCTCCGCGGGGACAACAACTTCGACGAGTTTGACGTCGCCGGCCAGGTCGCCTCAGAGCGCGGCTGGATGCTTCCCGCGTACACGATGCCCCCGGACGCCCAGGAGGTCACCGTCCTGCGAGCCCTGGTCAAGTCAAACGTCCCCCGCGACATCGCCGAAGCCCTCAGCGGCGACATCATCCAGGCCTGCGCGACGCTGGACAGCAAGGGCGGCCTGCACGCAAACGACCGCGCGCGGGTCAAGTCGGGCGTCCATTACTAGGCGGCGCTGGCCGACCCGTGGCGGAATAAGGTTCAACTGCAGTTGAGTTCCGCATGCTGGAACTAGATTGCGTTTGAACGCCCGGCGAGCACCGATTTCGCGTCCTCGGCCACTGCTGCGGCCTGCTTGTTGACCTGGTCGTAGCTGTAGCGGACGACGTGGAGGCCGGCCGCGCGCAGGTCGAGTTCCTTGCGGCGATCGCGGGCGACATCAACCTCGGTTCCGTGGGCGCCCTTGCCGTCGAGCTCGACGGCCACACACTGTTCCGCCCAGAGGGCGTCGACCTCCCAACCGGCCTCTTTGACATTGACCTCCGGGATCGGCAGTCCGAAGTCCTCACACAGGTAGAGGAACGATCGTTCGAGCTCACTGCGGGTGCGGGCGAGCTGGGGCAGGTGGTGGGCGAGGGCCTCGCGGACGGTGGCTGAGCCGGCGTGGCCCCGGCCGAGACGAGCTTCGATCTCCGCCAGATCGAGCTTGCGCTGGTGAGTGGCCTGGGAAAGAGCCCAGCGCAGGGAGTTGAAGGAGACCATCGTCGAAATCTCGAGGAGAAGCTGGGGGATCGGGACCACAGGGAGTCCGTTGTGCATTTCTCTCTCGAGGGCGGGGCGGTGAAAGCAGCGAACGCCAGCACCAAGGGAGGGCACCCGGCGGGGAGCACTGATCTGGATCGCTCGTGGCCGGCCGGAGAGCAGGCCCTTCCACCACGACCCGGTGAGGTGGCTGAGCGCGGCACCGGGGCCGGCGTAAAGCAGAGCCGTGGCCAACTCGCCTTCGATGCGTAGCGCCAGATGCCCAACGACGTACACGCGCGGGTACTTGCGGCGAAGCCAACCGCGATCCACGAGCCGCGAGATGGTTGCCTTGCCGAGCCCGCAGCTTCTTAGTTGGCGGTAGTGGATGACCCCGAATTGCCGGTCCGCCATGGCAACAACGCGTTCAACTGCAGTTGAGTTCCAGATGCTGGAACTAGATTGCGGTTGAACAGCCATACGTCCACGATGGCACCACGCGTGTCACGCGTGGTGCGACGAATGGGCGTACTTAGTGCGTCGTTCGTGCCTAGATGCGCGCGGCGGGCCGGTTCGGGCCCGGCAGCGCACCGACCTGCGCGCGCCTACGCGACCGCCGCCGGACTTCCGTCCTTCTGAACCAGCGGCCGGGCAGGCAGGTGCCTCGTCGCCGTCAGCAGGCCCAGCAGGACGATGATGCCGACGCCGCCGAGGGCCGTCTTCAGCGCACGGATCTGCGCCTCGCTGTAGTCCCGCTCGAGCGAACTGGCCTTGGCCTCGGTCATGCCCTGCTTGCGCGCGAGCTCTGCTGTCACGTCCGCGGGCACGAACTGCAGCTCCTTGTTCGATTCCGCGACGACGCTGGCGCGAACCTGAGCCGGCAGGTCCGGGTTTGACTCGACGTTGTTGTCGAAGGCCCCGGTCAGGCTCGTCAGCAGGATCGAGCCGATGATCGCGGTGCCGAGCGCCATGCCGAGGTTCTGTGCGGTTCCCTGCAGCCCGCCGACCTCGCTCGTCTGGTCGGCCTCGACCGCGGACATGTTGACGTTGCCGATCTGGGATCCCAGCATCCCGATCCCGCTTCCGAGAATCGCCATCGAGGCCAGGAACTCGAAGCTCTGAAGGGTCGGTTCGATGCTGAGCAGCATCAGTGCAACGCCGACGAGGATGACCACCATTCCCACCCGCACGACCCGTTTCGGCGCGAGCTGCGCGGATAGCCGGGAGGTCCCCAGCGAGAACACGAAGACCGCGACCGACAGCGGCAGGATCTTGAGCCCGGTGTCGAGTGGATCGTTGCCCAGGACGATCTGCAGGTAGAGCGGCAGCACGAAGAAGGCGCCGCTCATGGTCATCATCATCACGGCCGTGGTCGCGAGGCCGGCTCGCAGTCGCGGGATGCGGAACATCGACAGCTGGATGAGCGTGTCGCCCCCGCGCTCCCCGAGGCGCCGCTCCCAGCGCACAAACGCGAACAGGAGCACGACCCCGCCGAGGATCAAGAAGGGCACGGCAGAGAACCCGAACGGGGTGATCTCGGTACCGCCGATCGTGAGGGCTTCGCGCGGGTGGATCCAGCCCCAGTCTGTGCTCTGCACGATCCCGAGCACCGCCAGCGCCAGCCCCCCGGCCGACAGCAGCGCCCCGACCAGGTCGAGTTTCGGAGCAGCGCCGTCACGGCCCGGGTCGCGCACGAAACGGGAGGCCAGCAGCAGCCCGACCACGATCACCACCTCGGCGGCGAAGACAACCCGCCAGCTGTAGGTCGTCGAGACCCAGCCGCCGATGATCGGGCCGGCCGCTGCCGAGGCGCCGATCACCCCGCCGATAATCCCGTAGGAAATCGCCCTGTCGCGGCCCTGGTAATTGAGCGCGATCAGCGCCGCAACCGCCGGGATCATCAGCGCCGCGCCCATCGCCTCGATGATCGACCAGCCCATGATCAGCACGGTCATGTTCGGCGCTGCGGCCGTGATCCCAGCCCCGAGGCCGAACAGTCCGAGGCCGATTCGGAAGGCCAGCCGCCGGCCGATGATGTCGCCGATCTTGCCGCCGATCATCATCAGCGCCGCCATCGTCAGCGTGTAGGTGGCGATCGCCAGCTGCATCTTCGTCACGGTCGTGTCGAGGTCGTCGATCACCTTCTGGATCGACACGTTCATGACGGTGCTGTCGAGCACCATTATGAACTGGGCGGAGGCAAGGGCGATCACGACCGCCCACTTGAAGCCCGCTCCGTTGCCCGCAGTTGCTCCGTTGGGGTCGGCCAAGGTCGGCCGATCCTAGACGGTCAATTCCAAATCGCCGCGGACCCGGATGACGCGCCTGACGCTCCGTCGGTCAGGTGCGGGCTTCGGCCTCGACCGCGGCTTCGATCGTCGCCACGAGCGTGCGACCGAGCACCTCGAGGATGGCGCTGCGAGGAACGTCGGTCAGCCGCCATTCGTCGAGCGCCGCCTCTCCATAGGCCAGGTAACCGCGCAACGCCGCGCGCACGAGTGGGGGCGGCTCGCTGGTCCCGATGTGGTTCTGCGAGATGTTCGCGATCACCACTTCGCGGAAGCGCTCGGCGATCTCGCGAATCTCCGGGTCGAGCGAGACCCCGGCTTGCCGAGTCAGCATCCAGACGTTCGTGCCGCGCTCCGCGTGGTCGACGAAGCGGCCGAAGTTGCGGGCCAGCCGCTCGGCCAGAGGCACGTCCTCGTCCATCAACCACTCGGCCGTGAGCTCCTGCGAGCTCTGATCGAGCACCGCAAGGTAGAGCTCGCGGCGGCCGTCCGGGGAAGTAGTGATAGATGAGGTTGCGCGTGACTCCGGCGCGGGCCGCGACTTCCTCGAGCGTGAGCGCCTCGAAGCCGCCCTCGGAAGCCACCTCGACCCCGGCCTCGATCAGCTTCTGGCGGCGTTGCGCGGGGGGTAGACGACGGGCTGTCTCGGTGGCGGCCATGGCTATGCAGCGCATCCTAGCCGTTATTTACGCGGAATACAACTTGACAGGTCGTAAATTAGTTTGCTAGGGTGATGCCGATGAACGCTCTTGGGGCTCTGAGGCTTGCGGCGGCGCTGACAACGATGCTCACCGTGCTCGTGCTGGCTCAGCCGGCCGCGGCGGAGCCGATAAGGAGCCTGGGCGTGGCGCCCAGCCTTCCCGATTTCCGTGGGGCGGCGGTCCAGCCACGTCCCCTGCCGCCGCGCTACATCACTCACGCGCCGCGCAACCCGTACATGGCCCCGGGCTCGAACAGCAACATCCACAACGACCCCTGGATGACCGGCGCATACAACCGCTCGGGGCCGCTCGGCCGAAGTCTCGTCACAACTTCGCAGTTCAACCTTCCCGCCGTCTGCGGCTCGATCGCCTTCGACTCCCAAAACCGCCTCGTCAGTGTCTGCCCCTCGGCCGCGCTGCCGCCCCAGGCCCGCGTGATCGACCCGGTCACTTTGGAGACGATGGCCAACTATCCGTTGCCCGGAGCACCCGATCCGCCGGGCACGCGGGTCTACCAGAACTTCAGCGGGGGCGGCTACTTCTTCCTCGACGCCAAGGACCGCATCTGGGCTCCGACCAAGAGCGGGCACATCAACGTGCTTCAGATCGCGCCGGATGGCCGCAAGCTCTGGCTTGTCAAGGACCTCGATCTGACCAACTCGCTCGAGCCCAACGAGCGCATCACCTCGGCGCTGCCCGACTACGACGGCCTCGTCTGGTTCGTGACCAAGAAGGGGGGCAAGGTCGGAACGGTCAACCCGCGCAGCGGACAGGTGCACGCGATCAAGCTGGGAGGGGAGATCCAGAACTCGTTCACCGTTTCTCCCGAGGGCGTCTACATCGTCTCCGACCGGCGCCTGTACCGCTTTCGAGCGGACGACGCCGGCGTTCCGCGCATCGTCTGGGGCGCCGCCTACGACAACTCGGGAATCCACAAGCCGAGCCAGGTCAACGCAGGCTCGGGCACGACCCCCGACGTGATGCGCGGCGGCTATGTCGCCATCGCCGACAACGCCGATCCGATGCAGGTCGTCGTCTACAGGCGAGCGGCCGATCTGGAGCCTGGGGAGAGCAGGAAGGTCTGCGAGGTTCCCGTCTTCGCGCCCGGAGCAAGCGCGACGGAGAACTCGCTGATCACGACCGGCCCTTCGATCATCGTCGAGAACAACTACGGCTACCAGAACCCGCTCAGCCTGCAGGGTGGGGCGCTGACCGAGCCCGGTTTCACCCGCGTCGACATCAAGCGCGACGGCAGCGGCTGCCGCACGGTTTGGGAGAACACGGACGTCCACGCGCCGACCGTGGTGCCCAAGTTGTCGACAAAGACCGGGCTGATCTACGCCTACACCCGCGACCCCGACCCGAACGGATCGGAGAGCTACTACTGGACCGCGATCGACTTCCGCAGCGGTCGCACGGTCTGGCAGAAGTACGCGGGAACCGGGATCTCCTACAACAACAACTACGCCGGGCTCACGCTCGGCCCCGACGGCACCGCCTACCTTGCCACCTTCGGGGGGATGCTGTCGCTGCGCGACGGGTCCTAGCTGACGAATTGAGATGAAGCGCGCTGCACTGTCTGCGGTTGCCTGCCTGCTGGCCGTGACGGCGTCTGCCGCGCCTGCCCAGGCGGCGGCCGAGGCCCGCGACCGCTCGTGCGCCTGGGTTCTCGAGCCGACCGCCGACCGCGAGAACATCCTCTTCCCGGAGGTCACCACCAAGTACCTCGGTGGCGTCGTGGCCGCTCCTCCGGGCGGCTTCATCGAGATCACGGGCGAGTATCCACACGCCCGCTACATGTCGCTGCAGACCTACAGCCACACGTTGCAGAGCCTCAGCGTGCTGCGCGACGATCAGATCCAGGCGGATCCCGGCTCCAGCAACCCCTATGTGACCGGGGCCAACCGCATGGTCAGCAAGCGCAGCTACACGGTCCGCATCGTCCACGGATCGCCGCCCCCGGGAGGCGGCCCACCCAACACGCTCTACGACACCAACGCGGACGGCAGCAGGTCGGGATTCGGACTGGCGTACCGGATCTACCTGCCCGACCGCAGCAAGCGGCCGTTCGGAGGGGTATCCGCTCCTCACCTCGCCTTGGTCACGGCGGACGGGACGCGCCTGCCACTCCCCGAGTGCCCGGATCCGCTCATCGATCCGGGCGTGACGCAGGCTCTCGCGGGCCTGGGCATCTCGGACCTGAATTTGCCGGCGCTCGGGCTGTTCGCACGTGAACGCGCGGTCTGGCGGCGCTACGTCAACGGCCCGACTGGCTACGCGGACATCATCACCGACACGGACGCGCTCGGTGCGCTCGAGGGGCCGCTGTCGGAGGTCACCCTCAACCTGCCGTCGGGCCTCGGGGAGAACGCGGACAACAAGTACGTCTCGACCTTGCTTTCCCGCGAGTACGGCAACGTGGCCGTGATCCGCGCGAAATTGCCGAGGACTCCGAGTACCTATAACGGCCAGCGACGCATGGGCCGCGGACAGCTGCGCTTCTGGTCGATGTGCAGCGGCGGGTTCGGAACGCAGACGTTCGGTTGCCTGACCGACGAGGAGATTGAGACCGACCGCCGCGGGCGCTTCACGATCGCCGTCTCGGTGGCGGCCGACAGGCCCGCGAACACCGCGCAAGGTTGTGGCGTCGGCTGGATCCCCTGGGGCGTGGACCTGCGCACGATCATGATCATGCGCAACATGCTGCCGTCGCCGGGCTTCAACCGCGCCGTGCAGAATGCCGAGCGCGGAACCGAGCGCGAGACGCTGGGTCCCTACTACCCGCGGGTCGAGTACTTCCCGGCGGCGGCGGCGTTCGACTCGGCCTACGAATGCTGAGTCCGAAGCCGCCCCGCACTTCAAGAACCCTGACCCCAGCGCCATTCCTAAAGGGGTCAGACCCCTTTAGGAACTCCTCAGGAGCTACGGGGGGCTGAAGCGTAGGCGCGGACCGCAGGCCGGCAACTGCATCCCGGGGCTGGCCGCGACTCCCTCCTGGCAGCGGCTGGGGATCACCGGCAGCAGCACGCGTGAGCCCTCGCCGCCGCCGCTTTGGACCTGCAGGACCCCGACCCCGGCGCTGCGCCCGGAGTCCAGGTAGCTGGAAGCGATCGGCTGGATGTCGATCCGGATCCGGTGACCCGCCCGGAACACGTTGGACGTCGGCGCCAGCTCGAATGTGTACTCGACCGGCTCGAGGATCGGAACCGGCTCGTGAACCGTGTAGGGGTGCCACAGCCGAGTGAAGTCGCCGCGACGGTTTCTGGATGACAGCGCGGGGTCGAGGCGCCGCAGGCTCGCTCGCAACTGCCCGTCGCTGATCCAGGCGCTGCTTCCATCGGGGTGGACGTCGGTCAGCCGCACCTGCCAGTCGAAGTCGGGCGCGGTCGAGGTCGCTTTCACGGTGAGAACGATCGGGCCGCTGATCTCGGTGTCACGCGCGAGCGGTGGGGTGGTGTAGGTGAGGCCGGTTGCCTCGTCGAGCCGCATGTCGTCGAAAACGGCGCGCACCAGGCGGTCGCCCCAGGGATCACCCAGGGCGCCGGCGGCGGCGCCGAGCACGACGAATGTCGTCCTCAGCTCTGCGCGTGGCCCCGGAATGGTCGCCATCGGCGCCGGCTCGGACCCATCGGCGGCCGGAGTGAGCGAGAGGCTGCCGTCGTTCAAGGATCCCGCCGACTCGCTCTGTGCGGAGCTCATGTACAGGCGCGTCCAACGCGTACCGGGCAGGGGCCAGCGGGGCTCGTCTCGCACAAGCACCTCGCCGCGCTTGTAGCCGCTGGCGCTCCCGAGGTTGGTGACCAACCGTACGTGTGCCGGCTCGCGTGAACGCGGTCCGGAGAAGACGTGGCGGCGGAAGAAGTCGCGGACGGGCTTCTGGACAAGTGTGTGCAGCGTGCTCCCGGGCTGGTCGGCAGCCAGGGGCTGCGCGTGACCGAGCCCCAGCGACAGCCAGGCATTGCGCGGAGCCGTGCGTTCGTACGCCAGGTACATCCCGTGCGGCACGAAGTCGTAGAGGTCGGTCGTGAACATCACGGGGGCGTGCACCTCGCGCATGTAGCGCAAGCCGAGGCGAGTGCTCCAGAAAGGCCCGTCCGTGTCCTCAGTGAACGCCGGTAGCCCACTCAGCGCGAGGGCGGCGAGCTGCTGGGGAGGGAGGGGATCGGCCGTCCCGTTTCTGAGCCGATCCTCAAGCCCGTTGATGTAGCCGCCGACTTCGCCGGCGGTGAGTGCGGCCACGCCGCCGGCGAGCGAACCTCCTGAGCGCACGCAACCGCGATAGCCGTCAGCGCACGATGTCTTCCAGACCGCGGCGATCACATCCGGATGCCCGAGCGCGAAGGTGATCCAGGCGCCCTCGGCTGAGGCGCCGGCCGGCACGAGCCCTTCGCTGTAGGGCTGTGAAGCCAGCCAGTCGCCGACCCTGCGAACGTCGCGATAGTCGCCGGGGCCCCACAGCTCCTGCTCGCCCTCCGAGGCCCCCGTGCCCCGGTAGCTGATCCGCGCCCAGCTGACGCGGTCGGTGATCCCGTAGCCAAAGGTGGCGTCGCGGCCGGGGCAGTTGGTGTTCGTGTACGGGGTCATCGTCCACAACACGGGCCGTGGCCCGGTGGCGGAACCGTGGTGAATCCAGCCGTGCAACCGAGTCCCGTCCGGCATCTGGATTTTCACCTCCTCGCAGCTTCGCGGCTCGGGCATCTCGGTCGCGGCGGCCGGCGCGGGTGCTGCGATCAGCAGGCAGCTCGCGAGCGCGAGCAAAAGGGCGATCGGGGCCTTCATGCCCTCACCGTCAGGCGACAGGCGCGCCACCCAGCGCGGCGCCGATCGACTCGATCGTCCAGTCTTCGCTGGTCGTTTCGGTGTCGCCGATCTGCCAGCCGACGAGCTTGGAGACCGAGCCGCCCTGGATGGCGAAGACCTCGCCGGTGACGGGGCAATCCTCGGTCGCCAGCCAGGCGACGAGCGGGGAGACGTGCTTGGGGTGGAAGGCGTCGAACGCGCCCGGGTCCTCGGGCGCCTTCATCATCTCGCCGATCGGGCCCGGGGTAGCCAGCGTCAGGCGGGTACGTGCGACCGGCGCAAGGCCGTTCACGCGCACGCCGTAGCGGCCGAGCTCAGCGGCGGCCACGAGTGACATCGCGGCGATGCCCGCCTTGGCGGCGCCATAGTTGATCTGCCCGGGGTTCGGCATGAACGTGCCCGAGGCTGAGGCGGTGTTGATCACAGACGCCTTGACCTCCTCACCGGCCTTGCTTCGTGTCTTCCAGTGCGCCGCCGCCTGGCGGAGCGGGCAGAAGTGACCCTTCAGGTGGACCTGGATGACGGCGTCCCACTGGGCCTCGTCCATCGAGGCCAGGAAGGCGTCGCGGAGGATGCCGGCGTTGTTGACCAGCACGTCGAGCTGCCCGTACTCGTCGACCGCGGATTGGACCGCGGCTGCCGCCCCGTCCCAGCTGGAGATGTCGTCCGTGCTGGCGATCGCATCGCCGCCCGCGCTCTTGATCTCCTCGGCGACCTCGGCGGCCGGACCAGAGTCCGCGCCGGCGCCGTCGTTGCCGCCGCCGAGATCGTTGACCACGAGCTTGGCACCCTCGGATCCGAACAGCAATGCGTGCTCGCGCCCGATTCCTCTGCCCGCGCCGGTGATCAGCGCGACTCTGCCGTCAAGTGCTCCCATGGTCAGTTCTCCATTCCTAAAGGGGGTCAGACCCCCGGGTCATGTCTGATTTGGCTAGCCGGCGATCTCGGCGAGCCCGTCCTTGATGACGACGTCGCCTCCGTCGCTCGTCGCCTCGAATGAGCACGAGGCGCCGCCGTTCTCGGAGCCGTCGACGGACCAGATGCTGGTCGTGATCGTCTGCTCGGGCAGCGCCGGGCGCGAGAAGCGCACGGCGAGCCGGTTGAGTCGCTCTGGATCGTCGTCGCAGGCGTGTGAGATCACAGCCCGCGAGTTGAAGGCCATGGTGCAGAGGCCGTGGATGATGATCCCGGGCAGGCCCATCGCCTTGGCGATGCCGTCGTCGAGGTGGATCGGCATCGGGTCGCCTGATGCCTCCGAGTAACGGAACGTCTGGTCGGCGTCGTAGGACTGCTCGACCGTTGCGATCGGCTCTGCCGAGCGCTGGTCGGCCTCAACGCGGTGAGACGGCGCCTTCTCGCCTTCGGAGATCTGGTCTTCGACGCCCCGGAAGAAGGCGACCATCCATTGCTCGTTGACGAGCTCGCCGCCGTCGGTCTCGGTGGTGCACTTGGTGTGCAGCGTGATCCCGGTGGGTGCGGAGTGCAGCCCGACGGGCGCCAGGCGCGAGACGAGCTTCATCCCCGGCTTGATCGGCTGGGTCAAGTGCATGTCCTGCTCGCCGTGCAGGACCCGCATCACGATCTCGCCAGGTACGACTGCAAGGGTCGGGATCGAGAGGCCTTCGAAGATCGGAACGATCGCGAAAACGGGTGGGGCAAGCTCTCCTGAGAGGTGCCTCGGGTTCTCGTCGTTGGTCGCCTTCGCGTAAGCGATGGTGCGGTCCTTGTCGACCTCGAACTCGATCGGATCGGTCCACTCGCCGAGCTTGTCGAGGTTGAACTCGGTCGCCGTGCTGGCCATTTGGCTGCCTGCTTTCGTTTTTCTTGGGGGGTCAGACCCCCTTTTTCGGGTTGTCAGTTCGCGCTGCTGTTGCGTCCAGGGGTCAGACCCCCGGGTTTGGTTAGGCCCGCAGAGTAACAAACAGTCCGGTGTGTATGTCAATTCCCCGCGCGCGTTCTCACCAGGCGCGGGGAGCCTGAACCGAATGCGTCAGGCCTCCAGCAGAGTCCAGACTGGCTGCGGACGCCCGATCCAATACCCCTGGGCGTAGTCGACGCCTTGCGCGCGGACGGCTTCGAGTGCGCTCTCGTCCTCGACGAACTCGGCGATCGTCTGCTTGCCGAGGCTGCGAGCGATCGTGACGATGGTCTCGACGACCAGATCGTCGGTGGATGACCGGGGGGAGCGGATGAAGTCGCCGTCGATCTTCAGATAGTCGGCGGGCAGGTGCTTGAGGTAGTAAAAGGAGCCGAAGCCCGCGCCGAAGTCATCGAGCGCGAACCGGCAACCAAGGCCGGCGAGATCGACCGCCAGGCGGCTGGCGTCGTCCATGCTTGAGATCGCTGCGGTTTCCGTGATCTCGAAGATCAGGCGCGCAGGATCGACTCCGCGCGTTCGATGTCCCGGCCGATCAGCGCCATCAGTCCCTCGTCTTCGACCGAGCGTGCCGAAAGGTTGACCTCGAAGTGCAGGTCGGGGCGTTCAGCCAGCAGACGGATCGCCTCGGCGACGACCCAGCGGTCGATGGCGTGGATCAAACCGAGCCGCTCCGCCACGCCGAGGAACGCGGCCGGAGGCACCAGATTGTCCGGACCCCGCATTCGCAGCAGCAGTTCGTACTGGGAGACCTCGTTTGTGCTCAGGTTGAGGATGGGCTGGCAGTGGAGTTCGAAGCCGTCGTTGTCCAGCGCCTCGCGGATGCGGTGCTCCCAGCTCACCCGGCTGTGCGGCTTCACTGCGGAGCCGCGTTGTGCCAGCATCGCAATCTGGTCTCGGCCGCTGTCCTTGGCGTGATACATGGCCCGGTCAACCTCGTCGAGGACGCTCTCGCCGTTTTCGCAATCTCCGTCGATGGTCACCAGGCCGATGCTCGTGGTCACCTTCATGGCTCGCCCCTCGATCGTCAGTACCTGGTTGCGGACCGCCTGCAGCAGCTTGCCTGCGACCTCGCGGGCGGTGGAGAGATCCTGCTCGGGCAGCAGCACACCGAATTCGTCGCCACCGAGTCGAGCCAGCACGTCGGTCTCGCGCAGCGAACGTGAAAGCAGTGTTGCGACGTTCCTCAGCAGCTCGTCGCCGACGCCGTGTCCGAAGACATCGTTCACGTACTTGAAGTTGTCGAGGTCCAGCATCAGCACCGTCGCACCCGATCCGTAGCGCTTGGCGAGCGCCACGCGCGCCTCGAGCTCCTCCTCGAATCGGCGCCGGTTGAAGAGGCCTGTGAGGCGGTCGTGGTTGGCGAGGTGGGCGAGCTGGGCGTCGAAGCGGCGGCGCTCGGTGATGTCGCGGGCGATCGACGCCAGCGACAGCAGGTTGCCGTGTGCGTCGTTCACGGCCGACAGCGTCACCGAAGCGTGGAAGATCGAGCCGTCGCGGCGCTGGCGCTGCGTCTCGTAGGTCGGGATCCGCTCCCCGGCGACTACGCGCTCGCGTCTCTCGCGCTCCTGGCTCCGGATCTCTTCGGGAATCAACCGGTCGAGATGCAAGCCGATCGCCTCATCCGGCGAGTAACCGTAGAGCCTCTCAGCGCTTGGATTCCAGTTCTTGATCACGCCCGCCGGCGTCATGGCGATGATCGAGTCGTCGCTGGAGCGAAAGATCGCGGCCAACTCCGCCTGCACACGCTCAGCCGTGAGTTCGGCGGTCACGTCCTCGCAGACGCCGAGCATCCTCAGCGGATTTCCGTCTGCGTCAGCGATCACCTCGCCCTTGGTTCGCATCAGGAACTCGGCGCCGTCGGGCCGGATGCAGCGCTTGACGTCCTCGAAGGGTTGATGGTCGGCGAACGCCTTGTGATTGCGCTGGTCTACGGACGAGCGGTCGTCGGGATGTACACGCTCCAGGAAGCCCGCGTAGCTCGGCTTGGTCTCACCCGGCCTCAGTCCGTAGATCCGGAAGAGCTCGTCCGACCAGGTCACATCGTTGGCGACGATGTCCCACTCCCAGCTTCCTAGCCGGGCCAGCCTCTGGGCCTCGGCCAAGCGGTCGCGTGTCGCGCGAAGCTCGGCCTCCACGGGGCTTTTGGCGTGATGCTTGGGGCTGAGGGTGGCCACGCAAGCGCTCTATCGGCCGGAACGAGGCGATTCCTGAGCCCGAGAAGAAACAATCAGGTTCGACGGTTTGTTAGGGTCCATCGCGCCGGATCGTGAATACGTGCGATCAGGGCGAAAATGCGCGCGGTTAACACCAACAAAGGAGGCTCAATTGGCATCGATCAGCCAGTCTGCGACCATCCCCGTCGCCGCATCCGACGTCTGGGCGAAACTCAGTGACATCGCCAACAGCGGCGATTGGCTTGCCACTCACGTCGGCTTCCCGGACGGTGCGCCCGCGGCGCTCGAGCCGGGCACAACCTACAAGGAGAACGTGACGATCATGGGCATGCCCGGTGAGGTCGTCTGGACGATCGCGAGCGTCGACCCGGGCTCACGACTCGAGCTCACCGGCGTCGGCCCGATGGGCACCCAGCTGAGCGCTTCCTACGAAGTCCAAGAGGATGGCGAAGGCAGCACGACGGTCACCTTCGAGTCCGGCTTCGAGGGCGCCGCGCTCGCAGCCATGGAGGCGCCGCTGCTGACCGCTTCCGAGAAGGCCCTGAACGAGTCGCTCGAAAAGCTCAAGGGCATTCTGGCTGTTTGAGCAGCGCGGCAGGGCTGCAGGAAGCGCCGACGCCCCGGCCCCGGCCGGGGCGTTTTGTGTTTGCGAGGACGCGTCGCCGCATCCCTCGCTGCGACCGCGGGCCGGCGCGGCCGGACTACTTGTTGGTCTGTTGCGCTTCGGCCTCGGCGTCCAAGGTGTCTGGGTTCGCCGGGAGTGCATCCATCTCGGTGGTTTCGAACGGCAGCACCGTCCGGCAGAAGTCCTGGCCGAACTGGGTCAAAAGGATGCTGCGGCGAACGGTTCGCGCAGTGCGGCCGCCCTTCTTCATTGCATCGAGGACATCCGGCTGGGCCTCGAGTACCTGGTAGTCGTGAGGACCGAGGGTCTCACGGGAGAACCAGATCAGGCCGAGGCGGTTGAGGTTGGTCAGATAGACGCGAAGGCGATGCGTGTGGCGCAGCCCCGCCTCGGCGTCGATCATCGAGGTGCCGCCCTTGACGAGGTCGGAGACCATCGGCAGTCCGGCGCGGATGTCTACGGCGGGCTGCGGGCCGTGGAGCGTCAGCAGGCGCAAGATGCGGGCCTCGTCGGGGGTGATCTCTTCGAGGATGCGGGCGAAGGCCGGGTGGAGCTCTTCGATGAAGCGGACGTCGGCTGACTCCTCGAGCAAGCGTGAGCCTCGCGCGCGTAGCGAGCGGGAGTCGTCGCCGCCCTTGTCTTCGCCGGCGGTCGAGGAAAGGCCGACGGCCTCGCGGATCCGGCCCTCCTGGTCGACGAGACCCAGAAAGCGCCGGGCGTAGCCGCGGACCTCGCTGCTCGTTTCCTCGAAGAACTCACCCGGCGTGCTGGAATTGGCGGCGGCGCGGATCACGCCGCCGTAGGCGCGCGCCGTCGCGCTGACCGTCCACTGAGCGGTGTGCCACCAGGCCGTGGCGGCGATTCTCGCCAAACCGGGTGCGGCGGCTCGCAGGCTGGCCTCCGCCTCGACCTGGTTGCCCCCGGCACTCGCTCCACCACCGGTCTTCGCTTCGCTCTGTTGCTGTGCTTCAGCCATCAGACCCCGAATATCGCCAGGTGCAGCAGACCTGCGCCGAATCCGAGCACGGCGCCGTGCGCGTAGAGCATCCACTCGTCTTCCTTGATCGCCGAGCGCATCATCTCCACGAAGTCCGGCGCCGGCAGCTCCCGCATCCGGGCCCCGATCAGCACGCGCACCTTTTCGGACTGGCGCATGTTGAACTCCGCGTCCTGCATCGGCGTCAGCGTGTAATCGACCGTCTCCGCGGCAACCGAGTCGCGAATTGCGTCGTAGCGCCCCGCCCCCATCGCGACTCGCAAGGGCATCCGCGCCGGACCGCTGGCGTTGTCGATCGCCGGCTTCATCGCGGTCTCGAGCATCTGGCGCATCCGGTCTGAGCGCGGGCCGTTGAGCAGCTCCTCGCCGATGTTGCCGATCGTGACGATGTCCTCGGCGATGATCCGCGAGTAGACATCGGAGATCTCCTCCTGGCGGCGCATGAACAGGCCGTGGAGCTTGAACGGCCCGATCTTCATCGGCTTTTCCGGCGAGAACATCACGGTCATGCCGAGCAGGTTTGTGATCCAGCCGACGATCACGCCGCAGATTGGCAGCACGTACCAGTACGGCAGCGCGTGGGCGATGAAGATGACCGGGACTCCCAGTAGGAAGCCGAAAATGAAGCCGAAGTTGATCATCCAGCGCAACTCGCTCTTGGCGGTCGTCTGGAACACCTTGTTGGCGAGTTCGGGCTCAGCTTCCATGCGCCGGATCACCATCAGCTTGATGTCGAGCAATTGGTCCAGGTTGCCGACGATCTCGTCCTGAAGGTCTCGGACGATGTCAGGCAGCTGCTCCTGGACCCGCTTGTGGATCTCCTCGCGGACGCGGGGGGGCAGGTCGTGCCACATCTGCGGGTTCTCGCGTTCCATGATCCGCTCGACGACGTCTCGTACGTCGCTGCTGGCAACGGCGACGATGTGCTCCGCGATCTTGTCGGGCTCGAGCTGCTTGTAGAACTCGGCCGGGCTTCCGATCTTGGCAATCCCCTTGTCGACCGCGATCGAGCCCATTTTCGCGGCTCGGTTGGGAACGATCCCCTGCCAGCCGACGCCTCCGTGGACGATCCCAGGTATCTCCTGGAGCTTGCGCGGGAAGAGTCGCGCCACGACACTCAAGCCCGGCATGCGAAAGCCACTGAAGCGGATCGGGTGAAACAGCATCCAGACGCCGCTCCAGTTGATGATGTAGCCGATCACCCCGGTGAAAACCGGGACGCTCAGATCCTTGATCAGGTCGCTTTCCATTGCGCTGTGGCTGTGGACAATCTGCGCAGCGATCGCTACGGCAGATCCCCCGCAACGATCCTATCCGGGGCGGCGAAGACCAGGGGTCTAGGAAAGCTCGATGCGCTCGATGACCTGCGGCTCGGTCGGACGATCGCGTCCATCCGTGTCCGTGCCCTCGATCGCGTCGACCACATCCATACCGTCGGCGACCTGGCCGAAGACGGTGTGTTTGCCGTCCAGCCAGTCGGCCGCCTCGATCGTGACGATGAAGAACTGAGAGCCGTTCGTGTTGGGACCGGCGTTGGCCATCGCCAGCGCGCCGCGTACGACCTTGTTGGCGTTGAACTCGTCCTCGAAGGTGTATCCGGGGCCACCGGTCCCGGTGCCCTCGGGGCAGCCGCCCTGGATCATGAAATCGCGGATCACGCGGTGGAAGCTGAGACCGTCGTAGAAACCGTCCTCCGCGAGCTTGCGGAAGTTGGCGACAGTCTTCGGCGCATCGTCGTCGAAGAGCTCGATCGCGACGGCGCCTGCATTGGTGTGAAGGGTTGCTTGTGACATGAGGCGCACTCTACTGGGAGCGCGTTCGTAAGAATTGGGGAATGAAACGGCGGTTGATCCCCTTGGGAGTGGTGGTGGTTGCGATCGGCATGGTCGTGTACATGCTGGTCACGCCCGGCAAGGTCCAGCCGACTGCAGACGCCGCCTTCGTCGACTCGCCGCATCTGCTCGGTTGCACCCGTTCCAACGACCCGGCCGTCCGCCACGCGGAGCGCGACCAGCCCATCGTCGCGCTGACCTTTGACGACGGGCCATCCCAGCAGACCCCGGAGGTGATGAAGATCCTGCGGCGCCAGGAAGTGCATGCGACCTTCTTCGTCGTCGGCAGGGAGGTCTCCGGCGACGAGTGGATGCTGAGGCGAATGATCGAGGACGGCAACGAGATCGGCAACCACACGACCACGCACACCGCCCTGGCCAACATCGAGGACATCGGCGAGACCAACGCGATCATCGAGCGGGTGACCGGATTCAAGCCCTGCCACTTCCGGCCGCCGGAGGGGGTTCAGGACCGTCGGATGATCGCTGACGCCAACCAGCTCGACATGAATTCCGTGCGCTGGGATGTCGACAGCAAGGACTTCCTTTACCAGACTCCCGAGTCGCTGCGCGACGGGATCCTCGAGGACGTGCGACCGGGATCGATCATCCTGATGCACGACGGCGGGGGCGATCGCAGCGCCACGATTGCGGCGCTGCCCGGATTGATCGAGGGGCTGCGAGCGGACGGCTACGAGATGGTCACGCTGACTGAGCTGCTCGGCGGCGAGTACAAGCGCGGCGACCTGCAGGTCGCGGTCTCAGACGACCGTTAGCGCGAGGCCGCGAAAGAACGGAAGCTGGCCAGCGCCGGCTTGGGCGTGCCACCGACTCGGACGAGTCCGGTGAACGGGCACGAGCGGCATGAGGATTGAACCGCCGGGACGTCGCGCCAAGAGAACCAGTTGACCCCAGCTATGCGCCAGGCAATCCGGTTCTCGCGAAGCAGGCGGAAGGCCTGTCGCAGCGACTTCGCCTGTCCTTTGAAGCCCCTGACCCAGTCGTCGCCGGCGACGCCGTCGGAGGCCCAACCCAGCTCGGTGATCCAGATCGGCGTTGCGCGGTCGCCGTTCGCGTTGAGGATCCGCCGGGCGATCACGATCTGGCGCCGTACCTCCGCCGGGCCCGGGCCATAGGGGTGCAGGGCGACAATGTCGAAGTCGTCGCTCACCCCTGGGACGTAGTAGAGCCGACGGAGGAAGGCCGCGATCGGCATGCCTCCGAGGTGAGCTTTGGGGTTGTTGAAGAGGCCCGCCAGCAAGATCGAGGCGTTGGGGTCGGTTTTCCGGATCGCCGCAGCAGAAACGTCGAGAAGCCGCGCGTAGGCGGTCGGCGACGGCCGTGGCTGCATATAGGCGGGCGAGCCGGGCTCATTCCAGATCTGCCAGAGCGAGATCGACTTGCCTGTTCCAGCCAACTCAGGGTGTTCGTCCCAGAAGACCCCATTGGGCCCATACCGCAGCACCAGCGCCTCGAGGAACCGCCCCCAGGCGCTTCGATCCGCCGCGGTCCCGACCGGGGGCACGCGGTCGGTGAGCTTGGCGAGGCCATCGTTCGAATCGACCCAAGGCGGGGAGCCGTAAAGGAAGGGCAGCAGCTCGATTCCCTCACGCGCGGCGCCGGCCACGAGCGGGTCGAGCTGGGCCCAGCTGCAGTGATTGTCGTCAAAGGGGAATCCGTTCCCCGGATCGAAACGGGTGGCTTCGGTGCAGGACCCGCGCGTCGTTTGGATCGCCGGCCAGTAAACGACGAACCGCAGGCTCCCGACGCCGGTGTTGGCCATGCGCGCAAAATCAGCGGGCTGCAGCAGGGAGTGCCCACCCTGGGTGACGACGCCGTAGAAACGCTCCGGGACACGGGCGCCGGCACTCGACGGAAGCATCAGCCATACCGCGAGCGCGACAAGTGCGGCGGCAGTCATGCCGAGCCGCGCGCCGGGCGCCGACCGTCTGATTCCCGCTGGAGCCCCTCCGCTCATCCGAAGGGAAAACCCTAGTGGCAAAGGATCGCTTCGGTGCCGGTATGTCTCGCGGCGGTAGCTAGGTTTCAGGCGTGCCCACCTCGTGGAAGGTCTCGATGACGATCCTCGTCGCCTGTCTGATCGCCTCGATGGTGATCGCGATCGTGAAGCTGACCTGAGGCACTGCCAGGCTGCTCGCCTGCACAGGGTGGGCGTTGGGGGTTACTATCACCGCGCGCGAGCACCCAACACGAGGAGGACAGATGTTCGGCCGCATTGTTGTAGGCACTGATGGTTCGGAAACAGCGTCGGAGGCAGTTCGCCAAGCGACGCAACTGGCTCGCGCGACCGGGTCGGCGCTCGACATCGTCAGCGCCTTCGAGCCCGTGCCCCAGGAACGTCTTCGCGAAGAGGCCGGGGATGTGCCCGGGGACGTCGCCTACGCGGTCGGCCCGCGTGAGGACGTCACCGTGATTCTCGATGGCGCCGCCGGACCAGGTCGTGAAGGGGGCGTGGACGTCACCGTCCACCCTCGGGAGGGAGACCCCGCTGACGCGCTGCTCGACGTGGCCGAAGAGGTTGGCGCGGGGCTGATCGTCGTCGGCAACAAGGGAATGACCGGCGCCAAGCGCTTCCTGCTCGGAAGCGTGCCGAACAAGATCTCCCATCACGCGCCCTGCGGCGTCTACATCGTTCGCACGACCTAGCGGCGCTGCCGTGCCCGTAGCCGGGGTTTGATCGCCAGTGGCGCGTTGATCAGGCCCGCTCCGTAAAGGGCGGCCTCGCCCAGCGGCCGTGAGCTTTTCTTGAGGTGGGCCTCCAAGCGTGCCACCGTCGGCGGCCGACCCTTCCTGTTGAGCTGGCGCGTCGCCAGTACGAGCGCCGCGATCCCGGTCACGTGCGCCGATGCCATCGAGGTGCCGTGTTCGCCGACCGCAGCAAAGCTCGTCAGTCCGCCCCCTGGGGCAAATGAGAGCTGCACGATCTCGGGGTTGTCTTCGGAGAGGGCCTGGCACTGCGAATCCGGAGCGAGTGAATCCCGCCCCCCGCCTGGCGCAACCATGTCGAGCCCGCCGCCCCAGTTGGAGTAGCGGGCGAGGCAGCCGCGGACCGTGGTTGCGCCCACGGCGATGCCGACCGCGCCGGGATAGGCGACGCTCGAGTCACCAAGCCCGTCGGCACCACCATTGCCGGCGGCGGCAACTACGGCGACGCGGCGCTTGCGGGCCCGCGCGATCGCGTTGCAGACGCCCGGCACCTGGGCGCAGCTCGTCACGCCGGGGTCGAACTCGAGGCTGAGGTTGATCAGGTCGGCGCCCTGATCGACCGCCCAGAGGATTCCGGCTCGAATGTCGTCGGCCGTACCCGCGCCGGACTCGTCGAGTACCCGCACCGGCATCATGCGAACGCCGTATGCCAATCCGGTAAAGCTGGTCGAATCATCCACCTGGGCCGCGATCGTTCCGGCGATGTGGGTGCCGTGCCCGTTCTCGTCGGCCGGAACCGGATCGCGGTCGACGAAGTCGCGACCGGGAACAAACTGCCGAAGCCGGAAGTCCGGGCTGCGCCGGTAGGGCGGAGCCGAGGTGTAGGCGATCCCGGTGTCGATCACGGCGACTGTCGGCTCCGGCGCCCTGCCGCGCACCGCGCCTCCGGGCAGGTTGGCGTCCCGAAGCGCGTCCCAGGCGATCGGGATCGCGACTCCGCCGGCACCGCCGAGGAAGTTCCACTGATCGACCGTCCAGCCGGACACCTCTTGCGTGGATCCGGGGTCGTTCGGGATCATGCGGCCGGCGGCGTGGGCTATGTAGTTGGGGACCGCGTAGTCGACTCGCGCGTGGCCTGCGAACGACTTCGCCGCCTTCAGAAGATCGGCGCCCGGCTTCAGCTCAATCGTCCGCTCCTCGCCTCCGTGGCGGCGGACGAGCAACTCGCCGGGAGCCGCCGCCGTGGCGGTCTGGGCCGACGCCGAAACTGCGCTGTCCGCGCCCGTGGCGCTCGATGCCAATGCGCAGCTCAGCACCAGCGCGCCAAAGGCCGCGGCCACCGCACCGCGTGAAAAGTAGGACGCCTGCATGTCTGAAGCTAAACACGCCTCGAGGCCTCGAGTTGCCAGGTGCGTCCGGACGGGGCCCATCCAGGCACGGTGAGTGGCACCTGGCGGATACTTCCCCAATGGCTGATCGGCGCTTCTTCGCACGTGACGAGCACTTCATGCAGCTTGCCCTGCGCGAGGCGGAGCGCGCGGGGGAGGCAGGCGACGTGCCGATTGGAGCCGTACTTGTGCGCGAGGGAGAGGTGGTCGCGGCCGCCGGCAACGAGCGCGAACTTCGCCCCGACCCCACCGCCCATGCCGAGGCCCTCGTTCTGCGAGAGGCGGCGCGCAAGCTCGGCGGCTGGCGGCTGCCGGACTCCGTCCTCTATGTGACACTCGAGCCGTGCGCGATGTGCGCTGGCGCGATCGTGCTGGCCCGCGTTCCCCGCGTCGTCTACGGGGCCACGGACCCAAAGGCGGGCGCAGCCGGAAGTGTCCTCAACATTCTCGACGAGCCCCGCCTGAACCATCGCCCTGAGGTTGTGGGCGGCCTGCTCGCAGACGAATCGGTCGCCTTGCTCCAGGCCTTCTTCGCCTCGCTGAGGTAGGCGGCTACCCGTGTTCGTCGAAGCGCTCGAGTCCGTCGTCGGGAATCTGGTCCCAGGGTGCGGCGTAGGCGACGTACTGGCGAAAGCTCGGTCTCACGCCCGGGTTTTCACCCACGCCGAACGTCGCAAACACCCGCGCATGAGGGGGGTTTCTGACGTTCGGCGTCAGCCTGGAAGCAGCCGATCGAGGAAGTCGTTGGAGAAGATCCTGTGGGGGTCGTGGTGGTTGAGCCGCTTCCGCGTCCATTCCCAGTTCTCGTCGGCCCGCCTGCCGGCGCTGGCGTTGCGTGGGATCAGGCGCTTCAGGGTCGGGCCGTCCGCCCAGAGGTCGTCGTTGGTTGCGGCCCACGTCTTGCTCCACTCCGGTCGCATCACGGCATAGCCGCGGAACTTGGACCGCATCCAGCGTTCCATTTCACGGCAGTAGGCCGCCTGGCCCGGGGACCCGGGCAGCATCAGCACGTTGATCCAGATGGTGACGTCCCAATCCGGGTTCGCGCGCCGCGGCGAGGTTGCGGCAATCGACGGGGCCTCGGCGCCCGGCACCCCCACATCGGCGGGTTGGTCGATACCGCTGATACGTATTTCAACGGGCCCGTTGACGGGAAACTGTCCTGCCGCCCTCAGCTCCTCGAGTCGTCGCACGTGTCGCGCGGCGAATTGGCTGAGCACACGCTGGATGTTGCTCCGCTTTGTCACCACCGCGTATCCGAGGGCATCCACACGCAGCGTGGTCTGCTTGATGTAGAAGAGGGTGTTCCGCGATGGGCCCCAGAGGTCGTAGGCATCCAGGGCCGTCAGGCCCACGACCACCGCCTCGTACTGGGTTTGGCCAAAGAGAGGGGTGGCGGCGCCGTTTCCCGTCACGATCTCGTCGATCAGGTCCGTGACCGGTTCGGGCATGTTGTCGGAGAAGGGGTAGTTGAACGGCTCCGTGGCAACCCGGGAGCCCGCCGGCATGGAGGGTGCCACGCTCCAGACTTTGAACCAGGGGTTCTCCGTGAACGGGAGCCAGATCGCCTCTGCGCGCCCCGCGTCCTCGATAAAGCTCTCAAACGTGCGGCCGCTGCTGCCGGGCTGGGCAAACAACTCGGTCCAGGGGATATCGAGGTGGCTGACGCAGCGCAGGTTGTCATCGACGCCGACGCGCAAGGTGACCGAAGTGATGAACGTGCGGCCGAGGTGGACAAGTAGGGCCTTGGTGTCGAGCTCCGAGCGGTCGAACGTTCGCAGCACATAGCGGCCGCGTCGTCGGCTCCAGACGACCGCGGTCAACGAGACCACGAGGTTTGCCAGTGATCCAAACGTCTGCCCCGGTTTCGGCTGCTCGTTGCGGCCACCCACCGTCGCCCCGTGCACACCGATCGCCAAACCGCCGGCGACGGTGATGTCGCCCGTCGCGGGGAGTCCCGCTAAGCCGAGGCCGGCGGCCTCGAGGCGCTCGGTCATTTCCAGCATCGTTACCCCGGCGTCGGCGCGCACAGCAGCCAGCTTGCCGGACAGGACCTTGACGTCCCTCAGGTGCTGCCTCGTATCCGCGAGCACGACCTTGCTGTCGCAGGTCACATCCGGCGTCACGCAGATCGGGGACCAGTTGTGCATTGCACCGCGGGCGCGCAGTTTCCAGCCGTGCCTGTGCGCCCAGTTCGCCAGCCGGACGACATCCTCGGCGCTGCGAGGCGCACAGGTCCAGAGGTCGTCGATGACCATCCGCTTCGACCAGTTCTGGAAGCCCTGCTGGTAAAGCTCGATTCCGTCGGGAAACGAGGGCGGGGGAGCGCATGTGGCCTGGCCGCTCGCGGCCGGAACCCGGAACGCCGGGATCCAGGCCATCGCGGCCGTCGCAGCGCCCGCCTGCAGCAGGCGTCGACGTGAAATCCCCTCTCGTCGGAATCGCCCCTCGTCCTCCATCCACAGGGATTCTATGTGACGGAAATCAGGCGGGCTGCACCGGGCCCAGGCTCTCTTCGGGAGCCCAGAACGTGTGCGTTCCGCTGGCCAGTCGCTCCGGCAGCAGCACACGAGCAAGCGGCCCGGCCGAGACGTCCTCGGCGTCGAAGATCTGGCATTCGGAGCTGTCCGTGTTCATGTCCATAACGAAGCTGAGGACATAGCCGTCGTCCTCGCGCGTCGCTCCGGGTCGGGGGGCCATCGGGGATTCGCTCGCGAACACGCCTGGATCAAAGCGCCACTCCTGCTTGGCCGCGGTGTCGGCGTCGAAGCGGGTCAGCCCATTGAACAGGAACCAGCCCGGCTCAGCCGTCATCGCGTAGGTGTAGCGATAGGGGCGCCCACCGTTGCGGCCGTTGATCATTCCGAACTCGAGGTACTCGTCGTCGAGGAACTGCTCGCTTGTCGCACCGGTCGCCAGGTTGAAGCGCCAGCGGTGGATGCGGGTCTTCAGCTGGTTCGTATCGAGGTAGCGCGAACTGACCGTCCGCTTGTCGTCGCCGGGTTGTCGCGGGTCCGGGCAGCCCTGGTGGAAGCCGTCGAGGACGACCTCGTCACCCACCTGGAAAGCGTTGATCCAGTGGAGCACGTTGGTCGGCGAGGCCTCGAACCAGCGCACGTCCAGCTCGCCGCCTCGGCGTGGCACGATCGCGAATCGCGACGGCATCTCCGGGTGCCAGCGGTGCGCATAGACGCCACGCTGCAGCGCGGCCGGGTCCCAGAACAGCGGCAGGTCGTTGAGGATCACGAAGTTCTCCGTGAAGGCCATGTCGTGGGGCATACGCGGGCCGGGCAGCGGCACGCGGGTGTAGTGGACCAGCTCGCCGGCCGGGCTGAGGACGCCGAAGTGCAGGTACGGGTACTCGGTCGAGTAGTTGAAGAAGAGCATTTCGCCCGTGGCGGTGTCCACCTTCGGGTGCGAGCAGACCCCCCAGTCCGCCGGAAAGTCGCCGCCCCAGTCGGAAGCGCCGAACTGCTCGAGCGTGCGAGGGTCCATCGCGTAGAGGTCGCCGCAGAGGTAGAAGCTGGTCAGCGCTACACCGTTGTGGACGATCACGTCGGTGCTGGAGGCGTCCTTGCTGCCGCGGCGCGCGCCCCAGCCGGGTCGCAGCGACCGATCGGGGTTCTCGGTCACACCGGCCCAGAGCGGCTCGCCGGCCTCAAGCTCCGCCTCGAATCCCTTCGTGCGCACGAAGCGGTTGCGGTAATCCGCGCGGCCGTCGTGGAGGTGCAGGGCGTGGACCATGCCGTCGCCGTCGAACGGGTGGTAGCGCCCCAGCGAGTCGTGCAGCGGGTTTTCGGTGTTGCGCAGGTAGACGCCGTTGAGATCGTCGGGCAGCTTGCCGATCACCTTCAGGTCGAGCGCGTCGTACTCGGTCGTCTGCGGCCGCCAGGCGCCCGTCCGGTAGGGGTGGGTGTCGTCGGCGGGCAGCGTGCTCACGAGTCGATTCGCGGAGATCGTCGCCATCGGGCGACCTTACCGCGAGCGCCCGCCGGGTGCGATTTACTCGGCGTCGATCGACTCGATGAACGCCGCGACCTTGGCCCGGTCGGCGGAGTTGGTCAGCAGATCCGGCGACGCTCCGAGGCCGGTGCGGTGCTGGACGTCGCTGAGCACGCAGAGGATGGTCTCGCAGGCGCCGTTGTGGTAGTAGGGCGGCGATGCCACGATGCCGAGCAGCGACTGCGGGGAGAAGCCGATCCCGTTGCCGTCGGCGTTGTAGTCGCGGCCGAGTCCGTCCTGGGCCGGTTGCGTCACACCGGCGACGATCGCAGAGCTCGCCTTCTCCGCGGCGCCGATGTTGTTGCCGAGGTCGTTGCCGGCGCCGGGCACGCCGATGTTGAACGAGTTGATGTTGCGCAGGAACCCGTTCAGGTACTGCGCGGCAACCGGGTTGGTGCCGGGCAGGGTCGCCGGCACCTCGGTGAAGGTTTGTGCGGGCGGCGAGACGAAGTTCTTGACGGCGCTCGTCGTCCAGAGCGCGTTGCCGTGGCAGTTCGCGCAGCCCTGCTGGTTGAAGAGCGCTTCCCCGGCCTGGATGTCAGCGGCCTTGGGCCCGCCGGGAGTGCCGGGGAGCGGTCCCTCCGGGGTGCGGACGGCGAGTCGCACCCACTCCCGCATCGCCGTCAGCGCCGGCACCGCGACATTGCTGCCCGGCAGCGTGACGGTGACCTGCGGGCGATCGGCGTTCGGCTTGGCGAAGGCGTTGATCACGCAGGGCCGGTCGTCAACCACGCTGTTGTCGCCGATGATCAGGCCGTGGTTGGGGTCGAAGGTGCTGGTCGCCGGCGGCGGCGTCTGGCAGGCGGCGGCGGTGGTCCCTCCGGGACCAGAGACGTTGCGCACGTTCAGGTCGAAGTCCTCGACCTCGTCGAAGATCGCCGAGTAGTTGAGGATCTTCTGCTGGGTCGGGTTGAAGGGGTTGAAGCTCGCGTTCAGGGGGATCGACTTACGCGGCCCGGCTCCGAAGGCCCAGACAACGCTGTCGGTGAGGCCGTCGAAGTGGCAGCTCGCGCACGACTGCCAGCCCTCGCTCGAGAGCCGATCGTCGGTCGAGGCGGTCGTACCCGGGGGACGGTTGAAGTGGCCACGCGAACTGAAGAAGACCTCGGCACCGACCTGGGTGACCTCGTCTTGCGATCCGGGCGCCGGCAGCGGGGCGGTCTGGATCGCGCCGATCACCTGGTCGGTGGTCATGTCGATGACGGAGACGTTGCGGGAGACGAAGTTCATCACGTAGGCACGGGCCCCATTGGCGCTCATCACGATGCCCCGCGGGTTCTTGCCTGCGTTGGTCCCGCTGGTGGCCGGATTCTGGGGATCGTTGAGATCGATGTAGCGCGTCGTCTGCTCACCGTTGGTGAAGACGACCGAGCCGTCTGGCTCCTGGCGCAGCTTGACCAGCAGGTCCGAGCCCGCGGAGACGACGTAGACGGCTCCGCCTCCGGACTGGTTCTGGAAGTCGATCGCCCAGGGGTTCGCGAAGAACAGCTTCTTCTTGCCTGCCTCAGGCGTGCGTGCCCCGAGGTGCATGTTGATCGAGCCGGCGTCCGCCTGCGCGCTGCCGCCGACGCCGTCGATGATGCTGAGGAACGACTGCGTGTCGACGTTGAAACGCAACGGCCCCTCTGGCGAGGCGGCGATGTTTGGCAGATAGGCCCGGTTTTGGTTGATGACGATGCTCTGCAGCTGATTTGGCCAGGCGAAGGTCGGGTCGGGCACGTTGTCCAGGGTCTTGTCGATCTGGAAGCCGGTGTTCTGGGCGGCCAGCCCGATCCTGCCTATCGGCCTGGCGCCCTTCTTGAGCTTTCGGGACTTCGTGTTGAGGTCGATGCGGCAGACGATGCCCTGCCGGCCCTGGTCGTTGACCTGCTGGGTCCCGGGCAGCTGGAAGGAGAAGAAACTGGTCACGTAGAGCTGCTTGCTGTTCTTCGTGATGGCGAGGCCGCGCGGCTGGAAGTGAAACTCGGGGTCGGGCGAGCAGGCGCTTCCCCTGAGCACCGCTGAGCCAAGCAGGGTCGGGCTGACCTGCTTGCCCTTGCGCCCCTTGCCTTTGCGCCCCTTGGCCTTGAAGCGCTCGGTCGCGTCGATGACGCTGATCGTGTCCTGGCTCGAGTTGGAGACGTAGACGCGCCGCCCGTCCGGAGAGGCGACGATGTTCGTCGGTTCGGACCCGGTCGTGAACGTGCCTTTGGTGCCGAGGTTCCTGGCGACCTTGGCCTTGAACCTCTTGGGATTCGCGTTGAGGATGCGAATCACGGTCACCGAGGCGTCGGCGGCGTTGGCCACGTAGACGTAGTCGTTGCGTGGGTCGACGGCGATCTGGGACGGCTCCTCGCCGACGTTGATCGTCTTCAGGACCGAGTTGGTCTTGGTGTTGATCGCGACGACGCTGTCGTTGTCGGGGTTGACCGACCAGAGCAGCTTGCCGTCGGCGGAGAGCACGATCGGGCTCGAGTTGGTGGGAGTCTTGAACCTTTTGGCGGCCTCAGCGGGCGCTGCGAAAACCACGCCTGCGACGGCGACGGCCAAGCACGCGGAGATCCAACCTGTCGCTGCTGGGGATCGCCTAACAACACCAGCGCCCGCTCTCATGCCCCAGAACTATCACCACGGCGTCGACAAGTCAACCCCGCGGCCGGGTTTCAGCCCTCCTTTCCGGCCCCGGCCTTGCTGCGGGTTTCGTCGAGTTCTGCGATCAACTCGATCGCCTCGCCCCGCAGGGTCGCGTCGATCTCGCCCCAGTCCTCGTCAGAGAGCTTGCCCTGGCGCCGGTCGAGTTCGGCCTCGCGGATCTCACGGAGCTTTGCCTCCTTGGCCGCTTCGAGGTCCCCGTTGGGCGCCGATACTCGGCGGCGGACGCCGGAGGGCGCGGGCCAGAGGCTGACCAGGCCACCGACGAGGACGATCAGCGCCCCGACCCAGATCCAGGTGACGAGCGGTGAGATCAGGACCCGGAAGGTGACGGGGGAGGTCTCCCCGGCGTATCGGGCGACCATTCGCCGCAGCGCTTCGCCCAGTGCCGCCGCGCGCTCTTCTGCCGGCAGCGACTCGGCCTTGACAAAGACCTCGTCGCCGCGCCGTGCGATCGCCTCCAAGCGCGTGGTGTCCGGCGCGACCACGGTCCAGTAGTCGCGCCGAAAACTTGCCTGCAGGCCGACCTCGCTGGTCGACTCGCCGACGAAGTAGCGGCTCAACGGGCCGGCCGACGGATCGCTGGATGGGAAGTAGCTGCGCGCCGGGCTGAGCTGGATCTGCTCGCCTCCGTCCCGGCTGATCGACACATCGGCGCCGAGGTTGAGCTTCTCGAGCGACCCGGCCGAGGTGATGTCGAGCTCGCCCGTCGGCCGCTCGTATACAAGTTCGTAGTCGCCGAGCGCGGCGCTTTCACCTGGGGCGAGGGTGACATCCTGAACGTCGCGGAAGGCCGTCGATGCGGCGATGCCGACGAACAGCACGGCGATGCCGACGTGGACGATGTAGCCGCCGAAGCGCCGGTGGTTTCGGCGCACAAGCGTCCAAAGCGCGCGCGGCGGCGATTCATCGGAGACCGCCCGCCTTGCCGTGACCCCCCTGTGGAACTCCTGAACGACCACGGCGACCACGAACGCCGCTAGCGCGAACATGATCGTCGCCAGCGGTTGTCCGGAGGCCTGCCCGGTGGCGAGCAGCGCGGCGAGCGTCGCCGCCGCAGCACCGGCGGGCCAGGCGAGCGCACGCTTCAGTGCCGCCGGCGAGACCCGGCGCCAGGCCATCAACGGCCCGAGTCCCGAGAGCAGGGTCAGGACGAGGGCCAGCGGGACCACGAAGCGCCCGAACCATGGCGGTCCGACCGACGCCTCCCTGCCCGTCACCGCCTCGGATATCAGCGGGAAGAACGTTCCCCAGAAGATCACGAACGCCAGCCCGACGAGCACGAGGTTGTTGAGCAGGAACACCGCTTCGCGAGATAGCAGTGAATCCAGCTTGTGCTCAGAGCGCAGATACGGGGCGCGGGAAACGACCAGCGCGATCGAGCCGGCGATCATGATCACGATCAGGACGAGGAAGGGGATGCCGAGCGTGGACGCGCCGAAGGCGTGGATCGACTCGAGGATGCCCGAGCGCACCAGGAACGTCCCGAGTACCGCCAGGATTCCCGTCGCGAGGATCAGCGAGACGTTCCAGACCTTCAGCATCCCCCGCCGCTCTTGGATCATCACCGAGTGCAGGAAGGCGGTACCGACCAGCCACGGCATCAGCGCGGCGTTCTCGACCCCGTCCCAGGCCCAGTAACCGCCCCAGCCTAGTTCGGAGTACGACCAGCGAGCCCCGAGGATCACGCCGGTGCCGAGGCAGAGCCAGGCTGCGAGCGCGAACGGCCGCACCGTGCGGGTCCAGTCCGCGTCCAGCCGGCGGCTGATCAGCGCCCCTACCGCAAAGGCGAACGGAATCGTGAAAAGCGTGTACCCCGAGTACAGCATCGGGGGATGAATCATCATCGCGGGGTGGCGCAGGATCGGGTTGAGGCCGACGCCTTCTGCCGGCGCCGGATCCGCCGCGGCAAAGGGGGACTCGAGGAAGATCATCAGTGCCAGGAAGAACCCGGCAAGTCCGAGCAGGACGGCGGCCGCCCAGGGAACGATCTCGCGTGCGCGGCGCCTGGTGACGAACAGGATCAGGCTCGACCAGCCGCTCAGCAGCATCACCCAGAGCAGCAGCGAGCCTTCCTGCGATGACCACGGGGCGGTTGCCTGGTAGAAGGCGGGGGTGGTCGTTGACGAGTGCGTGCCGACGAGTTCGAAGCTGAAATCAGAGCTGAGAAAGGCGATCTCGAGGATTCCGAAGCAGATCGCGACCGTCGCCGTCAGCGCGTAGACCGCCCGGCGGCCGTGATCGACCCACTCTCGCCGGCCGCTTACGGCACCAAAGATCGACGCGACGACGCCGAACAAGGCGATCGCCAGAGCCCCGATCAGCAGCAGTCTCCCCGCCAGCATCAGGCGCAGTATCCCACCCTCGCCTCAATACGCTGCCGCTGTGCGCAAGGGCTGGACGCTTACGGTGATCGGCGTGATGACGGCGTTCCTCGCCCTGCTCGTTTTCGGGTTGGTATCCCAGGGTGACGACACCGCGATCGACGAGGCGGTGGCCACCGGGGAACGACCGCTGGCCCCTGATGCGCCGCTCTCAGTGCTCGGGGGAGAGGAGCAGCAGTCACTCGCCGACTACCGGGGGCAGGTGGTCGTGCTCAACTTCTGGGCGTCGTGGTGTCCGCCCTGCGTCGACGAGCTGCCGCTGCTCGAAGACCTCAACCGCAGCCTGCGCTCGAGCGGGGCGACGGTGCTGGGCGTCAACTACAAGGACCTTCCAGAGGATGCACTCGGGTTCGCCAGCGACTACGAGTTGACCTACCCAAGCCTCCGTGACGGTGACGGCGAGTACGCGGACCTCTACGGAACGCTCGGGATGCCGGAGACGTTCGTGATCGATCGTGAGGGCCGGATTGCCGCGTTTCGGCGTGGGCCGATCGACCAGAAGTGGCTAGACGAGACGTTGCCCGCGCTGCTGGCGGAGGAGAGTTGAGCCGCCGCGCCGCCGCGCTCGGGGCAATCGTTGCCTTTGTGGCGCTGACGCCCGCTGCCGCGATCGCCCAGGAGGCGTCGCCGACGCTCGCCGACATCGAGGACGAGGTGATGTGCGTTCAGTGCGGCACTCCGCTGAACCTTTCGACCGCGGCCGTCGCCGACCGGGAACGGGCCTTCATCGAGCAGGAGATAGCGAGGGGGAAGACCAAGGAGGAGATCAAGGACGAACTCGTCGCGCGCTTCGGCCCGAGCGTGCTGGCGCTTCCGGATGACGACGGGTTCGGGCTCGCGGCCTACCTCGTGCCGGTGTCGGTCGTGGTGGCTGCATTGATCGGGGTTCTGCTGGCATTACGACGCTGGCGGCGCGGCGAGCCCGGGGTCAAGTCGGCGGGGCCGTCGGTTTCCCCGCAGGACGCGGACCGGCTCGAGGATGAGCTGGCCGCCCTCGATCGAGACGCCTGAGGTGCCCTCTCCCGAGTTTCTTGCCGCGGTCCAGCAAGAATGCAGCTTCGATGAAGGTGAGCTGCGCGTGATCATGGTCGAGGGTCAGCCGATGGGAAAGAAAACCGTCAACTATCGGGTGCACGACGCCAGCAGCGGAATGCGCGCAGAGGCTGAGGTCGAGGTCGAGGTCGGCGAGCTTCGCCGGCGTCAGGCCTGGGCCTCACCTGCGGGCGCGGGAGCCTGAGGCGTGGCCGACGCGCCTGACGCCGTCGTCGTCGGCAGCGGCCCAAACGGCCTGGCCGCCGCCGCTGCGCTGGCAGAAGGCGGTGCGTCGGTGCTCGTGCTGGAAGCCGCCGGTGAGATCGGCGGTGGGCTGCGAACTTCGGAGCTGACACTGCCCGGCTTCGCCCATGACGAGTGCTCAGCCTGCCATCCGATGGGGATCCTCTCGCCGTACTTCTCCAGCCTGCCGCTGGCCGAGCACGGGCTCGAGTGGGTGACTCCGCCGGCCTCGGTCGCGCACCCGCTCGACGATCAGGATGCCGTGATGCTCTGGCGCTCGGTCGAGCAGACGGCGAGTGGCCTCGGTGGCGACGCCGAGAGCTACCGCAAGCTGGTGAATCCCTACCTTCCGCATGCCGACGGCCTGATCGAGGATCTGCTCGGCCCCGTCGGCGGTGGGATACCGAACCACCCTCTGCTGATGGCTCGGTTCGGGCTCAACGGGCTGCGCTCGGCCACGGGGCTCGCGCAGGGACGCTTCAGCGAGGGCCGCGCCCGAGCGTTATTCGCGGGGTGTGCCGCTCACTCGATCTTGCCGCTGGAGCGGATGCTGACCACCGCAATCGGCCATCTCTTCCTGATCACGGCTCACGTCTCGGAGTGGCCGGTGATCAGAGGGGGCTCGAAGGCGCTTGCCTCGGCACTGGCGAGCTACCTCGAGGCAAAGGGAGGCAAGATCGAGACCGGCGTCAAGGTCGGTTCGCTCGGCGATCTGCCGCCGGCCCGCGTCTTCCTCTTCGACACCGACCCCGGACAGCTCGCCGATATAGCTGGACCGGTGCTTCGCCCCGCGCTACGTCAGGGGTCTGCGGCGCTACCGCTATGGCCCGGGCGCGTTCAAGATGGACTGGGCGCTCGACGGGCCGATCCCCTGGAAGGACCCGACCTGCCTGCAGGCGTCAACCGTCCACCTGGGCGGGACGGTCGACGAGATCGCAGCGGGGGAGGCCGCCGTCTGGCGTGGCGAGCACCCCGGGCGGCCCTATGTGCTGCTCGTCCAGCAGAGTCAGTTCGACTCAACGCGAGCACCCGAGGGCAAGCACACCGGCTACGCCTACTGTCACGTCCCCCCGGGGTCGACGGTCGACCTCACCGACGTGGTCGAGGCGCAGGTCGAGCGATTCGCGCCGGGTTTCCGTGACCTGGTTCTCGCCCGCCGCGCAACTCGCACCAGCGACTTTCAGGCCGACAACCCCAACTACGTCGGCGGTGCGATCACGGGCGGCGTCGCCGATTTCCCGCAGGCATTTGCGCGACCGGTGGCGCGGCTGAATCCCTATGCGACGCCTAACAAGCGTGTCTTCATCTGCTCGGCTTCGACGCCGCCGGGGGGCGGCGTGCACGGGATGTGCGGCTACCACGCGGCGCGCAGCGCGTTGAAGCGGATCGGTTGGCACGCGCCCAGCCCGCTCGCCTGACGAAAAGTGGGGGTCCGACACGAAGCGTCCAACTGTTAGTGCGGAATGTGTGGGCACGCTCCGAGCAACGGGCGACGGCCCTACCCGCCGTCGGCGAACCTTGTAACCCCGCCGAAGCTCCCCGCGTAGGCAACCCCGTCCGGCCCCAGCACGACCGCTCCGCCGTCGCTGTTGTGCCCGAGTCCCTCACCCGCCAGTGCCGAGAAGCGCCAGGCGCCCGTGCGCCAGTCGATTGCAGCCAGGTTCCAGGTGTCTGGGAAGCCGGCAGGCTTCTCGAGCGTGTAGAGCAGACCCGTCGCCCGGGAAACGACCGGCTGGGCTGAAGGGGAGATGATCCCGGGGTTGCTCCAGGCGATGCGGCAGCCTCGCGGGCCGACGACGACGCGGGCCATCCCGCCGACGGTCGTGCTGCCGCCCTCGGTGCTGAGCAGGCTGTCGTAGCCGTAGGCGTTGGATACGACGACCGAGCGGCCGGCGACGACGAGGTGCGCTTCGACGGTGCCCTTCCCTCCGGGGAAGACCGGGGTGGCACAGGCGAGACGGTCGTCCTCAGGGCCCCTGATGCGCGCGACGGTCACTCGCGCAGGATTCGAAGAGTCTGCGATCGCCACGTAGCCGCCCGCGACGATGACGGGCGGAGTGCCGGGACCCTGATGGATCCGCCCGGAGTGGGAGTCGTTCATCGCCACTGGAACCGGCTGGCGCCAGACGACCCGTGGCCGGCCCGAGGCTCCGGCTCTGAGGCGGTAGAGCGCGTCGCGGGTGACTACGTAGGTGCCTGTTGGGTCCGTCGCCAGATCCTCGGCGACCGGCTCGCGCAGGGCAAGTCCCTTTGGCGCATCTCCGCCGGCACGTGGAACGGCCAAGACGGTGCCACGGTTGCCGACGACCCAGTCGAACTTGTCGAAGCCGGCGCCGACCGCGAACGGTCGCTCGCCAGACTGCAGCGCGCCCGCCAGGTCAACGGTCGCGGTCTGATTGAGCGATTCCCCCTCCACGGCCACACCGATCAACTCCGACGAGTTCGTTGCGATCAGCAGGGAGCCGTCAGCGCGGACGATGAAGTGGGTGGCGCCGCCGATGTCGGTGCGGTCGGCGCTGGGTCGGGTCGGCAGAGCGAACTGGGCGAGTGTTGCCAGCGTGACCGGGTCGAGTAGACGTAGCGCCGGGCCGATCGGGCCGTTGCAGAGAGTTAGCAGCCGGTCGTCGGCGTCGAACGCCAGGGCTGAGCAGCTGCCGAACTGCAGGGCAGTGAGGCGTGAGGTCCCGTTGCCGAGCGGTCCGGGGTAGGGGGAGGCGCCGCCGTTGCCCGGCGCCAGCCCACTGCCGCTGCGCCCATTCGCCGCCAGCGCTGGATTGTCCGCAGGCGGCGCGCCCTTGAGAGGCTTGGCGCTGACGGGCTGGCCGCTGAAGTGTGCAAGCGGACCGTCGAGCGGCCCCGGGATCGGAATCCGAGGACCCTGAGCTACTGCGGGCCCGGCGGCGGCAAGGCAGACGAGCACCGTCGCCGCGGTCCCTCGCGAAGCTCTGCGAGCAGCCGCGTTCAAGCCGGCTCACTCGCGACCTGGGCACCGGAGCGAAACGACGGCCGGTAGGCCTGCGGCGACTCGCGCCTGTAGACGGCGACCGCGCAGCGCTCGGTGAGCTCCTCGATCCGCGCGGTCAGGTCCGGCAGTTCGTCATCCGGCAGCTCGCCGTCGCTGGGCGCGAACATCGCCAGCTCAGCGAAACCGAGCGGGTTGGGGTCGGTCTCGAGCGGCGGGTCGAGGATCTCCATCGAGGCGACGGCGCTGGTCGCGTAGACGAGCTTGCAGCCGGCGGAGGCCATCGCCTCCTCGAGAGCCGCAAGCCCGTCTCTCCCCTCACGCGACGCAAAGTGGACCCCGATCAGCTGCCGGTGGCTCATCAGCTTGGGTTCACTGCGGGTGGCGTTCGTGAACGAGGCCTCGAAGCGCCGCACGCCCGCCTCGCGCAGCACGTTGATGGCGAAGTAGTAGGGGTTCAGCGTCATCAGCAGGAAGCGCCGATGTGACGGGTAGCGGACCAGCAGCAGCTTGTCTGCCTGTTGCTCACCCGACAGCGCGCGCTCGAAGCGGCTCATCCAGAGAACCTGCCCGCCGGCCAGCAACAGCGCCGGCATCACCAGCAGCCCATACCAGCGATAGGAGGAGAACCGCTTGGGGTCCGTGCTGATCAGGTTGACGACGTCGACCGGGCCGGGGATGTCGCGGCGGGCCAGGTCGGCGACGAGTCGGGGCTTGATTCGAGTCAGCAAGTTGTCTTCTCTCCTTGGATGGTCGAGTTGATCTGGTGCTCGGGTCAGGCGCCGGGCATCAGCTCGCAGTAGAAGCGGGCGAGGTCGGTGGGTGTGGCGCCGGATCCATGCAGGCCGCGCGGCAGGCTGCCCTCGTAGAAGAAGCGCAGAGGCTGCGGCTGCGAAATCGGGACAACCAGGTAGTTGCCCGGAGCTCCGGGCGGCCACGGGTTGGGAATCGATCCGTTCGTTACCTCGAGGCTGGGGGGTTCGGGAACCTTGGTTATCGGGGCGCCCGGCCCGTAGGCGGGCAGCTCGACCGGGCTGTACTTCTCCTTCTCGCGCTCATAAAGCCAGGCGAGCATCTCCTTGCGCAGCGCCTCGTAGCCGGGGTCGTTGGCGAGGTTGCGGATCTCGTGGGGGTCGTTCCAGGTGTCGTAGAGCTCGTACTCCTGGCGTTCGCGAAGCTCCTCGCCAGCGAAATGCTGTTCCGCGATCGCGACGTAGCGGGCGAATTTGTAGCGCCCGTCGTAGATCGAGCGGATGTGGCTGTAGGTTGGCACCGCGACCCCAACATTCGTGACCGGGTACTCGTCGATCCGGTAAAGAATTGAGTCGCGCACCCCGGGCGCGTCAGGATCCTCGAGCGACGAGACGAGGCTGACCCCCCGCAGCCACGGCCAGCGTTTGACGGGATCGGCCACGCCGCCGATCTCCAGGAGCGTTGGGATCAGGTCCACCGCTTCGCCCAGCGCCTGCGAGCGCTTCCCGCGGGGGAAGCGCTTCGGGTAGACGACCGTGAACGGCACACGGTTCTGCTCGTCATAGATCGTCGTGCCCTTGTTCTGGAGGCGGTGGGCGGAGCCGAGTTCGCCGTGGTCGGAGATGCGCACGATCGCGGTGTCGTCGAGCACGCCCTGGTCGATCAGTTCCTTGACAGCCGCGCCCAGCATCTCGTCGGTGCCCACGATCAGGTCGTAGTAGGTGTTGAGCTGACCCCGCCAGTACTCCTCCTCGGCCTCCTGCCCGGTCGGTGTCCCGGCGATGATCGCGACGACATCACGGAACCTCTGTTGGCTCGTCGGCTTGTCGCCGAGTGTCGGCTCGGCGTAGAAGGAGAGCTCCGGCTTGGCGTCGTAGTCGGGCCGCTTGAAGTCGGCGCGGAAACCACGCGGGTAGAACTGGATGTCGTGCGGGTTGAGCAGGCTGAGCACGCACATCCATGGCTGTTCGTCCTGGGCGTGCTCCTTGAGGAAGGCGAGCGCCTGACCGGTCCAGATCGGGTCGTTGGTGTAGCCGTCGTTGTAGCCGCCGACGTCGGAAGGCGGGGAGATCGCCGAGTGGTCGAAACCGTAGCCCTTGAGCGGGTTGAGCTGCGCGAAATCGAGCAGCGCCTCGAGGTTGGTCGGCGGCTCCCCCGGGAACGAGAGGTGCCACTTTCCGAAGAACGCCGTCTGGTAGCCGACTTCCTTGAAGAGGTCGCCGATCGTCGGGATCGACGGGTCCATCGTGAACTGCGTGCCGATGATGAATGTGCCGTACATGCCCGTCTGCGGCGCGTACATCCCCGTCCAAAAACAGGTGCGCGAGGGAGTGCAGGCCATCGAGGACGCATGGAAGCGGTCGATGCGCGTTCCGTTGGCGTCGAGCCAGCAGCGCGTCGGTGTCGGCAGATCGTCGGGAAGCCGATCCTGGTGGCGCTCTTGGTCGGTCATCAGGATGAGGATGTTCGGCCGCTTCTTGCCCCGCCCGGGAGCCGCGCCCGCGCTGGCGGTTAGCCCACCTCCAAGCCCCGCGAGCCCCGCGAGCGCCGCGGCCTTCCCCGCCTTCCCGATGAACTCACGCCGCGCGCTCCCCCCATCCACCGAACGTCCCTCCTGGCCCCCTATAGGGAGTACTCCGGGACGTTCGGCGTTGGCGCTCACAGCTTCACCGACCTGATCGCCCCGCTGAGGGCGTCCACGGTCCAAGCGCGTCGTCCCGCGACGGCGAGGCCCCGCGGTGAGCCGCCGACACCGTGAAGGCGCCGGCGGCCGCCCGCAGAGATGACGAGGATTTCACCGCTGCCCCCCAGTGCCATGAGCCGGGTTCCTCGCGGGCCCCACGCAACGCCGCTCGGCATCGTGCCGGCGCGTCGTTGCGTCTGTCCTCCACCGAGAATCTCGAGCTCGCTCACACGCGTTGCCCTGTGGCCACCGTGCGAGACCAGCAGCCGTTTGGCGTCTGCGGAGACGGCGATCCGATCGGGGAGCGCACGCGTCTGGATCGTGCGGGTTATCCGAGCCGCATCGAGATCCACCCGAACCACCTCGCTCGAGCCGTTGAGCGCAACCCAGGCGTCGCCGGCGCGCGTCAGCGCAAGGGCCCGCGGGCAGACCCCGAGCTCGACCGTGTTCAGCACCCGCAAGGTGCGGGAGTCAAAGATCTGCAACGTTCCCTCCTGCTCGCCGCCGCTGACGACAAGGCGGCTGCCGTCGGGGGTGAAGGCGACGCCGAATGGAGCCGGTCCCGCCGCGATCCGCCTCGGCTTGCCGCCGGCGAGCCCGACCAGCGCCAGGCCCGGCTCGTCCCAGAAGCCCGTCGTCGCCGCGGCGCGCTTTCCATCTGGAGAGACGGCGACCTCAACCGGCCGCCCGCCGACGTCGACGATCCGCCTGCGACCGCCAGCTGCGATCGCGATCGTGCGGCGACCATCGTGGGCGACAACCAGGCGACCCCCATTGGGCGCCACGGCGATCGCACGGCCGCGACGGACGAGCTTCTGCTCGTTGCGGCCGGGGGCCATCGGCATGGGCGTCTGTGCAGCCGCTTCGGTCAGCCCGCCTGCAGCGACACCTGAGGCCACTGCACCTGCGAAGAAGCCCCTCCGCGTCGACGCCATCAGCCAGCCGCGCGGGGCGCCGGGCCCAGTTCGCAGAGCATCGCGGCGCGAAAGCGCGCCCGTGCCTCAGCGGCCGCGCGCGACTCGTCAGCGGTGCGCGGCAACTTCTCGCCGCCGCTGTTCTCGTAGACGCGCTGCTCTAAATGCGGGTCTCCGATCGGAAGCTGGACATAGGCGCCGGGCAGGCCGGCGACGGGGGACCGGGGGGAGTCGCCCTCCGCCAGCGGCGTCTCCGGGCGGCCGATCGGATCCGGTCGCAGCGCCTCGACCAGCGAGGCGTTGCCGTAGTGGGGAACCTCGACCCGCGCGAAACGCTCCTCTTCGAGCTCGTGCAGACGCGCCAGCAGGTCGTCGAGCAGCGGCTTGTAGGCCGGGTCACCGGCGAGGTTTCGCAGTTCGTAGGGATCCTCGCTGAGGTCGTAGAGCTCGTAGTCCTGATCGTCGGGCAGCTCAATCTGCGGCTTGCCGCTCATCGCCACGTAGCGGGCGACCTTGAAATGCCCGGACAGCGCCGCGCGGACGTGGCGCTTCCAGGGGCGCCCGGCGCCGGAGAAGTCCTGCGGCGACCAGACTTCGTCGCAGGTGGTGAGAGTGAAGTCCTTGCTGCGGCTGGACTGCGGGTTCTCGAGCGCGGGCACCAGCGACCTGCCGCGCAGCCACGGATAACGCCCCACGGGAGCCTTGACGCCCGCCAGCTCGAGGCAGGTGGGCACGATGTCGACGGCCTCGGCCAGCGCCGCGGTGCGTGCGCCCTCGTGCCTGAAGCGCTTCGGGTAGGAGATCGAAAGCGGCATCCGCACCTGCTCGTCGTAAATCATCGGGCCCTTGCCGACGGCGCGATGGGACGTCGCCATCTCACCGTGGTCGGAGGTTCGGAGGATCGCGGTCCTCTCCATGCCCCCCGAGTCGTGCAACGCCTTGATCAGGGCCCCGTAGTTCTCGTCGGTGTTGACGATCAGGTCGCAGTAGGTGTTCATGAGCCGCAACCAGGTGTCGGTGTCGTCGTCGCGAATGCCGCCGCGGATCAGGGCAGCGCCCTCGGCGTACTGGCTGTGGACGACCGGCTTGGTCGACTTGTCGTCGTCGAAGTTGAGCGGCAGCTCAGCGCCCCAGTCGGGGCGGGTGACGTCGGCGGAGAAGCCGCGCGGGAAGTAGGCGATGTCGTGAGGGTTGAGCAGCGAGACGACGCACAACCAGGGCTGCTCTTCGCCGCCGTGCTGGTTCAGCCAGTCGATTCCCTGCTTGGTCCAGAGCGGGTCGTTGTAGATGCCGTCGTTGTAGCCCGCGGGTTCCAGCGAGGGTGACTGCGCGGAATACTCGAAGCCGTAGGGGCCGAGATAGTTGCCGAGCGCGTTCTCGACCGGACCCTCGGTAGTCGAGAGGCCGGCCATGCTCAGGTGCCACTTGCCGAAGTAGGCGGTCTTGTAGCCCTGTTCCTTCATCAGGTCGCCGAGCGTCGGAATCCGCGGGTCGAGTGAGAACTGCCAGCTCTGCAGGAAGTTGCCGAAGATCCCGTTCTGCGGCGTGTACATGCCGGTCCAAAAGCAGGCGCGGCTGGAGGAGCACTGCACGGCGCTGTGGTGAAAGCGCTCGAAGCTGACTCCGCGGCCGTCGAGCCAATCCCGCGCCGGAAGCGGCAGATCGGGCGTCCACTGCGGATAGCGCTCCTGGTCGCACATCAGGATCAAAATGTTGGGCTTGCGGGCCGGGGCGTCGGCCGCCTCGGCGACCCGAGCCAGAGCTCCGGCCCCGAGCGCTGCACCGGCGCCCAACGCGCCGGCCCGCAGAGCCTCGCGGCGTGTCGTTCCGTCGCTCATCGCAGAACCCCGAGCCGGATCGCCCGCAGCCGGCCGCTGTCGGCGTCGGCGACGATGGCGGTCTTGCCGGCAAAGGCGACCGCGCCCGGCGAGCCGCCCAGCTTGACCGTTCGCAGCCGCCGTCCGGTCTGACCGTTGAGAACGGCAGCGGTTCCAGCGCCGCGAGCCGTCGCCAGCGCCAGCGAGCCCGTGCGGGAGAAAGCCACGGCCGAGGGGTCGGCGCCGACGCTGATGGAGCGGCTGGCGTGTCGGCCGCCCAGGTCGATCGCGGTCACCGCGCGCTCGCCGAACCCGCTGTGGGTGACGAGCGCGCGGCTGCCGTCGGGCGAAACCGCGACCTCGCGCGGGTAAGCCTTGGTCGAAATCTTCCGTTCGATCCGCCGGGTCGCCGGAGCGACAAGCGCCACGGCGGCCTCCCCGTTGAGCGCCACCAGCGCCCGGCCTCCGCGAGCCATGACCGCGAGTCCCCTCGGGTGCTTGCCGACCTTGATCGTCCCCGTGATACGGCCGGCCTCAACGCCGACGCGGGTGAGCGTTCCCTCGCCGCCACCTCCGGTCACGTAGACGCTGCGCCCATCGGGGGCGAAAGCCACCGCCCGCGGCTCCGGTCCGACGTCGATGCGCTCGATCTCGCCGCTGCGCAGGTCGACGATCGTCAGGCCCGGGCGGTCATACGAAGCCGTGGTCACGGCTGCGAGGCGACCGTCTGGGGAGATGGCAAGCGCGAGCGGGGCACCGCCGACATCGATCGAGCGCGTCCGCGCCATGTCCCGGCGACGGTGGGCGCTGATCGTTGAGGAGCCAACGTCGGCGCTCCAGATCGTGCGTCCTGCAGGGGAGATCGCGATGTCCGCGGTCGGCATGCCCGGAGCGGCCGGGACGCAGCGCTCGACCTCGCGCTTCGCACTCGATGCGAGCGGAGCACCGATCAGGGAGTGGGTGAGACCACCTACGGCGACGCCGCCGAGAAATCCCCTTCTGCTTGACGATGATGACACGTTGTCATTAATATAGCCAGACTGATGACAGTGTGTCAACATGGTGCTGAGCGATGGAGATGAAAACCTCATCCACCGAGCCGATGGAAGCGGCGACCAGGCGCCCCAACCGGCGACAGTCGCCCGAGAAGACCCGCCAGCAGATCCTCGACGCCGCTCAGCAGTTCCTGCGCCAGAAGTCCTTCCGCGAACTCAACGTCGACGCCTTGATGGCCCGCACGGGGCACACGCGCACCGTCTTCTACCGGCACTTCGACGACATCTCGGCGCTGATGCTGGCGCTGATCCAAGAGGTCGGCACCGAGCTCATCGAGGTGGCGGCCCAGTGGGCGCAGACCGAGACGGTCACACCGCAGGAAGCCCGGGCGCGGCTGGCGCTGTTCGTCGGCTTCTACGATCGCAACGGGCCTTTGGTGCACGCGGTCGGCGAGGCCGCGCACCACGACGACACCGTCGAGCAGGCCTACAACGGCCTCAACGAGGGCTTCATCGCGATGACCGCGGCCGCGATCGAGTTGCGCATCGAGCGCGGCGAGCTCGCTCCGCTGGATGCCCCCGAGGTCGCCCGGGCGCTGCTTCGCATGCTCGGCGGCTACCTCGACGACTCTCTCGGCCGTGAGCAGCGCACCGACCCGGCGCGGGTGCTCGAGACCGTGTCGACGATCTGGACCCGAACCCTGTTCCCGGGTTCGGCCGAGGCCGCGGGCCCGAGTTGACGGCTGTAGCTCGGGGGCTGCCGACGGCGGCGCGCTCGCATCCCGGCCTCTGGCCGGGACGGTGGCCGGCCGAAGATGCCGGGCCCAAGCGGCTCGCCTCGGTGCACGGCGCCGCCGAACTGGGGGCGCGCGCCGGCGGTGGCCTCGAAGTCACCGCCGTTCGCGACACGCTGGGCACGACGATGGTCGTCCTGCGAGACCCCGGCGAGGTCTTCGTGCTGCGTCATACGCTCGGTAGGCGCCCACTCGAGGACCCGTCCAGCTGGTGGGTCGAGCGCATCGACCCGCTGACCCTCGAGCTGATCGTCCGCTCTCCCGACCTCGAAGGTGGGCCGTTCTGGCCCGGCGGCCTGGCCGCTCACGCGAACGGCTCACTGCACGCGGTCTGCGGCAACGGCGCGTTCCGGCTCTCGGCTGATCTCGAACTCCTGGCCGAGACACGGCTGCCGGCCGCGCGCCCCTACAACTCGTTTGTCGTCCTCCAGGACGGCACGCTGGCGATGAAGGACTTCGACCGCGAGCTGCGCGAGCCGTCGTCAGTCGTCCTGCTCGACCCCGACACGCTCGAGCGACGTTGCGACGACGTCGCCGTCGGCGAGTCGGCGATCGCCCGGCTCTCCGCCGACGGCGACGACCTCTATGTGGTCGGCGCCACCGAGGTGAAGCGATTTCGCTGGGGCGGAGGCGTGCTCGAGCTGGATTCAGGGTGGGGCGGCGAGTACCTCGTCCCGGGCAACAGCTACGGCTGGGATCCGGTGATCGGGGGAGGCCAGCTCTGGTTTCTCGACAACGGCGCGCACGACTTCGTGACGACGATGCGCGGAGCCGGGGTGGCGCCGGGCCCCGTCCACCTGCACCGCTACTCGCTCGCCGACCCGTCGGACCACGAGCGGGTTGAGGTCTGTGGCCTGACACGCGGCGCCGTTACCGACCCGCCGCTTTATGACGAGCAGCGGCGCATCGCCGTCGCCTATGACTCGGCCAACGGGGTGGTGCAGGCATTCAGGTTCGACGGCGGGCTCGAGCCGCTCTGGCGCCGCGAGCTGAACCACTCCGCTCACATGATCCACTTCGCCGGCAGCGGTGAACTGGTGCTCCACGACTTCAAGGGGCCGGCCTTCCACCGCAGCAAGCTCGGCCGCGCGCTCGGGCGCCGCTACACCGCACCGATACGCCATTCCCGCCTGGGCCGCCTGGCCGCACCCGGCAGCCGCGACGAGGTCGTCGTCGTCGACATCGAAACGGGCGAGGAGCACGCCCGAGCGCCGGTTCCCACTCTGATGCAGTCGGTCGTCTTCCCGGCCCCCGGCTTCGACCGCGACCTCTACTGGGTCACGATCACGACCGTGGCCCGGGTCGCGGTCACGGGCTCACCGCCGAACAATGGCTCCTGAGCACACCCCCTCTGGGGTGAGGAGTCATTGTTCGCCCAAGGAACCGCCGGGCTAGGCTCCCGTGGCCGCGCCCGCAGCGTCGTGGCGCTCGCGCCGGCCGGCGGTTGGGCGGACGCCGAGCAGGCCTTCGCGGAGAGTTCCGAGCACTTCATCCGCATGCAGGAGCTCGTCAAGCCTGCGGTGCCGTACGCCGATTCGATCGTCGCCACCGCCGGCGGCCGACGGGCGGCCACCCGCTTCACGACAAAGAACTTCGACCAGATTCCGGCCGACCTGCTCGCGCACCAGATCCGCGGAGTTGCGGGCTGCACCGGCCTGCCCCGATTGATCGAATACGCCGGCGCCAACGGCTGGAGCTTGGATGCAGAGCGGATCGCCTGCCCGGTGCGCGTCGTCTGGGGAACGGGCGACGTGATCCTGCCCTGGCCGACGGCCGCGCCCGCTTCCGCGAGGACTGGATTCCCAGCGCCGAGTGGATCGAGCTCGACGAAATCGGCCATCGCCCTCAGCTCGACGTGCCGCGGGAGGTCGCACAGCTGATCCTGGACTTCACCCGGGACTGAGCGGCTGGGGGCCGCGCCGCCCGCCTACGGCGCCGTATACGCACCGTAGCCGTCAACCGCCATCAGCAGATCCGCTTCGGCGAGCAGGCAACGAAGCACATGGACGATCCCGGCCTCACCTCCGAGCGCGAGGCCGTAGGCGTAGGGACGGCCGACGCCGACCGCGGTCGCACCGAGTGCAAGCGCCTTGACCACGTGCTCACCCGCCCGCACCCCTGAGTCGAAGATCACGGGCACATCGCCGGCGGCCTCGAGGACACCGGGCAGCATCGTGATCGCCGCCGCCCCTCCGTTGGCCTGGCGACCGCCGTGGTTGGAGCAGTAGATGCCGTCGACGACCACCTTCTACGAGCAGTTCCGCAGCAAGCAGGAAGCTTTCCTGACCGCGGCTGGTCGATTGGGGACGCAGAAGGCCCCTCGCCTGCCGCGCCTTCCTCGTCGAGATTCACGCCGTCGGCCCCGAGGGGCTCAAGCACCGCGACCGGGCGATGCAGCTCGCCGTGGATCGATTCGAGGCCGTGGCCGCGTGGGTGCGAAACGTCGACTCCGACATGCCACCGCCGCCTCGCCTCGTCGGCCGGGCCATCGTCGCGGCATCATGGGAGCTGACGGCGCAGGCGGTCCGGACGCCGCGCGACACCACTTCAGAGACGCGCGAGGCCTTGGCTTACATCTGGCTGCTGGGACTGACCGGACGACCGCAGCTCCCCGGCCCGAACGGCAGCTGAGTCAACTCAGGCGGGGGGGCGGCGACAGTCCCCGCCCTCGACCCGGATCACGCGCGCGGCCAGGTCGGCGCTCTCGGCCGCTTCGCCCGGCTCGGGGAAGAGTGTGCATTCGGCGGGAGTCGCGCAGCCACACTCCTGCGCGACCTCGAGCCAGCCCTGCATCGCCCTGGTCCGCTCGAGCAGCGCCTCGACCTCGATCAGCTTCTGGCTCGAGAGTGAGCGCATCTGGGTCCCGAGCCCGTCAGAGCCCTCGATGCCGTCCATCAGTTCCTTGATCTCGCGCAGCTTGAATCCGGCGTTCTGGGCGACACCAATGAATCCAAGCTTGCCGAGCACGTCGGGGTCATAGCGCCGCTGTCCGCCGTAGCGGTCGGGCTCGGGCAACAGGCCGATCCGCTCGTAGTAGCGGATTGATGACGCTGCAACCCCGGCGCGGCCGGCCACCTCGCCGATCGTCAGTTCCGGGAATCCATCCATTTGTTGATCCAGCTCTTGACTTAAACCGCGGTTCAAGGTGCATGGTAAACCGCGAACGGTCCAATGCAACCACAACGAATCAGGAGGTAGACGATGCCGAAGGCGTCAAAGCAGACCGCTTCAGAACACGAGACGGTCGAGGGCTACGAAGGCCACTTCGAGCACTTCGACGGCGGCTGGACGGTCGGATTCGAGACCTACACCGCGGATGCAGATCTAGCGCCCTTCTTCAGCGGGCTTCCCAACGACGAGTGCCAGTGCGAGCACATGGGCTACGTGATCAAGGGCAAGTTGGCCTTCCGCTCCGGGGACAGCGAGGAAGTCTTCGAGGCCGGAGACGCCTACTTCGTCGGTTCAGGCCACACCCCGGTGCTGTATGCCGGAACCGAGGTGATCGAGTTCAGCCCCACCGAGGAGCTGTCCCGAACCATGGAGGTCGTGACCAAGAACATGGAGGCGGCATCGGTTCAGCCGTGAGCTGAGGAGAAGCGAGCCGTGCGCCTAGTCCGTCAAAGCAGTCTCAGGCGCGCGGCCATCTCCTCGACGACGAACGGAGCAATCGCGGACCGCGTCCGGGAGTCCGATGCGCGATCGTATCCCTCACGCGGCGAGCCGCGCCGCGCCGACGATCAGCGGGCGGACGATCGGGCCCGCGACGCGCGGCATCTCTGTCGTCTGGAGGTCAATGACCTCGAGCCCGGACGCGCCGAGCGTGTCCGCCGTGCGGCGGTTGGGCCGGCAGCCCCCGGCGATCAGCGGCCAGATTGGGGAGATCCGGTCCTGCCAGCGGCCGAGCGGCGCGTCTTCTGGCGCCCGGACGTGCTCCATGAAGAGGTAGACGCCGCCGGGCCGCAGGACGCGCTCGACCTCGCGCAGCACCGCGGCCGGGTCTGGCGCGGTGCATAGAACGAGTGTCCCGACCGCGGTGTCGAATGCGTCATCCGGGACTGGCAGGCGCTCGCCCGGAGCGATCAGCACCTCTGCGCCGCCCGTCCGCGAGGCAACCCGGAGTCGGAGGTTCTTCGCCATTGCCTCCTCGGGCTCAGTCAGGACGAGGCGGCCGATCGTGTCCGGATAGTGATCCAGGTTGAGGCCGGTGCCTGCGCCGATCTCGACGACGTCCCCGCCCGCGCGCTCGACCAGGGCGGCGCGCATGTCCGACAGACCCTGGCGTTCGCAGCGGGCAAAGATCCGGTCGTAGACGGCGGCAAAGAGGCGATCCGTGATCCTTGGCACCGGCGCGACCTTAGATCACCCAGAGTCGCCTCGCGATGCAGGCCTGCCAATCGACGGTGTCACCTGCACTACACCGAGCTCGGCGCGAGGGTCGAATCGGGAAGCAACCTGGCGAACCCTGATCGTCAGGCTCTCGTCGCTCGGCTCGCGATGGCCGCTGGTCGCCGTTCTTCGTCCCTCGGCCACCTACAGCCTCAGGCGCACTAGACTCGTCGCAGTGAAGTGGTCCGCTGGCCGGTGCCCAGGGACGAAGCCTTCAGCCCAGGACGATCGGGAGTGAGCCGTATGTCCGCAGTAACGGTCGCCACCGACTCGACCGCCTATCTGCCGCCCGAGCTGCTCGAAGCACACCGGATCGCAAGCGTCTCGCTCTCGTACCGCTTCGGGAATGGCGACAGCGTCAGGGAAGCGGACATGGACGGCTACGCCTCCTTTTATGAGCAGCTTCGGGATTCAACAGAGCTTCCCGTGACAATGCCTCCGCCAGTCGAGGACCTCGTCGCAGCCTACAAACCACTCTTGATGGACGGCGGCAGCGTGGTCTCGATCCACATCTCCTCCGCGATCTCGGACACCTGCGCGAATGCCCGCAAGGCCGCCGACCAGCTGCGCGAGGCGGGGGCCGGGGGGGAGCGCATCAACGTCCTCGACTCGGCCTCGGCGGGCGGCCAGACGGCGCTCGTTGTGCTGGCGGCGGCGTGCGCAGTCGCGAGCGGCAAGGACGCCGACGAGGTTGCGGAGGTCGCGCGCCAGGCCCGGCTTGAGGCCAAGGGCTGGTGGCTGATGGACACGCTCGAGTACCTGAAGCGCGGTGGTCGAATCAGCAGCGCCGCTGCCTGGATCGGGTCGACGCTCAAGGTGAAGCCGATCCTGACCTTCGAATCCGAGATCAAGGCGGTAGAGCGCGTTCGCACCCGCGAGCGTGGCCTGGAGCGAATCGTGGACTACGGTCGTCAGCTCCATGGAGCCGGCCGGGACGCCTGGGTGCTGCAGCACGCCAACTGTCCCGGGGACGCCGGGGCCGTGGCTCAACGCCTGCAGGAGGTTTTCTGGCGCCCACCTGAGCACGTCTCCGAGCTCGGGGCCGTCGTCGGGACCCATACCGGACCGGGCCTGATCGGCGTGGCGGGAATCGCCTCCAGGTTTCTGGAGTAGGGCGACATGAGTGAGGCTGCAGATTCCGGGAGCTGCGCTCGCTGCGGAGCCGCGAACCGCATCGAAGCGCGATTTTGCGCGCATTGCGGCGCCTCGCTGGCCGACGACACCCCCTGCCCGAGCTGCGGCGCGAGCACCGAACCCGGCCAGAGCTTCTGCGACCAGTGCGGAAGCGGCCTGGTCGCGGCTACCACCGCAAAGGGCATGGCCCAGCTCCCCAGCTCTTTCGGCGCCGGGCGTTACGAGGTGTTGCGGTTTCTGGGCGAGGGCGGCCTCAAGCGCGTCTACCTGGCTCGCGACACGCAGCTGCAGCGCGAGGTCGCGGTCAGCGCGTTCAAATCCGTCGGCGTCGACCGCAACACGTTGGTGCGGGCTCGCCGTGAGGCCGAATCAATGGCCAAGCTCGGCGACCACCCCAACATTGTCACGATCTACGACATCGGGGAGGAGCACGGTGAGCTCTTTCTCGTCAGCCAATTCATGTCGGGGGGCGATCTTGCCGCGCTCGCCTCACAGGCCGACGGGGGCAAGCTTGCGGTCGAGGAGGTCGTACGGGTCGGACTCGATGTCGCCCGCGGCCTCGAGCACGCTCACGCCAACGAGGTCGTGCACCGAGACGTCAAGCCCGAGAACGTCTGGCTGGCCCCGGACGGAACCGCGAAACTTGGCGACTTCGGCCTGGCAGTCGCCGCCGATCGCTCGCGGCTGACGGCCGAGGGCGCGATGGTGGGAACCGTGGCCTACATGTCGCCCGAACAAGGGTTGGGACGACCAGCGGATGCGCGTTCCGATCTCTACTCGCTGGGTGCCGTTCTCTACCAGATCACCTGCGGGACAGTGCCCTTCGAAGGTGACGACGCAGCGGCGGTCATCTCCCAGCACGTCAGCACGGTTCCCGTGACCCCGAGCTGGCACCGCTCCGAAGTCCCCCGGCCACTCGAACAGCTGCTGTTGAAGCTGCTGGCGAAGACGCCAGAGGAGCGGCTCGGCAGCGCCACCGAGGTCACCGAGGCGCTGGAGGCAATCGGATCGATCTCGCCCGGCGGCTTCGCGGAGGAGCGCAGCGAGACCGCGCAGGCCCTCGACCGCCTCAGCGAGGGCGCCCTCCTCGGGCGCACCCGCGAGATGAAGGAACTTCGATCGGCCATCGATGACGCGATTGCAGGTCGCGGCCGGGTGGTGATGGTGGCCGGCGAAGCGGGCATCGGCAAGACGCGGCTGGCAACGGAATTGGGTCCTACGCCGGCCTCCGCGGCGCGCAGGTGCTGTGGGGGCGCTGCTACGAGAGCGCGGGAGCCCCCGCCTACTGGCCGTGGGTGCAGATCGTTCGCGCGCACGCGCAGGTCCGCGATCCCGACGCGCTGCGATCCGAGCTCGGATCCGGGGCTTCCGACATTGCCCAGGTCGTGTCGGAGCTGCACGGGCGACTCCCCGATCTCCCCCAGCCGCAGCCGCTCGACCCCGAGCAGGCGCGCTTCCGCCTCTTCGACTCGATCACGACGTTCCTTGCCAACGTCTCCATATCGAGCCCGCTGGCGCTGTTCATCGAAGACCTGCACCTCGCCGACACGCCCTCCCTGCTGCTGCTCCAGTTCCTCAGCAGCGAGCTGCACAGCAAGCGCATCATCGTTCTCGGCACCTATCGCGACAGCGAGCTCGAGGAGAATCATCCGCTGCACGACGCCCTCGCGTCGTTGAGCCACGGGCGGGGCTTCGAACGCCTGCGGCTCGGGCGGCTCTCCAAGCCGCAGGTCAAGACCCTGCTCGAAGAGCTCTCGCGGCAGCCGTTGGAGAGCAGTGACGAGCTGGCTCTACTCGAGGCGGTCTTCACCGAGTCCGGCGGCAACCCCTATTTCATCGAGGAGATCACCCGGAACCTGGTCGAGTCGGGCGCAATCTATGTGCGGGAGGGCGACGGCAAGTGGGTCAGCGATGCCCGCCACATCGACGAGCTGAGGATCCCGAAGGGGATCCGAGACGTGATCGAGCGGCGGTTGGACCGGCTCCCCGAGCGATGCCGGCTGCTGCTCTCGACGGCCTCCGTGATCGGCCACGACTTTGGTCTCGACGTGCTGGAGCGGGTCAGCGAGTTGCAGCCTGCGAATCTGGTCGAGCAGCTTTCAGAGGCGATCGATGCGGGGCTCGTCTCCCCGAAGCGCGACGAGCTCAACCGCTACCTGTTCGACCACGTGGCCACTCGCGATGCTCTCTACCAGGCGCTCCCGGAGCAACAAAGGGTCGGACTCCATCAAGCCGTCGGGGAGGCACTGGAGCAGCTCTACGAGGCGCGAATCGAGTCCCACCTTGGTGAGCTCTCCCACCACTTCGCCCAGGCAGCCCCGGCCGGCTTGGCCGAAAAGGCCGCTGACTACGCATGGTGGGCGGGCGAGCGCGCGGGATCGCTGGCAGCACACGAGGATGCTGTGGCGCACTTCACGCAGGCGCTGGCGCTCTTCGACACGGTCTCTGAGGAGCCGGCTCGTCGCTGCGAGCTGCTGCTCGCGCTTGGCGAAGCGAATTCGAGGGCGGGCGAGCAGACGGTGGCGCGCGCGGCCTTCCTGGAGGCGGCGGACATCTCCCAGCGACTCTCGCAGCCCGACTCCTACGCCCGCGCCGCGCTCGGATACGGCGGCGGCATCGGGGGCTTCACGGCCACCGACATCGCCGACGCGAAGGTCCTCGAGCTCCTGCGCGCCGCGCTTGGAGCACTCCCGGACCGCGACAGTTCGCTTCGGGTCCGGGTCATGGGCCGGCTCGCCGTCGAGCTCTACTACACCAACGACCAGGTCGAACCTGATGCCCTCAGCTCGGCGGCGGTCGAGATGGCCGAGCGCCTCGGCGACGCCAAGCTGCTGATGATCTCGATCTACAGCCGCCAGTGGGCGATCATGGGCCCGGACGGGCTCGACGACGGTCTCGCAGCGGGAGAGGAGATCGTCCGTCTGGCCCGTCTGGTGGGTGATGCGGAGATGGAGTTCAAGGGGCACCATCTGCGCATCAACACGTACCTGCAGCTCGGCGACTTCCGCGGGGTCGACCGCGAGATCAGAGCCTGCGACAAGATCGCCAAGGAGCTGCGTCAACCCCACTACGAGTGGCAGGCAAGCATCTTCCGGGTTATGCGGGCGCACATGCAGGGCCGTTTCAAGGAGGGAGATCGGCTGGCGCAGACCACCTTCGAGATCGGGCAGCGAGGCAACCCGGAGGTGGCGGCGGTCGTTTTCGGGGCCAACTCGTTCGTCACACACTGGGCCGCCGGCACGCTGGCGGAACTGCGCGAAGGCGCCGAGGCTTTCGCCGAGCGCTACCCGGAAGCGGCCTGGCCCTCGGCGCTGATCTGGCTGCTCACCGACTCGGGGACGGGGTGGCGGCGCGGGCCCGCTTCGAGAGCCTGGCCGGGGAGCAGTTCCGCGGCATCCGCAGGGATTCAAACTGGCTGACCGCGATGGCCAGCCTGGCTCTGGCCTGCGGCTTCCTCGAAGACGCCGACGCCGCGCCATTGCTCTACGAGCAGCTCTCGCCGTACGCCGATCACTGCGTCCCGATCCTGACCGGCGCCGAGTGCCTGGGATCGAACCATTTGTTTCTCGGGATCCTCGCCCGAGTGCTCGGGCGCTTCGACGCCGCCACCGATCACTTCGAGCGCGCCACCAACGTCAACCGCGAGATCAGCGCTCAGCATGTCCAGGCTCGGGTGTGGAGCGAGCACGCGCGGGCGCTGCTGGCGCGTGACGCCCCCGGAGACCGCGAGCGAGCGGGAGAGCTGATCGAGAGCGGGCTGCTCAACGCGCGAGAGCTGGGGATGCCCAAGGAGGTGGAGCGACTGCTGGCGCTGAAGCTCCAACGCGACGGGCTGGGCAAGTTGGATGTGCACACATCGATCGAGGCGGTCGCGCGTTCCGTGGAGCAGACGCGTCCCGACATGCGCGGGGCGGCGGCGCCGGACGGGACGGTGACGATCATGTTCTCGGACATCCAGGACTCGACCGTGTTGACCGAGCGCCTCGGCGACCACCGCTGGCTGGAACTGCTCGGCGACCACGACCGCATCGTCCGCCGCCAACTCGAGGCACATGACGGGTTCGAGGTCAAGTCCCAGGGCGACGGCTTCATGCTCGCCTTTGCGAGCGCCCGCTCCGCGATCAACTGCGCGATCGCGATCCAGCGAGAGCTGGCCGACTATCAGGAGCGCAATCCCGAGCAACCGCTCCAGGTCCGCATCGGCCTCCACACAGGCGAGGTGATCCGCGACCACGACGACTTCTTTGGCAAGAACGTGATCCTCGCCGCACGCATCGCCGGCAAGGCGAAGGGCGACGAGATCCTGGTCTCGTCGCTTTTGCGCGAGGTGGTCTCCAGTTCCCACGAGTTCGAATTCGACAACGAGCGAGAGGTGGAACTGAAGGGTCTGACCGGCACCTACCGGATCTTTGACGTCCGCTGGTCGGTCTCTGCCGGCAACCGTCCTGCGGCGTCCTGATCTGAAGGGGTTACCCCGATCGGGCGGGACGTGGATCAGGATGCGACACGGCGCAGGGCCCAGCATTGGCAGCGTGGTCAATGTCGCGAACTCGAACCAGCCGTAGCAGCAGCGGGGATTAGGGGACGGTATTTGAACCCCGTGACGCGTGACCGGATCAAGGGGCTGCACCAGACGCCTAAACGGACCGCCTTTGGTGGGCTGTTCGCCTATAGGCCGTCCAGCCCGGCAGCGGCGAGTGCCTCCTCCCATGTCCCGTGCATGTCCTGACGCGCGATCCGTCCCCGCCATGAAGTCTGGTAGACGAAGCCCCAGGTCTGATGTGTCGGAACGCCACTCGCGCGGCCGGTTCCGGAGAATGCGACCCGAAGGATCCAGCGGTCGCCGAGATCGATTAGATGCTCGGGTGTCATCCGGAATCAAGAAAGGGTTCCTTGACCGCGTTGATGCTGTCCCGCACGCCACTGTGGCCGCGGTGGCAGTCAGCCATGCTGAGCGTCTGGAATTCAGCGGGGACGACGACCTTACAGTCGGGCTCATATCCAATCGGGACGAACCAGAGGTCGTCACGGTCGGTGGCGGCCAAGGTAAGTGAAAACGCCTCTATCAGAGCGCGGCGGCGGAGCGACGAGGTCGCGGGCAGGCGCGCAATGACGGCCACAGTGATGCCCAGGAGCCACGGAGCGCGCGCCGCCCTGCCGCAGATGCGGGACGATCTCCAGGTGTTCGCCGACGACGTCCACTTCATCGAGGAGCACCGGCCCGAGGAGATCGCCGACGCTATCGCCCGCCTCTTCGCGCGCGCCGACAATGAGCAACCAAGCACGTAACTAACGGAGAGGGTGGGATTCAACCCACGAGGCAGCTTTCACCGCCCACACGATTTCCAGTCGTGCACCTTAAGCCTCTCGGTCACCTCTCCGAGGCTGGCGGAAATCGTAGTCGCTGTCGTTGGCTTGATCACATCGGCGCCCGCAGGCGCGTGTTCCGCCGCCGAGAGGCTAGGCAGACCGAGGCGACGGGCGAGAGGGTGGCTCGAGAGCGGCTCGCCCGCTCGCATACTCCTCGTCGCTGAGCGTCCCTGACGCGTGCAGCCGCTCCAGCGTCGCCAGCCGCTCCTCCACGGACGGCTCCTTGCCCGCGGGGTTTCCCTGCAGAGCGTCAACGCCCAGCACCGTCGCCGTGAGGATCGGGGTCAGGAACAGCCCGAGCAAAAAGAAGCCCTTGAATCCCCAGCCGCGCTTCTCGCCCGCTTTGGCGGCCAGGTAGGCGCCGAGAATCCAGAGCGCCGCGACGATGGTGATCGTTGCTGCCATGGTCGGTTTTCCACCGGCAGCGTAACGCTGACTGCCCCGGCGCCACTATGAACAATTAGGCTGCTCGACGCGGCGAACCGCTGCCAACGATTTCCACTGGAGGGAACCCCATGAGCAAGATGTCAGATGAATTCCGGCTCGAGCTTCCGCAGGCGAACGCCCAGGCGGCATGCGTGAGCGCGATCGAGACACTTGGCTGGAAGCAGGGTGAGGTCGGACCTGATCGCGTCGTCGCTAAGACCGGCTGGGGGGCCTTCAACAACCCCGGTTCAGTCGAGGTGCTGCTCGTTGACGCCGGGGGGACGGCCACGGCCGTGCAGATGAACGGCAGCATCGCCCAGATCGGGCCGATCGCCAAGAAAAAGCTCTCCAAGAACATGAACGCGCTGCGCGAGGCGATCCAGTCCGCCGCCGGCGGGTAGCGCTCCAGTCCAAACGATGGCGTTTCGGTCCACACCCCCTGGACCCAGGGGGCATCGTTCGCGTTAGTTGGAAACGGTGACGGGGATCGAGTGACGCTCGGCGACGTCCGAGTCGCGCCCAGGGCCCACGTATTCGAGCTTGATCGTCGCCCCGCCGGCAGCGGTGGCCCGGAAGGTCAGTGTCTCCTCGCCACCGGCGCCCACCACTCCAGCCTGTGTCTTGTCGGGCAGATACTCGGTGCCGATGTAGTCGATGACTTGGTCCCCAGGCGCGCCGACGAACTTCCAGCTGTATCCGGTCGAGGGGTTGGAGTCGAGCGCGATCTCGAAGCTGGAACTGGCGGCCACCGAGATCGGCCCCTTGGGGTCGTCGAAGCTCTTGGTCTTGACGCTGGGATCGCCGTCGAGGTCTTGTTCGGCTTCGTCCTCGCCGCAGCCGGAGGCGAACATCAGCGCCGCCCCTGCCAGCAGCAAAGCTGCCGACCGACGCCTGATCAGGCGGCGCCCCTGGCGGAGACGAACTCCTGAAGACCGTCGCCGGCCTGCTTGCGGATCTTGCCCTGAATCAGCGGAGTCCAGCCGAGCAGCTTGCCCACGGGCCCCAGTGCCTGGCCCGCCCAGCTGTGCAGCGAGAAGGTGTCGCGGTGCTCGACGATCAGCCCGTCGGCGAAGCGGTAGCGGGCGCGGATGTCGTTGACGACCACGCGCCCCGTGGAGAATGTGTACGTAGCGACCCAGTGGGCGCTGCCCGAGCCGGCGCTCGCCTCGATTTCGTCGGTCACGACTCTCAGGTCCTCGGTCCGCGAGCAGAGCATCCGCCACATGTCCTTGACGGAGCCGTCGCGCAGGTCCGTGAAGACCGGATCCGAGAAGACGGCGTCGTCGGAATAGCAGGCCGCCATCCCCTCGCCGTCGTGGCGATCGAGCGCGTCGTAGAGTCGTGTGATCAACTCGCGATTGGAGGCGCCTGCGTCATCAGCCACGCGGCGATCCTATCCCGCCCAACCACGGCAGGCCCGCTAGCCTTGACCGCGCCCCAACCAGGGCCCTGATCGGAGGGGTGCCGGAGTGGTTGAACGGGGCGGTCTCGAAAACCGTTGGCGGCCTTTCGGTCGCTCGAGGGTTCGAATCCCTCCCCTCCGCTTTGAGCCGACGATCGCGCGGTTGAGCTTCGAGGACTAGGGCGAAAATCTACGTCGACCCTTAGGGGCCAAGCCACGCCATCGCAAGGAAAGTCCTGGGGTCGAGAAGAAACTGAAGTGGTACCCCGCTGGTTTGAGCGACCGCCGCTTGAACGTAATCGTTTTGATCAAGCCGCGCGATAGTTGAAACGTTCTGGAGGGTAGATCCACTGGAGGCCGCGTCGTACTCCTCCTGCGCGAGGTAGCCGCCGTTCTTTGTGACGGTCAACGTTCTCTTTCCCGCGGCTGAGGCTGCCCAAAGCATCCCTGCGCTGATCGCATACACCCCGCCCCTCGGAGCGGTAAGCCTGCTGAGACTTTCGTCGGCCGTAGGGCACCCCGGTGGCGAAGTTGGATGCAAGCCGCCGTTGTCGAAATCCTCCTCCAGGAATAGCAAGGTGGTCTCCATGTCGTTCGGAATGTCCGTCGAGCACATGCCACCGAGGGGAACGGGAGTCACCACCCGCGCCGCCGGCACGGTGCCCAGCTCGTCAGGTCCGACGACGCCAGCGCCTATCGACGGGCTCCCATATGTGCCGGTCAGGTCGGTTCCGCCGACAGCCTGCGAACCCTGCACGAACAGTCCGGAACTGAGTCCGTCGAGCTGATCGGCGTCCAACCCTGAATCGTTGCCGTCCACCGACACCAGCTTGCCGAGGATCTGTTCGCCGGTGTCGGGCGAGCCTGCCGGGCCTGTGGGACCGGCCGGGCCCGGATCCCCCTGCGCGCCCGGGGGGCCAGTCGGGCCTTGAAGGCCGACCGCCCCGGTTAGGGACGATTCCAGGATGTCGGCGCCGGTCAACGAGTCATCGACGACCTTGGAGCCGTCGACGGAGTTCACCGCGAGGTCGTTCAGCTTCACGCCACCGTTCTTGATCGACCGCGAAGTGACGCTGTTACTAGCCACGGTCGCCGCCACGGCTGAACCGCTGAGCGCGATGAAGATCGCGATCAGCCCGAGGTGCTGGCGGCGCAGGTACTCGCTGATACTCCGCATGAAAACCTCCTCTGCCGTCGCCCGCCGACCGATCGCTTGTAAGAGTATCGCGCGATCGCCGCCGCGGCGACCCCCTACGGCGAAGGAAGCGAGGCGCTAGATCCGCACGGTCTCGATGTCGTAGGACCACGGCGTGCGTGTGCTGGCCTGGATCGAGAAGTCCAGGCGGAAAGCGGAGACAGCACTGCCCACTCGGCCCAGCGGATGAACAGCTCCTTCGCCATCGATCTCCTGCCTATACGAGGGCATGGAATCCCTGCAAGACTTGCGGATCGCGGACCCTCGGGTCAACAACCGTGAGGAACTCCACGTAAGGGAACCCAGCGACGCGAGCCCGTTCCCGACGGCTGATTCGCCATCGAAGCGCACTCCGTCGATGGCCCACAAGCCGTATTCGCGCTCGAACCGGTTCGCCGTGGCTTGTGGATCGGACAGCGAGCACGACATGGTCGACAACTATCTGTCAATCGTTTCATGCGGGCCTGTCCCAGGGGTCCAGCGAATTTCGTTCCCAAGAGCGTTCCCACGGCGGCAATCCGACCGCGGGAGGCCGCCTGTAGAGCAAAATCTAGCGCGGGTTCAACGAGTCTTGAAAACCGTTGGCGGCCTTTCAGTCGCTCGAGGGTTCGAATCCCTCCCCCTCCGCTTGTGGGCTAGAAATAGCTGATTTCCAGGCTGTTTCTGGCTTCCGTCAGCGAAAAAATCCTAAGCACTTTCCGCACAAGACCGCTTGGGATGCGAAAAAACTGGCGCTCACTAGCGCGCGACTGGCGCGCACCCGGTCAACGACGCCACCTCCGCGGGTCCGAAACCTGCGAACCGCGGGCCCATGTTTCGCCCATTTCGTAATCGATTGGCTCCATCGCAACGAACTGTCCGGAGGTGATCGTCCGAACGCCTCGTTCAGCCTGCGCTCAGAACCGCAAATCGTCGACCAGATCTCTTTGAGATTCAAAGCGTGGCCGCGCACGGAACAGATCTGGATTCGCCGCCTGCGCTTTCCGGTAGGCCGGAAGGCCGATATTTCCTCGGAGCGATGACTTGGCACGCCATTGGGAAGGGCATAGTCACCCCAGATCTCTTTGCGAAATTCTGTTGCACGCATCGGCTCGCGATGAAGCGCGACACGTTGGAGGACGAGGCCGTCGTTCTAAATGCGATAGCCGCTCAGCAGAGGGGAATGGAAGTCGTTCCTGTCGACGGCTGACACCCAGTCGAAGTTTGCTTCCGCACCCTGCCGCGACCTTTCGCAAGCAGTCGCCACCCGAGGCTCGGTCCCCGAGCACGCGCAACCGTCCCTTGAGCGCAAGGCGGCGAGGGCCGGCGTCGCCGGTGATCAGGCCCCGCAGATCCCCCGGGCGGACCTTCAGCGTCAGGTCCGCCTCGCGCTGCGGCGGATCGTTGACGACGCACTCGCCTCCCGAGATGACGAGCTCGCGGTGGTCGTAGCCACCGCCGGGCTTGTCCCAGAGCTTGACGTGAATCGAGGCGTCCAGGTCGCCGGCCTTCTCCGGGCGGAACAACGACGACATGTGGGCGACAAGCGCGTCGATCACCTTCGAGCGCGGCTGGGGCTGCGACATAGCTCGTCGAACGGGTCGTCGTCGAGCTTGATGATCTGCTTGTAGACCTCGACCGCAGGGGCGTCGAAGTCGATCCCGCCGGAGGGGTTCACGACCGCCAGCATTCCATACGGGGCGCCGGGAACGCTTCCGGCCGGTTAGTCTGCGCCGGCTGGCTCGGCTGACAGACGACGGGCGAATGGAAGAGCGACACGGTCACCAGGAGGCGGCGGGAGTGGGCAGGGATGGATTATTACAGTCGTGTTCGCGGTGAGCCTCACCGGCTGTGGGGACGACGACACGGGGACCGCCGAAGCGGCGCCCGACTTCCTTGCCGTGATGCACGCAGCAAGCGGCTCGTTTTCTCCGGCAGGCGAAGATTTCGTGCTCACGCTCCGCGATCTCGCGCCTGGGTGATCGCCTTCGCGGACCGTCCCGATCGCGTCGCGGCAGAGCTTTCGACGTCGGCGTTCATCGACGCCTGGAGGAATGAGTACGAGGGCGATCCGCCCAATGCCGCGCTCACCGTGCCCAGTACAGGGGAAGCGGCGGCGACGATCGTTCTGACGCTGGAGCCACCGGAATTGGACGGTCGCTCGGTTCGGTTCCAGGCCGAGCAGGTGACCGCTCCGCCACAACCACTGGGCCGGTTCCGAAAGCATGCAGTGGCCCCTACCCCGAGCCACTTCGACGCATCGAGCCTGTTCATCGACGGTGGCGGGCTGATGCAGATCGTCTCGCAGGGGCCTCAGAACGGGTCCTAGCCGGACGGCCCTGGCCCCGGAGCGCTGTGCCCAGACCCAGGGAACGCACGAGCTTCAGGGTGTCGCCGGGCGTAAGTGGCTGACTGGCGCGCATAGGGGGCGCGCATCTTCACACACAGCGCTGATTTGCAGGGACTTTCCGATAAAAAGCGCGGTCTCGAAAACCGTTGGCGGCCTTTCGGCCGCTCGAGGGTTCGAATCCCTCCCCTCCGCTTGTAAGGCCAGGAACAGCCCCATTTGCATGCTGTTTATGGCGGCGTTCGACGTCTGGTTAGGCGCCTGGTGTTGCTCCTGATCGTCTATTGGCCGAGCGTCTTGCGGAGCACCTCGGGGAGCGCTGAGGCTGAGAAGCCACCGAGCACTTCTCGCGGATCGCGCTGCCGGCAATCGCGACGATCGTCTTGACGGGCGCAGTCCAATCGCGTCTCGGCGCAGCGCGCGTCGCTGGTCGCCGAGACCGGCGTCCCCGGCAGGCTCGAATCGGTCACGGCTGATCCAGTCTCGGGCCAGCTTCCGTATGAATTCCCACAATGAACGAGGCAATGACGAATAGAGGCAGGTTGGTCTATGCCGCGGTAATCCTCGTCGGCCTCGCCGCCGCTGCGATCGTGACCGCGTTGTTGATTTCGCGCGGAGGGGACGAGGGTGTCCCGGTCGCCGAGGCGCCGCAGGAATGCGTGGAGCGCTGGAATGACGATGAGAACGAGGTCCTTTTCGGAGCCCACATTGCCAACGCCCACGGCTACGGCCGGGCCCAGGTCGCCTACCTCGACGTGCGTACGGCGGCGGTTGGTAATGCCCGGTCCGGTGATTGCGTCGTGATCCTGGCGGCGTCAGGCTTGGATCCCGAGCCGGGTGCTAACGCCCAGATCCACTACAGGGGCAAGTGGCAGCCGCTCAGCGAGCTGATCAAGCTCGAGCAGCTCGGCGTCCTGCGAAGCGAGGCGGCCAGTGCCGTTAACGCGACCATCGACACCGGCGGCCGGCTTAGTCACGCTGGGCTCAGCTGAGGTCCACAGCCATCGATTGGGCGGGTGACTGGCGAGAAAGCCAAACCCGGACGCTCCATCTGCGCTTGGCACAGGGTGCCAAGGTCGACTATATTTTCACCCCGAGGCCAGAAAGCCGAGCCTTGGAGGACGCACCGATGGGGAGCAAAGGGAGAGAGAGGATCGCTGAGCACCTGCTGCTTGGCCTTGCCGGATTTTTTCTCGTCGTCAGTCCCGCGCACGGTGCGAGCGACGCGAAGCAACCTCTGGCCGCGGCAATCGCGGGGCTCGATGTTTCGCCATCGGCCGTCGCCGCCGGCGATCCCACCCAGGCACGGATCGAGATCCGCAACCTGGGTGCACGCCCGCTGCCGTCGCGCGAGCTGCTGGTGCGGCTCGGCGGTGGATCGCCCATCCTGGTCACCGCCGCGATCCCGAGACTCAGACCCGGGCGCTTCGCTTCGCTGCGGGTCGAGGTCCCGGTCCCGGGATCGACCAACCCCGGCGAGCACGTCCTGCGGGCCTGCCGCGCCCAAGCCGATGACGAGACGAGATGTAGCCGGGCGAGGCTGGACACAGCGCTCACCGTTCTTGCTCCGGCAAAGCTCGAGCTGACCCCGCCCACCCATGACTTCGGCACCCACGCCACCGGCACGACCTCGGCTTCCCAGACCTTCACGGTCATCAACATCGGCGGCGTCCCCTCCGGGACGATTTCGACCTCGCTGAGCGGAACCGACGCCGGTCAGTTCGCCAAGCCGGCCGACAACTGCCACGGTCAGGCCCTGGCGCCGGGCGCGAGCTGCACGCTGGACGCGGTGTTTGCTCCCTCGAGCGTCGGTGTTAAGAGCGCGAGCCTTCAGGCCAGCGCCTCACCCGGCGGCACGGCCTCGGCGTCGCTCAGCGGCAGCGGCGCCGCGCCCGCCAACCTGACGATCTCGCCGACCTCGCACGACTTCGGCACCGCAAGCCACCGGCACGACCTCGGCTTCCCAGACCTCACGGTCATCAACAGCGGCGGCGTCCCCTCCGGGACGATCTCGACCTCGCTGAACGGAACCGACGCCGGTCAGTTCGCCAAGCCGGCCGACAACTGCGACGGTCAGGTGCTGGCAGCGGGCGCGAGCTGCACGCTGGACGCGGCGTTCGCTCCCTCGAGCGTCGGTGCCGAAGAGCGCCGGCATCGAGGCGAGCGCCTCACCCGGCGGCACGGCATCGGCGTCGCTCAGCGGCAGCGGCGCCGCGCCCGCCAACCTGACGATCTCGCCGACCTCGCACGACTTCGGCACCCACGCCACCGGCACGGCGTCCGCCCCCAACACGTTCACTGTGACCAACAGCGGCGGCGTGCCCTCCGGGACGATCTCGACCTCGCTGAGCGGAACCGACGCGGGTGAGTTCGCCAAGCCGCCCGACGGTTGCAACGGCCAGGCCCTAGCGCAGGGCGCGAGCTGCACACTGGACGCGGTGTTCGCACCCTTGAGCGTCGGTGCCAAAGCGCGAGCCTTCAGGCCAGCGCCTCACCCGGCGGCACGGCCTCGGCGTCGCTCAGCGGCAGCGGCGCCGCGCCCGCCAACCTGACGATCTCGCCGACCTCGCATGACTTCGGCACCCACGCCACCGGCGAGGCGTCGGCCCCCCAGACCTTCACGGTCACCAACAGCGGCGGTGTGCCCTCCGGGACGATCTCGACCTCGCTGAGCGGAACCGACGCCGGTCAGTTCGCCAAGTCGATCGACGGTTGCAACGGCCAGGTTCTGGCGCCCGGCGTGGGCTGCACGGTGGACGCGGTGTTCGCACCCTCGAGCGTCGGCGGGAAGAGCGCGAGCCTTCAGGCCAGCGCCTCACCCGGCGGCACGGCCTCGGCGTCGCTCAGTGGCAACGGCGCCGCGCCGGCCAACCTGACGATCTCGCCGACCTCGCACGACTTCGGGAACATCCAGACGGGCACCAACTCACCGTCCCGAGCGTTCACGGTCACCAACAGCGGCGGCGTGCCCTCCGGGGCGATCTCGACCTCCCTGAACGGAGCCGACGCCGGTCAGTTGGCCAGGTCGGCCGAAACTGTGACGGCCAGGCTCTGGCAGCCGCCACGAGCTGACGCTCTCCGCCACGTTCTCCCCCTCGACGTCGGCGGGAGAGCGCCAGCCTTCAGGCCGGCGCCTCACCCGGCAGGATGGCCTCGGCGGCGCTCAGCGGCAGCGGCGCGGCTGCCGCGAACCTACAGGTCGGCATCAGGGGTGTTACTGACCCGAACCCGACCCCGACGTACAGCAGCAGCGCCACGCTGGACGTGGGCGATCATCCCGTGGATTCGGAGCTTCAGACCCGGGTTTGGATCAAGAACTTTGGTGCAGCCGATGCGGTGATATCGAACTCCCCCGCCACGATCACCCGAACCAACACCAACGTCCTGATTTTTACAAACTCCAGCACCTGTAACGTCGCGAACGACTTCAACGGGACGGCCGTCACGTTCACGAATCTGGTGATCTCGGGAGGGTCGGAGTGCTACGTCTCCTTCAGGGTGACGCCGGCCGCGACAGGCCCGTTCAGCGCAAGCTTCACGATCACGGGCTCGCCCGGCGGCTCGATCACCGCCACGGTAGCCGGCAACGCCAGCTGAGCGCGTCGGCGCTCGGCAGCGGATCCCAGCCGTTCCTCCCTCATCGAACGATGGCGCTTAAGCCCACACAGGTTGGTCTTAGGAGCCATCGTTCGGCCGTCGGCGCTGCGTGTCGCAATGTACGCCCGCGGCCGAGTGGCGTCACGCCTGGCGAACTAGCTCGTCGGAGGCCCGCCTAGAAACAGCACGTCGATCAGCAGGAGAATCGCCACCAGCGCAACCAACAGACCGAAAGCGCGTGCCAACGTCGACGGAGGCAGGCGGCGGCCGAGCCTGGTGCCAGACAGCGCTCCGGCCGCCGCGGCGGCACAGAGCACGGCGGTCAGGGCCCAGTCCGGCTGGGCGCCATGGGAGAGGTGGCTGATCAATGCGGCTACGCCCGTCAGGGTGATGATCGCCAGGGAGGTCGCGATCGCCCTGCGCATCGAAACGCCGAGCAAGATGGTCAGCGCGGGCACGATCAGAAAGCCGCCGCCGACCCCGAAGAAGCCGGTCATCAGGCCGACAACCAGACCGGCGCCGGCGGTCCGGAGCGGGTCAGGCCAGGGGCACCCGAGGTCGTGGTCCTCAGCCGCGTCCTCCATCGCGTCGCCTCGACGGAAGGTGAGAAACGCGGCCGCGAGCATCACCGGGACGAAGGCGAGGATCAAGGCGCGTCCGCTGACTTCGTCGCTGGCAACGGTGCCGGCGTAGGCGCCGAGGGCGGCGGGAAGAGAGAAGACGAGCGCTATGCGCCAGCACAGCTGACCGTGTCGCGCCTGGGCGCCGGCGCCGAACGAAGCCCCGAGCGCCACGACGATCAGGGACGCCGTGGTGGCAGAACTGACGCCCTGGTCGAGCACGTAGACCAGCACAGGCAGCGCGAGGATCGCGCCGCCGCCGCCAACCGTGCCGACGACGAGCCCGATTGCGTATCCGCAGAGCGCTGCGACTACCATCGTCATATGACCATTCAATCATGTAGCTACTATTACTCTGCCGATGATTGATCTAACGCCTGAGCTCGCCGAACTCATCGCTCGCCGCTTCGCGGCCCTCGGCGAGCCCACCCGGTTACGCCTTCTCAACCTGATGCATGCACGCGGCGAGATCTCGGTCGGCGAACTCGTGGAGGCAACCGACGGCACCCAGGCCAACGTCTCCAAGCACCTCTCCGTGCTCCTTCGCGAACGCATGGTGAGCCGACGGCGCGAGGGTTCACGAGCCCTCTACTCGATCGCAGACCCGGCCTTGATCGCTCTCTGCGACCAGGTCTGCACCAGCGTCCGCGACCAGTTGCGCGAACTCAGCAGCGTGATCGACCAGGCCGAGGCGGTGGCGCGATGATCTTTCGCCAGATCATCCACGACGATCTCGGTTGCGCTTCCTACCTGATCGGTGACGAGAAGGACGGCGAGGCAGCCGTCGTCGACCCTCGCTTCGAGATCGACGAGTACCTGGCCCTGGCGCGCTATCCGGGCGTCTCAATCGAGCACATCCTCGAGACCCACAACCACGCAGACCACGTGTCCGGCCACGGCCGGCTGGCGGCGGCAACAGGTGCCACCATCTATGTCCACCGTGACGCAGAGGTCGAGTACGAGCACGAGGCGATCGACGACGGGTACGAGCTGGAGGTGGGCCAACTCTTGATCCGGGCCCTCCACACCCCTGGCCATCGGCCCGAACACACGGCGTTCGCCCTGATCGACCGCCGCCGAGGCGAGGATCCGTGGGCGGTTCTGAGCGGCGACACGCTGTTTGTGAACGATGTCGCCCGGCCGGACCTGGCGATCGACGAGCGCGAGGGCGCCCGCGGGATCTTCCGCTCCCTGCAGGAGAAGCTCCTGTGTCTTCCCGACAGTTGCGAGATCTGGCCCGGGCATCTGGGCGGCTCGATGTGCGGAGGCCCCGGGATGGACTTGAAGGTGTCTTCGACCATCGGCTTCGAGCGTCGCTACAACCCGACACTCTCAATCGCCGACGAGGAAAAGTTCGTCGAGGAGTCGGTTGCGAAGCTTGGCCCTCAGCCGCCGAACTTCAAGGCGATCGTCGAGCTGAACAAGGGCCCCCTACTGACCGACGGCGTCGAGGTGCTGCCCCTCGCTCCACGGCAGGTTCAGCACAAGCAAGGTGAGGGTGCGCTGATCGTGGATGCGCGTACCGATCAGCAGTTCGATGACGCCCACATACCCGGCGCGGTCTGCATCCCGATGCTGAGCGCGGGGTTCGGTTCCAAGCTTGCCTGGCTCGCGGATCGCGACCAGGAGATCGTCCTCGTCGGCCGCGATGACGCCGACGGACGCCGCGCGGCGCGGTTGGCGGTTGCCGTGGGCATAACGAAGCTGGCCGGGTTCCTCGGCGGGGGCATGACCTCGTGGCGCCAGGAAGCTCGTGACGTGACGCGCATCGATCGCCTGCCCCTGGAAGAGCTCGCCGGTCGGGCGGAGGAAGGCGACCTGCAGATCGTCGATGTGCGCGAGCGCTCCGAGTGGGTGGAGGGCCACATCCCGGGCTCGAGTCTTCACACCTGGCATGACATCGGCTCGATGCCTGAAGACCTCGAGGGCACGCGGCCGATCGCGGTCATCTGCGGATCCGGCGAGCGCGCGGCCGTCGGGGCAAGCCTGATTCAGCGCTTCGGCGCCCGCGAGGTGATCCACGTGATCGACGGCGGGGTGCCAAAGTGGAAGCGGCTGGGCCTACCGGTCGAAGAAGGCGGCGACTGATGGAGGCCTTTCTCAGCGAGCGGCCGGCTTGGTTCGTGCTCGGTCCGCTGGTCGGTTTGGTCGTGCTCGGGTTGGCGGCGACGATCAATCAGCGGATTGGCGCTCTTGGCGGGTACTCGGAGTTCGTCGAGCGAGCGAGCGGCCGGCTTTCGGCGTTCGGCTGGAAGGCGTGGTTTCTGTTCGGCATCGTCGCCGGCGCCTTTGTTCTCCACCTGCTTGCCGGAACCCTCGGCGGTACCGAGGGCTACGGCTGGTTGTCGGAGGCATTCGGCTCAGGAGCCCTGGTTGGTTTGGTGCTCGTCGTCGGCGGGATCTTGATCGGGTTCGGTGCCAAGACGGCCGGTGGATGCACGTCGGGTAACGGTCTCGGCGGTTGCTCTGCCGGTTCGCCCGCGAGCTTCGCGGCCACGGCGACGTTCATGGCGACAGCGATCGTCGTCAGCTTGATCACCCAGGTCGTCTTCCTGTGAAAACGAAGATCGCAGCGGCCGGATTCGGCCTGGCCTTCGGTTTCCTGATCACCTGGGGCCAGTTCTCCGACCCGGCGAGGATCCGCGAGATGCTCTTGCTCGAGGATCCGTACCTCTACCTGATGATGTTCAGCGCGATCGCGGTCGCCTTCGCCGGTCTCTGGATTCTTCGTCGCAAGCGCGCACGAACGCTGCTGACGGGCGAGCCGATCGTTCTCGAGCGCTCACCGTTCGAGGCCCGCCACCTGCTTGGTGCCGCAACCTTTGGCCTCGGTTGGGCGGTCACGGCGTCCTGTCCTGCTCCCGTCGCGGCGCAGTTGGCCCAGGGGGTCGCCTGGAGCCTGTTCACGATCACCGGGATCTTGATCGGCGTGGCGCTTTACCTGCGGCGCGGCCCGGCAGTGCTCGCCAGGATCGATTGAAGCGCTCGCGAGCCGGCGCGTCCGGCGCGCTGGTCAAGCGCTCCTAGCGGCCGGCGGTGTTCTCGAGGATCGCCCGGGCGATGGTTTCCCAGTCGGCCCGGTCGACGCCGTGGCCCGCCCCCTCAAGCGGTAGTAGCCTCGCGCCAGGGATCTCCTCCGCGAGCGCCTCGCCATGCTCGATCGGGAACATCGGATCGGCGGTCCCGTGGATCACGAGGGTGGGTGCGCGGATCGACGAAAGCGGCTTTGTCGACGACTCGCCCTGCGCCAGCAGGTCGTGGTTCTGTGCAGCCGAGAAGTCACGGGCCCGCTCCACCTCGCGGCGCATCAGGTCACGGGCCGCAACCTCATCGAACACCCGCTGGCCACCGGCGAGCATGCGCGAGTAGCCGACGACGTACTCGATCACCGACTCTGAGTCCGACCAGTCAACCTGCGCCGTCGTCACGAACTGCCCGAACTCCTCGCGAGGCGGAGGCAGCTGACGCTCGACGGCCACCGCCGGCGATGTGCTGACGAGCGTGAGCGAAGCGACGCGATTCGCAAATTCGAGCGCCAGCTCCTGGCGCATCCCCCGCCCGCCGAGACGCCGACGAGGTGCGCCGCTGTGATCCCATATGAGTCCAGCACGGCCACCGCGTCGGTGCCCAGGGCGGCGCCCGTGTAGTCGGGGTGGCCGGGCGCGCAGGTGGCTGACCGGCCGGTGTCGCGGTGGTCGTAGCGGATCGCAAAGCGGCCGCCGTCGGCAAGCATCCGGCAGAACTGCCCTTCCCACCAAAGCATCGACGCCCCGATCCCCATGATCAGCAGGATCGGCGGGTCGGATGGGTCGCCGAACGCCTCGGTGCAGAGCTCGACATCGTTGGTTTCGATCATTCGCTCGGCCAGTGGACGGCTCCTCGGTCTCAGTCGCGGGATCAGCGACTGTTGGGGTCACGGTAGGTGCCCGCGCAGCGACAGTTCCAATCCGGGCAAAGGGGGAAGTCGATTTCGGGTCTGGCTCGCGCAGTACCTTGGGATTGTGGTCAGCCAGGATTTGATTGAAAGTGCCGCACGACGCCTCGCGGCCGCCGCAAGCTCTCCCGCCCGCATACTGCTGTTCGGATCGGCGGCCCGCGGGGCCATGACACCGAACAGCGACCTTGACTTTCTCGTCATCGAGGAGCGAGTTGAAAGCAAGCTGGACGAATCGTTGCGCTTGCGCGACGCCCTTGCTGACCTGAGGGTGCCGGTGGACATCGTGGTTGTGACCACCGAGGAGGCTGAAATCAAGCGTCGTCGGCCCGGCTCCGTGGTGAAGCGGGCGATGGCCGAGGGGCGGGTGTTGGTTGAGCCCTGAGCGCGAACAGGCCGAGATCCTGCTCACGAAGGCGCGTGAGAACCACTTGGTGCTCAGGGCAATAGCCGGCGACCCCGCGCTTCCCGACTCGGCCGTGGGCTTTCACGCACAGCAGGCAGTCGAGCTCGCCTTCAAGGCCGTGCTTGCCAGCCGCGGCATCGATTACCCGTGGACACACGACCTCCAACTGCTGATTGCTGAGTCGACCGCAACGGGATTGGATGTGCCGGACGCAGTGGGCGAGACCCGGGCGCTCACCCCCTGGGCGGTCGCGTACCGGTATGACGAGAGCCCGGATGAGGGCATAGATCGAGAGCCGCTGCTTGCCTCGGTGGAAGGCGTTCTCGAGCTGGGCCGTGTCGACCCTGGAATAGCCAGCGCGCTCAGGCTCTCAGGGCCGCCGGGCGAGCAGCGGCCTCAGCTCGACGCAATCGCCCGTGCCGAGCCCGCCTCTGGCCTTGAAGCTGAGCCGCATGTGGTTTCGTCCCTGAAGAATCACCTGACCGTCCCGCAGGCGCGCTGTCCCCGCGAGGGCGCCGCGCAGTGCGGCCGCGCTGCGCGTGCCGCCGAGGACCTGAATCCCGCCGACACCGGTCCCGCTCGCTGGGGCGTTCGCGCGAACTCCCAGACAAGCCAGGCCGCCGGCCGGGACGCGGACCAGCGCGACCCCTGAGAACTTCTTGCCGCCGTCGAGATAAGACGTGATGTTGAAGCTCCCGATCCATGGCGCGCGCCGCGCGCCCTGGCGCAGACTGCCGGGCAGGAGCTTGACCGGAACCCTCCCCCGCACGGTCTGGTCGAGGACGGTGATGTCGCCATCCGGGCTCAGCAGGGATCCGGACGTCGGGCCCACCTGCTCCGGGAACTGAGGCCGGAACCTGAAGACGGCTCCGCTGCCCTGCGTTCGGCGCAGGAGCGTCTTGGCCGAGGTCGCGATCGCGAGGTGGTCGACGACGATCGCGCGCGTGGTGGTCGCCTGGGCGCCGGTGTCGTCGGTCACCTTGAGGCCGATCGTGTAGGTCCCTTCGTGCTCGTACTGATGGATCGTGGTGGGGGTGCTGCCGGTGTCGAACTCGAAGTTGTTCGGCGTGAAGTCGAGGTCCCACTGGTAGCGGACGATCCGGCCGCCGGGAGTCGATGGGGTGGAGCCAGAAGCGTTCAGGCTGATCGGCCGGTTCGGCCTGACCGGGTTTGGCGTGGCGGTGAAAGAGGCGATCAGACCGGGGTGTGGATTTTCCCCGCTCGCAGGGTTGACGGTCAGATCGATGCTGCCTCGGCCGACGCCGTCGTGGGCACTTTCGGAGATCGACTGGTGCCACGTCGAGACCGTGTAAATGCCGGGCTGGTCGAACGATGCGGTCACCGTCGGAAGAACTTCCGTACGTCGGTTGATGTTCGCACCCGACTTGTACTCGGATAGGTCGGAGGCGCCGTCGCCGTCGAGATCCCACCAGACGGTGGTGTCGATGTCGCGGCTTTTGTCGCCGAGGGCCTCCGGCACGTAGGTGCGCGTCAGCGTCACCTCCTGGCCCACGACGAGGTCCCCGCTCGGGTCTGCGCTGACCGTGACCGGCTCGTCCAGAGTTGTGCATGCGGCGCAGCCGCCCATGGACACGCCCGCGGCGACGCAGCTCAACCCCACGGCAATCGTCCGGCGCACCCTCCCGCGTCCTCCCTGCATCGATGGATTATGACCCAGAGAGTGTGACGACGAGACGGTCAGGTTCAGGTTCAAGCTCGGCGGCTCTTCGCCGTCAATGAGCGCAACGACGGCGCCGCGCAAACACTGAGCCTCACCGGCGGGCGGGAGCACCCTCGGCAATGCCCAGGCGCATGTCGCTACGAAGCGGCTTCGTCCGCCAGCGCCAGCACCTCGTCGAGGATCGCCAACCCGTCCGCGGCCTCAGCGTCGCTCAGGATCAGCGGGGGAGTGACGTTGAGGCGGTTTCCGAACACGAACAGATCAGCCCGCGATCGAGGCAAGCCGCGGCCAGCCGGGCCATCGGCGCCGCCGCTGTGCCCGCCGCCGCGTACGGAACGAGCGGCTCTCTCGTCGCCCGGTCGCGCACGAGTTCCAGCGTCCACATCGCCCCGACCCCTCGTACCTCGCCCACCGCCGGGTGTTGCTCGGCCAGCGCGCGCAGGCCCGGTCCGAGGACCTCTTCGCCGAGGCGAGCGGCGGCGGCCACCAAACCTTCCTCGTGCATCGCCCGCAGAGTGCCGACCGCGGCGGCGCAGGCCAGTGGATGTCCGGCATAGGTCAGCCCTCCGGGGTAGGGCCGTTGCACGAACGTCTCGTGGATCGCGTCGCTGATCAGGACGCCGCCCAGCGGAACGTAGCCTGAGTTGACTCCCTTCGCGAACGTGATCAAGTCCGGCACGACAAGGGCGTGGTCGACTCCGAACCACTCGCCGGTGCGACCGAAGCCGACCATCACCTCGTCGGCGATGTAAACGATGCCGTGACGCGTACAGAGCTCGCGAACGCCCTCGAGGTAGCCCGGGGGAGGCGGAATCACGCCTGACCCGCCGATCACCGACTCGAGCACCAGGGCCGCGATCGTCGACGGGCCCTCGAGCGCGATCACCTGCTCGAGGTGCGCCAGCGCCCGCTCGCATTCCTCCTCCCGCGTGGCGGAGCCGAACGCGGAGCGGTACAGATACGGCCCGAAGAAATGAACGACGCCGGCGCCGCCCGTGTCCGTGGCCCAGCGGCGATGGTCACCGGTCAGGTGCATCGAAGTGGTCGTAGACCCGTGGTAGGAGCGATAGGCCGCCAGCAGCTTCGGGCGCTCCGTGTGGATGCGAGCCATTCTGGTCGCGTGCTCGATCGCCTCCGTGCCGCCGTTGGTGAACAACACGTGGCCCAACCCGGCAGGGGCCACGTCGATTATCGCCTTCGCCGCTTCGCCGCGAGCGTCGTTGGCCCAGACCGGAGCCAGGGTGCAGAGGCGGTCGGCCTGTTCCTTGATCGCCGCGACCACCGTGGGGTGCTGGTGCCCGACGTTCGTGAACACCAGCTGCGAGCTGAAGTCGAGGTACCGGCGCCCGGCGGGATCGACCAGGTGACAGCCCTCGCCGCCAACGAAGGCCGGGACGTCCCGCGGGGTCTGCGCCAGCCACGGGGTGGAAGACCAGGCGATCGAGCGCTGCGATGTCCACGGATCCCAATCTGTCCCTGGCCGCGCCGCCGGCCGCTGAGCCTGCATTGATTACCCGCCGCTCCTAGAACTACCTTGACCTGATGCGCCAGTTCGTCGTGCGCCAGCCGTCGGCGGTTCTTTTCATGGCCCAGCTGCTGGCGATTCTCATCTACCCGTTCCTGGAAGACAGCGACGCGGGCCAGGCGATATTCAGCGCCATCGGGATCGGGCTGCTCGGGCTCGTGCTGCTGGCGGTTCGCGTCTCGCCGGCCTGGACCTGGTTCGGAATCGTGCTGGCGGTGCCGGCGACGGTCCTGCTGGTGATTCAGGCGATCAGCGCCAGCAACGATCTGCAGCCCTACTCGTCCGCTCTGGAAGCTGTGCTCTACATCTACGCCGCGGCGGCCCTGATCAGCTACATGCTGGCCGACCGCGAGATCACCCGCGATGAGATCTGGGCGATCGGCGCGACCTTCACCCTGCTCGCCTGGGCCTTTGCCTACATCTACACGGTGGTCCAAGCGGTCGAGCCCGGGAGCTTCACGGCCGCGGTCGACCCTGGCCATCAGCGCAGCTGGATCGAGCTGCTCTTCCTCAGCTTCACGACGCTGACGAGCACCGGCCTCGGCGACGTGATCCCGATCAAGCCGTTCGCGCGTTCCGCGGTGATGATCGAGCAATGCCTGGGCCTCGCCTACATCGCAATGCTGGTCTCCCGCGTGATCGGGCTGCTGATCCTGGCGGCGCGGCGAGCGCAGCGGACCGAGTGGCCGTCCTAGAATCAGCAGATCGCCATCGAGGTTCGCGACAACCCGGAGCAGGAGCGCTACGAGGCGGTGCTCGACGGTGAGCCGGCCGGGTTCGCCGCCTATCGGGCCAAGCCGGGGTTGATCGCTTTCATCCACACGGAGGTCGATGACGCGTTCGAGGGACAGGGCGTCGGTTCGGCGCTCGTCAGTCAAGCCCTCGACGATGCGCGGCGCAAGGGGCTTGAGGTTCTGCCGTTCTGCCCGTTCGTGAACTCATACATCCACAGGCACCGTGAGTACGCCGACCTGGTGCCCGAATCCAGATGGGAGGCCTTCGGCCTATGAGGAAAACCTACGAGGGCACCGAGGTTGACGTCAGCTTCGATCCCGAGGTCTGCATCCACGCGGGGGCCTGCGTCGCTGGCCTGCCGGCGGTGTTCGACACGAAACGCCGGCCCTGGATCACTCCCGACGCCTCCTCTGCCGACGAGGTCGTCGCGCAGGTGAAGCGTTGCCCGTCGGGCGCGCTGCAGTACGAGCGGCGCGAAAAGCCAACCTAGGCGCTTGCCTTGGCGCGCTCGAAGGCGGCTGCGAACTCCTTCATGTCCTTCGCCTTGCCTTCGAGCTTGAAGGAGCCACCTCCGGCGGCGATCTCGATCACGCCCGCCATGCCCATTCGCTTCACGGTCAGCGAATCGACCTCGCCCAGCGGGATCGTGCTGAGCACATGCTTGATCTCCTTGATCTGACCGCCCATGCTGACCGCGACCTCCATGGTGATCAGGCTCGACCGGGTGACGGCGATCGCCCCTGGGTTGCCGAGCTGGACCCCGACGGAGTCGGCGCCCTTGTGCTGCTTGCCCGACCAGCGAGCTCCAATTTCCGTGACGATCACACCTCCGCCGACGCCCGCTGTGGTCGCGCCGCGCGGCTTTGCGAAGGCTGCGCCGACGATCTCCTCGTCGATCTTGCCTTTCCCCGCCTCGATGATCTGGTCGCGATGCTTGGACACGGGTGCTCATTGTGTCAGGGTTAAGATCGCGCCATGAGCGTCGTCAAGATCAATGCGATCAGCGTCGAGCGGGGCCGCTTCGACGAGTTCGCTGAACGCTTCGCCCAGCGGGCGGGGAAGGTCGATGAGGCTGCCGGTTTTGAGGGCTTCGATTTGCTGCGCCCGAACGACGAGCGCAAGGTCTGCCTGGTGATCACCCGTTGGCGCTCCGAGGATGACTTCCTAGCCTGGGTGGCGAGCCCCGATTTCGCCGCGGGGCACAGCCAGCATCGCGAGGGGGGACCGATCGGCACCTCCAGCGAGCTCTGGTCGTTCGACGTGCTCGAGCACATCTAGCCACGGTTTGACGATGCGGTCCGGCCCGGCCCACGGCGGGTCCTTGCCGTCTGCGGAAATGCTACTGTTCGGTAGGAAAGCCGCTACCTGCCGGGAGGAACCATGGCCGTTGTCAGCAAGCGCCCTGAGGTCGAACCGCACGAGGACTACGGTTTCTTCGGTCCGGAGTCGGTCACCTGGCGAGTCTGGAGCTACCCGACGTCGTTGACGATCGGGTTCCAGCGCGCGGTGGTGGTCGAGGAGCTGGACCCGTTTCTGATCGCAGCCGTCGATGCGACCAACAAGGTCCGCTACCAGCCGCGCAATCGCTACGACCGCACGCTGCGCTACTTCGCGACGGCGGCTTTCGGGGATGCGCGCTCGGCGATCAAGGCCTCGGAGGTCCTCGTCAGGGTGCATGCGAAGGCGGTCGGCATCGAGCCGATCAGCGGCAACCGCTTCGACGCCAACGATCCCGATTCCCAGATGTGGATTCACCTGACCGCCTGGCACTCGATCCTCTACGCCTACGAGCGCTACGGCCCAGGGCAGCTCTCGACCGAGGATGAGGCCCGCTACTGGGAAGAGTGCGCCGTCGCGGCCGAACTACAGACCTGCGACCCGGACAAGGTCCCGCGCTCGCGCGAAGGAATCCGTCGCTACTTCGACGATGTGCGCCCGCGCCTCGCCGGCTCAGAGGCCGCGCAGTCGATGATGGACCACCTCCTCAACGCTGACGTGATGTTCCCGCCGCTTCCACGGATCGCCAAGCCGGGCGCCTGGATCGTCAGCAAGGTGCTGCGAATGGCGACGATCGCCACCATGCCTGGTTGGATGCGTGATCTTGCGGCACTGCGACAGCCGCGGATCGTCGATTGGGCCATCCGGCCGCTGATGAAGGTCGCATTCCGGATCTCGGCGCTCAGTACGCAGGCCCAGCTGATTGGCCTCAGCCTTCTTTCACCTCGGACTCGCCCGGTTGTTGAGCCGGTCTTCCGCGAGATCCGGCCGTTGCGCGAGGAGACGCTGACCCCCGCCGAGGCGCGTCAGCGCTATCAGTCCGTCACGCCTCTCGAGCTGTATGCGCAGCTGCGCAGTGCCGACGTGGAGTCCGCGGAAGTGGCCGCGGCCGCGGTCTAGCGGCCGATCCGACCGTCTAGCCTTCCCGGCGTGCGGATCCTGTTCGTCTGCCTGGGGAATATTTGCCGATCTCCGACCGCTGAGGCGGTGATGCGCGCGCTTGCCGACGAGGCCGCGCTCGAGGGGCTCGACGTCGACAGCGCCGGCACCGGTGACTGGCACATCGGTGACCCGCCCGACCGGCGCTCGTCGGCTGCTGCGGCCAGCCGGGGCGTCGAGATGGCCGGTGCTGCCCGCCAGGTGACGGCGGCGGACTTCGAGGAGTTCGACCTGCTGGTGGCCATGGATCGGTCCAATCGCAACGCGCTGCTGGCGATGGCGCCCCACGAGGAGGCGCGCAAACGAGTGAGGCTGTTGCGCGAGTACGGAGACGGTGCCGAGCTTGATGTTCCCGACCCCTACTACGGCGGCGCCGCCGGATTTGAGGAGGTGCTCGACATCGTCGAACGCTCCTGCGCGTCGCTGCTCGAAGAGGTGCGGCGCTCGCGGTGAAGCAGGGCCCGGCGGCGATCAGTGCCGAGGTGGGCAGGCTGCTCGGCGACGAGGTCGTCGGCGCCACCGCCGTCGGCGGCGGCTCGATCAACCAGGCCTGGACCCTCGAGTTGGCCTCCGGGGCTCGCGCCTTCCTCAAGTCGCGGCCTGGCGCCCCGCGGGCGGAGTTCGAGGCCGAGGCCGCCGGTCTTTCGTGGCTTGCAGAGTGCACGCAGATCGGTGTTCCGCGGGTTCTGGCGGTCGGGCTTCAGGCCGCCTGGCTGGCACTTGACTGGATAGAGGGAGGGGAGCGCTGCGACGACGAGGCGCTTGGCACCGGACTCGCCGCGCTCCACGGGCTGGGCGCCTCGATTCATGGCCAACTTCCGCCCGGCTCGCCGGATGACAAGCTGCGGATCGGTTCGCTCGAGCTGCCCTCGGGACGGGCGAAGCGGTGGTCTTCCGTGTACGTGGATGCGCGCGTCTTGCCGCTGCTAAAGCGCGCGCGAGACCGGGGGGCGATCAGTGCGGCGCAGGCGAGCGCCGTCGAGCGCGTCTGTGACCGCATCGACGACCTCTGTGGTCTCGAGGAGCCGCCGGCGCGGCTGCACGGCGACCTCTGGGGCGGCAACGTGATCGGCGATGCCGGCGGGCGCCCGTGGTTGATCGACCCGGCCGCACACGGAGGCCACCGTGAGGTCGATCTGGCGATGCTGCGCCTCTTCGGAGGTCCGGGCCCCCGGGCGTTCGCCGCCTATGACGACGCCCATCCGCTCGCAGAAGGGCACGCCGACCGGGTCGAACTCTGGCAGCTGCTGCCGCTGCTCGCGCACGCGGTGCTCTTCGGGGGCGACTACGGTGCCGCCGCAGGCCGTGCCGCCGCGCGCTACGCCTGAGCGAAGCGCATCAGCGGAGAGCCGGGCCCTCGCCCCGCCTCCTTCTGCGGCCGCCGCATATCCTGCGATTCATGCGCGCCGTCACCTTCCAGGCCCCCGGCGAGGTTCGCGTGGACGAACGGCCCGAGCCGGAGCTGCTGACCGCAGATGACGCGGTCATCGCAGTCGAAGCCTCGGGAATCTGCGGCTCGGACCTGCACATCTACCACGGCCGCGTCCAGATCGAACCGGGTTTCACGATCGGTCACGAGTACGTCGGTACCGTCTTGGCGGCCGGCGACGAGGTCACGGGCGTGGCTGTCGGCGACCGCGTTCTCGGCACCTACTTCGTCGCCTGCGGCGACTGTTATCTCTGCGGCAAGGGCGACCACCACAAGTGCGATGCCGGCCGCACCTTCGGGCACGGCTCGACGCTTGGATCGCTGCAGGGCGCGCAGGCGGACCAGCTGCTGGTGCCGCACGCCAACCGCACCCTGCGCCGCATCCCGGACGGCCTCAGCGACGACGTCGCGCTGTTCGCCGGTGACGTGATGGGCACCGGCTGGGGGGCGGTCAAGGACCTCGGCATCTCCAGCGGTGACAGCGTTGCGGTCCTCGGGCTCGGCCCGGTCGGGCTCTGCGCCGTGCAGGTTGCCGTCGCAAGCGGCGCGGCGAACGTGATCGCGGTCGACACGGTCGAGGACCGGTTGCGGATGGCCGAGAGATTTGGTGCCCGGGCCGTGCACCTGACCGAAGAGGATCCGAGGGCCGCCGTCAAGGAGGCGACCGATGGACGCGGTGTCGATGGCGCGGTCGACGCTGTCGGTCATCCCGATGCGCTGGAGATGGCGATCCGGATGACCCGCAAGGCCGGCAAGGTCTCCGTGACTGGCGTCTACGCCGAGCGCACCGAGGTCCACATGGGTCTGGTCTGGATCAAGGCGCTGACGCTGAAGACCGGATTCGCGAACGTGCTCGCCAATCTCGATCCGGTGCTTGAGAAGCTGGGCACGGGTGAACTCGACCCGGCACCGATGGTGACCCACCGAATGTCACTCGACGACGCGCCCGAAGCCTACGCGGCCTACGACCGCCGCGAAGCACTCAAGATCGTCCTGACGCCTTAGCGGGCGTCGCCTTTAGCGGGTGTCTTCGAATGGATAGGCGAGCTGGACGTGGCTTCGCGCCACGGCCAAGAAGGAGCGCGCGTCGCTCTCGCCTCCGTCACTGGAGACGATCTCGGCGTTGACCAGTGGGATGAATTCGAGGTCGCCGCGGTTGAGGAAATCCGAAAGCCGGGAGCGGTAACCCTCGCGCGGCAGCGTCAGGTCACCGACGATGCGGTGCTTCGGGGTCTCCAATACGACGCGCTCAACTCTGGTTTCCATTCCACCAACCTATTCGGCCGCCGGCGCGGCCGCCTTTAGCGGTTCCAGCCAGGCCGGTGGAATGAACGGCGGGACGCGGCCGGGAAGCTCGGGCACCAGGCGCACGGCGTGCTCTGCAGCGGGCCGGCCCTCGATGGCCGGAGCGAAATCGGCGAAGGTCATCATCAGCCGCACCGACGGTGCGATCTGGAAGTCCGCCGCATTCGGCTCCTCGCCGCCGATCGTCCCGTCGGCGATCAGGACGTCAATCCGGTTGAGAACCCCCGGCAGCTCAGCAATGCCTGCGCGAACGGTCGACTCGTCGGCGCAGACCCGCCTGGCGTAGTGGGAGGTGAGTGGGCCGGCGAGGATCGCGCTCACCGCCGGCAGCGGCATCCCCATCGTGTGCGAGAAGTCCTCTCGCATTTTGCGATCGCGGGCCATTCCCCAGCGGTATGGGCGCCGAACTGCGTTTTGAAGCACGTCGTCGGCCCACGCCTCCGCGGCCTCGACCGCGGTGCGCATGGAGGGGTCAGCCGGAAACAGCGGGGGCTCGGGCCTGAGCTCGTCAAGCGCCTGAGAGATATTTGTGGAGCCGATGATCTTGTCGCCGTCGATCTTCAGCCCCGGCACCGTTCCCTCGAAGAACCCGAATGCGCGCATCGCCCAGCGCTGCGTCCCCGGCATCACATCGACGAACTCGAAGTCGATGCCCTTGCGCTCGAGCATCAGCCGCGCTGTGATGGTCGGGTTGGAAATCGAGAAGCCGTAGAGCTTGGCCGTCACAACCCCGAGCCTATCCTTGGGCCATACTGCTCGCTCATTGGGACTAGCGCTTGCAGTCGGGACAACTCTGCTCGATTCGAACTTCCCGCCCGGGGCGGCCCGAATCGAGGTCGAGACACCGTATGGAAACGTGGACCTGCTGGACGCGGGTTCCTTTCTGGTCTTGCAGCGGCACGGCCTCGATCGCTACCACGCCCCCCATGCAATCGATCACCGCGCCAATCTCACCGCACTCGCCGAGTCGTCGGTGGACCGCATTCTCGCGATCTCCTCGACAGGATCCCTGCATGAGGAGATCGCGCCGGGATCATGGCTGGCGCCGGATGACTTCGTCGCGCCAGACCTCGGCCTTAGCTTCTTCGAGGACCGACGCGGCCACCTGATCCCGGTTCTGGACACGGACTGGCGACGCGCAATGCTCGAGTGCCTCAACGGCGCGGGCCTCCCGGTGGCCGACGGCGGCGTCTACCGCCAGACTCCTGGCCCGCGTTTTGAGACAGCCGCCGAGGTGCGGATGCTGGCACAGCACGCCGATGTGGTCGGCATGACGATGGCCTCCGAGTGCGTGCTAGCCGCCGAGCTGGGGATCGCCTACGCGGCCGCCTGCAGCGTCGACAACTACGCCAACGGAGTCGGCGAAGCGCCGCTCACGCGCGAGCGGTTCGAGGCGGGCGTCGCCGCCACGCAGGCCCAGCTTCTGCCGTGCCTTCAATTGGCCTTGCCGGAGTTGCTCGCGTGGGCCTGACGATCGCCAACGCCGAGTACGACGGCGAGGTCACCACACTGCGAGCGGGTGAAACCGGCCTGATCGCGGCGCTCGGCGCCGACGTGCTGCCAGAACCCGACGATGAGGTCATCGATGCCGAGGGCATGGTCATGCTCCCGGGCTTCGTCAACGGCCATACGCACGCGGCGATGACCCTCTTCCGGGGCTACGGCGACGATATGCCGTTGATGCCCTGGCTCGAAGAGATGATCTGGCCGGCCGAGGCCCGGCTGGAGGCGGATGACGTCTACTGGGGTACGCGGCTGGCCTGCCTCGAGATGATCCGCAGTGGCACCGTCCGCTTTTGGGACATGTACTGGTTCTCGGAATCGACGGCTCGTGCCGTCGACGATGCCGGTCTCAGCGCCGTCGTCGGTACGGCGCTGATCGACGCCCGGCACGGCGGGGCCGAGGCGATGCGAGCGGCTGCCGGCGAGAGCCTCGAGACGCTGGCGGGATTCGGCGAGCGCGTCGTCCCCGGGCTTGCGCCGCACGCGATCTACACAGTCAGCGAGGAGTCATTGCGCTGGGTCGGGGAGCTCGCCGCAGAGCGTGATCTGCCCGTGCAGATCCATCTCTCCGAGACCAGTGACGAGGTTGACCGATGCCTCGCCGAGCACGGGATGCGTCCTGCCCACTTTCTCGACGAAGTCGGCATCCTCGGCCCCCGCACGGTGCTGGCGCACGGCGTCTGGCTCGACGCGTCCGAGCTGGAGCTGATCGCCGAGCGCGGCGCGACTATCGTCACAAATCCGGTCGCGAACATGAAGCTGGCAGTCGGCGGCGTCTTCCCGTACCCGCAGGCGCGCGAGCGGGGCGTTGCGGTCGGGCTCGGCACCGATGGAGCCGGCTCCAATAACTCGCTCGACCTGCTGGCGGACGCCAAGCACTTCGCGCTCGCTCAAAAGGGAGCGGCGGCGGATCCTGCGTCGGTGACCGCCGAGGAGACGCTGGAGATCATCAGCGGCGCGCGAGCTCCGCTGCTCGGACGCTCTGGTCGCCTGCAGGTCGGAGAGCCGGCGGATCTGCTCCTGGTTCGCACCGATCTGCCGGAGCTGACGCCCGGGGACCTGACCGCGAACCTCGTCTATGCCGCGTCCGGGTCGGTCGTCGACACGACGGTTGTTGCGGGCCGGGTCTTGATGCGAGGACGGATCGTCGAAGGTGAGGACGAGGTCCGGATCGCCGCGCTGGAGCAGGCGAAGCGACTCGGTTTGGCTTAAGGACACCCCCCCAACCACGCCGAACGTCCCCTGAGTACACCCCATAGGAGGTCGATTGGGACGGGGCGTGGTTTTTTGGGGGGCCCGGACGCCTCGTGAAAGGTGCCATCCACCGCTGATTCGCACCTGTCCAGCGCAACGCCGGCCCCGCTACCGTGTTCAAAAGGTGAACCGGTTCCTTGGGCGCGGACGTAGGAACCCCTAGACACCAGGAGCTTCGTTGCCGGCCAGACGCGACATCAAGGCTCGATTTGCGTGCGCGGCGATCGCCGCCTGCGGCGCCTGCCTCGGCATGGCCGGATCGGCGAGCGCGGCGACTCCGTTCGACGGCGATGGCCAGTGGATCTGGGTGCTGAGCGCCTCGGGCGGCTCGGCGACCGCCGTCGCCGACCAGGCTGAGCGCTACGGGATCGAGGTCGTCTACGTCAAGAGCGGTGACGGTGACGACTACTGGAGCCAGTTCTCGCCGGCGTTCGTCGATGCACTTCACGAGCGGGGCCTCGACGTCTGCGCCTGGCAGTTCGTCTACGGTGGCGACCCCAAGGGCGAGGCCAGGGCGGCCGCCGCCGCGGTCGAGGCCGGCGCCGACTGCTTCGTGATTGACGCTGAGACGACCTATGAAGGGCGCTACGCGTCCGCCCAAACCTACGTGAGGCGACTGCGTGCCGCGGTCGGACCGAAGTTTCCGCTGGCTCTGACCAGCTTCCCCTACGTCGACTACCACCCAAGTTTCCCGTACTCGGAGTTCATGGGCCCCGGGGCCGCGGAGTACAACCTTCCGCAGATGTATTGGCACACGATCGGCGTCTCGGTCGCCTCGAACTTCGACCACACCTACCGGTTCAACCGGCCCTACGGGCGTCCGATCTTCCCGCTCGGCCAGACCTACGACGGCCCGCCGAGGAACGAGGTGGTCGACTTCCGGCGACACACCCGCGCCTACGGAGCCGACGGGCTCAGCTGGTGGTCCTGGCAGGCCACGGAGGGCAAGGAATGGAACTGGATCAGCCGCAGGCTCGGCCGCAACGCGACCCCACCGGCGGTCTCACGGGGCTACGCGGTACTCGCGAACAGGAGCAGCGGCGACCTCGTCGTCTGGGCGCAGCGATTGCTGCTGGGAGCGGGCTTCGAGGTAAAGGTTGACGGTACCTTCGGGCCGGGCACAGCGCGGGTCGTCAGCGCCTTCCAGGAGTCCGAGGGGCTGGCGCCGACGGGAACCGTGAAGGCGACAACCTGGAAGGCGCTGCTGAAGCACAGGGCAGCGCCTGTGCGCTGGAACAAGCGTCGCGCGTCGCGGGTTGCCGTCGCCTCCGGCCAGGATCCGTTCGCAGCCCCGCCGCTGCTGACGCCGCCTCCCCCCGAGTTCGCGCCGACACCCGGTCGCCCGTAAGACGCCTCCGGCGTCGCTAGTAGTCTCGCACCGAAGTGGGAGGGACGCGCACACTGGACCGCAAGGGAAGAATCGCGCTGGCAATCGCGGTTCTTGGCCTGGCCGTGGCCACGGGCAGCACGAGCACATCGGTGGCGGCGAGCGCACACGACGGCAACGACGCCGCCGGACCGCTCGACATCGCCGACGCGAGCTTCGACCAGCGCAACACGAAGGTCAGCTTCCAGATCCGTAACCGCGGCGCGCTGCCCAGCCTCAAGGACCTCACGCGTTACCCATCGCGGGTCGGCTCGAACGACCAGCGCTACATCTGTCTGCAGCTGCTCGGCAGCAAGACCGGGCACAACCTCTACTGCCCGGCCGGCGGGATCGACCGCGGCAAGGTCAAGGTCGGCCACTCGACGTATGGAGGCGACGGCGCCGCGAGCAAGCGCGGTTCCTTCACCGCAACGGTCGTCCCGGGCAGCGATGATGTCCTGACCCTGAAGTTCTCGCTCCGCGATGCGGGGTTGGTCGCCGGCAAGATCCGCTGGCGGGTCCTGACCGGCTGGACGGGGGACGAGTGCGTGCCCGTTACGCCGCCGGTCGAGCCGCCGACTGAACCAGCGCTCGAGTCGGAGCCCGCGCCCAGCTCCCTGCAGAGCCCCCTCTCGGCCGACAACCTCTGCCGCGACCGAATGCCGGACAGCGGCTACGTCGCCGACCGGATCTACAAGCTTCAGGTCGCAAGCTGCAAGTCACCGGGCGGGCAGTTCCGCAGCGCCCCCAACGCGGGTAAGCAGGTTGCCCTGACCTTTGACGACGGACCCAGCGGCTACACCAACCAGGTGGTCGACATCCTCGACGAGTACGGAGCCAAGGGCACGTTCTTCGTGATCGGCCGCCAGGTGTCGGGCGGGGCCCGGGTGTTGCGCAAGGCGCTCAAACACGGCCACGAACTCGCCAACCACTCCTATAACCATGAAAGCCTGCCGGGCGCCTCCTCGATGCAGGCGACCAACTCAGCGGTCGAACGGGCGACCGGTTTCAGGCCGTGCGAATTCCGGCCGCCGTACGGAGCGGTCAACAGCGGGGTCGTTTCCGCCGCCAATTCGCTCGGCATGTCAACGGTCCTCTGGGACATCGACACGAACGACTGGCAGACACCCGGCAGCGGCGCGATCTACTCGACCGCGACCAACGCCGGCCCGGGCTCGATCGTGCTGATGCACGACGGCGGTGGCAACCGCAGCGGCACCGTCGCCGCGCTCCCCGAGATCATCCGGAACCTCCAGGGCCGCGGTTTCAAGCTCGTCACCGTGACCGAGATCCTCGGCGGCAAGTTCAAGCTCGAAGAGAAGCGCTAGCTACTCGACGTACTCACTAGCGCCGGCAGGCGAGTCCGGCGTAGATCTGGCGCATCGCCTTGGTCGAGCTCGGCCGCAGCAGTCCCAGTCGCCGGGCATCGCTGAACTGTGCTGTCAGCGCCCAGGCGCGAATCGCCGCCAGGTTCGGCAGCCACCAGTTGAAGTCAGTCGCGGCGGCACAGAAGCGGGCCATCGGGCGGCGGGGGTGGGTGAGCGTGAGCCGCATGGACACCGGCTCCATCATTCGCAGCTCGCCACCGGGCGAGAGAACCGAACGGATGTGCTCGAGCGCCCTGACGGGATCTCGCAGGTGCAGCAGGATCGCTCCGGAGAAAGCGATGTCGACGGGACCGCCGATGGCCTCCGGGCTGAGGTCGTAGACATCGCAGACGACGCGCTTGACCTTCGACCCGAACGCCTCAGCCGCAAGGCGGAATCCGCGGCCGAGCTCGACGTCGAGCTCACGGGTGCGGGCCTCCAGGCGCGCACGGCTGACAGGCGGCCATTCGGCGCTCTCGATCGAGCCGACATCGATCGCAACCACCTCGGCGCCTCGGCGCTCCAGCTCAAACGCCCAGAAGCCGTCGAAGGTTCCGACGTCGAGCGCTCGCTTGCCGGTCAGATCGTCCGGCAGCAGTCGCGAAGCGACCTTGCGCAGGTCCACCTGGCCGGGCGTGACGACGCCCGGCGCCAACTCGATCGTGTGGTACCAGACCTGGTTTTCGGCGAGCGCCTGCCGGGCCCGGGATGTTCGTTTCGCCTCCAAGCGCGCCGATGGTAGTCGGCTCCCAGGCATGCTCTCGACCGCGTGGAGCGCTTTCGTGCGCAGAAACCGACCGCGTGTCCGATGTGCGAAACGCCCGCGGTGCCCAATATCGAGGTCGATGGAGAGCGACGATGATCAAACCGCGCAGACAAATAGTCAGTTTCGGAGGCGGAGGCTTCTCGATGGAGTCGGGAAACCCGCTGCTCGACGACTTCGTGCTCGACCTGACGGGCAAGGCGCGTCCCAAGGTCTGCTTCCTCCCGCAGGCGAGCGGTGACGCCGACCACTACATAGTCCGCTTCTACCGCGCCTTCGCGGAGCGCTGCGAGGCCTCGCACCTGACGCTGTTCCGGCGCATGCGGGCGCCGCAGGATCCCGAGGAGCACCTGCTTTCCCAGGACTTGATCTACGTCGGCGGCGGCTCGATCGCCAGTCTGATGGGCGTCTGGAAGGCACACGGGATCGACGAGATTCTGCGTCAGGCCTGGGAGCGCGGGGTGATCCTCTGCGGGCTTTCGGCTGGATCGCTGTGCTGGTTCTCCGACGGCATCAGCAACTTCCACGGGCCGATCGAGCGGGTCCAGGGGCTTGGCCTGCTGCCGTGGAGCAATACGGTGCACTACTCGTCAGAGCCGGAACGGCGCGAGGCGTACCACCGTGCCCTGCTCGACGGCATGCGCCCCGGTTACGCGGCTGACGACGGTGCCGCGCTTCACTTCATCGACCATGAGATGGTCCAGGTCGTCTCCTCTCGGCCGAAGGCCTGGGCCTACCGGCTCGAGGCGCGACACGGGCGAGCGGTCACGATCCGTCTCGGCACCCGGTACCTGGGCGACCCCGACGTGATTCCGCTCGTGCCGCAGTCCGTGCGCGAGCTTGCGGGCTAGTGGACGGCGTGGAGGTGGTTCCGCCGAGGGAACGCACCCTCTTTGTCAGCGGCGGCCACGAGTTCTCACGGCGCCTGGGCAACGAGGCCTTGCGCGATTACATGCTTGCCCTCACGGGCAAGGCGAGCCCACGCGTCTGCCTGCTGCCGACTGCCAGCGGCGACCCGGCCGACCAGATCTCCGACTTCCGCCGCTCCCTGGCCGAACGTGTCTGCGAGGTCTCGGAGGTAACGCTCTTTCGGCTCGAGGACTCGGCGCACGATCTGCGCGACCGCCTGCTCTCCCAGGACCTGATCTACGCGGGCGGAGGCAGCATGCTCAACCTGCTCGCGATCTGGACCGCCCACAGGATCGACCGGATCATGGTTGAGGCCTGGGAACGCGGGGTGGTGATCTGTGGCCAGAGCGCTGGTGCGATGTGCTGGTTCGAGCACGGGATAAGTCGTTCGCACGGGCGGGCTGAGCGCGTCAAGGGGATGGGTGTGTTGCCCGGGAGCCTCTGCGTCCACTACCACGGCGACCCGGAGCGTCGGGCGGCGTTCCTGAGTGGCGTGGGTCGGACGCTTCCCTCGGGCTACGGACTGGACGACCAGGCCGGCCTGCTGTTCCGGGGAAGCGAACGCGAAGAGGCGGTGGCGTCGCGAGACGGCGCCGGGGTCTGGAAGGTCGCGCCGGACGGGGAGGGTGGCGCGACCGAGGTGCAGCTGCCCGTGCGGCGGCTGTTCGATCCGCGCCCGGCAATCGACGAGCCCGCGGCCGATGTAGCCGAGATGCGCCAGGTCCGGGCGCTGCGCGGACGCCACGGGTCAATGTTTTGAGAAGGGCCACCACCGGGACGACCATCTAGAAACCTAAAGGGGTCAGACCCCTTTAGGAAGGGCCCCTGGGAGTGGGTTGACGCTTGGCGCCTACGTCAGCGCTCGCGCGAGCGCCGTCACGGCTGCCGCGACGATCACAGCAGGCAGAATCGAGTTGCGGATCGCCAGCGAGATCGTGGCCGCCGTCACTCCCAGCAGGCGCGCGTCGATCTCGAGCGAACGGTCTGGACCGCCGACCGTTTCGACCACGACCAGGGCAGCCAGCAGAGCGGGGGCGAGCAGCGCGATCACGTCGAGCGCGCGCCCGGGAAGCTTGCGTCCGCCGACCAGAACCGGGCCGGAGGCGCGGATCAGCGCCGTCGCCAAAGCCAGCGCCGCGATCGCGGTCCAGACGGCGCTCATCCCGGCGCTCCCGGTTCCTCGAGAGACGGATCTTCGCTCGCGGACGAACTGCGCAGGCCGAGCAGGGCACCGATGCCGGCAACGAGGATCGGTATGCCGGGCGGTGCGAGCGGCACCAGCACGAGTGCGACGAGTGCGCCGATCACGGCGGCGCCACGAGCCCTCGCGGAGCGCAGCTCGCCCACGAGCAGGGCCAGGAAGAAGGCGGGAAAGAGCGCGTCGAGCCCAAGCGATTCGGGGTCTCCGATCGCTTCGCCGAGGAAGACCCCGATCGCCGTGCCGCCGACCCAGGCGGGGAAGCAAGGCAGCGTTGCGCCCAGCATGAAAGCCGGGTCGAACCGGCCGCCGCCCCGGTTGGCCATCGCCCAGGAGGCGTCAATCATCGCCTGGCCGATCGCCGCCCTGTGCAAGGCGCCGCCTCGTAGCGACGGCGCCAGCGCAACCCCCATCGGCACGTAGCGCGCGTTCAGCAGGATGCCCGCGATCACGGCGGCCGCCACTCCTCCTCCCGCATCGAGGACCGCCGTTGCGGCAAACTGGGCAGCGCCGGCAAAGACGATTGCGGAGAACACGATCGAAGCGCCGGGGCCCATGATCGGCTCCGCGAGCACGCCGAACGACACCGCCAGCAGTACGGACGCGATCGCGAACGGGATGCCGGCGCGGACTCCGGCGCAAAACGATTTCTGCCTCTGTGAGCCTGCCGAGTCGGGCACCTACCCCAGACTACGGAGGGGCTTTTCGATCCGGCCTATCGGGGCAGCGTCGGCGCCAGCAGGCGGTAGGCCTTGATTCCAAGGCCAAGGCGCTCGCGGTCCTCCCCCTTGGAGGGATCGAGGCCCGTCAGCTCACGGGCGCGTTCGAGGCGGTGGGCGACCGTGTGCCGGTGAGCAAAGACGGCCCGCGCGGTCGCGTTCATGTTGCAGTCGTTGGCGAGGTAGGCCTCGAGTGTCCCGAGCAGGTCGGCGCGGTACTCGCGGTCGTGAGCGACCAGCTCTGCGACCGTGTCCTCGTAGAAGCTCTGCACCTCTTCTGGGTTGGAGGCGAGCGCCCGCACCAGCAGACGGTAGACACCCCCGCCGATCCCACCCGCGAGCTGCTCGCCGAGCCGCGAATCGCGAGAGACGACCTCGAGCACCAGCTCGGCCTCGGAGATCGCCCGCCCGAGCTCGGTGGGATCCGCGCAAAACGATGAGAACCCGGAAGGGCCGTGGCTGCCGAGCCGAGCCGCGATCACCCTCGCTCCCTTGACGGTGTCAGCGGCGGGCTCCTCGCCCTGCTTGGCAGTCAGCAGCCCGTAGACGCGGTCATCGCCGATCGGCTCGGCAATGGCGCCAGGCCATTCGCCCGTGATCAGCGCCGCGGCCATTCGCGGCTTGGCGGATTGGACGTCGGCGACGATCGCGACGGCGCCGCGGCTGAGATCGCAGCCCAGCCGGCCGGCCCGCCTCAGCAGCTCCTCGGTGTCGATGCGGTCGTCGCGCAGGTCTTCGAGCAGGCTGCCGCGGAGGTCTTCGGCGAGCCGGTCGCGTGCATCGGTGGCGGCGACCTCGGCGAGCGCGGCAACGGCGGCGCAGCGAAGTATTTCCTCGCGGTCGAGCTTCAGTCCGGTCACAGGGCTGGAGCCGTTGGCGCTGAGTGCCAGCACCGAACCGATCTGGTCGGGACCCGCGAGGACGGGCAGCTCGACGGCCACCTCTGACGGCTGCTGGAGTGTGCGCCCGTCGATCTGGGCGGAGACGTACTCGACGAGGCCGGCCGCGATGTCGTTGTCGGGGGAGGCCGCGATCAGGCCCCGGCCGGGAAGCACGATCGCCACAGGGCCTCCCGCCTCGGCGGCCGCGAGGGCGGCGACCCCTTCAAGGCCGTCTCCCTCGAGCACCGCGGCCAGCATTCTCGCTTGAAGCTCCCGCACGAATTCTCCTTCGAAGAGCGCTGGGGGTTAAGACGACGGCGCCCCCGGCGGCCGCCGCTTCAGCGACAACCACCGGGGGAGCACCATCAATGACCTGGACTGCCTCTTACTGGGCGGCCAGTTCGGGCTCGGGGTGCGCTTGAAGCACCTCCTCGCCCTCCTCGCCTGTGCGAATCCGGATGGCCTCTTCGACCGGAAGGACGAACACCTTCCCGTCGCCGACCTCACCGGTCCGCGCGTGCTTGAGGATCGTCTCCACCACGAGACCCTTGTCCTTGTCCTCGACTACGACCTCGAGCTTGAGCTTCGGTCGCACGTGGACGGTCAGGGCTGAGCCTCGATAGGTCTCAACGATGCCCTTTTGGCGTCCTGAGCCTTTCGCCTCGAGCACGGATATGGAGGGAAACCCCTTATCCAGCAGCTCGGTACGGATTGGCTCGAACGCCTCGTGGCGTATGTATGCCTCGACTTTCTTCATCTGTTCACCCCTTTCAGGCGCTCTGGGGTTGTGGTTCGGGTCTCGCCAGCGGCGTCCCCGCAACCGTGGGCTCGATGTTTGGCGACGGATACTCCTCCTGGGAGATGAACTGCTCGGGGTATCCGTACATCCCGTGCGTCGAGATGTCGAGACCGGCGGTTTCCTCGGACTCGCTGACGCGCAGCCCCACCGTCTTCTTGATCGCGAAGAACGTGATCATGGAGAGGCCGAACACGACCACGAAGGTCGCCGCAACGCCGACGGCCTGAACGCCGAACTGGCCGATTGTGGCACTGAACGGCGCATCACCGATGAGCCCGTACCAGATCCCGGGACTGGCCGTGTCTCCGACCAGACGCTCGGTTCCGAAGATCCCCACAGCGAGGGTTCCCCAGATGCCGGCGATGCCGTGTGCCGAGAGCGCGCCGACCGGATCGTCGAGGTACTTCTCAATGAACAACACTGCGTAGACCACCATCACACCGGCTAGAAAGCCGATGATCGGCGCGGCCCATTGCTCGACGTAGCCGCAACCGGCCGTGATGCCGACCAGGCCGGCGATCGCGCCATTGCCGGCCATGCCGACGTCGAGCGTGCGCGTCCTGATCCAGACGATCAGCAACGCACCGATGACGCCGGCGGAGGCGGCGAGCTGGGTGTTCCAGGCCACCTCGGCGAAGGCGACGCCGGCCGTGCCCAGCGTGGAACCCGCATTGAAGCCGAACCAACCTATCCAGAGGATGATCACGCCCAGCCCGACAAGCGGCATCGAGTGTCCGGGGATCGCCCGGGGCTTGCCGTCGGCTCCGTACTTGCCTCGGCGTGCTCCCAGCAGCAGCAGCGCCGCCAGCCCCGCCGTTGCGCCGGTGAGGTGGACGACCGAGGAGCCCGCGAAGTCGAGCACCTCCTTGCCGCCGATGTCGTCGAGCAAACCATCACCCGACCAGACCGCATGCGCGATCAAGGGGTAGATCAGCGCGCCGAACACGAATGCAAAGATCGCGTAGGCGCTGAACTTGATCCTCTCGAGTGTGGTTCCCCAGACGATTGCGAGCGAGACCGCGCAAAAGGCCAGGCCGAACAGGGCGAAGCCGATGTCGACGTTGCCGACGATCGTGCCGGCCACGTCCTGACCGAAGTGGAAGAAGAACCCGTCCGTTCCGATCAGCTCGTTGCCCGGGCCGTTGACGCCCTGGCCGAGCATGTACCAGGCGACCGAGACGACGCCCAGGTTGATCAGGATCTTCGCGACTCCGGTTCCGACGTTCTTGCCCCGGGAGAACCCGATCTCCAAGAACATGAACCCGGCCTGCATGAAGAACACCAAAACGCAGGAGATCATCACCCAGGTCATGTCCAGTTCGGTACCGGTCGCCTTCACCTTGCCCCTCAGAGCCTCGACGGCCGCATCCTGGGCAAAGGCAACGCCTGGCAGCGCGACCAGCGCCACCATCGTCAAAGCCAATAGGCCCAGAATCCGGGGCGTCGCGCCCGCGTATCCTCGTTTCATTCGCTACGTCCTCCTTGCCCACCCAGGGAATGCCTGGGGTGGTCGCGGTTTTCCATGCGCAGCCAGGATGCAGCGGTCTGGGCGTCGTTTGTTTATCCATTTGTCGAGACTTCATGTCTCACGTTTGTCCGCCCGGTAGACGCAGGCGTGGTCGTGCCTGGACCAGATGTCGAATCCCGCCTGCTCGAGCGCGAATTCGGTGGTTTAGTCGGAGCCAGTCCGTAGGTTTGTGACCAGATGAACGACGAGGCGGGAATGCCGCCCAACCCAGAGCAGGCATTCGCCGGGCCCGCCGAGGCGCTGGCCGAGGAAGAACTGGATATCGCCAGCCAGAGCCTGGCCAGGCCGGCGGCGGTGATGGCGATCGGGACCGCGCTGTCGCGGCTCAGCGGGCTGGGGCGGATTGTCGCGATGGCGCTGGCGCTGGGCGTGGCTGAATCACGCCTGGCCGACGCCTACAACCTCGCCGCGACGCTGCCGTTCGTGCTCTACGAGCTTGCCCTTGGCGGGGTCTTGACCTCGATCTTCATCCCGGTGCTGGTACAGGAACTGCGCACCAAGGAGAAGAGGGAGGCCTGGGAGTCGGTTTCGGCGCTCGTCACGGCAGCGGTGGCGATGCTCTGCCTGCTCGCGCTTGTCGTGATCGTCGCGGCGCCGCTGATCATGGACTTCTTCGGCACTCGGCTGCCGGGCAGCGACGCGGCCGCTCAGGAGTCGCTGACGACTTTCCTGTTGCGCATTTTCGCTCTGCAGATAGCGCTCTACGGCTTCACTGCGATCGCCGCCGGCCTGCTCAACAGCCATGGCCGGTTTGCCGTGCCGATGTTCGCTCCGATCGTCAACAACCTGGTCGTGATCGTCGCCTTCCTGTTCTTCGCCCTGATCGTCTCAGGGGTGCCGACGCAGGAGAGCGTCGAGGCCGATCTCGGGCTGAAGCTGTTGCTCGGAGGAGGGGCGACCGCGGGAGTGGCGGCGATGGCGCTCATCTACTGGCCGTTCCTGCGCCGCTTGCCGGGGAAGCTGCGCCTGCGCATCGACTTCGGGCACCCGGCGGTGCGAAAGATGGCACGACTGTCGGCCTGGACCGTCGTTTACGTGCTGATCAACGCTCTGGGCACGATGATCTCTTTCTACCTCGCCAACCAGCTTCAGGGCGGGATCAGCGCCTACGTCACCGCCTTCGCCTTCTTCCAGCTACCGATCGGAATCGCGGCCGTCTCGATCGCGACCGCGCTGGTGCCGAAGCTCTCTGTGCACCACGTCGACGCCGACATGGGCGAGTTCCGGGCCCGGCTGGCCGGCGGGCTCAAGATCACCGCCTTGCTGATGCTCCCGGCGACGGCCGCCTTCATCGTCCTCGCTGACCCGATGGTGGAAGTGCTGCTCGAGCACGGGATCGTCGAGGCAAAAAGCGCCGACCTGGTCGCCTCGACGCTGCGCTACTTCGCGATCGGCCTGCTGCCGTTTGCCGCGTTCCAGCTGCTGATGCGCGGCTTCTACACCCGCCAGAACGCCCGGGCGCCTGCGCTGATCAACATCATTGAGGTGGGCGTAACGGTGATCCTGGACCTCGCCCTGTACGGCCCACTCGACGTCGGCGGCCTGGCGCTCGCGCACTCGCTCGGGTACGTCGTCGGCGTCGCGGTCGCCTGGGTCTGGCTGAGCCGTGAGATCGGCAGCTTCTCCGGTCACGCGATCCTCGGCGAGACGGTCAAGGTGCTTGTTGGGGCCGCGGTGATGGCCTGCGCCATGTTGGGCGTCCTGACCCTGGTTGGTGAGGCACTCGATCCGGGTTTTCTGCGCTCGCTGGCCGAAATGATCACGGCTGGAGTGATTGGGGTCGGCGTCTTCTTCGGCGCCGCCTACCTGCTGCGCGTTCGCGACCTCGCTGAGTTCAAACGACTGCTGCCGGGCCGATGAGAATCCTCGCCGGCGTCTATCCGCCGCTCGAGACGGGGTCGCTGGTGGGTTCGCCGCGCCACCCCGGCTTCCCGTACTCCGAGCCTGGGCTGGCCCACACCCACCTTGGTCGCGGAGCGGTGTGGCTGGCGCTTCGTTCTCTCGGGCTGGGCGCGGGCAAGCGGATTGCGATGCCTGCGTACCACTGCGGGTCCGAGGTCGAGGCCGCCCATCTCGCCGGGCTCGAGATCGACTTCTACCGAGTTGACGGCGACCTTCGGGTGGACGAGGACGACATGCGCCGCGTGGCCGCCGGCTGCGACGCCACCTACCTGATCTCGAATTTCGGGTTCCCGATGGTCACCCCGCCTGACGGCGTGGTCGTCGAGGACGCTGCGCACGCGCTGTTTTCCCGCGATGGCAACGAGCCGATCGGCTCGCGCGCGGATGCGGCGGTCTTCTGCACGCGCAAGTCGCTGGGGGCGCCGGACGGCGGAGCGGTCCTGATCAAGGATGCGCCCGAGATCGACCCCGAGCGCGAGCGTGCTTCGGGCAGGGCGATGGCCCGCTCGACCGTCTCGCTGGCCGCCGGGCGCGCGGCACTCTCGCGACTGGCGCCGCTGCGAGCCGCGTCGTTGCGCCTGCTCGCCGGCGCGAGCCGCGAAAGGGCCGCCGCCGAGGCGGGGACGCTTACCGAGGTCGTGATCGGGGAGTGGGACCTCGAGGTCGAGGACATGGAGGCGGCTGCGAGGCTGCCGACCCGGCTGGCGGAACGGATCGCCCTGCGCGCCGACCCGGAGGCGATCGGCATCAGCCGCCGAGAAAACTACGAGACGCTGCTGGCGGAACTCGGCGAGCACGTCCCGGAGCGCCACCGCGAGCTTGCGCCCGGGGTCACCCCGCTCTACCTGCCTGTGATGGCGCCCGATCGCCCGCGCGCGATGGTCGAGCTGCTCGAAGGCGGCGTCAGGGCGCTGGAGGTTTGGCCGGTTCCCCATCCGCTGCTCGACCGCGGGCGTCACGCGGAACTCGAGCCGGCCAGAGCAGGTTTGGTGGCGCTGCCGGTTCACCAGTCGCTGCGACCCGAGCACGTCGAGTCCGTGCTGGCAGCAGCGAAGTCCGCACTGGCTTGACACGGTCGCGCGGCAGGCCTATCGTGGCTTTACCGAGCGAGTCAGCCACGAGAGGGGAAGGCATGAGTACGAAAACGAGATCGAGATCCAGCAGGATCGGTGCGGCGATTTTGGTTGTGCTCTTTGCTTCGGCGCTGCTGGCGCCGTCGGCCGGCGCCTTCCGCTTCGAGGAGTTCTGGCAGGGCACCTGGAGCTACGTCTCCGGCGATCCGGGGTCAATGAAGCTGAAGCAGGACGGCAAGGATGTTCGAGGCAAGTACTTCACCGAGAGCGGTGTCAAGGCGGGAAAGATCGAGGGAGCGGTCAGCAAGCAGGGCCGCTACTGGTCCGGCACCTACCAGAACACCAATGACTCGGACACCGGGACCTTCTACGCCAAGCTCAAGGGCGACGACGTCTCCTTCAGGGGTGAGTTCACGTCAGCCGACGGCAACACCTACAGGTGGTCGGGCGAGAAGCAGTAGCCGCGTTTAGTTTGCTTCCAGTGACTTAACCACGTCGACGGCCCGTGTCGCGAAGGCGTCCACCTCGGAGCCGCTCGGCCAGCTGCTGCCGCCCGGCGCTCCGCTGAGATAGACGCAGGCAGTCCGGCCCGCGGTGGAAACGCCATACCCGAGTTCTCGAGCGCCGGCCAGCGCGGCGGCCGGCAGATCCGCCTCGAACCCGGGCACCGTCACGTCATCGGCGTCGATCCAGGCGCTCGGCAGATCGCGCTCGGTTTCGATGACGACCGCGTTGTAGTTGCGGTTGATGTCGACATCGCTCGAGAAGGTGAGCCAGGCGAGCTCGCCTTCGCGCTTTGATCCGGGCAATGGCCCCTTGAGCACGTCTGAAGCCGTGCCGGGAAGCGGCAGACGGATGTGCCGGGCGTGGAACTCGGAGGGCTCGAGCGGCTCCATTCCCCGCCCGGCGCCGTACTTGACGATGCTTTCGTCCGGGCCGCCCGCTCCCGCCAGCTTCAGCACCAGGCCGATCAGGCGACCGTGCTTGCGGCCGCCTGCTCTCGCCGCATGCGCAGCAGCGCTGTCAGGCGTGGAGCCGGCCCAGGAGACGTCGGCTTCCTCGAGCACCTCGTCGCGGATCCGTCCGGCGGCCCGCCCGCCTGCGCTCGCCAGCAGGTCGAGGTGCTCCTCGTCGACCTCGCCGTCGGCGCGGTGCTGGCCGCGGTATTGGGGGCACTCGCAAACAAAGACACCGCCGTCCAGCCGGAAGCCGAAATCCACCGGCGTGGTGGAAGCGAGCCAGTCGATGAAGGTCGGCGGAAAGAGCTGGTACAGCCATTGCGTGTCCTGGCCCTTGGCGACCTCGATGATGTAGCGGCGGCTCAGCTCGACGCTTTCGAACTCGACTCCTTCCCGCGGGCGCTTGTCGCCGGCCCAGTAGAAGAGCGACGGCTCCAGTCCCGCGGTCCGGCAGGACAGCATCGGCAGGTAGCCGACGCTCTCTGGCAGGCGGCAGACCATGATCGTGTGCTGCATCGCCACGTTGATCCCGAATGTCTTCCCGTAGACGGCTTGGTGGCGCAGCCGCCCCGCGGCGCCGCCGGGCAGCGTCCCCGCGACCGACCAGCAGGCGTGACGGATCGGACCGTGCTGCTCGTGCGGCAGCGGCATTGCCGGCCAGATCAGCTCCGGGCGCACAGTCAGCCCACGCGGCTCGGCGTAGGCGCCGAGCTTCTCCTCGGTGCGCTGCAGTCCCGCCAGTGCCTGGGACTCGTCCATCAGCCGAGCCGCCGGATCAGCACGACGGGTGTCTGCTCGTCTTCGTTGCCCGCCGGGTTGTCGGCGAGCGCCGCCTCGACCCAGCCGCGGTCGACGCCGGGGGAGGCGCCGACGACCCAGGCGCCTGTGCGGTGGTTGGCGTCGACGATCGCCACCGCAGAGCCCAGCGCCAGCGCCAGTTCGGACGCCTGACGGTCCGGCCTGCCTGGGCCGAAGACGATGTGGTGGTCGTGCGGTGGAAGCGCGGCGGCGACGTCGTCGATCATCGCTGTGCCTGGGCCGGCGATCTTGTAGAACCAGCCGCGCTGGCGCAGCAGCTTGCCCGGCGCCGAGGCGAGCGCGCCGAGCACGACGCGGGGGCGGCCGGCTTCGAGGATCGCTCCCTGCATTCCCTCCGGGCTGTGCAGCGGACCGATCTTGCCGACAAATCGGCTCAGCAGCCGCGCCATCGGCCCGGGATTGATCAGCTCCAGCGGGATCAGCCTGCCCTGCCCCGCCGCGACCGCGCTCTCAGCCAGGGCGACGACGTCATCGGCCCGCCGTTGCCCCCGGGTTGCATCGTCGAGCAACGGCATCAGCCCCGTCTTGGCGCTGATCATCGGAGTTCGCACCGGAATTCGCGTAGCGCCGACGTCGTGCTCTGAGACCGGAGCAATTCGAGCCTGCACCAACTGCTCGGTCTCGCCGAAGTGCTCCTCGCGCAGGTGCATCAGCTCCGGATTGCGGGAGTAGGTCTTGGCGCCCCTGGTCCAGGTCTCGCGCGCGGCGTCGCGGTCCCCGGCCTCGAGCTGGAGCTTTCCGAGCGTCGCGTAGTCGGAGGCGTAGACGAGGTAGTTCGGAGCCAGCGCGACCAGTTCTGTAAACCAGCGGATCGCGCGATCGCGGTCGCCGCCGGCGAGGCTGAGCCTGGAGAGCCGTTTGACCGCGTGCCGGGTCAGCTCCTCGTCCGCAAGTCCCTCGCTTTCGAGCAGCGAGGCGGCCTCGTCCACTCGTCCCGCGGCTTCGAGCGCATCGGCCAGCGAGAGCACCCACCACTTCATGTCTGGTTGGCGGCGCCGCGCTTCCACCAGCGCCTCGACGGCCTCGGCAAAGTCGCCGCGACGCTGGAGCAGCTCCGAGAGCGCGGCCGAGGCGAAGCGGGTGTCAGCGGTCGCGTCAGCGAGCGCGGCTCGGGCATAGCGCTCAGCGGCCTCGACGTCACGCTCGCTCGTCAGCGTCAGCCAGGCCGCGAGCGAAGCGGCTTTCGGATTGGCTCGCTCACCATCGACCGATGGCCGCAACAGGCTGAGTGCCCGCTCGGGATCTCGCAGCCAGACGCGACCGGCCCGCCAGCGCTTGTAGACATCAAAGGCCACCGGCGCGCGATGCTAGCCGGAGCCGGCCCGGCTGCCTTCGAGCAGCAATGCGGCGCAGAGCGCGGGGTCGTCGTAAAACGGCACATGCCCGCAGCCCGGGAGCCGGACGTGTCGTGCATTGGGAAGCAGGCGTTCGGCGCGAGTTGCCTGGCGCTTGGGCAGCAGCACGTCTCGCACTCCCCATGCGACAAGCACGGGCGCCGCGTCGACATTGGGATCCGCGCGGTAGAAGCTCCTAGTGAAGTCCTCGGTCGCCGCCACCAGGCCGGTCGAGCTGATGGCCGCCATCGCGGTGCCGATCACCTCGGCGGTGGGCTGGCGCCAGGGGCGCCCATACAGGTACCGGCCGAACAGGCACTTCATCGTCGAGAATCCCGCCAGCATCGGGATCAGCCGCTGGATCCGGCGGGCGTCGCGCTGTCCGGTCTGAAGGCGCCGCGCCGCCCACTGCGCCTCCTTGGGCGTCCAGAAGCCGGTAGGGGAGAACACGGTCGCGGAGCGAGCACTTCCGCGGCTGCACGAGTTCGAGTGAAATTGCCCCACCCAGTGAGTTGCCTCCGACGTGCGGCCGCTCAACACCGACCTCTCCGAAGAAGCGCTCTAACCGCTCAGCCAGCCCGGAAGGCGTCGGGTCCGTCCCGTCCGGCGGCGACTCGCCGAAGCCCGGCATGTCGACGCAGATCACGTCCCGTTGGACCGCGAGTGTCGCCAGCAGCGGCGCAAAGATCTGCCAGCGGCTTCCGGTCCCGTGAAGGAGCACCAGCGGCTCGCCCTCTCCGCGCCGGTCGTGGACCAGTGACGCCCCGGTCGACTCGCCGCTCACGGGCGAAGCTTGGTCAGCTCTTCCTGGATGCGGCTGATCGGCGAGGTCACCTTCTGAAGTTCCTTGGTGGCCTGGACGAGCGGAGCGACCAGCGACTGCAGGGCGGCGGTCGCTTCGAGCAGCGGGCCGGTGATCGCCTGGATCTGCCTGGCCGCCTCGTTCATCTGTTCGGCGGCTTCCTGCATCGTCCGCATCTGATCGACGGTCTGGGCGGGAAGGCCGACCAGACTGCCGACCTGACCCTGGATGTCGACGACTGCTTTGGTCGCCCTGTCGACGTTTTCGACCACCGACGAGGGCAGGCTGATCGCGTCGCTGAGCTGCTGGCGGATGTCCGGAATCTCCGGCATCAGACGGGGACCAGTTCGACGGGAATGCCGTTGAGGATCGCGTTGCCGGAGACCGGATCAATCGCTTCCTCGTCGGCGAGGACGTTGCTGTTGACCCCGGCGTGCTCTCTGGCGACGCTCATCTGAACCCCGTCGACGTCGTGGCCCCAGCCGTGCGGGATCGAGATCACGCCGGGCATGATCGCGTCGGTGACCTCGACGGGTACCTCGACCGAGCCGGCCCGCGAGCTGACCCGCGCGAGCTCGCCGTCGCCGAGGCCCAGCCGTGATGCGTCATTCGGATGGACGTGGGCGGTGCAGCGCGGCGGGCCGCTGACCAGCCGCGGGATGTTGTGCATCCAGGAGTTGTTGGAGCGAAGCTGGCGGCGTCCGATCAGCACCATCTGCCCGTTCGGGGTCCGCGACAGCGCCTCTCGAAGCCGTGGCACGTCGGCGACGATCGGCTCGGGCGCCAGCTCGATGCGCCCGCTGGGTGTGCGCAGGACTTCCGGCAGGCGGGACTTGAGTGCGCCGAGGTCGATGCCGTGGGGCGCGTCTTCGAGCTTCGCCAGAGTCAGTCCGTCCGGGTCCTGCCCGAAGCCGTCGCCGTAGGGGCCGGAGCGAAGCAGCAGGTCGAGCAGGCGCTCGGGACCGCTGTAGTCGTTTATCTCGGCGAGCAGCTCGTCCGCGTCGCGGCCCTCCATGCGGTTGCCGGCCTTGCCGACCTCGCGGCGCACCGCCTCGGCGGCGACGAACCCGTCGATTGCGTCGACGTCGGCGTTCGGGCCCTGGCCGGTGACTATGCCGGTGAGTCGAAGCAGGGTCCGCCACTCGTCAGGTGTATCGGCAGGTGGTTCCAGTGGGGGCGGCGAGAAGTTGGCGACGTTGCGCAGAGCCAGTTGGTAGAAGGCGATCGGGTAGTCCGAGCGGCGCAGGGGTGAGGGGCCCGGCAGGATCACGTCGGCGTGCCGGGTCGTCTCGTTGACGTAGACGTCGACCGAGACCATGAAGTCGAGCGAGGCAAGCGCCGTGTCGAGGCGGCCGGCGTTCGGCGTCGAGACGACCGGGTTGCCGGCCAGGGTCAGCATGGCCTTGATCTGTCCCTCGCCCTCGGTGTCGATCTCCTCGGCCAGCGCGGCCACGGGCAGCTCGCCGAAGGTCTCGTCGAGCCCGCGCACGCGGCTCTGCCAGCGCCCGAAGGCGACGCCGCGGCCGCTGCCGGGCGCGCCGGCGGCGTTCGGACTGGCCGGCGGCGGCGAGCGAGAACATCGCGCCACCCTCGCGGTCGAGGTTGCCGGTGAGGATGTTGATCACGTCGACGAGCCAGCTGGCCAGCGTGCCGAACTCCTGGGTGCAGGTGCCGATGCGCCCATAGACGGCCGCGCGCTCGGCGCCCGCCAGCTCGCGCGCGAGCCCGCGAATGCGCTGCGCTTCGATCCCGGTCGGGATCGCCACCGCCTCGGGTGTGAACGGCGCGGCGAGCGCCTTGACGTCGTCGAGACCGTTACAGAGGTCCGCCAGCGGGCCCGGGTCGGCGAGGTCCTCCTCGTGCAGCACGTTGACGATCGCGAACAGCAGCAGCGAGTCCATGCCGGGGCGGATGAAGAAGTGCTCGTCGGCCTCCTCGGCGGTGCGGCTGCGGCGCGGGTCGACGACGGCGACCTTGCCGCCGCGCTCCTTGACGCCGCGGATGCGGCCGCGCATGTCGGGCGCGGTCAGCAGGCTTCCGTTCGAGGCCAGCGGGTTGGCGCCGAGGATCAGCAGGTAGTCGGTGCGGTCGATGTCGGGCACCGGCACGCTGAGGCCGCCGCCGAACATCAGGCCGGCCGATACCTGCTTGGGCATCTGGTCGACGGTGCTGGCGCTGAAGATGTTCTTGGAACCGATCGCCTTCAGCAGGACGCGGCCGTAGAGGATCGCGGAGAGGTTGTGGGCGGAGGGGTTGCCGAGGTAGGCGCCGAGCGCGTCGCGGCCGCGCTCGGCGAGGATCGGGGTGAGGCGGGCGTCGATCTCGGCGAAGGCCTCGTCCCAGCTCGCCGGCTCGAACACCCCGTTGCGCTTGATCAGCGGAGTGCGAACGCGGTCGGGATCCTCGTCGAGCTCCTTCAGCGTCGCGCCCTTCGGGCAGATGAAGCCGTGGCTGAAAACGTCGTCGGCGTCGCCCTTGATCGAGACGACTTTGTCGTCTTCAATCGTCAGCTCCAGCCCGCAGGTTGCTTCACATAGCGGGCAGGTCGCGTACTGGGTCAGTTGGTCGCCCATCGAGACTCAGAACGCAGACTATCGGTGCTGGCGGTATAGAGTGCGCGGCCCGTGAAGTCCCTCCGTCTTGCGCTCGCACTCGCGCTGGCCCTCGGCCTGCTCGCGGCTGGCTGTGGCGGCGACGATGACGATGGTGGCGAGGAGACGACGGCGGCCACCGAGACCGTCGGCGCTTTCCGACTGCACGCCCGAAACTCTCGAGACCTACCAGGACGGCGTGCTGACCGTCGGCACCGACAGCCCGGCCTATCCGCCCTACTTCGTTGACGACGATCCCACCAACGGCGAGGGCTTCGAGAGCGCGCGTCGCCTACGCGATCGCCGATCAGCTCGGCTTCACCGAGGACCAGGTCGAGTGGACGGTGGTGCCGTTCAACGCCTCATACGCGCCCGGCCCGAAGGAGTTCGACTTCGACGTCAACCAGATCTCGATCTCGCCCAAGCGCGCCGAGCAGGTCGACTTCTCGGTGCCGTACTACACGGCCAACCAGGCTGTCGTTGCCGCAGCCGGACTCCGACGCGGCCGCCGCGACGTCGCTCGCCGACCTCGCCGACGCCAGCATCGGCGTTCAGATCGGGACCACCAGCCTCGATGCCGTCGACGCTTCTATTCAGCCGAGCTCGATCCCGCAGATCTTCGACACGTCGAACGACGTCGTCACCGCCTTCGAGCAGGGCGCGGTCGATGCGATCGTCGTCGACGTTCCCGACGGCGCTCTATCCTGACCGCGACGCAGCTTCCCGATGCTGTCGTCGTCGGCCAGTTCGCGGCGCCCGGCGGCGACGAGTGGGGCGCCCTGCTCGGCAAGGACTCGCCGCTGACGCCGTGCGTCAACGCCGCGATCACCGAGCTCGAAGACTCGCGGTGAGCTGGCCGAGCTCCACGAGCAGTGGATGAGCGAAGCCGCCGACGCACCCACGCTCGAATAGCGACGGGGCCGCCGATAGAAGGCTGACGGCGGCGGCGTCCGGCTCGATGCCGATGCTTCCGTCGTGGAAGCGCTGCCACCGAAGCGATCGGCGGGCGCCGCGCCGCGCGCGAGGCGGCCAAGCGTGCCCGCTCCCGGCGCGGCTTCCTGATTGCGGCGGGCATCGACGGCGCTCGTCTTCGCGGCGCTGATCGCTCGTCGTGACGAGCCCGGGCTGGGAGGACGTCCAGCGAGAAGTTCTTCTACTGGGAGGTCTTCAGCGACTCGTTCCCGGGCATCGCCGAGGGCTTCTGGCTCGACGTCCGGATGTTCATGGCGGTCGAGGCTGTGGTGCTGGTGTTCGGCTTGGTGGTCGCCCTCGTGCGGCTCGACGCTCGACGTCCGGCTCTGTTCCCGCTGCGGGTTGTCGCCACGGTCTACCCGACGTCTTCCGCGGAGTGCCGGTGATTCTGCTCGTCTACCTGGTCGGGTTCGGGATCCCGGCCCTGCAGCTCTAGGGGCTGCCGACCAACAAGGTGTGCTCGGTGGCCTCGCTCTGATCGCTCTGCTACAGCGCCTACGTCGCCGAGGTCTACCGGGCCGGAATTCGCTCGATCCATCGCGGTCAGCGCGACGCCGCGCTCGCGATCGGCCTGACCGAGGCGCAGTCGCTGCGCTTCGTGGTCGTGCCGCAGGCGGTGCGCCGAGTTGGGCCACCACTGCTCAACGACTTCATCTCGCTCCAGAAGGACGTCGCGCTCATCTCGATACTCGGACCGCAGGAGGCCTTCCGCATCGCCGCCGTCGACGCCGCTTCGACCTTCAACTACACGCCGCTGATCGCTGCGGCGCTGCTCTACCTCTGCATCACGATGCCGCTGGCGCGGATCGTCGACCGCTACGGGCTCGCGGGGCAGACACATGAGCGCCCCGGTCCTCGAGATCCGCGGCGTGACCAAGGCCTTCGACGAAGTCCGGTGCTCCGAGGGGATCGACCTGGCGGTCGGCGAGCACCAGGCGGTCGCGCTGATCGGCGCTTCGGGCTCCGGGCAAGTCGACGCTGCTTGCGCTGCATCGACCTGCTCGAGGAGATCGACGACGGCGACATCTATCCTGGACGGCGTCGGTGATCACGGACCCCTCGGTCGATCCGGTCGCCGTGCGCCGGCGCGCTCGGCCTCGTCTTCCAGGCTTACAACCTCTTTCCGCATCTGAGCGTGCTCGAGAACGTCGTCCTCGGCGACGTCAGGGCACACGGGACGCCGAAGGCCGAGGCCACGCAGCGCGCGCGGGCGCTGCTCGAGCGCTTCGGCCTCGGCGGCCGCGGCGACGAGACGCCCCGAGCGCCTCTCGGGCGGCCAGCAGCAGCGTGTTGCGATCGTCCGCGCCTTCGCGGCGCGCCCCCGGGCGATGCTGCTCGACGAGGTGACGAGCGCTCTGGACCCGGAGCTGGTCGGCGAGGTGCTCGAGGTGATCCGCGAGCTCAAGGCCGAGGGCGTGACGATGCTTCTCTGCACCCATGAGATGAGCTTCGCCCGCGAGGTCGCCGACACGGTCTGCTTCCTGCACGAGGGTCGAATCGTGGAGCAGGGTTCGCCCGAGCAGGTGCTGACGGAGCCAGCCGAGCCGGAGACGCAGCGGTTTTTGAGGAGGTTGCTGGACGCGGGGCGTTTGTAGTCCCGACACACTGCCCTACGCCCGAACCGCCCGGTAGTCGCCGGGGTTGATCCGCTTCGTGCGCCGGTGGAACTCCAGCCACGGGCCCGCCAGTTGTTGACGTTGCGGCCCTCGTCGTCGACGTACCAGCTGGCGCAGCCGCCGGTCAGCCAGGCGCAGTCCTTGCTGCGCTCGTCGATCTCGCTGCGCCAGGCGGCCCCCAGTCGCAGGTGCGGCTGCAGTCCGTACCGGCTGACGCAGTCCTCGAGGTAACGCAGGATCTCCGGCTGCGGGGCGTAGCGGCGCGACCAGTTGTGGCCCGGTGAGAACGAGTAGAGGTGGGAGGGGACGTCGCAGGCGGCACCCGGGTAGGTGTTCGCCCGCCAGACTCCGCCGACCGTTTCGCCGCGCTCGAAGAGCGTGAAGTCGGCGAGGTCCGATTGCTTAAGACGGATACCCAGACCGATCCCGCCGAAGCCGGCGCCCATGATGCCGACGGTGAGCCGGCGTGAGTTCCCGTTCGATGAGCTCACGGGCTATTCCTCGAAGCTGGCGTCCACCGTGATCTCGACGTTGCCGCTCAGCGCACCCGAGATCGGGCAGTTCAGGCCGGCGTCTGCCGCAGCCGCCTCGAACGCCGCTGCGTCGATGCCCGGCACGCGGCCCTTGACGACAAGGTGCGAGGACTTGACACCCTCCCCGGGCACGAAGGCCACGGTGGCGGTCGTCTCCAGACGCTGGGGCTCGTTGCCCGCTTCGGTGAGGCCGTGCGAAAGGGCCATGCAGTAGCAGGACGCGTGCGCGGCGGCGAGCAATTCCTCCGGGCTGGTGGTGCCCTCGGTTCGCTCGGTGCGGGCGGCCCAGGTGACCTCGACTTCGGGAATCGCTCCGCTGGCGGGCGTGGTCGTGCCCCGGCCCTGCGTGAGGCTTCCCTCCCAGATAGTTGTCGCGCTGCTCTCGCTTGCCATAGTGCAGACCTCCGTGGTCGTCGATTCTCAACTCAGTCTCGCGAACGTTACGTGACCGGACTGCTCGAGCGGATCGGGGTCGAGCTGCCGATCTTTCAGGCGGGATTGGGCGGTGGCATCTCCGCCCACGAGCTCGCCGCCGCCGTCTCCGAGGCGGGAGGCCTCGGCACCATCGGCACCCTCGACCCGTCCACGCTCGAGGCAGAGCTGACCACCGCCAAGGGGCTGACCGGAAAGCCGGTTGCGGTCAACCTGCTGCTGCCGTTCGCCCGTCGCGCCCACTGGGAGGCGGCGCGCAAGGCAGATGTGGTCGTCACCTTCTGGGGGCAGCCGCAGCGCCATCTGGACTGCCCCTGGATCCATCAGTGCGGTTCGGTCGAGGAGGCGCAGGCGGCCGTCAGGGCGGGGGCGGACGCCGTCATCGCCCAGGGTGTCGAGGCGGGCGGGCACGTGCGCGGCACGACGCCGGCACTCGAGCTGCTCGATCGTGTCCGTGCCGCCCTGCCGACCGGATTTCCGGTGCTCGTCGCCGGCGGGGTCGCTCAGCCGGCAGATGTCCGCGAGGCGCTCGACGCCGGAGCCGAGGGGGTCGTCGCCGGAACCCGCTTCGTGCTCAGCGAGGAGTGCCGCGCCCACCCCGAGTACAAGCGGCGCCTGATTGCCGCTGATGAAACGGTGCTGACGGAGCTGTTCGGCCTCGGCTGGCCGCAGGCGCCTCACCGGGTTGTCGCCAACCGGGCGACCGAGCGCTGGCTGCGCCGCGGGCCGCGCGGACCGGCGCCAACCCGGCTCGCCAATCGGGCACTGACGCCGGTTGCGGGTCGCCTGCCGCTCAGCGTCGTCGATCGCCTGGCGAAGCTGCAGCGCCCGGCGATGCCGTTGCTGAGCCCGGCCGCCGCCCTCGAGGGAGCCCCGGATTCCACGGTTGAGGCAACCCCGCTATACGCCGGAAAAACTGTCGCCAGGATCCGCGATCTGCGCCCGGCCGCGGAGCTGGCCCGGGAGCTGTGCGCGGGCTAGTGTCGTGAGCTTTCTACTCACGAAACTAGGTAATCGGGCTACTCGCTCAGTCCAGCGGCTTCGAGGGCTTCGCGCTGGTCGTGATAAGCAACGATGCTGGTAACCCGCCCATCGCGCACGCTCAAGACTTTGACCGTGGGGCCATTCGGTGACGGCGCCGGAAGCCCAACCGCGTCCGCGCCAGGTGGATGACATCCCCCGCGCAGTATCGCGCGCCACGTGGCGCAACTGCTGCAACCCTTGAAAAGCAGAAGCCGCGGGACCGCCGAAAATCACGCCTCTGGGTGAGGAAGGAGGGAGTTCTAGCCGCCCAGGGACTGGCGCAGCCAGGCCAGTTCGGCCCGCAGCTCGGCAAGCTCGCGTTCGATCCGGGCGATACGTTCGTCGCCGGACTCGCCGGAGTTGGCGGTCAGCTCGGTCCCGCTCTCGTCGTCGAGCTCAGCCGAGGCCTCAGCCGCAGCGTTCATGACCTCGCCGGCCCCGGCGCTCAACAGCTCCTGGTAGCGCTCCTCCTTCTGTCCGGGACGGCGCAGCAGGCGAGCGACGAGGTCTCTCGTGATCAGGCCGTCGAGCGTCGCCTGCACCTCATCCAGCCCGTCGAAACGGTTGAGGCGCTCGGTGCGCTGCTTGAGTTCTCCCGGCGTCTGCGGGCCGCGCAGCATCAGCACGCAGAGGACCGAAACCTCCGCGTCGTTGAGGCCGAGCTCACCGTCGAGCAGGTGCCGATACTTGGCTGTGCGGCTGCCGGCGGCACTCGTGGTTCTCGCCCAGCGGCGACGGGCGAGCCCGGCGAGCGCCGTGCGAATCGCCGGTTCCGAAAGGTTGACTACCGGATCGCGATTCGTCGTCTGATTGCAGGCGAGGCGCAGTGAGTTGAGTGAGAGGGGGTAGGTATCCGGGGTCGTCCGCTGCTTCTCGATCAGGCAGCCGAGCACCCGTGTCTCAGTGGCATCGAGGTCCATCGCAGCAGCCTAAGCAAAACCCACCGCCTGGGGTTCAGCGCAGCGCGCGGTACTTGAGGTGGGTGACGCCGGGCGCTTGTACAGCATCGATCTGCTCTAGTCGCACGTTGGTGCCGATGTTGTCGAGCAGGCGCGCTCCGCCGCCGAGCACGATGGGGACGACGTGGATGGTCAGTTCGTCGAGCAGCCCCGCCGCCAGGTACTGCTGAATCGCCTCAGCCCCACCGGCAACCAAGACATCCTTGCCCGCCGCCGCCTCGGTGGCCCGCTCGAGCGCCGCCTCGATGCCGTCGTGGACGAACACGAAACTGGTTCCGCCGTTCATCTCGAGGCGTTCGCGGGGGTGGTGGGTGAGCACGAACACCGGATGGTGGAAGGGCGGGTCCTCGCCCCACCAGCCGACCCACGGCTTCTCCTCGTTCCATGGTCCAGGTCCGCCGCCGAACATGTTGCGACCCATCACCGTCGCCCCGATGTTGGCTCTCGACTCATCGAACACGGCGCTCGAGGCGTTGACCTCGCCGCCGTCCTTGGCGTGTGCCTTGCGCCAGCCCGCGAGGCTGACCACCCACTCGTGAAGCCCCTCTCCGCCCTCGCCGAGCGGTTGGTCGAGGCTCTGGTTCGGCCCGGCCGCGTACCCGTCGATCGACACCGAGATATGACAGCGAAGCTTGCTCATCTCTCGATCATGCCCAGATCGAAGGACTACCAATCAGCGTCGCCATCGGCGGAACCTAGAATGCCGCCAGCCGTCCACAGTTCAAGTCCAGGGAGGTCACAAATTGACTAGAAGCGTTTCCATCTTCACAGCCGTTGCAGCCATAGCCATGCTCGCGCTGGCCCCTGGCGCCAACGCCGCGAAGTCGCCGCGCGGCGCCTGCAGCATCGCCGGCCAGGAGCAGGATCTCGGGGCCTCCTACGTGACCTCGCTGAAGGCCAGGAACACCAGCTGCGGCAAGGCGATCAAGGTGACGATCGCCTACAACCAGTGCCGCAAGGCCAACGGCGGACCCGGAAGCCGCAGCTGCCCGGGCAGGGCGAAGGGGTTCAGCTGCTCGACCAACGTGCTGGCCGAGTCCTCAGCCCAGTTCGACGCCAAGTTCACCTGCCGGCGTGGCGACAAGAAGGTCAAGGGCACCTACACCCAGAACTTCTAAGGGACGAAGTCCGCGTCGATTGCAGTCTCGACGTGCTCCGCCATCAGGGCTGAACCGGCGTCGTTGAGGTGGATGCCGTCTGACTCGCGGACGATCGTCTCCTCGCCGTCGATCTCCATCGAGTCGCGGTAGACCTCGCCCGGCGTGAAGATCGCCACCGTGTCGAGGATCTCGATCTGGGCCCGGTAGGGCTCGGCGGCGACCCCGATACCCGCGTTGACCACGCGGGCAATCTCGGCGGCGCCGGAGTCACGCGGGGTCGGCACGGTCAGCCAGTAGACGTGCCCGGCGCCCCCTCGCCGGTAGGTGGCCATGACCTGGCGTGCCCGATTGGCGTAGGCGGCTGCCCAATCGGTTGCGCAGCACTCGATCTCCTCGCCATCTGCTCCGGTAATGGCGAAGCCCTCGTTGGCGCCGATGAAGACGACGACCGCATCCGGTTGGTAGCGCTCGACCTGGCTGGTGGAGAGCTCGCCCCAGTCGAGCAGATCGCTCTTGGAGATTCCCGTCGCCAGGTGCGGGTCGCCGATGACGTCGACGCCGAGCTCGGAGTAGTGCCGGGAGAGCTCGAGATCAAGGGGAGTCGAGAGCGAGTCGCCGGTGACCAGCAGGGTTTCGAGCTCCGCCGGCGCCGGCCCGTCGGCGCCGATCGCCTGCGGGTCGAAGTAGTCAGGCGTCACCGGCGGCAACTCGGATTCCGCCGAGGCCTCCGTACTCGCGGAGAAGCCGCCGCCCGAGAGTTCGGCGTCCGGCGAGAGCCCGGCCGTGACCTCCTCGGCGGCTTCGGCGAAGGGAAGCTGGTCGGCGACCCAGCCGGTCGGCTTGCCGATGGCGATCATGATGTCGCGGCCGATCCCGGGTTCCATCTCCTCGGCGGCGTCGCGAACCGCACCACCGGCGAAGAAGACGAGCGCCAGCGCGACGACCACTGCGGCGATGACCGCGTCGCGGGCTCGGAAGCGCAGCAGGCCCTCGCGCTCGAAGCGGCTGATCTGGCTGTCGTCTCTGTGCAGGTCGTTCATGTCGGTCGGATTAGAACTGGAAGTAGATGAAGGGTGGTACGCCCTGGCTTGGGACGGTCGCTCCGACGAAGAGAATGATGACCACGAGGCCGGTGGCGACGATCAGCGGCTGCATTCGCTCGACCCGGACTTGGAGTCGCTCGAGCGGCCGAGGGGGCAGAAGCTGGGCACCGACGACGACGGCGATCGCCAGCGCGACCGGCACCGACAAGAGCGTCGCCGGCCCCCAGCTCGCGAACTGGGCGAGGTAGTCGCCGAACAGGCTGAGGTCGGCGGAGCGGAAAAGGATCCAGCCGAGGGTGATCAGGTTGAAGGTGGCGAACCAGCGAAGCCAGACCGGAGTGTGGCGGCCGATCCGCCCGGCGAGCGCGTGTTCTGAGACGAGCCCGACTCCGTGGAAGGCGCCCCAGAGCACGAACGTCCAGGCGGGCCCGTGCCAGAGGCCGCCCAGCACCATCGTGATCATCAGGTTGCGGTAGGTGAACAGGCGGCTCCCGCGGTTGCCGCCGAGCGGGATGTAGAGGTAGTCGCGCAGAAAGCGCGAGAGCGTCATGTGCCAGCGGCGCCAGAAGTCGCGAAAGCCGGTCGCTCGGTAGGGGCTGTTGAAGTTGAGCGGGAAGATGAAGCCGAGCAGCAGCGCCAGTCCGATCGCGATGTCGGTATAGCCGGAGAAGTCGCAGTAGATCTGCGCGGCATAGGCGTAGGCCGCGAGCAGGGCATCCGGCGCGTCGTAGGCACCGGGCACACCAAAGACCGGGTCGACGATGGTACGCCCGAGGTAGTCGGCGATCGCGACCTTCTTGAGGAGTCCAAGCGCGATCAGCGCCAGCCCGGCGCTGACGGCCACTTTGCTCGGATTGCGGGGCGTCTTCAGCTGCGGCAGGAACTCGCTGGCTCGCACGATCGGGCCGGCAACCAGATGGGGGAAGAAGCTCAGGTAGATCGCCGCGTCCATCAGCGAGGCCGGCTCCGCCTCGCGGCGCTTGACGTCGACGACATAGGTGATCGCCTGGAACGTGTAGAAGCTGACCCCGATCGGCAGGGCGATCGTCAGCAACGGCAGCGGCAGGCCCAGGCCGATCGCGTCGAGCGTGTCGCCGACGTCGTCGACGAAGAAGGCGTAGTACTTGAAGACGCCGAGGACCGCGAGGTCGAGCGCCACGGCAGCGCTGGTGATCCACTTGCGCCGGCGATCGTCGTCGCTGGCCGCCACCAGCTTCGCGGCTGCCTGGTTGCCGATGGTGATTGCGGCCAGCAGGAAGCAGAAGCGCCAGTCCGCCGCCGCGTAGAAGAAGTACGACGCCGCGAGAATGAACGGCTTCCACCAGTCCTGCCGCGGCATCAGCGCCCAAGAGAGCGCCAACACCAGCGGAAAGAAGATTGCGAACTCGACCGTCGGGAATAGCATCGGAGGCGATGACCCTAGAGAGGAAGTCGACGGTAATTGTCAGCCTCACCTCGATGCTGGTGCTCGTCGGCGTCGTGATCCCGGGCCTCGTCTGGGCGCAGTGCGGCGGCACCTACAAGGTCGAGGCCCACAGAGACGTTGGCCGCGGGCGCCCGCCTCTGGCTGTCGGCGACTCGGTGATGCTGCTCGCGATCGACAAACTGGCGGACATCGGCTACAACGTCAACGCTCGCGGTTGCCGTGGATACCGGGAGGCCCTGCACATCGTCAGGCAGCAGAAACAGCAGGGCAAGCTCGGTCGCCTCGTCGTGCTTGCGGTCGGTGCCGACTACACGATCTCGATGAGCGAGATCCGCGAAACGCTCGAGGTTTTGGGCGGTAAGCGCGGCGAGAAGCGCATCCTCGGCTTGGTAACCCCGCGTGAGCTCGGTGGGGGCAGCGGTAACGACGCGGATGTCGTGCGCGAAGCCGGCCGGCGGTACCCGAACCGCGTCGAGGTGCTCGACTGGGTCAACAAGGCCGGCGGCCACCCGGGCTGGTTTCAGCCCGACGGGCTGCACCTGACCGAGTCCGGAGCAGACGCATTCGCGAACCTCTTCAAGAAGACCCTTCGCTACGCATCCTGGCCAAAGGCCCCGCGCGCCATCGCCAATACGGGCCGTCCCGGATCCCGGCATTAAACGGTGGGTTCAGGGACGGCGTGGGGTTTCGGTTTAGATCGGCTTCGTCGTCATCGCCCAGATGGCGACGACGTAGGCGGCGATCAGCGCCGTCAGCGCCCAGCTCGTGATCGCGATACCGCGACTCTGCGCCGCCTCGCCGCCCGAGGCGCCGGCGCGGCGGACGATCAGCCCGGCCGCGAGGGTTCCGCCGGCCAGGACCAGAAAGCCGGCCTCGCTGACGATGAAGCCGAGCGTGATCCAGGCTTGATCTGAGTCCGCGACGCCCTGCTCGTCGGCGATCCACTGTGCGGAGAGGCGCATTAGGAGCCAGGAGGGCAGTGCGCCGTAGAGGAGCACCTTGACGCCGGTCTGGATGTAGGCGAGCGAGTTGTTGCGACGGGCGGCGAACAGGTAGTAGACGGCAGTCGTGAGTACCCCAACCAGCACCATCGCTCCCAGTAGGTGCGCAAACAGCGGAAGTCCCCAGGAGTCAGGCCGAATCGAAGCCAGCACATCCATCTCAGGCGCCCGGCTTCCAGACCATCAGCACGAGGATCGCGACCACGGAAGCGGTCCGCAACCAGTGCCAGAGCGTCACCTGGCGCTGCGAGAGCTCGGCGCCGCTCGCGTTTTCGCCGAGGCCGGCGAGTACGACCGTCCGCGCCTTCGCGCCGAAGGCGCTGGCGGCTCCGAAGAGCACGATCGCCCCGAGGATCCAGCCGTCCCAGAGCGAGTAGCCGTCTACATACAGGGCCAGCCAAACTCCGAACACCACCAGCAGCACGCCGCTCACGTTCCAAGCCCAGTCGGCGAGGAGGAATCCGCCGCGGTCAGCGCTGGCGCCGAAGGCCCAGGCACTGAACAGCCCCACCGTCACAAAGGTGACGAAGGCACCGAGCATGTGCAACAGCAGCAGCGTGTCGTACATCGGGCGCAGTATGCCCAGGGCGGCGGCTGGCTAACCACCCAGCCGGGCGCGGTGTGCCCACGTCCGTGGCCGCGCCCGGCGGTGCTTCAGCCCTGCGCCCTGATGTGGTCGAGGACATGATTGAACTCATCGGTGGGAGAGAAGTCCACGTACTCGGAGTCCTCGAGCGCCTCGGGTGCGTGACCAGGAGCCCAGTAGAAAGCCTCGCCGGCCTCGTAGACGGCACCGCCGTTTCGCGTGTGCATTTTCACGCGGCCCTTCAGCAGGTAGCCCCAATGCGGGCACTGGCAGAGGCCATCCGGAAGTCCGGTCAGCGCCGGCCGCAGATCGGCTCCTTTGGGCACGCGCACAAACCCCGCGCTCATGCCGCCGCCGAGCTCCCGGGTCCTGATTTCGACGCCATCGCCCTCGATGGCCACCGGCGCCTGTGCTCTCGTCGTTGCCTTCATCGTTGCTCCTTCGGTCGTGGTCGAACAGTCCGAGGGTGAGCTTCTCGGGTCGGTGTTCCCCAAACGTTCCTGGGTAAGGTCACTTCCAGCGGGCGAACGACCATGACCACACAATTGCCGGGCAGCAATGTCCAGATTGAGATGCTCGGGCGCTTTCGCGTGGTGGTCGGCGGAAAGGAACTGGGCGCTGGTGCTTGGTCGGGCCGACGCGCTGCGGAACTGGTCCAGCTGCTTGCGCTCGCCGACGACCATAGGCTCGCCCGAGACGCCGTGATCGAGGCTCTCTGGGCACACCTAGAGGTCAACGCCGGAGCCGCGAACCTTCGCAAGGCTGCGCATCACGCGAGGGCGGCGCTCGCGGCGACGGATGCCGTTGTCCTTCGGGACGGGCAGGTTTGGCTGTTCCCGGACGGGTCGGTGCAGACTGACGTTGAGCAGTTCGAGGTGGCGGCCGCGAAAGCCCATGCAGCCGATGACGGGAAGGCCTGCGCCACCGCCGCCGGGCTCTACGGCGGCGACCTGCTGCCGGGCTCCCTGTACGAGGAATGGACCCAAGCCCCGCGCGAACGACTGCGCGCCCGCTTCGCCGAGGTTTTGCGCTGCAGCGGCCAGTGGGAGCGCCTCGTCGAGCTCGAGCCGACCGACGAACCGGCTTGCAGAGAGCTGATGCGGCGGGACCTTGCCGCCGGCAGCAGACCGTCGGCGATCCGTTGGTACGGGCGCCTGCGCAGCGCGCTGCGCGCCGAGTTGGGAATGGCGCCAAGCCGAGAGACCGAGGCGATCTACAACGAGTGCGTGGCAGGGTTCGGCGTCGACGCTCCTTCCTTTGTCGGGCGACAGCTCGAGCTCGCGAAGGTCGCGTCCCTGCTGCGCTCCGAGCCGAGCGGCACGCTCGAAGCGCTGCTTGTCAGGGGACCTGCGGGAATCGGCAAGTCGGCACTCTGCCGGGAGATCGGGCGCATCGCTGAGGCGGAGGGCTGGACCGCGGTCTCGGCGCTTGCGACAGAGGTCGCGAGCCCATACGCGCCGCTTGCCGGCGCGGTCGAACAGCTCGTCGGCGCCGACCCCTCGCTTCTCGATGTCGTCGGCGGCCGCGCTCGTTCGGTGCTGGCCGAGTTGACCCCGTTGGCTGCGCCTGCCGAGGCGCTGGGAAGGGCGCTGACGCGCCACGAGGTGATCGGGGCGGTTCGCCGGCTGTTGGTCGCCGCCGGTCATGGCGGCCCGGTTGCGCTGCTCGTCGATGACGCGCACCTGGCGGATGAGGCGACGATCGACCTGCTGGTCAACCTCGGGTCCCCGGGCGGAACCCAGGTACTCGTGGCGCTCGCCTATAGGCCGGAGGCGGCAGGCGAGACGCTGACCCGGGCGGTGGCGCGGCTGGCCAGGGGGCTCAACACCGTCGAGATCGACCTCGCCCCGCTCGACCGAGAGGATGTCTCGGCGCTGGTCGCGGCGGCTGCACCGACATCCCGGACCCCCGAAGTGGTCGAGCGGATCGTCGATCTCGCGCAGGGCAACCCGTTTCTCACGCTCGAGGTCGCTCGCAGCCCGGTCGCCGGCGTCCCGTCGCTTGCCCCCACGGCTCGGGATGCGGTCATCTCGAGACTCGTCGACCTGGGAGAGGAGGAGACAGAAGCTCTCGGACGCCTCGCGTTGGCGGGCGATGCCCTCGATCCGTCGAGCATCGTGGCCCTGACGGGTTCGGCGGAGAGCGATGGATTTGCGATGCTCGATCTCGCGCTGAGTGCCGGCGTCCTGATCGTCTCGGACGCCCGCTACCGATTCCGGCACGAGCTGGTGCGCCAGGCACTCGTAGAGCGGATTCCTCCTCACAAGCGGTTGGCCATCCACCGCGAAATGGCCGATCAGCTGACGGAGGCGGAAGCGGCGCCGGGACTGATCGCCCACCAGTGGTTGGAAGGCGGGCGCCCGGAGGAGGCCCGCGATTGGCTGCTGTCGGCGGCGCTTGCTGCCGTGAAGCTGGGTGCCTATGCCGATGCGCTCGCCGATCTCGAGCGCCTGTTGGAGCACGAGCCCGAGCAGGATAAGGCCCTGAGCATGCGGGCGGAAGTCCTCGATGCCATGGGAGACACACGCGCGCCCGCCGCATACGCCAAGGCCGCCGAGTTGATCGGCGGCCAGCCGGCGCACGAACTGCGAGCCAAGCAGGCGCTTGCCACGGTCAAGCTCGGAGATCCGCCCGGGGCCCTGCGGGTGCTCGAAGGCGTTGAGCCCGTGTCCGTCGAGGGGCGCCTGGCCGAGGCTCTCGCCCACTGCGGTTGTGCGGCGCTCGGGCACGCCGACCCCGAAGTCGGCACCGACAAGGCAGCCGAGGCAAGGCGCTTGGCGCTCGAAACGGGGGACTCCGACTCGCTGCTGATTGCGTCCTGGGCGAATGCCGCCGCCGCCCACGCCCGCGGCGATCTTCGCGGCAGCGTGCTGGCTGATCTCGAGGAGACCCAGGATCTCCCGAAGCTGGCCGTAAGCGTCTTCGACGGCCAGCTCTGCATCACGCAGCGTCTGCTCTATGGAGCCCGCCCGTACACCGATGTGATCTCGTTCATGGACTCCTTCGCGGCGGAGGCCGAGCGACTTGGGGCGGCGCGGGGCCGCGCGTTCGCCGTCACCTTGCGGGGCGAGGCCAGACTGCTCGCCGGTGAACTCGACGAGGCAGACGCGGATCTTGCCTGCGGTGCTGAGCTGCATCGCGAGATCTCCGCGGCGACCGGGGAGGCGTTCGCGCTGCAGCGGCGGTCCGAGGTCGCACTTGGCCGCGGCGACAGGGGGGAGGCGGGGGCCCTCCTCGACCAGGCGCTGGCGGTCGCCCGGGAGTCCGACGTCGGCTTTCACCTGCTCGACCGGATCTACGGCACGAGGATCGCGCTCGCCAGCGACGCGGATTCCGCTCTCGCCGCAGTGGAGGAGGCGGAGGGTGCCGTGCGAGGCCCGATCGAGACCTGTCCCGGTTGCCGGATCACGCTTGCGGTCCCGGCGGCCATCGCGACCGCCCGCTACGGCGATCCCGACCAGGCCGATCGCTGGGAGCGGGACTCCGAGTACCTCGCGAACGTGGTCATGAGGCTGCCCGCCTGGTACGCCGCGCTGGACGAGATCCGTGGGCACCGGGCCCAAACGTCAGGGAACGTGCGGGCGGCCCACGAGCACTTCCAGGCCGCCGCCGAGGGTTACGGCGCAGCGGGTCAGAGGCTCGACGCCGAGCGTTGCGCCGGCCTGGCTGAGACCAGCGCAGGGGGGAAGTAGTGGTTGCCCTCGACGAGGATCGCCTCTTCGCTCGCGGCCAGGGTGACGCCGTTCCAGATCGCCTTCATCTCGGCTGGTTTGATCCGGGCGAGTCGGGATCGGTTCCGAGCGGCGGCAGGTTGGGGTCCGCGGGCGCCTCGGAGGCGCCAGCCGGAGCAGCGCCGCGACGATGACGGTGCCCCGATTCCTGGGACGGAGCCGATGCCTATTCCGCTGAGAATTGCGATCAGAGCGGGCCAGACGGCGCAGCACACGAATGCAAGCGCCGCAGTCCGAAGCCAAAAGCGCCGCCACGTGCGGCCGGCCCGCGTGCTGCCCCTTCACCCACCGTCGATCACGCCTGCCTGCACGTGGCGATGTGCTCGGCGTTTCCCTCGAGCAGCTCCCGCGTCAGCGCGATCACCCGACGAGATCCTCGTCGCCACCGGCAGCCGCCCGAACACCGCCGGCCTTGGCCTCGGGCGTGCCGGCGTCGAGCTCGACAGTCGCGGCGCCATCGTGGTCGACTGCCACCAGCAAACGAGCGCCCCGTCGATCTACGCTGCCGGTGACGTCACCAATCAACCCCAGCTCGTCTGCGTCGCCGCGGCCGGCGGCGCGGCGGCCGCCCAAAACGGGCTCGCTGGGGCGGAGGAGCAGCTCGACTTGGACTCTCTGCCGCGCGTCACCTTTACGACGCCACAGATCGCCAACACACGCGGCCTCTACAAGCTCGTTGCCGAGACCGGCACGCGGGCGATGACCGTGCAGGAGTTCTCGTCGATCTGGGCGCCGTACTTGACGATGGCCGAGGGCCTCAAGCTCGCCGCCCGGGCCTTTTCCCGCGACGTGGCAAAGCTCTCCTGCTGCGCCTAGATACTTCCCTACGGCTGGTCTCACTCCGGCGCCCCGGCCGCCGCGAGAGCACGAAGGCGGTCGAGGACTTCGCCCACCGGCGGGTAGTCGCCGAGCGCGGCGCCACGATGGACCCAGACCAGCACCGCCGTGGCGTCGAGCAAAGCCAGGCCCGAGATTTGGAACGGGTCGAGGACCTTGCCCTGGCGGTTGCCGCGGGCGATCGCCTGCGCGTAGTTGCGCCAGCCGCGGGGGTTCAGCGCTACCGAGACTCGCCGTGGCAACGCGAGCGCGGCGTGGATCCGGCGCTCAGGGTCGACGAGGAGCGGGAACGGGATCTAGCGCTCGCTCAGCCAGGCCGCCTGGAAGTCGGCGCCCACCGAGACCGCGAGTGCTGCACCGCCGCCGTCTCGATCTCGCCGTGGCGGTTGGTCACCTCTCGGAGGTGGTCGCGGCAGGGCATGCATCCGTAGCGACGATCCCGGAAAAAAATCAGCGCAGGCGCGCGGGTCGAATCCTTTCCCGGTTCCCCGGGTCCAACGATTGATGAACACGACGACCGCAGTTCTGGGGCGGGCTTCCGCCCGGCTCCGGCGGGCGTAATCGCAGTGGCCCCGCGTTCGTTGCTTCGCTGGAGTCGTCGGCACAGGATGCCGTTGATGGACCGCGAGAAGGGCTGTTCGCACCTCGATGAGATTGATATCCCGGCGGCGCCACGCGCCGACGCCTGCGAGGAGTGCGGGTCAACCCACAGTCTTCGGGTCTGCATGACCTGCGGGCACGTCGGCTGCTGCGACTCCCAGCACGGGCACGCGCGCGACCACGCCGTGGACAGCGGCCACCAGCTGATCAGCGCCTGGAAGGGCGGCGCGTTCGTCTACTGCTATGAGCACCGCTACCTCTAGGGCTCGCAATTGCAGCCGGCAGACCGGTCGTCGCCTTACCATTCGGGTATGGACTCATCGCGGCGAACGCTTCTCGAGCCTGGACACGAGGCCGAATGGGCGGAGATCAACCGCGCCGACGCGGAGGACCGTCGCGCACGCGCCATGTCTTTGACGCCTCTGGAGCGACTCAAGCATGGCCAGGCGCTCTCCCAGCAGGCCGTGTCCCTACTCGTCGCCTCAGTGAAGGCGGGCAATGCGCCCAGACGAACTCTCTGGTCCTGACCTTGCCGGCGTCACGGCGGACGCCAAGGCCGTCGGGTTGAACCACGTCGTCATCGGCGGCTTCAGCGTCATCTTCCACGGCTACGTACGCGCCACCAAGGACTCGGACCTCCTGGTGGATTATGGTTCAGAAACGGACGCAGCGATTCTGCGATTTCTCGAGCGCTCGAATGCAAGGCGGGCGCGTGACGAAAAGATCCTGACTCTCGACGAGATCGTCGCGGTGCCCAATCTGCGGGTCGTCGGCCGGCATGGCATCGTCGACATCATCCGCGGCGGCATGCCGCCGCTTGACTTCACGACCGTCAACGAGAGTGCTGAGCAGGTCGACTGGGACGGCGTCGCGATTCGAATCGCGTCGCTCACAAGTCTTGTCGGATTCAAGCGCCTCGCCGCTCGGCCCCAGGATCAACTCGACCTGGCAGAACTCGAAGCGATCCACGGAGCGCTACCCGTCGAACCGATCCCCGGTCTCGACCTCTGACGCACCGGCGCCGGCCAGTCAAGACCCGACCGACCGGCGCTCTCGGCACTTCGCTACGCCTTCGCGTACTCGGCGAGGCTCTCGAACTCCACCCCTCTGAACGTCTCGTCGCCCTCGACCCAGGCATCGTGGCCCGGGGCGATCTCGTAGGCCTCGCCGGCCTTGATCTCCAGCTCGGTTCCGTCGTCCATCGCGACGTGCAGACGGCCAGAGATGGCGTAGCCAACGTGGGCGACCTGGCAGGTCTCGGTGCCCGCGATCGGCTTGACGGCCTCAGACCAGCGCCAGCCCGGCTCCAGGTTGGCTCGGCCGACGTTGTTGCCTGCGATCTCGACCAGGTCGACGCGACCGTGCTCGAACGAGCGGGTCTCCTTCGGCTGGTCGAAGGTCTTTGTCTGTGTTGCCATCGAGTTCTCCTTCTGGGACGGCGTGGACTGCACGCGTGTTCGGATGTCGAGTGGCAGTCTGCGCTCAGATGCGGGCTATGTCATCGCCCGAACGGGCCATTTCGCCTTACGGTCGGCGCGGCTAGAGCAAGTCCCGCTGCGTGACAAGCGCAACCGCCGCGGCCCGAGAGGAAACGCCGAGCTTGGCGTAGACGTTGGAGAGGTGGCGGTGGACCGTGTGCTCGCTGACGATCAGCTTTTCGGCGATCTGGCGATTGGAGAGCCCCTCGGCGACCAGTGAGAGGACTTCCACCTCCCTGGCCGTCAGGCCGGCCCGCTTGAGCGCCGTGCTGCGCCCACCCAGCGACGCGACCTGCTTGCCGGCGCGAACCGCCTCCCGCTTCGCGCCCAGCTCCTCGAAGATCTCGGCTGCCCTGAGCGCGTATTCCAGCGCCGGCTCTGGGCGCTCGAGCGCATCGAGCGCTCCTGCGAGTTCGAGCAGCGCCTGGGCCGCCTCGAACGGGGCCGGACTCGATCGGTAGAGGTCGACGGCCTCTTCGAGCGCCAGTCGAGCAGCTCCCCAGTCCTCGCGCGCAGCTGCGATTGCCGCCGCAGCACTCCGCTCGGAGCCACGCAGCGGCCTGGTGCCAACGGCCGCGGCGATCGCGGCGAGCTCCCGATGTGCCCGGTCGGCCGCGTCCAGTTCACCGAGAGCGGCTTGGGCGCGCGCCATCAGTTCCAGCCCCGGCGCTGCCTCGATCGCCTGCGCGTTGTCGAACGTCCCAAGGAACCGCTCGGCGTGGCTGAGCGCTTCGGAAGCATCGTCCCCGTCGAGCGCGAGCCTGGCCTGAACGAGCGGCACGAGCACGTGGTCTTCCGCCTGCCAGAGCAGCTTGCGGACATCGTCGGCGCGGCCCTGCCTGCGGCGCAACTCGGCGAATCGAGCACACGCGTATCCGGCCATGGCCGGCCTCAGCGTCGTCAGCTCTCCGCTTGCCCATTCGAGCTCCTTCTCGGCCTGAATCCATTCGCCGCGCATGGTCAGGACCGTGCCGTGGTGCGCGCGGCACAACGCCAGCAGGGGACGTTGGCCGCTGCGCTCGCAGAAGGCTTCAAGGCGCTCGCACCACTGGCCGGCGCGGTCGTAGTCGCCGGTGCGCTCGCAGGCGATGATCATGTTGCAGCAGCAGGAGCCGATCGCAATCGGGTCGTGGAGCTCGCCCGCGGTCGCCGCGGTCGTTCCCTCGTCGAGCAGGCGAGAGCCCTCCTGGACCCGCCCGAGGCTGACCATCGCCAGCCCCTGCAGTGTCTTGGCCGTCATCTCGGTGTCCAGACCGCCGTGCGCGTGGGCGTACTCGCCCGCCTCTGTGCTCAGCCGCAGCACCGCCTCCGCGTCCGTATCGAGGTGAAACGAGGCTTCGATCAGCGGCAGCCAGGCGTGTTCGGCGGAGGGTTCGAGATCCGCCACGAGGCTCCGGGCGCGTTGCAGCCAGCCATTCGCGACCGCCTGGCTGCCGCGCTGGACGCTGTAATCCCAGGCGAGGAAACCGGCCAGCCAGGCGGCCTCGCGTTTGTCACCCCGCTCGCTGCGAATCTCGTAGGCGCGCTCACGGGCCTCGATCGCCGCGGTCACGTCGTGCTCCCACCAGCTCGCGACCGCGAAGCCCTCCAGTGCCTCGGCGGTCTCTGCGACGGCAAGCGCACGCCTGTAGAGGTCGCGCGCCTCTCCCCAGCGCCCGCCCGCGAGCGCCTCGCCCGCGTCAGCCAGCGGAGCGGCGCTTTGCTCTGGCGACTCGGTACCGGACGCAGCCGTCACATAGCCATCTTGACCCCTTCCGCGGTGGCACGACCGGTCGCCCTCGGCGAGGGTCAGGAGAAGTTGGGGTTATTGGCGTCGGGTATTTCGATGTGGAGGGGCTGGCCCTCGCCGATATACCAGAGCGTCCCCAACCGCAGGATCTCATCGAAGGCCCAGTAGAGCTCAGGGGAGCCAGGCACGAGCAGGCCCGCTTCCTTGACCCGCACGAACTGCGGCCACATGAGGGCGAGCATTTCGTCCTGGCCGGGATGGCGCGGAATCTGAAGCCACTCGGCGATCTCGTCACCGAGGAAATAGCGAGTCAGTGACTCCAGCAGCGGTCGCGTGAAGGCGCCGCCGTCAGTGTCGGCGGCCAGGTCGAGCAGGATGTCGGCAAGCGCGATCCCCTCGGGCGTCGGCGCGAGCACGCGGTCGAGGATCTGCGGTGCCTGTCTGTTTGCGGCACGCCATGTGGCCGGGATGTACTCGTCCTTGACACCAAGCATGTGCGCCGCGACCTGCCACGAGTGCAGGAACGCGTTGGACTCGGCGGGGGGGACGTTCACGCCCCACTTCGTCATCGACCGCATCACGGAGGTGGGCAGGCTGTGCCAGGTGACGAGTATGTCGCGCTGACTGATCGGCTTGCTCTGCCTGCTGCGTTTTGCCCAGTGCTTGGACTGTGGCAGCAGGTGACGCACCCCGGCGTGGGCCATCCTCGTCTTGACTGCGGTGACGATCATCTCGCCGTCTGGATCGTGGAAGCCACCCAGGGAACCGATGTCGTAGCCGAACTTCGCCGTACGCGAGATGCGGCGCTTCATGTCGGCGCCGCCCTTGGAGTAGTAGACCGCGCGCGCCTCGTGGGGGATGACGGTGCTCATCATGCCGCTGACGAACCCGTAGGCGACGCCCAGGTAGGTGCCGCGCTTCTTGTTGAAGTCGACCGCCGCCTCGAGCTTTTCCGTGTCAGCCCAGGACGGGAGTTGCCGGGCGTGCTCGATGAAGTCGCGGAGGCGAGGCGGGAGCCCGGCGGTCAGGGGCTGGGCGTTCTTCGTCCAACCGCGCAGCAGCGCGTTGACCTTCGTCGCCTGGCCGCGCTCGATCACCGACCTGATCACCGAGTCGGCTTCGTCGTCCCAGACCCGCCACGGGGGAATGGTGCCGCCCTTTCCCGCCACCGAGGAGGCGCCGGCCCAGGACCAGCTCGGCAGGACGATTCCGGCGCCGACCGCGGCCCCCATGCCGAGCAACCTGCGCCTGGACATCTCGCCTGGCGAAGGAGTGATTTCAGTCATCTCCCGATCTCTTCCAGCTCGGGGACAGGTCGCTGCAGGCCGGCGATCTGGTCGGCCAGCATCCGCTTGGCGTCGCGGCTGACACGCTTGGCCGACTCGATACCGGCGAGCATGCCGACGCCGGCGAGCATCGCCACCAGCCGGGCCGCCTCGTAGTCAACGTCGACCGTGTCCGGCAACTCGCCATCGTCGACCGCCTGCTCCAGCAGCGTCGCCAGCAGTCGCTCGAGGAAGCGCCAGCCACCGCGAAGTTCCTCGGCGGCCTGCTCGCCGGGGGCCGTCGGCCCCCAGCAGGCCACGCCGACCTGCCACTCGCGCCGCCGATCGCCGTCAAGCGGCAGCATCGCCTCGATGGCGCCCTCCAGCGCGACGAGACCCCGGTCCTCGCCGATTCCGGCGAGGACGCGGTCGCGGGCGCGAATGTTGTTGTGGTGCACCACCTCGACCAGCAACGCGTTCTTGTCGTCGAAGTAGTGAGTGACGAACCCCGTCGTCACTCCGGCCTCGGCCGCGATTCCGCGCATCGTCGCGCCGTGCACGCCCTCGGCGGCGACCGAGCGCCAGGCAGCCTCGACGATCCGCGTGCGAGCTTCGGGATTTCTGACCGTCCGAGCCATGCGTGTTTAACCATAACGCATGTTACGTAACGTGTGTTCTGTAAGCGGCTACTTTCGACGAGCCAGTGGGCCGCCGGCTTCCGCCTTCTCGGGTTCCGCCTCCCGGCCCTTGACCCCCACGCGCTCACCCCTTACAGTCCTTGTGAGGTAGCACGATGCGCGAGGGCGAAAGCGGCCGACGCAGCCGGGGGCCGGCGTTCGCGACCGCAGGAGCGGTGCTAACCCTCGCGTTCGCGCTGCCGGCCCGCTCCGACGCGCTCGCGGTCAGCTGCGACCCCTTCCAGCTCGTCGGCGCGCTCGAGGCCGCCAACGGCAACCCCGGCCCGGACACGATCGAGCTCGCTCCCGCCTGCACCTACAGCTTCGCGGAGCCCTATGACTCCACCACCGGGCTCGAGAACTGGTACGGCCCCTCGGCGATGCCGGCGATCGCCTCCGAGGTCACGATCGCCGGCAACGGCGCCACGATCGAGCGTGCCCCCGGCGCCGCCGCCCCCTTCCGCCTCTTCTACGTCGGCGCCGACCCCGCCGACCCCGACACCTTCGCCTACACCTCCCCCGGCGCCGGCGATCTCACCCTGCGTGATCTCACCCTGCGCGGCGGGCTCGCCAAGGGCGGCGACTCCGACCACGGCGGCGGCGGCGCCGGGATGGGCGGCACGATCTACAACCAGGGCGAGCTCGCGCTCGACGGGGTGCTGATCACCGACAGCACCGCGCAAGGAGGACGCTCCGGGGTCGCGGGCCTCCCACCCGGCGACGGCGGCGGCGGGATCGGCACCGACGCCGCCGGCGGCAACGGTGGCGGTTTCGGCCCCGGCAGCTTCAACGGCTCCTCGGGCGGCAGCGGCAGCGCCGGCGACGGGGGCGGAGGCGGAGGCGGTTTTCGCGCCGGCGAAGCCGGATCCGCCGCGACCGACGATTTCGGCGGCGCCGGCGGCGGCCCACCCACTGGCCTCGGAGGCAACGGTGGCACCGACGCAGGCAACGGTTCCGGCGCCGGCGGTGGCGGTGCTTCTGGCGGCGCTGGCGGTGACTTCGGCGCCGGCGGCGCCGTCGGCGGCGGCGGCGGCGGTGGCGGCGTCGGCAGCGGCGGTGGCGGCGGCTTCTTCGGCGGCGGCGGCGGCGGCTTCGGCGGCGGCGGCGGCGGTGGCTTCTTCGGTGGCGGTGGCGGCTTCGGCGGCGGTGGCGGCTTCGGCGGCGGCGGCTTCGGCGATACCCGCGGCGGCTTCGGCGGCGGTGCCAGCACCAGCAGCCCCGTCGCCGCCGCCGGCGGCGGGGCCGGGATGGGTGGCGCGATCTTCAACCACCAGGGCGAGGTAAGGATCCAGAACTCGACGCTTTCTCAGAACACGGCCGAGGGCGGGGGAGACGGCGACGGGATCGTCGAGCTCGGCGAGGGCCAGGGCCTCGGCGGCGCGATCTTCAACCTCAACGGCTCCGTGCTGCTGGAGTCGGCGACGATCGCATCGAACGCCGCCGACTCCGGCGGCGCCCTCTATGACCTCGGCTACATGGGCGATGACACGGGCGACCCCGCCCCCCACGACTACAGCGCCCGGGTCACGCTTGCCAACTCGATCCTCGCCGACTCCGCCGCCGGTGAGGACGTCTTCGTCAACGCCCCGGGCACCGTCTCCGGCGGCGCCGACAACACCGTCGACGACCCCGGCGACACCGAGGTCACCGTCGCCGGCCCGAGCGTGGTCGAGGGCATCGGCTTCACCGGCGCCGGAGCCTTCACCACTGCGCCCACCTCTCCGCCACCGTTCGATGTCGACCCGCTGCTCGGCCCGCTCGCCGACAACGGCGGCCCCACCCAAACGCACGCGATCGGCACCGACAGCCCCGCCCACGACGCCGGCGAGAGCGCGCTCTCGCGAGACCAGCGCGGGATCGCGCGCCCGCAGGGGCCGGCGGATGACATCGGCGCCTTCGAGCTCGGGCTCCCGACGGCCGACCTGGCGCTCTCGAAGTCAGACTCCCCCGACCCGGCCACGGTCGGGCAGACGCTCACCTACACGCTCACGGCAACCAACCTCGGCCCCAACACCGCCGCAGCGGTCGAGGTCACCGACACCCTCCCGGCCTCCGTCCAGTTCGCCTCGGCCTCGGCCGGCTGCACCGATGCCGCCGGAGCGGTCGTCTGCGCGCTCGGCGAGATCGCCCCCGGCCAGAGCAAAAGCGCCGAGATCGCCGTCGTCCCCGCCGCCGCGCTGACGCTCGCCAACAGCGCCGAGATCACGGGCCTGCAGGGAGCAACCGACCCCAACCCCGCAAACGACTCCGACACCGAGCAGACGCTGGTCAACCCGGCCGCGCCCGCGCAGACGCCGCCCGACAGCGAGCCCCCGCTTCCGCTTCCGGTCCCCGTCCCCGTCTTCATCCCCGCCTGCGCCGGCGAGCTGGCGACGATCACCGGCACAGACGGTGACGATGAGATCAAGGGCACCCCCGAGCGCGACGTGATCAGCGCCGGCTCGGGCGATGACGTCGTCCGCTCCGGCGGCGGCGACGACCTCGTCTGCGGGCGCGGCGGAGACGACGCGCTTCGCGGCGGGCACGGCGAGGACGACCTCTTCGGCCGCGTCGGCGAGGACGCGCTTCGCGGCGGCCCCGGCGACGACGAGCTCACCGGCGGCGCGGGAGCCGACCTCCTTCGCGGCGCCGCTGGCGCCGACCCCCTCGACGGCTCAGCCGGCACCGACGAGTGCCGCACCGGCCCCGGCGCCGACCCCGAGCCGGTGCGCTGCGAGCGGCTCTGACGACTTGCGCACTACGCGGGAGCCAAACAGTCGCGGCGGCCTAAAGCCCGGTCACTCCTGTTCCTCTCGATTCCATTGCGCGGTAATGCGGGGCAGCGCAGAGCTACTCCAGCAGCCCGGCGGCTTTGAGCGCGTCCTGGCGCCTGAAGAACAGCTCCAAGCGCGTGAGTTTTCCGTCGCGCACGGTCAGGAGATTGCCCCCGGCGAGCGTGATTTCGGCGCCGTGGGTCTTCGAGCGTCCGTCGTAGTCCATAAGGGCGAGAACGCGTTGGTCGTCGACGTCGACGACGTCGATCGGGGTGACCACCCACGAGTCCCATGCCGAGAGGTAGTCACGCCAAAGTGAAATGAAGCCCTCGATCCCTACGGTTGTCCCTTGTGCCGTCGGGTTTCCGATCCCGAGCGGCGCCGCGCTGGGATCATGGACCGTCACTAAGTGCGGGTCGATCAGATGCTCGAACTGGGTCCGGGCGCCGTCAAGTGCCTCCGTCGTCGCGAAGACCGCCACCAAGTCCAGCGGGGCGGGCAGGAGTGCGTTCGCGACCTCCACGTTGTGTTGCGACATCGCCCGCACAGTACGCGAACAGGGATCGAACACTTGACTTTTGAGTTCGAGAGCCGCTCAGCGCCCGAGGCTGAACACCGCGTTGATCTTCGCCCCGGCATCCAGCACGGTGCCTGACTTCTTCTTCAACCGGATCAGTTTGCCGCGGGCGACGCGGCGGTTGTGCACGCGGCTCACCTTTCCGAGCCGGCAGCCGGCGGCCGCGAGCTTCTTCTTGACCGCGCGACGCGATGCTCCGGCGGCGATTTTCGGGACGGTGCAATTGGATTGCACGACGGGCCGGTCGTCCTTGGGGTCGCAGGCGTCGCCGCGGGCGTCGCCGTCGACGTTCTCCTGGCCGGGGTTCGCATCAAAGCGGCAATTGTCGTTTGCGTCTGCGACGCCGTCGTTGTCGTCGTCGGGATCGCAGGCGTCGCCGATTCCGTCGGCGTCGTTGTCTGAGTGGTCGGCACTGGCGAGGGCCGGGCAGTTGTCGCTTGCGTCCGTGACCCCGTCGCCGTCATCGTCAGGGTCCTCGGCGCTCTTACAGCCGTCGCCGTCGATGTCGTCGCCGGGGCCGGTGACGCCCTGCGGGCAGGCATCCGAGCCGTCGACGACGCCGTCGCCATCGTCGTCTTCGTCGCAGGCGTCGCCCTGCCCGTCGCCGTCGTGGTCCTGCTGGCCCGAGTTTGCGCTGCTCAGGCAGTTGTCGGCGGAGTCCGGAGCGCCGTCGCCGTCGCCGTCGGGGGCGAACGGGTAGGCGGCGCCGCTGGCGGCCGCGCCGTTGTCGGCCTGGTTTCCGTTCAGGCCGGTCGCGACGCTGTCCTCGCCCGGCGCTCCGACGATTGCCGTCTCGCCGGAAATCGCCACTGCGTAGCCGAAGACGTCGCTCGCGCCGGTGTTCGACGCCTTCAGGTAGGCCTGCTGGGTCCACGTCCCGCCGCTGCGTGTGAAGACGTAGGCGGCGCCGCTGGCCGCGGCGCTGTTGTCGGCCTGGTCTCCGTCCACGCCGGTCGCGTTGCTGGCCTCGAACTGCGCTCCGACGATCGCCGTCTCGCCGGAGATCGCCACCGAGGCGGCAAACCAGTCGCCCGCGCCGGTGTTCGACGCCTTCACGTAGGCCTGCTGTGTCCAGACCCCGCCGCTGCGCGTAAAGACGTAGGCGGCGCCGCTTTCGCCGGCGCTGTTGTCGGCCTGGTTTCCGTTCACGCCGGTCGCGCCGCCGTCCTCGAAAGGCGCCCCGACGATCGCTGTCTCGCCGGAGATCGCCACCGCCTGGCCAAACTGGTCGAGCCCGCCGGTGTTCGACGCCTTCACGTAGGCCTGCTGCGTCCAGACCCCGCCGCTGCGCGTAAAGACGTAGGCGGCGCCGCTTTCGCCGGCGCTGTTGTCGGCCTGGTTTCCGTCCACGCCGGTCGCGTTGCTGGCCTCCGCAGGCGCGCCGACGAGCGCCGTCTCGCTGGAGATCGCGACCGCGTAGCCGAAGAGGTCGCTCGCGCCGGTGTTCGACGCCTTCAGGTAGGCCTGCTGGGTCCACGTCCCGCCGCTGCGGGTGAAGACGTAGGCGGCGCCGCTGTTGGTTGCGGCGTTGCTGGCTTGGTCTCCGTTCACGCCGGGCGCGCTGCTGTCCTCGCCCGCGGCGCCGACGGCGACCGTGTCGCCGTCGATCGCCACCGAGAAGCCGAAGCTGTCACTCGCGTCTGTGTTCGACGCCTTCAGATAGGCCTGCTGCGTCCACGTCCCGCCGCTGCGGGTGAAGACGTAGGCGGCGCCGCTGTCGCTCGCGCTCTCGTCGGCCTGGTCTCCGTTCACTCCGGCCTCGCCGCTGTCTTCCGCAGGCGCGCCGACGACCACCGTCTCGCCGGAGATCGCCACCGAGGAGCCGAATCTGTCGCCCCCCTCAGTGTTCGACGCCTTCAGATAGGCCTGCTGGGTCCACGTCCCGCCACTGCGGGTGAAGACGTAGGCGGCGCCGCTTTCGGCGGCGCCGTTGTTTGCCTGGTTTCCGTTCACGCCGGTCGCGTTGCTGGACTCGAACGGCGCCCCGACGACCGCCGTGTCGCCGGAGATCGCCACCGCGTAGCCGAACTGGTCGAGCCCGCCGGTGTTGGACGCTTTAGCGTAGGCGAGCTGCGACGGCGGGTTCGCGTGGGCTCCGGCTGCAACTAGCAGGGATGCGAGCGCCGCCGAGGTCGCGATTGCAAATGCGGCCCTCGCCCGGTGCCTCAATCTCGCCTCCCCACCGGCTGAGTGTCCCACACGCGTACGCCACTTTCAAGCCCTCTGGGGGGTGCACTTAGGACGCGTTCGAGGTCGGTCCCCGCGACCAGATCCATCACGATGAACTGCCCGCGTCCTCCTGAAAATGGTCGACGCCCGTCACGACCCGGGGATGGCGCAGCTGGGAGAGGAGGCGGGCCTCGATCTCGAAGCGTGTCGCGCCGTGCACCCCCTCGGCGGCGACTGAGCGCCAGGCGGCATCGACGATCCGTTGCCCCTATTGGCTCGGTCCGGCAGCATCAGGGGCGCTGGACACGTGGCCGTAGGTTTCTACGCGGACCACCTTGTCGCCGCGGAAGCGAATGAGATGCCCCCACCGGGCGTACGCGGCGACGGTGCCGTAGTCCCGAGCGCTGCTCGCCTCGATCAGCCGTTTGGCGCTCTCCACATTCTCTCGCGACATCGCCGTGCAGTTTCAATGGGTCGAACTGAGGGCGGTCACAGTGAGTTGGGCAAAAAGTGCCGCCCGATCGATATCGGCCGGTCCGTACAGTTCGCCGTCGCGTCGATCCAACAGCGACAGGACACCGAGCGTTCGCCCGCCGTGCTTCAGCGGCACCACGAGCATTGTGTAGGGGACGTAGCCCGTGCCGGCGGCGATCTGCCCGGCGAAGCGGGGGTCGTCGCGGCAGCTGACCGCCTCAGCCTCGCCGCTCGCGGCGACGGTGCCGCCGATGCCGGTCCCGACTGGAAGCCGCACGCCCACGATTTCGCGCGCGCCCGCGCCCCAGGCCGATTGGTAGACCAGCTCGCCCGTCACCTCGTCGATCAGCGCGATCGAGCAGGCCGAAGCATCGAACACGCCCGCGGCGGTCCGGACAATGCTCTTGATCAGATCCGCGGGCGCGGCGGCGGTCTCGGCGCTGAGCGCCAGCGACTCGCCTCGGCCGACCGCGACACGCGAGCCCAGCGCGCGGGCGAAGGCGTCGATCGAGGCGATTCGCTGTTCGGGCTGGAACTCCAGCCCGGCTCGGACGGCCGCATCAAGCTCCGGGCTTGCGCCCGGGACGAGCTCAGCGAGGCTCGTGGAGTCCAGGTAGATCGGCGGCTTGCCGGTGAGCAGCGTCCAGAGAGTCGCCGCGATCCCGAAGACGTCCGCGCGTGGCGAGGCCGCGCCGCCGGCGAAGATCTCCGGCGGCATGTAGCGCGGCGTCCCGGCAACCGTTCCCGAGTCTGCTGTCTCGTCCAGCTCGCGGGCCACTCCGAAGTCCACCAGCACGACCCCCTCACTGCCGAGGATCAGGTTCGCGGGCTTGACGTCGCGGTGAACGATGAGCTGATCGTGGACGTATCGCAGCGCCTCGCAGGCTTCGAGCGTGTACGCGATCGCTTCCTCGACGGGCAGCCCGGGGTCCCCTCGCTCCCTGAGGACGCGTGCGAGGTCGGTCCCCGCGACCAGATCCATCACGATGAACTGCCCCGCGCCCTCCTGAAAATGCTCAACGACCGTCACGACCCGGGGATGGCGCAGCTGGGAGAGGAGGCGGGCCTCGATCTCGAAGCGTGCCGAGTTCCCCGCGTCGAGAAGCCGCTTAACCGCGACGTCCCGTTGCAGCGCGCGGTCGCGGGCACGGTAGACGGCGCCCATCGCGCCGCTCGAGATCGGACTCTCGACCTCGAACCGCCCGGCGAGCACGGTTCCAGCCGTCAGTCCCTGGATAGTCTCGTTCGATGCCATGGGTAGAAATCTTCGCGGTCTTTTTGGTTTGCCATCTGGTGGGCGATTATCTCCTACAGACTGACTGGCAGGCTCGCAACAAGGCCGGTGGCCTGGGCGCCGATCAAACCGCCAGGCGCGCGCTCCTCGCCCATGTCGCTACGTACACCCTCGCCTTTGTACCCGCTTTCATCTGGCTCGCCGGCGACATCGGCGCTGAGGTGGTCGCGATCGCGGCGGCGATCTTCCTGACCCACCTCGTCCAGGACGACCGGCGCTTGCTGGCACTCTACGTGACGCGGGTGAAGCGGCATCGCGGCGCGGCGGACGACATGGTCTTCATCGCGACCGATCAGTCGCTGCACATCCTGACGCTGTTCGCAATCGCCCTCTGGGCGGGAATCTGACGAATCGCCCTACAATCGAGGGGGTGCGGTCACAGGCATGCGGCGATCGCTCTCCTCGTCCTTATCTCGGTCTCGGTCCCTGCGGGAGCCGTAGGCGCGCAGGCGCCCGACCGAGCGACCCTCCGCAGGCGAGGCCCAAGGGACCAAGCAGCTGCTGGCCAAGAAGCGCAAGCGTCCGGGCTGTGGCAGGTTCTGCCAGCAAGCCGGAGGCTTTGGCGCCAGTGACGAGCTGGGCCCCGTGGAGATCCCGCCCCAGGTCCTCGGTGGCACCCGCGACCGCGTCGTCGCAATCAGCTCGACGTGCAACTACGAGACCGACTGCGTCGGCGCGATTCTCCTTTCAGGCCCGAGGTTTGAGTTCGGCCGCGCCAACTTCTCGGTTCCGGCCGGCGAGACCCGCCGGGTCCGAGTCGGGATCTCGCGCCGCGCGAAGCGATGGCTCGTCAAGCACGGCGACGTCCGCAACGCCTTCGCGACGGTCCCCTTGGTCTACGACGACGTCCCGGTCTCGATCGGCGACCATCTCAAGATCCTCGCCCCCTGACGCGGCGCGACTGACGTGAGAGCCCGTCAGCGCCGCCGGCTCCGCGCTCTGCTGGCGCTCGCAGTGCTGCCAGCCATCGGAGTGCCGCTCGCGCTCGGCGAGCTCGGTGCCCTCGATCGGGTCGAGCTCGCTTCAGTGGACGCCCGCCTGTCGGTCCGCGGTCCCGAGCCGCCGAATCCGCACGTCGTTGTCATCGGTCTCGACGAGAAGACCACCGCCACGCTCAACGCGCGCGGGCGGCGTGCTGCCGAGGTCGGTCCACGCCGGCGTCATCGACCGCTTGCACGACGCCGGCGCCCGCGTCATCGCCTACGACCTCCGATTCCAGGGCACGACGGTTCCGCGCCAGGACCGGGCGCTCATCCGCGCGGTTTCTCGGGCCCGCCCGGTCGTACTCGCGAGCTTTGACCCAGGGGGCGAGCCGATCCCGGTGCCCGCGGGTGTGGACCCGAACCGGACCGGCGCCGTCCTCGCCTCGATCGGTGTTCCGACCGATGCCGACGGTGTGGTGCGAAAGTTGCTCCACGCGCCGATCGAGCTGCGCACATTGCCGGTCGAGGCCGGCGAGCTGTTTCTCGGCGAACCGGTGACGGAGTCGAGCTTCGACGAAAACCACGCCTGGGTCGACTATGCAGGCGAACCGGGCACATATCCGACCCACTCGCTGGTCGACGTCAATCGGGGCCGCGTCCCGGCAAGCGAGTTCGAGGGCAAGGTCGTGATCGTCGGCCCGACCGACCCGATCGCCCAGGACCTCGTCCAGACGCCCACCTCCGACGCTCCGATGCCCGGACCGGAGGCGCAGGCGAACGCGATTGCCACCGTCATCGGGGGGCTTCCGCTTCGTGAGGCCTCATCGCTCGTGAACACCCTCCTGCTCGTCGGGATGGCGCTCGTCTCTCCGCTGGCGGCATTGCGGCGCTCGGCGCTCCTGGTCCTGATCGCCGCCGCCGCCGCGCTGATTGCCTTTTGCGTCGTCGCCCAGCTCGCCTACGAGGCGGGCCGAATCGTGAACGTCTCGGAGTCGCTGCTCGGTTTGCTCATCGGGACCTCCGGAGCGCTTCTCGTCCATTACGCGGTTCTAACGCGCGAGCGCCGTCACCTCCGCGCCTTGTTCTCGCGATTTGTGCCGCCCGAAGTGGTGAACGACGTCGTGGACCGCGTCGACGACGACCTGCGCCTCGGCGCAGTGCGCCGCGACGGCACGGTGATGTTCTGCGACCTGCGCGGCTTCACGACCTTCGCGGAGGAGCGCCAGCCCGAACTGGTCGTCGAGGTCGTGAACGCCTACCTCTCGGAGATGGTCGAGGCGATCCTTGCGAGTGGCGGCACGCTGGTGTCATTCATGGGTGACGGCATCATGGCCCTCTTCGGCGCCCCGATAGAGCAGCCGGACCATGCTGACCGCGCCGTGCGCGCGGCGCGCGAGATGCTCCGTGAGAGCCTCCCCCGTTTTAACCGCTGGCTGAGTGCACGCGGGATCGAGCAGGAGTTCCGGATGGGGATCGGGCTCAACTCCGGGATGGTGATGTCGGGCAATGTCGGCTCGGAGCGGCGCCTGGAGTACACCGCGATCGGAGATACGACCAACACCGCCGCACGGCTCGAGGGGTTGACGAAAGGAACCGACCACCAACTCTACGTCGCCGAGTCCACACGTGAGCGTATGCGCGAGCGTCCCGCCGACCTGTCCTTCGTCGGAGAGGTCCGCGTTCGCGGGCGCCAAGAGTCGCTTCGTGTGTGGACCATTGCGGAGTCTTCCGCGAACATGGGGTGAGCCCCGTGAGCCTGCCGGGAAGCGCCTGATGGGCGAGGCTGGTTTCGATCCTGCGACCTCTCGCGTGAGCCGAGCGCTCTCCCACTGAGCTACGCGCCCTGACTTGCGATTTTAGGACGATCCCGACGGCTAAGCGAGCGATCACCCAGATGAAGGGTTCGGGACTGCCGGTGGCTCGGGCTGGCCGGCGTGGCTGACTTCAACGACGTTGACGGAATCCCCGGCTGGGCGTAGGATCCCCTCCACGTTGGTGGGCAGGGTGCCAGCAGACCTTCGAGCCGGGGACCGCCATGCAGGTCTCGGTCTTGCCCTTGCGATCGCACTCTGCCTCGTCTGTGCCGCGCCGGCGGCGGCCCGCAACGCCTACGTGCCCGGTTTCGTTCCGGACACGCTCACGGTCTTGGACTTGGCGACCGACACGACGCTGGGCGCGCCGGTGCCCGTCGGCTTGAATCCCGTCGCTCTGGCGATCACGCCCGATGGCTCGCGGGCGTACGTGCTCAACGAGCAGGCCGCGACTGTCACGGTCGTCGACACGGCGACCAACTCAGCGGTTCAGACGATCCCGGTCGGTGGCGGCTTCGGCGCGGTCGCGATCACCCCCGACGGCAGCCGCGCATACGTCGCCAACCAGGGCCCGGACACGGTCTCGGTGATCGACACCTCCACCAACACCACCCTGGGCGCACCCATCCCGGTCGGTTCCGACCCGCTCGGCATCGCGATCACCCCCGACGGCACCCGCGCCTACGTCACGAACAACGCAGGGGGCGGGAACACCGTTTCCGTGATCGACACCGCAACCAACACGACATTGGGGCCCCCGATTCCGGTTGGCGTCAACCCGCTCGGCATCGCGATCACCCCCGACGGCACCCGCGCCTACGTTGCCAATCTGGGCAGCGGCACCGTCTCTGTGATCAACACCGCCACCAACGCCGTTGTCGGCGCTCCGATTGCGGTCGGCAACGCGCCCTGGTCCGTCGCCATCTCACCGGATGGGAGCCGCGCTTACATCGGTCGCTCGAACGGTTTCATCACGGTCGTTGACACCGCCACCAACGCAACGCTGGGAGCGCCGATCCCTATCGGCAACGACGTCTTTGCGATCGCATTCACCCCGGACGGCAGCCGGGCCTACGCCGCGAGCTCGCCGGACAAGGTCTTTGTGGTCGATACCGCAACCAACACCACCGTCGGCACCCCGATCACGGTTGGCGGCGACCCCGAAGGGATTGCGATCGTCCCCAATCTCGGGCCGGCTGCCTCATTCACGGCGTCGCCGGAGTTGGTTCGGCCGGGCCAGTCCGTCTCATTCAGCGGCGCGGCTTCGGCCGACCCCGACGGCACGGTCCAGCGCTTCGAGTGGGATTTCGGCGACGGCTCGACAGCCCAGGACGCCGGCTCGATGGCCAGTCACGCCTTCGCCGAGGGCGTCCATCAGGTCAGGTTGACGGTGACGGACAACGAGGGATGCTCGATGCTGCTCGTTTTCACCGGGCAGACGGCGTCCTGCATCGGGTCGGAGGCGGCGACCACGACACGGACGGTGACCGTCGACGGAACTCCGCCCGGCTTCAGCCTGGCCGGCAAGCGCAGACAGCGACTCCACGCGAGCGTCGATGTGACCGTGCGGGGGGCAACGGAGGCGGCGACGTTGGGCGCCGCAGGCAGGCTGACAGTCGGGCGGGCCGGGAAGGGTAAACGAGCGCTGCGTGGATTCAAGCTGCGACCGGCGGCGGTGCAGGTTCCGGCAGGAGCCGACGCGCGGCTGAGGCTGAGGCTGCCCCGCAAGGCGAGAAGCGCCGCGGCGAAATCGCTGAGCGGCGGCGGTGCAGTGAAGGCGAGGCTCACGGTCACCGCCGCAGACGCCGCGGGCAACGCGGCAAACGCCAAACGCAGAGTCAGGCTTACGACCGGCTCTCGCTAGCGCGCTGTCACTGACCGACAGCGGGCGGCGATGGCGACGACGCTCCTGGATGGGCGCGGCTGGTTTCGAACCAGCGACCTCTCGCGTGTGAAGCGAGCGCTCTCCCACTGAGCTACGCGCCCGGGAGGACGATTCTAGGGCGACCGCCACAACGAGGAGAGCGGTCAAACCCCTTCGCAGGACCGGTGCCACCGAAGACCCTCGGCCCGGACGGCTCGGATCGCTCCCCGCGACCGAGTCACTGGTCTGCCTCTCATCGCGCAGCTCTCCCGTCGCTCCCGGCGGCGCACGCTGCCGACAGCCTCGCGTCCAAGAGGGGAAACTGTGCCGGGCCGAGCACTCGGCTTGCGGGTCATCAGACGGCACTGGCGCCGGGCTTTCCCGTTACGATCCGCGCATTAGACACGGACTTGACAAGGTCCAGTACAGAACAGGGGAGATCCATGATCAGCGCACTTCGCAATCACGCTAGTTACGCAAACGTGGTGGCGACGACTGCGCTTGTGCTGGCGCTGGGTGGCGGGGCGTACGCCGCCTTTGATCCGGTCGGCATTGACGGGGACATCGACGCCTGCTACCAAAAACGCAGCGGTGACCTCGACCTGAAGAAGGGCCGCAAATGCGGCAAAGACGAGAGGCCCGTGAGCTGGAGCTTCACCGGGCCACAGGGGCTGCAGGGGCTGCAGGGGCCGGAGGGACAGCAGGGACAGCAGGGACAGCAGGGTCAGCAGGGTCAGCAGGGTGCTGACGGTGCTCCAGGCAGCGCGCTCGCGTTCGCCGCGGTCGACGTTGATGGAAACGTTGTGGAGAGCCTTTCGAGGAGCATCACGGACGCCAACGTGACGCGGCCGGGTCCAGGACTCTATTGCTTCGACAACCTCGGCTTTACCCCCATGAACGTCGTCGCGTCTCCTCGAGCGGCACTCAATGTCTGGGTGTCTGCGACCGTCGGCGGTGGATTCGACTGCGAGGCGGACGACGACGCTGTGATCAAGACTGGCGTGCCTGGCGGCGCGGTCACTTCAGACAGGTCTTTCTCCGTGGTCTTCAACTAGACCTGATGCCAACTGATGGCCTCGGCGGCTGACGCCACGGGGCAGAGTGCGAGCCTGCCCAAGGTTTCAAGCCCCAAAAACGTTTACTAAGGATTTATTGGGGAATCCTCACATCTTGCTCATATCGCGCTACGGTGGCGCGAACCTGAAAACAAGACCTGCCGAGTCTCCGCGATCGATCGTGGGGAGCGGGGGACCCAATCGGGATGGCCAAGAGCCCTCCCAGGGGCGAGTCGGGCCCCGGACGTTCGTGGCCCGTAGCGCTGCTCTTTCGGCGCGAGCCCGTCAGCTAACCCCGCAGGCACGAGAAAGAGAGGCATGAATGCCAACCCAGATCAAGCCTTCGTTCGCCCTGGCCCTGGCCACGGCCGCCTTGGCGAGCTTCGCGCTCGGTGTGGCCACGGCCGATGCCAAGCGCAAGGGCGCAGGCTCAGATGCGCCGAAGCTGAAGACGATCGCCTGTATGTCGCACTGCCCGGCCGACGGCGCGGCGTCTGTCGGTTCGCTCGTCGAGCTCGCGGGCCGGAACCTCGACGGCGTGATCGGCGTCAAGTTCACGCGCGCCGACGGCGGTCGCGTTCCCGCTTCACCGGAGAGCGTCTCCGGCGAGTACGTCGAGGTGACCGTGCCGGAAGGGGCAGCGACCGGGTTCGTCAAGGTGATCGACGACGAGGGGGCAAAGGCGAGGTCAGCCGAGGAGCTGACGATTCTCGACGACCGTGAAGAGGGAGATCCTTCCGAGCCTGGAGAGGCGCCTCCCGCGGCGCCGGGTGATCCCGGCGCGGGCTCGATCGAGCTCGACCGCGACAAGGGCTTCTTCAAGTCACGGCGCCAGGTGACCGCCAGCTTCGACCCGGGCACGTCGGATACCGAGATCGAGGTCATTTCGGCGGCCAACGACGCGGTCGTGGCCACGATTCCGATCGCGACCCCTGGCAGCGCCCGCTGGGGCGGGGTCGGCGACGACGGTGAGGTCGCGCCCGATGGTGAGTATGCGTTCCGACTGCCGTCCGGCGGCACTTCGCCGGCGTTCGAGCAGCACGACCACATCTTCCCGGTGCGCGGGAAGCACAACTACGGCGACGGACTCGGCGCCGGCCGCGATCACGGCGGCCAGGACATCCTCGCGGGATGCGGCAAGAAGGTCGTCGCCGCTCGCGCCGGCCGCGTAACCGGCGCCGGCTCTGAGGGCGCGATGGGCAACTACCTGATCATCGACGGCAAGAAGAACGAGCGCACCTACGTCTACATGCACCTCCAGGACGCCGGTGAGCTCGCCGAGGGCGACAAGGTGAAGACGGGTCAGACGGTCGGCCGAGTCGGGGACACCGGCAATGCGACCACCTGTCACCTGCACTTCGAGGTCTGGGACGGTGACTGGCAGCGGGGTGAGAGAGTCGATCCCAAGCCCGAACTCTCCGACTGGGACGAGTTCTCCTAGTCAGGAACCGAGATGTGCGGCCGGCGGCCCAGCACGCCGCCGGCCCGCACTCTCTCCTCAGGTGTTCTTGCGGACGTGCCAGGCGACCGTCATCGTCGCCACGACCTGCCCGTCGGCGTCGCTCAGCTCGACCTCGACATCGAAGACGACCTTGCCGTCTGCGTCGAGGCGTCCGATCAGTGCGTCCTTTTCCTCACTGAGGCGGCCGCGTGCGGTGATTGGGCCCTTGGCAAGCTTTGTGTAGTCGATGCTTGCCGAGCGCGCCAGCGGCGTGATCTCGCCGAGGCGCTCGGCGAAGGCGCCTACGAAGGCGGCGCCGGATGCCGCCTCACCTGCCGAGAAAAGGGCGCCGGCGTGCTGGCTGCCCACGTGGTTGACCAGGTGCTCACCCTCGGGCAGGACGACCGCAGAGGCGCCGTCACCGATCTCCGCGACCTCGAGGCCGAGGTGATTGTTGAAGGGAATCCCCGCCTGCATCCCGGCGCGTATGGCTTCGTAGTCCATCCGCGGCACCATAACGACGTAGGCCCGCCTGACGTGAAACGGATGACCGGCGCGGGAGACTGATCCCTGAGAGTGACCGCGCGCAGCACAGACTGGGGTCTGGCGATCCTGGTTGCGCTGCTCGCGATCAGCGGCGCGCTCACCTGGTTCGACGGCAGGGCCTGGGTCTTCGTCGCCCACGGCATCGCCGGCATGGCGCTGGCGCTAGTGCTCGTCTGGAAGCTGCCCCGGGTGTGGCCGCGCGTCGCCGATCCCCGGCGATGGACGCGGCGAACCTGGTTCGGAGCGCTCGCGCTGGCGCTCGTGGCCGCCACGCTTGTCAGCGGCTGGCTCTGGTCCGGGGTCGCCGCGTTCTCGCTCGGCGGGTTCACGCTGCTGGCCTGGCACGACCTGCTCGGAGCGCTGCTCGCGGTTGCGGTGCTCGCGCATCTGGCGCTGCGCGCTAAGCGACCGCGGCGTCAGGATCTCGGTCGCCGCCAGCTGTTCACCGCGGGTGCGATCGCCGCCGGCGGTGTGCTTGCCTGGCAGCTGCAGCGCACACTCAGCTCGCTGTTCGGGCTGCCCTCCGCTGAGCGCCGCTTCACCGGTTCCTACGAAGATGGGTCGTTCAGCGGCAACGCTTTCCCGGTCACTTCCTGGGTTGCAGACGACCCGCTGCCCCTCGATCTACCGAGCTACCGCCTGGTCATCGACGGCCTTGTGTCGCGGCCGCTGGAGCTGCGGGCGAGCGAGCTCGAGCTCGGTGACACGCTCGAGGCGACCCTCGATTGCACGGGCGGCTTCTACACGACCCAGCGCTGGTCGGGTGCTTTGCTTCGGCGCTTGATCGACCGTGCCGTCCCGCAGGAGGGGGCGAGCCACATCCGGGTGACCTCCGAGACCGGCTACCGCTGGGGCTTCGAGCTGACCGATGCCGCGCAGCTGCTGCTGGCGACGACCGTCGGCGGCGAGCCGCTCTCGCACGGGCACGGCGCACCGGCGCGGCTCGTCGCCCCTGGCAGGCGCGGATTTCAGTGGGTCAAGTGGGTGACGCGAATCGAGCTCACCGACGGCCCGGACCTCGGCGCCCTCCCCTCGACGATCCTCTCGAGCTTCAGCGACGCCGGACGCGGCCGCTCCTAGCCACTCAGCCTGCAGCCAGGCCACGTTCTGCGGGTCGCGAACGGCAAGCTCCCGCCCGCCGTCCAGCCGCCCTCTGCTGTATTTGTGAACGCGATGTCAAAGGGGCGGGACATCTGGCGAGCCTTGCCGCGTTCGGCGCAACGGCTGCTGGTCGCTCTCGTGCTCGTACAACTCGGCCTGATCGCGATCCACCTGATCGCATACGTCTCGACGCTGGACGCCGCCATCCCGAAGCAGGCTCGCAAGCCTCTCGACTTCAACCAGGAGGGAAGCCTGCAGACGTTCTGGTCCGCGTTCGTACTGCTTGCCGCGGGAGCCGCCGCATTCGAGGCAGGCCGGGCCGGGGGGTCGCAGGCCAGGGCCTCCGTCGCCTGGCTGCTCGTCGGACTCGGCTTCCTCTGGCTCGCCGCCGAGGAACTCGTCCATCTCCACGAAGACATCCAGGTCGCCAGCGGCGTCGATTGGCCGATCATCTATTTCCCGGCCCTGGTGATCGGCAGCTGGACGATTCTGCGGGCGACGTTCGAACTGGATCGCCGATTGCGCCCGTTGCTCTTGGCCGGGCTCGTCGTGCTCGCCGTGGCCGTCGGCGCCGAGCTGCTCAGCTCACCGGCGATCCGGATCGATTTCATGGTGCGCAACTTGATCGAGGAGAACCTCGAACTGCTAGGCGCCTCGCTCGTACTGATCGCGGCTCTTGCCCATGGCCCGCGGTTTCGGGAGCGGGACGAGCATTCACCGGCCATGTTTGATCCGCGCACCCAAACCAGGTCCGCACCGGCCGGCGGAGGTGAGGACGATCGCAACGGCCTGGTTCGGTGAGGCCGTGAGGGCGCGCGCTAGGATTCCTCGCGGACCGTGCTAGGCGGGGAAGTAGCGGAGCCCTGTACCCGCAATCCGCTCTAGCGGGGCCGAAACCCGTCCGAGGGACGTGGCCTTCGGGGCCAGTACGTCGCGGGCAGTGTTGACGGTTAGGTCCCGCGCAATGTCGGTCCGTGAATCAGGTCAGGTCCGGAAGGAAGCAGCCTTAAGCGACAGCCGGTATGTGCCGCGGTACAGCCTGACCTGAGCCAGCCACGACGGGCACGCCCGGGGACCTGTCTCGAAGACGGGGCGCACGGTCCATTTCTTCAAAGTGCAGAATCTTGCCGGTCAGAGAGCGGCACGATTCTGCGGCCTTCAATCGCTGGTGTTTCGTCGCAGCGGACGTGCGCTCGGGCTTAGCCCGGCTTGATGCCGCCCCCCGAACCGCCGGGGTCGCCGGCGCCGATGCCGCCGTTCTCGGGAGGGTCGGGCGGGGGGCGCCCCGGCTCGTTGCCTCCGGTTACGCCGCCGCCTGCGTTGGGGCCGTTGCCGCCGCCGTTGCCGCCGCCTGCGTTGGGGCCGCTTCCGCCGCCGCCGCCACCTGTGTTCGAGCCGCCGCCACCCCCACCGGTCCCGTCGCCGCCACCACCCGAGCCCGAGCCGCCGCCTACCGGCCGCGGGCAGACGCGCGTATAGACGACTCGCACCGGTTCACCGAATGTGGTGTTGGGTGAGTGGTTCCAGGAGAGGTGGAGGTGATGGCCGCGACCGTGCCCGGCGTCGCCGTTGTACCCGACCCAGCGGAATGGCGCGCGTGGCGCCGACTGTCGCGGTTCGGCCCAGAGGGCAAGCGACGTGACCGAGCGCCAGCTGCCGCCCGCGGCGACGTTGGGAACGATGTCGAGAGCGAGTCCCAGCGGATGTTCTCCACTCGCGGAGTGGACGGGATCGCGGGAGAAGCCGTCAGTGACGAAGATGCCGTACTTGCGCACGAGCCAGCGCACGTCGGGCAGCAGGCGGCGATCGATCCGCTCTCCCGGGAATCCCGGGATCGGTACGAACTTGCCGCCACCGACGGTGCGACAGAGACTCGGGGAGAGACGCTGGGTGTGCAGCGCGCCCGGGGCGGCGTCGGCCGCGAGCATTGTGCAGACCCCGAGTACGGTGGCGAAGGCGGCCAGGGGCCACCCGCGGCCAGCTTCCCTGGGTCGCGCGAAAAGGGTCGATCTGTCCTGCCCTTCAGGGCCCGTGCCTGTCACGGTCAGACCGAATTCGACACCGGGCTGCGCGCTCCCGGTTTCCACACGTTATGGGCGCAAGGCTGCAACGCGGGAAAGGACGGTCACCCGTGTCGGGCTTTGGCTGGGCTCAGCGCGTCTCGGCGGCGATCGGAGCGAGGCGCTTGGGCCGGGCATCGGCTGAGATGCCGCCGGCGCCGCCCTCGCCGTCTTCCATGCCGGTGCCGCCGCTCGGCGGGGCGGGTGCGCCCGGCTCGCTGGAGCCAGACCCATCCGGGCAGATCATCGTGTAGACGGTGCGGGCGGGCTCGCCGAACTTGGCGTCAGAGTGGGCCCAGGAGAGGTGAAGGTGATGCCCGCGGCCGTGGCCGGCGTCGCCGTCGTAGCCGACCCAGCGGAAGGGCGAGATCGGACGTCCGGCCTTCGGCTCGGCCCAGTTCGCGAGCCTGGTTATCAGCGCCCAGCTGCCGCCCTTCGCCTTGTTGGGTGCGATGTCGAGCGCCAGACCGAGCGGGTGCTCACCCTGGGCGGAGTGGACGGGATCGGTCGAGTAGCCGTCGGTGACGAAGATCTTGTAGCGCTCGATCAGGTATTCGACGTCGGGCAGCAGGCGCACGTCGATCTTCTCGCCCTTGAATCCGGGAATCGCCACGAATCGGCCGCCGCCGGTGGTCTTGCAGATGCCGCTCTGGAGCTCTGTCGACTTCATCTGGGCAGGCGCGACTGCGGGCCAGAGAAGGCCCGAGAAGGCGGCGAAGGCGCACAGGAGTCCCTGGCGCCACATTGGTCTGTGGTGCTGGAAAGCGGCCACGGGGTCCCGAGATTATGACGACTTTGTAAGTTTCGTGTGAGCAGAGCGGCTAAAGATGCGCTTTTGCAGGTATTTTATCTAGCCCCGGGCGGGGCACCGCACATACAAAAGCCACGATTCATTCTCATCCACGATCGCGAACCGATCGGGAACGGGAGCCGTCAGATTGCCCGGATCGTTGGGATCGAGGGTGAAGTTCTCCAGGACCACGTCGCTGGCGGGCTCGAGAAAATAGCCGGCCTCGGGCTCGGTGCGAATCAGGCCGGCTTCGGACTCGCGGACCGCGGCGACGATCTCCGATGGCCGGCGGTCGAGCCAGAGTGCGAGCAGCGGCACCGGCCGGTGGTTGGGCACGGTTATGTCGCTGCAGGGGGTTGCGCCCCGTTGCACATCGTCGGCGCCGTCCGCGTCGGGGCCGTAGGCGCCCGCGAATGCACCGGAGTCGGCCAGGTCGCGCAGGTCGTTTCGAATCTGCTCCTGGATGGCAATCGAGTCCTTGAGGTTGGCGAGGCGGGTGTACTGCGAGGTGCCGATGACCCCGGCGCTGAAGACGACGCCGACGATGGCGACTAGAGCCGCGAAGCCCTGCCAGCGCCGCCGCCAGGGATCCTCGCGGTCGAGCTCCAGCCAGCCGAAGACGCCGGCCCCGCAGAAGATCGCCAGGATCGTTGCCGCCAGCAGCGCGTAGCGAGTGATAACCGCCAGGCCCGCGATCGCCAGTACGGCGAAGGCAGCGGCGGCGAGAAAGCCCGCCGCGGCCCCGAGCGCGCTGCGTCGTCGCAGCAACATCAGGGTCACAACGCCGCCGCCCGCGGCTCCCAAAAGCACCGGTTCGCGCAGAATCTCGCCAAGCCGGCGCGGGAAGAACCGGATGAAATCCCAGAGCCCGGTATCGCGGGCAAGTGTTTCAACCGTCTGTTGAGTCCCGGTCAGCGAATAGATCGGGTCGCCGGCGAAGGCGAGGTCGTAGAGCACCCAGAGCACAGGGGCGGAGGCCGCGAGCGCGACCAGCGGCCAGAACCCCTTCCGCCGAGGGGCGTAGGACAACGGATAGAGCGCGCGCACGAACCTGTCGCGCCGCGTCGGAGCGACCACCTGGATCAGGCCGCTGCGGGAGCGACGAGCAGCATCGAGCAGCGCCAACCCCCCCGGGGCGAAGCGGGTGTAGGCGAGGTAGATGATGTAGGCCGCGGAGAAGAGCCAGGCCTCGGGTCGCAGCAGGCCGGCGAGGGATAGCAGTACCAGCACGGGCGAGCCGCTGCGGGGTCTGCGAGTCTCGACGACGAGTGCGGCGAGCACCAGGGCGATGTACGGGATGTCGACGTAAGCGCGGACTCCGTCGGAGAGCATCGGCTCGCGGGTGATGATGATCGCGGCAGCCAGCAGACCGGCGGGGACGTTGAACCAGAGCTGTCCGAGGCGGTAGGTCAGGTAGGTGACCGCGGAGAGTGAGAGAAAGGCGATCGCAACCGTGATCGGTTCAGCGCCGGCGCCGAACGGCGCGAGCACCACGCCGAGCAGCGTCTGAAGCGGATGCGGCGTCGGCGGGATCGGGGCTCCGTAGTCCAGCCCCTGGCCGTGGGCGAGCTCGCTGCCCCACACCAGTGAGTAGAACGTGTCGTAATTGGCGAACCCGTGGCCAAACCCCAGCCAGAGGGCGAGGGCGCCGCCGGCAATCCAGAAAACCGGGACGAACGGGCGAAGCCGCGGAGGGATGGTTCCGCTCATTGCGGCGAGCAGGGTACGGGGCCGCCCGACCCCGCCGTTGGCGGCCAGGCCTCCAACTAGACTGGCGAACCGTGTCCGAGGTTTCGCTCTACCGCCGCCATCGCCCCCAGGCGTTCAGCGAAGTGGTCGGCCAGGAGCAGATCGTTCGCACCCTCAGGAACGCCGTCGAGCGCGACCGTGTCCACCACGCGTACCTGTTCGTCGGCACCCGCGGCACCGGCAAGACCTCGATGGCGAAGATCCTCGCCCGCTCGCTGAACTGCGTCAACGGGCCGACTCTGACCCCCTGCGGTGAGTGCGAGTCGTGCCGCTCGATCGCCGCGGGATCTTCGCTCGACGTGATCGAGATGGACGCCGCCTCGAACCGCTCTGTCGACGACATCCGTGAGCTGCGCGACCGAGTCGGCTTCGTCGCCACGGGTGGCGGCTGGAAGGTCTACATCCTCGACGAGGCGCACATGCTCACGCGCGAGGCGTGGAACGCCTTCCTGAAAACGCTCGAGGAGCCGCCGCCGAACACCGTTTTCGTGCTCGCCACCACCGAGCCGCACAAGGTGATGCCGACGATCGCGGACCGCTGCCAGCGCTTCGACTTCCAGCGACCCAGCCTGGAGCAGATCTCCGAGGTCGTGCGCCGCGTCGCCGGCGCCGAGGAGATCACGATCTCCGATGAGGCGGTCGCGGCCATCGCCCGCGGCGCCACCGGCAGCTTCCGGGACGCACTCGGCACCCTCGACCAGCTCGTCGCCTACTGCGGGCCCGAGATCGAGGCCGACGACGCCCTCGCGGTGCTCGGAGTCGCCGACGCTGAACTGATCGTCAAGGCCGGCGACGCGATCGCCGCCGCCGACGGCAAGGCTGCGCTGGCGGTCGCCGCAGAGCTGGCGTCCTCCGGCCGCGACGTCGTTCAGTTCGGCCGTGACCTCGTCGCCCACCTGCGTCAGCTTCTGGTCGTCCGCTCAGCCGACGGGATTCCCGCCGGGATCGGGCTCGTAGTGCTGGACGCTGGGAAGGTGCTCGATCAGGCCGGCCGCGTTCCCGAAGTGGCGATCGTGCGCTCGATCGATGTGTTGAGCGCCGCGCTCGCGGAGATTCGCGAAGGAGACGAGCCGGCGATCACTCTCGAGGTGGCTCTGCTGCGCTGCGCGCGTCCCGAGATCGACCCTTCGGGCAGGGCGCTCGCCGAGCGCCTCGAGCGACTGGAGCGCTCGCTTGCTGAAGGCGGCACGGTCGTCGCCAGCGGCGCGAGCCCGGCGCTGCGATTGGCAGAGGACCAGGAGGTCACTGCCGACGACGGCGGCAGCGCCGACGACCGTTCCCCCCAGAGCCATCAACCAGAGCCCGCTCCCGGCCCGATCGACGCCGATCCCGGACCCGAGGAGGACGCAGCGCCCCCGGAGGCCGAGGTCAAGAACGTCGCCCAGGCGGCCGCGGCCAGCGTCGCGCAGGCGATCGACATCGAACGCGTCGCTGACCTCTGGCCCTCGGTCGTCGAGCAGGTGCGCCAGTCGGGTTCGATCTTGCTGTCGTCGATCTTCGAGGGAGCCAAGCCGATGGAGGTCGACGCCGCACAGTCCGAGCTCAAGATCGGATTCCCGGCCTCGATGGCCTTCAACAAGCGCAAGGCCGAGTCTCAGCTGAACACCGACCGGTTCGCCGATGCTCTGCGCACGGTCGTGGGGGAGAGGCTGAGACCAGTGTTCGTCCTGCTGGAGGGCGGGGACGACAGGGCCGCGAACGAGCAGCTCAGCGAAGACGAGGTGTTTGAGCGCCTCAAGGACAGCTTTGAAGCGGAGGAAATCATCACGGACCCCGAGGAGGAATCAGCATGAGTCGACGCGGAGGCCCCCCGATGCCGGGAGGTATGGGCGGCCCGGGAGGCATGGATATCGGGGCGATGATGAAGCAGCTCCAGCAGGTTCAGGCCGAGATGGCGCAGGCGCAGGAAAAGCTCAAGGACGAGGTCGTCGAGGCCAGCGCGGGCGGCGGGATGGTCAAGGTCAAGATGACGGGAGACCTCGCAGTTCAGGAGATCAAGATCAACCCCGACGCGATCGACCCCGAGGACGCCGAGATGCTCGAGGAGCTGGTCACCGCGGCGGTCAACGAGGCGCTGCGCGCGGCCCAAGAGCTGGCGTCGAGCCGTCTCGGCGGTGCTGCCGGGCTCGGCGGCGGCGGGCTGGGCGGGCTGGGCGGGCTCGGCGGGCTCGGGATACCCGGCCTCTAGCGCTTGCCCGCTCGAATCCCCGGGGCCAGCCTCGGCGGTCGTTAGTTTCCCCGGCGTGCAACCAGGACCCATCCAGAGGCTCGTCAGCGAGCTCGGCAAGCTGCCCGGCGTCGGACAGCGCTCGGCGCAGCGCCTCGCCTTCCACATCCTCCGCGAGCGCGATGAGGATGCTTTCGCCCTCTCCGATGCGATCCGCGAGGTCAAGGAGAAGGTCGGGCTCTGTGAGGTCTGTTTCAATTTGGCCGAGGGGCCGCGCTGTCGCATCTGCGACGACGGGCGCCGCGACACTGCTCTGATTTGCGTGGTGGAACAGCCGGCTGACGTGATCCCGATCGAGCGGACGCACGAGTTCAGGGGTCTTTACCACGTGCTCGGCGGCGCCCTCTCTCCTATTGACGGGGTCGATCCTGAGGACATCAAGGTTGCCGAGCTGGTCCGTCGTGTGAGCGAGGGCGAGGTCAGCGAGGTAGTTCTGGCAACGAACCCGACGACGACGGGCGAGGCGACTGCGCTTCACATCGCTGATCTGCTCAAGGGCCAGGTCCAGGTCACTCGCCTGGCGAGCGGACTCCCCGTCGGCGCCGATCTCGAACACGCCGACGAGGTGACACTCGGCAGGGCTCTGGCCGGACGCCGCTCGATTGGCGACTGAGCGGGCCTAGGCTTCGCTCAGGCCGATCCGCGCGTGCAGCCGCCGCAGCGGCCGTGGCGCCCACCAGTTCCGGTCGCCGAGCAGATTCATCAGGGCCGGCACGAGCAGGGCGCGGATGATCGAAGCGTCGATCAGCACCGCCAGCGAGATGCCGAGGAAGGCCTCCTTGATGAAGATGATCTCCGAGGTCACGAAGGCGCCGACCGCAACGGCGAACAGCACCGCGGCCGCGGTGACGATGCGGCCGGTTCGCTCCAGTCCGACCGCGACGGCTTCCGAGTTCGAGAGGCCGCCGTCGTGGGCTTCCTTGATCCGTGCCAGCAGGAAGACGCCGTAGTCGGTCGAGAGTCCGAAAACGGTTGCGAACAGCAACAGCGGCATCGTCGTCTCGATGCCCCCCTGGCTCTGGAAGCCGAGCAGGCCCTCCAGACGGCCGTCCTGGAAGATCAGCACCAGGATCCCGAAGACGGCGCTGAGGCCGAGCAGATTCATCAGCAACTGCTTGATCGGCAGCACCACGGAGCCCGTCATCAAGAAGAGGATCAGCACAGTGCTCAGCGAGACGATCGCCAGCATCATCGGAATGTGGTCGGCGAGGCTCTGTTTGAGGTCTACGTAGCCTGCGCTGAAGCCGCCCACCAGGCCGTTGCCGGGCAGCGCTCGCAGGTCTGCGACGAGTTGCTCACTTGTATCACTGAGCGGGGGTGCGCTTGAGGTGACTGCGACCACCCAGTCGTCCTGATCGACCCGCGAGGGGGAATCGACGCTGCCCGCCTCGGGGATCTCGGCAGCCGCAGAGGCGACCTGCTCGACATCCGCTCTATCGCCACGAACCGCGATTTCGATCGGGTTGTCGCGAAAGGGCGGAAAGTCGGACTGCAGAGCGTCGTCCACCTGGTGGGCGCTGGTGTCCGCCGGCAGGACCTGTGGGTCCACCCACGTGAACGCGGCGCTCAGGAAGGGGATGCCGAGCACGATCAGCAGCGTGGCGCTGAGGATTGCGATGCGACCCGGAATGCGGCCGACGGTCTGCGCCAGTCGATACCAGAAGCCTTGGTTGGCAGGGCGCGCCTCGGCCTCTGCGCGGCGACGCAGGAAGCTCGGGGCGAGCGCGTTGACGCGGTTCCCGAGCACCGCCATCACCGCGGGCAGCACGACCAGCGAGACGGCCGCCGCCATCAGCGCGACCATCATTCCCCCGAGGCCCATCGAGTAGAGGAAACGCTGCGGGAAGACGAGCAGCGCCGCCATCGCGCAGGCCACCGTCAGGGAAGAGAACAGCACGGTGCGCCCTGCCGTTGCCAGGGTGCGACGCATCGCCTGCAGCCCGGGACCCGTTCTGGCGATCTCCTCTCGGTAGCGGGAAACCATGAAAAGGCTGTAGTCGATCGCGAGCCCCAGTCCGAGCCCGGTGACGATGTTGAGCGGAGAAGATCGAGACAGAGGTCAGTTCGCTGGCAACCCGAAGCATCAGGATCGTCCCGACGATCGCGAGGCCGCCGACCAGCAGCGGCAGCGCCGCCGCGACGAGACTGCGGAAGAAGAGCAGCGAGAGCAGGAAGATGATCGGGAAGGCGTACAGCTCCGCGCGCTGCAGGTCCGACTCGACCTTGTCATTGACCTGCTGCTGGGCGACAGCGGCTCCACCGACGAGCACGTCGTCCTCGTCCTCGAGCAGGGCGACGATGCGCTCGCTTGCTTCCTGCTCCCCGTCGTCGTCGGTGGGTGAGAGCCGAACCGCCAGATAGGTTGAGTTCTGGTCCTCCGACACGAAGATCTTCGCGCCGCTGTTCGTGAAGTCGTTGACCTCGGCGACATCCTCGTCGGCGGCGATCTCGCCGGCCAGGGCCTGGACCCGCTCCCGTCCGGCGGGGGTGGTGACGTCGACGTCGTTGACGAGCACAACGACGCCAACCCCGCGATAGCCTGCCTCCTCGAGGCGGTCGCTCGCCTCAACGCTTTCGGTGTCCGGGTCGTCGGCGCCGTATGGATCAAGCCGGTCTGCCACTCCCGCAACGGAGACACCCGCGGCCCCGAACAGCACGATGGAGACGATCACGACGGTCCAGCGGCGGCGCTGGGCGAGGTCGGCGAGGAATTCAAACATCGGTTGCTCCTTGGTGTCGTCGCCCCTCGTGGTCGGCCAGGCGCTCATGGTCGGTCAGGCTTTTCGCCTCTGCTGCGCAGTAGCCCTCGGCCCAGGCGTTGAGCGCGATTCCGTAGCGAAGCACTGAAAGTTGGTGCGGGTCGTCATTGGCCTCCACCTGCGGCTCGATCTGCTCGAGCCGCTCCCGCGTCGCTCCGTGACGGCGAGCGAGGTCGGCCATGATCCGCGGCCCGGTGCCGGGATCGGCGCGCATCGAGAAGAACAGCTTCAGCAGCCACTCGTCGCGCAGCTCGTCGACCTCCGGGGGGTCGCGCAACCACCCGTGGAGGGCCTTGCGCCCCGCCGCGGTGATCTCGTAGCGGATCCGCCGCCTCGCCCCGGTGTCGTCGCGCCTCCCCTTCGCCAGGCCCGCCGCCTCGAGCCGCTTCAGCTCGGGGTAGATCTGGCCGTAGCTCGCCTTCCAGAAGAAGCGTGTGGAGTGTTCGACGGTCTGCTTGATGTCGTAGCCGCTGCGCGGCCGCGCCTCGAGGAAGCCGAGGATCACGTAGGCGGTGGGGCTGAGCTTCATATATCGGGAAGATATATAAATATCTGGCGTCCGTGTGTGAGGCCCGTCACGCGGTGCGTCGAAGAAGAGTGCGAAGGCTGATCACGAGTTCGTCCGGCGCGATCGTGAGTCGACGCCAAGTGACACGGACGACGGTCCAGCCGGCCGCGTGCAGCAGTTCGTCGCGCTCGCGGTCGCTCTCGAATCGCCGGCGGTTGAGGTGGGCCTTGCGGCTGTCGAGCTCGACCATCAGGTGGGCGTCGCGCCAGCGGCAGTCCGGTTCGAAGATCCGGTTGCCCAGCGTGACGGCCTGGTTCGTCGGCGAATCGCGTCGCGATCGAATCCCAGCTCAGACAATTGTCGCCTCGCCACAACCCCCTCCTGAACCGCCGCGAGCTCCGCCGCGGCGCCCTCACGGGAGCGAGTTGGACGCAGCGCGCGCATAGCGCGCTTTTGATCCAAGTCGTCGGCAGCCACGCTGAAGACAAGCCCGACGCTGCGAACCTCGCCCCCTCCACACGCCCTCGGTGCTGTCATTGTCCCTGGCGCCGCCTGCGACCCAAGCGTCCCTATCCTGCGCCCCCATGCCTGAGGCAACCCCAAACGCCGGCGTCGCTCTCACCAACACCGTCGTCATGAAGTTCGGCGGCACCTCCGTCGCCGGGCCGGAGGACATCAGGCGTGCGGCGGGGCGGATCGTCGCCGCTCGCAACAACGGGATGAAGGTGGTCGCGGTGCTCTCGGCTCGCGGTAAGACGACCGACGAGCTGCTGGCGATGGCACGCGAGGTCTCCGAGCGGCCGATCGCGCGGGAGATGGACATGCTGCTCTCGACCGGGGAGCGGATCTCCTGTGCGCTCTGCGCGATGGCGATTCACGACCTCGGTCACAACGCGATCTCGCTGACCGGATCGCAGGCCGGGATCGTCACCGACTCCTCGCACACGAAGGCGCGCATCCTCGATGTCCGCGCCGATCGCATCCGCAATGCGCTGGAGGCCGACAACATCGTGCTCGTCGCCGGCTTTCAGGGAGTCTCAGGCGACAGCCACGACGTGACCACCCTGGGGCGCGGCGGTTCCGATACCACCGCGGTCGCCCTGGCGGCGGCACTGGGAGCCGAGGTCTGCGAGATCTACACCGACGTCGCGGGCGTCTACAGCGCAGACCCGCGAATCGTTCCCGACGCCCGCATGCTGAAGCTGGTCTCCTTTGAAGAGATGCTGGAGATGGCCGCTTCCGGCGCCGGGGTGCTGCAACTACGCGCGGTCGAGTACGCCCGCAACCACGGTGTTCGCATTCACTGCCGAAGCTCCTTCGCAGCCGGCCCCGGTACATTCGTGCTCGCCGAGTCCGAGACGATGGAACGACCGATGGTCACAGCAGTCACGCACTCCGACAAGGAGGCGCGGGTCACGCTCACAGGCGTGAAGGACGAGCCGGGGATCGCCGGTCGCATCTTCACGGCCCTTGCCGAGGCCAACGTCAACGTCGACATGATCATCCAGAACGAGCCGGTCTCCGAAGAGCACGGCGCCGACCTCTCCTTCACCGTCGAGCGCGACGAGATGCAGACGGCCGTCGACGCCCTGACGGCGCTCGACGCCGGCGATCAGGTGCTGACAGATGACCGCATCGGCAAGGTCTCCGTGATCGGCGCGGGGATGCGTTCGCATCCGGGGGTCGCCGCGAAGGTCTTCCGGACGCTGGGTGAGCGCGGCATCAACATCGAGATGATCCAGACCTCGCCGATCAAGATTTCATGCGTGATCGGCGCCGACGAAGTGCCCGGAGCGGTGCAGTCGCTGCATGCCGCGTTTGAGCTCGGCGCCGAAGAAGTGGCCCTGGGCGAATAGCCCCGGCGCGCGAGGCGCATTCGCAATACTGAAGGCATGTCCGAGCGATCCAGCTACCGGGTCGGAGTCCTCGGTGCCACCGGCGCCGTCGGCTCGACGATCCTCGAGGTGCTCGCCGAGCGCGGGTTCCCGATCTCTGAGCTTGTGCCGTTCGCCTCCGAGCGCTCGGCCGGCAAGCGCATCCCGTTCGCGGGCGGCAATGCCGAGTGCGTCGTGCCGACCCAAGAATCGATCCGGGGAATCGACCTGCTGATCTCATCCGCGGGCGGTGCCGTCAGCGCCGAGTGGGCGCCGAAGTTCGTCGAGGCGGGCGCCGTGGTCGTCGACAACACCAGCTACTGGCGCATGCACGACGACGTCCCACTGGTGATTTCCGAGGTCAACCCCGAGGCTCTGGCGAGGCACCGCGGCATCGTCGCCAACCCGAACTGCTCGACGATGCAGATGGTCGTCGCGCTGAAGCCGATCTTCGACGCCGTCGGGATCGAGCGCCTGGTCGTTTCCACCTACCAGTCGGTTTCCGGCACCGGACAGAAGGCGATCAACGAACTTAAGGCGCAGACGAGGGCGGTGCTCGCCGGCGACGAGGCTGAGTGCAGCGTCTATCCCCATCAGATCGCCTTCAACGTCCTGCCGCAGGTCGAGACGTTCAAGGACGGCGACGACTACACGACCGAAGAGCGCAAGATGATGGCTGAGACACGCAAGATCCTCGGCGTCGGCGAGGGGGAGATGGGCATCTCCGCCACCTGCGCCCGCGTCCCTGTGATCACCGGGCACTCGGAGTCGGTCAACGTCCAGACGCGCAAGCCGCTCAGCCCGGAGGAATGTCGCCAGTTGCTCGCCGCCGCGCCCGGCGTGATCGTGGCCGACAACCCCGCGGAGGGCGTCTATCCGCTGCCGATCGCGGTTGCAGGCGGCGATCCGGTCGTCGTCGGCCGCATCCGACGCGATCCATCGCACGAGCGCTGCCTCAATCTCTGGGTTGTCGGTGACAACCTGCGCAAGGGCGCCGCGACGAATGCGGTTCAGGTGGCCGAACTACTCGCCGAGCGCCAACTTATCGCCCCCGTGGCAACCCCCGCCTGACTCCGAACGTCCCGGGGACCAGCGCTATCCGCCCCCTGAGGGGATGTTCGGCGCTCAGAGTCGGTCACTAGGGTTCCCTCTCCGTGATCTCGATGCTCGCATCCGCGGCGCTGATCTGTGGCGCCTCACTAGCCGTCGGCGGCGCCATTGCCGCGATCTGCGGCTGGGGCGAAAGCCGCAGCGCAGCCGAGCGCGGAAGAGTCTCGGGCGGCTGGTCGTGGTTGTCCGGCGCGATCGGGCTGGCCGCGCTGCTGGCCGTCGCCGGAGTGAGCGCACGGCTGCCCGGGCACGCCGCCACGGCGGCGGTGGCACTCGTGCTCGTGACGGTGGCTTCGCTGGTCTTTCTGGCCTGGTCCGGTATCGGCTGGCGCGGACCAGCGCTCGGGATCCCGCCGGCGGCGATCGCCGCCGCCGCCGCCTCGCTGCCGTTCATCGTCAACGAGCGTGTCGGCATCCTCGGGGTCGGCCTCGTCAACGACGACATGGCCTCGCACCTGCTCGTCACAGACTGGGTTCAGAACCGCACCGAGCCGGTGCCCAACCTGGTCGACGGCGGCTATCCGCTCGGCCCGCACTCCCTGGTCGCGTCGCTGGCCGAGATGCTCGGTGCCGACCCGGTCAACGTCTTTGCCGGTCTGACGCTGGCGCTGGCCGCCCTCGGCGCAATCACCGCGCTGGCCTTGCTGCGCGACCTGCCGGCTGCGCCGCGCATCGGCGGGGCGGTGCTGGCCTCGGTGCCGTTCCTGGGCGCCGCCTACTTGGTTCAAGGAGCCTTTAAGGAGCCACTTCAGGCCCTGATCCTGATCGGCTTCGCGCTCGGCCTGCGAGAGCTGATCGCGGGAGGAATGTCGACGCCGACCCGGCTGGTCATCCGGGCGCTGCCGCTGGCCGTGCTCGCGGCCGGATCTGTCTTCAACTACAGCTTTCCGGGGCTCGCCTGGCTGGGCCTTACGGCCGTGGGCGTCTGGCTGGCTGCCGGTGCTCCGGTGCGGGCACTGAAGCCGGCCTGGCCCGTGCTCGCTGCGGTGGCTGCGATTGCGGCGGTGCTGACGGCGCCGGAGTGGGGCCGGATTCTCGAGTTCTCGGATTTTCGTGCCTTCGAGCGTTCGGGCTCGCAGACGCTTGGCAACCTGAAGGGCTCGATTTCGCCGCTCGAGGCGTTCGGCGTCTGGCCGTCAGGCGAGTTCAGAGTGACGCCGTCGACTGCCTCGCTGCCGGCCATCGCCTTCTATCTAGGCGCCCTGCTGGGAGCGGCGGCCCTGGCGGCCGGCCTTTGGCGCTGCTGGCTTGAGCGGCGTGCCGAGTTGCCGTCGGCGCTCCTCGCGGCAACCCTGGTGTACCTAGCCGCCGTATTTTTCGGAACCCCGTACACGGCCGCCAAGGCGCTCGCCGTCGCCGCTCCCGTGGTAATGCTGATCGCCCTGTGGGGGGTGCTATCGGCGGACTGGCTGCCCGAGTTCGACCAGCTGAGGCCGTTGCGCTGGATTTGGAAGCGGCTGCGGCGGCTGAGGGCGCTGACGGTCTCTAGAAAGGTCGCATTGCTCGGATTTGCGGGCTTCGGCGTGGCCTTTGTGTTGGCCGCGGGAGTCTCGAGTGTGCTCGCCCTGCGCCAGGGCCCCGTATCGCCGGGCCTTCACGCCAAGGAGCTGAACGAGATCCGCCGGATTGTCGAGGGTGGCCGCGTGCTCTTCCTCGGCCGCGATGACTTCATCGCCTGGGAGCTGCGCGGTGCCAAGGTCGACACGCCGATCAAGAACTTCTACAACGTCGGTCAGCCGCCGACTCGCTTCAAGGCCACGGACGGGGAGGAGAAGTTCGACTTCGACGTGGTCAACGAGGGGATCCTCGACCGCTACCGCTACGTGCTGACGACGTCGAGCGCCTACGCGAGCGAGCCGCCCGGAAACTTCAAGGAGGTCGCACGGACCGAATCGTTCGTCCTCTGGAAGCGCCGCGGCCCAACCGCCCGGCGAGAGACGCTGCACGAGGTTGCGGCCCCCGGGGCGGTGCTCAGCTGCGATCACGAGCCGAGGAGGGAGGACAAGGACGAAGGCAGGGGCGCTGACGAGGGGAAGCGGAAGCGTGACGATGGACGCTCCGCAACGGACAAGGAAGCCTCTGAATCGCGGCCCAAGGTCCCCAAGGGCACGACGGTCGCCGCCATCTGGCCGACGCCGCCCGTCGCGGGCAGCGAGCGCAAGTGGGCGCCGTCGGCGACGGTCACCGTGACCGAACCTGCCTCTCAGGGCTTCGACCTCGAGCCCGGGCGCTGGGAGGTCTCCCTCGCTTACGACAGCCCGCGTCCGCTGACGATCAGGCTAAGTGGCTCCGCGCTCGCCAAGGACCCACCGTCCCTTCTGGCTCCGGCGAACCTCGACTTCCGCGGTCCCTCGCCCCCGTTCCGGGTAGGCGAGATTCAGGTCGAGCGCGACGGGCGCGTCGAGTTTCGTATCGAGCTTTCGGAGGCGTCGATAGCGGGCCGGCTGCTGGGCGCCGAAGGGGAGGCCCATCTGCGCTCGATCTTCGCGACACCGCTCGGCGAACTCGGCGAGGTCCGGCACGTAGCGCCGCGCAAGGCCTGCGGAGAGTACGTCGACTGGCTCCGTGTCTCCGAGGATCCGGACGATCAGCCTGCGAAGCGCTCCAGCAAGCCGCGAAAGTAGTCGTTGCGAGTGACCACGGCGTGCACGCGGCCGTTGGTCGCTATCGGGATGATCAGCACGCGATGGTGGAGGAACAACTCGGCTAGCTGCGTGTCCGAATAGGTGTCCTCCACCAGCACGTGATCCGTCGTCAGGTACTTCGAAATCGGTTCCTCGCGGCAACTCTCGCGGCGCTCGATCGTTTGGTCGATCGCGCGAGAGATCATCGCCGACGACGCCAGCTCGCCGACGTAGCCGGGGAATATCGCAAGCATGAACTCCCGCTCCCCGAAGATGCCGGCGAAGTTGCCGGCGGAATCGACGACGGGCAGCGCAGGGAGATCGTGCTCGACGATCTTGCGCGCCGCGGCCACCACCGTCTGGTCGAACTGAAGCGGTTCGATCTCGCGAATTGCCTGTTTGACGATTGAGTCTGGCATCGGCTCAAATAAGTATGTACCGGATGGCGACGTAGCCGCAGGCCAGCACGAGGCTAAGCAGCGTCACGGGTATTCCGATTCGCATGAAGGACAGGAATCCGATCGGCTTGCCGGCTCGCTCTGCGAGCCCCGCCGCGGCCACGTTGGCGGCGGCGGCGATGATGGTGGCGTTGCCGCCGAAGCAGGCCCCGAGTGAGAGCGCCCACCAGTGGGCATCGTCGCCGCTGCCCTCGCGGAGTTGCTCGACAACGGGAATCATCGCGGTCGTGAAGGGGATGTTGTCGACGATTGCAGAGCCGATGCCGGTCACCCAGATGATTCCGATCAGTTCCGCGGAGCGGTCGCCCGCGGTCAGGTCCTCGAAAGCGTCCGCGATCTTTCCGATCGCCCCGGTTTCCTCGAGCGCCCCGACCATCACGAACAAGGCCACGAAGAAGAACAGGGTCGGCCACTCGATCTTGGAGAGCGTCTGCTCAAGCGAGACGCTGGTCACCAGCAGGGCGATCGCCGCCCCCGCGAGCGCGACGGTCGCGGGCTCGATGTGCAGGGCCTGGTGAGCGAAGAAGGCGAGGATCGTGACGATCAGGATCGGCCCGGTCCTGCGCAACTCGGCGACGTCCCGAATCGACGCCCTCGCGTCGAGTTCCATCACGTACTTGCGATTGCTTTCGTCGATTTGCAGGCGCTTCCGGTAGAAGAGGTAGAGCAGTCCGGTGACGATCGCGAAGGTGACGACGACGACCGGAGCCAGGTTGACGATGAACGAGTTGAAGCTGAGACCGGTTGCGCCGGCGATGATGATGTTTGGGGGGTCGCCGATCAGCGTCGCCGTGCCCCCGATGTTCGACGCGATCACCTCGATGATGACCAGCGGCATCGGGTCGATGTCGAGCGTGTCGGCCAACAGGAAGGTGACCGGGACGATCAGCAGAATCGTCGTCAGGTTGTCGAGGAACGCCGAGAGCACTGCGGTCGTCGTCGCCAGGCTGAAGACGACGGCAGCCGGATTTCCCTTCGAGATCTGCCCGGCGCGGATCGCGACGTAGTCGTAGATCCCGGTCTGCTGCGTCAGGTAGACGAGGATCATCATCCCGACGAGCAGGCCGATCGTGTTGAAGTCGACCGACTCGATCGCCAGCTCCTGATCGAACCCGGCCGCGAACAGCACGACGACGGTCGCGCCGACCAGCGCGACCTTTGTGCGGTGGACGCGCTCGCTGGCGATCACCGCGAGGGCGGCGATGAAGGTGATTACGGCTACTGCCACGGCGGTGCCGCCTCAGCGATGCCGCAGTGGTGATGAAAACCGCGTCACGAGGCGACGCCGGCCAGCAGTCGCTCCTCGACCCACTTGGTCGAGGCGATGTGCTTGCCCATTCCAAGTTCTTTGGGCTCGAAGCCGAGTGCCAGGGCGACGAGCTGGGGGAGGTGCAGCACCGCAAGGCCGAGGTCCTGGCCGACGACCTTGGCGGCCTCGGGCTGCTGCATGTCGAGGTTGAGGTGGCAGAGCGGGCAGGGAGTGACGAGGCAGTCGGCGCCGGCGTCTAGAGCGTCCCCTATGTGGGTGCCGGCCTGGCGCAGCGAGGTCTCACGGTTCATCGTGATCACGGGGAACCCGCAGCACTTGCGGGCGCCGTCGTACTCGACGACCTCGCCGCCGAGCGCTTCGATGATCTGCTCGAGGTAGAGGTCTCGCTCGGGGTGCTTGTCGTAGCCGAGTCGGTGCTTGGGGCGGATCACGTAGCACCCGTAGAAGGGGCCGACTCGCAGCCCGGTGAGCGGGCGCTTGACTAGTGACTTGAGGTTGTCGAGCCCGAACTCCTCGACCAGGATCCACATGAAGTTCTTATTGGTGAAGCCGTCCTTGCCTTTGACGTACTCGAGCCCTTCGCCGGAAAGCACCTCGTTGATGTGGGCTCGGTAGGCGGAGTCTGCATCGAGGCGCTGCTGGCACTCGGACTGGGCGCCTTGGCAGGTCGAGCAGATGTTCATCATCGCCAGGCCGGTCTCCTGTGCGAGCGCAAAGGTGCGGGCGTTGAGCGTGTCGGCAAGCTCCTGGTTGTGCTCGGCGATGACGCCGGCGCCGCAACAGTTGGCGCGGTCCAGTGTGACCAGCTCGATGCCGAGTTCCTCGGCGACAAGCGCCATCGAGCCGTGCAGCTCCGGGGTGAAGCCGCGCGAAACGCAGCCGGGCCAGTAGGCAAGTTTCATGGTGTCTCCCCGATGTCGGGCTCGGGCTCGATCGCCGCCTCGGGGACGCTGTCGGGCGTGCCCTCGAGTTCGGGTTCCTCGCCCTTGATGTAGAGGTTTAGCTCCTCGCCGTGCTCCTCGGCGTGCGCGAAGATGCGCTTGACGTGCCCCTGGGCGTCGCCCGGGAGCTTCTCGTGGACGCCCGGAATCAGCTTCGAGAGCGAGCGCATCTTGCCGGTGCGGATCCCACGCACCGCCGTCGGGATCGAGCCGACCAGGCCCGAGATCGCCCCCGGGGTCGGGGCCAGCTTGCCCTTGACGCCCGGCGCAAAGGACTCCTGCAGCAGCAGCGATTCGTCGAGCGTGCCCTTCTTCTCGATGATCTTCACGAAGGCCTTCTCGTGGCGATGCCCGTTGTTCTGGTCGTCGACCTCGGCGTCGCTCCCGGCCTTTCGGCGCAGGCGCATGATCTGGTCCATCGGCGCCACGCCCTTGGGACAGGCGTCAATGCAGCTGAAGCAGTGGGTGCAGTCGTAGATGCCATGCGGGTCCTGGGCGAGGTCGTGGAGACGTTCGGTCGTCTGTCCGTCGCGGGGATCGCCGACGAAGCGGTAGGCCTTGGCCAGGGCCGCTGGACCGATGAAGTCCGGATCTGCCTCCAGCGCCAGGCAGGCCGAGACGCAGGCGCCGCACTGGATGCATGCCATCGACTGGGTGATGTCGATCATCGACTCGGGCGGCACGATGTACTCGCGCTCAGGGGGCGGGCCGTCGGGGATCAGCCAGGGAGTGACGCGGCGGATCTTCGTCCAGTGCGTCGACTCCATGTCGGTGACGAGGTCCTTGAGGACGGGCATGTTCCCCATCGGCTCGATCGTGATCGGCTCCGACCCCGGCCGCAGGCTGCGCTCGGGGACCGTTCCACCCCGGCCGCGGTTGGCCTCGGCGTGGGCGTCGCCGATCTGCGTCTTGCAGGCGAGCGTCGACTGGCCGTTGATCTTGACCCCGCAGGAGCCGCAGATCGCCGCCCGGCAGGAGCAGCGCACCGAGAGCGAGCCGTCCTGGTCGTCGCGGGCCTGCAGCAGCCCGTCGAGCACTGACAGCGTCGGGTCCAGTTCGACGTTGAAGTGCTCCCAGTAGGGGCCCTGCCCGTCGCCTGGCTTATAGCGGCGCACTTTGAGTTCGTAGCTGGCCATCAGTCGCTCACCTTCACCCTAGTAAGTCCGCTCCATCGGTTCCCACTGGGTCATCGTCACCTCGGAGTAGGAGATCTGCGAGCCGCTCTCGGAGTAGGTCAGGTCGATGTGCTTGAGCCACTCCTCGTCGTTTCGCTCCGGGTAGTCGGTCCGGTACTGGGCGCCGCGGCTCTCGGTGCGGTGAAGCGCCGAGACGCAGGTCGCTTCCGCGCAGTCGAGCATGAAGCCGAGCTCGAGGGCCCCGAGCACGTCCTGGTTGAAGACGGTGCCGCGGTCGTCGACGTAGCAACTCTGCGCCTCTTCGGAAAGCCGCTTGACGATCTCGAGCGCCTTGGTGATTCCCTCCTCGTCGCGGAAGACGGCGACGTAGCGGTCCATCGTCGAGCCCAGTTCCCTGCGGATCTCCGAGACGCGCCGGCCGGAACCCTTTTCGCGCCCGATGATCGCTGCCAGGCGCGATTCCTCGTCGCTGAGCAGCTCGCGCGAGGCCCGGCCGCCGGGGATCGTCTTGGCGCGCTCGGCGCCGTGCTCGCCGGCGCGGCGGCCGAAGATCAGCGTGTCGAGCAGCGAGTTGGCGCCGAGGCGGTTGCCGCCGTGCACGGAGACGCAGGCGACTTCGCCGGCGGCGTAGAGGCCCGGGATCTCGGTGGCGCCGTCCGTATCGGTGCGCACGCCGCCCATCGCGTAGTGGTTGCCGGGCTTGATGTGGATCGGCTCGCGCGTGATGTCGACGCCGGCGAAGTCGCGGCCGACCAGCACGATTTCACGCAGCGCCTCGTGGATGCGCTTGCGGGGCACGACGGTGATGTCGAGGGCGACCGTTCCATCCGGAAAGCCGCGGCCCTCGTTGATCTCGGTCTGCTCGGCGCGCGAGACGACGTCGCGCGAGGCAAGTTCCATCTTGTTCGGTGCATAGCGCTCCATGAAGCGTTCGCCCTGGGCATTGAGCAAGTGGGCGCCTTCGCCGCGGGCGCCCTCGGTGATCAGGAAGCCCTTGCCGGCTAGGCAGGTGGGGTGGTACTGGACCATCTCCATGTCGCCGAGCTTGGCGCCGGCGCGGTAGGCCATCGCTATCCCGTCTCCCGTGCAGATCAGCGCGTTCGTCGTCGGCTGGTACATCTGGCCGTGGCCGCCTGTGGCAAGGATCACGGACTTGGCCTCAAACAGCTCCATCGAGCCGTCGCGGATGTTGCGGGTGACGGCGCCGACACAATTGCCTTCGTCGTCCATCGCAAGGGCGGTGGTGAACCACTCCTCGTAGCGGTCGACTTGGTCGGCGTACTTCATCAGCTGCTCGTAGAGAACGTGCATGATCGCCTGGCCGGTGATGTCGGCGACGTAGTAGGTGCGGGCCTTGGAGGCGCCGCCGAAGGCGCGGACGCCGAGCTGGCCGACCTCGTTGCGATGAAAGGTGACGCCGATGTGCTCGAGGTGCAGCAGCTCGTGCGGAGCCTCCCTGCACATGATCTCGATCGCGTCCTGGTCGCCCAGGTAGTCGGAGCCCTTGACCGTGTCGAAGGCGTGGGACTCCCAGCTGTCGTCCTCGTCAAGCGCGGCGTTGATCCCGCCCTGGGCCGCATTGGAGTGAGAGCGCACAGGGTGGACCTTGGAGATGATCCCCACGGACACGCCCTGCTGGGCTGCGGCCAAGGCCGCGCGCTGGCCAGCAAGGCCCGCGCCGATGACTAGGACGTCGTGCTTGGGCATGCGGCGCGTGATTCTATGGAACAGGCGCCACTTCGCCGCGGCTACCAGATTCGCAGCACGAGTGTGGCATGCTCGTTCCATGCTGAAACAGTTCTTTGCACTCGTGATCGTCGTCGTGGCCGGGCTCGGCGTTTCCGCCTGTGGCGACGACGCCGAGGACCCGGGGGCGCGCTCCGAACTCTCGACCACTGCGCAGCCGGGCGATTCGGAAAGCGAGGCGGGCGCCGACAACGAGGTACCCGAAGACTCCCCTGAGCCCGAGCAGGTCAAACCCGAGAAGCCGGGACTCGAGATCACCACCGCGGACTCTCAGTTCGGCGAGATCCTGTTCGACGCGGACAGGCGCGCGATCTACTACTTCGATCTCGAGGACAGTGATCGCAGCCAGTGCTACGACGATTGCGCCACGGCCTGGCCGCCGGTGCTGACAAAGGGTGATCCGGTTGCCGCAAGAGGCGCCAAGGACTCACTGCTCGGTACCACGAAGCGCGACGACGGCAAGGTCCAGGTGACATACGACGGTCGTCCCCTCTACTACTACGTCGACGACCCGCCCGGCGAGATCCTCTGCCACAACGTCTTCGAGTTCGGCGGGCTCTGGCTGGCTGTGCAGCCCGGCGGCGAAGCGGTTTCCTAACCCGCTGGACCGCGAAGCGCAGCGCCGAGCTCGCGTCGGCCGGCAATCTCGAGCTTTCTGTAGACGCGGCCGAGGTGTGTCTCGACGGTCTTGACCGTCAAATACAGTTGCTGGGCGATCTCGCGGTTGCTGTTGCCTTCCGCCGCCAGGTCCGCCACACGGATCTCGCTCGGTGTCAGCGATTCGACCCCGCTGAGGACGATTCTTCGAGGTTTGGCTCCGGAGGCACGGAGCTCAGCCATCGCATTCTCCGTGATCGCGGCCGCTCCGCAGCCGAGCGCCAGCTCCGCGGCCTCGCGGAGCGGCTCGCGGCACTCGCGCCGCTGGTTGGCGCGCCGAAGGGCGGCGCCGTAGGCGGTCAGCGAACGCGACAGCTCGAGTTTGGACGGGCTGCGCCGCAGCACCTCCGTCGAGCGGTGTAGCAACTCCAGCCCTGATTCCCCACCTTCGACGAGGCCGGACGTCCGCAGCGCGGCGCCGACCGGAGTCGGCACACCGAAGCCCTGGGTCAACTTGAGCTCCTCGCGAGCGAGTTCTCGCGCACTATCAATATCGCCAAGTGCGGCAAGCGCCCGAGCCGCGCCCGAGCGCCAGTTCTGCACCGACATCGCGGGGTTGCGGATGCCGCGCTCCTCCAGCTGCCGTCCCGCCTCCAAGAAGTCCTCGACTGCCCCGTCCAGGTCGCCGCCGCCTAGCCTTACTGCAGCGCGCGCCTCCAGCGCGAACGGCGCCAGAAACTCATCGGCCCGGTTTGCCTCGGCCAGGCCCTGTTCGATCGCCGCCGCGGCTTCGTCGTTCTCGCCCCGGTCGAGGTAGCCCCGGCAGATCACCGCGTAGGAGGTGGCGAGCCCGGCCGCGAAGCCATGGCGACGCCCGTCGGTGACCGTCAGGGCGTTGCTCATCGCCGCTGCGAGGTCGCCGCGTTGATAGTCGCCGATCATGCTCACGTAGGCGAGTGAGATGGCCTCCAGCTCCGACCCGCGCCGCTTGACGATCTTTGCGATCCGGCTGAAAACGTCCCCGGCGGCGGTGACCTCGCCGCAGAGCGCCAGCGCTATCGAGACGATCCCATACGAGATCACGTCAGTCGGGTCGTCGGTCGGCTCGGCGCTCGCCAGGCGCATCACCGGGGCGAGTGCCTGCTCGGCAGGCCGCGCCGCGTGGATGCGCTCGATTCCCTCGAAGCCCAGCACCGAGCGGCCGATTGCGTCTGACTCGAGGTCGTCGCGCTCACTCAGCCCCGCCAGGGTCAGCCGAGCCTCCTTGCAGCTCGCGACGTCCCTGGTCCCGGCGAGCGCGTAGCCGGCGCGGGCCCAGATGCGCAGCATCTCAGCCGCTTCGGGAAGAGCGTCCCCCGCGTCGCTGAGCTCCTCGCTGGCCCTGGCGAAGATTCGGGCCGACTCACCGAAGCGGGCCCTGAAGGCGAGCAGGCGGGCCATGTTCATCAACACCCCGGCCCGCGCCACGGGCTCGGCGAGCAGTCCGGCGGCCTCGATGATGCGGTCGCCGCCTGAGGGATCACCGGCGGCCGTCTGGGCGAGGCCCAGGCCGAACAGCACGTCACCGCGCGCCGGGCCGCAGGCCGGCTCTTCCAGGGCTCGGGAATAGAGCCGGGCCGCGGCATCCGGAGCGCCGCGCTCGGCGGCTCGCCCCGCTGCCTCGGCCAGGAGGTCAACCACCCATTGGCCGCCGCCGCGCTGGGCGAGCAGCAGGTGCGCGGACGCGGCCTCGGGTGAGCGCTCGCGCAGCAGTTCCGCGGCCTGCAGGTGGAGCGCCGCCCGCCGAGCAGGTGGGAGTTCCTGGTAGAGGGCCTCGCGCACGACGGGGTGAACAAACGAGAGCGGCTCGCCCGGCGAGAGCGTTTGTGCAGCGGCCAGGGCGTCAGCCGCCACCACCGCGTCGCCGCGCTCGAGCCCGCCGAGTCTGGCGGCTTCGTCGAGGCTGCAGCCCTCCCCCAGGACCGAGCAGGCGTCGGCGAGGGAGCGCACCCCTGGAGGCAGCCGCGCGAACCTCGTCAAGACCGAGCGAGCCACCGCACGCGCACCCAGCTTCGAGATGCGCTGCGCGCTGGCGGCGGAAGCCTGAGCTTCGTCAGCCTGCAGTGCGAGAAGCAGCGAGCGCAGGTAGAAGGGATTCCCGGCGCTGGCCTGGGCGCAGGCCCGGCAGAACTCCTCGTCGGCCTCCGGGAACGACTCACGCACGACGCTGAAAGCGGCCTCACCGCTGAGCGCGCTCGGCTCCAGCAGGCGGGCTCGCTCGTGGGCGCGCAGCTCGCTGAGCGCCTGCGCGCCTTCGCCGTCGAGGCGCTCGCCGCTACGCACCGCGAGCACGATCGCAACCGGCTGGTCGGCGATCCGCTGTGCCAGATAGTGCAGGAAGCGCAGGGAGGGGGCGTCGCACTGATGTGCGTCGTCGACCTCGACCAGCAGCGGGCCGCGCAGCGCCAGGTTCGCGGTCAGCCAGTGGAGACCATGAAGGATCGACAGCGTCGGGTTCTCGGGGCCGTCGCCTCCCGCTGGGTGGCCGGGTCGCGCCTGCTCGAAGAGCGGGCCGGCCAGCGCCGCGGCGCCGTCGAGCAACTTTCTTCGCTCCGTGTCTGTCGCCTGGGCCAAAATGCCCCCGAAGAGCTGCAGGACGACCCCGAACGAGAGTTCCTGCTCGAGGGGCGAGCCGCTGGAGCGCAGGAGCCGCAGGCTCTTGAGCTCCGCGGCCTCCCGGGCCTCCATCAGCAGGCTCGACTTGCCGATGCCCGCCGGCCCCTCGATCACCACGAGGCCCCCGAGTCCTTGCGCCGCCTGGCCGATCGCCTCGTCGAGCGCCTGCCGTTCGCCGGCCCGCTCGAGCAGGCTCCCTGACGTCTCACTCACCCGCATACGTGCATCTTCTCAGGCAAAAGTTCAGGGTCGTCCCCCGACGCGAGAGAACCCGCGCATGGGGGAGGGTCGCGATATGAGAGAGGGGCCGCCGGGAGCGCGGATCATGCTTGAGCTTGCCGGAGAGGGGGAGCCGATTCAGGGTTCGATTCAGGCCGTGGATCGGCCGCACGAAAGGGAAGAGTTTTTCGGCTGGATACAGCTGATCGAGGCGGTGGAGGCCAGGCGCCCGGGAATCGGCGACGCAGGTCACAATCCGAGCGGCGGGGAGGCGCGTTGACGACGGCAGCCCCTGCTCGCCTTCGTGCCGGTCGGCCCGGGTTCGTGCTGCTCGTGTGCCTGTTCGCCGGCTCGGCGATCGCCGCGGCGGCGGCGGCTCCCGCCTCCGCAGGGCTCCTCGGCGGCACACCAAAGACATTGCTCGGCGCAGCCAAGACTCTGGCGAACTCGGTCACGGACGGTGTCAAGCCGGTCGCCCAGGAGACTCAGGTCCTCGAGGCCGTTGTGCAGGACATCGCCGCGCAGCCTCCGCAGGAAGGCCCGCCTGCGCCGCCGGCCGAGGCAGCGGCTCCGCCGGCCGAAAGTGGACCGCTCGGCAACACGCTGACCAACACGGTCGACACCCTGACCGGCCTGCTCGGTGGTGATGACGGAAGCCTCGCTGCGCAATCCGGGGTCGGCCTGACCGGCCTGTTGGAGGGCCTGCTCTGCCCGCCTGTGGACGAGCTCGCCGACTTGGTTGAGCCGCTGCCCGGCGTCGGCGAGGTCGCCGGTGCGCTGCGTGCTCTGATCTGCAGCCTCCACGTTCTCGGCGTTCAGTTTCACTCGGTCTGGCAGGCGCCCGACGGCAGCCTGGTCGAGCGGACGTTCAACGCAACCATCGGGGTTCCGCGCCTGCTCAACATCGACAACCGGATCGGCCCCGATGTGATTGCCACGCTTGGGCTCGGACCGGCCCCGAGCCTCGACCTGGCCATCGACCGGGTGCCGCTGCAGACCGCGCCGCTCCCGGCCTCGATCGAGGCGGTGCTCTTCGACCCGACCGGGGGAGCGCTGCCGGCCGAGCGCATCGCTGTTGGCGTCGATGAACTCGACAACACCCTTCCCAGCGGCTTTCGGGGATCAATCAACCTGGCTCCGCTGCTGTCCAGCCTCGCCGAGGGTTCGGACCCGGTGCTCGACATGGACCTGCGCCAACGTGGTCGGGCGGCGGATACAAGCCTGCTCTTCTCGATCTTCGACGGCACCCCGACTGAGCGGGTCGTGGAGATCGCCGGTCGGCTCGACTTCGGGCGCTCCTGGAGCCGGCTCGACCTGCGGATGAGCTTGGGCGATCCGCTGACCGCGAACCTCTCCACAGATCAGCCGGGCCCGCTGACGGCGCAGGTCCAGCTCGGCCGCGAGCTCGAGCGCATCGACGTTCTCGCGACGATTGAGGAATTGCCCGACAGCCTCGACATCAGCTTCGGGTTCGCATCGCGCCATCTCACCTATCACGGCTTCGACGCCGCCGGCAACCCGAAGGGAATCGATCGCATCGACCTCGACGTCACCGCGGCCTCGCCGCTGTTCGCGCGGGCAAAGGTCATCGACATCGGCATCGACGACTTCCCCGGGGACGCCGAGCTGACCTTCTCCGAAGAAACGCTCGAGTTCGTCTCCACACAGCGCATCGGCAGAATCGACGCCTTCGTCGGCTCCGAGCCGCAGCGCCCCGGTGACCTGCCGCCGGGAACACACCAGGGCGCCCGCTACGTCGATGTGCCCACCGAGCCCTACGTGATTGCGGCTCGCGTTCTCGGACTGCGTCACGCCCGGGTGGATTTCGGGGCGCTGGGGGCCATCACCGTCATCGCCGAGACGGACGGCGGACCCTTCGACGGCCTCGTCAAGCTGACCGGGCTGGAAGCGGACGTCCAGGTACGCAACCTGCCGTCCCGGCTCGAGATTGGGCTTGACCTGCTCGGCGGCACGATCAGCTACCAGGCGTCGGCGCCGGTTGGACGGGTTCAGGTGGACGTCCGCAGCGCCGGCCTCTTGCCGCCTCCGGTCGACAGGATCTCGGCGGTGCTCGAGGATCTCCCCGAGTCGTTCGACATCGGCTTCAACGCGCTCTTCACCAACCTCTCGTTCGCCAGCGACGTGCCGATCGGCAAGGTCGAGGTGATGGCGCGCTCAAGCGACGCCGCTGACGAGCGTGCCCTGCTCGGCACCGATCAGGGCGCAGTACTGCGCCTGTTGGACGACAAGCTGTTTGTGTTCGGGCGCATCCGAGGGCTCAAACGAGTTGCCGTCAACCTCGCCGGCGCCTTCCGGGTGGAAACCGAGACTAATGCCGGGCAGGCGCTGCGTGTGGACGCCAAGGTCGACGACGACGACATCCTGCCGTTCCCACTGGACGCGACGGCTCTGGTCGAAGACCTGCCCTCGAAGCTTGATCTGACCGCCGATCTCGTCACCGGCAAAATCGGTTACGAGGCAGCCGAGCAAATCGATCTGATCGAAGTGGCGGCTTCTAGTCCGGAACCTGTCTTCAACGACCCGGCGCTCGGCATCAGCCTCAGCGAGTTCGAGGCTCGCCTGCGCGGCATCCCGGTCGCCTTCCAGGTCGGGTTCGCCCTCTCGGGGGCCGACTTCACGGGCGCCTCGTTCACCTCCGACAATCCGATCGAGTCGATCGAGGTGATGGCCGCGTCAGCGGGTGCGGACGACGCCCGTGACGACCTCGACGACCCCGCGACCCCAGGTCCGGACGCCGGGATGCTGCTGCGCTCATTCACCGATGAGACCTTCATCTTCGCCCGGGTACTGCGCCTGCGGGGGTTGACGCTCGGCCTCGATCCGATTCGGATCGCGACCTCGATCGCAGCGGGGCCGCCGGCGCTGTTCCTGGTCGACGTCGTGGTCGACAACCCGGCGCTGCTGCCATTCGACCTGACCGCGAGCGGGGCAATCCGCAACCTCCCGTCCAACCTCGATCTCACCCTTGATCTCGCGGCGGGCCAGGTGATCTACGAGGCCTCCGAACGCATCGACCGCGTCGAGCTTGCGGCCGAGGGCTCCGAGCCGTTCGTGCCCGCCTTCCTCGTCGATCAGGTCGAGGCTCTGATCGAGGGGGTGCCGCAGAGCTTCACCGTCGGCTTCGCGATCAGCGAAGGACCTGAGACGCTTTCGTTCACGTCGACCCAGCTGATCGACCTGATCGAGATCAAGGCACTGAGCAGCGGCGCCGCAGACTCGAGCTCCGTACTCGACAGCGGCGCGATCGGCGCAGTGCTGCGTGCCGGCGCCACTGAGACGTTTGCCTTCGCCAGGGTCAGGCAGCTGCGCGAGGTCCGCGTCGGGCTCTCGCCGATCCGGATCGTCACCAAGACAGGCCCTGATCTGCCCCTGATCGCCGACGCGGTCATCGACAACCCGGCGATCGTTCCGTTCCCGCTGACGGCGAGAGCCGACATCAACAACCTGCCCTCGCAGCTGGATCTGACCGTGGACCTTCCGGCAGGCCTGATCTCCTACGCCGCGTCGGACGAGATCGACCTGATCGACGTCAGCGCCTCGAGTACGGAGCCGGTCTTCAACGATCCGGCCCTCGGGATCAGCCTCAGCGACTTCGAGGCCGGGCTGACCTCGATCCCGCGCGCGTTCAACGTCAACCTCGCCTTCTCGGATACGACCCCCGGTGGCGACTTCAAAGGCGTGTCGTTCAACGCCGACAAGCCGATCGGTCAAATCGAGGCGCTGGCCCGTTCGCTCGCGACCCCCGACTCCCGCGGCGCCCTCGGAACCTCCGACGGCGCCGTGCTGCGGGCCCGCGGCGCCCGTACGTTCGTCTTCGCGCGGGTAAGCGGCCTACGCCACCTCGCCTTCGGGCTCGATCCGATCTCGGTGTCGACCGAAACGGCGCCAGGCCGGCCGCTGCGCGCCGACGCAATCATCGACAACCCCGCTCTGCTGCCGTTTGACCTCGACGCCGAGGCACTGGTTGAGGATCTGCCGTCTGAGGTCGACCTGACGGCCGATCTCGCGGCGGGTGAGATCGGCTACTCGGCCTCCGGCCCGATCGATCTCGTCTCCGTTCAGGCGTCGAGCTCCGAACCGATCTTTGAGGACCCGGCGGGCCAGATCAACCTCAGTGAGTTCGGCGCGGTGTTGAACGGCGTTCCGGCGAGCTTCACCCTGGATCTGCTGCTGCCGTCGGGAGAGTTCAACGGGTTCGACTTCACGACGAACAACCCGATCGGCGAGATCCTGGTCTTTGCCCGCAGCGAGGGAGCGCCGGATCGCAGCGGCGAGGTTGCAGGCGGCGGACACGGAGCGGTGCTGGTGGCCAACCCCGCCGAGACCAACGTCTTCGCCAGGGTGCTCGGCTTCAGGCGGTTGGCCTTCAAGCTGGAACCGATTTCGGTCGTGGTCGCAACCGCGCCGGATAACCCGTTCAACGTCCATGCCGACGTCGATCTACCGGCGCTGCTGCCGACCTCGCTCGCGGCCGATCTGGGGATCACGAACCTGCCGGGAACGTTGGGGGTCGGCATCGACCTCGGTTCCGGCGAAATCAGCTACTTCGCCAACGAGGTCGTCGAGCGCATCGAGCTCGTCGCCAGCACCGACGACTCCGATCCGCCACTGATCCCAGGGATCGATCTGCGCAGGTTCGACCTCAAGCTGCTCGAGCTGCCCCGGAGCTTCGGCCTGGGCCTGGGTCTGCTTCAGGACGGAGGGCCGCCCGACGAGATCGACTTCACCGTCACCGGCCTGTTCGGGGGAGCAGCGGCGAGCCCGATCGGCTCCATCACCCTTACGGCCAAGCGGGATTCAGCCACGCCCAACCTGAGCGGCCTGCTCGGCGGCGCCGTCGGCGCGATCGCCCGGATCGACGAGTCCGACGCCTTCGCCCACGCCCGCGTGGAGGGAATCGAGCACTTCGGCCTCGATCTCGACCCGATTGCCGTCTCGACGAAGACGGCGGCGGGGGAGCGGCTGTTCGTCGATGCCGAGATCGACGCCCCGGAGCTGATCGGAACGCTGGTCGACGTCGAGGCGGAGGTGAACGACCTGCCGTCGCGCCTCGACGTCTCCGTCGAGGACGATGGGGCAGGCGGCCTCGACATCGGCTACAGCGCCGGCGCTCCGGTCGAGAGCGTTCGCCTCGAGGCCACCCACCTCGAGCTGACAGAGGGCTCGCCGGCGGACCTGCGGGCGCTTCTCGACGGGCTCCCCGCGATCCTCTCAGTCGACGTCAGCGCCGCCCCCGAGGAGCCGATCACGGTGGACTACACCGCCTCGGGGGGCGCCCAGATCGAGCGGATCAGGGTGATGGCGCGCGACCTCGGACTCGATCTCGGCGAGCTCAGCCTGCCGCCCCTGCTTGCGGAGGTCCAGGACATTCCGGCTTCGCTTGAATTCTCGTTCGGCGGCACCGGGGAGGCGCCGCTTGCTTCGCTCGACAGCTCCACCCCGATCGGCGCCCTTTTCGTGAAGGCTCTGGCGCCGAGCAACGAGGACGTATTCGCGACCTCCGACGCTCCCCTGGCGCTGGGCGCCGAGGACTTTTTCGAGATGCTGCTGCCGCTGGAGGGCGACATCGTCGCCGAGGGCCAGCTCTCGGCTATGTCCGATTTCGCACTGACGATGGCGGAGACGTCGGAGACGACCGAGTTCCCGAATCCCGGCGGCGCCGGCCTCCCGCCGATCGTGATCACGAGCAGCGAGACCGAGATCGACGCCAACGTCGAGACGACCCCGGTGAGCGCAGACCGCCTGCCCCTGGATGTCGAGGTCGAGATCGGCCAGGAGCCGCTCGAAGTCCCCAACCCGGGTGGGGGCGATCCATTCCTGATCGGTCAGGACATGCTGATCGAGGCCGACCTCAGCAAGCTGCCGTTCAAAATCGATGCCGCGATCGACCTGACCTCAGGCGGCCTGCTCGAGCTCGACTACGACGCGACCCAGGACATCAACGACCTCGGCCTGGTGCTGGAGAACGTGGGTATCGACTCAATGGACCTCGACGTTGACGACGTGCCCGAGGACTTCGACTTCTGCTTCGAGACCGGCGACGACTGCGACCGCGATCCCAACCTGGTCGAGGACGCCGGCGATCGCCACGAGCCGGTTGCCTCGCTCGACTTCCGCCAGCCGTCGTCGAGCCGCCAGGACCTCGAGCTGGATCTCGAACTTGATATCCCGGGAGACGATCTCTCGGTCGACGACGCCGTGCTTTCCGATGTCGGCTTCGGAATCGGGCTCGAGGACAACCCTGAATTCGAAGTGCCGGGGAACATCGATCTCTACGTGTTCCTCGACTCCAACAACCACGGCCTTTCGGCCGACGCGATCACGTTCGGGGACCTGGAGTTCAAACTCGGCACCGAGTCGGACCCGTTCCGCTTCCAGAACCGCCTGCTCGCGATCGTCGACGGCGGCGGGCCTCCACCGATTCCCACGATCACCGGCGACGGTCACTGCGGCGATCCGTTCGAGTTCAACTATCTCGACTCGAACCTCGGCCGGATTCCGATCCTGCCCTTGCTTGCTGGAATCCTGCCGTTCTTCTGCAACGCCTGAGGCGCCTCCGGCGGCGGTTGCTTACTGCGTCAGGAGGGGTGCTGGCCATTCGGCCGCCGAGCTGCTGCGCGCTGATTCCTCGCGGTCCCTGGGGTCCGTCCTGACCGGCGGCACCGGACTCACCTTGAGCGCCCTGTAGACCCTGCGGCCCCTGTTCTCCCGCGCGACCGTCAGCCTCAAGCTGTTTGCGGACGCTGCGGGTCAGATCTTTGAGCTTGATCGAGCCGTCTTTGATGTCGCGGCTGCTCAACAGCTGGTCCGCGACCGCGGTCCCACCGATGCCGGCGGCAAGCGCGGTCCCCGCCAGCGCTGCGGTCCTGATCCGGCGGTCCACGGTATCTCCCCGGCCTTAGACGGCTGTGGCGACTATACGCCCTTTCGGCGTGTTCTCCGAACGCCTTGCGAGGGCTCGGTCCGGCCGCAACCTGACAGCGATGGGGCGGGTGTGTGTGGCTGGATTGACGATTGGTGCGCTGGTTTTGGCTTCCTGCGGTGAGACGGGTCCGATTCGTTTGCGCCCGCCGCCCCGGCGGCGAGCGATGCGGCAGCAGACGAATTCCTGGCCGGTGGTTGGCCCGAGGGGGCGAGCGGGATGCTGGCAGCGGTTCGTGTCTTCTGGATCAGCAGCCACGCCTACCAAGACGGCGAGTGGAACCTCGACCGGCTCGATCGCCGGCTGACGCTGGGCCTGGCCGACGCGCTCCGGGCCGGCAACGAACCAAGCGGCGACATCGAGCGCCTCCTCGCCGCCTTCAGCAAACGCCAGCCTCCCGGTACAGGAGTACCGGCCGGCACCACGCCCTACTGCGGTTCGATCTGGCCGCGGCGGCGCTTCAGCTTCTCGATCATGCCCTTGCGGAACTCCCTGTTCAGTTCTCCGATCACCTTGATCGAGATCTTCTGCGGGCAGACCCGCTGGCACTCGCCGAAGTTCGTGCAGCCGCCGAAGCCCTCATCGTCCATCTGCCGGACCATCGCCCTGGCCCGGTGGTAGCGCTCGGGCTCGCCCTGGGGCAGCAGGTTGAGGTGCGTGACCTTGGCCCCGGTGAACAGCATCGCCGCCCCGTTCGGACAGGCCGCGACGCAAGCGCCGCAGCCGATGCAGATCGCCGCGTCGAGTGCCGCCTGCTGGGTTTCGGGGTGAATCGGGTTGGAGTTCGGTTCCGGTTTCGGACCAGCGCCGACGGCGATGTAGCCGCCGGCCTGGACGATGCGATCGAAGGCCGAGCGGTTGACCATCAGGTCGCGCAGCACCGGGAAGGCAGAGTTGCGGAAGGGCTCGATCGTGATCTCGCTGCCGTCGTCGAACTCGCGCATGAAGACCTGGCATGAGGTCGCCTGGCCGGGCCCGTGGGGAACGCTGTTGATGGTCAGCGAGCAGGCGCCGCAGATCCCCTCGCGGCAGTCCGAGTCGAAAGCAATCGGCGTCGTGCCCTCGCTAAGCAGGCGCTCGTTGAGGACGTCGAGCATCTCCAAGAACGAGGCCTCGCCGTCGATGTCGGCGACTTCGTACTTCTCGAACCGGCCCTCGGCCTTTCCGTCGTCCTGACGCCAGACGCGCAGTGTGAAGTTCACTTGTAGCTCCTTGCCACCGGCTTGATCACCTCAAAGTCGAGTGGCTCTTCGTGTCGGACCGGCTCGGCTCCCTCGCCCGCGTATTCCCAGACTCCGACGTGGGAGAAACGTTCGTCTTCGCGCAGCGGCTCGCCCTCCTCGGACTGGTGCTCTTCGCGCAGATGGCAGCCGCAGGACTCGTCGCGGATCAGCGCGTCGCGGCACATCAGCTCCGCGAGCTCGAGGAAATCGGCGACGCGGCCGGCGTACTCGAGCGCCTGGTTGATCTCGGCTGAGCCGTCGATGACCCGAAGGTCGCTCCAGAACTCCCCTCGCAGGTCGCGGATCGCGGCGATCGCATGCTCGAGGCCGGCCGCCTCGCGGGTGATCCCACAGCTGTCGAGCATCAGCTCACCGAGGCGACGGTGAAAGACCGTCGGAGGGGTTGTGCCACCGACGCCGAGCAGCTTCTCGAGGCGTTCGCGCACCCGCTCCTCCGCGGCGTCGAAGGCCGGCATCTCCGTATGGGAGTGTTCGGCGACGTCGGCGACATAGTCGGTGACGGTGTGGGGAACGATGAAGTAGCCGTCGGCGAGGCACTGCATCATCGCGCTGGCGCCGAGGCGGTTGGCGCCGTGGTCGGAGAAGTTCGCCTCGCCGATTGCGAACAGTCCAGGGATCGTCGTCTGCAGCGTGTAGTCGACCCATAGACCGCCCATCGAGTAGTGCGGCGCCGGGTAGATCCGCATTGGCACCTCCCACGGGCTCTCGCCGGTGATCCGCTCGTAGAGGTCGAAGAGGTTTCCGTAGCGCGCGGCGATCGCCTCGTTGCCCTTCTCGCGGATCGCATCGAGGAAGTCCATGTAGACGGCCCGACCGGTGGCGCCGACACCGTGCCCCTCGTCGCAGACGATCTTGGCCGCGCGCGAGGCGACGTCGCGCGGCACGAGGTTGCCATAGCGCGGGTAGCGCTCTTCCAGGAAGTAGTAGCGCTCGGCTTCGGGGATCTCAGCGGCTGCGCGGTTGTCTCCCGGCTTGCGGGGCACCCAGACGCGGCCGTCATTGCGAAGCGACTCGCTCATCAGCGTCAACTTGGACTGGTACTCGCCCGACTGCGGGATGCAGGTCGGGTGAATCTGCGTGTAGCAGGGGTTGGCGAAGCCGGCGCCGAGCTTGTGAGCGCGCCAGGTCGCGGTCACGTTGCATCCAACCGCGTTCGTCGAGAGGTAGTAGACGTTGCAGTAGCCGCCGGTGGCCAGCACCACGGCGTCGGCGGCGTGCCGGGTGATCTCGCCGCTGACGAGGTCGCGGGCGATGATTCCGCGCGCCCTTCCCTCTTCGATCGCGATGTCGAGCATCTCGTGGCGCGTGTGGACCTTCGCGTGGCCCTCGGCGACCTCCTTCTGCAGGGCGCTGTAGGCCCCGAGCAGCAACTGCTGCCCCGTTTGGCCGCGGCAGTAGAAGGTCCGCTCGACGAGCACGCCGCCGAATGACCGCGTCGCCAGGAGGCCGCCGTACTCGCGGTTGAAGGGAACCCCCTGCGCCACGGCCTGGTCGATGATGTTCGTGGAGAGGTCGGCGAGGCGCCAGACGTTCGACTCGCGGGCGCGGAAGTCGCCGCCCTTGATCGTGTCGGCGAAGAGCCGGTGGACGGTGTCGCCCTCGTTGGCGTAGTCCTTGGTCGCATTGATGCCGCCCTGCGCAGCGATCGAGTGCGCTCGCCTGGCGGAGTCCTGGTAGCAGAAGGCCTCGACCGAGTACCCCATTCCGGCCAGCGTGGCGGCGGCGCTGCCTCCGGCCAGGCCGGTGCCGACAACGATCACCTTGTAGTCGTGGCGTTGCCGGGGCCCGACCAGCCGGTGGGCGTCCAGCCACCTGGGCCAGCGCTCCGCGATCGGTCCGTCTGGAGTTCGGGGATTGAGGTCCACGCTCGATCAGCCTCCCGCCGGGCTCGGAAGGACGTCGATGAAGAAGAGGATCGGCACCGAGGCGAAGCCGACGGTGACGCCGACCGCCGTAAACGTCGCCAGTCGCCGGAAAGTCGCGTTGCGGTTGGGCTTGTCCCAGCCCGCCGTCTGTGTGACGCTCCAGATCGCGTGATAGAGGTGCATGCCGAGGAGCAGCACGGCGACCACGTAGATCAGGACGAAGTACCACTCCTGGAAGGCGAGGTAGAGGTTCTCGTAGACCTGGCCGTGGATCACCGGGGTCACCTGGATCGTGCCGGTCGTGAACTGAAGGATGTGAAAGACGACGAAGGCGAGCAGCAGAATTCCGCTCAGCGCCATCGCCCGTGCCGGCAGCGAGCGCCCCAGCCTGGCGGCCCTGCGATGTCCCTGCGGACGGGCGGCCCGGTTTCGCTTGATCAGCTGTGCGATCCCGACGACGTGCACGATCAAGGCGACCAGCAGCACGGCGCGGACCAGCCAGAGAATTCCCGCTTCCGGGATCTCGGGCGTGCCGACGGTGCGCAGGAATTCCGCGTAGCGGTCGATGAACGGGCTTCCGCCCCCGAGGCCTCGCAGCGCTTCGAGGTTGCCGATCATGTGAAGGACGACGTAGGCGGCGAGGATCCCGCCGCTGACGGCGACCACGACCTTCTTGCCGATCGTGGAGCTCCAGTACTCCCGAAGCCAGGTCCCGCGTAGCATCGCCGGGATCTCGAACCCGGGCCGGGAGGCGGGCCCCTCGGTCGCGCGCGGCTTGCCGGGCGCTCGTGGCGCCTGGCCTGCGCTCATCGGATCCCCCGTGGCACGAAGCCGATCCTAAGTGTTGCGCACGGATGCCGGTGGTCTGAGGCCGACTTAAGCGGATCCGCTGCCGACGACGGCGCCGCGCAGGGCGCGGCTCACCTGCTCGAGCGTCAGGATTCCCCGCAGCTGGCCATCGGCGTCAACGGCGGCGATCGCGCCCAGCCGCCGCAGCGCCTCATTGCCCAGCACGGCCTCCAGCGGCGCCTCGACGGAGATGCTGGCTGCACCGTCACGTTCTTCGACGACGTCGGCCACGCGGGAGGTCTCGCGAACCGGTTCAGGGATCGCATCGGCCGCGGCGAGCTTGATCAGGCCGATGAAGCGCTGAGCTGCGTCAACCACCGGGAACCACGGCCAGCGATAGCGCAGGAAGTACTCGTCGATCGCCTGCTCGACGCTGACGTCCTCGCTGATCGAGACCGGCTCGGGGTCCATCACGTCGGCGACACGCAGGTGCTCGATTCGCGAGGACAGCTCCGTTTGAACGACAGCGGAGCGCGCCGAGGCGCTGAGGATGAAGCCGAGCACCCCGAGCCAGAGGCCGTCGACGATGCCTCCCTGCAGCGCCAGCAGCACCCCGAGTGCCATCAGGGCGTAGCCGAAGCCCTGGCCGAGCGCCGCCGCGAAGCGGGTCGCGCTGGCCCGATTGCCCGTTCGCTTCCAGGCGATCGCTCTCGCAACCCTGCCGCCGTCGAGCGGGAAGGCCGGAATCAGGTTGAAGATCAGGATCAACGCGTTGATCGAGGCGAGCCAGGCGACCGCCGCCAGCGGCCCGGAGATCTCGGCGCCCTCGTCGAAGCGCATCACCTCCCAGAACGTCTGACCCTCGATCGCGAGTCCGACGCCGATGCAGGCAAGCGCGATCGCAAACGTCACAGCCGGCCCGGCCATCGCGATTCGGAATTCCTGGCCGGGGGTCTCGGTGTCACGTGACATGCGCGCGACGCCACCGAAAAGCCAGAGTGTGATGTCCGTGATGCCGATCCCGTTGCGCAGCGCGACCAGGGCGTGCCCCAGCTCATGCAACAGGATCGAGCCGAAGAAGAGGGCGGCGCTGATCACCGCCAGCGCGTACGGCTCCATGTCTCCATCGGAGGTGCCCAACACGTCGCGATAGAAGTCCGAGAGCCAAATCAGGACCAGCAGCAGGACCAGGAACCAGGAATAGTCGACACCGACCCTGATCCCGCGCACTCGGAAGAGGGTCAGAGCCCCGCGCGTTGGCATCGGTCAATGGTAGGCCCTGTTCGTTAGCTTTCACGGTCATGGACGCCGCGACCAAGAAGCCCGCTCACCTCGATACGGAATGGCTCCGGCAGCAGGTCACCGAGCTTTCGGCGATCCATCGCCCGAGCGCGTCCGAGGGCGAGCGCCAGGCTGCCGAGTGGCTGGTGGCGCGCCTCGGCGAGTACAGCGCCGAGGCGCAAATCGACGTCGAGGATGGGCATGGCGGCTACTGGTGGCCGCTGGGACTGACGAGCGCAGCGGGTGTCGCCGCCGGGTTGGCAGCGCGTCGGGGTAAGCGCCTGACCGGCGCGCTGCTTGGCGGCCTGGCGGCCTGGGCGGCGCTTGACGAACTGCCGCCGCGCGCGCGGCGGCTTCGCAAGCTGCTTAAGCGGCGGCCGATGTACAACGTCGTCGCCGAGATCGGGCCCGAGGACGCGGAGCGGACGGTCGTGCTCGTTGCTCATCACGACGCTGCGCATTCGGGATTGGTGTTCCACCCGGCGATTCCCCGCCTCGCCGACCGGCTCGGGCTGATCGAGAGCCAGAACACGAGCCCTGGCCTGATGTGGCCGGCGGTCGGCGGACCGGCGCTGGCGGGACTCGGCGCCTTGACCGGCAGGCGGCTGCTCTCTCGCGTCGGCACCGTCGTCTCCGCCGGCTTCGTGCTCGGCATGCTCGACATCGGCATGCGCGACGCGGTTCCGGGCGCCAACGACAACGCGACCGGAGTCGCGGTGCTGATTGCGATCGCCCGGGCGCTCGCCGAGAGCCCGACGAGCTCCGTCCGCGTGATGCTGGTTTCCACCTCGGAGGAGGCGACCTGCGAGGGCATGCAGGCCTTTTGCGATCGCCATTGCCCCGATCTGCCGGTCGATTCGACCTTCTTCCTGGCCGTCGATACGGTCGGTTCGCCACACCTGCTGGTGCTGCGCGGCGAGGGCATGGCCGGACTCGTCGAGTACCCGGCGGAGTCTCTCGCGCTGATGGACGGCGTCGCCGAGGAGCTCGGCATCTACCTGATGCCGAAGCTGCGGCTGCGCAACGCGACCGACGGCGTCTTCCCCCTGGACCGCGGCTATCAATGCGCCTCGCTCAACTCCTGCACCCGCCTCAAGCAGCCCGACAACTACCACTGGCCGACCGATACGGCAGACCGGGTGCTCTACGACTCCGTGTCCGACGCAGTGCGCCTCGTCGAAGCGGTGGTCCGTCGGCTCGACGAGCGCTGGCTGTAGTCACGGGCGCAGTTCGATGAAGCCGGCGGCGGCAAAATCGCCGCCGAACGTCAGTGCCTCGGTGATCTCCCGTTGGCGCGCATGAAGGCGAAGCTGGTGGCATCGACGTAGGAATGCTTTCGCTCGTCGTGGTGGCGCAGCCATTCCCAAGCTTCTGCGTCGACCCCATCGTCGAGACGCTTCACCGAGGCGAGCTGGCTCGACCCGATTCGGTCGCATGTGTAGAGGGCAAGCCGATGCCCAAGTCGTCGTCGCAGGTAACGTCCAGACCTCACCGCGGATCAGCGATGTTGTCACAACCGACTGCCTATTCGCCCTTTCGAGGAGCGCCGCGGCCTGGGCGTGCGAGCGGTCACGCGGCATCGCCAGCGCAATAAAAAAGAGGAGTCGGCAAAGATCACTCGCCGCTGGGCCCGTAGACGATCTCGTCGATCGAGCGCTGCATCGAGATCGCGCTGAAACACGCACGAATCTCGCGTTCGTACGTGAGGCGTTCCGCGGAACGCCCTTCGCAGTCTCAGACCGCAGGCTTGTGCCGCTCGATGATGCGCTTGAAGTCGGCCGGGCTGCGCAGAGTCCCGAAGGCGTTGCCCCAGTCGCGCTCGAGCCTCGACGCGCAGAACGCGTCGGCGACCGCCTCGTCGCCGTAGCGCACGAGCAGCGAGCCCTGAAGCACGAGCGCCATGCGCTCGACCAGGCGGCGAGCCATCTCCTGCTTGGTCGCCAGGTCGGTGACACAGCCGCGCAGGCGGTCGATTGCGTCGTCCAGTCGTTTGTCTGCGCCGGCGGCCTCGTCGACCTCGGTGAAGTAGGCCTCGAGCGCATGCGGGCTGCGGTGCATCGCCCGCAGCACGTCGAGGCACTGGACGTTGCCGGAGCCCTCCCAGATCGAGGCCAGCGGGGAGTTCCGGTACAGCCGCGGCATACCTGACTCCTCGACGAAGCCGTTGCCGCCGTGGCACTCGAGCGCCTCGACGGAGTGGGACGGAAGCCGCTTGCAGATCCAGTACTTGAGGATCGCGTTGGCGATGCGCTTGAACTCGGTGGCCTGCTCCGACCCGGACGCGCCCGGCGTTGGTTGGATCGACTCGTCGTAGGCGCGAGCCAACCGCAGCGCTGAGATCGTCGCGGCCTCCGATTCGACCGCGAGGTCGGCGAGTACGTTCTGCATCAACGGCTGGTCGATCAGGGTGGCGCCGAAGGCGGCTCGGTGACTCGCGTGGTGAATCGCGGCCGCGGTTCCGGCCCGCATCCCCGCGGCCGAGCCCATCGCGCAGTCCAAACGCGTGTGGTTGACCATCTCGATGATCGTCCGTACCCCGGCGCCCTCGTCGCCGACGAGCTGCGCCCATGCGCCTCGGAACTCAACCTCCGAAGAGGAGTTGGAGCGGTCGCCCAGCTTGTCCTTGAGGCGCTGAAGCTGGATACGGTTGCGCTCGCCGTCGGGAGTGAAGCGGGGCATCATGAAACAGGAGACGCCGCCCTCGGCCTGCGCGAGCACCAGGAAGGTGTCGCACATCGGCGCCGAGAAGAACCACTTGTGGCCCCAGATCTCGTACTCGGCGCCCGGTCCGCCGCCGTTCAGCGGCCGGGCCGTCGTCGTGTTGGCGCGGACATCGGATCCGCCCTGCTTCTCGGTCATGCCCATGCCGCAGAGCGCGCCCTTCTTGTCGGCGGCGGGAACGAGCCGCTCGCCGTCGTAGGAGAGTGAGAGGAAGCGCGGCTCCCACTCCTCGGCTATCTCCGGCTGGCGGCGAATGGCGGGGATCACCGAGTAGGTCATCGAGATCGGGCAGAGCGGGCCGGAGTCGACCTGGCCGAAGAGCATCGTCTTGGCGCCGCGGGCGACGTGGGCGCCGGGCTGTGGGTCGCGCCAAGGCGCGGCGTGCAGTCCGTTGGCGACCCCGATACGCATCAGCTCGTGCCAGGAAGGATGGAAGTAGACCTCGTCGATGCGGTTGCCGAAGCGATCGTGGGTGCGCAGTTGCGGGCGGTTTTCGTTCGCTTCGACACCCAGCTGCTTGACGTCGGCACGACCGCAGATCGCACCCAGCTCCGAGAGCTCGCCGGTCGCCCAGTCGGCGCCTTCGCGCTCGACCGCTTCGCTGAGGACCGTGTCGGCCTCGAAGACGTTGTAGCTCTCGAGCGCTGTCGCCTGGTTCAGGACTTCGTGGGTGGAATAGGCCGCGGCATCCTCGGCTACGCGTCCGGGTGCCGCTTGGCTCGACTTCTCAACGACCGACATGGGCAGGCTCCTTTTGACTCATTGAACGGACACAGAAACTGACAAGCTCGGTGGTGAAGGCCTCGGGGTCGCGATCGGCGGTGGTCGGGCTGACGGGTCCGATCACGGCTTCGGCGATCGCCCCGACGACGGCGGCCGACGAGACCTCGATGTCCTGAGCGGGGAACTCGCCCGAGGCGATCCCGGTGGCGATGATGTCGGCGACGATGTCGCGGTAGGCGCGGCGGTAGACAAGCCGCTCTGCCTCGACCGCCGGATCGACGGGCTCGGCGATCAGCGCGTAGGCGAGCCGCCGCGCCAGCAGGGCACGCCGGATGAAGCTCTCGACGGCTTCTGCGCCACGTTGCGACGCCGGCCGCCCGTCAGCGCGTCCCGCCTCGGCCATCGCGTCGACCTCGTGCTGGGAGGCACGGCGAAAGACCTCGGCGAAGATCTCGGACTTCGACGGGAAGTAGCGGTAGACGGTCCCGGTGGCGACGCCGGCGCGCTCGGCGATAGCGGCGACCGACGCGCAGACCCAGCCGCCCTGCGCGACGAGTTCATGAGCGGCACCGAGGATTCGTTCCCGGGTCTCGGCCTTGCGAGCCTCGGTGCGGGCGGTGGGACGGTAGGCCATCGTAAGAAGTGAATCATGATTCACTTCTTACGTCAAGCGAGGTTTACCGCACCCGTTCGCCACGGCGGGGCTCGACCACCGGGTTCGGGTCCGGCGGCCGTACCGGTATACCCCCGAGCCTGCGCACGAGGCGGCTCGCAACTCGCTCGGCCAGGGCCGCGATGGTCAGCGAGGGATTGACGGCGAGCGCGGTCGGCACCGCAGCGCCGTCGGCCACGTAGAGGCCGGGGTGCCCGAAGACCTCCCCATCGGCGTCGGCAACACCCAGCTGCGGTGAGTCCGCCATCCGGGCTGTGCCGAGGGGATGGGCGAAGAACGCCGTCTCGTCGTAACTCGGCGATGGATTCAGCACCAGATCAACCAGCTCGCCACCCATGCGGCGTACCAGCCGCCCGACGATCCGGCGGGCGTCGTCGTAAAGCTTGCGGGTGGTCGGGTCCAGCCGGTAGTCGATCGCCGCGATTCCGAAAGCCGGGCTGAATCTGAACTCGTCGTCTCGCGGCGCGACTGCGATGCTCCCTGGGCTTCCATCGAGGCCGAGCACCGCGAGGCCGATCACCGTCGTGCCATAGCTGCGCATCAATCGCTTCTTGCGCAGGCCCCACCAAAGATCATCCGGGTCGCCGTTGGCCACGGTCGCCAGCGAGAGCTCGTGCTGAGTGATGATCACAAAGCCGTGACTGCGCAGGAACTCGTAGCAGATGGTGTCCATCGCGACGCCTTGGTGCTGCTGGACGCGACCGCGGCCCGGCAGCCCAGAGTCGAGCGGCAACCGGGCCATGAGGGCAAGATCGCCGTTGCCCGAGAGGTTGCGGCCGACCTGGGCCGAGAGGTTCTGGAGCGCAAATTGCGAACGCATCAGCAGCCCGGCCGTGCCGAGTGCGCCGCCAGCGAGTACCACGCGGCGAGCCTGAAGCTCTTGATCGGGCCCCGAGAGCAGCGAGCCACCCATGCGGTCGTTCGCGACCTTTGCGTAGCGGATCCGGTAGCCGCCGTCGGCGGGTTCCAGCGAAACCGCTTCGTTGCGTGGCCGCACCTCGGCGCCCGCCGCTCGCGCCCCGCGCAGGTAGTTGAGCGTGAGGTGGTTCTTCCGAGAGAAGCGACAGCCTGTGTTGCAAAAGCCGCAATGAACGCAGCGCGTCGTCGCCTGGCGGATCGGGTCTACCCGCAACCCGAGGTCGTTCATCCGCAGACCCCAGATTCCACCGCGCTTCGCGACCTCGTCGAAGCCAAGTTGATGGACCCCGAGGCCACGCTCGGCACGGCGATAAAATCGGTCGAGTGAGCTACGGCTCAGTGCGCGCGGCCAGACTCGCACGCCCGCTTGGCGCCGTTCGAAGACAAAGCTTGGAGCGCGCAGGCTGACTCCGGAGTAGACGAGCGAACCGCCGCCCACGGCCGAGCCGACCAGCACCGTGGCCCCGTTGCCGTTGAAGGTGTGGGTGAGCTCGAGCAGCTCCTTGGGCCGCATGGGCACCTGCAGGGAGGCATCGGAGCGCTCCGGGCCACGCTCGAGCACGACGACGCGCTGGCCGGCCTGGGCCAGGTAGTAGGCGAGGATCGACCCCCCGAAGCCGGAGCCGACAACGCAGACGTCCACCTGCTCGCTCATCTCATGCCATGTTGCCGTCGCGGGTCATGCCCTTGAAGCGGACCCGATAGGAGTGCTCCGGCCAGTAACCGTCTGATTCGGGCGGAAAGCGGATGGTTCGCGGTCCGAGGTCGGAACGTGCTGTGCCGTAGTAGCTGAGGTAGACGAGCGTCGCGACGCCGATGTAGATGACGTAGAGGGGGCTCGAACCGTTCTGCGGCAACCAGCGCAGACGATCACGTAGCACCTGCTCGCGTTGCGCGTAGGGGAGCTCGAGGTCGAACCCTGCGATGCGGCCCAGAATCGTGGGGGTTGCGATCAGGAGATCGTCGTGAAGCAGCGGAAAGGTCAGGTATGCGCCGTAGAAGGGGTCGTAGATCTCTTCGATCACCCCGGCTTCGATCGCACCTGGAAGGCTGTCGGCCCCTCCTGCGGGGCCGGGCACGACCGTGTCGGCAAGGGCCTTCATCGTGACGCGGACCGCGGGGTCGTCTGGCAGCAGAGCCGCAGGCGGAAGCGCCTCCGCCGCCGCCGCAATCGCGCTCAGGGTCGCGCCGAGATTGAGCGTCGTCAGGGTTGCAGCCCCCACGCCCACTTCGACGAGCAGGTCGCGACGGGTCAGCCCGGCCACGGCCGCGGCTTGCGTCGGTAGACCTCTCGAGCCTCGGCAGGGGTGTCGACCCGACGTACGCAGCGCGGTTCGAGATCAACGTCGAGGGAGGCGTAGCCGCCACCTCCGGTTGGGTGCAGATACGGACGGAACGGGTCGGGGGTCGACTCCACCAGTGCCGGGTCGCCGCCGTCGCCGCCGAGGCGCAGAGCCTTGACGAAGACGCCGCCGGCTCCGTGAGCGCGGTCGATGAAGTAGCGCCCGCGCCAGTGGTAGAGCTCAAGCTCGCCGCCGGCTAGCGCCGAACCGCGCCATTCGTCGCGTTGAAAGTAGAAGCACTTGCCGGCGGCGCCGGCCAGCCTGGCCGGCTCATTGAGCAGAAAGTCGACGATCCCGAGCTCGCTCAGGTTCTGGTTGGTCTTGTCGAAGACAACGCACATCGGGTCGACCCGCGGCCGCGGAAAGTCGACCCCCGTTCCGACCGGCTGCGGTTCGCAGCGAAACGGGTTGCGTCCGTCATAGGGGTCAATGAGCTGCGCCGCCGCAGGTTCTGCGGATCCCAGCGTGACGACGACAGCGATGAGGAAAACCGCCCGTTTCACGGTTTCCGGCCCCCGGTGGCCGCCGACACGGGCGAAGTCATCGGCGTCGCCGCCTGTCGCTCAGCTGTTCTCACCCTGGCGTAGCGCCGCAGCACTTCCGTGCAGTCGCAACTCGGCTTCCAGCCGAGCTCGCGCTGCGCGCGCGAGGCGTCGACGACGATCGGGTAGCGGGCCATCTCGATCCAGCCAGGGTCCATCGCGCCCGGCAACCGCAGAGCGGCGCCGGCTCCGGCGACGGACCGTAGTACGCGACGGGGGAGCCGAACGCGACGCACGCCAATCAATTCCGCAACCTCGGACGCCCGCACGGGATCGGGTGCGCCCACATTGAAGGCGCCGTGTGCGCCTGGGTCCAGCAGGGTCAGGCGGAAGGCGGCGACTACGTCGTCGATCCAGGTGAACTGCATCAGCGGATCGTGATCGGAGAGACTGATGAAGAGGTGGCCGCCGGCCAGCTCGGGAGCGCCGGGGCCGAGCGTGCCAACGGGCCGCAGTCGCACCACTCGCAGGCCGGGATTGGAGGCTTCGAGCCGTTCGAGCATCGCCTCGACGGCGACCTTCGTGCGCGGGTAGTAAAAGTCAGGGAACGCGCGCAGCGGCCGGCTTTCGGAGATCGGAACGGGGTTGTCCGCGGAGCAACCGTATGCGGCGGCCGAGCTGGCATGCACGATTCCCGAAACACCCGCGGTCAGCGCCGCTCCGAAGACGTTGCGGGAGCCGCCGACGTTGACGCTTTCGGCGTCGGAGCCACGCCCGAGTACGCGAAAGGCGAGATGCGCGAGCGCATCGCATCCGCGAAACTCCTCCAAGATTCCGGGGTCACGAACATCTCGCTGCACCCGCCGGACCCCAGGGATTGGTGACCCCGCGGCGACGCGGTTGTCGATGGCGACCACCTCGCTGACGGCGGGGTCGCGAGCCAGGACCGGAACCAGGGCACGCCCGAGGAAGCCCCCGGCTCCGGTCACCGCGATTCTCATCGGTGTGACTCCGCGTAGGCCTGCGCTCGTTCGCCGATCGCGCGGTCGAGGATGACCTCGAAGTGGGTGGAGACGATGCGTGCTGCAAGTGAGCGCAGGTACTCGAGCTTTGCCAGCGTCTCCTCCGCGACGTCTTTGTCACCTGAGGCAATTTGCTCCAGCTCGCCGGCGAACGCCTGAAGCCCGAGCTCGGCCATCGCTGCGGCGATCTCGCCGAGACGCGCCGGGATGATGCGGGCGCCTTCGCGAATCGCACCGGCGGGTACCCCCGCGCCCCGCAGCCGCGTGATCAGCTCGAGCATCCCCGGCACCGCGGCAAGTGTTCCGTCGGCATCTCTGCGCAGCACGCCGGCAGCCGTCAGCGCCTCGACGTCGGGCTGGTCGAGCCCCAGGTCCGCCAGGACCCCGGGATCGACGCTCTCGGTGTTCGCGCCGCGCCCGAAAGCGGCGGTGTCGAGGGCAAGCCAGCCTGCGACATTCTCCCCGGCGTCCTCTCGCGCCAGCAGGTCGCCGATCAGGGCCAGCGGCAGCCCCTTTGCCTGAAGCGCGCGGATGCGGGCCAGTCGCTCGAGGTGTCGTGCGCAGTAAAAGGCGATCCGTCCGTCGCGCTCGGGAGGCTCGATCAGGCCCTCGCGCTGGTAGAAGCGGATCGTCCCGCTGGCGATCCCCGAGTGTTGGGCCAGATCGTCGATCCTCAGCCGTGTGTCGGTCTTGACCGCGCTCATGCCAGCATCACTTCGGCACCGCGGCCCGGCACCAGAGTTACGCCCAGGACATCAATGGGCTCCGGCTCCTGTCGCGGTGCTCGCAGCTTGACCCGGCCGAGGACGGTTGCGAGCACCTCCTGCATCTCCAGGGTTGCAAGACCAACGCCGATACAGCGGCGCACGCCGCCGCCGAAGGGGATCCAGGCGTACGGCTCGGGCGCCTCGCCGAGGAAACGCTCGGGCCGAAAGCTCGCCGGTTCGGGATAGATGACGGGGTCGTGGTGGAGCGCGTAAATACCGGCGGCGACGACCGTTCCGGCGGGGATCGTGTAGCCCCCGAGCTCAAGTGGCGCCTGCAGCCGCCTCGCAACATGGGCACCCACGGGACGGCTGCGCAGCGTCTCCTTGATCACGGCATTGAGATAAACGCGATTTTCGTCGGCGAGCTCGTCGACCAGGCGCGCCATCACGTCGGGGTTGTGGACGAGGCGCTCGAAGGCCCAGGCGAGCGAGCTCGCCGTCGTCTCGTGACCGGCAAGCAGCATCGTTACGAGCTGGTCGCGCAGTTCGGCGTCGCTGAGGCGGGCGCCGTCCTCGTCGCGCGCATCGAGCAGCAGTGAGAGCACGTCGCCCCGCTGCATCGCACTTTCGCCCTCGCCCGCGTCGAGCTCTGCGCGCCGGCGTGCGATCTCGGCGTAGAGCAACTCGTCGACGCGGGCACGCAGCCGCATGTACCGCCCCCAGGGACTCCACGGCCCGAGATCACGACGCAGCGCCGGGATCACGAACGCAGGCGCCTGCAGCAGGCTGACCTCGAACAGCTTCGGCAACAGGGTCCGCAGCTCTTTTGCCCGCTGGGGCTCGATCCCGAAGACGATCTTCATGATCACGTCGAGGGTGATCGCCTCGGTTATCGGGCGCAGCGCGAACGGCCGTCCGGCAGGCCAGCGCTCGAGTTCGCGCTCGGTCAGCTCGACGACCAGTTGGCGCCAGCGCTGAAGGCGCTCTCCGTGAAGCGGAGCGAGCAGCAGCTTTCGCATCCGCAGGTGCTCTTCCTCATCGAGTAGGAAAAGTGACCGAGGGCCCCCGGTGGGCTCCATGATCTCGTAGGCCTCCCCAGCGTGAAGGATGGCCGGGTCGCCGGTGAACAGCGATTTGACCAACTCCGGGTCGGAGAAATAGACCATCTCTCGAGGCATCAGCAGCCGCAATGTGAAACTGCGCCCGTAACGCTCGGCGCAGTGGTCGAAGACGCGTGTCGGCTTGGTCAGCCACAGATAGGTGGCCAGCGCCCGTGGCCACCGCGGCCCTGGTGGCAGGTGGGTCCGGATCGTCATAGTGATTATTACGTAGTAAACACTATTTCCTAAGGGGACGACCGGACAGGAGAGCTCGCCGACCACCGCGTCGTGGCAGTCGCGTTCGTGCTGAGGCCGCCCTGTTGGTCAGTCAGTGGCGGGTGCGGCGGGCTGCGGGGCGGTGCACTGCGGGCAGCGCTTGGCGCCGACGGGGATGTCGGTGGTGCACTCGCCGCACTTCTTGACCTCAGGGTCACCTGGAAGCAGGCCGAAGCGCTCGGCTGGCTTCAGCACGAACAGGAAGACCACAGCGGCGATGCTGACGAACGTGATCAGCGCGTTCAGGAAGTGGCCGTAGCGGAACTCGCTGTCGTTGATCGTGAAGGTGAGCTCGTCGAAGTTCTGTTCGCCAACGAGCGCGGCCAAAAGAGGCGTGATCAGGTCGGCGACGAAGGCGCTCATCAATGTCGCAAACGCGGCGCCGGTGACGAAGGCGATAGCGAGCGCTATCAGGTTGCCCTGAACAAGGAATCCGCGGAACTCCTTGAGCAACTTCGGCACGCCGCCAACTTACCCCGGGCGCCGGAGGTCAAATCAGCCCCAGGACAGCGCGGACGCGCGGCGATAGCATCGCCGATCCGGCATCGCAACGAAGGCAGCGAAAGGAAGTCAGTCGTGTCCAAGATCAAGGTCGCAAACCCGATCGTCGAACTCGACGGCGACGAGATGACCCGAATCATCTGGGCCTTCATCAAGGAACAGCTGATCCTTCCCTACCTCGACGTCGAGCTGAAGTACTTCGACCTCGGCATCGAGAGCCGCGACGCGACCGACGACCAGATCACCGTTGATGCCGCCAACTCGATCTCCGAGCACGGCGTCGGCGTCAAGTGCGCGACGATCACCCCCGACGAGGCGCGGGTTGAGGAGTTCGGGCTGAAGGCGATGTACCGCTCCCCGAACGGGACGATCCGCAACATCCTCGGCGGCGTCATCTTCCGCGAGCCGATCGTGATCTCGAACATCCCGCGACTGGTTCCCGGCTGGACGAAGCCGATCATCATCGGCCGCCACGCCTTCGGCGACCAGTACCGGGCCACCGACACGCTGATCCCGGGCGCGGGCAAGCTGACGCTCAACTTCACTCCAAGCAACGGCGAGAAGCCGATCGAACTTGAGGTCTTCGACTTCCCGGACGGCGGCGGCGTGGCGATGGCGATGTACAACCTCGACGACTCGATCCGCGACTTCGCCCGCGCCTCGCTGCGCTACGGCCTCGATCGTGGCGTCCCGGTCTACCTGTCCACCAAGAACACGATCATGAAGACTTACGACGGCCGCTTCAAGGACCTCTTCCAGGAGATTTTCGACGCGGAGTTCAAGGCGGACTTCGACGCCAAGGGCCTCACCTACGAGCACCGCCTGATCGACGACATGGTCGCCGCGGCGCTCAAGTGGGAGGGCGGCTACGTCTGGGCTTGCAAGAACTACGACGGCGACGTGCAATCCGACACAGTCGCCCAGGGGTTCGGCTCGCTGGGACTGATGACGAGCGTGCTGATGACGCCCGACGGCAAGACCGTCGAGGCAGAGGCCGCGCACGGAACGGTGACCCGGCACTTCCGGCAACACCAGGAGGGCAAACCGACCTCGACCAACCCGATCGCCTCGATCTTCGCCTGGACGCGAGGGCTCGCAGCGCGCGGGCGGATGGACGACACGCCCGAGGTGACGGAGTTCGCGGACACGCTGGAGCGCGTCTGTGTCGAGACCGTGGAGAGCGGGAAGATGACCAAGGACCTGGCCCTGCTGGTCGGTCCTGACCAAGAGTTCCAAACGACGCAGGAGTTCCTCGCGTCGATCGACGAGAACCTTCAGAAGGAGATGAGCTGATAGTGAGCACCCCCGTCAACGTCACCGTCACAGGCGCCGCAGGCCAGATCGGCTACGCGCTGCTGTTCCGAATCGCCAGCGGCGCCCTGCTCGGGGGCGACACCCCCGTCCGCCTCAAGCTGCTCGAGATCCCCGACGCGGTCAAGGCCGCCGAGGGAACCGCGATGGAGCTCGACGACTGCGCCTTCCCGCTGCTGGCCGGCGTCGACATCTATGACGACCCGAAGCAGGCGTTCGACGGCTGCAACGTCGGTCTGTTGGTCGGTGCCCGCCCCCGCGGTCCCGGCATGGAACGCTCCGACCTGCTCGAGGCCAACGGCGGCATCTTCAAGCCCCAGGGCGAGGCGATCAACGCCGGAGCGGCCGACGACATCAAGGTGCTTGTCGTTGGCAATCCCGCGAACACGAACGCCCTGATTGCGATGTCGAATGCTCCGGATGTACCTAACGAGCGCTTCACCGCGATGGTCCGCCTCGACCACAACCGGGCGATGGCGCAGCTCTCCAAGCGCCTAGACGTCCCGGTGACGGCGATCAAGAAGATGACCGTCTGGGGCAACCACTCGACGACCCAGTACCCCGACCTCGTCCACGCCGAGGTCAACGGAGGCTCCGCATGGGACGCGGTCGGCGATGAGGCCTGGATCGCCGACGAGTTCATTCCGACAGTCGCCAAGCGCGGAGCCGCGATCATCGACGCCCGCGGCGCCTCGAGCGCCGCCTCAGCGGCGAGCGCGGCGATCGACCACGTCCACGACTGGGCGCTCGGCACCCCGGACGGTGACTGGGTCTCGATGGCGATCCCCTCGGACGGTTCCTACGGCGTCCCCGAGGGCATCATCTCCGGCTTCCCGGTCACCTGTGCGGGCGGCGCCTACGAGATCGTCCAGGGTCTCGAGATCGACGACTTCTCGCGCCGGCACATCGACGCCACCGTCGCAGAGCTCCAGGAGGAGCGCGACGCGGTTGACGGACTGGGGCTTATCTAGGAACGAGTGAGTAGCCGCCCCCCCGACGAGGCGGCCGACGAGCTAGGCCGTTTGGGGCACCGTGTACTTGCGCCCGTCCTTGCGGACGCGGCCTTCCTTCTCCAGCTCGTTCATCACCCTGTACATGTAGTTCGGCGCGATGCCCAGCCGTTTGGCGATCTCGCCGGCGCCGATGCCCGGGCTCTCCTCGACGAGCTTGACGGCCTGCTCGGCGCGGGTGCCGCTGCGGCGCTTGCGGCCGGCAGGCTTCGAGTTCGAGGAGCCACGCGGACGGCCGGGTCGGCGACGGGCCGATCGACCACCGTTCAAATCCGCCAGTGCTCGTTCGAGCCCCGCCCGCTCCGCATCGAGTTCGTCGATGCGCTGCCTGATGAGGTCGCGCGCCTGATCGACGACGTTTGATCCACTTGGAGTCATTTAGGGTCCTCCCCTGCACAAGGTGGTTGTGTTTGGCTGCTTATGTACAAGGCGGTAACAGTAGGGGAAGAAGCTAAATGACCGTTTACTTATTAGCGAGGTTGGGATAGCCGTTTCACGAAAGGTGAGCATTGCCGGAGCCAACGCCGTCGGCGTCGAGTGCACGCGGCGCTTGGCCGAGCGTGGTTTCGAGGTGGTGCTGATCGATCCCGAGCCCGGGCTGGCCCGGTCGCGGGCACTCGACATCAACCGGGCGCTGGCGGTGAGCGGCGCGGATGCTCGTGCGAGCGGTGCAGAGGGATTCGAGGCGGGCGCGGGATCGGCCGTCTGCGTGATCGCGGAATCTCCGGCCGACGATCCGGGGCTCGAGCCCGAGGATGCGATCCGCCGCTGCCGCGAGATCGTCTCCCGCGCAGCCCGGGGCCTGACCGAGCGATCGCCGGACACCGTTCTGATCGTGATCTCCGAGCCACAGGAGGTCGGCTGTCACTGTGCGCTTGCGATCTCGGGCTTCCCACGCGGCCGCGTGTTCGGCATCGGGGCGATGCAGGCTGTTGCGAGGGTGCGGTTGGCGATCGCGGAGGGGCTCGGATGTTCGGTCGCCGACGTCGCCCTCAACATCCTCGGTGTGGCCGGCCATGGTGGTCACATGCTTGGCCCCGCGAGCGTCGCCGGCGTGCCGCTGGCATCCCATCTGGAGCCCGGCCGGCTGAAGGCAATCTGGGAGGCGAATATCGACACCGGGGCGCGACGCGACCGCGGTCCGGAGCCGCTTTCGGCGGCCGCCGCGGCGACGGCGCTTGTGGACGCGGTTCTCGGCACCAGTGGCGGCGGCCTGGTTTCCTGCTCGGCGTTCTGTCGTGGCGAGTACGGCGTGGACGGCGCCTTCGTCTCGGTGCCGTGCCGGCTCGACCGCGACGGCATCGCCGAGGTCGTCGAACTCGAGCTTCCGGAGGCCGATCTCGTGGCGCTGCAGGCGGCGGGTGCCGCCGTCAAGGCCCAGGCAAGGGCCGCCAGGAGGCCCTAGTCAGGACCCGTCAGTCCTCGCGCGGTTGCTTGGTGCGCGGCAGGGTCCCGAAGACGGCGTCCCAGATCGGCGAGGAGACGCCGAAGCCGTAGCGGTGGTCCTGGAAGTGGTGGCGCATGTGGGCTTCGCGCAGCCGCTTGCCGAAGTCCGACTTCGGGACGAAGTGATGCAGGTAGTAGTGCGTGTAGTCGTACATCAGGTAACCGAGCAGGAAGCCCGCGAACATCGGGAAGCCGATCTCGACGCCGCCGATCAGCCAGAAGGCGACCCCGAAGAGGGCGGCCAGCGGGATGCTCGCCCCGGGCGGCATCACCAGCCGCAGCTTGTCGTTGGGATGCTCGTGATGGACGCCGTGGATGATGAAGTGCATACGGTGACCCCAGGGCGTGTCGGGCTCCCAGTGAAAGAGCTTGCGGTGCAGCCAGTACTCGGCAAGCGTCCAGAGCCCGAACCCCGCAACGGCGAGCAGCACGATTTTCAGAGCCGAGGCGCCGTCGCTCGTCGCCAGCCAGCAGAGCCCGCCGATCACCGGAAAGTAGATCGCGGCGGGGACACCCGGGTGGATGCGGGAGAAGAAGTCGAGGAAGCGGCTCTCGAACAGCGGGGGAGAGGCGCTGAGGCGCTCGGTGCGCTCTGGGGCCATGACGCGATTGTAGAACCAGGGGCGGGACGTCGTCGACCGAGCCCTGCCGAACGGCCCGCGCAGTATGCGGGGATTAGGCAAACGCTCATTTGTGAATAAACAGCGAATTGCGTGTTTCGCCCAGGCGGGACGGAAGGAGGAATGGCATAGTCGTCGACGGGAGTCAGAACGAGTTGAAAGGGGCCGGATTGAGCAGCACGATGGGAGCGCGCAGCGTCGCGCCCAAAACACAGACAAAGGCCGGGCGCAGGCGTAAGACCGTCAGCTGCGAGCAGTGCTTCTTCGGCACCCGCGGCCTCTGCGCCCTCAACCTCGGCGGCCCCTGCTCGACCTTTCGTCCCGACCGCCCCGAGGGCCTCGTGCCACCGCTGCAGCCGGCTCTGCTGATTCGCGAGAGCAGCATCGACGTAGCGGTCGCCGCCTAGCCTCGCGACGCCTCCCGCACGAAACCTGGCACCGCGGCGTCGCTTCAGAGATAGGGTCGATTGCCACTATGCGTGTGACAGTGCTTGGCAAGTCGCCTTCGTGGCAGGACGCGGATGGAGCCTGCAGTGGCTACCTGATTGAGGAGGGGAGTACGCGCCTGCTGCTCGATTGCGGCAACGGCGTCTTCGCGAAGCTGCGGCTGTTCTGCGACTACACGGACATCGACCACGTGCTGATCTCGCATTTGCACGCGGACCACATCCTCGATCTCGTGCCCTATTCCTACGCGCTCACCTACGCGCCTCGCCAGCAGCCGGTGCCGGTTGACCGCTGGCCGGGCACTGACAATCCGGCGAAACCGACCCTGAACATGCCGCCCGGCTCGACCAAGACGATGCGTCGCATCGTCGGCGCCTGGGGCAATGACGATCTCGTGGAGAACGCCTTCGCACTCAGCGAGTACAACCCCGACCTCCCGCTCGAACTGGGCGAGTTGCACGTCAGTTTCCACCAGGTGCCGCACTTCACCGAGACCTATGCGATCGATTTTCGTGCTCGCAACGGCGGAGGGCGCCTGACCTACGGAGCCGATTGCAGGCCGGGTCCCGAGCTGATCGAGGCCGCCAAGGACACCGACCTGCTGATCGTCGAGGCGACGCTGCCGCGTCCGGAACGCAGCGGCATGCGCGGACACCTGACTCCCTCGGAGGCGGGCGAGCACGCCCGGCGTGCGGGCGCACGCCGGGTGGTGCTGACCCACATCTCAGACGAGCTCGACGAGCTTTGGGCGCGTGACCAGGGTGCGGAGGGCTTCGGGGCGCCCGTCGAGGTGGCGCGCGAGGGCGCCGTCTACGAAGTCTGAGCGACTCGACTCCCACTAAGGTCTCAAGGGATGGCTCAACGTCGCGATCCTTTCGCCAACTTTGATCGCATGCGTCGCGAGATCGACGAGCTCTTCGGCGACCTTTGGCAGCGCTCGCCGCTCACGACCCGGCAGGCCACGGGGTTCTCACCGCGTGTCGACGTCCACTACTGCGGCGATCCGCCGAAGGCGGTCGTCAAGGCCGATATCTCCGGAGTCGCGCTTGATGCGATCAGCCTCGAGATCTCGGGCCGAACGATGGTGATCGCGGGCGAGCGGCCGGTGAGAGAGGTGGAGGGGCGCGTCTACCAGCAGGTCGAAATCGCCACCGGCCACTTCCGGCGGGTCGTCGAGCTGAACGCCGACGTCGACCCCGAATCGGCCAAGGCGACCTACGAGGACGGCGTGTTGCGGATCGAGTTGCCGCTTTTGCAGGGGAAGGCATCGAAGCGCGTGCCAATCGAGCGCACCGGCGAAGAGGAGTAGGGGGACCATGGCGGGGGACCCACTGGATCCTCGGGGATTCTCGAACGAGCCGCTCGATTTCGAGAGCGAGGGCTCCGGGATCCAGATCGTCGAGTCGACCGATATCGATCAGGTCGTGCGCGACAGCCAGGAGCGTCCGCTGCCGACGGCGCTCCCGGTGCTGCCGCTGCGCGAGATGGTCACCTATCCCGACACCCTGACGCCGCTGGCCGTCGGACAGGACCGCTCGATCAAGCTCGTCAACGACGTGCTTTCCGGAGAGCGCACCTTGGTGATGGTCGCCTCCAAGGACGCCGAACTCGACGAGCCCTCGCCCGACGAGCTGCATACCGTCGGCGTCGCCGGAGTCGTCGTACGCATGTTGAAGGTGCCCGACGGGACGATCCGGATCCTCGTCCAGGGGATGCAGCGGGTTCGCATCACCGAGTTCATCTCCGAGCGTCCCTACCTGGTGGCGCGCATCGAGGAGCTTCCGGACGTGATCGAGTCCTCACAGCAACTCGAGGCGTTGACTCGCAACGTGCAACGCACTTTCTCGGAGATCATCGAGCAGATCCCATACCTGCCCGAGGAGCTCCAGCTCGCGGTCACCAACGTCGACGACCCCTCCGCGCTCTCCCACCTGATCGCCGGCGCCCTGCGCATCTCCACCGACGAGAAGCAGGAACTGCTCGAGGAGGTCGACGTGACCCGGCGCCTGCGCCGGCTCTCCGAGATCCTGGCCCGCGAGCTCGAGGTGATACAGCTCGGCAGCCAGATCCAGTCCGAGGTGCAGGAGGGCATCGAGAAGGGCCAGCGCGAGTACTACCTTCGCGAGCAGATGAAAGCGATCCAGCGTGAGCTGGGTGAGGAGGATGACCAGCAGGCGGAGGTCAACGAGCTCCGGGAGCGCATCGAGGCGGCCCAGCTGCCCGAGCATGCACTCAAGGCGGCCGAGCGTGAGCTGACGCGACTGGAGCGCCTGCCGCCGGCAGCCGCTGAGTACGGCGTCATCCGCAGCTACCTCGAGTGGCTTGTCGAACTGCCCTGGGCGACTCGTTCAGAGGACGACCTCGACATCAAGCACGCCCGGAAAATCCTCGACGAAGATCATTACGACCTCGAGAAGGTCAAAGACCGCATTCTCGAATACCTGGCGGTCCGCAAGCTCCAACAGCAGTCAGTCGCTGCTTCAGCTGATGGTTCGGAGGCAGCGGGGTTTCGAAGTCCGATTCTTTGCTTTGTCGGCCCGCCGGGAGTCGGCAAGACCAGCCTCGGCAAGTCGATCTCGCGGGCACTCGGGCGAAACTTCGAGCGCATCTCAGTGGGCGGCGTCCGTGACGAGGCCGAGATCCGCGGGCATCGCCGCACCTACATCGGTGCGATGCCCGGCACGATCCTGCGCGCCCTGCGCGACGCCGGCACCCGCAACCCGCTGTTCATGATCGACGAGATCGACAAGATGGGCGCCGACTTCCGCGGCGACCCGGCAAGCGCGATGCTCGAAGTGCTGGATCCGTCCCAGAACGACAGCTTCCGCGACCACTACCTCGACCTCAACTTTGATCTCTCGGAGGTGATCTTCATCGCCACCGCGAACATGCTCGAGCCGATTCCGTCGCCGCTTCTCGATCGCATGGAGGTGATCCAGCTCGCGGGCTACACGCTCGACGAGAAGCTGCACATCGCGCGCCGCTACCTGGTCGGCCGCCAGATCACCGAGAACGGGCTGAAGCCGTCCCAGATCAGCTTCTCCGACGCCGCTCTGCGGGCGATCATCGAGGAGTACACGCGCGAGGCGGGGGTGCGGAACCTCGAACGCGAGATCGGGACCGTCGCTCGCAAGCTCGCTCGCGAGTTCGCGGAGGGCCGCGCCAAATCGAAGGTGGCCGTATCGGCGAAGCGTGTGCGCGAATTGCTCGGCAAACGACGTGTCTTTTCTGAATCCAGACGCCGCACAAAGGTGCCGGGCGTCTCAACCGCGCTCGCCTGGACACCGACCGGTGGCGACGTGCTCTTCGTCGAGGCGAGTTCGATGCCGGGGAAGGGAGGCCTGACCCTGACCGGACTGCTCGGGGACGCAATGCGTGAGTCGGCCCAAGCGGCACTTTCCTACGTGCGAAGTCACGTCGACAAGGTTGCGCCCAAGCTCGGGGAAGACTGGTTCGCGACCCACGACATCCACGTACACGTGCCCGCCGGCGCCGTACCCAAGGACGGGCCATCGGCGGGGATCGCGATCACGACCGCGCTCGCGTCCCTGGTCTCGGGCCGTCCCGTCCACGGCGATCTCGCGATGACCGGCGAGGTGACTCTGACCGGCCAGGTACTGCCGATCGGCGGGCTCAAGGAAAAGGCGCTCGCCGCCCAGCGAGCCGGGATCAAGACCGTGATCGTGCCCTCCCGAAACGAGGGCGACGTGGCTGAGATTCCCGATCACGAGCGCGGGAATCTGGAGTTTGTCTACGTCGATGACGTCTCGGTTGTTTTAGAACGGGCGCTTTCCGGTTAACCCCGGTAGCTCACGACCTCGGCGGGCTAAGGCGCTACTTTCAGCTGCCGATACGGTTAAGGCAGGAGCGCCAGGCACCATCGCGGCGACCAAACTTGATGAGCCAGACCACAACGAGCACAACGTCGCGCCTGATCGCAGTTGTAGCTGCGATCGCCGCCATGGCGGGATTCATGGCGCTGCTCGCCGTCGGCGAGAGCAAAGCCGAGCGCACACCCCATGCCAAGCCCGGCGCCAAGATCTTCGGCGTCGTCATGCAGGGCGACTATCACGGCGAGATCGACGGCGCAGCGCTGCAGGACCTGAATGTGGACAGCGTCCGCTTCCTGATCGCCCAGAGCCTCGTTCAGACCAACGCCGGTGCCTGCACCGCGACTGGCGGAGGTTGCGTGTGGACCGGCATCGACCAGATCGTCGGCGGCGCCGCCGCGGCGGGCGCTCAACTGCTGCCGTTCATGTTTGGGAACTCGTCGAAGCCGCCCGTCAGAGGCGCGGCCGCGCAGAGCTGGAAGGACTTCCTGACCGCCGCGGCCGGGCGCTACGGTCCGGGCGGAGCGTTCTGGAAGGAGTTCCCGAGCGTTCCGCAGCAGCCGGTGCGCGTTTGGCAGATTTGGAATGAGCCCGGCTCACCCGCGTACTTCCAGCCGAAGCCGAACCCGAAGACCTACGCGAAGCTGCTGAGGCTCTCGGGAGACACGCTCCGCGCCGCTGACGGCGGCGCGAAGATCATGCTCGCCGGCCTGTTCGCGAGTTCTGACAGGGGCGCGATCCGCGGCCGCATCCCGGCTGTGCCGTACCTCGAGAAGCTCTACAACGTGCCCGGTGCGGCCGAGAGCTTCGATCTCGTCGCCCTGCATCCGTACTCCCGTGAGGTCGGCGGCATGCTCGACCAGGTCGAGCAGATCCGTGAGGTGATGTCCGAGGCAGGTGACTCGCGCACCAAGTTGGCGATCACGGAGCTGGGCTGGTCGTCGAACGATCCGAACGGCAGCCTGCTCGCGAAGGGCCTGCAGGGGCAGGCGACGACGATGAAGGCGGCCTTCAAGGCCCTCGTGCGCGCCCGCTCAAAGTTGCGTCTTGACACCGTCAACTGGTTCTCGCTGCGAGACATTCCGGTCGGCGGTCCCGGTGAGAGTTGCCCCAACTGCCCCTTTTCAGGCATTATGGAGGTCTCGGGGGCGCAGAAGCCCGCCTACGGCATCTTCCGCTCCTTCACGCGATGACGCACGGTCTGACTACACGAACTGGCTCACTGGCCGCCGCCGCGGCGCTGATTGCCGTGCTGGTCGTGTTCGGGGCGAGGACGCAGGCCGGCGCCGCGCCCACCATGTCGCCGAAGGCAAAGCCAGGTGCGAGTCTCTTCGGGTTGGTCCTGCAGGGCTATACCGCGACCATTGACGCGCCGGCGCTGCGCCAGGCCAATCCCGACAGCGTCCGCATCGCGGCCGTGCAGAGCCTGATCCAGGGCGGTTCGGGCAAGTGCACCCCCGGCAGTGCAGGCGCCAGCTCGGTCGGCGGCTCCTGCAACTGGAGTCAACTCGACCAGGAAATCGGCGGGGCCGCCCAGGCCGGCGCGCAGCCGCTTCCGTTCCTCTTCGGCAAGTCTTCGAAGCCCCCGCTCAGTGGGAGCGCGCGCAAGAGCTGGCAGACTTTCGTCAGCGCCGCCGTCAAGCGCTACAAGCCGGGCGGCGTGTACTGGAAGGGCACCTACCAGGCGCAGTACCCCGGAAACCGCGCCAAGCCAGTCGGCGTCTGGCAGGTCTGGAACGAGCCGACCTCGCCGACTTACTGGAAGCCGAAGCCGAACGTGGCGAAGTACGTGCAGCTGCTGAAGGCGACCGGAGCGGTGATTCGCCGCGCCCACAGGCAGGCCAAGATCATGATCGCGGGCCTGTTTGCAAGCCCCGACAAGGGCGCGATCAGGGGCCGGATTCCCGCGGTCGCGTTTCTCGAAAAGCTCTACCAGATCAGGGGAGCCAAGACAGCCTTCACGATCGCCGCCGTGCATCCTTACTCGCGTACCGTCAGCGGCCTGATCAAGGTCGTAGACCAGGTCCGTCAGGTGATGCGTGAGCACGGCGACGGCCGCAAGCCGCTGGCGATCACCGAGCTCGGCTGGTCCTCGAACCCGCCGAACAACAGCCTGCTCGCCAAGGGCGTGCAGGGCCAGAAGAACACGCTGCGCCAGGCCTTTAAGGCGCTGCTCAGGGTGCGTACCAGGTATCGCCTCGACACGGTCAACTGGTTCTCGCTGCGGGATGCCCCCAAGGATCAGAGCTCGTGCCCCAACTGCCCCTTCGCCGGCCTCAACAAGGTGGACGGCAGCCACAAGCCGTCCTGGAACGCCTTCCTGGGCTTCACTTAGGGGTCGGCGCCGACGGCCGGAGTCCGACGGCCCAGGCCGACATCCGGGCGGCCACACCCCGGCCACTAACTTCTCGCCCATGCCAGGGCCTCACGCACGACGTACGCTGATCGACCGTGGCTCGCGCGCGCTTGATGCGGTCGGGCTGCTCGAGCCGGCCTACCGCCTGCGCCGCCGTCTGCGGCTGCGCGGCCTGGACGCAGAGCCTCCGCAGGAGCGGGACGGGATCCCAGTGCCGCCGCCCGAGCTGCGCTACCTGGTCGCCCACAACACCGATCTCGAGCAGTTCATCGACGGCGGTCGCCTCACCGCGGAGATGATCGCCGAGCGGGTGCGAGCGGCCGGCTCCGAGCTCGGCGGCGAGGCTGCGATCCTCGACTTCGGATGCGGCTGCGGGCGGCTCACTCGCCACTGGCCGGCGCTGCGCGATGCCGCCGTTCACGGCGTCGACTACAACCGGGAGCTGGTCGCTTGGTGCCAGGCCAACCTGCCCGGGGTGACGACGCGCCGCAGCCAGGTTGCGCCGCCCCTCGACTATCCCGACGCGAGCTTCGATCTCGTCTACGCGATCTCGGTCTTCACCCACCTGCCGCTCGATCTGCAGGCCGCGTGGGCCGAGGAGCTGCGCCGGGTGCTGAAGCCCGGCGGACACCTGCTGGTGACGTTGATGGGTGCTAGCTATGAGCCCAAGTTGGCCCCAGCCGAGCTGACCGCCTTTCGCCGGGGGGAGGCGGTTGTCCGGCTGGGGAAGCTGGCGGGCACCAACGGATGCGCCGCGTTTCACCCTCGAGCCTATGCCGAGCAGAGCCTGCTGGGCGGCTTCGAGCTCGTCGACTTCTCCCCCGAGGTTGACGCGATCGGCCAGGATCTCTACCTGGCACGCCTTGGCTAGATATGCTGCAAACCCAGTCGAGAGTTGATTCTTAGGAGAGGTGTTGATGGCGCAGAGAAGCAGGGCCAAGACTTCGGCCGAGAAGGCCACTGAGGCCGCGGCCGCAATTCGGGAAAATCCATACGTCCAGCGTCTGATCGAGGACGAGGTGCTGCGGGACGATCTCCGCGTCGCCTACGACTCGGCGCAGCGCGCCTACGGCCGTATGTCGAACGGCAAGGGCCCGGCGAAGGCTCTGATGGACGACAAGAAGACTCAGAAGGAGTTGCGCCAGACAGCCGAAGCACTTCGTGACGCAGGCGACCGTCTGCGCGGCAAGCGTGAGAGCGGTAGCCCGCTCAAGCGCCTGCTGCTGATCGGCATCGTCGGCACAGTCGCCGTGCTCGTCCTCAGCGAGGGAGCCCGTAAGGCTTTGCTTGATCGGCTTTTCGGTCCCGAAGAAGAGTTCGAGTACACCTCGACGACGACGGTCAACACCGCGCCGTCCGCGACTTCGGCTTCGTAGCGCTTCAGTCGGCGCCGCGTCGCGCGAGGCCGTCGATCGGCCGGCGTCGGCGCAACGGATCCCGATGGCGATCGTAGTTCTCGCCGAAGAAGCGCTCCTCGACGCCGAGAGGACCACGACCGCGTAGGCAGCGCCGCTGTCGCCTGACGAGAAGGATCGTCGGGTGAACTGCGTGACCAGCCTCACAGAGATTCTCAACCGAGCGGTTTAGATTCGTCTGATGCGCAACGGCATGGTTCGACTCGCCGGTTTCCTCGCTCGCCGGCGCTGGTGGGTGGTCGGCGTTTGGCTGCTCGTCGTCGTGGCCGCGATTCCGCTCGCGTCGCGACAGACCGAGGATCTCACCGGTGGCGGCTTCGACGTGCCGGGGAGCGAATCCGGGCGTGCCGAGTCCGCGCTCGAGTCAAAGTTCGCGACGCACGGCGGGGCGGCCATGGGGGCCGTTCTGCGGCCGCAGGGTGAGGCAACCATCGCGCAGGCCCGCGCCGCAACCGAGCGGCTCGTCGCTGACGTCGCCGAGATCAACGGAGCAACCATCGATCCGCGGGTCCTTGCGACCGCGGGCGAGCAGCTGCAGGCGGGTCGCGTCGCCGTGGTCCCGATCCAGTCGAACGTTCCCAGCGACCAGCTCGTCGACTCGAGCTCCGAGCTTCGCGAGGCTGTCGATCCTGGTACGACCGTGGACGGTGTCACCACCTTTCTGACCGGGCAGCACGCCGCCTGGGCGGGTCTGCAGGAGCTCTCCAAGGAGGACCTCGAGAAGGCCGAAGTGATCGGTTTCCCGATCGTGCTGTTGATCCTGCTCGCCGTCTTCGGCTCGCTCGCCGCGGCCTCGCTTCCTCTGGCACTCGGTTTCGTCTCCGTCATCGTCACGGGGGCGGTCATCTATCTGCTCTCCCAGCAGATGGAGATGTCGGTCTTTGTCACCAACATGGCCTCGATGATCGGCATCGGGGTGGCGATCGACTACTCGCTGTTCATCCTCGCCCGCTTCCGTGAATCAGTGCGCGCAGGAGCAAGTGCCGCCGAGGCGCGAGCGGAGGCACTTTCAACCTCGGGGCTGGCGGTGGGGTTCTCCGGTTTGGCGGTGATCATCTCGCTGGCCGGCCTCTGGATGGTCGACAACCAGACCCTGCGATCGATGGCGCTGGGAGCGATGGTCGTCGTCGCCGTCTCGATCCTGACGGCGATCATCCTGTTGCCGGCGCTGATCCGGATCTTCGGCAGGCGCATCGAGGCCGGTGGCGCAGTCTGGTCGGTGATCCTCGGATTCCGCCGACTCGTCTCCAATCGCCGCAGGCGCCCCGGATCCACCAATCCAAACTCCCCCGGCTTCTGGGAGCGCTGGACGGCCCGCGTTATGCGCCGGCCGGTGCTCTCGGTCGTTGCGACCAGCTCCGTCTTGCTGGTGATGGCGATCCCGGTGCTCTCGCTCGACACCGGCACGGGGGCGCTCGACCAGTTCCCCGCCGACCACGACGTTCGAGTCGGAGCCGGCTTGGCTTCCGAGCGGACCGGAGGAGGCGCCGATCCTGTCACGTTGATCGCCGAGTTCGACGATGGCGAGCTGGCGATGCCGGCGAACAGTGAGGCGACCGACGAATTGATCGCCGAGATCGAGGCGCTGCCGGGGACGGCCTACGTCGACGAGCGGCGCGCCGGCGACGGGGCGGCGCTGATCTCGGTTACGCAGCGCGCCGAGACCGACGATCAGACGGCGGTCGACTACGTCAACGGCCTTCGCGACGACGTCGTTCCCGGCTCGCCGCTGGCACAGCGCGCCCAGGTCTCGGTCGGAGGCGAGACGGCCCGGATCACCGACATCCGTCAGCAGATCACCTCGGCGATGCCGTTGATCTTCGCCTTCATCCTCGGATTCTCGTTCCTCGTCCTGATGGTGATGCTGCGTTCGCTGCTGCTGCCCCTGAAGGCGCTGGCGATGAATCTGCTTTCAATCGGAGCCGCTTACGGGATCCTTGTCGTTGTCTTTCAATGGGGCTGGCTCGACGGCTTCCTCGGTTTCGAGAGCCTCGGCCACATCGACCTGCTGACGCCGCCGCTGGTGCTCGCGGTGGTCTTCGGCCTCTCGATGGACTACGAGGTCTTTTTGCTCTCGCGTATCCGTGAACGCTACGAGGACCACGGCGACAACCGCCGCGCGGTCGCTGAGGGCCTCAGCACGTCGGCGCGGACGATCTCCTCTGCCGCGCTGATCATGACCGCGGTCTTCGCGGTGTTCGTGCTCACCGGTGTGCCCTCGATCAAGGAGCTGGGCATGGGCAACGCGGTCGCGATCGCGCTCGACGCGACGCTCGTTCGCTTGATCCTCGTGCCGGCGACGATGCAGCTGATGGGCAAATGGAACTGGTGGCTGCCCAGCTGGCTGGACCGCATCCTTCCCAACCTCGATTTCGAGGGCAACTCGGCCGCCAAACCGGACCCAGGGCCGGAAGGCGGGACGCAGGCCGGTGACTCCGGCGATGGCGTCCGGCAGCGCGAACGCGAGCTCGCGGTCGCTGTCGCGCGGGGCGCTGCCGAATGACGTCAGCAGGGATTACGATCTTTCCCGATGGGGATGTTCGATTTCTTTCGCAGGCGCCGGGATCGCGAATCGGTGGAGTCGGCGATCGGTGAAATCCAGGGCGGGGGCGGGTCGGTCTCCCTCGGCGCAACGCCCGAGCGCACCGGGGCTCAGGCGCAGGAGATCGGCGGCGCTTGGCAGAACGTGCTCGGTGCCATCGCAGGAACCGGGTCCAGTGTCCCACACCAGTCGATCGACCTGCGCAATGTCTCCGGGCTTCGCGATGACGTGATGGCTGCCCTGCGCCAGGCCGGTGTGGACCCCGAGGATCCCGGTCAGGTCGACGCCTCTGCTGTGCCGGGGCTTCAGGAGTCGCTGATGAAGGCGTTTGCATCCAACGGGATCGACTTCGAGGCCCTGACGGGTGCGGCCCTCGGGGAGGGCGCGGCGATCGCCGGCGGAGGAGCCTCGGGTCCGGTGACGGACGCGGGCGCCGTCAAGGCGCAACTCGACCAGCTCGACCAGCTCAAGGCTCAGGGCGTGCTCTCCGACGCCGAGTACCGCCAGCAGCGCCGGCGAGTGCTGGACCAGCTCTGAGCCCGGTCGCGATTGAGTCCAGGCGCCTGCCGCTGCTGCGGACGGGCGCGCAGCTGCTGCACCGGCCGTCGGGACTGCGGCACCCTGCCGATGTCGCCCACCAGATCGCCGGTGCCCAGGCGCAGGAGCCGACCGCGGGCCGCTTCGCCTTCCGGGCGCGCCACCCGGGCTTGACCGCCGCAGACGTCGATCGCGCCCGCACCGAGGAGCGCTCCCTGATTCGCACCTGGGCGATGCGCAGCACGATGCACCTGCTGGCGGCTGACGACGTCGGCTGGATGGTGCCGTTCTTTGAGCCGGCGATGACGGCCACCTCCCGTAAGCGACTTGTTGAACTGGGCATGGAGCCCCGAGAGATACCGGTGGCAGAGCGAGCAATCAGGGAGGCGCTCGGCCGCGACGGCGCGCTGAGCCGTGACGAGCTCACGGCTTTGCTGGCCGCCAAGGGCATCGAGCTCAGAGCAGAGAAGCGCATGCACCTCTTCCGCCTGGCGGTGACCAGTGGGTGGGCCTGTCTTGGCCCCGACAAGGGCGGCCGGTCATGTTTGGTGCTCTCCGAGGACTGGCTGGGCCCGCGTCCCAAGCACGACCGCGACGCTGGTCTGCGCGAGCTGGCGCTGCGCTATCTGAGGGCGTTCGGACCGGCCACGGCAGCCGACTTCGCCGGCTGGGCAGGGTTGCCGCTGCGCGACATCCGCGCCGGGCTGAGCGCGATCGGAGGGCTGATCCGCGAGGTCAGGATCGGTGAGAAGCAGGCGTGGGCGCTGAAGGGCCGCGCCCGCGCCGTGCCGCAGGGCACGCTGCGCCTCCTGCCCGGCTGGGACACGTACCTGATGGGCTACAGGGAGCGCGACTTCATCGCTGAGGGGGAGGATTGGAAGCGCCTGATGCCCGGGGGCGGAATGCTGCGGCCGACGGTGCTGATTGACGGGGCGGCGGTGGGAACCTGGGGCGTGAAGCGCGGCAAGGGGAAGATCGACGTTCGGGTCGAGGCCTTCCCGGGACACCAACGACTGCTGGTTGGGGGGGACCTTGAGAAGGAGGTCGCCGATATCGGCCGCTTCGAGGGCCTGGAGGCGTCGATTTCCCTCAAATGAGCCCGAAACCTGACGTGCGTCGTTTTAACGTCGATATACGCCGCCCAAACGACACACGACCCAAAACCGCCGCTGCTAGAAACCTCCCTCGTAAGCCTCTGGGTTGACGCAGCTCACCATCTGCTCCCCCGCGAGCCCCAGCAGCAGGTTCTCAACCGCCAACTCAGCCATGGCCTCCCGCGTCCGGTGCGTCGCCGAGCCGATGTGCGGCACCACGAGCAGGTTCGGAGCCCCGAGCAACGGGTCGTCTGCCGGCAGCGGTTCCGGGTCGGTGACGTCGAGCGCTGCTCCGGCGATCCAGCCCTCGCGTAGCGCCTTCCCCAGCGCAGCCTGATCCACGACCGGCCCACGTGATGTGTTGATGAGAAAGGCGGTCTCTTTCATCAACCCCAGCTCGTGCTCACCGATCAGGTGACGAGTCTCAGCGTTCAGCGGTAGGTGCACCGACACGAAGTCGGCCTCCGCCAGTAGGCGCTCGAGCCGCCATCCCTCGGTGCGTCGTTGAACCAGCACTCGCGTGTCGAACCCTTCCAGCCGCCGCTCCACCGCGGACCCGATTCGCCCACCGCCGACGATCCCCACGGTCGATCCGTGCAGGTCGCGCCCCAGGAGCAGCCCCGGCTCCCAGGTGCCCCACTGCCCACTTCTGATCAGCCGCTCGCCCTCGCTCAGCCTCCGCCCGATCCCCAGCATCAGCGCAACGGCCAGGTCGGCCGTCGACTCGGTCAGCACGTCGGGCGTGTTGCCGACGGGGATGCCTCGCTCGGTCGCGGCCGCCACGTCCACGTTGTCAACGCCGACGGCGTAGTTGGAGATCGCTCGCAGCTGTGGTGCCGCGGCGATCAGCTCGGCGTCCACCCGGTCGGTCAGCAGGGAGAGCAGGCCCTCGGAGTGGCGCACACCGTCCAGCAGCTCACCCCGGCCCGGGGCCTGCCGTGCAGGCCAGATCGTGACCTCATGCGTCGCGCTCAGCCGCTCCAGCGCCGAGCCCGGGAGCGAGCGGGTTACGAAACAGCGGGCCAGTGGCCGACTACTCGCCGCTCGAGAGCCATTCGGCGATTCGCTGGCCGATCAGCTCGCCCTGATCTTCCTGAAGGAAATGGGAGGCGTTCGGAATCAGTTCCGGTTCGGGCCAGCCGAGCTTCTCCGACAGCCGTGCGCCCGCCTTGACGGGGATGATCGGGTCGCCGTCGGCCCAGAGCACGAGCGTCGGCGGGGACGAGGCCTGCAGGGCCTCGAGCGCATCGCGCCCCGCCTTCGCTCCCGGAGCATCAGGCTCCGTGGCGAGCATCAGCGGGAAGGCGCGCGTCCCGGCCTTCGATTCGGGCGTCGGGAACGGCGCCTCGTAGGCGGCGATCACGTCATCCCCCGGATCGGTTGCACAGGCCCCCCGCACGAGCATCCCGATCGGCAGGTCCTCGGTGCGCTCGACGAAATTGCGAAACGACCACCAGGCGTCGCTCATCGTCTGGTGCCCGGTGAAGATGCCCGTGTCCATGACGACCATCCGCTCGATCCGATCCCTGTTGTCGGCGACGACGCGAAGGCCGATCGGGCCGCCCCAGTCGTGCAGCACCATCGTCACGTTGCGCAGGTCGAGGCGCTTCCAGCAGGTCCGCGATCGACGCGCAGTGGCGGTCGTAGCTGTACCAGGCGACGTCCGTCGGCTTGTCAGAGCGGCCGAAGCCGGCGAGATCGGGCGCGATGCAGCGGTGTCCGGCATCGACCAGCGGCCGCATCACCTTGCGCCACAGATAGGACCAGGTCGGCTCTCCGTGGAGCAGCACGATCGGCCCGTTGCCTCCGCCTTCCCCGCGAGACTCGTCGACGTGGGCGAGGCGCAGCCCCTCCCACTCGCGGTAACTGGGTTCCAGCTCGTACTCCGGGAGCCCTTCGAATCGTTCATCCGGCGTACGGAAGACCTCGCTCACGCGGCGAGCCTATCGACGCGGCCTCTTCGATGCCGTCTCCCTCGCAGCGGGGGGCTTCCAGCCGGCTAGCGGGGGAGGATCCGCTGCAGGCGCAGGAACGCCAGCGGGTTGCCGCGAGGCTTGATCTTGCCGGCGAGCATCGCCCGGCGGGGGTCGGCGCCCCAGCTCGAGACCTCAATCCACTGGCGCCAGTTGGTCTCGAACGTGAGGTCCGGTTTCGCCGCCTCTCCTTGAACCGCCGCGGTAGATCCGTTGTCGACCCTGACGTGCCACGGGGCGGCGTCGCTGAAGCGCCACTGGATCGTCAGTGGGTTCGATCCGGCCGCCTCGTGGTCGATCGACCGGGCGACGACGTCGAAGAAGAGCTCCTGGGTCTGCAGCGAGGAGTCGGGGTTGAGGTTGGGCTGGCCGACGATGCCTGCCTCGAGCATGCGGATCGCCCGCTTGGCGCGCTCCTCGCGTGAGAGCGTTGTAGTCGAAGGGAAAGACGTCGCCGGGCATCTCGTCGATCGGGTAGCCCGCGGAGCGCCACTTGGCCTCGACCGACTGCAGGCCGAAGGCGAAGATGTCCTCCATCTCGAAGCCGTAGCAGCGCGTGTACTCGCGATCCCAGTCAGGCGGTACGAACACCGACAGTGAGTAGGGCAGCACCTCTCGCAGCAGTTCGACTACGGCCTGCCTGCACTCGTCCGTCGCCGCAAAGCAGTCGGCGAGCGCGCGTACGCCGAAGGCGATATGGCGCTGCTCGTCGTGGGAGACGTTCTTCATGCCCTCGCTGAATCCGGGCATCGAGCCCTCCCTGACGAAGAAGTCCTCGATGAAGTGCTGTCCGGGCTGTGCGAGCGTTGCCTCGACGACCATGTGGTACAGGGCGATCGCCTGCGCAAACTTCGGCAACGAGCGGTCGGCGCGCAGCTCGTCGGCCATCTGGTCGAGCCGATCGAAGACGTTCCGGTAGCCCCAGTTGAGCTGGGGAAGGGTGGCGGCGAGCCCGTCGGCGTAGGAGCCCTCGACGCCGATCACCTCGCGAAAGAAGCGAGCGAAGAAGATCGAGTGCCTGGCCTCGTCGACCTGCTGCGTCGCGAGGAAGTACTTCTGCTCCTCGAGCGGCGCCGCGTCGATGTAGGGGGAGAGGTTGTCGGCGACGGAGTCCTCGCCGTAGAAGAACATCGAGTAGATCCAGAGGGCCGAGCGCCGCTGGATGTCCGAGAGCGCGTCCCAGCCCGCCTGGTCGGCGCTGAAGTCGATCGCGGCAGCCTTCCAGTTGCCCTCCTCCCAGCGCCGGTAGAGATCGTCGTAGCTGATCATCGCGGCGGCCTGCCCCGAGGGATCGCGGCTCCCGTTGCTGGTGGTAGCGCCGGCCGTGGCTGCGCTCGCGATCTTTGTCATCGACGCCTCTCTCTCCTGGTAGCCCCCGTTACCCGACTGGTTAGATGGTGACTCTAGGCCACGCAGGGGGGCCTGGGACGGGTTCGGCGCTGCGATTGGCGCGTTGTGTGAGCAATCTCACACAACCGCTGGGCTTGGACGCGGGTCAGTCGAGCCCGCAGGGGCAGACGGCGAGCGTGGTCGCGTGCGCATGCGCGCTGCCGGTGACCGTGACGCCCACCAGCGCGATCTCCGTGCCGGCTGGAGCCGGGTCTTCGGAGTAGTAGACCGCCAGGCGGCCGTCCGGCATCGAGGCATTCGCGACCTCGTTCATGGCCTCACCACCGAGCAGGGCGGTCGTGCGGATCGCCTGTGGGCTGGCGCTCGTCTCGTCCGGCGAGCGGTAGGCGGCGAGCACCAGGACCTGGTCAACATCCTCTTCCAGCTCGGTGGTCGCCATCACCGAGCCGGAGGGGTTGATGCCGATGCGGTCCTCCTCGACGCCGACGGAGGTCACGAGCTCGCCGGTCGGAAGGTCGTTGCCGGCCGCGGGGGTCCAGGCCATCAGCGAGCGAGTGCCCAGCTTGCTGCCCTTTTTGCTCTTGGCTTCGAGCCTGACGTTGTTGAGGCCGGTCTCGAGTTCGCACGAGCACCAGATGGTGGCCACCGCGCCTCCACCACCCCTGAACAACTTCCCGCCGCTTTCGACCGGCTCGTCGTTGACAACCAGACGCATCACAGGGGAGCCCTTGTCAAGCACCGCCATGCCCACGACGAGCGCCTCGCCCGCCGCCTTCGAGTTGATTTCGAGGCCGCCAAGGCTCTTGAAGCCCTCACGCGCGCGCAGCGTCGACGGCGAGGAGACAATCGAGCCACCAGGTGGTGCGGGGCCTCGTTCGAGGATCGGATCGGGCGGGTCCGGGTCGCTGCCGCCGCAGCCGGCGGCAAACGCGAGTGACGTACCCAGCACCAGCGATGCGGCTACCGCCGACCGACGCCGTCCCCTCCAGCTCGAGTGCCGTGTTGCATCCATCTGCTGCGGCAGCCTATCCCTCGACGGGAAACGATGCCAGTGCGCTCAACCGAGCTTCGGGGTTGTCCAGCTGGCGGCGAGTCGCCCACTGAGCTCCTCAGCCAGTTCCGACGCCGGAATCCGCACCTGCTCCAACGAGTCGCGGTCGCGAAGGGTGACGGTGCCGTCCTCCATCGTCTGGCCGTCGACGGTCACGCCCCAAGGTGTCCCGATCTCGTCCTGGCGGCGGTAGCGCTTGCCGATCGAGCCGCCCGCGTCGTACTCGGCGGCGAGTGCATCGGGCAGCGACTTGAAGATCTCGCGGGCCTTCTCCGGCATGCCCTCCTTGTTGACGAGCGGCAGTACGGCCACTTTCACCGGCGCCAGGCGCGGGTGCAGGTGCAAGACGGTGCGCTCGCGCCCATCGACGGCCTCGACCTCGTACGAATCGGTCAGGAAGGCCAGAACCGCGCGATCAACTCCGGCGGCGGGTTCGATCACGTGGGGGACGTAACGGTCGCCCGACTGCTGGTCGAAGTACTCGAGCTTCTCGCCGGAGAACTTGGCGTGCTGGGTGAGGTCGAAGTTGCCGCGGTTGGCGATCCCCTCGAGCTCGGAGAAGCCCATCGGGAACTCGTACTCGATGTCGGATGTGGCGCTCGAGTAATGGGAGAGCTCATCGGCGCCGTGCGCACGCAGGCGCAGCTTCGCCGGGCGAATCCCGAGGTCCGTGTACCAGCGCATCCGCTCCGCCATCCAGTGCTCGTGCCACTTCGTGACCTCGTCGGGTGGGGTGAAGTACTCCATCTCCATCTGCTCGAACTCGCGCGTGCGGAAGATGAAGTTGCCCGGCGTGATCTCGTTGCGAAACGACTTGCCGATCTGGGCGATGCCGAAGGGTGGCTTCTTGCGGGCGAACTGGAGCACGTTCTTGAAGTTGATGAAGATTCCCTGTGCGGTCTCCGGGCGCAGGTAGACGACGGCGCCCGACTCCTCGACGGGACCCATGTGGGTCTTGAACATCAGGTTGAACTGGCGAGGCTCGGTCAGATCGCCGCCACATTGAGGGCATTTGATTTCGCCCTCGGCATCTTCGGCACCGAGCTGCTCGTCGCGAATATGGTCCTCACGCCAGCGCTTCTTGCACTTGCCCAGGCACTGCACGAGGGGGTCAGTGAAGCCTTCGAGGTGCCCCGAGGCCTCCCAGACGCGCGGGTGCTGGAGGATCGCCGAGTCGAGGGCGACGATGTCGTCTCGCCCGCGAAGCATCGCCCGCCACCACTCGGCCTTGACGTTGTTCTTCAGCAGCACGCCGTAGTGCCCGAAGTCGTAGGTCGAGGCAAGCCCGCCGTAGATCTCGGAGGACTGGAAGATGAAACCGCGGCGCTTGCAGAGCGCAACGACCTCGTCGAGCGTCACCTCTGCGCCATCGGCTGGTGCGTCTTTTGCCTGCGTTTCGCCCATTTTGGGAATTCCCGGTCTAGAAGGGGTAAAGGTTTCGGCGCATGAGACCGATCTGTACGTCACAATGCCCACGCATCCGTTCAGCAATATAGGACCGGACAGAAGTGGGACTATGACCGACATCCTGACGGGACCCCTGCGCGTAGGCCGCCACGTCGCCATCTGGCTGATCTGGCAATCGACCGGCGTCTCGCTGGTGCAGTCCAACGACGACGGCTGACGCCGGCCGTCGCTTTGCGCCAAAGGGGGCCGCTCCGCCAGCTTTCGGGAGCCTGAATGCGCCCTGCGATAATCGCCGCCCCATGCCCATCTACGAATACAAGTGCGCAGACGGCCACGAGTTCGAGGTCTTCCAGAGGATGGCCGACGACCCCGTGACCGAGTGCGAAGTCTGCGGCAAACCGGTCGGGCGGATCTTCCGGCCCGTCGCGGTCCACTTCAAGGGCTCGGGCTTCTACACGACCGACTACGCAAAGAAGAAGTCGGTCCCGGCCAATTCCGACGGCAGTGGTTCCAAAGACTCGGGCTCCAAGGAATCCAAGAGCTCGGATTCGAAAAGCTCAGATTCGAGCTCTTCGTCGTCTTCATCTTCGTCCTCGGACTCAAAGAGCAAGACGAGCAGCGACAAGTAGCTCGCGGCGCCCGCACGGAAGCCTGTGTCAGCCCGGCGAGCACACCGGCGTCTCTGGTGGCTCGTCGCCGGTCAGCTCAGTCACCTTGGCGATGCACTCTTCGACCGGGACGATCAGGTTGCCCGCGACGTCGGCGCCCGTGGGTTCGAGGATCTCGGCGGCTGAGCCGCCGCCGAGGAGGACGGGGACCATCAGCTGGGGCATTGTCAGGGCGCCCATGTCGCTGACCAGGGCTTTGGGGGCGTTCCAGGCGATCAGCGGCCCCTTGATGAAGTTGATCGGGAGGCGGAGGGGGTCGGTGAGGCGGCCCTTGATGCCGGAGATCACCGCCTGCTGGAGCTCGGCGCGGAAGAGGTCGGGCAGGGGGGCGTCGGCGTTGCCGTCGCCGTCGCAGTCGCTTACTCGGGTGCGGGCCAGCGCCAGCGCCTGCAGGCCGTCGAGGTCGCTTTGGCCTTTGGGGAGGTCGAGAGTGATGCCTCCGTTCGCGGCCCCGCCGGAGACCTCGGCGCAGACGGGCTCGTCCAGATCGACCTCGATCCCTCCGAGCGCGTCGACGAACTCGCGGAACCCGCGGAAGTCGACGATCGCGACGTGGTCGATCTCGATCCCGAGAAAGTCCTCGACGGTTCTGACCTGCAGGGCGGCGCCGCCGAAGGCGTAGGCAGCGTTGATCTTCTGGGTGTCGTGCCCGGGGATTGCGGCCAGTGTGTCCCGGGAGATCGAGAGCCGGCGGAATGTCGTGCCGCCTGCGCGCACGACCATGATCGTGTCCGCCCTGTACGGCTCGCAATCGGCCGGAGGCGCCTTGCCGGCGGCCGCCGCCTCGTAGCAGCCCTTGGCCGCCGCCTCGTCGTCGGAAGCGAACTCTGGTGCCCGCACGTCCGTTCCCAGCACCAGGATGTTCTGCGGGATGGCGGAGAGGAACGGGTTTCCGTCGAGTTTGTCGCCGACGTTCCCCGCCAGCTTGCCCTTCTGGATCTGGGCGGAGATCGCGAACGAGATCATGCTGATCAGGGTCCAGCCGACGATTCCGAGCACGATCCAGCGCAGCCAGCGTCGCGGACTGCGGGCGGACGGGGCCGACGGGCCGGGGGCCGGAGGCGGCAGTTGATCGCCTTTGCCGGTGTCGCCTGAGGCCCGCTTCAAGCGCTCCTTGAGCTTCGAGAGATCGGCCCCGCCGCCCAGGCCGCGCCGGGATCGATAGACCTTGTAGTCCGGAGGCGGATCGCCGCCGCCAGGCGTCTGTTCGCCTCCCGGCGGTTGGTCGGCTGCCATCAGCAGCTATCAATACTGGCGTATGCAACCTCGGCAAACGGCAAGGACATGATCGCGGGCGACGCGATCGGAGTCGATCTGGGCGGAACCAAGATGGCCGTCGGTGTGGTCGATGGCGATCAGCAGGTGTCCTACCGCAACAAGGAGCCGTCGCTCGGCCTCAGCCAGGAGGAGCTGCTCGCCGACCTCCGCCGGGAACTCGACGAAGCCAGGGCTGCTCGCCCGGGCGTGCTTGCGGCCGGTCTCGGGATCCCGTGCACGATCGACCGTGAGCGCGGGTTCGCGATCAACGCGGTCAATCTGCCGATCAGCGGGGTGCCGATCCGCGACCTGATGCACGAGCACGTCGGCCTGCCGGTGTTCATCGACAACGACGCAAATGTTGCGGCGCTCGCCGAGTTTCTGTTCGGCGCGGCCCGCGGGGCGCAGAATGTGGTGATGATGACCATCGGAACCGGCATCGGCGGAGGCCTGATTCTCGACGGCAAGGTCTATCGCGGCACGACCGGCGCCGGCGCGGAGCTCGGGCACATGGTGATCCAGGCGGACGGACCGCCCTGCCAGGGCACCTGCCCCAATCACGGTTGCGTCGAGTCGCTTGCCTCGGGCACGGCGCTCGGGCGCGAGGGAGCGGCCGCCGCACAGACTTCGCCGGATTCGGCCCTGGGTAAGGCGCTGGCCGCGGGTGAGGAGATAACCGGCAAGACGGTCAGCGACGCCGCGCTCGAGGGTGACGAGACCGCGCGCGACGTGATTGCGCTGATCGGCACCCGGATCGGCATCGCCTGCGCGAGCTACGCGAACATCTTCGATCCCGACGTGATCGTGATCGGCGGCGGCGTGATCGCCGCCGGCGACCTCCTGCTGGAGCCGGCCCGCGAGGAGCTTCGCGGCCGCGCCCTGCCGCCGATGAACAAGGTGCCGATCGTGGCAGCGAAAATGGGCGGTGAAGCAGGCATGATCGGAGCTGCGGCGATGGCGATGATCGAGCTCGAGGACTCCGCCGGCGCAGGGGGTGGGGGCTGATGGACGCCCCGCCGGCAGGGGCGCAGGCGGACGAGCCGCGCAGCTCGAGCCGTCGTGGCGCCACGCCCGCAACCGGCCGATTGGCCGTTTGCGCGACGCCGATCGGCAACATGGGCGACCTAACCCCCCGCGTCCGCCGGGCGCTCGAGGAGGCTGACATCGTCGCCTGCGAGGACACCCGCTTGGCGGGAAGGCTGTTCGAGAAGCTGGAGGTGAAGCCGCCGAAGCTCGTCTCTTACCACGACAACAACGAGGCGGAGCGTGCCCGCCAACTCGTGCGCTCGATCGAGCGCGGTGCCAAGGTGGCACTGATCACCGACGCCGGCATGCCAAGCATCTCGGACCCCGGCTACCGCCTGATCAGCGCCTGCATCGACCGCTCCCTCGACCTCGAGGTGCTGCCCGGGCCCTCGGCTGTCACGACCGCGGTCGTGGCTTCAGGCCTGCCGTCGCACCGCTGGCGGTTCGAGGGCTTCCTGCCTCGCCGCGCCGGGGAGCTCGAACGCGTGCTCCAGGGCGGCGAGACCGTGGTCGCGTTCGAGTCCCCGCGCCGCCTGCCCAAGTCGCTGGCGGCGCTCGCCGGCATCGCCCCGGAGCGGCCCGCGGCCGTCTGCCGCGAGCTGACCAAGATCCACGAGGAGATCGCCCGTGGCACGCTCTCCGAGCTTGCCCGCCGTTTCCGCGACGACGTCAAAGGCGAGATCGTGCTGGTGATCGGCCCCGCCTCCGACCCGCACGACCCGGCGGGTGACTACGCCTTCGCCGTCGACGCCCTGCGCTCGCTTGTGCGCTCGGGTGCCAAGCCTCGCGCAGCGGCAAGCATCGTCGCCGCGTTGACCGGCGTCAGCGCCAACGATCTCTACACGGGCCTAACGGGGCGCGAACCCCGCCGGTAGCAGGCGTAAGGCCGCGGGCGTGCCGCGTTCCCGTCGCGGCGCAGCCGTAGCCAAGGGGCAGGACTCGCTGCTTTAGGGGTGGCGGGCTGGCCGTGGACGGTCTGGCACACAAGGCGTCTGGTGCGCACGAAATCCGGGCTCGAAGCCGTGAGAGTGCGATTTGGGTTGATATGCGACCCAAAGTGCACGCTCACCGAATTTCGCCAGCGCTTTCGAATCCGGTCTGTGACGGATCCCGCGCCCGCACGTAGGATCTGCATGATGAAAAAGGCCAGCGTCCTTGTTGCAGGGTTTCTTTGCGTCGCCGCAGCCGCGACGGTCGGCACCGCAACCGCGAAGCCGCCCAACAGTCTCGTCGAGGAACGTCGCGCCGAGCTCGAGGCGGCTGAGGCGACCTGGGAGGCGGCTGCGGTCAGCGACTACCGCTACCGCATCGAACTGATCTGCTTCTGCCCGCCGGCGCGCCCGGCGACAACCGTCGTCGATGGTGGTGTGCCCGAACCGACCCGGCCCCCGTACCGCAGGGTCAACACGGTCGAGAAGCTTTTCGGCTTCATCCGCGCAAACCTCGACAACGACAACCTCACGGTCAGGTATTCACCACTCGGTGTGCCTCGGCAGATCGGCAGCGATCCCGACTTCCAGATCGCCGACGAGGAGCAGTACTACACGATCGATCGCTTCAGGCGCTTGAAGCCGTAGGGGGGCCCGGGCCCGAGGGGCGAATAACCTGCCTCGCGGTGGGCTTCTACATCACAACCCCGATCTACTACGTCAACGCCGAGCCGCACCTCGGCCACGCCTACTCGACGATCGCGGCAGACATCCTCGCCCGTCACATGCGCCAGCGCGGCGAGCGGGTCTTCCTCCAGACCGGGACGGATGAGCACGGCGAGCCCGTCGCGCACGCCGCCGAGCGCGAGGGCGTGACGCCGCGCGAGTTGGCGGACCGCAACGCCGAGCGCTTCCGGGCTCTGATGCCGAAGATAGGCGTGCAAGAGGACTTCTTCATCCGCACCTCCGACCCCGCCCACATCGAGCGTGTCCAGGAGATCATGCAGCGGGTCCACGACAACGGGCATGTCTTCGAGGGGAGCTACGAGGGCTGGTACTGCCCTCGCTGCGCCGATTTCAAGACCGAGTCAGAACTCGGCGAGGGCAATACCTGCCCGATCCACAAGATCACGCTCGAGCGCGTCAGGGAAGACAACTGGTTCTTCCGCCTTTCCGCCTTCCAGGAGCCGCTGGAGAAGCTTTACGCCGACCAGCCCGGTTTCGTGCTGCCGGACTTCCGCCGCAACGAGGCGCTTTCGTTCATCAAGGGCGGGCTCCAGGACGTTTCGCTGTCGCGGCCCAACCTGACCTGGGGGGTGCCGCTGCCGTGGGATCCAGGCCAGGTGATGTACGTCTGGTTCGACGCCCTCCTCAACTACGTGACAGGCCCTGCATTTGCACGCGACGGGCAGGATCTGACCGAGGAGTTCTGGCCGGCCGACTGGCACATCCTCGCCAAGGACATCCTCAAGTTCCATGCCGTGATCTGGCCGGCGCTGCTGATGGCCGCCGGACTCGAGCTGCCCGAAGCGGATGTTCATCCACGGCTTCCTGCTGATGGACGGCGAGAAGATGTCGAAGTCGCTCGGCAACGTGCTCGACCCCTTCGAGGTGATCGAGCGTTTCGGCGCCGACGCGCTGCGTTTCTACTGCTTTCGCGAGGTCAGCTTTGGCCAGGACGGCTCGATCTCGCCTGCCGGCTTCGAGACCCGCTACGAGACCGAGCTCGCCAACGACCTGGGCAACCTCGCCTCGCGCACGCTCGCGATGGTCGATCGCTACCGCGACGGCGTCGTCCCGGAGGCAGGAGTCGATCCGGTGCTGGCCGAGGGGGATGCTGCGCTTTCAGGACTAGCCGCTTCTGTCAGCGCGCTGCTCGATGAGGCCGAGCTGACCGGCGCCCTGGAAACGGCCTGGACGCGTGTGCGCCGGCTGAATCGCTACGTCGAGGAGTCGCGGCCGTGGGATCTCGCCAAGGACGAGGACGCAGCCGAGCGGCTCGACCAGGTCCTCTACTCGCTCGTCGAGGGCCTGCGCGTGATCGCCCTGGTACTGGTTCCCTATATGCCGCCGTCCTGCGAGATCCTGCTCTCGGCTCTCGGTGAGAGTGAACGCGGCCTGCGCGAGTTCGGGTCGCTCGGGGGAGGGCAGTCCGTCGAGCGGATCGCTCCGCTCTTCCCCAAGGTGGAGCTGGAGGCGAGCGCGTGAAGTACGTGATTCGGGCATTTCTCGGGCTCGGCCTGATGGCCCTCTCGATCACCTCGGCGAGCTACGCGCTCTACCAGTTCCTGCAGATCGGCACCTGTGCGAGCGGCGGGCCCTACGTCTCCGCGCGCGAATGCCCGGACGACATCGAGGGCCTCTTCTTCCTGATGATCGGTGGCATCTTCTTGGCCTTCATCGCGACCGGCATCTACGCGTTTCGCGGCGAGCCGCCCGGCGGGGGTGGAAAGCGCAGCGCCGCGGCTCCGATCGTAATGTGGTGCGGGCTCTTTCTCGGTATGTCGTTTGCATCGTTCTGGGGCGTTTGGGGGCCGGACGCGAACCCTGGACCCGGCGGCAAGGAGGGAGGGCTAATCGTGGCGTTCCTGTTCGCGGTGATGGGTGCGGCGGCGCTGCCGTTCATCTTCTCCGGCAAGCGGCCGTGGTCCGTGGAGTCCGGGGTGAAATCCCTCTCGGGGCTGCGAACCGCGATCAAAACCGGCGGAACCGGGGTGGCGGTCGGCGGGACGGCGCCGCCGCTGTCGTCTCGGGCGTCATCCGGCGACGACGAGGTCGCTCGTCTCGAGCGCCTCAGCCGCCTGCGCGCCGAGGGCACGATCACCGAGGCCGAGTTCCAGGAGCTCAAGGACAAGATCGTTGGCGGAGGCGCGCCGTGAACCCGATTCCGCCGCTCGTCAGCATCATCGCGATCGCAGCCGGCGTTTGGGGCGGCCTGGCGCTGGGTGCGAGCGCGACGCCGCAGCTGCCTGACCCCGCGATCGACCCGGGGGTGGCGGCCGCGGAGCCCGTCAGCGGCGACGACCCCGACTCGCTCTTCCACGCCGACCCGTTGAGCGCGGCTCTTGATCAGACGCTCGAGCAGTTCCCCGCCGCACAGACGGTCTCGAACGTGCTGATCGAGCCGGGCGAACTGCGTGCCAACGCCGTCGAGGGCGTCAACGTCCTTCCACTCGAGGATCTGCCCGTGGAGGCGCCCGAGCGGATCATCGTCGCCGTCAGCGAGCTGCGCGTGGAGCAGGGAGCGAAACCGGTGACGCTCGACGACGTCAAGTACTTCAGCTGGAGCCCGGCGAACCCGACGAAGAGCGAGTGGTCCGTGCTCCTCGACATCACCACGGCCGGACCGCCGACTCAGTTCTCCGCCAGTCGTGACGGTAGTCGCGTGCGAACCGGGTGAGCGTGATCGCCCTCGGGGCGCGGGCGCAGTTCAACCGCAAGCGTCTACCGCTTGCCGGCAACCCCAGCTCCCTGCCTAAAGAAGCCCATCGGACGCGAGGTTCTTAGACTCCCGCGGGTGGTCGATACGCACGCTCACCTCGGCGTCTGCGAGCCCCCCGATCGGGAGCTCGTAGCGGTTGCCGCTGCGTCCGGGGTCGGCCGGATCCTGACGGTGGGGATGACCGAGCGGACAAATCGCGAGGCGATCGCCGCCGCGGAGGCCCACGAGATCGTCCTCGCAGCCGTCGGCCGTCACCCGAACGAGGCGCGCGGGTTTGACGATGACGCGGCCGCCGACATCGAGCGGCTCGCCGCAAACCCGCGGGTCGTCGCCATCGGCGAGACCGGGTTGGACTTCTTCCGCGACCACGCGACCCCCGCGGAGCAGGAGCTGGCGTTTCGGGCACAGATCGAGATCGCCCGGCGGCTGGACAAGCCGCTGGTGATCCACATGCGCAACTCGACCGAGGAGACGTTTGCGCTGCTCGCCGCCGAGGCCGAGGGGGTGGCGGTGATCCTGCACTGCTTTTCCGCCGGGCCGGAGCGGGTCGCTGAGGCGGCGCAGCACGGTTGGTACTGCTCGTTCGCGGGCAACGTCACCTACCCGAAGTCCGGGCTGCTGCGTGAGTCGGCGCAGGCGGTCCCGGACGAGCTCCTGCTGGTGGAAACCGACGCGCCATTCCTTTCTCCGCAGCCGATGCGCGGCAAGCCCAACGAACCCGCGAACGTGGTCGCCACCGCAGAGCGGATCGCCGAGGAGCGTGGCGTCACCTACGCGGAACTGGAGTCGACGGTCGAGGCAAACGCCGCGCGGGTGTTCGGGTGGTAGAGGCGAGCCCGCGCCAGCGGCGGCTGGGTCAGAACTTCCTCGCCGATACGAACCTGCTCGATGCGATCGTGCGTGAGTCGGCGGTCGGCGCCGACGACGTCGTCTTGGAGGTCGGCGGGGGGGAGGGGGCGCTGAGCCAGCGCCTGGCCCCGCTTGTCGGCCGCCTGCACGTGATCGAGCTCGACGACCGGCTGCGCGAACCACTGGCTGAGCTTGAAGTCGCTCACGGCAATGTTTCGGTTACCTGGGGCGACGCGATGAAGGTCAGCCTCAGGGCGCTCGAGCCGGCACCGACTGCGGTTGTGTCGAACCTGCCCTACTCGGTCGCGACGCCGCTGCTGATCCGGACGATCGATGAGTTGCCGAGCGTCGCCACCTGGACCGTGATGGTGCAGCGCGAGATTGGCGACCGGCTGCGCGCGCAGCCCGGGTCGCGCCTCTACGGGTCGCCGAGCGTGATCGTCGGCCTCGCCTGTGAGGTCGAGATGTTGCGCGCCGTCGACCGGGCGGTGTTCGTGCCGCGGCCGCGGGTTGATTCTGCGGTGCTGCGTCTGCGCAGGCGCCGGGGCGCCGCCGCGCCCGCGCTGGCTCGGATAGTTCGCGGCGCCTTCGCGCATAGGCGCAAGACGCTGGCGGGTTCGCTCGAGCTGGCGGGGGTCGCCGATCGGAAGTCGGTGCGGGGTGCGCTGGCGGCGGCAGGGCTACCGCAGGACGCACGGGCCGAGGCGCTGTCCCCCGAAGACTTCCGGCGGCTGGCGCAGGGGCTGGGTTGACCGTGCGCGCCCCGGCGAAACTGAACCTCTGTCTGTTTCTCGGCGAGCCGGGAATTCGCGACGACGGCCTCCACGAGCTGCGCTCCGTGTTCTGCCCGCTGAGCCTGGCCGATCGCCTTGTGGTCAGTGAGGCAGAGCGCGACGAAATTGTTTGCGAGGGGGTCTCGGGGCCCAATCTGGCCGCGGCGGCGCTTGCCGCGCTGCGCGCCGCTGGCTGGGATGCGCCGCCTCAGCGAATCGAGATCGAGAAGCGGATCCCCGTGGCTGCAGGGCTTGGCGGCGGCAGCGCCGACGCGGCTGCCGTTTTGCGGCTCGCACGCGGTGAGGTGGACGGGCTCGAGGAGATCGCTGCGCGCCTGGGGGCCGACGTGCCCTCTCAGCTCGACCCTGCGTTGTCGCTGGTCGGCGGGGCGGGCGAACGCGTCGAGCCGATCGGCGAGGCGGGGGAGTTCGCCGCCGTGTTGATCCCGGACGAGCACGGTCTCTCCACGGCGGAGGTCTATGCCGAGGCTGACCGGCTGGAGCTGGGTCGGCCCCGCCCTGAGCTGGACGAGCTCGAAGGGCGCATTCGGGCGGCGGCCGTCGCGGGTGCCGGCCCGCTCGGGTACGCGAACCTGCTGACCAACGACCTCGGGCCGGCGGCGCTGTCGCTGCGGCCCGAGCTCAGCGGTCGCCTGGAGCAGCTCCGCAACGTCGGGGCGGGCGTCGCGCTCGTCGCGGGTTCGGGTCCGACCGCGGTCGGCCTCTTTGCGACGCTGCCGGCCGCTGACGCCGCCGCCTCCGCGCTGCCGCATCGCTACGCAGGAGCGATCGTCACCGGCCCGGAGAGATTCGTGACGGCATCAGCGCCGGGCCGATTCCGATGATGCCGGGTGCGAAGTGCGATCCGGTGATCTCTTGAGCCGGGTTCGCGGCCTCCTGGCCGACCACCGGGTGCGGGTGCTGCTCGTGATCGCGGCGCTGATCGGCGGCTACTTCCTCGTCAAGGCGGTCTTGCCGGAGATCGACCTCCAGGACATCCTCGACGAGGTCGCCGCCGCCCTGGGCGACTGGACCTACCTGATCGTCGGCGCCTTCGCGTTCCTGGAGACGGGGGCGTTCGTCGGCCTGGTCGCGCCCGGCGAGACGGTGGTGATCCTCGCCGGGGCTGTCGCCGGAGTCGGGGAGACCTCGGTCGTGATCACGCTTGCGATCGTGTGGTTCTGCGCGTGGGCGGGCGACTCGGTCAGCTTCATGTTCGGGCGGCGGCTCGGCAAGGAGTTCGTCATGCGCCACGGCCCCAGGATCAGGATCACGCCGGAGCGCTTCAAGAAGGTGGAGGACTACTTCCACCGCCACGGTGGCTCCACGATCCTGATCGGGCGCTTTGTCGGCCTGGTGCGGGCATTGGCGCCGTTTGTCGCCGGCAGCTCCGGGATGCAGTACCGCGGCTTCGTTCCCTTCAGCATTCTCGGCACTGGCCTCTGGGCGGCGACCTTCACGCTGGTCGGCTACTTCGCCTCGCGCAGCCTCGACCAGGCGGCCGAGATCGTCGGCCAAGGCACGTTCTTGTTCGGCAGCACGGTGGCCGTGATCGTCGTGCTCGTGGTCGTCGTTCGCTATCTGCGGCAGCAGGAAAACCGCCAGACGATCGTTGAGAGCATGGAGCGGAAGGCGCTGCTGCGGCCGCTGTTGTTCGGAGGGCGCAGGCTGAAGCCGCAGGCGGTGTTTCTTTGGAGGCGCCTCACCCCCGGCGAACTGGGGTTGGAGCTGACGAGCATGCTGGCCGCGCTCGCGGTCGGGCTGTTCGTATTCATCGGCTACGCGATCCTGCTCAACGCCGACCCCTCGGCCACGAACGGCGATCGCAGCGCCGGCAACGTCGTCTTCGACCTGCGCATGGACTGGCTTACCGAGGTGGCCAAGATCGCGAGCGACATCGGCAGCGGCTACGTCGTCTACCCGGCGGCGCTGCTGGGCGCGCTTGCGCTGGCGATCCGTCGCCGCTTTCCGGAGGCGCTGGTGATCGTCGTGGGCACGGCCTTGATCGCTTTCGGGGTGCCCGAGTTCAAGGAGATTGTCGCCCGGCCGCGGCCGACGGGGGCTCTGATCGAGCTGCCGGGCAACGGGTCCTACCCGAGCGGTCATGCCGCCCAGTCGACGGTCTACGTGGCGCTGGCGCTGTTGTTCGCGCGCGAGTTCGACCCGCGCCTGCATATACGTAGGATCACGCCCGGCGCGGCGCTGATTTTCGCCTCCCTGCTGCTCGCCGCCGCGATCGGGCTCTCGCGCGTCTACCTGGGCGTGCACTACCTCAGCGACGTCAGCGGCGGCTGGGCATTCGGCGTCTCGGCGTTCGCCCTTTTCGGGTCGATCGCAATGGTCGTCACCCACTTACGGAAGAATGGAGGCGGTGATCGACATGTTCTCGAAGATTCCGCCTGAATATCTGCTCTTCGGCGGTGCGGGCCTGCTCAGTTTGCTCGCCTTCACGGTGCTGATCCTCGTTCCCGCGGTCGGCTCCTTCGGGCGTGGCTGGGAGAAGGCGACGGCCGTGATGCTGTCGATCTTCGTGCTCGTCGCCCTGGTGCTGATCGGGTTGGCGCTTGGTCTGCTGATCGTGTACTTCTGGGACGACATCAGCACCTGGCTCCCCGGCGCGGGCTAGCCGCGGCCGCCGCCCGGCTTGGGCGGCTTGCCGCCGGGCTTCTCTTCACCCGGCGGGACGACGTAGACGCGCACGTTTGAATAGGAATTGCCGCCGCTCGGGTCTTCGGGCGGTTCGCGGTAGACGTCAATCGACTTGCCGTTGATTGCGCCGCCGGTGTCGACCGCCTTCATCCAGCCGTTGCCCTTCTCGTCTCGGTACTGGGGAATCCAGACGAGGCTGCCGTGCGGGATCACGCGCGGGTCGACGGCGATCGACTGGAAGAACTTGAGCTTCAGTGAGGGGCCGCGGGCGAAGGTGATTCCGAGCGGCGGGATGTATTTCTTTGGCTTGCCGTTCGACCAGCCGCCGCTGGCGAGTGGGAAGGTGACCTCGCGTTGCTTGTTGCGCCAGCCGCAGGCGCGCCAGAACGGAGGGCCCTGCGCGAAGCCGGCGGAGGCGAAGGTGGGACGGCCGTCGGCCCGCACCCAGCCCTGTGAACCGATGCCGGCGATGTGGTAGCGACGGCCGTTCTCACCAAGGCCGTCGCCCTCCATCGAGAGGCCCCAGGCGCTGTAGAGGAAATCGACGCGCAGGTCCTCGTTGAGGCCGGGCACGTCGACCTTGGCGCCGACGCCCCAGGACTCGCGCGCGGGCCAGTATTCGGTGATGTCGAAGTTGGCCACCCAGCGTGCGTTCTTGATCGCGCTTGCGGGCGCGGCCGAAAGCAGGCAGAGCGCGCAGGCGAGAATGCACGCAACGACGGTGTTTCGTTTCCCCGGCACCCCCGTAAGTGTAGGTGGGCGCAATCGCGGTGACACCTACAATCGGGCGGTGGCTGAACGGTCGTCAAGCACGGCCTCGGAGGCAGCCGACACCGGCGCGGCCGCGCTCGGGGCGCTCTCCGAGGCGATTGAGTCGGGCGCCGGCCTGCCCGCGGCGGCTCGCGCTGCCTCACAGGCGCTCGGCGCCAGCGTCGCGCTGATCGATCGCTCCAGCTCGGTGTTGGCGGTGGCCGACGCGTCCAGCGGGGAGGAGCAGCGCCTGCTCGCCGGCGGCGAGAGCGTCGTCGGGATCGAGCTCCGCATCGCCGACGCCGTGGTGGGCGAGCTGCGTTACCGGGTTCGCGGGGATGCGCAACCCGACGCGTCCTTGGTGCGGATCGTTTCTACGCTGCTGGCACAGGAGGTGCAGCGCGCGCGCTCACCCGAATGGGAGAGCGACCGGCTCGCGTCGGCGTTCGTCGCGGCGCTGCTCGACCGCGAGGTCACCGACCGAGGCGACATCTTTGCTCGAGCGGCTGAGCTCGGCTGCGACCTCGAGCGCGGCTGCGGGGTGGCGATGCTTCGGGTCAGGCCGTTGGTTGCTCAGAGCGGAGAGTGGCGCGAGCGGGTGCTCGAGCTTGCGCTGCGCGCCCTGCGGGCGGTGACGCCGGGGGCGCTGGCTGCTCAGCGCTCCGGCGAGGATGCCCATCCGGGCGGGGAGGGCGCTGAAGTGGTCGCTGTGGTTCCCGCAGCCGAGGATGCGGACCTTGCACGCGCCGCGGGCGGCCTGTCGACCGAGCTCTCAGGCGCGCTGGCCGGATTCCACCTGACGGTCGCCTACAGCCGCCGCAGCACCGACCCTGTCGATCTCTATCGGGCGGGCAAGGAGGCGCTGCTCGCCGTCAACGTGGGCGAGGCGGAGGGGCGCGGGCTGGTGCCGTTCGAGGAGACCGGTGCCTACCGCCTGTTGCTGCCGGCGATGAGCGAGGACCCGAGCGAGCTCGTGCGCTTCTACGAGGAGACCGTTGCACCGCTGGCCGCCTACGACGAGCAATACGAGACCGAGCTCGTGACGACGATCGAGACCTACCTGGACAACGACGGCAACGTCACCCAGACGGCGGAGCAGCTGTTCACGCACCGTCACACCGTTCGCTACCGCCTGGAGCGGGTGCGCGAGTTGTCGGGGCACGACCTCTCCTCGACTGAGGGGCGGGAGAAGCTGAGCCTCGGCTTGAAGGCGATGCGAGTGCTCGGAATTGCGCCCCCACGGGGGCCGGCGATGGAGCCCGGCGCCGCGGGCGGGCGGGTCAGACGCAAGCAGCAGAGCTAGGACGCTAGGCGGGCTCGGCGGCTGCGGCGCCACGCCAGCCGGCGTGCAGGACGCGCAGGCTGTTGCCGAAGCAGATCGCCTCGGCGTCTTCGTCGCCGTAGCGTTTGCGCAGGGCGGCTTCGAGGTTCGCGAGGCCGCTCGCGTCCTCGAGGCCTGGGAGCGTGGGCTTGATGAAACCGTCGTGATCGCTACCGATAGCGGTGTGGCGGTGCGAGCCGGTGATCTCGTGGATGCGGTCGACGTGGCGGCAGAGCAGTTCGACGGAGTCGTCGAAGGTGTGGGGGTGGTGGAGGCCGTCAGCAGCCTGGTGCTCGGCGAGGATCAGGCCGATGGCGCCATTGCGGCCGGCCACCTGCATGATGGTCTCGCCGCTGAGGTTGTAGTCCTGGCGGCCGAAGCGAAAGCCGACGTGGCTGGCGAGCACGGGGACGGAGCGCTCGGGGTCGATGCGGTCGAGCAGCGTGAAGGTGTCGGTGTAGGCGCGCTCGCTCATGTGCGAGAGGTCGATGAGGACGCCCTCGTCGACCATCGCCGCGACGGCGGCGCGACCGAGCTCGGTCAGCCCGATCTGCGGCTGGGGGAAGAGCAGGTCGTAGAGAAAGTCGGGGACGAACGGGATCGCGTTGGAGTTGGTGGCGACGAGGCGGTAGAAGAGGTGGGCGATCGTGATGTAGGCGATGCCGCGAGAGGCGAGCTCTGCGACGTCACGTCGGACCTCGTCCGGGGTGGGGCCGAGGTGAAAGGCGCCCTCGACGCAGTGCACCATCGCCAGCTTGCCGGCGGCGACGGCGGCGTCCATCTGGGCTGGGTTGCGGACGATCACGGCCTGCTCGGCGAAGTTGTCGGCGATGTCGGTCTCGACGAGCTCGATCTGGCGGATCAGACGCGCGAAGTAGTCGGGGCTGGGGAGCGCGGGGTAACGCGGGCCGAGATCCATCTCGTCGAAGGGCAGGTAGGCGACCGAGAGGGCGACGCCGACGTTGCCGTCGCGCAGGCTCGGCACGGTCGAGCGAGGACCGGAGTTGAAGCTCTCGTAGTTCGCCATGCGGCTGACGACGCGGACGAGCAGGGTGCGCAGGGAGTCGCGCAGCCGGCCGCGCCCGCGGCTTGAGATCAGCTGCCCCAGGACGTTGCCGCGCGTGTCCGCCTGCAGGTGCATCGGGTAGTGGGTGTGGAGGTCGACGATCACTTCGATGTGAAACCTAACTTCACACCGCAGGGCGGCCGGCGTTCCCTGACTTGGACACCTTGCAGCCTGCATCGGCTGGAGCGTCGTAGGCTGTTGTGCCCCGCATTTGGGGGGTCGACTAATTGGCAAGTCTCGGGCTTTTGGTGCCCGCTATCCGGGTTCAAGTCCCGGCCCCCCAGTTTCAAAATCCGCTCCGTGGGACTATTGGTTCCGTCCGCCTCGCATGCGCGACTCAATCGACGTGGCGCCAGTCGACCGATTAGTTTCACGCTTTCCATGCGCAATGAAGAAAACGCAGCCGTGGTGCGTCGCATCATCGACAGCTGGCCGGGGACGACAGGAGAACTGGACGGATGGGTCCGCGAGATCTGGGAGCCGGACGGTGACTTCTATCCGGTCAAGAAGTGGCCGGAGTCGAGGCCCTGCCACGGCCACGACGAGATCGCCCGCTTCATGACTGAGATGACCGAGGCCTGGGATACGTGGGCGATGGACGTCGAAGCAGTTGCCGCGGTGGACGAGATCCGCGTGGTCGCTCGGGTGAACGTTCGGGCTGAGGGACTGGAAAGCGGCGCGGTCCTCGGGGACACCCTTTGGCAGTGCTGTTGGATCCGGAGCGGTCGCTACCTACGCGTCGAGGACCATCTCACGATCGAGGGGTTGCGAGACGGGATCGGCGACGACAGCCAGGCGGTGAGAGCTCTCGCCCTGATCGCGTAGGCGTCAGGCCGGGCCTTCACCGTCTCTCGACACCGCCGCCCAGAGCTGCGACGTCACCGCACCTGCCGCGAAGTAGATGCACGAGAGCCAATAGGGCACTCCGGCCAGCTGGTCTGCGCCCTGGGTGTAGTGGGCAGCATCGATTTCGACGATCACGATCTCACCGATCGGGCCGAGGATCGCTCCGGCGGTCGCGAACAGGAGCGCGCCGGGAGAGGGGTCCCACCAGGCCCAGATCGCGACCGCCATCGCGCCGGTCAGCACGGTGGTCACGGTGCTCGGCTCACCCTGCAGCGCGGAGGTCGTCGCGTAGAGAGCCAGCACCAGGGCCGCGCCGACGACCACATCTGTTCGGCCGCGCCGCTTGACGACCTGGAAGTCGATCCTTTCCGCGACCCATGCGCCGGCCAGGATCGAGGCGGCGATCGCGAACGGGAACCAGATCGCGCTGTTCCAGATCTTCACGTCGTCCCACTCGTAGACCGTTGTCCCCGAGGCGACATGAGTCGCGTCGCCGGCAAGCCCGACTGCGAAACCGAGCACAGCGATCACGCCGGCTGTTGCCCAGGGCCCCAGAACTCGCGAGTTGCTCCCCACACCCCGATCCTATTTCGCTGAGCGGCCTGGCTAGGTCACGGTCCTGCCGGCGCATGAAGCGGAGCCCAACCACGTGTGCGGGTTCCCCGCCCAGCACCAGCCAAGCCGCGGCCGCCCGCCCTTCGTCACCCAGAGGGCCGGCACTCGTTTGTCACCACAGCGGGAGCCGAGGATCGAGAAGCAGTTGTGCGTCCTCAGCACCTCGGGCTGCGCAATCACGAGAGCCAGCGCCTCATCGATCGTCAGGGGAGAGCGCCCGCTGGCGCCGATCGCCTCGAGGGCATCGTTCGGCGTCACGTTCAGCAGTTCAGCGCCCGTTCCGACGTCAAGCAGTGTGTACTCAGGGCCGTCGGGGACCTCCAGATCCCCGACGGGTACGAACCGCTGCAGGTCGTCCTCCTCCAAGTCCGTGAAGCCCGGGCGGCCATCGAGCACTACTCGCCCGATGGCCTCCCTCCGGGCCGCCAACTCGGGCGGCCTCACCGTCACGTTTCCGATAGCCGTTGCGGCGCTCAACCCTCCAGCTCCCGCTTCAGCACCGCCAGCCGCTCGCGCCAGAAGAGCTTCAGCTCCTCCAGCGACTTCGCATCGGGAATCCGCTCGTGGGCCAGGGCGACCACGCTCTTGTCGCCGCCCCCCTTGGGCTCGAAGGTCACGATCACCCGCGTCGCTCCATCCTCCCAGTCGAACCGGGCACCCTTTGGCGGTCGCTGCGTCCGTTCGCGGAGCCCGCCGTCGGGCAGCCAGGCCTGTCGCCTGCCCTCATCGCAGAAGGCGTCGAACAGCTCCTGCACCGGCACCGCAACCGTCTTTGACGCGGTCGCTTCAAACAGCCCGTTGGCCCGCTGGCCCTTGGCCCGCATCCCTCTGGCCTGCTCGTACATCACCGTCAGCGACTGTGCCCACCAGCCCTCGATCTCGTGCGCCACCATCACGTGACGCGCGATCTCCTTGTGGCTCTTGCGCTGCGCCCCCCAGGCGTCGAGGATCGCGAACCATTCTCCCGGGCGTTTCCCGGTTCGTTCGACGATCGTCTCCTCTGATACAGGCGGCTCGTAGCCCTCGGCGCTGGCCCCGTTGGCCTCGCGCTCCGCCTTGGCCAGCAGCTCGCGCCGAGCGGTGGCATAGCTCTCACCTGTCTTCTCCATGCGCTCGCGAATGCTGCGCTTTAACGTCCTCTGCTCGGTCATTCGAATACTCCTATCGGGCGGACGACGCTGGGACCCACGCTCCCGAACGCCCCGCCGGACAGGGCTATCGAACGGCGCCCCGAGGAATCGAGTTCCCCTTTGCCTCCTCGAGCCGGCGGCGTGAGCGCCGGAATGAAGGTCAGGCGCGGAACGGCGCCTGGCGCAAGCTTACCCTCGCCCGCTCCTCCACGCAAGTCAATGAGCGCAGGCCAAAACCGCCGCCGCGCCTCTACGATCCAGCCCGTGAGCGGCGCCCCCACCGTCCTGATCATGGCCGCCGGCGAGGGCAGCCGCATGCGCTCGTCGCTGCCGAAGGTCCTGCATCCGGTCTGCGGCCGGCCGATGGTCGCCTGGCCGATCGCCGCCGCGCGTGAAGCGGGAGCCGAGCGCGTGCTCGTCATCTGCTCGCCTGACCGCGATCTCTCTTCTCACCTTCCCGATGGGACCGAGACCGTGATCCAGCCTGTCGCCGACGGAACCGGCGGAGCCGTCCGCGCCGCACTTGACGCGATCGGCGATCCCGGGGACGGCGACATCATCGTGCTCTCCGGCGACCATCCGCTGATCAGCGGCGAAATGGTCAGTTCGCTGCTCGATGCCCACCGTGCCACAGACGCCGCCGCAACCCTGATGACTGTCGAGCTCAAGAACCCCGGCAGCTACGGCCGCATCGTCCGCGACGACGCCGGTGACGTCTCGGCGATCGTCGAGACCAAGGACCCTTCGACGATCCCGCCCGAGCAGCTCGCGATCTGCGAGATCAACGCCGGCACCTACGCCTTTAAGGCCGCCCCACTCGCCGGGGCGCTCGCCCAGACCGAGAGCAACAGCGATTCCGGCGAGTATTACCTCGGCGACGTGCTGCCGATCCTCCGCGCCCAGGGCCTGCGGGTCGCCGCGCTGAAAGTAGACGACCCGAACGCCAACCTCGGCGTCAACACCCGCGCCGATCTCGCCGTAGTCGCGGCGGAGGCGCGACGCCTCATCAACGAGCGGCTGATGCTCGCCGGCGTCGCGATCACCGATCCCGCGGCGACCTGGATCGACGCCGGCGTCGCGGTCGAGCCGGACGCCAGGATCGAACCCGGGACGATCTTGCGCGGCGCCACTCGCGTCGCCGCCGGCGCCACGATCGGCCCCGATGCAACCCTGATCGACAGCATCGTCGGCGAGGGCGCCGAGGTGATCCGCAGCTACTCCGACGGCGCCGAGATCGGACCGCGCTGCACGATCGGCCCCTTCTCCTACCTGCGCCCTGGCACCGTGCTCGAGGCCGACGTCAAGGTCGGCTCCTCGGTCGAGATCAAGAACTCCCAGATCGGCGCCGGGACCAAGGTTCCCCACCTCTCCTACATCGGCGACGCCGATGTAGGCCCCGGCACTAACCTCGGCGCCTCCACGATCACCGCCAACTACGACGGCCGAGCCAAGCACCGCACGAAGATCGGGCAAGGTGCGAAAACGGGGATCCACACCTCGCTGGTCGCGCCCGTCGACATCGGCGAGGGCGCTTACACTGGGGCCGGTTCGGTGATCTCGAAGGACGTTCCGGAAGGGGCGCTCGGAATTTCGAGGCCCGAGCAACGCAACATCGCGGGGTACGCGAAGAGGGCCAATCAGGCCGAGGACCCACCCGAGGGCGACCAAAAGGATCAGGCGAACGAGTAGTGGCCACCATCAAGGACCGCACCCAAACCGAGCCGCGGAGCGCTATTCCGCAGGACTACACGAAGCGGGCGATGGTCTTCGGCGGCCGCGCTTCAATGGAACTCGCTGCTCGAATCGCCGAGCGGCTCGGTGTCGACCTCGGCGGCGTGCACCTCAACACATTCGCCAACGGCGAGGTTTACTGCAGGTACGAGGAATCGATTCGCGGCGCTGACGTCTTTCTCGTGCAGTCGACAGCAGCCTCGCACGGCATGACCCCGAACGACGCCTTGGTCGAGTTGCTGACGATGGTCGACGCAGCCCAGGGGGCCTCCGCGCACCGGATCATCGCGGTGATGCCCTGGTACGGCTACGCCCGTCAGGACAAGAAGTCCTCGCCGCGGGAGCCGATCACCGCCCGCGTCGTCGCCCAGTGCCTAGAGGCCGTGGGCGTCGACCGTGTCCTCACCATGGACCTGCACTCGGGCCAGATCCAGGGCTTCTTCAGCGTGCCTGTCGATCACATGACGGCCACGCCGATGCTGACCCAGTACTTCATGGACCAGACCTTTGACCACGATCTCGTGATCGTCTCCCCCGACGCCGGCCGCGTCAAGATGGCCCGCAACTTCGCCCGCAAGATCGGCTGCCACTGGGCGGTCATGGAGAAGGAGCGCCCCGCCCAGCAGGTCGCCGAGATCGGCTACGTCGTCGGTGAGGTCAAGGGCAAGACCGCGGTGCTCGTCGACGACATGATCGATACCGCCGGCACACTCTGCGCCGCCGCAACAACCGTCAAGGAGGAGGGCGCCGCGCGCGTGATCGCCTGCGCAACCCACGGCGTCTTCTCCGGCCCCGCGTACGAGCGCCTCGAGGCATCAGAGATCGAGCAGATCGTCGTCACCGACACGATCCCGCTGCGGCCCGGAGCCCCTGAGAAGATCACCGTGCTGTCAGCTGCACAGACCCTCGCCGACTCGATCCGCCGCATCTTCGCCGACGACTCCGTCTCAGAGATCTTCGCCGGCGAGAACCAGCTCTTCTGATCCCGGCCAATTCAGCTCTGGCCCTTTGGGGTCAGACCCCTATTCGCCGAAGCTTGAGATCAGCCAGTCGCCGTTTTCCTGGAGTAGTTCGACGGTGTCCTCGCGAACCTCGCCGGACTCGTCCGTCAGCTCGACGTCCACGGCGCCCTTGGTGCCGCTGATCCGCACATTCGTGATCGTGTAGGCAGGCTCGAGTCCGCTCGCCACTGCACCCAGTCCTGCCGCACAGCTCCCTCCCCCGAGAGCCGCCTGCAATTCGGACGCAAGGGTCGCGCAGGCGGCCTCGAAGTCCTCGTTGGCGATACCGGTGAAGAAGGTCTCCACCGCCTGGGGAGCGACAGTCTCGGGCGCCGCTTCGTCCTCGCCTCCGCAGCCGGAAAAGGCAAGCGCTCCGGCGGCGCAGATAAAGGCGAGCAGGTGCATCGGGGTGCGAATCGGGCGCGTCATTGCCGCTGACCGTAGCGATCCGCCGCGCTCGAGCCTAGATTGAGCTCGTGCGCCGGGTGGGACACAAGGGGGCCGACGCAATCGCCCCGGGCAACACCCTCGAGAGCTTCCAGGCCGCCGTTGACGCCGGCGTCGAGATGGTCGAGTTCGACGTCCTGCGCCAGCGCTCCGATTTCGCGGATCCCGAAGAGTGGCGCCGTGCCAGGGCCGGCCCTCAGCCCGGGTGCGAGCCGCTGATCGTCGCCCACGACTGGGGCGACGCCCGGCGTCGTGACCCGCTGACCCTCGACGAGGCCCTGGAGGCCTTCACCCGCCCGCCGCTCGCCGACGTCGAGATCGACTGTGATCTCAAGGTCGCGGGACGCGAGGACGAGCTCGTCGGCGCCCTGCGAAACCACGGCCTGATTGAGCGGGCGATGGTCTCGACGATGGAGGTGTCCAGCGTCAAGGAGATCGGTCGCCTCGCCCCTGACCTGCGTCGCGGCTGGACGATCCCTAGGGTCACCAAGCCCTGGGACCGGCGCCGCTGGGCCCGTCCCGGGCTGCTCGTGGCGATGGCGGCCGCTCGGGCCCGCCTGCCCGCAGTGGTCGCGCGCCGCGCCCCCGGGCTGGGCGTGCAGGCGGTCTGGATCTACCATCCGCTGGCGACAGCGGCCCTCGCCGGCGCCTGCCACCGGGCCGGCATCGAACTGATTGCCTGGACCGTTGACGACCTCCCCCGCATGCGCTTGCTGGCCGAGATGGGCGTCGACGGAATCTGCAGCAACGACCCGCGGCTTTTCGCGGGACTCGGTGCTAGCGCTTCTTGACCTTGACGGCGCTCTGCAGCTCTTCGGCGCTGAACGGCCCGGTAGCCCCGGGCTCGCCGGCATAGCGGTAGAGCGCGACCCCGAAGACCCCTCGCAGTGCCTGCATCATCAGGTTGGCCACCGCGAAAACCAGCACGCCGATGATTACGAGCGCGGCGCCGAGAGTCCCGCCGCCGTCCCCATCGGCACTGACCCAGAGATAGGCGCCGCCCGCGATCAGCGCGACCGCCGGCAGGATCCCGAGCAGGATCACAAGCCCGCCGATCGCGAAGTTGCCCGTCACCTGGCCGGCCCAGTGGGTCTTGAAGATGCTGCCGGAGCGCTTCAGGGTCTCAACCGGCCCAGTTCCCTCGAAGGCGATCACCGGCACCGCCATAAAGGTGATCAGTCCCCAGGCCGCGCTGAAGATCCCGGCTACGATCGTGGCGATCGTCGAGTTCAGGTTCTCGAGGGCCGCGACGATCACGCCGACGAAGGTCGCGATCATCGCCCAGCCGGCGATCTTGCCGAGCCGCGAGCGTGCGACCCGCATCCCGTCGCCGACACCAGCCTCCTTGCCTTGGAAGATCAGGTCGGCCGTGGCCGCGAGCGCGACTCCGAAGTAGATGCCGATGAACGAAAGCGCGTAGATGCCGATCACGAGCAGCGGCACCGCGGGCACGTAGTTGCCATCGTCGGCGAGGTAGGCGGCGGGCGCAAGGGCCACGATCAGCGGCAGAATCATCGATAGCGCGCCATAGAGGGGAAAACGCAGCAGCGCCGGGTTGTCCTTGACGACACCCCAGCTCTTCTTCGTCAGCTCCCAGCCGGCTCGGATCCTGCCCACGCGGGCAAGGGTAGAGACTTTCGCGCGCCGGGCGGGGGCAGAAGGCTCACCCGCGGAAGCAGCGAGCACTCGTGGTAGCGAGGCCCAGGGTTTCCCCCGTACCGGCTCGCGCCGATGGGCGACCGGATTACGATCCGGCAAAACCGATGACGAGGAGGACTGGGTGCGCACGAACGTACGGATGGTTGCCTGGATGGTCGGACTGATCGGCACGCTCGTGCTGCCGGCGGCTGCGAGCGCCGACGAGCGTTTCGCCTCGCGGGCCGGGGTCTCCAGCGGGGATTGCCTCAAGACGGCTCCGTGCGAGTCTGCGTGGGCGATCAACGCGCCTGCTCGGGCCGACGTCGCTGACGGCGATGGGTCCCCGCCGATCGTCTGTGCGGACGGCGCGCCCCCGGCGAACGGGGTGGGCTGCGCGACGCCGGATACAACCGCACCCGAGACGACGATCAACACGGGCCCGAAGGGCACGATCGCCAAGGACTCGGCGCTGCTCAAGTTCAGCTCGAGCGAGGAGGGATCGACCTTTCGTTGCAAGCTCGACAACGCCAAGTTCAAGCTCTGCACGTCGCCGCGGCGACTTCGCAAGCTGGCCGACGGCCGGCACACCTTCAAGGTCGTCGCCGTCGATGCCGCCGGCAACGAGGATGAAACCCCTGCAACACTACGCTTCAGGGTCAAGACCGAGTAGGAGAAGCGTAGGAAGTGAGGCGGGTGATTTGTCGAGCGGGGCTGGGCGTTGCGGCGGCGCTCGCTCTGGGTGCGGGCGCGTCGCCCGCGAATGCGGTTGAGCGTTTCGCTGCCCCGGACGGCGTTCCCAGCGCCGCTTGCTTGATCGCCACCCCGTGCGACATCCAGTCGGCCGTCGAGGGGGCGGTCGCGAGCGACGTCAATGCCGGTGACGTCGTCACGTTGCTGCCCGGGAACGCCCCCTACGCGGCGGGTGCTGCGGCGGACGACAGAATCATCATCAACAAGGACATCGACGTCCGCGGAGCACCGGGCCAGCCGCGTCCCGTGCTCACTTCCGCCTCATCCGAGGGCGGGATCTTCATGCAGGCCGACGGTTCCTCGCTGAAGCGGCTCGAGATCATCCACACCGGCCCCGAAAACGGAGGGGCCGATGCCCTGACGCTCGGAAACGACGTCGACGTCGAACAGGTGATTGCGCGCTCGGCGACCGCGAGCACCACCGCGACGGGGTGCACCGTCAACGCAGGGACCAACGCCTCGCCGAGCCTTCGCGACAGCGTCTGTGTTTCCACCCATACCGATACGACCGGCCTGTCGATCGTCCAAGCCGCTGCGGGCAGCGCGACCGTCTTGGTTCGGAACGTCACGGCGGTTGGCGCCAAGTTCGGACTTGCCCTCAACGCCGGAGCCGGGGCGTCGCTGACCGTGACCGTGACCAGCACGATCTTGATGGGGGGGACAACGGATGTGCGGTCAGAGGGCTTCGGGAACGCGCCGATGACGATCGACCACTCCAACTACGACACCCACGCTCAGTTGGGCAGCGGAACCTTGACCCCCCACGGGACCGGTACGAATCAGGTGATCCCGCCGGTCTTCGCGGACGGTGATTTCCACCAGGCGTCGAACTCCCCGACCATCGACAACGGGTCCAGCGCAGCCGGTCTCGGCAGCGGTGACATCGACGGCGAGCCCCGCTGCATGGGCAGCGTTCCCGACATCGGCGCCGACGAGTTCACGCTTGGCTCGTGCGATGTTGACGGCGACGGCATTCCCAACATCAGCGACGCCTGCCCGAGCGAGGCCGGGCCGGTCTCAAACGCCGGCTGTCAGCCGGCGCCGGCGCCGCCCGGTGAGACGCCGCCGGACACCACCCGGGACGACGTCAAGGCGCCGCAGACCTCGATCACCAACGGCCCCAGGGCCCGCCTCTCGAGGAGCCGAACCATCTTTCGCTTCGCCTCGAACGAACCGGGGTCGAGCTTCGAGTGCAAGCTCGACAAGGCCAAGTGGAAGGTTTGCCGCCCCCCGCTGAAACTCAAGCGCCTCGACCGGGGAGGGCACATCTTCCGCGTGCGCGCAATCGACCCTGCGGGAAACGCCGACAGGAGCCCCGCCCGCCGCAGCTTCAAGGTCGAGCCGAAGCGCCGCAAGAGGCGCTGACGCTTCAGCGCCTGCCCCGGCCGGCATAGCCGGGGACGCGGTCGACGCCGCGCGAAGACATGTAGTCCCACTCCTGGCGGCCCAGCTCGGTTGAGGGCTCGTCGCCGTAGACCCACTCGCGCATGATCCGGTACCAGTTGCGCTTCGCTCGCAGCTGCGCCAGCACGGCGAGCACACCGGTCTCCATGCGCCGCCCCATCAGCTCCTCGGCGGGCACCGACTCGCGGCGCATCAGCGAGTAGTACTCCGAGCGCGGGTCCGAGGCGGACTCGATCACCTTCATCACCCGCCGGGCTGAGACCTCGTACTCGCGGTCCTCCATGTACCAGCCGCCGACCAGCATCACGTGGTCCATCAGCATCTCGGCGTCGACCTTGCGCGGGTTCTTGATGAAGCCGAGGTCGTGCATAGCCTCCATCAGCCGCTCGGGGTCCTTGTGGATCGCGGCGTCGACCGCGCGCTGCTCGAGCTCGATCTGCTCGCGGTCGAGCTTCTTGGTCATCCCGAAGTCCAGGAATGCCACCCGCCCATCGGGCATCGCGAGGTAGTTGCCGGGGTGGGCGTCGGCGTTGAAGTGCTGCAGGTAGTAGATCGAGCCGAAGCAGAAGCGGTAGATGATCTCGCCGAAGCGGCTCCGCACTTCGTCGTTGTCGCTGCCCTTGATCACGTCGAAGTCCTCGCCCTGCACGAACTCCGTGACCAGCACCCGCCGGTGTGAAAAGCGCGTCAGCACGTCGGGGACATGGATGAACGGGTGGTCGCGATAGGCCCGGGCGAAGGTGCGCTGGTTCTGAGCCTCCAGCTCGTAGTCGAGCTCCTCGAGGACGCGTTCCTTGAGCTCCTGGGCGATCGCTTTGGGGTCGAGGCCGGGGGCGAGCGCCTTGGCGAGTCGCACGATCGTGCCGGCGTTCTTGAGGTCGGCCTCGAGCGCCTCGGCGACTCCCGGGTACTGGACCTTGACCGCGACCTCGCGACCGTCGTGGATCCGCGCGCGATGAACCTGGCCGATCGAAGCTGCGGCGAACGCCTCGGGCTCGATGTCCTCGAAGATCTCGTCGAGACGTTCGTCGCGATATTCCTCTGTGAGCACCTTCTCGACCTTCTTCCACGGCATCGGCGGCGCCGAATTGCGCAGCTTCGCCATCTGGTCCTGGTAGATCTCGCGGTACTCCTCAGGGAGGAACTCGGTGTCAACGAACGAGGCGAGTTGGCCGAGCTTCATCGCGGCGCCCTTCATCTCGCCCAGCGTGCCGGCGAGCTTCAGCGCCGTCTCGATGTGACGCGCCTCGAGCTTCTCGTCGCCGGCCTCATCGGAGCGCACGACGTTGGCGGCCTTGGTGCCCGCGTACTTGGTCGCCTGTGAGCCGAACGCAGAGCCCAGCTTCGCCGAGCGGCGCATCCGCCCCTTCGGAATCTTGTGCTCGTCGGATGACAAGGGAAGGCACAGGCTAGGTGACTACGAGATGAGCACCCAAAGTACGTCTGGGCAAGGGTGGGCAAGGTGATGTAGTGTTTTTCGTGGTGGGGTCAGGGACGATCCAGCATCGCAGGCACGAAGGCCGGCTCGGAGCGATGGTTGCGCTGCTCGTCGCCGCGGCGACTTTGTTCGCCGGAATCCACTCCGGGTCAGGCCTGGCCCAGTCTCCCGAATCTGGTGCCGCGGCCTCCGGCGCCAGCGGCATCCGCATCGTCAGTCCCGCCCACAACGGCCGGGTGACGGGTGCCAGGCTTGCCGCTCGGGTGAGGACTCCCGCCTCCCGGATACGGGCGACCCTTGACGGCATCAACGTCACGCGGCGCTTCCATCGGGGGCCGAACGGGATGTGGCGCGCGACGCTGAAGCGCGGCCGGGACTTCGGCCGCGGGCCCGGCGCGCTCACGATCGCAGCAGGCAACGGCTCCGGCCAGGACGTCGCGGTCGCCGCCTTCCGCGTGCTGCGCCGCGACGACGAACGCCTGCGGGTCACGCCGAACGCCGAACGCGTCGCCGCGCCGGTCTCCTTCCGGGTTCGAACCACCCATGAGATCACGAGGCGGCAGGTGCGCGTCAACGGTGACCGGGTTCGTGGGGCGCTGAGCGACCACGACGACAGCATGGGTCTGCGGGCGCAACTTTCCCCGCGCCACGGGCTGCACTACGGGACCAACCGGGTGACGTTCGTCGTCGAGCACGCCGACAGCACGCTCTCACGCGTCAGCCACACGATCACCGTTCCGCGCACGAAGCCCCTGCCCGACGCCGGGCGTGACCGCATCACCGCCAGACACAGCGCCGTCCGTCTCGACGGATCCGCGACCCGCGCCCCACGGCGCTCGCAGGAGCTGAGCTATCGCTGGCGGGTCGTCGACGCCCCGGAGGGCTCTTCTGCGGGGGTCGAGTCCGCCGAGCGCCGGCCGTCGTTCAAGCCCGACCTGCCGGGCACCTATCGGGTGCGGCTGATCGCCGTCGCACGCGCCGGCGCCGGCGCGGCGGCATCGGCAAGCGCTGCCGACGAAGTGATGGTCGAGGCGACTCCGACCGCCGAGGCCCTGGGGTCGCGGGTGCAGACGATCACCGCAGACGGCGGCATCCAGATCGAGGACGACCACTACCCGCCCAGCGGCGAGGCGAAGGACTGGGTGCACATGCTCGTCGTCAACTCAACCACGCTGAAGCCCAGCGGTCCCGGCGACAACACCTACAGCATCGGGGACTACAAAACGCTGATCAACCACGCGAAGGCGGCGGGGCCCGACGACCTCGTGATCATCACGGGCCAGGGCAAGTCGGTGCAGACCTTCAACGGCCTGCTGCCCTCCGAGAACGGCGATGCCCTCAAGCAGGTCTTCGCTCACATCGGGGCCACGATCAACGTGGAGGGCTCGACGTACACGGGCATCGACGCCTTCAACCTCGGTGCCTGGTCCGTTATCGGCCAAGCGGGCATGACCGCGGGGTCGGCTTGGCAGAACTACAGGGTCACCCAGCCCGGCATCCCGGGCTTTCTCAGCGGCAGCCCCGGTCAGGTGGGCAGCCTCAACGGCTACCTGCCTCAGGTGATCGGGACTGGTTCGCAGTTCGTCTCCCCGGAGTTCGCGGCCATCGACACCAAGGCTGATGGATCCACCGCGAGCCGCAACGTGATCAAGGTCGGCGAGTCGACCTACACCTCGGAAGAGATCGGGGGGGAGCGGGCGATGGGCATTCAGATGCTGGTGCTCGACGGCTCGACGCTGGCCAAGCAGTCGGAGGCGACCTTCGTGCTGCGCAACCCCGACGGCAGCCTCAACGAGGACGGCTTGTCGAAGCTGAGCCAAGCGCTCGAGCTCGCGAAGGACCCGCCGCCGAACCAATTCCCGAACGAGCGCTTCCAGCCCCCGCTGGTGATCGCGCAGAGCTTCGGCAACACCGACAATGCGAATCTGCGCTGGGTCGCCGACTCCAGCCACTGGGTCAACGACCGGCTACCCGATTGGGGCAAGAGCGGCGACGACGACGATCCCGAGTTCCAGAAGTGGTGTGGCGACCGCGAAACCCCGCGCCAGAACATCGACTGTTATTCCCAGGATCAGGACGACTTCCCGAACACGCCGGAGGGGCTTGGCGACGCCTCCACGTTCACCAACGGAGTCGGCCTGATGGCGGGGATGCCGGCGCGGACCGCCGTGGCCAACTTCGGACGCGCGGTAATCGACTCAGCCGGCAAGCGGGTCGCAGCTCCGGAGGCAGTGGTGCTGGTCGGGTCCGCGCACGCCTACAACCCGGGCGATGTCACCGTCCGGGTGGGCGAAGATGGCTCCCGCCTGGTCGGCACCCTGCGACGCACGAACCAGTCGCAGTGGACCGTGTCTGTTCCCGGCAACGACCCCAGATTTGACACCGGCAGCTTCTGGGGGCTCGCCATGACGCCGCCGCAGCCGTGGAAGCTCGAGCCCAGCTCCGAGCCCGGCATGGACGAAGCCCACCTGGCCGTGATCAACGAGATCTGGCCCTCTGACGCGGTCTGCCAGAACCCGCGGACCGACCCCTGCATCAGCGACGTTCGCGACGAGTACGCGCGGCGCCTGTCCGACTCACAGTGGGGTGGCTGGCGTCAGGAACTGACTTCCCTGGTCGCGAACCCTCCGGCCACGATGAGCGCCGACGGAGTCGCGGCGCTCGGCAGGCTCGGGCCGCTGCTCGCGACCGAGTTCCTCCAGGTCAACGCACTGCGAAACCTCTTCGTCGAATACGAGAACGTCTTCACCAACGCCCAGGTCGACATCGTTCTCAACATGACGACCATCGGAGGGTCGGTCATGAGCGCGGCCTTCCGCGACTCGCGCGCCTACCAAACCCAGCTCGAGTCCGAGAAGGCCACGGTTGACTCCGAGGCTCCCTTCGGAGATGCCTTCTACTTCGCCGCCGACATCTTCGACCTCTTCCCCGAAGGGGAGTTCGTCGGCGGCCCGCTTTCGCTGCTCGCAAGCGGCTGGGACCTGTTCAGCAGCATTGCGGGCAGCGACACCTCGAGCAAGGAGACTGCACCCGAGCTTCCCGACTACCCGAACTTGATTCGTGATGAGGCGAATCAGCTCGGCACGGCTCTCGCCGACCAGTACGACGACCTCAAATACACGTTCATCTACCTGCTCGACCTGTTTGCCTCCGATCCGATCAAGCTGGCGACCGCCGCGGCAAACGCCAACAATCTCGCCGTCTGGGGCCTCGAAGCCGGCGGGGATCCCGAGAAGTTCCTCTCGCGCTCGATCGCGATGGCGACCAAGGCCGCGTTCTTCAACGGCCTGATGCCGGTCGCCTACGACAACTGGGTGGTTGCGCCGACCAACACTTCAACGGGCAACGAGGGTTTCTCGCACTCCGATCCGGCCACCGCGGGGCCGAGCAACTACCACTGCGATGACGGGCCGAATCCGTTCCAGTCCTATCCGGCCAAGGCCGACGATGTCCCACCCGAGTCGCTGCACTGGGTGCGATTCGAGCAGAGCTCCCCGAACAGCCCGACCCCGCTCCAGACCTCGCAGAATCGCGATTCGCAAGGGGTGGTGCCCGAATCGGGTGCCCGCCTGCACTTCACCGGGCGTGGGCTGAAGAGCAAGTCGTACCCGATGCGCCTGACGAGCAACAACTCAGACAGCCTCGCCCCGGGCACGGTCGACTACACCGACACCCTGCCTCAGAACGAGAACGTCGAGTCGGGAGCCTCGCCCGCGGGCTCCACCATGGAGATGCTTTTCGTCCCTCCGTCCAGCGACTCCAAGCCCAATGACCCGAAGGGGCTGGCCATGAACAAGGACGAGTTCTTCGGTCTCGAGGCCTGGAGCACGCCGAAGCTGATGTGCGGCGCCCCGCTCGACCGCAACCTGAGCAACTACTTCGCCAACTGACCAGGTGAAAGGGAAGGCATGATCACTCATTCGAGGCTCAAGGTCACGCTGGTAACCGCGGCGCTGGCCGCGCTGGCGCCCGGCACCGCAGCAGCCGCCACGGGCAACATCTACACGGTCGCCGGAGGCGGGGGCGCACTCGGCGACAACGGCCCCGCGGTCGATGCCCAGCTCACGGATCCCGCGGGCGTCGCCCTCACCGCCGACGGCGGCTACCTGATCGCCGACCTCAACGCACACCGTATCCGCAGGGTCTCGCCGCTGGGGATCATCACGACCGTCGCGGGCACGGGCGTCGCCGGCTTCAGCGGTGACGACGACCCTGCCGCTTCCGCCCAAATCAACGCACCCGACGACGTAGCCGTCACCGCCGACGGCGGCTACCTGATCGCCGACGAAGGCAATCGGCGGGTCCGCAAGGTCGAGCCCGACGGAACGATCGACACGGTCGCCGGCGACGGCAGCGCCTGCGGGAACCCAGCGGGAGTCTGTGGTGACGGTGACCACGCCACCGGTGCCCAACTCAGCGGCCCGACCGCGGTCGCGGTCACCCCCGACGGCGGTTTCCTGATTGCCGACGACGCCGACCACAAGGTGCGCAAGGTCTCCGCGAGCGGCATCATCTCGACAATCGCGGGCACCGGCACCGTCGGCTCGGCTGGTGACGGTGGGCCGGCGACTTCGGCCCAGTTCAACGCGCCGCTGGGCGTCGCGTCTGCCGCGGACGGGGGCATCCTGATCGCTGACCAAGGCAACCACAACATTCGTTTCGTCGCGCCCGACGGCACGATCTCCACCGTAGCCGGGACCGGGACCCAGGGGTTCTCGGGCGACGGGGGTCCTGCGACGCAGGCGCGACTCAACTCTCCCGTGGGCGTCGAGTTTGCTCCCGACGGCAGCTTCGTGATCTCCGACCAGTTCAACCATCGCGTCCGCCGCGTCTCCCCGAACGGGACGATCACGACGATCGCCGGGACCGGGGTCCAGGGGTTCTCGGGCGACGGCGGCCTCGCAACCGCGGCCGAGCTCTTCGGCCCCGGCCCGGGGCTGGCTGTCACACCGGGTGGCGGCATCCTCTTTCCGGACCAGTTCAACAACCGCATCCGCTGGATTGACACCGACCTGCGAGCGCCCGGAACCGGCGGCACGGGGCCGCAGGGCACTGACGGCCCGCAGGGTCCGGCAGGCACCTCGGGACCGAACGGGCCCCAGGGCCCGACCGGGCCGACCGGGATGGCGGGCGAGACCTTCAGCCAGCTCGTTGTGGTGCTTGCGGCCAATCGTGTCCGAGCTCGCCCGCGGGCAAGGCTGAGGCTGAACTATGCCGCGACGATCGCCGCCAGCGTCGAGGCCAGCCTGACACGTGTCAAGCGCGGCAAGGCGCGCCGGCGCCCGCTCCAGAGCACGAGCCAGGATGCCGAAGCGGGGCGCAACACGCTGCGCCTGCGCGCCCCCCGCAAGCCTGGGCGATATCGGCTTTCGGTGACCGCGACCAGCGCAGACGGCCAAACCGCAACCGACGCCGCCCTCGTTTCCGTCAAGGGCGGGAGGCGGTGAGGTGATCGGGGCATCCAGACGCCGCGGGCGACCCCCAGGATTGCTCGCTGTGGCGATCGCAGCTGTGACAGCGCTCGCGATCACAACCGGCGTCACCTCCGCCGAAGCTGCGACCAACAACCTCTTCAACATCGCCGGCGACGGGACCGCCGCCTTCGGCGGCGACGGCGGCCTGGCGCGCGAAGCGCAACTCAACCGTCCCACCGACGTCATCCCGACCGCGGACGGCGGCTACCTCGTCGCCGACCAGAACAACCATCGCATCCGCGGTGTCTCCGTCAACGGCCAGATATCGACGGTCGCGGGCACAGGCACGGGCGGCTACAACGGCGAGGGTCCCGCCGGCTCGGTTCAGCTGCACTCCCCGACCGGTGTCGCGCTCAGCCCCGACGGAGGGTTCCTCGTCGCCGACCAGCTGAACAACCGGATCCGCAAGGTCGTTGGAGGCCAGGTCACCACGGTTGCGGGTGACGGCATCGCCTGCACTCCCGCGGTCGCCAGCTGCGGAGACGGGGGCCTTGCCGTCAACGCCCAGCTTCACGACCCCACCGGTGTCGCGCCGACCCCCGACGGCGGATTCCTGATCGCCGACCAGCTCGACAACCGCATCCGCAAGGTTTCTGCGGACGGCCAGATCTCCACATTGGCCGGCAACGGATCACCGTGTGTGAACCCACTCACCCCCTGCGGCGACGGCGGTCCAGCGATCGCCGCTCAGCTCAGCGGGCCGGCCGCGGTCGCGGCCACCCCCGACGGTGGCTTTCTGATCGCCGACTCCGGCAGCAATCGCATCCGCCGGGTGTCGACCACGGGCACGATCACGACGGTCGCGGGTATCGGTAGTGCCTGCTCTGCCCCGACAGCGCCCTGCGGCGACGGCGGTCCCGCACTCGCGTCGCAGCTCAACGCGCCGAGCGATGTGTTTGTGGCGGGCGACGGCAGCACCCTGATCGCCGACCGCTTCGACCATCGAGTGCGCAGGGTGGATGCCGACGGCCGGATCACAACGGTCGCGGGAACCGGCACGCAGTGCGCGCCTTCAACAGACCCCTGCGGACACGGCGGCCAGGCTACGGCTGCACTGCTCGCTTTCCCGACGGGTGTGGCGGTCACGCAGGAGGGCGGACTGCTGATCGCCGACGAGTTCGATCACCGCATCCGTCTCGTCGATTCAGACCTTCGCGACCGCGAGCGCGGGCTGCCGGGGCCGCCTGGGCCGCCCGGCGATCCCGGCCCCTCCGGACCGCCTGGGCCGCCGGGCGCCCCCGGGCCGGTTGGCGAACCCGGCCCCCAGGGGTCCCCGGGCGCCGCTTCCTCGCGCCTCGCCGTGAGGCTCCTGGGCGTCCGGCACCATCGCGGAACGAGGACCAGCTTCTCGATCTCCTACCGCGTCACGGCCATTGCGCGGGTCGAGCTGTCGATTTCGCGCGCGGGACGAGTGCGGGCGCGCGCCAGAGCTCGCGCGCATGCCGGGCGCAATCGGCTGCGGATCCGCGTGCCGTCCCCCGGCGCACGGTATCGCCTCACGGTGACCGCGACGAATGCCCGTGGCCAGCGGGCGCAGGACCGCGGTCTCGTCACGATCCGCTAGAACGCGGTTCTCTATCCTGATCCGTCCCATGGCCTCCGATCGCCCAAAGCTGAAGGTCGCCGCGCGCGAGCATTTTGGTTCGCGGGCGACGCGTCGCATGCGCCGTGAGGGTCTGATCCCGGGCGTTGTCTACGGCGGCGGCGGCGAAGCCCGTTCCTTCCAGGTCGGCGACCGGGACCTGCGGGCGGTCCTTTCCGCCGGCAGCGCCGTCCTCGATCTCGAGTTCGACGGCGGGTCGGCCACCCCCGTGGTCGTCAAGGACCAGCAGCTTCACCCGGTGCGCGGCAACCTCCTGCATCTCGACTGCCTCGAGGTCCGCCTCGACGTCGAGATCGAGGCCGAGACGATCCTCGAGCTCGAGGGTGGCGAGGAATCGCCCGGCGTCAAGGAGGGCGGCGTGCTCGAGCACATCACCCGCGAGATCACAATTCTTGCTTTGCCGACGAGCATCCCCGAGCGCATCACCGTCGACGTCTCTGCGATGGAGATCAACGACACGATCCAGCTCGTTGACGTGATCCCGCCTGCCGGAGTCAAGTTCGTTGCCGAGAACCCCGAAGAGGTCACGGTCGCGACGCTGAGCCCGCCGCGCGTGGAAGAGGAACCGGAGGAGCTCGAGGAGGAAGCCGAACTCGTCGGCGAGGACGGCGAGCCGATCGAGGGCGAGGCCGCCGAGGGCGAGGGCGAGGCTGCCGCCGAAGGTGGCGGCGGCGACGACGGCGACTCCGGCGAGGAGTAGGGCTCCTGATGTCCCTGCTCGGGCGACTGCGCTCGGGCGGCCGCGACAGCGAGGAAGGCCCGCCCGCCGCGGGCTCTGTGCTGGTCGTCGGCCTCGGCAACCCCGGATCGCGCTACACCCGAACGCGTCACAACCTTGGCTTCGAGGTTGCCGCCGAGCTCTCGCGCCGCTGGGACCTGCCCCGCGCCAAGGAGAAGTTCAAGGGCCGCATCGCTGAGGGACGCATCCGGCCGGGCGGGCCGAGGGTGGCGGTGCTGATTCCGCTGACCTACATGAACGAGTCGGGCCAAGCAGCCGGGCCCGCCTTCGGTTCGATGCGGATTCCGCTCGAGCGCGTGGTCGTCCTCCACGACGAGATCGACCTTCCCTTCGGCGAGGTTCGCAGCAAGCAGGGAGGCGGCGCCGGCGGCCACAACGGGCTCAAGAGCCTGCGGACCGCCCTCGGTGGCGATGCCTTCTGGCGCGTGCGAGGCGGCGTTGGGCGACCCGACACCACGGATCCGGAGATCGTCTCGGCGCACGTGCTCGGCCGCTTCCGGGAGAGCGATGGCGAGGTCCGGGAGTTGATTGCGCGTACAGCGGACGAAGCGGAGCGACTCATCGAACAAATCGCCGAAGCTGAAAGGGTGGGGGCGTGAGCGCGGAGCAGATTTCCCTGATGCCGGATGCGAAGCGCGATCCAGGCGTGTCATGACTTCCGAACCACTCATCTCCTACAGCCTCGACGAGGCCGGAGTCGCGCTGATGCGACTGGAGCGCGCCGACGCCCGTAACGCGATCAATACCCAGATGCTCGAGGAGATGCTGGCCCATCTGGCAATCGCCAGGGCGGACGAGCATGTGCGCGTGCTGGTGATCTCATCCAACGACCAGATGGGGCTTTCCGCCGGCGCTGACGTAAAGGAGCAACTCGACGAGGCCGGAGCGCTGCGGCGGATGGAGCTGTTCGCGCAGCTCTACGACGAGCTGACCGCATTCCCGAAGCCGACGATCACGGCCTGCCATGGCGCCTGCGTCGGCGCCGGGGCCGAACTGGCGACCGCCAGCGACCTGCGCGTCGGCGGCTCGAATCTGCGCCTGCGCTTCCCCGGCGCGGCGCTTGGCGTGCCCGTCGGTCCCGCACGGCTGGTGACGCTCGTCGGCCTCTCGGTTGCCAAGTACGCCCTGCTGACCTCAAAGGAGATCGCCGCCGACGAAGCTCACCGCTGGGGTCTCGTCCACAAGGTCGTGCCGGCCGCGTCGACGGAGGAGGCGGCGCTGAAGATGGCCGAGGGCATCGCCACGATGCCGCCAGAGTCCGTTGCGAGGATCAAGGCGACCCTGCACGAATACGACGGGATCATCGAGCGCTCGATCAAGGAAGGCGCCGAGCAGGTGCAATGGCAGCGCGAGGGGCCGGGGCTGCCGTACAGGCCGTAGTAACTCGGGTTTGGGGGTAACCTCGTGGAGTTGCAGGGAGGTCGTGTGACCAAACTTCGGAGCGGACAGGGACTGGTGCTCGCGGCGATTGCCGTCACGGTGTGTTGCTCGCTTCCGGCGACGGCCTGCCGCCACGGACTACTGCGTCGGCTCCGCCCTGGGTTGTCTGCCGGGTAACTCATTCGGCACGGATCTCCAGGGGGCCCTGGACGAAGCCGAAGGTAGCCCGGAACCCGACCGGGTGCTGGTCGGTCAGGGCACCTTCACGAGGCAGAACGGCTTCACCTACAACGACGTCACGCCCGCCAACAGCGTCGAGATTCGGGGTGTGGGATTCCCGAAGCCGACGCTCAGGATGACGACGACGTCGCCTGCGGTCCAGCCCACAGTGCTCACCGTGCTCCACGGCAACTCAAGTCTCCATGACCTCTCGATCGCGATCCCCAACTCCGGCCACGCAGTCGAGGGGCGTCGACCTGGGAGGAGGAACGGCGGAGGGTCTGCACGTGACGGGTCCGCCCGACCCGCCCAGTTCGCCGGTTTCCAGACCGGGATCTTTGGCGGCGCGGTCACGCTGGCGCACAACGACGTCCGCGTTTCGACGAGCGAGGCCACCGGAATCCGCTTTAGCGGGGTACTGCCGGGGGCGACCATTCGCGACACGACGGTCACGGCCGCTCGCGGGCTCCACCTCGACGGCCCCGGCGCGCTTTTCAACGTCACGCGGACCAGCATCTCTGCGGGCCTGATAGGCTCTTTACGTCGATTCCGGCAAGATCTCAATCGACAACTCACTGATCGACATGCGCGGTGGCACCAGGCGGTGCCGAAAAGGCGATCGAGGTCATCGGGCAGCTCCCGGGTACAACGCTCAGCGCGCGGCAGCTGACGGTTCGAAACGGGGACTCGAACACGACCGGCATCAGCGCTTTGGCGAGCGACGCCGGCTTTGCAGCGGAGGTTGATCTCTCCAGCTCGATCATCGACGGCGTCGGGCATGCGCTCTCTCGGGAGGCGGCGGCCGGCGCAACCGCGGATATCTCGACCACGAACAGCAACTACGAAAACTCCGGCAACGTCGAGACCGGGGCTGGTGCTGGTGCCATCGTCGAAACGACCCGAACGGAGTTTGCCCCGGGGTTTCTCAATCCGATCTCCGGCCCGGACGGCATCTCGGGCGACTACCGACTGCGCTTCGACTCCCAGCTGATCGACATCGGCGACGCAACGCCTCTGGGAACGGATGAGACCGATCTCGGGAGGTCAGACCCGGATCGTCGACGGCGCTGCGCCGTTGAGCGGGCCGGTCCGCGACATCGGCGCCTACGAGTACCAGCGCCAGGCCCCGATAGCAGCCGTCGTCGCTTTTCCGTCCGCGGTGGAGATCGGGCAACCGGTCACCTTTGAGTCTCCGGGCTCGGGCGACCTCGATGGCGACCCGCTCAGCTTCGCCTGGGCGTTCGACGACGGCACGACTGCGGCGGGAGCTGAGGCGACACATGCGTTCGCGTCGTCCGGAACCCACACAGGGACGCTGACCGTCACTGACGCCACCGGGCTGTCGAGCACAGCGGCTGCGACTGTCACAGTCGCCGAAGCGCCCCCCGGCGACACCTATATCCGGACCGCGATACGCAAGGCGCCGCCAGAGCGCAGTTCGCGCAGGCGCGTCGTCTTCAAGTTCCGCGCGGAGCAGCCGGACCCGCGCGACCCGACCAGGTTCACAGAGGAGCCCGGGGCGACTTTCGTCTGCAGTCTCGACCGGCGCCCGTTCAAGCCCTGCACGTCTCCCAAGCGCTACCGCGGACTGCGCTTCGGACGACACACGTTCCGGGTCATCGCGACCGACGCAGCCGGCAACGTCGACGACGCGCCGGCCACCGACAGCTTCCGCATCGTCAAGCGCAAGAAGCGCAACCGGTAGAGATCTCAGGCTGGGCGCTGGGGCCGCGAAGTGAGCCGCGGTAGGTCCCAACCTCGGGCTTCCGTCGGCGCCTCGGCGTCAGTTAGGGCGGGGCCCACGCCGAGGCGTCCGACCGCCCGGCGCTCGTCGCTGAGGTACGTCAGCCCTCTAGCCCGGGGCGGCCTCTCGCTACGATCGCAGCGCCGGGCCGAGCCCGGTCATTTGCCATGTCCGGACCCCCGAAAATCGCCCTGAAATGTCGCTGAGACCGCTGCTCGACGTCGCGCTCGAGGACGGCGCGGTTCGCGATCTGGCGACGGCCGCACGGGAGGCGGAGCTGAGCACGGGTGCCGGCAGCGTCAAAGCCCATGCGTCGGGCGCGATTCGCTCCTATCTGATCGCCGCCGTGCTCGAGGCCGAGTACGGCCTCGCGGATCGCCTCGCGCTGGTGGTGGCCGCCGACGATCGCTCGGCTCGCGACCTGGCGCGTGAACTGCGCGCCTTCCTCGCCCCGCGCACGGTCCGCTATTACCCGTCGCGGGGAACCGGCTACGAGTCACACGTCGCCCCGCCCCCCCATCTCGTCGGCCTTCGAATCGCCGCCCTCGACGCCCTGCTGGTGCCGCCCGCCGCAGGCGACGAACCGCCCGTGGTAGTCGCCAGCGCCGTGGCGCTCGCGGAGCTCGTTCCAGAGGCCTCGCTGAGACCGTCCGGATTCACACTCTCCCGCGGCGAGGAGATCGACCTCGACGACGTCGCCTCGCTGCTTGTCGATGCCGGTTACGAGCGCGTCGAGCAGGTAGAGGAGCGGGGTCAGTTCGCGGTTCGCGGCGGGATTCTCGACGTCTACCCCGCGACCGAGGAGCGGGCGGTGCGAGCCGAGCTCTTCGGCGACGAGATCGAGGGCCTGCGGGCGTTCTCGGTGTTCACTCAGCGAACGCTGGGGGAAGGCGATGACGGCGACGGCATCGAGCGCATCGAGCTGGCGCCGGCGGCGGAGCTGGCCGCCGAGCATCGCGAGCTCGCCGAGCTCGCCTACGAGGAGGCGCTTGAAGCAGCCAGTGAGGGCTCCGGCTCTGCCGCAAACGCATCTGCTGCGCTTGACGTCCTGCCACTGGACCGCTTCCGGGCGCCCCTCGAGCTGATCGGCGACGGCGCGGCGGTGATCGTGGCGATGGCCGAGGAGATCGAGCCCGCGCTGCGCGACCACTGGCAGGATGTGACGACGACGATGGGGGAGGGCGACGCCAGGCGGCTCTACGCCGACGTCGGCGAGCCGCTCGCCAGGCGCGCGGCGCTCGAGATCTCGGCCGTGGGTGACGAGAACGACCAGCGCACCTTCCGTGCCCAGCCCCCGGCTTCGGCTGCGCGCAACGTCGCCGAAGCAGAGGGCGAGCTCTCCAAGCAGCTGCGGTCCGGCTACGTGACCGTCGTCGCCTTCGAGCACCGCGGTGAGGCCGAACGCGCCCGCTACAACCTCTCGCGCCTCGACGCGAAGCTGCTCAATCCCGCCCGTCCGCTCGCGGGTCAGTTGCCACCCCGTGAGAGCGCGGGTGCGAGCGAGCGGCCTGGTGCGCTGCTGCTCGCGGAGGCCGGGATCAGCGACGGCTTCATCTCGCCCTCACTCGGCCTGGCCGTGATTCCCTGGCGCCGGCTTGTTCACCGGCGCCGGGCAGCCTCGGCCGTCCCGGCGACCTCCCGGCTGCGTGCCTTCAGCGAGTTGCGGGTCGGCGATCATGTCGTCCACGCCGACCACGGCATCGCCCGCTTCGCCGGTTTCGAGACGAAAACCGTCGCCGGGGTTACGCGCGACTACCTGCATCTCGAGTATCGCGGCGAGGATCGCGTTTTCGCACCGGCCGATCAGCTGGCCAAGATCAGCCGCTACATCGGTGCCGGCGGTCAGGATCCTCAGCTCTCGGCGCTCGGCTCCAAGCGCTGGGAGGGCCTCAAGGCCAGGGCCCGCCGGGCCGCCGGTGAGCTGGCCGGTGACCTGATCAATCTCTACGCGCAACGCCGCGCTCGCCCCGGCCACGCCTACGACCCGGACGGCGAGTGGGAGCTTGCGCTGGCACAGTCGTTCCCCTACCGGGAGACCGCCGACCAACTCGAGGCGATCGAGGCGGTCAGCGCCGACCTCGAGGCGCCGACTCCCACCGACCGCCTGATCTGTGGTGATGTCGGCTACGGCAAGACCGAGGTTGCTATGCGGGCCGCGCTCAAGGTCGTCACGGGCGGCAAGCAGGTGATGATGCTGGTGCCGACCACGATCCTCGCCCAGCAGCATCTCGGCACCTTCAAGGAGCGCTTCGCGGAGCTGCCGGTCGAGATCGGCATGATCTCCCGGCTTCGCAGCGCTGCCGAGTCGAAGGCGACGCTGAAGGCCTTCTCGGAGGGCAAGGTCGATGTGCTGATCGGAACCCACCGGCTGCTTTCCCGCGACGTCCGCGCCGCCGACCTCGGTCTGCTGATCATCGACGAGGAGCAGCGCTTCGGGGTCAAGCAGAAGGAGCTGCTGCGCCAGCTCAAGCTCAAGGTTGACGTGATCTCGCTGTCGGCGACTCCGATCCCGCGCACGCTGCAGATGAGCCTTGCCGGCTTGCGAGACATCTCCGTAATCGAGACGCCGCCGGAGGGCCGCCGGCCGGTGCGCACCTACGTCGGTCCCTTCGACGACCGCTTGGTGAAGCGCGCGATCGACCGCGAGGTCGCCCGTGATGGCCAGGCCTTCTTCCTGCACAACCGCATCGACACCCTGCACGACGTCGCCGAGGGGCTGCGCGCCCTCTGCCCTGGCGCCCGCGTCATCGAGGCGCACGGGCAGATGGACGAAAAGCAGCTCGAGACCGCAATGCTGGGTTTCATGAGGGGCGAGGCGGACGTGCTGGTGGCGACGACGATCATCGAATCAGGGCTCGACATCGCCTCGGCCAACACCCTGATCGTCGAGCGCGCCGACCAGCTTGGCCTCGCCCAGGCCTACCAGATCCGCGGCCGGGTCGGGCGCTCGCGCGAACGCGCCTTCGCCTACATGCTCTACCCGGCAGAGGAGGCGCTCAGTACCGAAGCCGGAGCGCGACTGTCGGCTCTTTCCGATCACACCGAGCTCGGCTCCGGGTTTGCGATCGCGATGCGCGACCTCGAGCTGCGCGGCGCCGGGGACCTGCTCGGCGACGAGCAGTCCGGCCACGTTGCGGCGATCGGCTTCGAGCTCTACGTGCAGATGCTCGACGACGCGGTTGAGTCGCTGCGAAGCGAGATCGAAGCGGATGGCGAGGTGGAGCCCCCCGAGTCCGCCGTTCGGCTCGACCTCGACGTCGATGCTTACGTCCCCGGCGAGTACATCCCCTACGAGGCGGCCAAGATCGACGTTCACAGGCGGGTTGCCGGGGCGCGCGAGCCGGGCCAGCTACTCGCCCTGGCCGACGAGCTCAAGGACCGCTTCGGACCGCTGCCGCAGGCGATCGAGAATCTGATCGAGCTGCAGCGGGCCCGGATCGAGCTGGGCCGGGCAGGCGCGAGGGCGGTCGAGGTGAGAGGCGGGAGGCTTTCGATTGCGCCGCTTGAGCTCGACTCCGAGCAGACGGCGATCATCGACGAACGGGTGCCGGAGGCGCTTTATGAATGGCGTCCGAAGACGCTCTCGATGCGCGTCGCCGACGACCCGGCGGCCCGGCTGGCCGCGACGACGGCCCTCGCCAGCGCGGTTGCGGCCGCGCTTGCCGCCGTCGTCCCGGCCTGAACCAGCCGGGTGGAGGGACCCAAAAACCACCTTCACCTTCGCGAGTTCTTTAGCCACCTCTATATGCTCCCGCGTTCGTGGCCGACGAACCGAACAAGAAAAGCGGCAATCCCGCCCGCAGGGCAGCCGCTGAGCAGCCTGCAAAAGGCGCCCCGAAGGCCCCGAAGGGTGCGGGAATGAACAAGCTGGGAGCACCACAGAAGCGGCTCGTCGCGCTGGTCCTCGCTGTCGCCTTGGGCGGCACGCTGCTCGGATTCGCGGTCGGCCCCGGCCTCGGCGAAGGCAGCCTGTCCGAGCCGAGCGGCCCGGATGACCCCGTCGCCGAGGTCGACGGCGTGGAGGATGGTGTCGTCAGCCTCGCAGAGCTCGAGACCGCGATCACGCGCACGGCCCTGCAGCAGGGGCTGCCCGAGCCCCCGAAGGCAGGTGACCCCGGGTTCGAGCTGGTACTCGAACAGGCGCTGCAGGACCAGCTCTTGCCGATCTGGGCACTGGCCGAGGGCGAGGAGCGCGGGATTGCTCCCACCGACGAGGAGATCGCCGAGCGGCTCGCCGAGGTTCGCGAGCAGGGGTTCAAGGACGACGACCAGTTCGCGAAATTTGTGCTCGAGCAGGGCTACTGCACCGAGGAAGAGCTCGGTGTGCCCGCCACCGAGGACCAGAAGGACAGGAAAAAGAAGGACAAGGGGGACAAGGGGGACAAAAAGGACAAGGGGGACGAGGAGGGCGCAGGGACCACCGAGACTTCGGGCGGCACTGTCTCCGGCCCCGACCAGTGCGAGGGCGTCAAGCGCGAGATCGGCTTCCAGCTCGTCGCCGAGCAACTTCAGGCCTCGATCGTTCCCGAGGATCCACAGGTCGCGATCGACGCCGTCCCGGCAGAGGATGTCGAACTCGCCTACGAGCAGAACCTCGACCAGTACACGGTTCCAGAGACCCGCGACGTGCGCCTGATTCTCACCGACAAGCCCGAGGACGCCGAGAAGGCCTTCAAGCTCCTCTCGGAGGACGATTCCGAAAAGAACTGGGAGAAGGTCGCTAAGAAGTACTCGATCGACCCCGCATCGCGCACGACCGGTGGATTGCTGCAGGGCCTCACCGAGGGCCAGAGCCCCGGAGGCCCGGACTTCGACGCGGCCGCCTTCGCTGCCGAGAAGAACGAGATCGTCATGCCGTTCGAAACATCGAGCGGGAGCTACGTCGTGCAGGTGATCAAGATCAACGAGGGCGTGACGCAGCCGCTCGAGAAGGTCGAGCCGGATATCCGCAACCAGCTTGCCCAGGCGGCGCAGCAGAAGGCCGCAACCGACTTCGAAGAGGACTTCTTCAACAAGTGGAGCCAGCGCACCGTCTGCGCCGATGGCTACACGACGAGCGACTGCCGTAACGCGACCCCCCCCGATCCGTGCACCGCGGAGCTCGAGGAGGCCGGCGCCTGCCCGCCCGCGGTCATTCCTTCCAAGCCGGTCGCTCCGCAGCTCTTCAACGAGGAGGCGCTGGCCGAGGCGGGCTGCCCGCCCGCGCCGAGCCCGCCCTGGGTCTTGATCCGGACCGTGCCACCTGTGGCGCAGCGTCCCAATCCCGGCGGCACCCCCTGTGCGCCGGCAGCGCCAAGCGGCCTTCCGGGCGGAATCCCGATCGGTCCCGGCGGCGCCCCCGTTCCCGGCGCGCCTCCAGGCGCCGTGCCCCCGGGAACCGTTCCCCCCGGCGCCGTGCCCCCCGGCGCGTGCCCCCCGGCGCCGTGCCCCCAGGTGCGGTTCCGCCCGGCGCGGTTCCCCCGGCCCCCTAAGCGGTAGCCCGAACGCTTGGGCGACGAGGCCAGCGACGCGGATCGCGAGAGAGCGGCCGCGGCGGCCGATGCGCTCACACGTCTCGACGCGATCACGCGGCGTCTACGGCGTGACTGCCCCTGGGATCGCGAGCAGGACGAGCGCTCGATCGTCCCGCACACCGTCGAGGAGGCCTATGAGCTGGCCGACGCGGCGGCGCGCGGCGACGACGAAAAGCTGCTCGACGAACTCGGCGACGTGCTCTTCCAGGTTCATTTCCTCTCCTTGCTGCTCGAGGAGCGCGGCAGCGGCAGCCTCGCCGACGTGGCGACGGGAACCGTCGAGAAACTGATCCGGCGTCATCCGCACGTCTTCGAGGAGAGCGAGGCCCGCGAGCTGCTCGAGGGGAATCCACAGAGCGCGCGTGAGGTTCTGGCCAACTGGGACAAGATCAAGCGTGAAATCGAAGGGCGCGGCGCCGAGGATCCCTTCGCCGACGTTCCCGAGAACCTTCCGGCACTGCTCTACGCGCGCAAGATCCTGCGCCGGGCCGATCCCGACGCGGGCTCACCGCGCGCGCCGGACCCGGCCGAGCGCGACGCCGATGAGGCCGAGATCGGGGAGCGGCTGCTCGAGCTGGTGCGCGACGCCCGCAGCCGCGGCGTCGATCCCGAGCTTGCGCTGCGCGCGGCCGCCGAGCGTTTCCGAAATCACCGGCGCAGCGAACGCTCGTAGACTCTCGCGCTCCGATGAGCAGCATCGAGTCCGTCCACGCGCGCCAGATTCTCGACTCTCGAGGCAACCCGACCGTTGAGGTCGATATCACGCTGATGGGAGGCGCCCTTGGTCGCGCTGCTGTTCCCTCCGGTGCCTCCACCGGCGAGTTCGAGGCGACTGAGCTGCGCGACGGAGGTGACGCCTGGAACGGCAAGGGCGTCGGTACGGCCGTCGGCAACGTCAACGGCGAGATCGCTGAGACGTTGCGCGGGCCCGACTTCGACCAGGCTTCGCTCGACGCCAGGCTGATCGAGCTCGACGGCACCCCGAACAAGTCGCGCCTGGGCGCCAACGCGATCCTGGGCGTCTCGCTGGCATTCGCGCGGGCGCAGGCACTGCAGGCTGGGGAGCCGCTCTGGCGTTTTCTCGGCGGCTCCGACGCGCACGTACTGCCGGTGCCGATGATGAACGTGCTCAACGGCGGCGCGCACGCCGATAACAGCGTCGATTTTCAGGAGTTCATGGTCGTGCCCGCGGGCGCCGGGTCGTTCTCGGAGGGGCTGCGCGTAGGAACCGAGGTATTCCACGCGCTCAAGGCGCATCTGAAGGAACACGGGATGTCCACCGCCGGCGGCGACGAGGGCGGCTTCGCGCCCGACCTGCCCTCCAACGAGGCGGCCCTCGAAGCGCTGGTGGCGGCAATAGTCGCAGCCGGCTACGAGCCCGGGGGAGACGTCTTCATCGCCATGGACCCGGCCACCAGCGAGGTCTTCGATGACGGCGCCTACGTACTCGAGCACGAGGGACGCAGCCTGCCGCCCGCCGAGATGGCCGCCTACTGGGACGATGCGGCCGCTCGCTACCCGATCCTCTCGATCGAGGACGGCATGGACGAGGAGGACTGGGACGGATGGAAACTGCTCACAGACCGCATCGGTGGCCGCTGCCAGCTCGTCGGCGACGACCTCTTCGTCACCAACCCGGAGCGGCTACGGCGCGGGATCGAGGCCGGCGTCGCGAACTCGATTCTCGTCAAGGTCAACCAGATCGGCACCTTGACCGAGACGCTCGAGGCGATCCGGATCGCCCGCGAGGCGGGCTATACGGCGGTCATGTCCCACCGCTCCGGCGAGACCGAGGACACGACCATCGCCGACCTCGCGGTCGCCACCGGCGTCGGCCAGATCAAGACGGGTGCGCCTTCGCGTTCGGACAGGGTGGCCAAGTACAACCAGCTGCTGCGCATCGAAGAGCAGCTGGGGGAGCGTGCAAGCTACCCCGGCATCAGTGCATTCGCCGGAAGGTAGCCCGCCCCGGGCGGCGAACCATGAGGCGTGAGCACGCACGCCCACCGAGCCGGGTCGTCTCGTCGCGCCCGTCCCGGGCGGTCTCCGAGGCGCCGCGCCGCGACGGCCTCAGCCGTCCAGCGGGAGGGTCTCTACTTCCGCCTGGCGCCGCGCAGGACGGCGCGAGGCAGCCGCGGGAGCCGGATCGACTGGGACCGCTTTGGCCGGGTCGCCCTGGTGATCGTGCTGTTCGTGGTCGTCATCCTCTACGTCAACCCCGTTTCCAGCTTTCTCGGCGCCTACAAGGAGCGCAAGGCCGAGGAGAGCCGCTTGGCCGAGGTCAAGGCCGAGCACAGCGCCCTCAGCAAACAGACCGGTGCCTTCGAGGATCCCGACGCAGCCGAGCTCGAGGCGAAGAAGCTCGGCATGGTCGGCGCCGGCGAGCGCTCCTACGTGATTCGCGGCTACCGGCCCTAGTCACATGGGCCTGACGGCCGGCGCCTACCTCTCGGGCGTCGTCGGGCTGGCGGCAACCGCCGCGGCCCTTCTGTACGGCTCCCACGCCCTCAGGGCGCGCTTGCTACCGCACTGGTCCGGCGCTCCAGCCCGCCTGGCCGAAATCACGGGGGCAATCGCCCTGCTGCTCTGGATCTCCGAGTTCCTCGGCCTGATCGGCCTGCTCGAGGAGATCCCCCTCCTTCTCGTCTCAGTCGTCCTGGGACTGGCAGTCGGAATTTGGGCATCCGGTGGACTCACTCCGTTCTTCCGGCGGGTGGCGCGCCATGGGGGTAATGGCGTGACGGGACCCGCGGGCTCAAGCCTCGAAGTCAGCGGCGCTCAGGTGATCACGCTGCTCGCAGTTCTCGGCACCCTCTTCTCCCTCTGGGCCCTGCCGACGCTGGACAGCATCCACGGGGGCATGTACGGCTTCGACACCCAGTGGTACCACATGCCGTTCTCGGTTCAGTTCGCGCAGACGGGTGAGATCTGGCCGTTGAACTTCACGGCGCCGGTCTTCCTCAATTGGTTCTACCCCGCCAACTCCGAGCTGCTGCACACGACCGGAATTCTCGCCTTCGGCCGCGATCTGCTCTCGCCGGCGGTCAACATGGGCTGGCTCGGATTCAGCCTGCTGGCGGCCTGGTGCGTGGGCCGCCCCTGGGGGGTGCCGGGCTGGAGCGCGCTCGGGGCCGGGGTTGTGCTTGGCGCCGCGGTCTTCGCAGATCAGGCGGGAGACGCACGCAATGACGTCGTCTCGCTTGGGCTGGTTTTCGCCTCGAGCGCTCTGCTCGCCACGGAGTTTGGAGGTTTCAAGCCGAAGGCGGTGCGCGTCGGACCCGCCCTCGTGATTGCGGGCGTCGCCGCCGGGCTGGCGGCGGGGACCCGGCTGACGGCGCTGGCGCCCCTGGCGGCGCTGACCGTGGGCGTGATCGCGCTGGCTCCGCGCTCCGAGCGGGTCAGGGTTGGGGCGGCCTGGCTCGCACCGGTTTTCGCCGCGGGCGGCCTCTGGTACCTGCGCAACTTCATCTCCTCTGGGAATCCGCTGCCCTGGATCGACGGCATCGGCCCGATTTCCCTGCCGGGACCGGGAGCGCAGGAGCTCGGTGGGCGCGAGCCGTTTGCGGTCATCCATTACCTGACCGACGCGGATATCTGGTCGGATTGGTTCTTCCCGGCTCTGGACGACAGACTCGGGATTGTCTGGCCTGCGGTTCTCGCGGCGGCGGCGCTGGGCGCGATCCTTGCCGTAGTCAAGGGTCGCGGAGTGCTGCGCGTCCACGGGGCGATGGTGATCGTCGCCGGGCTGGCCTACGTCGTGACGCCCGTCACCGCATCGGGCGCCGAGGGTTTCCCGCTGGGCTTCGAGTCCAACCTGCGCTACCTGACGACGCCCCTGGCGCTGGGCCTTGCGCTGTTGCCGACCGCGCTCACGCTCGCGCGCGGCCGGCCGTTCGGCGTGCGCTGGAGCTCGCTGGCGGCAGGCGTGCTCGCGTTGCTGTTCGTGTCGGTGCTGGCCGATGACGAGCGCTGGCCGACGGTCTACCTGAAGGCTGCCCTCGCAATCGGTGTCGGCGTGGCGGCGATCGCCGCGATCACCTTTGCCGTTCGCGCCGGGCGCCTCGCCTGCGAACGGCACCGCATACCGCTGGCCGTCGGCCTGGCGGCGTGTGCGGCTGTGGGTGTCGCCTACGGCTACTCACTGCAGCGCGACTACCTCGAGGAGCGCTACGCGAATCCGGCCGAGATCCTTCCGAACCCGGGTCTCGCGACGGCGTTCGTCTGGGCACGCGACCTCACCGATTCGCGCGTCGGCGTCACGATCCAGCGCCAGCTCCCGTTCGCCGGCACGGACCTCTCCAACCGGGTCGAGTTCGTCGGCGTGCACGAAGAGCAGGCGGGTTTCAGGCGGGCGACGAGTTGTGCCGAGTGGCGGGAAGCGGTCAACGCCGGTCAGTTCGATTATCTCGTCACCGCCGTCGACCGGGCGGCGCCGGGCTCGACCTTCAGTCCCAAGGAGGAAATCTGGACGCGCGGTGACCCCGCGGCGGTTGCGATCGCCGAGGATGGGCCGGCCACGGTCTGGGAGTTGAGCGGTCCTCTGGATCCCGCCGCATGCCCCTGAGCTTCGGCGAGTTCGCGGTCGGGGCAATCGGGCTCGCGGCGTTCGGGGGTGCCCTGGCCTACGGGGCGGTTGGAGCGCGAGCCTGGCTGCTCGCGGGCTGGACCGGAGCGCCTGCGCGGCTTGCGGAAGCGGTGCTGTGGCTGTTCGGAGTCACCTCGGTCTCGACGCTGCTCGGGACCTTCGGCCTGTTCGAGCCGTTGCCGCTCCTGGCGGCGGCGGCAGCGGCTGGGATCGGGCTGGGGCGCTGGGCGCGCGGCAGAGCGCCCCGCGCCCCCGGAGATTTCTCTGCGGCGCCGAGCGTTCACCCGCTGGCCGCCGCGGCGGCCTGTCTGGCCGTGGCAGGGGTGTTCGCGGCCTGGGCGATTGCGGCCGCCCAGAGCCTCGCGGTGGGGATCGACGGGGCCGACAGCGTCTGGTACCACCTGCCACAGGCGGCTCGATTTGCGCAGTCGGGGTCCCTTTGGGACCTGCACTTCACCGACCCGTACTTCCTCAACTGGTTCTATCCGCAGGCCGGCGAGTTGCAGCACGCGCTCGGCATGGTGGCATTCGGACGCGACCTGCTCTCGCCGTTGATCAACTTCGGCTTCCTGGCGCTTGGACTGCTCGCGGGCTGGTGTGTCGGGCGGCCATGGGGACTCGGTGCGCAGACTCTGATCGCCGTTGCGCTCGTCTTCGGCGCCGAGATGACGCTTGATTTCCAGGCAGGCGAGGCACGCAACGACGCCGTCGGGCTGGCGCTGTTCGTGGCGGCGGTCGCGCTGATAGTCACCGCACGGTCTACGCCTTCGGGCAGCGGCGCGGGGCCGCCGGCCGGCTGGAGCAGCGGCGCGGGGGCTCGAGCGGTCGCCGTCGCCGGCGTCGCGGCGGGGCTGGCCGCGGGGACGAAGCTCAGCCTGTTGGCGCCAGTCGCGGCACTCACCGTTGCGGTAATCGCCCTCGGCGCTGCGGGAACGCGCATCCGGCTGGCATGGACGTGGCTTGCAGCTCTTGGTCTGGGCGGCGGCTACTGGTATTTGCGCAATCTGATCCACGCCGGAACCCCCTTGCCGTGGATCGATCTTCCCGGCCTGCCCGCACCCGTCCAGGCGCTGGAACTGCGCCCGGCGCACTCGGTCGTCCATTACCTGGGCGACTGGGATGTCTGGAGCGATTGGTTCGCGCCCGGTCTCGGTGACGGGCTGGGCCCGCTCTGGGCCGTGCTGCTCGGTTTCTCGGCGATCGGGGTGCTGCTCACGCTCGTCTACGGAATCCTGGCCTTGCGTGCGGGGCGCCGCCGCCCCGCAAGGACTCGTCCCTTCGACGGCAGCTCGGCGCGCGGCTACGGGGATCGGCCCAGACTCGGTCTGACCGGCGCGACGGCCACCCTGGCCGCACTCGGCGCCGTCGCGCTGGCGAGCTGTCTGGCCTACGTGGTCACGCCGCTCAGCGCATCGGGCGAGGAGGGGCACCCGGTCGGCTTCCTCTGGAACCTGCGCTACCTGGGGCCGGGCCTGGCTCTGGCTCTGATTGTCTTCCCGCTCGCCGGTCCATTCCGGCGCGGTGCGTGGCGCTGGATCACGCTGGTGCTGCTGGTGGCGGCGCTGGTGGTGCAGTTATCGGCACTGGACGTCTGGGACCTCGATCAGCACGGCGGGTGGGCGCTCGCGGTGGGGTTGGGAACGCTGGTGGTGCTCGTGGCCGGCGCGTTGCTCAGACGGCGCATCGAGGGAGGGTTGACGATGCCGAGGTGGGCTGTCGCCGCGGCGCTGGTGGCGTTCGTAGCCGCCCTGCTCGTCGCCGGGCAAGCGCTCCAGCGCAACTACTTGGACTCCCGCTACGAGAACGCCTTCGAGTTCTTCGACCTGGACGAAGCGATCGCCTTCGCCAACTCAACCTCCGACGCTCGGATAGCGACGGCAGGCCGCGGCGGCGTCTTTCTTCAGTACGGCATGTACGGGTCCGACATCTCAAACCACGTCCAATGGGTCGGCCTCCCGGGAGACCACGGCGCCTGGCTGCCGGCCGATACCTGCAGCCAGTGGCGCCACGCCGTCAACGAGGGCGATTACGACTATGTCCTGACAACGTTCGACGGTCCGAACCCAGCCGACGACCAAACATCTGTCCAGCGCGAATGGATCGAGGGCGACCCCGCGGCACGGTTGGTGCTCCAGGAGGGGCCGGTGGGGTTGTTCGAGTTGGACGGGGGGCTGGACGAAGCGGGCTGCGAGTAGGGGCGGGGGCCTCTTTGGCCCCGCGAGATGAGCCGCCGAAGCGACCGAAACTTGGAGCCTTTTGGGGGCCAGGGCCCCCAATTTCCTCCAAACTACACCCGATCCGGCGCCTCGGGGCCCCTGGCCGGCAAACGTTGCTGCCCTTCGGTGCTGTCGTTCAGACGCTGCGCGCTCCACCCACGCCCATAGGACTGCCCGCGTCCGGCTCGCACCCCCAATTCTTAGTCGTTCCTCACCCACCCGCCACTAGGCTCACCCGATGCTCGCGGTCTACGCCTGCGCGTTGTTGATCGTCCTTGCGTCCCTGGTCGCGGGGCGTGCGCTTTTTGCTGCCTTTGGACGCGAGGACTGGACCTGGCTCGAGGGAGCGGTGGGGCTGGCGATGCTGACGATCGTCGCTCAGGTCACGATCCGGCTCCCCGGGCGATCGCTGACGACCCTGGTCGCCGTCATCGCAGTTCTCGTCGCCTCGCTCGCCTACCTTTGGCGCTGGTGGGGCCTGGCGGTCGACCGGGACCTGTTGCTCAAGGGCCTGCCGGTGGCGCTCCTCGTCATGCTCGCAGCGGCGATTCCGTTCGCTCTGACCGGCCACGTGGGTGTGCTCGGTGAGGGCGTCTACTCGAACGACCATGCGGTTCACCTCTACTGGGCGGACTGGCTGCAGAATGGCGTGGGAGCCGAACCGCGGGGTCTGGGACTCGGCTATCCGGTCGGGCCCCACGCCGTCGTTGCCGCCGTCTCGACCGGGTCGGGCGCCGGCATCGAGGCCGCCTTCAACGGCCTTTTGATCGCAATTCCCGCGCTTACGGCGCTGACGGCCCTGGCGGCGCTCGACTCGCTGCCGCCGCTGCGCCGCTTCGCTGCGGCTGCTCTCGTCGGCCTCCCTTACCTCGGTGCGGCCTTCCTCGCCCAGAGCTCGTTCAAAGAGACCGCGGTCGCGCTCTACGTGCTCGCCTTCACCCTCGCCCTCGCGGGGCTGACCCGCTCGGGTGGCCTGCGAGCGTTGCTGGCGGCCCTTCCGCTGCTGGCGCTTGCCGCCGTGATGACGCTGAGCGTTCCAGCGCTGCTCTGGTTCGTGCTTGCGGGCGGCATCTGGCTGGTCGCCGCACTTGCAACCCGAAAGATCCCGGCCTCGGTCGCGGCGCTCGCCGCCAGGCTGCGGCGCGCCTGGCCGGTGCTCGCCGGGGTCGCGGTGGTGCTGGGCGCGCTCGTCCTCCTGCAGTACGACGCGCTCACCCGCTTCATCGACCGTGTTGACGACGTCCAGGCCTCCACCGGCCGGCTGCTCGAGCGCGAGCCCCCCTGGCAGGTGCTCGGCGTCTGGCCGCAGGGCGACTTCCGGGTTTCGACGGGCGCTGTCACGGGCGCCTACCTCGCAATCGGCTTCGCACTGCTCGCCGCCGTCGCTGCAATCCCGAGCTGGGTCCGGCGGCGCGAGGTGGCGGTCCCCGCAGCGCTGCTTGCCGCGATCGCGATCTACGGCTACACGCTGGCGTTCGGAGGCATCCACGTCCAGGCCAAGGCGCTTGCAGTGGCCGCGCCACTCGTGCTCCTCTTCATCGTCGGCGGGCTGCTCGACCGCGGTCGTCGGCCCGGTCGGGAGCCCGCCGACGAACCCGCGGGCCGCTCCCGCTTGGCGGTGGCGCGACTCGCGCTTGGCGTCGCCTTCGTCGTCGCCGCTGCCGGCTCGACCTTCCTCGCGTTGCGGCAGGCTCCCGTGGGAACCAACGAGCGCGCCAGCCAGCTCGGGGCTCTGCGCGATCAGGTCGCCGGATCAGACGTCGTCTTCCTCGGCCTCGACCGCTTCGCCCCCTACAGGCTGCGTGGCGCCGAGAGCGTCCAGAGCCCGGGCGGCTACGTCCCCGAATCCGTCCACGCCCGTCGGGGTAAGGCCTGGGTCCAGGGAGAACAGCTCGACTTCGACAGCCTCCCGAGCAGCCGCTATGACCGCTACCGCTACGCGATCACGACGACAACGCCGTATGCAAGCTCGGCCCCCGACAACTTCTCCGAGGTCGATCGCACCGCCGACTTCATCCTCTGGGAGCGAAGCGGCGAGGCTCCTCCGCGCGACACGCTTCGAAACGAGGGAGGGAGCCCCGGCACGCCTCTTCACTGCGCTCGGCGCGACAGCGCGCTCGAGGGCGCCGACGGCACCGCCGGGGTGATCGCGAAGCCCCTGGTGAGGCCGTTTGACGCCTGGGAGCCCTCCTCGTCCTTCATTGCGCCGGGAGACGCCGAGATTCAGGTGGATCTGCCCGCAGGCCGCTGGCGGCTGGCACTCCAGTACAACAGCGAGGTCTCGCTCCGAGCTCTCCGTGGTCGCCCCCGGGGGCGCCGGGGAGAAGACCGTGGCGCTCGACGAGGAACTGCCGGTTGCGCTCGAGGGCATGTACGCGTTCGCGCCCGGCCGCGGGTCGTTCTGGTCGCTCGGGGAGATCGAGTCCAAGGGTGGACGGGTTGAGGTGCGCCTGCACGCCAACGAACCGACCTGGCTGGAGCGCTTAGCGCACGCGCAGCGGCGCGCCTGGCTGGGGCGACTCGCATTCGTGCCCACATCCGACGCACCGATGGGTCTCGCGGGCCCGCCCACGGCCAGTCGGATCCCGCTCGCCGACGCCTGCGACAAATACATCGACTGGTACGAATTAGGGGCATGAACGGAAGCGAAACTCCACCCCGCATCGTCTTCGTCGGCGGCACCGGCCGCAGCGGCACGCACATCCTTGCGCGGCTGCTCGGGGCCCACTCCTACTACGCCGATGTCCCGATCGAGTGCCGTTTCCACGTCAATCCGCGTGGATTCCCGGACCTACTCGCCGGGCGCGTAACCAAGGCCCAGTTCCTGCACAAACTGCGCCGCTTCTGGTGGTACCGGATCAAGGCCGGGGAGCCGTTCCCGGCGTTGCTGCCGCGCTTGCCGATGGGCCGCGAAGTCCGGGGGCTCCACAAGATCATCGAACGGGCGCGCTTCGACGAGGCCGTCGCCGTCTTCGACCGCAACTTCGAAGCCGACCAGGTCGCCGCCTGCCGCAAGCTCTTCGAAGATCTGCTCTGGCCGCTCGCCGAAGCGGCGGAGAAGCCAGGACTGGTCGAGATGAGCTGCTTCACCGTGGCGCAAGCCCAGACCCTGATGCGCATCTTCCCCGAGGCCATGATTCTGCACATCGTCCGCGATGGGCGTGACGCCGGCACCTCCAAGGTGGGAAAGCGACAGAAGAAAGAACACCCGGAGACCGCCGATCAGGGCGTTCGCTGGTGGCTCGGCCGCCTCACGGAGGCGGAGCGCGGGGCCCAGGCAGTGGCGCCCGACCGCCTGCTGACGATCAGCTTCGACGACCTGGTCGAGGGAGACCGCGAAACCACATACCGGGGGCTGCTCGAGTTTCTGGGGATCGACGACGAGGCGGGGATCAGAACGCTTTTCGAGAGCGAGGTCAACGCTGAGAACGCGCATCGCGGACGCTGGCGCAGCGGGCTCAGCGAATCCGATCAGGCCGTCGTCGCCGACCACTACGAACGGGCGCTCGATGAGATCGACGCCGGAGACTTCGGGACGGCGACCCTGCTTCGCCGCGTCTACGATCGCGATGGATGAGCGGGGCGCCAAGGGCGCCGGGCCCGCGCGCGTGGTCTTCGTCGGGGGGACGGGGCGCAGCGGCACTCACGTGGTCGCCAAGCTGCTCGGCCGGGCCCGCGAGCTCGAAGACGTTCGCATCGAGTGCCGCTTCCACGCGGACCCAGGCGGCTTTCCCGACCTGCTCGCCGGTCGCGTCAGCCTCGATCAGTTTCTGCGGCGCCTGCGCGGTTTCTGGTGGCATCGCTACCGAGGCGGCGGCCGTCCGCCGGACATCCTGCCCCGGCTGCCGCTTGGCCGCCGTCCCCGGGGGCTGCACAAGCTGGTCGATCCGACGGTCTTCGAGGCGGCGGTGTCGAAGTTCGAGCGTGATTTCGAAACGCGCCGGGAGGCAGCTTGCCGGGACCTGTTTATGGAGCTGCTCTGGCCGCTCGCAGAAGACAACAATGCATCTGGTCTGATCGAGATGAGTTGCGACAACGCCGCCAGCGCACCTGCCCTCGCGAGGGTCTTCCCCGACGCCGTCTTCATTCACGTCGTCCGCGACGGGCGGGACGCGTCGGCATCGCGGGTGCGCCAGGGCCGCCGTGTCCTCTACCCGCGAACGCGTGTCCAGGGGATCCGCTGGTGGGAGCAGCGGGTGCGGCGCATCGAGGCGGCGCTCGCCGAGCTCCCGGACGACCGCTTCACGACCGTCAGCCTCGACATGCTGGTGCAGTCGCGAGCGAAGCGGCGCGGGGTCAAGGCGATGCTGGATCTGATCGGGATCGAAAAGCAGCCCCGTCTGCGCCGCTACGGCCGGCGCAGGGTCAGCGCCGAGCACGGCAACGTCGGACGCTGGTCGCGGGGTCTCTCCGATGCGCGCGCGGCACGGGTGCGGGCCGAGTACGAACGGTCGATAGCCGACATGGAGCGCGACGGACTGCGCAGCGCTCCGCTGCTGCGCGAGGTGTACGAAGCAGAGGCGACACTGGCGGCTAAGGGACCGCCACCCCCGCCGCGTCGCAAGCGGAGCGCTGACGACGAGGCGGCTGCGGAGGCCACTCCCAGCGAGTGAGTTGCGGATGGGCGAACGCGTCCTCTTCCTGACCAGCAACGGGACCGGCCTCGGCCACCTGACCCGGGTGATGGCGATCGCGCGCCGCCTCTCCGATCCTGAGGCAGCCTCGATCCTGACACTCTCAGCCGCCGCCCCGGTCGCGGCGCGGGAGGGCTTTCACGTTGAGTACCTACCCTCGCACTCGGCGGCGGCTGCCGAGGCGCCGCGGCGCTGGGACCGGCGGCTGCGACGGCGCCTGGAGAACCTGGTCGCAGAGCTTGCCCCGACCGTGCTGGTCTTCGATGGGCCTCATCCCTACGACGGCCTGATCGCCTTCCTGCGCGGCGCGACGCGCGACGGCCTGCGTACGGTCTGGCTGCGGCGGCCGATGTGGCGTCCTGGCGTCGGTGGGGAGGGGATTTACTGGAGCGGCGAGTTCGACCTGATCGTCGAGCCCGGGGAGCTGGCCGCGTCCGCGGACTGCGGCCTCACGGCCGATCGTCGTGACGAGGTCACCACCGTCCCGCCGATCGTCTACCTCGACCCCGGCGAGCTGGTGCCCCGCGAGCAGGCCGAGCGGGAGCTCGGGCTCGACCCCGGTCGCGTCAACGCGCTGGTGGCTCTGGGGCAGGGGGAGTCGCTCGACGAGGCCGTCGCCTGCTCGCTCGCGAGCCTTGCCGCTGATCCCGGGATTCAAGTTGCCGCGCTTGAGTCGGGTCTCTCGCCGAAGCTTCAGATCCCCGACGGGGTGGTCCTCCTCGAGGCGACCTACCCGGTCGCCCGCTACCACCACGCCTTCGACTTGGCCGTCGCCGCTGCCGGATACAACGCCTTCCACGAGCTGATCGCGAACGGGGTTCCGTCGCTGTTCGTGCCGATGCCACGCAAGCTCGACGACCAGCCGGCCAGGGCGATGTGGGCGCGCGAGGCGGGGGTGGGGGAGGGTGTCGGTGGGCCGCGGGATCACAGGGCTGGACGGAGAGGCTGGGGCGGCTGCTCGACGCCGGGGTCAGGGATGCGATCAGGGCACGGATCGCTGAGCTTGACTTCGAGAACGGCGCATCGAGGGCGGCCGGGATTCTGGGTGAGCTTCCGAGGGCGCCGGTGGGAGCCGCAGGAGCGCGGGTGGTGGACGGCGCCGCGTCGGGCGGGGGCCGAATGGATCGGCTTGCGGTCAGCGCTCAGTTGGTGCGCCGGGTGGGGGTGCGCCTTCCCGCCATTGTCGCTCGGCGCGCGGTTGATCGCGTTCGCAACCCACCGCCGGCCGCTGCCAAGGTCGTGGTGCCGGTGCTCGGGCTCGAGGGGGGCGAGTTGGTCGAGTCACTGCAGGCCGTCGCCAGACGCGAAGGCACCCAGCCCGACAGGGTGCTGGCGATCACCGACTCACTCGACTTCGCTGCGCTGCGCCGGGCGGGGTTTGCGTTTGAGTACTTGCCGAGTGAGGAGCGCGCTGCGCCGGTGTTGGCCCTGACCGGGGAGAGTTATGACAAGTTCGCGCAACGGCGCACCGAGGAGGCGACAGCCCTGCGAGCCAAGGCACGCGTGGTGCACCCTTGACGCCCGTGCTCCGATCTGGTGCCTCACCCCGGATCCGTGGTGCCGTCGGTGCCCCGTCCTTCCGAGCGGCTGGACCCCTCACCGGTCCCCAGACCCCCACCAAGCTTGGTCTCCCGCCCCAAGCCCGGATCCGCACCCAGCGTCCCGAGTACGCCCTGCAGCCAGCCTCGCTGCTCGCCGTCGGCGTCGCGGATCCGTCTGCGGACCCATTGGGTCAGGGCTTCGCGGCTGCCGAGGCCGAGGATCACGCCGGTGACGGCGTAGCGGCCGTCCTCGAGCAGGACGAGGGCTCCTGGCTGGTCGCGACGCTCTCGTAGGCCTTCGACCACCCGAACGCCCGCCACGACGGTCGGACGGCTCGGGTCGCCGTCGGCACTTGTCCAGGTGCGAACGAGGAAGATCGGCGCGTGGCCTGAACTTTGCACCGCAGGGCGTGCCTGTGGCCCGATCGGGCCAGCGTGCCAGCGGTCGGTAAGGGCGCGGACCTCGCGCGCATTCTCCTGGCGCAGCAGCAGATGCAGGCGGTCGCCGGCGCGCAGGCTGGTCGAGCCGCGCGGAGGAATCGCGTCATCACCTCGCACGACGACGTTGACCAGAGCCTCGTAGGGGAGCCCGAGGTCGCGAATGTGGGCGCCGACGATCGCGTCTCCCTCCTCGACCTCGTACTCCAGGATCTCCGCGCCGAGCCCGCGGATCGTGCCGGGGTCGGCGAGCGGGCGCGGCAGCGCGGGCTCGGAGCTGGTCACGTGCAGGCGTTTCGCGAGTGCCTCGAACGTGGAGCCTTGCAGCAGCGTCGAGAGCACGACGGCAAAGAAGACGATGTTGAAGAACTCGATGCTGCCGGGCACGCCGGAGATCACAGGGAAGGTTGCGAGCACGACGGGGATCGCACCGCGAAGGCCGGCCCAGCCCAGCACGACCCGCTCGCCGACCGTGAACCCCGCCCCGATCGTCGCCAGGGCTGCGCCGAGTGGACGGGCGACGAAGGCGAGCACGAGCGCCAGCACGGTGCCCTCCAGGGCGACGTCGCCGAGGCTGCTGGGGAAGACGAGCAGGCCGAGGGTCAGGAACATCGCCACCTGGGCGACCCAGGCCATGCCCTCGTGGAAGGCGGCGATCGTCTGTTGTGCGGGAATCCTGGCGCCGCCGAGCGCCAGACCGGCGATGTAGACCGCCAGGAAGCCGGATCCGCCGAGTGTGTCCGCGAGACCGTAGGCAAGGCCGGCGACGGCAAGTGACGCGACCGGGTAGAGGCCCGTCGTCGCCAGTCGCATGCGGCGAAAGGCCCAGACCGAGAGCGCGCCGATCAGGATCCCCGCGACCAGGCCGATCGAGAGTTCTTCGACGAACAGGACCGCCATGTCGGCGATCCCGTAGTCGGGTCTCTCGATCCAGTCGATGAAGCCGATCACGAGCAGGATCGCGACGGGGTCGTTCAAGCCGGACTCGGCTTCGAGGGTGCTCGCCACCCGCCTTCGCAACGAGGAGCCACGCAGCACCGAGAAGATCGCCGCGCCGTCGGTCGCGGCGACGATCGAGCCGACCAGCATTCCCTCGAGCGTTGAGAAGTCGAACAGCCAGGTCGCGGCGAAGCCGGCGATCACCGCAGTCGCGATCGTGCCAAGGAAGGCGAGGCTGATCGCGGGCGGCAGCACCTTCTTGATTTCGATCAGACCCGAGGTGAGGCCGCCCTCGAAAAGAATCAGGAGCAGACCAACGATGCCGATTGTCCTGGCCAGCTCGTAATCGTTGAACGTCGATCCAGCTGAGGCCGTCGGAACCGATCAGCATTCCCAGCCCGAGGAAGAGCACAAGACTCGGAACCCGCAGCCGCGTTGCGACCAGTGATGCGAACAGTCCCGCGGCCAGCAGAGCTCCAGCGATCAGGATCAGACGGCCTTCGTCCATCCCGGAACCTTCTCAGTCCGATCGGCAGCGGGACATCCCGGTCGCCTCCGCGCTGCGTCAGCGCCGCAGCGTGCGGCCGCAGCCGGCCAGGCGCACGCGAATCGGCCCGTCGCTCGCCAGCTCGACGTCGGCGCCACAGCTGAGCCCGGCGCGCTCCATGTCGATAGTCGCCCTGGCAAGGTTCGTCGCGGTCAGTGCGAGGGCGTCACGGCGCGGAAGCGACGGCGTTTCGCCCCAGCTGCGGCTCATGCTCACGAAGGGGATCCCGGGCAGGGAGCCGCCGTTGAGCACCCCCGCGCCGGTCTGGGTCGCCGTCGGGACGGGGTCTCCCTCTCCGAACGCGTGGGTGAATGCGTCAATGCTGGCGCTCGCGCCGGCACGCGGCCGCAGGTCCGAGACCCAGTAGGCGTGGTCGGCGACGAAGCCGAGCTCGGGGTAATCGAGCGCCGTGTCGACGCTGTAGGTGACGTGCGCCGGATTGCGGACCACGCGGGCCGAGCCGAGGAACTGCGCCGCCGGCCCGTACTCGTCGTTGAACGCGAGTGTCAGGTGCTCCGCGGGGACGAACTGGTCGAGTTCGTAGCGGTAGCCGAGCTCGTCCAGCGCCAACGCGGCCGGCAGGTAGAGGGCCGGATTGACAAGTTCGTCGGCGACCGCGTTCCACATCAGCACCGGGATGTGGCGCAGGTTCTCGGTGGCGCCGGAGTCACCGCCGACCGTCGGCTGCGCCTTCGCGAACAAGTCCGGGAACTGCTCGGCCAGTTTGAAGCTGCCGAAGCCCCCCATCGAGTAGCCGGCGATCGCCGTCCAGCCGGGATCGAGCCTGTAGTTGCGCGCGACGTCTGCCCAGACCTCGAACACGTCGGTGCCCGCGTAGGAGTCGTAGCTGCCGTCAGGTCCTCTCGAAAGGGGCGTGAAGACGACCGAGCCACGCCCGCGATCGCCGAACTGCGACTGGTTGCGCGAGCCCGAGAACTGGTTGTAGCCGGCCGCCAGCGAGTGCAGCAGCAGCGTCGTTCCCCAACCGCGAGCGGGGGGTTTGCCCTTCGGGATGTAGAGCGCATAGGGCTGGAGCCTCCCCTGATAAACCCCTGGGCACCCGGTCGACGCGGCCGTGCAGTCGACGTCGTATTCGGCACCCTGTCCGACGTCGAAGCGGCTGGCGAAGATGCGGTTGATCGGGCCCCGCTTCGGCACCGCCGAGTTGTCGGTGACGCCGTCCTGCAGAGCGCCGAAATCGACATCCGCGTGAAAGCGGCTGATCTCGCCATTGGCGAGGGCGTGGGCCTGCCGGCGCTCGCGCCACCAGGCGGAATCGGTGAGAAGGCTCGGAACCTCCTCGAGCGCGCTTACGTTTTGGAAGGGCTCGTCGGCTCTGAAGGCGACGTTGAAAAAGCCCGCGGCCTCGCCGAGCACCCCGGCACCGCCCGGGGCAGTGGCGGTGCGGGCGAGGCCAGGTACGAGGTAGCGCCCGGTGGTTCTGTCCCAGAGCCCGGTCCCCATCGCCATGCGCACTGTCTCGCGACCGGGATTCCAAGCGGAGCGGGGGACCCGAACCTCGATCTGGCGGCGCCTGACGCTGACCCTGGCCGCCGGTTCGGCGATCGGCACTGTGGGTGCGTCGGCGCGCACCAGCTCAGCCTTCGAGCCGTGCACCGTCAGGAACAGCTCCGCGGGCGCGCGGACGTTGGCACCGCGTGGAAACGCCCTCGGCTCAGCCGAGTCGCCGATTGCGATCGTCGAGGCTACGAGGCTCGGGTCGCTCATGCTGTTGAGCGTGATCCGGAAGGCGGTTGCGCGCGGCAGCGGCTTGACCCGGAACTCGACGATGTCGGCGGCGTTGTTGGCATACGCCGCTGCGGTCGGGTAGAGGTAGGTGCCCGCCGACAGCGAGAAGACGTGGGAGGCCAGGCGCGGGTCGGCCGGATCGCGAGTCCCTGCGGCGCCGTAGTCGTCGTAGAGGAAATCCTGGTAGACGAACTCGCCGTCCCGGTACGCCGACGCTCCGGAAACCATGATCGGCTCGGCCTCCCAGATGCCACGATTGGCCAGCTGGGGCGCCTTGGCCGGCGCCGCGTAAAGCAGATCCGGTCCCGGCCGCGGGCCCGGGCCCGCGTAAAGAGAAGCGGCTCCCGCGGCAGCCGCCAAAGACAGCGAAGCCACGAGGGCCGCAGTTGTCGTTGCCGCCCACCGCACGCATCAACGGTAGCCGAGCGCAGGAGCCTGAGCGCCGCCGGCGCAAGGCCGGCGGCGCCGCCGACGCCGATTCAGGTCAGACCGAGCGCTGGTAGGCCCGGAAGGCGCGGGTGGCGATCCAAACCGAGACCGTCGCCAGGGCGAGCAGCAGACCGGCCCGGCTGGCCACGAAGCCCCAGTCCGTCCCGGCGCTCGTGGCCTCGCGGCCCGCCTCGACCGTCCAGTTGACCGGATTGAACTTCGCCACCTCCTGGATCCACCCTGGAGCCAGGCTCAGCTGCATGAACGTCCCCGACAGAAAGGTCAGAGGCAGCGTGAAGAAGGTGACGATCCCGATCAGGGTCTCCTCCTGGCGGGCGGCCAGCGCCAACGCATTCGAGAGCGCCGCGACGGCGGAGGCCAGCAGCACCGAGCACGCGATCAGGGCCCCAACGCCCAGCACGCCGCCGGGGAAGGTCGCCCCGATCAACAGCGCCAGCCCAACGATGATCAACGACTGGATGATCACGTTGATCGAAATCTGGGCGATCGGCCCGACGATCAACGGCGAGCGGCTGACTGGGGAGACCAGGAAGCGGTCCATGACGCCGTTGTCGAGGTCCTCGATCATCCCCATGCCGCTCCAGCCGGCCGAGAAGATCGCGGTCATCACGACGACCCCGGGGGCAAGGTAGTCGTTGTAGGAGGCCACCTCGAAGCCGGGGATATCGACCACGCTCTCGAAGAGCGCGCCGAACAGCAGCAGCCAGATCACCGGCTGCACGAGGGTCACCGCCACCCACCAGGGCTGGCGGATCAACGCACGCACCCAGCGCAGCGTCATGTCATGCGAATTGTTGAGAACAGCAGTCATCAACGGCTCCTTTCCGGGCTCGTTCCGCTTTCGTTTCCGTTTGGGTTGCGCGCCTGCTCGGCCTCCTGGAAGGAACGACCGGTGTAGCGCAGGTAGACGTCGTCGAGCGACGCCCGGGCGACCGTCGCCGCGGCGACCGAGACCCGCGCTGAGCTGAGCGCCGCCAGCACCTCGGGCAGCGCGGCCGCGCCGTCATCGACGCGAGCGTGGATGTTCGGCCCGTGCTGGTGCAGCTCGTGGATCCGTTCGATGGCCTCGAGAGCCACCCTCGCAGACTCGGCCTCGGCGGCGGCGATCTCGATCTGAACCGAGTCGCCGCGCAGCTCGGCCTTCAGCGCCTTGGGCGTGCCCTCGACCACGACCCTGCCCCGGTCGACAAAGGCGAGCCGGGCCGCAAGTTGATCGGCCTCCTCGAGGTAGTGGGTCGTGAGCAGGATCGTCAGTCCCTCTTCGGCGTTGAGGCGGCGGATCTCCTCCCACATCGCCGCACGGACCTCGGGGTCGAGGCCGGTCGTCGGCTCGTCGAGAAACAGCACCGAGGGCCGGTGGATCAGGCCCATGGCCACGTCGAGCCGGCGCTTCATCCCGCCCGAATAGCCCTTGGCGACGCGCCTGGCGGCATCGTCCAGCCGGAAACGCTCGAGCAGCTCGTTGACCCGCTCCCGTAGCTCGCGGCCACGTATGCCGTATAGCTGGCCCTGCAGCTCGAGGTTTTCACGCCCGGTGGCCTCCTTGTCGACGCTTGACTGTTGCGAGACGACTCCAATCGACTTGCGCACGGCCTGCGGGTTGAGCAGCACGTCGTGGCCGGCGACTCGGGCCGAGCCCGAGTCCGGCCGGCTCAGTGTCGTCAGCGTCTTCACCGTCGTTGATTTGCCGGCGCCGTTTGGGCCGAGCAGGCCGAAGACGACCCCCTCTTCGACCTCGAAGCTGAGCCCGTCCAGTGCCGTGGTCGGGCCGGGGTAGGTTTTCGCCACGTCCGTTGCAGTGATCGCCTTGGCCATCTTGTGCTCCTTTCAAGTGGTAATCTTTCGAGCGTCGAAGAATCGTAGCACAGGACATTTCGAGTGTCGAAACAATCTAAAAGTGAACTGATGAGGGACCTGGCCGACCTGGTCCGCTCCCAGCAGGTTGCGCAGGACGTCTTCGATGAAGCCGTCAGTGAGTGGCTCGGGATCAACAGGACCGATCACCGCGTTCTCGACGTGCTCCAGCGGGAGGGCAGGATCGCGGCGGGCAGGCTGGCGCGCCTGGCCGGCCTGAGCCCCGCGGCGATGACTACCTCGATCGACCGCCTCGAGCGGATCGGCTACGCGAGACGCGCCATCGACCCGGCCGATCGCCGACGCGTGATGGTGGACATCACCGAACTGGCGGAGCGTCGCGCCTGGGAGATATACGAGCCACTGAAGCTCGAGGCCGAGAAGCAGTGGCTCGGAATGTCGGCAGCCGACCTCCAGACTCTGAAGCGCTTCTGGACGGACATGATCGGGTTCAACGAGCGTCACCTCGAGCGTGTTCGAAGTACTCCCAAACCGAAGTAGCAGCCTCTAACCTCTGGCCTCGATGGAGGCCCCGGTGCAAGCCCCCAGCCAGGCCCTGCCCGCAACCGCGGGGGCGCTGCCGAACCTGATCGTGATCGGCGCTCAGAAGTGCGGCACCTCGACGCTGCACTACTACATGGCGCTTCACCCGGAGATCTCGGCTTCGACGCCGAAGGAGCTCGACTTCTTCATCGAGGAGCGCAACTGGCAACAGGGACCCGACTGGTACGCGTCGCATTTCGATGCGGCAGCGCCGGTGCGGCTCGAGTCGTCGCCCAACTACACGACGCACCCGCACTTCGAGGGCATTCCCGAGCGCATGCACTCCCTCGTCCCCGACGCAAAGCTGGTCTTCATGGTCCGCGATCCGATCGCCCGCATCGAGGCCCACTGGGTGCACAACTACGCCAAGCGCCGCGAGCGCGGCACCGTGCTCGAGACGATCACCCACCCGAGCACTACCTATGTGGAGCGCAGCTGCTACTTCAGCCAGCTCGAGCGATTCCTGGCCTACTACGACCGCTCCAGCATCCTCGTCTTCCAGCAGTCGGATCTGCGCCATCGCCGCTCCGAGACGCTGCGCCAGGTGTTCGAGTTCGCCGGAGTCGACCCCGACTTCGAGCACCCGAAGTTCGACGCGGTTCGTCACCGCACTGAGAAGAAGCGCCGCTCCTCCAAGACCGGGCTGCGCGTCAAGGAGCTCTCCAAAACGCGCGGGGGGAAGAAGGTCCCGAAGGCCGTCTGGAACTACGCCGAGGCCGGCCTGCGCCTCTCCAAGCCGATCGAGCGCCCCGACCTCAAGGGTGCGCTGCCGGAGGACGTCATGGAGGTCCTGCGCGCCGACGGGGAGAAGCTCCGCGAGTTCACCGGCCGCGACTTCGCCGGCTGGTCGATTTGGGACGAAAAATAGCGCCGCTAGCGTAGGAGGCCGTGGCAAAGAACAAGGGCGGTTCGGCCGCAATCCTCGGCAGCAAAGCGCTGCGCTACTCCGGCATCCAGGGCGGCTTGCTGGCCTCCGCAAACGTGCTGACGCTGGCCAGCGCGCTCGTCGTCGCCTTCTATCTGGGCCCGGCCGACTTCGGGCGCTACGGCCTGCTGCTCTTCCTCGCCGGCCTGCTGACGATGCTCTTCAACCTCGCTTCGAAGCAGGGGACGCTGAAGCGCGTCTTCGGCAGCGCGGGTGACGACGACGAGGACGAGGAGGACGAGGACGGGCCGACCCAGGCAGATCTCGACCGCGACCGAGCCAGTCTCGGTACCGGGATGATCCTGACGCTGATCGTCTCGGTGATCGGCACCGCGCTGGTGATCGTCTTCGCCGACCCGATCTCCGACTGGCTGCTGGGCGACGGTGCCAACCACATGCTCGTTGTCTTCGCCGCTCTCACCGGCGGAGCCGGTGCAATTTTCCGCCTTGCCTCGCTAGTGCTCTGGTTGGAGCGGCGTCCGGGTCCGCACGTCGCCGCGGAGGTCGCCCGCCCGGTTTTGGTGTTCGTCGCAGTCTTCGCTTTCGTGGCTCCCGGGGGCGGTCTCGAGGCCGCGATCGCCGGCACAGCAATCGGTTACCTGGCCTCAGTCCTGTTCGCCCTTGTTCTGTTGCGCGGGTCGTACGAGTGGGCCTTCTCCCTTGGCGAGAGCGCGGCGATCTACAAACTGGGATCGCCTCGCATTCCGATCGTGCTCTCGATGTGGACGATCCAGCAGGCCGACATCTTCATCCTCTCCCGCTTCATCTCGGACACCGACCTCGGCGTCTACCAGCTCGCATCGCGGGTGGGCATCGTCGTCGCCTTCCTGCCCGGCGGATTCAGGATGGCCATGCGCCCACTGCGCAAGAGCCTCGCCTACAAGTCGGTGCAGAAGCAGTACGGGCGCTCGGTCGCGAGAGGCCAGGAGCTCGCCTACTTCATCCTGCTCTGCATCAGCACCGAGTTGCTGGTGCTACTTGGCGCTGAAGTGATCGTCAGAGCCGCGCCCAGCGATTACCACGACGCGGCTGCACTGATCCCCCTGCTTGCAGGCGGGCTGATGGGGCCGAGCATCATGCGCCAGGTCTCGCGCTCGGTCTCGATTCCGCATAAGCGGGTCAACTTCATCTGCTCGGTGGTCGCGTCGGCGCTGATCTTCATCGCCAGCACTGTTCTTCTCGCCCCCGAGCTGGGCGCCAAGGCGGCGCCGATATCGATGATGATCGCCTTCGGCATCACGGGGACGTACCTGCTGTTGCGCGGCCAGCTGGGCGAAAACCCGGTCCGGATTCCGTACAAGCAGATTCTTGGCGCGGCCTTCCTCGCGATCGTTCTCGGCGCCGCCTACCTCCTGATCGATCCCGGCGAGTTCGTCCTCCAGGTCGTGCTGGCTGTGGTCCTGTACGGCGCTTACCTCGGCGCGATTGTCTTGGCGGGGGTCGTCCCCAAGGCGCATCGTGGAGCGCTGCGCTCAATCGTCCGCGGGTTCCGCGGAAAGCCCGCGAGCGGGTTTCACCCTCGGCGCGCGCTCAAGCGTCTCGACGCAGGCGATCGCGAAGCGCTGCGGCTTGCGATTCGCGAGAAGCGGCCGGTTGCCGAGATCGCTGGGGAGCTCGAGTCCCAGGGCGTGCCGCTTCCGCTGGGGGAGGACAAGGGCGAAAGCGAAGTCGCGATCAGCGAGCGACTGGTTGCCGCTGTGCGTCGCGCGGCCCGAAAGGGTGGGACACCGGTGCCGATCAAGCGCCGCAACGAGATCATCGCCACCCACGACGAGCGCATCGCGGAGTTTCTCTTCCCGGAAGGCACGGTGGCCCGCAACGACGCAAGAATGCGGAGTCTGCTGGACGACCTGCCGAGCGAGGAGCTGCTGGCCCTCGAGGCGGTCGTCGACGGCCTCTCCCGCGTCCCGAAGCGCGTCTGGGAACCGCAGCCTCAACCCGACTGAACGCCGTCGACGGTCGGTACCGGCAGGCCGTACCCTCTCCGGCTTCATGCGGAAGCTGAATCTCGTCTTCCTCGTGTTCGCCGCGCTGGTGTCGCTCGCCGGCTGTGGAGATGACGGAAGCGACAATGAAAAGACGCGCGCGCACGTTGAAGCCTCGGCGGAGTTGCGCGATGCACTCGAAAACGGGGCCTGCCCACCCCGCAACCTCGTCTTGCGCAGTGGCCAGACGTTTTCACCGCGAACGGTGGCCCTCGCGCGCGAGCAGAACCGCTTCTCCGTGCACACGGAGGATCTCGAGCTCGCGCCTCCAGTCGATTGGCTCCAGGATCCCTACGCGTCGAAGGCGTTCCGCGGCCGGCTCGCCGATCTCGACTGGACCGCGGTCCTCTTCTACGCCTACCGTCAGGGCGACCTCAAGGCGCTTCGCCAGGCCAAGGACCTGATCTTCGACTGGATCGCCGAGCAGCCTCGCGGGGGTGCTGGGACGTCCGACCAGGCCTGGCAGGACAAGACGATCGGAGATCGGGTGCTCCACATCGCCTACCTGGCACGGGCAGGCGCCTGCGAGGGGCTGCTCTCCGGCGCCGAGCTCGACACGCTCGCCGAGTCGATCGCCGAGCACGCCGACGCCCTCACCGATCCGCGTGTCTACGTCCCGACCAACCACGGCCTCTACATGGATCTCGCCCTGGCGCTGCTCTCACAGCAACTGCCGGGCCCCGAGGCCGACGACTGGGCGGAACTCGCGGTCAAGCGTTACGCCCGCACGTTCGGTCGCCGCATCTTCGAGAAGGAGGGGTTCTGGCTCGAGCACTCCGCCGGCTATCAGGTCCTTCTGACCAACCTGCTTGCGAAGTCGCTTGAGACCCCTGGATTCGAGAGCCCGGAACTCGAGGATGTGCTGGGGCAGATGCGCGAGGCCAGCGGCTGGCTGGCGATGCCCGACGGTCAGATTCCGCAGTTCGGCCACTCCGATCTGACCCGGGCGCCTCAGTTCGACGAGGCCGACGACGACCGCGGGCTGTTCTTCGCGCCAAAGACCGGCTGGGCCGTGGTCAAGGAGCCCGGCGCCTACCTTTCGGTGACCGCGATGTTCCACAACACCTCGCACAAGCAGGCGGACGACCTCAGCTTCGACCTCTTCGACGGGGGGCTCCGCGTGCTCAGCGACACCGGCCTCTACAACAAGGACCGCAACGACTACTACGAGTTCGCCCAGTCGGCTCAGGCGCACAGCACGCTGACGGTCGACGGCGAGACGTTTCCGCTGGAGGAGGACGACGCCTACGGAGGCGGGCTGCAGGCGGCAGGGGAGGGGGACGGCTGGTACGCGATCCTCGGCCACAACCCGCTGCTGGCGCAGTCTGGGGTGAAGCACAGCCGCCTATTCCTCTACCGGCCGGGTGAGGCGCTGGTGGTCGCGGACTCTGTGCGCTCTGATGCCGACCACGCCTACGACCGCTATTTCCAGCTTGGCCCGGAAGTGGACGCTCGTGTGCCCTCGGGCGTGACGGTGCTCGGGTCGGCGGGCGAGGAGCCGGCGCCGGTCAAGCTCAGCGGGCCTGAGTTCAGCGGCAGCGTGACGAGCACGGCGTCGGTCGGGGACCAGCGACTCGAGGAGATCAGGGGTGAGACCGATCCACTTGGCGGCTTCACTTTCCCATCCTTCCGGGAGCGGATCGCGCGTTCCACGCTCGAGTACTCCTCGCAGGCGGGCGACGCCGACTACGGCGTGGCCTTTGATCTCGGCGGCTCAGGTCTCCAGGCGCGGGTGGAGAGCTTCGAGCCGGCGGCGATTGAGCTGAACTTGCACCGGCGCGGCGCGGCGCCGCTTCGGGTCGAGGTGACCCGCGATCACAAACAGCTGACTGTCAGCGAAGACGCTGGCTGAGCGCAACCGCGCAGCCGGTTGCGATCAGGATCGCCCCGGCGAGCAGCCGTGCATTCAGGTCGGGCTCGCCGAGGATCGCGTTGCGTGAACCGCTCGAAGCGACCGAGGCGACCGAGGTAGCGGAAAGCACCGAGCCGAGCGAGGCGGCTGAGCCGATCGAGAGAGCGGAGGCGGCAGAGCCGATCGAGAACGCGCTTGCCGCCGATCCCACCGAGCCGATCGACAGTACGGAGCCGCGGCTGGCAATCGAGAGGTAGGAATCCTGCGACCAGAGCGAAAGTGAGGACTCACCCATGCCGCTCGCTGAGGCGCTACTCGCTGTCGGTGCGGCGAATGACGATCTGCTCGGCGGTGATTTCGACCTCGACTGCGCGCTGTCCCTTCCAGTGCTCCTGGTAGGTGGGGTTGTCGGCGACGGCGGGATCGAGCCAGAGCCCGTAGCCGTCCTTCTCGCCGTGGTCGAAGCTGCCCTCCAGCGAGCGTGACGCCTTGCCGCGCCCGCGCCCTCCCCGACGGCGACGCCGGCGCTTCTTGGGCGCTTCCTCGCCGTCCTCGGCCGCATCGCCGTCCGTGGGATCCTGGCCGCCCCGGCGTTCGTCTCGTGCAGGGCGCCGATCGTCCTCGTCGTCGCGATCGTCCTGTTCGTCCCCGTCGTCTTCGTCTTCGTCCTCGTCCTCGTCCTCTAGCTCGTCGGCCTCCTCCTCGGCGGCCTGGGCGGCCGCTTCGATTTCAGCCTCGATCTCATCGCGGAGGTCGACCTCCGCGGTTCCCTCTCCGTCGGCGGTGAGGTCGTGACGGCGCACGAATTCACGCAGTTCCGCCGTCGGCACCTCGAGCTGATGGGCGATCCAGGCGTCGGTACGGCCCTGGCGGACCCAGGCGCGGATCTGGTTGAGCTGTGCACGCAGCGACTTCTTGGCCATTGCGGGCGGTGATACTACTGGCGGCGGAATCAGTCACTCCGGCAAATGGCCATGAACCGCCGCGCGGCATCCTGACTTTGGGGTACGCTGGCGCTTCATTTAAGAGGGGGCCGTGACGGGCGACCCACACTTACTCGTAGGGAAGCGAGGACCGAGTGCTCGTCCTGACTCGAAAGACGAACCAGAGCATCATGATCGGCGACGAGATCGAGATTTCGGTGCTGGGCGTCAGTGGCGACAAGGTCCGAATCGGGATCAGCGCACCGAAGAACATCCCGGTCTTCCGCAAGGAGGTTTACGTGTCAATCCAGGCCGAACGGGCCACGAACGCCGCGGCGGCCAAGCCTCACGTCGAAGCGGCGCTCGAGGAGCTGAAGAGCGAGTAGCTCACCACCAGGCCGCCCCCGGACGCGGGGCGAAGCCGCGCAGATCTATTCGATTCGGGGCGCGGCTTTTTGCGGAGCAGCGGAGGCGGCGCTTTGTGCCTAGGCCATCAGCCAGGCGAGCGTCTCAAACATGACGAGCACGACGGTGATTGCGGTTGCCGTGAGCGCCGCGAAGAGGATTCCGAAGCGGATCGTTCCGTGAGTCTCCGTGCGGTTGATGCGCCGTGCCTGGGAGCGGTTGACCGCACGCTTGCGCAGCTCCTTGCGGCGCTGACGCTCCATAGCCGCCTCCGCCTCGAAGGCGTGCTCTAGGTCCTCAATGCTCTGTTGCCAGCGAAGGCTGTCGGCTGTGCTTGCGCTCATTGGTGCTCACCCCAGGAATCGGAGAAGGTCAGAAATTTAACATGCTGCAGGCGCTTTTGCGAGCACCTGCTTAAGGAGCCGTGACATTTCACACATAACCCGTGCCTATGCAGGGGTTACGTAAACCCAAAAACCCGCCGAACGTCCCGGAGTACACCCTATGGGAGGTCAGTTCGGACGTTCGGCGGGTTTCTCTCAGAGGTTGCACGTTCCCCAGAGTCCTCGGCCTTGCGCGCTTGCAGCGACTTCGAGCCTGCTGAGCTCGCCGGCCTTCGCCGTGTTCGGCTCGATCTCCAGCGTTTGGGCGAATCCTCGTTCGACCAGCTCGGCGTTGACGAAAAGCTCGCCTACATAGACGTAGGCGAGCAGGCGGCCGTACCGGTCTCTGAGCTCGGCGTCGAAGACGAGCCTGACCGTTTCGCCATCGACGAGCGAGGCGTTGAAGTCGCTGGCGCGATGGCCGTAGCACTCGACGGGACGGTCGGGAGCGACGGACTCGGGGGTGTCGATTCCGATGTAGCGCACATCCTCCTCTCGGCCGTTGTAGTCGACCTCGATCGTGTCCCCGTCAACCACGCGAAGCACTTGGACGGTCGTCTCGTCACCGGCCTGAGTCGACGGCGGTGAACCGCCGTCGAGATCCCCCCGCTGCAACCTCGCAGCAGCCCGATCAGAGCGGCGGCCAGCAGCACGACCGCGCCCAGTCCTGGCCCTCGGCTCCCGAACCTCATGCTGAGATCTTGGCGTGGCCGGCTCGAGAAGATGTGCCCGGCCGGCGCCGGATCTAGGCCAACTGTGCTTCAGGTTCTGATTCAGGATCTGCGCCGCTTCGCGAGCCGGCCATTGGCACGGTGGCCTGTGGGGTCGCCTCGCCCCGTGCGATCCGCTTCGCTTCCGTGCGTGCGACGAGATCGAACGACGAAGTGTTGCGTCCGCACCGCACCACCGCCGGGACCAGCGGGTGGGTGCCCTTGAGCCCGGCCACGGCCGCGCGAAAGACGCGCTCCTGGGTCGCTCCCCAGCTGAGCCCGTAGTGCTCGCGGACAGCCTTCGGCAGGCTTCCGAGCATGACGAAGTTGTGGAGGCGGCCCGCGGGCCAGTGCACGAGCGGCATCGGGATCTGGAACGCCGTTTGGTAGCCAACCTGCCTTGCCTCCGGCGTCAGGAACATCGCGTCGCTGGAAAGCGTCTGATGCCACCAGTTCCGAGACTCGCGATAGCTGGACGGGGCCGCATCCCGCGGCATGCCGAAGAGCTCCGCGAAGCGCACGTATTCCTGCCAGAGCGATTCGTGCTCCTCGTCGCTGAGCTTGCCGACCAGAAGCTCGTAGAAGTACGGCGCAGAATCGGCGATCACGGCCATCGTCCAGAGCATCAGCTCAGGATCAAAGGCTGAATAGCGCGCGCCGGCCTTGACGACGCCGGCGTCCTCGGGCATCTCGCCGTTGACTCGTTCGTGCATGTTGTGAACGAAGGCCAGCACCTCGTCGGCTTGCCGGCGCGTCCCGAAGTAGATCGTCTCGAAGACGGTGCCGGTGTGGGCGAGCCGCTTGAACGGCCTCAGCCCACCGCGCGTGTGCAGCAGCGTGCCGACGAATGCCCGCGGGTTCAGCGCACCGATCATCAGAGCCCGCTGCCCGTAGAGAAGCCCGACCGCGCGCTCGGAGTGGATGCGACGAAGAATCGAAGAATCGCGGGGAAAATAGCCGTCGTCGCGAGTGGTACGCATACCGCCCTCCTAAGTCTGACAACGCGTGTATCCAGACTTTATCAGCGCGGGCGGCGCCGACCGCAGGCGGGCGCGTGGTTACGGAATGCGCGTGACGCTGCTGACGAGCGTTTCCTTGATCTGAGCGACGATCTCGAGCGCCTCGGACCACTCCCGCTGCCAGACGTTGCGGCCGAAGATCACGCCGGAGCCGCCTGCTCCCATGATCGATCTGGTGTGCGCGAGCACGGTCTCATCGTCGGTCTTGGAGCCGCCGGAGAGCACCACCAGCGAACGTCCCGCGGAGGCGACGCAGTGACCGATCGCGTCCTCGGTCGTAAAGCGGCCTTCCTCGTTGTACGGCGCCGGGGAGTCCTTGTCGGTCTTCGGGTTCAGCTTCGGCATGTTCAGCTTGACGACGTCAGCGCCCATCTCCATCGCCATGCGGGCGGCGTAGTCGATCGCGTAGAAGGAGTCGCGGCCACCCTTCTTCTGGATGTCCTCGCCGCGGGGGTAGGCCCAGACGACCAGCGGCATCCCGAAGCGGTCGCAGTCGGAGCGCACGCCCTTGAGCTGAAGCAGATCCTCGTCCTGACGCGGGGTACCGAGGTACATCGTGTAGCCGATCGCGTCCGCGCCGAGGCGGACGCCGTCCTCGACCGAAGAGTTGAGCGTCGACAGAGCTCGGTTGTCCGGCGGCACCTCCGTCTTGCCGTTGACCTTGAGGATCAGCGGCACCTGGCCGGCGTAGTCGGGGTAGTACTTCTCGGCCAGCCCGATCTGGCAGGCGATCGCCGAGTAACCGGCCTCGGCGGCGAGCCGGAACTGGTACTCCGGATCCTTGGAGGCCGGATTCGGGAAGAAGTCACGCGGGCCGTGCTCGATTCCCTGGTCGATCGGCAGGAGCATCAGGGTCCCGTGGCCGGGTCCGAACTCGAACAGCAGGCGGCGCAACCGGGCGCGCTTTCCGGGCGAGAGGACCGCGAGAAGCGACTTCTGCGAGGCTGCGGACTTGACTTCCATCTGCTGCTGATACCTCCTGGTATGTGGACGCGCCTGATGTTAGTGACCATCACCTGTGGCCGATTTTGGTTGCCGGGCGAAGGGTTGAGCCGACCACTTGAGGGGTAGCATCGCCGGCGAGTTGCTCCCCCACAAATTCAGCGGCACGCCGTTCACTGTCGGCATCGAGGAGGAACTGATGCTGATCGACGCCGACACCCTCAGGCTCGCCCAGGAAGTCGAGGCGGTGCTCTCCGATGTGCCCGATCAGTTCGAGGGTCAGGTCAAGCGCGAGCTCTTCCAGTCCGTGCTCGAGGTCGCAACCAAGCCCTGTGCGACGGTCGCGGAGGCCGCGTCCGAGCTGACCCGGCTTCGGGGCATGGTGGCCGGGATCTGCGAGGACCGAGGGCTGTTGCTGGGGGCTGCCGGAACACACCCGACCGCGCGCTGGGAGGACCAGAAGATCGTTGAGCGCGAGCGCTACACGGAGCTTGCGGCCGAGCTCGGCTACATCGCGCGCCGCGAACTGATCTTCGGAATGCACGTCCACTTCGGGATGGTGGGCCCCGATCGCGCCGTTTATGTCGCCGATGGCATTCGCCGTTACCTGCCGCTGTTGCTCGGGCTGTCGGCCAACTCCCCCTTCTGGCGCGGGCACGACACCGGCATGGTCTCGGCGCGCACACCGGTCTTCCGGGCGTTCCCGCGCGTCGGGATTCCTCCCCACTACGGCAGCTGGGAAATCTACTCGCGGCGCGTGGAGCTGATGATGGAAGCCGGCGCGATCGAGGACTACACCTACCTCTGGTGGGACGTGCGGCCCCATCCCAACCTCGGCACCGTCGAAGTGCGGGTCTTCGATCAGCCGACACGCGTCGACCAGACGGCATCGCTGGCGGCGCTGACCGTGTCGCTCGCCCACCGCCTGGCGCGGCTGTTCGACCGGGGCGAGCCGATGGTCGAGGTGCCGACGGAGCTGGTCGACGACAACAAGGTGCGAGCGGCGCTGCGGGGCGTCGAGGGAGAGCTGGTCGACTTCGGAAAACGCAGGGTGGTCCCGGCCGCTGAGATGGTTCGTCATCTTTGCGCCGCGGTGGCCGAGGACGCTGCCGAGCTCGGCTGTGAGGCCGAGCTGGCGGGTATCGAGAACATGATCGAGGAGGGCACCGGCGCCCGCCGCCAGGTCGCGATGCTGGGCTCAGGAAGCGACTTCGACGCGATCGTTCGCGAGATAGCGGTCAAGACGAGGGGCTGAGCCTGCCGCCCTGCAGGCGGCGGATATCGTTCTGGGCGTGTCAGCGCCCGAATTGAGCGTCGTCTGCAAGAGCTGCGGCGCCGAGGTCAGCCCCTACGTCACCGAATGCCCGTACTGCGGCACCCGCCTGCGAAAGCGCGCGCCGCAGCTCGAGCGCCGCGATGGCGAGCTCGCGGCCAAGGAAACCCGCCAGACGCGCCGCGATCGCAAACGGCGCGAGGCTGCAGCCTCGCGTGCCGAGCGGGTCCTGGGCGAGGCAGGGCGCCCCTACGCGACGATCATCGCTTTGCTCGCGCCCGCCGTCCTGTTCGTGCTGATCCAGGCGGCCGCGCTGAATATTCTCGATGCTGGCGCCATTGTCACCGGGCTCGGCGTCGCCGATCCCAGCTCAGAGCCGTGGCGCTACCTGGCCGCGCCCTGGGTTTACGACGACGCGGGCTACATCTTTTGCGTCGGACTGGCAATCGCGATATTCGTTCCCGGACTTGAGCGCAGGCTGGGTTCCGTGCCCTCCGCGCTGCTGCTGCTGGCGTGCGGGGCACTTGGGATGCTTGCCGCGGGCGCCCTCACCGAGGCGCTTGACGACTCGCTGATCGCCGCCGGCGGGAACGGCGTCGCTCTCGGCGCGCTCGCCGCCTGGGCCGCACTGCGCTGGGGCGAAAGCAAGGGTGACCCAACCGACGAGGTCGACTGGATCGGTGCCGCGGTCGTCGCCGCGGTGCTTGCGCTGCTGCCGCTGGTTGAGGATCTTGCGGACCCGATCGTCGGTGTTGCCGGCGCGCTGGTCGGCGTCGCGGCGGGTTTCGCGGCCGGCGCTGTGCGTCGTCACTAGAGGGCCGCTGGCGATGCCCGAGAAGTACACCCAGCTGACCCCGGAACTACATCGCTACATGGTCGAGCATGGGTCTCGCCAGGACGAGTTGCTGCGCCGCCTGCAAAACGAGACCGCAGAGCGGTTTCCAAAGCTCTGGCAGATGCAGATCGCCCCGGACCAGGGCGCCTTTCTGACCCTGCTGGCGCGAGCGGCCGGCGCGCGCCGAGCGATAGAGGTCGGGACCTTCACAGGCTACTCGGCGATCTGCATCGCGCGTGCCCTGGGGAAGGATGGACGCCTTTTGGTCTGCGAGCTCAGCGACGAGTACGCGCAGATCGCCGGCGGCTGGATCGAACGGGCCGGGTTGTCGGAGCTGGTGGAGATCCGCGTCGGACCGGGTCTTGAGACGCTGCGAGCTCTTCCCGAAGACGAGGCCTACGACTTCGTCTTCATCGATGCCGACAAGCCGGGTTATCCGGACTACTACGAGGCCTGCCTGATGCGGCTTCGCCCGGGTGGGCTGGTCGTCCTCGACAACGTCTTCATGGACGGCCGGGTGCTGAACCCGGCACCCGACGACGCTTCAGCACGGGCGATGGCGGCGCTCAATCAGACCCTCGCCGGCGACGATCGGGTCGACCTGTCGATGGTCGCGATCGCTGACGGCCTGACGATCCTGCGAAAGCGCTGAGCCGCGCTGCCGCTGCGCCGCTCGCTTTTGTTTTAATTCTGAGATGCACCCGGAATGGCGCTCGCGCGTCCTCAACAGCATGGAGGGCTTTTGGCGGATGATGGCGCCGTGCTCGCCGGGCGGCCGACTGGTCGAGAAGCCCGGTCTGGTCGCCTCGGTGATCCCCGCCACGCCCGAACGCTCGGTCTTCAACTCGGTCATCTACACGGAGCCTCAGGCGCTCGAGCCATACCTCGACGAGCTGCGGGACGTCTACAAGTCGGCCGGTGTGCGCGCCTGGACCGTCTGGGTCCCCGAGAGCGACGAGCGCAGCGCGGCTGTCCTGGCGGCAGCGGGGCACACGCTTGACGCCGTGCCTCGAGCGATGGGGCTGGAGCTTGCGGATGTCGTGGAGCCCGACCTCTCGGGAATCGACTTCCATCGCGAGATCGACCTGGTGGCGATCTCGCGTATCAACGACCGCGCCTACGGATATGAGATCGGGACCTTCGAGGCAGCGCTCGGCGGAATGCCGGCGGAGCAGCTGCACCGCTACGCGGCCAGGATCGACGACGAGAACGTCGCGACGCTGATGACAGCCGACTTCGACGGCGACACGGAGATCGCCTTCGTCGCCACGCTCGAAGAGGCGCAGGGACGGGGGCTGGCCAGCGCCCTGATGCAGCAGGCGCTCTGGGACGCACACCAGCGGGGCTGCCGAACTTCAACGCTGCAGGCGACGAAGAGAGGCGCCCATGTCTACGAACGGGTCGGCTACCGAGACCTCGGTGCCCTGCAGATGTGGGAGCGCCGACACTGAACCGGCTCCCGGAGAGACCTAGCAGCCGGCCGCTCCCCGCCGCTCGGCCAGCACGCAGAACGCCGGCTTGACGTCGCCGTTCGTGGTGGTCACGCCCCAGCCGGCCTCGCGCGCCCCCACGACGCCCTCGACGTCCACAAAGCGGTGCGCGATCAGCACCGGGACGTCGGGTTGCTCGACGACGAAGTCGTAGATCGAGCCGATCGCCTCGGCCTGCGCATCGGGCGAGTACGGGTCGGGCCCCGTGGTCGAGATGCCGACCTCGGTGATCCAGAGCGGCGTCTGCGCTTCACCGGCCCTCGACATGACCTCGCGCACGTTGTTGAGCACGCCGCCCACCCGCTTGACCGGGTCGTCGGCGAAGAACGGGTAGGGGTGGATCCCGGCTGCGTCGAGGTGGCCGGCGCCTCCCGCCGCCAATGTACGCCCGAGGAACTCCGCGTAGGCCATCTTGTCGCCGCTCGTTTCCCCCGCGGGCAGCAGGCCCGCGCTGATCACCGGCATCTCCGGGTCGACGTCCTTGATCGCGTCAAAGGCGCGGACCAGAAGTTGCGCATAGCGCTCGGGGTTGAGCGGCTCGCCCGTCCAGAAGCGCGCCAGGTTTGGCTCGTTCCAGATCTCCAGGCCGCGTGCGCCGGGGTAGCGCGTCGCGGCCTGCGCGGCGAACGCTGCCCAGGCGCCGAGGTGCTCCGCCAGCGGCGCGCGCGGCAGGCTGGGGTCGCAGCCCTGTTGAAGCCCCGATGCCCAGCAGGGCGCGTTGACGAGGATCAGGATCGGGCGTTGGCCCTGCTCGAGCGCTTCGTCGTAGAGCTCGTCGAAGGGCTCCCAGTCGTAGCTGCCCGGCTCGGGCTCGATTGCCGACCAGGAGAGGTTGTAGCGGGCGGTGTCCGCTCCGCTGTCGGCGGCCTTGACCAGCAGCTCGGGCTTGAAGATCCAGTCCTCGTTGTAGCCGAAGTGAGGCTCTCCCGGGCCGGGGTCGGACGCAACCCTCGATGCCGATTCGCCACATCCGGCGAGCGCGGCCGCGGCCGCGGCCAGCACAAGGGCTTTGCGGGTGCTGTGCTTCATCCCCATAGTCTGGCCGCACACCATCAAGGGATTGCGAAGAAACCTCGCCGTTCGGGCTCGCCGAAAGCGCCGCCGCCGGCTGGCGGCCCGTTACCTGCTGGGCGACGGCATCGAGATAGGGGCACTGCACGTGCCACTCGAGCTGCCCTCTGGCGCCTCCGCTCGCTATGTCGACATCGCGCCGGCGGATGTGCTGCGAGCCCAAAACCCTGAGCTGGCCGGGCTGGAGCTCGTCGCGGTCGATCTGATCGACGACGGCGAGAGCCTCGCACTCGTTCCCGATGCATCGGTCGACTTCGTGGTCGCAAATCACTTCATCGAGCATTGCGAGGACCCGATCGGCACGCTTCGCAACCTCCTGAGGGTCACGCGCCCTAAAGGCCGCGTCTTCATGGCCGTGCCCGACCGAACCAGAAGCTTCGACCGCGGCCGGCCGCCGACCTCTTGGCAGCACCTGCTGCGGGACTACCGCGAAGGCCCCGCCGGCTCGCGCGAGGCTCACTATGAAGAGTGGGTGCGGCTCGTCGAGCGCGTCGACGAGCAGTGGGTCCTGGCGCGGGCCGCGAGGGCCGGGGAGGTCGGCCAGCGGATCCATTTCCACACCTGGACTCGTGCCGAGTTTCGACGCCTGCTCCAACACTGCGCGGACGAGTTGGAGTTCCCGCTGAGGGTTGAGGCGGTGGTGCCGAATCTGAGCGAGTTCGTTGCGGTGCTTCGCCGCGGCGAAGCCCAGCTTCCCGCTGCCCCACGCGGTGAATAGGGTTCGTCCCGTGTCCGAATCCGTCTATTCCGCCGAGCAGATCGAGGCCGCCTTCGAAGCGCTCAGCGAACCCGGCCGGCTGCGCGAGGCCGAGGTGTTGGTGGCCGGCGCGGCGCCGCAACTGCAGGCGCTGCTTGCGGCTGCACTGTCCGAGGGGGGCTGGTTCGGGGAGTCGCACGAGGCCGAGGTCGCCAAGGCCGCCGGCCACGACGAAGCGAGCGAGCGATTGACGGCCGTTCGCACCCTGCTCGCCGAGGAAGCGCGCATGGGGATGATGGTCGGGGTCGCGGTGGGCTGGGCGCTCGCCGAGGAGCTGGCGAATTCAGCCGGGAAAAGGTCGAACCGAGAGGACAGCGGATAGATGCCGGAGATCGAGTTTCAGGCGATTTCTTCCGCAAGCATCTCCACCCCGACGGTGAGACTGAGGGCGGTCAGGGAGTCGCGGGAGGAGGCGGGGCGGGAGCCGGCTCGACGTCGTCTTCGACATCGGGCGGCGGAGGCGGCGGGGGCTGCGTCGTCGCCGCAGGCGGCGGGGCCGTCGCCGGAGGCTCGTTCGGGCCGACGATCGCGGTCGTCGGGGGCGGTGTGGTGGTTGCCGGCGGCTGATGAGTCGCCGGCGGATCAACCGTCACCTTGTCTGGGATGTCGACGGGATCGACGGCTGTCGGCGCATCGCCTGGGCTATCGGCGACCAATGTGGGATCGGTCGGCTCGGTCGGCTCCGCAACCACCTCGGTAACCGGCGCCTCCGTGGTGGCTTCGACGAGTGCCTCCTCCAACGCAGTGGGCTCTGCCGGCGTTTCGGCGACCGGCGTCGCCGCCCGTTCCGCCACCGGGGCAGAGCGAACAACCGGGTTGGCGGCAGCGGCCCGGTCAGAGGGCAGACCCGCGTCGCGGGTGATCGACGCGAACGACTCGCGCTGACCGCGATCGTTTACGTACTGGTTGACTTCGACGGCGCCCGCCGTCAGCAGAGCCACCGAGGCGACTCCCGCGGCCGCCTTGGCACCCAGCGCTCCACCCACCGCGCCGCCGATCCCTGAGGCCCCTCCGGCAACTCCTCCCAGTGCTGAAGTGATCGCGCCGCCCCCGGCCGCAGCACCGCCGGCGACGGCCGCGCCGCCACCTGCGAGTGAACCGCCGCCCCCGGCCGCAGCCCCGCCGGCTGCGGCCCCGCCCCCGGAGCCGCCGCCGAAGCCGAGCTTGGCAATCAGGAAACCCTTGAAGAGCGCAATGGGGCCGAGCGGAAACAACGAGGCGAGCGTCTTCGTGTTGTCGGATAGCTGCTCGCGGAACTCGCTGCATTCCTCGCAGCGGCGCACGTGGTGGCGAGCCGGTCCCTCGAGCTTGCGCAGTCCCTCGGCCGCCTCAGCCAGCTGCAAGCGCACCTCACCGCAGGTCAGGAGCCGGGCCTGGCTGGCTTCGGCGAGCGTCACACGCGCGCGCACCAGCAGCGACTTGACCGCAGGCACGGTCGTGTCCATCGACTGGGCGATCTCGGTGTAGGCGAGGGCATCCACCTCGCGCAGCAACAGCGCAGTGCGCTGCGTCTCGGGCAGATGCTTCACCTCCATCAGCAACTGGCGCAACTCTTCTCGGTTCTGGACGGTCTCTGCGGTCGAGGTGCCGTTCTCGTGGACATGCTCGTCCATCGAGTCCTGACCGTCGGCGCTGCGCTTGCGCAGATGATTGAGGCAGCGGTTGCGTGCGATCCGGTAAAGCCAAGGCCGCACGTTGAGCGCCCGCTCGTCGGCGATCATCGCCTTGTGGGCGGATACGAAGACGTCCTGAAGCACGTCCTCCGCGTCCTGCTCGGACGGCAGCATGTGGCGACAGAAGGCGAGAAGCCGCGCCTGATAGCGGTCGAAGAGCACCTCGAAAGCCAACTCGTGGTGGTCTCGGATCATCCGCACCAGGCCCTCGTCGCTCTGCAGACGAAGCATCGGCGAGCGACGGCCAAGAAGGCCGCGTCGTGACGCGCTTGAAAGTGCAGAAGCTTCCATTTGTTGCGGCTGTGCGGCTGTGGGATGCGTGACGCCCGAGCGACGCTTACTCAAGAGAACACGGTAACACCGAAAAGGATGCGTTCCAAGGGGGGTCGGCGCCGAACCTCAAGCGGAGCTAAATCGTGCGTGGGGGGCTGGTTCTTACGTCGTGCGTGGGGGGTGGTTGTTACAGCCGGGTTGGCCTGCGGCCCCGGGCGCCGCTGAGCCGCGAGCGCCGTAACGCAGCGCGGCCGCAACGGGGCAGCACCGTCAAGGCCGCCGCCACCAGAGGGGCGCGCGGGGACCCCCTAACCGGCTGCCTCTCGGGCCAGGGCAAGCTCCTGCTCCACGGTCTCGGTCTGGTTCGGGATCTCCAGGCGCGCCTCGAGCACCGGGATCGCGTCCTGCGGACGGCCCGAGAGTCGCAGCGCCTGACCCAGGTTGAAGAGGGTGTAGGCGTAGTTGAGGTCCTCGGCGCCGGGGGGAAGGTCCCGCAGCGCCTTCTCCAGGACCTTGACCGCGTTTTCCGGATCACCTGCACGGATCAGGTCGAAGCCTTGTTGATTGAGTGCCGCCCCCTTCTCGGGTTTGGGATTCGGCCCGGGCTCGGGGATCCTGTAAGCCGAGGTAGCTTCCGCCGGCGCGGGCGTAGCGGGCTCCTGGGCCGGCTCGGCTGCGGCGTCCCCGTTCGCCGCGGACGGCTGCCCGCGGTTGCCGGCGTTCCCGTCCTGTGGCGCGGCCTCGGACTGCACGGAGGCCTGCCGCGGGCCATCACCGCCGTCGCCGACGGCGGTGATCACGAACGCCGCCAGCGCCAGGCCGGCCAGCCCGGCTGCGATCCACACGAGCGACCGCCTCGGCGGTGTGGGCTCGAGCGTTGCCTGCGCCATCTCGGTCGTGGCTCGCGGGGGTGGCTGGTGAGCGAAGTCTCCATCAGGCAGCGGTCGACGCGGCGTGTCGTCGGCTGAATCCAGTCGAAGCGACTCCAGGGCAGCACGGGCCGAAGCGGGTCGCAGCTCCGGATCGTCGGAGCTGAGTCGTTCGGCCAGCTCCTGCAGGCGCGGCGTCAGCCGATCGGCGGTCCGGTCCATGAGCAGGCGACCCGCCGAATAGAGGTCCGATCGCGGCGTCGAGGGCTCCCCGGCTAGCACCTCCGGGGCGACGAAGGGCGCGGTGCCCATCACCATGCCGGTCTGCGTCAGGCGGGTTGCATCCTCAGGCTGGGCGATGCCGAAGTCCGTGAGCCGGAAGCGGCCGTCGTCGTCGACGAGCACGTTGGACGGCTTGACGTCACGGTGGACGACCCCCTCGTCGTGTATGTACTGGAGCACACCGAGCAGGGTCACGGCCAGCTTCTCCGCATCAACCCGCTGGCCCTCCCGCCAAAGCTCGTGCAGATCGGGCCCCTCCACCCACTCGCTGACGAGGAACGGGCGTCCGTGCTCGACTCCGTAGTCGTAGAGCAGCACGAGGCCCGGGTGGGAGAGGCGCGCCGCAATCCGCGCCTCGCGCTCGAAACGAAGCGCGAAGTCGCGCTCGATGGCAAGCGTGTCGGCGAGCACCTTGACGGCCACCGGCCGCTCGAGCCGTTCGTCGAAGCCGTGCCAGACGGTCGCCATCCCACCGACGCCGCGGCGGCTGCGCAGGCGGTAGCGCCCGTTGCCGAGTGTCGCCTCAGGTGCGAGAAGCATTTGAAGCGGTTACCCATCTCCGCCTTCGCCTATCGCGGTTCGGCGATGCCCGGGGTGGGATTCGAACCCACAATGCCCCGAAGGGCAGCGGATTTTAAGTCCGCCTAGCTATGCCATTCGCCTACCCGGGCGCGAGAAAATCGTAGAGCCGAGTCAGCTGTCGGCCGCTAATCGTTCGTGCACCGACCGCAGCTTGTCATCCAGGGTCTGCTCGGGACGGTCAGAGCGTTCGTCGAGCTTCAGCACCGTGTACGCCCGGGGGAAGCCCATCTGCAGCGGCACGCGGTGCAGTTCCCCGACAACGGCGAGGATGTCCTCGGTCGCGCCCTCGAGCTCCGTGCCCATCGCGCCGAGGCGGTAGCGGACGCGGTCCTGGGCGGCGAGGCGGCGCTGGATCTCGGCGATGTATTCGCTTGCGCTCGCGTCCGCCCGTCCGAGGCCGATGACGCTGATCTCAGCCGTCGACATCGCTCGAACCTACCCGCCCGGCGCGATTGCCGTCGCCAACCCCGCTCCCGCGAAGCCGAGATCTCACCGAGGTCGACGAATGACCATCCGCCGAGTTGACGGTGCTCAGGGTCTTGAGGACGCTGTTCTTGGGATGCGCCGCCTCGGATGACGCCGGATCGCGCTTTGCAGCCAGCATCGACGAAATCCGCTGCGCGCTCACAGCTTCGTCCAGACCGTCTTCAGCTCGAGGTAGGCGTCGAGGTTGGCGTGACCCTTTTCACGGCCGATCCCGGAGGCCTTGAACCCCCCGAACGGGGCGGCCGGGTCGCCGCCGCCCCAGGTATTGATGTAGACGTTTCCGGCCTCCAGCAGCGCCGCCAGCTTGTGGGCCTTGGAGATGTCGCGGGTCCAGACTCCCGCGGCCAGGCCGTACTCGGTGTCGTTGGCCCGCGCGGCGACCTCCTCGATGTCGTCGTAGGGCATCGCCACGAGCACCGGACCGAAGATCTCCTCGCGGGCGATCGCCATCGCGTCGTCGACGCCGGTGAAGAGGGTCGGCTCGATGAAGTACCCGACGTTCTCGCCTTCGCCGTTCGGCCGGCCACCGCCTGTGACGACCTCGGCTCCCGCCTCGCGTCCGGACTCGATGTAGCCGAGCACGCGCTCCATCTGCTCGGAGGAGACGACCGGCCCCAACTCGGTGCCCTGAGCGAGTCCCGGGCCGAGATTGGCCGCCTTTGCCGCTTCGGCCAACCCGCTGACGACTTCGTCGAAGTGCGAGCTGTGCGCGTAGAGGCGCGAGCCGGCGTTGCAGGCCTGCCCGGTGTTGAAGTAGATCGCCTGGTAGGAACCGGCAATCGCCGCCTCCAGATCGGCGTCGGGAAGGATAATGTTGGGGCTCTTGCCGCCGAGCTCGAGTGTGACCCGCTTCAGCGCTCGGCCGCACTTGGCGCCGATCTCGCGGCCTACCGCCGTCGAGCCCGTGAAGGCGACCTTGTCGACGCCGGGGTCGTCGACGAGGGCGGCGCCGGTTTCCCCGTCGCCTGTAAGCACGTTGACGACGCCGGGTGGGAAGCCCGCCTCCTCGAAGAGCTCGCCGAGGCGCAGCGCTGACAGCGGCGTCTGCTCGGCGGGCTTCAGCACGATCGTGCAGCCCGCGGCGAGCGCCGGAGCGAGCTTCCATGCGCTCATCAGCAGCGGGAAGTTCCAGGGCACGATCTGGGCGCAGACCCCGACCGGCTCCTTGCGCGTGTAGGCGAGCACATCGGGGCTCGATACGGGGATCGTCTCGCCCTCGATCTTGGTCGGCCAGCCCGCGTAGTAGCGCAGGTGATTGACAGCGGCGGCGACATCGCCCTTGGCGTAGCTGAACGGCTTGCCGTTGTCGAGCGACTCGATCTCCGCCAGCTCGGCGAGGTTCGCCTTGATCACGTCGGCGAGGTTCCAGATCAGCCCGGATCGCTTCGAGGGGTTGACCTTGCGCCATGGTGGCAACGCTGCACGCGCCGCCGCCACGGCTCGTGCCGCGTCCTGGGCGCCTCCTTGGGCGACCTCGGCGATCACCTGTCCCGTCGCCGGGTCGAGCGTCTCGAAGCGGCGCCCGTCGGCCGACTCGACCCACTCGCCGCCGATCAGGTGGCGACCGGGGCCGCGGGCGAGAAACTCGCGGGCGGGATCGGAGAGGGCGTCGGCGGTGGCGGTCGGCATCGGGGCAGATGCTACTCGGGCCTCGGCGCGGCAGTGGAGCGGATCGGGGGAGCCATCCGCTCCCCTCGTTTTACTTCGCGTTGGTGCCGGAGACGCAGCAGATCGGCTTGACTCGCACTGTCCTGCGGACGGTGTTGATCGTCGTCACGGTCGTCGTCACGCTCTACGTCCTCTATTTGCTGAGGAGCCCGATCAGCTGGCTGGTTGTGGCTGGCTTCATCGCGATCGCAGCCTCGGGGCCGGTGAGTCTGTTCTCGCGCTGGATGAAGCGCGGGCTTGCGATTGCCCTCGTCTACTTTCTGCTCGTCCTGCTCCCGGTCTTGCTGGGCGCACTGATCATCCCGCCGATCGTCAACCAGGCGGAGGACTTCGCGCAGGACGTACCCGGCTACGTCGACGACATCGAAGAGTTCGTCGAGGGCAACGAGACGCTTGCGGGCCTCGAAGAGCAGTTCGACCTGACCGGGAAGCTCCAGGAACTCGCTGCGGACGCCCCTGGGAAGATCGGTGACGCGGCCGGCACGTTGAAGGACATCGGCGTCGGCGTCGTCAACTCCCTGTTCGCCGCTTTCACGATCCTCATCCTCAGCATCTTCATGGTCGGCGGCGGGCCGCGCTGGCGGGAGAAGGTCCTGCAGGTCCAGCCCCCCGATCGTGCCGAGCGACTGCGGCGTGCCTTCGAGCACATCGCCCAGGCGATCGGCAACTACGTCGGCGGGGCGCTCGCGCAGGCGACGCTGGCCGGCGTCAGCGCGTTCATCGTGCTCAGCATCCTCGGCGCCCCGTTCGCGGCACCGCTGGCGCTGCTGGTCGCCTTCTTCGACCTGATTCCGGTGGTCGGCGCGACGCTGGCCGCGATCCTGGTCGCGGTGGTGATGATCTTCGTCAACTTCCCGGTCGGGCTGATCGTCTGGATCGTCTATGCGATCGTCTACCAGCAGGTCGAGAACTACCTGATCCAGCCACAGATCCAGAAACGCGCGGTCGCGGTGGAGCCTTTCGTGGTGCTGGTCGCCGTGCTCTTCGGCTCGACGCTCTTCGGAGTGCCGGGCGCGATCCTGGCGATCCCGACCGCCGCTTCGCTGCAGATCGCGGTCCGCGAGGCCCTGGCCTACCGGCGCGAGTCGGCTCTGCTCAATGCGAAGCGCCCGCTCGATGCCGGCATGGGGCTCCCGCCGAACACAGGGCCGGCCGAAGCGCCCGCCTAGGCGCCTGCCGGGATCACGCGCCGGTGGTGAAACGCACGAGCTGGCGCTTGCGCGGCCTTTTCGCGCTCGCAGGTCGTGACCGTGGTCTCGTAGCCGGCCGGCTTGCTCGTGCAGGTGAACCCGCGCGGGTTCGGATTGCCGCCGTAAGCGAAATCGTCGACGACCTTGCCGGCCGTGCCGCAGCGGACGTTGCGCGCCTTCACGTTGTAGGGGCCGGCGCCCATCACCGGAGGAGAGCTGCACTTCTCCCAGAACGCCGCTGATGCCGTAGCGGGGACGAGCGCGCAGGCCGCGAGGGTGCCGCATACGAATGTTGAACCGAGCAGCTTTTTCATGGCCGGGAGGTTAGACCTACGAACCCGGCGGGCAGCAGGAGCCCTGGGCATCCGTGGACGGGCTCGTGCACTGGGTCGGAGGCGCCGGGGGGAGCGGAGGGGCCGCCTCCGGCGCGTCGTCAGGGCTGCCGGGCTCGGGCGCCGGAGCCACCGGCGCGGGCTGACACTCGGGGAGCGTGACCGTGGGGGGCTGGCTGACCGGCGGCGAAGGCTCCGTGGGCGCCGGCTCACCGCTGGGCGCGGGGGGCGCTTGCGGCCCATTCGGCGTTCTGGCCGGCGCTGAAGGTTGATTGGGTTCAGAAGACGGACGCGTACCGGGCGACGACGGGCCTCCGCGGATTTCGCCGCTGCGTGTGCGGCCGTCAGGGACGGGCTTGAAGCCGTGCGTGCCGACCCTGCCGCGATCGAGCAGCTCGGGATGCCCGCCTGCATCTTCGCCGGGTGGAGTGCCGTAGGCCGAAACCTGGACCGTGTAGGTACCCGCCCCGACGTAGGGCACGTACAACGACGCACCACCGCCGCTGGCCCCGGTCGCGACTCGGCCTGCGCCCTGCACCGAGCCGTCGGCGAGGGTCACCGAAGCCGTGTAGTAATCGGCGCCCGGAACACCGCTGAAGGTCACGTCGATCGAGCAATAGACCTGCTCGGGCGCGACCCCGCAGCCGCCGAGCGAAGCGGAAACCGCGAGTCCGGCGGGGCCCGCGGGGGCGGCGCCTCGTTCGAGCGCAAAAGCGCCCACAGGCACGAGGGCGGCCAGTGCGACGAGCAGACCGACTCTACGAGCGCTCATGGCGACGGTTCCGTGGAGGGGGTCGCTTCTCCCGGCACGGCGGCGGACGGAACTGCCACGCTGCGCGAAGGCTCAGGCAGCAGCGAACCGTGGATCAGTGCGACCCCCTCGGCCGCCTGTTCGGAGGCATTCGGCTCCAAGGTGGTCACCAGGTAGTAGCGGTAGGGCCCCGCGGCACGCAGCGTCACCTCGTAGGCAGGACCGGCCGGTGGGGCGACGCGCAGACGAACCATCGAGCCGGCCAGCGTCGGCGCGGCGACTCGTTCGACGACATCAGGGCTTGAGCCGGCCAGCGACTCGAGGGCGAGGATGGAGCGTTCCTCGAATTCCTTGAAGCTGAGTGCTGGGTCGTTATCGATCCAGAGCGTCGCCTCGGCGTTGCCCACCACGGTCTGCGCCGCGAAGGCCGCCCCGTCGCCGGGCGCGGATTTTTGCCAGCCGGGGGGCAACGCCATCGAGAACCCCGGCTCGGTGACGAAGCGGGCCTGGGTGCCGGCGGGTTCGCCGTCACCGCCCTGCACGGGGCCGCCCGCCGCCTCTGCGCCGCCGGCGCTGACGGTCGTGGGAGTTTCGTCCCCTCCCTGGATCAAGGCCAAGATCGCGATCACCGCGAGCGCCGCGACAGCGGCGCTGCCATAGCGCCAGATCCGCGAATCCAGTGAGGGCGCGGTCCAGGGCAGATTGGGACGCCGAAGGCTGGGCCGGGCCAGCTCGCGCAAGCGGGCGAATGCGACCGCCAGGCCCGACGGCGGCGCGAGCGGCGGCTGGTAAGAGGCGGCCTCCTGCGGGCTCATCAGTCCCAGTTCTTCTGCACCGTCGCACTCGTAGGTGGCGCTGCAGGTCTGGCAAACGACACGGCGCACGGTCCGGGCCGGCACGGCGCTGGGCAGTCGCACGCGGGTCTCGTTGCCGCAGGCGGCATGCTGCGCGCGAACCAGCCTTTGTGGCTCGCCGACGGGCGGCTCGGGAAAGCCGCCGTTTTCTGCGTGGATTTGCATCGGCTTGACCATCGGTGATGAGCCGGAAAACTTGAGGACTCGGGCTCAGTTGTAAACACCCTGCGCCCCCCGGCGAGCCCCAGTATTCCAGTTGGGAGAATCTTCGCAGCCGCGGTTCGAGGAAGAATTAGCCCCGCTTTAGCTTCTGAGAGCCGGCACGCGCGCCGAGTCGCCCCCTCTGGGAGAATGCCCGCGGTTATGAGCGGCGTCCTCACCTGGCTCTACCGCAAGCTCGGTAGCAACTACCCGATGGCGTTCTTCGTCGTCGAGTTGCAGAGCGCTTTCCTGATCACGATCGGCACGGTCGTTCTCTTCTCCCTCTACTACGACGCGATCGCCGACGACTACGTCCCCGTGCTGTTCATCGGAATCGCTCTCACGGGCGTTGCGATGCTGGTCAACGTCGTCCGCACGATCCCGGTGATGAGACCGATCAACCGCTGGATAGGCGGCGATCGCTCCCCCGAGTCCACCGCCGAGGCCTGGAAGGCCGCCGTCGGGCTGCCCGCCGCAATCATCCATCGCGACCTCTGGTTGCCGCTGGTCGTGGTCGCGATCCCGACCTGCATCGCAGTGATCCTGATCGTCGGCCTCGGCCCCCTTGCCTTCTTCCCTCTATTCAGCGGGACCCTGGTCGCGCTCGCCTACAGCGGGATCCTTCATTACCTGGCGCTCGAGCGCGGAATGCGCCCGGTGTTGCTAGACATCAACAGCCAGGTCTCTCCACGCACCGAGGCCGATCTGCCGACGATCTCGCTGCGCTGGCGACTGATCGCCGCGGCCCCGCTGATCACGATCATCACCGGCTTCGTGATCGCCGCGATAACCAGCGATGGGGGTGATGTGGCTCCGAACCTCGATTTCTTCGTGTCGATGATCATCGCCACAGCGATGGCGCTTGAGCTCGGCGTGCTGTTGTCGAAGACGGTCATCTACCCGATCAATGACCTGCAGAGGGCGACCGAGGAGGTTCACAAGGGCAACTACGACGTCTCGGTTCCGGTCACGACCGGCGACGAGATCGGCGAACTGGCGGCCTCGTTCAACGAGATGGTCGCCGGGCTGGCGGAGCGCGAGAAGATCCGCGAAGCCTTCGGCACCTACCTGGACCGCGAGGTGGCCGAGTACATCCTCTCCGAGGGCTTCTCAGAGGAAGGCGTCGAGGTGGATGTATCGGTGCTCTTCTGCGATGTCGTCGGCTTCACGAGGTTCGCTGCCGAGTTCGAGGCCGCCGACGTGGTCGCTCACCTCAACGAGTTGTTCGAGGCAGTCGTCCCGATCGTCGCCCGTCACGGCGGCCACGTCGACAAGTTCGAGGGAGACGGCCTGATGGCCGTCTTCGGGGCGCCGGAGCCGCACGTCGATCACGCCGACCGCGCCACCCGCGCCGCCACCGAGATGGTTCGCCGGATCAACGACGAGGAGGCGGCCGGTCCGTTGCGGATCGGCGTCGGCATCAACTCCGGCCCCGTGATCGCCGGAGCGATCGGTGGGGCCGGCAGACTCAACTTCAGCGTCATCGGCGACGCCGTCAACGTCGCCGCGCGGGTCGAGAGCGCGACCCGCCAGACCGGCGACGACGTGTTGCTGTCCGAGGAGACCCGCCGCAGCCACCAAAGCGAGATCGAACTGGTCTCGCGCGGCGCACACGACCTCAAGGGCATCGCCGAACCGCTGGAGCTGCATGCGCCGGCGGAGCGCGTCGGCGCTCTGGCGGCACGCGACGCTCGCGCCCACTCCGCGCCGACGGGGGCGCACGGCTCGCCCGCTGGGGTAGGCTCGCGCGATGGCGACAGAAGAGCAGACTGAGGCCCCCGAGTCCCGCGGCGGCGAAGACGCGCCTGATCGCGTCCACGGAGGTCGCCTGGTCGCGCGGGCGCTCAGGTCAAGAGGCGTCAGCAAGCTCTTCACCCTCTCCGGGGGTCACCTCTTCTCGGTTTACGACGGCTGCAAGGAAGAGGGCATCGACATCGTCGACACCCGTCACGAGCAGGCTGCGAGCTGGGCCGCCGAGGGCTGGGCGAAGGCGACCCGCGAGCCGGGCGTCGCCGCACTGACCGCCGGCCCGGGCGTGACCAACGGGATGAGCGCGATGGCCGGGGCGCTCTTCAACAACTCTCCGCTGGTGGTGCTCGGAGGCCGCGCGCCGGAGATGCGCTGGGGTTCGGGGTCGCTCCAGGAGATCGACCACGTCCCCTTCGTCGCCCCAGTGACCAAAAGCGCGGAAACCGTCAAGGACCCTGACGCAATCGGGGGTGTCACGGCCCAGGCGATCGATACCGCACTCGAAATGCCTTCGGGACCCACGTTTGTCGACTATCCGCTCGACGTCGTCTTCAGCGAAGGGGAGACTGACATCCCCCCGCCCGCCGCACGCCAGGCCGAGCCGGCGGCGGGGGTGGAGGAAGCCGCGGCGCTGCTCGCAGCGGCTGAGCGCCCGGTGATCATGGCCGGCACCAACCTCTACTGGGCACGCGGCGAAGACGCCCTGCGCGAGCTCGCTGAGGCGGTGGGCGTCCCCGTTTTCCTGAACGGCATGGGCCGTGGCTGCCTGCCCGCAGATCACGAGCTCTGCTTCTCTCGGGCCCGCGGCACCGGGCTCAAGGGAGCCGACGTCGCGCTGGTCGTCGGCGTGCCGCTCGACTTCCGGCTTGGCTTCGGCGGATCATTCGGGGAAGAGACAAAGCTGATCCGCCTCGACGCGGCGCCGAACACGCTCAAGTCGACCAGGCAGCCCGACGTAGAGCTCGTCGGAGACATCGCGGCGTCGCTGGCCGCGATCGGCGAGGCGGCGCTCGCCAGCGGCGAATCCGCCCGTCGGACGCAGCCCTGGGTCGAGGAGCTGCGGCGCGTCGAATCCGAGCGCCGCGAAGCCGAGCGCCCGGAGCTCGACGACGAGCGCGCGCCGCTTCACCCGATGCGCGTCTACCGCGAGCTCAACGAGATCCTCGACCGCAACGCGATCGTGATCGGCGACGGCGGCGACTTCGTCTCCTATGCCGGCCGCGTTTTTGAGAGCCACGAGCCCGGTTGCTGGATGGACCCGGGACCCTTCGGTTGCCTCGGCGCCGGCCCCGGTCAGGCGATCGGCGCCAAAGTGGCGCACCCCGACCGCCAGGTGGCGCTGCTGCTGGGGGACGGCGCCTTCGGCTTCAGCGGTCTCGAGTTCGACACGATGGTGCGCCACGGACTGCCGGTCGTGGCGGTGATGGGCAACAACGGCATCTGGGCCCTGGAACACCACCCGATGATGTTCCTGTACGGCTACTCCGTCGCCGCCGAGCTGCGCCCTGGGACCCGCTACGACGAGGTGGTCACCGCGCTTGGCGGTCACGGCGAGCTCGTCGAGAGCCCGGACCAGCTGCGCCCGGCGCTCGAGCGCGCCTTTGAGTCCGGACTGCCGGCGCTAGTCAACGTGCTCACCGATCGCGACGTCGTTTACCCGCGCAAGGCCAACCTGGCCTAGCGCTGCCCGACTCAGCGTGGGGCGGCAGCGGCGCAGGCCCGCCAGCCACCCGCCTCGAAGTCCGCGGTCGTGCAGTACGTCGCACGCGGGTAGTAGGCGCCCATGCTCGCGGCTGGGTCGACACCTTCCGGCACAGCCCGCCAGGAGTGTGCGAACGTGTCGCGCGCCAGCATGTGCCTGTAGATGACTGCGCCGTCGTAGGTGCCGCCCCAGGGCAGCCAGGCAACACCCCTTTCCGCGGTTGCGTTGACAGGGCGGTCGCCGGGATCGGAGATCACGACCGTGAAGCGCCGGCGCCGGTCGAGCGGGGTCTCGTGGTCCGCGGTGCAGGCGACATAGCGCTGGGTGACAAGCTCGTTCTGGCAGATCGACCAGTAGCGCATCTGCCGCCGTGCAGACGGGCGCTCCCCGGCGGCGGTGTCGGGGAAGCTCGGCGCCCGGCCGCGAAAGACGACCACCTCCCCGTACTGGCGTGAGATGTGGAGCAGCCCGTAGGCGCCGATGTGGCGGTTGGAGAAAAAGAAGCCACTCCCGATGAAGCCCCGGAAGGGGCGCCAGCGCGGCGGGTTCTCGGCGGGCGGGTAGGGGATGACCCGAGGCAGCGCCTCCGGGAATTCGAGGTTGCGCAGAGCAGCGGCGATGTCTCCGCCCGCCGGCGGCGGGGCCGGGATGCAGCGCGACAGCGGCTGCGGTGCCCCGCCGAGCGGGTGCACGCTGATGTCCGGCAGCGGCACGCTCCCGCGCGGATCGTCGGGGTCGTCCGCGGCGTAGACGCGGTAGATCAGCAGCCCCGTCGGGTTCGGCACACCCTCCTCGGTGGCCCCAGCGTAGAGCGTGTTTGCGGCTGGGGAGACCGGCGCCGCCGTCGGCTCCACGGTGACTCGGTAGCGCCCGCTCTTGCCCGTCGTGGCGCCGCGGCGGAACGGGTTGCGGCCGTGGACTGGGTCGATCTCGAAGTCGGCGAGGCCGCCGGTGGGCCGTGTCAGCGAGTCATAGGAATGAAACGAGAAGTAGCGGGCCTCGGGGTAGCGGCCGCGGATCTCGAGCCGGCTCGCGGCTGGGAACATCGTGATCCAGTAGGTGGCCGACTCGTCGGGGAAGGCGACGTTGAGCAGCGCCGAGTCGCTCTTCATGGGCCATGAGCAGAGCCCTGGCACGGTGCCCTGCGCGCCCGCTTGGGAGCACGGAGTCAGAACCAGCAGGGCCAAGGACACCCAGAAAACATCGGACCCGCGACGCGGCCTGCGCGTCGCGGGTCCGGTCGGCTCCTCCTGGCATTTGAAGCAAACGGTCCCTTCGCTTTCGCGGAGGGGGGAGCGGGACCGTCGCAACGGGAGTCGCCGTCTTAGGCGTCGATTACCCACGTCTTCCTGCTCTAAACATCCGGCTCCAAACTGTTCTCGGCCCCGATCGCGGCTCCGTGGAGGATGTCATGCTCACAGACCTCGATCTCGCTGAGCCCGAAGGCCCGCATCACAGTCACCAGGATGACGACGCCGGCGACGATCGTCGGCGCCCGCCCCGGTTGCAGGCCCGTGACCCGCGCGCGCTCGGAGAACGGCATCCCCGCCAGCTCAGAGAGGATGCGCTGAATCGACGACAGCTTCATCCGATGGCCGTGGACGAGCTCGGGATCGTAAGGATCGAGTTTCAGGTCGATCGCGGCCAGGGAGGTCGGCGTTCCCGCGACCGCGATACCCAGGTCGGCGCTCAGCGTGTGCTGGGTGTCGGTCGTGCCGGAGATCTGCTCACGGACATCGTTGGCGAGGTGCTCGAGCTCCTCGGGCGCGGGGGGATCGGAGCCGATGTAGCGCTCGGAGTGGCGCACGACGCCGACCTGCATCGAGTGAAAGCTCGTCGGCTCGGCCCCGGAGCCGGTGATCAGCTCCGTGGAGCCGCCACCGATGTCGAAGACGAGCGTGCGCAGCTCACCCAGAACGCGCCCGGCTGTCGCGCCGCGATAGGTGAGCCGAGCCTCGCGGTCGCCGCTGAGAGGCTGGGCGGAAAGCCCGAAGCGCTCGCGTAGCTCGGCGACGAACGCCTCACCGTTGGAGGAGTCGCGGACGGCGCTGGTCGCGACGGCGACGATCCGTTCCGCGCCGAGTTGGGTGTAGATGTCAACGAAGCCGGCGACGACCCTGCAGACGTCCTCGACCGCCTCCGCCGCGAGCTGTCCGGAAAGGTCCACGCCCCGTGCCATGCGCGTGACCTCGCTGCGCCGCTCTAGTTCGGTGATGACACCGCCGGCGACGTCGGCGACGAGCAGCCGGGTCGAGTTGCTGCCGAGGTCAATGACCGCGACCCGCGTCGCCCCGGCCCCCCTGGTCGATTTGGGAGGCATCGGAGTCATCGTATTTCCTCGCGCACGCTGTCGCCGGCGCTCGTCGTGCTGGCTGCTTGAGAACTACGGAGGACCCGGAAGCTGAAAGGTCAGCCGCCTCGGGTTGACGTAGTCGGCCGGATCCCGGATGAAGCGCACCTCGGGCCGCTGTGTCTCGGGGATCTCGGCCAGTTCGGCGAAGAACGGATCGCGATAGCGGATCGCGCGAGTGGTGATACCGAAGGCCCAGTCGTCGTGGTGGGTGGGGATGAAGGTCGCCGGCCGCAGAGCCTCGATGTAGTCGATCGCGTCGCGCATCCCGTTCGAGAACTGGTTGAACCCCTGGATGGCGCCGAGATGAACGTCGACGGGACCAAGCCGGTGAAGCTGCTTGAGCAGCCCGGGCGCGCGGTCCACGAGCGGCCCCGAGGAGTCGTTCCAGGCGAACGTGAAATCCCCGACCCGGAATCGCCAGAGCTCGGTTCCGCCCTCGGCGTCGGGAATGTCGCCGATCAGGTCCAACAGGTCCTCGGTCGTCGGCGGGTTACCGATCGGCGTCAGGCTCGGTGCCGGCAGCACCGGCATGTGGTAGCCGTCATTTTCGGTGACCGCGGAGTGCAGGTGCTTGACGACCGTGGTGTGCACACCCTTGATCAGGCGCGGGCGCTCGAGGTGGCCGGGCCTGGCGCCCAGCGGGATCGCCGAGATACAACGGGGCGGGTTCGCCGGCGCCCGGGCGACCATCGCCTCGCAGTGCTCGCCCGTGCCGACGATCGTCGCTCCCGAGGCCTGCGCGATCGGCACGGCGTCGGCGGCGTGGTCGAAGTGCGCGTGCCCGAGCAGGATCAGCTCCGGATCGAGAGTCGCCAGCTCTGCGGGAGTGGTGGGGACCCAGTTCGAGTGAGCCCCCCGCGGGACCCAGGCGTCGAGCAGGATCACATGGCCTCGGATTGCCATCGCGAAGTTGGTGACGCCGAACCACGAGAAGATCAGGCGGTCACGGCGAATCTCGCCGCTGCGGGGATCGACATTGCGGGCGCCGAAGAAGCGCGCCCGCGTCTGGGCCACCTGGCTCTTGGTCGGCGCCGACATGTAGAAGCGCTCCCCGCCGAGGGCTCCGGGGACCTCATGGGCCGAGGCCGGCACGGCCGCCAGCGCGGAGGCGCCCAGGGCAATCGCGACAAGAATCCGGCGTCCGCAGCTCCCCGGTGTGCCCATCCCTTGATCGTATTGGCGCACGACGGATCACGCGCTGTACTGACAAAGCAAAGCGCCCCCGGGATTCCGGGGGCGCTTTGAAAACGATCTGAGGCTCGGTGGCTAGGCGACCGAGCGCCAGCCGGCGAGCGTGTCGTCGTCGGAGAGCCTGCTGAGGCCGCGGGCCTCGAGCTGGCGGGCCTGTTCCTGGGTGACGCCGACCTCTCGGGCGGCTTCACGCAGGCTGCGGGCACGCTGTCCTCCGGTGCCGAAGCGGGCGCTGATGATCAGGCGCTCCTGCTCGGGCAGCTTGGCCAGGGCCGCCTCGACGGCGGCTTCCTGGTGGCGCTCGAGCACCTCGTCCTCGAGGTCATCGGTGGTCTCCGCGTGCAGCTCGCCCAGGGTCGTGTCACCGTCACCGACCGTCTGGTCGAGGCTGGTGGTGACCCGGGTGAGGTCGCGAACGGCCATCACCTCTTCGAGTGGCAGCTTCGTCTCCTCCGCGACCTCCTCGTCGGTCGGCTCGCGGTCCAGCTTCGTTGCCAGCTCGGTGGTCACACGGTTGACCGTGCGCTCACGCTGTGCGATGTGGGCGGGGATCCGCACCGGCCGGCCCGAGTTGTCGAGCCCGCGCTGGATCGACTGCTTGATCCAGAGCACGGCGTAGGTGGAGAACTTGTAGCCGCGGCGCCAATCGAACTTCTCCGAAGCGCGGATCAGTCCGAGCATCGCCTCTTGAACCAGGTCGCCGAGATCAAGGCCGTGGCCCTGATAGCGGCGGGCGAACTTGATAACGAGGCGCAGGTTGGAGTTGATCAGCCGCTCCTTGGCGGCGAGATCACCCTTCTCGATGCGCTGAGCCAGTTCAACCTCTTCGGCCGCGGTGAGCAGCGGATAGCGAAGTGCCTGGTTGATGAAAAGCTGCAGGCTGTCGGTCGTCGCCTCTGCGACGGCATGGTCCGGAGAGCGCCGATCGTCTCGCGCTGCTCTGGTCAGTGTGTTGTCGTGCTCGCCGCGGTGCCGGCGAGTGTCGCTGCGTGAATTTGCAGCCCCTCGTTTACGAGGCATCATTTCCCTTCGTGGAGTTCTCTACGTCAAACCTGCGTCACGCTCGTAAGTTGCGACTCTGAGCGTGATCCCCCTCTGCTTCACAAAGTATAGTTGCAAAAAGGCGTGTTAGTGTAGCGCAAAGAGGCGCGGATTGCAAGTCCCAGTCAACCCGGAGGCGCTCGAGCAGATATTGGAAGGTCTCAGCGGCACTTCGCGGGCCGCAGCCTTGTCACGAGAACTGGCTATCAACATGCCGGTCTCGTTGAACGCCCCAAGCAGGATACTGGCTAAACGCTGGGTTTCACAGGTTTCGAAGACGCCTGCGTCGATCAGGTCGTCGCGGCCGCCGCTGCGGCCTCCCCACGAGGGCGTGGTATACCAGCAGCACGCACCGCAGACCGGCCTCGCAGACGCGATTGTCATTCCCAGGGCCGGATAACCGAGGAGGCGAGATGCCCGCGACAGCGACGCAATCCACCACCGAAGCGCTCGCCCAGAGCTACGGCGATGCCTGGAACAGCCACGACCTCGACGCGATCATGGAGTTCCACGCGCCGGATAGCATCTTCCAGCTCAATCTCGCCGGCGCGCCGGAGGTGGCGGGCGTTGACGCCATCCGCGGGGCATTCGCCGGGCTTTTCGCCGCCTGGCCCGACATCCACTTCGCCACCGACCGTCTATATGCAGTGGGTGAGCTGATCGTCCACGAGTACACGATCACGGCCACGCTCGCCGTTCCTTTTCCGCTCGGGTCTCAGGTCGCCCAGCCGAGCGGCGAACCGATCAGCTTCCGCGGCGTCGATGTGATCCCGACTCGTGACGGTCTCGTGGTCCGCAAGGACACCTACCTCGACCTGGTCGACGCACAGGCGCAGCTCGGCCTGCTCGATGCCTGAGGGCGCGCTGCCCCAACGGCGCTTGCGAGAGACGGTCAGGTCGACCTCAGCGAGTTCGTCCGCCGCTTCCAGGCGGGCTGGGCGGCGAGTTCGCTGGAGATGCACAACGGCCTCTGGACCGACGAGGTCGAGCTCCATCAGCCGATCCTCGGTTCCTTGTATGGCCGCGAGCAGTGCCATCGGGCTTTCGAGAAGCTGTTCATCCTGACGCCCGATCTGACGCTCGACGTCCACCAGTGGGAGGGAGCGGGGCGCCACCTCTATATCTCCTTCGTCTTCCGCGCCAGCTTCGGGGGTTCGCAGCTGCGCTGGCCGGCTGTCGACCAGTTCCTGCTCAACGACGAGGGCCTGATCGTGCGGCGCGACTCCTACTTCGACCCGCTGCCGGTGCTGCGCCACATGCTCACCCACCCCCGCGGCTGGCCACAGGCGCTGCGGGCCAGGCTCATCCCGCAAGTTGCAGGACGAGCGCAACCAGCTCCCGTTCTAGCGGAAGGCGAGACCTCTCGGCCCGGCCGCTATGCGGCCTCCGCCACCGCCGACTCCGCCTCGAGCGGCTCGCGCTCGATCTGGCCTTCGCGAACGAGCCAGAGCGCGAGCGCCGCCCCGGTGAGGCTGAGCAGCGCGCCGATCAAGAGGATCTCGTTGAGCCCGCTGATGAAGCCCTCGCCGACTGCGGCTGACACGGCAGCTTGGGCTTCAGGGGGGACGGCGGCCAGGGCCTGATCGAGGTTGCCCGAGGAGGCGGCTTCGATCAACTGGCGTGGTCTGTCGCCGAGGGCTCCAGGCGTGCCGGCCAGAAGCTCGGCAACCTTGTCGGCGCCACGCCCGACGAAGATCGCACCGAGGGCGGCGATGCCGACGGCGACGCCGACCTGGCGGAAGGTGTCGTTGATGCCGGCGGCCATGCCGCTCTGTTCGTTCGGGACGACGCTGACCGCGACGTCGGCGATCACCGGGTTGAGGAAGCCGACTCCCGCGCCGGCGATCAGGAAGCCGGCGAGCAGCGTCGTCCAGCCGTCGTCGGGCTCGATCCCAGACATCAGCAGCAAGCCCGATGCCGGTCGCCGCCAGCCCGGCGCTCATCATCAACCGGGCCGGGAGGCGGGAGAGCAGTGCCCCCGCGATCGGGGCGACGATGAAGCTGACGATCGTGATCGGCAGGTAGCGCAGGCCGGCCTCGAGCGGCGAGTAGCCGAGGTAGCTCTGCAGGTAGAGCGTCAGGTAGAGGAAGAGCGCGAACATCGACCCGGAGACGGCGAAGGCGGCAAGCTGGACCCCGGTGAAGGAAAGCCGGCGAAACAGGCCGAGCGGCAGCATCGGCTCCGAGACGCGGAGTTCGATCGACGACGAATGCGACCATCAGAACCGCGGCGGCGGCGAAGAGCGCCGACGATCTGCGTGCTGCCCCAGCCCTCGTCGTTACCGCGCACCAGCGCCAGCACGAGCAGAAAGAGCGAGAGGCTGAAGGTACGAACCCCGGCCCAGTCGATCCGGGTGGCATTCGGATCGCGGCTCTCGCGAACCTTCAGGTAGGTGATCGCGAATGCGGCGATCCCGATCGGCACGTTGACGTAGAAGATCGATTCCCAGCCGAGCCAGTCGGTCAGCGCGCCGCCGACCAGCGGGCCGATCGCGACCGCGCCTCCGATCGTGGCGCCGTAGATGCCCATCGCCGTGCCGCGCTCGCGCCCGGCGGTGAACTCCTGGGCGATCAGCGCCAGCGAGACGGCGAACATCACGGCGCCGCCGATACCCTGCAGGGCGCGGGCGAGGTTGAGCATCGTCGGATCGGATGCGAGCGCGCAGAGCAGCGAGGCGACCGAGAAGATCACGAGGCCCGCGGCGAAGACGCGCCGACGTCCGAGCCGGTCGGCCAGCGAGCCGGCGGTCAGCACGAACGCGGCCAGGGTCAGCGCGTAGGCGTCGATCACCCACTGCAGGTCGGTGAAGCTGGCGCCGAGGTCCTCCCGGATCGACGGCAGGGCCACGTTGACGACCGTGATGTCGAGCAGCAGCATGAAGGTCGCGACCGAGACTGCGATAAGAGTCCACCATTTGCGTTGCATGCGAATCAATTCTCCTTTGTCACATCGGTCGGGTCCGCTACGTCACCCCTTTGACGAAACCCGACAAGGAGATGTGACATGACCGACAGCGACAGTCTGGCCGAGGGCTTCGATGCCCTCCGTGCTCATCTTCGCGCGGTCGCCTATCGAATGCTGGGTTCGACCGGCGAAGCGGAAGATGCCGTTCAGGAGGCCTGGCTGCGGCTGAACCGCGCTGACGGCGGCGAGGTCGAAGATCTACGGGCCTGGCTGACGACCGTTGTCGCCAGGGTCAGTCTCGACATGCTGCGCTCTCGCCGCAGTCGGCGTGAGGAGTCACTCGGCCCGCATCTGCCCGAGCCGATCGTGACCGTTGACGATGGGGGAGACCCCGAGTACGAATTGCTGCTCGCCGATTCGATGGGTCTGGCGCTGCTGGTGGTGTTGGAGACTCTGAGCCCGGCGGAGCGACTCGCCTTCGTGCTCCACGACATCTTCGCTGTGCCGTTCGACGAGATCGCCTCGATCGTTGACCGTTCGCCCGACGCGGCACGCCAGCTCGCCAGTCGCGGCCGACGCCGGATTCGCGACGCGGCGCCCGACGCAGACCCTGATCGCGCCGGTCAGCGCGAGGTGGTCGACGCCTTCCTCGTGGCAGCCAGGGAGGGGGACTTCGAAGCTCTCCTCGGCATCCTCGATCCCAGATGTTGTGTTCCGCGTCGACCGCGGGCCCGACAGCGAGCTGACCGGAGTGCTGCACGGGGCAGAGCAGGTGGCGCGCCGCGCGCTCGGCTTCAACCGTCTCGCGCCGGCGGCGAGGCGGGTGCTCGTCAACGGCGCCCCAGGGTTCCTCGTCATTCAGCGCGGGCAGCCGTTCGCGGTGGCGAGTCTGACCGTCAGCGGCGGCCGCGTGGCCGAGGTCAACCTGCTCGCCGACCCTGCGCGGCTGCGGGAACTCGACCTCCCGGAGTTCGACAGTTGAGCCGCGATCCGCTGCTAAATTTGTGAAACACCGCCGCGGGGTGGAGCAGTCAGGTAGCTCGCCGGGCTCATAACCCGGAGGTCGCAGGTTCAAATCCTGCCCCCGCTACTCCCGGAAAGCCCTCTACGGAGGGCTTTCCTCGTTCAGGGGCTCTGGCGGAGGGTCAAGCGATTCCAGAACTGCTACTGGATTGCTACTGGGCGCCAGCGCGGGAGTTTGACTTCACGCCTGCGTGGGCGCGTATTGAAGGAGGGTCGCGCTCGTTCCGCTTTGCATGGGGAGGAGGCGTCCGGGACCGCTGCGCGCTCGCTTCCGCTTTCACGCGAAAGCGGAACTCCGCCTAGATGAATCGCTCAGTGCCCCTCCGCATGGGGAGGCACACGACCGGCCCAAGCCAGTGTGGCGCACGCCTACTGGCTCCTCGGTAGCAAACCGCGCCAACCATCGACGGGCTGCGGCTTCGTACCGGGGGTGCCGATCATCGGCCAGCAGGAGACAAAGTGCGAGCGCGTCGTCGAGACGAACTACCGGGAGTTCGGTCACTGCCGCCATTGCCTTCATCGCTCGGCCAGCCTCAAGCGCTCGACGGAAGCCAGGTGGTACCCGAGCACTCGGGTCGCGAAGATTTGAACCAGCGACCTTTCGGCCCCCAGCCGACGAACGCTTAAACGTAAATCGGTTTAGGCGCGGCTGCGGTGTCCCATGTGAAACTCTACGATGGCCAAGGATTCTCCGTCCGGAGGATCACTAGGGGCCACAGAGAGGGGCACGAATGCAGAGAACACTCGGTCGCGTGCTCGCAGTCGCAGCGACGTTGGCAGCGACAGGCGGGATCATGCTCGCAGCAGCGTCGTCGGCGTCGGCGACCGGAACGTGCGTGCTTGGCCATTGCGTGGACGTGACGGCCGGCCCGTCTTCGGCCAGCGTAACCGTCGACGGCGTCAGCAGCGGTTACGCAACGTGCCCCGACCTAACGTGCGGAGGTCGGCCCTCCATTGGCGTCTCCCTCGCCAACGGGACCGCGACAGCCCACGTCGTGGGGGGTCCGACGCTCACGGCCGCGCAGGTCGCAGCCGCCGGGCACAACGTCGTCGTCTACCGCGCCTTCGGCGGGTGGATCGGGGCGTCCGTCGACAGTCAGAACATCGGGCCCGTCCGGGCCTGCCCGCCGGTCTGCAACTGAGTCACGCGACGCACCGGACGCACAGAACGGCCCGCGCTAGCGGGCCGTTCTTTTAGACATCCAGTACTGGCCTGCTACTCAGGCACTCGACCTCGTTTACCAATGCGTCAAAGCTGAAATCGACGACCTGCCTTCTGGTGCCAATCGGGTGGATGGCGCGACCGACAATGCACGGGGAGGAGGGGGCAGGCATCGACCTGCTCCTCGTCGCGCGACGGAGGAGCGCGGCACGTGTCTGGAAGTTTGCTCTGGTCGTCGTCGCGCAAGATATCCGTAAGGGGATCCCGTAACAAGACACTTCGCAGCTCTGCGGGGTGGCGGATTGACTGTTATCGCCGGCTCGGGGCGGGTGCTGGAGGGTCGATCCAGAGCCCCGCCCACCCGCGGACGGGGCCCGCCCAGCGGTCTCACTCAGGCGTCCGGCAGCTCCTGCGGGGCGCGTACCTCGATGCGGCCGCCCAGCGCCTTGGACGCCTGGATCGCCCACCGGACCGCGGCGTCGTGGTCGGCCGCCTCGATAACCCAGAAGCCGCCAACGTACTCCGGCGCCTCCACGAACGGTCCGTCCACCACTACGGGCTCGCCGTCCGTGGCGTCGACGGTCTTCGCCGACGACGGCGGGTGCAGGCCCCCGGCGAACACAAACGCTCCGGACTCCTCCAGGTCGGTGTTGAACCTGTTCACAGCGGCCAACGCAGCCTCCAGGTCGGCCGCGTCCATCGAGGCCATGGTCGGCTCCTCGGCTGTGTCGTGGGGGACGGTCAGGAAGAACTGCATCAGTCGCGACTCCTTTTTTCGTGCTTTATAGGCGAACTGTCTCACTTGAGTCAGTTCGACGTTTCCTCCCCCTTTTGACCGCCAGGCAGTTCGAGATTCATCGGCGCGGAATGCTGGCCGGCCAAGCCATCCCGGATCGCATCCCCCGAGCGGGTGCTATCGCCGCCTCGATGGGGGATCGTGAACGGGCCGTCGCGTCGCGACGGCCCGGGCGATCTCGTCACGGAGCTGACCGGTGTTGGAAACGGCCATGGCGCTAATACTCGGGTCGCCGTGTTTAATGTCGGCGATGGCCACGGAGCGATCAGCGGGCCGCCGTCTGACCGACGCGTTCCTCGCACGCGATGCGCTGGCGATGGTCGCCGAGCTCGCTCCGGATGCGGTCTTCCACAGCCCGGTGGCCGACTACGAAGGACGCGATCGGATCGAAGCGGTGCTCACAGCGGTCACCGAGGTCGTGGCCGTGCCGCGGCCCAGCCGAGCTGATCGAGGGCTCCGACGAGACGCTGCTGGCGTTCACCGCCGAGCTCGAGGGCAGCGCCGGCGACGGCGTCCTGCTGGCGACCGGTGAGCGCGATAGCGCGATCTCGGAGCTGACGCTGATGGTCAGGCCGTTGGCGACGCTCCTCGACGCCGTCGACCGAATGAAGGTGCTGCTCGGCGTGGCGGGCCCGGCCCGGATCGAGCAGGACGAGCTGCCGGGGAGGTTCGAGGGCGCCGATCACGGCGCGGGCGTGTCGTTCTTCCTCGCACGGCCGCCGCCCGGCCGCGGGCCAAGCCTGCATCGCCACCCGTACGAGGAGACCTTTGTCGTACACAAGGGCCGGCTCAGCTTCACGATCGACGGCCAGACGATCGAGGCGGGGGCCGGTCAGATCGTGATCGCGCCGCCCGGTAGCGCGCACAAGTTCGTCAACGTCGGCGACGCGCCCGCCCACCTGACCAACATCCATCCGCGCCCGCGGGTCTCGCAGGAGGATCTGGAGTAGCCGGGCGGTGCGGACCGCCGCTTCCGCTCCACCCAGGTTCGCGCCCCTCTCGCTCCAGACGACGAGGAGTGCATGGCGCGCTTCTCCACTCTCCTCCTGCCGCGTGAACTTGGCACTCCTGCGCTAAGGAGCAGCGAACGAACAGGGCCCAGACCTCGCTCCGGGCCGTGGTCGCGATCTCCGCGCTTGTGTCAGCATCAACGTGCCGATGACGGAGCCCGATCCGCAGCAGCTCTTGACCGCGCTCAGCACCGAGCATTTCACCCTCCAGGGTGCCCGGTCGCAGACCATGAGCGAGAGTTTCGGCGCGCGCTTCGATTTACGTGTTCGCTGTCTCGAGCGCCCCGGTCGCCCTCGGCTTCATCGGCCAAGTCTCTGACCTCGGCGACGTGTTCAACGTCTTCGCCCTCACGGTGCTGCCGAACGTCGGGCGAGCAGGCTCCTGATGAGTGGGTGTCGCTTAACCCCCTCAGGCAATTTAGTCACGAGCTCCGAAGAAGCGTCGATCCGAACACCATGGCGTTTCGCAAGCGGGAGATGGCGGCCGACCTAATTCAGTTTCTCAACGAGCAGATCGGTCGCCGCGGCACGTCGGGGTCTGGCACGAGGTCATGTCCGGACTGCGCGGAAACGATAAAAGCCGCAGCACGGGTTTGTCGCTACTGCGGCGCCCGCCTCGATTCCGACGCGAATTGACGAACCAAGCGTGACCGCTCGACTATCCGTGGGTGGTAGCGAGAGACAAATCGGGCCCCCGCTATGTCTCTCGTTACCACGCTCGAGCCCTCCGCAAGGAGGGTTTCTGCGTTTTGGAAGGAATCAGCGACCGCTTGCGACACCGTGGCTGAGATTTCGACCCGGTGTTCGACCTTGTCGTAGGCGATCTGAAGGTCGAAGGCCTGGAAGGTCTGACGCTTGACGGCGGCGGGTGCATCCCTCAAAGCCTGGCTGAGGTCAGGCAGGCGAGGCGCGCTGAGAGTTCCTCATCTTTAGCCTCCAGCTGGCCGGCGCTGAGGCTGGCCAGGGCATCCCAAGCCCTTCCTTCTCGCCCCGGAGTTCCCCGAGCTGCTTAGCGAGCTTGTCAAGTCGCATCGGCCCGAGGATCCGTTGCTCGAAGAAGCGCAGCACCAGGCGCTCCAGCCAGTCCTCTCGGACGCTGATCCATTTCTGCCCGGCGTGAGCCTCAAGTCCGGCGGTGTCGCCGTAGTTCAGCGAGTAGCCGCAGGAGTAGTTCTCGAAGCGAGCCTGGGCGGCCTCGTAGACCTCATCCGCGACGATCGGCAGGTGGGCTTCCTCATGGACCACCCACTCCTCCCGTGCCCGACGGCAGGCGCCGCCCCCTGAGTGCTTGGCCTCTGCGAAGTCGAGTCGATTCCACACAGAGCGCCGGTGTAGACCGGGTTCCGGAGCATCGCCCGGACGCTCGACCCTGCCCAGTACCCGCGGACGTTGCGGGCCGAATCGACGTGGCTGGGGCACGGGGGGCCGCCGGGCAAGTCGAACCTACGGCGGCGGGGCGGTGGAGAGGCACGACTTTGGTCCCCTCGAGTTGATGCGGGTCGGGAAGCTGCTCTGCGATCTCATGAGTCTCCAGGAGATCTCCAGCGACGAGAAGGACGGAGTCCGTCGACTTCTCGGTGGCGACGCGCGTACCGCGGTCTGTGGAACGGCTCAGACGCGCTTCGCGTGGGCGTTCTCAAGCATTGACATCCGCGCCGCTGATTTGTAGGGTTGCAACCAAGGGGGCACCGAACGCGTTCGGGCTGATGTCCCAGTCGAAGCACAGACGAGGGATTTCGGTGAGGGAAGACGGAGCCAGTTGAGAACGGGGCATCGGCGGCGGGCTTTCCTCGTATCCCTTCTTTGTCTATCGATCCTGCCCCAGTTCGGCGAGGCTGCCGAACCAAAATTTCAGCTTCCAGCACAGGAGGTGGTCGCCCCTGGGCTGATTACGGTCCTGGGCCCCCGCGACAACGGGTTGGTGCGGGGCGATTCGGTGCGGGTGGCGGTACGCCTCAAGCCGCGGGCGAGGGGATTCGAGGCGAGGCTCAACACACGCGACGTGACCAGCCGCTTCAAGAGTTCCGGCGATGGCGTCAGGGTAGCCAGGATCTCCCGTGGAAAGATCCTCAGGTACGGCCTCAACAGCCTGACGATCGAAGCTCAGAATGCCACCGGTGCGTCCGACTTCGTGGGCAGGTCGTTCACCCTGGCGCGGCGCACCCCCGGCTTGCTGTCGGCGCCGAACGCGGTGAGCAATATCGTCAGCGGCCGCCAGAACCTGTCTCTGATTTTCAGGGACCCGCGAGCTCTCGTTCGCATCTACCTCAATGGGCGCCGGATCGACAATCCGCTCGCCGACTACGGACGTCGGCGCTCGATGCCGGTCGATGCCGACGAGGGTCTTCGATTCGGTCGCAACGACTTGGCGCTGGTCGCATTCGTGCCCGACCGCGGTACCTACGACACCGAAAGTCACGTTTTTCAAGTGGCGCGCCGAGCGCCGATTCCCTCGGCTGGACCTGACCACCTGGTTCGCATCGGTGAAACGGTCCAGCTCACCGGTGCACGGTCCATTCCTACCGGCAAGCGCTCGAAGCTGGAGTACCGCTGGAAGATTGTGGACAAGCCCGCGGGATCACTCCTTAGTTTCGACGGCAGCTCGACCGAAACTCCGACGCTCACGCCAGAAGTCCCGGGGCAGTACCGGGTACGGCTGAAGCTGATCGAGACGCCACGTGGCAGGTCGGCGAAGCGCGCAACGCTGAGCGCGGTGGACGACGTACTGGTGAGCGCCACCCCCGGCGCTCCGATCGGCGTCCCGATTCAGACAATCGCGCGTTCCGGGGGCGGAGTAGGAGTCTCGCTCGGCGCTCCTTGCAACGTCACCTATCCAGCCCAGCCAGGCGCCGCTCTGCAGATGGTGGCGCTCGATCGAACCACGCTCGAATGCCCACAGCCGGGCCAGCCGGGCGCCGTCAACAACTCGTACTTGGGAACCGACGCCGACACCCAGAAGCTGGAGAACGACGTCGGCAATCTGGGCAATTCGAGCTTGGTGATCATCACCTCACCCGCAGATGGAGCCATCGCCCCCGTCGCCGATCAAGCTGCGCTCAACAACCTGAACGCCGCCCTGAAGACGATCGGAGCGGAGAGCCTGCCCGCCAATGTCGCCACCACAGCGACACCGTGTCCCCAGCAGACGGGAATCTGCTCGAACTTTTCGGCCATCGGCGTTCCCGGCATGCTCGACGTCAACAACAACCCGGTCTGTTGCCCGGCCGATATCAACCCGGGCCTTACTCTGATCAGCAACGACGGGTCGACGCACACGGGTCTGGCCGGGTATCTGCAAGCGCCGACGAGCGGAGGATTCACGTTCGTCTCGGGCGACTATGTCCAGTACGACACAACGGCCGCGGGTAGCGGCCCCGGGCAGGTGGCGGTCAGCATCGGCGACTGTGACTCGATTCCGGTTCCAAGCAACGCGCCTCCGGCGCCGTGCAAGCTCTACCAAAGCGATGACCTCGGGCCGGTCGTGCCCGGCTTCTACGTCCTCGTTCTCGACTCCGGCTCGCTGGGGCTCCGGGACCAGGGCACCTTCACCGTGGCGCAGTCGTCGTTCATGGCCGAACTCCTGGCGAAGTACTCGAGCGACCCTTCGGCGCTGGTCTTCGTTCAGTCAATCGGCGGGCCCGTGCCCCAGGAGGACCCGGGGTGGGATGCCACGGCCGCGCAGCTTGAACTGTTGGGCGGCAGCTCGTATTACTTCACCAATCTCTTCGGCCCGACCGCGGGGCAGAGCACCGGCTTCGCCCAGGTCGGCATTCCCGGCAAGGCAATGTCGCCTTACACGAGGGTGGCGAGCCAGGCGTCGGCGGCGCCCGCCGGCACGACCATCACCGGGCAACTCTCCGGTGCGCTGGCGCGCAACCCGCAATCGCGCTTCTACCCGCAGAACGCAACTCCTCGAGACGACCAGGACTCCAGCCTGTCATCAACCGTGTACCGGCCCGAGATTCCATGGCCCTACCGCACCGACACCCCGGGGCACCACTATGTCGCCGCCCAGGGGTGCCTGCTGGCCGCGCTCAATCTCACGATCAGTTCGAAGCTGATCTCGCCGATCGAAGCCAACTACTCGGCCAACCGCCAGGGCTATGACTGGAGCACGCTGTCGGGCCGCGTCGCCGCCCTCAGCTACGCCTCTCTGCCTCAGACGGCGGCGTGCACGACCCCGACCTTCACCGAAATCGACTTCAACACCGTGAGGGATCAGGTTTCGCTCGAACTGGCGGACCTCGGTCAGCTGAACCTGCTGACCGCGAATCTGAAGGCCCCGTTCGACGCGCTCCTGGCGAGCGGCCCCACCGGGTTCGAGGCCATCGCGAGCCAGATCGCGGCAAATATCCCGCACCCAGGCGACCCGGAAGGGGAGTCCGATCCACTGGACATCGCTTCGGACCTGCTCCTGCTGTTCGCCTCGATCCCGGACAACCCGGCGGCCGAGGCCGGGGACGCGATCTCGGCGATCCTCGGGCTGGTCGGGGATTTCGAGACGACTCCATCAGGCGGGCCGACGTTCGAGTCCGACCTCTTCATCCAGGTGAGCCAGTACGCCAACAGGCTGGAAGGGCTCTACCAGAGCGCACTCAACCAGTTCGACCACTTCGGCGACATCATCGCCAGCGACTGGGGCAAGCTTTCGGTGACCGCATACAAGACCGGGACGAACCATCCTTGGTCGTGGCCAGAGGGGACAACCGCCAACCTCGTCTCGGGTCTCACGGTCGCGGCCGAGAGGAACGCGTACACCACGTTGTTCCCGACCGGGTTCGACCTGTACCGGGTGCCGCCGGCCGTCGGTACGAACATCACGCAGCTCCACTGTGTCGATCAGGAGGCGACAAAGAAGACGCCGTTGATCTACCCCTTCAAGAGCGCCCCTCCGCTCGACACGACCTTCGTCGCTGAGACCGCCGTGACCCCGACCCAGATGCCGTGGGTGTACGCGCTGCCGGACGGCGATGATCCCAATCAGCTGAGCTCCGACACCTACTTCAACAGCTACGAGGTCTGGCATGGCAGCTACGGCGAACAGACAACGCCGACCGGGGCCCTGATCAATGCGATGTTCGGCGGAACCTCACCTCCGCTGGTTCCGCTGGCCTTCCCTGTCGAGGCGTATGACCTTGGCAACCAGAACTCGGTCACGGTGACTGGGGAGCCGATCACGGTAACGAAGGACTCAAGAGGAGTGTGCAACGGTTGAGATTCGTATCCGGCAAGCCGAAAACCGCCGCCGTTCGCGTCATCGCGGGTGTCGGTCTGATCTGCCTCGTCGGCGTCGAGCCCGCGGCGGGTGCCGACGGCACCTTCGCGCAGCAGGCGAACGGGTCCCCATTCGGCGTCGGCGGGCAGGGGCCATCGTCGGTCGTGGCGGGCGACTTCAACTCGGACGGGCACGCGGACCTCGCAACGGCGAACTCCGGCACCGGCAACGTCTCAGTCCGCCTGGGCGCGGGGGACGGGTCTTTCGCGACGACTCCTGCCGGGTCTCCGTACCCGGCCGGATCCGCGCCGTTCGCTCTGGCGGTCTCCGACTTCAATGAGGACGGCGATCAGGACCTCGCGGCTGCGAACTCCGGAGGCACCGATGTCACGATCCTCCTCGGGGCTGGCGACGGGCGGTTCCCATCGCAGGCGCCCGGCTCCCCCGTGAGCGTCGGGAGCAATCCCTCGGCGATCGCCGTCGCCGACTTCGACGCCGACGGTCACGATGATTTCGTCACCGCCAATTTCGGGTCGAACAACCTCAGCGCGTTCGGGGGAAACGGCGATGGGACCTTCACCGAGGCACCAAATTCGCCCCTCGCCGCCGGCATCCAGCCGAGCGGAATCGTGGCTGCCGAAACACTGGCGTACGGCCCCTACGACATCGTCGCCAGCAATGCGGGGGCAAACACCGTGACGACGTGGCAAGGGAATCTCGGGGTCTTCGATTTCGCCAACTCTCAGCCCCTTTTCAACACGGGGCCGAGCCCGCAGGGGATCGCCGCCGCCGACATCAACGGCGATGGCTTCCCGGATATCGCTACGGCGAACGAGAACAACGACAGCGTCACGATCGGGCTGGACGCGGCAACCCAGAGCGGCGTGACGCCACCCGTGCCGTTCACTCAGCCGACCGGCTCTCCCTGGTCGGTCGGGGACCTTCCACAGTGGGTCTCCCTGGCTGACCTGAACTCTGACCACAAACCCGACCTGGCTACGGCCAACTCGGGTTCCGATGACTTCAGCGTCCGCTTCGGCGATGGCGCCGGGGGCTTCCCGCTCGAGGTTCTCGGATCGCCCTGGGTCACGCACGACGAGCCTTATTCGCTCGCGATCGGCGACTACAACAGCGACGGTAATCAGGACATCGCATCGGCGAACCTCGCCTCCGATGACGTCACAGTCAGGCTCGGTGGCGGCGCCCCCCGTGACGCCGGCAACCTGCTCCAGAACGGCGACGCAGAAGGGTCCGGAGCGGCGCGCCTGCGCTCGCAGAGCCCGGCGATCCCGGGTTGGCAGACCACAAACAGGTTCACCTATGCCCGGTATTCGACTCCGGGCGGGTTCCCGACGTTGTCGGACGCAACCATCTGGGAGGGTGGGATGAACGCCTTCGCCGGCGGCCCCGGCGGCGGGACGCCCTCGTCGGCTTCCCAGACGGTTGACGTTTCGTCGAAGGCCGCGTCGATCGACGCCGGGCTCGCGAGTGTCCAATTCTCGGCCGACATCGGAGGCTTCGGGAACCAGTCGCTTGGGATGAGGGCGCTCGCGATCTTCAGGAGTGCCGGCGGAGCTTCGCTGGGTCAGGTGGATTTGGGCAACGTCTCGCGATTCACCCGCAACTACCTCGCGGTGTTGCTGTACCGCAGCGAATCCGCCGCTGTCCCGAAGCTGACGAGGTCGATCGAGGTGCGCCTGGAGGCACAGGGTGACGTTCCGCCCTACAGCTCCAATCTCGCCGACAACGTCGTCTTGACGATGGACGCGCCAGCGCCGCCGCCACTGCCGTTGACGCCTCCGCTCGAGCCACTGACGCCCCCGCTGGAGCCCGTAAACCCGACCCCGGACCCCGGGCCGAGTCCAGATCCGGGCCCGAGTCCAGATCCGGGCCCGACCCCTGACCCCGGCCCCGGACCTGCTCCCGATCCGGGCCCGAACCCGCCCAACACGATCCTGGACAAGAAAGGACTTGCGAAACACCTGCGCCAGCGCTCGATCGTCCTCCGCTTCAGCTCAGACGACCCAACCGCTGACTTTCAGTGCAGCCTCGCGAAGTCGGGCAAGCGAAGTCCTCGCCAGAAGGCGCTCGGGAAATGGAGCGCGTGCACCTCACCGAAGGCCTACCAACACCTCAAGGTCGGCAGATACGTCTTTTCCGTGCGGGCGAGCGACGAGGATGGTGCCGATCCCAACCCGCCGTCCTTCAGCTTCCGGCGTGTCCGCCGCGGTTAGACGTCACCGTCCGACCCCGACGGTCTCACAGACGATCGCTCCACGATTCGCAGGTGGTAGCGAGAAACGAATCGGGCCCCCGCTATGTCTCTCGTTACCACGCTCGAGCCCTCCGCCAGGAGGGTTTCTGCGTTTCAAGGGCATCGGCGAGCGCCGCGGACACCGTCGCCGACACCTCAACCCGGTGTTCGACCCAGGCAGGCAGGCAGGTCCGGCGGAAGCAGCAGAAGCCACCTGACAGGATGCTTTTCTTAGAGGGCCTCCGCGATCTCGGAAGTTCTTGGGGGGCGTGGGTCCTGTCGCGGGGCTTTGCTTGCGCTCAGGGGAGCCAGGTGATGCCAATGCGCTCGGAAGCGGCGGCGTAGGCCTCAGGCCCAAGCGTGCCGGCGCGGTCGGCCTCCGCGAGCATCCGGAAGAATCCGTCGAAACCGCCAGGAGACGTAATGACCAGGAATCGTCCCTGGCCGGGAACCACTCGTTGGTGCCCGTGAGGGACATCTAGCGGTAGGAAGGCAAAACCGCCGGGACCGAGCTGGAGCTCATCCTCGCCGCATTGAAAGACGTGCTCGCCCTCGAGGATGTGGAACAGCTCGTTCTCGTGCTCGTGGACATGAAGCGGCGTATCGAGCAGCGGCGGCAGTTCCTCCCAAATAGTGAGTGCGCCGCCAGTCTGGGCGCTCCAATCGCCGCGGTGGGCGCTGGGTTTGTGCGACAGCCGCTGATGGAGCTGGGGCGGCTCAGCACCTCAGGCGGGAGCGCTCGAACGCAGGCACGAACGCTGTGCGTGGACGGAGTGAGAAGCGAATCGGATCACCGTCGGTACGGCGCATGAGCCCTCCGTCTAGAGAGCTCAGTTGCCGCTAGCCTCTCGCGTATGAAGGTCGTCGTCGCTGGCGGGCACGGGAAAATCGGGCTGCGACTGCTTCGCCAACTTGCGGCGCGCGGCGACGAACCCGTGGGGATGATCCGCAGTCCCGACCAGGTTCCTGACCTCGAGGCTGTCGGGGCCGAGGCGGTCGTCCTCGACCTGGAGCGCGAGGATGCGAGCGCCCTCGCCACGGCGCTCGAGGGGGCCGACGCGCTCGTGTTCAGCGCCGGAGCCGGCGCGGGTAGCGACCCCGCTCGCAAGCAGACGGTCGACAGCGGCGCGGCGGTCAAGCTGATCGATGCTTGCCACGAGGCGGGCGTGAGTCGGTACGTGATGGTGAGTGCCATCACGACGGATCAGCCTGAGCGCTGGAGCGAGGCGATGCGGCCCTACTACGAGGCCAAGCGCGCCGCCGACGAAGCCCTTCTGGCCTCCGGTCTCGAGCACACGATCGTCCGCCCCGGCTCGCTGACCGACGCGTCCGGGACCGGCGCGATCGCAGTCGGAATGCCTCTCGAGCGGAGCGGGGAGGTGAGTCGCGACGACGTCGCCGCGACGTTGGTCGCGGTGCTCGACGAGCCAGGGATGGTCGGTTTCAGTTTCGACCTCCTTGCTGGCGAGACGCCGATCGCAGATGCGATCGCGGGCCTCGCCGCTACCGCGCAGTGACCGATCAGGTGCTCGTGTTCGCAGCGTCGTTCTGACGCGACAGCTGGCAGCGGCGGGCCCCTAGGCCAGCCAGCGTTACGACTCCAGACCTTCCCGCTCCACGATCCGTGGGTGGTTGCGAAAATCGAATCGGGCCACCTATCGGATTCAGGCAAGACGCACGAAAGGCGGGCGGGATCAGGCTCCTGCTCCTCGCGCAGAGCGGGAACGAGTGGCGAGGCATTCAGGAATGTCGCGTGACGACCGGAGCCGATGAGACGATCGCCGCGTGTCGAGAACCGACAGAGACATTCCATGAAGCTGGTTCTGCTGGTTGGCGTCGCCCAGAACTGGTTCGGCGCCGCGATGATGTTGCTCGAGGTTTGGCGACGGGCGCGTTCTGACACGGACCCTCCCGATTACGAACAGTTGAAGATGTTCGCCGCGGGAACCGCCGCGACGTTCGGGGCGTTCTATCTCTACCTCTTCATCAACCCCCGCTACGTCATCCCGTTCCTTGTCTTCGGCGCCGCGCTAAAGACGTGGGCATTCATTCTCTCGGCGATCCTGCGCGTCCGCGGTCGGCTCGCCCGGGAGCCATTTCTGGTTTTCGGCGGCAGCAACCTCCTTGTCGCAACACTGTTCTGGATCTACGTCGTCGTGACGGCTACCTGAAACCAGAACTGCTCGACATTGGTTCGCCGAGCCTCTACCGTCCTTCCGGAGGGTCTTCGTGTTTTCGAAGGCGTCGGCAACAGCTTGCGACACCGTCGCCGAGACTCCCACCCGTCGCGCGGCCTTGTCATAGACGATCTGAAGCTCGAAGGTTCGAATGTCAGGCGCTGGATCTCGGGCGTCGCGGCTCGCAGCGACTTAGCCAGATTAGGGAGCCGATCAAGCTGCTCGCTGATTTCCTGCTCTTCGGCTTCCTCACGCTCGACGCCGAGGCTCGCCAGCGCGTCCTCCAGCGCCTCCTTCTCCCCGCGAAGCTCCGCGATTCGCTCCGAGACCAACTCGGGTTCGATCCCGCGCTCCAGCGCCTGCACCTAAGCCTTGATCTTGCGGTCGAGTTCGCCGATCTGCTGACGCATCCTGGTTCCGGCGAGCTTGCCGGTTCGTTTCTCCTCCCGGCTTTGGGAGCGCAGCTGCCGCTCGAGCTTCTCGACACGAAGCGGGCCAAAGATCCGGTGCTCGAAGAACCGAAAGACGACGCACCATGCCCGAGAGCAGGTAGGCGCGCTTCGACCTCGCGCTGGCCGGCGCCCTGACCTTATCCTCGAAGCGCTCCTGCGCGGCCGCGAACGTGTCGTCGCAGACAATCGGCAGGTGGGCTTCCTCGCTGATCACCCACTCCTCGCGAGCGCGCTGAAGCTCGGCTCCTAACCGGCTCTCCGAGCTGAACAACCGCTCGGGTCTTACAGCTAGCGCTCGCAGCCGCGCACGGTATCTCGGCCGGGGCCGCCCGAGCAACGATCGATGCCGGGGCCGCCGAGAAGCCGGTCGTTGTTGGCGCCGCCAATGAGTACGTCCTTTCCGCCCCCGCCGCGGATGATGTCCATCCCGGCAGAGCCACAGATAACGTCCCTGCCGCCGAGCCCGTGGATGACGTCGTTACCGCCGAGCGAGGCGATGACATTGCGCCCGTGGGTGCCCCGGATCCTGTCGGCCTCCGGCGTGCCGATGATCGTCACCGCCCTGCCGCCGCAGCGCCGGTTCGTGTCAGGGCGGTTGAACACCCTGGTCGTCTCACTGTCGCTCACTTGCTGGGCGTCGACCCCGCCGCTTGTAACCGTGGCGGTGTTGGTATAGAGACCGCGCCGGCGCGGGCGGACCTTGATCGACACCGCTGCGGAGCCACCGCTGGCGATCGTTCCCAGCGCGCACATGGTCTGCCTGCGTCGGTATTCACAACGCTTCCCCTGAGAGGCGAAAACCGACACGAAGCTCAGGCCGGACGGCAGCCGATCGGTGACCACGACACCAGTCGCCGGGTCGGGGCCCGCGTTATTGACCGCGATCGTGTAGTTCAGGTTGTCGAATTTGTCGATGTGCTCGCGGTCGGCTGTCTTGGTGACGGTCAGGCTGGCTGTGGCCGGCGCGAGCGCGGGCACGAGAACCCCTAGGGCGAGAGCGCCGAAGCCAACCCCGAGTGCCGCGAATCTTGTGGTAGACGCCCTCATCATCTGGCCCCCTACCCGACTGGCTTCCTCGCCAAAACGGCACGTCAGAATTCCGACCTCCCCTCGCATGCAAGACAGGCTTCGTTCACCCTCCCAGGCGTGACCGCGCAATTATCCGCGGGTGGTACCTAAAGACAGATCGGGCCACGTATCGGGATTTAAGGGAGACGCACGCGGCGGAGTTGCTCGATACTGAGCCCGTGGCAACGACCTTCGAGCTCGCGGACCGTGTACTCGACGCGTTTGCGGCCGAGGATCTCGCAGGCGACCCCCACTCGACCGAGATGGCGACGGTGTTACGCGAACTCGCCGCGCCGGACTTCGTCTGCTCATTCATCGCCGGCTCTGAGGGCATGAGGAATGACTTCCACGGCGTCGAAGGGCTGCTCGACGGCTGGGCCGACTGGACAGGCGCGTTCGAGCGATATCGGATCGAGCGGGAGGGTGAACCGATCGGGACCGGGGACGCGGTGGTTGGCTACACGCGCCAGATCGCGACCATCCGAGGCTCGGGCAGCGCGATTGAGACGGCGTCGGCGGGTGCATTCTTCTTTCGCGACGAACGTCTGACACGACTCGAGCTGCACCTCGACCGCGGGGCGGCGCTGCGATCCGCCGGGCTCGGCGACCCGGCCGGCGAGCCCGGCGTCGGCTAATGCCCGCCCGGGTGACGGGTCGTCCGAAAGTCATGCGGCCAGGCGTGACCGCTCAACAATCCGCGGGTGGTAGCGAGAAACGAATCGGGCCAGGATCCGATTTTTCGGGCCGGCGCCCGTCGTCGTCCCCTACTTGCCCGCAGACGCGGCAGCGAAGGGTTAGTCGCCGTCACCCGGACCATCTGCCTTCAGCGCCCCGGCCTTCAACTCCGCGCGCTTGCCGGCCAGCAACCCCAGGTTCGAGACGATGAACGGGACGAAGTAGGTCACCCCGACCTTGATCCAGGTCGCGGTCGTCGCGTCGCCGGCGACGATCAAGTCGAGCTGGTTTATCGCCATCAGGACTGTGCCGATCACAAGCGCTATCGGCACCGTGCTGCGCAGGTGCTCGCGGCGAAGGCAGATCCGCAGTGCGTCGCGGGCGCTCATGCACCGATCCTCTCACTCGGGCTTGCAGCTCAGAGCTTCGAGTAGAAATCCAGGCCAACCTGGTCGAGCAGCTTCGTGCTGGACCCAGGATCGTCGACTTACGGTTCAGCCGCCACACCGCTCACGGACGGACATCGACGCCGTTCCAGAAGGCCACGTGGTTGCGGATCTTGCGAATCCAGGGATACGGATGCCGGTATGTCCACGCGGCATCTCGGTTGCTCTCGCCGCCCACCTCGACCGTGTAGTAGCTGGCGAGGCCCTTCCAGATGCACAGCGACTTCATTGCGCTCCGCTTCAGGTAGCGCTGATCGACGCTTTCGGGCGGGAAGTAGTGGTTTCCCTCGACGACCTTCGTCTCGTTGCTTTCGGCGAGCACCACGCCGTTCCAAATTGCCCTCATTTCACGCCTTCCTAATCTCGATGACTTCTACCGGTGTGACCCCGGGAGCGACGGGAGGGATTCAGCAGTGAGTCCCACGATCGGAAAGTCGCCCCCGCCACGAGATCGCCGGCTGCCTCACGCAGATCGCCGTGGGCCATTGACGAAGAAGTTGTGGGCGTCTCGGGAATCGCAAGACCCGGAACGCGACAACCCGGCCCGCATCGTCGAGTCAGGTGGCGCAGCAGGAGAGCTTCTCGACCGCGCGGTCGAAGCTCTGAGCCGCGAGCTTGAGGCCCTCGGCCATCGTCAAATACGGCGCCCAGACACCTGCGAGCTCTTCGGCAGTCATCGCTCCTCGGATTGCCAGCACCGCCGACTGGATCACCTCACCGGCTCCGTCGGCGAGGATGCTGACACCTAGCAGCCGGCCGGTGCCCGATTCCGCGACGAGCTTGAAGAGGCCTCGTGTGTCACCGTTGACCAGCGCGCGCGGAACAGCTTCGAGCCCCAACACGACCGCCTCGAAGTCGAAGCCGCGCTCGCGCGCCTGGGCCTCGCTCATGCCCGCCGACGCGATCTGCGGCGAAGTGAACGTGACACGTGGCAGAGATTCGAAGTCGAGCCGCTCGTCTGCGAGCCCTAACGCATTCGATGCCGCGGCGGCTCCAGCTGCCGCCGCCACGTATACGAACCGCGGCTGCGTCGTCACGTCGCCGGCGGCGAAGATCGACGGGACGGAGGTCCGCTGGCGCTCGTCGACGACGATTGCGCCGCGCTCGTCTCGCCGCACGCCCAGCTCGTCGAGGCCGAGGCCGGCGGTGTTCGGACGCCGCCCTGTCGCGACCAAGATCTCGTCGGCCCGCAGCTCCAACTCCCGGCTGTTGGCGCTGCCGCGAAGGACCTTCTCGCGGCCCTCTACCGTGACGCTCGTCAGCCGGGCCGAGGTGATCACCTCGCGGCCGTCATCCACGAGGATCTCGCGCATCGCCTCCGAGACCTCCGGCTCCTCGAACGGGGCGATCCGCTCGGCGACGTCGAGGAATGTGACCTCGGAGCCGAAGTTGGCGAGCATCTGGCCCAGCTCCAACCCGACCGAGTTGGTCCCGATCACGACCAGATTGCCCGGTGGGTCGGTGAGCTTGATCGCGGTTTCGGAGGTCAGGTAGCCCGCTTCCTCCAGACCCTCGATGTCAGGGCTGGTCGGAGCGGCCCCGGCGGCGATCAGGATCGCGTTAGCGCTGAGCCGCTCGCCGTCGACCTCGACGGTGTGCGGCTCGATCAAGCGCGCGTGGCCCTGGCGAAACTCGATTCCGTAATCGGCGATCAGCTCGACGTACTTCTCGCGGCGAAGCATCTCGACCAGCTCGTCCTTGCGCACCACAGCGGCGGGAAGTCCGAAACCGTTGGAGCGCACCGAGTGGGCAAGCAGGGCCTTGGATGGGATGCAGCCAACGTTCACGCACGTGCCGCCGGTCGTTCCGCGCTCGATCAGCACGACGCTTCGGCTCCAGTCGCGGGCGCGAATGCCGGCCGCCAGCGCCGCCGAACCGGTGCCAATCACTGCCAGGTCGAAGTCGCGTTGGCCGGAGGTCATGCTGTAGTATCAGTCTAGCAAAATATTTAGCTAGCTTAATATGATCAAGTCAGCGACAGCCCTTGCCGAAGCCCCGTTTCTGCTCCCCAGCAGTCCCACCGAGGCCGAGTTGCTCGGCAAGTACTTCCGTGTCCTCGCCGACCCGAGCCGGCTTCGGATTTTGGATGCCCTCGACGAGGCAGGAGAGCTGTCGGTCGGCGAGCTGGTCGAGCGCCTCGATCTGCCCCAGCCGAGCGTTTCCAACCACCTCGCTTGCCTTCGTTGGTGTGGCTTCGTGGTCGCGCGGCGCGAGCACCGCACGGTCTACAACCGCGTCGCGGACGCCAGGGTCAGCGAGGTCATTTCAATTGCTCGCTCGCTGTTGGCCGACAACGCCGAGCACGTCGCCGCTTGCCGGACGGTCTCCCGCGGCGGCGGGGCGGAATGACAAGCACGGGCGACGCCAGCAAAGGGACCGGAGACGGTTGGCTCGGGGTCGGCACCGCCGCGGTTGTCGTCGCGTGCTGCGCAGCCGGGCCGTTTCTTCTCGCCGCTGTCGGCGGGCTCACGGTGGGAGCGCTGCTCGGCATCGGCGCCGGGCTGGCGGCGATCGTGATCGCCGTACTGGTGATCGCCCTGGGCCGAAAACGCACCTGAATCGTTTCTGGCTACCGAGTCGTGGTGGCAGCAGATCACCGCTGAAGCCGTGGTCGGGGAGTTGACGGGGGAACGGCTGGAGGTGCTGCCGTCTCAAATCCTCTCCTGGGAGCAGTTCTCCCGCATCCACCCTGACGGCGCGACACTTTCGCGGGATACCGGATTTCGTCGCGACTACGGCAGCACCCCGTATACCGGATACGAGAGCAATCCGGACTCGCGGCCATTCCTGCTCGAGGACGAGCCCGACCGCACGCTGCCGCCGAAGGAGCGGGTGGCGGCGATCGAGACCGGCGAGGAGTCTGCTGTCGTGTACCCCTTCTCGCGTTTGCGGGACGAGGCACCGGTCAACGACGAGATCGATGACCGGCCGGTGGTCGTCCTCTTCGATCCGGAGGTCGCCTCGCCGCTTGACAGTTCGCCGATCTCGGAGCGCGACGCGGTGGGTGCTGCCGCGGTGTTCGAGCGCGGTGTCGAGGGGCGCGAGCTCGATTTCGAGTCGGCCCAGAAGAGAAAGGGATTAACAGGTCGAAGTCGGATGGGCATGGGTATGAGCGACGCGCCTCGCAGACCGGCGACCCAGCTCATCCTCAGCGCCGGCTTCCTCGCCGGGACGCTGTAACCGTTCGTCAAGATCTGCCTCGGCTGCTAGGCCGTCTCTCTAGCCGCCTGGCTCTTCGTCACGCAAGCGCTCAATCACGCCGTTCGCAAGCCCGGGTTCTGGGGTGACCCGCAGAGCGTGGAGGCCGTCGAGCGTGCGGAGCAGGGTCGCAAGCACACGCCTGCACTGCGGGCACATCCCGACGTGCTCCTCGACTCGAGCCCGCTCGTCGTCGGCGAGCTCTGCGTCGATGTAGTCGGAGAGATGAGCGTGCGTCCAGCGGTGTTCGCGCATGAACCGACGGCGCCCGAGCCATTCGCGGATCATTCCCGAGTCTCCAGGTAGTAGCTGTCGATAGCCCGGCGAACGACAAGCCTTGCGCGGTGAAGCCGGCTCTTGAATGCAGATTCCTCGAGCTCCATCACTTCGGCAGCCTCCTTGGTTGAGAGTCCCTCGATGTCGCGAAGGATGATCGGACCGCGATACTCGATCGGTAGCGAGCGAATCGCCGTTTCGAGGATGTTGCGCAGAGCACCTTGTTCGGCTCGTACTTCCGGAGCCTCACTCCAATCGGGTGCTTCGGGGATCGGCTCGTCGTCGAGCGAGCTGACCATTCCAGCGGGCGGCCTGCGCTCCGCGCGCCGCTTAGCTTCGTTGATCCCGATTCGGTAGAGCCATGTGAAGAAGCGCGATTCGCCCTTGAAGCCGCCGATGTAGCGCCATGCCCGCAGGAACGCCTCCTGCGTGACCTCTTCGGCCTCCTCGGGATCGGCGACGAAGCGCAGCACGACGGCGTAGAGGCGATCCGCGCTTCGGCGCACCAGCTCCTCGAACGCGCCTCGATCTCCGGCCCGCGCGCTTGCGACCAGCGCTTCTTCTGTCTGCTCCGCGACCGGACGCATCTCGGAAAGGTTGACAGGGCGGAGCAACCAAGCACCTCGGCGGCGCTGCAGCGTTCCCAGCCCGAGCTTCCCATTGATCCTTAGACCTGGAATACGCGCGGGCGTTTCACACCACGCCTGAATCGCTTTCGGATTTGACGGGTCGAAGGCGTGGCCGAGTCGCTCGCTCGGTCACTCCAACCGAATTCTCCGAACAGGGAGGCACCGATGAGTACAGACACCGATCTACGTCCGAACGCCGTGAGCCGTCGCCAGTTGATCGCCCGTGGAGCCGCCGTCACCGCGGTGGGGACAGGGCTTCCAGCGCTGCTCGCGGCGTGCGGAGACAATGACGAGCCGCAGTCCGCAACCACAACTGCCGCGACCGCCAGCGACGGCGAAGGCGAGCCGATCGTCGGCGACGTTCTCGACTTCGTGCTCAGCTCCGACGAGTGGGAGGGGGCGTTCGGGTTCGTCAGCATGCGGCTCCACGATGGGATCGTCGACGGTCGCGATGTGTGGTTCATCCGTACCGACGCCTCCGACGAGGCCTATGCCGAGCGCGAGAGCCTCGTCTTCACCCCGAAGCTGCAGGCACTGACAAGCCCGGAGCTCTCCGGGGAGCTGTATCTGGTGGAGGGTGCGCCAGCGGTTCTGTCTTCGGCGCCAGGCCGAGCCGATTACACGCCAGCATGGCGCGTTCGCAACGTGAGCTGGAACGACTCGCCCGGCGAGCTCTCCTCCGTTGCAGACGTCCGCGCTGCGGAGCGCTCGGGAGCAGTCAGCGTCGACGATGTCGGCTCGGTGATCAATGCCCCTGTGGTGAAGTGGCCAGGCGGTCAGATCGGCGTCGACCCCGAGCTCCGCACCTACCTCGAAGGCGGGCAGCTGATCGAGGCGCCTGACACGGCAGCGGGAGAGGTGAAGTTCAAGCTCCATGAGTGCTTCCCAGCGGCGCGTTACATCGTCACCGATCACTCGATCGAGCCAGCCGCCGAGATGACAAGCACAGTGTTTGCACCCCGTCTTCACGCCGGGCCTGAGAGGGCGGGAGGCACCGGGAGGACGAACGTGTTCATGAACGGCCTCGAAGGCCCCGGCCCGATGGGGGCGCAGCCCTCGGTATTCGACTCCGATCCGGGCGATCCGATCTGGAGCCCGTACTGGGATCACTACACATACGCGTGGAAGGACGAGGCGCGGGCGCGCGTGCTGCGGACCGAGCGACAGGTGCTGGCCGCGCGCGACGCCGGCCAGCTGGACGAGTTTCCCGGCACCCCTGACACCGGTGGCGAGGTGTTCACGGTCAACTGTCCGGTTCCCGTAACGGCCCCCGCAACCTTCCGCGGATGATCTCGGTATTTGGGCTTCGCGGGGGTCCCGGCCCGGGGTAAGCCCAATCTTCAGCGCTCATAACCCGGAGGTCGCAGGTCCAAATCCTGCCGGGGATTCGTCTGCCGCTGCCACCCTCGACTCAGGCGTGAGCCGGAATGTTGCATGTGAGGCGATTGGCGCCCAGGGGTCCGCAATCATCACCTGGCCCTTGGAGTCTGGTAGAAGTTGCCCGATGCGAGGAACGACCGATGGAGGGATGAGCGTCGGTCCCGGTGACGGGGAGCGCAGCCGCAGCCCGCTCGGCGGGGATCTGAGGTTCCTCGTCCGAGGCGAGCAGTCGAACGGAGCCTTGGCCGCAATTGAGGCGGTGGCTCCCCCCGGCGAGGGACCTCCCCTCCACGTACACAACCGCGAGGACGAGACGATCTACATCCTCGAGGGCGAATTCCGCTGCAAGCTCGGGGACGATCTGACAACGACATCGGCGGGCTCATTCGTCTTCATCCCGCGCGGGCTGCCGCATGGCTGGCAGAACGTGGGCGATCAGCCCGGCAGGATGCTGATCACATTCGCTCCGGCGGGCATGGAGGGGTTCTTCGACCGCCTCTCGCACCTGACCGAGTTCGACCTCGAGTCGTTTCGCAGCGCCGCGGCCGAGCACGGAATGGACGTGGTCGGCCCCCCGCTCGCCGAGTCTGACCCGCTGTAGGCGTCCGTCGCCGCGGTCGGCTCTGCTTCTGCGAAACGTGGTTCCGCGACCCCCCTGCGCGAAATGCAGGGACGCCACCGCCGAGCGAACCATAGGACGACAAGCGGGACTCGGATCACCGCGCCAGGTGTGAGTGCTCCACAATCCGCAGGTGGTAGTGAAAAACGAAATGGGCCGGGTAGCGGATCTACCTGCGACGCACGGACCGGGCACAGCGAGTCCCGACTGCTAATTGGCGCCGGACCTCGCGCCGCGGGTAGAGGCGGGAAGCTCGAAGCGGTCGTAACTCAGGTCCAGCTCGCCGACGACGGGATGGTTGAAGACCTTCTCACCCCTGTTGTGTAGGCGGACGTTGTGGGTCGCCCAGTGCTCGTCGAGGAAGACGAAGCTCGCGAAGTTCACGGCTTGATTGGCCGGCCTCGAACGCGGGCAATAGAACGCGCGGCCAAGTTGGTTGCTGGCGAGGGCGTCAAGGCAGGTCGTGGAGGCGGGCACGCTCGGCCTCGTCGAAACGCAGCGCGGACGCCGCGTAGAATGATTCGTGCTACACTTGTTCAGTGGCACGGTCTCTCCATGTTCGGCTCGACGATGCATCGGCTGCCGCCCTCGATGTGGTCCGCGCCGGGGCAATGACCGACTCCGAGGCTGTTCGAACGGCATTGCGGGAAGCCGCGGCTCGCAGACGAGTTCGGTCAGCGATCCGTGAGGAGGTGGCGAGTGTCGTTGCCGACGAGGCCGATCGCGAAGAGATGCGGATCATCCGCGAGCAGATGGCCGAACTCGCGCCATCATCTTCGGACTGAAATGGTTCGGGGCGAGGTTTTCCGCCTGCCGTCGCCGCGTGGCGCCCGCGGCCACGAGCAGCGGGGTGCGCGTTATGCCATCGTCGTGCAGGCAGACGAGTTTCTCGACCTGAGCACCACGCTCGTCGCTCCAACCTCAACCGGCGCTCTAGCCGCGAGCTTTCGCCCAACGATCACCATTCTCGATCGCGAAACGCGCGTCCTGGTCGAGCAGACGACGGTGGTGGATCCCCAGCGCCTTGGTCGCTCTGCAGGGCGGCTCGAGGTGGGAGAGCTCCGGGCGGTGGACGACGCGCTAGCGCTGATACTCGGACTTTGACTCGCCGGACCAATAACCCGGAGGTCGCGGGTTCAAGTTTCGCGCGAGTGGAGTCGCCGAGTCCGATCGCCTACTGCGCCACGGTGCGTGCGCTGCGCACCGCCTCAAGCCCCCAGCTGACGATCCGCTCGGGGTGAATCCGGATCAGAGGCGTCGGTAGCGCGATCGCCTCGCCGCGCCCTCGGATCTCGACCCCGCGCGGCCGCCAGGGGTCTGTGCTTGCCAGGTCGTCAATGACGATCGCGGCTCGCCCGGATCGGGCCACGTCGCGAAACTTCTTCGACCGCCCGAGCTCGCGGCCTCCGACGTCGATCGTGTCGCGCGCCGCGTTGTAGATCCATCCGACGGGGACCACGTGCGGCGTTCCGTCCGCGCCGACCGTCGCGATCCGGCCGAGTTGAAAGCCGCCGACCAGGTACTCGAGCTCGGCCTCGCGGAAGACGCTCATCGCCGCGATCGCCCGCGGCGTTGAGGCGCGACCCAGTCACCGGCGGGGCGCGTCAGTCCGGTCGCGGCGCATGCGTCCCACTGATCGTCGCTGGAACAGACGGAGCAACAGACACCCATGCGCGTGCACCGGCTAAGGGGCCGGGTGTGATCCCATTCGACGGCCACGCCTTCGCGCATCCCGCGCATGAACTCCGCGAACCCGGCGTCCGCAGCGTGGATATTGAGGACGGTCGCGTCAGCATCGCTGTCATTGAGGAAAGAATGGGCGACGCCGGGCTGTATCGCGATCGAGCTGCCCGCCTCGACGACCACGCGCTCAGCGCCCGGACCGATCTCGAACGTCATCATTCCCTCCAGCACGTAGAACGAGTCGACGTGCGCGTGGTGAACGTGCCGTCCGGCCGGGGTCTGCGGATGTGCCTCCCGCATGGAGAGCAGCCGGGAGCTGCGACAAGACCGAGCTCGGTGCGTCCCGCTTACGCCGCCAAGCGTGAACGTTCCACGATTCGTGGGTGGTAACGAGTGACGAATCGGGCCCCCGCTCGCAGGAACCGAACGCTGGACGAACACGGGCCGGTGGACCCGATCGCCGGTGCCGAACCACTAGCGCTTCCTGAGCTTGACCTTCGCGGTGTCGGTTGCGGTCTGGCCGTCGGCGCCGGTCAGCTCGAGAGTCAGCTTGTAGGTGCCCGCGGGCAGGTTCCGCTTGCCGCCCTTGCCCTCACGCTTTGCCTTGAGCCTCAGGATCAGCTTGGCGACCGTGGCCTCGTCGAGGGACATGCGCTTGGTGAGGACGTTTGCAAGGCCCAGCTCCCTCAGCTTCTTGTTGGTCTTGCTGCCCTGCGGCTGGAGCGAGGCGACGAGTTCGCCTGCGGCTGAGGTGGCGAAGCGGAGGCCCAGCCTGCGGCCCGTCTTAGCGGCCAGCCTGTCCTGCGCGAGCAGCAGCAGCAGCTTCAGCGCGGGTTCACCGTCGGCACCATCGTTGCCGGCCGGACCAGCTGGCCCCGCCGGCCCCGCCGAACCCACCGGACCTGTCGGTCCAGCTCCGCCGCCGTCGCCGGGCGGGCCTTGGGCACCGACGACTATGAACGCAGCGGCGACGTTCGAGCGCTCGCCTGCGATTGAGTCGAAGCTGAAGAAGTCCGAGCCTTCGAAGCCGGGGCTCGGCGTGTAGGTGACTTCGCCGCTCGCCTGGCTGACCGCGCCGAGCGTGCCATTTGCCGGCTGCTGGCGAATCCGGTAGGTGAGCTGGTCGCCGTTGGGGTCGGAGCACTTCATCGTCAGCGGGACCGCGACCCCCGTGTCGGTCGAGGCGACGGCGGCCTCGCAGACCGGCGGGCGCTCGCGTCTGATGTGGGCAACCGCGTGGTCACCCACCGCTGACGTCGTGTACAGGCTCCCTCCGTCCGGACTGACGTCGACATCCTGGACCGTGTTCAGGCCCTGCTGCTCGTCCGGGCCGCAGTTGGCCGGCGCGCCAACGTCGGCGATGCAGCCCGCCGGGGTGAGAGCTCCGGCGACGTCGCGGTCAAAGCGACTGATGGCGTGGTCATCCTGGGCAGCGACGAACACGGATTCGCCGTCGGGGCTGACGGCGAGGCCGCGGGCCCCCTGGAGGCCCTGGGCCTGATTGGCGGCCCCGCACGTCTGCGGGCCGTCGACGTCGGAGATGCACTCGGCCGGGGTCAGACTGCCATCGGGCTCCCGATCGAGGTGGACGATCGCATGGTCGTTGCTGCCGGTGACGTAGACGGACGCGCCGTCCGGAGAGACCACGACGAAGCGCGCCCGGTTGAGGCCCTGAGCCTCATTGTCCTCACCGTGATTTCCGCCGCAGGTCTCGCCACCCTCGAGATCGGAGACGCAGCCGGCTGCGGTCAAGCTGCCGTCGCCGGCACGGTCGAAGCGGCTGACGGCATCGTCGTCCTGAGAGGCGACGTAAACGGAGGCGCCGTCGGGGCTCACCGCAACTCCAGTCGCGTTCGCGAGCCCCTGGGCCTCATTGTCGCCATCGTGGTCCCCGCCACACGTCTGGCCCTCCTCGAGATCGGAGATGCAGCCCGCCTTGGTCAGGCTGCCGTCGTCGGCACGGTCGAAGGTCGCCACGGCGTCGTCCAGACGCCCGGTGACGTAGACGGAGTCGCCGTCCGGGCTGACCGCGACGTCAACGGCCCCGTTGAGCCCCTGAGCCTCATTGTCGCCACCGTGGTCCCCGCCACACGTCTGGCCACCCTCGAGATCGGAGATGCAGCCGGCCTTGGTCAGGCCGCCGTCATTGGCGCGATCGAAGATCGCGACAGACTGGTTGTTGAAGGCCGCCACGTAGACGGACCTGCCGTCGGGACTGACCGCGACGGACACCGCTCCATCCAATCCCTGGGCCTCATTGTCGCCATCGTGATCCCCACCGCAGGTCTGCCCGACGTCGACGTCCGAGATGCACTCAACGGGCGTCAGGCTGCCGTCGGACTCGCGAACCAGGTGAACGATCGCTTTGTCGTCGAACGAGGCAACGTAGACCGAGCCGCCGTCCGGGCTGACGGCGACACCGGTTGCCGACCCGAGGCCCTGCTGCTCGGTCCCGCAGCCCGCCGGGCTGCCGACGTCGGCGACGCAGTCGGCCGGGGTCAGGTCGTTGGTTGCGAGCGCCGCGGCGCCGGAAACGATCGCCAAGGCCACGAGTGCCGTGAAGCAGCCGATTAGAAGCAGCCTGGGTGTACCGCCCGAATTCCGTTCCCTGCGCAACTCGATGTGCTCAAGGTAGCAACGTTCTGGGGCTGAAGCGCCGGTAGGCGGGTGACTGGCAAGCGCGCGAATGTTCTGCATCTGTGCGCGACACTCTCACTCGTCCGCCGGCGTGGGCGACCAGGGCAGGCTGTTCTGGCGCCGACTCCACGGGCTGGTGCGGGACGTCGATCTCAACGATCCGCGACGCGGCGCCGGCACCTCGCTGGATCGCCGCTCGCTCGCGGACCTCATGAACGAGCTCGGCATCGACGGCAGAGCCCGCTTCCTGCTCGAGCGTGGGATTCGCGACGACTGCGCCGTCGAGCCGGCCCGCCTCTCGCTGCTCTTCGTCGCGCTCTCCGAGCGTGCGGGCTGGAACCAGCCCGACGGAGGAGTTGAGGCCTACCGCCTGCGCGGCCGCGCCCGGGGCAATCACCTCAGCTTGGTCATCCCACGGTCCAGGCCCGACCGGCGATGTTTGGTATGGAATCCATTGGGTAGCGAGTGCCTGTAGGGGGTCAGCCCCGGGTTCTGCATCCAGAGGAGGGCAGAGGGAGTGAACTCAACGCTGAGTAGCTGGGAGGAGCACGGAGAGCGACCGGAATGAGCGGTGGGCGGGAACAGATCGAGTGCGACTTCGTCGTCTGTGGCGCCGGCCTCGCCGGCCTCGTGGCCGCGCGTGAGCTGGTGTCGGCGGGTGCGGACGTGATCGTGCTCGAGGCCCAGGACCGAGTCGGGGGCCGAACCCTGACCGAGGACCTCGGCGACGGCGCCTTCGTCGACCACGGAGGCCAATGGGTGAGCCCCGGACAGCACGAGATCGCCGATTTGGCGGACGAACTCGGTGTGGAGCTCTTCCCGAGCTGGGACGCCGGCGACACTGTCCATTGGAAGAACGGCCGACGCTCGGTCGCGCCGGGCCTCTTCGCGGCCGCCAGCGATGGCGCGATGGACGAGCTGCGCGGCGTCGCGCATCAGCTCTCTGGGATGGCCGCCGAGCTTCCCGACGGCGCACCATGGGCGGCGCCGAGGGCGGCTGAGTGGGACAAGGTGACGCTGCACCAATGGCTGAGCGAGAGCGTGGACGACCCGCTGGCGCGCTGGGGTATGGCGCGCTCGCTCGAGGGCGTTTTCGCGGGCGGGCCGGGCGAGACCTCACTGCTCGCCGCGCTCGCGATCATTCGCTCGGGGGCACACGAAGTGACCCGCCTCGTGGCCGATGAGCCGCTCGGACCCGAGCGCCGCTTCGTCGTCGGCGCCCAGTCGCTTTGCAGCGCGATGGCGGAAGAACTGGGCAATGATCGTGTGCTGCTTGAGCGGCACGTGGCGCAGATTGAGCACGAAACCCAGGGCGTTGTGGTCAAGGCCGGGGGTGACACCGTCCGCGCCCGCCAAGCGATCGTTTCACTCGCTCCGACGCTCGCCGGCCGAATCCGTTACGTCCCAGCGCTGCCCGCTGCGCGCGACCACCTCACCCAGCGCCTGCCGATGGGCTGGGTGATCAAAGTTCATTGCGTCTATGAGTCGCGATTCTGGGCCGAGGAAGGGCTGGCGGGCAAGGTCGTCAGCGACGAGGGCGCCGTGCGCGCCACCGCCGACAACTCGCCGCCTTCTGGCGCGCCCGGCATCCTCGTGGCCTTCATCGAAGGAGGGCAGGCGCGGCGCCTCGCCGCCGCCGATCTCGGGGAGCGTCGCGGAGAGGTGCTCTCGGCACTTACTCGTTACTTCGGTGATCGCGCAGCTCGCCCGAGCGCCTATCTCGAATACTCCTGGGGCGATGACGAGTTCGCCCGCGGTGCCTACGGCGGTTATTGGACGACGGGGGTGTGGACCGCATATGGGCACGCGCTGCGGAAGCCGATCGGACCGATCCTCTGGGCGGGAACCGAGACGTCGACGGCCTGGAACGGCAAGCTCGAGGGCGCCGTGCACTCGGGCCGCGACGCGGCGGCCAGTGCGCTGGACCAGGCCGGAGACGCTGGCAGGACGCGGCGTCGGGTCGGGGCAGTTCGGTGACGCCACAACTGGATGGAGCAGGTGTGCCTGCGCGAGTCCGGCGCACGGTCGGCCGCAGCATCGCGTACACGGCCTGCGCGCTGCTGTCGGCGTTGGCCGTTGGGACAGTCCCCGCCGCCGCAAGTCCGTGTCCATCCGGCGAGATCCACACCGCCAGCGGCTGCACGAGTTTCCGAGAGGCGCGGCGAGACATCCGCGAGATCGTTGATCGGGCCGCGCGGGAGAACGATCTGCATGCCGCTCTGGTCCGCGTCGACAGCGGTGACCGCAGGCTTGCTCGTGTCGCCGCTGGGAACTCGATGGCGGGGGTACCCGCCAACTTCCAAATGCAGTTCCGGATCGGCTCAATCGCCATCCCGTACCTGATCACGCTGCTGCTTCAGCTTCAGGACGAGGGGCGTCTTTCGCTCGACGACCCCGTCTCGAGCTGGCTTCCGAACCTGCCTAACGCTGATCGGGTAACCCTGCGGATGCTGGCCAACAACACTTCCGGCTATCCAGACTGGGCGCAGGGCAACCCGGCTTTTATCGACGCCTTCAACGCTGATGTGTTCCGGCAATGGAGAACCAACGAGCTGCTGGATATCGCCTTCGCCCAGCCGCTGGCCTGTGACCCCGGTAGCTGCTTTCACTACGCCCACACCAACTTCGTAATCATCAGCCGGGTCCTGCAGCGCGAGACGGGACGGTCTGCTGCGACGATGTTGAAGCGGCGCGTCCTGAGGCCGCTCGGGCTGAACGAGACGCGCATCTCAGCGCTGCCGGGCATGCCGGAACCGGTTCTGCACGCCTACGTCACCGACCGCGGCCCCTTCGAGGACTCGACCTTCTGGAGCCCGTCGTGGACGATCGCCAAGAGCACCATCATGAGCTCGACGATCAGCGACGTCGTCAGCTCCGCAAAGGCCCTCGGCGAAGGCCTGTTGATCTCGCCAGCGGCGTCGAGGGAGCGCTTCGAGGCGTCCACGGCGGGTTTGGGTCCGTTCAACGAAACCTTCTATTACGGGCTCGGCGTGCTGGCCGCTAACTCGTGGGTGTTTCAGAACCCGCAGCTCAACGGCTGGCGGGCGATCATGGCCTACCAGCCCACGAGGCGGCTCGGGCTCGGGCTCGTCGTCACCACCGGCCAGGTTGCAGCCGACAGCGGCGCCAACTATGCCCAGCGGCTGTTCAACCAGCTCACGGAGTATCTGACCCCGAACCGACCGGTCGAGCTGCCCGGATGAACGAGGCCGTCGGCGGGCGCGGGGCAAGGCGCCCATCGGTCGCGGCTGGCAGTGGGTGCAATTGCTCCCGTTGAGCGCGTCTGAATCCCTCCTTTCGGGGCGGACCTGGTGAACCGTCGGTCTCGGTTCTGAGATAACGTTGCTGACTCGATTCATGGCTTAGGGGACGAAGGAGGCGTAATGGGCTGGGCGGGACGAAGACTGGCTCGTATTCCATTCGGGAGGCTGATTGCGGCCGTCGTCGTCGCCGTGGGACTTACCTCGGATGCAGGCGCCGCCTCTGAGCGCGGATCCGTCCGCCTCTCCCTCGACGCCGGGGGCTCGGAGGTCACCGCGAAGGTCGCGGTCGCCGGAAGGCCCTTCGGGCACCGCATCACCCTGAACGGCCACACGATCACCGGCAGGTTCGACCTCTCGGTACCCGGTGGCCATCCTGTCGGGCTCGGCCTGGATGAGGGCCTGCGCTTCGGAATGAACCGCCTGCGGGTGGCCGTTCACTACCCGAGCAACCGCACGGTGCGTCGCGTCGCCAGATTCAAGCTCGACCGCCGCCGCCCGCTCGTCGGCGCCCCGCAGCTCGGCAAGGCACATTCGGGCGCCGCGGTGAAGCTCGTTCCGCACACGAAGCCCCGGGCTGGGTCCGGGGCCGGCCGGCAAGCCTTCAGTGCCCAACAGGGCTCGGTCATTTTCACCTGGGAGATCGTCGATGCTCCGGACGCCTCGGAGGCTCAGATCAGGAACCCCGGCTCCCGCCCGGCACGGATCGTCCCCGATACTCCGGGGATCTACAAGCTGAGGCTGACGGCCACGCGCCGGGGTGCCTCGGCATCCGCCGCCGGGCAGAGGAGCCGCAGCGAAACGATCCAGCTCGAGGCACACCCGCCGGAGACGACGAGGGCCGGCGTCTTCATCGGAACCGAGTCGCTGTACGAGGCCGGCGATCCGGTCGCGCTTCGCCTCTTCGACGAAGCAGGCACGGTCGTCGAGATCGGGCCCAACGCGGATTCCTTCGCGCGGGTCGGCCTGCTCGTGATCGACCGTTGCACGCTCCAGGTGCTGGAGAACACCAACTTCGGCGCGGACGCCACAGGGTCCGACACTTTGACCACCCTGCTCGACCGCTACTACCCCAGCTATCCGAAACAGAACAACGGCTGCAACGTGATGTTCGTCGCCGCTGGTGCCGACTACGCGTCCGTTTCCCAGGAGTTCTCGCAGAGCATCGAGGCGGCCGTCGGCCAGTCGTTCCTGCCGACTGGGGAGACGCAGCCTTTCTGGGCCGTCTGGATTCCGAACAAGCCGGCCAACAGCGCCGGCGTGGTCGGTTCGGACAACTCGTGGGTCAACTCCCCGTCGGTTGACAAGGACTCGCTGCCCGGTCGTCTCACCGGCGTCCTCGCCGAGGACGTGAGCGGCCGCTACTCCTTCCGGCCGAGCAACTTCACAGCGTTCGGCGGCGCCAACGCTCAGCTCAGCTTCCACTCCGACCCCAGCGGCATCTCGATCCCGTCTCTGCCGACCGAGGCGGGTTACCCGGGGCCGACGAAGATCCCCGCCGGATCGCCGCCGTGCGCCGGCGCGGGCGGCTACCAGGTGCTCGCGATGGCGGCCGCAGGCCCGACCTCCCTGCAGGAGCTTCCCGTCTCGTTCCCCTACAACGGCAAGACCTACCACAACGGCGACACCTTCTGGGTCAACGGCTGCTCAGAACAGGAGAGCGAGGACGCAGCCGCGGCCATGCTCCTGTTGCTCGAGGACCTCGTCCCACTGGGTCCGGGCGGGACCCCCGCCGACGTCTTCATCCAGGGGGTCGGCAACTCGATGCCGGCCAATCCCAGCGCCGCGGCGAAGCAGTCGTTGCTCAAGGTCGCGTACAGGATCGAGGAGCTGGGGGGGACGCCGGAGGCGTTTGTGCTCAACCCCACCTCCACCAGGGGGCCGGGCTATGCGCTGGCGGGGCAGAACTTCATCGTCCCGAACCAGTCGCGCGTCGCGACCGAGGTGACGAGCGCCGCGCCGGGAAACCCGCCGGCCCAGCTCGACGGCGTGCTCGAGCGCGACCGCCACTGGCGCCTCGCACCCGGCGCGGGCACGCCGGTGGGCGGAACGCTCGCGGGCGGAGCCGGGGCCGGGCTGGCGCTGCAGGCGGCGAGTGCGGCCGTCGCCCAGGGCCCCAACTTCTCGACGGCGCCGTTCCCCGGGCAGGACGATCCCGAGCGGCAGAAGGTGATGCACTACATCGCGGGGCCGGACGTGCTCTCGATCGCCTACGACGCGAGCACGGCCTGCTACAAGCCGCCGACGATCGCGAACGGCTTCGGCGACGTCCGCTCCGCCTACTGCGGCGGCGGCAGCTCCTGTAACGAATGGTCCTCGCAGGGTCGAGCCTTGACTCGGCTCGGCTACCCCGCTGGCCAGGGCTTCTCCAATCAGGCATGGACCGACGTGGTGGACCAGCTCGCCGGAGGCGGCGCTGGGATCGGCGAGTTCGCAATGGTCGACCGCGTCCACTGCAACGTGCAGAACATGCAGAGGGTGTTCGGCACGGCGGCAGGCGGCAGCGCCCTGCTCGACGTCGAGACGTTCGTGACGAAGATCAACGAGTTCCTCCAGCCGCCGGACGACGGCGCGGTCCTCCAGATCGTGTTCTCGGTGCTCGACTCCCTCGTAAACGTGGCTGCGGGGGTCTCAGGCGTCGGCGGGTTCGCCGAGGCGGCGGACGTCCTTTGGGCGGTGGGCGCCTCGATGGAGGCGACGAACACGTTCGCGAATCTGGCCGACGGTTCACCGGTGGACGGCCCGTTGCCGTTCAACACCACCGTCGAGACGCTGGCACAGCAGCTGCTCAGCGGCTGGCAGCAGGCGTCTTCTGCGCTCAGCGTCCTCGACGACCAGATCGTGAGCGACTACGTTGCGCTGAAGACGTTCTACGAGTCCGGCGCGAATCTGCAGCAGCAGCAAGTCCAGAACGCCGAAACGCCGCTCAGCCTCGCGGCTTACGCGGACCTCTGGAAGTGGTTCATCGGCAAGAAGTATCCACCGGATCACGCCTGGCCCAACTACTACAGCGTCGCCCCCGCAGACGGTCCGCTCGACACCAAGACCTTCTACTGCTACGAGGGGGGGCTCTTTGGCCAGGACTACTACCCGTACAACTTCCATTCACGGGTCTTCGGGCCCGATCAGTCGGCTACGCAGATCGAGGCGCCGCTGTACGACAACCAGAACGGCTACGAGCTCTACGTGATGGCCGGATCGAAGACGATCGGGGACGACCAGACGCTGGTCGGTGAGCCGCCGGCGGTCCTGCCCGGGTCGCTCTACGGGTTCCCCGCTGCGACCGGCTCCACGCCACCGCCGGTGGACTCAAGCGGGACGATCACGCCGGTCGGCCTTTTTGACCAGTTCCTCTGGCATGACCTGGTCTACGCAGCGACCCAGACGCAACGGGTGTTTAGCTTTTACGACGTCCGCAATCCGGCGCCCGACGTGCCGTACGCGCAAAGGCAGGACTGCACCTACCCCTAAGGACCAGGCAAGACTGGCGGCAGTCTTCTTGCCGGGCACGCTCACGCCGACTACCGGCGCGCCGGGGGGGATCGCGAGGCTGTGCCTGGCCGGGCTCATAGCCCGGAGGTCGCAGGGCTGTACTCCAGCGGCGCATGAACTACGATCCGCGTGGTGCGGAGGCGGCTGGCATTGATTGCCCTCGCGGCGTGGGGGGCGACGGTTGCGCCGGCTTGGGGTACCTCGACCGTGGTGAACACCACGGCGGACACGGTCGCCCTTGATGGCTTGCAAAGCCTTAGGGAGGCGATCATCGCCGCAAACGCCGATGGCACTTCTGACACGATCAGCTTCGGCCTCGCCGGCGCGGGCACGATCACGTTGGCGAGCGCTCTGCCGACAATCACGCAGCCGGTGCGGATAGACGGGCTGACCCAGGCCGGGGCGTCAGGCAGTTCGTTTCCGCCAACCTTGCTGGTCGGGATCGACGGCGTCACCAAGGCGTTTGATTGCTTAACCGTGACGGCGGCGAACGTGGTGATCCGGGGCTTGGCGATCAAGCGTTGCGCCAACGGGGTCCGATACAGCGACTCCGCCGGCGGGCTGAGGATCCAGACCTCGTTCGTCGGCCTTGACCTCGACGGTGCAACCCCCCGCGGAAACAATCAGGGCATTGCTTTTGATTTCTCGGGGGCAGTTCCGGCGCCGGTCACGATCGGCACCGACGGCGACGGCGTCAACGACGCCAACGAGGGCAACGTGATCTCCGGCAACCAGGAGTACGGAGTCTCATTTGGCCAGAGGGGAGGCGGGCGAATTTCCGGCAACCTGATCGGCACCAATGCTGCGGGGACATCGCTGATCGAGAACAGCGTGGGCGTGGCGCTGAGCGGCCTCGATCCGATGGTGCTGGGGACCAACGGGGACGGCGTCTCCGACGCACTGGAGGGGAACGTCATCTCCGGGAACCTCAACGGCGTGCAGGTCATCGGCAACGGCCACGTCATAGCCGGCAACTTGATCGGCCGCAACCGCGAGAACACCGCCTCGATCGCCAACAGTGACGGCGGGATTATCGTTGGCCAGGGGGAGAACGCCGACAACATCGTCATCGGCACCAACGGTGACGGGATCAGCGATACAGCCGAGGGCAATGTCATCGCCACCAACGGACAGTCGGGGATCATCGTCCGCGGGCGCCTGGGAGCGACCCAGAATACGACGCTGATTACGGGCAACAGCATTTTCGGCAACGCCGATCTCGCGATCGACAACACTGAGCGCAATCCGGCCGAGGTCTTTGGCGTGACTCCCAACGCTATGGGCCCGGCGAACGTTGCCAACAACGGCAGGGACTTCCCGGTGCTGACCGCGGCCGTGGTGAACTCGAACGCCACCGCTGTCTCCGTCACTGGAACCGTGACTGGGGAGCCCGCGGAGGCGCTGAGAGTTGAGTTCTTCGAGGTGGCCGCGTGCGACGCGAGCGGCTTCGGCGAAGCCGACACTCTGCTGGGCCGCCAGGATGTTGTCACCGACGCCACGGGAACGGCTCAGATCAACGCCGTGCTCCCGTTCGTCACCATCGGCCACTCGATCACCGCGACAGCCAACGACGGTGTTCGCACGAGCGAGGTCTCCGGGTGCCGGGCGGTGACGTTCGCGCCGCCGGCCGAGCCGCCCGCCGAACCGCCGGCCGAGCCGCCCGCCGAACCGCCGGCCGAGCCGCCGGCGGAGCCACCCGTGCTACCCCCGCGCGAGTATCTGACGTCAGCCTCGCTCAGCTTCAACGAGCAGACCAACACGTTCAAGGGCACCGTCAAGTCCGAAAACGAGGCCTGTGAGCAGGATCGCAAGGTGATCCTGCGGGAGAAGGAGAGCGGAAAGGATCCGAGCTTTGACTCAAAGCTCGCCAACGAGGCCGGCAAGTTCGCGGTCAAAGTCAAGGCGCCAACCGAGAAGAAGCTTTTCCAGTTGCTGAACGGGCTCTTCTACGCCGAGGTCAAGAAGACGACGCTCCCCGACGGCAGCGTCTGCCTCGCCGACAAATCGAAGACGATCGACCCGCCGGTCGAGAAGCCGAAGCCCAAGCCGAAACCAAAGCCCTAGCTTCCCCGCGTTGGCGGCCCCGGTCGCGGTTGCTCTCCCTGGCCAGGAGGGTTCCCGCGCACTCAAGGGCCTGCTGTCAGCAGCCGCCGCGCGGGCAGGGATTCAGCTGCGGGATGCTGGCCGGCGTCAGCAGCTGGGCGAGGCGCTGGAAGGCGATGACCGCGTAGCGGATCGACTGGTCGGTCGTGGGCTTCGGCGTGGTGACGACGGTGACTGTGGTGTCGGTCGGGAGGTGATGGGCGACGACGACCGTGTAGCCGCTGATCGCCGGGTTGTTGAAAATCCAGCCGGAGTCGACGCTGGCTCCATTGGCGTAGTAGCGGTCGGCCGTCCACGGTCCCAGACCAGCGGTGTCAGGCGCGAAGAGAGCACGCTGCGATGCAGGCGAGAGCAGCCTCCCACGTGCGCGTGCTCTGGCCCATCGCGCAAGGTCGGAGACGGTTGAATAGCCGTCGGCTGCTCCCCGGACCCACGATGTGCTCCAGAAGGTCGTGTCCTCGTAGACGCCGCGCTCACTGGTGTAGCTGTGCAGGGCGGGAGACGGAAGCCTCGCGATCGGCGACATCTGGGTGTCGCGCAGGCGCAGCGGGTCGAGTACAAGTTGCCCGACAACCCGCTCGGGTGAGCTGCCCGTGACCCGGCGAATCACATCGCCGAGGATCACGTAGTTGGTGTCCGAGAATTTCCAGCTCGTCCCGGGGTCGAAGAGCGGGGGCTCGGAGAAGGCGAGGTCGAGCAGTTCGGGAACGAACCAGATCCGGAACGGGTTGGCGTAGAACTGCTCGACGAACGATTCCGTCGTGACGAAGTCGTTGTACCCGGTGACCATGTTTGCGAGCATCCCCAGCGTGACCTGGTCGGCGTTCGGGAGGTCCGGATACCAGCGCGAGAGCGGATCATCGAGGCTGACCCTGCCCTGCTCGGCAAGCCGGTACAGAGCCACGGCGACCATCGACCCCCCGGTGTTGCCGGCCCGGAAATGCATATCGGTGCGCGCGCGGACCCCGTCCTGCGAAGAGCCGGCAGCACCGCTGACGACCCGTTGTCCACCGCGCCAAACCCCGAAGATGTGGGCGCGGTAGTCATGCTCGGAGATGAGCGTGCTCATCACGCTCTTGATCTTGGCTGCCCCGGGCTGGCGCGCGGACGCGAGGGTCCCGTGGGAGGGGACGAGCGCGAACAAAACGAGGGCGATGACGGCAGTGCGGAGCTTCAACGGGACGGGCACTATCGCAGTCGGCCTGGGACCAACCCCTTTGCGCTGATCGGGACCGCCGCCATCACGACCTGGTCTACGACGCGACGGGTGTTCCACTTCTACGACGTTCGCAACCCGGCGCCGGATGTGCCGTACGCCCAGAGGTATGACTGCACCAACCCCTAGGCCGAGCCGTAGCGCCGCGTCACCTGACCGACAACCCGGAGAGGGTGCTTCGCCGTATCGAACGAAAAGGGACGGCCCTCAAGCCGTCCCTTTCGCCCGAACCGATGTCCGATGCCTACTCAGGCACCGACAGAACCGTCAAGTCGCCACCTTCAAAGATGGCGGGGTTGGCGAGGGCGCTGCAAAAAATCCGGACCGGGTGAGTCCCCGAGACGGAGTTGTTGGCGAAGCCGACAACGGGCAGCTGGATTTCCTGATTTGCGGCGGTGAACTCCGCTCGGGCGGTGCTGCCGACGGCCGTGAAGCCGTCGCCGGTGTCGATCTCACCCTGGCAGTGGACTGCTCCGCCGGTCGAACCGGACACCTGAACGCTGGCGTTGATCAGCGCGTCGGCGGGACCGGCGTTCCCTGCGAACTGCGCTGAACTGAGGACGGACTCCGGGCTACCGACCACCAACGCATTCTGGTTGAAATCCGAATCGGAGCTGGCTTCGCTGGCCGTCCGTGCGCGGTTGCTGCCCTGTAGAGTTGCCGAGTCGGGAACTTGGCCCAGCGTCGACTCGTTGATGTCGGCGCCGGTGAGCGAGTTGTCTCCGATTTGCGTACCGGTCAAGCTCCCGACCTGGATGTCCTCCGCGGCGATTCCGTTATTTGCGATGTCGTTGAAATCGATCGTGCCGTCGAGGATCTCAGCAGCGGAGACGGAGTTCGCTGCGAGCAGCGGGTTCGGGTAGCTCCCGGTGAGGTCGCCTCCCGCCGGGCCGCTGGGCGGCAGCGAAGCCGGCGCGCCCGGAAGATCCAGCGTCGACTCGTTGACGTCCTGGCCGGTCAAGCTGTCGTTTGCGACGTCAGCGCCGGTGAGCGAGCTGTCGCTGACGTCGCCTCCCGTCAGCGCTCCGTCCTTGACGTCGACCGACCTGACGGCGTTGTTCTTGATCGATCGCGAATTGACCTGGTTCGCCGCGATGGCGGCGTAAGCGGTGCCTCCACCGACCACCGCAAAGAAGCACAGCGTTGACATCACGTTTGCGTAAGTGAGGTGTGTGCGCAGGCGCGCAGCCTTCGGGCTGAACTGAGTGAGCATCCGTCTCCCCTTCCCCTTCGGTTTGAATTGCGGGGCGACGCTATCTGGAAACCGGCACGGTGTCAACCTGAGAGCGGGAGCGGCCGTGTTCGTCGGGGCTGCCGCCGCTCCGAGTTCGAACCGCATTGGGGCAGGCGTCGGGTCGACGTTCCCGGCCGCGTCGTCGCTCGAACCCGGGCCCGTGCCTGCCACGGGCAAGCCTGGCGAATCGGCGCGGTGACGCACGGGGCCGGATCGCTTCCTGGATCGAGCGTGACAATCGTGGTCTCCCCGTGCCTGACGCCCTGTCGCTGCCGGCCACTGGCCCGTGATCGGGCTTCCGCGAAAGCGGACAAGGGCGCGAATGCGGGCTTCCCCACGATCAGCGGTGCCTACAATCTGGTCGATCGCGACAACCACCTGATCGTCGCTCGCGCGCGGCGAATCGATATCCACGGTGACTCCGTCGAGGGCGATCGCTTCTCCCCGATAGCTCGGCTCGGGCGCCTCGAGCTTCCTGCAAGGGCTCTCTGCCGGCCCCAGGATCAGATCGACGAGCGGCGCGAGCGTCTTCGTCGTCGTTAACGTGGTCGGATCGAAGAACGAGCCGGTCGACGAAGCAGTCCCCCTTATCGCGCGCCGGCGTTCGGACCCCGCGGGCGATGAAGCGCGTCGATCGGGTCGCGGAGTACCTGCGGACCAGCCTCTGGGTGGTGCCGGCGTTCGGCGTGGCGGCGGCCGTGGCGGCGGCCCTTGGAGTGGTCGCTGTCGATGACGCGACCGGCGCCGAGCTCGGATTCGGCGGAGGTGCGGAGACCGCTCGCAGCATCCTTTCCACGATCGCGGCGGCGATGATCACGTTCACGGGGCTCGTCTTCAGCATCACGATCGTCGCGCTTCAGCTCGCGAGCGGTCAGTTCTCCCCGAGGGTGATGCGAACGTTCCTCCGTGACACAACCAGCAAGATCGCTCTGGCGACGTTCGTCGCCACCTTCACCTTCTCGCTCACCGTCCTGCGGGCCGTGCACGTCGATGCCGTGCCCGGAATCTCGGTCAGTGTCGCGATCGTCCTGGTTTTCGCGAGTGTCGCGGTGTTCATCCACTACATCGACCACACCGCTCACGCGATCCGCGCCGCTGCGATCATCGAATCGGTCGCCGAAGAGACGCGCGCCGCTCTGGAGCGGCTTTATCCGAAAGAGGCGCCCCCCGCTTTGCCCGAACCCGAGCTGCGAGATGATGCGGCGCTTGTGCTCAGCGGGCGTCCGCCAGGAGTGATGACCGGGTATGACTCGGAGCGGATGCTGGCGCTGGCATCGGAGGCCGACGCCGTCGTCGTGCTCCGCGCCGGCGTTGGCGACTTCGTCCCCGAGGATGCTCCGCTGCTCGATCTCCACGGCGCCGACCCGGGGCGCTATGACGTTGCAGCGTGCGTGTCGCTCGGCCAGGAGCGAACGATGCAGCAGGACGTGGCCTTCGGTATTCGCCAGCTCGCCGATCTCGCCACGAAGGCGCTGTCTCCAGGGATCAACGACCCGACCACCGCCGTGCAGGCCATGGACCAGATTCACGACCTGCTGCGAAGACTCGCCGTTCGGCCGATGCGGCCCGGTCGTATCGCTGATGAGTCCGGGACGGTGCGGGTCGTCTTCCCGAGCATGGAGTGGGATGACTTCGTATCACTTGCATTTGACGAGATCCGGATCTACGGAGCGGGTTCGCTGCAGGTCCTGCGCCGTCTGCACGGCACGCTCGAGGATCTCACCGACATCGTCGCGGACGAACGGCTTGCGCCGCTGCGTGACCAGCTGGATCTGCTCCGCTCGGCTGCCGAGCGCGAGTTTCCTGATGAACGCGACCGGCGTTTCGCGGCGCACTCGGACGCCCAGGGCCTCGGTTCCTGAGGTGCAGCCTCGACCGTTTGTACGCTTGGCCGCGTCCCGCCGGCAGTGGCCGAGCACGACACTTCGACCGGCTCGCCGGACCGGCCAGGTGGTGGTCCGCGGTCAGGTCAGGATTCAGCGCTTCGCACCACCAGCAGGCAGACATCATCGGAGTGCTCCCGTTCGTGGAGAGCGTTCATCAGGTCGTGCGCAAGCTCGGCCGTGCTCATTTTGCGAGCGCTCTCCGCCGCTGCCAGCAGCATCTCCATCCCGATGTCGATTCCGCGATCACGGCGCTCGACCAAGCCATCGGTATAGAGGACGAGCGTCGACCCCGGAGGGAGGGCATAGCTTCCCTCGTCTCGCGAGAAAACGCCCGCCGCCGCTGCAGCGATCGGCAGCGAGCGTCCCTCCCAGAGGAACTCGGGCTTTCCACCGGGGCAAATCAGCAGTGGCGGCGGGTGGCCCGCGCAGCTATAGCGGAGCTCGCGGGCTCGTCGGTCCAGCTGTGCGCAGACCAGGGTCGCCACTTTGCCCACGTGGTGGCGTTCGGCGTACTCGTCGAGAGCGGTGAGCACGCCAGCAGGAGAGAGGCCGGTTGCGGCAAACGCACGTACCGCGCTGCGCAGCTGAGCCATCTGGACTGCGGCTCCGATTCCGCGGCCGACGACATCCCCGACCACGACGACCGCACCTCCGTCGGCAGTCGGGCAGAAGAGGTCGTACCAGTCGCCGCCGACTTCAACATCTCTGCTGCCGGAGCGATAGACCACCTCGACCTCAAGACCCGACACCTCCGGCAGCGCGTTTGAAAGCAGGCCTCGCTGGAGTTGCGCGGCAATTTCGTGCTCCGCGCGCTGAGCTTCGAGCAGCTCCCTCTCGTAGCGGCGCCGGTCGGAGGCGTCGAAGACCGTGGTTCGGATCACGCTGGGCTGGCCGTCCGCGTCGCAGTGCAGGACCGAGTTGACCAGCGTCGGCAGGCGACTGCCGTCGGCCCGAACGATCTCAACTGCGATTTCTCGCACCTCGCCCTGCATTCGCAGAAGTGGGGCGTAGTGCGTCTCGTGATAGATCCGGCCACCTGCATTGAGCAGGTCTCGGAACCTCTTGTGGCCGATCAGATCCTCGCGCCGGAGCCCCGTCCAGCGCTCGAATGTCCGGTTGACCCGGAGGATCGTGCCATCGGGGCGGGTCGAGAGGTAGCCGCAGGGTGCGTTCTCGTAGAGGTCGTCGGCGCTCTCGACCGGAACCCCGCCGCTCACGCGGCGAGGAAGGACTCGATGGCGGCGATTGTCTCGGCGGGCGCGCTCAGATTCGGGCAGTGACCGGTGGCCTCGAGCTGGAGCATCCGGCAGTTCGGCATCCGTTCCGTGACGAACTGCCCGACGCTCTCCGGTGCGATCACGTCCTCGGAGCACTGCATCACGAGGCTCGGGGTCGTGACTCGCTCGAGGTCGTTGCGGTTGTCAGATAGGAAAGTCACGCGGGCAAAGTGGGCAGCGATCCTCGGGTCGGCCCGGCAAAATGTGTTCGTAAGCTCCTCGCCGAGCTCCGGCCGATCGGGGTTGCCGATGATCACCGGCGCCATCGACCGCGACCACCCCAGGTAGTTGCTCTCGAGCGATTCCAGAAGCTCGTGGATGTCCTGCTCGCTGAACCCACCGGTGTATCCGTCGTCGTCGATGTAGCGCGGAGAGGGCCCGATCATTACCAGCCGTGCGAAACGGTCGGGTTCGGCCGCGGCGGCGAGCGCGCCGATCATGGCGCTGACCGAGTGACCAACGAAAACCACCTCGGAGAGGCCGAGCTCCCGGCAGATCTCGAGCACGTCGCCGGCATAGCCGTCAAGCGATGCATAGCGTTCCGGGTCGAACGCGCTCGAGTCCGATCCGCCGTTACCGAGATAATCGAAAAGCACGATCCGGTAATCGTCGGTGAACGCCGGCCAGACGTGTCGCCACATGTTCTGGTCGCAACCGAACCCATGCGCGAAGAGCAGCGGAGGACCCGAGGAGTTGCCACGCTCGGTCACGTTATGGCGCTCCAGCACGCTCACGGGATCGACTGCTCGGCGTCGAAAAGCTCCTGCTTCACGTGCGACAGAGTATTGCGGGACGGTATGAGCGCAACCCTGGGCTATCTTGAGGTCTCTCCGAAATGACCGACGTTGACTCCACGGGCGAGCGCGCCTCAGTCTTGCTCACCGGGGCGTCTGGATTCGTCGGAGGCGCGCTCTTGCCGGCGCTGGTCGAACTCAACGGTTTGCGGTGCTTGGTGCGCGATGCCAGTCGCCTGGCGGACGGCCACCGCTCTTTGGCCGTCGAGGCAGATCTCAGTGACGCGGAATCACTCATTCCTGCGTTGGAGGGGATGGACGAGGTCTATTACCTGGTCCATTCGATGGAACCGGGCGGGAAGGAGAGCTTTTCAGACCGCGATCGAGTGGCGGCCGAGAATTACGTGCGGATGGCACAGCAGGCGGGCGTGCGCCGCACGATTTATCTCGGCGGGGTTGGCGCCGACGAGGACGAGAGCGAGCACCTGACGTCGCGCCGTGAGGTCGAAGAGCTGCTCACGGAGGCGAGCCCTGAGTTCGTCGGATTGCGCGCGTCGATGATTGTCGGCGCGAACAGCGCCTCGTTCGGGACTCTGGTTCGGATCGTAAGCCGCATGCCGATCCTCGCTCTGCCGGATTGGCGAACCCGAAGCACTCAGCCCATTGCGATCGCCGATGTGGTGGCCTGCCTGGTGAAGGCACGCGATGTTGCGCCGGGTGTTTACGAGATCGCTGGCCCCGACCGCCTCACATTCGAGGAAATGACCAAGGTGATCGCAGACCTGCTCGGAGATACGCACCGGTCGATTCCGCTGCCCTTCAGCAACGCCCGGCTGGAAGCCGCCGCCGCGGCGCTGGTGACTGGCGAAGACCGTGAGCTGCTTGAACCGCTGATGGCCGGTCTCAAAGGTGATTTGGTTGTGGAGCACAACCGTGTGGGCGACGTGTTCGAACTGACGCCGACGACGTTCGTTGAGGCGGCGCATGAGGCGATCACCGAGTTGGTGCAGGCCGACGGCGATAGCGCTTGACGCGACGTCGCCGGCGTCGTCGTTCACTGCCTGGACCGGATGGGTTCCTCGACCCAGGTGAGGCGAGGCCAAGCTCAGAATGGGGGTCCGTGCGAGGAGCGGCTCCTGGCAACCTCAGTATTGTTCTCCCCCGTGCGGTGGGTCAGGTGGGTGCTTGGGGTTGGGTTGGTGCTGAATGTCCTCTGGGCACCGGCAGCAATCGCCGACGACTTCGTGCCGACGTCAGACGTTTTCGCGCGCGTCAACGCGATGCGGGCCGAGTGGGGCATGCCGCCGGTCGAGAACGATCCCGAGATGACGCAGGGCTGCCGTAGCCACGTCGACTACCTCCACCTCAACGGCACCGGTGAATTTCACTACGAGGACCCGAACAAGCCCGGCTACACCGAGCTCGGCAACAAGGCGGCACAACGGTCCAATGGCGGCTTCGATTTCTTCGCCGAGGAGTCGCCGTCCTTCTACAGCGCCCCGGCGCACCGCTTCGGGTTCCTCGATCCCCGTCCGCTTACGGCCGGACTCGCGCAGCGTCGCAACGGCAACATCAGCTTCACCTGCCAGTGGTACTCGGGTTTCGATGACGAGGACCGCCGGGTTGTGCGCGCGGCGCCCAACGCTCGGGCCTGGACCGTCCCCAACGACGGCGCCACCGGCGTGCCGACCTGGGAGCGGGCGTCGGAGTTGCCCCAGACCCCCGCTCACGACGTGGGCCTGGCGAGCGATCCCACCAAGCCGTACATAAGTGGCTACCAGGTCTTCCTCTACCACGACGATCTCCCCAACCCAGCGCAGCCCGAGTATCCCGTGGTGATGACGACCGTTTGCCGCAGCGCACTGCTCGGCCCGGGCGGACAGCATGTCGAGGCGCCGATCCTCGTGCGCGGCATCCTGGTGCCGGCGTCGCCCTACCTGCCGGGCGGGACGTACACGCCGATCGCGACCTACTCGACCGGATCGGACGACAGGGCGAACCCGACGCAGACGAGCTGCACCGAGACACAGCGGACCGCGTCCTCGTCGTTCACGACCGAAGCGCGCAAGCCGATCGAGGCAATGCTCGGGCTCAGCGACATCTATTTCAAGGACGGCAAGGCGTTCTTCGACACCACGATCGACGAGGTTCTGCGCCTCGAGCAGGGTCAGATCCGCTACGACTTCACAGGCGTCTACGACCCCTTCACGTACGTCTTGGACGATTGGTGGAAGGGCGGCCGCCCGCCCCAGGACCTGACCACGATCCAACCCGGCCAGACGCTGAGCGTAACCCTGACAAGCCCTCACGTCCGCCTCGGGCCCGCCTGCTGGAGTCCGATGACCGTGCAACGCGCATACACGCGGACGCAGGGCGGCTACTCGGCGACCCCGCAGACGTTCACAACCGAGAGCCCTGACCCATGCTCCTCTCCTCCCGAGCCGAAAGCCCCGGTGCCTGCTGGGGGCGCGCCGGGAAAGGTTGTGAGGATCGGCGGCCCCGGCGTCACCGACGCGACCTCGGTCATCTTCGGCCGCGTCCCGGCAACGGCTTGGCGGGTGCAGAACGAGTCACTGCTGGTCACCGTCCCCGCGCGGGCGAAAAGCGGCCCGGTACGGGTCATTACACCGACCGGCAACGCGACCGCCACCACGAGATTCAACATCGCCAAGCGGGATACGGCCCCGCCCGATACGCGGATCGACCTGGCCCCCGAGCCGTCCGGAACCGCTCGTACGGCCCACGTCGTCTTTACCTCGACCGAGGGTGGCGGATCGTTCTTGTGCAGCCTCGACGGGGCGAAGGCGAGGCGGTGCAAGTCGCCGTGGGTCGGATCAAAGCTCAAGATCGGCAATCACAAGCTCCGGGTCTGGGCTCGTGACAAGGCGGGCAACGTCGATCCAAGGCCCGCCATCGTCAGCTGGTCTATCTCCGCCTAGAGACCGTTCTGGGCGGATTCCAAGCTGCGTCCGCGCCGGCGAGCCGCCTCCGCCTGCGAGAGCTCGCCGAAGTCAGTCATCCGCAGGGCCTCGCGGGTCCCGGCGGAGAGTCAAGCTCACCCGGAGCGTAGGGGAACGTGTCGAGCTGGGTCTCGGCGCGACCGCCGAGCTAACCAGCCCACCAGTCGCGCTGCCCCTCGACGTCTCCGCGCGGATCCTCGCCGAGATGTGGCGCGCCGATGACGAGGATCTCAAGACCGTCCGGCCCGGCCTCGTAGCCGCGCCAGGTACCGGGCGGGACGCGCACCGCGTCCCACTGCCTGAGCTCTACGACCTCGTCATCGAGCTTCATCCGCCCACCTCCGCCCACGACCACGTACACCTCCTCCTGCTTTCTGTGCGTGTGGCCGTACGGGAATCGATAGCCGGGCGGGACGCGTTGGTAGCTCAGGCCGGATCTCTCGAGCCCGAGTGCTTTTGTGGCCAAACGGAACTCCAGGTCGGGCTCGCCGTCGAAACTTGGTCCGAGGTCCTCCAGGTCCTCGCTCAGGTTTGTGAGCGTGAACGGCACGGCCGCACTAGTAGCCCTGCTGGATTGCTGACTCGATCGTGCTCTGATCGAAGTTGATCTCGTTGATGGCTGCACCCACGTCGCCCCCCGCAGCGACCACGTTGTTGACGAAATCCGCGTAGACGAGCTGGCGCCCACCGGCCGTCTGGATATAGCCCATCCGCGTTCGAGCTCCCAAGACGATGAACGGGCTAGATCCGCCACCGTAGGCCCTGGCGCCGTCCTTTGCGCGGATGAAACCGGCGGCCGGGAAGCCGAGGCCCGTCTCGCGCAGCAGGCCATCGACGCCGAAGATCGGCATGCCGTCGAAGATGGACGTCCAGTAAGGCTCGACGACGAGGTTCCTGAGGAAGGTCGTCGCGGCAGTTGGCGAGATCCTGTTCTGGTCGCTCGAGCCGGCGCCATCGAACTGGAAGACGCTGGCGGGGTCGACTCCGAGCGTCGTGTACTGCTGTCCGATCGCCTGCAAACCGGCCAGGCAGTCGGTGCTGTTCAGCTTCACCGCGGCCAGGCAGAGCATCTCGTCGGCGCCGCGGTTGTAGCTCACCTTGAGGATCACCTTGACGTACTCCGAGAGCTGGGCCGGCGAGATGCGCAATGCCACCCGGTTCGCCGGCCGCAGGGAACGGGAGCGGGGTAGCCGGCCGCGGGGATTGGGCCCGGTGTCCGAAGCGGAGACCCGCACGCCCGCGTCGCCCAGCGCGTCGATAAACGCCGTGCGCGCAAACGACGCCGGGTCGGGAATGTGGACGATGCTCAGCACCGCTCCGCTGTCGACCGGAACGCTCCCCGTGAGTGTGACCACGCCGTCCTCGGGGCCGCTCGCGCTCAGGGTCGTGTCCGACCCGGCCGGGCCGGTCCGGGCTCGGTTGACGACGCGAATCGCGTCTGTCTTGGGGCGCCATCGCAGCTTCGCCGGCTTGCCCGGCGCGGTCGGGGTCGCCTCCATGTCGATCACGTTCTCGTTGATCCAGATCGGAGAGATCAGCCCGTCCGGGCTCTCCCAGGTCTCAAACAGACGGTCGTCGACGATCACGTCGCCGCTGACACGGCGAATACCGGATCGCCGCACCTGCCTCGCCAGGTCCTCGACACCGGCAAGAGGGTGGGAGCGCGCGAGGATCGTCGGACCCGGGAGGCCGATGTCACCGTAGTTGTGGTCGATCGCCGGCGTGCTGTTGTAGCCGAGGATGCCGCCGGGGCGCTCGCGCAGGCCGAAGCTGTAGTCCCCGGAGGCGACGAGGACGAGGTCGCCGCGAAGTCGCCCGCCTCGCACCCTGCCGGTGCGATGGACCGGGGTGCGGAACCGGTAGTCGGGGCCGTAGGCCTCCAGCACAGCCGATGTCGTGAACGTCTTCATGATCGACCCAGGCACAAAAAGCTGGTCGGGGTTCTGGTCGATCAGCACCTCGCCGGTGTCGCGATCGACGACACGCAGGCCGAAGTGGCTGCTCTCGTAGAGTGGCTTTGCCTGGACCTGATCGATCGTCGCTTGGACCTCGGGCGGAACCGGTGTCGTCGCACTGGCCGCGGTTGCCAGGGTCAACGAGGCGATCGCCATGACTGCAGCAGCCAAGCGGGCACGGATGTCTCGAGCGCCGCTCACGAATGGCACCTTACCTGTGCGTACACCCGGCGGGTCGCGGTGATCGAAGGGGGCTGAAGACCTGGCGGGCTCTCGCACGCGACACCTGCGCCCGCCGTGCGATCTTGCCGTAGGGTCTTCGGCCCCGGGCAAACGACCGAGAGGATCCGCATGGCGACCAAGGACGACCTCAGCGCCGAGGAGTGGGAGGCGATCTCCGACGGCCCGATCTACGCCGGGTTGATGATCATCACCGCCAGCAAGGGCGGGACGTTCCGCGAGACGTTCTCGATGTCTAAAACCTGGGCCGAGGCGCGCCAGCGCCACGGCGAGAGCGAGCTGCTCGACGCGATCGTCGCCGAGAAGCCGAAGCTCGATGAGAAACCCGGCTCGGCGATCGAGCTCCACAACGCCGGCATCGAGATGCTGCGCCGGGCCGTCCAGGTGATTGAGGCAAAGTCGCCCGGGGACCTCGACGCCTACCGAAGCTTCGTCACCGGGCTCGCCGAGCGCGTAGCGGCGGCCCACACCGAGCACGGTGAGAAGGTCAGCTCAGGCGAGCGCTCGGTGCTCGACGAGATCGCCGGAGCGCTCGTGCCCGAGGCGCCGCCGTCCACGGACGAATAGCGCCCGCCGGGTCGCTCAGTACTCAGGGATCGGTTCCCCGGGTTTCCACGCCCAGGTGTCGGGATGCGGCCCGCGTCGCCCGTCTTCGCCGCGGTCGAGGGCGTCGATGGCGGCGAGGTCATCGGGACCCAGCTCGAAGTCGAGATCGAGGTTGGCGCGAATCCGTTCCGCAGTGACCGAACGCGGGATCGCGACGATGCCTCGATCGAGGTGCCAGCGCAGGATGACCTGTGCAGGTGAGCGGCCGGCACGCGCGGCGATCTCGCCGATCACCGGGTCACTCAGCGACTCGCCCTCGCCCAGCGGCGACCAGGCGATCGTCGCGATCCCATGCTCGGCGCCGAAGCGCGCGACCTCGCGGTTCTGAAAACGGGGGTGAAGCTCGACCTGGTTGACCGCGGGAACCACATCGCACCCATCGATCAGTCGCTGCAGCTGATAGGTCTGGAAGTTCGAGACGCCGATTGATCTTGCACGCCCGTCGGCGAGCAGCTCCTCGAGCAGGCGCCAGGTGGAGACGAAGTCGCCGTCGTAGGCGGTCGGCATCGGCCAGTGGATCAGGAAGAGGTCGACTTCATCGACCCCGAGGTCGGTCAGCGTCTTCTCGAAGGAGCGCAGCGCGTCGTCGCGCAGATGTGCCCCGTTGCCGAGCTTGGTGGTGATGAAGACGTCGCTGCGGTCGATCGTCGAGGCGGCGATTGCAGCTCCAACCTCCGCTTCGTTCCCGTACATCTGAGCGGTGTCGACCGAGCGATAGCCGGCCTCCAGCGCGGTCGCGACCGCGTCTCGAGTCTTCTCAGGAGGGATGAAGGCTCCGAACCCGAGCTGCGGCATCGAGCGCTCGTCGTTCAGCTCGATCACGGGGATAGCGCGGCCCAGCGCTTCGCCATCAGGGTGCGTCCCTCGCGAACGTGCGCCAGGCGGCGCGTGAGAAGGCCTCGAACTTGATTGACCCCCAGCCGCTGGCGAAGTCGTAGCCTCGCGCCGCGGCGTCCGCGGGGGGCGCGGCGAGGAGTCCGGCCGCGAACGCGACCGGTGCGAACAGCCTGATCTCCGCCACGGCCCGGGCCACCATCGCCTCGGAACCTACCAACCGCCGCGACTATCCTGGCGGCCACACGACCACCGATGCACGGCGGTCAGGGGACGGGGAGGGCGGCGACGAGCACGAGCCCTGAGGCCGCGGCGAGTGTGGCGTTTCGCGCCAGCATCGGCCACCCGACGGGCTTCGAGTGAAGCTCGCCGAGACAGCGACAATCGGGCGACTCACCGCGGGCCATGCTGCGCATGATCCCGGCGGAGAAGCCAAGCAGCAGCACCAGCGCACCGAGGGCGCCCAGGGTTGCGGTTCCTGCCGGGATCAGCAACACGGCTACCGCAAGCTCGGCGAGGGGAAGCAGCACGGATCCCGGCCGCGCGAGCAGCCGGGGCATCCCGAAAGCGCTCAGCGCCTGCTCTGATCCGGGCCGATCGGCGAGCTTGGCCAGCGCGGCGACGGCGAAGGCGATTGCCAGGCCGAGCCGTGCGATCAGCTCCAGGGTTTCCACTCGCCCACGTCCTCGCTCAGGCCGCCCGGCTCTCGCCGTACAGCTCGGCGACCATAAAGGCGAGGTCCAGCGCCTGGCGGCGGTTGAGGCGCGGGTCGCAGACCGTCTCGTAGCGGACGTGCAGGTCGTCCTCGACCACCTCGTGGCCACCGCCGATGCACTCGGTCACGTCGCCGCCGGTGAGCTCGACGTGGATGCCGCCGGGATGGGTGCCGAGTGCTCGGTGCACCTCGAAGAAGCCGGCGACCTCATCGAGTACGTGATCCAGGCGGCGCGTCTTGTGGCCGCTGGGCGCCTCGAAGGTGTTGCCGTGCATCGGGTCGCAGACCCATACGACCGGGGCGCCGTGCTCGGTGACGCGCTCGACCAGCGGCGGCAGCAGCTCGCGCACCTTGCCGGCGCCCATTCGGGTGATGAACGTCAGCCGGCCGGGTTCGCCGTGCGGGTCGAGGCGCTGGGCCAAAGCGACGGCGTCGTCCGGTGAGGCCGCCGGGCCGAGCTTGACGCCGATCGGGTTACGGATTTGGCGGCAGAACTCGACGTGAGCGCCGTCGATGTCCCTGGTGCGCTCACCGATCCAAACCATGTGCGCCGAAACGTCGTAGGGCTGCCCGTTGCGAGAGTCGATCCTGGTCAGGGCGCGCTCATATTCGAGCAGCAGCGCCTCGTGGCTCGAGTAGAGCTCTACGCCGTGAAACGACTCTGAATCCGCGCCGCAGGCCTTCATGAACGCGAGCGCGCGATCGATCTCGCCGGCCAGTCGTTCGTAGCGCTGTCCGGCCGGGGACTGGGCGACGAAATCCTGATTCCAGGCGTGTGCCTGGTGAAGGTCGGCAAAACCGCCGCTTGCGAAGGCCCGGCAAAGGTTCAACGTCACCGCCGCGCTGTTGTAGGCCTGGAGCAACCGCGCTGGGTCGGGTTCCCGTGACTCGGGCGTGAAGTCGAAGCCGTTCACCATGTCGCCGCGGTAGGCGAGGAGCTCGACGCCGTCGCGGGACTCGGTGGGGCGCGACCGCGGCTTCGCGAACTGACCTGCCAGGCGGCCGATCTTGACGACCGGAACACTCGCCGCGTAGGTCAGCACGAGCGCCATCTGCAGCAGCGTCTCGAGCTTCTCGCGGACCGCGTCGACAGTCGAGCCCGCAAAGGTTTCCGCGCAATCGCCTCCCTGCAGGACAAACGCATCGCCGGCGGCGACGGCGGCCAGACGGCTGCCGAGCTGATCACACTCGCCGGCGAAGACGAGCGGGGGCTGGCGCGCCAGCTCCGCGCTGACGGCGCGCAGGCGCTGGGGATTCGGCCATTCCGGCTGCTGAACGGCGGGCAGCTCGCGCCACGCGTCGAGATCCCCCGGTTCAGCCCGTGCGTCGGTGCCCATGACCTCGCTCACAATACGCGTCCGTCTCCGATTCAGGGTGAGACGGCGCGCTTCGGGTGACAACCTCCGCGCCGAGCCGCACCGCGGCCGCGAGGGCCCGCTTCAAGCCTCTGCGACTGGCCGAAGTCGAGGAATAGCCGAAGCCCAAGCCGGCATCCCGACGCTCGAAAACGAGAACGACGACGGGGGGTCAGCGCCGATCCGGTGAAAGGACCCTAAACCTCCAGACCGCTGGCGTCGCGTCGCGGTTGGCGGCGGGGTCGATAGCCGTCACGGTCAACCTGTGGCGGCCGGGCTTCAGGCCCCTCACCCTGAACGGGGATGAGCAGCGCTTCGGCTTCTTCCTGTCGAGCCTGCACTCGAAGCTCGAGCCGGGCTCGTCGGACTCAAACCTGAAGCGCGCCCGCGGGCTCGCGGTCCTGCGCTTCGGGCCCTTGCCTTTCAGCGTCTCAGGCGGATCGGTGTCCGCCGGTGGGGGTTCGGTCGTGCCATCCCCGCCATCCCCCGTGCCGGGAGCGGGAGCAGGAGCGTCGAGGGTGAGCTTCACGTTGTCGGCGTAGGCGTCGGCATAGACGAGGCCGGCCGTCCCCGTAGCGGCGACTTCGACGGTGACCGAGCGGGTGCCCACCGGCACCGGCGCCAGGGCCGTCCGCCGGAGCAGGTCGGTGAGGTTGTGGCGTTCCGCGGCGCTGACGGGCCCGACCGTGAACGTCCCGAGGGAGCTGCCGGCGCCGTCGCGAAACACGGCGCTGACCTGCATGCGGTGGTCGAGGATCCGGAATCCGCCCAGGTCCGCGGTGAGGTTTGCGGTCGCGAGACCGGCGTCGATCGACGCGGCCGAGCCGGCGACGCTGACCGTCTGCGACGCGGAGCTCGGGCCGAGCGGCCCACCGGAGAAGAAGCTGAGGCCGCCCTCCCAGCGGGCGGAGTCCCGCAGCTCCGAGAACGCCGACCGGAACGGGTAGCGCGCGTACGTCATCGATCCCGTTGGGCCCCGCGTCCATCCCGGGATCTGCGGGGCGGCGATCCCACGCGTCGCGGTTGCGCCCTCTGCGCCTCCGTTGGCGAGCAGGTTGCCGGCAAGGTAGGGCGTGCCCTGACCGAGCAGGAGCGAGACGGTCGTTCCGAGGGTGTGCCCGACCGCGAGATCCTGGTTGCCGTCCGAGTTGAAGTCGCCGACCACGGCCGTGGCGGGGTTGCGGTCGACGGGGAAGTTCGTGCCGGCGGCGAAGCTGCCGTTCCCGGCTCCGAGCAGTACCGAGACGTGGCCGTTGCCTGGGGGCGCGGGGTTGGACGCCGAGACCGCAAGGTCCTCGGCGCCGTCGGAGTTGAAGTCGCCGACGGCGACGCCGTCCGGGGAGCCGACCGGATAGTCGTTTCGCATCCCAAATCCACCCGTTCCGGTACCGAGCAGGACGGAGACGAAACCGTCGAAGGAGCTCGTCACGGCGAGGTCATCGGAGCCATCGGAGTTGAAGTCGCCGACGGCGACGCCCCGGGGCGCGATGCCGACCTGGAACAAGGTTTCGCCACCGAAGCTGCCGTCGCCGTCGCCGTCGTTGAGCAACACCGAGACGGTGTGGCCGTTGTACTCGTTCGCCGTCACGAGGTCGTCGAACCCGTCTGCGTTGAAGTCGCCGACCGCGACCGACGGGGTTGGGAAGTCAACCTCGTAGTCGGTCTTGGGGCCGAAGGTGCCGTTGCCCGCTCCCAGCAGGACCGAAACGCTGCCCTCGGCAGGGGTGGGGGAGCCGTCGAAGTTGGAGAGGGCCAGGTCCTCGACGCGATCGGCGTTGAAGTCGCCGATTGCGATCGCAACCGGGCCGTTGCCCGTGGCGAATGACGTCGGCACGCCGAAGCTGCCGCTGCCGGCTCCGAGCAGGATCGAGACCTTGTCGACGTTACGGTTGGCGACGGCTAGGTCCTCCGCGCCGTCGGCGTTGAAGTCGCCCGCCGCCACCGCGTCGGCGGTGCCGCCGGCGAGGAAGTCAGTTTTTGCGCCAAAATTGCCGCCGCCGTCGCCAAGCGTCACTGAGACATCACCGTCGGGTGTGTTCGCAGCCGCGAGATCGGCGAAGCCGTCGGAGTTGAAGTCCCCGATCGTCGTCGACGCAGGGCCGTTGCCGGCGCCGAGGTCGGTGTGGGCGCCGAAGGTGCCGTCGCCGGCTGACGCCGTCGACACGCACACGAGCTGGGCGATGATGATCGCCGCGAACGCTGCTGCGGCCTTGATTGCTTCCTCCTTTGGTCGTGACTCGATCGGGCGCGGCGAGCTTCGCAAACCGGGCGTTCCCAAAACCTTCCTCTGGCTGCGCGCCAGCGGTTCTGGGCTCGTGCCGCACTCAAGTCCCAGGCGCGCCCGAATGGTGGATGCGCTCGGACATCCGGGGTATGATCGGCCCGACCGTGCTTCGGCTGGGGGCTCCCGCGGCGCAGGCAAGAGCCAATGCGCACGACCCGGACCACCCCCACCACGCCTTCAGGCCTCCCCGTTGCCCTGGCCGTTGTGTTCGCGCTCGTTTGGGTTCCCGCCTTCGCCGGCGCGGCCGAGAGCCCGGCACCGCGGCAGGAACGCGCCGCGGCCGCGACAATCGGAGCGCTCAAGCAGAAGGCCGGGGAGAGGGGCTGCCTGGTGGACCGCAGCTGGCGCCCCGGGCGACGCGACCCAATCGCGGCCGCAGGGGCGTTGCACGCGGGTGCGGGCACTGCGCGGGCCCGGCCCCTTCCTCGGCTCCAACGCGATTGCGGTCAGCCCCGACGGGCGCAACGTCTACGTCGCCTCCTCCCGCAGTGACGCCATCGCAGTCTTCATTCGCGACCGGCGCAACGGTGCACTCAGTCAAAGCCGCGGCAGCGCGGGCTGCATCGCCGCCGGAGGCGACCAGGGTTGCGCCGAGGGTGTCGGGCTCCGGGTGCCCAACTCGGTCGCCGTCAGTCCCGACGGGCGCAATGTCTACGCGACCTCGGGGGCCAGCAACGCCGTTGTGGTCTTCCAGCGCGACCGCTCAACCGGCGCGCTTACCCAGGCTTCCGACGGCAGCGGTTGCATTGCCAGCCCGCCGACGGCCGGATGCTCCACGGGACGGGCCCTGGGCGGGCCTGACGTCGTCGTCGTCAGCCCCGATGGGGGCAACGTCTACGTTGGCGCCTTCTTCGGCAACGCGATCGCCGTGTTCGACCGCAACAGGTCAACGGGCGTGCTGACCCAACCTGCGGGCGTTCGCGGCTGTGTCACCAACGCGCCCACGCCCGACTGCGCCACGGGTCTCGCGCTGCAAGCCCCTGAGGGCATGGGGATCAGCGCCGACGGCAAGAACCTCTACGTCGCCACCGCGATCAGCAACGCCCTACTCAACTTGGTGCGCGAGCGCTCCACCGGCGCGCTCTCCCAGGCCGTGGATGGCAGCGGCTGCATAACGGACGCGCCGACGGACGGCTGCACGACGGGTGTGCAGATCGCGGGTGCCAACGCGGTTGGGATCAGTCCCGACGATGCCGACGTCTACATCACCACGCTGTTCAGCAACAGCGTCTCCGCTTTCGCCCGTGACCAGACGAGCGGCCAGCTCGATCAGCTTTCCGGCACGTCAGCCTGCGCGATCTACGTGATCGCCGTCGGCTGCGGGCTCGCCCGCGAGTTGAGTGCTCCCGAGGGGGTGGCCGTCTCGCCGGATGGCGCGAGTGTCTACGCCGCCGCCTACGGCTCGAGCGCGATCGACGTCTTCAACCGTGACCCCGGCACGGGCGCCGTCGTCCAGAAGGCCGGCCGGGCGGGCTGTCTGACCCACGCCAAGACGGTCGGCTGTGCTCGCGGGCGCAGGCTGCGCCGGGTCACCTCACTGGCACTGAGCCCCGACGGCCGGAACCTCTACTCCGCGGCCTTCGGCAGCAATGCGGTCGCGGTCTTCAATCGCGTCGGCACCGCCCGATGAGCGACAAACGCGACAACAAGGGAGAAGGAATGGGCACTTCGGGGAATCGGGGAGAGCAGGGGGGCATCACCCGCGGCGACCTGCTGAAGGGGGCGGCCGTCGCCGCGCCTGGACTGCTCGTCGGCTCGCGCGCAGCGGAGGCCGCCGCCCGCCTGACCCGAGGCGGCGCCGGCGCACGCCACGTTGCGGGGATGAACGTGCTGCTGTTCATGACCGACCAGCAGCGCGCCATCCAGCACTTCCCGCCCGGCTGGGCGAAACGCAACATGCCCGGCCTCACCCAGCTTCAGCGGCACGGGATCACGTTCGAGCGCGCCTTCACCAATGCCTGCATGTGCTCTCCGGCGCGCTCGACGTTCATGACCGGGTACTTCCCCGCTCAGCACGGTGTCAAGTACACGCTCGAGACGGATATGCCCGCCTTCCGTCACCCGCAGGTCGAGTTGAAGACCAGCTTCAAGAACCCGGCCACGGTGGTTGCGGCCGCCCACTACACGCCCGTCTACAAGGGCAAATTCCACTGCGTCAAGCCGGCGAACGGCTCGACGTACGTCCCCTCCGACGTCAACCAGTTCGGCTTCACTCGCTGGAACCCGCAGGATGCGGGCGCCAACCAGGACGCCTCCGAGGAGGGGGGCGGCATCTACAACAACGACGGGCGATTCATGAACTCCGAGGGCACGCCCGAGGACGGCACCGAGGGAGCGTTGCAGTACCTGCGCTCGGTGGCCGCGCAGCAGCAGCCGTTCTTCATGGTCGTTTCGCTCGTAAACCCTCACGACGTGCTCTTTTATCCGAGGACGTACGAGTCGAGCGGCTATGACGACACCTGGCTGCGGGGAGAGATGTCCCCGCCCGCGACCGCAGAGGAGGACCTCTCCACCAAGCCGACCGTGCAGGAGGAGTTCCTGCGGATATTCAACCTCTCGGGCCCGCTGCCGACGCCGTCGATGAAGCGCAAGTACCTGAACTTCTACGGCAACCTGATGAAGTCATCAGACGCCTACCTGGTCAAGCTGCTCGAGGCGCTGACGGTTTCCGGTCTGCTCGACGACACGCTCGTGATTGCGACCGCCGACCACGGCGAGATGGGCACCGCCCACGGTGGCATGCGGCAGAAGAACTTCAACTTCTACGAAGAGTCGACCCGGGTGCCGCTCGTCTACTCCAACCCGCGGCTGTTCCCGAGGCCGAAGAAGACCGACGCGCTCGTCTCCCACGTCGATTTCCTGCCGACACTGGCGAGCCTCGTCGATGCGCCCGACAGCGCCCGCGACGCGTGGGAGGGAGTGGACTACTCGGATCTGATCCTCAGCCGCAGCCCCGGGCCGCCGCCGCAGGACTACACCGTTTTCACTTATGACGACTACCAATCAGGGCAGGCGCGTGGCCCCTATCCGAAGCCTCCGAACCACATCGTCAGCATCCGCGAGCGCCGTTACAAGCTGGCTCGCTACTACGACGCCGATGGCAACGAGCCCGATCAGTGGGAGATGTACGACCTCAAGACCGACCCGCTCGAGCGCGTCAATCTCGCCTACGAGGATTACGAGCGCACCCCCGTGCAGCAGCGCCATTACGAGCGGCTGCGCAGGAAGCTCGCCCGCGTGGAGCGCACCAGGCTGCGGCCTCTCCGCTGACGTCGGATCCCGCTGATACTCTGAATATGTGAATACTCAGAGTATCTCGAGGCGGGCTGAGCGCTCGGCGGGCCCTAAAAAACCCGACTTCGAGGTCGCCGTGATCGGCGCCGGCTTCTCCGGCATCGGGGCCGCGATCAAGCTCGATCAGGCAGGCTTCTCCGACTACGTCGTGCTCGAGGAGGGCGACGGGGTCGGTGGCGCCTGGTACTGGAACACCTACCCCGGGGTCGCGGTCGACATTCCGTCGTTCAGCTACCAGTTCTCATTCGAGCAGCGGGGTGACTGGTCGAGGGTGTACGCGCCGGGCCGGGAGTTGAAGGCCTACGCGGAGCACTGCGTCGACAAGTACGGAGTCCGCCCGAAGATCCGCTTCCGCAACAAGGTCGTGGGCGCGGAGTTCGACGAGAATCGCCACGTCTGGAAGCTGCGCATCGAGGGCGGCGACGACGTCAGCGCGCGTTTCATCGTCGGGGCGACAGGCGTGTTCGCTCAGCCGTCGAAGCCGGACATTCCCGGGCTCGATGACTTCGCGGGGCCCGTCGTGCATACCGCACGCTGGGATCACGGTCTGGACCTGACGGGCAAGCGGGTCGGGATCATCGGTACCGGCGCCTCGGCAGTCCAGGTGATTCCGGAGATCGCGAAGGTCGTCGAGCGGCTGACGGTCTTCCAGCGCACGCCGATCTGGTGTCTGCCCAAGCCCGATCGCCGGATCACCGGTCCACTGCGGCTGTTGATGCGCCTTCCGGGCGGCAAGCAGGTCGTCCGCGTTGCCAGCCAGATTTTCGTCGAAGCGACCTTCCCGATCCCTCTGCACTTCGGCGGCGCGATCCCGATGATCGGCGCGCTGGGCGAGAGGATCGGTCACCAGCACCTGAGAAGTCAGGTCTCCGACCCCGCTGTGCGTGAGCAGCTGACTCCGGACTACGGCCTCGGCTGCAAGCGCCCGAGTTTCCACAACGGCTACCTGCGGACGTTTAACCGCGACAACGTTGCTTTGGAGACGACCGAGATCGACGCGGTGACGCCGACGAGCATCCGCGTCGGCGACGGTAGCGAGCACGAGATCGACGTCTTGATCCTCGCCACCGGCTTCAAGCTGTTCGACGACGGCGGCGTCCCGCCGTATCCGGTGATCGGGCGCGACGGGGTCAACATCGCCGCGTGGTGGCAGGAAAACCGCAACCATGCCTACGAGGGCGTCAGCGTCCCCGGCTTTCCCAACCTCTTCCTGACCCTCGGACCCTACGGCTACAACGGCCAGTCCTACTTCGGCCTGATCGAGACCCAGATGCGCCACATCACGCGCTGTCTGGCGCGTGCCCGTGATTCGGAGTCCTCGCTGATCGAGGTCACGCCGGAAGCAAATTCGCGCTTCTTCGAGGAGATGCTCTCGAAGCGACACACCCAGATCGTCTGGCAGGACAGCTGCTCGCGCGCCAACAGCTACTACTTCGACAATCACGGGGACGTGCCGTTCCGGCCGTCGCTGACCCTGGCGGCGGCCTATCGCAGCGCCACCTTCGACCTCGACGACTACCGCTTCGAGAGGGTTCCGGCGAGGGTCGCCGCGTGAGCGCCGCGAAGGCGCCGAAGCGCCTGACGCGTGCCGAGAGCCAGGAGCGCACCCGAGCCCTGATCGTCGAGGCGGCAACCCGCCTTTTCCTGCGTGACGGGTTCAACGTGACGAGCCTGGAGGCGATTGCCGAGGAGGCCGGTTTCACCCGCGGAGCGGTCTACTCCAACTTCGCGAGCAAGACCGAGATGGGCGTCGCGGTGATCGACGGGCTCTACGAGCGCCAGGAGGAGTTGCTGGTCCAGGCGATCGAAGTGCTGGACGACGACGACGCGCTCTTCGACGTCCTGACGACCTGGGCCGAGGCGACGATCGGTGATCCGAACTGGATGCGGCTAGAGATCGAGATTGCCGCGTCGAGCGCACACGACGGCAGCCACCGGTCCGCCACCGCAGCCCGTTATGCGCGCCAGCGAAGCCGCTGCGCGGAATTGCTGGAGAATCGCTACGGGACCTCGCCGTCGGTGGCGCAGACGCTGGCGACGTCGATCATCGCCCTCGCACTCGGTGTCGGGGTGCAGCGCTCCGCCGACCCCAGCGTGCCCGCGACCGCCTGGACCGAGACTCTGCGGGTTCTGCTCGCGGCGGCCGGCTGACATTCGCCATCCGGTGGGCGCCGGCCGTTCGCGCCACCTCAGGCGGAGGTCGCTGAACCGGTCCGAGGCGCGATCGGATCGACCGGCGCGCAACCCGAACTCCTGTGCCAGTATCGGTTAATGGACTCACGCCGCAACGGCGGCCCGATGAGTGCGCGCGCGAGCGTATTGCGCGCGACCGTTTCGTCCGTCGCAGTTGTCCTCGCCTTGCTGAGTGCGCTCGTGTTCGCGGGTGCGGCGTTTGCCGCCGGCGGATCGTGGAGCACCGCGGGATTCCAGCTCTCCGCGGTTCGGACCGCCTTCGTCAGCGCAAAGCTCGCTGACGGTCGGGTGATCGTCGCCGGTGGGGCCAACGGCCCGAATGGGACCGCGACCGCAGAGGTTCTGGACGCGGGGGGCACCGGCTTGACTGCGACGGGATCGATGTCCGTAAAGCGCGGGTTCCTCGCTGGGGCGCCACTCGCCGACGGACGCCTGCTCGCGGCCGGGGGCGCGCAAGGCGCCGGTGGCGACGCGATGGCGTCGGCTGAGGTTTGGAGTGCTGACAGCGGAACGTTCACACCGACCGGCGCTATGAATGTTGCGCGACAGTCCTTCTCGTTGACGGCGCTCCCCGACGGGCGGGCGCTCGCCGCCGGTGGCTCGGCGAACACGCAGAGCGGCGCCGGAACCGCAACGAGCGAGCTCTATGACCCGGCGAGCAACGCGTGGACGCCGAGCGGCTCGATGCACGGCGGGCGCCTCGGGCACACCGGAACACTGCTTGCCAACTGCGCGGTGCTGATCTCCGGCGACAACCCCACCTCCGAGCTATACAACTTCAAGCTCGGGACGTTTTCCCAGACCGGATCCGAGAGTCCGCAGCGCAGCTACCACACAGCCACCCTGCTTGCCAACGGCCAGGTGCTGATTGCCGGTGGCGTCGACGGCGCGAATCAGCCGCTTGCGAGTGCCTCGCTTTATGACCCGGCAAGCGGTCTGTTCACGCCGGCAGGGACGATGTCCGTGCCGCGATCGCAAGCTGCTGCAGCCCTGCTGCGGGACGGCCGGGTGCTGGTTGCCGGTGGCTTCACGAGCACCACGCCCCTCGTTGCGACCGCGTCGGCGGACGTCTATGACCCGGTGGCCAACGCTTGGAGTCCTGCCCCGGCGATGCCTGAGGCGACGGATTCCGCACAGGCCCAGACGCTAAACGACGGCCGAGTGGCCGTGATCGGCGGAGATGCGACGACCGGCCGCGCGACGCAGATCTACACTCCCGACGAGATCGGCCGCCCCGCGGTGGCTGCGCCAATACCAGACTGTTCGGGCCTGTCCGGAGACGCCGGCCCGGTCGACTCGACCTCTCCGGAGCTGAAGCTCTCGGGAGGCAAACGGCAGCGAGCCGGTGCCGCGATCAAGGTTCGGCTGACCTCGAGCGAGGATGCCGCGGCCGTGGCCCGGGGTCAGGTGATCGTTGCGGTCAGGGGTCGGCGCGCCGCATCCGGGACGGTCCAGCCGCAAGAGCGCAAGACTCGACGTTTCAGGCTGCGGGTCAGCAAGATCGAATTGGTGGCCGGGACGCCCCAGCTGGCGATCCTGAGGCTGAAGCCCAAGCAGCGCCGCCAGGTGAAGGGCCTCGTCGCCCGCGGCGCACGGGCAAGAGCGGTCGTCAACGTCACCGTCACCGACGCGGCCGGAAACAGCTCACGGTCGCGCCGGGTCGTTCGCCTGCGCCGGTAGCAGAGTGCACCGACGCACCTACGCCCAGGCGCGCACGTAGTCGACCTTGAGCTCTGCCGGGAACGGGCTGCTGTCGGTGATCGCGTTCTCGTTGTAGCCGGGCGCTATCGACAGGAGGATGAAGAATCGCTGGTCGAACGGCTGGGGGAACGTCAGCGGAGAGCCGGGATCCCAGCTTCCGAGGGTCATGCAGGGCACGCCGTCGTAGAGAAACGTGAAGCCTTCAGGCGACCACTCGACGGTGTACGTGTGAAACGCCCCCGTGGCGTAGACGATCCGGCAAAATGCGCCGGCGCCGCGGTCCCCGCCCGCCCCCTCCTTGATGTGGATGTGGGGAGATACCAAATCCGGATACGCGCCGAAGTACTCGGCGACGTCGATCTCACCCGACTTCTCTCCGTAGGCCTTGTCCTCGGGCCACAACCAGAATGCAGATGTGAAGCCGCTTCCCGGGGGGAATTTCAGTCGCGCCTCGAAGCGGCCGTAGGTCTGCGCGAACTTCTCCTCGGTGAAGATCATCGCGGTCTGGAATTGACTCGAGATCGGCCCGCACTGCGCCGCTTCGGGGAGTTTTGTCGCCCTCAGAGTCAGTAATCCGTCGGCCACGCTGATGTGTGCGGGATCGTCGACAAAGCATTCACCGGCCGTGCTGAACCCCACGCTCGCATCCATCGGCGTCCACATGCCGCGGTCGAGGGTTGTGCCGTCGAAGTTGTCTTCGAATGTGCAGGTCCAGTAGCCGCCGGAGGCCTTGCTGATCTTGGTGTCGTCGCAAGAGGAGGCTGTTGCGCCTTCCAGCTTGGCTTCGACGTCCGGGGACCGGGACGCCAGGATCGCGGCGCCGAAGACGACCAGGGTCCCAAGTGCGAGCAAGATGAACCGTCCCGTTCGCATCTGGTCGTGCGATCAGGCGCGGACGACGGGCGGGCCCTCGTCCTCCTCGCGCTCGCCCTTCCACTCCGGCGACCAGGGCGTAAACGGCCGCTCCTGCCGCGTCCCGTCTAGGTCGAGGTCGATCCGCTCGTTGAAGAACGCGACCATCCCGGCCACGGGAGCGGCGTCGTGGCGCGGCTCGCGATAACGCCAGGCAAGATCGGTTTCCGTGCGCTCGCCGACCCGCACGGTCCAGTAATCCGCGAACCCCTTGTAGGCGCAGCCGGTCGTGGTCTCGCTCGCGACCAGCAGCTCCTCATTCACATCCTCGAGCGGCACGTACCAGCGCGGTGGCAGCCCCGTCTCAAAGATCACCTTCGCCCGGCTCGTCTCGGCAAGCACCTGACCGTCAAGACTGATCCGCAGATGACGGCTCGTCTCTAGCGCATCCACGCGGTGATACGGATCACGCGCGTGGACGACGTTCTCCTCGTCCTCCTCCAGCCACTTGTCCAGCGCCTCCCACCTGAACCCGATCAGCCCGCGCAGCGGCGGCGCACCCGGCGGCGGCTCCTGCCACTCCCAGGCGGCGTCCTCACGCAGCTCGGCCCCCACCCGCAGATGCCACCAGGTCGCCTTCCCCTTGTTCGGCCAGCTCGACTCCTTCTGGCTTGCCTCGAGCAGCTCGGTCCGAACCTCCTCGCGGGGGAACAGGAGGATCGGTAGCCGGCCGTACTCGTGCAGCATCCGCACAGCGCGGCTGTCGATCACCGTCTCGCCTCCCGCGATCCCCCGAATCCGCCGCGGAAACGGCTCCAGGAGAAGTATCCCCTCCCGTTCGATCTCCCGGTTGAAGACGCCGGCGGGGTTCTGGCCGAGGGGGGCGGGTCCGAGCGTGAGCGTCACCAAAGAAGAATGACATGGTTGCTGGCGCACCGAGGGCTTGCCCGAGTTACTCTTACGGCGTGCGGGATCGAGGTTGGTGTTGGCCGATGGGCCGTCCGACCCGAGGTTGGGGGCGGACGACTCTCGGACTCGGATCGCTGCTCTGCTGCCTGGCCGTGCTCGCCGCCGCGGCGCCGGCGGCGATGTCCGACGTCGTCAGCACCTTTGACAGCGACGACGAGGGCTGGGTCGTCGAGGGCGACACGGTTGCGCCTGCCACCTACGTCGCGACCGGTGGCAATCCGGACGGCTTCATTTCCGTCACCGACTCGGCGGCAGGTGGCGTCATGTACTGGAGCGCCCCGGCCAAGTTCCTCGGCGACGTCAGCGCCGCATATGGCAACAGCCTTTCGTTCGACCTGCGCCAGGACCTGGCCACAAGCCCGTTCGAGGACTCAGACGTGGTCTTGGAAAGCGGTGACACGACCCTCCATTTCGATGCCGGCGCGGACCCTGGGACGACCTTTACGAACTACGTCGTGCCGATGACCGAGTCGGGGTGGCACGCCGAAAGTCTCAGCGGCCCTCTCGTTACGCAGGCCCAGTTCCTGGCTGTGCTGACCGATCTCACGCAGCTGCGCATCCGAGCGGAGTACCGGTCCGGCCCCGACACCGATGACCTCGACAACGTCATCCTCACAGTTCCAGCCGGTCCACCCGAACCGGTTCTGGGTGTCAGTGTCAACCTGCGACCGATCTCGGGAACGGTCACGGTCGACATCCCCGGCGACGATCAGGGCTTCATCCCGATCGAGGCGGCGGTCCAGGTCCCGGTGGGGTCCAAGGTGAATACCCGTCAAGGACGGGTCCTGCTGACCTCCGCGAAGCAGGAGGGCGGCACGCAGTCGGCTCTGTTTTACGACGGCCTCTTCGGAATCCGGCAGTCGACGGGCAGCGATCTGACCAAGTTGCGGCTGCGCGAGCGGCCGAAATGCAGCGGCGCCCGTGGCCAGCGCAGCCCCCGCGCCTCCCGCAAACGCAGGCCGGGCCTCTGGGGCTCGGGCAACGGCAACTTCTCCACCCAGGGAAACCACGGGTCGGCCTCCGTTCGCGGTACCGAATGGCTGCTTTTCGAGGCCTGCGGCGGGGTCACCGGAACAACCGTCAAGGACGGTGTCGTGGCCTTCCGCAACTTCTACACCCGCCGCACCACTCTGGTCAGGGCCGGCGAGACGGCGCTCGCCCGTCCGCCGGCGCGTTAGCGCGACGGCAAGCCTCGCGGAGTCCTGATGAGGCCGCATCCGCTTTCGAACCCGCGCAGGGTCTCGAGGACGAGCGGACCCAATGTCGAGAGGTCGTAGCCGCCTTCCTGGACGACGACCGTTGGCAGCTCCAGCGCACCCAGCGTGCGCCCGGCGGCCCCGAACGCCTCGGGGGTGACCTGGAGCGGGCTTTCGGGGTCGGCGGCGGCTGCGTCCACGCCGAGGGCGACGACGAGCGCCTTCGGCCGGTGGCTCCGGGCCCAGTCCGCGAGCTGTGAGACGGCATCGAGCCAGGCGCTGTCATCGGCTCCCGGCTTCAGTGTTCGGTTCAGATTTGCTCCCTGCCCGTCGCCGGCGCCGATCTCCCCCTCGAAGCCGAGCAGGTGGGGGAACCAGCCGGCTCCCGGATCCACGTGGACCGAACCGGTGAGCACGCCCGGGTCTTCGTAGTAGATCGCCTGCGTTCCGTTGCCATGGTGGGCGTCGATGTCGAGTACGGCCACGGGGCCGCCGACGCGCTCGCGGAGGCTGACGGCGGCGATCGCGGCGTTGTTGAGGTAGCACGACCCGCCGCAGGCACCGCGGGTTGCGTGGTGGCCTGGTGGGCGGCAAGCCGCGTAGGCGGCGGCCGCGCCATTCGCGACCAGCTCGGCTGCGGTCAGGGCGGCATCGGCAGCCGCCCGCACCGCTTGCCAGGTGCCGGGACCGATCAGCGTCATCGTGTCGTAGACGAAGTAGCCGGCTTCCGCGGAGGCGGCCGCGGGTCGAGTCGCTTTCACCCCTTTCACCACCTCGGGATGCGGGAAGAGGTAGGGCACGACGCGGGGCTGTCCCGGATTCTCGGTCAGTCCGGCGGCCTCCCAGTCGCGCCACGCCCGCTCGAGGTAATCGAGGAGAGCGGGGTCGTGGACCGCGCTGAGCGCCTCGTCCGAGTGCGGGCGGGACTCGACAACATCGGCGCCGGCTTCCGTCAAGGTCTCGATGATGCTGGCGAGACGCTCGGGCCGCTCGGTGCCTGGGCCGTGGACTCCGACCCAGACCTCGCCGCCGGGCTCATGCAGGAGCTGACGTTCGCTCCAGACGACCGGGATCGCGAGGGCCATCAGCGTCTCATACCACAGGGACACCCGGAACTCGGCCCGCCGAGGCGGGATTTCGACTTGTACAAGGTGTCGCACCGAGCGTCGTTCTTATGGCCGCGAAGCTTCGCTCGTGCTCCCTGCGACGCGTGTACGGTTCAGCCACAGGTTTGTACTCCGCGGTGAGTCATGTGCTCGACATCCGGCAGCAACTCGGCGCAGACCGAGTGCTGGAGCCGCGCGGGGCGCTGCCGCAGCCTGCAGAGCGCCTGGACCCCGGCGAGCCGGTGCGGCCGTTCGAGTTCGAAGTTGCCGTCGAGCGCCTCTGCCTGGACTCGACCTCCCACCGCAGCCTGATCGAGCGGGCCGCCGGTGACAGCGCCGCGATCAGCGAGCGCATCCTCGAGATCGTCGACTCGCGGGGGAAGATGCACAACCCCGAGACCGACTCGGGCGGGATCCTGCTGGGCTCCGTCAGCGCCGTCGGCGAGCGGGTCTCTGAACCGCCGGCACTCGGTCAGCGCATCGCCACTCTCGGTTCGCTGACGCTGACCCCGCTGCGGCTCGAGGCGATCAGCTCTCTCGATCCCGATTCCCCCCAAGTCGAGGTCAGCGGCAGCGCCTACGTTTGCGATCGCGCCGCCTGGGCGCCGATGCCCGACGACCTTCCCGAGTCGCTCGCGCTGACCGTCTTCGACGTCTGCGCCGCTGCCTCCCACACCCGAGCGCTGGCGCCGACCGGGGGGACCGTTTACGTGCTCGGCGCCGGGCATGCAGGCTCGCTGGCGCTCGCCGCCGCCCGCGACTCGGTGGGTGCTGGCACCGTGGTCGCGATCGACATCGACCCCGATGCGGCAGGCCGGGCGCTGGAGCTTGGGCTCTGTGACATCGCGGTCGCCGCCGACCTGCGCGACCCGCTTGCTGCGCTCGACGCCGTGAGCTCGGCGGGGGCCCCGCCGGCCGACCTCTGCGTCGTCGTCGTCAACGCGACCGGCTGTGAGGCGGGCTCGATCCTGCTGACGGCTGATACCGGCACGGTGCTCTTCTTCTCGATGGCGACCAGCTTCTCGGGCGCGGCGCTGTCGGCCGACGGCCTTTCCTCGCGGGCGCGGATCGTCGTCGGCACCGGCTTCAGTCCCGACCGTGGTGACTATGCGCTGGAACTGGCCAGACAGTCCCGGGCGCTACAAGCCGCGCTTTCGCTGGAGGGCGCGGAAAGGAGTACGGCATGAGCGCGTGGAATGCGGACCCGGTCGTCGTCACCGTCGCCGTCACCGGCGCCGACGTCTTCCGGGAGAACAATCCCAACATCCCCTACACGACCGAGGAGATCGCGGCCTCGAGCATCGAAGCCGCGGTGGCCGGCGCCACGCTCGTGCACCTGCACGTGCGCGAGGACGACGGCACGCCGAGCGGGCGCCCGGAGCTCTTCGTTGACGTCATCGAGCGCATTCGCGCGGGCTCGGACCTGCTGACGATGGTCTCGACCGGCGGTGCCAATGACATGACGATCGCGGAGCGAACGACGGGCCTCGAAGCGAAGCCAGATATCTCCGGCGTCGAGTCCGGGTCGATGAACTTCGGTGACGAGACGTTCATCACTCCTCCGCCCGCGGGCCGCGGGATCATCGAGCGTGCGCTCTCGATGGAGATCGCGCTCGAGGTCGAGGCCTTCGACGTCGGCCACGTCGTCAGCGCGGTGCGCTGGCTGGAGGAAGGGATCCTGCCGTCGCCGCTTCGGATCAACCTTGTCTTCGGCGTCCCGGGCGGTATCGACGCCTCACCGGAAGCGCTCGACGCGATGCTGCGACCACTGCCCGATGACGCCTTTTGGACAGTCACCTGTATCGGCCGGCACCACCAGCGGATGCTCGGGCTTGCGCTGCTTCGCGGCGCTCCCGGAATTCGCACCGGACTCGAGGACGTCGCCTACCTGGCCAAGGGTGTGCTTGCCCCTTCGAACGCCGCCCTCGTCGAAATGGCCGTCTCGCTGGCCGGCACCCTCGGCCGTGAAGTTGCGAGCGTGGAGCAGACCCCGGACCTGCTGAGCCTTGGCTGACGGGCGGATCAAGCCGCCGGCGCTGCCGGAGTCGGCGACGATCGCGGTCGTCGCGCCGGCGAGCCCGCCGCAGACACGCTCGGAGATCGAGCAGGCAACCGCCTACTTCGAGAGCCTTGGCCACCGCGTTGTCTTCGGCCCGAACCACCGCAGCGTCCATGGGTACCTGGCCGGCACCGATGCCGAGCGGGCGGCCGACCTCCAGTGGGCGCTGAGCGAGCCGGGGATCGACATGGTCCACACGCTGTGCGGCGGTTACGGCGCGGCGCGCCTGCATGACCTGATCGACTGGAACGTGCTTGGTGACCCGCGGATCGTCTGCGGCTTCAGCGACATCACCGCAGTGCATCTGGCGCTCGCCGCCCACGCCGGCTGGGTCACCTTCTACGGGCCGAACTTCCTGCGCTTCACGCGACGCAAGAACGAGCTCACCGACGAGACCAAGGAGTGGTTTCACCGCGCCTTCCAGCCACAGCCTCTCGGCCGGGTGTTCGAGGACCCCGAGGATCCCTATGTGCTGACCATCTCCGACGGGGTCGCCGAGGCACCGCTTGCCGGAGGCTGCCTGACGTTGCTCTGCGCCAGCATCGGTACGCCGTTTGAGGTCGAGACGGATGGCTGCGTGATCGTGATCGAGGACCTCAACAGCGAGCTCTACCTGATCGACACCGCCATCAACCACCTGATCCGAGCGGGCAAGCTGGAGAACGCGGCCGGCCTGGTCTTCGGCACCAACGTCAACCTCAACTACCAGACGGTGCCTGAGGGCCCCGAGTCGGTGCTCTCACTGGAGGAGATGCTCGATGAGCTGATCGCCCCGCTGGGGATCCCGGCGATCGCAAACGTCCCGGTCGGTCACGGCAAGCACATGGCGACGATGCCGCTGGGCGCCAGGGTCCGGCTCGACGCCGGCGCCAAGACACTCGATGTGATCGAAGCGGCGGTGGTGAAATGAGATTCGCGGCCTCCCGGCTGTCGCGACTCGGGACGGGCGCCTGGATGCTGGCCACCGTTCTGACGCTTTACCTCGGGCTCTCGGTATCCGGCCCCGCGCCGGTCGCGGCTCAGGACGAGGGCGGAACCTCGGTGCTCAAGATCGGCTGGGGCCAGGATCCGACCAGCCTCAATCCGTTCGTCGGACTGGACGAGGAGGCCTACACGATCTGGGCGCTGATCTGGGATCAGATGGTCAACTTCGATCCCGAGACCTTGGAGCCGGTGCCGGGCATCGCCGAGAGCTGGGAGGTCTCCGAGGACGGCAAGACCGTCACTTTCAAGCTCGCCGACCGGGTCTGGTCCGACGGCGAGCCGATCACTTCGGCGGACGTCAAGTACTCGCTGAAGACACTCGGCGAGGAGGGCGACCTGTTCGCCGGCTACACGACAAACGTCACCTCGGTCGAGACCCCCGACGAGGAAACGGTCGTGATCGAGACGAGTCAGCCGGATGCCCGCGTGATCGGCGGCCTCTTCATCTACATGCTGCCCGAGCACATCTGGGGAAAGCAGTCGATCGACGACCTCACCGGCAGCTACAAGCCGGAACTGCCGATCGTAGGCAGCGGCCCCTATGTCGTCACCGAGTACGAGCGCGGCCGCATCCTGACGCTGGACGTCAATCCCAACTGGGAGGGCGAGGAGCCCGGCTTCGACGAGATCCAGTTCATCAAGTACGGCACCGAGGACGCGGTCGAGCGGGCCCTGCAGCTCGGCGAGATCGACGCCGACCTCGAGGTTCAGAACACGACGTTCGACCGCCTCGGCACGGAGCCCAACATCGAGACCTTCCGCAGCGCCTCGCCGGCCTACACCGAGCTCGCCTTCAACCTCTGCCCGGCGGACCTCTGCCCGGACGCCGAGTTCAACCCGGCGATCCAGGAGCAGGCGGTGCGCCAGGCGATCGGCTGGGCCGTCGACCGCACCAAGATCAACCAGATCACGACGCTGGGCACCTCGTTCATCGCCAACGGCATCCTGCCGGACTACTACAAGGCGTTTTACGAGGTTCCCGAACTCGACTACAACCCACCGGACCTCGATCTCGCCGATCAGCTCCTCGACGAGGCCGGCTGGATCGAGAACGGCGAGGAGCCGCGCACCAAGGACGACATGGAGCTCTCCTTCAACCTCTACGTTCGGGCGGAGGCCCAGCAGGACATCCAGGCGGCAAAGCTCGTTTCGGAGATGACGAGACCACTCGGGATCGAGATGAGCGTCGAGGTCGTCAGCGTGGGCAAGCTCACCGAACTGACCGTGCAGAAGGTGGACGGCAAGCCGGCGCCCGCGTTCGACAGCTTCATCTGGGGCTGGGGCGGGGACCCCTACGACCCGAGCTTCCTGCTCGGGCTGCTGACCACCGAGGAGATCGGCGGCTCCTCGGACGCGTTTTACTCCAACCCCGAGTACGACCGCCTCTTCAACGAACAGGCCGGCGAGTTCGACACCGAGCTGCGCAAGCAGCTGATCGAGCAGATGGTCGCGATCACGCAGGAGGACCTTCCCTATCTGGTGCTGACCTACGACCCGAACCTGCAGGCCTACCGCAGCGACCGCATCGCCAACGTCGAGCCGACCTGCCCTGCGGGGGAGACGGGCGACCTGCTCTGCGAGGCGGTCTCATACGAGCCCCTGCTCTCGCTGGCTCCAGCCGAGGGGGGCGGGGCCGCGACCGTCGACGACGGTTCCTCGCTTGTGCTGGTCGGCCTGGCGCTCTTGATCGGAGCCGGCGGCGGCTACCTGGTCGGACGCCGGGGACGGCGCGACAACGAGCCCCTGGAGCTAGATGGTTGATTTCAAATCCTCTGGAGGAGTGAGGTCAGCCGCGTGAGCGGCCGCTGGCTTGCGGGCAAGGTTGGCGCGGCGCTGCTGACGCTGCTGTTCGTGATCGTCTTCAACTTCTTCCTCTTCCGGGTGATGGGCGATCCGACCACGCAACTCGCGCGCCTGCCTCAGGCGACCCCGGAGGAGATCGAGAAGCTGCGCTCCGACTACGGCCTCGACCGGCCCCTGGGCGGCCAGTTCCTCGACTACATGGGCGACACGCTGACCCTCGACCTCGGCGTCAGCCAGCGCTCCCGTGAGGACGTCTGGGACGAGATCCTCGACGCGCTGCCGTGGACGCTGCTGCTGGTCGGCACAGGCACGCTGCTGGCGACGCTGATCGGAAGCTGGCTGGGGGTGATCGCCGCAACCCGGCGCGGCAAAAAAACCGATGACGGGCTGCTCGGCTTCAGCCTTTTCACCTACGCCGCGCCCGAGTACTGGATCGGGATCATCCTGATCCTCGTCTTCGCGGTCTGGCTCGAGGTCTTACCCGCCGGGCTGCAGATGACCCCCGGCGTTGAGTTCACGAGCTGGATCGCAGAGGTCCAGGACGTCGCGGAGCACCTGATCCTGCCGGCCACGGCGATGACGCTGATGCTGCTCGGCCAGTACTTCCTGATCATGCGATCGTCGATGGTCGACGTCCTCACCGAGGACTTCATCACCGTCAAACGGGCTACCGGCCTGCGCTGGGAGCAGGTCGTCAGCCGCCACGCCGTGCCCAACGCGCTGCTGCCGCTGGTGACGCTCTCGGCGATTCAGTTCGGCGCCGTCGCCGGCGGCGCGATCACAATCGAGACGATCTTCTCCTGGCCGGGGCTCGGCGAGCTCAGCTTTCAGGCGATCAACGACAAGGACTTCCCGGTCTTGCAGGGCACCTTCCTGGTCTTCTCGGCCGGGGTGATCTTCGCCAACCTGCTCGCAGACTGCCTCTACTTCGCCCTCGACCCGCGGGTGCAGTCGCGTTGAGCGAGCAGACCACACGAGAGCTGCTCTTCGGCAGCTGGCGCGGCCGCATCGGCGTCTCGATGCTCGGGCTGTTCCTCTTCGTCGCGGTCTTCGGCACCTTGCTCGCGCCCGACGATCCCTACGCCTCGAGCCTCGACGTGCTCGCCTCGCCGAGCTGGTCACATCCGCTGGGGACGACCGAGCAGGGTTCGGACGTGTTCTCCCAGCTCCTGGTCGGCGCCCGCGTCTCGATAGTCGTCGGCTTCGCCGCCGCGGCGATCTCGGCAGTGCTCGGCTCGGTCGTCGGGCTCACGGGCGGCTACTTCGGCGGCTGGACAGACCGCATCCTCGACGGTCTGGAGAACTGGTTCCTGGTGATTCCGGCGCTGCCGCTGATGATCGTGCTGGCGAGGCTGCTCGACCCCTCGCTGACGGTGCTGATCGTCGTCATCGGCCTGACCTCGTGGGCGGGAACCGGCCGGATCGTGCGTGCCCAGGTGCTGACGCTGAGGGAGCGCGCCTTCGTCGAGCGCGCCCGCGCTCTCGGCGCCTCCGACGCCTACATCATCCGCACCCACATCCTTCCCAACACGCTGCCGCTGATCTTCGCCAACACCGTGCTGATCGTCGCCGTCGCGATCCTCTCCGAGGCGTCGCTGTCGTTCCTCGGACTCGGCGACCCGACCCGGATCTCCTGGGGGACGATGCTCGAGAACGCGTTCGAGGCCGGGGCGCCCAGCGCCGGGGCCTGGTGGTACCTGATCCCGCCCGGACTCTGTATCACCCTGCTGGTCCTCTCGGTGGCGCTGCTCGGCTACCTCTTCGAGGAGCACATCAACCCGCGCCTGCGGGAGGGGCTGAGATGAGCGCGTTGCTCGAGGTCGAGGGGTTGTGCGTTCACCACGGCGAGCACGCGATCGTCGACGGCGTGGATTTCGCGATCAACCCGGGGGAGGCGCTCGGCCTCGCCGGCGAGTCGGGTTGCGGCAAGACGACGACGGCGCTGGCGCTGATGCGGCTGCTGCCCCCGGCGCTGTCGCAGTCGGGAACGATCACGCTGCACCCACCGGGGGCGGCAAAGCCGGTCAACATCGGCCGCCGCACGGAGACGGGGATGCGCTATGTGCGCTGGCGCCACGTCTCGCTCGTCTTCCAAGGGGCGATGAACTCGCTCGACCCCGTCCAAAAGATCGGCGACCAGATCGAGGAGGCGATCTGTCTGCACGAACGCCGTCCTGCCAGGCAGGAGCTGCGCAAACGGATCGACGAGCTGCTCGGCACGGTCGGGCTGACCGCGGGTGTGGCCGACCGCTACGCGCACCAGGTCTCCGGCGGCCAGCGCCAGCGCGTGATGATCGCTCTCGCGCTGGCCTGCAATCCGTCGCTGGTGATCGCCGACGAACCGACGACCGCCCTCGACGTCGTCATGCAGGCCCAGGTCCTGCAGCTGCTCGAGCGCCTGCGCGAGAGCCTCGGCCTCTCGTTGATCTTGATTTCGCATGATCTCGGTGCGCTCGCCGAGACATGTGACCGGGTGGCGATCATGTACGCGGGACGGATCGTCGAAACCGGGTCGGTGCAGGCCGTCTTCTCCGATCCCCAGCATCCCTACACGAAGCGCCTGCTCGAGTCGCTGCCGGTGATCGGCGGGGAGCGCGGGCTCGCGGTGCCGATCCCGGGTCACCCGCCGGACCCGGGCGACCCGCCGCCGGGCTGCGCCTTCCACCCTCGCTGCCCATACTCGCAGGCGCGCTGCCGTGAGCTGCCGGCGCTGCGCGAGCTGCGCCCGGGCCATCACGCCGCCTGTCACTTCGCGCCCTGGGACGAGTGGCCCGCTCCGGCGCCCGTCGAGATCGGAGCGCAGGAGTGAGCGCCGAGAACCTGATGGAGCTGGACGGACTCGAGGTCCAGTTCCGCACCCGAGGCGGCACCGCCCAAAGCGTCGACGGAGTTTCGCTCGACTGGCGCCGCGGCGAGATCCTCGGGATCGTCGGCGAGTCCGGCTGCGGCAAGTCGACGCTGGCTCGCTCGGTCCTCGGCCTTCAGGAGCTGGCGGCGGGAGAGGTGCGGCTCGACGATGGAGGGATCACGGGGCGCGAAGCCCTGCGCGAGCTGCGCCGGCGCGTGCAGATGATCTTCCAGGATCCCTACCAAACGCTCAATCCTCGGCAACGGGTGGGAACGATCGTGGCCGAACCGCTGCTGGTACAGGGGTTTGCGAAGGAGGGCCGAGCCGCGCGGGTCGACGCGGCCCTGCACGACGTCGGCCTGGACCCCGAGCGCTTTCGCGAGAAGTTTCCATACGAGCTCTCCGGTGGCCAGCGCCAGCGGGTTGCGATTGCCGCGGCCCTCGTGCTCGAGCCCGAGGGCCTGATCTGCGACGAGCCCGTCTCGATGCTCGACACATCGGTGCGCGCCCAGATCCTGCAGGTGCTGGTCGAGCTGCAGCGCCGGCGCTCGCTCTCGCTGATCTTCATCACCCACGATCTCAGCCTCGCCTGGTCGCTCTGCGACAGGATTGCCGTCATGTATCTGGGCAGGATCGTCGAGCTCGGGCTGGCGACCGAGGTGATCGAGAATCCGCAGCACCCCTATACGCAGGCGCTGGTGACCGCGGTGCCGGTGCCGGCCGCCGGAGGCGGCGGCAGGCGTGAACTGCTCTCGGGAGAACTGCCTGACCCGACCGACGTTCCCAGCGGCTGCCGCTTTCACCCACGCTGCCCGCGCCGCTTCGGGCCCTGCGACCGGATCGACCCGGAGCTGATCGCGGCCGGCGCCCCCGGCCAGCTGGCCGCCTGCATGCTGCACGATCCGAGCGTGGCGGACGCTGGCACGGAGGTCGACGATGAGCGCTGAGCGCTGGCGGGAGATCGCCGGAGCGGTCGGTCACCTCGAGCCCGGGGAGCGCAACGCGATCACTGACGTCCCCGGCGTGCTCGTCGGCTCGGCGCAGGCCGCGAGCGGAGAGCCCACCGGGGTGACCGTCGTCGCTCCGCCGGCACTGCCGGCGCCCGCTGGCACGGCGACCGTCAACGGCGTCGGCGAGCTGACTGCAAAGCTCGAGATCGACGAGCGCGGGGTGATGGAGACACCCGTCTACCTCTGCGGCTCTCACGCCGTCGGCACCGTCTTTCAGGCGGCGGTCACCGCCTCAGGCCGCGGACCGGAGAACATCGTGCTGCCGGTGGTGGGGGAGTGCGACGACGGCGACATGGCCGACTCGCGCACCGTCGTGGCGGGCGATGTCGACGCGGCTCTGGCGGCCCGCGGGCCCGAGGTTGCCGAGGGCAGCGTCGGCGCCGGCACCGGGATGAGCTGTTTCGACTTCCCTGGTGGCATCGGCACCGCCTCGCGCCGCCTCGGTGATCACCACGTCGGGGTGCTGGCGCTCTGCAACTTCGGCAACCGCGAGTACCTGGACGTGCTCGGCAGCACTCTGCCGCCGGCGGTGGAGCCGCGCCAGGCCCACGGCTCCTGCATCGCGGTCTGCGCGACGGATGTCCCCGTCTCCCCGCAGCAGCTGCGGCGGCTGGCGTTGCGCCCGCTGCTCGGGCTCGCCCGCGCCGGCTCCTGGGCGGGTGAGGGCTCGGGTGAGATCGGGATCGCCTTCGCCGCCGGATCGAGCGAGGGCGTCGAGCGCGAGCGCCTCGAGCAGTGCTTCGCCGCCGCCTACGAGGCAGCTCACGAAGCCGTCTACAACTGCCTTGTGGCCGCGCGACCGGGCCGGCGGCGAAACGGCGAGATGCAGGACGCCTTTCCGATCGAGGCCGTGCGGGCCCTCGCTCAGCGCCGGGCCGCGCTCGAGGGCCTGTGAGCGCGTCCGCGAGCGCGGCCGAGCTCGAGGCCGAGGTCACCGAGCTGGCCCAAGCGCTGATCCGGATCGATACCTCGAATCCGCCGGGGGCGGAGACACCGGCGGCCGAGCTTGTCGCGGAACACCTGGGAGGGGCCGGCGTCCACTGCGAGCTCGTCGGGCCCGATCCCGAGCGGCTCAACCTGATCGCGCGGATCAAGGGCACGGGAGGCGGGCCCTCGATCCTGCTGATGGCACACACCGATGTCGTCCCGGCCCCGGACGCGCTCTGGAGTGTGCCGCCGTTCGCCGCCGAGGTTCGCGAGGGACTGCTGTTTGGGCGCGGCGCCGCCGATATGAAGGGCGAGCTGGCGGCGCGGGCGGTGGCGATGGCGGCATTCGCACGCGGAGGCGTGCGGCCGCGCGGAGACGTGGTTTTGGTCGCCGAGGCCGACGAGGAGCGAAACACCGCCGATGTCGGCATGTCCTGGCTGGTGCGCGAGCGCCCCGACCTCGCCTGCGACTTCGCGCTCAACGAGAGCGGGGGGCTGCTGCTGGAGCTGAGCGACGGCCGCCGTTTCGTCACCCTCGCGATCGGCGAGAAGCAGGTCACGTCCCTGCGCCTGCGCGTCTTCGGCACCGCCGGGCACGCGTCCGTCCCGACGGCGGCCGACAACCCGGTGCGCCGCGCGGCAGTCGCGATCGAGGCGCTTGCCGAGGCTTCGCAACCGCTGTGCCTCGAGGGGGCAGCCGAGCTGACGCTCGAAGCCCTGGGAATCTCCGCAACGGGCGGCGAGCAGGCGGTCGCCGAAGCCTGCCGCCTGCATCCGTGGCTCGAGCATCGCCTGCCCGCGATGACGCGGATGACGATCACGCCCACCGGCTTTCGCAGCTACGAACCCGCGAACGTGATCCCGCCGTACGCGGACGTGATCTGCGACTGCCGCGCCATGCCGGGGGAGGGCGAGGCCGAGATTCGCGACGCGGTCGAGCGCGCCGTCGGCGGCGCCTGCCGCTACGAGCTCGAGCTGCTCGAGCCGCTCGCGGGCGGTACCACCTCGCCGGTGGACACCGAGCTCTACCGACTGCTGGAAGCCTGGGTTTCCGAGCGTTTGCCGGGCGCGGCCCTGCTGCCGCTGACCACTCCCGGCTTCACGGACTCGCACTGGGTGCGGCAGGCGAGCGGCACAGTCGCCTACGGCTTCGCGCCCGTGCTGGCAACCGACCTCGGCACCTACCTCGATGGCATTCACGGTGCCGACGAGGCCGTCGCGACCGCCGACCTGGGGGAGATGGCCGCCTGCCACCTGTCGGTGTTGGAGGGGCTGGCGCTCTCAGGCTCCTCCGCGTAGCCGAAAACGCAACGGCCGCGCTGACTGCGGCGGCGATGCCCATCGTCGGGTAGCTTCTCGGGTGTGGAGGGTGAGGAGGAGCGGCCGGACGCAGAGGGCGTCACTCGGCGGGCGGTTCTGCGGGACGGCACCGCCGTCGCTGTGGCGCTGATGGCTGCTGGGCACCTGGCCGGCCTCAACGGAATCGCGGTCGCCATCGAGCCGGGCAAGAACGCCTACCTGAGCGAACGTGAGATGGCGACGCTGCGCGCGCTCGTCGACCAGATCATTCCCGCCGACGAGGTGCCCGGGGCGCTCGAGGCGGGTTGTGCCGAGGCGATCGACGCCCTCCTCGGCGCCTTCAGGGATGACCCACCGAGGATCTATGCCGGTGGCCCCTTTTCCGATCGCGGCGGTTCCAAGGTCAACCACTTCGAGGACTTTCTGGCCCTCGACCCCTACGAGAGCAAGGCCTGGGAGCTTCAGATCCGCGGCTCGCGTGGGCGCAAGCAGCTCGAGTTCAACGGGCCGGTCAGGGGCTGGCAGCAGATCTACAGGGAGGGCCTCGCCGCCCTCGACGCCGCCGCCGGCGGAAGCTTCGCCGATGCGCCGGCGCTACAGCGCGGCGCGATCCTGCTGACCTCCGGCGACGGGGCGATCACGGAGCTGATCGACGTCGCGGTCCCTCAGACGATGCAGTTCATGTACGGAGCCCCGGAGTACGGCGGCAACAAGGACCTCGTCGCCTGGAAGTACACCCACTACGAGGGCGACGTTCAGCCGCGCGGGTATACGCGAGCGCAGATCGAGGAGCCCGACCCGCCGGGCGCCGGCGCCAGCGCTGCCGACATCGAGATCCCGGCGGCCCTGCTGCCCGGCGTGCTCGCCGCCGCCGGCCTCGCCCGCGAGGACATGGTCGCGGCGATGATCGCAGCAGGGGGAGGCACGCTGAGCGGCATGCGCGAGCAGTTCGGGCCGATCTTCGAGCACCTCGGGGTGGAGACCGATGGCGGGTGACGCGATTGTGATCGGCTCGGGCGCGGCCGGCAGCGTCGCCGCCTGGGAGCTGGCCCGCAACGGCTGGTCGGTGACCGTGCTGGAACGAGGGCGGCACATGCGCGAGGGTTTCGGCAAGAGGCCGAGCTCGAAGCTCGGCACCCGTTACGGCAGCGATGAGATCAAGGCCGCCCGCCAGCTCGGCTTCCCGCACCCGCTGCTCGAGCCCTACACCGGCCGCAGCCAGGCAGAGGCTGCCGATGGCGTGGCGCGTTCGGCCAAGGGCGCGCTCGGCCAGCTCGGCGCCGCCGTCGGCGGAACCACCCTGCACTACAACGCCAAGTTCCCGCGCTTCTGGAAGCAGGACTTCAAGACCCTCAGCGAACTGGGGCCGATCCCGGGAGCGAACGTCGCCGACTGGCCGATCACCTACGACGACCTGGCGCCTTACTACGACGAGGTCGAGATCAAGACCGGGGTGCAGGGCGATTACGACGCGATGCCCCCGCGATCGCGCGAGCAGTCCCCGCACAGGCGGCCCTACATCATGGGCCCGCAGCCGATCTCCCTGGCCGGAAAGCTGGTCGCTGATGCCGGCGAGAAGCTCGGCTATACGGCCTTTCCGCAGGCCGCCGCGGTCAACTCCCGCCGCTACCAGAACCGGCCGGCGTGTGTCTCCTGCGGCATGTGTTCGGGCTGGGGCTGCGGGATCAACGCGCGCGGCGACGCACTCGTGTCCTGGCTCAACCCCGCGGTGAGGATGGGGGGTGTGCGTGTGATCGCGCGCGCCTTCGTGGAGCGGATCGAGACGACCCGCAACGGCCGCCGCGCGACCGCCGTGCGCTACGTCGACCACGGCGGCCGGCGGCGGCGGATCTCGGCCGACATCGTTGTCGTCGCCGGCAGCCCGATCAACACCGCCCGGCTGCTGCTGCTCTCCGCCAGCAAGGCCCATCCCGACGGCCTCGGTAATGGCTCCGACCAGGTCGGCCGCAACATGATGTTCCACAACTTCACGCTCGCAGCCGCGGTCTGCGCGACCGAGGTCCATCCACTGCGAGCTCAGAGCAACTCGCTTCAGGTCGATGACCTGATGGGCCCGTTCAAGGGGGCGGAGGTTCAGGCGCTGGGCCTGCCCTGGATCAAGGGCGGCCTCGTCCAGGTCGGCGGCGGCGTGCCGCTGTTCTCGGAGTCCGGGATCTACTCGCTGGTCAGCGCCTGGGGCGGCGCTCACAAGCAACTGATGAAGATTGGAGTGCTGCATCGCCGGGTCGCGGGCTCGCAGCTCGTCCAGGAGGACGTTCCCCAGGCGGACAACCGGATCGACCTCGATCCTGAAATCAAGGACTACCACGGCGTCCCCGCCGCCCGCATCACCTACAGCCCGCATCTGCACGAGAGGGCCGCCTCGGCGCTGCTCGGTGCCCGCATGGAGGCCTGGCACGCGCTGGTCGCGGGAGCGATCGGCTCGGTCATCGTTCCCTACCCGATCATCAACTCGACCTGGACCTACACGGCGCACCTGGCGGGAACGGCGCGAATGGGTGAGGACCCGAAGAGATCCGTGTGCGACGCTTCCGGGCGCATGCACGAGGTCGACAACGTCTACATCGCCGACGCCTCGACCTGGCCGACCTACGCCGGCCACAACCCGACGAACACGATCATGGCCAACTCACTGCGAATCGCACGCGGGATCACCGGCGGCAGCGCACCGAAGCGCAGCGATCTGATCAGCGAGCGTGGCTGGTGAGGGTCATCACGGCGGGCCTCGCGCTGTTCACGCTCGCGGCGGTCCTTGTGATCGCCGCGCCGAGCTCACCCGATCCGGCGCAGGGGCGGGCGAAGGCGGACTCGGGGAGGCTGAAGCTGCTCGTCTTCACCCGCACCGAGACCTTCAGGCACAGCTCGATCGAACTTGCCGTCGGCGCGCTGGAGCAACTCGGGAAACAGAACGGCTTCGCGATCACGCACACCGAAGACCCGGCCGCGTTCACGGACCGCAACCTCGAGCGCTACGACGCCGTTGTCTTCCTGCTGACGACGGGCGACGTTCTCGACCCCCCCCAGCAGCGGGCGCTGCGCCGCCACATGCGCCGCGGCGGGGGCTACGTCGGGATCCATTCCGCCTCCGACACAGAGCACGGATGGCCCTTCTACGGCAAGCTCGTCGGCGCCTTCTTCAAGGTCCACCAGCTGATCTACACCGACGGCAGCATCACCAACGAGGCCCCGGCGAACCCCTCGACGAAGCACCTGCCCGCGCAATTCGACATCAACGACGAGTTCTACTCCTTCGACCACAGCCCACGCGGCGAGGTGCAGGTGCTGCTCTCGCTCGACGAGAGCAGCTACCCCGTCAACCCGAACACGTCGATTCTCAACGGACAGGTCGTCGACGGCCACATGGGCGATCACCCGATGGCGTGGTGCCACCGCAACGTCGGCGGTCCCAGCTGGTACACGGCGCTCGGCCACAGCGAATACCTCTACGGCGAGCCCTTCTTTCTGGCGCATCTGCTCGGCGGGATCCAAATCGCCACCGGCACCGCCAGGTCGCGATGCCGCGCGGCGGGCGCCGGCTCGGCGGCGAGACGGTTGGGCGACGCCCGTCGACGGTGGGTTCTAACGGGGCGTTAATCTGCGACACGGCGTGTGAGGCGCTGAAACGTAGAGTTCAATCCGATTCGGGAGGCCTGATGGAGAAAGTCGTTCTGCATCGATGTCCGGTCAAGCTCCTCAGGGGCGAGTGGCATGGATGTCATGCGGTCCAGAAGGCACTGGAGGAGCAGGGCATCGAACACGAGGTTCGAGAAGCTCCGCTGCGCAAGAGCAAGCGCGCCGAGGTGAGCGAGACAAGTGGCCAGGCAACTGTCCCCATGATCGCCTTCGCCGACGGCAGCGGCTACCGGGACGACGGCAAGGCGATGGCCGCCGAGATCAGGGCGGGACGCCTGTTCGAACACAAGGGCGACGTCCCCGGCGCCTGACCCCGGGCGCCGCCGTTCGTGATCTCCGAGCGGGTCGATGCCGTGGTCGTCGGCGCGCGTTGCGCCGGGTCGGCTGCGGCCACCGCGCTCGCCCGGGCCGGGCGGCGGGTGGTCGCGCTCGATCGCAACGGCTTTCCCTCGGACACCCTCTCCACCCATCTGCTGTTCGCCGGAGGCGTCGCTGAGCTGGCCGCGCTCGGGGCGCTCGAGCGGGTCGAGGCGGCGGGGCCCCCGCGCCTGCCGCTCGCCTACGTCTACGGCGGCGGCCTCAGCGTCAGCGCCGACTACACGCCGATCGGAGCGGTCGACTACGCCCTCTGCGTCAGTCGCCCGGCTCTCGACGCCGCGCTGGTCGAGACGGCGCGGTCGGCCGGCGCCGACGTGCGCGAGAAGTTCCGGGTCCGTGAGCTTCTCTGGGAACACGACCGCGTGGTCGGGGTTCGCGGTGAGGGGCCTGACGGCCCGCGCGAGGTCTGCGCCAGCCTGGTGATCGGCGCCGATGGGCGCCACTCGACCGTGGCGGAGCTCGTCGGCGCGAGCGATCCGTATCGCGCCGTCCCGAACGGCCGCGCCTGCGCGTTCGCCTACTGGCAGGACCCGCGCGAGGAATGGCGGCGGACCGCAGCGCAGTGGCGCGACGGACCACAGCTCGGCGTCGCGTTTCCCTGCGACAAGGGCAGGGTGATGGTGCTGCTGATGCCGCCCGTCGAGTCGGGGCCGGCGCTCAGGACCGACCCGCAGACGGAATACGAGCGGATTCTGGCGCTGCTCCCCGGCTTGGCCGAACGACTCGCGGGCTGTGAGCAGGTCTCGAAGGTGCGCGTCTCGACAGACCACCCGTCGTTCTTTCGCCGCTCCTGCGGTCCTGGCTGGGCACTGCCGGGCGACGCCGGGCACTTCAAGGATCCGGTGAGCGCCCAGGGAATCCGAGACGCGATGCGCTTCGGCCGCCTGCTCGGTGAAACGGTGGCGCTGTGGCTGGACTCCGAGTCCCTGCTCGATCACGCGCTGGCGTCATGGGAGCGGCGCCGGGAGGGCGAGTGCCTGGAGACCTATCAGTGGACGAATCGGCTGGCGCGCGCCGAGGCCATCACGCCGATCGAGCTCGAGCTCTACCGCGAAATGGGGGCCAACCCGGCGCGGGCGCGTGATCTGCTCGACGTCTTCGCCCGATCCAAGGCGCCGGCGGAGGCCCTTGAACCGGCCTATGCCGCGCGCCTCGCCGCGCGAGCGCTGCACCGCGGCGCGGCGCCTCGCTCGCAGGTCCTGCGAACGATCGTCCGCGACGCAGGCGACGAGTTGCGAAACGCGTGCGAGCGCGCCCGTGCCTCGCGTCGCGCACAGCCTTAGTGGGCAGGCCGAGCCCCGGCCCAGTTTCGTCACAGTTTCGGCACGATCAGGTCTTGTTCAGTGACAGCGGGCCCGCGAGGATCGGCTCATGCACGAACACGAACTGATTGATCCTTGAGCCGCAGTTGTTGACCAGGTCAACTTGGTCGCCTAAGTTAGAATGGGGGCGCCATGGAGGTGACAGTCCAGGAAGCGAAGACCCATCTCTCGCGACTGCTGCGCAGAGTTGAGGCCGGCGAGGAGGTCGTAATCCGTCGCGGACGAGAACGGGTGGCCTTGCTCGTGCCCGCTCCAGCCGAACCGGGGAGGCGAATGATCTGGGGTGACCTCGAGGGTTCCATGGCAACGGATTTCGATGAGCTGCCTGAGGATTTCAACCCCTACGCGTGAGGCGCCTGCTCCTCGACACGAATGTGGCCGTTTGGCTCCTGCTTGGCGAAAAGGGCGCCGTGACGAGCGCGGCCGCACAGGCGATGGAGAACGAGCACAACGAGGTGGCGGTTAGCGCGGCGAGCGTCTGGGAGATCGCGATCAAGCGCTCACTTGGCAAGCTGACGATTGAAGATCGCTGGGCCCAGACCCTGACTCGGCTCGGTTTTCAGCCCCTGCCGGTGACGGCGCTTCACGCCGAAGCGGTGGAGTCCCTCCCGTGGCACCACCGAGACCCGTTCGATCGCCTCCTCGTTGCTCAAGCTCTGGTCGAAGGGTGCGCTCTGGTCAGCTCCGACCGGCGACTCGATGCGTATGGCGTCGATGTCCTTTGGTGACCGCGCAGCAGGCGGGAGCCCGTTGGCTGCGTTGATCCGAACGCGCTGCCGCTGCCGTACTGGTTGGTATGGCGCAACCGGAACGCAAACGATGGAAGCGGGACCTCGCTGACTACCTGGTGATCGACCGCGGGCGCAGCCTCGGCCAGATCGCGAGTGTCGTCGTGCCCTACCTGGCGATCTGGATCCTCGTCGCGCTCGTGCAGCCTGGTCCCGTCGCCGCCGTGGCCCTGGGGCTCGCCGCGACGATCTTCCTGACCCGGATGTACTCGCTGTTCCACGACCTGACCCACAACTCGCTGTTCGAATCGCGCGATGCGAACCGCCGCTGGGGCCATCTGCTCGGCTTTCTGCTCTTTACGCCCTACCGATGGTGGCAGCGCCAGCACAGCCTCCATCACGCCAACACCGGCAACCTCGATCAGCGAGGCCCCGGCGAGATCTACACGATGACCGTCGCCGAGTACCGGGGCGCGTCGTTCCTGCGCCGGCTGGGGTATCGCCTTTACCGCAACCCGCTGCTGATCATGCTCGTCGGCCCGAGCCTGGTCTTTCTGTTCGAGCGCCGTTTCCCCCAGGCGGGAATGACGCGCCGGATCCTGCTCAGCGTCCTGGCCACCAACCTTGCGCTCCTCACCTGGTCGCTCGGCTGGAGTCTGCTCGCAGGCTGGCAGACGTTCCTGATCGTTCAGGGAACGACGCTCGTGGCGGGCGGGGCGATCGCGGCCTGGATGCTCTATGTCCAGCACCAGTACGAGGAGACCTATTACCAGAGGTCGGGCGAGTGGCAGTTCGAGCTCGCCGCGCTTCAGGGAAGCTCCTATCTGCATCTGCCCCGGCCGCTCGCCTGGGCGGTCGGCAACGCCAACTTTCACCACGTCCACCATCTCAGCGCCAGGATCCCCAACTACAACCTTCGCGCCGCCCACGAGCAACAGCCGATGTTTCAGAGGACGCCGGAGCTGACTATCCGCGACAGCGCCGGCGCCTTCCGTCTCAAGCTCTGGGACGAGGAAGCCGAATCGCTGGTTCGCTTTCCCCCTCGCAGGGCCATCCATGGCCTCGGGTTGCCGTCGGCTGCCACGAAGACGGCCCACCGCTCGACCGCTCAGACGACGGCGTAGCGCCGACTCGCCGTCAAGGGCGTAGATTGGGCGCCGATGGCATCGGGACTGACCGTCGCGGTCACCGGACCCACCGGCGAGATCGGCCGGTCGGTGCTGGCGGAGCTGGAGCGCTCCGACAAGGTCCAACGAGTGCTCGGCATGGCGCGGCGGCCCTTCGACCCGGCTGCGCGCGGCTGGACGAAGACTGAGTACCGCCGTGGTGACGTGCTTGACCGAGCCACGGTCGACGAGTTGGTCGCCGACGCCGACGTGATTGTCCACCTCGCCTTCATCATCTTCGGGGACGATCGCGAGGAGACGCAGCGAGTCAACATGCAGGGAACGCGCAACGTCTTCGAGGCGGCGCTGGCTGCAGGCACGAAGCGGCTGATCTACACCTCCTCGGTTGCCGCCTATGGGTTCGACAGCGCCAACCCGGATGTCCTCACCGAAGACGTCGCGCCAAGCGGAACGGACGACTTCTACTACTCGGCCCAGAAGGCCGAGCTTGAGGGACTGCTCCACGAACTGCTCGACGGAACCGGGGTGGAGGTGTACATCTTCAGGCCGTGCATCGTCGGCGGCCCGGACGCTCCGGCGCTGATCAACGAGGTCGTCAAGACGTTCCAGGTTGGCGGGCGGTTCCCACTCGAGCGAGACCTCATGCGGATCATCCCCGGCGCCACTCCGGTGCTGCCCGATCCGGGTATGAGCTTCCAGCTCGTCCACCACGACGACTGCGCGACGTTGATCGTCGCCGCCATCGAGGGCCAGGGAACGCCCGGCATCTACAACATCGCCGGGAGCGGCACGATCACGATGAAGGAGATCGCCCGCGAGCTCGGCTGGCGAACCGTGCCGGTGCCCGGGGCTGCGGTGTCGGTGACCTCCGAGCTGGTGACGCGACTGGGGAGGCTGCTTCCCCAGGACTTCGCCTGGATCGCGGTGGCTCGCCGCTCCGTGACGATGGACACGGCCAAGGCTCGCCGCGAGTTGAGCTGGGAGCCCCGCTACGACACCCAGCAGGTGTTGGAGCTGACGGTCGAAGGGGCGAAGGCCGCCGGGATTCTCTGAGCGGGTTCGTCGTCAAATCAACCGAGGAGATCACAGAAATGCCTGAGTTCGACATCACCCAGACCAACGCCGCCGTCCGGGCGCTGCTGGAAGAGACCGAAAACCTCAGGCACCGCTATCTACTGCAGGCCTACGACCGCCACCGCAATCTCGAGATGGCCGGGCGCTACAAGGAGATCTTCGCCTCCGAGATGACAGTCGAGCACCCCGTATACCACTTCAACATGCTCGATCAGACGCTCACACTCGACGGCAGCGAGCAGGTTGAGGCGGTCTATCGCGAGTGGACCGAAATGGACCAAAACATCTTCTACGTCGAGGACGAGCAGCTTGCGGTGGGCGATCACATGATCGTTTCCAGATCGACGATGTATCAGCAGACCCCGGGCGCGGTGCTTGCCGCCACCAGTGCCGAATTCGATGCCGACGCGACCTACTTGACAAAGAGCCGCGAGGTGATGATCTGGCCCTATGACGACCAGTGCCGCCTGATCGGCGAAGACGTCTGGGAGTTCGACCCGACCGCCCGCGACTTCATCAAGCTCGAGCCTGGCGATGTACTGACGTCCGCCCAATCCGGGGAGCTGCTTGATCCGCTGATCAAGCCGCTGCCGGGATTCGAAGACGCGATGCGGCCCGGCGCTTGATCGCATTGTTTCGCGGCAGACGCTGATACCTTCGCGCCGTGGCGGGTTTCGCCGGAAGGACGGGACGTTTCGCGATCGCGGCTGTCGCATCGGCGGCGACTGCGCTCACGATCGCGCCCGTAAGTCCAGCGGTCGTTGGCGGCGAACCGGCGGACCGTGCCGACTATCCGTTCTTCGTTCGGGTCGGGAACGGAACGGACTTCTGCGGGGGCTCCCTGATCACCCCATCGCGGGTGCTGACGGCGGCGCACTGCAGCCAGCTGACCGGAATCGGAAAGCGCGTGCTCGTGGGCCCCGAGGAGATCGTGGGCGAGGTGGTTCGCATCGGGATCCACCCAGTCAGTGTTCGCGTCGGAGCCCGCCAGGAGAGTGACGCGCCGGCCGCGCCTGACCTCTTGCTGCTCGAGCTCGACGAGCCGATCACCGAGCTGGCGCCGGTGACGATAGCCGCGGCCGACGAGGGCCTCACCGCCCCGGGGACGCTGGCGACGACGATCGGTTTCGGCGCCTCGAAGCTCGTCCGTCGCAGGCCGAGGGGGGAGGGCACTTTCCGCTCTGCGGTCGTCAAGGTGCAGGCGAAGGCGGACTGCCTGCCGGAGCTGAAAAGGCCGGTGATCCGGAAGTGGTCAATCTGCACGCGTGATCCACGTCTGCCTGGCCCTGGCGCAGCGCCCCCGTTTGCCTCTGGGTGCTTCGGCGACAGCGGCGGTCCCCTGTTGGCCGACTCTGGAGATGGCCCCAGGCTCATCGGCGTCGTCAGCCACGGAAGCGCCTGCGGGACCGAGGGCGACCCCGAGATCTACGGCGACGCCTCGAGGGCCGCAGCCTATCTGGCCTCCGACGAGCCACACTGGGCTCCATTCGCCGCCGGCGCTCCCGAGGTCGTCGGCAGGGCCAGGGTCGGCGAACGCGTCCGCTGTACGGTCGAGTGGGTCATCAGACCGACCGAAGTCGTTACCTATCAGTGGTTCGTTGGGCGCCGTCTGCCCCGCGATGACGGCCGGTGGTTCAAGCTTCGGCCGCGTGACAGGGGCAGCAAGCTCCGCTGCTCGGCGAGTGGCTCGACGAAGGGGGGCTTCGCCTTCACCGACCGCAGCGCCGTCGTGGTCGTGCGCGGGCGCTGAGGCTCCCTGAGCCGGCGACGGCATCCAATTGCTTGGCGGCGAGGACCGCGCCTGGCGCTACTCGCAGAACGGAATAACCGGGATCCCGAACAAAGTCACTGTCTTGGTCTCGGCGTCGATCGCGATATGGAACTTGCCGCCGGCGCGCTTCGGGACCTTGACGTCGATGATCCCGAAAACGTCGACCGTGTCCTTGTTGAGCTTGGCGCTCGGATAGGCCTCCTTGACCTCCCGACGCGTCGAGCCGACCTCGATTCCCTCCTTGGTCACTCCTCCCGCCGTGATCGAGACCGTCTCCACGCGTGGCTCGCCGTCGATCGTGAAGTTGACCACGCCCGTGAGTGGCGACTTCAGCTTGGCGGCGCGGCTGCCCTCGGCGAGCTCACAGCCCGGCTTGAGCTTGCCGACGAGCCGTGCGTCGCGGAGCGTGTCGTAGTCCTTGCCGAGCTTCACCTTGCCGACTCCGGCTCCCTTGACGGTCGTCGCGGCGCGCGCAGAGCGCTCCGCGTTCGAGAGAGTGGCACCGGCCAGCGCGGCTGCTGCCACGACCGCGATTACCACACCCTGCCTGAGATGGCCTCGACCAGTCACAGGGCGCACGATAGCGAAACCCCGCCCCCGCGATGGCGCTCTGCCGCACTTCGAAGACGCGATGCGGCCGGCGTTTGAGCCTACGGAGCCCGTCTCGCGGGGCCGCAGCCGCCGAGGCGCTCGGCGACCGCTTGATACACGACGCTCCATTCGTCGCCGCCGCTGACCACTTTGAACCCGTTCTCGAGGCTCATGCCCAGCGTGTGGCTGAGGCGCACGCCCGTCAGCGAGCAGCTTCTCGCAACCGAGATCTTGTTGCCGAGCAGCCCGGAGGCCTCGAAGCTACGGGGCTCGGGACCATGCCACCACTGGAATGCGTACTCACCGTCGGAATGCTTGGTCATCGTGGTCGACGCGCGGACCCAGGCGCGAGGTACGACCTGCCGGCCCCACGGCGTGCGGCCGCCGTTGCGAAACAACTCGCCGAAGCGGGCGAAATCCAGAGAGCGCGCGTATAGGCCCTGCGAGCCGATCACGTCGCCGACACGGTCGGTCATGAAGCGCGCGTCGGTGGCCATTCCGGCCGGCTTCCAGAGCTTTTCGGACAGCACCTCGTTGAGCGGCCGGTGGTAGACGCGCTCGAGCATCCAGCCCAGTACCTGGGTGTTGCCGCTGTTGTAGGAGAAGCGAGTGCCCTGGGGGGCGACCCGCGGCAGCGAGGCAAGGAACTCGTTGCGGGTCTGGCCGAGTTCGCCGTCGGTGTAATAGTCGAGGATCGCCTCGATCCACTGCTCGACCTGTGTGTTGACCACGAGCACCGGCGTGCCTTCGTCCCAATGCACCCCGGATTCCATCTCGAGCAGGTTGCGGATCGTCGTGCCCTCCCAGGCCGTTCCGCGGAGTCTCGGGATGTAGGAATCGATCGGGTCGCGTAGTGAACGCACCCGGCCTTCGGAGATCGCGATTCCGACCAGCGAGGAGATGAACGACTTCGTCACCGACCACGGCTGGTGACGGGTGCTGCCCGACCAGCCGTTCTCGTAGAGCTCGGAGACGACCGCCCCGTCGTGCACGAAGACGGTGGCGTCGGTCTCGCTGGTGCGCATGAACTGGGCGACCGTTTTTGTCTGGCCCTGCCACTCGTACTCGACTCCGCCGAGGGGAACTGGACTGCGCGGGAGCCGGTAAACGCGACCCCCGGCTGCGATCGGGGAGGTGGGCAGGACTTGCTCGAGCTTGATCGCGTCGACCGGCAGCGGCGCGATGTAGGTCGTCTGCAGCGCGTTGCGGACGAACTGCGTCCAGTAGTCGGGATCGAGCGTCAGCTCGGTCCGCTCCGTGACCAGCCCCGCCAACCCCGGAACGCCGAGCAACGGCTCGTCCGGTCCGGCACCGTCGCCGAGGTTTGCGGTTGCGCTCGCCGGCACGACGGTGCAGGCGAAAGCCAGCACGCCGACCACAAGTCTGCACGCCGCGTCCCCGCGAAAACGGCTACCGCCCCACATGCGGCGCATGCTAGTGGTCGCTTGAGGGCCACGAGCCGGGTCCGCGTGAGATGTCCGACCTCCCTGCGTTACGTGATCAATGGGAACGGGAGCCTTGAAGATCGCCGCTCCTAACGGATCTTCACAAGCCAGTCCGGGGGCATGAAGCCCGCCGGGATGCCGGTGGGGTAGTCGGGCATCAGCGCCGTCGCGTGCCTCCCCGCTGCGCGGTCCTCCAGCAGTGGGGTCAGGTCCGCGAACGACATCAGCAGGCGGATCGACGTCCCGATCTGAAAGTCGGCCGCGTTGCGCTCCTCGCCGCCGATGGTCCCCGCCTCGATCAGCCCGTCCACGTGGTCGAAAACGCCCGGCAGCGTCGCCGCCAGCCGCGCCATGCGATCGCCGTCGGAGGCGTCGACCTTGCGGGCGAAGTACCAGGCGACCGGCCGGCCGGCCCGGCCGATCAGCTCGGCCCCTGGTAGGTGCTGCTCACGGATCAGGTTGGCGCGCAACTCCAGGCGGTTGGCGAAGAGCCAGCCGCCGAGCCGCCTGGGAATCGGCTGCAGGACCTCGTCGCCCCAGCGCTCGGCTTCTTCGACGAGGATCCGTTGCCGCGGGTCGGCGGGGAAGAGTCTTGGCTCCGGTTTCACCTCATCGAGCGCCCGGGAGATCGAGCGTGAGCCCTGGATCCGGCGTCCGTCGAGCTTCAGGGCTGGAACCGTGCCGCTGCGGAAGCCGAGTGCCCGAACCGCGGCCGCGTGGGTCCCAGGCGGAAGGTAGGCCAGCTTGTGCTCGATCTGCTTGTGCTCCAGCATCAGACGCGCAGCATGGGCCGGATGTGAGGTGTAAACCGCGTAGAGCGTGGTAGGCACCCCGCTCAACCTAACGCCGCGTTCGAGCTCTCGACCAGTCCCGCTGAGGGCACCGAGCTTGCCCCGAGCCAGTCGCTACTCGTCCGGGTCACCCGAACCGGAGTCGATCGACTACCTGTTCGCCCCCTGGGACCTCTCGCTGGCGACGCCGCCGGCGATCAGCGCTCCGCGACCCGCGAACCTGGCATGCATACGGCGCGCCGGTCCATGCGGTTGCCGACGGCACGGTCGTTCGAACGCTCGACGAGCTCGAGGACCGGGAGGCCGGCGCGTTGCCCCCGCCGGCGACCCCGGACTGCCGCTTGAAACCGAGTGGACGGTTCTCGATCCGGGGCAGCCCGGCGAGCACTCGGACGAGCTCCAGCTCGACCTGGATATCGTCACCTTTCCGGACCTGCGGTAGCGTCAGCGCGTCGGGATCTTGCTGATTGTGTCGCCGACGCGGACGACCCCGGAACTGACCGTCTTCGCGTAGGCCCCGCGCAGGTTCAGCTCCCGTCCGAGCTCCGAGTTGGCGAGCTTGAGCGTGTCGAGGCCGAAGCGCGCCGAGTACTTGCCGCAGCCGCGGTGCGGCTCGGCGGTGATCTCGATCTCTGCCGTGCCGAGCTTGAGCCTGGTGCCGGGTGGCAGGTTGGCCGGACTGAGATCGAGGTCGACGTAGAGCTGATCGCCGGAGAGCGCCCAGCGCTCGTGCTCGCCCGCCATCAGCGCCGAGAAACGCGCGTTGGTCAGCGTCAGCTGCCGGTCGGGGTGCGGCGAGCCGTCCGGCGTCGCCGAACTCTTGCGGCCCTTCCAGGTGTCGCCGACCAGGCCTTCGCAGAGGTCGAGCTGCCCGACGTCGAGCAGCTCGCGCTCATCCACGGACGGACGCGCGACGATCAGCTCGACGGTGCCGTGGTCAGGCGGCGAGGCCCTGATCTCGCCGAGTCCTTCTTCGAGGACGCTGAGGTCAAAGTGCATCGCAGGATTATGAGGGACCGGGCCCGTTCAGCCGGCCCGGATCGCCGCGCAGGCCGCCTCGCGGTAGGCGCGCGTTTGGGCGCGCGTGCCGCGCTGCGACGGCGCAGTCCCGTTGGCCAGCACGACAACCGACACGCTGCCGTCGCGAGTCGCCCCGGAGAAGGTCTGGTAGCCGGGGAAGCTGCCGGTGTGGCCGTAGAGCGTCCCGCAGCGCATCGTCCAGGCGAAGATGCCGAGGCCGGACTGGTTGCGCCCCGGCCCGAGCGGCGAGCCGCCGCCCTCGACCAGGTCGGAGACCATCAGGTCGAGCAGCTCCGGGCTGATCAGCCGGCCGCGCAGCAGCGCCCGCCAGAAGCGCGAGAGGTCACCGAGCGTCGAGACGATCCCGCCCGAGGCCCAGGCCGCCGACGGGTTGATGGCGCGCGAGAAGTCCACCAGCTCGCCCTTGCCGTTGCCGTCGTCGAACTGGTAGCCGCGGATGAACGGACGCGGAATAGCGGTGTCGTGAGGCAGGAACGTGTCGGGCATGCCGACGGGGCGCAGGATCCCGCGTTGAAGCGCCCGGGTGTAGGAGGTGTGCCCGGCCTTCTTGACGAGCAGCCCGAGGACGATGTTGTCGGTGTCGGAGTACTCGTACTTGGACCCCGGCTTGAACTCGAGCGGCTTCTCGGCGACGAAGGAGAGCACCTGGCGCGGGTGCCAGCGAGCCTTGAGGTCGGCAACGAACTCGTCAAGGAACGATTCGTCCTTGACGTAGTCGGGCAGGCCGCTGGTGTGCTGAAGCATCTGGGCGACCGTGACGCGCTTGCCGTGCTTGAGCAGGCCGGGCAGCCAGTCCTCAACCGTGTCGTCGAGCTTGATCCGCCCGGCGTCGACGAGCTGCAGGGTCAGTACGGCGCTGAAGGTCTTGGCGACGCTGGCGATCCGGAAGCTGTCGTGGAGCCGGATCGGCCGCTCGTCGCCCAGCGACGCGGTGCCGGTCCGCAGCAGCCTGACCGACCCGTAGCCGCGGCTGACCGCAGCCGCGCCGGGGATGCCAGTGTCGACGACCGTCTCGAGGGCTCCAGCAAGTTCGTCGCTTGCCGCGGGCGACGAAGTCGGGCCAACCGGCATGAACCATGCGGCAATGGTCACGGTTGCGGCTGTCGCAACGAATGAGGATCGGCCCACACCCACACGAGTCCTTGCCATGACCAGACCCTAACCGGTCGGTTTGGTCTCGTGGGTGGAGTTTGTCACCGTAGTCCTCTCAACGATTTGCCTCCTTGTTGGCACGGCGCAGGGCGTCGTCGAGGCGGGGCAGGCGCTCGTCGTCTTCACCGAGGAGGGCGACAAGATGTGCTCGGACCGCGTCAAGGTCAAGTGTCTCCGCAATCAACATCTCCTCGATGTCTGCCCAGTCACGCGTGCGGTCAAACGCGGCCTTGAACACCGCAAGTTCAACTGGGCCGAGGACGGGAATCTGATGACCCTCAAACGGGACGATTCGGCTGTTTCGAGCGGCCAGATCGTGAAGCGGCTCGTAACTGAAGAAAAGATCGATTGGAGTGTCCTCCCAGTGGAGGCGCGCCTGGCCGTCGCGCTTGATGGTTCTGACCGCACTTCGATCGTGAGCGATCTGGCTAGGCAATGCCGCCAGGACTCGCTCGCATTCGGTCGCGGGGAGGAAGAGATTGATGTCGATGTCCCACGTTCCCCGCGGATCGAGCGTCCAATACGCAAGTGCGATCGCTCCGCCGAACGAGTGGCTGATTTTCGCATCCGAGAGAGCCTGGTGGAGGGCCAACAGACGCTGCGCGAGCCTCATCGCCTCGACCCGCGCTGGCGAATGCCCGGGTAGCGAAGCGCTGCGCCGCGTCGGGAAGGCAGTCGCTGGGCGAGATCGACCACCTGGGCGAGAACGCGGCCTCTGGTCTCGAGTTCCTCTCGGGAGGGCGTCCTCACCGCGCAGGACCCAGGGACCGCGGTTAGCCGCAGCCCCGTTGCGGCCAGGAGTCGTGCGAGAGTCGCCGGAGTCGGAGTCTTCGACCCGCGCTCATATGCGGAAACGGTCGCCTGGGAAGTGCCGGCTCGCTTGGCCAGCTCTGTCTGGGTAAGAGCCATCCGACCACGGGCGGCGCGAAGAACCTCAGCGGTATCCATAGCCTGAGTATATCTGACTAGATATACCGTCCTCCGGATCGAGGCTGCGATAGGGTCGCTCTTGAGACCTACAAGGAGGCAGATGTGTCGGTTACGCCGGAGGATCAGGAGCTCAAGGGACGCCATCGCAAGATGTGGGCGATGGGGGACTACGACGAGATGGTCGAGACATTCCTCCTGCCGCTGGGGCCGCGGCTAGTCGGAGCCGCTGGAATCGGGGCGGGGATGCGCGTACTCGACGTCGCCGCGGGCACGGGGAACGCTTCGATTCCCGCCGCCCAAACCGGTGCCGAGGTGACGGCCAGCGACCTGACTCCCGAGTTGCTGGAGGACGGTCGCCGCCGAGCCGAAGCGACCGGGGTCGAGCTCGAGTGGGCCGAGGCCGACGCCGAGAACCTGCCCTTCGACGATGCGTCCTTCGACGTCGTCATGTCGTCGATCGGAGCGATGTTCGCGCCGTTTCACGAAAAGGTGGCCGACCAGTTCGTGCGGGTCTGCCGGCCCGGGGGCACGATCGCGATGCTGAACTGGACTCCCGAGGGCATGATCGGCGCGCTCTTCCGGACGATGGGCCCGTTCGCGCCGCCGCCACCGCCGGGCGCCCAGCCGCCACCGCTCTGGGGCGGCGAGGATCACATTCGCGAGCTCTTCGGGGACCGGGTCGAGTGGACAAGCTTTGAGCGCGAGGACCTGACGATCACCGCCTTCACCGAGGCACGGGCCTACGGCGAGCACTTCAAGGGGCTCTACGGCCCGACGATCGTCGCCCGCGCCAACGCCGTCAAGAACGGCCGCGAGGAGGAGTTCGACGCGGCCCTTGACGCCTTCTGCGACGAGTGGAACCGCGGCGGTGACGGCTCGGCTCGCTTCGAGCAGGAGTACATCGTCGTGGTGGGCACGCGGGTTTAACGCGTCGCCTTTCCTAAAGGGGTCAGACCCCTTTAGGAATTTAAGTCAGCTGCCGTCAGACCGAGCTCTCGGCCAACGTCGCCGATCGCCGCCGCGGCGCGCTCGAGCTGCGCCGTCTCGAGCGCCGCTGATACCTGTACCCGGACTCTCGCCGTGCCTTCGGGAACGACCGGGTAGCCGAACCCTGTTGCGTAGACGCCGCGATCGAGGAGCAGTTCGCTTGCCTTGATCGCATCGGCGGTGGCGCCGACGATGATCGGCACGATCGCGCTCTCGCCGGGCAGGGGTTTGAGTCCCTCCGCGGTGAGCAGCGTCCGAAACGTCGCGGTGTTTTCGCGCAGCCGACCGACAAGCTCGGGGTGCCCGCTCAGCTCGGCCAGGGCCCGGCGTGATCCGCAGGCGACAGAAGGCGGCAGCCCGTTCGAGAAGAGCTGCGTGCGCGAGCGCTGCTTGAGCACGTCGCACAGGGCTTGTGTCCCGGCCACGAATCCGCCCGCGGCTCCTCCGAGTGCCTTGCCGAGCGTGCCTGTGATCACGATGTCCTCGCGTCCGATCAGCCTGTCGCGTTCGAGGACTCCGCGGCCGCTGTCACCGACGACGCCGATTCCATGCGAGTCGTCGACGATCAGCGTGGCCTCGTGTCCAGCGGCGATCTCGGCGAGTTCGGTCAGCGGCGCCAGGTCTCCCTCCATGCTGAAGACACCGTCGGTGACGATCAGGCGGCGCTCGACGCTCGGGGCCTCCGTGAGGGTTCTCTTCAGTTCGTCGGGGTCGGAGTGCTCATAGACGGCCTTGTGCGCCGGCCGCGCAAGCCGCATCCCGTCGATGATCGAGGCGTGGTTGAGGCGGTCGGAGAAGATTGCCGTCGGGCGGTCGCAGAGCGCGTCGAGCAGTGCGGCGTTTGCGTTCCAGCAGGAACCGTAGGTGAGCGCCGCCTCGGTCCCGCAGAACTCCGCGAGGTCCGCCTCGAGCTCGAGGTGGGGGGTGAACGTGCCGCAGATGAAACGCACCGACGCGGTGCCGGCCCCGTAGCGGGCGAGGCCCTCGGCCGCGGCTGCGACCACCTCGGGATGGTTGGCCAGCCCGAGATAGTCGTTGGAGCAGAGGCAGAGGATCTCGCCGCGGCCCTCGATCTCGACCAGGGGACCCTGCGGCGAGTTGAGGACAGGGATGCGCTTGCGGGTCCCTGCGTCGTCCATCGCGCGCAGCTCCGCCCTCAGGTCGGTGGTCAGGCTCATCGCTGCCCCGCTGCCAGGGCGGCTTCGATCGACTCGGCGACGATCTCATAGGCCCTCTCGAGTGCCGCCGGCGGCATCACCAGCGAAGGCTGGATGTTGATCGAGGTGGTCGAGGAGTCGGCCAGCACTCCTCGTCGCAGCATTTCCTCGGCGACCGCACCCTGAAGCTCGGAGTCGAGGGTGGCGGTTTCGCGATCGCGAACGAACTCGATCGCCTGAAAACAGCCGGCGACGCGGACATCGCCTATCCGCTCGAAGCGGTCGCGCAGATCGGACAACCGCTCGGAAGCGACACGTTCGAGTTCGGCCACGTTCTCGAGCACCGGCTGCGCCGCGAACACGTCGAGCGTGGCGAGCGCGGCGGCACAGGCGCCCGGCAGCCAGGCCCAGGTGCTCCCGGTCGGGACGTCCCGGAAGCTTCCGAGTACGCGCTCCGATCCAAGCAGGGCGCCGATCGGCATGACGCCGCCGCCGAGTGCCTTGCCCAGGCACATCAGGTCAGGCTGGAGATCCCAGCGCTCGCTCGCGAACAGTCTCCCCGAGCGTCCCATCCCCGTCTTCACCTCATCGACACAGAGCAGCCAGTCGTACTCGCGGCAGAGCTCGGTCAGCGCGGGCCAGAATGAGTCGGGCGGCGTCACGCAGCCTCCGGAGCCCAGGATCGGCTCGATCACGACCCCGGCGACGTCACCGGGGTCGACGGCGTGGAAGAGCAGCTGGTCGCGGATGTAGTCCACCGTCGATTCGCCCGTGCCGCCGGGCCGTGGCTCACGGAAGGGGGTTCGGTAGGGGTGGGGGTAGGGAACGTGTGCGAACCCGGGCACCAGGCCACGCAGGCCGCTGGCGATCCCGGCCGCCTCGGCTCCGAGTGCGGCGGTGGTCGTGGACTCGCCGTGATAGGAGCCGTGGAAGCCGATGATGATCGGCCGGCCGGTTGCGCGGCGCATCATCTTGATCGCAATCTCGACGGCCTCCGTGCCGTTGAGGGCGATGTCGTAGCGGGTCAGCGACTTCGGCGTGACGGCGAGCAGGCGCTCGCCGAGTTCAGCGGTCAGCTCGGAGGAGAGAGCGTGGCTGTCCTCGTTGCCGAACTTCCTGACCGCGGCGATCGCCGGCTCGAGCAGTTCCTCGCGGCCGGCGCCAAGCGGCACCGACGCCGACGCGGAGACGCAGTCGAGGTAGACGTTGCCGTCGGCGTCGCTGACGGTCCAGGCTTGCTTGCTGGTCAGCGCCAGCGGCGCCAGGCCCTCCGACAGACCGAGGTAGGCGCCGCCCTGCATCCGCTCCAAGATCTCGCGGCTGCGTGGCCCCGGCGGCTCGACGACGATCACGGGCGCCTCGATCGCGTCCCAGTGCTGCTGGATAGAGCGGGCTCATCGCGATCCACCGAGCCGTGCCCGCAGGCCGCGCGCCTCGCGCAGCAGCTCGCGGGCGCAGTTACGCCCGTTGGCGCCGGTCACGCCGCCACCCGGGTGGGTTCCGGCACCGCAGAGCCAGAGGTCGGCGACCGGGGTGCGGTACTCGCCCCAGCCGCGCACCGGCCGCAGGTTGAAGAGCTGGTCGAAGGCCATCTCGCCGTGCAGCGCGTGGCCGCCCCAGATTCCGAGCACGCGCTCGAGGTCGGGCGGAGCCAGCACCTGGCGCTCGAGGATCGACCCGGGGAGGTTCGGGAAGTACTCGCCGATCTTGGCGATCGCGCGGTCGGCGACCTGGTCGCGGATCTCGTCCCAGCCGTCCTCGGCGAGCGTGTAGGGCTGGGAGTTGACATCGATCGTGACCACGTGCTTTCCCTCGGGAGCGAGCGACGGATCATGCACGGTCGGGATGCAGAGTTCGATGTGGGGGTCGCCCGCGGGCCTTCCCGCCCGCGCTTCGGCCTGGGCAGCGTCCATCTGAGCGATCGTGGGGTTGATCTCGGCGATGCCGCCGTGGTACGGCTGCGCGCCGCGGCCGTTCTTACCGCTGAGCGCTGTGGCCATCGGCAGCTGATCCACCGCGAGGTTGATCTTGACGCTCGTACCCTCGCAGCGGTAGGCGTTCAGTGCCGCGGCGAAACGCTCGGGCAGCAGGCCCTCGTCGAGCAGTCCGATCAGCGTCGTCTTCGGGTCGGCATTGGAGACGACGCGGCGTGCCCTGATCTCCTCGCCGTCCGCCAGCAGGATGCCCGCCGCTCGCCCGTCTTCGACGAGGATCTTCTCGACTGGGGCCTCGGTCCGGACCACGGCGCCCGCCTCCCTTGCCGCGTCCGCCATCGCCTCCGGCAGGCGGCCGATTCCGCCGCGCACGAAACCCCACTGGCGGATTCCCCCTCCCGCCTGTTCGGAGGCGTGATCGTGAAGCAGGACGTAGGCGGATCCCGGCGTCGAGGGCCCGGCCGTGGAGTCGTTGATTGCGTGCCAGCCGAGCGTCGCCAGCACCTGATCGGAGGAGAACCACTCGCGCAGATACTGGGTAGCCGAGGTGCCGAACAGGAAGAGGGCGTCGCCGATCTGGCCCGGTGGCGGGCGGCCATGCCTCCCAGGCGGGCGATGCGGGCGAGCTCACGCGGGCGCAGGTTCCGCGGGTCCGGGGGCGTCGTGTCGATCAGGGGCGTGATCAGCCCGGCGATCTCGGCGAGTTCGGCCTCGAACTCGGGCAGCGCTCGCGCGTCGGCGGCCGAGAACTGCGCGAACTGCTCCCGCGTGGTGCTCAGGTCGTCGTCCAGCAGCAGCGCCGACCCGTCGGGACCGAGGTTGAGCGCCGGGCCGGCCGGGTCGACGGTAATCCCGCGCTCGACCAGGCGAAGGTCACGCCAGACGGGTTCGCGCAGCATGCTCAGCACGTAGGCGCCGGTCGAGGCCCGAAAGCCGGGAGCGAACTCCTCCGTGACCGCGCAGCCGCCGACGAACCCGCGTCGCTCGAGCACCACGGTCCTCAGACCCGCTTGGGCGAGGTAGAACGCTGCGACGAGGCCGTTGTGGCCGCCGCCAACGATCGCGACGTCCCAATCCTGAGACCTTGAGTGTGAGTTCGAAGAGGGGGCGCTCATGATTCGAGTTGCTTGATCTTGGTCAGGCGGTAGGCGAGGATCGCGAAGATCGCCGAGGCGCCGAGCATCAGCATGCTCATCGCCGCGCCGCCGTTGAGGTCGCCGCTCTCCAGCACCAGGTCGTTGACGACGTTGCCAAGCATGTAGCCCTCGGTGCCGCCGACCAGCGCCGGGCTGGCGAAGTCGGTGAACAGCGGGATGTAGACCAGCAGCAGCGCCACGAAGATGCCGGGGGCGATCAGCGGCAGCAGGACGCGGCGGGCCGTCGTGAACCAGCCCGCCCCGAGGTCGAGGGCCGCCTCGAAGAGGTTGCGGTCGATCGCCTTCATCGAGGCGTAGATCGGGATCACGGTGTAGGTGAGGAAGCTCGTCGAGAGCACGACGATCACCGCGAACTTGCTGAACAGCAGCGCGTCGATCGGAGCGCTGATCAAGCCGATCTCCATCAGCGCCGAGTTGATCAAGCCCTCGCGGCCGAGCAGCATCCGCCAGGCGTAGATGCGGACCATCGGGTTGAGCTCGTCGGCCAGTACCAGGAAGAGCAGCAGGCCGAGCTCGAACTTGCCCGCCTTGAAGGCGAGCACGTAGGCGAGCGGGATCGCGATCACGAGCTGGATCAGCATCGCCGAGGTGGCGATCACGAACGTGGTCACGGCGACGTCGCGGTAGAGCGGATCGTTGAGGACGGTCGAGAAGTTCGAGAACGTCCAGCCCTCCTGGCCGGTCAGCACCCCGTACTGGAGGGCGATCACCAGCATCACGACCATCGGCGCCAGGAAGAAGAGGCCGAGGATCGCAGTCGGCACGGCGAGGAAGCCGAGCGGGCGCAGCGGTCGCGCGCATCAGCGCACGGCCCCGGCGACGAGGTCCGTGAGCTCAGCCCTTGTCGTCGCCGCGCGCGGCGCGAGAGCGCCTTGATCAGCTGCCAGGCGCCGAACACGGCGACGACCTGGACGAGCGCGATCACGGTCGAGGCGGCGTTGACCAGCGGCAGGTTCTCCGACTGGCGCAGGATCGAGAAGACCCAGACGGGGAACGTCTGGTCGAAGCCGCCGACGAAGAACGAGATCTCGAAGTTGTTGAACGACCAGGCGAAGGCGAAGATCGCCGGCCGCGGCCAGCGAGGGGGCGATCTGGGGCAGGACGACGTAGCGCAGCATCTGCAGCTGCGAGGCGCCGAGATCGATGGCCGCCTCCTCGAGCGAGCGCTGGAAGCGCACCAGCCCGGCGGCGACGATCGCGACGACGAGCGGGAACGTCGTCACGACGTGCATGATCCCGATTGTCTGCAGCGAGAGCGCGATGCCGGCTTCGCTGAAGAAGATCAGCCCGGCGACACCGATGATCAGCCAGGGCACGACGAGCACCGAGCCGTGCAGGCCGGCGATCGGGCCACGGGCGAAGAAGCGCAGGCGGGTCAGTCCCCAGGCGGCGGCGGTTCCGAGGGCCAGCGAGATCACGGTCACGATCGATGCGATCACCAGCGAGTTGACGATTGCGTCCTTCGCCTGCTCGTTGGCCCAGGCGTCCGCGTACCAGTGTGTCGTGAAGCCCTCCCATGGCAACGAGATGATTGAGGAGTCGTTGAACGAGAACAGCGCCAGCATCAGCACCGGCCCGAACAGGATCACGAGCACGACCGCGACCAGGGCGGCACTCGCCACCCCGGGCGCGCGACGGCGCAGGCGATGTCCTATCGGGCGAGGACTTCCTGCCATGCGCGATCGTAGATCTCGACGTTCTCGGGCTCGGTCTGCGCGATCGCCGTCTCGAGGTTGCTGGGATCTGCCGATTCCTTGAACTTCGCAGAGACGAACGGCAGCGCATCCGGGTTCATCGCCACGAAGCCCATCTCGGCGGAGATCGCCTGCGCTTCCGGCGAGGCGTAGTAGTTGATCAGCTCGTAGGCGGCGGGAATGTTCTCGGCCTTCGAGCTGATCGCCAGTCCGCAGACCCAGGAGAGGGCGCCCTCGGACGGGGCGACCCACTCGACGGCAAGGCCATCGTCGGCCATAGCCATCGCCGTGCCGCGCCCGCCGTCGGCGAGGTAGACCTCGCCCGACTTGAAGAGGTTGACCATCGACGCGTCGGACTCCGCGAAGGCCCGGAAGTTGTCGCGGTTGTCGAGCAGGTTCTGCTTGGCCTGCTCGACCTCCTCGTCGGTGAGGTTCATCGGATCGTCGAGGCCGATCGCCATCGCCGAGGCGGCGATCGCGGTCAGCGGGGTCGCTTCGAGCGCCACCTGTCCCGCGTAGGCGGGGTCGAACAGCGCCGCGTAGGAGTCGGCACCCGCAGGCAGCGCTTCGGTGTTGACGATCAGGCCGTGCGGGCCGGCTGAGGCGGGAACGAAGAGGACCTCGCCCGCGGCGTTGCGCACCTCCTCGGCGTCGGAGAAGGCGATCTTGTCGAAGTCGGCGACGCCGTCGGGATCGAGCGGCCGGATCAGGTTGCGGGCCAGCAACGGCTGCATTTCGTCCGTGCAGACTTCGACGACGTCCGCCTCGAAGCCGCCGGCGAGCTTCGCTGCGGCGGCCTTGTTCGAGTCGAAGGTGGCGACCTCGACGTTGAGGTCGGGGTTCGCATCCCGGAACGGATCGAGCATCTCGTCGGGGACGGTGTCGCCGTAGGCGAAAACCCGAAGCGTCCCGGTCGCCGGGCCCTCGGGATCCTTGGGTGCGGGCGCCAGCGCTGAGTTGCCGCTGTTCCCGCAGCCTGCCACCAGTGCCCCGCCGAGCAGGGCGAGTGCCAATCAAAGCTCCTCCGTCTCATCTTCACTCTCCCGTTCAATTCGCTTGGAACTCCCTGAACGCACGCACCCACTCGTCGTAAAGCGGCGGCTCGGTTTCCGCGATCGCGTCCTCGATCGAGGCGGGATCTGCGGTGCTTCGATCGGCCGGCGCGACGAGCTCGATCGCGTCCGGATTCGTGACGACGTAGCCGCCCTGCGCCCGGATAGCCTGGGCCTCGGGCGAGGCCTGCCAGTTGATCAGCCGGTAGGCGGCGTCGATGTTCTCGGCGTCGCGGGTGATCGCCAGCCCGCAGACCCAGGACAACGGTCGCTCGACGGGTGAGACCCAGCGCGCATTGACGCCCGTCTCGCGGATGCGCTGGGCAAGGCCTGGGCCACCGTCGGCGAGCACGATCTCGCCGGAGCGAAAGAGATTGACGACATCAGCATCCGAGCGCCAGAGCGCCCGGAACTGGTCGCGGTTGGCGATCAGGTGGTCCTTGACCTGCTCGATCTGCTCGGAGCTCAGGTTCATCGGGTCCTCGATGCCGAGTGCGAGTGCGGTCTCGGCGATCGCCGGAAGCGGGTAATCAGCTTCCAGCGCGACGCGGTCGTTGAAACCGCGGATCGAAGAGGTCGGCGAAGGAGTCGACCTCGCCCGGTTGCACTTCGTCAGCGTCGTAGATCAGGCCCTGGGGACCGGCCGACAGCGGGACGACCAGCACCTCGCCAGCCTCGACGACGCCGGCGGAGTCGCGAAATACCAGGCGGTTCCAGTCGGTGATTCCGTCCGGGTCGATCGGCCGCAGCAGGTTGCGCGCGGTCAGGGGCGTTATCTCGTCTAGGCAGACCTCGACGACGTCCGCCCGGAAGCCCCCGGCCAGCTTTGTCGCCGCCTCCTGGTTGGAGCCGAAGCTGGCGGTCTGAAGCTCGAGCTCGGGATTCGCCTCGCGGAAGGGGTCTAGCAGGGCATCGGTGATCGTGTCCTGGTAAGCGAAGACGCTGAGCGAACCGGAGACCGGCGCGTCGGGATCGGCCGGAGCCTGCGCCGGCGCCGCGGGATCGCTGTCTGCGCCGCAGCCGAGGAAGCGCCACGGCCACCAGCGTGACCGAGATACTCGCGAGTCGGCAGCAGCTGGGTTCATGCCGGCGTCTCGCCTGAATCAACGACGAGGCTGTGGCGGGCGGACCAGCTCGAGCTGAATCGAGTCGCCCGCCTCCACGCTTCGAGACGAAGTCGTCGTTGAGCTCATGAACCATCAGCCGTTCGCCCGACGCGAGCTCGACGATCAGCTGGGACAGCGAACCGAGGTAGATGCGTTCGACGACGACTCCCTGGACACGCGAGCGGCTCGCGTCGTCGTCGACGCCGCCGATCCGGATCTTCTCCGGGCGCACGGTGATCTGCACGGTCTCGCCGGCGGCGCGTCGGCACTCGATGCAGATGCGCGTGCCGTCGCCCTGCTCCATCACGGCGAGGTCGCCGTCGCGTTTGGAGACCGTCACCCGCAGCGCGTTGGAGGTGCCGATGAAGTCGGCCACGAACGAGGTCGCGGGGCGCTCGTAGAGCGAGCGCGGATCGGCGAGCTGCTGGACCCGACCGCCGTCCATGATCGCGATCCGGTCCGACATCGTCAGCGCCTCCTCCTGGTCGTGGGTGACGTAGACGAAGGTCGTGCCGGTGGACTTCTGGATCCGCTTCAGCTCGAGCTGCATCTCGCGCCGCAGCTTCAGGTCGAGCGCGCCGAGCGGCTCGTCGAGCAGCAGCGCGGCCGGGCGGTTCACCAGCGCCCGCGCGAGCGCGACCCGCTGGCGCTGGCCGCCGGAGAGCTCTCCCGGCCGCCGGTCGGCGAGCCCCTCGAGGCGGACGATCCCGATCATCTCCTCGGTCCGGGAGGCGGTCTCCGACCTTGCCGACGTGCTTGATCCGCAGCCCGAAGCCGATGTTGTCGGCGACGGTCATGTGCGGGAACAGCGCGTAGTCCTGAAAGACCATGTTGACGTTGCGCTTCTTGGGCGAGACCGTCGTCACGTCCTCGCCGTCGAGAAAGACACGGCCCGCGGTCGGGCTCCTCGAAGCCGGCGATCATCCGCAGCGTCGTCGTCTTGCCGCACCCGCTCGGGCCGAGCAGCGAGAAGAACTCTCCGGCAGCGATCTCCAGCGACACGCCGATCGACCGCGAGCAAGTCCTCGAACCGCCGGCTGACGGTCTCGAGCCGAATCATCGATTCGCTCAAAGCGGCCCGCTTCGCCGTCGCCCACCGCGAGCACGAACATGTCGTTGACGTTGGTCTGCGTGGGGCCGGTGGCGATCAGGTCACCGAGCCCGGCCAGCGCCTCGCCGGAGCGGTGGTCGCCGACCGCCGCGTGAAGGTCGATCCCGGCTTCGCGCGCGCGCCTGTGGCTGTGCCCGTCGACGATCGCTCCCGCGGCCTCTGTGCCGCCGTCGGATCCGTCCGTGTCGAGGAAGCAGCCGGAAACCGGAGCGCCTTCGGGCAGGGCCAGCGCCGCGGCCACAGCCGCCTCCTGGTTCGGTCCGCCGGCGCCGAAGCTTCCGCCCGCACCGTTGCTTGAGAGCGTGACCGTGGACTCGCCGCCGCAGCCGACGAGCACGCAGGGCGGCGCGGCGGGTCGACCATCGCGCAGGCAGCCGAGGGCGAGCTCTGCGAGCTGGCATCCGACCGTGACCGCTTCGCCCTCGAGCTGGGTCGAGACGACATGGGCGTCCACTCCGGCAGCGCGGGCCGTTGCGACCATCGCCTCGCAGGCGCCGCCCCCGTTGACCAGCATCACGGTGTGCGGCTCAGCCTCGAGAAGCGGGGAGTGGGCATCCTCGCTCGCCAGGTGTTCGCGAATGCTCTCCGGAAGGTCTTCCCAGAGACCCCGGTCACGCAGCACCTCGAGGGCTTGGTCGACTGTCGAGGTGTCTTGGACGGTCGGGTCGGTGATCGCGTCGAGCACGTCGCCGGCGACGTCGGAGACGGTCAGGTTGACAAGTCGCGCCGGCGCGATCATCGCCGCCAACCGGCCACCCTTGACCGCAGAGACGTGCTTGCGCACGGAGTTGATCTCGATGATCGGCGCCCCGGAGCCGAGCAGCCGCTCGTGCAGGAGGCGCTTGTCCTCGATGCTGACGCCGGCGGGGGGGAGGCTGGTCAGCGCTGAGCTGCCGCCGGTGAATGCCGCGATGACGAGATCGTCGGCGTTGACTCCCGCGGCGAGCTCCGTCAGCGTCCTGGCTGCCTGCGCCGAGCGTTCGCTGGGCAGGGGGTGGTCGGCGATGAGCACGTCTACACGTTCGAGCGCGAGCGTGTGCGCGCCCTCGCGAACGACGACGGCGCCGCCGTCGAGCCGTTCACCGAGGATCCCTTCGAGCGCCGCGGTGATCGCAAGCGTGGCCTTTCCCGACCCGATCACGACCACGCGCGCGTGGTCGGCAAGTGGGTACTCGACGCCCGCGATCGCGACGCCGGCACCGGTGAGCGCGACCACATCACGGGTTGCGCGGCCGACGTCGCAGGCCTCGAGTCCGGCTGTCGCCACCTGTAGGGCCAGGGCGCGCAGCTCCCGCATACCGGTATCGGCTAGCTCACTCGAGTTCGAGATCACGCGACAATTGCCGCGGAGAATGGATCGCCCGGGTAGGAGGCGGTCGCGCCGAGCTCCTCCTCGATCCGGATCAGGCGGTTGTACTTCGCCGTGCGCTCGCCGCGCACCGGTGCGCCGGTCTTGATCTGGCCGGCGCCGAGGGCGACGACGAGGTCGGCGATGATTGCGTCCTCGGTCTCTCCCGAGCGCTCGGAGACGACGACCGTGTATCCGGAGCGGTGCGCGAGGTCGGCGGCGTCCAGCGCTTCTGAGAGCGTGCCGATCTGGTTGACCTTCCAGAGCAGCGAGTTCGCGGCGCCGCACTCGAGGCCGATCCGCAGCCGCTCGGCGTTGGTGACGAAGAGGTCGTCTCCGACGATCTGGATTCCACTGGACTCGGTGATCTCGGCGAAGCCCTCGAAGTCGTTCTCGTCGAGCGGGTCCTCGATCGTGACGATGTCGAAATCCCGAATCAGCTCGAGGTAGAGCTCGATCATCCCGTCGCGGTTTCGCCGTTCGCCGGCCACCTCATAGGTGTTGCTCTCGGCGTCGTAGAGGTGGGTTGCGGCGCAGTCGAGGCCGTAGCGGAAGCGGCCGTCGTGGCCGGCGTCGGCGACGGCCTCATGCAGCAGCGCCAGCGCTTCGCGGGGACTGGAGATGGCTGGGGCATAGCCACCCTCGTCACCAGTGTTTAGCGCGCTCTTGCCGTAGCGCTCGAGGAGGATCTCGGCGAGCGCCAGGTTGACCTCGGTCGAGATCTGCAGCGCCTCGAGGATCGACTCCGCGCCGACCGGAAGGATGATGAACTCCTGGAAGTCGAGATCGTTCGATGCGTGCTTGCCGCCGTTGATCAGGTTGACGAGCGGCACCGGAAGCACGTGGGCGTTGGCGTTGAGCGCCCGATAAAGCGGAGCCCCGCCGCTGGCCGCACGGGCACGAGCCGCGGCCAGCGAGACGCCGAGCAGAGCGTTGGCGCCGAGCCGTGACTTCTGCTTGGTGCCGTCGAGCTCGATCAGCGCCGAGTCGAGCTTGCGCTGTTCGGGCAGTGAGCGGCCGACCAGCGAGTCGCGGATCTCGCCGTTGACGGAAGCGACCGCGCCGAGCACGCCGAAGCCTCCGAAGCGGCTGCCGCCGTCGCGAAGTTCGGTCGCCTCCATCGATCCGGTCGAGCGGCCGGAGGGCACGTCGGCTGTTGCGAGCGTTCCGTCGTCGAGGGCAAGATCGACCTGCACCGTCGGCAAGCCGCGGCAGTCGAGCACCTCTCGGGCGCTCACGTTCGTGATTTCGAGACTCATACGATCACCCTCTCTCCGGTCAGCTGTTGCCACGCATTTGTCAGGTTGTCCGCCGCGTCCGCGAGATGGGCGCGGAAGAGTTCCTCGGCGTGCTGGGGGTCGCCGGCGCGAATTGCCGCGATCAGTTCCTCGTGCTCGGCCGCGACATCGGCGGGGCGCTGGTAGTGCGGGCGCAGCTGCACCAGGCAAAGCAGGATCTCCGACTGCACGGAGGAGTAGGCGCGGGCGAGCCGCGGCGAACCGGCGGCGTCGATGATCGCGCGGTGAAAGCGCATGTCGGGTTCGACAACCTCCCGCCAGGGGGCGTCGTCGCTGACTCGGGAGAGCTCGCGAACGGACTCCTCGGCGGCGGGGGGGACCTCGCCGGTGGAGACGACGACGCGGACGGCCTCCACCTCCAGCGCCGTCCGCAAGCGGAAGACGTCGATCAGGTGCGCAGGGTCGAAGATCGGGACGAGGACGCCACGGTTGGGTTCGCGCAGCAGCAGGCCCTCGGCGATCAGGATCTGCGTTGCGGCCCGGAAGGAATGGCGAGCGATCCCGAGCCGTTCGGCGAACTCGTTCTCACGCAGTCGGCCGCCGGGCTCGATCTTGCCGTCGAGGATCAGCTCGCGCACGGCGTTGGCCGCGGCTTCGACGGTGGAGACGGTGGCGATTCGGAGGCTTTCTGCCCCTGCCTCGGTGGGGTTGGCTTCAGTTTCAGGATTGACCATGTGTCACATCATTCCACAATTTGACAAGATCTGTCCGAACAAACCGCGCTGCGCTACTGAAGGAGACCCGTTGATCGAGATCGCACCCGGCCGGATCGCCGAGCTGATGGAGCGGGAGCGCACGCGCTTCGCGGAGTCCCATCCGGAGTCCCGGCAGGCGCATCAACGCGCCAAATCATCGCTGCTCTCGGGGGTGCCGATGAACTGGATGACGCGCTGGCCGGGTGACTTTCCGGTCTTCGTCTCGTCTGCGCTGGGCGCCGAGGTCACCGACGTCGACGGGAACGTCTACGCGGATCTATGCCTCGGGGACACAGGGGCGATGACTGGCCATTCGCCGCAGGCCACCGTCGACGCCGTCCGCGATCGTGTGGCGAGGGGAATCACCGCGATGCTGCCCACCGAGGACGCGGCTCTTGTCGGCGAGGAGATGAAGCGCCGCTTCGGCCTGACGAGTTGGCAGTTCACTCTTTCGGCCACGGATGCAAACCGCTTCGTGATCCGCATCTGCCGGGAGATCACCGGCCGCTCGAAGGTCCTCGTGCACAACCACTGCTACCACGGCAGCGTCGACGAGACGGTGGCCGGCCTCAGCGACGGGGAGGTCAGGCCGCGGCTTGGAAACGTCGGGCCGCCGGTCGATCCCGCCGAGACGACCCGAATCGTCGAGATCAACGATCTCAACGCCCTCGAGCGTGAGCTTGCCCACGGCGATGTCGCCTGCGTGCTGATCGAGCCAGCTCTGACCAACATCGGGATCGTGCTCGCCGACGACGGCTATCACGAGGGTGTTCGGGAGCTGACCCGGGCAGCCGGCACGCTGCTGGTCATCGACGAGACGCACACGCTCTGCTGCGGCCCCGGCGGCTATACAGGGGTCGCTGGCCTCGAACCGGACCTGCTGACCATCGGCAAGTCGATCGGAGGCGGAGTGCCGATCGGCGCCTATGGGCTGACGGACGAGGTGGGTCGGCGAATCCTCGAGCACACCGTCGACGAAGCGGCCGATGTCGGCGGGGTCGGCGGGACTCTCGCCGGCAACGCCCTCTCGCTCGCCGCGGCGCGGGCGACGCTCTCCGGCGTGCTGACCGATGCCGCCTTCGAGCACATGATCGCGCTGGCAGAGCGCTTCGAGGCCGGCGTCGCCGGCGTCATCTCCGACCGCGGTCTGCCCTGGTCGGTGACGCGCCTCGGTTGCCGTGTCGAGTACATGTTCAGCGCCTCGCCGCCGCGCAACGGGGGTGAGGCCGCGGCGGCGATGGACACTGAGCTTGACGCTTTGCTCCACCTCTACATGCTCAACCGGGGGATTCTGCTGACGCCGTTCCACATGATGGCGCTGATGTGCCCCGCGACCAGCGCGGCCCAGGTCGACCTTCACACCGGTGTGTTCGCCGAGGCTGCAGCCGAGTTGACCGGTGCCTGATTCCGTCATCCGCATCCGGGCTCGCGAAGCCGGGCTGGTGTCCGAGCCGCTTGATCCCGGCCAGGTCCTGGAGGGCGACCCGCAGACTTCGGCGTTCGAGCTGGGCGGGCACGTGGACGGCGTCGAGAGCGGTGTCTGGCGTTGCACCCCCGGCCGCTTTCGTGATCTCGAGGTGAATGAGACCTTCGTCGTGCTGGAGGGCCGGGCGACGATCGAGTTCGAGGGAGGACGTGTCGATATCGCTGCTGGCGACGTCTGTGTCCTGACAGCAGGGACGGAGACGGTCTGGACGGTTCACGAGACCCTGCTGAAGGGCTATTCGCTTCGGGTGTGACGCTTCGGCGGACAATTTAGGTGATTTGTGCCATGATGTATTTGTTGAACAATTCTCACGGGAGGAACACCGCAGATGGAATTCACCCAGTCGTCCAATCGCCGCATCGTCTTGGGAGTGATGGCTGCAGGTCTCGCCGTTCTCGTCGCGGTGTTCAGTTTCAATTCGCGGGTCGAAGCGGAAGCGCCCACCGCGGCCACCAGCGTCGTCCTGATCAGCGGCGACGGCATGGGGATACAGCAGCGCACAGCGATCCAGCTCGCGGCCTACGGTCTCGACGTGCGCCAGCCGATGGACTCGCTGCCGATTTCCGGAATGCTCGACACCACCCCGCTGGCCAAGGTCGCCGTCAGCGACTCCGCCGCCGGCGCCTCCGCCTGGTCGATCGGCATGAAGACCAAGAACGGCTTCGTTGGGCTCGGTCCCAACAAGGAGAAGCCGCCGACGATCATGGAGATCGCCGAGCAGCAGGGCAAGGCGACTGGCCTGGTCAACGATCACGACATCACCAACGCGACGCTGGCCGCTTTCGGCGCCCCGATCGTCAACCGCGACTGGAAGGTCACCATCGCCGAGCACATGCTCCGCGGCATCAGCCCCGACGTGATGATGGGCGGCGGCGAGGGCTACTGGTATCCGCGCGGCGACGAGGGGATGATTCCGGACGAGGTCCCGGATGAGGACCGCAGCATCGGCCGCGACAACCTCGTCGAGGAGGCTCAGTCGCTGGGTTACCAGTACGCGTATGACGCGGAGACCGTCGCAGGGCTGACCGGCCCAAAGGTTCTGGCGCTCGTCCAGGACAGCGGCATCCAGCGCTGGAAGGAGCTCAAGGGCTACAGGACCAAGGACGACCCCTACTACGTGCCCGAGGCCGACCTGCTCGCCAAGGCGCTCGAGATCCTCGGTCAGGATCCCGACGGGTTCTTCCTGGTCGCCGAGAGCGACGACCTCGACTCGGCAGCCCACGAGCACGACGGCGTCAACGTGATCCGCGCCGGTCAGACCATCAACGCGATGGTCGAGGTGGTGCTCGAGTTCCGCCAGACCCACCCCAACGTGCTGCTGATCGTCACCGCCGATCACGAAACCGGCGGCATGACGATCGAGAACGCGTCGGAGACCAACACCAACTCCGACGGCGACGACCCGGTGCCCTACTACGGCGATGGTTCCCGCAACAACGCCGGACCTCGCGGCGAGGTCCCGCCGCGCAGCGGGCCGTTCAAGATCAAGGGCACGAACCGCGAGTTCAAGGTCGACTGGACGACGCCCGAGCACACGGGCGGGATGGTTCCGGTCACGGCAGTTGGACCGCTTGCCGAACAACTCATGGGCGTCCACCCGAACACCCGGATCTACGACGTCATCCACCAGGCTTTGACGGCTACCGGCTGAGGGGATTGCGCGCAGGCGAGGCTCGATGCCGGTCAGCCGGCATCGGCCTCGCTGAGCTGTGCCGCCGCGCGCAGCGCCTCGGAGCCGATCAGGAACTCGAGCTGGCCGACGGTCGACCAGAGCAACCGCAGCCGCCAGCTGGCTGAGCGGTCGACGGACGCGACTCGCGCCTCGCTGACGAGGGTCGCGCCGTCCGAGGCCGGCTCGATCCAGTGAGCGAACAGCACGCGGACTGTTCCCGGCTCCCTCCAGTCGCGAAAGTCGGTGGCGTCCCGGAGGTCTCCGAACGCGTGCCGGCGCGACCAGATGCTGCCGCAGATCCCCGAGACGGAGTGCAGTTCACCTTCGTCGATGACGATGAACGGCCGGGTCGCGAACAGCTCGCCATAGGTGATCGCCTCCGGGGTCCCGGGGATCCGCCAGCGCAGCACGCGACCGAGGCGCGGCGTGTCGCTGAGGCGCAGACTGCGCGTCGCTGCCCAGAGCTCCGCCGGCGCAGCGGCTGCATCGTGTTGGTGGCGGGTCCGCACCTGCGGGGCGGGCAGGATCTTGTCGATGGGTGGCCTGATGGGGGCGAGTCTCCCAGGCTGGGGCGAAGCTCCATACTCCAGCCGCAGCGATGGCGTCGAAAAAGGACCAGCTGGAGAAGGCAACGAGCGAGCTCTACGCGCTGCCGCTCGACGAGTTCACGCCCGCACGCGACCAGCTGGCAAAACAGTTGCGCGGCGACGGGAATGCCGAAGGCGCCGCCGCCGTCAAGCAGCTGCGCAAGCCCAGCGTCGCGGCCTGGGCGCTCAACCAGGTGCGGCACGGCGGCAAGAAGCAAACGGACGAGCTGATCGACGCGGCGGCGGACCTTGGCGAAACCCAGGCGACCCTGCTTGCTGGCGGCGGACGCGAGGATTTCGACGAGGCTTCAGCGCGCGAACGCAAGCTGGTCGAGGCCCTGGTCAAGCGTGCCGCCAAGGAGCTCTCGGCAGCCGGCCGGCCGCCGAGCCCATCGACCGAGGAGAAACTGCGAACCACCCTGCACGCTGTCGCCACCAGCGAGAAGGCCCGCGACGCCTTCGCGGCCGGGCGCCTGACCACCGACTTCGCGGCGAGCGGATTCGGGGCGATCGCGGCGCCGAGAGGGGGTGCGCGTCCGGGTGAAGGCAAGGAGGCAAAGCCGAAACCCGCCGAAGCCAAGAGCCCGAGCGCGGCTGAACTTCGCCGGCGAAGGACGCTCGACCGCGCCCGCAAGCGTCAGGCCGAGCTCGACAAAAATGCCGGCGAAGCTGAGCGCCTGGTCGGCGAACGCCGCAAGGAGGCGGGACGAGCCGCCGCCGATCTAAAGAAGGCTGAGCGGGCCTTCGAACGAGCGAGGTCACGGGTGCAGGCCGTCACTGAAGAGATCAGTGGGCTCGAAGGAGAGCTCGGCGAGGCCTAGCTGAACTGACCCCGAGATCTCCCGACACTTGGGAGGTAGATGCTCAGCGGCGCTGCACGTCTTCGACTGGGATCGTTCCCGTCTCGTCAAGCCAGGGCTCGCGCGAGATCATCTCCTTGACGCGCACGGTGCCCTGCTCGAAGGCCCCCGTCTTGACGTCGTAGAGCGTGTAGCGCTGCTTGCCGTTGCGAAACTGGTAGGTCGGCTGGGACTCGAGCGTGACCACGCGGATGTCCCCTTCCGCGAGGTCCATCTGCTCCTGCACGGCCTCCAGCAGCTGGGCGCCGTGGAAATGACCCTCGCCGAAATTCCAGCCGAGCAGGCCGCCGGCGACGAACTCGCCCTCGCGGACCGAGTAGGCCTCGACGTCATCGACGAGCCGCGGCAGCAGCCCGTTGAGCGCGCGGCCGTGGGAGTGCATCGAGCGGAAGGCGAGGCCCTTGTAGAGGGTCAGCTCAGCCAGGTCCTCGTCATACAGCTTCGCGACCTGGGTGCCGGCGGACTTCGAGCTCTTCGTAATCCCGTCGTCGACGCGCCGTTCGATGTCACCTTCCTTGCGGAACAGCCACCAGCTCGTCGTCCAGTTGCCCGCGTAATAGAGCATCGCCCAGAGAAATGAGAAGCGTTCGGGGAAGAACCGTCCCAGCGTCGGGATCACCACGCCGCAGAGGATGATCACCGCGATCAGCAGCGGGTTGTCGAGGCTCGAGAAGGGGACGTCGGCGTACTCGCCGAAGAGCCAGACGATCCCGAACATCATGAACAGGTTCCATTCCAGCGGAACCCCGAGCGGGAACGTCGAGGTGATGTGGATGTGGAAGATCAGCGCGACGGCGACGGCGATCGCCGTCAGCGTCCCGCCGTTGCCGAGCAGCAGCAGCACCGGGAACGAGAACTCGAGGAACGTCCCGAGATGGGCACCAAAATGGGCCTGCTTCGACGGCTGCAGGCTTTCGGGATGGTTCTTGTAGAGCTGGCGCTTGGCGAACTTCGAGCGGTTCCAGGGGGTGTTCGAGACCATCGCCTGGACCACGTAGGTGAAGTGGTGGGTCAGCTTTGAGCTGGCGGCGCCGATCCAGACGAAGAAGAGCGCAAGCTGGCAGGCGATCACCATGTTTCCGAGCGGGAAGAGGAAGGCGATCAGCATCGGCCCGAAGACGTCGGGCCGGGTCTGCATGAAGGTGACCTTGTCGCGCAGGCCGAGCAGGCCCATGAAGCCGAGCGCGACCGCGACCGCAGCCGGATCGAGCTGTCCCGCCTGCACGTCGCCGAAGACGGCGAGCGCATCGGCGTTGGTGATCGTCTCTCCGCTTGAAAGGAGCAGGTAGCCGAGGCTCCCGTAGAGGCCGAGCGCCAGCGCGACGTCCACGAGCGTCCGCCTGGTTCCCTTCGTGAGGGGAACGTGGTTTGGGAACGGAGGCAGCCTCAGGCAGCCGGGCCGCAGCCAGTAGAGCGGTCCGCCGATCGGCGGCATGAAGCGGAAGGTCAGGGGGCCGGACCCGGAGCCGATGCCGAGGAACTCCCAGAGGACGTTGAAGATGACGACCTTCTGCCAGACGATCGGCTCTGCCCACCACTCGCTGAAGTTCGAGAGCCCGCCGAGACCGGGTGTGGTCGCGCCGATCAGCGCCATTCCTCCGATTGCGAAGATCGCGATCTTGAAGAGGTAAATGAAGGTGAGGATCACGGGCGAGCCGAACCCGTTGACCGCCCAGTCCTGCGCCAGCGGCTTGATCTTCTCGAGGTGCGGCCGCGTCTTCCATTCCGCGAGATCGACCGGAGGGTCTGCGGGCGTCAGGAATCCCATTGCGGCGCGATCATTTCACGTGATCGCCTTGCGTTGCTGGTCGGCGCCACTCGGTCAGTCAGGGTCAGCTATGAATCCGCACCGCAACTTCGACCACGCTTCTACGTTTCATCTCGACCATGATCCTGCGGAAAGGTGCCATGTCCCAGTTCCAGCTTTCGCGTGCGCGCATCGGCGCTGCTGTCCTCGCAATCACGGCCGCGGTCGCCCTGACCGCGTCGGCGACCGCGAGCGCCGCCGGCACCAAGTGCCCGAACACCTTCCAGGTGCTGCACGACGACCACGTGGGCAAGCTCAGTCTTCCCGCAGGGCACTACACGATCAAGGTCTCCGACGAGTCGGCGCTGAGCTGCACTCAAGCGGCCGAGGAGTTCGCCAGCTTCCTGCAGGACTTCGACGGCGTGCTGCCCGACGGCTGGAAGGTCAAGGCCAAGAGGTCGGAGTTCCGTCAGTCGAAGACAGTCTGGTTCAAGGTCAAGCCGGCCTCGAGTCCGGGCGGCAGCGGCGGCGGTTCGCACCCCGGCAAGAAGGACGCCGCCTGCCCGACCTTCACGGTCGAGCACAACGACATGATCGGCGAGCTCAGCCTGCCCAAGGGCAAGTATCTGATCACGATTCTCAAGGGCTCGAGCCTCTCCTGCGCGAAGGCGGCGAAGAAGTTCGCGGCGTTCCTTGAGGACACAGACGGCGTCCTGCCGGGTCGCTGGAAGCTTGATGTCGACACCGCCACCTTCACCAAGGGCAAGAACGGCTTCCGCGTCAAGCCGAGCTAGGGAGCCATCCTGCGGTCGGGGCCGCGAGGCGCGTCGGCTGATCAGCCGGTCTCGAGCACGACCTTGCCGGTCGCCTGGCGCCCGTCGATCAGCTTCAGCGCCTCCGCGGCCTGATCGAGCGGGAAGCGCGCGCCGACCGGCGGGCGCACGAAGCCGGAGGCGATCAGCTTGTCGAGCTCGGCCTCGATCTCGCCCGAGACCTCGGACTTCGCCATCACGAAGGCTCCCCAGGCGGCTCCGACCACCTCGGTGTTGTTGAGCAGCAGCCGGTTTACCTTGACCTCGGGGATCGAGCCGGCGGTGAAGCCGACCACCACCAGCCGCCCTCCCTCCCTGAGCGAGCGCAGGCTGTCGGTGAAGCGGTCGCCGCCAACGGGGTCCAGCACGATGTCCACGCCGCCGAGCGCCTTGGCTTCGTCCTTCCATTCACCGTCGGAGCGCAGCACCTCGTCGGCGCCTGCTTCGCTGGCGACCGCGGCCTTCTCGTCGCTGGAGACCACGGCGATCACGCGTGCGCCGAGCCCCTTGGCGGTCTGGATCGAGGCGGTGCCTACGCCGCCCGCGGCGCCGTGAACGAGCACGGTCTCGCCCTCGCGAAGCCGTCCTCGCATGGCAAGGCAGAAGTAGGCGGTGTGGTAGTTGAGGATCAGCGCCGCGCCCTGCGCGTAGTCGAGCTCGTCGGCGAGCGGGAAGGTCATGTGTGCCGGGGCCACCGCGACTTCGGCGAATCCGCCCAGAAAGCAGAACGCCGCGACCCGATCGCCGGGGCTCAGGCCCGCGCCGTCTGGCGCCGAGCGCACCGTGCCGCCGACCTCGCTGCCCGGCACGAACGGCAGCTCGGGCTTGAACTGGTACTCGCCCCGCGTCTGCAGCACCTCCGGAAACGAGACGCCGGCCGCCTTGACGTCTACGAGCACGCCGGAACCCGGCGTCATGAAATGCGACGGCCCGGGCTCGTCGATGTCGACCAGCTGCAGAGCCCCGTCCGGCCCGTCGAGGGATTTGATCTGGACGGCCTTCACGGCCCGGGAGCATCTCAGAATCAGCCGACTCACCACCGAACGTCCCGGAGTACCTCCTATGGGGAGCACTCAGGGACGTTCGCCCGGGGGATCCTTACCTCGTCGCCCCGAGCGCTGCGCGCAGGTTGCTGCCCGTCAACACAGGGAACATCAGCCGGGCTCCGCCCTGACCGCCGAGGGTGACCGTGTTCAGGCCTGGAAGGTTCGGAGCGGAAGCGGCGGAGGCGCCGACGAGGTCGAGCCGGATCCGATGGCCGGCCTTGAAGCGGTTGCCGACCGGCCAGAGCTCGACCTGATAACTGCGCTGCTCGCCGGCGCCGGGCTCGTCCCGGGGGGCGAAGCGCCCGTACGGCTGGACGATCGGGCCGCCCGGCCGCGCACGCAGCGAACGGTGGGGATCGACACCGTGGTAGGAGCTCAGCAGGCGCCCGGCGGTCATCGGGTGGGCGCTGCCGTCCGGCCAGACGTCGGAGACGACCGCCCAGATGCCGGTCTCGCCGGCCGTGCTGGAGAGCCTGAGCCGGAGGTTGAGGGGGCCGGCCGAGAGCACGTCCGAGCGCAGCGGCACGGTCGTGAACGAGACACCGAGCGTTTCGGCGAGGTTCATCTCGGTGAGGAAGGGAAAGGCGGTGGCGAGCGGGTTGGTCGCCTGCCCCAGGATCGCGGTGTTGAACGGGTCGGTGTTGAGCGGGATCGAGGGCACGGAGGGGTAGGAGATCCGAGTGGCCTGGGCGGGCATCGAGAAGCCCAGCGAGCCGCCGCCGGGGCCGTCCCCCGGCCCCAGCGCGAGTCGCGCCCAGCGCGTCCCGGGAATCGGCCAGTCCGCTGCGCGCCTGCGCACGAACTCGCCCGCGAGCAGGTCTTCGCGGTCGCCGTCGGCCATCCAGAGGCTGACGCGGGGGTGGCGCTCGACGCGGTTATCCACGCCTGCCACGAAGTGCTCGAGCCAGGCCTCGGCCTCGCCGTTGCCGCCGTCCGTGCCGCTGGGCGCGCCGTCGTGGGCGCCGATCACCATCAGGTGGGCACCATCACGACGAAGCGCTTGGTAGCCCTGGAAGGCGCCGCGCGACTCGACGTCGAAGAAGCCGTTGATCATCAGGATCGGCAGGTCGTTGACGTCACCGCGGAAGCCTCGCTGCTGCCACCAGGAGTCGAGCGTCGGGTGGCCGGCGACGCCGAAAAACGCATCGAGCATCCCGAGCAGCGTGTCGCCGGCGGACTCCGGGTGCGCAGCCGCCTGCAGGAGCGCCGGTCCTCCGATCAGTCCGAGCACACCGAGGCCTGGAATCAGGTTGCTGATTCCTCCCGGGTAGAGCAGGTCGCGGTAGAGCTCGAGCGTGCCCGACTTCAGCACTGCCCCGCGCACGCAGGGCAGCTTGCGGTGCAGCGAATTGTAGATCGTGATCGCGCTTGCCGAGAAGCCGTTGAGGCCGAGGTCGCCGTTGCTCCAGGGTTCGTGGCAGGCCCAGCGAAGGACCTGCGCAACGTCGCGCTGGGTTCGCGGGCCGAGCGCGTCGAAGCGCCCGTCGCTCGATCCCGTGCCCCGGATCTGGACGAGCAGCGAGTTGAACCGCGGCCCCGGCGCGAAGCTCCTCGTGTTCGGCCCGTAGGGGCTGAACTCGACGATCGTCGGTCGGGCCGTCAGCGGCGCCTCGCCGTTCAGCGTCCCCCGCAGCGTCACTCCGTCCGAGGTTTCGAAGCTGATTTCCTGGGCGACGGTCGCCGCGCCGGCCGAACCGCTGAGTCCGAGAAAAGCCGTCCCCGCCGCCACTGCGAGCGCGACACGGCGACTACGCCTGGCGATCACCGCTGGGCTGTTCGGTCGTGAGTCCCGGGCGCTCATCGCTTGCGAGGCGCATGATCTCCCCGATGTTCCCGCGCACCTGCGTTTCGACCACCCGCTGCACGACCATGCGGGCGGGCAGCAGGTACTCGACCCACCTCGGCGAGGCGATACGGCGTGAGCGTTGGGCTATGCCGCGAACGATCGCGGCGATCGCCGGCTCTACGGGGGAGACCGGCAGGTGCCCGTTGCCACCGAGCGGCGTCTTGGCCGCCGCCTTGGTGGCAAAGCCGCGCGAGGTCATGTCGGTGTCGAGCTCCGCGAAGTAGGCGACGCCTACCCTGGCGCCGCTCGGCCTCAGCTCGATGCGCAGCGAGTCGCCGAGCGACTCGACCGCGGCCTTGGATGCGCAGTAGGGAGACATCAGCGGCAGATGGACCGCCGCGGCCAGCGACGAGGTCACCAGGAAGTAGCCGTTCGGGTGGGAGATGTGGGGAGCGGCGGAGCGCACGAGGTTGTAGGTGCCGCCGATGTTGACCGCGAGCGTCTGATCCCAGACGGCGTCGTCGCCGTTGAGGAGGGTCATCTGCGCAGCGACGCCCGCGTTTGCGACCGCGACGTCGAGGCCACCGAGTTGATCGACGCACGCCTTGACGGCGTCGTCGACGGCGTCGCGATCGACGACGTTGCACTCGAACCACGGTGCGTTCCCGCACTCAGCGGCGACCTCGGCGAGAAGCTCCGGCTCAAGCCCGAGCAGCGCCACCCGGGCTCCGAAGCGGTGCAGGCGCTTGGCTGTCAGCGCCCCGATGCCGCGGGCCGCCCCGGTGATTAGGACGCGGCGGCCTTCGAGGCTCGGTTGCGAACGACTCATGGCCGTGGAGGGTATTGGCCTGCAGATTCGACAGCGCCGGCGATGAGTTTCCGTCGCCAAGCCGGTCGAACGGGTAACAACAGCCGTGACAGCCGACCGAAAGGACCCTGATGGAGCACAAGATCATCCCCAACCTCTGGTTTGACGATGAAGCCGAGGAGGCCGCCGAGTTCTACGTCTCGATCTTCGAGAACTCCCGCATCGTCAGCGTCTCCCACTACCCCGAGGCGGCTCCCGGGCCGACGGGCTCGGTGATGACAGTCGAGTTCGAGCTCGACGGCGAGCGCTTCGTCGCCATCAACGGCGGCCCGGAGTTCAAGTTCTCCGAAGCCGTCTCCTTCCAGATCAATTGCGCAGACCAGGCCGAGGTCGACCATTTCTGGGAGAAGCTGACCGACGGGGGTGAGGAGAGCATGTGCGGCTGGCTCAAGGACCGATACGGCCTCTCCTGGCAGGTCGTCCCGACGGGCATGGAGGAGGTCTTCGCCGACCCCGACCCCGAGCGCGCAAACCGCGCGATGAAGGCGATGTTGGAAATGCGCAAGATCGACGTCGCAGAATTGCGACGCACGGCTGACGGGGGCCACTAAGGAGAGGCGTTGAAGTCCGGCGGCACGGCGGAGACGGTGACGGTCACCGAGGCGCTCGACGAAGCACCGCCGCCATTCGTTGCGGTTACGGTGAGCTCGTGGACGCCGGGGTTGAGCGGGGTTGAGATCGTGGCGCCACGGCCGAGCTCTCCCAGCACAGACGAACTCCAGATGATGGATTCGGCGGGCAGGCTCACATCCTGGAGATCGTTGACGTCGGCCACCAGTTGCAGCGGCTGGCCCTCGACTACCTCGGCGCCGGACGCGGGCGTTGCGATCGAAACGCGCGGGCTCTTGACGGGGACCTTGAATCGGCCGGACGTGGCGATGCTGGCGAGAACACCGTCGCTGGCGACGACCCGGAAACGCGCTTTGCGCCCGCCCGGCAGCTGGCTGAGGTCGACCCTGTAGGTCCGCTTGCGGAGGCCGCCGGCGATCGGGACGTAGTTGCGGCCGTCGTGGCTGTAGAGCAGGGAGTAGGTCTGGCGCCCACCGTCTCGATCCTGGGATCGCCAGCGGATCCGCGGCCGCTCCGGCAGCTTCGATCCTCGTTTCGGCTTCGTGAGTTTCACCGTCGGAGCGTGCGCGGATACAGCCACCGACCTGAGCTTGCGCTGGCCCTTCATGATCAGGATCCGGTCGGCGCCCGCCTTGAACGGAACCACCTCGTCGACCGAAGCCTCCGAATCGCCCACCGGCAGATCGCTGACCTGCTTCGGCTCGAAGGGGTATCTCGCGAGAACCCGGCGACCGTCGCGCAGGACTATCGAGTACGGGCTCCTGCGAGGCCGCTGGGTCAAGGCCAGTTTCGGAAGCACTGTCAACTGCGTGAGCGACAGTCGCCCGGAGGGCAGCGCCAGCGATCCGCTGACCGACAGGCGCGGGCCGCGGCCCTTACGCCGGGGTGACCGGGATTCGTTTGATCCGCCACGCGCTCGCCCCGAGGCTGCGCTGCTGAGGCCGGCATTGTCCGGGCAGTTCGCCGGTTCGCCGTTGCAGAGGCTGCGCAGGATGCCGTGGTAGGTGTAGCGGGACAGCCACTGCTGGTTGCAATACGTCATCACGTCGGACCAGCCGTCTCGCCAGTCGTAGAGTTGGAAAGGGATCTGTGGAGTAAAGGCCGCGTCCCCCGCGTCGATCCCCTGGGCGTCCTCACCGGGATTGCTGATCCGGCCCGCGACATACGGGAAGTCGTCGTCGTCGTCTGACTCGCCGCAGACCCCGGGGTGCAGGCGCCCGAAGGTGTGGCCGATCTCGTGGCCGGCGTACCAGTCACCGTAGCTGCCGTCGTTGTCCCAGCCGAAGCTGTCACCGCCGGTCGGCCCTGATGCGTAGCGGCCCCCGATGTCGGCGCAGCCGCGCATGAACTCGCCGCCGGCGTCGCTGACGACGCCGTAGTAGCGGGTGTTGGGATTCTGCGCCTGCATCGAGCCGACCCACTGTTTGATGCGCGAGTTGAGCGTGTTGCAGAGGAAGCCGGACCGGCTTGTGTCCGTGGCGTCGCCGTCGTCGTCGACGAATCCAGGTGGACCCGGCTGGACCGGCATCCAGTACTGCGTGTCCAGCACCGCCGCAGTGGGATAGGCACGCTCGAGCCAGGAGTCGATCATGTCGATCTGCGTCTGGCTCGGCTCGACCGCTGCGCCGCCTCCCCTGGGCATGAAAGGCACCCGCAGGATCCAGATTCGAAACGGGGGGACGGTTCGAAAGCGAACGAGCGCGGGAGAGACAGTGGCGTTGTCGCACTCCACGCACTCCATCGGCAGCTGCGCCCCTTCGACGAGCAGACGGTCGAGTTCGAGGTGAAGCGGACCCGGTCCAAGCCATTCAGGGGGCAGTTCGAAGTTGAGGCTGTTGGCGAGTGAGGAGCGGGCACTTTGAAGTGTTGCGTCCGAGCGGACGTTGATCGTGTTCAGGGAGGGGATGCTGAGGGGGCCGCCGGGTCGCGAGCCGTCGGGACGGACAGCCGTCAGCCTGCCCGTCACGGAGGAGACAGTCAGCGGCAGCGTGCTGGAAGGTCCCGCGTCCAGGCCGAGATAGACCCGGGCGAACGTCCGCTTGACGCCGTCGGCGCTCGCTGCCACCAGCCGCACGGGGTTGTCGGTGAGCTGCACCGTCTGGCTGACCTCGATCCTGCCCAGCTGGTGGAAGGCGGTGCCGGCGGGGATCGGTGTGCGCGTCACCTGGCGCGGCTGGCTGGTGCCGGTTCCGGCGCAGTTGGTGGCGCTGATGACGAAGTTGTTCGCGCCCGCGGCGAGAAAGCCGTTGAAGTTGACGGGCCCGAACGAGCCGCCGTCGGCGTCGATCAGGCTGGGGTAGACGCTTGAGGTATGCGGCGCCGGCAACAGCCGCTCAACCGTCGCATTGGTGATCGGGGCGCCGTTGGTCGCGACGGCGCCGCTCATCCGGAAGCTGTCGTTCTGCACAGTCAGACCGTTGCTCGGCTGGAAGACGGTCACGCTCGGTGGGCCGCTGGCGCCGCAGGGCGGCGGCGGGCCGACCGTCGTGAACTCGATGTCGTCGATCGCGAGTCCGCCGGTGTATCCGGACTGAGTCGTCACCTCGACCTTTCTGATCGTCGCCCCGGGCGGGTCGATCAGGATCGGGGTCGCAACCGGGATGTCGGATCCGGTTGGGTTCAGCACGACACTCTCGGTGCCGAGCGGGCTGGAGGCGCCGTCGAACGCCTTCAGCTGAACGGTGACGGCTTCCATGATCGGGAAGGAGAGACCCACCCAGACTCGGACAGAGTCCTGCCCAGTGGTGAAGTCGGCGCGTATCGGGCTGGTGCAGATCTCCACTGTGAAGCAGGGTGACTCGGCGGCTACGGCGCCGGAGTGGGGAAATCCGGGGCTGGCATAGAGGCCGGACGAATAGTTGTAGGAGTCGATGTCGTTGAAGGTGACGCCCTGGGCGCCGTACTGGACGTTGACGATCACCCGGTGGTCTGGGGCCGGCGGTGCCGGCAGGTCGTCGAACGAGATCACCGCACCTCGCGCGCCGGCGACGGGCATGGCGAGCGCGACCAGCAAGGCGAGCGTCCCCGTCAGCAGCCGGGAAACTCTCACGCCTTGCCCTGAGTCAGTGATTTGCACCTGCAGTCCCGCTTCGGACAGTACCCACTGGGACGGGTCAGAAGCAGTGACCCGGTGGCGGCTGGAGGGCGGCGTTCTAAGTTCAGTGGGTGCCTTCCGCCCTGCATGTCGAGGATCTGGTCAAGCGCTACCCGACCGGGGTGGAGGCGCTGCGCTCAGTTTCGCTACAGATCGAGCCCGGCGAGTTCTTTGGCCTGCTCGGCCCCAACGGTGCCGGCAAATCGACGCTGATCCACTGCGCGACCGGGTTGGCGCAGCCGACGTCGGGAGCGATTCGGATCTTCGGACACGACGCGATCAGCGATTACGCCGACGCCCGCCAGGCCGTTGGCCTGGCGCCGCAGGAGCCGAACGTCGACTGGTTTTTGACCGTCGAGGAGACCCTCGATTACCACGCCGGCTACTTCGGGATGCCGCGGCGCCAGCGCCGCGAACGCTCAAAGGAGCTGCTCGAGATCTTCTCGTTGACCGAGAAGCGCGACGAGCGGACCCGCACGCTTTCCGGGGGAATGAAGCGGCGGCTGATTCTGGCCCGGGCCCTGATGCACCGCCCGCGCCTGCTGATCCTCGACGAGCCGACCGCGGGGGTTGACATCGAGCTGCGGCTGGAGCTCTGGCAGTACATCGAGCGGATCAACGAGGAGGGGACGACGATCCTGCTGACCACGCACTACCTCGAGGAGGCCGAGCGCCTCTGCGACAAGATCGCATTCATCGCCGAGGGGCAGATCGCCGCGCAAGGGACGACCGCCGAGCTGGGGGAGGCCTACGGAGTCGCCAGTCTCGAAGACGCTTACCTGGAACTGGTCGGCCGCAAGGAGCTCTCGCGCTCGCACGTGCCCGTTGACGTCGAGGAGCTCGCATCGTGAACGTGAACCTCAACCTCAGCGCCGCCCAGATCCGCTTCCTGACGCTTTGGCGCCGAGAGGTCAACCGCTTCATGAAGATCAAGAAGCAGACGATCGGCGCACCGCTGCTGGAGACCTTCCTCTACATCTCGGTCTTCGGCGCCGCGCTCGGCACCCGCATCAAGGAGCTCGAGGGCTTCGACTACGTCGTCTTCGTGATTCCCGGCCTGATCATGATGGCCTGGGCGATCAACGCCTTCTCCAACAACGCTTCGTCGATCCTTCAGCAGAAGTTCCAGGGAGCGATCCAGGACCAGCTCTCCTCACCCGCTTCGCCGCTCGAGCTGCTGATGGCGCTGTCGCTCGGCGGGTTCATGCGCGGCATGATCGTCTCCGTGCTCACCTTCACCGCCGCTTCATTTCTCGTCGACCTGCCGGTGGAGCACATCCTCGTCCTGATCCCGGGTCTCTTTCTGGTCGGCTTCTTCTTCTCGCAGCTCGGCGTGCTGATCGGCGTGCGAGCCGAGCAGTTCGACGACGTCGCGGTCGCTCAGACATTCGTGCTGACGCCGCTGATCTTCCTCGGAGGGGTCTTCTACTCCGCGTCGCTGCTGCCAGAACCCTTCCAGACGATGACCCACTTCAACCCCGTCTACTACATGATCAGCATCGTTCGCTACGGCTTTCTGGGGATCACCGAAGTCAGCATCCCGCTCTCGATCGCGGCGCTGGCCGTCGCCACCGCTGCGTTGTTCGCCGTCAACCTGCGGCTGTTCAAGCGCGGCTACAAGCTGCGCGCCTGAGCTGAGTATCGCCCGCCGCAATCACGGCGAGCGCCACGATGCGGGAGGGCCGCCCGCTCAGAGCCCGAGACCGCGCACGCCGCGTTCATCCCAGCCGAGGTGGTGGGCGATCTCGTGCCGCACCGTGCGCTCAACCTGGGCCCGCAGCAATTCCGAGTCGTGGCCGAAGTCACGCATCAGCGTGTCCTGGTAGATGACGATGCGGTCGGGGTAGTAGTCGCGCGCGATCGTGCCGCCGATGTAGTGGCCGTAGGCGTGGTGCTCATGGCCTCGGTTGGAGACGACAACCGGTGTGTGCTCGAGCACCTCGAGGAATTCGGCCGGCAGTTCGTCGAGCGCCTGCCTGACCAATTCGTCGAACTCGCTGGGTGGAAACTCCGGCGGTGGCAACGCTGCGAGCGCGTCGCTGCGGTCCATCAACCGCCGGAACTCCGGCTCCGGAACCTCCTTGCCGATCAGCGCCACCGTGATCCAGGCCGTGACCAGCACGATCGCGATGACGCCGGCCGCGATCGCGAGTAGGTCACCGAGTCCGCCGAGGGACGGCGGGTTGGCCAGCAGAAGGACGAGCCCTGTGATGAAGGCGATCAGGGCCGCCGCCCGCAGTGGGGGACCAAGGGTCTCCTGCATCAATGAGAGGGTAAAGCCACCCCTCAAGCCTCAGCCTGACTGAGTGGCCGGCACCGGGTCCGTGATGCGGGCATCGGCCGAGACCAGGATCGCGCCCTCGCCCGAGGCGTAAGCCTCCTCGCCGTGCTCGAGCGGATCGAGGCCGAGCGCCTCCTCCTTCTCGGACGCCCGCAGCGGCATCAACGCCCCCAGCCCGCGCAGGATCAGGTAGGTCATGCCGAACGCGTAGGCGGGAGTCGCCACGGCGGCAATGAACTGCCAGAGCAACTGGTCCGCGTTGCCGTAGAAGAGGCCGTCGGAGAGGCCGTTCCAGTCGATCTGTGCGAAGAACCCGATGAAGAGGATTCCGGTCAGCCCGGCGACGCCGTGCGCGGCGAGGACGTCGAGCGTTTCGTCGACCCGCGTGCGCGGCCGCCAGAGGATCACCGCGTAGCAGGGGAAGGTCACGAGCACGCCGAGGACCATTGCCCACGCGGGGCTGATGAAGCCGCCCGCCGGGGTGATGCCGACGCAGCCGACGATGATTGCGGTCGCTGCTCCGATCGCCGTGATCCGGCGCCCGCGCAGGTAGTCGAGCAGGAACCAGGTCAGCAGGGTGCAGGCCGGCGTCAGCAGCGTGTTCGCCATCGCCAGCACGCCGTTCTCGTTGATGCCGAAGCCGCTGCCGCCGTTGAACCCGAACCAACCGAACCAGAGCAGGCCGGCGCCGAGCAACACGTAGACGGCGTTGTGCGGCAGGATCGCCTGGCGCCCGTAGTCCTTGCGGGCGCCGACCACGATCGCGGCCGCGAGCGCCGAGAACCCCGAGGCCATCTCGACGGCGATGCCGCCGGCGAAGTCGAGCGTGCCGTTCTCGAACAACCAGCCGCCGCCGAAGCCCCAGTGCGCGAGCACCGCGTAGACGGCGATCGACCAGACGGCCGCAAATATCAGGTAGGCGCCGAAGCGCATGCGTTCGACGACCGCGCCTGAGACCAGCGCCGTCGTGATGATGCAGAACGTCGCTTGGAATGCGAAGAAGACCAAATGCGGGATGGTCGTCCCGTAGAGGGGGTTGGGCGCGAAGCCGACGTCCTTGAGCAGCGCGAAGTCAAGGCCGCCGATGAACCAGTTCCCCTCGGCGAAGGCGAGCGAGTAGCCCACCAGGGCCCAGGTGACTGTCGCCACCCCGAGCGCCGCGACGCTCATCATGAAGGTGTTGAGCGTGTTCTTCTCGCGGGTCAGCCCGGCATAGAACAGCCCCAGCCCGATCGTCATCAGCATCACCAGGGCGGTGGCGACGATCATCCAGGCGGTATCGCCGGAGTCGACTCCCTCGATGACTCCCAGAATCGTGGCGCTCCATCAGGCACCTACCGGGGTCACGGCGCTGTGATCGGTCTCGCCCGTGCGAATGCGGACCGCACGCTCGAGCGGCAGCACGAAGATCTTGCCGTCGCCGACCTCGCCGGTGCGCCCCCCGGCACAGAGGGCGTCGATCGTTGCCTGGACGAAGTCATCGGAGACAGCGATCTCGAAGCGGACCTTGTCCGAAAGGCCGACCTGCACGGTCGTCCCCCGGTAGGTTTCGACGCGGTCGAGTTCGCCGCCGTGTCCTTGGACGCGGCTCATTGACACACCGCGCACCTCGGCGCGATAAAGGGCTTCGAGGACATCGTTCGCCTTCTCAGGCCGGACGATGCCGATCACGAGTTTCACGGGCTTCTCCCTCTCTCCGGAGCGTTGGGACCCAGGGAAGCTAAACGAGAAATCTGGGATGGGCCAGCCGCTGGTTTCCCAAAGTGCGGCAAGTTCTTGGCCTCCCGCTCGCAGGCTGACCGTCAAGCGCTGAGCTCGGCACCGCTGCGGTGAGCCTGCCGGCCTGACCTGAAAGGATCCGGCCACCGACATGGGCAGCTTTGATGAGCACGATGCGATCGTCGTGGGCGCCGGTCTTGCCGGCCTCGTCGCGACGACCGAACTCGCCGACGCCGGCAAGCGCGTGCTGCTGGTGGACCAGGAACCCGAGGTATCGCTTGGTGGGCAGGCCTTCTGGTCCTTCGGCGGCCTCTTCCTAGTCGATTCCCCCGAGCAGCGGCGCTTTCGCGTCAAGGACTCGTTCGAGCTGGCCTGGCAGGACTGGCAGGGAACGGCAGGCTTCGACCGCCGTGAAGATCACTGGCCGCGGGTGGTGGCCGAGGCGTACGTCCATTTTGCGACCGAAGAAAAACGCGAGTGGCTCAACGGGATGGGCGTTCGTTTCCTACCGAACCCCGGCTGGCCGGAGCGCGGCGGCTACGACGCCCTCGGTCCCGGCAACTCCGTGCCGCGCTTCCACATCACCTGGGGCACCGGGCCGGGCCTGCTCGAGCCGTTCATCCGCCGGATGCGGAAGGCCGAGGAGGTGGGCCTGATCACATACGCGCCCCGCCATCGCGTCGACGCGCTGACGTCGTCCGCGGGCTCCATTGACGGGATTCGGGGCGCCAGGCTCGAGCCGAGCGGCGTCGAGCGCGGAGCCGACAGCTCGCGGGTCGAGATCGAGGAGTTCGAGGCGCGGGCCCAGGCCGTCCTCGTCACATCCGGCGGGATCGGCGCCAACTTCGAGCTCGTGCGCCGCAACTGGCCCGAGCGACTCGGTCCGCCGCCGAAGAACCTGATTTCCGGCGTCCCCCGGCACGTCGACGGGCGCATGCTCGCGATCGCCGAGGACGCGGGCGTCGAGCTGATCGGGCGCGACCGCATGTGGCACTACACCGAGGGCATCCGCAACTGGGACCCGATCTGGTCGCACCACGGCATCCGCATCCTGCCCGGGCCGTCGTCGATCTGGATCGATGCCACCGGCAAGCGCCTGCCGGTGCCGCTCTTCCCCGGCTTCGACACGCTCGGCACGCTCGAGCACATCGGCAAGACCGGCTACGACTACACCTGGTTCGTGCTGACGCGCAAGATCATCGAGCGCGAGTTCGCGCTCTCGGGCTCCGAGCAGAACCCCGACCTGACCGGCAAGAGCGTCGTCGACGTCGTCAGGACACGGGTCAGCTCGGCGGTGCCGGGCCCGGTGCAGAAGTTCATGGACCACGGCGCCGACTTCGTGGTCGAGAGGGATTTACACGCGCTGGTCGCGGGCATGAACAAGCTCACCGATGAGCCGCTGCTCGACGCCGACGACGTCGAGCGCACGATCGTCGCCCGCGACCGCGAGCTCGACAACCCCTACGCGAAGGACATGCAGATCGTCGCGATCCACGGCGCCCGCCGCTACCTGGCCGACCGCATGAGCCGCGTCGCCGAACCGCACAGGCTGCTCGACCCGAGCGCCGGGCCGCTGATCGCCGTCAAACTCAACATCCTCACCCGCAAGACGCTCGGCGGGCTGCACACCGATCTCGAAGGCCGCGCCCTGCAGCCCTCTGGTGAGCCGCTGCCCGGCGTCTACGCCGCCGGTGAGGTGGCCGGATTCGGCGGTGGCGGCATGCACGGCTACCGGGCACTCGAGGGAACGTTTCTCGGCGGCTGCCTGTTCTCCGGCCGCTGCGCCGGGTGGGCGCTGGCTGAAGCCCTGGGTTGACCGGGGCCGCGAGGCGGGCCGAGCGGCATCGGTGCTCTTGCATCGCCTGAGGCGTCCGGCCGTAGCGTCCGAGCAGCCGGTACCCTCAGTGCAGCTGCCCGCTGGGGTCTCGCGTCTCCCTCTGCCCTTCCGAGCATCCACCTGAGAGGGAGGCGAGAGAGTGAGGTCGGTATGCCCGACCAGATCGCTGCAACTCCAGCTGTCGACGCTTCGCCGGTCAATGAGCTCGGCATGGAGATCGGTTCGTCCCTGTGCTCCGTCTGGGCTCGGTACGCGGGCTCGCGTCCCGTCAACACGCACGTCGAGTTCGCCGACGGAGTGGTCCGCTGGATCCTTCCGGAAGGCAACGACGCACTGACGACCGGCCTCGAGCCCGGCAATGCCGAGGGCCGCACGGCTATCGGTTACAAGCGGGAAAGCTCCGCCGTGGTCTCGAAAGCGACCGGCCGGAAGGTCTTCGCGAAGAACGTCAAGCAGGACAAGGGCACCGGCGCCGCGACCGAGATCTTCATCCTCGAAGGGCTCGCGTCGAGGAACTAACGGCTGTACGGCTGCTCTCGCTGCTACCGTACGCGCCAGCCGGGCCAAGGTGGCTCGGTCGTAGAAACACATTGCGTCGCGCACTCGGGTTTGCCAAGCATCCTCCAGTCGTCTCGCAGAAACGCACGGAGGTATTCGTGGCAACAGGAACAGTGAAGTGGTTCAGCGATGAGAAGGGGTTTGGTTTCATCACCCCTGACGATGGCTCCAAGGACCTTTTCGTCCATCAGAGCGAGATCGTCGCAGACGGCTTCCGCTCGCTTGACGACGGCGCCAAGGTGACCTTTGAGTCCGAAGAGGGCGACAAGGGACCGCGGGCGGTCGGCGTTCAGGCAGTCTGAACCGGAACACCTGAGTTCACGGCGCAAGGCCCCCCGTTCGGGGGGCCTTCGTCGTTTCAGGGGGCGTATTGCGGCATCTCACGTTCTGGCGGCGGGGGGCGTTTGACAGCCGAACCCGATGAAAGGAATGCCATGAATCCCCACTGCAGCATCTACACGATGCTTGAGAGTCCGCTCGGCGAGCTGCTGCTGGCAGGGGATGAGAACGGGCTCGGCGTAGTCCAGATGCCCGGTCAGCGCCACGCCCGGTTCGATCCGGCTGAGCTCGTCCGCGCCGACGAGCCCTTCGTCGAGGCTCGTCGTCAGCTCGGCGAGTACTTCGCCGGCGATCGGCGCGATTTTGACCTCAGGCTCAACCCCGTCGGCACCCGGTTTCAGCTCGACGTCTGGAAGGCGCTGAGCGAGATCCCCTTCGGGCAGACGGCGAGCTACGGCCAGCTGGCGCAGCGGATTTCGAAGCCGGGCGCTGTGCGGGCCGTCGGCGCAGCCAACGGACGCAACCCGCTCGCAATCGTGGTCCCGTGTCACCGCGTGATCGGCGCGAACGGAACGCTGACGGGCTACGCGGGCGGCCTAGAGCGCAAGAGTTTCCTGCTCGACCACGAGCGGGGCCCCGAAGTCCCCGCCTTCCCGCTAGCCCGCCTCCACCACCCGCACCAGCTCCGCCCCGGGCCGCTCACACCCGTCGACCTGGTCTGAAAATTCGCTCGGCCGGTGCAGTCTCCCCGCGCCGAAGCCTGCGGCTTTCAGCGACTCGACCGCTTCACCCTCGTCACGAAAGTGCAGGTGGATACGGCCGCGCACGAATGCCGCCAGACTGAGCGCGAACGCCCTCGAAAGCAGACCCCGCGCCTGGTCGTCCCCGACGTGCAGATCGGAAAGGTAGAGGCCGCCGGTCGGTGCGACCAGCTCGCCGGCCACGTTTCGCCAAAGCCCTTCGACGCTGTCGCGGTCCAGATAGTTGAGTAGGCCCTCGGTGATCACCGCGACTCCACCCGTCAGGTCGAGTGTCCCCGCGAGCTCGGCCACGCTGAGTGGCCCGCTATCGGCCAGGGCGTCGAGTTCGACGACGCGATGGTGTTCGCTGAGCAGCCCTGCGCCCGCGAGCGCTCGCCGCTTGCGCTCCGCCATGCCGGGCAGGTCGGCTTCGACGTAGGTGATGCGCTCGCCGTGGCGGTCGGCAAATCGCCAACCGCGCGCCGACATCCCGGCGGCGATCTCGACGACCTGCGTCACGCGACCCGAGTCGATCGCCTCGCTCAGCAGGAAGTCGATCACGCCGTGCCGCGCCAGCAGGAAGCCTTCCAGGGTCGGGCCGCCCATCGCTGCGGATGCGATCTGCAGTGGGCGGGTCGCCTCGAAGAGGACCCAGCCTTCCCTTGTCGTCAGCGCGGGGTGGGAGAGGCCCGCCCGTGCCCAGACCTCTGCCGTGTAGTGCGCCGTCGGGCTGATCGACCGCGAGCCGCTGGTCCCCGTCATCGGGGGCAGCCTAAGTGCTTAGCGGGGATCGCACTGCGTTTGTGCCGGACGGGATCGCCGAACTGCGTCTCGGGCGCGGGCGCCCGAGACCCATACCCAGGGGTGCTCCGAACCACCCCTCGGGTGCAATGACTCAAGTCCAGGGGCGGCTGGTGCCGATGAGGCGTGTGGTGCAACCTTGACCCCATGATCGAGCAAGACAACAAGCAGCCCCAGCAGGCCCCTTTCGATGCCGAACCGAACCGCTTGGTCGTCGCGATCGCGGCGATCTCTTTGCTCGCCTGTCCACTGATCCTGGCGAAGTCAGCGTCGCTCGGCGATCGCTGAACCGGTGCGTCAGCCGACGAGCTTCCGGACCTCGTAGGTCTTGGCACCCTTCGGCGTCTGGATCTCGACCGTCTCGCCGACGCCCGCATTCAGCAGGGCGGAACCGACAGGAGATTCAACGGACAGCAGGCCGGCGGTCAAATCGGCCTCGGTGGAGCCGACCAGCTTCCAGGTGTGGACGGTTCCGCTTCCCTCGTCGAGCACCTCAGCGGTGCGTCCGAAAGCGAACGCACCGCTCGCGGCTTCGTCCACGTCCACGACCTTGGCGTTGCGTCGTCGCTCGCGGAGTCGCTTGATTCGTGTTTCCAGGTGCGCCTGATCGTCTTTGGCGATGTGGTATTCGGCGTTCTCTTTGAGGTCGCCCAGCTCGCGCGCGGCCTTGATGCGCGCGGACATCGCCAATCGACCCGGCCCTTCGAGCTCGGCAATCTCGGCCTCGAGGGCGGTGAGGCCGTCCGCGGTGATCGATTCGCCGCCTGTATCAGGAGTTCCCATGGTGCCTAGGCTCGCAGATTGCCGCGAATCCGGTTTTGCCGGGATCACCTCCCGCTATTGTCGCGCCGCGACGTGGCCGACCAGAGGGACCTGGAATTCACCTACTCGTTGATCGACCGGATTTTCCGGCTCAGTCTCGGCGAACTCGCAGACTTCAGCGGCGCCAAGTACGACGGCGACTACTCGCTGACGCTTGAGCAGGCGCAGCACCGCAAGCACGAGTACATCGCCGAGAAGGTCGGGATCGAGCCGGGCCGACGCATCCTCGATCTCGGCTGTGGCTGGGGCCCGCTCTTGAATTTCGTGCGCGCGCGGGGCGGTGAGGGCGTGGGGGTGACGCTTTCCTCCGCCCAGGCCGCCAGTTGCCGGCGGCACGGGCTGAACGTTCACATCAAGGATGTCCGGGACGTCGATGGCGAGACCTTTGGCCCCTTCGACGGTGTCGCCAGCCTCGGTGCTTTCGAGCATTTCTGCTCGCCCGAGGACTACAACGCCGGTCGCCAGGACGACATCTACCGCGACATCTTTGCCGGAGTTGCCACAACCATCCCCAAGGGCGGGCGCCTCTATCTGCAGACGATGGTCTTCGGCCGCAACATCATTCCGATCGACGAGGTTTCGATCGATGCGCCGCGTGACTCGGATGCCTGGTACGTGGCCCTGATGCAACATCAGTTCCCGGGTTCGTTCCTGCCCTTCGGGTCTGAGCAGGTCGTGCGCAACGCCGAGCCGGACTTCAGGCTTGTCGAGGGCTCGAGCGGCCGCCTCGACTACATCGAGACAATCAGGCAGTGGCGGGCGCGCTTCGCCGAGCGCAGTTTCCGCAAGACGCTGATGAAGGCCCGGCTCGTTCCCAGGTACCTGACGAGCCGGGAGTTCCGGCTGGCCTTTACTTCGGGTGTCAGCTCGAACAGCGTCTGCTTCGAGCGCGAATTGCTCGACCACCACAGGCTGGTCTTCGAACGGATCTGATCCCCTTGGGGTCACCCGAATCGCGCTAGACTCGGCGTACTGCCCGCTGGGTCCTGCTCCCTCAGCCCTACGAGCCGCGGCGTGCCGAGGGATCCAACGGAGCCAGACGATCAACTCGCCCGAACAGCTTCCCCCGCTACCCGTATCCGTGGAGGCTCCCGCCGCGCCTGCAGGCCGGATTGCCCGCGTCTCCGCCTGGGTGCGCCGGCATCCGACGGGCGTCACGATGGCCGGCTTCCTGATCGTCATGGCCGCCCTCGTGATCGCATTGGCAGGGCAGCGCGATGACTTCGCAACGGCGCTCTCCGCGGCGCCGCTCTGGATACTCGGCATCGCCGTCGCGCTCCACATCATCTGGCTGATTGCTCGCTGCGAGGCCTGGCACGTCTGTGTCGACGCCGCCGGCGGCGAGGTGCGCAGACGCCGGCTCTACCGGGCGGGCAGCGTCGGCTATCTCGGCAATACCTTCAACGGTCAATTCGGGCTCGCGGTTCGAATCGCGGCGCTGCGGCGCTCCGCGCCCAAGGAAAGCCCGTCGCCGTCGGTCTTGATCGCCGCCGAGATGCCGATTCTGGTGATCGAGGCGGTGCTCGCAGCAATCATGTCGTTCACGCTGATAGGGCCACTGGGCATGCCCTGGTGGGCGCCGCTCGTCTTCTTCGCGATCACGGCTGCGGGCGTTGCCGGGCTGACGCGGCTCGCGAAGGGCAAGCGGGAAGGCTTTTGGAAGGGCCTCGCCGTGATGCGCGGCTTGAAGGGGCGGAGCCGAATCATCGCCCTGGTGATCTTTGCCGTGCTGGCGCAGGCCGTTCGCAACTGGCTCGTCCTGCAGGGGATCGGAATCGACGCCACCTTCCTGGACTCGATCGCACTCCTGATCGGAATGGCGGTTGTCGGGCTGCTGCCGGTCGGGCCGAGCCTCGGTGCGGCGACGGCCGTGTTGATCCTGGGCGCCAACGGGGTCGCGGCGACCGCCGCGGCCGGCGCATTGCTGACGGCTACGGCTGCGGTGGGCGCGATCTGCTTCGCCTGCTGGGCGCTGGTCGATCGGATGCGGCCGTTCAAGTTTGGAACTGCGTTTCGCGTCGCGGCTTAGGCGAGCACAAGGCTGGGACCGGCCCCGGAAAGCGAGACGGGCGCCCAAAAGGCGCCCGTCTGCTGCAGGCCCCGAGGGGGGGAGGGGCCTACGAGAACCAAAGACTAGAGGGGTGGGTTAGTGACTGTTGTGATTAATCCCAAAGTCCCTGCATTTACACGGGATGAAAGAGTGAGGGAGTGAAGCGACCCCATCCGATTCGCCGAATTGTCGATGGACCGCCCGATGCCAGCGGCAAGGCGATCGTCCGGCGCACCGTGGCGCTGCTCGTCCCCGCGATCTGCTTCTCGAATACGGTCGGTGCGCTGGTCGTCTTCTCGCTTGCCTACTGGGCGCTGCCGCTGCCCGATCTCGACAACGCCGAGACGGTGCGTTTGTGGAATTTCGCGCTGGCCGGCGCCTACGTGATCGCCTCGGTGTTCATCGGGTCGTTCCTGGGGCTGGCAAAGGGCCGGCCGATTCGCAGCTGGCTCGCCGAGGGCCGAACTCCGACCGAGGACGAGCAGCGGGCGACCCTGCGCCTGCCCTGGCGGCTGCTGCGGCTGAATGCCTTCATGTGGCTCGTCGGGGCTGTCGTCTTCGCCACGCTCAATCTGGTCTGGTCGGCCGAACTGGCTGCCGAGGTCTTCCTGACGGTTCTGTTCGGCGGCCTCACGACCTCGGCCGCGACGTTCTTGATCACCGAGCGCATCAGCAGGCCGATGGCGGCACGGACGCTGAGCTATGGCGTCCCGGAGCGGCCCGTGCTTCCCGGAATCACGACCCGGTCACTGTTCGCCTGGGCGCTGGGAGTGGGGATCCCCGTGCTCGGCCTGACCATGATCGCGGTCGTGTCGCTTGTCGACGAGGGCGTCACCGACACTGAGCTGGCGCTGACGATCCTCGGGCTCGGCGGAACCGCGCTGGGTGTCGGGTTGTTGATGACATATCAGACCGCTCGCTCGGTTTCCGATCCCGTGCTTTCCGTGCGCGACGGTCTGGCGGAGATCGAACTCGGGCACCTCGACACGGAGATTCCCGTCTACGACGGCAGCGAGCTCGGGCTGCTGCAAGCGGGCTTCAACCGCATGGCCGCGGGACTGCGCGAGCGCGAGAAGGTGCGCGACCTCTTCGGCCGCCACGTCGGACAGGACGTCGCCCAGGCCGCGCTCGAGCGAGACATCGAGCTCGGTGGCGAGGGGCGGGAGGTGGCGGTGCTGTTCATCGACCTGGTCGGTTCCACAAAGCTGGCTGCCGAGCGACCCCCCGAGGAGGTGGTGGAGGCACTCAACGAGTTCTTCGGGATCGTCGTCGAGGTGGTCGAGCGCCACGGCGGCTGGGTCAACAAGTTCGAGGGCGATGCTGCGCTGGCGGTGTTCGGAGCGCCAATCGAGCGTGACGACAGCGCCACCGGCGCCCTGGCCTCGGCGCGCCGCCTGGCGTCCCGGCTGGCAGCCGAGCTACCCGGACTCGAGGCCGGCATCGGGGTTTCCGCCGGCCGCGCCGTGGCCGGCAACGTCGGCTCCGAGCAGCGCTTCGAGTACACGGTCATCGGCGACCCCGTCAACGAGGCGGCTCGGCTGTGCGAGCTGTCCAAGGAGGTGGCGGGCATGGTCCTCGCCTCCGGGAGCGCACTCGAGCGAGCCGACGACGACGAGCAGGTGCTTTGGGAGCTGGGGGAGAGCAAGCTGCTGCGCGGACGGGCGGCCGAGACGCGGCTGGCCGTGCCGAAGCGGTTGTAGCCCCGCCGCCGCCCCGTCCGCAAAGTCCACGGCCAAACCCAGCCCCAGGGTGAACCACAACAACCCCCCGGGATGCGCTTGTCCACCCTCAGGACCCCTGGTCGCAGAGGTCGTTTCGGCTGAAACTCCTCACCTCGGATCAACCCACCTCATTCACTCAAGGAGATCACTGAAATGACAAACATCAAGCGCATCAGCCCTTCGTTCGTCGTCAGCTCGCTGGCCCTGTTCGTCGCCCTCTCGGGCGCCGCAATGGCTCTGCCGGGCACCAATACCGTCAACTCCGGTGACGTCGTGAACGAGTCGCTGAAGAGCATCGACCTCAAGGACAACGCCGCGGTCGCAAGCAGCGATGTGATCGACGGGACGCTGACCACGACCGACGTGGCGGCGGACACATTGACCGGTGACGACGTCGCCCCCGACAGCCTCGCGGCTGACGAGCTGGCGCCCGATTCGGTCACGCAGTCCGAGCTGGCAAACGGCTCGGTCGGCACAGTCGAGCTGCAGGCTCAGTCGGTCAACGGCGACAAGATCGTCAACAACACCGTCTCGAGCGACGATCTCGCTGCCAACTCCGTCCGCTCCGAGGAGCTCGGTGACGGCATTCAGGCCCGCTACAACACGGTCGCCGTCGCCGGCGGTACCGCGGAGAATGGCGCCTACCTGTTCAACACGGTCACCCGTTCGTGCCTGCCCGGCGAGGAGCTGATCAGCGCCTCCGCCGAGTGGACCGGCGACGCAGCCGGCGACGAACTGTTCGTCTCCGAGGTCCTCCTCGACCACAACGCCGAGAGCGTCACGGTCACCGGCGGCAACGACAGCGGCGACGCCGCGCAGCTCTGGGCCGTCGCTCACTGCCTCTAGCCGCAAGCCTCGCCAAACCTGCCGCTCCCCTCGCGGTAGTCAGGGAGGGAAGGGGCCCGGCCGGCGCAAGCCGGCCGGGCCCTTTCGCGTACGGTGCGTCCATGACCGGTCCGGCCCCGCTGCTCGCCGTCGATACGCCATCGATGCTTTACCGCGCCTTCTACGCGCTGCCCGACTCGATCGAGGGCGTGGGCGGCCGCCCTGTTAACGCACTACTGGGCGCTGCGAACTTGATCCTTCGGGAGGTGGAGGAGCACAATCCGCGCGCGGTCGTCCTCTGCTTCGGCCCCGACGCTGCCGCCTACCGCACCGACGCCTACCCCGCCTATCACGCCCAGCGCCCGCCCGTGCCCGACCTGCTCGCCTCGCAGTGGGAAGACGCGGAGGCCTTCTACTCGGCCTTCGGCTGGACGGTCGCCGGTCACGACTCGCTCGAGGCCGACGACCTGCTCGGCAGCTACGCCAAGCTCGAGTCCGAGGCGGGCGGGCGCACCCTGCTTCTGACCGGCGATCGCGACATGTTCCAGTGCGCCAGCGATCTCGTCACCGTCCTCTATGTCAGCACCCGGACAAAGGGCGGAGCCGAGGCGATCGGGCCGAGCGAAGTCCGGCAGCGCTACGGCATACCCCCCGAGCTCGTCCCCGACTTCATCGCCCTGCGCGGCGATCCCTCCGACGGCCTGCCGGGCGCGAAGGGGGTTGGGGAGAAGACGGCGGCCGAGCTCCTCACCGAGTACGGCTCGCTTGAGAATCTGCTCGACAAAGCGCTGGCGATCACCAAGCCGAAGTTGCGCGCTTCGCTGCTCGACGACCCGGCGCTGCTGCTCGCCTTCAAGGACATCGCGACGCTTCGTGACGCCGGCGTCAAGCGTCCCAGCGATCGCGCCACCGATTTCGCCGGCGCCGCAAAGGCGGCGCGCGAGCGCGGCATCAACCGCCTGGCCGAGCGGCTCGAGAAGTCGGCTTAGATTGTCGCCGACTAGGTTCTAGGTGACTTCGCGTTTGAACCGAACGGATCCGGGTACTGAACCTTACGGAGCGAAGAACTTATCGACAAGACTCATCCGGAGGTAGCCCCCCTAGCCGTATAAATAGGCCCTCCAACATAGATGAGCGCGACCGGCCTTCCCCCTCGGTCGAGCGCTCAGCCCAAATAGAGACGAGCGTCCGGCCTCCCCCCCTCGGCCGGGCGCTCTTTCTCTTTCCGTGCCGCTTCGGCTCAGGCGTTGGTCGACGCTCGTCGACGCTGCCGGGCGCCAGCGAGCGCCACGGGCGCGATCGGCGTCGATCATGATCCCGGCCCAGCCGTTGGTGAGCCCTTCGCTGATGGGCACACCCACGCCGGGGGCCATCGACGGCAGCACGAATGGCTGGATGTGAAAGCCGACGGTGCAGGAAACGTTGTGCCCGCTGACGTTGTTCCCCTTGATAGTGACTGCGGTGGTGTTGTTTCCGTAGATGGCCCCCCGATGCGCACCGGCAATCACGAGGTTGCGGACCCGGACGCCGTCGGCGAGCGTGACGGCGTTTCCGGAATGCCGCTCCGCGCTCGTGTTTGTGAGCTGGGGCACTCGCGCCGGGGGGTTGGAGCCGCGAACCGCCGGCCCCGCGCCGGCCAGGGTCTGGCCGGGTTTGAGCGCGATACCGCCGTCGAGCGGCGCAGCGGACGGTGGAACCGGCCGCACGATGATCCTGTCGCCGCGGTGAGATGCGCGTTCGACGCGCGCCAGCGAGTCGAACGGCAGCGCGCGGCTCCCGTCGCCGCCCGGTTTGGCTGTCGCGCTGACATGGAGGGTCCTGCCCTCGGCCCCTGCCGCGGGAACCTCGGCCAGCGCGAGCACTGCGAGCACAGCCAGCGCGCCGACTCGCCTCACGACGCCGTCTTCGCGGCCAGCTGCCCACACGCGGCGGCGATGTCCTGACCGCGGGTCAGCCGCACGGTCGCCCTGATCCCCTTGGACTCAAGACGCGCCTTGAAGGCGTCGATCGCCGGCCGGCCGGAACCTTCGTACGCGGCGTCGGTCGGGTTGTAGGGGATAAGGTTGAGCTTGTAGACGCGGCGGTCGAGCAGGCCGGCGAGCTGGTCGGCCTGAGCAATCGAGTCATTGACGCCCGAGAGCATCAGGTACTCGACGAAGATCTGGCGGTTGCGGCTCGCAAAGTGGGCCTCGCAGGCCGCCAGCACCTCAGCGATCGGGTGGCGGTCGTTGACGGGCATGATCTGGGATCGCAACTCGTCGCTAGGGGCGTGCAGCGAGAGGGCGAGTCGCACGGATGAGCGGCTCTCGGTCAGCGCCTTGATCCCCGGCACCCATCCGACCGTCGAGATCGCCGTGTTCGAGGTGGCGATGCCGATGTCCGGGAGGCGCGAACAGGCTTCCAGTACCGCGTCGAGATTCATCAGCGGTTCGCCCATGCCCATGAAAACGCAGTGGTTGACCGGCGCCGCGCGGCGGAAATACAGCGCCTGGTCGACGATCTCGTCGGCCGTCAGGTTGCGTCCGAAGGCCATCGACCCGGTGGCGCAGAACGTGCAGGTCAGCGGGCACCCCGACTGCGAGGAGACGCAGAGCGAGCGCCGGCCGTCGCGGTAGCTCATCAGCACCGCCTCGAGCGGGCGGCTGTCCACCGTCGAGAAGAGCGCCTTAACGGTTCCGTCGACCGAACGCAGCTCGTTTTCGAGTGTCAGCGTCGAATACGGCAGTCGCGCGGCCAGTTCCCGGCGAAGCTCCGCCGGGAGGTCGGTCATCTCCTCGAAGCCGGCGGCTCCGCGCGCGGCCCACTTCCAGACCTGCGTGGCCCGGTAGGAGGGTTCATCGCGAGCGCTGAGCAGGTTCCCGAGGGCGACTGTGTCCACCTGGGGGAGGGTAGGGCCCGCTCATTCCCCAGCAACGCGCTCTATATAAAGCGCGTCCTACGGATCACTCCCGTCCAGCTGGACCTGCTGGCCGTTGGGGCCCGAAACCGAGCCCTCGTAGTCGAAGCCGGCGCTTGCGCCGTCGGCGGTCGGGGTCATCTCGCCGCTCCAATCGCCGCCGCTTGAATCGTCATCGCCGTAGTCAGCTACGCCCGGGCCGAGCGCGGCTGCCGATACGCACACTGTGAGGTCCCGTTGAAGCATCTGGTATTTCCCTCTCGATTGGATTGCTACTTTCAGAACGCTTAGCGGTCAGTCCTCCGAGCGGGCGGGACGTTACTTTCGCCGCGACCGGGTACGTTTCCCGGCATGGCCCAGCGCTTTTACGTCGGCGACCTCAAGGTCTCAAGCCCCGCCTTCAAGCACCATGAGCGGATTCCCGACCGCCACGCCGGCGAGGACGAGAACCTCTCGCCTGTACTTCAGTGGAGCGGAATCCCCGAGGACACAAAGGCTTTCGCGGTCGTCGTCCATGACCCCGACGCTCCACTTCTCGACGGCTACACCCACTGGGTCGCCTATGGCATACCCGGCGATTCGACTGGGCTCGCCGAGGGCGGGGGAGACGTCATCCACGGCACCAACAGCCGCGGCGAGCAGGCCTACTTCGGGCCGGCTCCACCGCCTGATCACGGCGGGCATCACTACTACTTCTGGGTCTACGCTCTGGACGCCGAGCTCAACCTCGAGCCCGGGCTCGACCGCCGCGCGCTTCACGAGCGCATCGAGGAGCATGTGATCGAGCAGGCTCGCCTCGTCGGCACCTACAAGCGCTGAACGCGCGATCCCCCGGCTCGGGGAGATCCGTGCGGATCCTCGGCGACGGTAGTAGGCTCGTCACGTCCGCCACTCCGAGGAGGCGCAGTTGGCGCTGAAGCAGGTCCCACCGCTCGATCTGGCCTGGCTCGTTCTCGAGTCACGCGATACGCCCATGCACGTCGGCGGGCTCTTCGAGTTCACCCTCCCCGACGACGCACCGCCCGATTATCTGAAGCGGGAATTGGAGCGCATGCGACAGGCCGATCGCATCCCATCGCCCTGGAACCTGAAGCTCGTCGAGGGGCCGATCATCGGCCCACGCCTGCCCCTGATGACCGAGGATCGCGACCTCGACCTCGATTACCACATCCGCCATTCGGCGCTCCCGCACCCCGGCGGCCAGCGCGAACTGGGGATCCTCGTCTCCCGCCTTCACTCCCACCAGCTCGATCTGCACCGCCCGCTCTGGGAGGTGCACCTGATCGAGGGTCTTGAGGGAAACCGCTTCGCGATGTACTCGAAGATCCACCACTCACTGATCGACGGAGTCTCCGGGATGCGCCTGATCATGCGCGCGCTTTCGACCGACCCCGGCGAACGCGGGATGAGCTCCTTCTGGACGGTTGGTGCCGGCTCGAAGGCGCGCCGTGAGCGCTCCGGTCCGAGCGACCCGGTCAGCCGCCTGGCAAGGACGGCGACCCAGCAGGTCAAGGGCATCACCGGGCTCGGCAGGGCGGCGGTTGACCTGACCCGTGCAGCTGTCGACGGCCGCGCCCTGCAGGCGCCCTACCGCACGCCCGCCTCCCAGCTCAAGAGCCGGCTCGGGGGGCAGCGCCGCTTCGCGACGCAGCAGTATGACCTGGCGCTGATCAAGGCGATGTCCAAGGCGGCCGAATGCAGCCTCAACGACGTCGTCCTCTACCTCTGCGGAACCGCCCTGCGCAGCTACCTGCTCGAGCACGGCCAGCTGCCCGACCGCCCGCTGAGCGCCGGCATCCCGGTCAACCTGCGCGCGGCCGATGACGAGTCAACCGGCACGGCGATCGGGATCATGGTCGCGGAGATGGGCACCAACATCTCCAACCCGAGGGAGCGGCTCGACGCAATCAAGCGCTCCACCGCCGAAGCCAAGCGCCATCTGGCCGACCTGCCGCCGGAGTCGCGTATGTCCTACACGCTGGTCATCAACGGCCCCTGGATCGCCGGCCTGATGGCCGGCCTCGGCGTTCATGCGCCGGTGCCGTTCAGCGCCGGCATCTCCAACGTCCCCGGCCCGACCGAGCGCCTCTACTTCAACGGCTCGCGTCTTGACGCCCTGTTCCCGCTATCGCTGCTGATGCACGGCAACGCGCTCAACATCACGTGCGTCTCGTACTCCGGCACGCTCAACTTCGGCTTCACCGGGGCGCGCGACCAGCTTCCGCACCTGCAGCACCTGGCGATCTTCATGGGCGAGGCCGTCTCCGAACTGAAGGGGATCCTGCTGCCCGGGTGGGAAGCGGCGGTCGAGGAGGCGCAGGACGCCGCCTCGGGCAACGGCCGGCCGGCGGCCGAACCCAGCGAGCCTGGGCGAGTCTCCTAGGCGCTTTAGCTCCAGGCGCCGCTGTCGTAGGCCCGCTGCGCCATCGACTCGTCGAGGAAGAGCTGCATCCGGATCGCCTGGTCACCGCGAAAGCGAATCAGCGCTGCGCCCGGTCCCGCGACTTCGCCTGCACCCTCTCCCTTCGGAACGCCGCGCCAGAGAGTCGTGACGAGGACCGTGTCGTCGTCGAGCGAGCGATACGAGGAACCGCTGATCGAGAAATCGGCCCAGAGCTCCTCGACGTCGCTGAGCCAGTTCTCGATTCCGTCGATGCCCGTGTAGGGGCGCGGCCAGACCGACATCAGCGGCTGCAGCACGATGTCCGGCGCCGCGAGCTCGCGCATCGCCGTAAGGTCGCGTTGCCCGACCGCGTCGAGCGCTCGGCCGATCAACTCGATCTGCTCTTCGGACCGCATAACAAGACTCTTTCAGACTCGGCCGTCGATGGCTAGTGTGGGGTCGTGCCTTCCTACGCTGCCTTCCTGCGTGCGATCAACGTCGGCAAGCGCAAGGCGACGGGCGAACAGCTGCGAAATGCCGCATCGGCAGCGGGATTCGAAGATGTCGCCAGCTTCCGCAACAGCGGCAACCTCGTCTTTCGCGCCGGCGCCCCTGGCGATGCGAAGGCTCGCAAGGCTCTGGAGGGCGCTCTCGAGAGCGCCCTCCACTTCGAGGTCAAGGCGCTGCTTCGAAGCAGCTCAAAGATTCGTGCGATCGCTGCGAGTGAGCCGTTCACCCCGAAGCAGCTTGCGGCATCCAAGGGAAAGATCCAGGTCGTGCTGCTCGAACGCGCGCCCAGCGCCTCGGCTAGCGAAGTGATCCTTGAGCGAACCACTCCCGTCGACCTGCTGGCGCTCGAGGGCAGCGAGCTCTACTGGCTGCCGAAGGGCGGTATCAGCGACTCGAAGCTGGGGATGAAGGGCATCGACAAGCTGGTCGGTCTCAACACCGTGCGTACGATGGGCACGATCGAGCAGATGAACGCCAGGTTCTTCCGGGACTGATTCGAATGCAGGTTGACGGGGTTCCCTACCGGACGATCTGGCTCGCTGACGATGGCCGCGCAGTCGAGGTGATCGACCAGCGAGAGCTGCCGGGCAGCTTCGACGTGCTGCGGCTGCAAACGGCTGAGGACGCCGCCGCTGCGATCCGCGAGATGGCTGTCCGGGGCGCGCCGCTGATCGGCGCCACTGCGGCCTACGGCGTCGCGCTGGCGGCCCACAAGGATCCAAGTGACCTGGGACTGCGCACCGCGCGTGAGCTGCTGGCTACCGCTCGCCCCACCGCGCGCAACCTCGTCTGGGCGCTTCACCGCATGCAGGTGCTCCTCGACCCGCTCGACCCGGCAGAGCGCGAGGCTGCGGCATACACCGAAGCCGCCGCGATCTGCGACGAGGACGTCGCCATCAATACGGCGATCGGCGTCAACGGCGTCGGACTGATCGAAGCAGCGCAAAACGAGGTGATCACAGGAATCCCGGTGAACGTGATGACCCACTGCAACGCCGGCTGGCTGGCGACCGTCGACCGCGGCACCGCCCTGGCGCCGGTCTACGAGGCTCACGCGCGCGGCCTGCCTGTTCACGTCTGGGTATCGGAGACGCGTCCACGCAACCAGGGCTCCGATCTGACCGCCTGGGAACTCGAGCACGCCGGCGTGCCCTACACGCTGGTGGTCGACTCGGCCTGCGGTCACCTGATCCAGCGTGGCGAAGTCGATCTGGTCATCGTCGGTAGCGATCGTGTCGCGGCCAACGGCGATGTCGCCAACAAGATCGGCACCTACATGAAGGCGCTTGCCGCCCGCGCCCACGACGTCCCCTTCTTCGTTGCGGCGCCGACCCCGACGATTGACGCCGGCACCCCGAGCGGAGACGAGATCCCGATCGAGGAGCGAGATGGCGGCGAGGTTTCACCGACAGGCGTTCCGGCCGCCAACCCCGCCTTCGACGTCACGCCGGCGGAGTTGGTCAGCGGACTGATCACCGAGCACGGCTTGCAGCGCTGATAGCGCTTGCACGACTTCTTCCAAACCCGGAACTGGGGCTTTCGCGGCGAGTTTCAGGGGTAAGTTGACGGTCCGCCGATGGATGACCAGAAGACCGCGATAACCGTTGCTCTCTGGGCTGCCTGGTGCGGCCTTGTCGCCGCCGTCGCCTACGGGGGCGAGGGCGCCGGCCCCGTTTCGTTCGGTTTCTGCGCACTCGCGACGATCGCGATGGCGGCCGTGGCCCGCCGGCCGATCGTTGCCCTGGCCCCGCCGCTGCTTTCGCTGCCACTCGGCCTGATCGCGATGGGCTTCTCCGAGGGCGAAGGGCTGGCGGTCTTCGCCGAGTGGCTCGGCTACTTCGGGTTGATCGGCTTTCTGCTCGCCGGTCTGACCGTCGAGCAGGCGCGCCGTCGCCGTCCGGCCGAGTTCCATGTTCCGCTGCGGCTCGACCGCGCGCGCTAGCTGTGGTGGTCAGACTTCAAAGAGCCGTGCGCCCGAGCGCGTAGCCCGCAGCGGCTGCCGCGAAGCCGAGCAGCAGCGACGCACCCACATAGAGCAGCGCTCGCCCCGGCTCGCCTGCTTCGACGTCGAGCACGGCCTGAACCGTGAATGTCGAGAAGGTCGTGAATCCGCCCAGGAAGCCCACCCCGGCGACCGTGCGTACGTCCTCACTGAACGCGTGGCTGGCGACGAGGACGCCGAGCGCGAAAGAGCCAGCGACGTTGATTGCGACCGTCGCCCAGGGGAGCGCAGTCCCGTGAATGGGCGAGGAGATCAGATAGCGCGCAAGCACGCCGAACGCGCCCGCGATTGCAACCAGGACAGCCGTCATCGGGCCCCAGCATGAACGCCGTACCGGATCGTTAGCCGAGCGACTCTGCGAACGGCGAGGTCGCGTGCAGGACCGCCTCCTCCAATGCCTCAGTACGCAGATGGGTGATCGCCTGGTAGTTCGGGTTGGCGACCATCTCGGCGAACGCCGAGCGGCTCGGGTATCGGACTAGGGCCATCATGTCCCAGCGGTGCGCTTCGGGCGCGACCAGAATCGTCCCGCAGTCGCCGGCGAAGACGACCTCGCCGCCGACACCCGCCAGGAATGGCGCCGTGGCCGCCGCGTACTCCTCGTAGCGCTCACGCCCGCCGTCGGGAGTGAACCGCAGCAGATTCAGCATCACGACGGGCTTGCCGTCGTCCTCCTTCATGAACTGGCCAAAGGTCTCAGGCGTCGGGTCAACGGCGGGCATCGTTCTCCTTGATCGGTGGTGGGCCCCGAATTCAACACCCAATCCCGCCGAACGTCCCTATTGACCCCCTATGGGGTGTACTCCGGGACGTTCAGCGTGGCTTTTGGGTGAGGATCAGGTTCACGTCGCCGAACTCGTGCCAGAGGTAGCCGGCCTCGGCTGCCGCGGCATAGGCGCGTGCGATCAGCTCGCTGCCGCCGATCGCCTCGAGCATGTCGAGGTGCGAGGCTTCCGGGTCGTGCCAGCCCGTCAATAGCGCGTCGACCACGCGCACGCCGCGATCGGGCGTGATCACCAGTTCGGTCCAGCCCTCGGAGGGATCTACGGGTCGCTGGCGCCCGGCCGCGCTCTCAAGCGCGCGCACCACCGTTGTCCCGACCGCGATCACACGGCCGCCCCAGGCCCTGGTCGCACCGACGAGGCGGGCGGTCGCGGCCGGCACCCGGTAGTACTCGGGGTACGGACTTTCGCCGAGCTCGAGCGAGGAGACCCCGGTGTGCAGGGTGATCGGAGCGATCATCACGCCGCTCGCCACCAAACGGGCGACGAGCTCGGGCGTGAAGGGCCGGCCGGCGCTCGGCATCTCGGCGCTCCCCGGTTGGGTCGCAAAAGCCGTCTGATAGGCCGCGATCGGGTGCGGTTCATGAATGTATGGGTAGGAGATCGGGCGCCCGTAGCGGGCCAGGTAGTCGACCAGCGGCACCGGCAACTCCACCTCCGCGACCCAGAGTCGGGTTCCGTCCGCCCGTCCTTGCAGGTATGGCGCGACCAGCCTGGCCCGCCCTCCCGCGGGCAGCGTCAGCCACTCGCCGGCTCGGGCATCGAAGAGCGGAGAGCGCTCGCGGCGCAGCTCGACCACGTACTGGAAGGGGATACCGGCGCGGGGTGGGGGAGTGCCCTGCACCCGGGTCGAGAAGTGCAGCTCGACCCGCTCGCCGTCGGCGCGCTCCGCATCCAGCTCCGCCGGAAGCGTCCCCGAGGTGTTGATGACGAGCAGGTCGCCCTCGTCGAGGTAGTCGGGCAGATCGCGGAAGCGGGCGTGCCGCAGCCGCGGCCCGGCCCGCTCGGAGACGAGCATCCGCACCTCGTCGCGACGCAGGCCGCGCTCCTCCGGCGGCTCGTGCGCCTCGTTACGGCTGCTGAGCTCGAGTGCGGCGACGCTGCTCACGCCGGCGCCCCGGCCAGTTCGGAGGACCGGTGGCGGCCGCTCGGCCGTCCGCCGGAGATCAGCTCGAGCAGGCCGGGGACGCTCGCGACCGGTTCGGGGCGGTCGGAGATGTCCTCGCCGGGGAGGGCCTGCTGATGCATCTGGGTCCGCATGTCGCCCGGATCGACGGCGTGGATGGCGAGGTTCGGGTGCTCGGCGGCGAGGATCGCGGTCAGCTGCTCCAGCGCCGCCTTCGATGAGCCGTAGCCGCCCCAGCCCTCGTAGGCCTCGACCGCGGCGTCTGAGGTGACGTTGATGAGGACGCCTGCCGCCGCTTCGAGCGCCGGCAGCGCCAGCTGGGCCAGCCGCAGCGGCGCGAAGACGTTGACGGCGTAGACGCGCTCGAGCTCGTCGAGCGGGTAATCGACGAGCGCCGGTTGTGGGCTCGGCCCGAGCACGCTGGCGTTGTTGACCAGCAGGTCGACGCGCTCCCCGGCCGCCTCGATGAGCGCCTGGCGGTGCCAGTCGTCGGCGACGTCGCCCGGGATGGCGACGACCTCGGTCAGCTCGCTCAGCTCCCGGTTGGCGGCGACCAGCGCCTCGCTGCCGCGGGCGTCGATCACGAGCCGCCAGCCGCGCTCGGCGAGCGCTCGCGCCAGGGCGAGGCCGAGGCCGCGGGAAGCGCCGGTGATGACTGCGGTCTTCATGGCATCCAAGCTACGCCTGGATCAGCCCCCTGTAAATCGGGAATTGGGACTAGTACCGATGGCCGCTACGCAGCTTCGGAGTAGGCCGGCTCGGCCTCGGGCAGGCGCTCGACTTCGGCCCGGCGCTGCGCCGGGACGGGTTCGAGCACCGCGAGCGCGACTGCGAGCGCGCCTGCGACCAGGACGGCGCCGATCAGGAAGGCGAGCTTGTAGCCGTCCGTCAAAGCCTCCGCCTGCAGCGCTCCATCCGCCAGCAGGTTGTCGGTGCGGGTCGTCGAGAGCGTCGCCAGCACGGCCAGCCCGATTGCCCCGCCGACCTGGAGGCTGGTGTTGACGACCCCCGAGGCGAGACCCGAATCGCTCGCCGTCGCCCCCGACATCGAGAGAGTCATCAGCGACGGGAACGAGAGCCCGGCTCCGATTCCGAGCGCGACCATCGACGGGAGGATGTCGGCGAGGTAGCTGCCGTCCACGGGGATCAGGGAGAAGTAGGCGAGCCCGACGGTGATCAGCGCGAGCCCGGGCAGCAGCGTCGCCCGCGGCCCGTAGCGGGTGATCAGCCGAGCCGAGAAGCCGACCGAGAGCCCGCCGATCAGCACCGCGACGGGCAGGAAGGCGAGACCGACTTCGATCGCGTCGTAGCCGAGCACGCGTTGCATGTAGAGGGCCCCCAGGAAGAACATCCCGAACATCCCGGCCACCATCAGCGCCTGGATCACGTTGGCCCCCGAGACGTTGCGCGAGCGGAAGATCCGCAGCGGCATCAGCGGCGTCTCGGCGCGAGCCTGACGCACCAGGAAGCCGGCCAGCAGCGCCGCCGAGATCGCGCCAAGCCCGATCGTCTGCAGGGACGTCCAACCGGCCTCGGCGATCTCGAGGATTGTGTACACGCCGAGCATCAGCGAGCCGGTGATCAGCACGGCGCCGGGAACGTCGGCGCCCTTGTCGAGGCCGATGCCCTCGTCACCCTCGACCAGGCGCGTCGCGAGCAGTGCGGTGACGATCCCGATCGGCAGGTTGACGAAGAAGATCCAGTGCCAGTTGAGTGCCTGCGTCAGGACCCCGCCCATCAGCAGTCCGACCGCGGCTCCGCCCGAAGCGACGAAGCTGTAGACGCCGATCGCCCGCGCCTGCTCCCCGGGCTTCGGGAACATCGTCACGATCATTCCCAGGATCACGGCGGAGGTCAGGGCTCCGCCCGCGCCCTGGATGAAGCGGGCGCCGATCAGCATGGTCTGGCTTTGAGCGACGGCGCAGAGCAACGAGGCCGCCGTGAAGGCGACGAGCCCGATCATGAACATGCGCTTGCGCCCGATCAGGTCGCCGAGTCGGCCGGCAAGCAGCAGCAGCCCGCCGAAGGCGATCAGGTAGGCGTTGACCACCCAAGCGAGCCCCGACTGCGAGAAGCCGAGGTCGTCCTGAATTGACGGCAGCGCGACGTTGACGATCGTCTGGTCGAGGATGATCATCAGCATCCCCGCGCAGAGCACGATCAGCGCCAGCCAGCGCTTGCGGTCGATTGCGTCGCTCATGCCGTGCGCAGGTCGAGGATGAACTGAGCGACGACCGCCGCGCCGAACCGCTCCGAACGGGAGGACGGTGATGGGCGCGGCGGGTCGCTCTGGGGGGAGGGTCCTTCTATGGATGTGGGAGGGAAAATTTGGGAACTCATGTCTTGCGTAAGCCTTCCGGGCGTTGTACGATGAACGTCGAACACTGTAGCAAAGTACGATGAATGTCGTACAACGGCCCTGGAAGAGGAATGCCGCCAATGCGCGTCGAAGCTCCGCCGCAAGAACAGCTCACCCATCCCGAGACGGACGAGATCGAGATCGGCGCCGTGCTGCACGCACTCTCGGACCCGGTGCGGCTGTCGATGGTCGCCTGGATCGCCGCCGACGAGGCGGGCGAGGCCCCGAGTTGCAGCGCCTTCGACGCCAAGGTCACCAAGTCGACCTGCACCCACCACTTCCGAGTCCTGCGCGAGGCCGGTGTGATCCGTCAGCACAAACAGGGCACGCGCAAGCTCAACTCGCTGCGCCGGGAGGATCTCGAGGCTCGTTTCCCGGGACTTCTCGACTCCGTGCTTGCGGGCGCGCCGAAGCCGAGCCCGAACTAACTACTCCGGCTCGACCAGGCCTTCGCGTACCGCCCACATCGCCGCCTGGGTGCGGTCGGCGAGGCTGAGCTTGCCGAGGATGTTTGAGACATGGGTCTTTACGGTCCGCTCGGCAATGCCGAGCTCCAGTGCGATCTGCTTGTTCATGCGGCCGCGGGCGATCGAAATCAAGACTTCGGTCTCGCGGTCGGTCAGCGGGCTGCGCGGTTCGGCTGCCGGTTTCGAGGCGACCTCCTCGACGAGCCGCGTGGCGACGGCGGGGTGGAGGATCGTCTCGCCGCCGGCGGCCGCACGAATCGCCCGAACCAGCTCCGCGGGCTGCACGTCCTTGAGCAGATAGCCGGCCGCGCCGGCGCGGATCGCGGGCAGGATGTGGTCGTCGTCCGCGTAGCTGGTCAGGACGACGACGCGCGTGGCGGGGGCGACCTCGGCGATTCGCGGAATCGCATCGGCGCCGCCCAGGTTCGGCATCACCATGTCCATCAGGGCGATGTCGGGCTGCAGGGCCTCGGCGGCGGAGACGGCCGCGACCCCGTCCTCGGCCTCGCCGACGACTTCGATCTCTTCCTGGAGCTCCAGGAATGTGCGCAGGCCCTGGCGGACGACCGCGTGGTCGTCGGCGATCAGGATACGGATGGGGTCGCCGGTCACGCCATCACCGGATCGCGCTTCGCACCCAGCGTCGACCGAATCTGCTCCGCGCTCACGTGAGCTCCACTCGCACGGTCGTTCCGGCGCCCGGCCGTGAGTCGATCTCGAGCCGTCCGCCGATGCCGTGCGCCCGTTCCTCCATCGACGTCAGACCCAACCGCCTTGACCGCACCGCTGCATCGCCGGTATCGAAGCCGGAGCCGTCATCGCTTACGGTCAGCGTCAGCCCGCCGTCCGCAGAACGCAGCTCGACGTCGACTCGCTGCGCACCGGCATGGCGCAACGAGTTCTGGATCGCCTCCTGGGCGATCCGCAGCAACTCGGCGGCGGCCCGCGGATCGACCGGGGCCTCGCCGAGGGACGCGAACTCGATGGTCGCGCCGTGCGAACGGCGCAGCAGCTCGATCTGGTCGGCAAGGGTCGCCGCCAAGCCTTCGGCTTCGAGCCTGGTCGGCCGCAGCGCCGTGATCACAGAGCGCACTTCCTCGATCGCCCCGTCGGCGAGCTTGTGCACGTGCTCGAGCTGCTCACGTGCGGCGGCCGGATCGGACTCGACGAGCTTGGCCGCCGACTCCGCGGTCAAGCGCAGCGCGAACAGCCGCTGCGTGACCGCGTCGTGGAGCTCGCGCGCGAGCCGGTTGCGCTCCTCGACGATGTTGAGCTCGCGGCTGCGCTCGTTGAGGCGGGCGTTCTCGATCGCGATCGCCGCGTGGGCGGCGAAGGTCACGATCAGATCCTGATCGGCGTCGTCGAACTCGCCGCCCCCGAGCTTGTCGGTTAGGTAGAAGGCGCCGACGATTCCGGCGCCCGCGACGATCGGGACGCCGAGGAAGGAACGCATGTCGGGGTGGCCGCTCGGCCACCAGCCGCGAAAGCGCGGGTCGCGCTGAATGTCATCGGTCCTGTACGGCGAGGGCGCTTCCAGCATCGCGCCGAGCAGGCCGTGCTGGCGGGGCAGGGGACCGAGGGACTCGATCAGCGAGTCCGACATCCCGGCCGTCAGGAACTGTGCGAAGCCGCCTTCCCCGTCGGGAACGCCGAGCGCCGCGAACTCGGCATCGACGAGCTCGCGCGCCGCTTCGACGAGCCGTTGCAGGATCGGCTCCACGGAGCGCTCCGACGCGATCGCCAGCACGGCATCGGAGAGTGCGGCAAACGCCTGGCCGGGCCTCGTCTCCATGCGGTCACAGTAGACCCTCGCCGGACCGGTCAGGCGGAGGCGGGAGCGCTGAGCTCGAACGCGACGCCGGTCAGCTCCGAGGAGACCTCCCAGAGGCGGCGGGCGGCATCCCTGTCTTTGGAGCGCCCGGAGGAGTCGACGACCTTGGGATGGCCACGCTGGCCGCCGATACCGTCGGGGCCGATGAAGAGGCCACCCTCGAGCCCTGGTTGGGTCGCGGCGTACAGCGAGGGGAGGGCGCCCATCGCCGCGCTCTGCGCGACCATCTTGTTGGTGACGCTCATGAACAGCGTGTCGAGGCGCGGCGCCGCGTTGGTCTGCAGCTCGGTCGCCGCATAGCCGGGGTGCGAGCCGAGGCTCTTGACCTGCGAGCCGGCGGCCCGCAGCCGGCGGTCGAGCTCGTACATGAAGAGCAGGTTCGCCAGCTTCGACTGCCCGTAGGCAAGCCAGCGGTTGTAGTTGCGGGTGCCCTGGAGGTTGTCGAAGCTGATCCGCCCCGTGTGGTGGACGAAGCTCGAAACCGTCACGACCCGGGCGTCTTCGCGACCTTCGAGTGCCTCGAGCAACAGGCCCGTGAGAGCGAAGTGGCCGAGGTGGTTGGTCGCGAGCTGGAGTTCGTAGCCGTCGGCGCTCTCGCGGCGCGGCGGCGCCATCAGACCGGCGTTGTTGATCAGTAGATCGAGCGGGCCGACCTCGTCGCGGTAAGCGGTGGCGAACGCTCGAACGGATTTCAGAGACGACAGATCCAGTTCGCGGACTTCCAGGTCCGCATCGGCGACCTCCGCCCTGATCTGTTCGACGGCGGCGGCGGCCTTCGACAGCGTGCGGCAGGCGAGCACGACGCTGGCGCCGGCGCGGGCGAGTTCACGCGCGGTGACCAGGCCGAGGCCGCTGTTGGCGCCGGTGACGACTGCGGTGCGCCCCGACTGGTCGGGGATCTCCTCGGACGTCCACTTTGAAGCCACGGCGGGGACCTTATGCCGTCGTCAGGGTTCGCGGTGTTGCTGTCGCGGGCTGTGGCCTCCGGCGGCGCAGCACCTCGACCGGCGTCCCGTGCTTCGGTGCGACCGTGATCCCGCTCAACACCACGGGGTCGGGCTCTGGTCTCGTCAGGCGCAGGTCGACGTCGCTGGCGACGACCCTGATCACCTCGGCCATCTCTGCTTGGGCGAGTGCCGCCCCGATGCAGCGGCGGATGCCGCCGCCGAAGGGCAGCCACGCGTAGGACTCGGTCTTGCCGTCGAGGAAGCGCTCGGGCCGGAAGGCATGGGGTTCGGGGTAGAGGTCCGGACGGTGGTGGACGAGCGCGATGCCCGGGTAAACCTTGACACCGGCGGGCAGGTCGTAGCCGCAGACGGTGCGGGGCGCCGTGAGCGTGCGCTCGGCGGCGTCGATCACTGGCCGCACTCGCAGCGACTCGGTGACGACCGCGTCGAGGTAGGCATCGCCGGAGTCGCTCGCCAGTTCCTCGCGAAGGCGCGCAAGCGTTGCCGGACTCCGGTTCAGCAATTCAAAGGCGAACGAGAGGCCGGTTGCGGTTGTCTCATGACCCGCCGCCAGCATCGTGATCAGTTCGTCGCGCAGTTCGGGGTCACTCATCGCTTGGCCGTCTTCGTCTCGCGTGCGAAGCAGCAGCGAGAGCACGTCGGTGCGCTCGTCGAGATCGGGCGCCTCGCGGCGCAGCGCGATCTCCTCGTAGAGCAGTGCGTCGGCCACGGCGAGCCGGCGCCTGAAGATCCGGCCGGGGCTGAAGCGGCCGTGGTCAGTTCGCATCCATTCGACCGCCATGAAGATCTGCGTCATGTCGATCACCGCCAGCAGCGCCTGCCGCAGCCGCGCCACACGCTCCGGTTCGGTGACGCCGAAGACGGCGCGGCAGATGACCTCGAAGGTGAGCGCCCGCATGCGCTCGCGCATCGCAAAGCGCGCGCCGGGATGCCAGCTCGCTACCTCGGCCTCAGCGACGTCCCGGATGGTCTCGCGAAACGAGGTCACCGCCGAGCCCTGGAACGGCGGCAGCAGAAGTTTGCGCGCTCGCATGTGCTTGGGGCCGTCCAGAGTCAGCAGCGAGTTGGGTCCGAGCACGGGAGTCAGGAACGAGTTTGCCTCGCCGGCCAGCAGGTCGGACTGGTCGCCGGTAAAGAATCCCTTGATCTCGTCCGGGTCGGAAACGTAGACCCCGGTACCGAAGACCAGGAACTTGATCGTGAACGCATCGCCGTAGTCGCGGCGCCAGCCGAGCAGGGTGTCGAGCGGGCGGCGCACGAAGCGCGCGGTGTTGTAGGTCGCCGGTGTGCTTGGGCCGGGGGGAAGGGCCACCGGCCGAGTATCGCAAGCGCCGCTGCAAGGATGTGTGATCGACGCGTGCGATCGTTGCAGCCTCAACCGTCTAGGATCCCGGCCCGTGGAAGCAACCGCCCCTCCGCCACCGCCCCCTCCGCCCCCGGCACCTGTGCGTTCGTCGAAGCGGGTCGACGTCGGCGGCGTCCTGTCCGAGACCTTCGCGGCCTACCGCGCTAACGCCGGCGTGCTGCTCGGGACGGCGGCGGCGGTCTTCATTTTCACCGGCATCGTCAGCGCGCTGCTGTACTCGACCGAGAGCATCATCCTGATCCTCTGCTCGACGGTCGTCGACATCATCGCGATCACTCTCTACACCGGGATCGTCGTCAAGCTCGTCGAGGATGTCCGCGACGGCCGTCGCGACTCAACCGTCAACGAACTGATCGAGGGGGCGTTTCCCGCCGTCGGCGGACTGATCGTCAACGGAATCCTCAAGGGCTTCGCCGTCGCCATCGGACTGATCCTGATCATCGCTCCGGGACTCTGGCTGCTGACGATCTGGGCCGTGACCGCGCCCGCAATCGTCGTCGAGCGGACCAACGGCATCGAGGCCTTCGGCCGCTCGAACCAGCTCGTCAAGGGCGAGGGCTGGAACGTCTTCGGGGTTATCGTCCTCGCCTTCCTGATCACCTTCGGCGTCGCCCTTGTCTTCGGCGCGATCGGGTTCGGGCTCGGCGATGTCGGTGGCATCGTCTTCCGCATCCTTGGCGCGATCATCACCGCTCCGATCAGCGCGCTGGTCTCGACGCTGCTCTTTTTCCACCTGCGCGGCGACCCCCAGGTCGCAGCAGCGGCGCCCGGAGCGACTCCGGCTCCCCCGGTCGCTTAGGCAGACCCGCTACGCCAGCGCGGAGGCGATCTTCGGGACACTGCGTTGGTCGCCCTCGGCGATCAGCTCGAGCGAGGGGATTGACACGGCTGGCTCCGTTTGTGTAGGCTGCGCCCGCGGCTTGCTGGTAGGCCGAGCAATCGGGGGTAACTCAAAACTTCGAATCGGGGGATCACGACGCACCGGAGGAACACGACTCACGCGGGGGGCCGTCCTTGAGACAGCCCGGACTTATTGGTATGAGGCGAGGACCGGTCGCGAGATCGGTCGCAGTCGCACTGTCGGTCGTTATGGTCGTCAGCTACGCGTCGCCGCTGACAGCGCTGGCTGATGCCGGCGCTGATCCACTTCCCGGCCTCGACCTTCCCGACTTCGCCTGGCCGAGCTTCGACGGCCCTGGCGGCGGCGACGAAGACGCCGGTGGGGGAGACGCCGGCAACGGCCAGGGTGGAGGCGCTTCTGAAGAGCCCGCGTCCGCTGGCGAGTCGGCCCCGGGCGGCGGCGGCTCTCCGGGCGGCGACTCCGGTTCCTCCGGCGGCGCTGCGACGACGGCCGAACCCGCCGCCGAACCCGACGTCGTCGAGGCAAGCTTTGGACTCGGCAAGCTGGATTCCGGCAAGGACGACGGCGTCGACAAGTTCGACAACGTCGATGTCGTCGGCAACTCGATCGGCGTACTGCCACCGAGCCTTGCCGAGATCGACTCCGGCGAAGTCACCGAGGTTCTCGACGGCGTCGCCGAGCAGGGCGCCGCAATCGACGAGTACTACGGGGGCGAGGCCCCCGCCGCTGCGACCCGGCCCATTGCCGAGGCCGCGGTGACAGCGACGGCCTCATCGGAGTCGAGTTCTGACGAGGGATCTTCCGACGGAGACACTTCAGCTTCCGATTCCACCTCGACCTCCTCTTCGCCGTCGGTCCCGGCCCCGCCCCCCGAGCCGGTCGCTCCGGCCCCCGAGCCGGTCGCTGTTGCGCCGGTCCCTGAGCCGGCTCCGGCTGTCGCCCCCGAGCCCGTCGCTCCGGCCCCGGTACCCGAACCCCCTCCGGCTCCGACTCCGGCTCCGGCTCCCGTACCGGCACCGACCCCGGCGCCGGCCCCCGAACCCGCTCCGGTTGAAGCTTCGGATTCGGCCCCCGCGCAGACTTCCGTTTCAACTCCCGCTTACGTCTCGACGCCGGCGGTCAGCTATGTCGCAGCTCCCGTCTACGTGCCACCGCCACCGCCGCCTCCGCCACCACCGCCGCCTGCGGTCACTGACGACCTTCTCGACATCGCCAGCCTGACGATCGCGGAAGCCGTTGTCGCCGATGTCGGCGCCGTCACGCTCGACAGCATCGGTGTCGAAGCGATCGGCACCGGGCCGGCCGGTCCCGCGGTCTCGGCCGGCGCCGTCGCCACCGCCCTCGACGGGCTAGGCGCTCCCGACAGTCTGGTCGCCGCTGGCACCGACGGGTCGGACTCCTCCGATTCATCGTCGGCCGGTTCCGACGGGTCCTCGGTCGCCGCCGTCGCCCCGGCCTCCGGTGCCGGCGGCTCCGCCCCCGCCGCCGGCGATGGGGCCGCCTCCGCCGGTGTGTCTGCCGACGCGGGCGCCGCCGGTTCGATGCTCGCGACATCCGTGCCTGCACTTCCGCCAGATCCGTCCGAGCCAGGATCCGCCCGCGGCCCCCCGTCGGGTGGTGAACTGACTCAAGCACTCCTTGACGCCGCTTTCCTCGCCGCCAAGAGCGAGTGGGCCGACGCCTTCGGAGTGGACTTCACGGGTGTGACTGTCCTGCTCGTCGACGACCTTCCCGGTAACGCGCTCGCGGTGACCATGGGCGACGTCATCAGCATCGACAGGAACGCCGGCGGATTCGGTTGGTCCACCGACGGCGCCGCCGACCGGATGGACTTGATGACGGTCCTGCGCCACGAGCTTGGCCACGTCCTCGGCCTCGACGAGGCCCCCGGGACCACCGGCCTGATGGCCCCGTACCTGATGCCGGGCCAGTCGCGTGGTCTGCCCACCGCCGCCGAGCTCGCCAACCTTCCCCGGCTCGCCGGTGCCGCCCTCGGCCACGCGGTCACGATCAGCCCGGTCCAGGTCACCCCCACCAACGGGGCGGACGAGATCGAGTTCACCACCCCAACCACGATGGGCACGACGAGCCCCGGGTTGACGGTGACGATCAAGAACATCGCCGGGGACCCGCTCAAGAACCTCGATCCCGGTTCGGTCACGATCACCTCCGGGTCCGGCGCCTTCACGATCAGTGGGCCGCTGCCCGGCACCCTCGCTTCTGGTGCGAGCTTCACCGTGACGATCACGTTCACCGCTCCCCTGAGTCAGGGAGAGTTCACCGGGACACTAAGTATCAAGGCCGGCGATCGACGACGGCGGCGGCCTCGAAACTCAGTTCTCGGTCGAGGTTCCGATCATCGCCCGCTCGACGGCCTGGCAGAAGAGCGGCGGGACCCTGAGCCTCGCTCCGCAGTTCGCCGCCACCCAGGGCGGCGGCCTCGACCACACCGTCCGGGTCAACAGCGCGACTTCGGTCGACCTGGTCTCTGCCGCCGGCGACGTCGTCGACAACTTCACGAACACGAGCGGCCCGGCCATCAGCTTGGTCAGCATCACCGGCGGGCCGTCCGCCGTCAACCGGATCAAGTTCGAGTCGACGCCCACCTTCCTGCCCTTCAACGTCACCTACACCGGCAGCGGCCTCGACAAGCTGACCGCGGCGGCCGTGCCCGGGAGGACCCTGGTGTGGACCCCGAACACCCTCACCGGCGGTGTTCTGCGCGGGGTCAGCAACTCCGCGGTGGCGGACTCGACCGCGATCACCTTCAGCGGTGTCAAGGACTTGGTCTTCGCCGGCAACTTCGTCGTCAACGGCGGCGCGGCCAACACCCTGACTTCGACGACCACCGGCGCCGGCGCGGGAACGCTGGCCCTCGACTCGACCACGATCACCTACAGCGGCGCCGCGGCGATCACCCTGCTCTCGCTGCAGGCCAACGCGGTCGTGACGACGCCCGCCTCCGTCGCTCCAGAGACCGTCGCCAGCCGGATCAGCCCGCTCGGCCTGACGCTGCCGGCCTGGTTCAGCGGCAGCACCACTCTCCAGGCCCTCTCGGCGAGCGGAGTCTCTCTCGCCTTCCTGGCGCCGACCTCCTCATTCACCGTCAATAACGTCGCGCGTTCTGAGCGGACCGCGCCGGTCGGGGTCAGCTCCGGCCTCAGCGGCGGCCAGTTCGACCTCGGCAACGTGATGTCGGGGACGCAGGGTAAGGCCGGGGGGGTGCCCGGGTTCACGGTTGCGAGCCTGCTCGGTTCGCCGATCTCCGGTCTCTCGATCTCGCTCGCGCCCGGTGCGCTCTTCCTCGACGGCTCCTCACTCGTCAGCTCCTCGCTGGGGAGCTACGGTGCGACGACCTCCGCCACAGCGCTGATCGGGATTCCGGTAACCGAATCCCCCTTCACGGGCAAGCTGCGGATCAACGGCATCTTCCTCGGCAGCCCCTTCACGGTTGAGTTCGACATCGTCGGCACCGGGGTTCCGCTGGCCACGGCGATCGACGTTCCGGAGCTCACGGTGGTGGGTGACGACCTCGCCCTCGGCGCGGTGACGATCGGGACCAGCCGCCAGTTCACGTTCACGATCGACAACGAGATCGACTTCCTGATCCACGACCTGACGGCGACGCTGTCGGGCTCGTCGGTGTACTCGATCAGCTCAGCCCCGGCGATCACGCTGACCGCCACGAGCGGGACCACCACCGGCGCCGTCACCCTGACGGCCCCGATGACCATCGACTCCTTCACGGGCTTGCTCACCATCAAGGGCAAGGTCATCCGCAACGAGTTCACGGCTGTCTTCGACGTCACGGGCCGCTCCACTGCTTGGGCGCTCGATGTTGCCAGCAAGACCTTGAGGCTGAGCCCGAACTACCTGCCGACGATCGGCAACACGCTCGCCCACACCCTGACCATCAACCCCGACAACAGCGTCACCCTGACCGGCACTGCCTCGGACGACTTCGCCGCGACCGTCGGCACCGTCACCACGATCGAGATCAGCGGCGGCACCACCCACGCGAATTCGCTCTCTGTCGTGTCGGCTTCCGCGCTCCCTTACAACATCGTCTACACCGGCGGTGGGCTCGACACGCTCACCGGCCCCGCTCTCGGTGGCGGCACGGTTCGCTGGAACGTCACCGGCTCGGGCTCCGGTGAGGCGCGCGGAGCGGGCGGCGCGGCCACGAAGGCGATCACGTTCACGGGAGTCAAGAACCTCACCGGTGGCGCCGGCAGCGACAACGCCTTCGTCTTCGGCCCAAGTGGCACGATCTCCGGCGCCGTCACTGGCGTCAGCGGCGGCAGCGACCAGGTGATCCTCAACGGCGGCTCCTACCAGACCCTCCGCTACATCGCCAGCGGCCCGTTCGCCGGCAGCATCTCCCGCGAAGGCCTGATCTTCACCTACGCGGGGATCGAGGAGATCGTCAGCCTCGCCCTGTCCGGCGACATCGTCGTCACGACCGACGGTGCGACAGCGGTCGCCCCTTTGACGGCGTCCTCGTTCAAGGAAGTCAGCAACCGGCTCGGGCCGGTGGTGATCTCGCCGCTGCCTTCGGGCGTCGTTTCCGCCACCAAGCTGACGGAGTTGATCGGCACGACACCCAGCCTGATCACCGCTGTCTACCTGCGCACCGCAAGCGGCTCGATCACGCTCAACGGCAACTCGGTTCCGGTTCCCAACAGCTCGTTGCTCGACATCGGCGGGCTTCTGGGCGGCATCATCGACTTCGGCGCCGTGACGATGGGCGAGAGCAAGTCCGTGCCGCTGACGATCGGAGGCCTGCTCGGCTTGATCGTCGGGCTCTCGGCGGCAGTGACCGGCGGCGGACCGTTCTCGGCCGGGCCGCTGAACCCGATCGACCTGGTGACCAGTGGCCTGAATCTGCAGATGCTGCCGGCGGTCGGGCCGCAGACGACCTTCTTCAGCGAGCTGACGATCGGCGGCAGCCTGCTCGGCAACATCTTCAACATTGTCATCCCGATCAAGGGCCGCAGCACGGCCTGGGATCTCAACGGCACGATCGCCAGTCTCGCCACAGGGTTTGTCGGCAGCGTCGTCGGCTCACTCAGTCACACGCTCTCGTTTGACGAGGACGGCGGCTTCAGTCTCGGCACCGACCTCTTCGAGCTCCCCGGCTCCGTGACCGAGATCGACATCGTCGGCTCTGCCACGTCCGCGAACGTCTTCAGCGTGATTTCGTCTGGTCCGCTGCCGGTCGACCTGAGCTTCGTCGGCAGCGGCCTCCCCAGCGTCCTCGGTGTCGGCGGTGACACGCTCACCGGCCCGGGCTTCAGCAGCGGCCAGGGCCTCTGGTCGATTACGGGCGCCGGAACGGGCAGCGTCACGAACCTCATCGGTGGCTCGGAGACCGGTGGGGCGCTCAGCTTCGCCGGCGTCAGCAACCTGATCGGCGGCGCTGGCGGCCTCGGCAACATCTTCTCGCTCGAGGACGCGCTCGGCTTCAACGGCCTCCTCGACGGTGGTCTCGGCGGTCTCTCCAAGCTGATCCTCAACAACGCCTCCGACCCCTTCGGCCAGCTGACGTTCACGGCGGAGAGCGCAACCAGCGGCGAGCTCAGCATGGCGTCGATTCCGAGCCTGATTCAGCTCCTCAACATCTCGCAGCTGAACGTCCTTACCCCCGACGACGGCCTTGGGGGCGTCGACGTCAACTTCATCACCACCGCCGTCGGCCCGGCGGGCGCGCTGATGAGCACGAACGTCACCGACCGCGGTCTCTCGGGTCTGCCGATCGACCTCGGCGGCGCCACCGATCTACTGATGCTCGGGGGCGCGGGTCTGCCCTCGCTGGCATTCCTCGATCCCACTGGCCTCATTCACATCAACGGCGTCGTGGCCGCGCTCTCCGCACTCGGCCTCAACTCAGTTGGAATTAAGGACCTTGGCGTCCTCGGGATGACTGGCGGCTCAGGATTGGGTTCGTTCTCGCTGGAGAACATCCTCACCTCGGGCATCTCCAACGTGGACGTGAGCCTCCTCAGCGGCAACTTCAACCTGCTCTCGCCTTCGTTCATCAGCAGCATCGGCCCGGGCGGTATCACCAACATCGACCTTGGGCTGGTCACCTCGGGCGCAGTCCTCGGGCCGATCACGGACACGCTTCTGCTCGAAGGCGATCTGTTCGGCGTGAACGACCTCCTCCTCGCCATCCCGATTCTCGCCACTGCAACCGGCTGGGTGTTCAACAGCGGCATCCTCTCGCTGGACAGTGGAGTGCTCGGCGCGTTGCAGGGCGACTCTCTCAACCACGTGCTCGACCTGAGCGGCGGCCAGGTCGGCCTCGGCGGACTACTGTCCGGCGGCAGCTTCTTCAACGACCTCCTCTCGGGTGTCGCGTTCGGCGACATCACCAAGATCGTGCTCCAGGGTGCCAGCGGGCTGTCGGCGAACTCGAACTTCCTCGAGATCATCACCGGCGGTTTGTCGGAGTTGCCCTTCGACATCGAGTTCATCGGCAACACGGTCGGTGGCGACACGCTGGTTGGCCCGGACATCGTCGGCAAGACGATGTTGTGGGATGTCAGCGGCATCGGCGCCTCGAACCTGACCAGCATGATCCCCGGGGCAAACCCCGAGGACGCGCCAGACGAGGACCCGTTCGGTGTCCTCTTCAGCGGTGTCTCCAGCCTGATCGGCGCCGCCGGCACCGACAACACCTTCAACCTCACCAGCTTCGGCGGGCTCACCGACATTGACGGTGGTCTCGGCGGGCTCAGCAACCTGGTGCTCAACCCGCTCAGCAGCCTCGGGGATCTTGGCCTCGACCTGAACAGCCTGCTCGACGGCGTTTTGAGCCTGGCCTCCGGCTTGCTCAACCTCCTGAACCTCAGCCAGATCATCTCGCTGGCGCCGCCCGAAGACATCCTCATCGAGGGTCTGGTCAACCTGCCGGACATCTTCCTGATGACCTCGACGAATCTTGATGGCATCCTCGGCGGCCTCGGGATCAGCCTGCCAGTTGATCTGCCTGACCTGATCCTCGTCGGAGGCACCAACGCATCGATCCCGAACATCGTCTTCGCGCCTCCGACGAACTCACTCAGGATCGACGGCCGCGGCGGCCTCGACATCGTCGCGGTCGTCGGCAGCATCGTCGCGCCGGGCGCCGATATTGAGATCGACGCCGCGATCATCGCCGTGCTCGGACTCTCGACCGAGGCGCTGAGTCAGATCCCGACCCTTGCGACGATCGTGCCGCTCGCTCCGCTGGTGCCGCTCCTGAACGTGCTCGCGGTGCTGCCCCCGCTCGGCAGCCCTGTCGGAAACGGAGCAGGCATTCCCACCACCACTCAGATCGACACTCTCTGCAACGGTGAGTGCGCGCCCGGCGGTACCGACGGAACGATCAAACTGAACGCAACCGCCATCGGCCTGATTGAGCAGCTCAAGCAGCTGACCGGATCGCTGCCCACGACCGGCGGCGTCTTCAACTTGGTGCCGGTCGAGCTGGCCACCGCCGTCGCCATCGTTGTCGGCGCACGACTCGCTGGTGCAAGCGTTGAGGTCACGGCGCTCTCCGACGCGGAGCCGGCCAACCCGACAACTCCGCTGATTCAGGCTTCGCTGGCCACCTCGATCGCGCAGGTCATCGTGCTGGCCTCGACAATCGAGGCCTCCACGGGCGGGATCACCCTGGCCGCCGAGTCGAAGATCGACGGGACGGTCGGCCTGGTTCCGCCGATCGTCGGTCCGCCGGCGCTGCTGGCAGCCGTAGTCGGCGTCAGTGTCGCCGGGGCCACGGTGGCGCTTTCCAGGCTGACCGCGTCGAACGGCCCGGTCGAGGTCACTGCCACTAACACGGTCGACCTCGAGACCACCGTCAACGGCACCGTCGGAAGCATTGTCGGCGCAGCGGTGGCGATCGCAGTAGTCACCCAGATAACACTCGCGACGGTCACCGGCAGCACCGTCAACGCGGCGAGCTTCCTGCTCGCGGCCGACTCCGGTGGCGATGTCGAGACCAACGCGATCGCGGCCCCCAACGGCTCTTCGTCGAACAACCCGGACCTACTCACCGGGGCTGTCAACGCGCTGGTCGGGACCGTCGTCAGCGCCGTCACCGGCGTGCTCGGCGGAATCGGGGCGGGCGGCGTCGCAGCCTCGCTCGCCGTCACCGGGTTGCTCCAGGTGACCGACGCGCTCTTGGTTGGGGCCGATCTGACCACCACCGGCGCCCAGACGGTGCGCGCGCACTCCAATACCGCCGTGAGCACCAACGCCAACGCCGAGACCGGCGCCGGATCTGGCCTCGCCGTCGGCGTGGCGATCAGCCTGCCTGTCGTCCAGACCGCCGCGCTGGTGACCGGTGTGAACTCGTCCGGATCGGTGCTTTCGATCGAGGCCGACTCCGACGGGATCTACGAGACCAACTCGCTCTCTGGCGCCGGTGCGACCGATCTCGGCGGCGGCATCAAGGTTGGGCTTGCCGGCTCGATCGCCGTCGGGATCACGTGATCGCGACGACCGCCGAGATGCTGCTCGGCAACATGGTCGACTCCGGCACCGACGTTTCGATTTCGGCCAGCTTCCAACCCGACGAGCAACGTGAACGCCGAGGCCGGCACGGGCGGAATCGGGCCATCGGTCGCCGTCAACGTCGCTCTCAGCGTCACCACCGCCCGTCGGCGGACGCTGGCAACCCTTACCGGCGCCGATGACGTCACGATCACCGCCACGAGCTGACGACTCGATGGACGACCGTCGCCGAGTCCGGAGCCGACACCGGCGACAGCAGCGTGGTCTCCGCTCGCGTCGGCCACGTCCGTCTCGATCGTCACCACGATCGCCGCGATCGGGCTTGGCCCACTTGGCCCCCTCGTCCTCGGCGGCGACCTGAACGTGTTCGCGTCGCAGGACGCCTCGGTGAGCACCACCGCCGACGGCGGAGCCGGGATGGTCGGTGCAGGACTGGCGCTGACGATCGCGGTTCACGTGGTCACCGCCACGACGTTGCGGAGCATCACCGCCGGCGGCTCGGTCACCTTCCACTCGCGTGGTGGCTCAACCGTCAGCGGGGCAGCCTTTGCCTCAGCGGCTGGCAGCCCGTCTTCGTCGCCCGTCGACGATCTGCTCGGCGACCAGCAGGAGGTGCTCGGCCTCTTGCTCGCGGCTGTGGGCACCATCGTCGCTCCCGCGATTCCCTCCGTCTCGAGCGCCGTCGATGCGGCCGGTAGCCCGGGCGCCGCAGCGGCGATCGCTGCCACAGTGACGCTTTCGACCTCGATCGCTTTGGTCCCGATCACGGTCACGATCAATGCCGGTGGACGCTTGACCGTGCTCGCCGAGGGCGACACCGACTCTTCCGCCAACGCGAACGCTGGTGCGGCTACGGGTGGAGCCGGAGTCGCGGCGGCCGTTGCAGTCAACATCGCGGTCGTCCTGATTTCGGCGATCGCGGACGCTGACGGCATCAACGCCCACGGCATTTCCGTCTCCTCCGGGATGTCCAGCCCGGGCGCCGACCATCAGCTTTCGGCCACGGCAAGCGCCGGAGCCGGCGGAGCGTCGCCCGGAATCGCAGGCTCGCTCGCCCTCAACCTCACGACCGTGGACAGCATTGCACTGCTTGGAAACCCAGCCCGCGGACCTCCTTTCGCTTTCCAGAGCACAGGCTCGATCCTCGTTTCGGCGGACTCGGTCACCTCGGCCGGGGCGACCGCCACGCAGGCGGCAGGGGGAATCGGCGGCGCCGCACTCGCGCTGGCGATCGCACTGAACACCACCACGGCAACGGGTACGGGAGCAACCCTCACCTCGACCGGCACTTCAGACCCGAATCCGACAGCCAACCCCTGCACCGGGTTCATTCTCAGCGGCGGCGACATCGCCATCTGCGCCCGTTCCGATCACTCCACTTCTTCTTCCGCCACGGCAGGGGCAGCAGCCAGCTCCGGCGCATTCGGAGCCGCCATCTCCGTCACGATCGCCGTCAACATCACGACGGCAAGCCTCGACTACCTGGCCTCGACGGTTGACGCGGCCGGCGCTCTCAGTGTCCGCGCTCGCCACGATGCCGCGACAACCAGCAACGCCGCCGGAATCTCCAGCGGCACGCTGGCGGCGGGCGCCTCGATCGCGCTGACCGTTGCGACCGACATCGTCTCGGCGTTGACCGTCGGCAATCTCGAGGCAGGCAGCGGCATCGCGATCGACGCAGACTCGATGCCGACGAGCGACGCCACCTCGACCGCAAGCTCAGGCGGTGCGACCTCGGGTTCCGATCCGTTCGACGCGATCGGCGGCGTGCTCGACATCGTCAACCTGGTAGCGGGGACCGTCACCGCGACACTGCCTGAACTTCCCGCCCTCAGTCCGCTGACCTCGCTCGGCGCGGCTGCGGCCCTGGCCGTCAACCTCTCGGTCGCTCAGACGCTGGCTACGGCCGGACCCGGGATGATCAACCCGGGGAGCGGCGGGCTGACGGTCAGCGCAGGCTCGACCGGTTCAGCCGACTCCGTCGCCGGCGCCAGCAACAGCGCCGGCACGGGCGCCGGCGCGGGCCTGGCGTTGACGCTGGCCGTCACCACCACCCAGGCGATCCTCGCCCCGCTTGCGATCGTCACCGCTCCGGGCGCGGCAGTCTCGGTGGTTGCCACCTCGACGAGGACGACGACCGCGCTGACCACGCCGCCGTCCAGCAACGGCGCCGGCGTCTCGGTCTCCGCGGCGATTGCGGTCAACGTCCTGGCTGCGCTTTCGTCGGGCACCGTCACGGCCGGTTCGCTGAACGTCCAGGCGACCGGCGACTACACGACGACCTCGTTCGCCACGGCGTCCGGCGGCGGCACGACCGCTTCCCTGGCGGTTGCGCTCGGCGTCGCCATTGCGGCCAACGTGACGATCGCGGCGCTGCTCGACGGTCCCGTCGATGTGACCGGCAACGTGCTCGTCAACTCGACGGCGACAGCGACGACCGATTCGGACGCCAGGGGTCAGACCTCCGGCTCGCCGTCGATCACCACCGCCGGCCCGCTGGCGCTTACGGTCGCCGTGAACACAACCTTCGCCGTCTCTCTCGCGGTCGTCGAGGCCAACACGATGTCGGTTGTGGCCAACGGACTCAACTCGTCGAGCGCGGACTCGCGCGCCTCGGTGAGCGGAGTCGACACCTCACCTTCACCGGCCGATGAAGCCAACGGCCTCGTCACCGGCGTCGCCTCCGGCCTGCTGAGCCTCGCGCCCAGCGTGCTCTCGCTCGTGCCCACCGACGCGGTCGGAGCAGGGCTGCCCGTGCCGCCCGACCCGCTCAGCCTGCTGCCGGGCATCGACGCAAGCGACCCGCTCAACCCGGGCGGGCCGCTGAAGGGTCTGTCCGCCGCCGCCGCGATGGGCATCAACATCGAGGTCTCGCAGACGGTCGCCGCGGTGCCGCTCGGCGCCGTCACGCTCACCGGCGCACTCGACGTGCTGGCGAGCGGGTTCTCCGAGCCGTCCGCGCGCGCCGACGCCACCCAGGTCGGCGCCGGTCTCGGCGCGGCGACGGCCATCTCCGTCGGCGTCGCGGTGATCGGCCTGACCGCTGTGCTGGGGGGAGTCGTCAACGCCCAGGGCGTCACCGTCAGGACACTGGTCAGAGACCAAGCCGGAACGCCTGAGCAGATGAAGCCCGTCTCAGAGGCCTTTGCCGGCGCGGGCTCGCCCGATGTCGGCGCCGCCGGGGCCTTCGCGCTCTCGCTCTCGGTCGTCTCGAGCGTCGCGGTGATCCTGCCGGTCATCTCGACCATCAACGCGGGCTCGGGCGACGTAGTCGTCTACGCAGACGCCAACATCGCCGCCGAGGCCGTCACCGACGCCGGCGCGGCGGCTGTTTCCACGGCCCCCGCCAACTCGGTCGCGGGCGTCGGAGCCGCGATCACGATCACAATCGCCGCCAACGTCACCGTGGCGCTGGCAAGCGGCGCCATCACCACGAGCGGCGACGTCTACGTGCTGGCTGCCGAGGCGCCCGCGGGTGGCCCCGCCTACGCCCGCGCGCCGACGTACAAGACCGCGGCCTTCTCGAAGGCCGGAGTGACGGCCGGCACCGGGGCCGTTTCCCCGGCGGTGGCGATCGCGGTCGCCGCGAACACAACCGTCGCCGCTCTCGCCGCGGGCACGGTCAACGCCGGTGGCAACGTCTTCGTGATCGCCGCGCCGGATTCGACCTCGACCAGCTTCTCGGAGGGCGCCTCGAGCGGTACTGCCGCCAGTATCGCCGGCCCGATCGCGCTCACGGTTGCCATCGACCTCACGCTTGCGACGTCGCTGTCCGCCGTCACGTCGACCGGCGGTTCGGTCACGGTGCTCGCGGCGCCGGTCGGGAACGTCAGCCAGGCGGTCTCCGAGTCGGGCGTGACCGGGGTCGGCCAACCGACATCACCGGACGCCAACACCCTGGTCAACAACTGGAAGAACTTCGCCGACGACCTGCTCGAGACCCCGCAGGCGCTACTCGATGCGGCGACTCCGCTGCTCAACGAGATTTTGCCGCCGAACCTGCCCGAGGTTCCCGAGCTCGGAAGCCTGCTGCCCTCGATTGAGACGCCACAGGGCACGGTGCGCGCCGCCGCGGCCCTGGCAGTCAACGTCGAGATCTCGCTGACGGTCGCCGCGGTGCTCGGCGGCGTCACCGCCGACGGTGAGCTCAGGGTGATGGCGACCGGATTCTCCGAGCCGTTCGCCCGCGCCGACGCAACTGACGTCGGCGGTGGCGTCGGCGCGGCGACAGCGGTTGCCGTCAACGTGGCGATCATCGGCCTCGCGGCCGTACTCGGCGGCGTCGTCAACGCCGAGGGTGTCTCGGTCAGAACCCACGTCGCCCACTACGACGTCGACGACATCGGCGATCCCGTGCCCGAGATAACCAAGCCCCTGACGCTCGCGTTCTCCGGAGCAGGCGACAACCAGCTCGGTGTCTCCGGAGCCGGAGCGGTCGCGATCTCGGTCTCGGTCGTGACCAGCGTCGCCGCAATCATTCCGCTGGCAGTCGTCAACGCGGGCTCGAGTGACGTCGTCGTCTACGCCGACGCCAGCATCGTGGCCGAGGCGATCACCGACTCAAGCGCTGCCGAAGCCGCCGGCCAGGTGAACAACACCTCGCCCTCGCTCGTTGCGGTCGGCGCCGCCGTCACGATCACGGTCGCGATCAACGCCACGGTCGCGCTGATGGGCGGCATCGTCACCACGACGGGCTCGGGCAAGGTCTACGTGCTCGCCTCCGATGCGCCGGCAGGCGGCCCCGGCTATGCGCGCCTGCCGACGTACGAGACGCATTCGCAGTCCAAGGCAGGCTCGATCGCCGGTACGTCCGCGATCTCGCCGGCGATCGCGATTGCGGTCGCCGTCAACACCACGGTCGCGGCCCTGCTGCTCGGCAGCGTCACCGCGGACGACAACGTCTACGTGATCTCGGCGCCCTACGCCAGGACGACCACCGACGCGTTCGGCTCGTCGAACGCGGCTCTGGCTGCTCTGGCCGGCCCGATCGCACTGACCGTCGCCCTCGACACCGTCGTCGCGATCTCGCTGGCCGACATCACCGCGCCGGAGGTGGACGTCACAACTCTCGTGCCCGGTCTCGGCGGACTGCCGGCCAGGGCGATCAGCCACGCCAACTCGGTGGCATCCGCCGGCGGCGTCGATGCCGTCGACGACGCTGACTCGGTGATCGGTGGCTGGTTCGAACAGCTGCCGCTCGGCTCATTTGCATCCGGGGCACTCGACTCCGTCGGATCGCTGCTGCCGACGCTGACGGGAATCATCCCGGACGACGTCCCGCTCCCCGAGGTCCCGGGCCTGCCGCTGGCCCAGGTCAACGGCATCGACGGCTCGGTTCTCCACATCGACGCCCCTTCGGCGATCGCCGTCAACGTCGCCGCGGCGGTGACGATCGCGGCCTTCATCGGCGGCACGATCACGCTCACTGATCCAAACGAGACGCTCGAGGTCAACGGCCGCGCCTTCGTCGACGCCAGCTCGGACGCCAGCGCCGCGAGCGCGAGCGGCGGCGTCGGCCTCGCCAACGCCCTCGCGATCAACGTCGCGGTGATCGCGATCGTCGGTCTCGTCGGCGTTGCTCGCCAAGGTTCACGCCAAGCACCTGTCGGTCAAGGCCCACCCGGTCACCGCAACCGGTGCACTGGGTCCGCTCGAGACCGATGCGTCGGCGATTTCCGGCAACGCCGGACATCCGGGGGGCCCCGGCCTCAGTCCCAACGTGCGTGCCGCAGGCGCCATGGCTATCAACGTCGTCGTCGGCCTCTACACGGCGATCGTCGCCGACCTTGCGGAGCTCTACGTCCCCGGCGAGGTTCTCGTCGAGGCACCGGTCCGCACCGTCAGCACCGCCCACGCCGTCTCCGACGTGGGCCTGATCGCCGGCAACAGCCCGCTTGCCGCACTCGGCCTCGGCGCCTCGATCTCCTTCAACATCTCCACGCAGGTCACGGTTGCCCTGCTCGCCGGCGCGATCTTCAAGGTCGCCCCGGTCAAGCTGACGGTCAAGGCTGACGCCGACCACATCGCAATCTCGAAGGCGAGGGCGGGCGGTGTCATGAGCTCGCAGCAGTTCACCGCCGCGCTCGAGTCCTCGGCGATCGCGCTCAGCCTGATCAACAACCAGACGCTGGCGCTGGCCACCCCGTCGGTGACCGAGGTGCCGCTGCTCGGCCAGACGGTCGTCAACGGCCCGGTTACGGTCTGGGCCAACCACGTGGTACGCGAGATCAACGACGCCGACGCGCAGGTGGACAGCTACGGCGCCGGCGTCGCCATGGGCGCGGCCATCGCCCTCGGCATCAACATCGACGGCGCCCACGCGATCCTCGCCCGCGGCATCGACGCATCCGACGACGTGCGCGTCAAGGCCTATCAGGGCCCGCGGCACCCCGAACTCGAGGAGCCGGCCAGTACCGCCAAGGCACGGGCCAGCGCCCACGGCTCGTTCAGCAGCGTCAAGGTCGACAAGTCGGTGATGGATCAGCTCTCGGGTCTGCAGGGCGCCGCCTTCACGGTGCTCCCGCAGGCGCTCAAGGCGCTCTCCCTGCTGGGCATCGTCACCGGGGCGCTCAACGGGGTCACCAACGCCGCCGGCGTGCCGCTCACGCTGCCGGCGCTCGACTCCCTGCCCAACCTCTCGCCGATCGTCAGCATCGTCAAGGCTCTCGCCGGCCTGCCTGTCCCGCTCGGCTCGATTGGCGCGGCGGCGACCACCGCCATCAACGCCTCGATCCGCGCGACCGACGCGATGATCGGCCCGGGCGCCAAGATCAACGCGCCTGAGGTCTGGGTCACCAGCACCGCCTACATCGACGTTGAGGCAGACGCGGAATCGAAGGCCATCGGTTCAGCGGCGGGCGTCGGGCTTGCGATTGCCGCGAACGTCGCGGTCTCGCTCAACCTCGCGCTGATCGCGCCGCTCGCGGTCGTCACCTCCGAGAACGGCCCCGTCGTCGTCTTGGCCCAGGACACCGGCCCGAACGTCGGCGACACCGGACCTCTCGGACTCAGCGTCTCGCTCTCGAACGGGATCAGCTTCAGCAAGGAGCCCTCGGCGTTCCTGCACGCACAGGCCGTGAGCCTCGGCGCCAACTGGGTCGCGTCGCTCGGCGGCTCGATCGCGCTGAACGTCGGGATCATGGAGACGCTTTCGGTGGTCGCGCCTCTGGCGGTCGTCAGGGCGATGGGCCCCGCCGGCACGACCACCTCGTCGGATTGCGTCAACGACATCGCCGCGGGCAACAACACGGGCCGCGCCGACGTCTGCGTGGTCGCGAACGCCCCGCTGGTCTCGCAGGCCCGCGCTGGAGCCGCCCAGGCCGCTCTCGGTGCGGGCGTCGGCGCCGCGATCGGCGGCAACGTGCTCGCCACCGGCGTCGACGCGCTGGTGGCTTCAGGCGCGTTCATCGACGCGCCGGGCCAGATCGGCGTTCTGGCCGACAGCTCGCAGACGCTCGTCACCCAGGTCGGCGGCGCGGCCGCGGGCCTGCTCGGCGGCGTAGCGGCCTCGGTCGACCTCAACGTGATGGTCGCCCGCACCTGGTCGACCGTGATGCCGGGCGCCTTCCTCAACACCCTCGGCGGTGCTGTGAACGCCCTCACCCAGCGGATCGACGTCCGCGCGGATTCCGACACGCTGTCGGACGCGCTGGCGGGCTCGGGCGGCGCCGGGCTGCTTGCCGGCGCCGGAGTGGCCGCCAACGTCGCGTCGCTCATCAAGGACACCCAGGCAATGCTCGGCGGCATCGCCAACGCCGACAACGACATCATCGTCGAGGCCGACTCGACCGAAGCCGTCCTCGGCCTCAGCATCGCGCTGGCCCTGGCGCTCGGCCTGACGATCTCCGGTGCCGTGACGGTCCAGCTCGTCGCCCCGCATACCCGCGCGATCATCGCCCCGCTCGCGATCATCCACGCCAAGGGCAACGTCATGGTCTCGGCGGTGCAGCGCGGCGATCTCACGGCCACCTCCGGCGGCGGCGGACTCGCCCTGCTGGCGACGGTCGGCGCCGCGGTCAGCGTCAACAGCGTCGTCAAGACGACGCTCGCCTTCATCAGCATCCTCGCCATCGTCCGGGCCGACGGCCAGCGCGGAACGGTCACCGCGTACACGGGTGACGACGACAACATCCTCACCTTCAGCGTGGACGAGCGCTTCACGCAGGTCAAGGGCCTCGTCGTCCAGGCGGTCTCCTTCCAGAACTTCTACACAATCGCCATGGCGGGAGGCGCCTCTCTGCTCGCCTCGGCCAACATCACGATCACGGCGCAGGCGATGATTTCCGTGACCCGCGCCTGGATCGACCATCTGGCGGTCGTCAACCCGCTCGCGCTCACCGAAGGCCACCAGAACCAGGTCGTGATCGTGCGCGCGACCGACGACACCTTCTTCCTCGGTCTGGCGCTGTCCGGCTCGGCTGCCTTCATCGTCGCCGCCACGGTCGCGGTGGACGGCGGCCTGGTCATCAAGAACACCGAGGCCTACATCGCGGTCGGCGCACACGTCGACTCCAACGGCGACATCTTCGTCCAGGCCTTCTCGCGGGAGCTCGTCGTCTCGCTCGAGTTCTCCAAGTCGGCCTCGGGGATCGCCGGTCTCGCCGGCTCGGCAGGCGTCTACATCATGGTCGTCAACACCCGTGCCCACATCGGCGACGTGCCGATCGGCGGTACGACCGCCACGCCGGGCATCCCCGGTCTGACCTCGGATCTGCCGGTCGTCAGCAACCTCGGCGCCGGCGGCCTGCCGTTGCCGTTGCCGCTGCCCGGCATCCCCGGCCTCGACATCATCTTCGGCGCGGTCGCACTCCTCGACTTCCTGCCGGCACCGGACCTGCCGGACCTGCCGCTCACCGTCGTCCGCGCCGAGGGCAGCGTCGTCGTCGGAGCGGTCGAGCGCACGATTCTGATCATGGTCACCGGCTCGGTGGCGACGGGCCTCGCCGGCGTCGGTGCCTCGCCCGCGGCCGTGGTGATCGTCAAGCTCACCGAGGCCTCGATCGGGCCGGCGGCGGTCGTCCACGCCAACGCGCAGCGCGACCAGCTGACCATCCTCAACGGCTCCTTCACGGAGAGCTATGCCCATCCGGGCGGCAGCGAGGAGGGGCCCGACAGCGACACCCACGCGAACCAGAACGGTCCCCCCGAGGGCACCACTGAAGACCAGCACGCTGTCGCCGCCGGGATCAGCAGCAACCGCAACCGCAACGTCCAGGTGCAGCCGCCGGCATCAGGCTCGCTCGACTCGGGCGACATGGAGCACACCGGCAGCGACGACTGCGAGCAACCCGCAGACACTCGAGCGATCCCGCCGATCCGCAGTGTGAAGTCGCGGCGCCTGACTACAGCGACCAGCTCTACAAGCAGCGCAAGGTCGGACTCGGCACGGGCAAGGTCAACGGCGTCTCGGTCACGGCCGGTAACAGCGACATCATCATCGGCGTCGAGTTCGGCGGCGGCATCGGTGGCCTGCTCGGCATCGCCGTCGTCGGCGGCCTGGTCACCGTCATCTCCGCGGTCGGCGCGGGAGTCGGTACCGGCGCCAACGTCAATACGCAGACCTCATGGGGCAGCACCGCCCGACGGCGACCAGTCCGTGCTCGTCAAGGCGACCAACGACCTCTACAGGTTCGCGATCGTCGTCGGCGGCGCCGGCGGCGGGCTCGCGGGAGTCAATGTCACCGCCGCCCTGACCCTGGTCGTGCATACGACGACAGCGAAGATCGACACGCTTGCCGAGGTTCGCGCCACGGGCGACGTGCTCGTCGTCGCGGACGCGTTCCAGCTGATCGTCGCGATCGCCGCCGGCGCCAGCGTTGGCGGCCTGGCCGGCATCGGCGGCAGCATCGCGGTCTTCGTGCTCGCCTCCACGACCAACGCGAGCATCGGCAACCTGGCCATCGTCCAGACCGGCGGCAACGTCCTCGTCCACGCCCGCGACAGGACGATCACCGTGACCGTGGTCGGTAACGCCGGCGTCGCCGGGCTTGCCGGCGTCGGCCTGGTCGGATCGCTGGCAGTGATCGTCAAGAAGACCAGCGCCACGATCGGCGCCGGCGCAACCGTCGACGCGCTCGGCAACAACTCGGCGCTCGGCGGCATCATCAACGGCGCGACCGGAAACAACTTCGGCGCCTACCGTGGTGTCGCCGTCCAGGCCGAGTCGGTCGAGACGCTGATCACGGTCGCAGTCGCCGCAGGCCTCGGCGGAGTGGCCGGTATTGCCGGCGCGGTTTCACTCGCGGTGATCATCTCGTCAACGGCCGCCGAGATCCAGGGCGCCGCCCAGATCAACACCAACACCACCATCGCCGGCCTCGGCACGGCGAACAACGCGCAGGCGGTCAACGTCACTGCCCGCAACACCGCATTCAGTTTCACGTTCGCAGGAGGCCTCGCCCTCGGCTTCGTCGGAGTGGCGGGCGCGATCGACGTGGGGATCATGCTCAACAAGGTCACGGCCACCATCGGCGCCGCCGCGATCGTCAAGGCCAAGCAGGACATCAGCGTCAACGCGCTCGGTGACAAGAAGGTCATCAGCATCGACGCGGCCGTCGGTGCGGGCGGAGTCGCGCTCGGCATCTCGCTCTCGCTGTGGGCCATCGGCGCCCCGCTCGTGCCCACCTACCTGGTCGAAGGCCCAGAGGCGGGCTCCAGCGACGACACGTCGGTCACGGTCCTCAATCCCTCCAGCGATCTCGACGACACCTCGAATGCGACCGGTAACGCGACCGAGCGGGTTCAACAAGCTCGCCGGGCCGAACTTCCTGCTCGACCTGCTCGCCAGCCGGGGCAACCTGTTCGCCGTCCTCGGCAGGGTTGCCATCGACGACGTGATCGACAAGGTCACCGATGCCGTGACCGGCGCGGTCGACGCGGTCCTCGAAGCGGCCGAGCCGCTGACCGATGAGCTGGTCAGTGCCCTGACGATGGGCTTGGCCGCCACGGCCGTGCTCGGCAGCACGATCGCGACAGTCGGCGCCGCGGCGCAGCTGACTGCCGGCGGCAACATCACCGTCCGCGCCGAGTCCGACGTCCTTTACATCGGCATCGCCGGTGCCTTCGCGGGCGGCATCGTCTCGGCCGGCGGCGGCATCATCATCATGGGCAACGGCGGTGCCACCAACGCCATCGTCGAAACAGGCGCCGTGCTCACGGCGGGCCCGGGCGGCAGCGTTCTCGTCACGGCCGACCACGACCCGACGATCGTGGCCATCGCGATCTTCGGCAGCGTCGGCGTCGTCACGCTCGGTGCCGACATCGCCGTGATCGTGGACTCGAGCTCGCAGAAGGCGTCGATCGCCGACCTCGCCAGCATTCCGCGCGCCGCCGCCGTCACCGTCAGCGCCACCACGGACCGCGACATCGTCGCGATCGGCCTCGGCGGAGCCGCCGGCGTCGCCGCGGTCGCAGGCAGCGTCGCGCTGATGCTCGTCTCCGGCGACACCGTGGCAGAGATCGGCAACGTGTCGGTCGGCAGCCTCAGTCCCGTCGGCTCGATCAGCGTCACCGCCAACGACGAGATCGTTGTCTTCAACTTCTCCTTCGCCATCGGCGCCGGAGTGATCACTGCCGCAGCCGGACTCGCCTACGCGAGACTGGACGGCCTGACCAAGGCGACCTCGGGCGCTCACGGTTCGGTCTCGGGTGGAGTCACGGTCTCGGCGACCGGCAACCGCAGCGTCACGACCGCCAACGTGAACCTTTCGTTTGGCGGTATCGCGATTGGCTTCACCTGGGCCAGGGCCGAGAACAACCGCAACACCGCTGCGAGCCCTTGACGGCAATGCGGGTCTGTCTGCCGGCGGCGCGATCACGGTCCATGCCGGCTCGACCAACCGCGCCACCGCGACCGCTCCGGGCGGCGGCGGCGCAGTCGTCCAGATCTCGCTCTTCTTCACGACCGCCAAGATCACCGGCTACACCACGGCGACTATCGACGGCAACGTGACCCAGTCGAATTCGATCACGGTTCGCGCGCAGGCTGACAACAAGGTGCACGCTTCGGCCATTGTGATCGGCTTCGCGCTGCTGGCTGGCGCGAAGGCTGAGTCGAGGGCCGAGATCTCCTCGACCGCGAAGATCGAAGCCGAATCCTTGAGCGGCGCCAACCTGAATTCCAGTGGAGCCGTCCAGATCTTGGCCCGCACGGCTGACGCGAGCGGCAACCCCGTCAACAACCGGGCGACCGGTTTCGACGGCGGCGGCAGCGTCTCGCTCGGCTCGCTCACCCTGATGAACGCTTACGCGACCGTCGCGGCCCCGGTTCGGGCCAGGCACGCCGGAGACGTCGTCGCAGGTTCGCTGACGGTCCGCGCCGGCAACATCGGCGGCGGTGTCGGCAACCTCGCTCATGCCGATACCGCCGTGGTCTCGGGCGGCCTCGTGGTCGTCAGCATCAACGGCACCGAGGCCTCCGTCACCAGCGGGGCCGTCACCGAAGCGCTCTTCACATCCACCGGTTCCGCGGAGGCCACCAATGGCACGGTCGTCGTCGAGTCGTTCAGCAACAACGTCGCCAAGGCGACGTCCAACGCGACCTCGGGCGGCCTGGTGGCGGTTGGATTGGGCAAGCCGATCGCCAACGTCAACGCGACCACCCGGGCGACGCTGGACGGCGACGTCGACGCTGCCTTCGCGGTGGTCGTCAACGCCGACGCGGTCAACGAGGTCGAGGCCAACTCGGCGGTCATCTCGATCGGCGTCGTCGGCGTCGGCGGCGGCAGCTCGGTCGCCTGCCTCGGGTTCTTCAACACCTCCAGCGGCGACTGCTCCACCGGCAGCGCGATCACCGAGAGCTTGGTCGGTTCGACGGCGAACCTCGGCCACTTCACGTCCGGCTCGCCGACGATCTCCGGCTCGATCACGGTCACCGCCCACGCGCTCAACACCGTCAGCTCATTCACCGGCGGCGGCGCCGGCGGCCTCGTGGCGGCGGGAGACTTCAGCCCCGACGCGCGCGATCACGCCAAGACGAAGGCGTCGTTCCTGGCTGACGTCGGCAGTACCCATCTCGCGCCGGACGGCGTTACGACCGTCGGCGATCCGGGTGCGACGTCGGTCGGCGTCTCGGCCTCCGCGACCGACCTGGTAAGCGCGCAGATGATCAGCGTCGCCGGCGGCGTCGTCTCAGTCAGCGGCGGGACCGTCTTCGCGCGCAGTCAGCCGACCGTCGAGGCGACGATCGGCGCCGGTCACATCGCCGCCGCGAATGACATCAGCGTCACGTCGGAGTCGCAGACGAACGCCCGCGCCAACGGCGACTCGGCCTCGGGCGGCGCGGTCCGCGTCGACGGCATGACGATCCGGGCCGAGGTCCACCCGACCGTCACGGCGACGGTTACCGGCGGCTTCATCTCGGCCGGCGGCACGCTGACGATCACCGCGACACACGGTGGCACGCCGCCGCAGTTCTCCGACGGCACGATCACGTCGCTCAACACCACAACCGACACGCTGTCGTTCGGCGGGCTCACGGGCCTCTCGACGGGCGACACCGTCGTCTACTCGCCGCCGAGCGACTCGCTCGGCAACCCGGTCAACGCCGTCATCGGCGGCCTCGTTGGCGGCGCGACCTACGGGATCATCTTCGTGAACGGGACGACGATCAAGCTCGGCCAGCAGTTCGGCTTCGCGTGCTCGGGAGGCAACAAGGCATGCGTCGACCCGGCGACCGGCACGCTGACGTTCTCGGCGCCCCACAACTTCCGCACCGGCGACATGGTCAACTACTCGGTCCTCTCCGGCGGCAGCGCGATACAGGCCGTGTACGGGGGGACCCCCACATGGCTCACGGGTGCCCTCCCGGCGGACCTCTACCAGGTTGTCGTGGTCGACGACTTCTCGATCCGCCTCCGCAAGCCCTCGACTCCGACCACGACGATCAACCTCGTCCCCGGCGCGACCTTCGACATAGCCGGCGGGCACGGCCTCAACCAGAACCAAGCGGTCACGTACAGCATGGGGACCCAGATCAGCTTCAACGGCAACTGGGTCGACGTCACCCCGGTCTGGAACGGCAGTCAGTGGGAGCCGGCTTTGACCACCACGTCCCCGTTCCCCATCGATTACTCGGGCGACACCAACCTGATCCTCGCCCCCGGCAACGGCTTCCAGCACGGCGACCGCGTCGTCTTCTGCCCATCCGGCAGCGGATGCGGCTCGGCCCTCGGCCTGACCGCGGGCAAGACGTACGTGGTCAGCGTCGTGACGCAGGGCGTCAGCTTCAGGCTCCGTGAGGTCTGCGTCGTCGATTCGACGACGTGCTCCCCGCCGTCGCCTGCCGATCCCGTCGACCTCTCGCCCGCCGCCGGCACCTACGTCCTGCGACCCGTCGACTCCCCGATCACCGGCCTCACTTTGGGTAACACCTACTGGGTCAACGTCGTCGACTTCGACAGCTTCCAGCTGATGAGCGCGCCGTGCACCGGCGTGTGCGGCGCGCTCGTTATCAACGTCGACGGCGCCGGCCGCGTCAACACGCATACCCTCACCGCGACTCCGTCCCCGACGCTCAACTTCGTCCCGGGGGTGGCCCTCGATCCCAGCGACGACCCGATCACGGGCGGCAACACGTTCAACACCCCCGGCGCCCACGGCCTCGCCCAGAACGCGCCGGTCACCTACCACGTTCCGGGCGAAGACAGCGTGTCGGGCGACGTGAGCTTCAACGGAACCGACGTCGACGCCACCGCCGTCTTCAACGCCTCCGAGGGCGTCTACGAGGTCTTCCGCACGAGCGGGAACGTCGACCACTCCATCAACAACGACCAGATCATCGCGATCGGGCACCGCTTCCACGACGGCGACAAGGTCATCTACTGCCCGACCGGCAGCGGCTGCACAGGCGCTGCGATCGGCCCGCTGGCAAACACCGTCTACGTCGTCGACAACGTGGTCGCCGGCATCAGCTTCGAGCTCCGCGCTGTGTGCCGCTATATCGGCACCTGCCCGTCGGGGCCGGCCGACCCGGTCGTGCTCACCCCGGGCAGCGGCGTCAAGGTTCTGCGCCCCGTCGACCTCCCGATCACCGGCCTCACGCCCGGCAACACCTACTACGTCAACGTCGTCGACTTCAACAGCTTCCAGCTGATGACGAGCCCGTGCAGCAGCGGCTGCTCGAGCTTCGTCAGCGTCGGCGGCACCGGCCTGGTCAACACGCACACGTTCTCGATCGACGGGATCGCGTTCTTCGCCGACGGCACCGGCACGAACGAGCTCGTCGTCAACCTGACCGGCGTCGGCGGCTGCTGCCCGGCGGCCGGCAACGACCCGCCAACCAACCACACGATGATCGGGGTCGGCGGCAGCCGCGCCTACCTGACCGTGGCGGGCGTTCCCAGGGCGGGCGCCTCATCCGCGGGCGGCGGGCTCGTCAGTGTGGCCAACGTCGACGCCAAGGTGACGAACCACGTCAACGTAACCACGGACGTCCAGAGCGGCACGCTCGTCGGCCGCGACGTCGTGATCTCGGCGGCGTCGGCCGCCAACGGCGTCGCCGACGCGACCAACAGCGGCGGCGGTCTCGTCTCCGTCGGCGACACCGCCGCCCGCGCCGACATCTCGAACACGGTCATGACCAAGGTCAACGGCTCGGTCCGCGCCTACCGCGACCTCCAGATCCTCGCGACCGGCCTCGACCTCGCCTCGACCGAGGCGAAGACCAACGGTGGCGGTCTCGTCGCCGTTGCCAACGCCGACGCGAACACCGACATCGCCGGCAGCCAGTCGATCACGATCGGCGGCAACGTCACCGCGGGTCGCACGGCGCTGATCGAGGCCCGCCGCGGCATCAGCGCGGCCAACTCTGGCTCCGCCAACACCGGCGGGCTCGGCGCCGGGTCGAGCGGCGGCGGCAGCCTCAACGTCTCCGGGAACACAACCGTGACGATCACGGGCAACGTCAACGCCGCCCTCGCCTACATCTCCGCTTACGTCGGCGGCCAGCACACGATCAACGCCGGCGGCTCCGTGATCAACGGCGGTCTCGCCTTCAGCGCCGTCCAGGTCGGCGGCGTCTCGATCGTCGCCCGCGCCTACTCCAGGGTGACCGCGCTCGGCGGCGGGGCGACCGCAAACGCGAACGTCTCGTTCACCGGGAGCACGTCGGTGAGCCTCGACGGGTCGGCGCACATCACCTCCGATGTGGTCGAGCTGCACGCCCGGCACGCCAACGTCGCGATCGTCACCGACGCGACGGCGAAGTGCCGCTGCGGCGGCGGCTCATCGAACGCGAGCATTGACATCAACTACAACCGGCCGTCGGCCATTAACGCCGGCTCCGGAGTCGTGATCCGGACCACGAGCCTGCTCGTCAGTCTCGACCAGTCGTACAGCCGCAGCCGCAGCCGCAGTAGGGGCGGCGGCCTCTTCGTAAGCGAAGGCGGGTCGGCCAGCTTGACCAACAACTCCACCCGCACATCGAGCTGGAACGCGACGGTCGAGCTGCTGGGAACGATGGATCCGCTCTTCATCGTCGATGAGAACGGCGTCGTCGTCGCCAAGAGCACCTCGGTCACGGCCTACGCCGGCTCGACGCTGCTGAATGCCGGCGACCAGATCGGGCCCAGCGACGTCATCAACATCGATCCGATCTTCTACACGGGCACACCGAAGGTGCTGTTCCGGGCCGGCAACGCTCCCTACAGCGGCCCGGCCAGCTCAATCGCGGGCACCAGCGGCAAGTTCATCGTCCAGCACACCTGGGCAACGGCGACCATCGTCAACATGTCCGACCACGACATGGTGATGAGAGGCTCCCCCAGTGGCCCGAGCAGCCTCTCGATCGACACGCTCAACCGCAACATCGGCACGAGCCCGCAGGCGGTCATCAACATCTCCTTCGACAACGGCCCGAACCCGGCCAGCGGGGGCGCCTTCCAGTTCGACGTCTCGCACAACTTCGCCGCTACCGACGTCAAGGTCCTCAGCGCCCGCGGCCCGCCGAACGACTTGGGTAACGACCTCACCTTCAACGGTGGCATCTCGAACATCATCGGTTCGACCACCATCGGCAACGACCGTGGCGACGTCCTCTTCACGGACGACTACAACTTCACAAGCAACCAGCTGCACCTCGACTCCGGCCGCGGCTCAGTGGGGACGCTCGCCCGCCCGCTGAACGCCGTGATGGTCCAGAGCGATTACGTGGGCGGCACCCGTCCGATTCGCCTCGACGGCACCGTCTATGACGACGTCTTCCTGACGCTCACCAATGTCCGCCGCGGCCCGTCGCTCCTCGGCAGCGTGATCCTCCCGCTGATCGGCCCGCTCAACGCCGGCGGCCGCATCGACATCGTCGTCCTCGACAGCATTGAGGGCAACGGCACGATCAGCGTCCCGACCCTGCGGGTCGATGTCTACTCGCCGACGAACTGCCCGACCAGCGGCCTGTATCCGCCGTTCACCGGTGGCAGCCCCTGCGGCGGCGGCGGCGCGACGCAGGTCCCGACCACCAACCACTTCCGTCCCGACGACCCGGGTGGAGCCGTCGTCGACACGACCGTGCTGACCGCCTTCGGTTCCGGCGCCTCGACGATCAACACGGACATCCGCTTCACCAACTTCGCCACTACCGGCGGCTTCAACGAGATCCTCGACGCCAGCGATGCAGGACTCACCAAGGCCGGGCTGCGGGCGGGCGGCGACATCGACGTCCGCCACACCGGCGGCTCGACCGTGAACATGGTCCTCGACCTCGCGATCAACGTGACCAACACCAGGGCCGATACGTCGGGCCTCAGCCGCGTCTACCTCGACACCAATGGGTTCATCCGCGCCTTCGCCACTACCCAGACTCTGGTCGTCGGCGTGATCGAGTCGCACAACCGCTTCGTTGAGCTCACCAGCATCGACGCCGCCTACGAGATCTTCCATCCGGACTTCGCCTCGACTGTCAAGGCGGCGGAGTACATCCACGAACTGTCCGAAGGCGATGTCCACGTCGGCCCCGCAGCCACGGGCACCGCCACGTCGCAGCGGATCGACATCGACGCCAACGGCGGCATCGTGGTCGATCCCGGCGCGCATCTGAAGGCCCTCACCGTGATCGACCTCGTCGCCGGCATGGACGGCACCGGTTCGATCCTCGTCAACGACGCATGGCTCGAGGCCGGCACGGACATCCTCTTCGACGCCGCCAACAACATCACGGTCCAGAACACCGCGGACCTCGACGCCGGCGATGACATCGAGTTCGACGCCGGTACGGGCACCGCCAGCTCCGGGTCGATCGTGATCGAGAATCAGTCCACGCTTGATGCCGGCAACTCGATCGACTTCGATGCGGCCAACAACATCACGGTTCGCAACGATTCGACGCTCACCGCAGGTGACTACATCCGGTTCGCGGCCGGCACCGGCACCGCGAACAGTGGCTCGATCGTGATCGAGAACATGTCCGCGCTGAAGGCCGGCATCTCGATCTACTTCGACGCCTCCAACGACATCACTATCCGCAACACGTCCACGCTCCTGGCGACGCAGGGGATCAAGCTCGACGCCGGTACCGCCAACGTGTTCGGGTCGATCACGATCGAGTCTTTCTCGACCCTTACCGCCAACGGAATCCTCAGCCCCGACCCGGATCCCGACCCGTTCCCGGATCCGGATCCGGCTCCCGACCCGGCTGACCTCGACGGCATCTTCGCCACCGCCTACACGAACGTCGTGATCCAGACGAACGCTGTCGTCACCGCGGTGCGGGACATCACCTTCACCGCGATCAAGGGCGACGTGCTGATCGGCAACGCCTTCTCGGTCGCGACGATCAGCTCGACCGCCGGCGAGATCACCTTCCGGGCCGGCCGCGACATCCAGACCTGGCCGGACGCGACGATCACGGCGAACAAGGGCCGGATCCTCTTCTACGGCGACTTCCTCAACGAGGCCGACGACCTCAGCGGGGACCCCCTGCGTGGCTCGATCATCTACTTCGACGAGTCGATCTTCCAGGCCCCGCTGATCCTCGTCTTCGGCAACGAGAACGAGGACACGATCACCTTCGACGAGACCCGCCTGCGCGGCCGCACCCGCGCGCACGGCTCGAATACGCCGACGCCGGTGTCGTCGATCGGCAACGACTTCTACGCGCCCGGCAGCGACGGCAACGACACGTTCGTCGTCATCAAGCTGCCGACGATGGTGGGGATCGCCAACGGCGTCACGCTGACGCTCGACGGCCAGACCGGAAGCAACACCTTCGACATCTACACGGCCGGCAGCCAGAGCACGACGGATTACAACTACGTCATCAACGTGCTCGGCACCGGCGCGCCGGACACGGGCGTGCAGACCCTCAACATCTACGGCGCGGACAACAGCGCCCAGAACGGCATCGACCCGCTGACCGGCCTGCCCTACCCGACGGACGACATCTTCCTGCTGCGCAGCGCGACCGAGATCCTGTTCGAGTCCGGCGCCCGCCCGTCCATCTACAAGGGCACCGGCAACAACCGCACCAACTGCGTGCCCGTCGTCGCCATGCCGTGTCCGTCGGCTGATCCGTACTCCGCCGGCGCAGCGTTCGTCGGCGTCCTGCACACCGACATCCTCGGCGCGGCGCCCGATCCCGCCGGCGGCAACGTCTCAACCGGTTCCTTCGCGGTCGAGCGGATCAACTACGACAGCTCGACCAGCAGGCTGAACGTCTACGGCCAGGGCGGCAACAACCACTTCGCCGTCGACGACAACAGCGCGATCACGACGCTCGACGGCGGAACCGGCGACAACCACTTCCAGATCGGCCAGATCTACGGCCTGCGGCGCACCGCCGACGTCACCCAGGGCAACCTGGCCGCAGAGAACGTGTTCGACGTCGCCACCGTCGCGACCACGCGAGGCTGGGTCAGCCGCGGCACGAGCAGGCCGCTCGTCGCTCACGGCGGCCACAACAACTTCTTCACCGTCTACTCGAACCACTCGCCGGTTTCGCTGCTCGGCGGGACGGGCGACAACCTGTTCACGGTCGTCGGCTTCGCTCTCGCCGAGACCGACGCCATCACCGGTGACCTGATCCTGCCGGACGGCTGCACCGAGATCGAGGCGCCCGTCTGCCTGCCGCTGCCGCAGTTGATCGCCGGCGCCTCGACGGCCGCCGACACCGAGGTGCGTACCGGCGGAGGCAACAACCAGGTCGTCTACAACCTCAACGCGCCGCTCTCGGTCGACGGCGGCGACGGCTTCAACAAGCTCGTCATCCGCGGTACCGAGTTCGCCGATCACGTGGTCGTCACCGAGAAGCAGGTCTTCGGGATCGGCGTCTCGGTCACCTACCGCAACATCCAGGTCCTCGAGATCGACATGCTCGAGGGCGACGACATCGTCGATGTCGTCTCGAGCCCCTACGGAATGGTCATTCGCGTCATCGGCGGCTCCGGCTCCGACCAGTTCAACATCGGCGGCGCCGTCAACGGTCCGGTTCAGTCGCTCGACATCTCCGGCACCAGTTCCGTGATCAACCACGTCCTCTTCTCCGACGATCAGGATTGGGCTGCTGTCGTGGCCAGGGGCATCAGGCTCAGCGTTGCGCAGGCTTCGCAGGGTGCCGTGGTGATCACCGAGTCCCCGACCGGAAGCGTCGTCCGCCAGACCACGTCCGGCCCGATCGGCACGACGGCCAGCTACACGGTGCGCCTGGCCCAGGCGCCGACGAGCACCGTCTACGTGACCGTCTCGGCCCAGCAGGCGACATCCGTGCTCGGGGCGCTGGGCGGCGACTCGGTGGCCATCACCAACGCCTCATCCCCGAACTCGGGCACGAACATCACCAACTCCGACTACTACGTCGCCCGCTACATCAACGGCGTGCTCACCTACGAGCCGCAGCGCTCGATCGTGCTGGTCTTCACCACCACGAACTGGATGATCGATCAGACGGTGACGGTCGGCGCGCTCAACGACGGCGTCCCGACGAAGGAGCGGATCTACCGGGTCGGTCACTCCGTCCTCAGCGCCGACGAGTTCTACAACAACGCCACGGTCCGCAATGTCGAGGTCACCAAGCGCGCCTTCGGCCAGAACGAGCTCTACATCACCGAGCTCGCCGACGACCTGATCACCGAGGACCGCCGCTCGCTGGTGCTGGCCGGTGACGCGATCACACGGATCGCCGACCACTACACGGCCGTCCTCGGTGCGCTGCCGACGGGCAACGTCAGCTTCCGGATCACGCTGAGCAATCTGCGCGCGGGGCTGACCAGCGCCGACTCTCGCTTCGTCGAGGTGCAGGCGGCGACGCCGACCCAGGCCGGCATCTACCTGCTGAACTTCACGCCCGCCGATTGGGACATCCCGATCCTGCTCGAGGTCTCGGCGGTCGTCCAGTTCGCGCCGCTCGACCCGATCGACAGCGTCATCACCCACACCGTCGAGCCCACCTCGGCGCCCGCGTACCTGACGGCCAAGCCGGCCAGGATGGTCGTCCGCGTCATCGACAACAACCTGCCCAACGTGATCGTCACCGAGCCCGACAACATGGTCGTGACGAAGTGCGGCATCACGCTCGGCCTGACCGACTGCACGATCCCGGGACCGGGTTCCAGCTACACGGTCCGGCTGTCGATGTCGCCCGAAACCGGCAAGATCGTCAAGCAGGCGTTCGTGGGCGACGGCCAGACGAACATCACCGCCGGCGGCCGGGTTGTGTACGAGCAGATCGGCATGCCGTTGCGCGGCTACTACAACGGCGAGCGTCATCTACGACGCGACTGCGGGCACGCTGACGCGCGCCGACGGCTCGAGCTGGCTCGACGACGGCTTCCTCGAGGGCCAGCTGTTCAAGATCACCGGCTTCGCCACCCTGCTCAAGATCCAGGCTCTGTCCGGCACCGACCCGACCAAGGTCGACGTGCTCAAGATCGTCGCGCACCCGACCAACGTGCTGCCGTTCTCCGGCACCGGCACGCTCGACGATGGAGCTGATCCAGTGGGCCGCCACGGTCACCTTCGACGAGTCCAACTGGTGGATCCCGGTCGAGATCCCGGTGCTCGCCGATCCGTACTGGGTCCTGCCTCCCGGCGCGCTTCCGACTGATCAACTTCCCGCTGCAGCCGCACTATCTGGTCGACATCCGCGGCCCGCTGTTCGTGGTCGGCGGCACGACGCCGGGCAGTCGCTCCTTCGAGCCGGCCGTGATGCTCCCGAACGAGACGAACGGGCCGCTGTTCGGAATCCGCGTGCAGCCGCCCACGAGCCTCGAGATCGACGTCCTCAACATCTTCACCGACGGTTCCCAGGGGAATGCAAGCGGCGTCATGACCTCCAGCAACCTGACCGGCTTCGGCATGGGCGGCGACCTCCACTTCGACCACACCGCCTTCGGCGAGCCCAACTTCTTCCCCGGTGGCATCACCTGGGCGAGCCCTGCAGCCGCACCCGGTGACCGGCAACCCGAGCTTCCACACCGGCCTCTCGACGGTGGAGGTCGTCAACCTGATGCTCGGTCAGGGCAACGACAACCTGCGCGTCGAGGGCACACTGGTACCGGGTCCGGACTCGGATGTCTTCGGCAACCCGGGCAACTCCATCGTCGCACCACGGCGGACTCACCGTCGTCCACGGCGGTGGCGCCGGCGCGCCTGCAGATCGACAACGCGAAGCTTCGACATCACGGCGAACACGATCACCCGCCTCGACGGCATCGCCTGGGCCGACTACCACTTCAAGGTCGGCCAGGAACTGATCCTGAACGGCACCGCCGATCGGCCGCATCGCCGCGCTCAGCGGACCCACGATCACGATCGAGGGCCCAGCTCTGACCCCGGCGCTCAACGTGCGACGGTGACCTCGGCGTGTTCCAGTCGCTGATCTCGAACCGCTCGCTCTACTCCTTCGCCACCAACACGATCACCCGTAAGGACGGCTACGCCTGGTCCGAGTTCGGATTTGCGCAGGGCCAGCAGATCGCCGTCGACGGCGTCGTCGTCGGCACGGTCGCATCGGTCCTCGGCGCGGTGATGACGCTGAGCGGAGTCGGCTTCCCGGTCACCGAGAAGGTCGCAACCGTCGCTGTCTTCGACCCGACCAGGGAGCAGATCGGCGTGGGCGGGAACCTCATCACCGTTACCGGTGGTGCCGGAGCCGGCCCGGCCGGAGGCAGCATCCCGACGAAGACCGGCACCTACACCGTCAGCGGCAACGTCCTGCGGACCGTCGACGAGAGCTACTGGCACGACGCCGGCTTCTACTACGGCCAGATCGTCCAGATCGGCATCGACGCGCTGTGGACCGTTGCCTCGGTCAACGGCCGCGACCTGACGCTCTCCGGGCCCGCGCTGCCCGACGGGCTGCTGACCGCCACGCTGAAGGCCTTCGCGCCCTCGCCGCTCGTGGTGCTCGGCGGCACAACGCAGGACGGCCTCTGGTACAGCGGCCATCCGTCCGCGCAGATGCAGCGCAGCCTCGGCACCAAGCCCTTCCCGAACCAGCTCGGCAACGGCTTCCCGATCTTCGTCGTCCCGGTTGCCGCTCCGTTCCGCTTCCACGGCAACAACGTGCTCGACGCGAGTGCGCTGTACGCGAGTGCGCCGGCCGCCGAGGTCCCGGCGTTCGGCCTGACGATGTACGGCGGCGGCGGCGATGACCTGCTGATTGGCAGTCGCGCCCGCGACTTCCTCTTCGGCGGCGGCGGCGTCGACGGCGACATCATCCAGGGCCAGAATGCCCTCAACGGCGATCTCGTCGATTACGACTCCGGCGTCAACGTCCACATCATCACGCGGGCGCTCTCGTTCCCGACCTGGAACCAGAGCGTCCACCCGGATGCCGACCTGCTGACCGAGCAGCGCAGCCGGATCCGCCAGGTCTTCGACGTGCCGTGGCAGCTCGCGGCGCTGATCAACGGCAGCACCGACTACACGCCGCCGACGGCCCCCGGCGTCACCGCCCGCCCGGGCACGACCCCGCCGACGACTCCGTACGTGACGCTTGATCCGCGCAACCGCAGCTCGCAGACGCCGACCACCTGGGTCACGAACCTCAACCGCCCGAACTTCATCGTCACGCCAGGCCTGCAGACGGCGCTGCCTTACTACGCCAACGGCCAGCTCGGCCTCAACGCGAAGATCTGGCTCAACGGCGACCAGTACACGCAGGAGCCGCTCGAGGACGGCACCTACATCCTCACCGCGACGCTCACCGACTACTGGGGCATGACGTCGGCGATGGCGATCGCTCCGAAGCTGGTCGTCGTCGACAGCACCGCTCCGGACTCCCTCTGCGGCGACGTGGCTGTCGATGTTCCACTGCTGCGACCTGCTCGAGCTCTCCTGTGTCGCCAGCGTGATCCAGCTGCAGGACCTGCTCACGCTGACCGCACCGCCTTCCCACACGTCGCCGGACGGCGGCTCGCTCGGCGGCCTCGTCACCGCGATCGCCCAGATCACGGTGCCCGGCGGCCTCGGTACAACCGGTCTGCCGTGGGATGACGAACTCGGCCTCTGGCTCGATCCGCTTGCGACACTGCTGCAGAACGGCAGTGCGCCGATCATCGGACCGGTCCAGCACGAGATCACCGCGATCGGCCTCGATCCCGTGGCCGCAGGCCGTCAACCTGCTCACCTACCTGCTCGAGCCGATCGACCAGCTCTGGCTCTCCGCAGACGCTCCGCAACGACATGGTCGACTTCTACGAGGCCAACCTCCCAGGTCCGCTCACCGACCTCGGCTTCGTCTTCGAGCTCGTCACCATTCCGCCGCCTCCGAGCCTCGGCGCCCTCGACCTCAACGAGCTCGAGCTGATCGTCGACGAGCTGCCGCTGGCCGAAATGATCCCGGGCATCCTCGACGAAAGCGATCTCAGCTTCCTCGACTTCATCGGTGATCTCGGACTGCTGGTCTCCGAGCCTCTGACCGCGGCGCCGCCGGCCCTTTCGATCCCGGGCATCTTCGACTTCCCCGGTAGCTCGCTCGACAATCTCCTCACTGCGCTCGACGGCGGATTGCTCCCGCTCACGTTCCTGACCGACCAGCTGTCGGCGCTCGACCCAACCCTCGATCCGATCGAGCTGGCGATCAACAACCTCTACGCCCTCGCTGGGCTGCCGCCGCTGACAGCGCTGACTGGTCTTGCAGGTTCGGTGTGGGCAACGGTGCTGGCTCCGCTGACTGCCTTCCGGGATATGGCAAGGACGCTGCTCAGAGCCAGCTGGATCAGCTGGTGAGTCAGTTCGGGATCGTCTTCGACCCGGCCGAGGCCGCGCTGATGGACCTGGCCACCCAGGTTGGCGCCGCGCTCGTGCCGATTGTCGCCGACCTCGCCGGCGCACTCGCGCCGCTGCTCGAGGACACCCTCGAGGCGCTGGCACCGGTGATCGCGCGGACTCTCGGAGCAAATCCTCAGCCTCCCCTTCAGCCCGATCGACCCGATCTCGCTGCAACTGAGCGGGGCCCTCAACGATCTCCTCGTCTACTCCGGCAACCTGCTGGGCCTGACGCTGATCACGGACCCGCTCGCCGGCCCCGATCCAGCCCCGCTGATCCCGCTCGCCCCGATCGTTACGCCGCTGACAGGCGCGATCACGACAACATCGACGGCGCTGGAGACTGTGGCCGCGACGACGGCGACGACGTCGCAGACCCTGACCGAGGCTGTGGGCGCCGTGACGCTGCCGGTCGGCGAGATCGCTGCGACCACGATCGACACTGTGGTGGCGATCGTGCCCACGGTGACCGATCCTGTGGTGACTGCAGTGACCACCGCGACAGCGCCGGTGACGGCGGTCGTAGACACCGTGACCACGACGGTGACGACGACCGTGGATACCGCGACAGCCCCGATCGCCACGGTCGTGCCCACCGTGACGGATCCGGTCGTCACGGCTGTGACGACCGTGATCGACCCCGTGACGACCGCTGCAACGGCCGTTACGGCGCCGGTGACGACGGCCGTGACGACCGTGACTGCACCGGTGACGACGGCTGTGACGACGGTTGTGACCGCAGTCGAACCAGTCGTCACCGCTGTGACGACCGCGACGGCGCCAATGAACACGACCCTGCAGACCACAGTCACCACCGTGGCCACGACCACGACCACCGCGACCGCGCCGGTCACCACCGCCGTGACGACCGCGACGGCGCCGGTGACGACCGCGGTGACGACCGTGACCCAGCCGGTCACGACAACCCTTCAGACGGTGCTGAAGCTCAAGCTGTTCTAACCGACTAGGCGCCCGCGGCGCCGGCCGAGTCGAGCTGCTCGACCAGCTCGTCGAGGTTGAGCTCGCGCAGCGCGCCCGAGACCTCGTCGAGCTCTGAGCGGGCGAACTCGATCAGCGCCTTGGCCTCGCGGCAGAGCTCGAGCGTCTCACGCAGCTCGGCCTGGCCGGAGTCGAGCCGGGTGATGATCTCCTCAAGGCGGCCTACCGCGACCTCGTAGGTGGGCTCTGACACGGCCTGAGGGGTGGGTGTCTGTTCTTCGCTCATTGTCTAGGTGGGCTCTGTCCCTTTGGGGTCAGACCTCTCGGAGGGCTCGCTTCCGTCTTCAGTTTCCTCGATTCGCGCTCCAACTGAATCGTCGGCGAAACGAACGCGAACCTGACCGGCATCGCGGGCGCCCGAGGCGCTGCTGATCGGACCGTCCTCGAGGTCGGTGACGAGCGCGTAGCCGCGCTCGAGCGTGCGCTGAGGCTCGTGGGCCCGGACCGCGGCGGAGATTCCGGCCAGCTTGCGTTCGCGGCCGGCCAGCTCGATCGAGCTGGCGGCGCCCTTGCGGGCGATCACCTTCGCGAAGACCGCCGCCTCGCCTGAGCGCTCCGTGACCTTGCGGTTGGTGGCGGCGCGCACTTCCCGCAGCAGCTGATGCAGGCGGCCGCGTTCGGCTTGCAGGTGGCGTGCCGGCACGCCGGCCAGCTGTCCGAGGTGGCGGGCCGAGGCGCGAATCTGCAGCGCCGGCGCGCGGCGGACGCTCGCCGCCATCGCGTCCAGGCGGGTGGCGGCCGCGTCGACGTCGATCCCGACGGCCACTTCGGCGGCGTGGGTGGGGGTGGAGCAGGCGACGGCGGCGACGTCGTCGATCAGCGTGCGGTCGGACTCGTGGCCGACGGCGCTGATCACCGGCACCGGCAGCAGCGCCACGGTTCGGCAGAGGGTCTCGTCGCAGAACGCCCAGAGGTCGGCGAGGCTGCCGCCGCCACGCGAGACGACGATCGCGTCGACGCCGCCGAGCGCGGCCAGATCCTGCAGCGCCCGCCCGATCTGCGGCGCCGCGCGCCGGTCCTGGACGGGCGGGTGGGACCAGATCACGGTGCCGCGCCAGCCGCGCCGCTCGAAGCCGGCGCGCAGGTCGGCGGCCGCGGCGCTGTCGCGGCCCGTGATCACGCCGATCGTCCTCGGCGGCAGCCTGCGCGGCAGCGCCCGCTGCGGCTCGAAGAGGCCTTCGGCGTGCAGCCGGCGGCGCAGCAGCGCCAGCCGCGCCATCAGGTCGCCTTCACCGGCCAGGCGGATGTGCGAGGCGCGGAACGCGAACGAGGGCGAAGCCTGCGAGCTGCCCGGGTAGTAGTCGAGTCCGCCGCCGACGACGACCTCGACGCCGTCGCGCAGCGCCCCCTCGGGCAGGCCGAGCCGCTCGAGCTCGTTGTTCCAGATCGAGCAGCGCAGCGCACCGTCGGCATCGCGCAGCTCGAAGTAGGCCTGGGTGCGGCTGACCGAGAAGTTCGTCACCTCGCCGATCACGAGCACCCGCGGCCGCTGCCGCAGGAAGTCACGCAGCTCGTTCGCGTAACGGCCGACCGGGAACGGGCCCGGAAGCTCGGGGTCGTTTGAAGCCGGCGGCGCCGCGGCTTCGCCGATCCCAGGCAGCGAGTCTGTGAACTGCTCGTCGATACGCCAAAGGTAGTGCGGATTTGTATTTGCCGCGGATGGGTAACGCACGCGTGGGCGATGAGTTCGGCGGCCAGATCCCGAGCAGCTGCGGCGTTTGCCGCGTTGTTCGTTTCCTTGGGCGCAACGGGATGCGGGGGCGATGAAGAAGGCGGCGGGGCGACGACCCTGCGCTGGTTTGCGCCGATTCAGCCCGGCGGCACGATCGAGGAGGTGGCGAAGCGCTGTTCGGAGGAATCAGACGGCGCCTACGAGGTGGAGCTGGAGCTCTTGCCCACCCAGGCGGACGCCCAGCGCGAGCAGCTCGTCCGGCGCCTCGGCGCCGAGGACTCCACCGATCGACATCATCGGGCATGGACGTGATCTGGACCGCGGAGTTCGCCAACGCGGGCTGGCTTCGCCCCTGGACCGGCCAGCTCGCCGATCAGGTCACCGAGAACGTCTTCGACAGCGTGATCGAGACGGCGTCGTTCGAAGGCGAGCTCTACGGCGCACCGTTCAACTCCAACACCCAGCTGCTCTGGTATCGCAAGGATCTGGTCGAGCAGGTGCCGGCGACCTGGGAGGAGATGATCGACCGAGGCCGAGCGCATCGACTCGACGATCCAGATCGCAGGCCAACCGCTACGAGGGCTTCGTCGTCTGCGTCAACACGCTGATCGAGTCAGCGGGAACGCAGATCCTCTCCGGGCCCGACGACGGTCGCGCTCGAGCGCGGCCCGACCGAGGACGCGCTCGCGGTGCTCGGCTGCGTACGCGAACTCGTCGGCCGCCCCCACCAACGTCGACACGTCCAACGAGGACAGCGCCCGGCTCGGCTTCGAGGCCGGGGACTCGGCCTTCATGCTCAACTACACCTTCGCCTACGCGAGCGCAAAGGCGAACGCCCCCGACGTCTTCGAGAACATGGGCTTCGCGAAGCTGCCGACAGTCGTCGACGGAGTCCCCAGCCGCCCGCCGCTCGGGGGCTTCAACCTCGGCGTCAGCGCCTTCTCCGAGAATCCCGACCTCGCCTTCGAGGCGGCCGCCTGCCTCAGCGGTCCTGCAGAGCCAGTTGACCGCGACCGAGCTCGACGGCCTGCCGCCGACCCGCCAGGACCTCTACACCGACCAGGTCGTCCGCGACGCCTATCCCGGCTTCGCCCAGGTGATCGCGCGACTCGATCGAGGATGCGGCGACGCGGCCGCTGACGCCGGCCTACACCGACGTCTCGCTGGCGATCCAGCGCGCCCTGCACCCGCCGGACAAGATCGACCCGGAGGACGCCGGGCCCGTCTACGACGAGCTGCGTCGGCAACGTCGAGGACGCCGTCAAGCGGGAGGGGCTGCTGTGAGCGCGGAGAGATCGTTCAATGTCAAGCGGAGCGCAAACTCCCGTCGCGGCGCAACGTCAGTCCAACACGCTCCGAGCACCGGCTCGCCTGGATGCTCTGCGCGCCGGCGGTGTTCGCGATGCTGCTGGTCACGGCCTACCCGATCCTCTACGCGATCGTGCTCTCGGTCCAGCACGTCGACCTCCGCTTCCCCGACGAGGGCGGCTTCGTCGGGCCTCGACAACTACAAGACGGTGCTGAGTTCGGAGCTGTGGTGGCAGGACCTCTTCAACACCGTCTTCGTGACGCGTGATCTCGGTCGCGATCGAGCTGACGCTCGGGATGATCATCGCGCTGGTCATGCACCGGGCGATCTTCGGCCGCGGCGTGATCCGCACCTCGGTGCTGATCCCCTACGGGATCGTCACCGTGGTCGCCGCCTTCGCCTGGCAGTTCGCCTTCGACCCCGACACCGGCTTCGTCAACGAGCTGCCGCTGATCAGCCGACGACATGGCCTGGTTCGGCGACCGCTTCAGCTCCTTCGCCGTGATCATCATGGCCGAGGTCTGGAAGACGACGCCGTTCATGGCGCTGCTGCTGCTCGCCGGGCTGACGACGATCGACACCGGCCTCTACGAGGCGGCGAAGGTGGACGGCGCCAACGCCTGGCAGCGCTTCACCAAGATCACGCTGCCGCTGGTGAAGCCGGCGATCCTGGTCGCGCTGCTGTTCCGCACGCTCGACGCCTTCCGGGTCTTCGACACGATCTTCATCATGACCCGCGGGTGCGCAGGACACCGAGTCGGTGTCGATCCTCGGCTACAACCAGCTGATCTCCAGGCTCAACCTGGGCCTCGGGTCCGCGGTCTCGGTGCTGATCTTCATCTGCGTGCTTCCTGATCGCGTTCGTTCTTCGTCGGGCCTCGGAGTGCGCGCCAACGGAAGGGAGGCCGGGCTGATGGAGACGCCGCACCGCGAGTACGTGCTGTGGAGCATCGGGATCGCTGATCTCTGATGTTCGCCCTGATCCCGGTGATCTGGATGATCTCGCTCTCGCTGAAGACGCCGGACGACGATCACCGACCGGAGCTTCTTCCCGACCGAGTTCACGCTTCGACAACTACAAGAGCGCTGTTCGAGGGCGGGATCGACGACAGCCCCTTCATCAAGCCGCTGATCAACTCGATCCTGATCGCGCTGATCACGACCGTGATCGTCGATCGTGCTCGCCTCGTTCACCGCCTACGCGATCGCCCGCCTCGAGTTCCCCGGCAAGACGCTGATCCTCGCGGGCGCCCTGGCGATCGCGATGTTCCCGGCGATCTCGACGGTCGGGCCGCTGTTCGACATGTGGCGCACGCTCGGCCTCTACGACACCTACCCGGGGCTGATCATCCCCTACCTGACCTTCTCGCTGCCGCTTGCGATCTACACGCTGGTCGCCTTCTTCCGGGAGATCCCCTGGGACCTCGAGCAGGCCGCCCAGGTCGACGGCGCGACCCCGTTCCAGGCCTTCACGCAAGGTGATCGTGCCGCTCGCCGCGCCCGGCGTCTTCACGGCCGCGATCCTCGTCTTCATCTTCGCCTGGAACGACTTCCTGTTCGCGATCTCGCTGACCTCCTCGGACGCGTCGCGGACCGTTCCCGCCGCGCTCGCCTTCTTCACCGGCGACTCCCAGTTCACCCAGCCGACCGGCAGCATCGCCGCCGCGGCGGTGCTGGTGACGGTGCCGATCATCATCTTCGTACTGCTCTTCCAGCGCCGAATCGTCGCCGGGCTCACCGCCGGTGCCGTGAAGGGATAAGGAGCAACCGATGGCAGAGATCGTTCTCGACCACGTCACCAAGCGTTACGGCGACGGTTTCGAAGCCGTCACGGACATGAGCCTCGACATCAAGGACGGCGAGTTCATGATCCTCGTCGGCCCCTCGGGCTGCGGCAAGTCGACCGCGCTGCGGATGATCGCCGGGCTCGAAGACGTGACCGAAGGCGACCTGAAGATCGGCGGCGAGGTGGTCAACAACCTCGCTCCGAAGGACCGCGACATCGCGATGGTCTTCCAGAACTACGCGCTCTATCCGCACATGAGCGTGCGCGACAACATGGGCTTCGCGCTGAAGCTGGCGAAGGTCGACGAGGAGAGATCGACCGAGAAGGTCGAAGAGGCCGCGAAGATCCTCGACCTCGACCGAGCACCTCGACCGCAAGCCCGGCCAACCTCTCCGGCGGCCAGCGCCAGCGCGTCGCGATGGGCCGCGCGATCGTCCGCGACCCGAGCGCCTTCCTGATGGACGAGCCGCTCTCGAACCTCGACGCCAAGCTGCGCGTGCAGATGCGCACCGAGGTCTCGCGGCTCCAGCATCGGCTCGAGCACGACCACCGTCTACGTCACCCACGACCAGACCGAGGCGATGACGCTCGGCGACCGCGTCGCGGTGATGCGCGGCGGGGAGCTGCAGCAGGTCGGCTCCCCGCTGAGCTCTACGACGGGCCGGACAACCTCTTCGTCGCCGGCTTCATCGGCTCGCCGGCGATGAACTTCATGCCGGCGAGGTCGCCGAGGCGGAGAAGGCCAAGCTGCCGTTCGTCGAGGTCGACCTCGACGACGAGGCTGCAGCAGGCGCTCGGCGACGCCAGAGGGACCGGAACGTGCTCGCCGGCATCCGGCCCGAGCACTTCGAGGACGCGTCGCTCGTCGGCGAGCAGGACGCCAGGGGACGACCTTCGAGGTCAAGGTCGACCTCCTCGAGTCGATGGGCTCCGAGCTCTACATCTACTTCATCGGTCGAGCCGGAGGGCGTGGAGTCAGACCAGCTCGACGAGGCTCGCCGCGGACACCGGGCGCCGAGGTCGGCGGCGCGAGGGCGCGCAGCCAGATCGTCGCGCGGCTCGACGCCGCCTCGGAGATCAAGCGCGGCGAAGACGATCGAGGTCTGTGGTCGACCGCGACAAAGCTCCATCTTCTTCGATCTCGGAGAGCGGCGAGAGCCTCGGGATGGACGTCGGGCGCATCAGGGCGTCAGCGTGGCCTCTGCGGGCCGGGCTCGCATCGCCTCGCGGATGCGCTCGATCACGTCGTCGTCCCAGTCGTGGGTGCGGAGCAGCAGGTAACGCAGCCGGACCACCCGGATGTAGGCCTCGGTCTCGGTGCCGTCCGCTGAGACGAGCTCCGCCTCGCGGAGCATCTCGACGCACCGGGATCGTACTCGTCGCGGAACCAGAGCCTCGGCGACTCGCTCGCGCGCGCATGAACGCGCCGTGCGCTTGCATCAGGCGAAAGCCCCAGGCCTCGACGCCCTCGGCGAGGCCGGCGTACCAAGCGCGGCTGCGTAGCTGGATGCGCTTGCGCTGCGTCCGGCGGCAGCGGCACGCGCTCGAAGAAGAGCCGCTCGTGGCTTTTCAGCGCCAGGTCGCGGAGACTGACCGCGGAGTCGGTACCACGTCGGTCTGGATCTCGGTCACGCTCGCCTCGATCACGTCGAGGCCGAGCTGCGCGGGCGACCGAGACCCGGTGGTGGCCGTCCTTGACGAAGTGCAGCTCGCCGATCCGGTAGACGTCGATCGGCGGCATCGCCTCTCCCCGGCGCATCGCCTCGCGATCCGCTGCCAGCGGTCCGTACCCGGCGCGAGGTGGGCGGAAGTCGCGGTCGAACTCGCGGCGTCCGGTCGACCGTGCCGACGATCGAGTCGAGCGGGATCGTCTGCAGCCCGAGTCGGCGCTCTCCGCGCCGGCCGAGTGCGGCGACGACCTCGTCGAACGGCAGGATCAGGTTGACGTCGTCGGGCTCGCGTCGCAGCCGGCGGGTCAGGCTCGCGGCGAGTTGCTTTCGCCGGGCCCTATGGGTGCGCAACAGCAGGTAGCGCAGCGAAACCACCCGGATGTAGGCCTCCGCCTCGGTTGCCACCTCGGAAACCAGGTCCGCGTCGCGAAGCATCTCGACCACCGGGATGTACTCGTCCTCGAACCAGATTCGAGCCACGTCGTCGCGCGGCAGGAAGGCCGCGCGATCCTGCATGATCCGAAAGCCCCAGGCCTCGACCCCCTCGGCGAGTTGCCCGTAGCGGCCGGGATCGCTGAGGACGACCCGCGCGCGGGCGGGCGGCAGCGGGCAGCGGCACCCGCTCGCGGAAGAGGCGCTCGTGGCCCTTGAGCGGGAGGTCGGCCAGGGTCAGCGCGCGGTCGGCGCTGACCCGTGCTGGATCTCGGCGACGTGGGCCTCGAGGAACTCCAGGCCGGTCGCGCGCGACCGAGACGCGGTGGTGTCCGTCGCGGACGAAGTGCATCTTGCCGACCCGGTAGACCTTATTGGCGGGATCGCTTCGCCGCGTCGCATCGGCTTGGCGATCCGCTGCCGACCGCTGTTCGCCGAGCGTGAGGCTGGGCGGAAGGCGCGATCGTACTCGCGGGTCCTGGTCACCGTGCCGATGATCGAGTCGAGTGGATCGTCTGCAGCCCGAGCTTGCCGCTGACCGCGCTGGCGAGAAGCTCGACCACTCGTTGTACGGATCAGGTTGACGTCGTTGGGCTCCTGCATGAGCGGCGCGGCGCCAGGCCGCTGCAAGCTGCCTTCGACGCGCTGGAAGTCTGGTGCCGCGCATCGAAGTCGAGGAAGCCGCCGTCGACATCTCCACATCAGCTACCCCGAGACCTGGATCGTGGCGCCGAGCGCGCGCTGACGACGGTCGCCTGGTCGGGGCCACGCCGCGACGGTCGAAGCTGCCGTGGCCGGCAGACGGTGATGTTGATGGTGGTCGCCGTTCGTCTGGAAGCCGCAGGCCGACGATCTCGATGATGGGCTCGCGGCGAGACGAATCGACGATGATCGGGGCGTCGGTGCCCGCGTCGGCCGACGGCGTCCAGACGCTGCCGCTGCTGGCGAGGGAGCGGGACCTGTTCACCGGCGCGCCGTCGAGGCTGGGAAGCCAGTCGCATCCACCAGTCGGCACCCGCGCCGGCAGTCAGCGGCACCCTGCGGCACGCGCGTACATGCGGGCGCTGCTGCGGCTTCGTCCATCGTTCGACTGAAGCCGTCGAAGCGCACCAGGGGGACACGCTGGTTCGGCGACGATGCCTCGCCGGCGATCAACCGCGGGCTGTTTCGCTTGTCAGCGGTAGTACGGACGCCGTTGGCGCCGTGGCGGTCGACGTGCTTGAAGAGGTCGTGGTAGTCGTGTCTGTGCCTGCATTCCAGGTCGTGATCCGGCCAGCGTGACGTGAAGGGTCTCGTGCCGCTGGGCGCTGAAGTCTTGCGCCGGACCGGTGCTGGTGGCATCGTTGGCGGCGTAGATGATATACGCGCCGGAACGCCGACTTCGTCGGCCAAACGGGCCAGTGCGGCGCCTGGGAAGGCGTTGGGAATGGTACCTCGCGCAAAGGCTTGCGATGGCCGTGCGGGGTAGAGGCTCGTCGGGCAAGCCGCGTCTGCAACGGCCTGCGCTGGGTCAGGGAGACGGTGATGTGTTGCTGGGCCAGAGATCATCGCAACCTTCCTCGACTCGCCGACGGGATCCAGCTCTGCGTAGCGGAGTCGTAGGTCCGATGATGCCGCAGCATGTCGCGCCCGACGCGCTTGTCGCGTTTCGACCTGCACGTCTTCGGCTCCGAGAGGCCGGCGACCGATCGAGTCGTCGTAGGCCTGAAAGGCGACCTCGACGCGTCGCACTCCAGCTCCTCGTTCTCGATCATCAGGCGGAATCGCCTCGACCTGCCTGTCGCTGTAGCGCTCGGCCGAAGTTGCCGGCATTCGGCAGGGTCGGAGACGATCAGGCCTTCGGGGTACTTCTCTCCATCGAACTCGGCGGGATCGACAACGGCAACGAGAGGCTGACGTCCTCGGGGCTCGGGAAGCCGGGCCGGAATCGCTGAACCACCGAGCCGACGGCTGCGATCGTGACTGCGGTCGCCACCAGCGCCACGGTACAGCTTGCGGATCGCCAGGAGACGAACAGCGGCCGACCCGCACCGGGCCGAGCGCCTCCCTGGTCACCCCATCTGGGAAGCGCTGCATCGTACGGTTCTCACGCAGCCGCGCGACTTGATGAAGTAGAGGAGCTCGAAGGTGGGGACGCCCCGGCATCGACCCAGGCGTCGAAGAGCTCCTGGTCGGACTTCCTGGACATGAAAAACTCGCAACCGGCGGGGTTGCAGGTAGTCCAGCGCTTCTCGATGGTGTCCTTCTTGATGAAGTCTGGCGATCGGCCGGTCCTTCTGCAGGAGATCACCGCGGCCTTGACCGCGAGCGCCGCCGGCGTCGTGACCTTGCCGCAGCCGCTGAATCCGCGATCAGCGCAGAGCGGCGGCCGTTGACCACGAACTTGAGCGTCTCGCCGAGCCCGCCGCCTGGTAGAACCAGCTGACGGCGAAGTCGGCCGGGTCGTCGGCCTTGTAGGTGACCGCGACTCTCAGTGGTCGCCGCGCTGGCCGAGGCGGGACTCGCTGCAGTCCTTGCCGGCCGGACCCTTGAGGCAGAGCGTGAGCTTGCGCCGAAGCTGATGTCACGAGCTTGAACTTGAGGTTGCTCTTGCCCTCTGAATCGTGGTGCAGTAGTCCGCCGTCGGCGAGAAGTAATCGATCGAGGACTGCTGCGCTTGCCGTTGAACTGACCCCGAGGCTGATCCCCAGCACGGTTGCTGTGATCACGAAACGACTGAACGCGATTATAAACCTGCTCGATTCGGACCTTGACGGGTTGCGGCAAGCTTGTCGCCGCCATGACCGCATCGGTTCGCGGCTGCCAGCTACGCCGCGGGCCACCTCCAAATGCCTGCGCAAGGCGATCGACCTGCGGATGCCGCTGGCGGTTCAGTTGCGCCTTCTGGTTTTCATCGTCAACTACGTCACTCGCGAATTCGCCTGGGTGTTCGCCGCCGGCGGCGCCGGCGTGATCGCCGCGCTGGTGCTCGCCGGCGGGCTCGAAACCACGCTTGGGATCCTCGCCCTCGCGCTCGTTGCGCTCGCCGAGCTGTTGATGATCTGGCTCACCTGGCGCGCCTTCGGCAGCGCCCGCGCCGTGCGAGAGTCGCTTGCCGAGCTCGAGGCCGGCGGCTCTCCCTTCCCCTCCAGCCACCTCTGGTTCCCGCCGCTGATGCTCTTCGCGGGCAGCGTTCGTCACCAGCGGGGAGTCGTCTTCGCGGAGCGCGGGCGCCTGCGCCTGCGTCTCGACGTCTACGAGCCGCGCGTCGAGCCTCCCGCGGATGGGTTGCGACCGGCGGTGATCCAGGTCCACGGAGGTGGCTGGATCGTCGGCACGCGGATGGAACAGGGAATTCCACTGCTCAACCACCTCGCCGCTCACGGCTGGGTCGGCTTCAACATCGACTACCGGCTGAGTCCGCGCGCGACCTTCCCCGAGCACCTGATCGACGTCAAGCAGGCGATCGCGTGGGTGCGCGAGCACGCGCAGGAGTACTCGATCGACCCCTCGCGAATCTGCCTCACGGGTGGCTCCGCCGGCGGCCACCTGACGGCGCTTGCGGCCCTGACCGCCAACGACCCCGCCTACCAGCCGGGCTTCGAGGACGCGGAAACATCGGTTGCGGCGGCCGTGCCCTTCTACGGCATCTACGACTTCACCAACTCCGAGAACCATTACTGGCCGGAGCTTCGCTCGGCGATTCTCGAGCCGTTCGTGATCAAGGCGAGCTTCGACGAAGAGCCCGAGCGCTTCCGATCGGCGTCGCCGGTCTTCCAGGTGCATGCTGATGCGCCACCCTTCCTCGTCGTCCACGGCGAGCGCGACACGCTGGTGCCGGTCGACGATGCGCGCCGCTTCGTCGCCGAGCTGCGCGCCGTCTCGAGCAGCCCGGTCCTCTACGCCGAGCTTGCCGGCGCCGAGCACGCCTTCGACCTGCTGCCGTCGGTCCGCACCGCCCGCATCGTCGAGGCGATTGAGCGTTTTCTGGACACCCAGGTGCGGCCGCGCGCGCTAGCCGATTCGGTTCAGTAAACGCTCGAGCGCGGCTGCGAAGACCTCGGGCTCCTCGAAGTGGGCGACGTGACCGGCGCCGGGCAGGGTCTCGACGACCGCATCCGGCAGCAACTCCCGGATCGACGCAAGCGCCTTGATCGGGACGACCCGGTCACTCTCCCCCCAGATCAGCCCAGTTGGCACCCGCAGCTCGGCGAGGCGGGGTCGCAGGTCGGCGCCCGCCACGGCCGCGATTGCCGGCCCGATCCGGGTCGCGCCGCGTGAGGCCGATGCCATCGCCCTGACCTGGTCGGGCGAGAGGGCCGCCGGGTCGGAGATCGCGCCACCGACGAGCAGCAGCCGTCCGGCGGCGCTGTCGGCGAGACGGTCCGCCGCAGCCTCCGGGCGGAAATGAGTCCGTTGCCGAGCAGCCCCGCGGTTTCCGCTATCGCGCCCCGGCAACGGCGAGAATCCGGCCGGCGCGCAGAGCCACCAATCGCCGGACGCGCTCGGGATGGCGCAGCGCAAGCAGGAATGCGACTGCACCGCCCAGCGAGTTTCCGACGAGATCAAAGGGGCCTCCGGCCTCCTGCGCCAGTGAATCGGCGACGGCGCCGGCGACCTCCTCGAGGTCGAAGCCGTCGCCGAGAGCAGGCGACTCCCCGAAACCGGGCAAGTCGGCCGCGATCACCCGGTGGTTAGTGCCCAGCAGTTTGCCGGTGTCGCCCCAGACGCTCCGGTTGGTGCCGACGCCGTGAATCAGCGCCAGCGGCGGCCCCGTGCCCGTGCTTTCGAAGGCGATCATCGGGCGTCAGGGTAGTAACCACCCGCAATCGAAACTCGCGCCGGCACGCCGCGGGTTGTTTTTGCGGCGGTCAGCACGTAGAGTCGGTGCGAACCCATGGCGGCCACCGAATCCCTCGACTTAGCAGCGCTCGACATCAGCGATCTCGAGCTCTGGCGCGACGATCCGCCGCACCAGGTCTTCGACGCGATTCGCGAGCGTCCGGGGCTGCACTGGTCCGAGCTGGGCGACTTCGAGTGGAAGTCGGGCTTCTGGTCGGTGGTGCGCTTCGAGGATGTCGCGATGGTGGGGCGCGACGCGGCGACCTTCTCCTCTGAGCGTTCGATCGTGCTCGTCGACAAGCTCGAGACTGACCCCGACAAGCCGGATCCGATCGACCTCTCGGCCAACATGCTGATCACCCAGGACCCGCCCCGTACGACCGCCTCAAGGCGCTGACCCAGCGAGCCTTCACGCCCAAGCGCTCGCTCGAGCACACCGAGCGGATCCGCGAGATCATCAACCTCGTCTACGACCGCGCCCTCGAGCGCCACCCCGACGGCCGCCTCGACCTCGTCCAGGACGTTGGCATCTACGTGCCCGCGATGGTGATCGGCGACATGCTCGGCGCCCCGCGCGAGGATGCCGAGCGGCTCGTCGATTGGACCAACCGCACGACCGCCTTCGAGGATCCCCGGCTGGTGCCCGATCTCGGTGACGTCTGGAAGGCGCTCGAGGAGTTCGTCCCCTACGTCAACGAGATGGTCGAGGAGCGCCGCTCCCAGCCGACAGACGACCTGACCACCGCCTTCATCGAAGCCGAGGTCGACGGCGAGCACCTCTCCCACGAGGAGATCCTGATGTTCTTCTTCCTGCTGATGGTCGCGGGCAACGATTCGACCCGGGCCGTCTTCACCTCGGGGATCAAGAACCTGCTCGAGAACGAGCAGATGGACCTGGTGCGCTCGGGTGAGGTGACCCTGGAGCAGACGGTCGAGGAATTCGTGCGCTTCAACCCCGCCTTCGCCTACATGCGCCGCACCGCGACGACCGATACCGAGGTCGCCGGCCAGGCGATCGCCAAGGGCGACAAGCTCGCCCTCTGGTACGTCGCCTCCAACCGCGACCCGAAGGCGTTCGAGGACCCCCAGCGCTTCGACATCCGCCGCGAGCCCAATCCCCACCAGGGGTTCGGCGGCGGCGGCAAGCACTTCTGCATGGGAGCGGGGCTGGCGCGCCTCGAGCTGAAGCTCTGGGTGGAGGAGACGCTCAAGCGCTTCCCCGACATAGAGCTCGACGGCGAGTGCGAGCGGGTCAGCTCGACTTTCCTCAACCAGTTCAGCTCGGTCCCCGTGCGGCTCGCGTAGGTCCAGATGGGTTCCGGCTGGAGCACCGACGGGATCCCGGAACAGCGCGGGGTGACCGCGGTCGTGACCGGAGCCAACAGCGGCCTCGGGCTGGTCACGTCCCGCGAGCTCGCCCGTGCCGGCGCGACGGTGGTGATGGCCTGCCGCAGTCTCGAAAAGGGTGAGGCGGCGGCGGCCAAGATCCGCTCGGCGGTTCCCGGGGCGCAGTCGGAGCTGGCTGCGCTCGACCTCAGCGACCTCGACTCGGTTCGCGCCTTCGCCGGCGCGCTGGAGGGCCGGGCGATCGACCTGCTGATCAACAACGCGGGGATCATGATGACCCCCCCCGCCGCACCACCGCCGACGGGTTCGAGCTGCAGCTCGGGACCAACCACCTCGGCCACTTCGCGCTCACGGGCCTGCTCCTCGACGAGCTCGAGAAGGCCGACGCCGCCCGGGTCGTGACCGTCTCCAGCATCGAGCACAAGGGCGGACACATCAACTTCGACGACCTCCAGGTCGAGCAGAGGTACGCGCCCCGGAAGGCCTACCGCCAGTCCAAGCTCGCGAACGCCGTCTTCGCGGTGGAGCTCGACCGCCGGCTGCGCGCCAGGGGATCGAGCGCGATCAGCGTCTTTGCCCACCCGGGGTACTCGGCGACGAACCTTCAGAGCACGGGCCCGACCGGGCTGCTGAACCTCGCACTGAAGCCCGCCAACCTGCTGTTCGCCCAGAAGGTCGAGCAGGGCGCCCTCCCGACCCTCTACGCCGCGACGGCGCCGGGGGTCGAGGGCGGCGAGTACTACGGTCCCGACGGAATCGCCGAGATGCGGGGTGACCCGACCGAGGTGATGGCAATCCCCGAGGCCTACGACGCGAAGGTCGGCGAGCGTCTCTGGGAAGTCTCCGAGGAGCTGACCGGGGTCAGCTTCGGGCTGCCCGCCGCGGCCTGACTCAGGCTGAGAACTCGCCGATCACCTCGGCCAGCGCCGCCGGGTCCTCGAGCTGCGGGTAGTGGCCTAGATCCGGCAGGCGTGTGACCGGGGCGGCCGGGCGTAGCTTCAGCACGGCGTCGAGCACGTTCGTCGTCGCCACCGGGTCGAGCTCGGCCCAGGCCAGTTCGAGGCGCCCGGGCCAGTCGCGCAGCGCCCCGTGCCAGCGCTCGGCGTAGCGGATGCGCTCGTGCAGGTATGAGGTCAGCCGGTCGATGATGCGGTTGCCGCCGTTGTGGGCGAGCAGCGCCCACTGGTCGTGCGCCTCGGTGTCGGAGAGCGGGTGGGAGGGGGAGAAGATGCGGCCGAACTGCGCCCTGAAGACGCGCTCACTGGAGAAGCGGGCGAGCAGCGGGCCGAAGCGGCTGCGCAGCACCTTCTGCGAGATGGTCAGCGAAGCCGCCGCCAGGATCATCGAGCCGTTGAAGACCATCACCCTGTCGAGCTCCATTTCCAGTTTGCCCTCGATGTCGCGAGCCAGCAGCTCGGTCGTCACCGAGGTCCCCATGTCGTGCGCGATCAGGACCACGGGTTCGTTGATCCGCTCGCGCCAGAGCGCCTCGAGGAGGTCGGCCTGCTCCATCAGCGAGTAGTCGTGCTCGCGCGGCTTCTCGGAGAGCCCGAAGCCGAGGAAGTCGAAGCAGATCGTGTGGCGATCGCCGAGAGCCTCGAAGAGGTCGCGCCAGTCATAGGAGCTCGACGGGTAGCCGTGCAGGAAGAGCAGCGGCGCTCCCGGCCCGGCGCGCTCGCGCACGAAGATGCGGCGGCCGCGGAGCTCGATGAGCTCCCCCGACTCGAGCCAGGCGCTCGGCCCTGGGGGCAGCTGCGAAGCGCTCACCGGGCTTGCCCGGCGATCGCCGCGACCGCGGCCGCGACCGCCGGTGCCTGGTCCTCCTGCAGGAAGTGCTTGGCCGCGAACCAACTCCGGTTGATCAATGCCGAGCACGTCGCAGGCGATCCGGCAGTAACGCAGGCCGAGCGCCGGGTCATCCGCCCCAGAGCACGGTGGCGGGGTAGGGGTGCTGCTTGAGGCCATTCCAGAGGAAGTCCTGCTTCTGCCGTCAGCTCGAAGCCGCGCATGATCTGCAGGAAGGCGCGCGCCCCCGTCGCCCGCTTCATCAGGGTCGAGGTACGCGTCGATCTCGGCCGGTGGTGGCCGGCGCTCGTCGGCGATGCCCTGCGTCGGAACAGCCGCGACCAGGTCCGGCCGCGCATCGGGCGAGCCATGCCTCCCCCACGTGCGCCGGATCGAGAACGGCTTCATCGACCAGGGTGGTGGAAGTGGCGCGTCGACGGCGTGTTCAGCACCGTGATCGACAGGACGCGGTCCGGGTTGCGCGACGGCCCACTCGAGCCGATCGGCCCACCGATGTCGTGGACGACGAGATGGCAGCTGTCGACGCCCAGCGCGTCGATCGCCTGCGCCGCGTCCAGGGCGCGAGCCCGCTCCACGAGTAGTCGAAGTCGGCCGGCCGGTCGGCGAGACCGAGTGCCGGGGAAGTCGAAGGCGATGCCGCGCAGGCCCGCCGCCGCGAGGCCGGGCACGACCTTGCGGTACAGAAAGCTGCTCGCCGGCACGCCGTGAAAGCAGACGACCGGCTCGCCCTGCAGTTGTAGTGCTGGGACGAGTAGGCCTCGCTCGCTCGCAGGTCGGCACAGACCGCCGCTGCCTCATCCGTGGCGCCATCGGCTCCAATCTCTGTCATCACCGCCTGCGTGACCCCGTGGTAGTAGCCGGATGGCACAGAGGCGTCGCCTCGTCGAGCTCCTTGATTCCGGAAAGCTCGCCGGGCGGCCGCTGGATCCGTGGGTGCTGGCGGATACCCCCTGCACGTAGCCGTTTCGCTCCTGCTCGGCGGCGAGGTCCGCGAGCGCAGCCGCCACCCCCTGGACCCGCACGAGCTCCATGTAGCGCTGCTCGTAGCACTCGAAGCTGACCGCGTCGGCGCCGTCGCACTCGCGCACCGAGGCGAGGGCCGAGTCCTCGTCGGCGGAGCCCAGCACCAGGTAGGCCGCGGCCCCGAGCGCCGCGCAGCGCGACAGGCCGCCAGGACGTAGCGCACGACCCGACCCTTGCCCCCTGCCGCCGTCATCCGGCCGCCGCCAGATGTTCGGCATGTGCGGCTGCCACCCCGGGCTGCAGCGGCAGCTCCCGGTAGGCCTGCACCCGCGCCCCGATGCAGGCCTCCCGCAGGGCCGAAAGCCGGGCCTCGCCGTAGTAGCGGCAGAGGGCCCGCGCGCGGTGCGCCCCGTCGACGAGGTCGCGCAGCCCGACCAGGACCGCTCCGATTTCACGCAGTTGGCGCGCGCCGCCGGGCTTCGGCCGAGCGCGCAGAGCCCGTCCAGGTAGGCGGTCTTCGCCGCCACCCCGAAGGCGTGCTTGGCGCTGTCGACGATCGCGTCGCCGCCCAGGCCCTGGTAGCAGGCGGCGCGATAGTCCCGCTCGGTTTGAGCGCAGAGCTCGAAGACGGTCGCGTAGTCACCGTCACTGACGAACAGCGCGTAGGTCGTCTGCTTGTCGTAGCAGGGCGGCTTGTAGCGCGGGGCGAGCACGGTGCAGGGATAGAGCGGGCGCTCGGGCCTGGCGTAGGTGGATGGCCGGGTTGGATGGTCGAGCGCCGAGAAGTTCTCCATGAGACTCCGCCGTAACAGTTGTCGGCCTCCCACTGCGCCTCGAGCGCGTCGCAGCCCTCGAGCGAATCGAAAACATCGGAGGCGAACACCCCCATGAAGCCGTGACCCATCCCGTGGACGCAGTTGTAGTGATCGGCAGAGCGCGGCTCGTTTCGCGCAGCTCGGCGCAGACCGACATCGCCTCCTCGACCACCCTGCCGGCGCCGATCTCAGCCATCACCGACTCGATCACCCCGTGGTAGTAACCGGAGGAGCAGAGGGTGTTGCCCTGTTCGAACGCATTCATCCCCGTCTGCACACCGGCGGCCCGGCCGATCCGATGGGTGAGCTGGTGACAGGCGGAGCGCACGAAACCGCCGCCCTCCCAGGCGCTCCCGAGGTCCGCCAGCGCGGCCTCCGGGCCCGAGGCGGAGACGAGCTCGACGTAGTGGTGCTCGAGGCATTCGAAGTCGAGGGCGTCGACGCCGATGCACTCCGTGATCTCGGGGGTAGGCGCCGCGGAGGGGTCGGGATCGTTCTCAGCGAAAAAGAGGAACCAGGCCGCGAGCGCCACCGCACCTGCGGCGAACGCCGCATAGAAGATCCTCGGTATTCGGGGGCCAGTGTGCGTGTGTCTCTTATATCCGAGTGGCCGCGCCCCGTGGGGCCCTCGAAGCTCAGCTCTTGTGCCCGCCCGGCGCCTGGGGCGAGCAGATCTGGCCTCGGCCGGAGTCGCCGGCGCGCCGTCAGCCTGCTCTCCGACCATCGTGTCTGCGGGGACGTTCTCGCGTCGCGCCAGCGCGTAGAAGGGGATCCCCAGCGCCGAGATCCCAGTCGCAATCAGGTACGACGGGCCGTAGCCCCAGACGTCGGCGGCGCGGCCGAGCAGCCGGCTGGCCGAGACGCCGCCGGTCGAGCTCATCAGCGAGTCGAAGGAGAGGATCGTCGCCCGCTGCTGGGAGGGGATCATGCCGTTGAGGTAGGCTTGCCGGATCGGCATCGAGGCCGCGAACAATAAGCCCCCAGACGACGACCAGCGCGATCACCGGCCTCGAAGCTCTCGATCGCCCCCGATCAGCCCGAGCGTGAGCGTGCTCGCCGCCAGGGCGGCGATCAGCGCCGTGGTACGCCGCTGGAACGAGCTTGCGGATGCGCGGCGCCGCGATCCCGCCGAGGATCTGGGCGCCGGCGACGATCGCGGCCACGAGCCCGGCTACCTGGTAGGCCTCGGGGTCGCCGTAGAGCTCGAGCAGGTACGGCTGGAGAGGCGTAGAAGACGTAGATGCCGACGCCGCCGGTGAAGAGCGCCTCGACCATCACCCACTTGACGGCCGGCACCTTCCAGCCGTATTCGATCGAGGCCGAGGCGATCTTGCGCATCTCAGCGATCGGGCGTCCGCCCTTCTCGGGCGTGAAGCCGACGTCTCGCATCAGCCGGAAGGCGACGAAGAACATCACGACCAGCACCACCGCGCGCAGCACGAACGGCACCCCGAGGTTCGGTCGGCGGCGAGGAAACCGCCGGCCGACCGAGCCGGTCAGCATCGCGGCGCCGCCGACGATCTGCCCGCGGCTGAAGACCGACTCGAGCGCTGCCGGTGAAACCGGTCGCGTGGAGCGCGTCCACCAGCCAGGCCTCGATCGCGCCGGAGAAGAAGGTATAGCCGAGCCCGAGCAGGAGCGAGACCAGCCGCCCACGCCCAAAGGGTGACTTGAGTTGCCAGAGCAGGACGTAGAGCGCGGTGCTGCCCGCCAGGTCACGGTGCCGAGCAGGAAGGACATCGCGGCGGCCCCACGCGTCGGCGACGATCCCGGTCGGGATCTCGAACACCACCATCCCCGCGGTGAAGAATGCGTTGGCGGCGAAGGCCTCCAAGTTCGTCAGAGCCCGCGTCCAGGAGGAAGATCGTGTTGATGCCCCAGATCAGCGACGTCGCCAGGGTGTTTCCGAGGGTCAGCGTCAGGCGGGCGCCTGGATTCGACCGCGGCGTGGGCACCCACCAACCCTATTTGGGCTTGGCTAGACGGGGGCGAGGCGGGTGCGGACTATCGTGCCGGCGGGGGTGGAGCGGATCTTGGGAACCAGGTCGCAGAGCTGGTTGACGATCCAGAGCGAAGCCGCCGCCGTGGGAGATGCTGTTCGTCGCCAGCTCGTTGGCCGCGACAACAGGTCGAGCCGCGGACATCATCGAAATTCGCTTTCTGGGCGTAGCCGGCGACCCACTCGCGCAGGGCGTGCAGGTCCTCGAGGCCGATTCGACCCGCGGACTGGAAACGGCGACCACGATCGGCTCCCGCATCGCGACCGCCCCCACCTTCCCAAGCCCCCATTCGGAGTGATTCAGAAGCACTGCGTGATGAGCCGCACACGCTCACCGGGGCCGACCCAATAGGTTGGCTCGCCTGCGAGGCGGCGGGTGCACGACCCAACCACTACAGGAGGTCTCTTTGAGAACCGACCCGGAACCACGAGGCAAGAGCCGCGCGCGTTTGGCCGTAGCCGCCGTCGCGGCCCTGGCATTGACGTTTGGCGTCGCAGCATGCGGCGATGACGAGGACAGCGACACGACCGCTGCTGAGACGACGGAGTCGACAACGGAGTCGACCACCGCCGACACCGGCTCAGCCGAGAGCGTCAGCGTCACGACCACCAACGACGGCGACGGCTTCACCTGGGACGTCGAGCCGATCCCGACCGCGGACACTAAGACCGTCACCTTCAACAACGAGAGCGACGAGTTCCACGTGTTGATCTTCGCCCGCCTGAGCGAGGGCGTCACGGTCGACGAGGCGCTCGAGGCTGAAGGCGAGAAGGGCACCGGAACCAGGTCATCAAGGGGGGCGAGGCGCCTCCCGGCGAGACCGTCGAAGTTGAGGTCACCGAGGACCTGACCGCCGGCGAGTACATGATGCTCTGCCCGATCTCGGGTCCGAACGGCCCGCATACGGAGCTCGGTCAGCTCGAGGAATTCAGCATCGAGTAGCCGCGCGCCGCAAGGCGCGATCAGAGCTGGAACGCGAGGCCCGCCCGGCTTGACCGGGCGGGCCTCGTGCGTTGTCTCGCCCGTTGTCCAATGTAAGCTTCCGGCCGGAGCGGAATGAGGGAGATGGACCTCCGAAAGCCAATCGCAGGACTGGGGGCGCTCGCCGGGTTGCTGGCCTGGACGACGTCGGCGTCGCCTGCCAAGCGGCGACGATCGACGTCGGCTGCGGAGCCTCGCAGCTGGTCGCCGCAATCAACGCGGCCAACTCGCAGGCGGGCGCCGACACACTCCGCTTGGCCGCGGATTGCTCTACACGCTCAGCGCGGTCGACAACAACTGGTACGGCCCCAACGGCCTGCCGGCGATCTCCTCGACGACGATCGAGGGCAACGGCGCGACGATCCAGCGTTTCGCCAGGCGCCCAAATTCCGCCTCTTCTTCGTCGGCGCCGACCCGGCGCGTTCGGCGACCGCGAGCTACACCTCGCCCGGCGCCGGCAACCTGACTCTTCACGAACTGACGCTGATCGGCGGGCCTCGCAGAGGCGGTTCGGCCTCGGCGGGTGGCGCCGGGGCCGGCCTCGGCGGAGCGATTTTCAACCAGGGCCGGCTGACATTGGATGCGGTGACCGTGACGCAAAACGAGGCAAGGGGCGGCGACATCGTCGGCAGGATCGCCGGAACGCTCGACTTCCGTGGAGGCGGCGGCATCGGTGAGGACGTGTCCGGCTTCAACGGGGGCGGCTTCGGGTCCGGGAGCTTCGGCGGTGCGATCGGCGGCGGTGGTGGTCACGCGGTTATCGGCGCTGCCGGCGGCGGCGGTGGAGGCGCCGGATTCAGCGCCGCTGACAACGGTGACAACGGTGATGATGGAGGCGCGAACCCAGATTTCAGCCCCCGCTACGGAGGCGGTGGAGTCGGTGGTGGCGCGGCGACGGGCCTGGGCGGCAGTGGCGTGACCGGCAACATCGGCGACCCCCAGTACGGAGCGGGCGGCAGGGGAGGGGCGGGATCGGGCGGCGGCGCCGGTGGCGGGCCGACCGGGCAGGAGCCGATTCCCGGATCAGAGCGCGCAGGCGGCGGCTTCGGTAGGGGCGGCAGCGGGGGCGCCACTCCCAACGGCAGCGGCGGCGGCGGCGTCGGCGGTGGCGGTGGCGGACCCGAAAGAGGCCCGCACCCTCAGCGATTTTCAGGGCGGTGGTGGCGGCGGCGGCTTCGGCGGCGGCGGTGGCGCAGCAGGCGGCCTCGGTGGCTTCGGTGGCGGCGGCGGTGCCGCAAGTAGGGAAATCGACGATACGGCCTTCGCATTCGTGATCTGGCCTGCCGGGGTGGGCGGCTTCGGCGGCGGCAACGGGAACCCAGACCAGTTCGATGACTGCTGCGGCGGCACCGGCGCGGGCATGGGAGGCGCCATCTTCAACATGCAGGGCGAGCTGAAGATCGTCAACAGCACGCTCGCCGGCAACGGCGCCGCGGGCGGCACCTGCTCGGCGTCCAGTTCCTGCGGCACGCTGGGCAAGGGCCTTGGCGGCGCGATCTTCAACCTCAACGGCAAAGTGGAGGTCACCTTCTCGACCCTGGCCGATAACGGGGCGGCCGAGGGCGGTGGTGCGCTCTACAGCCTCGGCTACGACTCCGCCGTTACGCGTTTCGCGGAGCTCGTGATCCGCGGCTCGATTCTCGCCTTCAGTCGTGACGCCGTGACCGATCTGGTCAGCGACGCCCCTTCTGCCACCACCGCCGGCGCCAATGACAGCGAATGGCTCATCAACCTCTTTGGCACAAACTCGATCGGTACTCACGTCGAGCTCGGCAAGCCCGGGGTCATCAACGGAGCGCAGGCGATCATCCCACCGTCGGTTCCCCTCGGCGCACTCGCCGACAACGGCGGACCGACGCCGACGATGGCGATCCCGGCGGCGAGTCCGTATCGCAACTCCTGGCCGACCGCTTCCTGTGACGGACTGGTCCGTGACCAGCGGGGGGCTGCGCGGCCACAGGGTGGCAACTGCGATCTCGGTGCACTCGAGGTCGATACAACCGCCCCGCTCGTCACGCTGACGCCGGGCCAGCCGCCCCTCACCAACAACCCGACCCCGAGCTTCACCTTCAGCTCGAACGAGCCGGGCACCACGTTCGAGTGCCGCCTCGACAGCCCCGCGGGCACGCCGTGCACGTCCCCGCTGACGTCGACGAACTCGCCGACGGCGGCCACACTTTCGAGGTGGTGGGCACCGACATCGCCGGCAACAGTTCGTCTGCGCTCCACGCGTTCACGATCGACACCACACCGCCGCAGACGACGATCGACTCGGGCCCGACGGGCGCCGAGAGCCAGCCGGCCTTCGCATTTTCCTCCAGCGACCTTGGCGCGACGTTCCAGTGTCGCCACTCCCAGGGTGGATCGACCCCGCCCGCGTTCGCCGCCTGCAGCGGTCCCGGCAACACCGCCACCATCGGCCCGCTCGCCGCCGGCGAGTACACCTTCGAGGTGCGAGCGAGTGACGCTGCGGGAAACTCCGACCCGACCCCGGCCGCGGTCAGCTTCCCCGTCGGTGCGGCGCCCGACCCTGACCCCGGGCCTGACTCCACCTGCACCGTTCCCCAGGTCAAGAAGGGCGCCGGCCCGCGCGCAGCCAAGCGCAAGCTCATCGCGGCGGGCTGCGCCGCCGGCAAGGTCAGCCGCCGGCACTCCGCCAAGGTCAAGCGCGGCAGGCTGATCCGACTCAAGCCGAAGCCGGGCACAGTGCTGCCGGCCGGCAGCACGGTGGCGATCGTGCTCAGCTCGGGTCCGCGCCAACCGGGCTGAAGCGGCCGCGCATTCCGCCTCAAGAAACTCGGTGTTTTTCAATCGCTGACGCCTGGGTACTGACCTGCAGCGATGAGTCTCGCCGACCTCGTCCCGACCGTTCTGGCCGCTCAAGCTGATCCGCCCGCCGGCGGTGCGGCGATCTGGGAGGTAGTCGTGGCGACCCTGATGGGCGGCCTGATGACCGCCGCCGTGGTCGTGCCGATCATCGGCTACCGTTCCGGCCGCTTCGACGTCCTCGGCCGGCTCGCCGCCTTCTCCGGGCGCGTGACCGGCATGCCGGGCTGGGCGGCGCTGCCGCTGGCGATCCAGGGCGGCTCGCTGATCATCGCCGTTTTCGGCATGTACTGGGACATCTCCCTGCACATCGACGAGGGCCGCGACGCCGGCCCGCTCGCCGACCCGGCGCACTACTTCATCCTGGTCGGCCTCTTCGGCGTGATGGCCTCGGGGATCCTGGCGATGGCGCTGCCGCGAGCATCCGACCAAGTCGTCCGTAAAGCTCTGGCGATGGGCTGCGGATGCGCCGGTCGGCGGCGATCGTGATGGCGGCCTGCGGCGCGCTCACGCCTCGCGGCCTTCCCGCTCGACGACGTCTGGCACCGCATCTTCGGCCGGACGTGACGCTCTGGTCGCCGACGCACCTGATGCTGATCACGGGCGCATCGCTGTCGACCTTCGGCGGCGCTCGCGCTCTACCGCGAGTCGCTCGAGGAGGCCGGGGCGAGGACGCCCCCGAAACGGCCGGGATCTCGTTCGCCCGCGCCGGCTGGCTGCTGGCGCCGCTGACCGGGGCGATGCTGATCGGGCTCAACACCTTCCTGGCGGAGTTCGACTTCGCCGTTCCGCAGTTCCGGCTCGACATGCACGCCGATCGGGATCGCGCTCGCCGCCGGCGTCGCGCTGGTCTCGGCACGCCTGGTCATCGGCCCGTACGGCGCGCTGGCGACGGTCGCCTTCTTCCTGCTCATGCGCGGGGACCTCTTCGTCACGGTCGGCCCGATCCTCGGGCGGGACCGAGCCGCACTTCTCCGCTCTACCTGGTGGAAGCGGCGCTGGTCGAGCTGGCCGCCGCTGGCCTTCGACAGCCGCGGCGCCCGATCGACGACGAGACCGGTGACGGTTCGGCGTGGTCTGCGGCGTGCGGATCGGGACCGTGGGCATAGCGGCGGAGTGGGGGTGGTCGCACGTCTGGATGGTCCACCCCCTGGACCGCGAGCATGTTCCCCGAGGCCTGGCTGATGGCGCTGGCCATCGCCGTCGGCCACGGTGCTGGTGGCGTCATCGGCCGGGCTTTGACCTGGAGCGCGCCTGCCCGCCGACGCTAGTGCGAACGAGTCGCCGGCCCATCCCGGGGCAGCCGGTTTGATCCTCCCCGACGTGCTCGGCCCCGGCCTTCGGGTCGTGTTCTGCGGAACCGCGGCGAGCGCCGTTTCCGCGCGGGTAGGGGCGTACTCTACGCCGGCCCCGGCAACCACTTCTGGCCGACGCTGCATGAGATCGGCCTGAGGCGAGGCGGCTCGAGCCGCTGGTTTCCGGGAGGTGCTGCAGTGGGGGGATCGGGCTGACCGACGTTTGCAAGACGAGGAGTGAGGGGTCAGACCGGGAGATCGGCAGCGGCGGTTTTGATGTTCCCGGCTTGATCGAGAAGCTCGAGGAGCATCAGCCCGGCCTGGATCGCCTTCACCAGCAAGCGCGCCGCGAGCGAAGCGCTCGGCCACCGGACTGAATACGGCGAGCAGCCGGAGCCGTTCGCCGGGGCGAAGGTCCACGTCCTGCCGTTCACCCTCGGGCAGAGCGCGGGGCTTCTGGGATCCGGCTCAGTGGCAGCGGCTGGCCGACTCCCTGTCGCCCGTTGCCGGGCGGCGCCGCTGAGACGTGGGTCATCTACGCCCGCATGCCAGCCGTCAGGTCACGCAGGTCAGGATTACGATCCACCGGTGGCCGTAGACGTCGAAACCGAAGTTGTGATCGCCCGTCCACGGGCTGATGTCGCGGCCTTTGCGATTGAGCCCGACAACGCCACCGAGTGGTACGCCAACATCAGGTCGGTCGCTTGGGAGACCGAGCGGCCGCTGACCGTCGGCTCGCGCTTCGCGTTCGTGGCGCAGTTTCTGGGCCGCAGACTCGAATACACCTACGAGGTCCGCGAGTTGGTACCCGGCGAGCGCTTCGTGATGAGCACCTCCCAGGGTCCCTTCCCGATGGAAACGACCTACGCATTCGCCGACGCGGACGGCGGCACCCGGATGACGCTGCGCAACCGCGGCGAGCCTTCCGGCTTCTCCAAGGTCGGCGCGCCGATGATGTCGGCGGCGATGCAGGCGGGCGAATCCGCGCGGACCTGGCACGGATCAGGGAGATTCTGCAGACGGGCGCCGGCGGCTGATCAGCGCGGGGTAGGCCGCCGTCCCTGGTTCGGGCGGCCCACGGGGCGTGAGCGCCCCACCGGCGAACGATGGCCGGCTGGTCCAACCCCCCTGGCCGAGGAGCCATCGTTCGCCGGCTCGCCACCACGCCGGCCTCAGCCGGGCAGAGGCCTTGTCGCCACTCCCCTGACGCCGTGCTCGGCGTAGGAGTGCTCGTCCACCTGGCCCTCGCGGTTGAAGCCCTGACCGCAGACGCCGCATAGCCAGGCGTGCCGGGTCGCCGGCGTGCGTGGAGAACCCTGATGGGGCGGCGGGCGGCGGCGGTACCGGCGGGGGCGGCGGGGGCGACCGGCGCCCTTCGGTAGCGGCCCGCCCAGCGGGGTTCCACTGGTCGACGATCGGGACGCCCGGTCGGAAGCGGGATCTCGCCGCCCGGCGATTCGTAGCGCTCACGCGCCTCGCGCATCTCCTGCGGCCCGTAGTTGCGCTTAGCCCACCACGAGTCCGGCTTGGCGATGCGGATCGCGCCGACGATCGCGAACGGGAAGGTGAAGTAGAGGAAGAACGTCGCCGCGGCGAGTCTCCACTTGCCCTTCATCGCGCAGACGATCGGGGGATCAGCCAGCCGGCGATGAAGATGATCGCAAATATCGCGACCCCCACCACCTCGTCTGCGTTCACGAGGGGAAGGCTAGCGCTGCGGCAGAGGGGAAGGGCCTGGCCGCGAGGACTTTCCTAAAGGGGACAGACCCCTTTAGGAAAGGGCTGGATCCTTTGCTGGGGGCAGAAGCGGCGGCCTTGCGGCGCCAGGGCCGCCGCGAGCGCTTGCGGTCCTTGAGGATCCGCTTGGCGGCGTTGTGCCCCGCCGCCGCCATCACGCCGCCGCCGGGATGGGTGCCGGCGCCGCACAGATAGAGGCCGTCGACCGGCGTCGCGTACTGGGCGAGCATGGGGGAGGGGCGCATGAAGGCCATCTGGTCGAGGCCCTGTTCCCCCTGGAAGATCGAGCCGCCCGTGAGGCCGAAGATGCGCTCGAGGTCGGGCGGCGCCAGCACCTCGCGCTCGACGATCGCGCCGGGGACGTTGGGCGCGTAGCGGGCGAGGTGGTCGACGCAGGCGTCGGCGTAGCGCTCGCGGGCGTCGCCGGCCCAGGCCTCGTCGCCGGGCGGGCCGTACTGCGTGAACATCGTCATCACCCAGCGGTCGTCGTCGGTCAGGCTGGAGTCGATCGCGGAGGGCAGCTCGGCCTCGACGTAGGGGTTGGCCGCTGGGCGGCCGGCGAGCGCGTCCTGCCAGGCGGCCTCGAGGTAGTCGATCGAGGGGCAGAGGTTGACGCCGGTGCGCTCGAGCAGCTGCTGCTCGTCAGCGCAGACGCCCTCGTAGCGCGGTGCCTCGCTGAGCACCATGTTGATCTTCACCGAGGCGCCGCGTGTCCGGTAGCGGCGCATGTCGTCGGCGACCTCGTTGGGGAAGTTCTCGGCGCCGGCCAGGTCGAGGATCGTGGTCTTCGGATGCGCGCCGGAGGCGACGATCGGCGCGCGCAGCTCGCTGCCGTCGGCGAGCGTCACGCCGCTCACCCTTCCCGCCGTGACGTCGATCGCGGCGACCTCGGCGTCGGTGCGGATCTCGGCGCCGGCGGCTTCGGCCGAGCGCGCGATCGCCTGGCTGATCGCGCCCATGCCGCCGATCACCTGGCCCCAGCCGCCCGAGATCCCGTCGAGCTCGCCGAGCGCGTGGTGCAGAAGGTTGTAGGCGGTGCCGGGGGTGCGCGGCCCGGCCCAGACGCCGACGACGCCGGTCGAGGCGATCGAGCCCTTGATGCCGTCGTGCTCGAACCAGTCGTCGAGCATGTCGCCGACCGACATCGTGAAGATCCGAACGAGCTCGTGGATGTCGCGGCGGGAGAGCCCCGCGGCGCGCCCGCCTCGCGAAGCAGCGCGACCAGGTCGCCGGGGTTCTTCGAGCCGAGCGCCGGTGGCTCGCGCAGCATCATCGGCGCCAGGAAGTCGGCGCCGCGATCGAGCCGGTCCTCGAAGGCGGCGTAGACGTCGGCGTCGTGGGCTTGGAGAAGGGGGCAATCGAGTCCTGCGTCTTGGCGGCCTCGTTGTGGAAGAAGATCGGCCCCTTCTCGGTCAGCGCGGCGTAGGCGGGATCGAGCGGCACGGCCTTGTAGCCGAAGTCGTGCAGCCGCAGGTCGGAGACGACCTTCGGCTGCAGCATCGAGACGACGTAGGAGGCGCGCGAGATCCGGGCTCCCGGCCAGACCTCCTCGGTGACGCAGGCGCCGCCGAGGATCGGGCGGCGCTCGAGCACGACCACCTGGAGCCCCGAGTGGGCGAGGTAGGCGGCGGTCGTCAGGCCGTTGTGGCCGCCGCCGACGACGATCGCGTCATAGGAGCGGTTCGGCCCAATCGCGGGCGCCTTCCCCGGTCCACCCGCCGAGGCGTCGGCAGAGCCCCCGTTCGTGCCTGAGTCGTGCGTGCGTGTAGGCGTGGAGGCCTCGATGGCCCCAAAGTACCACAACGTGCAATTAACTACAAGGTCAACCCCACACCACACAAAACCAACGCGCAACGTCCAGGAGTCCACCCCCTTGACGGGTTCCGGGACGTTCCGCGTGCTTGCGGGTTTGGGGACGCTGCGTGTGGGGCGGGCTATTCGGGGATGCCGGCCGCCTCGAAGGCCGCGGCGCGGTCCTCGCCGAGGTAGGCGAGCTCGGCCGGCTCGCCCTCGCGGAAGGTCCAGAGGTTGCCGACCACGACGGAGACGTCGATGCCGCTGACCTTGCCGGTGCCCGAGAAGCGCATGAAGGCGAGCAACTTGTCGCCGGCGCTGTGCATTTCGACCGGCTCCCAGGAGGGCCAGGTCGTCCACTCTCGTTTCAGCTCGCCGCGCTCGAAGGCCGCACGGAACTGATCGCGGCCGCGCAGCACGAACCCGTCCAGCAGCCGGCGGGAGAAGTCGACGACGAAGTCCTCTGCGACCAGGTCTGCGGCAGCAGCGTCCCCTTGGGTGAACAGCACATACAGCCGTTTGATGAGTTCTTCGCGCTCCTGCATCGCCGAACCAGTATTGCCTGATCAGCTGAGCCCGGCGACTTCGAGCGCTTCCTCGGCGGTGCGTAGGCCCTGCACCCGGAACAGCTTGCCGTCGCGGAACGAGTAGACAGCCGCCCAGGTCAGGTCGAACGGCGGTCCGCCGCTCTTCGACCTGCCGCTGGCGCGCAGGCTGGTCACCAGGTCGTGGTCGTTGTAGGCCAGCACGTCGACCAGCTCGAAGCGAAAATCGTCGAAGGGCTCGCTCATGTCGGTCAGCCAGGCGATCACTCCCTCGACGCCGTGGTAGGGGCGCGTCAGCGGGAACGTGTCGAAGTTGATCAGCTCGACCGACGGGTCGAAGAGATCGAAGTCCGGCACGCCCGTGCGCTCGAAGCGCTCGAACCCGAGCTTCAGCCTGGCGACGTTGTCCTCAGACATCGCCCGGATTATCCCGCAAGAGCGTGGCTGCGTCATCGCCTCGTTCGCGTTAAGTTTCCCGCCATGCGGGCCGGGAGGGTGCAAGTAGTTGCTGTCGCGGTGGCGGTCGCCGCCGCCGCCTGTCTGATGCCCGCCGCGGCGGCGGCCGGGACATCCGGCGCAGGCGCCTGCCCCAGCGGCCAGATCCCCACGTCGGCAGGCTGCACCACCTTCGCCGACGCGCGCCGCGGCGTCGAGTCCGTCATCGATCAGACGATCGAGGAGAACGATCTTCGTGCCGCCATCGTGCGGATCGACATCGGCAATCGCACGCTCACACGGGTCGCGCGCGGAGAATCGATGGCCGGGGAGCCGGCCAACGTGCGCATGCACTTCCGCATCGGCTCGATCGCGATTCCCTTCCTGATCGACCTGCTGCTGCAGCTCGACGAGGCGGGGCGGCTCTCGCTCGACGACCCCATCTCCGAGTGGTATCCGGACTACCCGAACGCCGATCAGGTGACCTTGAGGATGCTCGCCTCGGCGACCTCCGGCTATCCGGACTGGATCCAGGAGAACCAGGAATTCCTCGACGAGCTCTACGCCAATCCGTTCCGCCAGTGGACCTCGCAGGAGCTGCTCGACATCGCCCTCGCACGCGAGCTCATCTGCGACCCGGGCACCTGTTTTCACTATGCCCACACCGGGTTCATCATCATCAGCAGGGTCATCCACGAGGTCACCGGCGCTCAGACGGCGACGCTGCTGCGGCGGCGGATTCTGGAACCGCTCGAACTGACTCAGACGAATATTTCGGCACTGCCTGCGCTACCGAACCCGGTGCTTCATTCCTACACCGCCGAGCGCGGCTTCTACGAGGACGCGACCTTCTGGAGCCCGTCCTGGGGGATAGCGAAGAGCACGCTGATGTCATCGACCATCGGCAACGTGGTCAAGGCTGCCAAGGCGTTCGGCACGGGGGCGCTGATCTCACCGGCGTCGGCCCGCGAGCGCCTTTCGCCGGACCTGACGTCGAACTTCGCCCCCTTCAATGCCTTCGGCGGGAACTTCTACTACGGCCTCGGCGTCCTGGTCGACCACACCTGGCAGTTCCAGAACCCTGAGCAGAACGGCTACACGGCGATCATGGCCTACTTCCCCTCCCGCCGGATCTCGCTCGCGATCGCGGCCACCAAGGGTCTGAGCGCGGCGCAGACCTCGAACAACTACAGCGAGATCCTCTGGTCTGAGATCACCAGCTACCTGACCCCGGACAACGCGGTTTCCATCGGCCACTCCCGATGATCCGTTCTCCGAGCAGCAGAACCGCTAGACGGTCATCCGGCTAGCTCGCGAGCACCCCGGTGACCGCGTTTGCCGGGTCACCGGGACGCTCGGCGGCTGGGGACGCCTCGCTCAGTCCCGCTTGACGATGCAGAGGTTGTTGCCGTCGGGGTCGCGCAGCCAGAACATCGGCGGCACCGGCTCGCCCATCTCGGAGACCTCGTCGTCGACGTCGACTCCGGCGGCCTTCAGCGCGGCGTGGTCGGCGTGGACGTCGGAGCTCGAAAGGAAAATGTGGGTTTCGACGCCGACTGGGTCGCCGGGACGCGGCGGGAACAGCGCGATCGTCGTCTCCGTGCCGGGGTGGCCGACCTCGATCCAGCGCATCCCGGACGGGTCGCCCATCGGGATGTCGTCGCGCAGCTCGCAGCCGAGGTGATCGGTGTAGAAGGCCAGCGCGCGGTCCTGGTCGGTGACCGGAACGACGATGGTGCCGATCTGGGTGAGGTTGGTCTTGGTGGTGGTCTCAGGCATTTGCGTCCTCCTGTTTGGGTGCGTTGTGGGTGTCTGGTCTATGGACCGGGAGGGCGCACGAAACTCATCGCAGCGATCGCCGAACGTCAGGGAGGCACCCCTATACCGATACCTGAGAGACCTGCGGCGCTCAGGGGCTGAGGACCTTTGCGAGGCTGTCGAGTGCCGAGGTCCAACCGGCTTCGGCATGGCTGCGCCCGGCGGGGTAGGGGCCGTCGCTCATCGTCATCCGGGTCTTCCCGCCGTGGTCGTGGAACTCGAGGCGCAGCACCGTCGGCTCGTGCATGCCGACCTGAGGCATCGGGTCCGAGCGCATCACGATCAGCTCGGGCTCGACCAGCTCGAGGATGTCGTAGCCGATCGAGAACTCGTGGCCACCATCGCGCTGCACCATCGTCAACTCGAACCGCCCGCCGACACGGGCGTCGATGTTGATCCGCTCGCGGGGTGCGTCGGCGTGCTCGGGCCCATACCACGCGGCAACCTGGTCGGGCTCGATCCAGGCGCGGTAGACCTGCTCGCGGGGCGCTTCGAAGATCCGGGTGATCAGGACCGTCAGGTCCTCGGTCGCGGCTGGGGTCGCGTCATTCATCGTCTTCTCCTTTGGCGCGCAGATGCGCGTCGAGTCGGTCCATTCGGGTCTCCCACGTCTGCTTGCGCGACTGCATCCACTCGACGGCGTCGTCGAGCGGCCTGGCACGCATGCGGCTTGGCCGCCACTGCGCGTCCCGGCTGCGAACGATCAATCCCGCGCGCTCGAGTGTCTTCAGGTGGCGCGAGATCGCCGGCAAGCTCATCGGGAACGGTTCGGCGAGTTGGCTCACCGTCGCCTCGCCCTCGGCGAGCCGGCTGAGGATCGAGCGGCGCGTCGGATCGGCGAGGGCGGCGAAGGTCAGGCTGAGTTGGTCTGTGGGCATATAACGGATGAGTTAATTAACGCATCCATTAAATACCATCTGGCGGCGGAATGCAAACGAGGCGAACGCAAAGGAGCCCCGCCGAAGCGGGCCCCATTGCGTCGTCCTTCCGTCGGGTTTCCTTACCCGATGCGGAACCTGATCGAGCTGCTCGTGGTGCCGTCGGCGTCGGCGAACACGCCGGCGACGCGCAGCTTCGCGCCCCCGGGGTCTTCGCCTTCTTCTTGGCGGCCTTGAGTTCAGCGCGACTGAGCCTGAACGTGACCGTGGCATTGCCGGAGTCGCTGAGGCTCGCGCCCTGGGCGTTCAGTACGCGCCGTCCGAGCGAGAGCGTCAGCCCGGCTCCACAGGCCTCGTCGCAGCTGACCCTGACCTTGATCGAGCGGTCCAGCCGCTGCGCCGGGGCGCTGATCAGTCCCAGCGGTGCGGCGCCCGGCTTGCCCACGACGGGGGGAACCGGTGTGACCGGCGTGTCGTCGTTGTCGACGATGTTGACCGTCGAGGTCGGCGGGGTCGCCAGGTTCATGCTGGCGCTGATCGGCGCCTGCAGGCGAACGCCGAACGTCTCGTCGCTCTCGTCGGCGGTGTCGTCGGTGATCGGCACCGTGAACGACTCGGTGGCGTCGCCGGGGGCGAACGTCAGCACCCCGGTGGTGGCCGTGAAGTCATCAGCGGTTGCCGTGCTCCCGGCAGGCAGCTCGGTCGTGTAGGTGACCGTGCCCTGCTGGTTGATCGGCCCCGTGCGGGTGACGCTGACCTTGACCGTGCCGCCGTTCTCCGCGACCGAGGTGACCGTGTCGTTGAACCCGACCAGGTCGGTGGGAGGGAGGGTGACGCTCTCGATCAGCTCGCCGCCGGCGATCGGGCCGGTGCCGAGCTGCGTCGCCGCGCCGGTGGTCAGGTTGACGCGGTAGAACTTCGAGACCGCCGGGTCGGCGATCTGGTTGAGCGCCGCGTAGGCGGTGCCCGTCGATCCCTCGATGTCCAGGCCGGCGATCTCGGTGATCGCTCCGACACCGAGGGATCCGACCGTGTTCAGCGTGCCGGAGTTGGCCGGCGTCTGGTCGACGAGGACGTCGTTGCCGGCTTCGATGTTGAACAGGGTCGTCGTGGTCGTGCCGTCGAATGAGTTCGTGTAGTCGGCGGCGGCGACCTGCGGGTTGGCGCCAAAGTTGGCGTCGCCGACCGCGAACGCGAGCACTCCGTCCACCGTCGTCGTTCGTGCATCGACGTCAATGCGGAGGTTGTCGTCGTTGACGTTGCTGAGGCGCAGCCGGTCGGCGGCGGGGTTGAACCCGAAGCCGCTGGCGACATCCGCGGGGTCGGTGATCGTGCCCAGCGAGGTGGCACGGAACTGCGGCGCCGAAACCGTCGGCGGGGCGATCCGGTAGAGCACCCCGTTGTCGGACGCGCCGTAGAGCGTGTTGGTCCGAGGCCGGTAGTCGATTCCGACGAGGTTGTCGTCTGTGAGCGGGAGCGCCAGACCGTTTGCGTCCGCCAGCACGACAGGCCCGGTGGCCGCCTGTGGCGCTCCGACCGCGAAGGTGACGATCCTGCTCGGATCCTCGTCTGTCAGTCCGTAGACCGTTTGGTGCACCGCGTAGCTGGGTGCGGCGAAAACCAGCCCGCCGCCCAGCGTGACGGCACTCAGCGCCAGCGCCCGGCGCGTCCTTGCCTTGTGTTGCATAAGTCTCCCTTTCGACGTGAAAGGCCGGCGCTGTCGCAGGCCCGATAGGGCTCTATTCGCAGCAAACGCCGGATTGGTTCACTGACTCGGACGGCGCCGAGCTCTCAGCGGACCACGGCGTCGAGCGCGACGCAGCCCTCGCCGTCGAGATGAACGACGACCGGGTTCAGTTCGATCAGCTCGTGGCCACCGGATCCCAGCAGCTCGGCGACTTGGACGCAAAGGCCGCACAGCGCGCCGATATCCCAGCTTGTCTGGGCGCGAGCCCCGAAGAGCAGCGGGGCGCCGCGCAGGGACTGGAGCGCTCGCTCGATTCTGGCGGCGTCGGCGGGGAGGGGAATGACGACCGCATCCGCGAGCGCCTCGGTCCAGACGCCGCCGAGGCCGACGATCAGCGCCGGGACGACGGCGTCGGCGCGAGCCGCGACGATCAGCTCGAGGCCGCGCGGCTCCATCCGCTCGACAAGGAACCGCACCCCTCCTCCCGCGCCGAACGTCGGATTTACCACCGCATGTGTCCGTAATCCCGACGTTCGGCGATGGAGGGGCGAGGAGGCGAGTCGCTCACAGGCTGCCCGGAGCTCGGCCTCGTCCTCGATTCCCAGCGCAATCCCGCCGATCTCGCTCTTGTGCGTGATCTCGGGGGCCGACAGCTTGAGCGCCACCGGCCAGCCGATGCGCACGGCGATCGCCACCGCCCCATCGGCGTCGTCGGCCTCCCCGCCTTCCGGGACCGCCACCCCGGCCGCGCGCAGCACCCCCTTCGCCACGCCCTCCGAAAGCGCCTCCGCAGACCCCCTTCCCGCCGAACGTCCCAATTGACCTCCCCTGGGGTGTACTCCCGGACGTTCGGCTTGTCGGGGGGTTGCAGCGGCGGCGATTTCGCGCAGACGCTTCGCGTCGCCGGGTGGGCCTCGCAGCGCCTTGACGCAGGCGAGCGCCGTCGTCAGGCCACCGACGGGGGGAACTCCGCGCGCCGCGCACTCGCGGTTCGCGTCCTCGCTGACGAGGTCGGGCAGGGTGGAGGCCAGCAGCGTCGCCGCCTGACAATCCTCGGCGCCGTCGAGCAGCCCGCGCCGCACTGCGGCCCACTCCGCCTCGGACTCCGGCGCCAGATCGCGCGGGTGGTCGTAGAGCAGCAGCAGCTGGTCGATCGCCGGGTCCTCGCCGACGCTGCGGACGATGTTCGCCAGCAGCTCGGTCTCCGCCCAGATCATCGACGTGTAGTCGAGGGGGTTGCCGACCGTGGCGGCGTCGGGAAGCAGGTCGCGCAGCGTCGCCTGTGTCGCTCGACCCCAAGTCGGGTAGCCGTACCCCAAGCCGCTCGGCCTCGTCTGCGGCGAGCCCAGAATCTCCGCCGGAGCAGGTCAGCACCGCGAGGCCGCCATTGCCCAGCGGTCGCGCCCGCGGCTCGGCAAGCACCCGCGCGAGCTCGAGCAGCTCGTGCGGGTCGCTCGCCCAGGCCGCTCCCGCCTCCTCGATCAGCGCCCGGAAGACGCGCGCGTCGCCGGCCAGCGCGCCGGTGTGGGCGGCGGCCGCGGCGCTGCCCGCGTCTGAGGAGCCGACCTTGAGCACGGCGACGCCGATCCCTCGCTCGGCGCAGGCGGCAAGCGCGTTCGCCAGCCGCTCGCCATCGCCATCAGATTCCAGGAACAGCCCCACCGAGCCGACGCCGTCGAGCTGCGCCACCGCCGCCAGCCAGTCGGCCGCCTCGAGCACAGTCTGGTTTCCCGTCGAGACGATCGTGTGGTAGTCGATCCCGCGCCGCGAGCCGATCGCGTTGACGGCGAGGTTGCCGCTCTGGGAGATCAGCGCCACGCGGCCGGGCACGAGCGGCTGCACCGAGTCGCCCCAGAGCGGCGCCAGCCCGGCGACCGAGACGATCCCGTTGCCGTTCGGCCCGCAGACCGGCAGCCCGCCGGCGAGCGCCCGCTCACGCAGCTCGCGCTCGAGCCCCACCCCCGACTCGACCTCCCCGAACCCCGCCGAGAGCACCACCGCCCCGCCGCAGCCGCGCTCGACCGCGTCGCCGATCGCCGCCGGCACGCCTGCCGCCGGGATCGCGACGACGACCGCGTCGACGGGCTCGGGCAGCTCCAGCAGGCTTGCGAAGCACTTGCGCCCGTGGACCTCGGAGCGCTTCGGGTTGACGCCCCAGACCGTCCCCGTGAAGCCCCAGCGCTCGAGGTTGCGAAAGGTCATGTCCCCATAGGACCCGGGCCGGTCGTTGGCGCCGACGACGGCGACCGAGCGGGGCGCCAGCAGGGGAGAGAGATTCCTAAAGGGGTCAGACCCCTTTAGGTTTTCGTTCTGAGTTGATTTGGTGTCGAGCACCGGAACTGGATTCACACGGTTCGGACTTGTCAGCCTAGTGCAGCATGCGCTCGACGCCGCGGCGCTCCAGCCCCCGCGTGATGATCAGCCGCTGGACCTCGCTGGTGCCCTCCCAGATGCGGTCGACCCGCACCTCGCGCAGCAGCCGCTCGACGGCGAAGTCGCGCCGGTAGCCGCGGCCGCCGAAGGCCTGCACGCAGCGGTCGGCGCAGCGCCAGGCCGCCTCGCTCGTGAACAGCTTCGCCATCGAGGCCTTGTGGTGGACCATCTTCGGGTCGGCGCCGGAGTCGGCCAGCGCGGCGACGTTCAGCGTCAGCAGCCGTCCCGCGGCGGCGTCGGCCGCAGAGTCCGCGAGCGGGAAGGAGACCCCCTGGTAGTCGTAGATCCGCGAGCCGCCCTGCTCGCGCTCGGTTGCCCAGGCGACGGTCTCCTCGATCAGCCGCCACATCGTCCCGCCGCAGCGCGCCGCGATCCCCAGCCGCTCCTCCGTGAACCAGTGGCGCTGCAGGTCGTTGCCGCCGCCGATCCCGCCGATGATGTCCGCCTCGCGCAGCTCGACGTCGCGGAAGGCGATCGTCGGGTGGCCGTCGGGATAGTTGTGCGTGTAGGGCGGGTTGTCGACGATCTCGATTCCGTCGAGCCCCGCGTCGACGACGAACAAGGTGGGGAGGGGCTCGCCGCCGTCCACCACGTTGGCCATCACCACATACACGTCGGCGTGATCGCCCGAGGTCACGAACCACTTCTCGGCATTCAGCCGGAAGCCGCCGCCGCTCGGCTGCGCGGTCGCCTCGATCTGCGATGGATCGGAGCCGGCGTCGCGTTCGGTGACCGCGTAGGCGTCCTTCAGCTCGCCACGCAGGGCGGGGCGCAGGTAGCGGTCGATCTGCTCGGCGGAGGCGTGCGCCCAGACGTTGTAGGCCTGGGGAATGTGCCAGTGGATCGCGTTGGTAGTGCGCCCGTACTGCTCCTCGGCGAGCGCCCATTGCGTCCGAGTCCAGCCCTGGCCGCCGTGCTCGACCGCGTGGATCCCACCGTTCAGCCCGGCGTCGATCGCCGCGCGCTTGACCTCGGCGATCTTCTCCTCGGGTAGCCGCCCGCCGCGGGTTTCCGCTTCGACCTCGAGCGGCATCAGCACCTCCTCGGCAAAGCGCCGCGCCCGGGCCTGGACGTCAAGCGTGGCGGCGTCGAGCTGTGGCACGGCGGCGGCAACAAGCTCCAGAGCGGATTCGAGTGCCTCGACCTGCAAACCCATGCGCCCAACATACATGCGTTTGACTACAAGGTCAACGCCCCCCGGCACCGCTACGGTCGCGTCTGGCGCACCGCGACCCGCCTCAGCCGTGACCCCGGGATGCGGCCTCGCGAAAAGCCGCTAGCGCTCGCAGCTGCGCTCGACGTCGCGGCCGCGGCCGCCCGCGCAGCGATCGAAGCCGCGCCCTCCGGTCAGCGTGTCGTTGCCGCCGCCGCCGCCGATCACGTCGTTGTCGGCCCCTCCGTTGAGCCGGTCGGCGCCGCGCCCACCGCGCATCCGGTCGTTCCCCCTGCCGCCGCCGGCGATGTCGTTGCCGGCGTTGCCGCGGATGGTGTCGTTGCCGGAGCCGCTGCAGATCACGTCGTCGCCGTCGAGGGCGGTGATCACGTCATCCCCGCCGCGCGCCACGATCACGTCGCGCTTGTCGGTCCCGATCAGGTTGTCGGCTGCATCGCTGCCGACGATGTTCGCCGCAAGCCCGCGGCACCTCGGCGGAGGCGGGGCGTTGCTGACGTTGGTGACCTCGCTGTCGCTGCGGTCCTCGGTGTAGGGGGAAGTGCTCTTTACGGTGGCGTTGTTGGTGATCCGTCCGTCGCGGCGCGGCTGCACCAGGATCTCGATCGTGGCCCCCGCTCCGCTCGGGATCGTTCCCAGCGGGCACTCGATCCGGCGTCCGCTGCGGTCGCAGGCGCTGCCCTGGGTCGAGGTCACGGAGATGAACTTCAGACCGGCGGGCAGCCGGTCGGTGACCACGACTCCCTCCGCCGCATCCGCCCCGGAATTCGCGACCTCGATCGTGTAGGTGAGATCGGTCTTTTCGACCACGGGGTCGGCGCTGTCGCTCTTGGTGATCGTCAGGCTGGCCGCGCCGGGAGCGAGCGCAGGCAGCAAAGCCACCGCGCAAAAGGCAGTGCCAACCACCGCCAGCTTGATCCCCAGCCGTCTCACCACTTCTTACCCTACCCGCAGATCCAGAGATCCAATAGTGAATGGCGCACTCGGCTGGACGCGATCCGCTGAACAATGGCTCCCTGGTCCAGAGGGCGTGGACTGAAGCGCCGTCGTTCGCGCATTAGTGGGGTCAGACCCCAAAGGGACAGAGCCCATGCGCTATTGACTACAAGGTCAATCCGTGCCAGAATCTCGCCTGGAGTGAGCCTCAAACTCGATCCCACGGCCGTCGACGCCACGCTCGAGCCGCTCGAGCGGGCGACGATGCTGCCTCCGGCCGCCTTCACCGACCCGACCGTGCTCGACTGGGAGCTCGACCAGGTCTTTCGCGGCTGGATCTGCGTCGGCCACTCCGCCCAGGTCGCCGAGCCCGGCGCCTGGATCGCGCGTGAGATCGCGACCGACTCCATCGTCGTCATGGGCGACGCCGACGGCCGCGTGCGCGCCTTCCTCAATGTCTGCCGGCACCGCGGCTCCCGCATCTTCGAGCAGGCCGAGGGAAGCGTCCGCCGCCGCATCCAGTGCCCCTACCACGGCTGGAGCTACAAGCTTGACGGCTCACTGGCGGCCGCTCCCCACATGGAGGGCGTCGAGGACTTCGACACCTCCTGCTGGGGGCTGATCCCCGTCCGCGTCGCCCAGCTCGGCGGCCTCGTCTTCGTCGACCTCTCCGGCGAGGCGCCGCCGATCGAGACCCACGTCGGCGAGCTCACCACCCACCTCGAGCGCTACCGCAACGCCACGCTTCGCCGCGCCGGCGCCACCGACTACGTCGTCCACTCCAACTGGAAGTCGATCGCCGAGAACTACTCCGAGTGCCTGCACTGCCCCGGCATCCACCCCGAGCTGAACGCGCTCTCTGACTACATGTCGGGTGAGGAAGTGCTCGGCGACGGCGCCTGGTGCGGCGGCTCGATGACGCTGCGCGAGGGCGCGGAGACGATGGCGACCGGAGGCGGCCACACCGGCAACCGCCCGCCGATCGAGGGCCTCGACGCCGCCGAGCTCAATACCGTCCTCTACTTCGTGCTCTTCCCCAACGCGCTCGTCTCGCTTCACCCCGACTACGTGATGCTCCACACCCTCTGGCCGCGTGAGCCCGGCGTCACCGACGTCGTCTGCGAGTGGTTCTTCGAGCAGCGCACGATCGAGGCCTCAGGCTTCGACCCCTCCGACGCGATCGACTTCTGGGACACCGTCAACCGCCAGGACTGGCACGTCTGCGAGCTGACCCAGAAGGGAGTCCGCACCCGGGGTTATCAGCCCGGCCGCTACTCGGCCGAAGAAGTCGACGTCCACGCCTTCGACGTGATGGTCGCGCGCAAATACCGCGAGGCGTTGCGCGAGGGCGCGGAGGTTGCAGCTTGACCCTCGGCGCCAACGAGATCGCCCGCAAGCTCGGTGAGGTCGGCCTCCCCGAACCGGTCTCCCAGCTCGCCGCCCGCGACTGGGACGTCATCGTCGTCGGCGGCGGCCACAACGGCCTCACCGCCGCCACCTACCTGGCCCGCGCCGGCAAGTCGGTGCTGGTGCTCGAGCGCCGCGAGCGCCTCGGCGGCGCCGCCACGCTCGAGCGCCCCTTCTCGAACCCCGACTTCGTGATCAGCCCCTGCGCCTACGTCGTCGGCCTGCTCGACCCGCTCGTGATCGGGGAACTGAGCCTGCGCGAGCGCGGCCTGCGCTACTGGATGGCCGACCCGAACCTCTGGGTCCCCTTCGAGGACGGCAGCGCCTTCGGCCAGTACCTCGACGACGCCAAGACCCAGGCGGGGATGGAGGCGCTCGGCGTCTCCAAGAAGGACATCGAGGGCTACTGGGCCTACGAGGAGCTCTTCGACGAGGCCCGAAAGCGCCTGCGCACGGGCGAGCGCGACTCCTGGGTCGGCGCCAGCCCGACCCGCGACGAGATCGAGGCCATGCTCGGCTCCCAGGAGCTGATCGACCTCTGCTTCACCGCCTCGATCGAGGACGTCCTCGACGACTACATCCACGACGAGCGCCTAAGAACCGCGCTCTTCGGCCAGGGGATCATCGGCACCTGGGGCGGCCCCTCCGAACCCGGCACCGCAAGCATCAAGCTGATGCACTACCAGGGCGACATGGACGGCGACGGCCCCACCTGGGGCTACGTCGAGGGCGGCATGGGGATGATCAGCTTCGCGATCGCCGACGCCGCGCAGGAGTCCGGCGCCACGCTCGCCTGCGGCGTCGCCGGTCGCCAGGATCACCCCGGAGGAGGGCGTCACGCTCGAGGACGGCACCGAGATCCGCGCCCGCACCGTCGTCTGCAACGCCGACCCCAAGCGCCTGCTGCGGCTGCTCGACGGCACGACATCGACGCCGCCTACCGCGAAAGACTCGAGGCCTGGAAGATCCGCAGCCCCGTCGTCAAGTTCAACGCCGCGCTCGAGCGCCTGCCCGAGTGGACCGCGGCGCCCGGCGAGACCTGGCCGGCCCGGGCGACGATCGACGCCACCGGCACGATGGCCGAGGCCCAGCAGGCCTTCGAGCGCTGCGAGGCCGGCGAGCCCGCCGTCGGCTTCGGCGAGATCTACATCCAGACCGGCTATGACCCGAGCCCCGCGCCCGGAGGGCAAGCACCTGCTCAGCGTCTTCGGCCAGTACGCCCCCTACGAGATCGCCGACGGCGACTGGGAGACGCGCGCGCGCCGGCGTCGCGCGCCAGTTCATCGACCTGATCGGCCGCTTCGCCCCCGACTTCGAGGACTGCCTGATCGACCACGAGGTGCTCGGCCCGCCCGACATCGAGTCGCGGATCGGCCTCACCCGCGGCAACATCTTCCAGGGCGAGGTCACGCCCGACCAGATGTGGGAGAACCGCCTGACGCCGCGCACCCCCGTCCCCGGCTTCTACCTCTGCGGCGCGGCGACCCATCCGGCGGGAAGCGTGATCGCGCTCAACGGCCGCAACGCCGCCGAGGCCGTGCTCGGCCGACGCCGGCGAGCGCCTGCCCGTGGCCGAGGCCCTCCGGGAAAGCGGTTAGCGTCTCCCACCGATGTCCGAGTCGACTCGCGAGCGCATTCTCGAAGCCGCCTGCGAGCTGATCGCCTCCGACGGCATCGACGACGTGCGGATCGCCCGCGTGGCGATGCGCGCCGGCGTCTCGACCGGCCTCGTCCACCACCACTTCTCAACGCGCGAGGAGCTGCTCGAGCAGGCGCTCGTCCACTCCTTCGAGCAGGCCGGCGACCAGCGCTTTCGCGAGGCCGCCGCGGGTGGAACCGCGACCGAGGCGCTCGCCCTCGGCCTCGCCGAGTGCCTGCCCTTCCCCGGCGTCCAGGAGCAGCAGTGGGTCCTCTGGGTGGAGCTGTGGCTGCGCGCCGTCCGCGAACCGGCGCTGCGCCCAGTCGCCACCCGCCTCTACGCCGAGTACCGCGACTGGATGGAGAACCTGATCGCGGCGGGAATCGCCTCCGGCGAGTTCGAGCTGCGCGCCGGCGCCGATCCCGCCGCCATCGCCGACCTGGCGATGGCGCTGCTCGACGGCGCCGGCGTGCGAGCGCTGCTCGGCGACCCGGCGATGGACGCCGAGCGCGCCCGCGAGCTCGTCGCCACCCGCCTCGCCGCCGAGCTCGGCCTCGAGCCCGAGGCGCTGGCGCCGCCCGTCCCAGACCCGAATTTGACCAACGTTTAGGCGGGTGGGCGAAGGGGAGCGCATGAGCGAGCTGACCCGCAGAGAGCTGATCGCGCGCGGAGCCGGCGCCGCCTTCGCCGCCTCGAGCCTCGGCACGCTGGCGGCCGGCTGCACCGTCAGCCGTGAGATCGACCGCTCCGGCGCCGCTGAGCCGATCGTCCCCAAGATCGACGGCGACCTGCTCGTCTTCAACTGGGCCCAGTACATGGACCCGAAGCTCTGGAAGGAGTTCGGCGAGAAGCACGGGATCAACGTCAACGTCGCCAACTTCGACTCGATGGAGGCGATGATCGCGAAGCTGCGCGCCGGCGCCGAGTACGACCTGATCTTCCCGACCGGCGAGTACGTCGTGCGGTTAAAGGAAGAGGGCTTCCTGCACCCCTTCGACCGCGAGCTGCTGCGCAACTCCGTCGGCATCGACCCCTACTTCGATTCCCCCTGGTATGACCCGTCGGGCAACCACACCGTCCCCTACGCGATGTACACGACGGGGATCTGCTGGCGCGGCGATGTCGTCAGCGGCATGACCGGCTCCTGGACCGACCTCTCAAACCCGACCGCCGACGGCCGCACCTTCATCCTCGACGACTTCCAGGAGGGAATCGGCCAGGCGAACATGATCAACGGCTTCGAGCTGAACACCGAGAACCCGAACGACCTCGACGTCTCCAAGGAGACGCTCTTCGGCCAGAAGGACTTCCTGCGCGGCTTCTCGACCAGCTCCTCGCAGAACCTCTCAAACGGCACCGCCGTCCTGCACCACGCCTGGAACGGCGACATCGTCTACGTCCGAAACATCGTCGACAACCCCGAGGACTTCCACTTCGAGACCTGCGCCGAGGGGGTGCCGGTCGGCTCGGACGCGATGGCGATCCCCGTCAACGCCAACCACCCGGGCTCGGCGCTGATGTTCATCGACTGGCTGCTCGAGCCCGAGCACGCCGCCCAGAACGTGCGCTGGAACGGCTACCCGCAGCCGGTGCGTCGGCGCCCAGGAGCAGTTCACCGAGATCGTCAAGGACGAGCCCTCGATCGACATCACGACCGAGACGCTCGAGAGCGGGCGAGGAGTACCGCTTCGCGACCCCGCAGGGAAGACAGCTCTGGCAGGAGACCTGGACGGAGGTCAAGGCATAAAGCCAAGGCGCCCAGTTTCTGGACGCGCTTCCTGCTTCCCGGCGGCCTCTGGCTGGCGCTGCTCTTCGCCGTGCCGAGCCTGCTGGTGATCGCGCTCAGCTTCGGCGAGGTCGACGACTTCGGCCGCGCCGTCTACACCTGGAACCCCGACAACTACGCCGACGCCTTCAACCCCCTCTACGTCCCGATCCTGATCCGCTCGATCCTCTACGCGGCGGCGACGGCGATCCTCTGCCTGGCGATCGGCTACCCGGTCGCCTACTTCATCGCCCGGCACGGCGGCCGCTACAAGCACCTGCTGCTGGCGGCGCTGGTGATCCCGTTCTTCGTCAACTACCTCGTCCGCACCTACGCCTGGACGGCGCTGCTGGCCGACGAGGGCCTCGTCAACAACGCGCTGATCGACATCGGCCTGACCGACGAGGCGATCCGCTTCCTGAACACCCCCTACGCGGTGATCGGCGGCCTCGTCTACGGCTACCTCGTCTTCATGATCCTGCCCGTCTACGCCTCGCTCGAGCGCATGAGCCCGTCGGTGATCGAGGCCGGCAAGGACCTCTACGGCACGCCGCTTCAGACCTTCCTGCACGTGACCCTGCCGCAGACCTGGCAGGGAATCCTGGCGGGAAGCGTGCTCGTCTTCTTACCCGCGGTCGGCGACTTCGTCGCGGCCCAGCTGCTCGGCGGCCCCGACACCTACATGATCGGCAACCTGATCCAGGACCAGTTCTTCGCCGCGTCCAACTGGCCGCTCGGCTCGGCGATCACCGTCGTGATGATGCTGTTCCTCTCCGTGCTGCTGTTCTTCTACCTGCGCTCCTCGGCGCGCTCGGCGACGGAGGCGACGCCGTGACCGGCGCCGGAGCGACCGTGGGGAAGGTCAGGCGCCGCAAGCCGCAAGGGCTTTGACCGCCCGCGCTTTTTGAAGCTCTGGACGGGGCTGATCTACCTCTACCTGTTCATCCCGATCGCGATCGTCGTGCTCTTCAGCTTCAACAGCCAGAAGAGCCTGCAGGTCTTCGACGGCTTCAGCCTGCGCTGGTACGAGGAGTTCTTCAACGACCCGGTCCTGCGCGAGAGCCTCTTCACGAGCCTGACGATCGCGGTCGTGACGATGGTCGCGGCGACGATCCTCGGCACGATGCTGGCGATCGGCCTGGTCCGCTCGCGAACCCGCTGGGCCCCGGGCTGGAACATCCTCGCGCTGGTGCCGCTGGTGACGCCGGAGATCGTCACCGGGATCAGCGCGCTGCTGCTCTTCAGCCAGATCGGGATCGCGCTGAGCGTGAAGACGGTGATCATCGCCCAGATCACCTTCTCGATCAGCTACGTGACCGTGGTGGTCAGGGCGCGAATGGCGGCGATCGGGACCGAGGTCGAGGAGGCGGCGATGGACCTCGGCGCGACCAGGTGGCAGTCGGTCAGGCTGATCCTCGTGCCCGAGCTCTGGCCCGCGATCGTGGCCGCGGGCCTGCTCGTCTTCGCGCTCGCCTTCGACGACTTCGTGCTCAGCTTCTTCACGACGGGCGAGGTGGTCCAGCCGCTGCCCGTGAGGATCTGGAGCGCGATCCGCTTCGGAATCAGCCCCGAGATCAACGCGATCGGCAGCCTGATGATGGTGATCAGCCTGTCCGCGATCGCGCTCGCGGTGCTGATCCCAAGACTGTTCGGCCGCAAGGAAAGCGGCGTCAAGGTTCTAACCGCAGGGGAGTGAGGAGGCGATGAGCGACATGAGCGCAAACGGCGAGGCGATCCGCATCGACAACGTCAGCAAGCGCTTCGGTGAGACCACGGTGGTCAACGACGTCAGCCTGACGATCGCCAAGGGCGAGTTCTTCAGCCTGCTCGGACCAAGCGGCTGCGGCAAGACGACGACGCTGAGGATGCTGGCCGGCTTCGAGACCCCGACCAGCGGCCAGATCATGCTCGAGGGCGAGCCGGTCGACGACGTGCCGCCGTATCGGCGGAACGTGAACATGGTCTTCCAGAGCTACGCGCTCTTCGAGCACCTCGACGTCGCGAACAACGTCGGCTTCGGGCTTGAAGCGGCGCAAGGTGGCGAAGGACGAGATCCGGACCAGGGTGGGGGAGGCGCTGGAGCTGGTCGGGCTCGGGCACCGCGCGGCCTCGCGGCCGGCGGAGCTGTCCGGCGGTCAGAAGCAGCGCGTGGCGCTGGCGCGGGCGCTGGTCAACCGCCCGGCGGTGCTGCTGCTCGACGAGCCCTTGGGCGCGCTCGACCTGAAGCTGCGGCGCCAGATGCAGGTCGAGCTCAAGGAGATCCAGCGCGAGGTCGGGATCACCTTCGTCTACGTCACCCACGACCAGGAAGAGGCGCTGGCGATGTCAGACCGGATCGCGGTGATGAACGAGGGCAGGGTGGTGCAGTGCGGCCCGCCCGAGGACGTCTACGAGCACCCGACGGAGAGCTTCGTGGCGGACTTCATCGGGATCTCGAACCTGATCGAGGGCACGGTCAAGGAAGGGGGCCAGGTGCAGATCGGGACCGGGGCGGTGGTGCCGGCGCCGCTGCCCGAGGGCTGCGCGGTGGGGGAGACGGTCCGGATCGCGATCCGCCCGGAGAAGATCGCGATCGACGAGCTCGAGGAGGGGATGGTGCGGCTGGAGGGAGAGATCGCGCAGCGGGTTTACCTCGGGGTGGCGACGCAGCTGACGGTCGCGGTGGGGGATGGGGCCCGGCTGGTCGCCGTGGAGCAGCAGACTTATCGGGCCAAGGCTGACGATCGCTGGGAGCCGGGGACGAAGGTGGCGGTGGGGTGGCATCCTCGGCATTGTTTGGTGTTGCGGTGACGCGAACGCCCAGGTGGGGAGGTCGGATGACTACTTGGGCAATGCGAATCGCTGCTCTTTATCGCGCGAAGGGAGAAGCGACGAGTGGCGCCGACCTGCTCTCGCTGATCGACTATATGAAGAAGGGCCATTTGTCAAGGAACGGTTGGTAGGCGCCATCTGGGCGCGCGTGCCGGCGAGGCGCTACTTCGGTCCGTCACCCTCTCGCAGCCCCGGACTCGGTCGCTCTTGTCGACCTTGGCCTTGTCCTTGCGGCCCTTGCCGCAGTTGACGGTTTCCTTCTTCTTGTTGCGGGCGTTGACGACGTCGTTGCCCGCGCCGGCGTCGTATCTGTTCTTTCCCTTGCCGCCGATCAGGTTGTCGCTTCCGTCGCCGCCAACCAGCGTGTCGTTGCCGGCGCCACCGTTCAAGCGGTCGTTGCCACCGGAACCGACGAGGGTGTCGTCGCCTTCTGAGCCGATGAGCTGGTCGTTGCCGTCGTCCGCAGCGGCGATGAACGCGCCGAACGAGGTGCGCGCCGAGCGCCCCTCGTCGCACTGGTCGCCAAAGATCGTGTCGTTGCCCTGCAGCCCGTCGATCTGGTCGTCGCCGCCGAGGCCGCAGATCAGGTCGTCGGCGATCGTGCCGTTGAGGATGTCGGGGCCGCCGGTGGGCAGGCCCTCGAGCCCGCCGTTCGTGGCGTCGAGCGGGAACGGATCCTGCGCGTCGGGAAGGCCGTCGTTGTCGTCGTCCTCGTCGCAGGCGTTGCCCTGGGAGTCGCCGTCCGCGTTCGCCTGGTCGCCGTTAACGGCGAACTGACAGTTGTCGCTGGCGTCCGGAACCCCGTCGTTGTCGTCGTCGGGATCGCAGGCGTCGCCCTGGGCGTCGCCGTCAAAGTTGGCCTGGTCGGCGTTTGCTGCGTTCGGGCAGTTGTCGGAGCCATTGGGGACGCCGTCCGCGTCGGCGTCGCCGGCGGGCGGGCACGCTCCCTGGGTCGAGGCGTCTGAAGGACAGGAGTCCTGGGTCTCGTCGCCGAACCCATCGCCGTCGGCGTCGGGCTCGACCGTTGCGGAGACATTGAGGCGGCAACAGATCGTGACGCCGAAGTCCTGGTTCGTGTTCAACGTTGGGTCGGGACCCGGATCCTTCGCCAGAACGGTGTCCGCGGCCAGCCCCGTTCCAAAGCAATAGTTATTCGGATTGCTCATGTGGAGCCCGAGGATCTCCCCGGGCTGAATCCGAATGCCGGGCGATTCGGTGTAGTTATTGTCGCCGACCACCGTGGGCTTGAGCGCGCTTCGCGCCACCGGTTTGAACGTGTCCGCATCGACCTGCTGGTAGATGATGAGGCGGATCTGCGGCCCCCCGGGACCGCCCCGATGCCTCCAAGAAGTGATTACCCCGCCCTGGCCCGGCGCAGGCGTGTACTTGTTGGTGGTGGCGTCGGTCGTGCTCTGGACGCACTGGATGTTGCCGCTCCCGGGACCGGGCGCCATGGCCGCGGTGTGCCCGAGCGTCGTCGCCGCGCCCGCCGGCGCGGCCGCGATCACACTCGCGATGAGGACGGCGAGAGGAACCCCGGCCCTGCGAAGGCAAACACCGTACACAGCGGCGAGAGTACCGAAGTCAGCCCGTCTTGTGGAGGAATTCGCCGATCGCCTGGACGAGCGCCCCGGGGTTGTCCTCCGGCGAGAACGTCTAGGTGTCCGGGATCGGGACGAACTCGGCGTTCGGGAAGCGCCGGGGGACCAGAATCGGGCCAAACAATTGTGCGCTGCGTGCTGATCGCCTGGTCGCGAGAGGACCGCGTCCTGCCGTTCCGCCTTGGAGAAGCTCGCCGGGCAAGGGCCTGGAATCACCCGGCGCCGTTTTGGACGCGCACCGGGTCCGAACGGGCCGACAGGCAGATTCCCACGCTTGGCTCCAATCGCCGGGGCGCGTGCACGTAGTAGTTGCCAGGGCGGGGCGGCAGGTGGAATTCAAAGCGGCCTTTATCTGGAACCATTTGATCGATCCTCGCGTCGACCCCGGGGACGCGCCGGCGTAAAAGCAATGGCGCATCTCGGCAGGGAATGCTGTTCGATCGCACGCGACCCTTGAGCTGTAGGCGGCGGGAGCGCTCGCGGATCTTGACCTCCCGGGCGATGTCGGGGCAACCGCTCGGCGGTGGACCGAAGACTAAGCCGCAGACGTCGGCGTCGTTGACGATCTGATCGGCATCCGCATCACCGGGCCCCGGCAGGATCTCCAAGCGTGCGAACTGGTGGCCATTCCTGACTGTGTTGAGAACCACCACGCGCCCATCAGGCTGCACTCCGATCGCGGTAGGAGTGAACCCCGGCATGAAGGCGAGCCCGGCTCCGCCGAAGCTCACATCCGGGATCCCAGAGGGCGCGATCTTGATCACGGCGGCCCTGAAGCGCGCGAATGGTCCCGGATGACTCACGCTGGCCGCCATGTAGAGCGCGGAGTCCGGCGAGGCGGCCATCACGTCCCAGCCGAGCCGCAGCCGGGTGTCTCGCAGATCCAGGGCCCCGTCGCCGTCGAACGAGTCGTCAGGCCGCCCATCAGGCGTGAAGACCTCGATCCGCGTGCCGTCGCCGCTAAAGCCGGCAGCGACGAGATGCTGATCTGGGCGCAGAAGCAGGTCGTCGAATCGGGTCTCGCTGGTGACCCTGCCCAGGGTGCCGAAGCCCTGGTCGAGCGAGCCGTCGGCGTTGTAGCGGAGGATCCCACTGCGGGAGCGGTTGGCGTCATTAAAGGCGTCGCCCGCCGCAATCAGGCGTCCGTCCGTCTGGAACTCGAGGCTCGTGACCAGGTCGCTGCCGCTCACCTCAGATACCTGCAGGCCATCCTCGGAGAATGTGAGATCGAAGGCTCCGTCGGGGGAGAGCCGCGCGACTGCGAAATCGCCCGCGTAGCCGCCGCCGACCGCCACCCCGCCTAGGGCATCGACCGCCACGTCGACGACGACAATCGGCATCGGCGCGACGCCATCCCCCGAGAAGGATGAGTCGAGCGAGCCATTCGCGGTCAGTCGGCAGACCGATTCATTGCTTGCGACGACGATGCGGCCCTGCAAGTCGACCGCCATGTCCTGAAGGGTGCGGCAGGCGGGCGTGACGACCCGGCCCGCGTTACCGAAGCTCGTGTCGGTGGAGCCGTCGGCGTTGTAGCGCGTGACCGCTAGGTCAAGACCAACGTATCCGACAGCAAGAAGCTTGCCGTCTGCAAGCGCCGCCAGCAGGCGCGGACTGAAGTCGACGGCTGGCTGCAGCAGTCCGTCGCTGGAGAAGGACTCGTCGAGGTCGCCCGGCGCTGCGGCCGCTTCGCTGGCGCTGCAGAGCGCCAGAGAAGCGCAGATCACGACGAGGCCCTTAGGCGTCAACGACCGGCGACGCGACATCTCCCTCAGCATCTGTCCATTCAACTCACTCCATCCGGGCAAGTTGCGCGATCCGATCCAAACGCTTGGGTGTCCATCGGAGAGGAGCCCACTCCCCTGAGCCCGGGTCCCGTCGCCCATGCGCGATTGGGCTCCCGCACGATCCTCATCGCCGCAGCTGGGGTAGGCGAGCCCAGTTCGCCTAGTTCGAATCCCTGGGCACCGTCTCGCCGCGCGCCACCAATGCCTTGGCGATCCCGGCTCGAGAGCGGATCCCGAGCTTGCGGTAAATGCGCGAGAGATGGAACTCCACGGTCTTGGGACTGAGGAAAAGCTGCGAGGCGACCTCGCGCGTGCTGAGGCCGTCGGCCGCGGCTGCTGCGACCCGCAGTTCCGAAGCGCTCAGTGCCTCTCCCTCGGCCGGCACCCTCGGGCCGCCGCCGGCGGCGCGCAACTCGGCGCGGGCACGTATGGACCACGGCTTGGCACCGATCGAGTTGAAGACGTCCAGGGCTTCCCTGAGGCGCTCTCGCGCCTCCCTTCGCCGCTTTGTCCTGTGCAGCCTCTCGCCGAACGAGAGCAGTGTTCGCGCCTGCTCGAATCGCAGGGGCACGCGACCGTGATGCTCCAGAGCGGCCAGAAAATGCTTGTCGAAGTCCTTGGCTGCGACGAGGCCGCGGCAACGGGCCTCGAGGGCCGCCGCCAGATTCGTGCCGGTGCCGCGAGATTGGCGAGCGAGCGTCTTGAGGACGCGGCGGGCGTCCGCGTGTCTGTCCAGCCGGACGTAGGCCTCGATTAGGTCAGGGGCCCAGGGAATGATGGTCGGCTCCTCGACGCCGGCCAACCGAGCCAACTCCTCGGTGCGTTCGAGGTGCCCCATGGCGCTGTCCATGTGCCCGGCTCCGAGGTCGCTGAAGCCCAATGCAGCTTCCGCGTAGATCTCCATCACCTCTCCGCCGACGGCCTGTCCCAGCGCCGTGGCCGCTCCGCAGTGAGCCTGGCAGTCCTCCGCCCGGCCCTGCGCCGCGGCGAGGCGAGCCCGATTGACGAGCACAAAGGCAACTCCGCCGATCAGCTTCGTCTCCTGGGAGAGGACGTCGGCTTCCTCGAGCAAGGCATCCAAGCCCTCCCACATTCCCATGCGGTAATCCAGTTCACAGATCGTGATCAAGGAGGCGGGGAGCGCCATCAGGGCGCCGCTTTCGCGAGCGGCTGCTACCAGGGCAGCGGTCCGTTCTCGCGTCCCCGCGAAGTCCTCTGCCGCCAACTGCATGTTGAGCCCGAAATGGGTCACCAAAGCCTCGGGGGAGATCGGGTCCAGGGCCTCTGCATGGCGAGCAGCTTCCTTAAGCGCCGCGCGCGCCCGGTCGCCCTGACCGCTGAGGAAGAGGGTCCAGTGGTGCACCGCAAGCACCGGCGCCCTGGTCTCCTCGGACGACTTGTCATCGAGCAGGCCGACCGCCTGTTCCGTCAGCTCAAGTGCTCGAGCGGAGTCGCCGGCAACTGTCGAGACGAGCGCCGCGCTGGCAAGCACCGGAGCGGCCTCGGCGGGGTTGCTCGACGCCAGTGAGGCTGCTGCTGGCTCCAGCATCGTGAGAGCGTCCCGGACGCGGCTACTCCAGAACATCAGCAGACCCCGCATGTGATCGACGCGCCCCCGCGAAAGTGGATCGGGGGCGCCTTCGGATGCCTCGCCAAGCAGGGCGTCAGCCGATTCGATGCGTCCCGCGGCCATCGAGAACACTCCGGCGCCGAGCAGTCTGTTGAACGCGAGCTTCGGATCGGCGCTTAGTCTCGCGGCTCGCTCGAGCGCAGCCGCTCCCTCGGCGGGCGCGCGCCTGGTCGAGGCTGAAATCGCTGCACGCTCGAGTGCCCTCGCCGCCTCCTCGTCGGGGCCGACGGCGGCGGCGGCGAGATGCCAGGCTCGGGCCTCGCTGTCGGCCTCAGCCAGGGCACGGTGCGCGGCCCGGCGCTCAGCCCGGGCGGCGCGGTGATAGACGGCCGCTCGGACCAGCGGATGCGCGAAGTTGACGCTGTCGGAGCCAAGCTCCAGAAGCCCAGCAGCCTCGCAGCGTTCGAGGTCCGCTCTGGAGCCGCCGGCGTCAAGGATCGGGCGGAAACGCACCGAGCTCGACGCTGCCGCCAGCAGCAACGTCATCCGCGTCGCTTCGGGCAGCTCGGAGGCCCGCGCGGCGAAGGCGCCCTCGAGTGTCTTGCCGGGAACCAAGGGCTCGACCAGGGTTCCACCTCCGTGGCGCTGGTCGTCGGTAAGCATGCCGGGCAGGTGCTCGAGCGCGAGCGGGTTTCCGCCCGCCGTGCGGGCGACCGCCCGGCGAGTCGATGGTGCCAAATCGGGCGCCACCCGCTCCAGTAGTGCCATGGCCTCGTCATCGGGCAGCGGATCGAGGTGGAGGACATCCAGGCCCTGGTCGGGGACACTCCTGCCTCCGAACTCTCGTTTGGCGAGCACGAAGACGACGCCTTCAGGGGGACGCCGCGCCGCGTAATGCACGGCCTCCAGCGAAGAGGGGTCAAGCCAATGCGCGTCATCGACGATCACGAGCAGCGGCCGCTTTTCGGCTGCCGCCGCCAAGAGGCCCAGAGTGGCGACGCTGACCGCCAGTCTGTCGCCGGGAACCGCCGGGCCAAGGGCCAGCGCCCCGGCGAGTGCGGCTGCTTGGGGTGCCGGGAGGGCCGTCAGCTCGCCGCTCAGTGGTCTGAGGAGATCGGCGAGACCCGCGAAGGCCAGGGTCGCCTCCGCTTCGGTGCCGTGCGCCTCGAGCACCAGCGCTTCGCCCGCCAGTTCCTGGGCACGGCCGAGCAGCGTTGTCTTCCCGATCCCCGGAGCGCCCGCGATCAGCAGCGCTCCCGAGCCACCACCGTCCAGGCCGGCCCAGAAGGTCTGAGAGTGTGCGTAATTCGGTCGACCTCCCGATCAGCATTGCGGCGGAGTGTTCCAGGCCTGGGGCACAAATGTCAGGGGATTTCCCTGGTGCAATCCAAGCGGGTCTGGTGTTAGCTTCGAACTCGGACAAGGAGCGCGACGGCTGGCTGTGCGCTCGAGGGGCAGGATTCGGAGGAGCGTCGCAGATCGGAGCAGCAAGTCAAGAGGGGGTCGCGGTCCTGCTACAGCGCAGGCTCCGACGAGCGGCTTGGATCATGGGCGCATGGACTGTGCTGTTCGGCGGCTCGTTCGCGGCGCAAGCGCACGCCGAGCACGCCCCAGCGAAGCACGACTGGTATGGCTCCTACGAGGTCAGGGTCGACTCGACGATCGATCGCGCCGACTCCGCCCTCGGAGTGCGCAGCCTCAGCGGCACGGCAACGATCACGGTGCCTAAGGACGCCGCCTTCTACGGACCGGGTGGCGTCGTCAGCGGCGGCCTCATCGAGGCCGAAGCCAGTTTCAACGCCACCTCGCGCTTCGACAGCTCCGATGGACACTGCAACGAGTCCTCATCCGGGAGATTTTCCCTCACGGGTGCCCACGGTCCGGTGGACTTCGGATTTGGGCTTGGCACGGAGATCAGGTTTGATCCAACCAGCTTGCGCGACGGGTCCCCGGCCGGAGGGCCGGCGTCCTTCAGCGCCGGTTTCGACACCGACACCCAGACCAGCTACACCGAACCTCCTCCTGGCGACAACTGCCCCCCGCCGTCGTTCTCGCAGGAGCCGACGATCGTCTCGTTCACGCACCTCGCCACCCCCGAAGCGGTGGCGAATCGCGGTGCGCCTGAGATCTGCGGCCAGCTGAGGCCCGACGGCAGCCTCCCCGACAGCGGGTGTCAAAGACAGCGACCGGACAACATTCAGGTTCACGTATCAGGGTTCGGCTCGTTTCCCGGTACGGCGACTTGGAACTTCAGCAGCGCCTCGGATGCCTGCCCCGGCGACAGCCCGGATCTCCACTCGGATACCCCTGACGGGTGCCCCGGCTTCGTCGTCGCTTCGATCGGCGACTCGGTCGCCTCGGGCGAGGGGAACCCGCCCTACCCCTCGAAGGCGGCAAAACGCTGCCACCGCTCTCAACGGGCTGGCCCGACGGTCGCTTTCAAGGCGCTTGCACAGACTGCTCCGAGCGCCCACGCGTCAGAGGTTCATCCTCAAGGCCTGCTCGGGGGCCTCAATCGCGTCGGGACTGATCGGGCGCTACGAGGGGATCGGCGGCATCGATCCCCCGCAGGGTCTACCGCGCGTTCCGGGAACTGCTGAACCTGCTGCGGGGCGAGATCACGGGATACCGGTCGCTCGAGCGGGTACCACTCTACCCGAATCGTAAACGCCCGGCTCCCGCCTCAACTCGATCAGGCCCAGCTGCCTGCGGTTGACGCCCTGCTGGTTTCGATCGGTGCCAACGACCTCGGCGTCATCAGCATGCTCACAGCGTGCGGGACGCAAGCCGCGAGGCAGGCGTATCTCGCGCTCGCGCGCTGGCCCGCCCGGCTCAGGCCTGCGTGGCTTGGGGGGACTCCTGCGGTGAGAGCGAAGCCGGCAGGATCCTGAAAAAAAATATCGACAAGCTGCCGGCTCAATTCGCTGCCCTCGATCGCGACCTCGAGGCCCGGGGAGTGCCGCCTGATCGCGTCTACCTGACGGAGTACTTCGATCCAACACGTGATTCAGACGGCGAGCTCTGCGCCAGCGGCCCCGGCCATCTCAGGCGAAGCCTGCTGACGGTTCATGCGCACGAGAGCCTGATCACGGTTCAGGAGCTCGAGACTGCTCGCGGAGGTCGTGACGAAGCTCAACCGCGCGATTCGAGGGCCTCGCCGTGTTGTATGGATGGAACTTCATCGGAGGGATCGCACGACAGCTTCAGCCAGACTCACGGCTATTGCGCTCGGAAGCAACCGAGCGAACAAGAGCTGGATCGTCGGGCTTGGCGACAGTCGATCCTGCGCCAGGGAGACGTTTTCGGCACGTTGCACCCCAACGAGACTGGGCCAGCGCTGCTACGCGACGCATATCTGGTCGAGCGCTCTACCGGCCCTTCTACGGGGTGTCGGCGCCCGAGTCGACGCCACCCTCCCTGCTTGGCGAGTGCGCTTGATGAGCGAAACGAATCCAGGGGTCGCAGCAAAGCCTGCACGCGCCGACGCTTCGTCGCTAGTTTGGTGAGCGTCGTCTCGCTGCTGGCGCTCCCCGCCTGGTTTGCGCAACCGGCCCTCGCAAGTCACCAGCCAACACACAACGAATGGTTTGGCTTCTACCGCGTCGAGATCGGAAACCAGGTGCCTTCCGGCGAGGCTGCGGACGAGCTATCCGGTTATGCCACGTTCTTCGTGCCTCAGGACGGCTATCTCAGCCTCAGCGCCAACCTGGCAGTTGAGCTACCAGGCAGGGGCACTGCTACGAGAGCGTGCAGCGCCTCGAGGGGTCTACACGCTTCCCCTCCTTGGAGGGGGGACGACACCCACGACGCAGCGAGCGCGCCGATCGGGCTGGATGTGACCGGCAGGGATCAGGCCGGCCCGACCACGGGCTACTCGATCAAGCGCCGGGAAATTCGACCTCTGGGGCACGGAGACGCACTCGTACTACTACGACGCGGACTACCGCAGACCGCCGGGATGCCCTCCTTCCACCAACCTCCCCGACAACAGGACAAACACGGGCAAAGCAGAGGTGGATTTCGGTTCCGGGGCGGTCTGCTGCGGGCACCGAGCGAAACCCGAATCCGGCGCATCTATGCGGGGAGCACTACCCCGTCGAGCTGGAATGCCAACCGGCGCAGGGCCTGACCGTGACCGTGCAAACGGCCCGCGGGCCGGTCAGCGCCCAGGGGATCGCGACCTGGGATTTCATTCGCAACTCCGCGTCAAACGGCGAGGCCGAGCTCCAGAAGGCCTCCCAGCTCGACGGCCACGCAGCGGGCGTCGGCGGCCAGACCCTGGGCTTCTACTCACAGGTCTTGAACCTGACTTGCGCGGCCAGCCGCAGCACGGCCCTCAATGCGCGCCGATGGTGAAGTACTACGCAGACCACGACTGGGCCGGAACCTGGACGTACGACGTCTTCAACGGATTCCTGAAGACCTACGGCGGAGACATCGACAGGGCTGCGGTCCGAGATCTGGAGGCTCGAGCGGGTCGCTGGAGCTCGCTGCTTCGCGTCGGCTGCGTCACGGTCCTGGAGTTTGTGGAGCTGCGCTGCCGGCTGATCGAGAAACGGGATCTCGACACGTTGTTCGTCGGCGCCCTGCACTTCGCGATGCTCCAGAACGAGTACAGAACGGCGACGCGCAGGGCGATCTCGGACGCGCTGCACAGCGGCCAGGACGAGTTGCCCGCACTGCGCGAGGTGGTCTTCGAGATCCGGCGCCAGCACAAAGCCCTGTTTTGCTTCGGCGTCGTTCCGGGATTTCGCGTCGTCGGCGGTAAGGGCGCGATCAGCGGACGTGCGGAGCAGGTGGCGATTCGAGCGGTTCCATACGTCGCGGGAAAGCTGCGTGAACAGGTGATCCGTCAGGTCCTGAGCGAGAAGTTCGGCAAAGCCAAGGCCGGTCGCCTCCTCAAGGAGATCGGTGCAGCGCCCCCTACGGGCTGCCCCGTGTGAAGCTGCACTTCGACGCATCGCTGTCGGTCAGCTTCCCGGCGTCGGTGCTGTACACAGCCTTGAAGTGCATCGTCTTGTCGTTCTTCGGGCAGCGGCCCTGGATGTAGGCGCCCTTCTTGATCTCGACGCTGAACGAGGCGATCGCGCCCTCGCCGTCGAGGGACGGGAGCGCTGACGACCAGCTTCGTGGCGAACTGGCCCCTGGCTCTGCTCAGCACCCCGACCAGCACGGTGGTGAAGTCCTCCTGCGCGGAGTAGGCGTGCAGCAGGATCGTCGGCTTCCCGCCGAGCTTTGGCCCGTTGAATGTGGTCACGGTCAGTTCGAAATCGACTCGCGCGTCGCCTGGGCCGACCGGAAGTGCGGCCACCAGCGGCGTTCCGCTCAGCGCTGGACGTGCTGATCCTCGACGCTTCGCAGGCCGCGATTGCGGCGTCAGCGCTGAGACCCGTCGAGGCTGGCCGTGCACTGCGGCACGCTCGAGGGCTTGAACCTGAGGTTGTCGGCGAGCGAGATCACGGCCCTGGTGGCCCGAGGTGGGATGCGCATCGGGTCGTCGAATCCGTTCCCGTCGTCGAAGAACTTCTCGCTTGTGATCTGAAGCTTGACTGGTTTGAGGCCTGCGCCCGGCAGCCTCTTCGGCGAGACCACCGCCTCGATTCTCTGGACCGGGTCTCCGATCGCCGCGCCGGCTACGGCCGATGCCGAAAGGACGATGGCAAGCGCCGCAGCGAGGCCTGCGGTCTTGTTGTGCATCAACAGCTTCCTCTCTGAGCTTCCGATCCTCTGCGAAGCCGCGGCGCTACTTGATCTTCTGTCGCTTCGACTTCGACTCCCAGGCAGGTCGCAGTGTCGGGAATCGTCTGCTCGGTGACGGTTGCGTAGTAGCTCCCCGGGGAGGCCGGCTTCTTGAGCTTGTAGCTGCCGCTCTTTTTCGTGCGCGGACTCCCGATCCGGTTGTCCGGCCCCGGGGCCCGCCTGAAGATCGTCACCTTCTGTCTCGCGCGACAGGAGGCCACGTCAGATGTGAGGCGGCCCTTGAAGGCGTCGCCACTGCGGGCGAGCGTGAGCCGGCGCGAGGCGCTCGGGCAGCCCGACGGCGCGCTGCCCACCAGCAGGTCGCAGAGGTCATCAGCGTCCGGGACGCCGTCCGCGTCGCCGTCCGCGGGTCCGAGCGGGATCGGCTCCGGTCCTCCGAGGAGGATCGAGATGTCGTTGGAGCCGCCATTTGCGACCGCGAGGTCCTGGAGGCCGTTGGCGTCGAAGTCGCTGACCGCCACGGATCGGGGGTTAAAGCCAACCACCTCCGGGCTTGTGGCGGCAGGGCTGAAATTTCCGCTGCCGTCGCCAAGAAGTACGGTCGTGCCCCCGATGTTGCCGCCGCCGTTCGTCTGGCTCGGGCCATTGTTGGCGACCGCGAGGTCTTGGCGACCGTCGGCGTCGAAATCTCCTGTCGCCAGTGACGAGGGGATGTTCCCGGCTGCCGCGGGACTCGTCGCGGCGGGGTTGAAATTGCCGCTGCCGTCGCCGAGCAGAATCGTCACGTCGTTCGTGTAGCCGTTCGCGACAGCCAAGTCGGCCCGAGCGTTGCCGTCGAAGTCACCGACGACTACGGACCTGGGCCCAACACCGGCTGCCTCCGGACTCGTCGCGGCGGGGTTGAAGTTGCCGCTGCCGTCGCCGAGCAGAATCGTGACGTTGTTGGAGCTGATGTTGGCGACCGCGAGGTCCTGCTTGCCGTTGCCGTCGAAATCCCCGGCCGCTATCGATTCGGGCCCCGCTCCCGCCGCCTCCGGGCTGCCCGCGGCTGCGCTGAAGTCGCCGCTGCCATCTCCGAGCAGGATCGCGACGCTATTCGTCTTGTTGGCGACGGCGAGGTCCTGCTTGCCGTTGCCGTCGAAGTCGGCCACCGCGATTGACGCGGGATCCAACACGGCGGTCTCCGGGCTGCTGGCGGCGGCGCTGAAGTCACCGTTACCGACGCCGAGCAAGATCGTGACGTCGTTGGAGTTGGAGTTGGAGACCGCGAGGTCCGGCTTGAGGTCGCCGTTGAAATCCCCGATTACGACCGCGGTCGGGCGCAGTCCCGCCGCCTCCGGGCTCGTCGCGGCAGGGGCGAAGTTGCCGGCGCCGTCACCGAGCAGGATCGTGACGTCGAGCGAGAACTGGTTGGCAGCCGCGAGGTCCGGCCGGCCGTCTCCGTTGAAGTCACCGACCGCGATCGACGCGGGCACACTCCCAGCGGGCACAGGGCTCGTTGGGCCCGGGTTGAAGTTGCCTCCAGCGCCGAATGTGGGCGCCGCAAAAATCAGCAGCGCCGCCAAACACGCGCTGGGTAGGAGGGCCAGATGGGTGGCTCGCAGCCCTGGCGCCCACTCCACCTCTGGAAATGCTCGGCTCATCGCCACCCCCCATTGATTACTTCCTGCGAACGCCCAGGCTTCGCCGGGCGCCCCTGGTCCGCTCCGACGCTAACACCAGCTCGCCTGGAATGCACCAGGGAAATCCCCTGACATTCGGATGGACCAAGCCGAGTTCCGCGAGACCTCGAGCGCATTCTGGGCATCGTTGACGAGGCGCCGATACGATCGCGGTCGTGGGTCGAGTAACCGGTATCGGCGGGTTCTTCTTTCGCGCCCGCGATGCTGACGCGCTCAACCGATGGTATGGCGAGCACCTCGGCGTGATCATGCTCGAATCGCGCACCTACGCCGATCCGGGGTGGTTTCAGGATCGCGGTGAGTGCGTCTTCTCGGCAGTGGATGCCGACTCGAAGCTTCCCGGTCCCCTGGAGAAAGCCTGGTGCATCAACTTCCGAGTCGACGACCTCGACGGCATGGTCCAGAAACTAGAGGCCGATGGCATCACCGTCGAGCTCGATCTCGAGTCGTACCCGAACGGCCGCTTCGCCTGGCTCGAGGATCCGGAAGGCAACCGCATTCAGCTCTGGGAGCCGAACGCCGCCGCCCTCGCTCGCGATCCTGGTTTCAGCTGAGCCGCTCGGACAGCCCGACGATGATGCCCTCGGGGCCACGCACGAAGCAGAGCCGGTAGATGTCCTCGTACT
>CAWCGU010000007.1:0-26000 GCA_963795195.1 uncultured Thermoleophilia bacterium
GTGATCGCCGGGGAGGACCGGGTCATCGACGGAGCCCCGCCTGAGGACGAGCGGGCCGAGCGGGCCCCTTGAATCAACCATCTTGAGTTCGCCCACCCGCCCGCCGGCAGCGCTGCTGTTTGGGTTGCTGGTGGCGGCCACCCTGACCGCGTTTGTGCTCGTCGAGGACGAGCGAGATCACCCCAAGATCATCGAGAACGACCGGGTGACTCCTCCCTATACCGAGGAGTGCCCTGACCGGTTGCCGAGCCAGATGGAGGTGAGGTTCACGATTACGCGCGGCGAGCAGGACGCGACCGTGGTCGTCATCGATGAGGAAGACCGGGTGGTCAAGACACTGGCCACCGACAAGGAGCTGGTCGACGACGGGACTTACACATTCCGCTGGGACGCAACCGACGACGACGGCGAACCTGTGTCTCCCGGCCGCTACCGATTGCGACTGCAGCTTGGCGAGCTCGGTCGCGACCTGCCCCTTCCGTCGACGTGTGTCGCTGGAGCCGCAGGGGGCCGGGCGGGGTGAGCGAGTTCCTGGAGATCAGCGGGGCGATCGCTGCAGCGCTGCTCGTTGGCGTCGGCACGATCGCCCCCACGCCACGTGTGCGAGCGCTTTCACTGACCTTCGCCCTGGCCCTCGGGGTCGCGCTGCTGCTCGGCGACAACTGGAGCGACAACAGGGTGGTGGACCTGCGTGAAAGCACCACCCGCCTGCTCGCTGCCGCCGCAGCGGTAGCGGCGGCAACCGCTGCGCTGGCCTACGTGATGCGGCGCTGGCGTTTCACGTTTCCCCTGCTCGCTGTCGCGGCGCTGCCGTTCCGGGTTCCGATCGACGTCGGCGCGGAGAGCGTCAACCTGCTGTTGCCGCTCTATGCCGTGATCGGCGCCGCGGCACTTGTGGCCCTCGTCGACAGTTTCTCGGGCGCAGACCCGGACGACGACGGAGGGCTCGCAGGCGCGGGGCTGGCGGGGCTGGCGGTGCGCTGGCTTCCGGCCGTGCTGGTGGCCGCGGTTGTTCTCTACGCCGTGCAACTCTCCTATTCAGACGACCCAAGCCAGGGAATTCAGAACCTCTGCTTCTTCTATCTCCCCTTCACCGCCCTTTTCTCGCTGCTGCTGCGGGCGCCCTGGAGCCACCGGCTCCTGGTGGCCGCCTTCGCGGTGCTCATCGCCGAGGCGGCGGTCTTTGCGGCCGTCGCCGGCTACCAGTACGCGGCCGAAGATCTGCTCTGGAACCCGGATGTGATGGCGGCGAATCTCTTCCACCCCTACTTCAGGGTCAACTCGCTCTTCTGGGATCCCAACATCCTCGCCCGTTACCTGGCTGTTGCGATTTCCGTGCTCGCCTCGGTGATGGTGATGACGCGCTCTGCTCGCCAGGCCTGGGTCTGCCTGGCGCTGGCACTGCTGATGCTTGCCGCAATGAGCCTGACGTTCTCGCAGTCGGGCTTCCTGGCGCTGATTGCGGGCTTGGTCGTCCTCGCGGCACTGCGCTGGAGCGCGCGCTGGACGCTGGTGCTCGGTGGTTCGGCGGCCATGGCTGCGCTGGTGTTCGTCCTCGCCGGCGGAGTCTCGCTCGACTTCGACTTCAGCGGCAAGAGCCTCGACGGTGAGACCAGTGGCAGAGGCGAGTTGATCAGTGGCGGACTCGAGCTCGCCGAGGAGAATCCGGTTCTCGGAATCGGCTCTGGGTCCTTTTCGGAGAGCTTTCAGGAAAGGTTCGGCTCCGAACAGGCGGCGGCGAGTGCGTCGCACACCGAGCCGGTGACGATCCTCGCCGAGCAGGGGACGGCGGGGCTGATCGTTTACGCGGCCCTGATTGCGACAGCCATCGGAGCCCTGCTCGCCGGCATGGGGCCACTTGCCCCGGGTCTGCGCGGCTTTGCACCACCAGCGGACATGCGGTTGCCCACGAGGCCCTCGGAGCGCGCCGCCCTCGCTTCGGCTCGCGCAGCGGCGCTGACAGCGTTCGTGGTGATGTTCGTACACAGCCTCTCCTACGCCGCGTTCCTGACGGACCCGATCACCTGGGTGCTGCTTGCGGTGGGACTGGCGCTGGCCATGCATCCTCTGGGCCAAGAATCATCGGAGTGACTCCTTAGTGTGGGAGTCACTGAGGTGACCTGCACCTAATGCTCGGCTACCTGCGCCGCCTGGCGACCACCGGATTCGCCTACACGGCTTCGAGCGTGATCTCGAAGCTGATCGCGATCGCGCTGCTGCCGCTCTACACGAGCTATCTCGATCCGGCCGACTACGGGGCCGCCGAGGTCATGATCACCGGCGTCATCGCCGCCAGCATCATCGTCCGATTGGGCGTGATCGAGGCGCTGATGCGCTTTTACTACATCGGCGGCGAACGGCCGGACGAGGTGGTCCGCACCGGGTTCGCCTCGCTTTTCTGGGCGACAACGCTGGCTGCCACGCTGATGCTTCCCTTCGCCGGGGCGATCTCAGAGGCGCTGCTCGGAGAGCCTGACGCCGAGCTCGCGCGGATCGCGATAGGCGGCCTCTGGGTTTTCACCCTCTACGAGTATCTGGTCTCGCTCTACCGCCTCGACGAGCGCGCGCGTGCCTACTTCTTCTTCACGATCGCCAACGTGCTCGTCGCGATCCCGCTGACGGTCTTCCTGGTCGTCGTCGAGGACCAGGGCGCATCCGGGTTGTTGCTCGGCACCTACGGCGCGGCGGTGCCGTTCGTGGCCTGGGTGGCGATCGAGCAGCGCCGCCGGCTCTCACTTGTGCCGAAGCTGCCGCTGTTGCGGCGCATGCTCAGGTTCGGGTTTCCGACGATGCCGGCAGAGCTCTCCCTGTACTCGCTCAGCTTCATCGACCGGATCGTCATCGCCCGCCTAGCCGGACTCGCCGAGGCGGGCCTCTACGCGCTGGCGGTCAAGTTTTCGCAGGCCGTGAATGTGCTCGTGCGCGGCTTCCAACTGGCCTGGCCGCCGCTCGCCTATTCGGTCGTCGATGACGACGAGGCGAGACGCGCCTACGCCCTGATCGTCACCTGGTTCACCGCCGTCTGCACGTTCGTGGTCGTCGGCATGTGGCTGCTCTCTCGCTGGATCGTTCGCATCTTCACGACGCCGGAGTTCTTCGAGTCCTACGAGGCAATCGGCCTGGTCTCGACAGGTGTGACGCTCTACGCCCTCTATCTGGTCCTTGTCGTCATTCTCGGGCGAACCGGTCGGACGGAGTTCAACTTCCCGGCGACGCTGGTTGCGACGGCCGTCAACATCGGCCTCAACCTGTTGCTCGTGCCGCCGCTCGGAATCAAGGGAGCCGGCCTGGCGCTGGTGGCTTCCTACATCGTCGTGCTGGCGTTGATGTACGGGTTCACCCAGCGCCTGTTTCCGGTGCCGTACGAATGGCGTCGGCTTGCGCTGATCGCAGGCTGCGCGACGGTGCTTGTGGCAGCCGGGGAGCTGCTGCTGCCGACCGAAGGGCTCGCCGGCTTCGCCGGTCGCACTGTGGTCTGGTTCGCCTTCCCCGTGCTGCTCTGGCTGGGCGGCTTCCTCGAGCCGGGCGAGCGCGACGCGATCGGCCGGCTGCTAGATCCGGCGACCCTGCGTGAGCGGCTTTCGGCTTTCGGCTCCTCAGCACCGCCCGCGGTCGACCCACCGCGGGAGGAGGAGGGCCGTGGGCCGCGGTTGACGGCGGAGGTCTACGAGGCCGAGCGCCGTGACGAGGACTCGAGGTTGTAGGCGTCGGCGGCCTCCTTGAGGCCCTCGGCAGATCCTGGGCGCAGTGCCTGTCGCGCATGCAGCAGATACCAGCGGGGATCGTGTCCGGGGAGCACCGTGGCTGCGAGCGCCCGCAGCAGGTAGGGCAGCGCTCCCAGCGGGCGCGCCAGCCAGGCCGAAGCGGCGCCGTGATGCTTTCGCAGGTAGCGGTCGCGGCCACGGTGGAATTCGACGACGCGGGCGGATCCGGACCCTCGGTCGGTCGAGAGCTGCTCGTGGTGGACGGCCTCGGCCGAGGGTACGAAGAGAATCTCGCCACCCGCGTCGCGCAGGCGCTTGCAGAAGTCGGTCTCGTCGGAGTAGACGAAGAACTCCGGATCCAGGTATCCGATTGCGGCCGCCGCGTCCCGGCGCACGAGCATCGCCGATGACTGAACCCAGCCGACCGGGCGGGTGGCGTCGCCTGCGCTCTGCACGACGAGCGGCCGGTGCAGGAAAAGCGATGAGGCGAGCACGGTGCCGAGGCCGGGAAGCCGCCAGGCACAGGGCTGCGGGCTGCCGTCGGGAGCGAGCAGCCTGGCGCCTGCCGCGGAAGCCTTCGGATTCGCCTGCAGAGCCGCGAGGAGCGCCGTGCTCGCCCCGGGCCGCAGCTCGGAGTCCTCATTGAGCAACAGCGCATATGGCGCCGCCGCCTCCTGGAGCAGCCGCGAGTCGTTGGCGGCCTTGCCGGTGCGCTTATCGAGTTCGATCACCCGCGTGTCGCCGGCCCGAGCCGCCGAGGATGCCGCCGCCCACTCCCGCGCGGCCTCGGCGGAGCCGTCGTCAGAGGCGTTGTCCAGCACGAGGATCTCGGCCGGAACGCCGGCCGGATGGGTTCGCTCGATCGCGTTCAGGCACTCGAGCAGCAGCGTGCGGCCGTTCGTGTTGACGACGCAGTAGGAGATCGCAGGGACCATCGCAGTGACGATATGCGACGGTGAGTGACGCGATGCGCGTCCAGATCGTCGATCCCTCCGCCTTCACGCCGCCGTATGACCACGCACTCTGCGCGGCGCTGGCTCGTGCCGGCGCCGAGGTCGAGCTGGTGACGAGCCGCTTCCTCTACGGGCCCGTGCCTCGTGAGCAGGGTTATGAGGTCACAGAGCTCTTCTACCGCCGCACGGCCGCGCGCGGCCTTCAGGCGCCGGCGCGAAGGGCCGTCAAGCTGGCTGAGCACCCCGCGGACATGCACCGATTCCGCCGTCACTCCAAGCGCCGCTCGCCCGACGTCGTGCACTGGCAGTGGGTCAGCGTGCCGGCTCTGGACGCGGCCTCGCTCAGCCGCCGCCGGCCGGGACCCAAGCGTGTCTTCACCGTGCATTACCCGCTTCCCGACAAGCCGCGTGAGCTGCGGCGCGAGTACAGAATGCTGCAGGCGATGGATGCCGTCGTGATTCATTCCGAGTACGGAGCCCGGCGCCTGCGTGAAGACGCTGGCCTCGATGCCTCGAAGGTGCACGTGATCGAGCACGGAGCGTTCGATTACCTGACGCGTCTTTCGGCTGACGAGGCGCTCCCGCCCGAGCTCGACGGAGCCGAGGGTCCCGTGATCCTTTTCTTCGGGCTGCTGCGCCCCTACAAGGGGCTGGACGTTCTGCTCGACGCCTTTCAGTCGGTACGCGGCGCGGAGCTCTGGGTGGTGGGGCGGGAGATGATGCCCCTCGAGCCACTGCGAGCTCTCGCCGCGAAGGCGCCCGGCACGGTGCGGATGCTTCCGCGCTTCATCACCGACCCTGAGATTCCCGCCCTGTTTCGGCGCGCGGACATCGTGGTGCTCCCCTACCGCGAGATTGAGCAGTCAGGCGTGCTTTACACGGCGCTCGCCTTCGGCAAGGCGATCGTGCTCAGCTCCGTGGGCGGCTTCACTGAGCTCGTCGAGCGCCATGGCGCCGGACGGCTCGTGCCCCCGGGCGATGCGATGGCGCTCGCGGACACGCTCAACGACCTGCTCGAAAATCCCGCCGAGCGCACGCGGCTGGCGACCGCTGCAGCCGAGGCGGCCGCCGGCCCATTCTCCTGGGATCGCATCGCCGCGCAAACGCTCGCCCTCTACAAATCCCTGCTCGACGCAGAGCGCCGATAATCAGTCCATGCTCGTCGTCGAGATCGCCTTCTGGGCGTGCGTGGGCCTGCTGGTCCACACGCACTTCGGTTATCCGTTCTCGCTCTGGGCCTACCTGCGCCTGCGCCGCCGTCCGGCCGGATCCGCAGCTGCGGATCCGCCGCCGGAGCCTCCCTCGGTGTCGCTGATCATCGCTGCCCACGATGAAGCGGAGGTGATCGCCGGGAAGGTGTCTGAGTCCCTGGCCCTCGAGCACCCTCGCGAGCGCCTGCAGCTGATCGTCGTCTCCGATGGATCCGTAGACGAGACCGTCGAGCTGGCTCGCGCCGCGGGCGCCGACCTCGTGCTCGACCTCCCGCGCGCGGGAAAGATCGCAGCGCAGAACGCTGCCGTGGAGCAGGCGACCGGGGAGGTCTTGGCGTTCTCGGACGCCAACTCGTCCTGGCAGCCCGACGCCCTGCGCGAGCTGCTCAACGCGCTCAGCGCGCCGGCTGTCGGCTACGTCTGCGGCCAGGCACGCTTCGCCGCCGCGGACGGCTCCAGCCAGGAGGGCGCCTACTGGCGCTACGAGCTCTGGGTTCGCGGGCTCGAGTCGGCGACTGCCGGCGTCACCGCCGGCAACGGGGCGATCTACGCGGTGCGCCGACACGCCTACCGGGCGCTCGCTGCTTCGCGCAGCCATGACCTCTCGTTTCCGTTCGAGCTCACCAAGGGCGGCTGGCAGGCGATCTACGCTGCGGGAGCCATCGCCGACGAACTTCTGGTGCCGACGATCGAGGGTGAGTTTGCCCGCAAACGGCGGATGATGCGAGGGCTCTGGGACATCGTCGTCGTCGACGGAATGGCGTCACCGCGCGGCTACCCGCCCCTCTATGCCTACGAGATCTTCTCTCACCGCGTGCTCCGCTACAGCTCACCCCTGCTGCACTTGGCGGCCCTGGGTACCAACGCCGCCCTGCTTGGCGAGGGTCTCCTCTACCAGCTCACCTTCGCCGCTCAGGTTGCGTTGCTCGCCGCCGCCGCGTTCGCCGGCGTGCTGCCGCTGCGAGTGCTGCGGATCGCCCGCCACTACGTGCTCGTGACGGCCTCGATCGCCGCGGGGCTCTGGGATCGGATGCGCCAGGGCCCGCCCGCTGCCTGGGAGAAGGCGCAGGGAACGCGATGAGCGCGCCGGAGCCGTTCTTTCCCGAGCCCGGATGCAGGCGCGGGCTGCCGCGAAGCGCCGATCTTCTGATCGCCTTCCTCGCCCTGCTGGCAGCCGCGCCGTTGTTGCTGATCGCCGCGATCGCGATCAAGCTCGGCTCGCGCGGCCCGGTGATCTTTCGCCAGCGCCGCGTCGGGCGAGCGGGTGCGGAGTTCGAGCTGCTGAAGCTGCGCACGATGGTTGAGGGCTCCGATCCCGTCGGCATCGGCACGGCGGTTACCGGCTCGGATCCTCGTATCACCAGCGCGGGCGCGTTGCTGCGCAGGTTCTCGTTCGACGAGCTTCCGAATCTGGTCAACGTCCTACGCGGCGAGCTGGCCATCGTCGGTCCGCGCCCGACGATCCCCGCGCAGGTCGAGCTCTACAGCTCTCGTCAGCGCGAGCGCCTCGCCGTCAAGCCCGGGTTGACAGGCTGGGCGCAGGTCAACGGTCGCGTCGCACTCGGCTGGGACGACCGCATCGAGCTCGACGTCTGGTACGTCGAAAACCGCTCCTTCACGCTCGACCTGCGCATCCTCGCCCGCACGGCGATGCTGCTGCTTAGCGGCAAGGGGCTGACTTCGAGCGACGAGGGGTTGACGGTGCCGGAGGACTGGCAGCGCAAGCTCGACGCGAGGGAGCGGGCGGGAGAGTAAGGGACCCGAAATCAGGCCAAGACCCCCCCCTTTTTTTGAGTCCCGACGGCGCCTTGGGGCCGGGCCGGGGCCTGATCCCTCCACCCTCGATGCGCCCGTTCAAGACGCACCGCAGCAAACGAGCGCCCCGAGGCGCCAGCAAGGAGCACCACCAGCGTCAAGGCGCCGGCCGAACCCGCCGCCCACTCCCGTCCCTGACCTTGGCCCGCTAGATTCACGCCGTGCCCGAGGTCAGCCTTCGCGACTTCCAGCCCGGCGACGCTGTTGCGGTTGAGCGCTGGTTCAACGACAAGCGCGTCACCGAGAACATGATGGAGCAGCGGGACGGCATGTCCGCCGCCGCGGCCGAGGCCTGGGTGGGTCGGGCGCTTGTCACCGACGGGCCCGACCGCAAGTGGGCCGTGCTGCTGAACGGGCACCAGGATGCAGTCGGGTTCACCGCTCTCTACGGCCTGCGAGGACAGCTCGCCCCCGAGCTCGGCTGCGTGATCGCCGATCCGGCAGCCTGGGGCAAGGGTGTCGGCCGCGAGGCCGAGCGGCTGACGCTGACGCTCGCCTTCGACGAGTACGACTCCCACCGTGTTTACGGCCGCATTCCGTCGCCCAACAAGGCGGCTCAGGGCGTCGTCACCTGGCTTGGGTGGAGCAAGGAGGGCGTGATGCGCGACCACATCCGCCGTCCCGACGGCACGCTGATCGACTGCGAGGTCTGGGGCATCACGGCCCCCGAGTGGCGGGAGCGCTGGCGGGAGGAGGGATGACGCTGAGCGCGTCAGCGCGCCTGCTCGAGGACGGCGGCGCGGCGGCGGCAGCTGAGGAGTTCTTCCGCAGTCCCGAGTTCCTTCGCGCCGAGGGTGTCACACACACGCTCGCCATCGACTCTGCAAGCGGCAGAGCCCGGCTACCGCTGATCGTCAAGGAGATCCCCGACTCCGAGCTGCGAGACGCGGTTTCGCCCTACGGTTATCCGGGCGGCAGCACGAGCGGGGACCCAATCGCGCCTGTGGAGATCGATTGGTCTGAGTCGGGCCTCGCCGCGCTGTTTGTCCGCGAGAGGATCGGCTCGCCCTCGCTGGCCGGGGGCATCGAACGCTCGATCGCGCATATCGCCGACCCAACGCTGGCCCGCAAGTCGCGCCCCAGCGACCGCCAGCAGATCCGCCGCAACGAAGCCAGCGGCTACGCGCTCCGCAGCTTGCCTGGTCCCGAGACGACCGAATCCGATCGTCGTGCATTTCAGGCCGTCTACGAGCAGACCATGCAGCGCACCGAGGCCGGCGAGCGCTACTTCTTCAAGGCGGAGTACTTCGAGCTCGTGCTCGACAGTGATCGCAGCTGGCTGTTTCTCTGCGATGCGCCCGCCGGCGAGGGCGTGGCCGCGGCCTCCATCGCCGTGCTCAGCGACGGTTACCTGCACTATTACCTGACAGGCAGCGCCGACCAGCATCTGCGCGACGCGCCCAACAAGAACCTGCTCGACGGCATGATCGGCTTCGCCGAGGAGCTCGAGGTCCCGCTCAATCTCGGTGGTGGACTCGCCCCAGGCGACGGCCTCGAGGAGTTCAAGCGCGGTTTCGCGAATCGCCAGGAGCCGTTCACGACGCTCGAGGTGATCTGCGACCGGGATGAGTACGAGCGCCTCGCGGCCGGCATCTCCGCGACGGACTTCTTTCCCGCCTACCGTGCCTCGCTCGGCCAAGACGGCTAGAGCCCAGCGCCCGCCGCTTCGTCCAGCAGTACGGTGATGCGCCCCGACCGCGGTCGTACCAGGCTCGCGGGAAGTGTTGGGTCGGGATCGGGCCCAAAGGCGCGCGCAGCGTGATCAGCCTTCGACCCGCCCGTGACCAGAAAGAGGACCTGGCGCGAAGCATTCAAGACCGGCAGCGTCAAGGTCACTCGGGGAACGAACGGCTGATGCCCCGCCTCGGGCACAGCGACCACGAGCCGGTCGAGTTCGTCGAGGGCCGGCTTCCCCGGGAACAGAGAAGCGATATGCCCGTCCGGGCCCATGCCGAGCAGCAGCAGGTCGAGCTCAGGCAGACCCTCACCGAAGACTTCTCTGAGCTCGCGCTCGTACCGCTTCGCCGCGATGTCTGCACCCAGCTCCCCCTCGATCCGCTTCATCTCAGGAGCGGCGGAACCCAGCGGATCCAGCAGCGACTCCTTCACCATCCGGAAGTTCGAGTTCTCGTCGTCGGGCGCCACGGCGCGGTCGTCGCCGAGCCAGAGCGTGCAGCTCGACCAGTCAAGACCCATGCCGGCCAGGCGCTCGTATGCCGCCCGCGGGGTGGTGCCGCCCGTGAGGGCGATTTGGCCACCGGCGGCGACAGACCTGGCAATCAGGCCCGCAGCCTCGGCTGCGGGATCCGTGACGACAAGCGTTCTCATTTCGCGAATACCATCACGTTTACCGTGGAGCCCGCGTCCTTGCAGCTGATCCTCGTTCGCCACGGTGAGACCGAGTGGAGCCGCGACCTGCGCCACACAGGCCGCTCCGATATCCCGCTGACAGATAACGGCCGAGGGCAGGCGCAGGCAGCCCGCCCCCTGCTGGCGCCCTACTCGCCGGCCCGCGTGTTCAGCAGCCCTCTCTCCCGCGCCCAGGAAACCTGTCGACTGGCCGGTTTTGGCGATCGCGCCGAATCGCGCGACGAGCTGCTCGAGTGGGACTACGGCGATTACGAGGGCATCACGACTGCCGAGATTCACAAGACCAGCCCGGACTGGGTTCTCTGGCGTGACGGTTGCCCGGGCGGCGAGGATCCGGAGCAGGTTGGCGCGCGCGCGGACGCGTTCCTGGCAAGCGTCAGTTCCCTGACCGGGGACGTCGCCGTCTTCGGGCACGGCCACATGCTGCGCGTGATCGCGGCACGCTGGCTCGAGCTGCCGGTCGCCGAGGGCAAGCGGCTCGTTCTCGGTACGGCGACGCTGAGCGTGCTCGGCTCCGAGCACGACTGGCACGCCATCCGCGCCTGGAACTCGCGCGGCTGAGGTCGGGTCAGCGACCGGCGCGGAAGCGCCGGATCAGCGCGTTGGTGGAGCTGTCGTGAGCCAACTGCGGCTCGTCGCCTGACTGCAGCTCCGGCACGATCGCCACCGCCAGCGCCTTGCCGAGCTCGACTCCCCACTGGTCGAAGGAGTCGATCCCCCAGATCGTGCCCTGCGTGAAGACGCTGTGCTCGTAGAGCGCAACCAAGGCGCCGAGCGTGGTCGGCGTCAGCCGCTCGGCGAGGATCGTGTTTGACGGGCGGTTGCCCTCGAAGACGCGGTGGGGCACCAGTTCCTCGGCGGTTCCCTCGGCCCGGACCTGGTCGGGCGTCTTGCCGAAGGCGAGCGCCTCCGCCTGCGCGAAGACGTTGGCCATCAATAGATCGTGGTGGTCGCCGAGTGGGTTGAGCGTCTGCATGAACCCGATGAAGTCGCAGGGAATCAGCTTCGAACCCTGGTGGATCAGCTGGTAGAAGGAGTGCTGGCCGTTGGTCCCGGGCTCGCCCCAGTAGACGGCGCCGGTCTCGTAGTCGACGGGCTCTCCTTCCAGGGTGACGCTCTTGCCGTTTGACTCCATCGTCAGCTGCTGCAGGTAGGCGGGAAACCGCTTCAGGTACCCCTCGTAGGGGAAGACGCCGACCGTCTGGGCACCGAAGAAGTCGCCGTACCAGACGGCCAGCAGACCCATCAGCGCCGGCAGGTTCGACTCCGTCGGCGCTCCAAGGAAGTGCTCGTCCATCGCGTGGAAACCGGCGAGCAACTCGTGAAACTGCTCAGGCCCGACCGCAAGCATCGTCGAGAGGCCGATCGCCGAGTCCATCGAGTAGCGCCCACCGACCCATTCCCAGAAGCCGAACATATTGTCGGTGTCGATCCCGAATGCGGAAACGCCCTCGGCGTTGGTCGAGACGGCGACAAAGTGCTTGGCGATGGCCGACTCGTCACCGCCCAGCCCAGCCAGCGCCCACTCCCGAGCCGTTTGGGCGTTTGTCATCGTCTCCAGGGTCGTGAATGTCTTCGAGGAGACGATGAAGAGCGTTTCCTCGGCATCCAGGTCGCGCGTCGCCTCGGCGAAGTCGGTGCCGTCGACGTTGGAGACGAAGCGGAACGTCATCTCGCGGCGGGAGTAGTGGCGCAGCGCCTCGTAGGCCATCACCGGCCCGAGGTCCGATCCGCCGATGCCGATGTTGACGACGTTGCGGATCGGCTTGCCGGTCTGCCCCGTCCATTCGCCGGAGCGGATCCGCTCGGCGAAGGCGCTCATCCGGTCGAGCACCTCGTGCACCTGGGCGACGACGTCGGTGCCGTCAACGATCAGCGAGCGCTCGCGCGGCATTCGCAGCGCGACGTGCAGGACCGAGCGGTTCTCGGAGACGTTGATGCGCTCGCCGCTGAACATGGCGGCACGGCGCTCGGCCAGGTTGCACTCCTCCGCGAGCGCGATCAGCAGGGAGAGCGTCTCATCGCTGATCCGGTTCTTGGAGTAGTCGAGGAAGAGGCCGGCGCCCTCGGCGACGAGGCGCTCGCCTCGAGCGGGATCCTCGTCGAACAGCTCACGCAGATGCTTGCCGCTGATGGCCGCGTAGTGGGCGCTCAGCGCCTGCCAGCTGTCACAATCCCGAAGTGCCGCCATCTGCGCGCCACCCTACTGATATGGCGCCAAGTGAGCAGATGGTCGAGACTGGTGAGATGAGCGATCCTCGAGTCGTCGCCGGGCTCACCAGGCAGCTCGAAGCCCGCGCCGCACTGCTCGGTGCGGGTGCGACGGGACTGGGCTGGAAAGTCGCCCTCAACGCTCCCGCGGTGCAGGAGCTGCTCGGAATCGACGGAACCGTGATCGGCAGCATGATCTCGGCGTCGCTGATCGAATCCGGGGCGCAGTTCGACCTCGAGGGGACCACGGCGGTTGCCGTTGAGGCCGAGCTGGCCCTGCACCTCGGGGAGGACGGATCGATCGCCGGCTACGGAGCCGCGATCGAGATCGTCGACGTCGACCTGCCCTTCGAGGACCTGGAGCGGATCCTCGAGGAAAACGTATTCCACCGGGGAGTGCTGTTGAGCCCGCCGGTCCCCGAGCCTCCGGCCTCGCTCAGCCTTCGCGTCACCCGCAACGGAATCGTGGAGCACGAGCTCGACGCCTCCGACGCTGTGAGGGACGCAGAGGCGACCGTCGCCCATGTTGCGGAGCTCCTCGAAGCTGTCGGTGGGCGCCTTGCGCCGACCGAGGTGATCATCAGCGGCGCGATCGCCCCGCTCCTCTTCGTGGCCGCTGGCGACCGGGTCTCGGTCGAGCTGGATCCCCTCGGCTCGCTCGAGGTTGGCTTCAGCGCGTGACGCGCTCGTAGTTCATTCCTAAAGGGGTCAGACCCCTTTAGGAGGTTAGGCCGCGACTGCCAGGTCTGGCAATCGGGAATTGGTACTAGTCCTCGTGGGCGTCAGGCGACGCCGGCGCGCTTCTTGAAGACGTCCTGGATGTCCTCGAGGTGCTTGCCCTTGGTCTCGGGTACGAACTTGAGGCAGAAGAAGAACGTCAGCACGCAGATCGCCGCGTAGAAGAAGAAGGTGCCGCTACGGCCGAGGTCGTCGATCAGAATCAGGAAGGTGAGCGAGACGATGAAGTTGAAGGTCCAGTTTGCCATCGTGCCGACGGCGGCCGCTTTGCTGCGCACCCGCAGGTCGTAGATCTCGGCGTTGAGCAGCCAGAAGATCGGCCCGAGGCTGATCGCGAAGGCGGCGACGTAGAGCATCAGCGCTCCGACTGCGATGAAGGAGTCGACGTCCGAGCCGGCGCCCCCGAGGAAGACCAGCGCCAGAGCGGTCAGCGAGAGGCCCATCACCAGCGAGCCGCCGAGCAGCAACGGGCGCCTTCCCAGACGGTCGAGCAGGCGGATCGCCACGATCGTCATGCCGACGTTGACGATGCCGACGCCGACGGCCGCGAGGATCGCGGAGGAATCGGAATCGACGCCCGTGAACTGGATGATCGTCGGCGCGTAGTAGATGACCGTGTTGATCCCCGAGACCTGCTGCAGGATCGCCAGGCCGACGCCGACGACCAGTGCCGCCTTGACGACCGGCTGCATCAGGTCGCGCCAGCCGCCGGGCTCGGAGATCAGCGAGTCGCTGATCTCCGCCATCTCCGCGTCGATCTTCGCCGGATCCGACTCGCGGATCTTCTCGAGCACCGCACGCGCCTTGTAGTCCTCGCCGACCATCACCAGCCAGCGCGGGCTCTGCGGCATCCGCAGCATGCCGATGCCGAGAATCAGGGCCGGAACGGCGCCGAGGCCGAGCATCCAGCGCCAGCCCTCGCTGGGCTCGAAGACAAGGCCGACGATGTAGGCGACGAGGATCCCGATCGTGACCGAGAGCTGGAAGAAGGTGACGAGTCGCCCGCGGATGTCCGGGGGGGCCACCTCGGAGATGTAGACCGGGGCTGTGGCGGAAGCGAGGCCGATCGCGACACCGACCACCAGGCGGGCGATCACCAGGAGCTCGGTCCCCCCGGCTGCGGCGCTGACGAGCGCACCGACTGCGAAAATGATCGAGGAGAGCAGGATCATCAGGCGCCGCCCGTAGCGGTCTGACAGTCGTCCCGAGAAGAGCGCTCCACCCACCGCGCCGATCGGCACCGCAGCGACCACGAGCCCTGACTGGAAGCTGCTGAGGCCGAAGTCCGGGGTGATGAACAGCAGGGCGCTGGCGATGACGCCGGTGTCGTAGCCGAACAGCAGTCCGCCGAGGCCGGCGATGGCGGCCGTCAGAACGACGTTGCGTCGCGCCTGGGCGCTCGTCACGGTGACTATCGCCTCCGCCATTAAATGCGACCCTACTCCACCGGCCGGGAGCAATTGGGGCAGGCCTTGCGCCCGGGCCGGCAGACAATGGATTGCATCTGCAGCGCTTGACCGACGCGAACATCAACACGAACAACGCGACCGCCTGGAATCCGAATGCGAACGGCTCGGTCTTCGCGCTCGCGGTCTCCGGCTCGACCGTCTACGCCGGTGGCGGCTTCAGCACGATCGGAGGCCGGTCCCGCAACCGGGTCGCCGCACTCGACGCTACGACCGGCAACGCCACCGCCTGGGACCCGAACGCGAGCAGCACGGTCAGCGCGCTGGCAGTCTCGGGCTCGACGATCTACATCGGCGGCGCCTTCAGCCAGATTGCTTCCGATCCTCAGGGAGGCTTCGCAGCCTTCGGCGCCGATCCACCGGCGAATACGGCGCCGCCGGAGTTGAGCACCGTCGGGGGCGTGGTGTCGTGCTCAGCCGGCACCTGGAGCGGCAATCCGACGATGTTCGAGCGCCAGTGGCTACGCGACGGGATCGCGATCGGCGGCGAGACGGGGACCACCTACACGCTAGGCGAGGCCGACCTCGGTCACGCGGTCTCGTGCCGCGTGACAGCAACCAACGACACCGCCTCGGTCAGTGCGCGCAGCGATTCGGTGTTCGTCACCCAGGGGCCAGCCGGGCCGACCGGTTCGACGGGCGGGCAAGGGCCCGCGGGGCCAGCCGGAATCGGTGAGGCGGGCCCAACTGGCCCTCAGGGCCCCGCCGGCCGCGACGCGACGGTGACGTGCAAGCCCAAGCGCCGCAAGGGGATCGTCAGGGTGAGGTGCAAGGTCGTGTTTGCGAACGCATCCACCGTCACCCAGGCAAAGCTGGTCCGCCGGGGCAAGGTCTACGCCCGCGGCCGGCCGACGCTCTCCAACGAGCTCTCCGTACTTCGCTTTGCCGCCTCCCACCGGCTGTCGACCGGGGTCTATTTCCTCGTCGTCCGCGAGCGCCTCGACGACGGCAGCATCCGGGTGACGCGGACGCCGATCCGGATCGGGTGAGCCGGTTCGGGGAGCCGGCTAAAGCGCTAAGCCAGGGCTTCGCGCTTGGACTCAAGCGAGCCCAGCAGTTCGCGCCAGGAGTCGTTGAATGATTCCTTGCCCTCATCCTGGAGCCTGACCGCAAGGGCAGCCACATCGAGGCCCGCGGCCTCGAACTCCGCAAGCTCCGAGTCGGCGCTCCCGCCGTCGATCGGAAGCGCCTCACCGACCGTGCCGTGGTCCGCGAACGCGTGGAGCGTGTTCTCCGGCATCGTGTTGACCGTTAGCGGTGAGGCCAGCCCCTCGATGTAAAGCGTGTCGGAGGCGTTCGGGTCCTTGGTGCCGGTGCTGGCCCAGAGCAGCCGCTGTGGGCGCGCGCCTTCGTTCATCAGCCTCTGCCAGCGCGGTGAATCGATCAGCTCGCGGTAGGCGCGGTAGGCATGCTTGCCGACCGCAAGCGCCAGCCGGTTGTGGAGCTCTTCGGGAACGTCTCTGTTGGCGGCGACGTCCCAGCGGCTCATGAACAGCGAGCCGACCGACGGCACCGCAGGATTCAGGCCCGCCTCGATGCGCCGCTCGACGCCGCGGGCGTAGGCCTCGCAGGAGCCGAGGAAGTGCTCGGTGTCGAAGAGCAGCGTCACGTTGACGGGGATGCCCGCAAAGATCGTCTCCTCGATCGCCCTCTGGCCGGCCTTGGTCCCCGGGATCTTGATGAAGACGTTCGGCTCAGCCCGACCGTAGAGCTCGGCGGCCTGCTGAATCGTCGCGTCGGCATCATCGGCAAGCAGCGGTGAGACCTCGAGCGAAACGCGCCCGTCGGTGCCGTCGGTGCGCTCGTTCACCCCGGCGAACAACTTGGCGGCCCGGTTGATGTCGGTCAGCGCGATCTCGAAGAAGAGCTCCTCGCCGGCCAGCCCCGTCGCCTGCAGCTCGGAGATCTGCTCGTCGTAGGTGTCACTGCCGCTGATCGCGTTGTCGAAGATCGTCGGGTTCGAGGTCTGTCCGGTCAGCGAGAGCTCGTCGATGTAGCCCGCGAGCGTGCCGTCGTCGAGCATCGTCCGGGTGATGTTGTCCACCCAGAGGCTCTGTCCGATGTCGTGCAGCTGCTGCGTCGGCTTCATGCGATCAACTCCTTGGCTGTTTCAACCACGCGCTCCGGCGTGAATCCATACTTGTTCTGAACGTCTTTGAGGGGGGCGGACGATCCAAACGTGTGCATCCCGATCATTTTCCCGCCCGGTCCGACGTAGCGATCCCAGCCCAGCGTCGAGGCCTCCTCGATCGAGACCCGGGCGGTCACCGCGGCCGGCAGCACGCTCTCGCGGTAGTCCTCGTCCTGCTGATCAAAGAGCTGCCACGAGGGCAGGCTGACCACGCGACTGCGGACACCGTCTGCGGCCAGCGCCTCATGGGCCTCGACAGCGAGCGCGACTTCGCTGCCCGTGGCGATCAGAATCACCTGGGGGTCATCTTCGCCGGGATCGGCGAGCACGTAGCCGCCGCGGCGCAGGCCGTCGGCAGAGGCGTAACGGTCCCGATCGACGATCGGCACGTTCTGGCGGGTCAGCACGAGCGCCACCGGCTCGTGATGGCGATCGACCGCGACCCGCCAGGCCTCAACGACTTCGTTGGCGTCACAGGGCCGGATCACGTTGAGGCCCGGGATTGCGCGCAGCGAGGCGAGGTGCTCGACGGGCTGGTGCGTGGGGCCGTCCTCGCCGAGGCCGATCGAGTCGTGAGTAAAGATGTGGATCACCGGCAACTCCATCAGCGCCGAGAGCCGGATCGCGGGACGGGCGTAGTCGGAGAAGACGAGATAGGTGGACCAGGCCGGCCGCAGCTTCGACAGCGAGAGACCGTTGGAGATGGCGGCCGCCTCGTGTTCGCGGACGCCGTAGTGGAACTGGCGACCACCGCGATCGTCCGGCTCGAAGTCGGTCACTCCGTCGAAGCTCAGGCGGACAGAGGTCGAATCCGTGAGGTCGGCCGAGCCACTGACCATCCAGGGGATCCGCTCGGCGACCGCATTCTGGACCTTGTTCGACGCCTTGCGGGTCGCCATCGGCCCGTCGTCCACTCCGAACGACGGAATCGTGGAATCCCAGCCCTCGGGAAGCTCTCGGCGCTGCATCGTCGAAATCTCCGTTGCCACCGACGGATCGGCGGCGGAGAGCAGGCCTTCCCACTCGGAACTGAGTTTCGCCCCGCGCTCGCCGATGCCGGCGGCGAAGTGGTCGTAGACGCCGTCGGGCACCAGGAACTCCGCGTCCTCGGGCCAGCCGTAGGCGCGCTTGGTGGCCCGTACCTCGTCCTCGCCGAGGGGTTCCCCATGGACGGACGGAGTGTCGACCTTGTGCGGCGACCCGTAGCCGATGTGGCTGTCGACGATGATCAGCGTCGGTCGGCCGGTCTCGTTGCGGAAGGTCTCGAAGGCGCGGGTCAGCAGCCCGAGGTCGTTGGCGTCGCCGACGCGCGTCACGTTCCAGCCGTAGCCGGCGAAGCGCGCGGAGACGTCGTCCTCGTAGGCGATCTCGGTGTGGCCGTCGATCGTGATGTGGTTGTTGTCGTAGATCCAGCAGAGGTTGTCGAGGCGCTGATGGCCGGCGAAAGAGGCCGCCTCGTTGGAGACGCCCTCCATCAGGCAGCCGTCACCGGCGATTGCGTAGACGTCGAAGTCGAAGAGGGTCTGGTCGTCACTGTTGAAGCGCGCACCCATCCACTTCGAGGCGACAGCCATGCCGACCGAGGTGGCGACGCCCTGGCCGAGCGGCCCAGTCGTCGTCTCAACGCCGGAGGTCCAGCGGTACTCAGGGTGCCCCGCGGCCCGGGATCCGAGCTGCCGGAAGCTCTTGATGTCGTCGAGCGAGACCGAGGGCTCGCCTACCGTCTCGTAGTCGGGATCGACTGCCTGAACCCTGGTCAGGTGAAGCATCGCGTAGAGCAGCATCGATGCATGGCCTGCGGAGAGCACGAAGCGATCGCGGTTGGGCCAGATCGGGTCGGCGGGATCGAACCGCAGGAAGCGCTGCCAGAGCGTATAGGCGACGGGTGCGAGTGCCATCGGCGTTCCGGGGTGCCCCGAGTTCGCCTTCTGGATGGCGTCGATCGACAGCGTCCGGATGGTGTTGATGCAGAGGGTGTCGATGTCGCCTTGCGGCTGAGCGTGATCCGCCATTGCTCGCGATGGTATCCAGCCGTCGCCGACGACCCGTTCCCGGGGAGTGAAGACGTAGACTCGCGCCGTGCTCGACCACCTCGGCATATCGTGAGCGCCGACGACGAAAAGCGGCTCGCGGCGGAGGCGGCCGCGGAGCTCGTCGAGGATGGGATGACTCTCGGGCTCGGAACCGGTTCCACAGTCGCCCACCTGTTGCCGGCACTCGCTGCCCGGGGGCTGGCCGACATTCGCTGCGTTTCCACCTCGGTTGCGACCGAGGACCAGGCGCGCGACCTCGGAATTCCTGTCGAGCCATTCGAATCGCTCGACAGGCTCGATATCGCCATCGACGGCGCAGATCAGATCGCACCGGATGGGTGGCTGATCAAGGGGGGTGGAGCTGCGCACACTCGGGAGAAGATCGTGGCGATGGCCGCTGGCCGGTTCGTTGTGATCGCCGACTCGTCAAAGTCAGTTGAGCGGCTGGCGGCGCCGGTTCCATTGGAACTCAGCGCCTTCGGCCTGGCGGCGACACTCACCGAACTGGTCCGCGTTGCGGGCCGGGTCGAACTGCGCGACGTGCCGCGTAGCCCCGACGGCGGTGTGATCGCTGACTACCTCGCGGAGGTGGGCGACCCGGCAGAGCTGGCCGCCCGGCTCTCGGGGACACCCGGGGTCGTTGACCACGGCCTCTTCCCGGCGGCGATGGTCAGCGAGGTGCTGATCGGGATCGACGGCCGGGTGGAGCGTCGCGCGGTCTGAATCCTCAAGATGAGCCCACGGCGTACTCCCCGTCCCCGCGAAGCTTCCAGACAGCGGGGCCCGACTTTGGAACACCGGCCTCGCGAAGCTCACGGGAAATCGGGCGATACCAGGTCGTCACCGGGATCTCGTCGACGACCCTGACGAAGCGCGGCCGCTTGTCAGGTTCGAGCCGGGCGAGGGCCTCGGTCAGCTCCCCGGCCTCGAGCTCCCGCTGACCGCGCAATGTCACCGCCGCCAGCGCCAGTTCGTGCTCTCCGTCGGGGTCAGGGACGCCGTAGGCGACGGCAAGGTCGACCGACCCGATGTCGCTGAGCGCGTTCTCGATCGGCCGCGGTGCGACCATTCCCGCGCCTGTTCTGATCAGCGCCACGGCGCTGCCGACGAGCCAGAAGTCGCCGTCCTCGTCCTCACGGAAGAGGTCGCCGGTCGCGAGCCAGGCGTCGTCGGGACTGAAGACGCCCCGCAGTGGGATCGCGCTGGTTGTGACCAGGTCGGGGCGGACCTTGGAGAGCAGCATCCCGACCTCACCAGGAGCGCAGGCGCGAACGAACCCGTTCGGGTTCTCGGCCAGGCGGCGCTGCTGCGGTGAGTACTCGGCGATGCGCACCTCAGAGCTGCCCGGCAGCGGCCTGCCCATCGACCCCGGCTTGGTGCCGGCGAGGTTGACGAGCACGGTATCCGCCTCGGTGGAGGCGTAGAACTCGAGCACCCGGGCGGGTGAGAAGCGCTCGGAGACCCGCCGCCAAAGACCTCGCGGCATTCCCGAGCCCATGAAGATCCTGATCGGGTGGTGGCGCTCGCGGGGATCGGATGGGGCCTCGGCGAGGTCGTGGAGCATCGTCCAGGTGTAGGAGGCGACGGTGACGCCGTAGCGGCGTACTTCATCCCAGAAGGTCGCGGGGTCGAAGCTCGACGCCAGGGCGATGCGCGCCCCGCTCGCGACGGCGCCGCCGACGCTCATCAGCAGCCCCGACGCGTGGTAGATCGGCGTCAGGCTGTAGACGGTGTCAGATTCGGTCAGCGCGGCCGCCGAGGCGGTACCGAAGGCCGAGATCGCCCAGCGGCCGTTGGTGATTCGGCTGGCCCGCAGGCCTTCGCCGCCGCCCGTGAAGAGGATGAAGGCGAGGTCGCGAGCTCGGCCTGGGTTGGGCAGGTACCAGGCGGGCAGCCGCACCTGATCGGGATCGATGCGCTCCATGTCGATCAAACCAGACTCGAGCCTTCGCTCTTCGCCGCCGCCGCCGAGCACGTAGACCGGGAGGCCGGTCTCGGCCTGTGCAAGCGGACCGAGCTCGGGGTCGGCGACGACGCGGCTGACCTCGCCCAGTTCCGCCTCGCGTCCGATTTCGCCGTCGGGTCGCATCAGTACGGCCACGGCGCCCAGGCGGCTCAGAGCAGAGACCACAGACCAGCCGCTCGGCCGAGGGCCCATCAGCACGCCGACGCGCTCGCCCTGGCGCACACCCGTCTCGATCAGCCCGCGCACCACGTTGTCGATGCGCTCTTTGACGGCTGCCTGCGAGTAGGCCCGGTCCTCGAACAGGAAGAAGGTCCGGTTCGGCGATCGCGACGCTTGCTCATCCATCAGCAGACCCAGCGAGACTCGCGTCGTCGGCCGCACGTTGTCGAGCCGGGCCAAGCGCGGCAGCTGGTCCATCGCCTCGCCCGAGAGCTGGCGGACGGCCGACGCGGTCCGGGCTGCCGTCCTTGCTCCTGATCGGGCAAACCCGAACCCGACGCCACCGGCGAGCCCGAGGCCGTGCCCCACGCGATCGGTGAGCGACGGCGTCGGGCGCTCGACCGAGTCAGGGTCGGCTGCAGGAACGACCGCGTCGGGAAGCGGACCGTCGGCTCCTCCGTCCACCCACTCAAGCCAATCGGCGACGACCGGCCAGGTCGTCTCGTTCGCTGCCGACCCGACGACGAGGCCGAAGTGACCCGCTCGCAGCGAGCGTTCATAGATCCGTGCTCGCGGCGCGGCCTGCGTGATCGCCCGAACCATCTGGGCCGGCGCGATTTCGTCGACCTCGCCGACGAAGCAGAGCACCGGGCAGGTGATGTCGGCGAGTGTCACCGAACGGCCCTCGATCACGAAGCCGCCGGAGAGCATGCGGTTGTGGACGATGAACTGCTGCATGAGCTCGGCCGCCGCCGGGCCCGGATAGGCGACCCAACCGTCGGCCTGCAGGAAGCGGCGCTGGCGCTCGCGAGGCAGGAGTGCCTCGCGGTTGTGGAGCTGGCGCACGAAGTCGATGCGCTGGCGAAGCGACTTGACCGGGTCGAGCATGCGGAAGCCCTGGCGCACCATCCAGGCCGGGGGCGAGGCCCGGTTGAGGACCCCGGTGAGTACGTCCGCCATCCCAGCCGCAAACTGTTCGGGGATTCCGAACGGCATCGCGCCGCTCGTATCGACCGGGCTGCCGAAGGTGATCGCGCTGGTGATTCCTTCGCTCTGGCGGTAGGCCGCCACCTGGTAGCAGAACATCCCGCCCTGCGAATAGCCCCCGATGTGGATGTCGCGGCCGGTGGTCCTGCGTACCCGGTCGATCGCGTCGTTGACCGCCAGGACATGGTCGGTCAGGGTGCGCTGGAGGCCGCCCTCTTCGTGTTCGGGCGAGCCGAAGTCGACCACCCAGGGGTCGGCGCCGTGGCTGTGGAGGATGCCGACCGCGGACGCGGAGGGGGAGACGTCGTAGACATCGGCGGCGAGCATTAACGGCGGGACCAGCAGCAGCGGCGGCCGGTCTGTGGCGTCGATGTCGGTGAAGTAGCGCCTCAGCCTGTAGACGGGGCGCTCGACGATGACGTCGTAGGGAGAGGGCTCCTCGTCTGTCTCGAGGCCGCCGAAGCGCGCCACCTCGAGCGCATTCTGTGCAGCCGCTCCGAGGCGCGCCAAAGGCCTCGCGACTGAGTTCAGGATCGGATTGATCGGACCCTCGATGCATTCATTATCGCTGAGCGCCCGATGCGGGTCAGCGACCGGCGATCCGTTGATAACGCCGCACCGCCAGCGGCGCAAACACCAGGATCAGCCCGATTGACCAGACGAAGGCGCCCCAGATCGAGTTGCCCGCCGGCGAGCCGATGAAGAGTGCGCGCACGGCGTCGACGACCATGGTGAACGGGTTGATCTCGGCGAATGCCTGAATTGCTCCCGGCATCGAGTCCACCGGCACGAAGGCCGACGAGAGGAAGGTAAGCGGAAAGACGAGGATGAAGCCGACCGAACCAGCCGATTCGGGGCTGGAGGCGCCAAGGCCCAGGATCGCGAAGATCCACGAGAAGGCGAAGCCGAACAAGAGCAGCAAGACGATGCCGAGCGCCACTTCCGGAACGCCGGTCGAGAAGCGGAAGCCGACCAACGTCCCGACGGCCACCATCAGCACGACGGCGAGCGTGTTCATGCCTATGTCGGCGAGCGTTCGGCCCGCCAGCACGGCCGGCCGCGCCATCGGCAGCGAGCGGAAGCGGTCAATCAGGCCTTTGCTGAGGTCTTCGTTCAACCCGACCGCTGTGAGGAAGCCGCCGAAGGCGATCGTCTGGGTGATGATGCCCGGCATCAGGAAGTCGACGTAGTCGTAGCCCGGCGTCTGGATGGCGCCGCCGAACACGTAGACGAAGAGCAGCACGAACATCACCGGCTGCACGGTGAATCCGATCAGCAGGTCGGGCGCGTTGCGGATCCGCAGCAGGTTGCGGCGAGTGATCACCCAGGTATCGGCGACCGTCATCTTGACCTTGCTCACTCGGCTGTCTCCTCGGGAAGCTCGTCCTCCGTCTCGGCGGCGTGGCCAGTCAGCGAGAGAAAGACGTCATCCAGCGTCGGTCGCCGGATCGAGACGTCCTCCACCTCGACACCCGCGGCGTCGAGCAGACGCACCGCCTCCACAACGACGCGCCGGCGACCGCTTACGGGCAGGGAGATCGAGTGCTCTGCCGTCTGGCAGCCCTCCTCTCCCAGCATCGGGGCCAGGGCCGCCGCGGCCTGACTGGGATTCGCCCCCTCGGCCAGCTGAACCTCGAGCCGCTCACCGCCGGACTGGTCCTTGAGCTCGTCCGAAGTTCCCTCGGCGATCACCCTGCCCTGGTCGATCACGGCGATGCGGTCGGCAAGACGGTCGGCCTCGTCGAGGTACTGGGTTGTCAGCAGCACCGTGGCGCCGCGGCGAACCTGCGCCTCGATGGTCTCCCAGAGGGCGAGACGGCTGCGCGGATCGAGGCCGGTGGTCGGTTCGTCGAGGAAGATCACCGGCGGTCGCGCCACCAGGGCGGCGGCGAGGTCGAGCCGGCGCCGCATCCCTCCGGAGTAGGTCTTGACCACCCGGTGCCCTGCGGCCGCGAGATCGAAGCGCTCGAGCAGCTGGCCGGCGCGCTCGCGGGATGGGGCCTTCCCCAGGTGATAGAGGCGGCCGACCATCTCCAGGTTCTCGAATCCGGTCAGGTTCTCGTCGACCGCGGCGTACTGGCCCGCCAGGCCAATCCTCGCCCGCAGCTGCTCCGCCTCGCTCGCCAGGTCACAGCCGGCTACGCTGGCGCCGCCCGAATCCGGCGTCAGCAGCGTCGCCAGGATCCGCACCATCGTCGTCTTGCCGGCCCCGTTTGGTCCCAGCAGGCCGAGGACGGTGCCCGCCGCAACCTCCAGATCTACCCCGGCAAGCGCCTTGACATCGCCGAAGGACTTCGTCAGTCCCTTGGCGACGATCGCTGGGGCGTTGCTCAATCCTTCTTCTCGTCGTGGCCGCCGAACTGCTTGCGCATCGCGGACAGGACCTTGTTGGCGAAGTCGTCGAGGTTTCGCGAGGCGAAGCGGGAGTAGAGCGCGGAGGTCAGTACCGGACTGGGTACCCCCTCGTCAATCGCGGCAATCGAAGTCCACCGTCCCTCGCCGGAGTCGGAGACACGGCCGCTGAATTCGGCGAGATCCGGTGACTCCTGCAGGGCCGAGGCGGTCAGGTCGAGCAGCCAGGAGCCGACTACGCTGCCGCGGCGCCAGAGCTCGGCCACCTCGGGGATGTCCAGTTCGTACTGGTAGAACTGGGGATGGTCGAGCGGCGCAGTTTCGGCGTCGGCTTCGCGGCTGTGCTTGCCGGCGTCGGCGTTCTTGAGGATGTTGAGCCCCTCGGCGTAGGCGGCCATGACGCCGTACTCGATCCCGTTGTGGACCATCTTCACGAAGTGGCCCGCGCCGTTGGGGCCGCAGTGCAGGTAGCCGTTCTCGGCCGTTGTGGGATCCCCGCTGCGCCCGGGAGTGCGCTCGGCGCTCTCGACGCCCGGGGCGATCGTGGCGAAGATCGGGTCGAGCCGCTGGACCGCCTCGTCAGGGCCGCCGATCATCAGGCAGTAACCGCGGTCGAGTCCGAAGACGCCGCCGCTTGTGCCACAGTCGATGTAGTCGATGCCGCGCTCCCCGACCTCCTCAGCGCGGCGGATGTCGTCGCGGTAGTAGGAGTTGCCACCGTCGATGATCGCGTCGCCGCTTTCGAGATGCGAGGCGAGGTCCGCGACGGTGCTTTCGGTGATCTCGCCGGCCGGGACCATCACCCAGGCCGCGCGGGGTTTGGCCAGCTTTGCGGCGAAGTCCTCGAGCGAGCCGGCTCCCGTGGCTCCCTCTTCGGCAAGTGCCGTGACCGCGTCCGGGTTGACGTCGTAGACGACACACTCGTGTCCGTCGCGCATCAGGCGGCGAACGATGTTCGCGCCCATCCTTCCCAGTCCCACCATGCCCAGCTGCATGGGCCGGACACTAGCCAATGAGCCGCGTCGGCGTTAGGACGGGCGTGCTGGACGCTGTTTCGCCGGCCGGCGGCGATCAGCCGCCCAGAAAGCCGCAGATCATTTGGGCCAGCCGCTGCGGCTCCTGAGCCATCAGAGCGTGGCCACCGCCCTGCATCCGCAGGAGGAACGTTCCGTCCGCACGGGCCGCCAACAGCGCCGAGTTCTCAGGGGGGATCACCACGTCCTCGGTTCCGCAGACCACCATGGCCGGGATGCCGACGCCGGGGCCGCGATCGGGCCCGGCGAGCCAGCTCGCCATTGCGGACTCCTGCGCGAGCAGTGTCTGCTCCGGGATCGCGGCGAGCCTGGCGGCAACGATCTCGCCGGCCGCATCGTCGACCTCTCGCGCGAACGCGGGTGGGAACAGCAGGCCGATCAGGCGCGAGGCGGCTTCGCGCGGCGTGCCGCTGTGGTCGGTCAGCGCTGACTGGGTGTCGGGTGTTCGGCGGACCGCTCGAGGTCCGCCGGGATCAGTCGCGATCAAGACCAGAGCCTGCACCCGATCCGGCGCCGCCCGCGCCAGCTCCTGCGCGATGTACCCGCCCATCGACCAGCCCGAGACCGCGGTGGAGTTCAGTTCGAGTGCATCCAGCACCCGAACCGCGTCTGCGGCCATCGCCTCGATGGACGGTTTTCCCGAACCCGGGCCGGAGTCCCCGACCCCGCGGTTGTCGGGGCAGATGACCGTGCGGCTGGCCGCGAGCGCTTCCAAAAACGCCGGATCCCAGTCGTCCCTGCCGGCGGCGTAACCGTTGATCAGCAGCAGCGGCGGCCCACTCCCGTGGCAGCGCCAGACGATCGCGTCGTCGCCGGCGCCAACCACTCCCATGGCGGGATTATCCCATCTCACCTGCCGAGAGTCCCGCT
>CAWCGU010000008.1:0-38516 GCA_963795195.1 uncultured Thermoleophilia bacterium
CATCTACAAGGGCACCGGCAACAACCGCACCAACTGCGTGCCCGTCGTCGCCATGCCGTGTCCGTCGGCTGATCCGTACTCCGCCGGCGCAGCGTTCGTCGGCGTCCTGCACACCGACATCCTCGGCGCGGCGCCCGATCCCGCCGGCGGCAATGTCTCAACCGGTTCCTTCGCGGTCGAGCGGATCAACTACGACAGCTCGACCAGCAGGCTGAACGTCTACGGCCAGGGCGGCAACAACCACTTCGCCGTCGACGACAACAGCGCGATCACGACGCTCGACGGCGGAACCGGCGACAACCACTTCCAGATCGGCCAGATCTACGGCCTGCGGCGCACCGCCGACGTCACCCAGGGCAACCTGGCCGCAGAGAACGTGTTCGACGTCGCCACCGTCGCGACCACGCGAGGCTGGGTCAGCCGCGGCACGAGCAGGCCGCTCGTCGCTCACGGCGGCCACAACAACTTCTTCACCGTCTACTCGAACCACTCGCCGGTTTCGCTGCTCGGCGGGACGGGCGACAACCTGTTCACGGTCGTCGGCTTCGCTCTCGCCGAGACCGACCCCATCACCGGTGACCTGATCCTGCCGGACGGCTGCACCGAGATCGAGGCGCCCGTCTGCCTGCCGCTGCCGCAGTTGATCGCCGGCGCCTCGACGGCCGCCGACACCGAGGTGCGTACCGGCGGAGGCAACAACCAGGTCGTCTACAACCTCAACGCGCCGCTCTCGGTCGACGGCGGCGACGGCTTCAACAAGCTCGTCATCCGCGGTACCGAGTTCGCCGATCACGTGGTCGTCACCGAGAAGCAGGTCTTCGGGATCGGCGTCTCGGTCACCTACCGCAACATCCAGGTCCTCGAGATCGACATGCTCGAGGGCGACGACATCGTCGATGTCGTCTCGAGCCCCTACGGAATGGTCATTCGCGTCATCGGCGGCTCCGGCTCCGACCAGTTCAACATCGGCGGCGCCGTCAACGGTCCGGTTCAGTCGCTCGACATCTCCGGCACCAGTTCCGTGATCAACCACGTCCTCTTCTCCGACGATCAGGATTGGGCTGCTGTCGTGGCCAGGGGCATCAGGCTCAGCGTTGCGCAGGCTTCGCAGGGTGCCGTGGTGATCACCGAGTCCCCGACCGGAAGCGTCGTCCGCCAGACCACGTCCGGCCCGATCGGCACGACGGCCAGCTACACGGTGCGCCTGGCCCAGGCGCCGACGAGCACCGTCTACGTGACCGTCTCGGCCCAGCAGGCGACATCCGTGCTCGGGGCGCTGGGCGGCGACTCGGTGGCCATTACCAACGCCTCATCCCCGAACTCGGGCACGAACATCACCAACTCCGACTACTACGTCGCCCGCTACATCAACGGCGTGCTCACCTACGAGCCGCAGCGCTCGATCGTGCTGGTCTTCACCACCACGAACTGGATGATCGATCAGACGGTGACGGTCGGCGCGCTCAACGACGGCGTCCCGACGAAGGAGCGGATCTACCGGGTCGGTCACTCCGTCCTCAGCGCCGACGAGTTCTACAACAACGCCACGGTCCGCAATGTCGAGGTCACCAAGCGCGCCTTCGGCCAGAACGAGCTCTACATCACCGAGCTCGCCGACGACCTGATCACCGAGGACCGCCGCTCGCTGGTACTGGCCGGTGACGCGATCACACGGATCGCCGACCACTACACGGCCGTCCTCGGTGCGCTACCGACGGGCAACGTCAGCTTCCGGATCACACTGAGCAATCTGCGCGCGGGGCTGACCAGCGCCGACTCTCGCTTCGTCGAGGTGCAGGCGGCGACGCCGACCCAGGCCGGCATCTACCTGCTGAACTTCACGCCCGCCGATTGGGACATCCCGATCCTCCTCGAGGTCTCGGCTGTCGTCCAGTTCGCCCCGCTCGACCCGATCGACTCCGTAATCACCCACACCGTCGAGCCCGGCTCAGCATCCGCGTACCTCGCGGCCAAGCCGGCGAGGATGGTCGTCCGCGTCATCGACAACAACCTGCCCAACGTGATCGTCACCGAGCCCGACAACATGGTCGTCACGAAGTGCGGCATCACCCTCGGCCTGACCGACTGCACGATCCCGGGACCGGGCTCCAGCTACACGATCCGACTGTCGATGTCGCCCGAAACCGGAAAGATCGTCAAGCAGGCGCTCGTGGGCGACGGTCAGACGAACATCACCGCCGGCGGCCGAGTCGTATACGAGCAGATCGGCATGCCGTTGCGCGGGTATTACTCAGACGACGTCCTCGATGCGGCGGATGACGTCATCTATGACGCGACTGCGGGCACGCTGACGCGCGCCGACGGGTCGAGCTGGCTCGACGACGGCTTCCTCGAGGGCCAGCTGTTCAAGATCACGGGCTTCACCACGCTGTTCAAGATCCAGGCCCTTTCCGGTACCGACCCGACCAAGGTCGATGTGCTCAAGATCGTCGCGCACCCGACCGACGTGCTGCCGTTCTCCGGCACCGGCGCGCTCCACATGGAGCTGATCCAGTGGGCCGCCACAGTCACCTTCGACGAATCCAACTGGTGGATCCCGGTCGAGGTTCCGGTGCTCGCCGATCCGTACTGGGTCCTGCCTCCCGGCGCCTTCCGACTGATCAACTTCCCGCTGCAGCCGCACTATCTGGTCGACATCCGCGGCCCGCTGTTCGTGGTCGGCGGCACGACGCCGGGCAGTCGCTCCTTCGAGCCGGCCGTGATGCTCCCGAACGAGACGAACGGGCCGCTGTTCGGAATCCGCGTGCAGCCGCCCACGAGCCTCGAGATCGACGTCCTCAACATCTTCACCGACGGTTCCCAGGGGAATGCAAGCGGCGTCATGACCTCCAGCAACCTGACCGGCTTCGGCATGGGCGGGGACCTCCACTTCGACCACACCGCCTTCGGCGAGCCCAACTTCTTCCCCGGCGGCATCACCTGGGCGGCCCTGCAGGCGCACCCGGTGACCGGCAACCCGAGCTTCCACACCGGCCTCTCAACGGTCGAGGTTGTCAACCTGATGCTCGGCCAGGGCAACGACAACCTGCGCATCGAGGGCACACTGGTACCGGGTCCGGACTCGGATGTCTTCGGCAACCCGGGCAACATCATCGCCGCACACGGCGGACTCACCGTCGTCCACGGTGGCGGCGCCGCGCGCCTGCAGGTCGACAACGCAACCTTCGACATCACGGCGACCACGATCACCCGCCTCGACGGCATCGCCTGGGCCGACTACCACTTCAAGGTCGGCCAGGAGCTGATCCTCAACGGCCAGCCGATCGGCCGCATCGCCGCGCTCAACGGCGCCACGCTGACGATCGAGGGCCCACCGCTGACTCCGGCCCTGGGCTACCAAGGCGACCTCGGCGTGTTCGCCTCGATGATCACCAACCGCTCGCTCTACTCCTTCGCGTCCAACACGATCACCCGCAAGGACGGCTACGCCTGGTCCGAATTCGGCTTCGCGCTGGGTCAGCAGATCACCGTCGACGGCGTCGTCGTCGGCACGGTCGCCTCGGTGCTGGGCGCCGTGATGACCCTGAGCGGTGTCGGCTTCCCGGCGACGGAGAAGGTGGCCACCGTGGCCGTCTTCGATCCGAGCATCGAACAGATCGGCGTCGGCGGCAACTCGATCGTCGTCACCGGCGGCGCAGGACCTGGTCCGGCCTCCACGAGCATCCCGACGAAGACCGGCTCCTACACGGTCACCGGCAACGTCCTGCGCACCGTCGACGAGAGCTACTGGCGCGACGCCGGCTTCGCCCACGGCCAGATCGTCCAGATCGGGATCGACACGTTCTGGACCGTCGCTTCGGTGGACGGCCGCGACCTGACGCTCTCCGGGCCCGCGATCCCCGACGGCCTGCTGACCGCGACGCTCAAGGCATTCGCCTCCTCACCGCTGGTGGCCTACGGCGGCACCTCCCAGGACGCCCTCTGGTACAGCGGTCACCCGGCGGCCCAGATGCAGCGCAGCCTCGGCAGCAAGCCCTTCCCGAGCCAGCTCGGCAACGGCTTCCCGATCTTCGTCGTCCCGGTCGCCGCCCCGTTCCGCTTCCACGGCAACAACGTGATCGACGCCAGCGCCCTGTTCGCCGACGCGCCCGCCTCGCAGGTCCCGGCCTTCGGCCTGACGATGTACGGCGGCGGCGGCGATGACCTGCTGATCGGCAGCCGCGCCCGTGACTTCCTCTTCGGTGGCGGCGGCGTCGAAGGCGACATCATCACGGGCCAGAACGCCCTCAACGGTGACATCGTCGACTACGACGCCGGCGTCAACGTCCACATCATCAGCCGCGCCCTCTCGTTCCCGACCTGGAACCGCAGCGTCCACCCGAACGCCGATCTGCTGACCGAACAGCGCAGCCGCGTCCGCCAGGTCTTCGACGTGCCGTGGCAGCTGGCCGCGCTGATCAACGGCAGCACCGACTACACGCCGCCGACGGTCGCCGGCGTCACCGCCCGCCCGGGCACGACTCCGCCGACGACTCCGTACGTGACCCTGGATCCGCGCGACCGCAGTTCCTCGACGCCGACGACCTGGGTCACGAACCTCGACCGCCCGAACTTCATCGTCACCCCCGGCCTGAACACGGCGCTGCCGTACTACGCAAACGGCCAGATCGGGCTCAACCAGAAGGTCTACCTCAACGGCGTCCTCTACACCCAGGAGCCGCTCGCCGACGGTACCTACGTCCTGACCGCGACGATCACCGACTACTGGGGCATGACCTCGGCGATGGCCATCGCTCCGAAGCTCGTGGTCGTCGACAGCAGCGCACCGGACTCCGCCTGCGCCGGCGTGGAGTCGATGTTCCACTGCTGTGACCTGCTCGAGTTGTCCTGCGTCGTCAGCGTCGTCGAATTGCAGGACCTGCTCACGCTTACCGCGCCGCCTTCGCACACCTCGCCCGACGGCGGCTCTTTCGGTGGCCTCGTCACCGCGCTCGCTCAGCTCACCGTGCCCGGCGGCCTCGGCACCACCGGCCTGCCGTGGGATGACGAGCTCGGCCTCTGGCTCGATCCGCTGGCGACACTGCTGCAGAACGGCAGCGCGCCGATCATCGGCCCGGTCCAGCACGAGATCACCGCGATCGGCCTCGTCCCGTGGCTGCAGGCCGTCAACCTGCTCACCTACTTGCTCCAGCCGGTCGACCAGGCCTGGTTGTCGCAGACGCTGCGCAACGACATGGTCGACTTCTATGAGGACAACCTCGCCGGAGTCCTCTCCGACCTCGGCTTCATCTTCACGCTCGTGACGATTCCGCCGCCGCCGAGCCTCGGGGCGCTCGACCTCAATGAGCTCGAGCTGATCATCGACGAGCTGCCGCTGCCCGAGCTGATCCCGGCGCTCCTCGACGAGAGCGATCTCTCCTTCCTCGACTTCATCAACGATCTCGGCCTGCTCTTCTTCGAGCCGCTGACCGAGGCGCCGCCGGCACTCACGATCCCGGGCATCTTCGACTTCCCCGGCACCTCGCTGGACGAGCTCCTCACCGAGCTCGGCGGCGGCCTGCTCCCGCTCGATTTCCTGACCGACCAGCTGACGGCTCTCGACGGCACGATCGACCCGATCGAGATCGCGATCAACAACCTGTTCGCGCAGGCCGGGCTGCCGCTGCTGGATGCGCTTGCGCTCCTCACCGGCGGCATCCTCGGGCCGCTTCTCGTCCCGCTCGCCGACCTGCAGGCGCAGGCAAGGACTCTGATCCGCGACACACTCGACCAGGCGCTGATTCAGCTCGCGATCGTCTTCGATCCGGCCGAGGCCGCGCTGATGAGCGTGGTCACCCAGGTTGCCGCGGCGCTGGTTCCGCTCGTCGCCGCCCTCGCCGGCCCACTGGTGCCGCTGCTCGAGGACACCGCCGCTGAGCTGGCCCCGGTGATCGCGCAGATCACGGCCGCGATCCTCAGCCTGCCGCTCAACCCGCTCGAGCCGATGGCCTATCAGCTCGCCCCGCTGGTCAACGACCTGATCATCTACGCGGGTGAGCTGCTCGGTCTTACCCTTCTCGCCAGCCCGCCCCCCGGCCCGCCGGCGGCTCCGTTGATCCCGATCGCCCCGATCGCCGATCCGCTGATAACCACCCTCGGGACGCTGGCGACTTCGATGGAATCCGTGGTCGATCCGCTGACGACTTCATGGGAGTCGCTGCTGGCGCCAGTGTCCACCACGATGGAGTCGGTGGAGGCAACCGGGACCTCGGCGATCGACCCGGTGCTGGCGACCGTGCCCACGGTGACCGATCCCATAGTGACGACCGTGCCCACTGTGACGGCGCCGCTCGAGACGCTCGTGGACACGACGACGACGGCCGCGCTGACGGCACTGGACACAGCGACTGCACCGTTGGCCACGATCGTGCCCACGGTCGTTGATCCGCTGGAGACGACCGCGACCACTCTGATCGATTCGGCGACGCCGGCCGCGGCGGCCCTGACGGCGCCGCTGGCGACGCTCGTGGAGACCACGGCCCCGGCCGCGACCACCGTGGTCACCGCGGTGGCGGATGCGGTTCCCACCGTGGTCGACCCGCTGACCACCGCCGCGGACACCACGATTGCGACCACGATTCCGATCGTCACCACTACGACGACGGCCATAGCCGCGGCGACGGCATCGGTGATCACGCCGGCGACGACAGCGTTCGCGCAGATCGCCGACGCGCTGACGCCGTTCATGGTGCTCGCCGAGGCGCTACCCGCCCTGATCGAAGGCGGTTCCGTCGACACCATCTGGGGCGCGGCTTCCGAGCTGACCTCGGTCAGCCAGGACGCCGTCGTCGCAAGCGCTGAAGCGATGGCTGCGGCCCTGGACGCGGTTGCCGGCACGGCAACCTCCGAGTTCCTGGCCGGGTTCCAGGAGTGGCTGGCCCTCTGGGGGGTGGGAATCGAAGAGTTCGTCGGTGACCTGAACGCGGGCCTGATGGTCTGGGCGCAGGCGAGCGCGCAGTTCCTGGCCGATCTGAATTCGGACCTGGCCTTGTGGGCGCAGGCAAGCGCAGATTTCGTCGCCGCGGTGAACGCGGGCATCACGGAGTGGGCGGAGGGGAGCGCAGAATTCCTGACCGCGTTGAACGCCGGCCTGGCGGTCTGGACGGCGGCGAGCGCGACGTTCCTGGCGGCGGTCGGCAGCGCCGTGCCTGCGACGACCGTTGAGGTCGGCGCTGAAGTCGTCGCTGAGGCCGCCACCGGCGTGGTCACCGCGACAGTCGAGGCGAGTGCAACTGTCCTTGCCGGCAATCCGGATCTGGCGGGTCCCGCTCAGGCCATCGCGACCACGACGAACGAGCTGACGGGCGAGACCGTCGGCGCGGGCACCGCGGCGACCACGGCGACCACGAACGAGGCCACCTCGGCGGTGAACACGGCGGCCTCCACGTCCGCCGATGCGACAACGAGCGCTCTCACCACCACGGTCAGCACAACCGCCGCCGCGACCACCAGCGTGGCAGCGGCGACCACCGGCAAGGTTGGCGCGGTGACGAACAACCTGCTCACTCGGATCACGCTCTTCTAATCTGGCCGGCTGTTCGGCAGGGGGAGCAGCGGTATTTAGCCGCCGGGGATGACGGCGAAAGAGATATCGAGGTCGGTGCGTCTAGCGGCAGCGCCCTATGGCTGGGGTCCCGGCGCGCTCGCGGAGTCGAGCTGCTCGACCAGCTCGTCGAGGTTGAGCTCGCGCAGCGCCCCCGAGACCTCGTCGAGCTCAGAGCGCGCAAACTCGATCAGCGCCTTGGCCTCGCGGCAGAGCTCGAGCGTCTCCCGCAGCTCGGCCTGGCCGGAGTCGAGCCGGGTGATGATGTCCTCCAGGCGGCCGACCGCGGCCTCGTAGGTGAGCTCGGAGGCGCTCTGGGGAGTGGGTGTCTGTTCTTCGCTCATTTCTGTGTGTGTGCTCTGTCCCTTTGGGGTCAGACCCCTCGGGGTCAGACCCCTCGGGGTCAGGCCGGGTCCGGGCCCTCAGTTTCCTCGATTCGCGCTCCCACAGAGTCGTCGGCGAAGCGGACGCGAACCCGCCCGGCGTCACGGGCGCCCGAGGCGCTGACGACGGGGCCGTCGTCGAGGTCGGTGACGAGCGCGTAGCCGCGCTCGAGCGTTCGCTGCGGCTCGTGCGCCCGGACCGCGGCGGCGACTCCGGCCAGCTTGCGTTCGCGGGCGCCGAGCTCGATCGAGCTGGCGGCGCCCTTGCGCGCAATCACCTTCGCGAAGACCGCTGTCTCGCCCGAGCGCTCGCTGACCCCTCGGCTGGTGGCCGCGCGCACCTCCCGCAGCAGCTGGTGGAGGTGGCCACGCTCGGCTTGCAGGTGGCGGGCCGGCACGCCGGCCAGCTGCCCGAGGTGGCGGGCCGAGGCGCGGATCTGGCGCGCCGGCGCACGCTGGACGCCAACCGCGACGGCGCCCAGGCGGATGGCGGCCGCGCCGATGTCGATCCCGACGGCCACCTCGGCGGCGTGGGTCGGCGTGGAGCAGGCCACGGCGGCGACGTCGTCGATCAGCGTGCGGTCGGACTCGTGGCCGACGGCGCTGATCACGGGCACGGGCAGCAGCGCCACGGTGCGACAGAGCGTCTCGTCGCAGAACGCCCAGAGGTCGGCGAGGCTGCCGCCGCCGCGTGAGACGACGATCGCGTCGACGTTGCCGAGCGCGGCCAAATCCTGCAGCGCCCGCCCGATTTGGGGCGCCGCCCGCCGGTCCTGGACCGGCGGATGGGACCAGATCACGGTGCCGCGCCAGCCGCGCCGCTCGAAGCCGGCGCGCAGGTCGGCCGCCGCTGCGCTGTCTCGGCCCGTGATCACGCCGATCGTTCTCGGCGGCAGTCTGCGCGGCAGTGCCCGCTGCGGGTCGAACAGGCCTTCGCCATGAAGCCGGCGCCGCAGCTCCGCCAGCCGCGCCATCAGGTCGCCCTCGCCGGCCAGGCGGATGTGCGAGGCGCGGAACGCGAACGAGGGCGAGGCCTGGGAGCTGCCCGGGTAATAGTCGAGCCCCCCACCGACGACTACCTCGACGCCGTCGCGCAATGCACCCTCGGGCAGGCCGAGCCGCTCGAGCTCGTTGTTCCAGATCGAGCAGCGCAGCGCCCCGTCGGCGTCGCGCAGCTCGAAGTACGCCTGTGTGCGACTGACGGAGAAGTTCGTCACCTCGCCGATCACGAGCACCCGAGGCCGCTGGCGCAGGAAGTCGCGCAGCTCATTGGCATAGCGCCCGACCGGGAACGGCCCGGGAAGCTCAGGATCGGCCGGAGGCGGGGGAGGGGCGGCCTCCTGAATGCCGGGCAGCGGCAGCGAGGGTTCGTCTGATTTCACCCCGCAAGGATCGCAGGCGCAGCGGAGGACCAACCCTCCCTAAAGGGGTCAGACCCCTTTAGGTTTGCGTGATGCGTTCTAAAGCGGTCAGACCCCTTTAGGTTTGCGTGATGCGGACCGTCAGGGTTGAGAAGACGTTTGCGGCGCCGATCGACGCGGTCTTCGACGTGATCAGCGACCACGCCGGCTACGCGCGCTTGCGGCCGGTGCAGCGGGCGTGGCTGCTCGAGGAAGGGGCCGACGACCCGAACGGCCTCGGAGCAGTCCGCGAGATCCACGTTTGGCCGCTGCGGTTCGTGGAGGAGATCACGCGTTTCGAACGCCCGACTCGGATGGACTACCTGATTCGCGCCGTCAACGTGCCCCTCGCCCACGACGGCGGCTCGATGACGCTTGAAGCGACCGCTGCGGGCACGCACCTGCGCTGGACCTCGACGTTCGAGTTCACCGTGCCTGGCATCGGCGGGGCGCTCACCGCCGCCGCGGCGCCGCTGACCAGCGCCGTCTTTCGCTTCGCCCTCAACGGCTTCGAGCGGTTGCTGAGCGAATAACCCAGCCTGCGGGCCGTTTAGCCCGCCCGCCAAGCGGCGCCGCCCGTACGGATTCGCATTTGCCTGAGCCGGGTATGCCGCTCGATGGGAATGAGAGTGGCCGCAAAATCGTGGCTGGTCGCGGGCGTCATGGCCCTTCTGCTCTCCGTCGCCTGGGTCGGCTGCGGCGAGGACGAGGACGGCGGCGCTACGAAACTTCGCTGGTTCGTCGCGATCCAGCCCGGGGGCACGATCGAGGAGGTGGCGAAGCGCTGCAGCGAGGAATCCGACGGCCGCTACAAGGTCGAGCTGGAGCTGCTGCCGACGCAGGCCGATGCCCAGCGCGAACAGCTGGTACGCCGCCTGGGCGCGGAGGACTCGACCGTCGACATCATCGGCATGGACGTGATCTGGACGGCGGAGTTCGCCAACGCCGGCTGGCTTCTGCCCTGGACCGGCGAGCTCGCAGGCCGGGTGACCGAGAACGTCTTCGACAGCGTGATCGAGACGGCATCGTTCGGGGACAAGCTCTACGGCGCACCGTTCAACTCCAACACCCAGCTGCTCTGGTATCGCAAGGATCAGGTCGAGCAGGCTCCGACGACCTGGAAGGAGATGATCTCCGAGGCCGAGCGCATTGATTCGACGATCCAGGTGCAGGCCAGCCGCTACGAGGGGTTCGTCGTCCTCGTCAACACGCTGGTCGAGTCGGCCGGCACGCAGATCCTCTCCGGCCCGACCACGGTTGCGCTCGAGCGGGGGCCAACCGAGGACGCCCTCGCGGTGCTCGGCGAATACGCGAACTCGTCTGCCGCCCCCGCCAACGTCGATACGTCCAACGAGGACAGCGCCAGGCTCGGGTTCGAGGCCGGAGACTCCGCCTTCATGCTCAACTACACGTTTGCCTACGCGAGCGCAAAGGCGAATGCTCCGGACGTCTTCGACAACATGGGCTTCGCGAAGCTGCCGGCCGTCGTCGAAGGCGTTGAGAGCCGGCCGCCCCTGGGCGGCTTCAATCTCGGCGTCAGCTCCTACTCGGAGAATCCCGAGCTCGCATTCGAAGCCGCCGCCTGCCTCAGCGGACCCGAGAGCCAGCTGACGGCAACCGAGCTCGACGGCCTGCCTCCGACCCGGCAGGACCTCTACAGCGACCAGGTCGTCCGCGACGCCTATCCCGGTTTCGCCCAGGTGATCGCTCGCTCGATCGAGGACGCGGCAACGCGCCCGTTGACACCGGCCTACACCGACGTCTCGCTGGCGATCCAGCGGGCCCTGCATCCGCCCAGCAAGATCGACCCGGCCAACCCCGGCCCGACCTACGACGAGCTGCTCGGCAAGGTCGAGGACGCCGTCAACCGAGAGGGGCTGCTGTGAGCGGCAGGGCGCCTGCGGCGGGCGCGGTCAGCTCGCGCACACGATCGGAACGCCGGCTCGGCTGGCTGCTCGTTGCCCCCGCCGTGATCGCGATGGTGCTCGTGACCGCCTACCCGATCGGCTACGCAATCGTGCTCTCGCTGCAGAACGTCGACCTGCGCTTCCCCGAGGAGGGCGGCTTCGCCGGCCTGGAGAACTACAACGCCGTGCTCAGCTCCGAGCTCTGGTGGCAAGACGTCTTCAACACGCTCTTCATCACCGTGATTTCGGTTTCGGTGGAGCTGACGCTCGGGATGATCATCGCGCTGATCATGCACCGTGCGCTCTTCGGCCGCGGGCTGATCCGCACCTCTGTCCTCGTCCCCTACGGCATCATCACGGTGGTCGCGGCCTTCGCCTGGTTTTACGCCTTCAACCCCGACACCGGCTTCATCAACCAGCTGCCGCTGATCGCCGACGACATGGCCTGGTTCGGCGAGCGCTTCAGTTCCTTCGCCGTGATCATCATGGCCGAGGTCTGGAAGACGACGCCATTCATGGCGTTGCTGCTGTTAGCCGGGATGACGACGATCGACGACGGCCTCTACGAGGCGGCTCGGGTCGATGGCGCCAACGCCTGGCAGCGTTTCGTCCGCATCACCCTGCCGCTGATGAAGCCGGCGATTCTGGTGGCGTTGCTCTTCCGCACGCTTGATGCCTTCCGCGTCTTCGACACGATCTTCATCATGACCCGGGGGGCGCAGGACACCGAATCGGTCTCGATCCTCGGCTACAACCAGCTGATCAGCCGTCTCAACCTCGGGCTGGGGTCGGCGGTCTCGGTGCTGATCTTCCTCTGCGTGCTGCTGATCGCGTTCCTGTTCGTGAAGGGCCTCGGCGTGCGAATGCAGGAAGGGAGGCCAGGCCGCTGATGCAGCGCGGAACCCGCGAATACACGCTCTGGACGATCGGGATGGTCGCCGTCCTCTTCTTCTCGTTGATCCCGGTCATCTGGCTGATCTCGCTCTCGCTGAAGGCACCCGACACGATCACGGCGGGTACCGGCCTCTTGGATCGCTTCTTCCCAACAGAGATCACCCTCGACAACTATGAGGCGCTGTTCAGTGGCGGCATCGACGAAAGCCCCTTCATCAAGCCGCTGATCAACTCGATCCTGATCGCTCTGATCTCGACGGTGATCGCGGTTGTGCTGGCGGCGATGGCCGCCTACGCGATCGCCCGCCTCGAGTTCCCCGGCAAGGCGCTGATCCTCGCCGGGGCCCTGGCGATCGCGATGTTTCCGGCGATCTCGACGGTCGGGCCGCTGTTCGACATGTGGCGGGCGCTCGGCCTCTATGACACCTACCCGGGGCTGATCATCCCTTATCTGACCTTCTCGCTGCCGCTTGCGATCTACACGCTCGTGGCCTTCTTCAGGGAGATTCCCTGGGACCTCGAGCAGGCCGCCCAGGTCGACGGTGCGACGCCCTACCAGGCCTTCACCAAGGTGATCGTGCCGCTTGCCGCGCCGGGCGTCTTCACCGCGGCGATCCTGGTCTTCATCTTCTGCTGGAACGACTTCCTGTTTGCGATCTCGCTGACTTCGTCTGACGCGTCGCGAACCGTTCCAGCCGCGCTCGCCTTCTTCACCGGCGAGTCGCAGTTCACCGCGCCGACCGGCAGCATCGCGGCGGCGGCGGTGATTGTGACGGTCCCGATCATCATCTTCGTGCTGTTGTTTCAACGCCGCATCGTCGCCGGGCTGACCGCCGGAGCCGTCAAGGGATAGGAGAGAGACCGTGGCCGAGATCGTTCTCGACAAAATCAACAAGCGCTTCTCCGACGGCTACGAGGCCGTCAAGGACATGAGCCTCGACATCGAAGACGGCGAGTTCATGATCCTCGTCGGGCCTTCGGGTTGCGGGAAGTCGACGGCCCTGCGGATGATCGCCGGGCTCGAGGACATCACCTCGGGCGAGCTGCGGATCGGCGAGCGCGTCGTCAACGACATGGCGCCCAAGGACCGCGACATCGCGATGGTCTTCCAGAACTACGCGCTCTATCCGCACATGACCGTGCGCGAAAACATGGCCTTCCCGCTGAAGTTGGCGAAGCTGCCAGATGAGGAGATTCGCAAGAAGGTCGACGAGGCGGCGAAGGTGCTGGACCTCGAACAGCATCTGGAGCGAAAGCCGGCCAACCTCTCCGGCGGACAGCGCCAGCGCGTGGCGATGGGTAGGGCGATCGTTCGCGACCCGAGCGCCTTTCTGATGGACGAGCCGCTTTCCAACCTCGACGCCAAGCTGCGAGTGCAGATGCGCACCGAGGTCTCGCGTTTGCAGGCCGACCTCGGCACGACCACCGTCTACGTCACCCACGATCAGACGGAGGCGATGACGCTCGGCGACCGCGTCGCTGTGATGCGCGCCGGCCTGCTCCAGCAGGTCGGTCAACCGGCCGAGCTCTACAACAGCCCCAAGAACCTGTTCGTCGCCGGCTTCATCGGCTCCCCGGCGATGAACTTCATGCCGGCGCGGGTCGAGGACGGGGTCGCGAAGCTGCCGATGGCGGATGTGCCGCTGCGAGGCGAGGCCCAGGAGGCGCTTGGAAGCGGCGAGGGCCGCCAGCTGATCGTCGGCATCCGCCCCGAGAGCTTCGAGGACGCCTCGCTTGTCGGCGACGCCAAGGAGCACGGGACGACGTTCACCACGAAGATCGGCCTGGTCGAGTCGATGGGTTCCGAGCAGTACGTCTACTTCAGCGTCGAAACCGAGGGCATCGAGTCCGACCAGCTTTCGGACCTGGCTGAAGACGCCGGCACGAGCGAGGTGCCGGGCGCGGGCAAGGACACGGTGGTCGCCCGCTTCGATCCCGAGTCCGAGGTCAAGCGGGGCCAGGAGATGGAGATCTGGGTCGACGCCACCCAGCTGCACTTCTTCGACGCAAGCAGCGGCGAGAACCTCAGGGCTTGAGCTCCTGGCGCATCAGGTGCGTCAGCGTGTCCTGCTCACGGACGGGTGCGCGCAGTTCCTCGCGCAGGCGCTCGATCACCCGCTCGTCCCAGGCATGGGTGCGCAACAGCAGGTAGCGCAGCGAAACCACCCGGATGTAGGCCTCCGCCTCGGTTGCCACCTCGGAAACCAGGTCCGCGTCGCGAAGCATCTCGACCACCGGGATGTACTCGTCCTCGAACCAGATTCGAGCCACGTCGTCGCGGGGGATGAACTCGCGTCGTCCCTGCATCAGCCGAAAGCCCCAGGCCTCGACGCCCTCCGCCAGCCCCGCGTACCAGGACCCGCTTCGCAGCTGGATGCGCTCGCGCGCCTCGGACGGCAACGGCACGCGCTCGAAGAAGACGCGCTCGTGGCTCTTCAGCGCCAGATCGCGCAGCTTCACCGCCGAGCCGGCGCCGACCTCGGTCTGAATCTCTGCCACGTCGGCCTCGATCACGTCGAGGCCAAGCTCACGGGCGACTGAGACACGGTGGTGTCCATCCTTGACGAAGTGCATCTCACCGACCCGGTAGGCCTCGATCGGCGGCATCGCTTCGCCGCGTCGCATCGCCTTGGCAATCCGCTGCCAGCGCTGCTTCGCCGAGCGTGAGGTGGGGCGGAAGGCGCGGTCGAACTCGCGCGTGCGGTCGACCGTGCCGATGATCGAGTCGAGCGGGATCGTCTGCAGCCCGAGCCGCCGCTCACCGCGCCGGCCGAGTGCTTCGACCACCTCGTCGAACGGCAGGATCAGGTTGACGTCGTCGGGCTCCCGCATGAGCCGGCGCGTCAGGCTCGCTGCAAGCTGCCTTCGACGCGCTCTGGAAAAGTCGCCTTGCGCATCGGAGTCAGGAAAGCCCGTGTCCACATTCTCCAGATTAAGGGACCCCGAGACCCGGATCGCGCGGCTGTCTCAGCCGCGCGCCGCTACGACGGTCGCCCGGTCGGGGCTGACGGTGGCGACGGGCTCGAAGCTGCCGCTGGCCTGCAGCACGGTGACCGGTCCCACGGTGGGGTCGCCGTTCGTCTGGAAGCCGTAGGCCCCAACGATCCCATCGGGATCGGCCTCGGTGGCGAACAACGACTCGACGATCATCGGGCGGTCGGTGCCCGCGTCGGCGATCGCGTCCAGCAGGACGCTTGCCGCCTCGCCCGCGTAGGGAGCGAACTGTTCCACCGGCGCGCCGTCGAGGCCGGCAGCCAGTTGATCGACGAGCTCGGCACCCTGCGCCGGCAGCTCACCCGGCACCCTGCCGGGCACGCTCGCGTACATGCGGGCGCTCGCCGGCCCGGCCTCGTCGATCGTCGACTGCTGAGCGAAGCCGTCGAAGGCGATCAGGGGGACACGCTGGTTCGGGCCGACGAACCTGACCTTGTCGGCGATCACTCGCGGGCCGTTCTGCTCTGTCAGCCCGGCAAGTACGACGCCGTCGGCGCCGCTGCGGTTGATGCGCTCGAAGAGGTCGCGGTAGTCGCGGTCCCGCGGATCCCAGGTCGCGATCCCGGCCAGCGTGACGCCTAGGTCTCGCGCCGCGGCGCTGAAGTTCTGCGCCTGACCGGTGCTGGTGGGATCGTTGGCGGCGTAGACGACATACGGGCGCTGGACGCCGATTTCGTCGGCGAACTGGGCCAGCGCCGCGCCCTGGAAGGCGTCGTTGGGAACGACCCTCGCGTAGTTGCGATGGCCCGTGCGGTAGAGGCTGTCGGGCAGTCCGCGCTCGCAGATCGGGCTGCGCTGGGTCAGGCAGACGGCCGTGTTGCCGGGCGAGATCATCGCAACTTTCGACTTGCCGAGAATCGGGATCTCGAGCTCCGCGCAGCCGGAGTTGTAGGTCCCGATGACGCCCAGCACGTCGGCGTCCCGCTCGTATGCGGTTGCGTTTCGCCTGCATGTCTTCGGGTCCCAGAGGCCGGTGCGCTTGATCGAGTCGTCGCAGGCCTGAAAGGCGACCTCGACGCCGTCGGCACTCCAGTCCCGCTTCTCCATGATCAGGCGGATCGCCTCGACCTGCTGTCGCGAGCGCTCGGCCGAGTCGCCCTGCATCGGCAGGTCGGAGACGATCAGGCCTTCGGGCACCCCCTCGCCACCGTACTCGGCCGGTTCACAGTTGGGCAACGAGAGGCCGACGTCCTCGGGCTCCGGAGCCGGGCCGGAATCGCCTGAATCACCGCAGCCGACGGCCGCGATCGCCACCGCGGTCGCCACCAGCGCCAGATTGGGGTACAGCTTGCGCATTGCCAGGAGGACGACAGTGCCGACCCTACCGGCCCAGCGCCTCCCTGGCTACCCTGATCTGGGAAGCGCTGGATCGCTCGGTTAACTCACGCAGCCGCGCGACTTGATGAAGTAGAGGAGCTTGAAGGTGGGGACGCCCCCGGCATCGACCCAGGCGTCGAAGAGCTCCTGGTCGGACTTCCTGTACATGAAAAACTCACAACCGGCGGGGTTGTAGGTAGTCCAGCGCTTCTTGACGGTGTCCTTCTTGATGAAGTCCTTGGCGATCGGCCTGCCCTTCTGGCAGGAGATCACCGCGGCCTTGACCGGCGATCGTCCGCCGGCGTCGTTGACCTTGCCGCAGCCGCTGAATCCCGCGATCAGCGCAGAGCGGCGGCCGTTGACCACGAACTTGAGCGTCTTGCCCAGCTTGCTGCCCTGGTAGAACCAGCTGACGGCGTAGTTGCCCGGGTCGTTGGCCTTGTAGGTGACCGTGAACTCCCAGTGGTCGCCGCGCTGGGCGAGGCGGAACTCGCTGCAGTCCTTGCCGGCCGGACCCTTGAGGCAGAGCGTGAACTTGCCGCTGAAGCTGAGCGTCACGAGCTTGAACTTGAGGTTGCTCTTGCCCTCCTGAATCGTGGTGCAGTAGTCGCCCGTCGGCGAGCAGTAATCATCGAGCACCGCTGCGCTCGCCGTTGAACTGACCCCGAGGCTGATCCCCAGCACGGTTGCTGTGATCACGGCAACGACTCGAACGCGATTCATAAACCTGCCTCCATTCGGACCTTGACGGGTTGCCGCAAGCTTATGCGCCCGCATGACCGGATCGGTTCGCGGCTGCCAAGCTACGCCGCGTGGTCATCTTCAAAATGCTGCGCAAGGCGATCGACCTGCGGATGCCGCTGGCGGTTCAGTTGCGCCTTCTGGTTTTCATCGTCAACTACGTCACTCGCGAATTCGCCTGGGTGTTCGCCGCCGGCGGCGCCGGCGTGATCGCCGCGCTGGTGCTCGCCGGCGGGCTCGAAACCACGCTTGGGATCCTCGCCCTCGCGCTCGTTGCGCTCGCCGAGCTGTTGATGATCTGGCTCACCTGGCGCGCCTTCGGCAGCGCCCGCGCCGTGCGAGAGTCGCTTGCCGAGCTCGAGGCCGGCGGCTCTCCCTTCCCCTCCAGCCACCTCTGGTTCCCGCCGCTGATGCTCTTCGCGGGCAGCGTTCGTCACCAGCGGGGAGTCGTCTTCGCGGAGCGCGGGCGCCTGCGCCTGCGTCTCGACGTCTACGAGCCGCGCGTCGAGCCTGCCGCGGATGGGTTGCGACCGGCGGTGATCCAGGTCCACGGAGGCGGCTGGATCGTCGGCACGCGGATGGAACAGGGAATTCCACTGCTCAACCACCTCGCCGCTCACGGCTGGGTCGGCTTCAACATCGACTACCGGCTGAGTCCGCGCGCGACCTTCCCCGAGCACCTGATCGACGTCAAGCAGGCGATTGCGTGGGTGCGCGAGCACGCGCAGGAGTACTCGATCGACCCCTCGCGAATCTGCCTCACGGGTGGCTCCGCCGGCGGCCACCTGACGGCGCTTGCGGCCCTGACCGCCAACGACCCCGCCTACCAGCCGGGCTTCGAGGACGCGGAAACATCGGTTGCGGCGGCCGTGCCCTTCTACGGCATCTACGACTTCACCAACTCCGAGAACCATTACTGGCCGGAGCTTCGCTCGGCGATTCTCGAGCCGTTCGTGATCAAGGCGAGCTTCGACGAAGAGCCCGAGCGCTTCCGATCGGCGTCGCCGGTCTTCCAGGTGCACGCTGATGCGCCACCCTTCCTCGTCGTCCACGGCGAGCGCGACACGCTGGTGCCGGTCGACGATGCGCGCCGCTTCGTCGCCGAGCTGCGCGCCGTCTCGAGCAGCCCGGTCCTCTACGCCGAGCTTGCCGGCGCCGAGCACGCCTTCGACCTGCTGCCGTCGGTCCGCACCGCCCGCATCGTCGAGGCGATTGAGCGTTTTCTGGACACCCAGGTGCGGCCGCGCGCGCTAGCCGATTCGGTTCAGTAAACGCTCGAGCGCGGCTGCGAAGACCTCGGGCTCCTCGAAGTGGGCGACGTGACCGGCGCCGGGCAGGGTCTCGACGACCGCATCCGGCAGCAACTCCCGGATCGACGCAAGCGCCTTGATCGGGACGACCCGGTCACTCTCCCCCCAGATCAGCCCAGTTGGCACCCGCAGCTCGGCGAGGCGGGGTCGCAGGTCGGCGCCCGCCACGGCCGCGATTGCCGGCCCGATCCGGGTCGCGCCGCGTGAGGCCGATGCCATCGCCCTGACCTGGTCGGGCGAGAGGGCCGCCGGGTCGGAGATCGCGCCACCGACGAGCAGCAGCCGTCCGGCGGCGCTGTCGGCGAGACGGTCCGCCAGCAGCCTCCGGGCGGAAATGAGTCCGTTGCCGAGCAGCCCCGCGGTTTCCGCTATCGCGCCCGGCAACGGCGAGAATCCGGCCGGCGCGCAGAGCACCAATCGCCGGACGCGCTCGGGATGGCGCAGCGCAAGCAGGAATGCGACTGCACCGCCCAGCGAGTTTCCGACGAGATCAAAGGGGCCTCCGGCCTCCTGCGCCAGTGAATCGGCGACGGCGCCGGCGACCTCCTCGAGGTCGAAGCCGTCGCCGAGAGCAGGCGACTCCCCGAAACCGGGCAAGTCGGCCGCGATCACCCGGTGGTTAGTGCCCAGCAGTTTGCCGGTGTCGCCCCAGACGCTCCGGTTGGTGCCGACGCCGTGAATCAGCGCCAGCGGCGGCCCCGTGCCCGTGCTTTCGAAGGCGATCATCGGGCGTCAGGGTAGTAACCACCCGCAATCGAAACTCGCGCCGGCACGCCGCGGGTTGTTTTTGCGGCGGTCAGCACATAGAGTCGGTGCGAACCCATGGCGGCCACCGAATCCCTCGACTTAGCAGCGCTCGACATCAGCGATCTCGAGCTCTGGCGCGACGATCCGCCGCACCAGGTCTTCGACGCGATTCGCGAGCGTCCGGGGCTGCACTGGTCCGAGCTGGGCGACTTCGAGTGGGAGTCGGGCTTCTGGTCGGTGGTGCGCTTCGAGGATGTCGCGATGGTGGGGCGCGACGCGGCGACCTTCTCCTCTGAGCGTTCGATCGTGCTCGTCGACAAGCTCGAGACTGACCCCGACAAGCCGGATCCGATCGACCTCTCGGCCAACATGCTGATCACCCAGGACCCGCCCCGTCACGACCGCCTCAAGGCGCTGACCCAGCGAGCCTTCACGCCCAAGCGCTCGCTCGAGCACACCGAGCGGATCCGCGAGATCATCAACCTCGTCTACGACCGCGCCCTCGAGCGCCACCCCGACGGCCGCCTCGACCTCGTCCAGGACGTTGGCATCTACGTGCCCGCGATGGTGATCGGCGACATGCTCGGCGCCCCGCGCGAGGATGCCGAGCGGCTCGTCGATTGGACCAACCGCACGACCGCCTTCGAGGATCCCCGGCTGGTGCCCGATCTCGGTGACGTCTGGAAGGCGCTCGAGGAGTTCGTCCCCTACGTCAACGAGATGGTCGAGGAGCGCCGCTCCCACCCGACAGACGACCTGACCACCGCCTTCATCGAAGCCGAGGTCGACGGCGAGCACCTCTCCCACGAGGAGATCCTGATGTTCTTCTTCCTGCTGATGGTCGCGGGCAACGATTCGACCCGGGCCGTCTTCACCTCGGGGATCAAGAACCTGCTCGAGAACGAGCAGATGGACCTGGTGCGCTCGGGTGAGGTGACCCTGGAGCAGACGGTCGAGGAATTCGTGCGCTTCAACCCCGCCTTCGCCTACATGCGCCGCACCGCGACGACCGATACCGAGGTCGCCGGCCAGGCGATCGCCAAGGGCGACAAGCTCGCCCTCTGGTACGTCGCCTCCAACCGCGACCCGAAGGCGTTCGAGGACCCCCAGCGCTTCGACATCCGCCGCGAGCCCAATCCCCACCAGGGGTTCGGCGGCGGCGGCAAGCACTTCTGCATGGGAGCGGGGCTGGCGCGCCTCGAGCTGAAGCTCTGGGTGGAGGAGACGCTCAAGCGCTTCCCCGACATAGAGCTCGACGGCGAGTGCGAGCGGGTCAGCTCGACTTTCCTCAACCAGTTCAGCTCGGTCCCCGTGCGGCTCGCGTAGGTCCAGATGGGTTCCGGCTGGAGCACCGACGGGATCCCGGAACAGCGCGGGGTGACCGCGGTCGTGACCGGAGCCAACAGCGGCCTCGGGCTGGTCACGTCCCGCGAGCTCGCCCGTGCCGGCGCGACGGTGGTGATGGCCTGCCGCAGTCTCGAAAAGGGTGAGGCGGCGGCGGCCAAGATCCGCTCGGCGGTTCCCGGGGCGCAGTTGGAGCTGGCTGCGCTCGATCTCAGCAGCCTCGAGTCGGTTCGCTCGTTCGCCGGCGCTCGCGGGCCCGGCGCCATCGGCCTCCTGATCAACAACGCGGGCGTGATGATGACGCCGCATGGACAGACCGCCGACGGCTTCGAGCTGCAGTTCGGGACCAACCACCTCGGCCACTTCGCGCTGACCGGACTGCTGCTCGATCGCCTCGCCAAGGCCGAGGCCGGGCGGGTCGTCACCCTCTCGAGCATCGAGCACAAGGCCGGCCATATCCACTTCGACGACCTCCAGCTCACCGACGACTACGCGCCGCGCAAGGCCTACCGGCAATCGAAACTCGCCAACGCGGTCTTCGGTCTCGAGCTCGATCGCCGCCTGCGAGCGGCCGGCTCACCGCTGATCAGCGTTCTCGCCCACCCCGGTTACTCCGACACGAACCTACAGAGCACGGGGCCGACCGGAGTCATGAAGGCCCTGCTCGCTGTCGGTAACCGCATCTTGGCCCAAAGCGCCGACGCCGGTGCCTTGCCGACGCTCTACGCGGCGACCGCCCCGGACGTCGACGGCGGCCAGTACTACGGTCCCGACGGCTTCAACGAGATGCGGGGAAGCCCGAAGCCCGTCAGGGTGATTCGCGAGGGCCGCGACCCCGAGGTCGCTCGCAGGCTCTGGGAGCTCTCCGAGGAGCTGACCGGGGTCGAGTACGAGTTGCCCGCCGCGGCCTGACTCAGGCTGAGAACTCGCCGATCACCTCGGCCAGCGCCGCCGGGTCCTCGAGCTGCGGGTAGTGGCCTAGATCCGGCAGGCGTGTGACCGGGGCGGCCGGGCGTAGCTTCAGCACGGCGTCGAGCACGTTCGTCGTCGCCACCGGGTCGAGCTCGGCCCAGGCCAGTTCGAGGCGCCCGGGCCAGTCGCGCAGCGCCCCGTGCCAGCGCTCGGCGTAGCGGATGCGCTCGTGCAGGTAGGAGGTCAGCCGGTCGATGATGCGGTTGCCGCCGTTGTGGGCGAGCAGCGCCCACTGGTCGTGCGCCTCGGTGTCGGAGAGCGGGTGGGAGGGGGAGAAGATGCGGCCGAACTGCGCCTTGAAGACGCGCTCACTGGAGAAGCGGGCGAGCAGCGGGCCGAAGCGGCTGCGCAGCACCTTCTGCGAGATGGTCAGCGAAGCCGCCGCCAGGATCATCGAGCCGTTGAAGACCATCACCCGGTCGAGCTCCATTTCCAGCTTGCCCTCGATGTCGCGAGCCAGCAGCTCGGTCGTCACCGAGGTCCCCATGTCGTGCGCGATCAGGACCACGGGTTCGTTGATCCGCTCGCGCCAGAGCGCCTCGAGGAGGTCGGCCTGCTCCATCAGCGAGTAGTCGTGCTCGCGCGGCTTCTCGGAGAGCCCGAAGCCGAGGAAGTCGAAGCAGATCGTGTGGCGATCGCCGAGAGCCTCGAAGAGGTCGCGCCAGTCATAGGAGCTCGACGGGTAGCCGTGCAGGAAGAGCAGCGGCGCTCCCGGCCCGGCGCGCTCGCGCACGAAGATGCGGCGGCCGCGGAGCTCGATGAGCTCCCCCGACTCGAGCCAGGCGCTCGGCCCTGGGGGCAGCTGCGAAGCGCTCACCGGGCTTGCCCGGCGAGCTCAGCCACCGCCGAGGCGATCGCCGGCGCCTGGTCTTCCTGGAGGAAGTGCCGTCCCGGCAGCAGCGTCGCGCTGTCGAGCCCGAGCACGCCCTGGATCGTTTCGCAGTCCTTCATTCCCAGCGCCGGATCGTCGCGGCCCCAGACCACCTGGGCCGGGTAGCTGCGCTCGCCGAGGCCGGAGTAGAAGAACTCCTGCTTGGCGGCCGTCAGCTCGAAGCCGCGCATGATCTGCAGGAAGGCTCGGCCCCGGTCCTCGCGCTTGAGCAGGGCGACGTAGGCGTCGATCTCGGCAGCGCTCATCGCCGACCGGTCGCCGAGCCCCTCGTGGCGGAAGATCCAGCGCGACGCGGGCGGGCGCAACCCCGCCAGCCAGACCTCGCCGGCGCCGCGGATCGAGAACGGGTGCATCGGCCAGGGTCGGCGGAAACTCTCGACAGCGACGAGAGTGTTCAGGGCCGTCAGCGAGAGCACCCGCTCCGGGTTGCGGATCGCCCACTCGAAGCCGATCGGCCCGCCGATGTCGTGGACGACGAGGTGGCAGCGCTCGATCCCGAGCGCGTCGAGCGCCTCTCCGGTCCAGCGCGCGAGCCCGCTCCACGAGTAGTCAAAGCCGGCCGGCCGCTCGGCGAGCCCGAGCCCCGGGAAGTCGAAGGCGACGCCGCGCAGCCCCTGCCCGGCCAGCTCAGGTACGACCTTGCGGTACAGGAACGAGCTGGCGGGTACGCCGTGCAGGCAGACGACCGCCGCTCCCTCGCCCTGATCCAGCGTGAAGCTGGCGAGTCCGTCGGCCGTGAACTCGTGCCCGCTGGCGCGATGGCGCTCGATTACCTGGTCGACGGCGGCGGACACACCGACGATCGTTTCAGCTTTCCCGGGGGGGTGCGTGTGGCGAGCAGATCTCGGCCTCGCCCGGGGTCGCCGGCGCGGCGTCGGCCTGCTCACCGACCATCGTGTCCACCGGGACATTTTCGCGGCGCGCCAGCGCGTAGAATGGGATCCCCAGCGCTGAGATCCCCGTCGCGATCAGGTACGAGGGCCCGTAGCCCCAGACGTCCGCGGCCTTGCCGAGCAGTGGCTGGCCGACGACGCCGCCGGTCGAGCTCATCAGCGAGTCGAAGGAGAGGATCGTCGCTCGCTGCTGGGACGGGATCAGGCCGTTGAGGAACGCTTGGCGGATCGGCATCGAGGCCGCGAACAAAAGCCCCCAGACGACGACCAGCGCGATCACCGCTTCGAAGCTCTCGATCGCCCCCATCATCCCGAGCGTGATCGTGCTCGCCGCCAGCGCGGCGATCAGCGCCGTGGTGCGGCGCTTGAAGAGCTTGCGGATGCGTGGCGCGGCGATCCCGCCGAGGATCTGCGCGCCGGCGACGATCGCGGCCACCAGACCGGCCACCTGATAGGCCTCGGGATCGCCGTAGAGCTCGAGCAGGTACGGCTGCAGCGCGTAGAAGACGTAGATGCCGACGCCACCGGTGAACAGCGCCTCGACCATCACCCACTTGACGGCCGGCACCTTCCAGCCGTATTCGATCGAGGCGGAGGCGATCCTGCGCATCTCCGCGATCGGGCGTCCGCCCTTCTCGGGAGTGAAGCCGACGTCTCGCATCAGGCGGAAGGCGACGATGAACATCACCACGAGCACCGCGGCGCGCAGCAGGAAGGGCACCCCGAGACTGGTCTCGGCGGCCACGAAGCCGCCGATCACCGAGCCCGTCAGCATCGCGGCGCCGCCGACGATCTGCCCGCGGCTGAAGACCGACTCCAGGCTGCCGGTGAAACCGGTTGCGTGCAGCGCGTCGACGAGCCAGGCTTCGATCGCGCCGGAGAAGAAGGTAAAGCCGAGGCCGAGCATGATCGAAACCAGGGCCCATTCCCACAGCGGCGCCTCGATCTGCCAGAGAAGCACGTAGAGCAGGGTTGCGGCGGTCAGTGTCACCGTCCCGAGCAGGTAGGAGACGCGGCGCCCGATCGTGTCGGCGACGATGCCGGTCGGCACCTCGAAGATCACCATGCCGGCGGTGAAGAAGGCGTTGGCCGCGAACGCCTCGAAGTTCGAGAGCCCGGCGTCGAGCAGGAAGATCGTGTTGATCCCCCAGATGAACGAGGCGGCAAGCGTGTTGCCGAGAATCAGGGTCAGGTAGGTGCGCTGGATCGACCGCGGCGTGGGCACCCGCCCACCATATAAACGCGGCTAGGTGGGGCTAGGTGGGGGAGAGGTGGGTGCGGACGATCGTGCCGGCCGCAGTGGAGCGGATCTGGACGAGGTCGCAGAGCTGGTTGACGATCCAGACGCCCCGGCCGCTGCCCTGGTCGAGCGTGGGCTCGCGCCTGCCGACGAAGCGGTCGGTGATCTGCCCGGGGTCGCTGACTTCGCAGACGACCGATCCGTTCTCGCTCCAGATTCGCATCAACCCGAAGCCCCCGCCGTGGGTGATGCTGTTCGTCGCCAGCTCGTTGGCCGCGACAACCAGATCGGAGCCGCGGACATCATCGAAATTCGCTTCCTGGGCGTAGCCGGCCACCCACTCGCGCAGCGCGTGCAGATCCTCGAGGCCGAAGCCAAACTCCTCGAAGTCGGCCGGCTCATGCAGCGGCCCCGCGAACGGAACCCTGCCCGCCTCCGGCGGCACATAGGAAGCGCTGTAGGTCTGCTTGCTCACGCCTCCGATCACAGGGTGAGTCCGGTACGCCCCCGCTACGACCCCCTCATCGAGGATTGTCACGTCGTACGGGCAGACCAGCCACAGGGGCGGCCCCGAGTCGAAGGCGACGTTGAGGAGCGACTCGTGGTGATGGCATTCGGTCAGCTCGTCCTCGCTGCGCCCGTTCCAGATCGGCTCGCCGATGCCGCGGATGCGCCGGCCGGCGGCCGCGTGCGAATCGATGAACGCTCGCCAGGCCGGAATCAGCCTGGCCGGATTGCGACCGATCTCCTCGATCGATGTGAACTCGACGTACTCGGCCTCCCCGTTCAGCTCCGACTTCAGGCGTTCGACCCGCGGGCTGGACACGGCGACCATGACCGGCTCCCGCATCGCGACCGCGTCGCGGATGAACGGCAGCGCGACATCGAGGAAACCCTTCTCGCCCGAATACAGCAGTGCTTCGTGGCGAAAGCTCGCATTCGATTCGCCCATTGCGTGTCTATCGGCGAATGCCCCCACCTTCCTTGAATCCCCGTTCGGAGTGATTCAGAAACACCGCGTGATGAACCGCACACGGTTACCTGGCCCGACCCAATAAATTGGCGCTGCCTGCGAGGCGGCGGGTGCACGACAAAACCACCACAGGAGGTCTCATTGAGAACCGACCCGCAACCACGAGGCAAGACCCGCGTAGGTCTGGCCGTAGCCGCTGTCGCGGCCCTGGCATTGACGTTTGGCGTCGCAGCATGCGGCGATGATGAGGACAGCGACACGACCGCCGCTGAGACGACCGAGTCGACCACGGAGTCGACCACCGCCGACACCGGCTCAGCCGAGAGCGTCAGCGTCACGACCACCAACGACGGCGACGGCTTCACCTGGGACGTCGAGCCGATCCCGACCGCGGACACCAAGACCGTCACCTTCAACAACGAGAGCGACGAGTTCCACGTGTTGATCTTCGCCCGCCTGAGCGAGGGCGTCACGGTCGACGACGCGCTCGAGGCCGAGGGCGAGAAGGGCACCGTCACAGAGGTCATCAAGGGGGGCGAGGCGCCTCCCGGCGAGACCGTCGAGGTTGAGGTCACCGAGGACCTGACCGCCGGCGAGTACGTGATGCTCTGCCCGATCTCGGGTCCGAACGGCCCGCATACGGAGCTCGGTCAGCTCGAGGAATTCAGCATCGAGTAGCCGCGCGCCGCAAGGCGCACGCAGGGATGGAACGCGAGGCCCGTCCGGCTTGACCGGGCGGGCCTCGCGCGTTGTTCCAATGTAAGCTTGCGAGCCGGGGCGGTATCAGGGAGATGAACCTCCGAAGGCCAATTTCAAGAATGGGGGCGCTCGTCGGCTTGCTGGCCTGGACGGCGGCGGCGCCTGCCCAAGCGGCGACGATCGACGTCGGCTGCGGGGCCCCAGCGCTGGTCACCGCAATCAACGCGGCCAACTCGCAGGCGGGCCCCGACACACTCCGCTTGGCCCCGGATTGTCTCTACACGCTCAACACGGTCAACAACAACTGGTACGGCCCCAACGGCCTGCCGGCGATCTCCTCGACGATCACGATCGAGGGCAACGGCGCGACGATCCAGCGTTTCGCGATGGCGCCCAAATTCCGCTTCTTCTTCGTGGGCGCCGACCCGGCGCGCTCGGCGACCGCGAACTACACATCGCCCGGAGCCGGCAATCTGACTCTCCACGAACTGACGCTGACCGGCGGCCTCGCGAGAGGCGGTTCGGCCTCGGCGGGTGGCGCCGGGGCCGGCCTCGGCGGAGCGATCTTCAACCAAGGCCGGCTGACGCTGGATGCCGTGACCGTGACCCAGAACGAGGCGAGGGGCGGCGACATCGTCGGCAGACTCGCTGGGACGGTCGACTTCCGCGGAGGCGGAGGCATCGGTGAGGACGTGTCCGGTTTTAATGGCGGCGGCTTCGGGTCCGGGAGCTTCGGCGGTGCCACCGGCGGCGCTGGCGGTGAAGCGGCTATCGGCGCCGCCGGCGGCGGGGGTGGAGGTGGCGGATTCATCGCCGCTGACAACGGTGGCAACGGCGGTGATGGAGGCTCGAACCCTGATTTCAGTCCCCGCTACGGAAGCGGTGGAGCCGGTGGTGGCGCGGCGACCGGACTGGGCGGCAGCGGTGTGACCGGCAACTTCGGTGACACCCAGTACGGAGCGGGCGGTAGGGGAGGGGCGGGATCGGGCGGCGGCGCCGGCGGCGGCCCGACCGGGCAGGAGCCAATCCCGGGCTCCGAGCGCGTGGGCGGCGGCTTCGGTCAGGGCGGCAGCGGAGGAACCACCCCCAACGGCAGCGGCGGCGGCGGCGTCGGCGGCGGCGGAGGTGGCCCGAGAGAGGCCCACTCGCTCGCCGATTTTCAGGGCGGCGGCGGTGGCGGTGGCTTCGGCGGTGGCGGCGGCGCAGCAGGCGGTTCCGGCGGCTTCGGTGGCGGCGGCGGTGCGGCAAACCGGGAGATCGACAATACGTCCCTTGCATCGGTGATCTGGCCCGCCGGGGTGGGCGGCTTCGGCGGAGGCAGCGGCAATCCCGAGCAATTCGACGACTGCTGCGGCGGCACCGGCGCCGGCATGGGAGGCGCCGTCTTCAACATGCAGGGCGAGCTGAAGATCGTCAACAGCACGCTCGCCGGCAACGTCGCCGCGGGCGGCACCTGCTCGGCAGCCGGCTCTTGTGGCACGCTCGGCAAGGGTCTGGGCGGGGCGATCTTCAACCTCAGCGGCACGGTCGAGATCACGTTCTCGACGCTGGCCGACAACGGCGCGCCACAGGGCGGCGGCGCCCTCTACAACCTCGGCTACGACTCGGCCATTCAGCGTTTCGCAGAGCTCGTGATCCGCGGCTCGATTCTCGCCTTCAGCCGGGATGCCGTGACCGATCTGGTCAGCGACGCCCCTTCTGCCACCACCGCCGGCGCCAACGAAGGCGAATGGCTCGTCAACCTCTTTGGCACGAACTCGATTGGTTCCCACGCCGAGACAGGCAAGGCCGGGATCATCAACGGAGCTCAGGCGATCATCCCACCGTCGGTTCCCCTCGGCGCCCTCGCCGACAACGGCGGACCGACGCCGACGATGGCGATCCCGACGGCAAGTCCGTACCGCAACTCCTGGCCGAACGCTTCCTGTGACGGACTGGTCCGTGACCAGCGGGGGGCTGCGCGGCCACAGGGTGGCAACTGCGATCTCGGCGCAGTCGAGGTCGATACAACCGCCCCGCTCGTCACGCTGATACCGGGCCAGCCGCCCCTCACCAACGACCAAACCCCGAGCTTCACCTTCAGCTCGAATGAGCCGGGCACCACGTTCGAGTGCCGTCTGGACAGCCCCGCCGGCACGCCGTGTACGTCCCCGCTGACGCTCGGCGTGCTCGCCGACGGCGACCACACCCTCGAGGTGGTGGGCACCGACATCGCCGGCAACAGTTCATCTGCGCTCCACGCCTTTACGGTCGACACCACCCCGCCGCAGACGACGATCGACTCGGGCCCGACGGGCGCCGAGAGCCGGCCGGCCTTCGCGTTTTCCTCCAGTGACCCGAGCGCTACCTTCCAGTGCCGTCACTCTCGAATCGGATCGCCGCCGCCCGCGTTCGCGGCCTGCAGCGGTCCCGGCAACAGCGCCACGATCGGTCCACTGGGCAGCGGCGAATATGTCTTCGAGGTTCGCGCGACCGACGCGGCCGGGAATCCCGACGCAACGCCGGCTTCCGTCAGCTTCCGCGTTGCCGAGCCGCCCGGCCCTGATCCGGGTCCCATACCCGACCCTGACCCTGGCCCCACACCGGATCCCGACCCGGGTCCGAACCCTGATCCCGCGTGCACAGTTCCGCAGATAAAGCGGGGAGCCGGTCTGCGCGCGGCCAGGCGTAAGCTCATCGCGGCAGGCTGCGCCGCCGGCAAGGTCAGCCGCCGGCACTCCGCCAAGGTCAAGCGCGGCAGGCTGATCCGCCTCAAGCCGAAGCCGGGCACAGTGCTGCCGGCCGGCGGCACTGTGGCGATCGTGCTCAGTGCGGGCCCGCGCTAGTGCGAACGAGTCGCCGGCCCATCCCGGGCAGCCGGTGATCCTCCCCGACGTCCTCGGCCCCGGCCTTCGGGTCGTGTTCTGCGGAACCGCGGCGAGCGCCGTTTCCGCGCGGGTAGGGGCGCCTTACGCCGGCCCCGGCAACCACTTCTGGCCGACGCTGCATGAGATCGGCCTGACGCCGAGGCGGCTCGAGCCGCTCGAGTTCCGGGAGGTGCTGCAGTGGGGGATCGGGCTGACCGACGTTTGCAAGACGCGGTCGGGGTCAGACCGGGAGATCGGCAGCGGCGGTTTTGATGTTCCCGGCTTGATCGAGAAGCTCGAGGAGCATCAGCCGGCCTGGATCGCCTTCACCAGTAAGCGCGCCGCGAGCGAAGCGCTCGGCCACCGGACTGAATACGGCGAGCAGCCGGAGCCGTTCGCCGGGGCGAAGGTCCACGTCCTGCCGTCACCCTCGGGCAGAGCGCGGGGCTTCTGGGATCCGGCTCAGTGGCAGCGGCTGGCCGACTCCCTGTCGCCCGTTGCCGGGCGGCGCCGCTGAGACGTGGGTCATCTACGCCCGCATGCCAGCCGTCAGGTCACGCAGGTCAGGATTACGATCCACCGGTGGCCGTAGACGTCGAAACCGAAGTTGTGATCGCCCGTCCACGGGCTGATGTCGCGGCCTTTGCGATTGAGCCCGACAACGCCACCGAGTGGTACGCCAACATCAGGTCGGTCGCTTGGGAGACCGAGCGGCCGCTGACCGTCGGCTCGCGCTTCGCCTTCGTGGCGCAGTTTCTGGGCCGCAGACTCGAATACACCTACGAGGTCCGCGAGTTGGTACCCGGCGAGCGCTTCGTGATGAGCACCTCCCAGGGTCCCTTCCCGATGGAAACGACCTACGCATTCGCCGACGCGGACGGCGGCACCCGGATGACGCTGCGCAACCGCGGCGAGCCTTCCGGCTTCTCCAAGGTCGGCGCGCCGATGATGTCAGCGGCGATGCGGCGGGCGAATCGCGCGGACCTGGCGCGGATCAGGGAGATTCTGCAGGCGGGCGCCGGCGGCTGATCAACGCTTGCGCTCCAGGTCCTGCCGTCCCTGGTTCGGCCGGCTCACGGGGCGATCGAGAGCGGCGCCAGCGAACGATGGCCGGCTGGTCCAACCCCCCTGGACCGAGGAGCCATCGTTCGCCGGCTACGCCACCACGCCGGCCTCAGCCGGGCAGGGGCTTGGTGGCCACTCCCCTGACGCCGTGCTCGGCGTAGGAGTGCTTGTCGACCTGGCTTTCGCGGTTGAAGCCCTGGCCGCAGACGCCGCATAGCCAGGCGTGCCGGGCTGCCGGCGTCGATGAGAACCCGCCTGTGGCGGCGGGCGGCGGCGTACCGGCGGGGGGCGGCACCTGCGCCCGTGGAAGCGGCCCGCCCAGCGGCGTTCCGCTGGTCACCGTCGGCACCCCCATTCTCGGCAGCGGGATCTCACCCCGGGGCGATTCGTAGCGCTCACGCGCCTGGCGCATCTCCTCCGGCCCGTAATTGCGCTTGGCCCACCAGGAGTCCGGCTTGGCGAGGCGGATCGCGCCGAGGATCGCGAACGGGAAGGTGAAGAAGAGGAAGAAGTTGGCCGCGGCGAGGATCCACTTGCCCTTGAGCACGCAGATGATCGTGGGGATCAGCCAGCCGGCGAGCCAGAGGATCCCGAAGAGCGCGAGCCCCACCGTTTCGTCTGCGTTCACAGGGGCAGGCTAGCGCTGCCACAAACCCTCCGAAAGATTCCTAAAGGGGTCTGACCCCTTTAGGAAGCGCTTCAGGAAGCGGTGGCCTTGCGGCGCCAGGGCCGCCGCGAGCGCCTGCGGTCCTTGAGGATCCGCTTGGCGGCATTGTGTCCCGCCGCCGCCATCACGCCGCCGCCGGGATGGGTGCCCGCGCCGCAGAGATAGAGGCCGTCGACGGGCGTCGCGTACTGGGCGAGCATGGGGGAAGGGCGCATGAAGGCCATCTGGTCGAGGCCCTGCTCCCCCTGGAAGATCGAGCCGCCCGTGAGGCCGAAGATGCGCTCGAGGTCGGGCGGCGCCAGCACCTCGCGCTCGACGATCGCGCCGGGGACGTTGGGCGCGTAACGGGCGAGGTGGGCGACGCAGGCGTCGGCGTAGCGCTCGCGCGCGTCGCCGGCCCAGGCCTCCTCGCCGGGCGGGCCGAACTGCGTGAACATCGTCATCACCCAGCGGCCGTCGTCGGTCAGGCTGGAGTCGATCGCGGAGGGCAACTCGGCCTCGACGTAGGGGTTGGTCGCTGGGCGGCCGGCGAGCGCGTCCTGCCAGGCGGCCTCGAGGTAGTCGATTGAGGGACAGAGGTTGACGCCGGTGCGCTCGAGCATCTGCTGCTCGTCAGCGGAGACGCCCTCGTAGCGCGGCGCTTCGGAGAGCACCATGTTGATCTTCACTGAGGCGCCGCGTGTGCGGTAGCGGCGCATGTCGTCGGCGACGTCGTTGGGGAAGTTCTCGGCGCCGGCGAGGTCGAGCACCGTCGTCTTCGGATGCGCGCCGGAGGCGACGATCGGCGCCCGCAGCTCGATGCCGTCGGCGAGCGTCACGCCGCTCACCCTTCCCGCCGTGACGTCGATCGAGGCGACCTCGGCGTCGGTGCGGATCTCAGCGCCGGCGGACTCGGCCGAGCGCGCGATCGCCTGGCTGATCGCGCCCATGCCGCCGATCACCTGCCCCCAGCCGCCCGAGATCCCGTCGAGTTCCCCCAGCGCGTGGTGCAAAAGGTTGTAGGCGGTGCCGGGCGTGCGCGGCCCGGCCCAGACGCCGACGACGCCGGTCGAAGCGATTGAGCCCTTGATGCCCTCGTGCTCGAACCAGTCGTCGAGCAGGTCTGCGACCGACATCGTGAAGATGCGAACCAGGTCGTGGACGTCGCGGCGCGAGAGCCCCGCGGCGCGGGCGCCTTCGCGAAGCAGCGAGACGAGATCGCCCGGGTTCTTTGACCCAAGCGCGGGCGGCTCGCGCAGCATCATCGGCCGCAGGAACCCGGCGGTGCGGTCGAGCAGGTCCTCGAAGTCGGCGTAGACCTCGGCGTCGTGGGCGGAGTGGGGGCGGATCGAGTCCTGCGTCTTGGCGGCCTCGTTGTGGAAGAAGATCGGCCCCTTCTCGGTCAGTGCGGCGTAGGCGGGATCGAGCGGCACCGCCCTGTATCCGAAGTCGTGCAGCCGCAGATCGGAGACGACCTTCGGCTGGAGCATCGAGACGACGTAGGAGGCGCGCGACACCCGGGCACCGGGCCAGACCTCCTCGGTGACGCAGGCGCCGCCAAGAATCGGCCGTCGCTCGAGCACGACCACCTTGAGCCCCGAATGGGCGAGATAGGCGGCGGTCGTCAGCCCGTTGTGCCCACCGCCGACGACGATCGCGTCATAGGAGCGGTCCGGCCCAATCGCGGGCGCCTTCCCCGGTCCACCCGCCGAGGCGTCGGCAGAGCCCCCGTTCGTGCCTGAGTCGTGCGTGCGTGTAGGTGTGGAGGCCTCGATGGCCCCAAAGTACCACAACGTGCAATTAACTACAAGGTCAACCCCACACCACACAAAACCAACGCGCAACGTCCAGGAGTCCACCCCCTTTGACGGGTTCCGGGACGTTCCGCGTGCTTGCGGGTTTGGGGACGCTGCGTGTGGGGCGGGCTATTCGGGGATGCCGGCGGCCTCGAAGGCCGCGGCGCGGTCCTCGCCGAGGTAGGCGAGCTCGGCCGGCTCGCCCTCGCGGAAGGTCCAGAGGTTGCCGACCACGACGGAGACGTCGATGCCGCTGACCTTGCCGGTGCCCGAGAAGCGCATGAAGGCGAGCAACTTGTCGCCGGCGCTGTGCATCTCGACGGCCTCCCAGGAGGGCCAGGTCGTCCATTCGCGTTTCAGCTCGCCGCGCTCGAAGGCCGCACGGAACTGATCGCGGCCGCGCAGCACGAACCCGTCCAGCAGCCGGCGGGAGAAGTCGACGACGAAGTCCTCTGCGACCAGGTCTGCGGCAGCAGCGTCCCCCTGGGTGAACAGCACATACAGTCGCTTGATGAGTTCTTCGCGCTCCTGCATCGCCGAACCAGTATTGCCTGGTCAGCTGAGCCCGGCGACTTCGAGCGCTTCCTCGGCGGTGCGCAGGCCCTGCACCCGGAACAGCTTGCCGTCGCGGAACGAGTAGACAGCCGCCCAGGTCAGGTCGAACGGCGGTCCGCCGCTCTTCGAGTTGCCGCTGGCGCGCAGGCTGGTCACAAGGTCGTGGTCGTTGTAGGCCAGCACGTCGACCAGCTCAAAGCGGAAATCGTCGAAGGGCTCGCTCATGTCGGTCAGCCAGGCGATCACTCCCTCGACGCCGTGGTAGGGGCGCGTCAGCGGGAATGCGTCGAAGTTGATCAGCTCGACCTCGGGGTCGAAGAGATCGAAGTCCGGCACGCCCGTGCGCTCGAAGCGCTCGAACCCGAGCTTCAACCTGGCAACGTTTTGCTCAGACATCGCCCGGATTATCCAGCAAGAGCGTGGATGCGTCGTCGCATCGCTCGCGTTGAGTTTCTCGGCATGCGGGCCGGGAGGGTGCAAGTAGTGCAGCACCTTCGCCGACGCGCGCCGCGGCGTCGAGTCCGTCATCGATCAGACGATCGAGGAGAACGATCTTCGTGCCGCCATCGTGCGGATCGACATCGGCAACCGCATGCTCACGCGGGTCGCGCGCGGAGAATCGATGGCCGGGGAGCCGGCCAACCTGCGCATGCACTTCCGCATCGGCTCGATCGCGATTCCCTTCCTGATCGACCTGCTGCTGCAGCTCGACGAGGCTGGCCGGCTCTCGCTCGACGACCCCATCTCCGAGTGGTACCCGGACTACCCGAACGCCGACCAGGTGACGCTGAGGATGCTCGCCTCGGCGACCTCGGGCTATCCGGACTGGATCCAGGAGAACCAGGAATTCCTCGACGAGCTTTTCGCCAACCCGTTTCGCCAGTGGACCTCGCAGGAGCTGCTCGACACCGCTCTCGCGCGCGAGCTGATCTGCGACCCGGGCACCTGCTTTCACTATGCCCACACCGGGTTCATCATCATCAGCAGGGTCATCCACGAGGTCACCGGCGCTCAGACGGCGACGCTGCTGCGGCGGCGGATTCTGGGGCCGCTCGGGCTGACTCAGACGAATATCTCGGCACTGCCCGCGATGCCGGAACCGGTTTTGCATTCCTACACCGCCGAGCGCGGCTTCTACGAGGACGCGACCTTCTGGAGCTCGTCCTGGGGATCGCGAAGAGCACGCTGATGTCATCGACCATCGGCAACGTGGTCAAGGCTGCAAGGGCGTTGGGCACGGGGGCGCTGATCTCACCGGCGTCGGCCCGCGAGCGCCTTTCGCCGGACCTGACCTCGAACTTCGCCCCCTTCAATGCCTTCGGCGGGAACTTCTACTACGGCCTCGGCTTCCCCTCCCGCCGGATCTCGCTCGCGATCGCGGCCACCAAGGGTCTGAGCGCGGCGCAGACCTCGAACGACTACAGCGAGATCCTCTGGTCTGAGATCACCAGCTACCTGACCCCGGACAACGCGGTTTCCATCGGCCACTTCCGATGATCCGTTCTCCGCTCAGTCCCTCTCGACGATGCTGAGGTTGTTGCCGTCGGGGTCGCGCAGCCAGAACATCGGCGGCACCGGCTCGCCCATCTCGGAGACCTCGTCGTCGACGTCGACTCCGGCGGCCTTCAGCGCGGCGTGGTCGGCGTGGATGTCGGAGCTCGAGAGGAAAATGTGGGTTTCGATGCCGACTGGGTCGCCGGGACGCGGCGGGAACAGCGCGATAGTCGTCTCCGTGCCCGGGTGGCCGACTTCGATCCAGCGCATCCCGGACGGATCGCCCATGGGAATGTCGTCGCGCAGCTGGAAGCCGAGGTGCTCGGTGTAGAAGGCCAGCGCGCGGTCCTGATCGCTGACCGGAACGACGATGGCGCCGACCTGGGTGAGGTTGGTCTTGGTGGTGGTCTCAGGCATTTGCGTCCTCCTTCGTGGGTGTCTGGTCTATGGACCGCGAGGACGCGCGAAACTCATCGCAGCAATCGCCGAACGTCGGGGCGGTACGCCCGTACCGATGGCTGAGGCGCCTGCGGCGCTCAGGGGCTGAGGATCCTTGCGAGGCTGTCGAACGCCGAGGTCCAACCGGCCTCGGCATGGCCGCGCCCGGCGGGGTAGGGGCCGTCGCTCATCGTCATCCGGGTCTTCCCGCCGTGGTCGTGGAACTCGAGGCGCAGCACCGTCGGCTCGTGCATGCCGACCTCAGGCATCGGGTCCGAGCGCATCACGAGCAGCTCGGGCTCGACCAGCTCGAGGATGTCGTAGCCGATCGAGAACTCGTTGCCACCATCGCGCTGCACCATCGTCAGCTCGAACCGCCCGCCGACTCGGGCGTCGATGGTGATCCGCTCGCGGGGTGCGTCGGCGTGCTCGGGCCCATACCACGCGGCAACCTGGTCGGGCTCGATCCAGGCGCGAAAGACCTGCTCTCGGGGCGCTTCGAAGATCCGGGTGATCAGGACCGTCAGGTCCTCGGTCGCGGCTGGGGTCGCGTCATTCATCGTCTGCTCCTTTGGCGCGCAGATGCGCGTCGAGTCGGTCCATTCGGGTTTCCCACGTCTGCTTGCGCGACAGCATCCACTCGACGGCGTCGTCGAGTGGCCTGGCACGCATGCGGCTTGGCCGCCACTGCGCGTCCCGGCTGCGAACGATCAATCCTGCGCGCTCGAGTGTCTTCAGGTGGCGCGAGATCGCCGGCAAGCTCATCGGGAACGGTTCGGCGAGTTGGCTAACCGTCGCCTCGCCCTCGGCGAGCCGGCTGAGGATCGAGCGGCGCGTCGGATCGGCGAGTGCGGCGAAGGTCAGGCTGAGTTGGTCTGTGGGCATATAACGGATGAGTTAATTAACGCATCCATTAAATACCATCCGGCGGCGGAATGCAACCGAGGTCGACGAAACGGGGCCCCGCCTGAGCGAGCCCCGTTTGCGTCGTCCCGTTATGGGTTTCCCTACCCGACTCGGAACCTGATCGAGCTGGTCGAGGTGCCGTCGGCGTCGGCGAACACGCCGGCGACGCGCAGCTTGGCGCCCCTGGGCGTCCTCGCCTTTTTCTTTGCGGCCTTGAGTTCAGCGCGACTGAGCCTGAACTTGACCGTGGCATTGCCGGAGTCGCCGAGGCTCGCGCCCTGGGCGTTCAGTACGCGCCGACCGAGCGAGAGCGTCAGCCCGGCGCCGCAGGCCTCGTCGCAGCTGACCCTGACCTTGATCGAGCGGTCCAGCCGCTGCGCCGGGGCGCTGATCAGTCCCAGCGGTGCGGCGCCCGGCTTGCCCACGACGGGGGGAACCGGTGTGAGCGGCGTGTCGTCGTTGTCGACGATGTTGACCGTCGAGGTCGGCGGCGTCGCCAGGTTCAGGCTGGCGCTGATCGGCGCCTGCAGGCGAACGCCGAACGTCTCGTCGCTCTCGTCGGCGGTGTCGTCGGTGATCGGCACCGTGAACGACTCGGTGGCGTCGCCGGGCGCGAACGTCAGCACCCCGGTGGTTGCCGTGAAGTCATCAGCGGTTGCCGTGCTCCCGGCGGGCAGCTCGGTCGTGTAGGTGACCGTGCCCTGCTGGTTGATCGGCCCGGTGCGGGTGACGCTGACCTTGACCGTGCCGCCGTTCTCCGCTACCGAGGTGACCGTGTCGTTGAACCCGACAAGGTCGGTGGGAGGGAGGGTGACGCTCTCGATCAGTTCCCCACCGGCGATCGTGCCCATGCCGAGCGGCGTCGCCGCGCCGGTCGTCAGGTTGACGCGGTAGAACTTCGAGACCGCCGGGTCTCCGAGAAGGTTGAGCGCCGCGTAGGCGGTGCCCGTCGATCCCTCGATGTCCAGGCCGGCGATCTCGGTGATCGCTCCGACACCGAGCGAGCCGACCGTGTTCAGCGTGCCGGAGTTGGCCGGCGTCTGGTCGACGAGGACGTCGTTGCCGGCTTCGATGTTGAACAGGGTCGTCGTTGTCGTGCCGTCGAATGAGTTCGTGTAGTCGGCGGCGGCGACCTGCGGGTTGGCGCCAAAGTTGGCGTCGCCGACCGCGAACGCGAGCACTCCGTCCACCGTCGTCGTTCGTGCATCGACGTCAATGCGGAGGTTGTCGTCGTTGACGTTGCTGAGGCGCAGCCGGTCGGCGGCGGGGTTGAACCCGAAGGCGCTGGCGACATCCGCGGGGTCGGTGATCGTGCCCAGCGAGGTGGCACGGAACTGCGGCGCCGAAACCGTCGGCGGGGCGATCCGGTAGAGCACCCCGTTGTCGGACGCGCCGTAGAGCGTGTTGGTCCGAGGCCGGTAGTCGATTCCGACGAGGTTGTCGTCTGTGAGCGGGAGCGCCAGACCGTTTGCGTCCGCCAGCACGACAGGCCCGGTGGCCGCCTGTGGCGCTCCGACCGCGAAGGTGACGATCCTGCTCGGATCCTCGTCTGTCAAGCCGTAAACCGTTTGGTGCACCGCGTAGCTGGGTGCGGCGAAAATCAGCCCGCCGCCCAGCGTGACGGCACTCAGCGCCAGCGCCCGGCGCGTCCTTGCCTTGTGTTGCATAAGTCTCCCTTTCGACGTGAAAGGCCGGCGCTGTCGCAGGCCCGATAGGGCTCTATTCGCAGCAAACGCCGGATTGGTTCACTGACTCGGACGGCGCCGAGCTCTCAGCGGACCACGGCGTCGAGCGCGACGCAGCCCTCGCCGTCGAGATGAACGACGACCGGGTTCAGTTCGATCAGCTCGTGGCCACCGGATCCCAGCAGCTCGGCGACCTGGACGCAAAGGCCGCACAGCGCGCCGATATCCCAGCTTGTCTGGGCGCGAGCCCCGAAGAGCAGCGGGGCGCCGCGCAGCGACTGGAGAGCTCGCTCGATTCTGGCGGCGTCGGCGGGGAGGGGAATGACGACCGCATCCGCGAGCGCCTCGGTCCAGACGCCGCCGAGGCCGACGATCAGCGCCGGGACGACGGCGTCGGCGCGGGCCGCGACGATCAGCTCGAGGCCGCGCGGCTCGATCCGCTCGACAAGGAACCGCGCCCCTCCTCCCGCGCCGAACGTCGGATTTACCACCGCATGTGTCCGTAATCCCGACGTTCGGCGATGGAGGGGCGAGGAGGCGAGTCGCTCACAGGCTGCCCGTAGCTCGGCCTCGTCCTCGATTCCCAGCGCAATCCCGCCGATCTCGCTCTTGTGCGTGAGCTCGGGGGCCGACAGCTTGAGCGCCACCGGCCAGCCGATGCGCACGGCGATCGCCACCGCCCCATCGGCGTCGTCGGCCTCCCCGCCTTCCGGGACCGCCGCCCCGGCCGCGCGCAGCACCCCCTTCGCCACGCCCTCCGAAAGCGCCTCCGCAGACCCCCTTCCCGCCGAACGTCCCAATTGACCTCCCCTGGGGTGTACTGCCGGACGTTCGGC